>NZ_AP025476.1:0-2400000 GCF_024347415.1 Vibrio crassostreae
GTGTCATCTTCGCTTTGGTTGCAGTGTTTGCAACAGCTTCAAGAAGAGTTACCAGCTACAGAATTCAGTATGTGGGTTCGTCCGTTACAAGCGGAGCTCAATGACAATACTCTAACTCTATTTGCACCGAACCGTTTCGTACTCGATTGGGTTCGTGATAAGTATCTAAATAGCATTAACCGTTTGCTGCAAGAATATTGCGGCAACGATATCCCACATCTTCATTTTGAAGTGGGAAGCAAGCGTGTGATTGCACCAAAGCCTGCGACACCAGCACCGACTCAGACTCGTACTGCAGCCGATGTGGCCGCTGAGTCATCAGCACCTGCGCAATTACAAGCTCGCAAGCCTGTCCATAATATTTGGCGTGATGAAGAGCCTGTCGCGGTTGATTTGAATCACCGCTCAAACGTGAACCCAAAACATAAGTTCAATAACTTTGTTGAAGGTAAGTCGAACCAACTGGGTTTGGCTGCGGCACGTCAGGTTTCTGATAACCCAGGAACAGCCTACAACCCGTTGTTCCTATACGGCGGCACTGGTTTAGGTAAAACGCACTTGTTGCATGCGGTGGGTAACGCCATTGTTGATAATAAGCCAAATGCGAAAGTGGTTTACATGCACTCAGAACGTTTTGTTCAGGATATGGTAAAGGCCCTGCAAAACAACGCGATCGAAGAATTTAAGCGCTACTACCGTAGTGTTGACGCATTGCTTATCGATGACATCCAATTTTTTGCCAATAAAGAGCGTTCTCAAGAAGAGTTCTTCCATACCTTTAACGCGCTGCTTGAAGGTAACCAACAGATCATCCTAACGTCTGACCGTTATCCAAAAGAGATCAACGGGGTAGAGGATCGTCTTAAATCTCGCTTCGGCTGGGGTTTGACGGTTGCGATTGAGCCGCCAGAGCTTGAGACGCGTGTTGCGATCTTGATGAAGAAAGCAGAAGACCACCAAATTCACCTTGCGGATGAAGTGGCGTTCTTTATTGCCAAGCGCCTGCGCTCTAACGTTCGTGAGCTGGAAGGCGCATTGAACCGTGTTATTGCCAATGCAAACTTCACTGGCCGTCCGATCACGATTGACTTCGTGCGTGAAGCACTGCGTGACCTACTTGCACTGCAAGAAAAACTGGTCACTATTGATAACATTCAAAAGACAGTAGCCGAGTACTACAAAATCAAAGTCGCTGATCTATTGTCTAAGCGTCGTTCTCGTTCTGTTGCTCGTCCACGCCAATTGGCGATGGCACTGGCGAAAGAGCTAACAAACCACAGCTTGCCTGAGATTGGCGATGCATTCGGTGGTCGTGACCACACGACGGTACTGCATGCTTGTCGTAAGATTGCTCAGCTGCGTGAAGAGAGCCACGACATTAAAGAAGATTATTCGAACCTGATTCGTACCCTTTCTTCTTAATACACAGTATTCTTAACCTTAATAAGCAGAATCTTGGCCACGTACTATTACGCAGTGCCATTTAGACCGTAAGAGCAAGATATGAAATTTACCATTGAACGTAGTCACCTGATTAAGCCATTACAACAAGTATCTGGCGCACTCGGTGGCAGGCCAACGCTTCCAATTCTAGGAAACCTACTGATTAAAGTAGAAGATAACGTGTTGTCGATGACAGCGACGGATCTAGAAGTTGAACTGATCAGCCGTGTAACGCTTGAAGGTGATTTCGAAGCGGGCAGCATTACCGTACCTTCACGTAAATTCCTAGATATCTGCCGTGGATTACCAGATAACTCAGTGATCACTGTGGTATTGGATGGTGACCGTATTCAGGTTCGCTCTGGTCGTAGCCGCTTCTCATTAGCAACATTACCTGCGGCAGATTTTCCTAATATTGAAGACTGGAGCAGTGAAGTTGAAGTGTCAGTGACACAAGCTGAACTTCGCGGTCTTATCGAGAAAACGCAATTCTCAATGGCGAACCAAGATGTTCGTTACTACCTCAACGGTATGTTGTTTGAGATTGAAGGCTCTATCCTGCGCAGCGTGGCGACCGATGGTCACCGTATGGCAGTATCTCAAGCACAACTGGGTGCGGATTTTGCTCAGAAGCAGATCATTGTTCCTCGTAAAGGTGTGCAAGAGCTAGTGAAGCTATTGGATGCACCTGAACAGCCAGTAACACTACAAATCGGTAACTCTAACGTGCGTGCGGAAGTGAACAACTATGTCTTCACTTCTAAGTTAGTAGATGGTCGTTTCCCTGATTATCGCCGCGTAATGCCGCAAAATACCACCAAGACACTTGAAGCTGGCTGTGATGAATTACGTTCAGCATTTTCTCGTGCTGCGATTCTATCGAATGAAAAATTCCGTGGTGTTCGCGTTAATCTTGCGGATAGCGAGATGCGTATTACCGCGAACAACCCAGAGCAAGAAGAAGCAGAAGAAGTACTCGATGTTAACTTCGACGGTGATGCTCTAGAGATTGGCTTTAACGTAAGCTACGTATTGGATGTTCTGAACACACTGCGTTGTGAACAGGTTCGTATCTCAATGTCAGACGCCAATGCGAGTGCTCTTATTGAGAACGCACAAGATGACAGCGCGATGTACGTTGTTATGCCAATTCGCTTATAAGCTGCCCCATGTTGACCTACCGAGTCGTGATTGAAGATTAATATGAAGACGTTATGCCTTTATCGCGCTTAATCGTTAAGCAGTTTAGAAATATTGAAGCCTGTGACATTCAACCGTCATCAGGCTTTAACTTTCTTATAGGGGCTAACGGAAGCGGCAAAACCAGCGTCCTTGAAGCGGTGTATCTGCTCGGACACGGTCGCTCATTCAAGAGTTCACTTACCGGTCGTATCATACAAAACGAGTGTAGTGAGCTGTTTGTACACGGCCGTTTTATGACCTCGGATCAATTTGAGCTGCCAATTGGCATTAATAAGCAGCGCGATGGCACGACAGAGGTTAAAATAAGCGGTCAAACTGGGCAAAAGTTGGCTCAGTTAGCTCAAGTCTTACCTTTGCAGTTGATTCACCCCGAAGGGTTTGATTTACTGACAGATGGACCTAAGCATCGCCGAGCATTCATTGATTGGGGAGTCTTCCACAGTGAGTCGGGCTTTTATGATGCGTGGGGCAGGGTAAAGCGCCTCAATAAGCAGCGAAACGCCTTATTGAAAACGGCAACCCACTATCGAGAGCTGAGCTATTGGGACCAAGAACTGGCCCGTTTAGCTGAAAGCATCAGTCAGTGGCGTGCCACCTACGTTGATCAGCTCAAAGAAGTCGCCGAAGAGATCTGTGCGACCTTCCTTCCTGAGTTTGAGATAAAGATTAACTATTATCGTGGCTGGGACAAAGACACCCCATACGCCGAGATATTAGAAAAGAATTTTGAAAGGGATCAGCAACTTGGTTACACCTTTAGTGGACCCAACAAAGCGGATCTGAAGATAAAAGTGAACGGCACTCCAGTGGAAGATGTCTTGTCACGAGGTCAATTGAAGTTGATGGTGTGCGCGCTACGAGTAGCACAAGGGCAACACCTCACTCAAATGACAGGTAAGCAGTGCATCTATTTAATAGATGACTTCGCTTCCGAATTAGATAGCCAACGCCGAGCACGTCTTGCTGAGTGTTTGAAGGCGACCCAGGCTCAAGTTTTTGTAAGCTCTATTACCGCTGATCAGATTGCAGATATGCATGACGAAAATAGCAGGATGTTTCATGTGGAACATGGCAAAATAGAGCAAGGATAATTAGTCAGAGAGTAACTATGTCAGATAATTACGATTCATCGAGTATTAAAGTACTGAAGGGTCTGGATGCGGTACGTAAGCGTCCTGGAATGTACATTGGCGACACGGATGATGGTACCGGTCTGCACCACATGGTTTTTGAGGTGGTAGATAACTCTATTGATGAAGCGCTAGCTGGTCACTGTAATGACATCATTGTAACTATCCATGAAGATAGTTCTGTGTCTGTAAGCGATGACGGCCGTGGTATTCCAACAGAATTGCACCCAGAAGAAAACGTATCAGCAGCAGAAGTAATCATGACGGTTCTTCACGCTGGTGGTAAGTTCGATGATAACTCGTACAAGGTATCTGGTGGTCTGCACGGTGTTGGTGTTTCAGTAGTTAACGCACTTTCTAAGCAAGTTACTCTTACTATCCACCGTGGTGGCAAAATCCACACTCAAACCTACAGCCACGGTGAGCCTCAAGCGCCACTAGCGGTTATCGGTGACACGGATAAAACAGGTACAGAGATTCGTTTCTGGCCGAGTGAAGAAACCTTCACTAACATCGAGTTCCATTACGACATTTTAGCTAAGCGTCTACGTGAGCTATCATTCTTGAACTCAGGTGTATCAATTAAGCTAATTGATGAGCGCGAAGAAGACAAAATGGATCACTTCGAATACGAAGGCGGTATCCAAGCGTTTGTTGAACACCTTAATACCAACAAAACGCCAATCATCCAAAAAATCTTCCACTTCAACTCTGAGCGTGAAGACGGTATTACCGTTGAAGTTGCGATGCAGTGGAATGACGGCTACCAAGAAAATATCTACTGTTTCACCAACAACATCCCTCAACGCGATGGTGGTGCTCACTTAGCTGGTTTCCGTGCGGCGCTAACGCGTACTCTGAACAGCTTCATGGACAAGGAAGGCTTCTCTAAGAAAGCGAAGACTGCGACCTCTGGTGATGATGCTCGTGAAGGTTTGACAGCGATTGTTTCTGTTAAAGTGCCTGATCCTAAGTTCTCAAGCCAAACTAAAGATAAGCTGGTTTCTTCAGAAGTGAAGTCTGCCGTTGAATCTACAATGGGTGAGAAGTTGTCTGAGTTCCTGATTGAGAACCCAGGTGAAGCGAAAACAGTTTGTTCTAAAATTATTGATGCAGCACGTGCTCGTGATGCAGCGCGTAAAGCTCGTGAAATGACTCGTCGTAAAGGCGCATTAGATTTAGCGGGTCTTCCAGGTAAGCTTGCTGACTGTCAGGAAAAAGATCCTGCACTGTCTGAACTATATATTGTGGAAGGAGACTCTGCTGGCGGTTCAGCTAAGCAGGGTCGTAACCGTAAGAACCAAGCAATCCTACCGCTGAAAGGTAAAATCCTTAACGTAGAGAAAGCACGTTTCGATAAAATGCTGTCTTCTCAAGAAGTAGCAACGCTAATTACAGCTCTTGGTTGTGGTATTGGCCGTGACGAATACAACCCAGATAAACTGCGTTACCACAACATCATCATCATGACCGATGCCGATGTCGATGGTTCTCACATCCGTACTCTGCTACTGACGTTCTTCTACCGTCAAATGCCAGAGCTGATTGAACGTGGCTACATCTACATTGCTCAACCGCCACTTTACAAAGTGAAGAAGGGTAAGCAAGAGCAGTACATTAAAGATGAAGATGCAATGAACCAGTATCAAGTATCTTTGGCTTTAGACAATGCAGAACTGCACGTTAACCCTGAAGCGCCAGCATTTGCAGGTGAAGGTTTAGAGAAGCTTGTTCAGCAATACAATGCAGGCATCAAGCTTGTTGATCGTATGAGCCGCCGTTACCCACGTGCATTGGTTCACGAACTGATTTACGTTCCTCGTCTAACGGCTGAGCAGTGTCATGATGACGCGGCAGTTGAAGCTTGGGGTAAGCAGCTTGTTGAGCAACTAAACGCGAAAGAAGTGGGTGCGAGCCAATACAGCCTTGAAGTTGAAAAACACGAAGAGCTAGATTTAAGCGTTCCTAAGATTGTGGTTCGTACTCATGGTGTGACTCATGAACACCTACTGAGCATCGATCTTATTAACTCTAAAGAGTTCGGTAAGCTAGCGGATCTTTCTGAAGCACTTGATGGCTTGATTGAAGAAGGCGCTTACATTAAGCGTGGTGAGCGTACTCAAGAAGTTTCTAGCTTCGTTGATGCTCTGAACTGGTTAGTGAAAGAGTCTCGTCGTGGTCTAAGCCTACAGCGATACAAAGGTCTAGGTGAGATGAACCCTGATCAACTTTGGGAAACCACGATGGATCCTGAAACTCGCCGTATGATGCAAGTAACGATTGAAGATGCTGTTGGTGCTGATCTGTTGTTTACGACGCTAATGGGTGACCAAGTTGAACCTCGTCGTAACTTCATCGAAGAGAACGCATTGAAGGTTGCTAACCTTGATGTATAGATTTCTTTAGTAATAAAGAAACTCAAAACGATAAAAGCACTGCCCATTGGCGGTGCTTTTTTATGCCTGTTCGATATGACGACCCGCCGTAGCGAGGAAGTACTTTCCGGATAAAAGTCCTACCTCGTAGTCATGTTCAAGTGCATGCTGTGGACTTCCCAGCAATGTTGAGTGCAGCGCTTTGTCTGGATGAATTTCATAGATGGTGGCGTCTTCTGGCGGGTTACTCAGAAAGTCTTGTGTCGCGCGGTAATGGGCTTCGTGTTTGAGTAACAGCTCAATCATCGCTTTGGCTTTTGTTTTCCCTAACAACTTACTGTATTTGCACATCCAGCGGTGATCAAAAGACGTTGAGATAGGTACTGTCCGAATCACAACAATATGTTTATAACCCTGGTTATAGGCTTCTTGTGCTGGGATGGGGGCGGTAACACCACCATCAAGCCACTCTTCATCATTCGCTTGAATTGCCTTTGTGCTGATAAAGGGAACGGCACATGAGGCTTTGAGAGCGTCCTGCCAAGTGTGTGAGTCTAAGTCAAAATAGGCTGGCTCGTGACGAGTCGCATGGGATGCACAGGCAAGCACCTTACAACTCTTCATATTGTCATGACCTAACTGCCAGTTGAGCGGTAAGCTGGTTTCGGTTTGTTCAAGTAACCAATCTAGGTCTAATCCTTTCTTTTGCAGTAAGAACTTATAGGTATCGAAGAACTCAGGACTGGCTGTTGCTTCTGTTATGACGCGGTAAGCATGGCGATGTTGCCCGCATATATAGGATGCTAGGTTAAGAGAGCCC
The DNA here is from genome assembly GCF_024347415.1 of Vibrio crassostreae. Classification (NCBI taxonomy): domain Bacteria; kingdom Pseudomonadati; phylum Pseudomonadota; class Gammaproteobacteria; order Vibrionales; family Vibrionaceae; genus Vibrio; species Vibrio crassostreae. Next base: position 6,972 of record NZ_AP025476.1, read on the forward strand.
GCTGATGTGCCAATCATCAATGAAAACGGATTAAAATTTTGTTCGAGAAAAGCATCCAGCACGCCCGCTGTAAAAATTCCGCGTTGGCCGCCGCCTTCCGTCACCAGAGCCACTTTATCTATGTGGATATCTAGGTGCGCTAAGGCATCGTAAGAGTGGAGTGCGTAAGAAATATGCGTAGAAGACATCAGGATTGCCACCAAAAGCTATAGAAAAGGATTCAACCTGATTAGGATATGACCAATGGTGGTTAATTAAAATTAAGTAATATTTATATAGCGTTTGGTTTTTCTTAACTAAAAAGTTGAATCACGCCGCTTGAAAAGCGCTTTGTGGCACCACATATCTATTTATGAAGAGGATGACTGTCTTGCTCAAAAGAGAAGAAACAGAACCTTCATTACCGCTGACGAAGTATCGCTCAACAGAGGATAACTTTAGCAGCACACAACTTAAAAATTGATTCATTGTCATGTCCCAGCGTTGTTGCCAATAGAGGTGAAACCCGAGGAATGCGAATTGAATCTCTTAGCTGTTTACTGGGTCACACACAGGTTCGATCTCAGTAAAATTCGCAGCTAAGACTATTGCTTACTAAAAGGATAGCATTATGAGAACTGTAGATTTCACTCCACTTTACCGCAACGCAATCGGCTTCGATCGTCTATTCAACATGATGGAAGCGAACACATCGAAGAACTCTTCTGGCGGTTACCCTCCATACAACATCGAGCAAAAAGACGAGAACAACTACCGTATTACTATGGCCGTTGCTGGTTTTGCTGATGATCAATTAGATCTGACTCAGAAAGAGAACATGCTAATTGTGAAAGGTGAGCGTAAAGCAGAAGCAGAGAAAACCTTCGTATATCAAGGTATTGCAGAGCGCGATTTTGAGCGAAAATTCCAACTGGCTGACTACGTAAAAGTGGTAGGTGCAAGCATGGAAAATGGTCTTCTTCACATCGACCTAGAACGCGAAATCCCAGAAGCGATGCAACCACGTAAGATTGCTATTAATGGTAATAGCCTACTAGAAGGTTAATTACTGTTAGCTCCTTAGAGCTAAAAAATATCGGGAAGTAAAAGTGAAAGAGCACCTCATGAGGTGCTCTTTTTGTTTGTTCTATCAGTGTCATTCCATAGAGGGAGGAACGACCGAGTAGGGAATCTCTATTTGCTTTCGCTGTAAGCCTTTTTCACTTCTTCAGCAATGATCGCAATACCTTTCTGCATCGCTTCATCATCTTGTACGTAGTTCATGCGTAAGCACTGGTGAGCATGATCCCACTCATCTTCTTGGCCGATAAAGAAGTATTCGCCCGGAACAATCAATACGCCGCGAGCTTTAAGGCGGTCGTACAGTTCCATTGTGGTGATTGGTAGCTCATCAAACCATAACCATAAGAAGATAGCGCCTTCAGGTTTATGGATACGGAAGCGTGGGTCATCGATAGCGTCTTGTAGTAGTTCTACTGCACGTAAAGATTTCTCTTTATAGAAAGGCTTAATCACTTCACTGCTCAAGCGCAGCAGGTCACCGTTCTCAATCATGTGGTTGGCGATAGCGGGCCCAACACTGCTTGGTGCTAAGCTGATGATGCCATTCATGTTGGTTAGTGCTTGGGTTACTTCTTCACTCGCAATCACGATACCGCAACGCACACCCGGCAAACCAAGCTTAGATAAACTCATGCACAGAATCGTATTTTCATTCCAGAACGGTTCGACATCTTCAAAGATGATGTTTGGAAACGGCAGGCCGTAAGCATTGTCGATCAGTAGCGGGATGTTGTTTTCACGCGCGAGCTTGTCCAGTTTACGTACTTCATCGTCGGTCAGTACGTTGCCTGTTGGATTGGTTGGACGAGATGCACAGATAGCCGCGACTGAGTCATCAACCTTTAGTTGTTCAAAATCGACGTGGTATTTGAACTGGCGGTTTTCTAGCAGCTCGATCTCTGGGTGGTAAGAGATAAAGATATCGTCATCAATACCCGCGTCGCCATAGCCGATGTATTCCGGTGCGATAGGCAGTAGGATTTTCTTATGTGAGCCGTCAGGCTGTTGACCTGCTAAAAGGTTGAACAGGTAAAAGAAGCCACTTTGACTGCCGTTAGTCAGGCTGATGTTCTTTTCGCTGATGTCCCAACCATAGGTCTCTTTTAGCATTGCGGCTAAAGACTTAATAAAGCTGTCTTTGCCCTGCGGACCATCGTAGTTGGCGAGGGCGGCTATGAGTTCTCCACTGGCGAGCATGTCTGCACTGGCTTGGTTAAAGTAATCGAGCATGGCAGGGATAGCGGCTGGGTTGCCACCACCAAGCATGATTGCGCCAGGAGTGCGCAGGCCATCATTCAAATCATCCATTAAACGAGTGATTCCAGAGTAACGATTAAACTTTTCACCAAACTTAGAGAACTGCATTACTTATTTTACCTAATTCATTGTGATTGCTTGTTACGTGTCATTAAGGCAGACCTTATGTCTGCCATCAGTGTATTCCTTGAACATACCGCAATGTTTTTGCGACGCATAGCGCCAAATGCTCTAACACGGAAAAAACTTTTCTTGTTACCTAGGCTAAATATCACGATTTAACATCCTCAAACTGAACCCAAACTGAATAGAACGACAGTAAACGCCAGAACAACGTGAAGTTGGTCACTCTTTTATTGCTCAAAAATAGCGCAATGAATATTCTCTCTCCCGAAGACAAAACAACCTATTTATCTTTTTTGGAGAAAGTAATGATTACTCAATTATTTGTTAAAGCTCAATTGTTTACTGCGGCATTTAAAAACGACCAACGTGGTGTTACTGCGATTGAATACGCAATTCTTGGTGTGTGCATGTCTGCAATCGTGCTTGCTGTATTTGGTGACGGTTTAACAGCAGCTCTGAACGATGCTGTTGCTGCTATTTCTCAAAACATTACAGATGCAAATACAGTTGAACTTTCTACTGCTGGCTCTGAAGGCTTTTAGTGGAAAACTTATGGTGGCTAATTATTTTAGCCGCCATGGCAATCTACGCCTGTTACACGGATTGTCGATACCGAGAGATCAGCAACCGTTTGGCGTTGTGCATGGCGTTATGGACCTTATCGCGACTGGAGTTTCACAGTGAGGCTCAACACCTAATACATCCGATTGCCGTGCTACTTGCTGGTGGTGTGTTATTTCAGATGAATATACTCGCGGCAGGCGACAGCAAACTATTCGCGGTACTGAGCTTAGCGATCGACTCTAAATTTATAGCCGTTACGCTGCTACTTATTGGCTTTTTAGGTGGTGTATTAGCGATTAGTCAGTGGTGGTTAGGACGAATGACTGCCGATATTCGGTGGACACAGCGTGGCGTCCCCTATGCAGTACCAATCTGTTTGGCAAGCTTATTAGCTATAGCTGCATCATTATAGGTTAAACAATGAATTCAAAAATCATTCTTGGTCTAGCAGTTGTTGCTATATCTATTGGGCTTTATGGCGTGACACAAACGCCTTCTACGAAAGAATTTCCTACGCAGTCAGTCAATCAAGTGGAACCGAAGATACTTGCTTGGCAGTTGAAGCGGAACGTCGTGCAAGGTGACAAGCTTGCACGTCGCGACTTTGAAGCAGTGTACCTGACGCGCCAGCAAGCTGGTTCACATGGCTTAACTGAAGATACTCGCTTTAATTGGCAGCAAAGCTTGTTTGCCAAACAGGCCTTGCAACAAGGTGGCATTGTTACTCCTGAGTTATTGACCTCCCCAGGTCAAGCCGATTACTTGAATACAGTGATTGAGCCAGGGTTTGTGCCTTTTAACGTGACGGTTCCGGGAGAGGATGTCGTTGGTGGCACGATCAGTGTTGGAGACTTGGTCGATATTTCAGTGTTGTCGGCACCTAAGCAAAACTTGGCCAATGATAAGAGAGTCGATGACATTCAACACCTGACTATGACTCCGCTGCTCGCTCTGGTTCCTGTTTTGGATATGGTCAGTCGACAGCGTTCGGTGAGTACTTTAAGCAGTGAAAAAGTGACCGAGGTGACCTTGGTACTACAAGTTACCAATAGACAGGTTGCTCAATTAACGATAGCCAAGCGCATTGCTGAGATTGAAGTGCATAAATCAATTGGTGAAGAGTTTTCGGACGACCTGGAAGCAGATTCAAGTGATGTGATCAGTTTGTCTGGTCAACGTGACGAGATACGCGAATATCGGTTTAAGTAGGGCGAATCATGATGACAAAACGAATATTAGCCTTTGCTGGGCTTTGGTTGCTATCGCCTCTAGTAGTCGCGGCTAGCTTAATCAACCTTGCTGAGGGGCAGGCTACAACCGTGAAGGTTACTGGTGATGTGGCTTCAGTCTTCATTTCTGACCAAAAGGTCGCGGACTATCAGGTGATAGATGAACACAAAATTGTGGTGTTTGGCCGTCATCTAGGAACTACGACTTTCATCGCTTTTGATCAACAAGGCAATGAACTGGTGAATCAGCAACTGGTTGTGAATCGCAGCTATACCGATATCGAGCAGCAGATAAAAATTCAGTATCCACAAGCCAAAGTGACTGTTTATGGCATTGGTGAAAACATCATCTTGAGTGGCCCTGTATCTTCCGAACTAGAGAAAGACAATATTTACCAGATGGTCGGTGAATTATTGGGAAAGGAAGAGGTTGAACAAAACTTCTCTTCTGAAAATGAAGCGCCAGTTGATGACTTAAGCATTGAGTTTATGACCAAGCGTCGCTATCGAGGGGTGGTGAATAACATTGAAGTGAACGCTACCAAGCAGGTCAATGTAAAGCTGACTATTGCTGAAGTATCTCACTCTTTTATCCAAGACTTCGGCATCAAAGTGGGCACTGCAGGTAATGCAGGAATGTTTGTTGATCAGCTTACCCATTTTAGTGCTAGCGATATTGTCTCTGTGATTTCTGCGGTGGGATCGGATCAGGTTGGTCAGATTCTAGCGGAGCCTAATCTATCGGTGATCTCTGGTGAGAAAGCGAGCTTTCTTGTCGGTGGAGAGTTACCGGTCGTGACCAGTAATGATGGTGGCACCAATGTGGACTATAAAGAGTTTGGTGTTCGATTGGAGTTGATGGCGAAGGTGCTAAGAGACGACAAAATTAAGCTAGCACTGACCCCTGAGGTGAGCTCTTTAGATGCTCAATACAGTAACGAACTCTACGATTTACCGGCTCTAAAGACTCGACGCGCACAAACGACGGTTGAGCTGGGGGATGGGCAAAGTTTTGTACTGGGTGGTTTGCTGAATAGTGAAGAGCGCGAATCGCTGACTCGAATCCCGTTTATTGGCGACATCCCAATTCTTGGTGCGTTATTCCGACACACAGGAACGGAACGTAATAAGACCGAGCTCGTAATAGTGGCGACGGTCAACTTAGTTCAACCCGTTAAAGCGAATCAGATCCAACTGCCGATAATGGAAAAAACGGGTACTTTGAAGCGCTTCTTAGCGCTAGACAGTGAATATGACAAAGCCGAACAGCGTTGGGCGAGCGAAATTTTATCTGCCGGAGGCTTTAAACAGTGAAACGTTATTTACTAGGAATGTTATGTGCCTTTGGCATCAACGGATGCGCTGACCATGTTGTTGAACCTGAAGGTACTTCTATCGAAGTGGTGCCGATTCACTATCAATTTAATGCACAGAGTCAGGATCACACTTTAGTTGAGCAGCGCTTTGAAGCCTTTATTCAGCGTTATCAATTAGAGGGCAGTACTGCTCAGTGGCAAATTATCGTGAATGGTTCATTACCTCAACCGCTAGTGTCAGTGCTGGATGAGGTACTTGCCAATAACCATATAGCTCTGTCACAGGTGGAGCATCAAGTTAACAACACATCAAATCGTTTTAGCGTGTCTGTGATTGCAACGGATATGCAGGTTCGTCTAGAGGTCTGTCAGCAACAAAAGGTCGGGCATTATGGGTATAGCAAACTTGGTTGCTATACCGACGGTAACCGCTGGCAATCAATGGTTAACCCTGAAAAATCACTGTAACTCCGTTTACTACAGCTCCTTGAATAAGTTTTAGGTTTACGAATATGTTTAATTTAGTCGATAAGTTGAGTGCTAAGGATGAGCAAACTCCTCAAGTAGATAACCATTGTGCCGTGCTGTTTCAGAGCGAAGATTGCCGAGCTCATTTATACAAAGCCTTTCGTTTTGAAGGCCTGCCTGAGCCTGTCGCTTTTGAAAACCAACCGGCAAGTGCTTTAAAGCTGGCTGAATTCGTGAATTTAAAAGTGGTGATGATTGATCTCAACGATAGCGACAATGTGGTTCGAGATGCTCAGCAGATCGCCTTACAACTTCCGACACACTTGTCGGTTGTGGTTATTGGTAGTGAAGATGCGATCACGACTATTCGTGCTTTAAAGGACTTAGGTTTCTACTATCTATTTTGGCCTGCCAGCGAAGTCGAGGTGACCGATTTTTACCGAAGTGTTTTGCACAATCATATGCAGCGTCAAGGTGTGGCTCGAAACCGTAAGGCTAAGCAAATTGCTTTTGTTGGGGTGAAAGGCGGAGTGGGCACCTCATTGATTGCGAGTGAAGTTTCTCGTTGTTTAGCCAAGCAGCACTCACTACCAACTTTGTTGGTTGACCACACCTATACCGGCAGCAACCTAGACGTAATGCTCGGTTTGAAAAAATTCCAAAAGCGTAACGTACAAAAAGGGACGTTAGTTTCTGCGGTTGATACGGCTTTGGCTTCGAATTTGGTGCAGAGCTTAGAGAACAATCTTTCTATTTTGGCGGTCGAGTCCCAAGACTTCAGTCGTGGCGAATTGCATGAATACACTCAAGCACTGACTAAGCAAGTAGAGCAGAACAGTTCATTCATCATTGAAGACTATTCGCACAGTGCGCTGACCCAACAAGAGTTGTCTCGAGCACTGGCTGATGTTGATTCATTAGTTTTGGTATTTGATGGGCTTTGTTGCGTAATTATATTTAAAGATAGAGCTACCCCGTTTCGGGTATTTCTTAGTCAATACGACAAGTTTCAGGCATCCCTAACCCAGTGAGCTTGTTCAACGCTTTTATCATCGCGTAAGTCTCACCCACCTGCGCATTGTAATTTCTTAAGCTCAATCGTCCTCCTAGTAACTGTTTAACTCGATACATCGCGGTTTCTGAGAGTGAACGTCTGTGGTATCCATACCGCTCTTTCCAATACTTATTTGAGCCGTATAACTTCTGGCAACCCACTGCGAGATTTCGAGGATGACCGCGCTCCCAGAAGGCTGCCCCTTCTCTTGGGGGAATAAGCGCAACGGCTCGCTTAATCTTAATAGCAGCGTGACACGCTCTCGTGTCGTAAGCGCCATCACCAGACACCTCAAGGATACTTCGGCGTGTTTGTTTCAGTAAATTCGGGAGGACCTCTCCATCTGTAACCGTCGATAAACTTAGCTCGGCTGCAATGATCTCGTGAGTGCTTGTATCGACTGCAATATGCAGCTTTCGCCAAACTCTCCGCTTGCCATCTGCCCCGTGTTTTTTGACTTTCCATTCACCTTCGCCATAAACCTTAAGGCCAGTCGCATCAATGGCTAAGTGCTGTATCGCTCCTCTCGTTTTACTCTTAAATGAGACCTCAACTTGCTTGGCTCTACGACTGATGCAGGTGTAATGTGGACAACTCAATGGAACATGGGCAAGTCTAAATACCGAGTCGATAAATCCTTGCAGCGCTCTCAGTGGCATAGAAAAAACTCGTTTTACCATGAGCGCTGTCGTGATAGCTAAGTCACTGAATCGACGTGGTCTCCCGCGCTTATTCTGTTTGCTTTGCGCCCACCCGCTTATCGCCTCTTCATCAATCCAAAAGGTCAGAGAGCCTCGATTAATGAGTGATTGGTTGTATTGCTTCCAGTTGGTTGTTTTGTAAAGAGGTTTAGGCATGAGGCTACGAGAGATAGTGGATGTAACTGATCAGATCGTAGGCTCTGGATTTAGTTCCATTGAATTACGCAACAAAGCCTATTTGATGCTACCGTTTCATCGTTGAGAGAGCTCAATCGAATTGTTGGCAGTGTACAAGCTGAATTGCCAACAATGACCATAGTGACGGTAATGAATCACACTCGTCCGAGTAATGCCGCCTCGGTATCAAAAGCCGATGTTGAGAAGCACTTTGGACAAGCCGCTAATTGCCACGTTGAGTTCGATCACAAGGCCAATCAATACCTTCTTCAGGGCGAATTGATCACTGAAACTCGATCTGAGATGCAATTGGGTTTAACGCAGTTGGTGGCGATACTTCTTGGTGAGCAAGTCGTCCAGAAAAGCAAAACGTCATGGCTCTCTTGGCTTAAGAGGTAGTTCGCATGCAACAGTCAAAACAAGTCTATCTTCAACTTCGTCAGCAAATATTTGAAGCTTTGGACGCGAGTGCAATTGAGTCTTTATCCACTCAAGAGTTAGAGAAGCAGCTGAGCCACGCCATTGAGGTGTTGGTTAATCGTGAACAGCTTCCTGTTTCAACATTGGCTAAGCAAGAGTATGTCACCAGTTTAATCAATGAGCTCGTTGGTTTAGGGCCACTTCAAGTGCTGATGGATGACGACAGCATCAGCGATATTATGATCAATGGCCATCAACAGGTCTTTATTGAACGCAATGGTTTGGTAGAGCGTGCACAGGTGCAGTTTATTGATGAACAACAGTTAATCGAGATTGCTAAGCGCATTGCAAGTCGAGTAGGGCGTCGTATTGATGAGTCTTCACCAACATGTGATGCCCGCTTGGAAGATGGCAGTCGCGTTAATATCGTGATCGCGCCGATTGCTCTTGATGGAACCTTGATTTCTATTCGTAAGTTTCGCCATCAAGCGATTAACTTGGACAAGTTAACGGAGCTAGGAGCGCTTAGTGAAGAGATGGCGCAACTATTGGCATTGGCTGCTCGTTGTCGCTTGAATATCTTAATCTCTGGCGGTACGGGTTCTGGTAAAACAACCTTGCTCAATGCGTTGTCACAGCACGTCTCTGAGGTTGAGCGAATTGTCACGATTGAAGATACCGCAGAACTAAGATTACAGCAGCCTCATGTTGCTCGAATGGAAACTCGACTTGCAGGAACCGAAGGCACTGGTGCCATCACTTCTCGAGATTTGGTGATTAACTCACTGCGTATGCGTCCTGATCGCATCATTGTTGGTGAGTGCCGTGGCCCGGAAGCTTTTGAGATGCTGCAAGCGATGAATACGGGACACGATGGTTCGATGTCGACATTGCATGCCAATAGTCCTCGAGACGCAATATCACGTGTTGAGGCGATGGTAATGATGGCGACCAACAATTTGCCTATCGATGCGATTCGTCGCTCTGTGGTGAGTGCAGTCGATATCATCGTGCAAGTTACTCGATTGCATGATGGCTCAAGAAAAATTATCAGTATCTCCGAAGTTGTAGGCCTTGAGGGAGAGAGCGTGGTGCTTGAAGAACTATTTACCTTCCAAATCGAGGGTGCGTTGAGTGATGGAAAGTTGTCGGGACGCTATGTCACTTCAGGGGTCATGAGCCGCTCGGTACTCTTTAAAAAAGCGCACTTTTTTGGGTGTGAACAACAACTACAGCAGTTGATTCATGCGATCGAATTAGTGGGGTAGCAGTGTGTATTGGCTATTAATGTTTTGGGGCGTTGTCCTGCTGCTGGTTGTAATTTTTTCTAATAAGAGTCACTCAATTGATGATTATTTTCCATCAAATGATAAGACAAAAACAGCGTCAACAGCCCCTCGCCAAGCGATTCAACTTAGTCAGATATCCAATGGCTTAGGTTGGTCTTCGATAGCAAGCCTTTTTCATCAAGTTAAGCGACAGTTGGGCTCTTTTGCTGGTGTAAAGGTGGTTTTACTTAGTGGTTGTGTGAGTGTTTTAGCTGGTGCAGTGAACCGCTACCTATTCGGTTTCCCAGCTTGGCTAGTCCTTGGTAGCGCATTGGTTGTAACTTGGGTATGGGGCTTCTTGTGGTTAAAACAGCGTGACCGTAAGCAATTTGAAGAGAGCTTTCCTGATGCATTGAACATGTTGGCTAGCTCTCTATCTGCCGGAGAGAGTATTGGTCGAGGAATTGGTTTTGTCGGCAACAAGCTTCCTGGTGAGGTTGGCAAAGAGTTTAAAAGAATGGCAGAACGCTTGAAGCTAGGTGAGCCGCTGGACGATGTTTTTCGTAAGTCTTGCCAGCGATTTCCTTATCCGTCATTTCATTTCTTTGTGATTACCCTACGTGCCAACATGCAGCGTGGTGGGCAATTGAAAGAGGTCATGTCGCGTCTGAACCGTCAGATGTTCGAAGCTAGAGCGATGGAAAGAAAGAAGTTTGCGATGACTTCAGAGGCGCGTATTTCAGCAAAGATAGTCAGTGCAACGCCGTTTGTCTTTATCTCAATGCTGCCAATACTGAGCCCTGAGAATTTTGATTTCTTGATGTTTACCGACGAAGGTCGCCCGGTTCTATATTACCTGTTGATCAGCGAAAGTATTGGTTTAGCGATCATTTGGATGTTGATGAAGAGGGTGAGGTAATGGCCAATATTATTTCGATTTTAATCAAGCCTCAGTTGCAGTCATTGTTGATTTGGACTTGCCTGTCATTTGGTGTGTTGTTGCTCTGTTATTGGTTAATCACGCAGTACATCGCGCAGCAAAAGCTGGCTAGTATCGCTAGCCAGTTTAAATCGATGACTCAACAACGCAGTCAACGACAGTTACAAATCGATAGCCTCTTATGTCCGCTGACACAATTGGTTAATGCGTCCGACCAACAGATGCAGCAGCGCTTTATTGGTGCGGGTATTTATCAAACACGCTATAGCTCCATGTATATGCCACTCAAATATCTGGTTCTTGCGATAGGTGAAGTGGTGGTCATTGGTGTGTGCTGGTGGTCCGGTGTCGCTATTAATCAGGCTGTCGCTCTGATATGTGGTTGGGCAATGGTTTCTATTGCGCTGCCCGATATGGTACTCGCTCAGCGAACTAAGTGGCGACATCAAAAATTAGTGGGTCAGTTGCCTTACTTGATCGACCTAACGGCGATCTGTGTGCAAAGCGGGATGACGATTGAAGCTTCACTGAAGTATTTAGCACAAGAGATGCAAGGCTTTGATCGTGACTTGGCTTATCTACTGAATAAAACCAATCATCGCGCTCGAGTTGTTGGGATGGAAGAGGCGCTTGAAGAGCTTTATCAACAGGTGCCAAGCAGTGAAATGCGTAGCTTTGTGATGACGTTGACTCAAAGCATTCAACACGGCTCGTCGATTTATCGCATGTTAACTGTATTGGCGAGTGATGTGCGTGAAGTACAAATGCTCGAACTGGAAGAAAAGATAGGGAAGTTAGCCGCCAAGATGTCGATACCATTGATTGTCTTCATCTTGATTCCGATCGTATTCGTTATCGCCGCTCCTGGGGTGATGAGGTTAATGCAAAGTGTTTAAACAATTTCTGATATGTATGCTGCCATTGTGGTTAATGGCATGTAGTTCAACTGCTAATAACTGGCAGCAAGAAGAATCGAAGGAAGCGATTTACCAACAAACCAATAATCACACAAAACTGGTTGCTCTGTATAAAGTTCAGCTCCAACGTGAAGATATCGCCGAAATTAGGCAAAAACTGGCGAGTAGCTATTTAAAATTGGCCGATGCAGAATCCGCTCTTTTTTACATAACTCCTGTTATAGAGAGTGAGAAAGCCTCACTTGAAGCTTACCAAATCCAAGCGCAGGCATACGGTGATATGGGCCAATATCCAGCAGCAATCGCTGCAGCGAAACTGGCATTGGAGTTAGATCCGAGTAATAGCCGCACTGAGAATTTACTCGGCACCTACTATGGTTACAGCTTTCAAACGATGCTAGCGAGACGCTACTTTGAACGCGCTCGTGATCACTTCTATGACGGTGTCACAGTAAACAATAACCTTGCTGTACTGGACATCGCTGAAGGTGATTATCTTACTGCGGCCAAGCGTTTAATGCCGTTGTATAAGAGTCACCAAGCGGATGAAATGGTTATGGCAAATCTGACGCTTAGCATGGCTAAACAAGGCCATTATGCGTTTGTACAACAGGTCTTAAGTGATACCTACAGTCAGCACCAAATAGAAAAGATCTATCGTTCACTGCAGAAGTTCGAACCTATGAGTGCTGATAGCCGCTTAGATACGCTGTCGAGCATTCAATATGAAAAATAAGCAGCGTGGTGTCGCTAGCATAGAGTTTGTTATGGGCTTCTTTGCCTTCTGGCTGATGTGTATGGCGTGGGTGGAGATGAGCTATATGTCTTACATTTCATCTATTAACGATCTTGCTATATCGGAAGTTGCCCGTGAAGCCAAGAAAGGCTCACACGATTATTTGGCTACGGTAGAGCAAGTTTTACATAGAGACGGCAGCATGTGGAATAGTGTGATTGATGGTGATGATTTTCAGGTAACCATGCACTATCTCACATCGGTGGATGAGTTGGTGAAAGTCACCAATCAGTGCCAGATAGCACCGGGTGAGTCCTATAAAGAGTGTGGTGATGAGCAGAACTCGTCGTTGGCTATTTATCGACTCACCTATCCATTCACCCCAATTTTTAGTTACTTCTTAGGTCTAGACGGATTACTAAGCCGAGAAATGGTCGTGGTTCAAGAGTATGAAAGATCTAAGTTTGAAGTCTAACTCGCGAAAGTGTCAGCAAGGCATATTCAGTATCGAGTTTGCCATTGTAGGGTTCTTTTTTAGTTTGCTGTTGGTATTCAGTGGTGACGTGATCATCAAGCTTTCCGTTAAAGGTAAGTTGGATCGTTTGTCCTATTCGCTGGTGAATGTTGTCAAAGAACGCACGCAGCTTTATGACTCTAGTGTGCTCTTAACCTCTAAGCAGGTTGATGAAATAGACACGATAGCTCGTCACTCCTTACAACGTACCTTTGGTAATTATGACGCTTCGCGTTATGGCTTGTTGGTTGAAGAGCAAAGCTTTACTGGGATTGGCCAAGCTTCACCGAGCATTCGGGAACGTCGTGGAGATCTAAGCTGCAGTGTTGCCAAGCCCATTAGTGAATTACAGCATCTGTCTGTGGTGAGTGTTTGGGGGCACCAGATGCCTCTTTATCGTGTAACGCTCTGCTATCGAACTAATAACTGGTTTGGTGAACTGGTTGGTACTGACTTTACCGACGTGATGTCAGATTCTGTCGTGATTGGGAGGTAAACATGAGTCTATCTTTGGCTAAACAGTCTGGCCATGCTGCGATCTTGTTCGCGATATGTATCCCCGTGTTATTTGGTGTGTTTATGTTGGGCTCTGATGGCGCACGTGCTTTACAGACAAAAGCGAGATTAGAAGAAGCAGCAGAAGCGGCAGTATTGGCGGTATCTGCAGAAGACAGTGAAAACCACTCGTTGGCTCAGTCTTATATCGATCACTACCTCTACGATATGGATACCTTGCTTGATGTTGAGGTCAATAAGCTCTCGTGCGATCAAATTGCAGATTGTACCCAGCAGGCTGAACAAGGTGGAGCTCGCTATTTTGAATACCGAGTTGCCGGTCGAACGCAGCACCAATCGTGGTTTCCGGGGCAAGGTGTGATCGTGGGATTTGGTGACACCTTTGATGTGACTGGTTCTTCAAAGGCTCGAAAGTTTCAAAGCAAGATTGTTGATATCACCTTTGTCGTCGATTTCTCTGCATCAATGAACGATGACTGGAGTGGCGGTAAAAAAAGTAAGATTGAAGACCTCAAAGACACGCTAGAACTGGTGACTGATGAACTAGGAAAATTTAATGCGGTGACGCCAGGTATAAAGCACCGAGTTTCTCTCACAGGGTATAACCGACGTACCGTGAACGCTAATACTGCTGGCAAACTGGTATTTCGAGATCAACGCATCGTTACCAAAATGGGTGAGTATGACAAAGATGATGTTGTGAACTTTAACAAGACCATTGAGCAACAATTTAAGGTGAAGGGTGCTGCCAAACGAATCCCCAATGGTGATGGTGACGCGGTGTTTACCGATATTTTCTATACCGAGGATTTTGATGGATTTATGAAAAAAGTCAGAACCTTCAAGGCGTCTGGTGGTACTGCCTCACTACAAGGAATCATTCGCGCAGGGCAGATTGTGACGTCATTGGCCAAGAACCCGAACCAACTGATTATCATCTTGTCGGATGGTGAGGATTGGAATCACTACGCAGGACAAACGAACAAGCTCGTGAACAAGGGTATGTGTACCAACATTAAGAATATGATAAATGGCGGCAAGGTCTCAGCAGATAATCTTAATGATGATGTCGCTGTTGTTGATGGAGTGAGCCCGGGTAAGTTTACGAGTTGGGGCGAGGCGATGAATGCGCGCATGTCGGTGATCGGCTTTGATTATGATTTGCATGCCAACACAGGACTACTTAATTGCGTTGGTAAAGACAACGTTTTTAAGGCTGAAAATAAGCAAGATATCTTGAATAAGATCTTAGCCCTGATAACTGAAGAAGTAGGTCACTTGGCGCAGTAATGTTGTGTCTGGTCGATCAGATAGTTGATGAATATCCAGAGAATTAGAATGAACAAATTTATATCGATAACATTGTTATTGGCACTGCCTTTTTCGGTTATGGCAGCAACACCGAAACTCGATACGAACGAACTGCTTTACCAATACTGTGATACTGGCAGCTCCGAATTTGAGCAGTCGGTTACGGTTGGGCAAGGTACTAAGGTTATGTACCATCAGGGGCCTTTCATGCAGGTATCGGCAACGGTTGATAATCAGGCTCTGGTTGAGTTAATTCAAGGCAAGCTTACTCAATCTGATCTCAGCAATAGCTGTACTCAGTTTCTGTTGAGCAGAGCCGTCATCGAAGATGAAAATCAAACCCGTGATCTGGTTGCCAGAGTGTTGTTTGACTTTGATAAGGATGAACTGAATAAACAGTCGCGCTATTTGTTACTTAAGCTCGGAGCGAAGTTAGAGCAACAGGTGCCCGAATTGAGTGTTGTGGGTAACACCGACTCGAAAGGATCGGGGAAATACAATTTGAGCTTGGGTTTAAAGCGTTCAGAGTCAGTTGTTACGTATCTGCGTGAGCATGGGGTTCCTGTTGAACAAATTACGGTAACCTCGCAAGGTGAGAAAGCTCCGATTCAAAGTAATGACTTGGAGACTGGCCGTCATCTGAATCGTAGAGTCGATATTCAATCTTAACCTATCTTTAATTTATGGCTTATAGCTAGGGCTGCGGAAGTAAAATCCTCAGCGAGACACCCATGGATGGGTCTTCTGGTGTCTCAAACCAAATTGCCCCTTTGTAGCTGTGAATTATCTCATCACATAGTGCCAAGCCTAACCCTGTGCCTGGGTTTTGTTGGTCAGCTCTTACACCTCGTTGAAATAAGCTCTGGCTAGTATTACTGTCGATAGCTGGGCCATCATTACTGATCTCAACCATAATCTGATTATCAATATTAGTAACCTTGAACAAGATCGACTGATCAGCAAAACGGTAGGTGTTTTCTAATATGTTACCCATTATTTCCATTAGGTCATCTTTACTTAATGGCAGGGTTTGGTTATCTGGATAGTCAGAGACAAATTGGATCGACTTGTCAGTATAAATCTTGGTGAACATACCAACCAAGCTATCTAATACAGGCTTAAGTAGGGTGTCATTGGTGGTGATACCTTTCACTCCTAATGATGCTCGCTTTAGCTGACCTTGGATAAGGCTATCCATTTCGAGTAATTGTTGATTGATTTGATGGTTTTTAGTGGGTGATGAATCGTCTAGTAGTGCTTGGGATACAGCAACACGAGTCTTCAAGCTATGGGCGAGATCGTTCAGTGACCGTTTATAACGTTCCTGATTTTCCTTTTGCTGGAACAATAGCTCATTCAGTGCACTAGTCACATTGTGCAGGTCTTCTGGGTAGCTTTCTGCTAGCTGGTTCTGCTTACCCTGTTTTATTTCGTGCAGCTCTTTTTCTAAGCGAACAAAGGGGGCAAAGCTGATGCGATAGAAGAGTAAAAGCAGGGCACTGATTAATGTCAGGGCTACTATCAATACACCTATCGTGGTGTATTTTAGTTGCTTTATTGGTTCCATCTTATGTTCGACTCTTTGAGTAAGGATTACCTTTCCATCTTCTTGATCTTTAAACCCTTTCCAAAGCATTGTGTGGACGATAAACGCGGCCCCACTCGGTTTCTCTACTAGCCGAATTGTATCGATTGGAAAATTGAGATCAGTACACAGGTTGTCTATTTGAGGACGTGAGATACCTAACTTTGCCAGCTGTTTGGTTCTTCGCTCAACGTCGATTGAAGTCCAAACTTGATGGCTGTTGTGGTCACATAAGATGACGCTGGTATTAGGTGACTCTTTGGCATAAAAGCTATTCCACTCAGTGAGTGGCGGGATCTCACCCGAGGAGAGGAGTTCGTTGACAATTGAAGGTAACTCTCGGAGCGTGTTTTTAGAATAGTCTTCAAACAGCTGGTGTTTTTGGGTGTTGTAATAGAACCAAGTGCTAGTCAGTACCATAGTAAAAAGAATGGAAGCAGCAGTGGCAAAGGTACGTCGTCTAAACTGGGTTTTATACAGTCTTTTCATATCATTTCGCTTCTATTTCGAATCGATAGCCTTGTCCTCGAACCGTGCTGATCAGTTTTTCTTCGGTATGTTGAGCAAGCTTTTTACGCAGCCGCGAAACGATCACTTCAATGTTATTAAGCTGAATGCCTTCTCCTTGGTCGTATAGCGAGTCCAAGATTTGTTGCTTGGAGACGATCTTCAAACTATGACGAATTAGATACTCGAAGATTTGGTATTCGAGTGCCGTGAGGTCGAGCAGCATTTCATTGTAGGTAATGCTTTTGGCTTGAGTATCAAGAGTCAGTGATTGCGCCTTGATTTGAGAGGCTGCAAATCCTTGATTTCGACGTACAAGTGCTTCAAGTCTGGCGAGCAGTTCTTCAAATTGAAATGGCTTGGTTAGGTAATCGTCGGCGCCACAGTTGAGCCCTTCAACTTTATCCTGCCAGTCACCGCGAGCGGTTAAAATCAGAATAGGAACTGTAATCTCTTTGCGGCGTATCTGCTTAATCAGCGTAAAGCCGTCGAAATCTGGCAGGCCAAGATCGATGATCATGACATCGGTATTGGGTTGTTTTTGAATGGTTTGTAGACAGGCTGATGCAGTTTTCTCTGCGTAAATGGTATGGCCAAGATCACCAAGTTGAGACGAGAGGTGATGATTTAATATCTCATTATCTTCAACCAAAACAACCAGCATTCAATATCCCTATATACAATAAGATTCAACTACATAGAGCTTACACTAGCTTAGGATAAAAAAAAGGAGAAGCCTAAGCTTCTCCTTGAGTTTCTGCTGTTTTATGTCACTCGGCGTTTACTTAGAACCGGTATAAACAACCAATACTTTGTCATCTTTGTATTGGCGTTCGAAGGCGTAATAACCCTTGCTGTTACGGGTGATGTGCTTACCTTGCGCGACAGCTGGGTGGCGTTGGCGGAATTGGCCAAGCGCTTGCCAATGTTCTAGCAACTCTGCACGTTCGCCGGAGATTTGATCCCAAGGCATGTCTGAACGGGTGCCTTGCATTGGATCGGAACCTGTTGGGCCAAAGTCACGGGCTATTTCATCACCGTAATAGATCTGTACCGCGCCCGGAGCAAGCATCAGTGCATTCGCGGCTTTGGTCTGCTTGGCAAAGTCGCTGCCGTGCTGTGTCCAGAATAGTGAGGTGTCGTGAGACGAGAGATAACTCAACACATTGAACTCGCTGTCACTGTTGATCTTGTCTGCGTAGCGAAGGTAATCAGCATCAAGATCGGATAGACACTTCAGCGCCTTAGGGGCGATGTCGCTCTGGAATTCAAAGTTGATGATCGAATCAAAGCCGTTAGCAAAGTAATCTGATTTGACTACGCTGTGTGCCCACACTTCGCCAGTCATCCAGAAAGGTAAATCATCTAAGGCTTTGTCTGGGTTGTTCTGTTTCCACTCAGCTAGTGCTTGGTTAGTGCTCTCTTTAAGCTCTGCCCAGGCGTCCAGTTCAACGTGCTTGGCAGTATCGACCCTAAATCCATCAACACCATATTCGCGCACCCAGTCAGACAACCAAGTGATCAGATGTTCACGAGGTGTTTTGAGTTCATCAGTCGCGCTGGTGGGTTTATTGCGATAGAAGTTAGGCAGCCCGGTTGTCTCTGTCGATTCTGTTTTGAAATCGGGCAGGTGCGCCAAAGACATGGTGAGGTTGTTGTAACCTGGAGAGTCATAAGCGCCAATATCGCTGCGCAGCCAAGCTTTGCCCCACCACTTTTCCCACGCTTCTTTGTCGCTGTAAGATATGTAGTTGTTGAAGTAGTGCCAGTTCTGGCCAGCTTCTGGTTGCCAGTCCGTCCAGTTTTCGCCAAGCGTTTGTTTGGCTTCTTCATCAGTTAGGTTGAGTTTGCCAAAGTCGAACTCTTGCATGTCGGCAAGCGTCGCGTATCCCGTGTGGTTCATTACCACGTCCCAAACAACACGAATGCCTTTGCTGTGCGCGGTATCGATGAAGGTTTTCAGCTCGTCTTCGGTACCCATGTTGTCATCAAGCTTGGTCCAATCTTGGTGGTAGTAACCATGGTAGCCATAGTGTTTGAAATCACCGCGATCACCGCCGCCAACCCAGCCGTGAATTTGCTCTAACGGAGACGTTATCCAGATAGCATTAGCACCGAGTGATTCTATGTAATCGAGTTTTTCGGTTAAGCCTGCCAAGTCACCACCGTGGAAGGTGCCGATTTCGTCTTGTCCGTCTTGGCTGCGACCATAGCTGTTGTCGTTATCAGGGTTGCCGTTGTGGAAACGGTCGGTCATGACGAAGTAGACCGTAGCGTTGTCCCAACTAAAGTCAGCCTTGGTTTCTGGTTCTACTCTCTCCAGCAGCAGAACACCTTGGCTGTTTTCTGCAGGTTGCATGGTGACGCTGCCATTAGTCACTGTGACTTGTTTGCCTGAAAGAGCGTCTCTTACCACGGTGCCATCATCAAAGGTTTGAGTAACATCTATGGTGGTTGGTTGGTCACTGGGTACTGGACAGGCAAAGCTTTGTACTTGCTTCTGCTTTGGCTTTACCTGAACCGTGAGTTCATTGGTCTGTGGGTTGAGCGTAAATTGATAGGTGTTAGCGCGAAAGACTTTAATAGCGATTTCAGATTTATCGGTGCAGTCGTCTAGGCGAAGGGGTTTATTGAACTTGATACGACTCTCTTCGGCCAGCGCATAGTTAGTGCCACAGGTATTTTGAGTATCGCTGATAGAGAAGGTATAGCTACCTTTAGCGAGTTCCTGTTCAGCGATAACAGTGCCTTTTCCTGTCGATTCAAATACGACAGTGTTGTTATCGATCGTCAGCAATAAGCTGTCATCACTGGTTTGGCTGCATGCGCTGAGTGCGAGTATTGAAAGCGCGAGTACTGTTTTTTTCATTGTTCCCTTCCCCTGAATAAACAGGTCAGTTATAGCAAACAATGCCCTCTACAGTCTGAGCGCTGATTCATTCAGATAATCAATAACACCTCTACAAACAAATGCTTGGTTCACAAAAACAAAAAGGGAAGCTTTCGCTTCCCTTTGGGTATTTACCTTTGGTTGCTCAGAGTATGACTGAGAGCAACTGTCTCACTCGTGCTTATTTTTGCAGTAGAGAGATGTCAGCAATCTGTAGGAACAGGTTACGTAGGTTGTTCAGTAGCGTTAGACGGTTCTTCTTAAGCGCTTCGTCATCAGCCATAACCATTACGTTATCGAAGAATGCATCAACGGGTTCACGTAGGTCAGCAAGTTTGCTTAGGGCTTCTTGGTAGTTGCCTGTCGCGAATGCTGGTTCTAGTGCTTCCGTCATTACTTCAACGTTTTCAGCCAGTGCTTTCTCTGCGTCTTCTTGAAGAAGCGTTAGGTCGATTTCAGCTGGTAGCTCGCCATCGAATTTCGCAAGGATGTTACCTACACGCTTGTTCGCTGCTGCTAGTGCTTCTGCTGCTTCCAGTTCACGGAAGTGAGAAACCGCTTTAACACGTTGGTCAAAGTCAGCTGGCTTAGTTGGACGACGTGCTAGTACCGCTTGGATGATATCAACGCTGAAACCAGCATCTTGGTACCATGCGCGGAAACGACCTAGCATGAAGTCGATAACGTCAGCTTCTACGTTTTCGTTAGTCAGCTTGTCGCCTAGTAGTTCTTTCGCTTTACCGATCAGATCCGTTAGGTCTAGGTTGTAGCCGTTTTCAACGATGATACGTAGCACACCTAGTGATGCACGACGTAGAGCGAATGGGTCAGAACCTTTTGGTGCTTGGCCAATACCGAAGATACCTACGATAGTGTCTAGCTTGTCTGCCATTGCAACTGCTGAAGAGATACCCGTGCTTGGTAGGTCGTCACCAGCGAAACGAGGCATGTACTGCTCGTAAAGTGCTAGTGCAACTTGCTCGTCTTCACCATCGTGAGTCGCGTAGTGCATGCCCATTACACCTTGTGTATCCGTGAATTCGAATACCATAGATGTCATTAGGTCACACTTAGCCAGTAGGCCTGCGCGCTTAGATTTCTCAACGTCAGCATCGATTTGCTCAGCGATGTAGCCAGCAAGTTCTGTGATGCGGTCTGTTTTGTCTTTGATAGTACCAAGCTGCTTCTGGAAGATAGCTTGGTCTAGCTCTGCAAGACGGTCGATCAGCGGGCGCTTACGGTCTGTGTTGAAGAAGAACTCAGCATCAGCAAGACGTGGACGTACCACTTTCTCGTTACCTTCGATAACGTGACGAGGCTCTTTAGACTCGATGTTTGATACGAAGATAAAGTTAGGAAGTAGCTTCTTGTTTTCGTCGTAAACAGGGAAGTACTTTTGGTCACCTTTCATGGTGTAAACCAAAGCTTCTGAAGGTACTTTTAGGAACTCTTCTTCAAACTTCGCTGTAAGTACTACTGGCCATTCAACCAGAGACGTTACTTCTTCAACAAGGTCATCTTCTAGGTCAGCTTTACCGCCAACCGCTGCTGCCGCTTTTTGAGAGTCAGCAAGGATGATCGCTTTACGCGCTTCGTAATCCGCCATTACTTTACCGCGCTCTTCTAGGATCGCAGGGTATTGGTCAGCAGAATCGATTGTGAACTCTTGTTCGCCCATGAAACGGTGGCCACGGATAGTACGAGCAGATGCTACGCCTAGGATTTCGCCTTCAACAAGCTCATCACCTAGTAGTACTGTCAGTGTTTTCACTGGACGGATAAATTGAATGTCTGAGTTACCCCAGCGCATTGCTTTAGGGATTGGTAGGCCAGCTAGTGCTTTCGCAGCGATGTCCATCACCAATTCTTGAACAGGTTTGCCAGCTACTTCTTGTTTGAAAAGAAGCCACTCGCCTTTGTCTGTTTTCAGACGGTCAGCTTGCTCAACAGTAATACCGTTACCACGAGCCCAACCTTGTGCTGCTTTAGTCGCGTTGCCTTCTGCATCGAATGCTACAGAAACAGCAGGACCACGTTTCTCAACCACTTTGTCCGCTTGGCCTTCAGCCAGTGCAGTTACTTTAAGTGCTAGACGACGAGGTGCTGCGTACCACTTGATGCCTTCGTGAGAAAGCTCAGCTGTTTTAAGACCTGCTTCAAAGTTAGAAGCAAATGCTTCTGCTAGAGAACGAAGTGCTGTTGGTGGAAGCTCTTCCGTACCCAGTTCAATTAGAAAATTCTTCGCCATGATTATTTGTCCTTCTTACACATTGGGAAGCCAAGCGCTTCACGTGACGCGTAGTACGCCTCAGCAACTGATTTAGTCAGGTTGCGGATACGAAGGATGTAACGTTGACGCTCTGTTACAGAGATAGCTTTGCGCGCATCAAGGATGTTGAATGCGTGACCTGCTTTTAGAATGCGCTCGTAAGCAGGAAGCGGAAGTGGCTTCTCAAGCTCAAGTAGCTCTTTACACTCTTTTTCGCACTGATCGAAGAAAGTGAATAGGAAATCTACGTCTGCGTGCTCGAAGTTGTAGGTTGATTGCTCAACTTCGTTTTGGTGGAAGATGTCACCGTAAGTCACGTTAGAACCGTCTGGTGCTACGTTCCATACTAGGTCGTAAACAGAATCTACTTCCTGGATGTACATTGCTAGACGCTCGATACCGTAAGTGATCTCACCTGTTACAGGTTTACACTCAAGGCCGCCAACCTGTTGGAAGTAAGTAAACTGTGTTACTTCCATGCCGTTTAGCCATACTTCCCAACCAAGGCCCCATGCGCCTAGTGTTGGGTTTTCCCAGTTATCTTCAACGAAGCGAATGTCGTGAACAAGTGGGTCAACACCAAGAACCTCTAGGGAGCCTAGGTACAACTCTTGGATATTGTCTGGCGATGGTTTTAGCGCTACTTGGAATTGGTAGTAGTGCTGCAGACGGTTAGGGTTTTCACCGTAACGGCCATCGGTCGGACGACGAGAAGGTTGAACGTAAGCTGTAGACATTGGCTCTGGGCCAAGTGCTCGTAGACATGTCATTGGGTGAGAGGTGCCTGCACCTACTTCCATATCTAGAGGTTGAACAATGGTACAACCGTTTTGAGCCCAGTAATCCTGCAGCGCGAGGATCATTCCCTGGAAGGTTTTGATATCGTATTTTTGCATAGTCAGGTTCGCGCGATTCTTTTAAATGAATGAGAAAAATAACCTCTGAGTATACCGAGATATTCGTAAAGCGAGTAGGGGTAATCTTGTTTAATTAGTGGTCTAAAATGTCGTTTAGTGGATTTTTTTGCCTTTAATGTTTGTTTTTCGGCACAAGTGGATATTTTGATAAGTTTGACACTTGTGTTTGAAAGCGTGGGTGATTAAAATCTCGCGGTCTTTGGGGAGTAGCTTACTTATTCATATCCTATTGAATGAGTTCGTTCGTCAACATAATTGATGCAAAATCATCATGGCGTTCGAGGCAACCACCACCTTGGTGGCGCTTAGCAAGACCTTAGACAAGCATCGTGAACCGGGATGGGGCGCGAGGTTTGTCTTTGGTTAAATATAATAATCTCCATCCCAAATGAGCATGTCGTGAGCGTTTTAGCAATTTCAATTACAACTGTCGCCTTAGCCGAGATCGGTGATAAGACTCAGTTGCTATCTCTTTTATTAGCCAGTCGATATCGCAAGCCGATACCTATCATCGCGGCTATCTTCTTTGCCACCATTGCCAATCATGCCCTTGCAGCATGGCTCGGGGTTGTGGTCGCAGATTACTTATCTCCTGAAGTCTTAAAGTGGGTGCTGGTGGTCAGTTTCATTGCGATGGCGGGGTGGATTCTGATTCCGGATAAGTTAGATGACGATGAACAGATCTCAAACCGAGGCCCGTTTGTCGCCAGCTTTATCGCTTTCTTTATTGCTGAGATCGGTGATAAAACCCAGATTGCGACCTCTATCCTAGGGGCTCAATATGCGGATGCATTAGCGTGGGTGATTCTGGGTACAACCATTGGTATGTTGCTGGCGAATGTGCCTGTGGTGATCATCGGTAAGTTGTCGGCGGATAAGATGCCGCTTGACCTGATTCGTAAGATCACGGCCTTGTTGTTCGTTGGTTTGGCTATTGCTGCGGCTTTCTATTAATAGGTGGTATTGAGGCTAATTATACTCAATTAGTAGAGTAATGTGTTGTAGGTCATACTCTTACAGTATTGTGGGGGTTATCGAGCGAACGGACATATAACTGTCATACTTGTCATGATATTTTAATCTTGTGAGTTAAGAACACGAGGGCATGATTATGTTGACGCGTTATATGGGTATTACTCCACAAAGCCAAAGTTATCTATTTACCTTTGGTCTTGCACTTACACTATTAGGCATGGTGTTGACGGACATGTGGCTACCAATGGTCGCGGGTGCCATCATCATGACTGCGCTTGCGGTAGAGGCTTGGATTCGGGTCGCGCATATTATTCCGATGCGCAAAGATATCCGAGAAATTCAGCATCAGCTGGAGCATCTGCAAAACAAGTCTAGAAGCGAATAAACAAAAAGCCGCTGGTACTCTGAGTTCTATTTAAGAACATAAGGTACCAGCGGCTTTTTTGATACTTGATAGTCGGTGGGGCGCTACGCCTCCAATCCCTTTCTGATCAAATACTGGTAAGGCAACGTTTCTGTTGCTTGGCCTACCAACTGGTGATCCATGAATCGACAAAAGCTCGGAATATCTCGAGTTGTCGAAGGATCGTCAGCCTTTACCAGTAACACATCGCCATCCTGCATGTTTCTAATTGTCTTCCTGACCATCATTACTGGTTCTGGGCAACGCAGGCCTTCAGCTTCTAAAGTATGGGTTGCCAGTTCAGGTTTGAATGTCATGGTTTGTATCTCTATATCTATCTAACGAGTGAATAATACGTCTGCAGAAAAAATATGCAATAAGTGCTTGGCAAACAGAATCATTTCCTATAACTTAGTTAACAAGTTGATAACAACTTGAAACAAAGGCAACTAGCTAAGGAGTGGCGATGTTGACAGGATTAGATAGATTAACAATTTATTCGGTTCTCTGTTTTATTTCTTTTTGTGCGTTAGTACTACGTTCATCGACAGAGACCTCACTGATGCCTATTTTTGGCATAGTAGCAACGATTATTGGTATTTGGGTGGAGATGCGCCGTTGGCAAGGTATAGCCGAAGAGCGAGAGCACTAACCCGAATACAACAAGCAAATTCCGATACGACAACATTCCGACACTATCCCCAGATTTTCTTGGGCTTCCCCGCGTAATTGCGGGATTTTTTTTATCTAAAGCATGCTATAAACAACTTAGTGATCAATGACAATCGTATACAGCTAGGTAAGTGGTGTGGAATTAGAAGACATCTATCGTAGAGACCTGAATTTATTGGTCGCTTTAAAGGTATTGATTGAAGAGGGTAGTGTTAGCCAGGCCGCGATTCGTCTTAACTTAAGTCAGTCGGCAACCAGCCGAGTATTAGGGCGCTTAAGAGAGTTACTCAACGATCCTTTGTTTACGCGCCAAGGTCAGCACCTTATCCCCACCAAAAAAGCACTTGAGATCAGCCAACGCATTGATCAGCCTTTAGAATCATTCCGTCAACTGCTTAGCCCGAGTGATTTCGACCCTTATTATTGTAGCGAGCGTTTCCTGATTGCGACCACTGACTACGCGATGCAAACCATCCTACCTTATGCACTACCGAAGATTTATGAGCAAGCGCCGAACATCTCTTTGGAGTTTGCACCGCTGCAGCATGAACATTTGTTTAAGCAACTCAGCACCGAACGCGTTGATATGGCGATCTGTCGTCCGAGTGGCAGCATTGCACCACTTCATCAAGAGGTCTTAGGGCCGGTTGGTGTGTCGTGTCTGTTATCTAAAAACCATCCATTGGCGGACCAGCCTTTAAGCCTTGAAGACTATGTATCACTCCCGCATGCGATGATTGCGATCAGTGATGGTGTTAAGGCTTTATTAGACAACGCGTTAGCTAATCAACAGCCTCGAAAAATGGTGTTGCGTGCTTATCACCTTGAAGCCGCATTGGCGATTGTTGATAGAATGCCGTTGGTGATCACTGTACCTGCTGATTTGGCTTATTTGGTGGCTGAGCGTTATGACTTAGTCGTCAAGCCGCTGCCATTCGAGTTTATGCCGTTTGATTACTCACTGATCTGGCACTCGCGTTGCGACTCTTCTGCTTCACAACAATGGTTGAGAAGAGTGGTCAAAGAGGAATGTGGTGAGTTGATTCAAAAACGGATTGCGGATGTCGGCTTGGGTTAGCTAAGACTTGGTTTAGATTCACTCGACCCAAATGACAAAAACGCAAAAGGGCTGATATAAATCAGCCCTTTGTTGTTTTGGGTTATCCAAGCCTAACGCTGGCGCTTAAGGTTTGATAACTTTGTGATTGAGAATCTATAGTTTAATGACTACGCGACCAGTGATTTGACCGTTAGTGATGTCTTCTGCGGCTTGAATTGCACCGTCTAAAGGCACTTCTTTGGTTGCTTGAGCGTAGAAAGATTCTGGTAGTAGCTCAGCCAGTTGCTCCCACGCTTTAATACGTTTTTCACGAGGGCACATTACTGAATCCACACCTTGTAGGCGAACGTTACGCAGAATGAATGGCATTACCGTTGTTGGTAAGTCAAAACCGCCTGCTAGACCACACATCGCAACTGCACCGTTGTAATCAATTTGCGCCAATACCTTCGCAAGCACTTTGCTGCCTACGGTATCGATAGCGCCAGCCCACAGTTGTTTCTCTAGTGGTTTCGCTGGTTCTTCTAGTTCAGCACGCTCTACAATACGTGTCGCGCCTAATGATTTAAGTAGTTCACCGTTTACAGAAGCACGGCCAGTAACTGCTGCGACTTTGTAACCCAGTTGGTTTAGTAGAGTGATAGATACACTGCCTACACCGCCACTTGCGCCTGTTACTAGGATTTCACCGTCTTCAGGTTTGATGCCTGCATCTACGATAGCTTGCACACAAAGCATCGCAGTGAAACCAGCTGTGCCAATCGCCATTACTTTCTTAGCGTCAAGACCTGCAGGCATTGGTACTAACCAATCACCGTTTAGGCTTGCTTTCTCAGCCATGCCGCCCCAGTGACCTTCACCAACACCCCAACCCGTTAGAACAACTTCGTCGCCCGCTTTGTAGCGTGGGTCATCAGATTGTGAAACCACACCAGAAAGGTCGATACCCGGAACCATAGGGAAGTTGCGAACAATGCGCCCTTTACCTGTAATCGCCAAACCATCTTTGTAGTTCAAAGAAGAGTAGCTAACATCAATCTTCACGTTACCTTCTGGTAATTGAGACTCTTCAATTTGAGAAACTGACGCGATAGTTTTTTTGTCTTCTTGGTTTAGTACAAGTGCTTTAAACATGATCTGCTCCGTGGAGGAATATTAGGAAACTGAAGTAACTTTAGTTGAATCATCCGAGAAAAAATAATGAAACATCAACATTGAATCTATGCGTTTTATGCATAGATGTAAGTAGTGATTTTCTTTCGCTAAGTTCGCTGAACGAATCAATGTATTGTTGGATGTCGAGTAATAAAAAGTGCAGCTATATAAATATAGCTGCACAAAAGATTACCCTTCAAGTATTACCGTCAGTGATCGCTATGGGCGTTCAAATACCGTTGCAATACCTTGGCCTAAACCAATACACATGGTCGCTAAGCCGTATTTCACATCTTGTGCTTCCATCAGGTTGATTAGGGTCGTCGAGATACGAGAACCAGAACAGCCTAGTGGGTGACCAAGAGCAATCGCACCGCCGTTAAGGTTTACTTTCTCATCAACCACATCCAGTAGACCTAGGTCTTTCGCACATGGAAGAGATTGAGCAGCAAACGCTTCGTTTAGCTCAATTACACCCATATCTTCAATGGTTAGGCCCGCACGTTTTAGTGCTTTTTGGGTTGCTGGTACTGGGCCGTAACCCATGATTGAAGGATCACAGCCTGCGATAGCCATCGACTTCACGCGAGCACGAATCTTAAGGCCAAGTGCGTTGGCTTTCTCTTCGCTCATGATAAGCATTGCAGAAGCACCATCAGACAATGCTGATGAAGTACCTGCTGTTACCGTACCGTTTGCTGGGTCAAATACAGGACGCAGTTGGGATAGGCCTTCAACCGTGGTTTCAGGACGAATCACTTCGTCGTAGTCTAGGGTAAATAGAGAACCATCTGCTGCGTGAGCTTCGGTTGGCAGGATTTCATTTTTGAAACGACCTTCAACTGTTGCTGCTTGAGCGCGAGCATGTGAGCGTGCTGCGAATGCATCTTGGTCTTCACGGCTAATACCGTGCATTTTACCTAGCATCTCAGCGGTTAGGCCCATCATACCGGCAGCTTTCGCTACGTGTTTCGACATGCCAGGGTGAAAATCAACACCGTGGTTCATTGGTACGTGGCCCATGTGCTCCACACCACCGATCAGGCAGATTTCAGCATCACCAACCATGATAGAGCGAGTTGCATCATGCAGAGCTTGCATAGATGAACCACATAAACGGTTGACCGTCACCGCACCAATCTCAATCGGTAGACCAGCAAGCAAGGCAGCGTTACGTGCAACGTTGAAGCCTTGCTCTAGCGTTTGTTGTACACAACCCCAGTAAATATCTTCAATTTCGACAGGGTTTACTTCTGGGTTGCGCTCTAAAATGCCTTTCATCAAATGTGCCGACAGATCTTCAGCACGAGTGTGACGGAAAGCTCCACCTTTGGAACGTCCCATTGGGGTACGAAGGCAATCAACAACAACTACATTTTTCATTTTGCTATTCCTTTTCCAAATGTGGGTTACAGAGAACTGGCTTGTTGGCTGTCGTAAAAGCTTTCGCCCTTCGCTGCCATATCAAGCAATAGCTGAGGTACTTGGTACATTGCACCTAAGTCTTGGTAGCCTTTCGCCATTTCAACGAAGTTACCAATGCCCACACTGTCTAAGTAGCGGAATACGCCGCCTCTGAATGGAGGGAAGCCTAAACCGTAAACCAGTGCCATATCCGCTTCTTGCGGTGTCGCGATAATGCCTTCTTCTAGACAAAGCACCACTTCGTTGATCATTGGAATCATCACGCGCTGGATAATTGTTTGGTCATCAAAGTCTTGCGGTTGTTGGCATACGTCAGCCAAGATAGGAAGAATGTCTTCAGAGAAGGTCTTCTTAGGACGACCGCGTTTGTCTACGCTGTATGTGTAGAAACCGCTGCCGTTCTTCTGACCGTATTTTTCAGCAACGTAAAGTGCGTCGATCGCATCACGACCTTCTTTACCCATACGCTCAGGGAAACCTTGTGCCATTACAGCTTGTGCGTGGTGTGCTGTGTCTAGACCCACAACGTCTAGCAAGTAAGCTGGGCCCATTGGCCAACCGAACTTACGCTCCATCACTTTATCGATCTTAGTGAAATCAGCACCGTCACGTAGCAACATGCTGAAACCGCCAAAGTAAGGGAAAAGTACACGGTTTACGAAGAAGCCTGGGCAGTCGTTAACAACGATAGGGGATTTGCCCATCTTCGCTGCGTAAGCGACTACGCGATTAATGGTTTCTTCTGAAGTATGCTCGCCACGGATGATCTCAACCAAAGGCATGCGATGCACTGGGTTAAAGAAGTGCATGCCACAGAAGTTTTCTGGGCGCTTCAAAGATTTCGCTAACAGGTTGATCGGAATCGTTGAGGTGTTTGATGTAAGAACTGTGTCTTCACCCACGAGACCTTCAACTTCACTCAGCACTGCTGCTTTTACTTTAGGGTTTTCTACAACCGCTTCCACAATCACATCTGATTGTTCAACACCTGCATAATGCAGACTTGGAGTAATAGAAGACAGAATGCCTGCCATCTTGAATCCATCTAGGCGACCGCGTGATAAGCGTTTATTCAACAGCTTAGAAGCTTCGTTCATACCAAGGTCAAGAGACGCCTGTGCGATGTCTTTCATCATCACTGGCACGCCCTTTAACGCTGATTGGTAAGCAATACCGCCGCCCATGATGCCTGCGCCAAGTACCGCAGCACGTTCAGTTGCTTTATTTGCTGACTTACCCGCTTGCTTCGCTAGGCCTTTGATGTATTGGTCATTTAGGAATAAGCCGACTAGTGCTTTAGCTTCTTCTGATTTCGCTAGCTTGACGAAGTGCTTACGTTCGATATCGAGTGCAGCATCACGATCGCTTCGTGCCGCTTCTTCAATTGCAATCACAGAAGTGATTGGCGCTGGATAATGAGGTCCGGCTTTTTGAGCGACTAAGCCCTTAGCCATGGTAAAGCTCATCATCGCTTCTAGTTTGCTAAGCGACAATGCTGATGTTTTCTGTTTGCGGCGTAACTGCCAGTCTAGTTTTTCATTGGCAGCCAGAGATACGGTGTTGATTGCCGACTCTAGCAGCTGGTCTGTTTCTACAATCGCATCTAACAAGCCAACTTTTAGCGCTTCATCAGCACGGCATGCTTTGCCTTGAGTGATAATTTCCATTGCGCTGTCTGCTCCGATAACACGAGGCAGGCGCACACAACCACCAAAACCAGGCATGATACCGAGTTTGGTTTCAGGCAGACCTATGCTGGTGGTCTTGTCACCTATACGGAAATCGGTAGCGAGTACACATTCACAGCCGCCGCCAAGGGCATGGCCACGCATCATTGAAAGAGTTGGGACAGGAAGGTCTTCTAGCTTGCTGAAGATTGAATTAGCGAATCTTAACCATTCATCAAGTTCTGCTTCTGGCTTAGCAAATAAGCCAAGGAATTCAGTGATGTCTGCGCCTACAATGAACGCGTCTTTGTTTGAAGTTAAGATTAAACCACGTAATCCTGCGTGAGCATTAAGAGCATCTAACGCTTTGTCTAGTGATTCTAAAGTAGCAAGGTCGAGTTTGTTTACAGAGGCTGGAGCACAGAAGCTTAATTCCGCAATACCATCTTGTAATTCCTTTACCTGTAGGGTGTTAGCTTGGTAAATCATTGTCTATCTCCATGACATACAATCCACGATTGTTTGAGAGAATCTTGTTATCTTTCTATTATTGTAGAATACCTGGTAAGACCAGTTATCTTAGTCTGTACCTCTGCCAGATTAATTTCAATACATTTTTTAAACAATTGTTTAACATTGTGCGATAGCACAGATCCTCTAACCCTTATTATTCACGCGTGATACACTTCTCCGCTCTTATTTACTAAGTTAACGATATGAATGAACAGCCCTATTTAATACCGTCAGCGTCAGCTCTGTTTGAAGAAGAGATAAAAAAGAGCGTCTTTATTACGCATCTTGCTCATACTCCAAGTGTAGAAACTGCTAAACAGTTCGTAGAGCAGGTAAAAAAAGAGCATTCTTCAGCACGACATAACTGTTGGGGGTTTGTGGTTGGGCGACCTGAAGATTCAATGCTATGGGGCTTTAGTGACGATGGTGAACCCTCTGGGACTGCTGGTAAGCCCATATTGGCACAACTGTCTGGGTCTGGTGTTGGAGAGTTAACGGCTGTCGTCACTCGTTATTCTGGTGGAATCAAGCTTGGTACCGGTGGTTTAGTCAAGGCTTACGGTGGTGGAGTGCAACAAGCTCTCAAGCTGCTTCAAACTATCGAGAAAAAAATAACCACAAAATTACGGCTAGAGTTAGACTATGGCTTTGTGCCAATCGCACAATCCATCATGGCTCAGCATCAGGCTGTTGAAGTCCAAGCGGATTATGGTGTTCAAGTTGAGCTTATTATTGAAATAGAGCTCCTGCAGGTAGATTCGTTTACCCAAACCATGATCAATAAAAGCGGTGCTAAGGCACTGGTAACGAAAGTCAAAGACAACTAGGAAGTGTGAAGCATTTCGCTTCGTTCAATAGCTCATGCAATTTCGCTCAATTATTCGAATCGTCGGATTATTATTAGCACTTTTTAGTGTATCAATGCTTGCTCCTGCGCTCGTCGCACTGATCTATCGAGACGGTGCGGGTGTGCCATTTGTGACGACTTTCTTCGTTCTCTTATTCTGTGGAGCAACTTGCTGGTTTCCCAACCGACGTTATAAGCATGAATTGAAAGCGCGTGATGGCTTTTTGATTGTTGTTTTGTTCTGGACGGTAATCGGCAGTGCGGGTGCTTTACCGTTTTTGATCGCTGATAACCCGAGCGTTTCGGTAACAGACGCTTTCTTCGAATCTTTCTCTGCATTAACCACTACAGGTGCGACGGTGATCGTTGGCCTTGATGATTTACCTAAAGCGATCTTGTTTTATCGCCAGTTTCTGCAGTGGTTTGGTGGTATGGGTATCATCGTATTGGCAGTAGCCATTCTTCCTGTACTGGGCATCGGTGGCATGCAGCTGTACCGTGCTGAAATTCCAGGTCCAGTAAAAGACAGTAAGATGACTCCGCGTATTGCTGAAACGGCAAAAGCACTTTGGTACATCTATTTGAGTCTAACGATTGCTTGTGCAGTGGCGTTCTGGCTAGCAGGGATGAGTTTCTTTGATGCGATCAGCCATAGCTTCTCTACTATTGCGATTGGTGGTTTCTCGACTCACGATGCGAGTATGGGTTATTTCAATAGCCCGGCGATCAACATGATTACCGTCGTGTTCCTGCTTATATCAGCATGTAACTTCTCTCTTCACTTTGCCGCTTTTGCTTCAGGTGGTGTGCACCCTAAATACTATTGGAAAGATCCTGAGTTCCGCGCCTTTATCTTTATTCAAGCGCTACTGTTTTTAGTATGCTTCTTATTGCTGCTTAACCATCACTCTTATGACTCGTATTACGATGCCTTTGACCAAGCATTGTTCCAAACTGTATCTATATCTACGACAGCAGGCTTCACTACTACTGGTTTCTCCGAGTGGCCGCTATTTTTACCGGTTCTGCTTTTGTTCTCTTCTTTTATAGGGGGATGTGCAGGTTCAACCGGTGGCGGTATGAAAGTCATCCGAATATTACTCCTTACGCTGCAAGGTGCTCGTGAAATGAAGCGTCTTGTTCACCCGCGCGCTGTCTATACCATTAAGGTTGGCGGTTCTGCATTACCACAACGTGTCGTGGATGCGGTTTGGGGATTCTTTTCTGCATACGCATTGGTGTTTGTGGTTTGTATGTTGGCGCTTATTGCAACCGGTATGGATGAGCTGAGCGCCTTCTCTGCCGTAGCCGCAACATTGAATAACCTTGGCCCAGGCTTAGGTGAAGTGGCAATGCACTTCGGTGATGTGAATGACAAGGCTAAGTGGGTGTTGATCGTATCTATGCTGTTTGGTCGTTTAGAGATATTCACCTTATTAATTTTATTGACCCCTACGTTTTGGCGTAGCTAAGGACAACATTGTGGCAAAAGCTCTATTTTTGTATTCAAGCCGTGAAGGGCAGACCAAGAAAATCTTGAACTATATAAAAGAAGAAATGAATGAGTTCGAATGTGAGCTTCAAGATCTGCACACTATTACTAGTGTCGATTTTGCTCAATACGACAGAGTATTGATTGGCGCATCTATTCGCTATGGCCACCTTAATAAGAAGCTATATCAGTTCATTGATGCCAACCTTACTCAGTTACAATCAAACAAGGTCGCTTTCTTCTGCGTTAACTTAACGGCTCGTAAAGAAGACCAAGGTAAAGATACCCCTGAAGGTAGCGCTTATATTAAGAAGTTTCTTCTTAAGTCACCGTGGCAGCCAACTTTGATCGGTGTATTCGCGGGTGCCCTCTATTACCCACGTTATAACTGGTTCGATAGAACTATGATTCGCTTCATTATGAATATGACAGGCGGAGAAACGGATACAACCAAGGAAGTTGAGTACACAAACTGGGAAAAAGTCTCTTTATTCTCTAAGAAACTGCAAGAGATGTAAGAGAAAAGCCTACTTTTGAGGCGTTTTGAGTTCTTTTTAATCGAACGAATAAAAAAACGAGAAAAACTTCAAAAAGGGCTTGCCAGTGTGATCGAAATCTCTATAATGCCACCTCGCTGACACGGGATGGCTTCAACAGAAACCAAAACGAATCAGTAGGTCAAATTAGCCAAGCTAAGCGCTTGAAAAAAGTTTTGAAAATAGTGGTTGACACTAAAACTTAAATCGCTAAAATGGCCGTCCGATTTGAGCGAAGCTCAAAAAGGAAAAGCTCTTTAACAATTTAAACCTATCAATCTGTGTGGGCACTCGTTGATGAATATCAAAACGTTTTATCGTTAGATAAAACAGATTCTTCGGAATCAAAATTGATTTCAATGAACTGAGTGACCAATACGTTTAACTACTTGTAGTTATTCGGCACAGTCAATTCATTATCATTCTGTTGGAATGGTAATAGCTTTAGAATTACATGTTCATGTTTACATGAATATTAGTTTTGAAGTCAGTATTCGTTGAGTCACAAAATCTTAAATTGAAGAGTTTGATCATGGCTCAGATTGAACGCTGGCGGCAGGCCTAACACATGCAAGTCGAGCGGAAACGACACTAACAATCCTTCGGGTGCGTTAATGGGCGTCGAGCGGCGGACGGGTGAGTAATGCCTAGGAAATTGCCTTGATGTGGGGGATAACCATTGGAAACGATGGCTAATACCGCATAATGCCTACGGGCCAAAGAGGGGGACCTTCGGGCCTCTCGCGTCAAGATATGCCTAGGTGGGATTAGCTAGTTGGTGAGGTAATGGCTCACCAAGGCGACGATCCCTAGCTGGTCTGAGAGGATGATCAGCCACACTGGAACTGAGACACGGTCCAGACTCCTACGGGAGGCAGCAGTGGGGAATATTGCACAATGGGCGAAAGCCTGATGCAGCCATGCCGCGTGTATGAAGAAGGCCTTCGGGTTGTAAAGTACTTTCAGTTGTGAGGAAGGGGGTAGTGTTAACAGCGCTATCTCTTGACGTTAGCAACAGAAGAAGCACCGGCTAACTCCGTGCCAGCAGCCGCGGTAATACGGAGGGTGCGAGCGTTAATCGGAATTACTGGGCGTAAAGCGCATGCAGGTGGTTCATTAAGTCAGATGTGAAAGCCCGGGGCTCAACCTCGGAACTGCATTTGAAACTGGTGAACTAGAGTACTGTAGAGGGGGGTAGAATTTCAGGTGTAGCGGTGAAATGCGTAGAGATCTGAAGGAATACCAGTGGCGAAGGCGGCCCCCTGGACAGATACTGACACTCAGATGCGAAAGCGTGGGGAGCAAACAGGATTAGATACCCTGGTAGTCCACGCCGTAAACGATGTCTACTTGGAGGTTGTGGCCTTGAGCCGTGGCTTTCGGAGCTAACGCGTTAAGTAGACCGCCTGGGGAGTACGGTCGCAAGATTAAAACTCAAATGAATTGACGGGGGCCCGCACAAGCGGTGGAGCATGTGGTTTAATTCGATGCAACGCGAAGAACCTTACCTACTCTTGACATCCAGAGAAGCCAGCGGAGACGCAGGTGTGCCTTCGGGAGCTCTGAGACAGGTGCTGCATGGCTGTCGTCAGCTCGTGTTGTGAAATGTTGGGTTAAGTCCCGCAACGAGCGCAACCCTTATCCTTGTTTGCCAGCGAGTAATGTCGGGAACTCCAGGGAGACTGCCGGTGATAAACCGGAGGAAGGTGGGGACGACGTCAAGTCATCATGGCCCTTACGAGTAGGGCTACACACGTGCTACAATGGCGCATACAGAGGGCAGCAAGCTAGCGATAGTGAGCGAATCCCAAAAAGTGCGTCGTAGTCCGGATTGGAGTCTGCAACTCGACTCCATGAAGTCGGAATCGCTAGTAATCGTAGATCAGAATGCTACGGTGAATACGTTCCCGGGCCTTGTACACACCGCCCGTCACACCATGGGAGTGGGCTGCAAAAGAAGTGGGTAGTTTAACCTTTCGAGGAGGACGCTCACCACTTTGTGGTTCATGACTGGGGTGAAGTCGTAACAAGGTAGCCCTAGGGGAACCTGGGGCTGGATCACCTCCTTATACGAAGATATTCACGATAAGTGTCCACACAGATTGATTAGGTTTAGAAAAGCAAAGAGACGAAGAACTCCCAAGTTCTTCAATCCAGTGTCCCGTTCGTCTAGAGGCCTAGGACACCGCCCTTTCACGGCGGTAACAGGGGTTCGACTCCCCTACGGGATACCATTGGGTCGTTAGCTCAGTTGGTAGAGCAGTTGACTTTTAATCAATTGGTCGCAGGTTCGAATCCTGCACGACCCACCATTTCCTCCCAAGGAA
Organism: Vibrio crassostreae; assembly: GCF_024347415.1. Taxonomy (NCBI): domain Bacteria; kingdom Pseudomonadati; phylum Pseudomonadota; class Gammaproteobacteria; order Vibrionales; family Vibrionaceae; genus Vibrio; species Vibrio crassostreae. The sequence goes on from NZ_AP025476.1 coordinate 42,788, forward strand.
ATAAAAATATGGGGCTATAGCTCAGCTGGGAGAGCGCCTGCCTTGCACGCAGGAGGTCTGCGGTTCGATCCCGCATAGCTCCACCATTCCTTCCATAAGAATGGCTTTTATTTTCACTTTTAAAAAGTGAAGACAAAAGGAAACTTTATGGGCGATTAGCTCAGTTGGGAGAGCACCTGCCTTACAAGCAGGGGGTCACTGGTTCGAGCCCGGTATCGCCCACCATCTTTAAGCATTCTCTTCGGAGAGTTTTTAAAAATGGTTTTGAAAGTTTAAAACTTGAAAAACTCTTGCTCTTTAACAATTTGGAAAGCTGACTGATTGATTACTTACGAGTAATTCAATCAAATTTAAAAGTTCTCAATGTTTACCTTTATGGTAAACACAACAAACACATTCAAGTGTCTTGTATTCGAATCAAACATAGTTTGATTCACAATTGAGTCCGGCAAACAGTCATTGAGAATTAACCCTTCTTAATGACAACCAAAAACCTTGGTTAGTTGCCATACACTAAGACCCTTTCGGGTTGTATGGTTAAGTGACTAAGCGTACACGGTGGATGCCTTGGCAGTCAGAGGCGATGAAAGGCGTAATAACTTGCGATAAGCCCAGATTAGGTAGTAATAACCTTTTGAGTCTGGGATTCCTGAATGGGGAAACCCACTTACATAAGTAAGTATCCTGTTGTGAATACATAGCAACAGGAGGCAAACCGGGGGAACTGAAACATCTAAGTACCCCGAGGAAGAGAAATCAACCGAGATTCCGAAAGTAGCGGCGAGCGAAATTGGATTAGCCCTTAAGCTTTTAATGAGACAGATGAAGGCTCTGGAAAGTGCCGCAACAAAGGGTGATAGCCCCGTAATCGACATCTCATCATCAGTGAAAACGAGTAGGGCGGGACACGTGATATCCTGTCTGAATATGGGGGGACCATCCTCCAAGGCTAAATACTACTGACTGACCGATAGTGAACCAGTACCGTGAGGGAAAGGCGAAAAGAACCCCTGTGAGGGGAGTGAAATAGAACCTGAAACCGTGTACGTACAAGCAGTAGGAGCACCTTCGTGGTGTGACTGCGTACCTTTTGTATAATGGGTCAGCGACTTAATTTTAGTAGCAAGGTTAACCGTTTAGGGGAGCCGTAGGGAAACCGAGTCTTAACTGGGCGTACAGTTGCTAGGATTAGACCCGAAACCAGGTGATCTAGCCATGGGCAGGTTGAAGGTTGAGTAACATCAACTGGAGGACCGAACCGACTAATGTTGAAAAATTAGCGGATGACTTGTGGCTAGGGGTGAAAGGCCAATCAAACCTGGAGATAGCTGGTTCTCCCCGAAAGCTATTTAGGTAGCGCCTCGGACGAATACTACTGGGGGTAGAGCACTGTTAAGGCTAGGGGGTCATCCCGACTTACCAACCCTTTGCAAACTCCGAATACCAGTAAGTACTATCCGGGAGACACACGGCGGGTGCTAACGTCCGTCGTGGAGAGGGAAACAACCCAGACCGCCAGCTAAGGTCCCAAAGTATAGCTAAGTGGGAAACGATGTGGGAAGGCTCAGACAGCCAGGATGTTGGCTTAGAAGCAGCCATCATTTAAAGAAAGCGTAATAGCTCACTGGTCGAGTCGGCCTGCGCGGAAGATGTAACGGGGCTAAGCTATACACCGAAGCTGCGGCTACGTACCTTAGGGTATGTGGGGTAGGGGAGCGTTCTGTAAGCCGTTGAAGGTGGTCTGTAAGGGCTGCTGGAGGTATCAGAAGTGCGAATGCTGACATGAGTAACGATAAAGGGAGTGAAAAACTCCCTCGCCGGAAGACCAAGGGTTCCTGTCCAACGTTAATCGGGGCAGGGTAAGTCGACTCCTAAGGCGAGGCCGAAAGGCGTAGTCGATGGGAAACGGGTTAATATTCCCGTACTTCTTACAATTGCGATGGGGGGACGGAGAAGGCTAGGTGGGCCTGGCGACGGTTGTCCAGGTTCAAGTACGTAGGCGGGTGGTTTAGGTAAATCCGGACCGCTACTAACGCTGAGATACGATGTCGAGCTACTACGGTAGTGAAGTCATTGATGCCATGCTTCCAGGAAAAGCCTCTAAGCTTCAGATTGTAAGGAATCGTACCCCAAACCGACACAGGTGGTCGGGTAGAGAATACCAAGGCGCTTGAGAGAACTCGGGTGAAGGAACTAGGCAAAATGGTACCGTAACTTCGGGAGAAGGTACGCTCTTATCAGTGAAGTCCCTTGCGGATGGAGCAGACGAGAGTCGCAGATACCAGGTGGCTGCAACTGTTTATTAAAAACACAGCACTGTGCAAAATCGTAAGATGACGTATACGGTGTGACGCCTGCCCGGTGCCGGAAGGTTAATTGATGGGGTTAGACTTCGGTCGAAGCTCTTGATCGAAGCCCCGGTAAACGGCGGCCGTAACTATAACGGTCCTAAGGTAGCGAAATTCCTTGTCGGGTAAGTTCCGACCTGCACGAATGGCGTAATGATGGCCACGCTGTCTCCACCCGAGACTCAGTGAAATTGAAATCGCTGTGAAGATGCAGTGTACCCGCGGCTAGACGGAAAGACCCCGTGAACCTTTACTACAGCTTGGCACTGAACATTGAACCTACATGTGTAGGATAGGTGGGAGACTTTGAAACCGCGTCGCTAGATGTGGTGGAGTCGTCCTTGAAATACCACCCTTGTAGTTTTGATGTTCTAACGTTGGTCCCTGAATCGGGATTACGGACAGTGCCTGGTGGGTAGTTTGACTGGGGCGGTCTCCTCCCAAAGAGTAACGGAGGAGCACGAAGGTGGGCTAAACACGGTTGGACATCGTGTGGTTAGTGCAATGGCATAAGCCCGCTTGACTGCGAGAATGACAATTCGAGCAGGTGCGAAAGCAGGTCATAGTGATCCGGTGGTTCTGAATGGAAGGGCCATCGCTCAACGGATAAAAGGTACTCCGGGGATAACAGGCTGATACCGCCCAAGAGTTCATATCGACGGCGGTGTTTGGCACCTCGATGTCGGCTCATCACATCCTGGGGCTGAAGTCGGTCCCAAGGGTATGGCTGTTCGCCATTTAAAGTGGTACGCGAGCTGGGTTTAGAACGTCGTGAGACAGTTCGGTCCCTATCTGCCGTGGGCGTTGGAAAATTGAAAGGGGCTGCTCCTAGTACGAGAGGACCGGAGTGGACGAACCTCTGGTGTTCGGGTTGTCATGCCAATGGCATTGCCCGGTAGCTAAGTTCGGAATCGATAACCGCTGAAAGCATCTAAGCGGGAAGCGAGCCTTGAGATGAGTTTTCCCTGGCGCTATAAGCGTCCTAAAGGGTTGTCGTAGACTACGACGTTGATAGGCAGGGTGTGTAAGTGCTGCGAGGCATTGAGCTAACCTGTACTAATTGCCCGTGAGGCTTAACCATACAACACCCAAGGGGTTTTGTGGACTCAAAGAAATACCAAACGCTTGAATGAGTTTGAAGAGACTTTTAAATCAGTTTTCCAGATTATTTTGCCTTCAGTTTTTTAAAAACTGAAAGTAAAAGCAAAATTTGCTTGGCGACCATAGCATTGTGGACCCACCTGATTCCATGCCGAACTCAGAAGTGAAACACAATAGCGCCGATGGTAGTGTGGGGCTTCCCCATGTGAGAGTAGGACATCGCCAGGCTTTAATTTCGTTATTTGCATAGCAAGTAACAACCTCAACAGTGCGCAAATCTGTTGATGACAATTTGTTGGAGGGATGGCTGAGTGGTCGAAAGCACCGGTCTTGAAAACCGGCAACCGTTAATAGCGGTTCTAGGGTTCAAATCCCTATCCCTCCACCACCATTGAAAAGCCCGCTGAGAAATCAGCGGGCTTTTTTCATATCTGTCGAGAAAAACAAAAAGAGCACTAACGTGCTCTTTATCTGTGACTCTATCCCCGTTTGTTACCACTTATATATTCTTTAGTCTTGCAGATATTTTCCTTCGGCGACCTGCCAAAATGCTCTAATTAATGGGTTATCTAACTGTGCTCTCTTGCAGCAAACACCCAACTCAAAGGGTTTGATGGGTTCTATCTTTAAACGGTCGACTTTATCTCTTACAGGGCTATTGTTAATTACCACATCAGGTGCAATTCCTACCCCACAACCTAGCGCCACCATACTCACTATCGCCTCATGCCCTGAAACCTGAGCGTAAATATTGGGTTTTATCTTCATCTTTTTGAACCATGCATTGGCACGTTCACGCGCCGTGCCCGCTTCAGGGATGATAAAAGGCACTTCATTCCAGTTTGGCTTGTCAGACTGAAGTTGCTGGCTAAAGCTGCTGACACCTGATGGAATTATGACGGATAGTGGTATATCGCTAATCGTTTCGAATTCTAACCTTGAAGGAAGGATGTCCGGCTTCGCCGAGATAGCAATATCCGCTTCATCATTTAATATTTTGTCGATAGATTGAGCAGGATCGCCCGTAGAGAGCTTGAATTCAATATACGGGTGAATGGCTCTGAATTCAGTAATTAGTTCGGGTAAGTGGCTGTAGCTAGCTGTTACTGAACAAAATATACGGATCTCACCTTTAAGCTCTTGCTCTCCACCTTTCAAATGAAGATTGTATTGCTGCCAATCTCCAACGATGCGTAATGCTACAGGCAATAGGTGTTTTCCTGCTGGGGTGAGATCAACACTGCGGTTGTCTCTGATAAGCAGTTCTTGTCCTGTTTCTTCTTCAAGCTTTTGTATCTGACGGCTCAGCGCTGAAGGACTGACATGCATAGCAGCAGCGGTTTTGCTGAAACTCTTGCTATCACATAAATGTATAAATAATTGTAGAGATTTTATGTTCATGTTTTGCGATCGTTTCCATGTTGCATTTATTGCAATAACTAATTGTGAATATATCACTTTCAGCAATGGAGTGTCTGTTTTAGTATGAAGTCATTCGATAGAGAGATATCGACCTTACGGACTTATTTTTAAAGGAGTGCCCTAGAATGGCTAACTATTTCAATACATTAAACCTTCGTGAACAACTAGACCAACTAGGTCGTTGCCGCTTTATGGATCGTGAAGAATTCGCGACAGAAGCTGAATTTCTTGAAGGTAAGAAAATCGTAATTGTTGGTTGTGGTGCTCAAGGCCTAAACCAAGGTCTAAACATGCGTGATTCTGGTCTAGACGTATCTTACGCTCTACGCCAAGCAGCAATTGATGAAAAGCGTCAATCATTCAAAAATGCTGATGAAAATGGCTTTGTTGTAGGTAGCTACGAAACGCTAATCCCTCAAGCAGACCTAGTAATCAACCTTACTCCAGACAAGCAACATACAAATGTTGTTGAAACTGTAATGCCTCTAATGAAAGAAGGTGCTGCACTTGGTTACTCTCACGGCTTTAACGTTGTTGAAGAAGGCATGCAGTTACGTTCTGACCTTACGGTTGTAATGGTTGCTCCTAAGTGTCCTGGTTCTGAAGTTCGCGAAGAGTACAAGCGTGGTTTCGGTGTACCAACACTGATTGCTGTTCACCCAGAGAATGACCCTAAAGGTGAAGGCTGGGATATCGCTAAAGCTTGGGCTGCAGGTACTGGTGGTCACCGTGCAGGTTGCCTAGAGTCTTCTTTCGTAGCGGAAGTTAAATCTGACCTTATGGGTGAGCAAACTATCCTTTGTGGCATGCTACAAGCGGGTTCTATCGTATCTTACGAGAAGATGATTGCTGACGGTATCGAACCTGGCTACGCAGGCAAACTTCTACAATACGGTTGGGAAACGATCACTGAAGCACTTAAGTTTGGTGGCGTAACTCACATGATGGATCGTTTATCTAACCCAGCTAAAGTTAAAGCGTTTGAGCTTTCTGAAGAGCTTAAAGATCTAATGCGTCCGCTTTACAACAAGCACATGGATGACATCATCTCTGGTCACTTCTCTAGCACAATGATGGCTGACTGGGCGAACGATGACGTGAACCTACTAGGCTGGCGTGAAGAGACAGGCGAAACGGCATTCGAAAACTACCCAGCTTCTGACGTAGAAATCTCAGAGCAAGAGTACTTCGACAACGGTATCCTAATGGTTGCTATGGTTCGTGCAGGTGTTGAGCTAGCATTCGAAGCTATGACTGCATCAGGTATCATCGACGAGTCTGCTTACTACGAATCTCTACATGAGCTTCCACTAATCGCAAATACAGTTGCTCGTAAGCGTCTTTACGAAATGAACGTTGTAATCTCAGATACTGCTGAGTACGGTAACTACCTATTCGCTAACGTAGCAACACCGTTACTACGTGAGAAGTTCATGCCTTCAGTAGCAACTGACGTAATCGGCCGCGGTCTAGGTGAAGCATCTAACCAAGTTGATAACGCTAAGCTAATTGAAGTAAACGAAGCTATCCGTAACCACCCTGTAGAGTACATTGGTGAAGAGCTACGTAGCTACATGAGCGACATGAAGCGTATCGCTGTAGGCGGTTAATTAGTCGCTTAGATACTGATAAATTTGCAGAAAAAGCGAAGCAGTATCACTAACTCCTTACAGGTTTGAGTTATAAATAAGCAACACAACATCTAATAAAAAGGCTTGGTCGCCGTTGACCAAGCCTTTTTGCTTTTAGTAACAAAGTCTTAAAAATCAATCAAATGAATATTGTTTGATCAGTCTTCGTCGACTTTCAGGTCTTGATTGATCCTCAGAAATACAAAAGGGTTGGCGTTTTCACACCAACCCTTTCAGTTTTCTTGCTTTGCGCTTACTTATCGGCAATCTTTGCTTCTAAGTCAGCTAGCTTTTGTTCCATTTCAGTTAGCTTTTGGCGAGTGCGAAGCAGTACTTGTGTTTGAACATCAAACTCTTCACGGCTCACAACGTCTAGCTTGTTTAGTTGGCCTTGGATAACTTGGCGAACTTTTTGATCTACGTCTGAACCAAGCTCTTTTACTGGTTGAGGCATAGAATCGTGGATCTGCTTAGCAATCTGCTCTAGTTTTTTTGGATCAAACATATCAATTAAAACTCCTGAATATTTACCACTATTCTATTTAATCACACTTGAGATGTCGCCTATGGCGTATAAAAAAAGGCCACCGAAGTAGCCTTTTTATTGTTAATACGACTTAGCGATTACTTATTATCAGCTAATTCTCTGTGTGCTGCTTTTGCTTCATCGACGCGAGCTAGCTTTTCTAGGTCTTTGTCTTCTACAAATACAGGTAGAGGTTTGTGTTTTTCAGCCAAGTAGCTGTAAATCACTGGCAGTACAAATAGCGTGAAGATAGTACCAATCGCTAGACCAGCAACGATTACGATACCAATACTAAAGCGCTGAGCTGCACCCGCACCACTTGCGTACATCAGTGGGATTAGACCCGCGATCATCGCAGCTGTTGTCATCAGGATTGGACGAAGACGAACCTTCGCAGCTTCCATTACCGCTTCGATACGAGTCTTGTGATGATGCAACTGTTCTTCTTTTGCAACTTCACAGATCAAGATACCGTGCTTGGTAATTAGGCCGACTAAGGTGATCAAACCCACTTGCGAGTAGATATTCATCGTTGCCGCACCCCAAGCCAGAGCGATTAGGGCACCACAGATCGCCAGTGGAACAGATACCATGATAACCAATGGATCTTTCAGAGATTCGAATTGAATCGCTAGTACCAAGAAGATGATAGCCAGTGCTAGACCAAAGGTCGCGTAAAGTGCGCTACCTTCAGTTACGTATTGACGTGCTTCACCCATGTAATCGTGGTTGTAGCCACTTGGAAGCTTATTCGCCGCCGTGTCTTCAAACCATGCAATTGCATCACCCATTGCAGCGCCTGGAGCAGGTACTGCACCAATCGTAGCTGAGTTCAATTGGTTGAAGTGAGGAAGAGAGCGAGGCTCTGCCACAACATCAATCGTAATCAAACTGCCTAGTGGTACAGCATTACCGTCCGCAGCACGTACGTAGTAGTTATTCATCGATTCTGGGTTCAAACGGAATTTACGTTCAACCTGAGGGATAACCTCGTAAGAACGACCATTCAAGTCGATACGGTTTACGTAGCCATCTGACATCATGGTACCTAGCGTGATACCGATATCTTGCATGGTTACGCCGTATGCGCCCGCTTTATCCTTGTCGATGTGTACTTTCATCGTTGCTGAGTCGTAGTTTAGATCGAGATCCGAGTATACGAATAGTGGATTTGTCGCTACATCAGTCAAGATGTCAGTGGTGATTTGGAACAAGCTCTCAAAACTGTTTGGCGTTGTAATAACAAACTGAATTGGAAGACCTGAACCCGCACCTGGAAGCTCTGGCATTTGGAAGGCTGTTACTGCCATTCCAGGTACATCTTTCACCAAACCACCAACCCGGTTTGCTACCTCAGATTGGCTTGCTTCACGCTCACTCCAAGGAACCATAGATGCAATACCAAACGCTTGGTTTGCATTAGGAACACCTGTGAACACCTGCGCGTAAGCTACTTCTGGCTGATCAGACAGAATCTTGTTTACGTCGTTCATGGTATTTTGCATGAAGTCTAAGTTCGCATTAGATGGTGCCGTACCCATCAGCATGATTACACCTTTATCTTCTGAAGGTGCTAATTCACTAGGGATGAACTTAAACAGCATCGGCAAGCTTGCAAATACGATGATCGCAAAACCAATGAATACTGGGCGGTGGTTCATAACCGCGCCAAGCATACGCTCGTAACGGTTAGTCATGCCATCCAAAACGCTATGAACTTTCTGCTCAAATTTGCTCGGCTCAGCGTGAGCTTTTAGCATTTTTGAACACATCATTGGCGACAGCGTAAGTGCCACGATACCCGATACAAATACAGAACCGGCTAGGGTTAATGCGAACTCTTTAAATAGCGAGCCCGTGATACCGCCCATCATCGCGATTGGAGCGTATACCGCACCTAGCGTGAGTGTCATTGCGATAACAGGGACCGCAATTTCACGAGTACCGATGATCGCAGCGCGGAAAGGGGACTCCCCGAGCTTGATATGCCTGTCGACGTTCTCAAGTACTACGATCGCATCATCAACCACCAGACCGATGGCGAGTACCATTGCCAGTAGCGTCATCAGGTTCCAAGAGAAGCCCATTGCCTGCATTACCATTGCTACACCAATCAACGACAGTGGGATAGTAACGATAGGGATCAGTACCGCTCGGAATGAACCTAAGAACAAGGTAATTACGATCAATACGATTAATGCCGCTTCAAGAATTGTCTTGATAACTTCTTGAATTGACTCGTTAATCGCAATGGTTGAATCGTACATTACGTTCATTGAGATGTTGCTTGGAAGGTTCTTCTCTAGCTGAGGAAGAAGCTCAAGTACATCTGCAGCGATGTTGATTGGGTTCGCACTTGGTGCCGCATTAATTGCTGCAACAACCGCCTCCTGACCGTTCGCACTTGCACGATAAACGTCGTGGCTTTTCTCTAGAGAAACCTTAGCGATGTCAGACAGACGGATAATCTCACCTTCACCACTTCTAACGACTAAGTTCTCTAACTCTTCAGTGTTTGATACTTGTGTATCGGCACTGCCGTTATAAAGAACGAATTCGCCAGTAGCTTGACCTGTCGCTGACTGGTAGTTGTTGGCATTCAATACCGACATAACATCAGTAGCAGTTAGGTTAACAGCTGCCATTTTTGATGGATCTAGCCATACGCGCAGTGCGTATTTCATACCACCATAAAGGTCGACTTTAGATACACCATTTACCGTGAATAGTTGCGGGTTGATTACACGCTCTAGGTAGTCGGTAATTTGGCTCGACACCAACTCATCACTGGTAAAACCAATGTAGAGTACAGCTGTCGTTGAACCGGTAGACATGGTTACGGTTGGATCTTCGGCTTCTTTAGGAAGCTGAGAACGCACCGAGTTAGTCTTGGCTAGTATGTCAGACAGCGCCGCATTCGGGTCGGTGTTCAACTTCATGTTCACGGTAATAGTAGAACTACCGAGCACAGAAGAAGAAGTCATATAGTCGATGTTATCCGCTTGAGCCACAGCCTGTTCGAGGGGCTGGGTGATAAAGCCTTGGATAAGATCGGCACTTGCACCGTAGTAACTCGTGGTTACGGTTACGACGGTATTCGTCATTTCAGGGTATTCACGCACCTGCATTTTGAAGATTGCTTGTAAGCCAAGCAGCGCAATCAAAAAGCTGATGGATACCGCTAGAACTGGACGTTTAATAAAAACATCAGTAAAGCGCATTGTGCCTCCAGTTACAGCTTAGGTGTTTCAGATGGTGGAGTGATTGCATCACTTTCAACAACCTTAACTTTGGCACCGTTACTTAGACGTACTTGGCCAGAAGTTACAACCGTATCGCCGTCTTTAACGCCTTCAAGGATGTGTGCAATATCAGCTGTACGTTCACCTACTTTAACAACATGTTGAGCAACACGTTGAACGCCGTCTTCTTCAGTCAGGATGTAAACATTGTCACCGTATAGAGTGAAAGTAATCGCTGTTTGAGGCAGAGTTACTTGGTTCTCTAATTTAGGCAGAATGATGTTAGCGCGAGCGAACATACCGCTACGAAGCTTGCCATCATTGTTTGGAATGTCTGCTTGAACTTGGATAAGACCACTTTGGATGCTTACAGCTGGTTCAATTGCACTGATAGATCCTTCAAACGGTGTCTCTGGGTAAGCATCAACAAAGATGTCGATAGCCTGACCAACATTGATACGAGAGATATCAGTTTGAGAAACTGTGAAGCGCAGGCGCATCACACTGGTATCTTCTAAACGAACGATATCTGTACCCGATTGTAGGTATTGGCCTAGGTATACGTTACGAATACCAACAGTACCGTCGAATGGCGCGCGAATTTCACGACGCTCGATCGATGCTTTTAGGCTTTCAATGTCAGCAGATAGAGAGAAGTAGTTCGCTTCTGCTTCATCGTACGCTTCTTTAGAGATAGAACCTTTCTTGAATAGACCTTGGTAACGCTTGTATTTTGCTTTCGCAGCAGGCAAACGAGCTTCAGAACTCTTTAGGTTTGCTTTCTCTACGTCAGAATCAAGACGCACCAGTTGCTGACCACTCTTAACATCAGTACCTGACTCGAAAGAGATCTGGTCAATAACACCGCTGGTCTCGTTCGCTAGTGTCACACCTTGGTTAGGTTCGATGAAGCCGATAGCTTCAATCACTGGAACCCAGTCGATCGGCTGAACTTCAGTTACCGTTACTGGAAACTCTGGTTCAGGGCGGTTGGCCATATACTCAGCAATTTTTTGTTGTTTGAACATGTTAAACCCAATAACGCTGCCGAAAAGTAGTACAGCGATGAGTAACATGAAGAAAGTCCACTTTTTCATTATGGTCAAAACTCCGATCTAGTGTTTAATTATTGCGTCCCAACTGGCTTCGATTGCAGATTCTAGTTCTGCCTCATCAAGTTGGTAAAATCCTAAAGAATGCTTGCGTGCTAGAGAAACACTAGCCGCCAAGCTCAATCCACCTAATACTTCATTGTTAAGTGGTTTAAACAATCCTTGTTCTTTACCCTCATTAAATAGCAGCTCAACTTGGGCAAACATTTTACGTTCTAGTTCCCTGAAGTTTAGGCTATTTGTGATGGGTAGAGAGTCATACTGAACTCGATTTTTTATTGCGGCTAAATTCGTTCCTGCTAAGTTCCATATGTTCAACCACATAGTACGGTAGCGTTGTTTAATTGGATCCGAATCATTAACCCCTTCTTGAACAGCATCAGCTACTCTTTGAGTCACGAGCATTCGAACATCTTCTATCAAGTGCTCTTTATCATCGAAGTAGCGATAGATAGTGCCTGCAGCCACTCCCGCTTCTTTGGCTAATTTTTGCATTGAAAGGCCTTGGAAACCGACCTCTGCAATTAGCTTTTCAGCTGCAGAAAGTATTTGCTGGCGTTTATCCCGAGGTGCATGAGTTGTCATATTTCAACCACCAATGAATGAACGTTCATTCATTATAGCCTAATAACCACACACATGTGCAACAAAGTTTTACATACTCAGCGTAAAAATCTTGTATAAGAGAACGTAGCATTCGTGCTGTTGCAGCATTATTATAGGCGCGCAATTGAATTCGCCCCTCTAGACCAAACTGAGAATCAAATGAAACTGAACCCAAGACAAGATGAAGCCGTGAAATATGTTTCGGGCCCCTGCTTAGTATTAGCGGGCGCTGGATCCGGTAAAACACGTGTTATCACGAATAAGATCGCTTACTTGGTTAAAGAGTGTGGCTATAAGGCGCGTAATATTGCAGCGGTAACCTTTACCAATAAAGCGGCACGTGAGATGAAAGAGCGTGTTGGACAAACTCTGGGTAAAGGGGAAGCGAAAGGACTGATTGTTTCGACGTTTCACACCATGGGCCTAACTATTATTCGTCGCGAGTACAAAGCACTGGGCTTAAAAGCTGGCTTCTCTCTGTTTGATGACCAAGACCAGTTAGCTCTGTTAAAAGAGCTAACAGAGAGACAGATCGATGGCGATAAAGATTTATTGCGTGCATTGATGAGTGCGATTTCGAATTGGAAGAATGACATGCTGACGCCAGATCAGGCGAAGGCTCGAGCTCAAGGCGAACAAGAACAGCTTTTTGCATTCTGTTTTGAGATGTACCAGAAACAGATGAAGGCATACAACGCGCTCGATTTTGATGATTTGATTGCGATGCCGGTATTACTACTGAAAACTAATCAAGAGGTGCGTGAGCGCTGGCAGTCGCGTATCCGCTATTTACTGGTCGATGAATACCAAGATACCAATACCAGCCAATATGAGTTGGTTCGTTTACTGGTGGGAGAGCGTGGTCGTTTGACGGTCGTAGGTGACGATGACCAATCTATCTATTCATGGCGTGGTGCAAAACCGCAAAACTTGGTGCTGCTTGGTGAGGACTACCCGAACCTACGCTTGATCAAACTCGAGCAAAACTATCGCTCAACCAGTCGAATCTTACGTGCGGCGAACATCTTGATCGCCAACAACCCACACGTTTATGAAAAGTCACTGTTCTCAGAGATCCCAGACGGTGAAAAGCTCAAGGTACTGAATGCTAAGAATGAAGAGCATGAGGCCGAGCGTATTACCGGTGAGATCATCGCACACAAGTTTTTGAATCGTACAGAATACAAAGATTACGCAGTGCTTTACCGCGGTAACCACCAATCTCGCTTGATTGAAAAAGCCTTGATGCAGAACCGTGTGCCTTACAAGATCTCTGGCGGTACTTCTTTCTTTGCTAGAGCAGAAATTAAAGACATCATGGCTTACCTACGTGTGTTGGTGAACCCTGATGATGACAACGCTTTCCTACGTATTGTAAACACACCGCGTCGTGAGATTGGTCCGGTGACGCTTGAGAAGTTAGGCAGCTACGCCAACATGCGTGGTAAGAGCCTGTTTGAAGCCAGCTTTGAGATGGGCTTGGAGCAGACCCTGACGGGACGTGGTCTAGAAAACCTGCGCCGTTTCGGTGACTGGATTGTTCGTATCTCAGATAATGCTGAGCGTGGTAATACGGTTGAAGCCGTTCGCTCTTTGGTTCGTGACATCAACTACGAAGATTGGTTGTACGAAACCTCAGCGAGCCCGAAAGCCGCTGAAATGCGAATGAAGAACGTCTCTGATCTCTATGGTTGGATTGTGGCCGATCTTGAGGGTGACAACTACGATAAAGAAGAGAAAACCCTACGTGAGGTGGTTCAACGTTTAACGCTGCGTGACATGATGGAGCGTGGTGAAGATGATGACGACGCAGACCAAGTTCAATTAATGACATTGCACGCATCGAAAGGCCTAGAGTTCCCGTATGTATTTCTGATGGGTGCAGAAGAGGGCATCTTGCCACACCAAACCAGTGTCGATGAAGGCAACGTAGAAGAAGAACGTCGTCTTATGTACGTTGGGATTACTCGAGCTCAGAAAGAGCTGACCTTTACTAAGTGTCGTGAACGTCGTCAATATGGTGAATTGATTAAGCCAACACAAAGCCGCTTTCTAGACGAGTTGCCACATGAGGACGTTGAGTGGGAAAGCGTTAAGAAGCCTCAATCCGCTGAAGAAAGAATGGAAAAAGGGCAGGCACACATTGCGAATATTCGTGCGATGTTCAACAAGAAATAAAGCTCAGCTTTAATAGCACTATATTAGAAGCCAATAAAAAAGGTGACCATGAGGTCACCTTTTTTGAATCTGGCATTTTTAATTACAGATCGGTAAATTACAGACCGGCAATCATGTGCTCGATAGCATCTTTGATTTCATCGTCTGAACAGTCCATACATGAACCTTTCGCTGGCATCGCATTGAAACCGTTGATTGCGTGGTCAGCTAGGATGTCGCGACCTTGAGCAATACGAGGGCCCCAATCTCCAGCATCACCTGTTTTAGGTGCGCCACTTACGCCAGATGCGTGACAAGCGATACAAAAGGTACCGTAAACTGCTGCGCCATCACGAGGGCCTGTTGGTTCTGCGGCTACTGGCTCGCTGCCGACTAGGTAAACTTGGCCAACTGGTTTGATGCGTTCAGCAATTGCATCTTGCTCCGCTTCGCTAAGGCCTGCAGCCATTGCGCCAGTTGAAAAGGTTAAAACTGCGATGACAACGCTTAAAATTCGACGAGACATATCCATTAAACTCACTTTACATTCCCAAGGTAAGTACATGCTTACCAATTTATAGTGTTGGAAGGGTGTTTTGGCTTTAACCAGCAAAGAGCAACTGTTAAACCAATGTAAATAATGGGTGATTATATCCCGATAAGTTGTTGCAATAAACAACAACTTATAAGCTGTGGCGGGTTGTAGTACTCAAATAAGGGGTTTATCACATATTAACTGTCGAAAAAGAGACCAAACAGAAAAAAAAGTTAAAAAAGTACTAGACGGCATTGGGTGATATACGTATTATTCCACTCCGCCGACAGGGCATGCGCCTGTAGCTCAGCTGGATAGAGCGTTGGCCTCCGGAGCCAAAGGCCGAAGGTTCGAATCCTTTCAGGCGCGCCATCCGGTCTCTTACTTCGGTAAGTGAGAAATTGGCACAAAAGAAATAATGGTGGCTATAGCTCAGTTGGTAGAGCCCTGGATTGTGATTCCGGTGGTCGCGAGTTCGAATCTCGTTAGCCACCCCATTCTTTCTTTATAAAATATCGGTAGCTTCGGCTTCCTGTGTTGATTCACTATCCCAAGAATCGATACAAAATTAGTCGGTGAATAGCGCAGCTTGGTAGCGCATCTGGTTTGGGACCAGAGGGTCGGGGGTTCGAATCCCTCTTCACCGACCACTATTTCAATAATCGCTTTTAAGCGGTTATATAAAAAATTAGTGGTGGCTATAGCTCAGTTGGTAGAGCCCTGGATTGTGATTCCGGTGGTCGCGAGTTCGAATCTCGTTAGCCACCCCATTAATTTTGGTAACTTCTTTGAAGTTCCCAGTTTGAGAAATCAAACGAAATGTCTCGGTGAATAGCGCAGCTTGGTAGCGCATCTGGTTTGGGACCAGAGGGTCGGGGGTTCGAATCCCTCTTCACCGACCACCTTAAGAAAGCTCATCAGAAATGATGAGCTTTTTTTTCATCTGTAGATCACAGGTTGGAACCCAAGTGGGGTTCGCCTGATGTTCAAAGGATGTCTCTTCACTGACCGCCTTTATGAAAGCTCATCAGAAATGATGAGCTTTTTTTTCATCTGTAGATCACTAGATAGGAACCCAAATGGGTTCGCCTGATGTTCAAAGAATGTCTCTTCACCGCTCACTTAAGAAGCATCATCAGAAATGATGGGCTTTGTTGCATATGTCGTGTCAGTATTCTTCAATTATTGCTTCTCACAGTGTTGAATTGGTCCAGTTCGACTCGCTCCTCTTTAATAAACTCCTTTTAGAAGCAAGAATCCCACCTTCGATCTCCTCGATTATTACGTCTGTATGGAGGTAGTTCATTTATCAAACGGAAAGATCTATATCTAATTTTATATAAAATAACCACTCAATAATTCGACAAATTAATAGGTCTGGTCTAGAGATTTTTGTGAAAAGTTGAATTTGGCCCTTAATCTGCTCACTAACCCATGTATTTGACAGCTTTCTACGCATTTGGTCGTTCAAAACTCCTCAGATTTATTAAGCCTTTCGTTTCTCTGGTTTGTATTTATCAAAAAAATACAAACGGTTAAATGTATGGTTACTTGGAGTGTATATAGTTGTTTTATTTGTTTAAATTAACAAAGTTAGCGTTTGTTTCTATAGTGTTAATTGTTTTTTGGAATAATTATTTGTTTTTATTGAGTGGTAGTGAGATCTGCTTTGAAGCACAGGTTTAACTCTACAAGTAAGCAGTGGTAAGGAGTTTGTGAGTATTTCTTGCCGATAATATAATGTTGATTTTTCTTACTATATGCTCTCTGGGTGAATAGTTATGTGGCACTTTTGCTTGCTAAGCGTTTAATGTCGACTTTTTATCCTATTTTTGTTGCTTTTCTGTGAATTATTTGCCAAATTGTCAACCGTATAAAATATCAGAACAATATTCTGGTAAGAATGGATTCAATTTTGCAGACAGGGCAGAAAGCTGCCAAAGCAGTAGAGGTCTGGTAATGTCACTTTTAGAAGTAAAAAATCTTCGTATCGAATACCCATCTCGTCATGGAGTTCACGCCGCAGTTAAATCGCTTTCGTTCAACATCGAACGTGGTGAGATCGTTGGTGTTGTAGGCGAGTCTGGTGCAGGTAAATCAACAGTAGGTAATGCTGTGATCGATTTGCTGAGCCCTCCCGGCCGCATTGCTAGCGGCGAGGTATTTCTGGATGGCGAAAAAGTCTCTGGCTTATCTCCTGAACAGATGCGTTCTGTTCGCGGCTCAAAGATTGGTTTTATCTTCCAAGATCCAATGACGTCTCTTAACCCTCTATTCACAGTAGAACAGCAGTTAAAAGAGACGATTCATGCCAACATGAAGGTTTCGGATCAAGAAGCCTACCAGCGTTCATTAGACTTGATGAACCAAGTGGGTATCCCACAACCTGAAAACCGTTTAAAGCAGTACCCACACCAGTTCTCTGGCGGTATGCGTCAGCGTGTGGTTATCGCGATCGCATTGGCTGGTGAACCTGACCTTATCATCGCAGATGAACCAACGACGGCACTGGATGTGTCTATTCAAGATCAAATCTTAGGTTTGATTCGCGATCTATGTATTAAGAAAAACGTAGGTTGTATGTTGGTCACGCACGACATGGGCGTGGTATCAAACGTTACCGACCGCGTAGCCGTTATGTATCGTGGTGACTTAGTTGAGTTTGGCCCGACGGCGAAAGTCCTTGGTACTCCTGAACACCCATACACACACAGTCTTATCTCAGCGGTTCCACGTTCAGACCGTAAACTTGATCGTTTCCCTCTTGTGAGCTACATCGAAGAAGCGCACGAGATGGAGCCTCTAGATGTGAAAAACCACTGGTTAGGCCAAAGCCAAGATCACCGTGATTACACTGGCCCATTGTTGAATGTTGAAAACGTGCACTTACGCTTTACCACCAAAGATTCTTTCTTTGAGAGTCGTCGTGAGTACGTTCAAGCATCAAACAACGTGAGCTTTGAAGTGCATGAAGGTGAGACGTTTGGCTTAGTAGGTGAATCAGGTTCAGGTAAATCAACGATTGCTCGTGTGATTGCTGGCTTGTACGCACCGAATTCAGGCAAGGTAACGTTTGAAGGCGTTGATCTTACTGGTCTTAAATCTGAAAAAGAACGTCGCCCTATGCGTCGTCAAATGCAGATGGTTTTCCAAAACCCTTACACATCAATGAACCCTCGAATGAAGATATTCGACATCATTGCTGAACCTATCCGATTCCATAAACTTACGCGCAACGAGAATGAAACTCGTCAGATCGTGAACGACCTGCTAGAGCACGTTGGTTTAGGCGTAATGGCCGGGGTTAAGTACCCACACGAATTCTCAGGTGGCCAACGTCAGCGTATTTCTATCGCTCGCGCTTTGGCAACTCGCCCTCGTCTTTTGATTTGTGATGAACCTACCTCGGCACTGGATGTGTCGGTACAGGCTCAGATCCTTAACCTACTAAAAGACTTACAAGATGAGCTAAACCTAACCATGCTGTTCATCAGTCACGATTTACCGGTTATTCGCCAAATGTGTGACCGTGTTGGTGTGATGCAAATGGGAGAACTATTGGAAGTCGCGCCAACCGAGCAGCTATTCCAATCGCCTCAGCATGAGTACAGCAAACACCTAATTTCTTTAATGCCTGAATTTACAGGTTTAAGAGAAGAAAAAGCAGTGGCACAAGCCGCGGTATAAAAATCAGCAGGCTGGAGTTTAGCTTGCTAAAAACAATAAACAGACGCAAATACAACAACTAGGGATCTGGATTCCCGCATGAAGGAGTTATGCAATGAAAACCATGAAAAGCAAATTAGCAGTAGCTTTAATGGCAGCTGGCCTAAGCTTTAGTGCAGCAGCAGCAGATATTACCGTTGGCTACGCAGCTGACCCTGTATCACTTGACCCGCACGAGCAGCTGTCTGGTGGCACACTGCAAATGTCTCACATGGTGTTTGACCCTCTAGTACGTTTCACAAAAGAGATGGATTTTGAAGGCCGCCTAGCATCTAGCTGGGAGCGTGTTGATGAAACGACTTTCCGTTTCAACCTACGTAAAGGTGTGAAATTCCACTCTGGTAACGAACTGACTGCTGATGATGTTGTGTGGACTTTTGAACGTCTACAAGCTTCTCCAGACTTTAAGTCTATCTTCACGCCATACGAAAAAATGGTAAAAGTGGATGACTACACAGTTGAGCTAGTATCAAAAGCGGCTTACCCACTAGTACTACAAACAGCAACTTACATCTTCCCAATGGACAGCAAGTTCTACTCTGGCCAAACAGCGGAAGGTAAAGACAAGTCTGAGCTAGTTAAGCACGGTAACTCGTTTGCTTCGACTAACGTTTCAGGTACTGGTCCTTTCATCGTAACGCAGCGTGAGCAAGGCGTTAAAGTAACGTTCGAACGTTTCAACGATTACTGGGATACAGAAACTGAAGGTAACGTAGACAAGCTAACACTTGTGCCAATCAAAGAAGACGCGACACGTGTTGCAGCACTTCTTTCTGGCGACGTTGATATGATTCACCCAGTAGCACCAAACGATCACAAGCGTGTTAAAAACGCTAAGAACATCGATCTAGTAACGCTACCTGGTACTCGTATCATCACGTTCCAAATGAACCAAAACAGCAACGAAGCTCTTAAAGATGTTCGCGTTCGTCAGGCGATTGTTCACGCAATCAACAACGAAGGTATCGTTAAGAAGATCATGAAAGGCTTCGCAACAGCTGCTGGTCAGCAAAGCCCAACAGGCTACGCGGGTCACAACGAAGACCTAGTTCCTCGTTACGATCTGAAAAAAGCGAAAGAGCTGATGAAAGAAGCGGGCTACGAAGATGGCTTTACGCTAACTATGATGGCACCAAACAACCGTTACGTGAACGATGCGAAAGTAGCGCAAGCGTCTGCGGCAATGCTGTCTAAGATTGGTATCAAAGTTGATCTTAAGACTATGCCTAAAGCACAGTACTGGCCTGAGTTTGACCTATGTTCAGCAGACATGATGATGATCGGCTGGCACTCAGATACTGAAGATTCAGCTAACTTCAACGAGTTCCTAACTATGACTCGTAACGAAGAGACTGGCCGTGGTCAATACAACTGTTCTGGTTACTCAAACCCAGAAATGGATGCGATTGTAGAAGCTTCTAACACTGAAACTGACCCAGTTAAGCGTTCTAAAATGCTGAAAGGCGTTGAAGCAACTCTATACAACGACGCAGCATTCGTACCGCTACACTGGCAAAGTGAAGCGTGGGGCGCGAAGTCTAACGTAGGTGCAGCAGACGTAGTAAACCCAATGGTTATGCCTTACTTCGGCGACCTAGTTGTAAAATAATCTAGCTTGCTAGAATCGAGAGCCTGAAGCTTTTCAGGCTCTCAAATTATTAAGAAATAGATTTAAGTTTCGGTATTTGGTCTTCCTTCAGTCTGGCTAAATACCTTTTTTAAGACTGAATTTTGTTATCTAGTCGCGGATTTCGACTAGATAGTCATGGATAGATAAGGGGCAAGGAATGGTTACGTTTCTGGTCAAGCGCCTGTTTCAGGCACTGATAGTGATGTTTGTGATCAGTTTGGTGGCGTTTGCCATTCAGGATAACCTGGGCGACCCGTTGCGTGAGTTAGTCGGTCAATCTGTTTCAGAATCGGAGCGTCAAGCGCTGCGTGATGAACTCGGCTTAAATGATCCCTTCATTACAAAATACACTCGCTTTGTGGGCGCAGCTCTACAAGGTGATCTTGGTACTTCATATTTCTTTAAACGCCCAGCTGTGGACGTAATCTTAGATAAACTAGTCGCGACGCTTGAGCTTGTGTTCGGCGCTTCTCTGATCATTGTTTGTCTGTCGATTCCACTTGGCGTTTATTCTGCAATACACCCAAAAAGCTTCTTCACTAAACTGGTGATGGCGGGCAGTAGTATCGGCATTTCTGTGCCTGTTTTCTTAACTGCAATCATGTTGATGTATGTATTCTCTATTGAGTTAGGCTGGCTGCCGTCGTTTGGACGTGGTGAGACCGCAAACTGGTTTGGTTGGGAGTCTGGCTTCTTAACGATAGATGGCCTTGCGCACTTAGTGCTGCCGAGTATTGCTCTAGCATCTATCATGCTGCCGCTATTCATTCGTCTAGTACGTTCTGAAATGCTAGAGGTTCTTAGCTCTGAATACATCAAGTTTGGTAAAGCAAAAGGCCTAGCGCTGAACAAGATTTACTACCAACACGCTTTGAAAAACACAATGCTGCCAGTATTAACGGTAGGTGGTGTTCAAATCGGTACTATGGTGGCTTACACCATTCTTACTGAAACTGTATTCCAGTGGCCAGGCACCGGCTTCCTATTCCTTGAAGCGATTAACCGAGTGGATACACCACTGATTACCGCATACGTTATCTTCGTAGGTCTTATCTTCGTAGTAACGAACACCATTGTTGACTTGCTATACGGCATCATTAACCCAACAGTGAACATCACAGGGAAAGGAGCATAATCATGGAACAAACAACAACAGCTCCATCTCGTTGGGAGCGATTCAAGCAGTCAGATATTCTGTACTACTTCTTACGCGACAAAGTGGCAATGGTCAGCTTTGCCATCTTTGCAGCCTTCTTAGTGATGGCACTCGCGGCACCGATTTTAGCGCCAACAGACCCGTATGACGTGACGTCTATCGACATCATGGATTCAGAGTTGCCACCATCTTGGATGGAAGACGGCGAAGAACGTTTCTTACTGGGCACTGATGAGCAAGGTCGTGACATCCTATCGACCATGCTTTACGGCTCTCGTCTTTCATTGACGATTGGTTTCTTAGCGGTTGGCCTTCAGCTGACTCTAGGTATCATCATTGGTCTGTCTGCGGGTTACTTCGGCGGTCGTATCGATAGCTTCCTGATGCGTTTTGCCGATGTTCAGCTTTCGTTCTCAACCATGATGGTTGCGATCATTGTCTCGGCTATCTTTAAGGCAAGTTTCGGTAGTGACTTCTACGCGCAATATGCCGTTGTTATGCTGGTGGTGATCATCGGTATTGCCGAATGGCCACAGTATGCTCGTACTATTCGTGCGTCGGTATTGGCAGAGAAGAAGAAAGAGTACGTAGAAGCGGCGCGTGTGATGGGCTTCAGAGCACCTCGCATCATGTTCCGTCATATTCTGCCTAACTGTTTATCGCCAATTTTGGTTATCTCAACGGTACAGGTGGCAAATGCCATCATGTCAGAGGCGGCACTTTCTTTCCTAGGTTTAGGTCTTCCGGTAGACCAACCGTCACTCGGTGCCCTGATCAGTACTGGTTTTAACTACATTTTCTCAGGAGCATGGTGGATCACGGCATTCCCAGGTGTGCTTTTGGTAACATTAGTTCTAGTTATTAACCTATTAGGCGACTGGTTACGTGACGTGTTTAACCCTAAAATTTATAAAGGGTGATAGCGCGGTTTGATTTTTAGAAAAAAAAGTCACTAAACTAAGAGCCGTAAGCAATTACGGCTCTTTTTTTGCTTAATGGATCTGGAACTTAGTATCATTGATACTGTCAATAATACTTAAAATGGAATTCATGTTTTATCGACATTGATTCGGTAATAATTAACCCGTAAGGGTTTAAGTGGTGGTTATGAAATTGACAATGAATGCTGTATGTCGTGCTGTGATGAGAAATTATCGTATGGGGCTTATCGCTGCATCCCTTTTGGTATCGAGCCAAGTTAGTGCAGAATCGGTTCTATGTGATGCCACTCAGGCAAGCACCAATCAATTACCACAGCTAGAGCAGTCATGTCCGATTGGTAAAGGTGTTTGGGGCAGTAAGGCACCTAGACGTCATTCAGATAACGAGTTGTTCTGGGTTCAATGTGGCTTGCTGAACAAGCCTTTGTCACTGAGCCGTGCAAAACCTCTTTATGAAAAGATCTCGACTAATGTTTGGATGAAGCCTGAAGGAAGTGATTACCGTTGCTTAATCGGCCCTTACTCTACCTTCTCTGATGCGAGAAAAGACTTAGCTCAGGTACGTAAGGTTCCTGGTTACGGTGAAGCCTTTATTCGTATGGTGGATAAGTCGAAAACTTCATCACAACCTATCGTTGCAAAAACGGCAGAACCAAAAACGGTGAAGCCTAAGGCTCCTGTAAAACCAAAAGTAGAAGCTAAACCTGTATCGAAACCTGTGGCTGCCAAGCAAGCGGCTGTGGTGACGAGCGCTGCTGCTATTCAGACGCTACCAAGTGGTAACGCGAGATCAGATAATGATCTAGAGATCGAGATTCGCGTGAAAGCAGACGTAGCGGGTAGCCAATATGCGATACCTTACCTTCTAGATCATCAACAACAGTTCTACATGGAGCAAGGTAAGCCTTGGAGTCGCCTAGATTACGCCAGTGCTGAGTTAGTGTGTAAGCAGGTCAACATGAAGCTGATGACTGAAAAGCAATGGCAGAGTATCTTAGGGTCTAAGGTAATGGAGAAACAGAACTGGCCAATGCACCTACCTTATTGGGGCGCAGATAAGAAAGGTCTGTTTACCAACGGTAACGTCAACCAATTGAAAGGTTCTTCATTGCTTAATGTGATGTGCGTTAAGTAACGACGACCGTTACCAAACCAAATAAGCCTCAGCCATTGCTGGGGCTTTGTTGTTTATACCCCCTTCTTTTTCAACATAGGTTTGACTTATAGACTCTCGTTCTTCAAGACGAATTTGATTAAAAATCGCTAAAAATTGTTCAAATAGCACGGTTGATGCGTAGAAAACCATAACTCAAGCAATAAGGTGATTGAGATTATGAGTTTAAAAAAACGATTAGAAGACGTGGCTCCACGCTTTGAAGCCGGAGGGAAGTACGAAAAGCTCTACCCAGTGTATGAGGCTTTCGCGACAATATTTTATACACCCGGCAACGTAAACCGCGGCATAACCCATGTTCGTGACAGCATTGACTTAAAGCGCATCATGATTCTGGTGTGGTTGGCGACCTTCCCGGCAATGTTCTGGGGGATGTATAACGTTGGGCACCAAAGCATCCTCGCATTAACCTCCAGCTATCAACTTAACGAACTTGCTTCTGTTATTGAAAGCAGCTGGCGTCTGTCGTGGGCATTTGGTGATGCGCAGTCATTGATGGCAAGTGGCTGGGCAAGTCAGATGCTGCTTGGTGCACTCTATTTCCTACCCGTTTATGCCACGGTGTTTGTGGTAGGTGGCTTCTGGGAGGTACTGTTTGCTGTCGTTCGCAAGCACGAAGTTAATGAAGGCTTCTTTGTTAGCTCGGTGCTGTTTGCACTCATCCTCCCGCCAACCATCCCGCTTTGGCAAGCTGCATTAGGTATCACCTTTGGTATCGTTGTCGCCAAAGAGCTGTTCGGTGGTACAGGGCGAAACTTCCTTAATCCTGCGCTGGCAGGTCGGGCATTCCTTTACTTCGCTTATCCTGCCAACATGTCGGGTGGGTTGGTATGGGTTGCCGCTGACGGCTATTCAGGAGCGACCCCACTGAGCCAATGGTATGAAGGCGGCAGCACGTCACTCATCAATAACATGACTGGCGAGGCGATCACTTGGATGGATGCCTTTGTTGGTAATATTCCTGGTTCGATGGGTGAGGTGTCGTCACTACTAATCATGCTGACGGGGTTGATTCTGATAGCGATGAAGATAGCTTCTTGGCGCATTGTCGCCGGTGTGATTGTCGGTCTCGTTGTGACATCTAGCTTGATGAATTGGATAGGGTCAGAAACCAACTCGATGTTTTCGATGCCGTTCTACTGGCACTTTGTGTTGGGTGGTGTAGCGTTTGGTACCTTCTTCATGGCGACAGACCCTGTATCTGCCGCGTTTACCAATCAGAGTAAATGGGCCTATGGCATTTTGATTGGTGTGATGACGGTTGGTATCAGAGTGCTCAATCCAGCCTACCCTGAGGGTATCATGCTGGCTATCTTGTTCGCCAACTTGTTCGCTCCGCTGTTCGACTTTGTAGTGAAAGAGCAGAACATCAAACGAAGACTGAAACGGACATCGCGCTGATCTAAGTGATTAAAAGGGAAAGTGACTCCCATAAGAAAGGCTTGCATTGATGCAAGCCTTTCAATTTTTATCGCGATTGATTTGAGGTTGATTTAACTCCATTTCAAATCAATCTCGAAAGGTTGTGTACTACCACAGTGTTCACCGCACATCTCGTCGTAAGCACTGTTATGAACCAGCATAGCTGATGCTACACCTTGGTCGCTAAAGTGATCGCGTGCTTGGTTAACACTCAAAAACTTCATAGGATGATGGTGGTCGTCTTTGATTAACTGCTTTTGCTCGCCAATAACTTGGTAAGCCAAGTAGATCCCGCCTTCAAATGATTCAATTAGTAGATTCATAATGAGCTCCGCTCTTTCTATGTTAGTTTGACTTTTCTACGCAGGGCTTCGGATGAAGGTTCATATGTTACATATAAAAAAGCCTTGTCGAGAACGACAAGGCTTTCGTATTGGCTAAGTTGTGTTTCCAACGTATTCTATTTATCTTGCAAAACTAAACAGAATGTCAGTGAACTTACCACGTTGCTCTTCTTTTACTTCACCATATAGAGTTCTAATACCGCCAGTGATTGGTGTGGTAGAAGTAAAATCGACACTACAAGTGTTATTTTCCGCAGAATCAAAGTACTGCACTTCCCAGGAAAATGGTGTTCCTGACATTGAGTACACGTTGAATGTATAGTTTGCTTTTACTTCTTCACAGCTCATTTTAAGGTAAATGTCTGCATCAGATACACCACTCTCACACATGTTAGCATCAGTGCAATTGTCATCTACATCATTCATAGCAGCGTCAACATCCATATCACTAATGTTGCCATTTTGGTCAATATAATGAAGAGTGCCTTCAACCCAAAGATCATCAACAACCCCATCTGTGATTCGTTGAGAGATTAAAGTGCTCACTTGTTTTGGATCAGTGTAAGCAGGATAAATGTCTTCAAAAGTCATACTTTGTACTTTGTAGTCTACCGAGTTATGGAAGGTCTCAGTATTTTGGAATACGAAGTAGTCTTGGTATTTTTGAGCGCTATAGCGAATGGTGAATGACTCATCACCATCGTCGACATTAAGCACATATCCTCCATTCTCATCGATAGTGTATGAACCAAGTGACTCAAAATTATTGTTATCAACCGGAGAAGACGAAACATTAATTTCAGGACAAGAAGCAAAACTATCTTTAGTTCGATTGTATGCGTAGAGTGTTTGTGTTGCTGAATCGAAATAACGAACTTCACAAGCTAAACCTGTACCTTGATCGCTATAGCTTTCTACTTCTGACTGATATAAATATTGGTCTTCGATAGTTGTTGCTGGAGGTGTAACTTCTCCTGGCTGAACGTTAGGCAATCTAAACGTTACCATTTCTGATTCAATATCATTTTCCTCACCACCAGAAAAGTTGATCCCCTGTGCGATATACAGAACAATATTATTGGTCTCTGATGTTGGGCGTCCACTTAATGTTACTAAGCCCGAGCTATCAACACTTACTGAGACTCCCGGAATCGGGTTGCTTGGCGCTTCATTATCATGTGGCGCATAGTGAGCGTAGTATTCAATATCGCCCGAAACCTTTGAGCTAAACAGATTTGCAACGCTGAAAGCTTCTTCAAAGTCTTTACCAACAGTCAGCGACCATTGCGTCGTAATTTGTGCTTGTAAATCGGCTTCTAACTCTTCATTAATACTGATGCTGCCAGCTTGAACAGGAGGCGCGGTAAAGTTCGCTGGTGCAGACGCTAAGAAGGTGGAAGTGTGACCATCATCAGCATGAATGGTGAAGTTTACATTGTTGCTATTAACCTTTGTTGGGTAACCCGTTATGTGAATTACGCCAGATACTGAATCGTACTCAGATTTAAGACCAGGAACCGCACTGTCGATATTTGTTGTGTATGTTAGGTGAGAATCTTCACGATCTTCAAACAACGTATCTACTGGGATCTCTCCGGTAAACGGGGCACCTTGGATTAGATTCCATGTAGATACAATTTCAGTCTGGATTCGTGTTTCTTCCGCATCCACAACGCTTGGAGGTGTGTTGAGTAGATCAACATTGAATGAAAAAGTAGTAAGCAGTGTACTGGTTACTTTCGCATCTTCATCTTGTGTATCTTTGTCTTCAGCTTCAAACGTAATTGTGTAACTGCGTTGCGGATTCTCCAATGAGCCTGAACTTGATAGTGTTAACGTAGTACCAGTTTCGTCAAGCTCAGCAGTGATCTCTCCTTCTCCATCAATTTTAACGCTAGGCCTTACCGGAGTTAGAGCACCGTCTACTGAATACTTATCTTCAAAAAGATTGTTTGGTACTTCAATCGTTTCTAAAACAGTATCTGTTTCGGTAATTTTGAGTGTATGGATCTGTTGTTGTATCGCTGATGCTGCTGATGGATTAACTAACAGCTTGAAGTTGCGAATAGCGGTCTCAGGCTCTGTTGGATCAATGACTGGCCTGTCGTTTACCAAATTCTCATCGCCCATATTGTCTTCTGTAACGATTTCTTCTGATTTTTCAGTAGCTGTGTCCGTGATTACCTCAATTTGTTTTTCGTATTCTGAAGGGTTTTTCGCTTTTGACTCCGTAAGGATCTGCGCAGTTTTATGAAGTCGAGCACTTTGCAGATTGCTCTTAGAGTCTTCTACAAAGTCAGAGAAAAGATCAATAGGTGCTTCTTCTGTTCCACCAAGGTTGCTACTTACTGCTGACATAGCTGCTTCAAGTGTGCTGTTATTTTTGCGCATCTCGATAGCGACTAGATCGGTAATTGGAGATATAACGACACCTTCACTGTCATCAACCTTTGGTGTGAACAGTACGACAGCGTTGGACATAGGTTGGCCCGGAAGGTCCATATCTCTTGTATATAGGTCTAACAGTTTATCCAGTGATTTTGTATTGTCAGGAAGAGTACTCAGTTTCTGAGCCAGCTCTGGGGTTACATCACCAGGACGGAGTGTTTGTAAACCTAGGCTGTGTTTGACCTCTGTATTTCTCGGTAGTGTTAATTCACCGGTTTCATCTGTTAGACCGAACACAGTATCGATATCTAGATTCAGTTTCCCGTTGTCGTCCACATCAGCAAACACTACGGCGTTATGGAAGTAGCCATCAAAACCTTTTACGACAATGCTACTCGATTTATCACCTGAACCGCCGCTAGGGGGAGTTCCATCATTGTCAGGGGTATTGCTTGTATGGGGGCTATCACTCCCACAACCCGCTAAGCCTAGTGCCACTGCAGCCGCTAATAACGTTACCTTTTTCATTTTCTATCCTTACTCTGAAGAGTAATTATTTTTAGGTTAATTAAGATCTGCGGCGTTTTTACCTTTCTAGAGTGGATTTCACAAGACACGAGATTTGAGTGAAATACCGTAAATTATTTTTCAATAAATTGGGTTGTGCTGCGTGTTTATTTTTCTTGTTAACCAACAGCGAGAAAACTTTAAATCCTTTTCAATTAGGCTGTCGCTACAAGTTAGAAGCTGGCTAATTTCTTGAGTTTGAAGCCCCATAAGGTATTTCAGTTTGAATGCTTGTGATTGCCTTGGGTAATTCAAAGTAAAGTGGTCAACAACCTTATCCATAATGATTAGCTGCTCGAAATGCCTGTCTTCTTGAGGGGGGACTTTTGTGGGCAGTTGGCGTTTCTGTGCCTGTTGACGTCGAGCGTTATCGATAAGTATTTGTCGCATGATTTTTGCTGCCATTAACAGGAAATCACGAGTGTCTTCTATTGATTGAGTATCGGCAAAAGAGAGCTTTAGGTAAGCATCGTGAACTAACGCCGTTGTGTTGTTGATGCTATTCCAAGACACCCAACAACTTTGCTCATGCTTGGTCGTGCTCCTTTTTCTCTCTTTTTGAGCGAGAGCGTAGAGGTGGGCGTAAGCGAAACGATAGAGTTTCTGTTCTGCCCATTTGTGCCCCGCTTTCCAATCTCTCATGATCGACTCTATATCAGTAAGTTGGTTACTCATGGTTAGCAGTTTCCTTTTGTTGATTCTGTCCTAGTTGTTTGTGGGGCAATTATTCGTAACAGTTTCATCTTTGTTTTTGTTGGTATACCAGGATCGCCTAAAACCGCTTTATGGGTATGTTTTAGTACTGTATTGATCGATGCTTTCGACTTAGGGCTCTCTTTTATCTGAGAAAGCGTTCGGACAAATTGCTTTGTGACTCTTTCTGATGCGCGCTTTTCTATTTGAAGTTGTTGGTTTTTTTTGATCAAAGGTGTGTAGAAACCTACACCACACCAAATGAGCATAGTAGATAAAGCACATTGAATTGGACGGCGTTGGCATAGCTTTAGAACGGAATAAAATGGTTGGTTTTGATATGCGGAGATTGGACGACAAGCGATCAGCTGCGTAATGTCGTTATAGAGTTCATTGGTGCTCGAATAGCGCAGTAAGGCGTGGCTTCGTGTCGCTTTTTGAATTATGCAGTTTAGGTCCCCCTGACTTATCTGTAGTTTAGGAAACATGAAGCTTAAGACCTTTCCTAGAGCGTAAATATCGCATCGGACTGTGGGGGGGCTTCCGCTGATTTGCTCTGGACTAGCGTAGTCATGACTGTAGGCATTGATAGTAAGTGGGTGAGCTGATAACTGGTCACTGATTCCTCTCATTAAATTAAAGTCGAGTATCTTTGGGCTCCCCTCACAATCGATTAATATATTTTCTGGCTTCAAGTCGGTATGCAGCACTTGGTGTTTGTGTGCGTGTGATATAGCAGAGCATATCTTTAAAAATAGATTGAGCTTTTTGGGGTAGCTCAGGGTGTAGGTCGCAAGGTACTCGTTCAATGTGCAACCTTTAATATGTTCCATAACGATGTAGACAGACCCTTCATGTGTCCCTCCATCGATCACCTTGGTTATATATGGGTGATTCAACGTCGCAAGTGCTTGTGCTTCTTGAAACAGATACTCTTTATCTATGAGGTGGGATAAAGCGGGTTGAATGAGTTTTATGGCAAGATCTTGATGGAATGTCTTATCCACTCGGGTAGCAGCATAGACAACACCAATACCGCCACGACCTATTTCGTAAGATAGGTGGTATTTATCAATGAATGTATCAGAGAAGTTAGCTTTTTTGTCGGTAGCTTGAAGAGCGCTTACGCCAAATATGTGTGTAAGAGGCTCTAGATCTGATGTGTAGAGAAGGGGATAAATCTTGTTATACAGTTCGACTTGGTGTGATTTTAATTCTTTTAGGTATTTTGTTTTTTCTGCCTCTGATAGATCCAATAATTGATAAAAAAGATCGGTTATACGGGTGTTGGCTACTGACATTGTCGCTCGTTCAAGAATTATTATGAACGGGATTCTATAAGTACGATCTGTAGATTTTGCTGATATTTGACAATCTTTTATAATTTTTTATATATCAGTGCTTTATGTGTTCTTTTTTTGTTCAAGCTGGTTAATAAAAAGCAGCCCCAAGGACTGCTTCTTAAAGTATCAACTAAAGGCGTTGATTAACGCATAGTTACGAACTCTTCGCTGCCCGTTGGGTGAATAGCCACAACAGAGTCGAAGTCTGCTTTGGTTGCGCCCATCTTCATTGCAACGCCGAAGCCTTGAATCATTTCATCAACAGTGAAACCGATGCCGTGTAGGCCAACTACAGTCTCTTCTTCGCCAGCACATACTAGCTTCATCTTACAAGGTTGACGGTGCTTGGTGACTGCTGTGTACATCGCAGTGAAGCCAGATGTGTAAACCTTGATGTTGTCTTTGCCGTACTGCTCTTCAGCTTCTTGAGTCGTTAGACCGATCGTGCCGATAGGTGGGTGGCTGAATACAACAGTAGGAACTAGCTTGTAGTCCATCTTCGCGTTGGTTTGACCGTTGAATAGACGCTCAGAAAGCTGACGACCTGCTTTAACTGCTACAGGAGTTAGCTCGATACCGCCTTCCATAATGTCACCAACACAGTAGATGCCCGGAACGTTAGTCGCTTGGAATTCGTCTACCTTGATATAGCCACGGTCGTTAGTTTCAACGCCAGTTGATGTTAGGTTGATAGCGTCAGTCGCTGGGTGGCGGCCGATAGCCCAGATTAGGTGGTCAACGTTTTGAGTGTTGCCGTTCTCTAAGTGTAGAGTCAGTGTGCCGTCTGCTTCTTTCACAACTTCTTTAGGCACTGAGTGCGTATGAAGTGTTGGACCTTCTGCTTCCATTACTTCTACTAGCGTTTCGATGATCATTGGATCGAAGCTACGTAGTGGTGATTCTTTACGGCAGAATAGGTGTGTTTCTGTGCCAAGTGCACTTAGTACGCCTGCGATCTCAACTGCGATGTATCCCGCGCCGATAACAGCAACACGTTTAGGTTGCTCCATTAGGTCGAAGAAGCCGTTTGAGTCGATGCCGTACTCTGCGCCTGGGATGTTTGGAATGGTTGGACGACCACCTACCGCGATCAGGATGTGATCTGCAGTGTAGTGTTCACCATTCACCTCAACCGTCTTCTCGTCAACGAACTTAGCAAAGCCTTTGATTACGTTTACTTTGTTGTTACCCAGTACGCGATCGTAAGATTGGTGGATACGACCAATGTACGCTTGGCGGTTTTCTACCAATTTGCTCCAGTTGAAGCCTTTTACGTCAACGTCGAAGCCGTAATCTTCAGAGTATAGATTGATCGCTTCAGCAACTTGAGCGCCGTGCCACATTACCTTTTTAGGAACACAACCAACGTTTACACAAGTACCACCAAGGTCTTGAGCTTCGATAAGTGCAACTTTTGCACCGTGCATTGCTGCGCGGTTTGCTGATGCGATGCCGCCTGAACCGCCGCCGATACAGATGTAATCAAAATGAGTCGCCATTACTTTCTCCATTTATTGAAGGTTGTAGTCACAGTGAGAGCACCGGATACCTACGTCCTATAGATTCTTAAATTGTCTAATTATTATATTGAGGGCAGATCGGTTGAACTCAATCTCCCTGTTTAAAATTTATTCGTCCACATCACAGTCTGTTGAAGATTCTTCAGTCTATGATATGGATTCGAGATTACTCGGGTACGATCCACTCTACTTTGAAGTGACCGGTCGCCGGCGCAATTGCTTCCTTCAAGAATGGAAGAATCTCTTTCATTTGGCTTTCTAACTTCCAAGGCGGGTTAATCACGATCATGCCTGATGCTGTCATGCCACGCTCGTTGGTGTCTGGTGATACGCCAAGTTCGATTTGTAGAATCTTGTTGATGCCTAAGCCTTCAAGTCCTTCGATCATATCTTCGATATCACAGCGGTTTACTACCGGGTACCAAATTGCGTAGATACCGGTTGCCCAGCGCTTGTGGCTTTGAGCGATTGCAGTCACGACATCACGGTACTCTTTTGCAAGCTCGTAAGGCGGGTCGATCAGTACTAAACCACGACGTTCTTTTGGTGGTAGGCTGCCTTTTAAGCGTTGGAAGCCATCTTCTTTGTAGATAGATACCTGACGATCGCGGTGGAATTCTTGCTCAAGCAGAGGGTGATCGGCCGGGTGAAGCTCGGTCAGTACCATACGGTCTTGGTCACGCAGGTGAGCACGTGCAACACGTGGTGAACCCGGGTAATAACGCAGCTTGTCGCCGTTGTTTAGTGTTGAGATAGACTCAAGGTAGCTTTGAATGTCTTCAGGGAGGTCTTTTTGCTCCCACACACGAGCAATACCTTGCTTGTATTCACCGGTTTTTTCAGACCATTCGTGCGTTAAGTCGTAACGACCTACACCAGAGTGAGTGTCATGATAAACAAAAGGCTTATCCTTCTGTTTCAAAGAATTAAGAATAAGGCTCTGTACGATATGCTTTACTACGTCGGCATGGTTACCTGCGTGGAAGCTGTGGCGATAACTTAACAAATTAAACTCTCGTAACACTCTCGATTTAGAGTGTGGTTAGTGTAGGTGGGGTTAATCAGACCATTATAACCCTCAATGGACCATAAATTCTCGAACAATTCAGGAGCAGTCGTTCGCAATATGTGGTTAGTTATTGGTTCTACTATTGAAATTTGCCTTATTGGGCACTATTTAATAACTATTCGCAGGTGATTTTTTAGGGCGAACCTGAGCCTGATGACTGTAAGACGACCTCATTACAAAAAAGACGAAAGTCTCTAAAGCCAAAGGAATGTTTATATGTCTAATCCGCTATTAACCTTCACGGACTTACCTCCGTTTTCACAAATCAAACCTGAGCACGTTAAGCCAGCGGTTGAGCAAGTGATTGAAGCGTGTCGCAACAAGATAGAACAAGTACTTGAAGGTAATACTTCGCCAAGCTGGGACAACCTCGTTGCTCCGATTGAAGAAGTGGATGATCGTTTAGGCCGTATTTGGTCACCAGTAAGCCACATGAACTCTGTTGTGAACAGCGACGAACTGCGTGAAGCGTATGAGAGCTGCCTACCAGTACTGTCTGAGTACGGCACTTGGGTTGGCCAACACAAAGGCTTGTTTGAAGCGTACAAAGCGATCAAGGCGAGCGAAGCATTCTCTGCACTGAACCGAGCTCAACAAAAAACCATTACCGATGCACTGCGTGACTTCGAGCTGTCAGGCATTGGCCTGCCAGCTGACGAACAGCACCGTTACGGTGAGATCAGCAAGCGTCAGTCTGAGCTAGGCTCTCAATTCTCAAACAACGTGCTTGATGCAACCATGGGTTGGAGCAAGCAGATCACAGACGTAGCTGAACTGGCGGGTATGCCTGAATCGGCACTGGCGGCAGCTCAAGCGGCGGCCGAATCTAAAGAGCAAGAAGGTTACCTACTGACTCTAGATATCCCATCATACCTACCTGTGATGACTTACTGTGATAACCAAGCGTTACGTAAAGAGTTGTACGAAGCTTACGTAACTCGTGCTTCAGATCGCGGTCCAAATGCAGGCAAATGGGACAACACTGAGGTCATCACAGAGCAGCTTAAACTGCGTCACGAGATCGCTCGCATGCTAGGTTTCAGCACTTACAGCGAAAAATCACTGTCGACCAAAATGGCTGAAACGCCAGACCAAGTACTTGGTTTCCTAAACGACCTAGCAGTAAAAGCAAAACCGCAAGGTGAACGCGAAGTTGAAGAACTGCGTCAGTTTGCTGAAAAAGAGTTTGGAGTTTCTGAACTAAATCTTTGGGACATCGCTTACTACAGCGAAAAGCAGAAGCAGAACCTGTTCGAGATCTCTGATGAAGAACTTCGTCCTTACTTCCCAGAATCTAATGTGGTTTCAGGCCTGTTTGAGGTACTGAATCGTGTGTTTGGTATGTCGGTAACAGAGCGTGAAGGCGTCGACACATGGCATGAGTCAGTGCGCTTCTTTGATATATTTGATGCGACAGGAGCACTGCGCGGTAGCTTCTACCTAGATTTATACGCACGTGAGCACAAACGTGGCGGTGCTTGGATGGATGACTGTCGTGGTCGTCGTATTACTGAATCTGGCGAGCTACAAACACCTGTCGCTTACCTAACGTGTAACTTCAACAAACCAGTTGGTGATAAGCCTGCGCTATTTACTCATGATGAAGTAGTGACTCTGTTCCACGAGTTTGGCCACGGTATCCACCACATGCTAACGCAAGTAGAAGCGGGCGCAGTTGCGGGTATCAATGGTGTGCCTTGGGATGCGGTTGAGTTACCAAGTCAGTTCCTAGAGAACTGGTGTTGGGAAGAAGAAGCGCTGTCGTTTATCTCTGGTCACTTCGAATCGGGTGAAGCATTACCAAAAGAGATGCTAGAGAAGATGCTAGCGGCGAAGAACTTCCAATCTGCGATGTTTATTCTGCGTCAGTTAGAGCTTGGCCTGTTTGACTTTACACTGCACACAGAATACGACCCAGAAGTGGGTGCTCGCGTACTAGAAACGCTAGCGGATGTGAAATCTAAGGTGTCGGTACTGCCAAGCCTTGATTGGAACCGTTTCTCACACAGCTTTGGTCATATCTTCGCTGGTGGTTACAGCGCAGGTTACTACAGCTACCTATGGGCAGAAGTGCTTTCAGCTGATGCGTTTTCGGCATTTGAAGAAGAGGGTATCTTCAACACTGAAACGGGCAATCGCTTC
Organism: Vibrio crassostreae; assembly: GCF_024347415.1. Lineage (NCBI taxonomy): Bacteria > Pseudomonadati > Pseudomonadota > Gammaproteobacteria > Vibrionales > Vibrionaceae > Vibrio > Vibrio crassostreae. The sequence goes on from NZ_AP025476.1 coordinate 77,583, forward strand.
CTGAATAACATCCTTGAAATGGGTGGCAGTGAAGAGCCTATGGAGCTGTTTAAACGCTTCCGTGGTCGTGAGCCACAAATTGATGCGATGCTGCGCCATGCGGGTATCAGCGCTTAATATTGTGCTGATAAGAATGTAAAAAAAGAGCCTCCTTGTGAGGCTCTTTTTGTATCTATTTATCAAACGATTATGGGTTAACGTTGCGGTTGATAGGGTTCTGTAATGAAATCAGTGTCTCTGTCGACTGAACTTCATCGATTGCTTGCAGCTTATCGATCAATACAAACTGCAGCTCTTCAATCGACTTACACATCAGCTTTACAAAGATATTGTAAGCACCAGTGGTGTAGTACGCCTCAACCACTTCATCTAAGGCATTCAGCTTGGCGATCGCTGAGTGGTAATCTTTGGCAGCATTGAGGTTGATACCAATAAAGCAACACACGTCGTAACCTAGCTTTTTGGTGTTTACCACAACCTCGGTACGCTCAATAATGTCGGCCGATCTCATTTTCTCGATACGGACGTGAATCGTCGCAGGGCTGACATCGAACTGCTTTGCCATTTCAGCATAAGGAGTACGTGCATCTTCCATCAAGGTTTTGAGGATGGCACGGTCTAGATCATCAAGACGAGCTGTGGTTGTGGACATGCATAATCCTTAGATTGAATGAAAAACATACCGGCCTGAGTACACATCATAGCCAAGGGTGATAATATTAGCAGTAACTATAGGGTTAGGGTGAATTCAGTGCGATTTTCGTTATTTTTTATTGTGATGTGTTGGAGTGTGTTTGCTTCAGCTCAGACAAAGGATGTATTGGTGATCCACTCCTACCACCAAGGCTTTTTTTGGACAGATGATTTCCATAAAGGATTATCAGATGAGCTCGATCGTGACGGGCTGTCTTACCGTGTGGTTTATCTCGATAGTAAACGCACTCAAAACCCAGAATACCTAGAGCGCGTGTATCAGCTTTATCATACCAAGTTACTGCATGAAGAATTTGCAGCAATTGTCGTTAGTGACAATAACGCGCTCAACCTAATGAAGCGCCTTGCGCCCGATCTTAAAGATACGCCAGTGATCTTTGGTGGCATCAACAACTTCTCCCCTGAAATGATCGAAGGTTTGAACGCGACGGGCATCACCGAAGATATCGACTTAGTTGGCAATATTGAGCTAGTTAAGCGTATTCAATCTACCGTAAAGAAAATCTACATTGTTACTGATCACTCGGTCACGGGTGAGGCGATTCGTTCTCAAATCGATTTGTTCATCAAAACCCATCCCGATTTTTCTGATCTCGTTGAGCACTATGTGCCGGATTCCTACCAAGAGTTAATGAAATTTTCTCAACGTGCAGATCTAGGCAAGAGCTTGTTGTTTTGGGCGTATTACCGCGATGCGCAAGGTAGAGTGAGCAGTGATGAAGATTGGCGACAACTGAATATCAAGACCCAAATGCCATTGTACATGGTGCACGATCTAGGGCTAGGTTTTGGTGCGATTGGTGGTGTGATTCAAAGCGGAGAAACACAAGGCCGAGACACCGGGCGCGTATTGTTGAGTGTATTGAAAAACCCCAAGGCACCATTGCCATTGGTGGTTGCTGGCGCGCCAGAAATCAAACTTGATTACCAACAGATCTCAAGATGGGATTTGGGTGCCGAGAATGAAGCCTCGGTGACCTTCCTCAACAAGCCAAAGTCATTTTTAGTACGCTACCGCGATGAAATTCGCACCGTAGGTTTGCTGTTTTTGGTTATGTCGTGTGTCATCGCGACATTGGTGTATTACCTCAATCGCCTAAAGAAAAGTGAACGTGCCAGCCGACAAAGCCAGCTGCTGCTTGAGTCGATATTCGATCAAAGCCTGCAGTTCATGGGCATTATTGATAAGGGCGGTGTGTTGTTGTCGAGTAACAGCAAGCTACATGAGCTGCTTTATAACCAAGGCTATAAACTGGGAACACCTCTGCAGCAACATCAACATTGGGAAGATTCTGCACGAGAAGTGCTAAGTGAATATTTCATCACTAAAAGTGAACACCCAGCCTTACGATTTGAAGCTGAGGTGTGGTGTCGTGATCGTGGTGCGATGGTGTTGGATATTTCATTGAAGTCGATGCCAGGCAATGAGAAGGAAGACACTCAGTTCCTGTTTGAAGCGCGTGACGTGACCTCTCGTAAGCTGGCTGAGAATAAACTGTTCCAGCGCGAAGCGAACCTCAAGTTATATTACGACAAACAACCGGTGATGATGATTACCCTCGATGGCAATAACCGCATCCAACAAGTGAACCAGTTTGCGGAGCAGCTACTAGGTTACCCGCTAGATCAACTATTAGGGCACCGCCCTCGAGAGTTCTATGTCGATGAGAACGCGATGATTCCACGTCATATTTTGCTGCAACCACAACATAAGATTCGTGGGGTATGGCGTCGTGATATCGAATATCGCCATGCCGACGGCAGTAAGATCTGGATTCGAGAAAATATTCGCCCGCTTGTGGAGTCTGATCAGCTGTTGATTGTGGGGGAAGACATAACAGAAACACACGAGCTCTCTGAAAAGTTAGAGTATCAAGCTCGTTATGATCTGCTAACCGATACCTTCAACCGTAACCACTTTGAGCAAGAGTTGCAAAAAGCGCTCAAAGAGGTTGAGAGTCACATGCGAACTCATGCAATGTTGTTCTTAGACTTGGATCAGTTGAAGGTCCTGAACGACACCGCAGGGCATGAAGCGGGTGATGCCGCAATCATGTTTAGCGCCAATTTGCTGGAAGATGTACTGCCTTATAATGCGGTGTTAGCGCGAATGGGCGGTGACGAGTTTGCAGTACTAATGAAAGACTGTACTGAGCGAGATGCGGTGAATGTGTGTCGCAGTATTATCTCGATGATGAGCGAGAATCCGTTCTTGTGGGATGATATTCGACTCAACCTGACCTGCTCTATTGGCATTCGATTGATTGACCATACTGCGGCTTCACCGCAGATGGTGCATGCTCAGGCGGATGCGGCTTGTCATGCGGCTAAAGAAGAAGGCCGTAACCGTTATAACCTTTACCATCAAGATGATGAAGACCTGCGTCGTCGTCACTTAGAGATGGAGTGTGTCAACTTAGTGCATGAGGCTTTGGCGAATGACCGCTTAGAGTTGTTTGCTCAGCGCATTCTTGGTCTAGATGAAAATAGTGAAAAAATGCACTTTGAGATCTTGGTACGTATCAAGAATATCAAAGGTGAGTACATCTCTCCGGGGATCTTCATGCCAGCCTCTGAGCGCTACAACATCGCGCATTTGATTGACCGCCAAGTGGTGGGTCAAACCTTGAGTTGGTTGGAACAACGACCAGATATCATTGATGAGTTGGGGATGTGTTCAATTAACCTTTCCGGTCACTCGATGGGTAACCGTGAGTTTGTCGAGTTCTTGATAGATAGCCTGAGTGATTCATCGATACCGTGTCATAAGATTTGTTTAGAGATCACCGAAACGGCTGCGATGAGTAACATGAAGCAGGCGATCAAATTCTTCACTCGAATCAAAGAGCTCGGCTGCATGATTGCACTGGATGACTTTGGCTCAGGGCTATCGTCGTTTGGTTATCTGAAAAAACTGCCGGTCGATATTGTGAAGATCGATGGCTTGTTTGTACGTGATATTGATGTCAATGAGATGGACCATGTGATGGTTCGCTCGATCAATGATTTAGCTAAGCAGATGGGTAAACATACCGTGGCTGAGTTCGTTGAAAATACTCAAATCATAGATAAGTTGATCGAGCTTGGTGTGAACTACGCGCAGGGCTACATCATAGGGCGACCTAAGCCACTGGCGGAGCTCGTTGAAGAGTTAAGGCAAGAGCGCGAGACAGAGCTATTGGTTTAGGTAAGCCGACTTTAGCTGGGAATACTTTTCACCGCTAATATGTATTGTTGAGGCAATCAGGTAAACTGGTTGCCTCTTTTGTTTTGAATACGACTGTCTGTTGGAGACGACCTTGCAACTACAACTGATTTGTGAAGATGCTACCCAAATCGATCACTTGAATGACTTAGCGACCCGCTGGAACTTATCTCATGATGAAAGCAGTGATTTTGCTTTGGTACTGACTAGTGAGCGACTTGAGCTACGTAAAGTCGATGAGCCTAAGCTTGGCGCTATCTTTGTTGATTTAGTGGGAGGCGCTGTCGGTCACCGACGTAAGTTTGGTGGTGGTAAAGGTCAGGCGATTGCCAAAGCCGCTGGTTTAAACAAAGGCGCAACGCCAACTATCCTCGATGGCACTGCGGGCTTAGGGCGCGATGCGTTTGTGTTGGCTTCTCTAGGTTGTAAGGTACAAATGGTCGAGCGTCACCCCGTTGTGGCAGCACTGCTTGATGATGGCTTGCAGCGAGCGCAACAAGACCCAGACATCGGTGGTTGGGTCAGCGAACGTATGAAGTTGATTCACGCTTCGAGTCACGATGCGCTAGATAAGCTCAGTAACGATCCTGATTTCGAACAACCAGACGTGGTGTATCTAGACCCTATGTACCCACACCCAGAGAACAAAAAGAAATCGGCTTTGGTTAAAAAAGAGATGCGCGTATTCCAATCTTTGGTGGGTGCCGATCTGGATGCTGATGGTCTATTTGAGCCGGCGATGAAATTGGCATCGAAGCGCGTTGTGGTCAAAAGACCGGATTACGCAGCTTGGTTAGACGAGCAAAAACCGAGTATGGCGATAGAAACCAAAAAGAACCGCTTTGACGTCTATGTGAAAGCATCAATGACTTAATTGATGCATCAATAACTTAGATACACGCTAAGAAAATTTCCCGTCATAAATACGATAAATTGCCATTTAACACTTGCGATAGTCGCGTTACGGATGTATATCTAACTAAGAATCATTATTATTCTTAGCTGGAGTTGTAGCATGGCTAAACGCTTTTGTAAGTTAAACCGTCGAGATATCACTGAACACTTGGGCGAGATCCACAGCTTGGTGACTGAACCTAAGTTCGTGTGTCGTTCTTGTGCGCGTTCTTCGGCGGATCAAGCGAATCTATGCAAACCAACCGCAATTCCACCTATTGGTTGTCAAAACAAACCCGTTGAAGAGAAAGTCGCATGCGGCCTGTTAGCGGAAACATTACCTGCACCAGAGCTATCGCTTGCAGAAATCAACGAGACAATTGAGCCTAGCGTGCAAATGTTCGATCCAGCCGCAACTGATATTGTTCCTGAGCTTGCAAAAAAAGAGGCAGCACCGAAAAAAGCCAAGTTGAAAAAACTGATGGCGAAGGCGAGTAGTGATGAGAAAGCTGAACTCAAACAAGCGAAGAAAGCAGCTAAGAAACAAGAGAAGTACAACAAAAAGCTCGCGAAGATGATTAAGAAACAGCAAAAGCTGTTTAAGAAAAGCCAGAAACTGGAAAGTGACCTTGAACGCATCAATCTACAACTTGATGATGTCGCCTTCACTGAAACCAAGACTCAGGTAGTGAGCCATAATCACATTCACTGAAGTTGATTCGAATGGTTTATTGCTACAGCGATGATTTAAAAAGAGCGACCTTAGGTCGCTCTTTTGCTTTTTGGGGTTATCCGAGCTAGCTTATGTATCTCGTTCAAATCAGCTAAGCGTTGCTTGCGGATCTTGCTACGCGCTTCTTCACCCAAGTCTCATTGACGAACAAAGAGAACAAGATAACGGCGCCACCAACAGACAATCGAACCAAATCGACATCTCTGTTCCAAATCAGGATATTCACCACAAGACCAGCAGGAACCAATGCATTGTTCATTACCGCCAGTGCACCGGCATTCACCATGCATGCACCTTTATTCCACATAAAGTAACCCAGCCCCGAAGCAATCAAGCCAAGGTAGATCAGGATTCCCCATTGAAGTGTGGTGGTGGGTAGTTTCTCTGGATTGCCCAGTAGCATGAAAGCAACCGAAGCGACACATAGCGCCCCTAAGTAGAAGTAACCAAATATGGTTCGCTGAGGTAACTCGGTCGATTCCTTCTCCATCACAACTTTGTAGCCCACCTGACCGATAGCAAAGCACAGGTTCGCGCCTTGCACGACGAGGAAGCCAACTAAAAAGTTTTCGTTGATGCCTGCGAATTTAATGAATACCGCGCCTAATACCGCAATTGCCGCAGTCACTAGGTACCACGGAGAGAATTGCCCTTTGAGAAAGTCATAAATCAGCGTGACGTAAATTGGCGTGAAAACGGTAAACAAAAGGACTTCAGGAACAGATAGCAGTAAGAAAGACTGATAGTAGAAGCAGTACATCAGGCCAAGCTGGATACCACCAATCGCCATCAATTTAGCGATCAGCTTACGCGATATGCCGCGAAACTTTAGAAAAGGAAGAAATACGACGCCAGCAAGGGCAACACGCATTAAAACAGAGAACCAAGAGTCAACCTGACCCGCAAGGTAAACGCCGATCAGGCTAAAGGAGAAGGCCCATAGGAGGGTAACACCAGCTAAATAGCTCATAGTAAAACTTCGTTAATAAGATATGAGCTGTATGTTACCTAACCTTAAATCATTAGTCTTCTGAATCTCTTAGAGGCACGACCAGCATATCAACCGGAGAGGCGTTGATCAGTTGTCGTGTTGAAGAAAGCAGTTTGCTCCAAAAGTCTTGATGGTGACCGCAAACCACGAGATCAACATTGAACTCGTTGATGGTGTCACACAGCTCATGACTCAAATCGCCACTGCCCACCAGGGTATGGGTGATCGGGTATTGAGCGTGCTCCGCAAAATTTTGCAGCTGAATACGAGATGCTTCCATCGCGTTATGTTGTGTTTCGGCCATGTTGATATCAATCAGGCCAGTGTAGAGTTCCGCGTAGTTAATATCGATATGGATAAAAGAGACTTTGGCTTCCAATGGCTTTGCCAATGCTACCGCTTTATCCACAATTAATTTGCTGTCTTCTGATAAATCGACCGCGACCAAAATATGTTTGTAACTCATATCTCTACCTCCTTTATTCATTGTCTGTTTAAAGATTAGCACTATGCGGTGGCTTTTTTTGCTGAAGTGATCTCATATCCACTGTCTTGCGTAATGACGGCTCGAAATATTGGTTAACTAATGGCCTGCGAGATATTCATTAAAAAGTGATATAGTAGAGAAAATTGAGGATGTAATTAGGAGTCTTAAATGCTGTCAAAAACTATGGTTGAGCAACTGAATGATCAAATTAACCTAGAATTTTTCTCATCCAATCTATACTTACAAATGAGTGCTTGGTGTGAAGACAAAGGATTTGAAGGTGCAGCAGAGTTTCTGCGTGTTCATGCAGTAGAAGAAATGGAACATATGCAGCGTCTTTTCACTTACGTAAGCGAAACAGGTGCAATGCCAATTCTGGGTGCAATTGAAGCACCAAAACACGAATTCGAAAGCCTTGGCGCAGTGTTCCGTGAAACTTATGAACATGAGCAGATGATTACTGAAAAGATCAACAAACTGGCTCACGTTGCTTTCAGCACACAAGACTACTCAACCTTTAACTTCCTGCAATGGTACGTTGCAGAGCAACACGAAGAAGAGAAGTTGTTTAAAGGTGTATTGGATAAGCTAGAACTTGTTGGTGAAGACGGTAAAGCACTGTTCTTTATTGATAAAGACCTAGCGCAATTGGCAAAAGATGGTTCATCTTCAATTATGGAAGCTCCTGCCGTTTAGGTAGTACGAGAAAGACACTGATTATCTTTTTCTTTTGAGTTTTCTTATGAAGATGTAGGGAGGAAAGGATGATCAGCGGCGACACTATTCTATTTGCACTAATGGTTGTGACTTGCGTGAACTGGGCGCGTTATTTTACTGCGCTAAGAACGCTCATTTATATTATGCGAGAAGCGCATCCTCTACTTTATCAACAAGTAGACGGAGGCGGTTTTTTCACAACTCATGGCAATATGACCAAACAGGTTCGTCTGTTTAGTTACATCAAAAGCAAAGAGTATCACCATCACCATGATGAAGTGTTCACTTCCAAGTGTGATCGTGTAAGGCAGTTATTCATACTCTCTTCCGCTCTGCTAGGTGTAACCTTGCTGGCTTCTTTCATCGTCTAAGTTTTTTAGTACATATGAAGTAGAGCTTAGGCTTTGGTGTGAAGCTTCGGTTGTTGGTTCGCTAAGCCAAGTAGTGGTTTTGCTGCTGTCTGCAAATTGTACAATTGAACATCAATTGCAAAGTTTAAAATTGCCGCTAAAATAGCGAGCAATTAGTAAGGATGTGCTGTTTATGCACATCCTTTTTTATTGATGGCATTTCGAGAACAGGGCGTACTCGGGCTGCAAAAGTGAAGAAAAGCAGAACCACATGAGTGAAAAATTTGATGTAATCGTAATTGGTGCGGGCGCCGCGGGCTTAATGTGTGCTGCGGAAGCTGGTAAACGCGGCCGACGAGTGCTGGTGGTTGATCATGCAAAGAAACCAGGCAGAAAAATTTTAATCTCAGGTGGCGGCCGTTGTAACTTCACTAACTATGATGTTTCAGCCAACAACTTCCTGTGTAACAACCCTCACTTCGTGAAGTCAGCTTTATCTCAATACACCAACTGGGATTTTATCTCGATGGTGAGCAAGTACGGTATAGAGTTCGAAGAGCGAGACCACGGCCAGTTGTTCTGTGTGAATGACCACACCGCAAAAGACATTGTGAGTATGCTGCTTGAAGAGTGTAAGCAGGCGAAAGTTGAACAGCGTTATCGTTGTGATGTTCATTCTATCGAAAAGACCGATTCTGGCTTCAAGATGCATTTCAATACCGACCAAGTTGAGTGTGACTCACTGGTGGTAGCGACCGGTGGTTTGTCGATGCCTAAGCTGGGCGCAACGCCATTTGGTTACAAGATTGCCGAGCAATTTGGTTTGTCTGTGATGCCAACTACCGCAGGCTTGGTGCCATTCACTCTGCATAAAGAAGATAAAGAAGCTTTCGCTGAGCTTTCTGGCATCGCAATTCCTGCCGAGATCACCGCGCAAGACGGAACCTTGTTCAAAGAAGCGTTGCTCTTTACCCACCGCGGCCTATCGGGTCCTTCAGTTCTGCAAATTTCTTCGTTCTGGAAAGCGGGTCAGTCGGTTTCGATTAATCTAGTACCTGAAGTCGATGTAGCTGAGTTGCTGGCTAACTCTCGCGAGAAGCACCCAAATCAGAGCCTGAAAAATACCTTGGCGAAAGCACTACCGAAGCGTTTTGTGGAAGTGTTGATTGATCGTAAAGAGCTGGAAGACAAGCCGCTTAAGCAGTTCAATGAAAAACAGCTGAATGACATCGTAGAGCACCTAGAAAATTGGAAAATCGCGCCAAACGGTACCGAAGGCTACCGAACGGCCGAAGTAACTCTAGGCGGTGTGGACACCAATCACCTATCTTCAAAAACCATGGAATGTAAGAGCGTCTCTGGCCTCTACTTCATCGGTGAAGTGATGGACGTAACTGGCTGGCTTGGAGGTTATAACTTCCAATGGTGCTGGAGTTCTGGCTTTGCAGCAGGTCAGTGGGTTTAAGCTTACCCATAGATTTAAAATTACATAAAAATGGCGAGTCATACGACTCGCCATTTTTGTATCTAGTTTAGAGTTAAAAGTAACTCAATTGATGACTTTCTCGATCAATCGAGTCTTTTCGCTCTTATTTACGCAGCTTTGTTTTTTGAAAACTTGATCTGCTGAATCACTAAACCAGCAATGATCAGTACCAAGCCAAACAGTGTTGCTGGGTGAATCTCTTCGCCAATAATGGTCGAAAGTAGCATTAGCGAGATAAACGGTGAGGCAAAGATTAGGTTGCTGATACGCGCCGTATTATTGGTTAGCTTGAGTGCTGATAACCACAATACAAAGGTAATGCCCATCTCGAATAGACCAACGTAAGTCACCGCCATCCAACCCTTCGCCGTAATTTGGCTAAAGCTTTCGCCCTCAAAAATGGTTAAACCGATCGCGAAGGGTAATGCCACTAAGAATCCAAGCAGTACGCCAACCACGGGATCAGCCTTGTTTTTGGTGTTGAGAATCCAGTATCCCGCCCAAAGCAAAGTTGAAAGCAGCGCTAGCGCCACACCGAGTGGGCTATCGAACTGCATGCCTAACACGTCGCCTTTGGTCGCAATAACTACCACACCCGCATAGCTGAAGGTACACGCAATCCAATCTTGTTTACGAATCTTTTGCCCTAGAAAAACCGCTGCCATTAAGGTTAGCGTGATCGCCCAGCTGTAGTTGATGGCTTGAGCTTGTGAAGCGGGAAGCAGGTCGTATGCTTTGAATAGAATCAGGTAATAGGCCAATGGGTTGACCAAGCCGAGCAGTAAGTAATACCAAGGGTTTGAAAGGAACGTAGTACTCAGCTGAGAAAGCTTGCCCTGAAAGGCGCAGACTGCGATCAGCGCAATCGACGACACAATGCTAGCGGTAGTCAGCATTTGAATAGGTGAAAACTCAGCAAGGGTCAGCTTAAAAGCAGTAGCGACCGTTGACCACAGCAGTACTGCGGAAAGGCCAAAGCCTAAGGCACGACGTTCGTTCATGGCAACTCATTTTAATTTGATGGGACAGAATACGGAGCGCCTAGTCTATCTGTCGAATTTTAATACGGCAAACTGGACATTTATCCAGTATCAAAATACCATTTAATGAGTTATTTCCAATTAGGCTAAATCATTATCATGCAATGGATTATCGAATATCAGGCAACGCTTATTGCTGCAATTTCTGGCGCGCTCGTCAGCGGTGGCGTCGTGGGTTGGTGGATTAAACAGAAGCTCTCTTTTCAGCAGCGATTGCTCGAGCAGCAGCTAGAGTCCGATCGTTTGTTGCATGAATCTCAGCAAGCTCAGCTCAAATCATCACTCGCAGAGGCGCAACAAGAACTCAATGAGTTAGATGATGACCGAGACAAAGCGGCATTCGAGCTCAAGCAAGCACACGGTAAGGTGATGGCTGCGATGGAAAAGCTGCGCTACTTTGAGGCAGTAAAGCAAGAGCGCCAGCAGTACGCTGATGAGATCAATGTGCTGAAAGACCATAAATCTGAATTGGAAGCCGAACTGCGCGAACAAGAAGCAAGGCATGATCAAGAAAACCTCGCCAATAGCGAAAAGCTGCAGTTGCTAGAACAAGCTGAATCTCGACTTAAGCAGCAGTTTGAATTGTTAGCGAACCAACTTTTTGAGAGTAAAACCGCCAAGGTTGATCAACAGAACAAGCAGAGCCTAGAAGGATTGCTGTCGCCGTTGAGAGAGCAATTAGAAGGCTTTAAGAAGCAGGTTAATGACAGCTTTAGCCAAGAAGCCAAAGAGCGCCACACCTTAGTGCATGAGCTGAAAAACCTGCAGCGCCTCAACGAGAGCATGACACGTGAAGCGGTTAACCTGACTCAGGCGCTTAAAGGTGATAACAAGCAGCAAGGTAACTGGGGTGAGGTGGTGCTGGCGCGTGTGCTTGCTGAATCAGGCTTGCGAGAAGGGCATGAATACCAAACGCAAGTGAACCTGCAAAACGATGCCGGCAAGCGTTATCAACCCGATGTGATTGTCCACTTACCACAAGATAAGCAAGTAGTAGTCGATTCGAAAATGGCGTTGGTCGCGTTTGAGCGCTACTTCAATGCTGAAACCGATCAACAGCGTGATGCAGCACTGCGTGATCACTTGGTATCGTTAAGAGCGCACATCAAAGGACTGAGCCAGAAGGATTATCATCAGCTTAAAGGCATCCAGAGCTTGGACTATGTGTTGATGTTTATCCCGGTCGAACCTGCATTCCAAGTCGCGATTCAAGCCGATCCTAGCTTGGTGAAAGACGCGATGGAGCAAAATATCATATTGGTCAGCCCAACAACCTTGCTGGTGGCACTGCGTACCATTGATAACCTGTGGCGCAATGAAAGACAGAACCAGAACGCACAAGCCATCGCAGAACGTGCAAGTAAGCTTTACGACAAGCTGCGCTTGTTTGTCGATGATATGGAAGGCCTTGGTAGCTCGTTAGATAGAGCCAACCAAAGCTATCAAGGTGCGATGAATAAGCTAGTAACAGGCCGTGGCAACGTGATTCGTCAGGCCGAAAGCTTCAAGCAACTCGGGGTTGAGGTGAAGAAACCTATCTCGATTGGTTTGACCGAAATGGCGCAAAATGAGGCTTTTTCAGAAAATGCCTCCTTAGTAGAAAGACAACCCGCTGAGGATAAAGTAAACTAATCGGCCGCAGCGCCTCTAAACACGGAGCGTGCTGTCGATGAAAACTTACCATGGTAGATAACAGCATTATGGACACAAGCGTGCAGACAAATTCAGCAGTAGAGTCAGAAACCACACACTTTGGTTTCGAAACAGTCGCGAAAGACGAAAAAGTCGCGAAAGTAGCAGAGGTATTTCACTCTGTAGCCGCTAAATACGACATCATGAATGACTTAATGTCGGGTGGTGTTCACCGCTTGTGGAAGCGATTCACGATTGATTGCAGTGGCGTTCGCCCGGGTCAACGTATCCTAGACCTTGGTGGTGGTACTGGCGACCTTACTGCGAAATTCTCGCGTATCGTTGGTGAAAAAGGCCACGTGGTTCTTGCTGATATCAACAACTCAATGCTGAATGTTGGCCGTGATAAGCTGCGTGATAGCGGCATTGTTGGCAACGTACACTATGTACAAGCGAACGCTGAAGAGTTGCCTTTCCCGGATAACTACTTCGATTGCATTACCATCAGCTTCTGTCTGCGTAATGTAACCGATAAAGACCAAGCGCTGCGTTCAATGTACCGCGTGCTTAAGCCGGGTGGTCGTCTGTTGGTTCTTGAGTTTTCTAAGCCAGTGCTTGAGCCACTATCAAAGGTTTACGACGCATACTCTTTCCACCTATTGCCAAAAATGGGTGAGCTGATTGCTAACGATGCAGACAGCTACCGTTACCTTGCAGAATCTATCCGCATGCACCCTAACCAAGAGACTTTGGAAGGCATGATGCAGGAAGCGGGTTTCGAGAATACTAAATATTTCAACCTAACGGGCGGCATTGTTGCGCTGCACCGCGGTTACAAGTTCTAGTCGAACTTGGTAGCAGGCTCGTTGAGCGTGCTAAACAATAAGAATAAAGACAGAACGGATAGGTTAAGGCTTATCCGTTTTCAAAGGTAAGGACAGTCATGCCATTTGATCCATTGGTCACCGCGGTTATTGAAACCTCTTTAAATACTTTCGTGAACGATGATCCAGCTTTGGTTCGTCGTTTGTCTCGTTTAAAGGGGCAGATCATTCAAGTTAATTTGAAAGAGTTGAATAAAACACTCACTTTCGTTTTCAGCCAACAAATTGATGTGTTGTCGGAATACGAAGGGCAGCCTGATTGCTACCTATCTTTGAATTTATCGGTGTTACCGGAACTGCGTGAGCAATCGAACATCACCAAGCTGATCAAGCAAGATAAGCTGATCTTAGAGGGTGACATTCAACTGGCTCAGAAATTCGCTCAACTGATGACAGACTGCAAGCCTGACTTGGAAGAGTGGTTATCGCGCGTAACGGGTGATGTGGTTGCTCATACCTTGGTCCAAGGCGTTAAAAACGTCGGTGGTTTTGTGGCAAGGCAAGCCAGCAAACATCAAAGCCATGTTGCTCAAGTTCTGACTGAAGAGTGGAAGATCGCACCAGCGCCATTAGAAGTCGCGCACTTTTGCGATCAGGTTGATGACGTGAAAAGCTCTGCAGCACGTCTTGAAGCTAAGTTGAACGCTCTGTTGGAGAAAGCATGACCCCAACAGAACTGAAACGTCTTTATCATATTATCAAGGTACAGTTGGAATATGGCCTTGATGAGTTGATGCCAGAGCACCAATTGACCAAAGCCCCTTTGCTGGCGCGAAAGTCGCTGTTTTGGCTTAAGAACAAGCATCAAGATAAAGAGTTGGGTCATCGCTTACGTCTCGCGCTGCAAGAACTTGGCCCTGTGTGGATCAAGTTCGGACAGATGATGTCGACACGTCGCGATCTGTTCCCTCCTCATATCGCGGATCAGTTGGCACTGTTGCAAGACCAAGTTGCGCCATTCGATGGTCAATTGGCTAAACAAGATATGGAAAAGGCGCTCGGTGGCAGTTTAGATAACTGGTTTACCGACTTTGATATCGAGCCTTTGGCTTCAGCTTCTATTGCTCAGGTGCATACTGCGAAACTCAAAGAGAGCGGCCGCGAGATTGTTCTCAAGGTAATTCGCCCTGATATTCGCCCGGTGATTGATGCAGATCTAAAACTGATGCACCGAATGGCGCGTATAGTCGCTAAGTCGCTTCCTGAAGCACGTCGTTTGAAACCTGTTGAGGTGGTTCACGAGTACGAAAAAACGTTACTGGATGAACTAGATCTGCGCCGTGAGGCGGCCAATGCAATTCAACTTCGACGTAATTTTGAAGGTAGTGAAGAGCTGTATGTTCCAGAGGTTATCCCTGATTTAAGCAGTGAAACCTTGATGGTGTCAGAGCGAATCTATGGTATTCAGGTTTCAGATATTGAAACGCTAAACGCCAACGGCACCAACATGAAATTGCTCGCGGAACGTGGTGTGACGGTATTCTTCACCCAAGTGTTCCGTGATAGCTTTTTCCATGCAGACATGCACCCTGGCAACGTATTCGTTAACCCAGAAAACCCAGATAACCCGCAGTGGATAGGTTTGGATTGTGGCATTGTCGGCACACTCAACAGTGAAGATAAGCGTTATTTAGCAGAAAACCTGCTGGCTTTCTTCAACCGAGATTATCGTAAAGTCGCTGAGCTGCACGTTGATTCGGGGTGGGTGCCACACGACACCAACGTCAACGACTTTGAGTTCGCGATTCGCATGGTGTGTGAGCCAATTTTTGCAAAACCACTTGGCGAGATCTCATTTGGCCATGTGTTGCTAAACTTATTTAATACAGCAAGACGTTTCAACATGGAGGTTCAACCTCAGTTGGTGCTTCTGCAGAAGACCTTGTTGTATGTGGAAGGTCTAGGCCGCCAGTTGTATCCGCAGCTTGATTTGTGGGCAACCGCCAAGCCTTTCCTTGAAACCTGGATGATGAATCAGGTGGGGCCGCAAGCTGTGATTAACGCAGTAAAAGAGCGCGCGCCATTCTGGGCAGAAAAACTGCCAGAGCTGCCAGAGCTACTTTATGACAGCTTGCGCCAAGGTAAAGCGATGAACCACAGAATGGATCAGCTTTATCAAGGTTACCGAGATAGTAAGCGTCAGCAAGCAACTGGAAAGTTTTTGTTTGGCGTTGGAGCCACTTTAGTCGTATGCTCCGCAATATTAGTTTCAAGCCCTTATGAGCAGCTATCTATGGGCTGTGGCATCGCAGGTGTCACATTTTGGTTGCTTAGTTGGCGAGCTTACCGTCGTTAGACAGTAGACTCTCTTAATATTTTTATGTGTAGACAGACCCGAGGACAATGACAATGGGTGGTATCAGTATTTGGCAACTTCTAATCATTGCTGTAATTGTAATTTTGCTATTCGGAACAAAGAAACTGCGCGGTATGGGTGGTGACTTAGGTTCAGCGGTTAAAGGCTTCAAAAAAGCGATGAGCGATGAAGACAAGCCTGCAGATAAGAAAGATGCAGACTTCGAACCAAAGAATATTGAACAGCAGAAGACAGAAGCTCACGCTGAAACAACTGCTGAAACAAAGAAAGACAAAGAGCAGGCGTAAATCGTGTTTGATATCGGTTTTTGGGAACTGGTATTAATATCTGTCGTTGGGTTAGTGGTTTTAGGGCCTGAGCGTTTACCGGTGGCGATTCGCAGTATTTCCAAGTTTGTTGGACAAGCGAAAAGCATGGCAAATAGTGTGAAAGATGAACTTTCTCATGAGCTTAAGGTGCAGGAGCTGCAAGAAAACCTACGCAAGGCGGAAAAAATGGGCATGGAAGATTTATCTCCAGACCTTAAAGCGTCAGTCGATGAACTCAAGCAGGCCGCTGCTGAGGTTCAACGTCCGTATGCTAAGCCTGAGTCTGATAAGCCAAGTGAGACTAAACCTAGTGTCACGGAAACTGCTGAGCCTGAAACCATTCAGACTAGCAGCGATGCTTCAGAACCGTCAGATAAGAAAGCCGAATAGTCTCGCAAGGAGGAGTCGCCGGATACTTGAGTCGCTAGATGTTTAAATAGATAGCTATTCAAGTAAATAACTATTCAAGTGGATACCAATTCAACTGGATAGATACACGCGCGGCTCCTTTTCGATCTTCCTGTTTAAGAGGTTTGACATGTCTTCGACTGAGCAGACACAGCCTTTAATTAGCCACCTTCTAGAACTACGTAATCGTCTACTACGTGCGATTGTCGCGGTGCTAGTGATATTTGTCGGGCTAATTTATTTTGCTAATGATATTTATGAATTCGTATCAGCACCTTTGGTAGATCGTCTACCTGAAGGGGCGACGATGATCGCAACCGATGTTGCATCGCCATTTTTCACACCACTGAAATTAACCTTGATCGCGTCTATATTCCTCGCGGTTCCGTTTATTTTGTATCAGGTGTGGGCTTTTGTTGCTCCGGGTTTATACAAGCATGAAAAACGCTTGATCATGCCGCTATTGGCTTCAAGTTCATTGCTGTTTTACTGTGGTGTGGCGTTCGCTTACTTCATTGTATTCCCGTTGGTATTTGGCTTTTTTACGGCCATATCATTAGGGGGGGTAGAGTTCGCAACCGACATCTCAAGCTATCTTGATTTTGTACTCGCGCTGTTCTTTGCTTTTGGTATTGCCTTTGAAGTGCCCGTTGCGATTATCTTGCTATGTTGGACGGGGGCGACAACGCCTCAATCTCTATCTGAAAAGCGTCCTTACATCGTCGTAGGTGCTTTCATCATCGGTATGATGTTGACACCACCAGATATGATCTCACAGACACTGTTGGCGATTCCAATGTGTATTCTGTTTGAGATTGGTCTGTTCTTCGCACGTTTTTATACGCGTAAGCCAGATGCGGATGAAGAGGAAGAAGCTGAATCTTAATTCGGAATGCTTCAGTAAGAATCACATAATAAAAAAGCGGCCTAGGGCCGCTTTTTTATTATGTCTGTTTATCGAATCTTTAACTGATAGCCACAGTTCTGACATATATAGAGCTCTTTGATGCCCAAAATCTTATGCCATAGGGTTCGATGTTGACGTTGTAAGTGTTGTGAATGGTCACACATAATCAACTACCTCCATATGCAGGTGGTTGATACTATACATATCACTTAGCTTTCTCAAATAAATTCAGGATAAATCCGTAATAATTACTTATTAATAGATTCATCATAGATTAAACAATGCCTTAGCATTTGTGCTGGTTATGTTTTCGACTTCTTCAAGGGTAATTCCGCGCAATTCGGCGATGCGTTTTGCCACCAATTCTGTATAGGCTGGCTCATTACGTTTACCGCGATTCGGTGTTGGTGCCAAGTATGGGCAATCTGTCTCTAGAATGACGTAATCCATATCAAGATGTGGGATTACCTTGTCCATCCCTGAGTTCTTAAAGGTCGAAACGCCGCCTAAACCTAAGTGAAAACCTAACGCATTGATCGCTTGAGCTTCCTCTAAGCTGCTGCCAAAACAGTGGAATACCCCGCGTAAGCTGCCATCTTGTTCTTTACGAAGTAGGGCAAGTGTCTCTTCAATGGAATCACGGGTGTGGATCACCACCGGTAGATCGAGCTCTTTTGCCCACTGCAGCTGAGTCACGAAAGCCATCTCTTGTTCAGCCTTGAAGGTTTTATCCCAGTACAAGTCGATACCAATCTCACCCACGGCGATAAAGTCATGCTTATCAAACCAAGCTCGAATGGTTTTGAGGGTTTGCTCGATATTCGCATCGACATAGCAAGGGTGTAAGCCCATCATTGAACGGCACACATCAGGAAACTGCGCTTCCGTTGCTAACATTGGCTCGATAGATTCTAAATCGATGTTCGGCAATAGAATGGTATCAATCCCTTGAGCCAGTGCGCGCTGTACGACTTGCTCGCGGTCTTCATCAAATTCGCTCGCGTAAATATGAGCATGGGTGTCGATCATTGTTTTGTCCTGAAAGCGGTCTTTACTGAGTTGTCATGAGTATACGGCAGTGTGAGGAGAAGGTCATTTTTTGCCATTTATCCCTGTTTTTGAGTGGGTTTCATATTTTACTGCTAGCGTCCTGAGCCATCAGTGATATGCTTTTGCCTGTATTTAGCACTTTTCATATCTAAGTATTTCGGTGCTTAGACTAGGCAAGGAGAATCTAGTGTCTGTTTCAATTCAAGGTCAATTCCCAGGTCGCCGTATGCGCCGTATGCGTAAGCACGACTTTAGCCGTCGCCTAATGGCAGAAAATCAATTGTCTGTGGATGATCTAATCTACCCAATGTTTATCCTGATGGGTAAAGACCGCCGCGAGCCTGTCGAGTCAATGCCAGGTGTTGAACGCTTGTCGATCGACTACATGCTTGAGGAAGCAGATTACCTGTCAAAGCTGGGTGTTCCTGCGATTGCTCTATTTCCAGTCGTGAACCAAGATGCTAAAAGTTTATGCGCAGCTGAAGCTCATAACTCAGAAGGTTTAGTGCAGCGCGCTGTACGTTTACTAAAAGAGCATGTGCCAAACATTGGCGTTATTACTGACGTAGCACTAGACCCATTCACCACTCACGGCCAAGACGGCATCATCGATGAAGATGGTTACGTGATGAATGATGAGACGACTGAAGTCTTGATCAAGCAGGCACTATCACACGCTGAAGCGGGTGCTGACGTGGTTGCACCATCGGACATGATGGACGGTCGTATTGGTAAAATCCGTGAGGCGCTAGAAGAAGCCGGCCATATTCACACTCAGATTATGGCGTACTCTGCGAAATACGCATCGTGCTATTACGGTCCATTCCGCGACGCAGTCGGCAGTGCTTCGAACCTGAAAGGTGGTAACAAGAAGAACTACCAGATGGATCCTGCGAACAGCGATGAAGCGATTCACGAAGTCGCGATGGATCTTAATGAAGGTGCGGACATGGTGATGGTTAAGCCTGGCATGCCTTACCTAGATATCGTGCGCCGTGTGAAGCATGAACTTCAAGCGCCGACATTTGCATATCAAGTGTCTGGTGAGTATGCGATGCACAAAGCGGCGATTCAAAACGGTTGGCTGAAAGAGCGTGAAACCGTCATGGAATCACTGCTGTGCTTTAAGCGCGCTGGTGCTGATGGCATTCTTACTTACTTCGCTAAAGATGTGGCTGAATGGCTTGCAGAAGACAATGCACAAGCCGCAGAGCACTTAAAAGAAAAGTAATCGTGTAGAGTTCACTTAAGTGATCAGTAAAGGGTTGGCCATTGTGCCAGCCCTTTCGTTTATAAGGATGAATAAGATGTCAGTTGTCGTGCGTGAAGGTTCGTTAGAAGAAGTGGTGTCTGTGGTCGAGCAGATCTCTGAGTTCGCTAAAAAAGAGAGTGTCGCTTCTCTTTCAGAGCGGCTGGTAGGGAAAAAGAACCTTATCTTAGTGGCTGAAGAGGCTGGGGTGCTGCTTGGTTTTAAGATCGGCTATGAATTGGATCAGCAGACTTTTTACAGTTGGTTTGGTGGGGTGTCACCGCTCGCGAGGAACAAAGGCGTTGCACAGGCGCAATTAGACGCTCAGGAACAGTGGGCGAAAGAGCAGGGCTACAGACAGTTAAAGGTTAAGTCTCGTAACCAGTTCTCAGCCATGCTGCGCCTGTTATTAAGAAACGGTTACCTAATCGAAAAATTTGAAGAAAAAGAAGACATTAATGACCATAGAATCCATTTTTTGAAGCAAATTTGAACACTGTCGTTAACAGTATATAAATTAAATGAGATTTATTATCATTTAATTGTTGACTATCAAATGAGAATCATTATTATTAACTTCGTCTTAGGGAATGAGGAAATGTTCACAAGGATGTTAAGTACTCAAGTATCTACTTGGTTACCCAACAGAATTCTCGCGAACTTGTACTAAGTTCTTTTTGACACGACATTGCTCACATTGCTTCCAGTGTAATTTATAGCTTTTAGGTAAAGCTGTGGTATTCAATTTGAATGGCTTTACCGGTTTTTGCTAGGCGACATCTTCGGGTGTCGCTTTTTTTATACCTACCATTTCAACAAGATGCATATTTAGTGGCACGTATTTTTATGAATAAAACGCCATCAGCATTCTTTTCCACAACGCAAGATCGAGAAAAGATCGTTGATCATCTGTTCGATCTGTAAAATTATCCTTTATTTTCAGTTGTTTATTGGTGTTTTTTGAGTTGTTCACCTTAGTTCTCAACAGGGTGGATAAATAATATAAACAGAGTTATCCACAGAACGCTTGCGTCTAAGAACAAAAAATAACAACAAATCGATTATAACGAATACAACCGAGTGAACGGATACAGATCGACAACGTGGAATCCAACCAACAGACGTGGCATTCTTAACAGATAATTTCTGTACTTACTGGATACACAAACATTATGGCTCGTATTCCTGATAATCCATTGATTCTGATCGATGGCTCTTCTTACCTATATCGCGCGTTCCATGCTTACCCTGGCACAATGAGCAATGGTGATATCCCAACTAACGCTGTTTACGGTGTAGTTAACATGCTGCGCAGCATGATGCGTCAATTTGCTTCTGATCGTATTGCGGTAATTTTTGATGCGAAAGGAAAGACGTTCCGTGATGACATGTACCCAGAGTACAAGGCAAATCGTCCACCTATGCCTGATGATCTTCGTTGCCAGATCGAACCTTTGCACAATGTGATTCGTGCGATGGGCTTGCCACTTATCTCTATTCCCGGCGTTGAAGCGGATGACGTGATCGGTACGCTTGCTTCTCAAGCTTCTGCGATTGGTATGCCTGTGCTTATTAGTACTGGTGATAAAGATATGGCGCAGCTGGTTGATGACAACGTTACCCTGATCAACACCATGACTAACGTGGTGATGGATCGCGAAGGCGTTATTGAGAAGTTTGGTATCCCACCAGAGCTTATCATCGACTACCTTGCGCTGATGGGCGATAAAGTCGATAACATCCCAGGCGTTCCGGGTGTCGGTGACAAGAGTGCGACAGCGTTACTGCAAGGCATCGGTAGCATCGAGAAGTTGTACCAAAATCTTGATGATATTGCGGCGCTTGGTTTCCGTGGTTCAAAAACCATGGCTAAGAAGCTGATTGATAATAAAGACAACGCTGAGATGTCTTACGAGCTTGCAACGATCAAACTGGACGTCGAGTTAGAAGAGACACCTGAGTCGCTTGTAAAAGCACAACCAAACACGGATGAGCTGATTAAGCTATACGGTCAACTGGTCTTCAAGTCTTGGTTGAACGAGCTACTTGAAGGTGGCAGTGGTGTGGTTGAGGCGGATGAAAAGTCGGGCGCAGTGCGTAGCAATACGGCATTAACCACTTCTACCGTAGAAATGAACACCTCTGCAGTGACGATTGATCGCAGCAACTACGAAACCATCTTAGATGAAGCCTCTTTTAATGCGTGGCTAGAGAAACTGAAAGCGTCAGAGGTGTTTGCCTTTGATACTGAAACAGACAGCTTGGACTACATGGTCGCTAACCTTGTTGGTCTATCATTCGCAACCGAAGAAGGCGTTGCCGCTTACGTACCGGTTGCCCATGATTACCTAGATGCACCGCAGCAGCTGGATCGCGATTGGGTACTTGAACAGCTTAAGCCGATTCTTGAAGATGACGCACAAGCGAAAGTAGGTCAGAACCTGAAGTACGATATGAGCGTGCTAGCGCGCTATGGTATCGAGATGAAGGGTATCAAGCACGACACCATGCTGGCGTCTTACGTCTTCAATAGTGTTGGCGGCAAGCATGATATGGATAGCCTAGCGCTACGTTTCCTACAGCACAGCTGTATCTCATTTGAGCAGATCGCAGGTAAAGGTAAGAAACAGCTTACTTTCAACCAGATTGAGCTGGGTGAAGCCTCTCCATACGCAGCAGAAGATGCTGACGTGACTTTACGTCTTCATAATCGTTTGATGGAAAACATTGAGCAAGATGAAAAGCTAAAAGCCATCTATGAAGAAATTGAAGTACCACTGATCCCTGTGATGTCTCGCATTGAACGCACTGGCGTATTCATCGATGACATGTTGCTAGGCGCTCAATCGCAAGAGATTGCGGTTCGTCTGGATGAGCTAGAACAGAAAGCCTACGAGATTGCTGAGCAAGAGTTCAACATGAACTCGCCAAAACAGCTGCAAGCGATCCTGTTTGAGAAAATGGGCCTGCCTGTTATCAAGAAAACGCCATCAGGTGCACCTTCAACCAATGAAGAAGTGCTGCAAGAACTGGCTCTTGATTACCCGCTACCTAAGCTGATCATTGAGTATCGTGGCCTTGCGAAACTGAAGTCTACCTATACAGATAAGCTGCCAAAGATGATCAACGCTGAAACCGGCCGTGTTCATACGTCTTACCACCAAGCGGTAACGGCGACGGGTCGTTTGTCTTCGACGGATCCAAACCTACAGAACATCCCAATTCGTAATGAAGAAGGTCGTCGTATCCGCCAAGCATTCGTTGCACAACATGGTTGGAAGATTCTAGCGGTCGATTACTCTCAAATTGAATTGCGTATCATGGCGCACCTTTCGGGTGATAAAGCGCTTCTGGAAGCATTCCAACAAGGTAAAGATATCCACGCGGCAACCGCGGCTGAGATCATTGGGGTTGATATTGAGCAGGTAACGACGGAACAACGTCGTCGCGCTAAAGCGGTTAACTTCGGTCTTATCTACGGCATGAGTGCTTTTGGCTTGGCTAAGCAACTGGGTATTCCTCGTGGCGAAGCACAACATTACATGGATACTTACTTCGAGCGTTACCCTGGCGTGATGCAGTATATGGAAGACACGCGCAGTGCGGCTTCAGAGCAAGGTTTCGTAGAAACTATTTACGGTCGTCGTCTGCACCTTCCTGAAATCCAATCTCGTAATGGTATGCGTCGTAAGGCGGCTGAGCGTGCGGCGATCAACGCACCAATGCAAGGCACAGCGGCAGACATCATTAAGAAAGCGATGCTATTGGTTGATGAATGGATCCAAGCGGAAGGCGATGGTCGTGTGAAATTGCTTATGCAAGTACACGATGAATTGGTATTTGAAGTAGAAGAGTCATCTTTAGCCGAAATTGAAAGTAAAGTACAAGAATTGATGGAATCCGCTGCAGAGCTAGAAGTGCCGCTTGTCGCGGAAGCTGGCCACGGTGACAACTGGGATCAAGCCCACTAATCAGTTTTTGACCTTAATAAGTAAATTAGTATGAGCCAGTGCACAAACACTGGCTTTTTTTTGTCTCAAATAAAGTCAGGTCGTAGTAAGAATTTAGGTGTTTTAATAAAACATTCATGAAAAAAAACTACAAAAGTTGTTTTCATTTCTGAGCAATTGTTGTACATTAAATCTCGTAGGGTACAGAGGTAAGATGTTCTATCTTTCAGACCTTTTGTTTCACGTTATTGGATTAGGCTGATTCAGCCGCCCCAGTCAGTATTTGACTGGGGCGTTTTTTCTTGTGCGAAAGAAAAATATTTCCAACCTGCTATCCCCCCCAAAACCTCTCGTTTTTAGTGCCTTTCATTACACTTTCTCAAGCACAGTGATAAACCCCTGATCTGCCTTAGATCTGGAATTCGACCAGCTTTTGGTAATTTAAATCCGTCTCTAAGTTGATTGTTTTATCGCTTGAAATAACTTTTATTTTACAAGTGATCGATAAAGGATTGATGGCTCACGCCTTATTTATCAGTGTATTGAGTCGGTGAATGCTCAATGTAATCCATGATTTGCTGTTGTTTCTCGGTGCTGTATTTCAGTGCTTCGGCGGTGATCTGGATGGATTGCGCCATCGAAGAGATATTGTTGGTCGCCTTTACCAAGGTTTGCTGCATTGGTTTCAGGATAAGCAGATAGATAGCGGTCAAAGCGATAATAATGACGGCGATAACGGCCGCCAGCGCAATGATGATCTTGGTCTGAATATCATCTAACAGCATTTGGCTGGTTTGTTTAAAGGCGAGTCGAGATTGGTCTAAGGCTTGTGGCAGTTGATTGAGTGATGTCTTGGTGGAACTCGTAAGCTTGTTGATGCTTTCAACGGTTTGATTCAAGGCTTGTTGCTGGTCTTCGCTTAGGTTGGGGTTGTTGACTATCGCCTGCAAAGATTGCGATATCACCTCAAGAGACTCACTCGCATCTTGGGCGTACTTTTCCATCCCATCTAGGTCCAAGGTCATATCGACATTGATCAGTGGGGCTTGTTCTTGTTCTGCTTCAGAAGCAAATCCTGTCAGTGAGACCAACATAAGTGCAATGATGGCCAATGGTGTTTTCCACATGAGTATTCCTTTCTCATTATCCTGATTATTTAGATATGTCTTTTAGTATGGTTCACTTCTGTTGGTCGTAACGGGTTAATCCTGTCTTTGATTCTCAGTTTTTGAGTTTAAATCGCTAATTTTAGGGAAAAAAATACCCCACCTATATAAGGAGGGGTATTGATAAGGCTAAATTACTTGCTGTAAGTGCTCTAACCTATAGTGATAAGTAGGGGAACTACTCTGAGTCGTTGTGCTCTTCGTCCGCTAGCTCATCAATGATTTGATCAGCAAGCGCAGGGGCAAACCACTCATCCATCTTGGCACGCAGTTGGTCAACGCCGATGCCCTTCATTGAAGAGAAGACATCAACCGCAACATCACCACCGAAAGATTTCGCGTCGTTACGGATTTTCAGTAGCTGTGCTTTACGCGCGCCACTTTTCAGTTTGTCTGCTTTTGTTAACAAAACCTGTACTGGGATGCGGCTATCGATAGCCCAGTAGATCATTTGTTGGTCAAGGTCTTTCATTGGGTGACGGATATCCATCAATACCACTAAACCTTTCAGGCTTTCACGTCGTTGTAGGTATTCACCTAGCGACTTCTGCCATTTTTTCTTCATCTCAAGTGGTACTTGAGCAAAGCCATATCCAGGTAAATCGACGATATGACAACCGTCCGTTACCTTAAATAGGTTGATTAGCTGAGTTCGACCGGGTGTTTTACTGGTTTTCGCCAAGCTTTTTTGGTTTGTAACGCGATTTAGCGCGCTAGATTTACCAGCATTGGAGCGTCCTGCAAACGCAATTTCGATCCCTTCGTCTTCTGGTAAATGACGAATATCAGGTGCACTGGTAATGAAATGCGTGTTTTGATAATGAATTTTTACGCTCACTGTTAACTCCATCTCGACTTTGTGTAGTCGATTGATTACTTTTTTGTGAATTTGTGTAAAATAACCGTGCTCGGCATAAGGTCGCCTATTGTACCATGAGTGGCAACATAGAGTGGTACTGGAAGCTTGATAATTATAATGGAATGTCATGAAGAAATTAGCGCTAATTTTGAGTCTTTTAGCCAGCTGCTCAGTATGGGCTCAAGGTAGTATTGAAGCTGGTAAAGCCAAATCACAAACATGTGTTGCCTGCCACGGTGCTGACGGCAACAGTCTGATCACTCAGTACCCTAAGCTGGCCGGTCAACATGAGAAGTATCTAGAGAAGCAGTTAAAAGAGCTTAAACTAGGTATGACAAGTGGTGGTAAGCAAGGTCGTTACGAACCTGTAATGGGTGCAATGGCGATGCCTTTATCTGAAGAAGATATGGCTGACCTAGCGGCATACTACGCCTCTCTACCTATCTCTAGTAACTCTACTCCTGAAAATGTAGTAGATGAAGGTAAGGTTCTTTACACTGCGGGTAATGCAGAACGCGGCGTAACGGCGTGTATTGCTTGTCACGGCCCTCGTGGTAATGGTACCGAACTTTCTGGTTTCCCTAAGATTTCAGGTCAGCACGCAGATTACATCAAGGCTCAACTTGAAAAATTCCGCGATGGTGACCGTAATAACGACATGAATGCGATGATGCGTGATGTAGCTAAAAAGTTAACAGACGCTGATATTGATACCTTATCGAAGTACGTTGGTGGTTTACACTAATTTGTCGGTTTCTTGCTCTTAGCCAGAGTAAAGGAATGTACGTTCGAGCGAGTTTGAAGAGACGCCCTGATCAGTAATGGTCGGGGCGTTTTCTTTTGCATTGGTTTTATTAATGCATTTTGCATTTATGTCTGATTTATCAATGTGTGATCGATTTGTGTACAAAAGTGTGAAGTCGCACTCTTGTAGTCTTTTTGTAACACGGTAAAGTAACCGCCATCAGCTAGGAGCTGACTTAGATATGGATGATCATCTAGTCTAACGGTATAGACAGAAATGGATCAGGCTAGGACAGCCCAGCAACAAGGTGTTAGAAAAGGATAGCCAAAACTCATCAGGACGATGAACAACAAACAAATTTGGCATGGAAAGCACCAATAACAAATGGAGATTTGTGTACCAAGTTGAGTATGCAAATTTTGGCCGATATAGGCAGATTTAGAGAGCGATAGGTTTTCCTATCGCTTTTTTTATTGATTTGATGAAAAAACACCCAATACCTCTCCACTATAAACTCAGTTTCTGGTATGTTTCGCATCCCTGTTTAAGGATGTGCTATGTATACTTGTCCCTTATGCCATCACCAAGGCGTGAATCACTATTTTGAAGACAAACGCAGAGCCTATCTGCAGTGTCAGCAATGTGAACTGGTATTTGTTAAACCTGAACAAAGGTTAGAAGCAAAAGAAGAAAAAGCACACTATGATCTCCATGAGAACGATCCTAGTGATGCAGGCTATCGCCGCTTTTTATCTCGCATCGCGGATCCACTAACAGACAAAATTTCATCTAACTCACAAGGGTTGGATTTTGGTTGTGGCCCAGGCCCTACGCTATCTATTATGTTAGAAGAAGCCGGACACACCATGGAGTTGTACGATATCTATTACCACCCAGATACCTCTGTGTTGGAAAAAACGTATGACTTTATGACTGCCACGGAGGTGATAGAGCATCTTTATCACCCAGACAAAGTGTGGCAGCAATGGTTGAATTTAGTTAAACCCAAGGGCTGGATTGGTCTTATGACTAAACTAGTAATAGACGTAGACGCGTTTGCTGGTTGGCACTACAAGAATGACCCGACACATGTCGTCTTCTTTAGTCGTCAAACATTCCAGTTTTTGGCAGAGCGGGATAAGCTCGAACTAGAATTTTTTGGAAATGATGTAATTTTACTGAGGAAAGTGCAGTAATGGGTCGTAGTAAGAAATCAAGAAAGCCGGGAGCACTTGGTGCTCCGGAGCCTATGGTTACTCGTAACCGTAGTGAATCTGATGTTGAAGGTCGTGAACGTAAGCGTGTTAAAAAGCGTAAAGGCCTTAAGTCTGGCAGCCGCCACTCAGATGGTAGCGAAGCAAAACAGCGTAAAGCTGCACAAGCTCGTGATCCACGTTTAGGCAGCAAGAAAAAAATCCCGCTGATCGTTGAACCAGCGAAGAAGCCGACTAAACAAGAGCGCAAGCTGTCTAACGAACAAGAGTTAGAAATGCTTGAGAATGATGCTCAACTGAACACATTGCTAGATCGTATCGAAAATGGTGAGAACCTAGGTGCTGGTCTGCAGAAGTTTGTTGATGAGAAACTTGATCGTATCGAACACCTAATGGGCCGCTTAGGTCTACTAGAGCCAGAAGACGATGAAGAAGAGATCTTCGAAGAAGCACCGGTTGCATCTAAGAAGAAAGCGAGCTCTGACGAAGACTTGCTATCTCAATTCGAAGATTTCGATTTAGACAGCTTTAAAGGTTAATAGCCAATGAACGTAACCTTATTAGCAATTGCTGGTGGAATTATCATTCTCGGCTTGGGCTCTTACGCAGGTTACCTTCTACTTCAAGTGAAGAAGCAGACGGAGTTGCAAAAGCAGCATCAAGCACTTGCCATTGAAAAACGTAACGCGACGATTTACGAAAACGTAAATACTTTGTGCTTAGCGGGCATTCAAGGGCAATGTGACTTACCTGAGATCAGTATCCGAGTGTGTATCATTATGGATAATGTTCAGGGTGATGAGCGTGTCGATTTTGATTCTGAGTATCCTGCTATTACTGAGTTGTACCATATCGTAAAAGATATGGCTCGCGGAGATGCAAGACAGGAACTGACGAAGAAAGAACGCATGCAGCAGAATCTCACACGCCATAAGGCAGAGACTCGCTTGAATGATGCGGTCATTGAAGATCTGAAAAGGTTGCAAGAGAAGGTTAAGCCTCTCAACAACCAAATCAACATTCAGATGATCTAGTCGCTAAGACTTTTAAAATAGAGGCTTGTTTAATACAGAGTGTTCTTGAGTTATGCGGTTGTTGAGACATATAGTTTTGTTGAGACATATAGTTTTAATACGCCTTGTTCTTAAGACAGCTTATCTTTATAGATAGTGTTAAATGAGCCTTCTTACCTTTTGCGTCTCGTTAATCCCGACGCTTTGTTAGTGATCAAGCTAGCAGTTCTGAGTTTTTGTCTGAAAAATTGATTTTGTCTTAGAACGACCTTACTGGTCGTGTGGCAAAATAACCCGTCTATATTTTAATGTATGTAAAATGATTTGAGAGACCTTAGGTTCTCGCGGATCTAAATTGGAAATACCGCTATGTCGAGCAAGCCAGTAACAACGAATCAGCAAATCGTTTGGGATCAAGAGATCTTAAACAAGTACAACTATTCGGGACCTCGTTACACCTCATACCCAACTGCGTTGGAGTTTCATGAAGCGTTTACCGTCGCTGATTACGACATGGCGTGTACTCAATATCCTGAGCGTCCACTCTCTCTTTACGTGCATATCCCATTCTGTCACAAGCTTTGTTATTACTGTGGTTGTAATAAAGTCATTACTCGTCACTCGCATAAAGCGGATGAGTACCTTGATGTGATCGAACATGAAATCCGCCAACGCGCCTCTTTATTGAATGGTCGTGAAGTGACTCAATTGCACTTCGGTGGTGGTACGCCAACGTTTTTGACCAAAACACAAATCACTCGCTTGATGATGATTCTGCGTGAGGAATTTAACTTCACCGCTGACGCTGAGATCAGTATTGAAGTTGACCCGCGTGAGATTGAGCTAGACGTACTTGATCACCTGCGTAATGAAGGCTTCAACCGTTTGAGTATTGGTGTACAAGACTTCAATAAAGAAGTGCAGAAGTTGGTTAACCGTGAGCAAGATGAAGAGTTCATCATTGCGATGGTTCAACGTGCGAAAGAATTAGGTTTCCGCTCAACTAACCTTGATTTGATTTACGGCCTACCGAAGCAGACTCAAGCTTTGTTCGCTGAAACATTGAAGCAAGTGCTGGAGATGAAACCGGGTCGTTTATCGGTATTTAACTACGCACACATGCCTCAGTTGTTTGCTGCTCAGCGTAAGATTAAAGACGAAGACCTACCGGAAGCGAAAGAGAAAATGGCGATCTTACAAGATACCATCGAGACGCTAACGGGTGCGGGTTACCAGTTCATCGGTATGGACCACTTTGCTCTACCTGAAGATGAGCTAGCGGTTGCCCAGCGTGAAGGCATTCTGCATCGTAACTTCCAAGGCTACACCACTCAAGGTGAAGCTGACCTAATTGGTTTCGGTGTTTCTGCGATCTCTATGGTGGGTGATGCTTACGCGCAAAACCAAAAAGAGTTGAAGAAGTACTACGCTCAGGTGAATGATTTGCGTCATGCACTTTGGAAAGGTGTGGCACTAGACAGTGATGACCTTCTACGCCGTGAAGTGATCAAGCAGCTTATCTGTAACTTCAAGCTTGATAAAACCATGATCGAGTCTGAATTCTCGGTTAACTTTAATCGCTACTTCAAAGAAGATTTAGAGCTTCTACAAACCTTCATCAACGATGATTTGGTTGAAGTCGATGACAAAGAAATCCGCGTAACTCTGCGTGGCCGTTTGCTGATCCGTAACATCTGTATGTGTTTTGATAAATACCTACGTGCAAAGGCTCGCCAGCAGCAATTCTCTCGCGTTATCTAATCGCTCGATTGAGAATAGAAACATAAAAAATGCCAGCATCATGCTGGCATTTTTGTATCTGACTCATTCGAATTCTGCCTGACTAGGTGAGGCTCTCAGTGATATTTTGTTTGACCTTGGCACTTTGCTTGGAGTTGCTGAGGTCGGTAGGCCATTGGTCAAACGGAACTGGACGGCTGTATAAGAATCCTTGAGCAAGCGGGCATTGTAGTTGCTTGAGTAATTCTGCCTGTTGCTGTGTTTCAACGCCTTCGGCCACCAAGCTCACTTTGAAACCCTTAGTGATGTTAACGATGGCCGCGACGATGGAGCTATCTAGGTTCTCTTTTTCTAGCTTGCTAACGAAGCTACGATCGATTTTCAGGCAATCAAATGGCAGCTTTTGCAGATAGGCTAGGGAAGAGTAGCCAGTACCAAAATCATCAATTGCGATTGAGACCCCTAACGCTTTTAGTGTCAGCATGTTATCGATGATGGTCGGGTCGTTGTCGACGATGCGTGATTCGGTGATCTCTAGTGTCAGGTTGCTTGCTGGCAGCTTTGTGTCTCGCAACGTGCCTTTTACTTGTTCAACAAAGCCACTTTCGCTTAGCTGATCGACCGATAGATTTACGTGAATCGAGAAATCTTTGCTCCACTTTCCTGACTCAATCGCGATGGCTGTATCTCGACACGACTTATGTAGAATTTGTTTTCCGATATCGTAAATGAGCCCGCTCTCTTCCGCGAGAGGAATGAACTCGAGTGGCGAGATCACCCCTTCATCGGTTATCCAGCGAGCTAAAGCTTCAGCTCCAATAGTTGACCCGGATTCCAGGTCAATAATAGGCTGGTAAAACGGTTCGAACTGCTGAAGCTCAATAGCTCGATTCATCCGCGCCAGCATCTTGGTTCGATGTCTTGATGCTTTACCCATTTCAGGGCTATAAATACTGACATTGGTTTTGTCTTGTTTCGCATTGCTCAATGCAATACTGCTGCTGCGTAACAGTAGTGTGATGTCGTGGAGATTCGAGACCTTCACTATCCCCATCGATACCTTAATCACCACGCTCTCCGACTCCATTGAAAATGGGGAAGCGAAGGTTTGAAGTAAGCGATTAGTCAGGAGCTGAACATCATCGCTTTGCGTAACGTTTGGTGCATAGATGGCAAACTCATCACCACCAGTACGAGCCAGCAGGTATTCGGATGGTAGTGTGCCTCTTAAGCGTGCGGCCGAAATGATAAGCAGCTGATCACCATTGTAATGACCTAGGCTGTCATTGATGTCTCGGAAGCGATCAATACCAATCAAATACAGCGTGCCTTTTTCGTTGTCAGGATGTTTCTTGGCAGCGTCAATAAAGCCTTCACGACTGTATAGCTTAGTTAATGAGTCATAGGTAACCTGAGACTGTAACGCGTGAAACGAGGCCTTTAAGTTGTTGGTCATTTCATTGAATGACTCCACCAACATGCTAGTTTCATAGATATGCCCCGTCTTTGGCATGCTCGTGTCCCAATCGCCCTTAGCAAGGCGTTTTGCCGCATCCGCTGTCGAGGTTATCGGTTGGGTTACGCGATTAAAGGCAATTAACCCAGCAATGACCCCAATGCAACTCAGTGCTAGCCCTAGCAACCAACTGTTTCTTTGATTTTCTGGCAATTCACCGAGCAGATTACTTTCAGGGATCGACACCCCAATAAACCACGTGAGGCCGTGTTCATCTTCGTAAGGGGTAATTTGGTTGAAGTAGCGTTCGTTGTCTAGGCGGAAGCTAAAGCGCTGCTCGCCCAAATTATCGATTAGGTGGAATTGGTCTACGTAACTGGCGCTTTCACGTATGACGGGGTTAGCACTCTCTGTTGCCAGTAAGCGTTGGCCTTTGTTGGTTTTTCCTGTGCCCCATGAAACGACACTGCCTCCGCCTGAATGCGCGACCAAGCGTTGCTGTTTATCGATGATGTAAACAGAGGCATCCGTTCTATCTTTGAGTTTTCTGAGGAAAGCATTGAAGGTATTGATCTTGATGTCGCTGACGACGACGGCTTTGAATTCATTATCATCATAGATAGGCGCGAGAGCAGATAAGGTGATTTCTTGGCGCTCGTCAGCATTGGCATAAATTGGTGACCATAACGGTTTTTTCTGTGTCGCAACGGGTGTGTACCAAGGACGGATTCTTGGATCGTAACCTGAAATTACCGAGCGAATGTCTTCACTGATCTTACTGCCACGGTAGATGACCAACTGATCATTAGTGCGTTCGTCTTGCACCATCAAGGTGTAGCCTTTGTTGGCTTCTTTGCGGAAACCGACGTAGTTACCATCTTCAGAACCAAAGCCAATCACATCGAGTTGAGGTACAGCAGTGTAATGATCTGAAAACGTATAAAAAATATAATCTTGGACCTTGCTGAGATTACCCGCTTGATAAAGGTGGTGGTAGCCGATGTTATGGCTGAGCGAGAGGTTCGCATGAAATGGCTTTTCTAAAAAATTAGACAGGCTTTGATGAACATTATCAGTCAGTGATGTTAGTTGGCGAGCACTAACATCACTCACCATCTCTTTGTAGCTTAGCTTTTGAGTGAAAACCATTACGCCCATAGTGAACAGAAAAATCATCACGAATGGCAGAACCACAGCGGTCCTCAAAGTAATTTGTGTTTTCAAAGACATCTTTAGCTACAACTTTGGTGAATAGTGTACTGTAATTGTACCGACACTATTCAAACCAAGCGACACTTTTTGGGTTAAAAAGTAGCTGCATCGAAAATCATATAAGGTCTAGTACAGTTCTTTGAGTTTACGAGTTAGGGTATTTCTTCCCCATCCCAAAACCTTAGCTGCATCCTGTTTATGACCATTAGTATGGTTGAGTGCAGCCTCTAGCAGTATACGTTCAAACTCTGGCAGAGCATAAGTCAGCAGCTCTTTTTCTCCTGAATCAAGCGCACACTTTGCCCAATTAGCGAGCAGTTGCTGCCAGTTATCCCCAGTTCCTGAGGTTGTCACCACTTTTTCTTCCAACAGCTCTGGTGGCAGGTCTGAAGGGAGAATTTCGCTGCCGCTCGCCATCACGGTGAGCCAACGACAAATGTTCTCAAGCTGACGCACGTTACCCGGCCAATTGAGTTGGTTGAGTTTCAAAATGGTCTCAGGATGCAGTGTCTTCACTTCAACACCGAGCTCTTCGGCGGCGGATGCTAGGAAGTGGTGAGTTAGCTTTTCAATGTCTTGTTTACGTTCGCGCAGCGCTGGGATATGGATTCGGATAACGTTGAGGCGGTGGAAAAGGTCTTCACGGAAGTCACCTTCATGTACCAAGCGCTCAAGATCTTGGTGGGTTGCCGCAACGATACGCACGTCAACCTTAACCGCAGAGTGTCCACCTACACGATA
Source organism: Vibrio crassostreae (assembly GCF_024347415.1). Taxonomy (NCBI): domain Bacteria; kingdom Pseudomonadati; phylum Pseudomonadota; class Gammaproteobacteria; order Vibrionales; family Vibrionaceae; genus Vibrio; species Vibrio crassostreae. The sequence continues at coordinate 111,051 of NZ_AP025476.1, forward strand.
GAATTGACCATCAGAAAGTACACGTAACAAGCGAGTCTGAATATCGAGTGGCATGTCGCCGATCTCATCAAGAAATAGTGTGCCGCCGTTGGCTTGTTCGAAACGTCCTTGGCGAACGCTGTTGGCTCCGGTAAAGGCGCCTTTCTCGTGGCCAAACAGTTCAGACTCGATCAGATCTTTGGGGATCGCTGCCATGTTCAAAGCAATGAAGGGTTTCTTGGCTCTTGGGCTATGACGATGCAGCGCGTGGGCAACCAGCTCTTTACCCGTACCCGATTCACCATTGATCAGCACGGATATCGATGAGCGAGACAAACGGCCAATAGCTCGGAAAACCTCCTGCATCGCAGGTGCTTCGCCGATGATTTCTGGCGCATTGGTGTCTTCAGCGACTTCACTGGCTTGCTCGCGTTTCTGTTCTTGGCTGTGCGCAATCGCTCGTTCTACGAGAGTCAGTGTCTCATCAATGTCGAACGGCTTTGGTAGATACTCAAAGGCGCCTTTTTGATAAGCATTCACCGCAGCATCGAGGTCTGAGTGCGCGGTCATGATGATTACGGGCAGGTCGGGAGAGCGTTGATGAACCTGATGCAACAGCTCAATCCCGTCAATGCCGGGCATACGAATATCAGACACCAATACGTCAGGAGTCTCGCGTTCAAGCGCAAGTAATACGCTCTCAGCATCAGCAAATGTTTCACACTTTATATCCGCAGATGAAAGTGTTTTCTCTACTACCCAGCGGATAGAACTGTCGTCATCGACGACCCAAACGTATCCCTTACTCATAATTCAATTCCTTTGCAGCCAAATCTATTGTGATAATCATTGTTGTTTTTATGATGTCTTAATCTTTGTGTTACCGAGTTGAGTCTTCATCTCGCTGTCTAATCGCGAGGTTCTTGTGACCTAAATCGGTAGATAAATCGTGAATGTGGTGTTACCTGGCCAACTTTCAACATCAATTTTTCCGTTGTGCTGATCGATCAGGTTTTGAGATATCGATAACCCTAAGCCTGTGCCACCCTCTCGTCCGCTAACCATTGGGTAAAAAAGCGTGTCTTTTAAATCATCGGGGATGCCTGGGCCGTTATCGCTGATCTCAATGCGTGCAGCGAGTTTGTGTCGCTGACCATGAATGTTGGCTTGATGCACCGTTCTGGTGCGAATGGTAATTTTGCCCGAATCTTGTGCCTTTAAAATCTGCGCCGCATTGCTCACGATATTGAGCATCGCCTGTTCAACCTGCGCTGAGTCCATCACTATTGGTGGCAGGCTTGGATCGTAGTCTCGCTCAATCGCCAGTGTGGATCCGGATTCGAGCTCGACCAACTGCCTTACTTTTTCAAGTATCTGGTGAAGGTTCTCTTCTGACTTGGTTCCCGGCTTCTGTGGACCAAGCAGACGGTCGACCAAGGCTCTTAAGCGGTCGGCTTGTTCAATAATGATCTGGGTGTATTCATTCAAAGATTGATCAGGGAGCATCTTGCCAAGTAATTGCGCCGCTCCTCTTAAGCCGCCTAGTGGGTTCTTTATCTCATGAGCTAATCCACGCACCAGCAGCTTAGCCGCTTGCTGTTGTGCGTGTTGGTTAAGCTCTTGGCTGAGTCTTCTTTGCTGGTCTATCTTGCGCATCTCAACCAATAACAGCGTCTCACGTTGCCAAGAGATTGGGCTAACCGTTACCTCAAGCATCAGAGGGCGGTTATCAACAACAAAGGTCACGTCGCTATCGGTAATGCTTTGGCCACTTTGTAGCGGTTGCGTTAGCAATGCCAAATCAAGAGAAGCATGTTGGATAAGCTGACTCAGTGGGTGATCAACAATGCGTCGCGCACTTTGTGAAAAGAGTTGTTCAGCCGCCGGATTGGCGTATCGCACATAGAGTTGCTCATCGAGCATCAATGTCGAAGTCACCATATTGTCGAGAATGGCGCTGGAAAGATGATGTGTATCTATGCTGTCGCTTTTGGCTGATCGATTCACTATTTCGTCCTTGAACTGGTGTTTTTCTCACTGCACCAAAATGGTGCGTAGCTAAGTTCAAGTATGGCGCATATCAACCAGAAGCTAAAGATAATTCATTAGAGTCGCTGAAAGCTGCTTCGATTAGGTGAAAAGTAGAGGTTATTTGGCCTCTTTTAACACATTGGCCTACTTGAGCGTCGCTCGATGTAAATACACGGTGACTGGACTAGTAGATGCAATAAGCTTGCCGCTTCTATGTGCTTGAATTGCAATGGTGTGAGTACCTCGATCGATACCTTTTAATTCCCAGTTAGGTTGGGTTTGAGGAGCGCCATAACGACGGCCATCGAGCATTAATTGTAACTGCTCTCCAATACCAAGTTTTCGGTTGAGCTCTATCTGAACCGGGATTAACCCACGGTTGCTACGAATCGTTTGGTCATGAACTGGAGTCAACATGGTGAGTACTAATTGAGTGGGAACCTCGCGCTCAGTGGTTTCTGTTTCTGCCTGAGTTTTAGCTGGCATTGCCGTTTTAGTTGTAGATGAAGCAGCGGCGTCAACCGGAGTCGAGGCCTCAAATTTAGGAGCGGGTGCTGAAGCTTGCACATCTGGCAGGCGAAGGGCCTCGGCATCTTGAGCGCTAGGGTTATCACTAAAGTGGAGCACGCCTTCTTCATCTACCCAGGTATATACTGTTTGAGCTGAGCATGAGAGTGCGACTGTTAACCCGATCAGGAACAGTATATTTTTCATATCTTTAGCCTCTTTTTCACCGTTAGATGATTTCACGTTTGGCGTTGGTTTTATTGTATTTCGCGCGACAGCCTCTGAGGGCTTTTGTCTAAGGTATGTTACGAGGAGGGGAGCGTCGAGAGAATATAAAAAAGGCCCGCCTGCGAGGCGAGCCTAATATTTAGTTAGCGATTCTTACAAGGTTGCAGTAAGAAATGGCTTATCTCTACCAGAGATTAAACTGAGTAGTACAGTTCAAACTCAAGTGGGTGTGTAGCCATGTTCACGCGTTGTACGTCGTCAGATTTCAGAGCGATGTAAGAATCGATGAAGTCGTCAGAGAATACGCCGCCAGCTGTTAGGAACTCACGGTCTTCGCTAAGCGCTGCTAGAGCTTCTTGTAGAGATTCTGCAACTGTTGGGATTTCAGCTGCTTCTTCTGCAGGAAGGTCGTATAGATCTTTATCCATAGCTTCGCCTGGGTGAATCTTGTTCTTGATGCCGTCAAGGCCAGCCATAAGCATTGCTGAGTAGCATAGGTATGGGTTAGCTGCTGGGTCACCAAAACGTAGCTCGATACGACGTGCTTTAGGGCTTGGTACTACTGGGATACGGATAGAAGCAGAACGGTTACGTGCTGAGTAAGCAAGCATTACAGGTGCTTCGAAACCAGGTACAAGACGCTTGTACGAGTTAGTTGATGGGTTAGCAAACGCGTTGATTGCACGAGCGTGCTTGATTACACCACCGATGTAGTAAAGAGCCATTTCAGATAGGCCGCCGTACTTATCACCAGCAAACAGGTTAACGCCGTCTTTTGCTAGAGATTGGTGAACGTGCATACCAGAACCGTTATCACCAACTAGTGGCTTAGGCATGAATGTCGCTGTTTTACCAAATGCGTGAGCAACGTTGTGTACAACGTACTTGTAGATTTGAGTTTCATCAGCTTTCGCTGTTAGCGTGTTGAAGCGAGTAGCGATTTCGTTTTGACCCGCAGTTGCTACTTCGTGGTGGTGAGCTTCAACTACTAGGCCCATCTCTTCCATTACTAGACACATTGCTGAACGGATGTCTTGAGATGAATCTACAGGAGCTACTGGGAAGTAACCGCCTTTAACGCCAGGACGGTGACCTTTGTTACCGCCTTCGAAGTCAGTACCTGTGTTCCAAGCTGCTTCTACGTCATCGATCTTGAAGAAAGAACCAGACATGTCGTTTGAGAACTTAACGTCATCAAATAGGAAGAACTCTGGCTCTGGACCAACTAGAACTGTGTCTGCGATACCTGTAGAACGTAGGTATTCTTCAGAACGTTTAGCGATAGAGCGTGGGTCACGGTCGTAGCCTTGCATTGTTGCAGGCTCAAGAATGTCACAACGGATGTTTAGCGTTGCGTCTTCTGTGAATGGGTCCAGTACAGCAGATGCTGCGTCTGGCATCATTACCATGTCAGATTCGTTAATGCCTTTCCAACCAGCTACTGAAGAGCCGTCAAACATTTTGCCTTCTTCGAAGAAGTCTGCATCAACTTGGTGAGAAGGAATAGAGATATGCTGCTCTTTACCTTTTGTATCAGTAAAACGTAAGTCGATAAATTTAACTTCGTTCTCTTGGATCAGGGATAGTACATTTTCTACTGACATCTTGGATAACCTCCAGTGTTATTAATTCGGTATTAGCTCGATTCGGTTGAAACTAGCATTGATTAATGTCTCTAAGTGCATTAATCGATGCTGATTTATCTATAGCCAAAAACGTGCCAAAAAAATTATTCCATTAATTTCAATGATTTAACTGTTTTTAAGTTTTGCTCAATCTACTTTTTGCACCAAAATGATCTCTGATTGCACGTTATTGGTGCAATCGGTTGTCTGTGCACCAATATGAGACATAAGCGAGCACCATTCAGCAATGAATTGCCTAAGTTGTCAATCCACTTTTGTTATTTAGCGGGAGATTTGACTCGCCACTCGCAGGTGATGCTTTTTTAGAGTCCTACGAATTTGGCTGCTCAACACTGTACTGAATCAAAGTTAAGCGGATATGAATCGCTAATAAAGAAAAAAGCCCCGGTTCAGATCACATATTTCTGGGTTTTTGTCTAGAATCTGGTATATTATTGACCGTTTTTTAAATCAAGCTAGCGGTTATTATCCAAACTTTTGAGATAAGTGACGGCTACTTTTATGAGTGAATCGAGAATCCATGTCTACTCCACAGATTGATAAGTTAAGAAATATCGCGATCATCGCGCACGTTGACCACGGTAAAACGACTTTGGTTGATAAACTGCTACAACAGTCAGGCACTCTTGAGTCTCGTGGTGAAGCTGAAGAGCGTGTCATGGATTCGAATGACATCGAAAAAGAGCGTGGCATTACCATTCTTGCTAAGAACACAGCAATCAACTGGAATGATTACCGCATCAACATCGTAGATACTCCGGGACACGCGGACTTCGGTGGTGAAGTTGAGCGTATCATGTCTATGGTTGACTCTGTTCTGCTTATCGTTGACGCAGTTGACGGCCCAATGCCTCAAACTCGTTTCGTAACGCAAAAAGCATTCGCACACGGTCTTAAGCCAATCGTTGTAATCAACAAGATTGACCGCCCAGGCGCTCGTCCTGATTGGGTTATGGATCAAGTATTTGACCTTTTCGACAACCTAGGTGCTACTGATGAGCAACTAGACTTCACAGTTGTTTACGCTTCAGCTCTAAACGGCTGGGCAACAATGACTGAGGGCGAAACTGGCGAGAACATGGAACCATTGTTCCAAGCTGTTGTTGATACAGTAGACGCGCCTGCAGTTGACCTTGACGGTCCACTACAAATGCAAATTTCGCAACTTGATTACAGCTCTTACGTAGGTGTTATCGGTGTTGCTCGTGTTACTCGTGGTTCTGTTAAGCCAAACCAACAAGTAACTATCGTAAATGCAGAAGGCAAAAAACGTAACGGTAAAGTAGGTACAGTTCTTGGTTACCTAGGTCTTGACCGTCACGAAGTTGAGCAAGCTAACGCTGGCGACATCATTGCAATCACTGGTCTTGGTGAGCTGAAAATTTCAGACACTATCTGTGACGTAAACAATGTTGAAGCAATGACTCCGCTTTCTGTTGATGAACCAACAGTAACAATGACGTTCCAAGTAAACACTTCTCCGTTCGCGGGTAAAGAAGGTAAGTTCGTTACTTCACGTAACATCCTTGAGCGTCTAGAGAAAGAACTAGTACACAACGTTGCACTACGTGTTGAAGAAACTGATAACCCAGATCGTTTCCGTGTTTCAGGTCGTGGTGAACTTCACCTATCTATCCTGATCGAAAACATGCGTCGTGAAGGTTTCGAGCTAGCTGTATCTCGTCCAGAAGTTATCATCAAGAAAGACGAAGATGGCAACCTAACTGAACCGTTTGAAACTGTGACTATCGACGTGCTTGAAGAGCACCAAGGTGGCATCATGGAAAACATCGGTCTACGTAAAGGTGAGCTAACTGATATGTCTCCAGATGGCAAAGGCCGTGTTCGCATGGACTTCATGATGCCTTCTCGTGGTCTTATCGGTTTCCAAACTGAGTTCCTAACGCTAACGTCTGGTTCTGGTCTTCTTTACCACTCATTTGATCACTACGGTCCTCACAAAGGCGGCGTAATTGGTCAACGTAACAACGGTGTTCTAATCTCGAACGCGACTGGTAAAGCTCTGACTTACGCACTATTCAACCTACAAGAACGTGGTCGTCTATTTGCTGAGCACGCGGATGAAGTATACGAAGGTCAAATCATCGGTATTCATAACCGTTCAAACGACCTAACAGTAAACTGTCTGAAAGGTAAGCAGCTAACGAACGTTCGTGCATCAGGTACTGATGAAGCACAGGTTCTTTCGCCACCTATCCGTCACACTCTAGAGCAAGCTCTTGAGTTCATCGACGAAGACGAACTAGTAGAAGTAACGCCAGTAAGCATTCGTATCCGTAAGAAGCTTCTTACTGAAAACGAACGTAAGCGTGCAGCACGTCCAGCTAAGGCTTAATTGCCAGCTGACTAGCTTCTAGCTAACAAGCATTTTAGAATAAATAAGAAAGCCCTGAGTAGCCTAGCTGCTCGGGGCTTTTGTTTTATATGGCATTAGGATAGATCGGGTAAACGAGATGCGAGATTCGAAGAGCGTGTTCCATACCTATTCATCGAATCGTCATTCCAGAATCGAGGGACGAGATATCTGGAATCTTTTTACGGCATGGAAGAGATTCCCTATCACGCTCGTTCCTCGCTGTAGGGAATGACGGTGGTTTGCTTTATGGATGAGCCTATTTCCAAGAGCGCGTTTGATAGTTGGAAGTCAGAGATTCAAAGAATCACAGTCGTCATCCTCAAGAGGGAGGAACGACCGAGTTGGGGATCTAGCTTTTGATACCTAGGTGGCTTGTAACAAATAGAACCCGTTCTTCGACTGACATAAATGGAACCTCGACAACCTCATAACCAAGCTCTTGGTAGACTCTGACTAACGCGTAGTGAATCTCTAGTGCTTCTTCAAAGGGGTAAGGGCGCACTTCATCTTGAACATAGATCGAAGCCTCTGGGCGGCAGAACAAGACTTGTGAGTGATAGCCTTGGCTTGCTTCTCGGTAAGTCGCATCTATCTCTAGATTAGCCTGAGCCAAATAGCCACCGATATCTGGAATAGCGCGATCGAGAAATGCAGTTGGGTGCTGCCTCGCTTGCTCTTTCTGCTCGCTCATTACACCTAAACATAGCTCAGCAAAGCCCGGAAGGTCTAGCCAAGGCAAGATACCGTTTTCCAGCTGACTTTGCTGCTCGATTAACTGGCGAGAGGACTCAGCAAAGGTTGGGTGACCCGTATCTCCCAAGGCATTAATTAGTGTGGTCTTTCCGGCGCCAGGGCCGCCAGTAATAATGATTGGGTTCATACGGGCTTATCTAATGCGTTTCTAATGATGTTATTTCTGGTTCAGCTGAGCTAGGAACTTATCCGATTCTGCTATTGCAGCATTCATCTGTTTGATCGCGTAAGCGATGTCTTTTTCTAAGCTCATAAATTCGCCCTGCAGTGAACCCACAGCACTCGCATTGAGGTTGTGCTTGAGATAAAGCGTGTTGTCGCGAAGAGTGTTGAGTACCGGATCCATTTTCTTCTCAGCTCTTTTCATTGCTGATAGCATGGTTTGGTAAGACGATTTGGTTTCACGCAGCTTTTTCTCACTTGAACGACGCAGTGAATCACTGGTGTAGAGATCTAACTCACCCTGCCACTCTTCAAATAGCGCATCGGACACATCTTCAATCGCAGCAATGCGGTCACTGACATTTTGTGCGGCTTTCTCGCTGTCTTGGTATTTATCATTAATCTTGTTGTACATGTCTTCAAGGTCGCCACCACTGAAGTTAGTCAGGCTGCTGAGTGCTTCAAGTGCGCTGGTAAACTCTTCCTGAGCATCCTGCTGTGACTCTTTCGCGTCTTCTACTCTGTCGACCATAATGTCACGTTTGTGGTAACCCACTTGCTCCATTGCGGAGTAATAAGCTGATTGGCATCCAGTAAGAGTAAAAATAGAGAGGACTATAACTATTAAATAAGGCATCCTAGTTTCCTATAGTTAAGTAACGGAATATTAATTAGGACTATGAACGAGTTACCAGGGAGTTACAAGTTGAAGATAAAAAAGGTCGCCACACTCAGTATTCAGTTTTCTCGCTATCTTTTGGCGCGCATGACGCATGATAGAGTCAACGTGAATGCGGGGTACTTGGCGTACATTACCTTGCTCTCAATTGTGCCGATGTTGACGGTTTTGCTCTCTATCTTGTCGTCATTCTCAGTCTTTGCTGATGTTGGCGTGGTGATTCAAAATTTCGTCATTACCAACTTTGTTCCAGCATCAGGAGATGCGGTGCACGGTGCTTTGTTAGAGTTCGTTGCCAATACCGGCAAGATGACGGCGGTAGGTAGTGTGTTCTTATTCATTGCAGCGCTGATGCTGATCTCGAATATTGATAAGAACCTAAACTACATCTGGCGAGTAACGGAAAAGCGACGTGCGGTGCTGTCTTTTTCTATGTACTGGATGGTGCTCACGCTTGGACCTATCTTGGTCGGTGCGAGTATTGCTGCAACGTCTTACGTGACATCATTGAGCTTATTGCAAAATGAGGTGGTGTCTGGTGCCTTTAATACCGTGATTCGCAAACTTCCTTTGATTCTCTCTTTCTTTGCGTTCTTCGGTCTGTACCTGCTGGTTCCCAACAAAAAGATACACTTTTCTCATGCAGCAGCGGGCTCTCTGGTTGCGGCTCTGTTGTTCGAACTCAGTAAGAAAGGCTTTGCAGCCTACATTACGCAATTCCCTTCTTACCAGTTGATTTATGGCGCATTAGCGGCAATTCCTATTCTGTTTGTTTGGGTGTATTTGTGCTGGTTGATCGTGCTGGTGGGGGCTGAGGTGACGGCCGCATTGGGTGAGCAGGAACAGTGGAGTGACTCGAAAGAAATGGTACACTCGTCGGATAAAGACAAAATCACAGAGCAAGGAAACAACAGTGATAGCACTGATCCAGAGAGTAAGTGAAGCTGCCGTCCGTGTTGATGGCGAAGTAGTTGGTGAGATTGAGCAAGGCTTATTGGTTTTGTTAGGCGTAGAAAAAGGTGATGACGAAGCCAAAGCCAAGCGTTTGATGGAACGAGTAACTACTTATCGTGTCTTTGGAGATGAAGACGATAAAATGAACCTCAACGTGAAACAGGTAGAAGGTAAGGTATTAGTGGTGTCTCAATTCACTCTGCCAGCCGATACCAAGAAAGGGACACGAGCAGGGTTTTCTCGTGGTGCTCACCCAGAAGATGCAGAGCGTCTTTACAACTATTTCTCTGACCAATGTGAATCAGTGTTGCCAACGGAACGTGGCCGCTTCGCAGCCGACATGAAAGTGTCTTTGGTTAATGATGGCCCAGTAACATTCTGGCTGCAGGTTTAGGCTTAAAGGAATAAGCATGTTTAAACTCATAACACCGACCACCGAAAATCAGCTAAACAAGTATTACCATTTTCGTTGGCAGATGCTCCGTGAACCTTGGCGAATGCCGGTAGGTTCAGAGCGTGATGAATATGACCCAATGAGTCACCATCGTATGATTGTTGATGGCCGTGGTCGCCCGATGGCGATTGGTCGTCTGTATATCACCCCAGATCTAGAAGGTCAGATCCGCTACATGGCGGTGAAGAACTCTCGCCGAAGCAAAGGCATGGGCTCACTGATCTTGGTTGCGCTAGAGTCATTAGCGCGTCAAGAGGGCGCTAAGCGCTTGGTGTGTAATGCACGTGAAGATGCGATCTCATTCTATGAGAAGAATGAATTTGAACGTCGCGGTGAGATTAACGACCAACGTGGCCCAGTGCGTCACCAACAAATGGTTAAGCACCTTGACCCAATGGCGGATGTACTGCGCAAACCTGAATGGTGTAATGAGCTGCAGCAGCGCTGGGAGCATCAGATTCCGATCAGTGACAAGATGGGCATCAAGATTAACCAATACACAGGTTACCAATTTGAGTGTAGTGCTCAACTGAATCCTAATTTGAACCCGCATAACACCATGTTTGCAGGCTCCGCCTTTACGCTTGCGACTTTAACGGGTTGGGGTATGACGTGGTTACTGATGAAAGAGCGTGGCCTGACCGGTGATATCGTATTGGCAGACAGTAATATTCGTTATCGTCATCCGGTTGAGCAAAACCCTGTTGCCTCTACTTCGTTAGACGGTATCAGTGGGGATTTAGACCGCCTCGCGTCAGGCAGAAAGGCACGTATCATCATTCACGTGACCATTCACAGCGGCGATGTGGAAGCGGTAGAGTTTACCGGTACCTATATGCTGATCCCTGATTATAAGAAAATACTATCGACGGATAGCAAGGCGAGTGAATAACTTCACGCTCGCTTGATGATAGATAGAATTATTGATTGAAAGCGCTACTCCTGAGGAGTGGCGCTTTTTTGTTGGCAGTCGTTAATCTCCGAATACTCCGCTTGGGTGAGCTTGCCTGAGATTTGATGGCATGTGTCCGATAGGGTAATCGATAGGGTGTGTTGCTCGGCTTTAAGCAAGTCGAGCTCTCCAGAAACCTCACCATTGAGCGTTTGAATCCTTTGTTCGCCTTGCTCTGCTGCCGATGCACCAATAATGTGCATCGGTTCGAGAGTGAAGCGTCCACGGTCAAAATTGGCATTGAGCTCTGGGATCTCGAATACGTTATCGGTTGAAGTTTCAGAAAGCCTGTCGTTAAAGGTCATCACGCCTTGGCGAACGCTACCAGTGAGTTGACCTGTGGTCGAATAGCCCAGCATCAGTGAGTCGCCATATAAACCTGAAGCTTGAAGTTCGAATTCGCCATAACCGGTTGCATCGAGTGGTAATTCGAGTCGCTGCAGCATAGGCGCAATAGGTAACCCATCGGCAGAAATATCTAAGCTCCATGGCTTGCTGATTTGGTTAAAGTCGAGTGTCGCATTGGCTTCAATGTAGCCATTTCTGAGAGGTGCAAACAGACGTGTCAGCGTCCATTTCCCTTGTTCGCTATTCATTTCCATCACTGGCTGAGCGCTTACAATGTTTTGGTAGCTGGCATCATTGGCGCTCGCCATTAGCTTTCCTTGCCACAAACCTAGTTTTCTATCTTGCAGCAATTGAACTTGATGCCCCTCAACATGTAACCCTGAGACCTGCCAGTAAGGTTTTTCTCCGAGTTGGATGAGTTGACTGCGTTCTATGTTAAGTCGGCTAACCTCGATGCTCTGGAGTTGTGTGAGCCAAGGGATTAGGCGAGTAGCAGGGAGGTTTTTATCTTGGCTTTCAGTAATCCATTTTATGCCTTGCAGGTCGAGCTGCGCTAAATCAATGCTGCTAGGAGTAACCTCGCCATTAAGCTGTACAGTGCCCTGCAGGAATTGAGTATAGAAATCTTCAATCAGAATCTGGTTTGTTTCTAGGTTGAGCTTGAGGTTTGGCTCGATGAACATGTCATCATCAATGGTCACTCCTTCTGCTTGCAGAGAGAAAATGGCTTTCTGTTGCTTCCACAGTTCAAAGGGTAGTTGGATATTTTCTAACGAGGCATCAAAGGCTGCGAGGTGGCCACCTTTCCACTCTACATCGCTACGCAGAATATCTAGGCTGTTGATGTGGTTAATCTGAATACCTGCCACATCCCACTCTTTGCTTAGTAGGCTTTGGGTTTGCTGCTGATTGAGTCGTAAGCCATCGATGGTCACATTCACTAACGACCAATCTTGCTGATATTGCTCTGCTTGTCCGGAAATCTTAGCGCCACGCCAGTCAAACGAAGTACCATAAAGGGTGCTGTCACTCGGCTTGAGGTCCAGGTCAATCAACAGGTTATCGAATGCTTCACCTTGCCAATATAACTGCGAGGCTGAAAGTTGGGTTTTGCCATAAGGTAGCAGTGAGTTTTGGTTATCCCACACGGGGCCGGCGATCTGAAGGTCGATGCCTCGTGCATTAAAGTCTGGAGTCGAGAAATCTAGATTATTGATCGCTAGCTGACGGAGCTTGAGGTTTGGTTGGGTAAACACTGATGTGAATGTGTCTAGATCGTTGGCTTCTAACTGCAGTCCGCTGATCAATACAGAGTCCAAAACCAGCTTAGTTTCAAGAATAGAGTCTGGGCTGAACCAGATGTCGACCTTGTCGATATACAGGGGTGGTTGTTTTTCCGATTGGCTTTGGGTGATGCCCATCAAGGTGATGTGATAAGGCGCCTGATACTCAACATCTTCAATGAGCACAGGTTGTTCAATCGTATGCTTGATAAAAAAGTTAGCAACATCGGCGCGGTATTGGGTTTGTAGGCTTAACAGCAATGCTGCGATAAACGCAACGGCGATAGCCAACACAATGCCGAACACCATCAATACCTTTTTCATTCCCTGAAAGCCTTAAATCTCAATAGTCTTAAAACAGAGTGGAACAAAAAGGGTCAAGCATCAACAAAAAAGCCCCTCAAAAGAGGGGCTTGCTACAAAAATATCATTTTAAATTGGGCGTTCGCTTTTGGCTAAGCCCGAGCAGATGGTTGGATTAGTCCAGTTGAGGACCAGCGGCAACCAGTGACTTACCTTCAGCGTTGTCTGTGTACTTGTCAAAGTTGTTGATGAAGCGTTCGGCTAGATCTTTTGCTTTGCTTTCCCATTGTAGTGGGTCAGTGTACGTGTCGCGTGGGTCAAGAATCGCTGGGTCAACATCGTGTAGCGCTAGTGGCACTTCTAGGTTGAACATAGGGATAACCTTAGTATCAGCCTTGTCGATAGAGCCATCTAGGATTGCGTCGATGATGCCACGAGTATCTTGAATAGAGATACGCTTGCCTGTGCCGTTCCAACCTGTGTTCACTAGGTAAGCTTCAGCGCCAGCTGCTTCCATACGCTTCACGAGCACTTCAGCGTACTGAGTTGGGTGAAGAGTAAGGAACGCCGCACCAAATGCCGCAGAGAATGTTGGTGTTGGCTCAGTAATACCACGCTCAGTACCTGCTAGTTTCGCAGTGAAGCCAGATAGGAAGTGGTACTTCGTTTGCTCTGGAGTCAGTTTAGAAACTGGTGGTAGTACACCGAATGCATCAGCAGTCAGGAAGATAACTTTTTGAGCATGGCCTGCTTTTGATACTGGTTTAACGATGTTATCGATGTGGTGAATCGGGTAAGAAACACGAGTGTTCTCAGTTTTTGAACCGTCATCAAAGTCGATAGAACCATCACCACGAACTGTTACGTTTTCTAGTAGTGCATCGCGACGGATTGCATTGTAGATTTCTGGTTCTGCTTCTTTAGATAGGCGAATGGTTTTCGCGTAACAGCCACCTTCAAAGTTGAAGATACCGTCGTTGTCCCAACCGTGCTCATCATCACCGATTAGCTCACGCTTAGGATCGGTAGATAGGGTTGTTTTACCTGTACCAGATAGACCGAAGAAGATGGCTACATCGCCTTTTTCGCCTACGTTTGCACTACAGTGCATTGAAGCAATGCCTTGCAGAGGAAGCAGGTAGTTCATCATTGCGAACATGCCTTTCTTCATCTCACCGCCGTACCAAGTACCACCGATGATTTGAACGCGCTCTGTTAGGTTGAAAGCAACGAAGTTTTCAGAGTTCAGACCCTGTTTTTCCCAATTAGGGTTGGTTGTTTTAGCACCGTTCATTACCACGAAGTCTGGTTCGAACGTTGCTAGCTCTTCGTCTGTTGGACGAATGAACATGTTCTTAACGAAGTGCGCTTGCCACGCTACTTCAGTGATAATACGTACACTTAAGCGCGTATCAGGGTTAGCACCACAATAACCGTCGATGACAAACAGGCGCTTGCCAGATAGCTGAGTTGTCACAAGCTCTTTCAGCTCATTCCATACTTCAGTTGTAATCGGTTTGTTGTCATTTTTGCCTTGATCTGACCACCACATGGTATCGCGCGTGGTGTCATCTTTAACAATGTACTTATCTTTTGGTGAGCGGCCAGTAAAGATACCAGTGTCTACCGCAACAGAGCCTAGTTCCGTTACTACGCCTTTTTCGTAGCCTTCCAAACCTGGCAGTGTTTCTTCAACGAATAACTGCTCGTAGCTAGGATTACGAAGAACTTCAGTAACGCCAGTCAGTCCGTGCTTAGTTAGATCAATTTGTGCAGCCTTTGTATGTTCCATAACGGTCATAGGTGCTCCTTGTAGGATATTTTGTAGGGATTTTGTATTAATTTTTTATTGTTATCTGCTCACCATGCTAGCAACGAGACTCGGGGGAAACAGGGATACAGCTCAAAAAATATCCATATTAACCATGGGGTTTTAAGTGTCTCGTCACATATTGGCCTAACTAGTCTATCCTGTACGCAAACCTTTGCGCTAGGGGCGAGAACATTATTAATTGATTAAAATTAAGCGGTGATTTTATTACGAGATGTTACGGAGTTTGCGCTATTTTGATCACAAAAAAGGCCAGCTTAGTGCTGACCTTTTTGGGGTAAATTACGTGTTTTAGGTACGCCGTAAATTAATGAACCGTATTGCTGCCTTTATCTGCTGCTTCTGCGTACAGTGCGTCAACATCGTTCTTGTCGAACGAGTAGTTTGTGCCACAATAATCACAGTGCAGACCAACGCTTCCTTCGGTACTTAGGATGTCGTAGATCTCTTCTTGAGCAACAGTAATGATTGCTGCTGCACTTCGATCACGTGAACAGCCACAGAAGAATTCAACCGGTTGTGGGGTAAATACCTGAACCTTCTCTTGGTTGTATAGACGGTATAACAGGTCGTTCGCTTCTAGAGAGAACAACTCTTCATTTTTTACGGTGTCAGTTAACTGCTCTAGGTGTTCGAAGTCGTCTGGTGTGCCAGTGCCGTCAGGCATAACTTGCAGCAACATACCTGCAGCGTGCGCTTTGCCTTCATGCTCGCCAGTACGTAGCCATAGACGAGTCTTAAGCTGCTCAGAGTTTGCGAAGTAACCTTCAAGTACTTCAGCTAGTGTGTCGCCTTCAAGACCAACTATACCTTGGTAGCGCTCACCTTTCTTAGGATCGATAGTGATCACTAGGTGACCTTTACCCATTAGGTCGTGTAGACCTGCGTCATCTGCGATATCGCCTTCAAAACGAGCAACACCACGGATCTTCTGATCGTGGTCGCCATTGATAACTGCTAGAGATACTGGGCCGTCACCTTGCAATTGCATCGTGATAGAACCTTCAAACTTTAAGGTCGCAGTTAATAGCGTTGTTGATACCAATAGCTCGCCCAGTAGTTTTTGCACTGGTGCTGGGTATTCCTTGCTAGAAATAATCTGTTGGTACGCTTCATCCATTTGTACCAATTCACCACGTACTGATAGGTCTTCAAATAGGTAGCGATTTAAAACATTACTTGTAGACATTGGGTCTGCCATTTGGCTATTCCTTCTAGCTTATTGAGTCTTGAACTTAATGATGTCACGACGTTGCTTCTTATCAGGGCGACGCTCTGGAGCTGGGTTATGAGCATTCAGTTTACGCTGTGTCGCAAACTCTTCTCTTTTTGCCAAGCTCTCGGTGGTTTCTTCATAGAGGGTTTGAGCGATTGGAGCTCCACCACGATGAGCAGAGATTTTCTCGATAGTCACCGTCTTTTCTTCATTACCTTGGCGCAGTGTAATCACAGCCCCAAGTTCGACAATTTTACTTGGCTTGCTGCGCTGACCATTATAGTGGACTTTGCCACCATCGACCATGTTACGAGCAATGGACCGAGTTTTGTAAAAGCGTGCTGCCCACAACCATTTATCGAGTCTGACAGCTTCATTAGCAGTTTTCATATAGGGCAGTGCCTTATTTAGTAAGAAATGAATGCGGTTTAACTGTTATTCACAGCATGCAACTTATGTTGTTTGATGACGCTTATCACACTTAGTAGAAGCTTATGTGGAGGCGATTGGCTTTTTTTTCAAGGAAGATTACAAAATAGCTCAGGTAATGCCGATTTATAGATTTGCTATGATATAGTTCAGGATCTTATGCTTTTAATAAGCAGGAACAGAATGTATGAACAAAAAAGCTGATAGTTTAGTAGGTTACAGCTTTATTCGTTATAGAAAGGGTTAGGAAACGTGAACTTTTTAGAGCTCAAACTTCGCATGGATAACTCTCCGGTGCTGAGCCGATTTTTAGAGAATGGATTTTTACTCCAGCAGAAACTGAGCCTTGTTCTTTGTTGTGTGTTAATCGCAGCTTCCGCATGGATTTTAGGACAGCTTGCATGGTTTATCGAACCTGCCGAGCAAACCGTCGTGCCTTGGAAAGCAACCGCTTCATCGTCTTCTGCTCCTCAATCGACTCTTGATATCTCCTCTTTGCAACAGAGCAACCTTTTTGGTGCCTATAACCCAACCACGGCTCCTGTGGTTGAGCAACAAGTTATCCAAGACGCACCAAAGACACGATTGAATCTGGTTTTGGTGGGTGCGGTTGCTAGCTCTAACCCCAAATTAAGCTTAGCCGTGATTGCGAATCGCGGTACACAAGCAACCTACGGCATTAATGAAGAGATCGAAGGCACACGAGCTAAGTTAAAAGCGGTATTAGTCGATCGCGTGATTATTGATAACTCAGGTCGAGACGAAACCTTGATGCTTGAAGGCATTGAATACAAGCGTCTGGCTGTTTCAGAGCCTGCGTCACCTCGAGCCTCTTCTTCGGTTCGTGGTAATAACCCGGCTTCTGCAGAAGAGAAGCTTGATGAAATTAAAGCGAAGATAATGAAAGATCCGCAACAAATCTTCCAATATGTTCGACTGTCTCAGGTGAAGCGCGACGATAGTGTTATTGGTTATCGTGTGAGCCCTGGCAAAGATTCAGAACTTTTTAACTCAGTGGGGCTCCAAAACGGAGATATTGCTACTCAGTTAAATGGACAAGACCTGACAGACCCAGCCGCTATGGGCAACATATTCCGTTCTATCTCAGAGCTGACAGAGTTAAATCTCGTCGTCGAGAGAGATGGTCAACAACATGAAGTGTTTATTGAATTTTAAAACTTTGCGTCTAACGAAGGACGAAAGTGTAGGAGAAGTACGTGAAGCATTGGTTTAAGAAAAGTGCATGGTTATTGGCAGGAAGCTTGATCTGCACACCCGCAGCCATCGCGAGTGATTTTAGTGCCAGCTTTAAAGGTACTGATATCCAAGAGTTTATTAATATTGTTGGTCGTAATCTAGAGAAGACGATCATCGTTGATCCATCGGTGCGCGGAAAAATCGATGTACGCAGCTACGACGTATTGAATGAAGAGCAATATTACAGTTTCTTCTTAAACGTATTAGAGGTGTATGGCTACGCGGTCGTTGAAATGGACTCGGGTGTTCTTAAGATCATCAAAGCCAAAGACTCTAAAACCTCGGCAATTCCCGTTGTCGGTGACCGTGATTCGATCACTGGCGACAGTGTAGTCACGCGTGTTGTGACGGTACGTAATGTCTCGGTTCGTGAGCTTTCTCCTTTGCTTCGTCAATTGAACGACAATGCAGGTGCGGGTAACGTTGTGCACTACGACCCTGCCAACATCATTCTTATTACCGGCCGAGCGGCGGTGGTAAACCGTTTAGCGGAAATCATCAAGCGTGTTGACCAAGCAGGTGATAAAGAGATTGAAGTCGTTGAGCTAAAAAATGCCTCAGCAGCAGAGATGGTACGCATTGTTGATGCGTTGAATAAAACCACAGATGCGAAGAATACGCCTGCATTCCTACAGCCTAAACTGGTTGCCGATGAGCGTACCAATGCGATTCTGATTTCTGGTGACCCTAAAGTTCGTAGTCGTCTAAGAAAGCTTATCGAGCAGCTTGATGTCGAAATGGCAACTAAGGGTAACAACCAAGTTATCTATCTTAAATACGCAAAAGCCGAAGATTTGGTCGATGTGCTGAAAGGCGTGTCGGACAACCTACAATCAGAGAAGCAGTCATCAACCAAAGGCAGCTCATCGCAGCGTAACCAAGTGATGATCTCTGCACACAGTGATACTAACTCTCTAGTTATTACCGCGCAGCCTGACATCATGAACGCTCTGCAAGACGTGATCGCTCAGCTGGATATTCGTCGTGCTCAAGTATTGATTGAAGCCTTGATCGTTGAAATGGCAGAAGGCGATGGCGTTAATCTTGGTGTGCAATGGGGTAACCTAGAAACGGGTGCAATGATCCAGTACAGCAACACTGGTGCGTCGATTGGTGGCGTAATGGTCGGTCTAGAAGAAGCAAAAGATACAGAAACGACAACCGCTGTGTACGATGAAAATGGTAAGTTCGTACGAAACGAAACCACCACTGAACAAGGGGACTATTCAACATTAGCCTCTGCACTTTCAGGTGTTAACGGTGCAGCCATGAGCGTGGTGATGGGTGATTGGACAGCCTTGATCAGTGCGGTAGCCACCGATTCCAACTCAAACATCCTATCTTCTCCAAGTATTACCGTGATGGACAATGGCGAAGCGTCGTTCATTGTAGGTGAAGAGGTTCCGGTTCTAACAGGCTCGACGGCGGGTTCAAGTAACGATAACCCATTCCAAACGGTTGAACGTAAAGAAGTCGGTATAAAGCTGAAGGTTGTGCCACAGATCAACGAAGGTGATTCAGTTCAGTTGAATATTGAACAAGAAGTGTCGAACGTATTGGGCGCGAACGGCGCGGTAGATGTACGTTTTGCTAAGCGTCAACTGAACACCTCTGTGATTGTTCAAGATGGCCAAATGCTGGTGCTGGGTGGTTTGATTGATGAACGTGCGCTAGAGAGCGAATCTAAGGTGCCATTCTTGGGTGATATTCCTGTTCTTGGGCACCTGTTCAAGTCAACCAGTACTCAGGTTGAGAAAAAGAATCTAATGGTATTCATTAAGCCAACCATCATCCGTGATGGCATGACAGCCGATGGTATCACTCAGCGTAAATACAACTTCATCCGAGCAGAGCAGCTGTATAAGGCAGAGCAAGGTTTGAAATTACTCGATGACGATAACATCCCAGTATTGCCTAAATTTGGTGCAGACATGAATCACCCGGCTGAAATCCAAGCCTTCATTGATCAAATGGAAACAGAATAATGGCTGAATTGGTAGGGGCGGCACGTACTTATCAGCGCTTGCCGTTTAGCTTTGCGAATCGCTACAAGATGGTGTTGGAATATCAGCATCCAGAGCGTCCGCCGGCACTTTATTATGTAGAGCCTCTAAAATCGGCGGCGATCATTGAAGTAAGCCGTGTGGTGAAAAATGGCTTTACGCCACAAGCGATCAGCGCAGACGAATTTGATAAAAAATTGACCGATGCGTATCAGCGTGACTCGTCGGAAGCTCGTCAGCTAATGGAAGACATTGGTGCTGACAACGACGACTTCTTCTCGCTAGCAGAAGAGTTGCCACAAGATGAAGACTTACTTGAATCGGAAGACGATGCACCAATCATCAAGCTAATTAACGCGATGTTGGGTGAGGCGATCAAAGAGGGTGCTTCAGATATTCATATCGAAACCTTTGAGAAATCACTGTCTATCCGTTTCCGTATTGATGGTGTGTTGCGTGATGTTCTTGCGCCGAGCCGTAAACTGGCTCCGCTGTTGGTGTCACGTGTCAAGGTTATGGCTAAGCTAGATATTGCGGAAAAACGCGTGCCACAAGATGGTCGTATTTCTCTGCGTATCGGTGGTCGAGCGGTCGATGTTCGTGTTTCAACCATGCCGTCTTCGCACGGTGAGCGTGTGGTAATGCGTCTGTTGGACAAGAACGCGACTCGTCTAGACCTGCACAGTTTAGGCATGACGGCAGAGAACCACGAAAACTTCCGAAAACTTATTCAGCGCCCACACGGTATCATCTTGGTTACTGGTCCTACGGGTTCTGGTAAATCAACGACCTTGTACGCTGGCCTGCAAGAGCTCAACAGTAATGAGCGAAATATTCTAACCGTTGAAGACCCAATCGAATTCGATATCGATGGCATTGGCCAAACACAAGTGAACCCTAAGGTTGATATGACCTTTGCGCGTGGTTTACGTGCCATTCTTCGTCAAGACCCGGATGTGGTAATGATTGGTGAGATACGTGACTTAGAGACCGCTGAGATCGCTGTTCAAGCCTCTTTGACCGGTCACTTGGTAATGTCGACCCTTCACACCAATACGGCAATCGGTGCGATTACACGTCTACGTGATATGGGCATCGAACCCTTCTTGATTTCTTCTTCACTGCTGGGTGTTTTGGCTCAGCGCTTGGTTCGCACCCTGTGTAACGACTGTAAAGAACCTTACGAAGCGGATAAAGAGCAGAAGAAGCTGTTTGGGTTGAAGAAGAAAGACAGCCTTACGCTTTACCATGCCAAAGGGTGTGAAAACTGCAGTCACAAAGGCTATCGAGGCCGTACCGGTATTCATGAACTCCTGATGATTGACGACTCGGTGCAAGAGCTTATTCACAGTGAAGCTGGCGAACAGGCGATTGAGAAAGCAATTCGTGGCACAACCCCAAGTATTCGAGATGATGGCTTGAGCAAAGTTCTGAAAGGGGTAACGTCCTTAGAAGAAGTGATGCGTGTGACCAAGGAAGTCTAGTATGGCGGCATTTGAATACAAAGCATTGGATGCCAAAGGTAAGAGCAAAAAAGGCTCTATTGAAGCGGATAACGCTCGTCAGGCTCGCCAACGCTTGAAAGAACAAGGCTTGATGCCGGTTGAGATGACTGAAGCCAAGGCTAAAACTGCGAAAGGTGCTCAGCCCTCGACCAGCTTTAAGCGTGGTATCAGTACACCTGATCTTGCTTTAATTACTCGACAAATATCCACGCTCGTTCAGTCTGGCATGCCGCTAGAAGAGTGTCTGAAGGCCGTGGCGGAACAATCTGAAAAGCCACGCATTCGAACCATGCTACTGGCGGTTCGTTCGAAGGTAACGGAAGGTTATTCGCTAGCGGATAGCTTGGCTGATTACCCACACATCTTCGATGAACTGTTTAGAGCCATGGTTGCGGCTGGTGAGAAATCTGGTCACTTAGATGCGGTATTGGAGCGGTTGGCCGATTATGCAGAAAACCGCCAGAAGATGCGCTCTAAGCTGCTACAAGCGATGATCTACCCTGTGGTGCTGGTGGTGTTTGCGGTGACGATTGTTTCGTTCCTGTTGGCAACCGTGGTACCTAAGATTGTCGAGCCTATTATCCAAATGGGCCAAGAGCTTCCTCAATCGACACAATTTTTATTGGCATCAAGTGAATTTATCCAGAATTGGGGTATCCAATTACTGTTGTTGATCATTGGTGTGATTGTGTTGATTAAGACCGCGCTGAAAAAACCGGGCGTTCGCATGAGTTGGGATCGCAAGCTATTAAGCATTCCACTGATCGGCAAAATAGCAAAAGGGATTAATACCTCTCGTTTTGCTCGAACACTCTCTATCTGTACCTCGAGTGCGATTCCTATCCTTGAAGGGATGAAGGTTGCGGTTGATGTAATGTCGAATCACCATGTGAAGCAACAAGTATTACAGGCATCAGACAGTGTTAGAGAAGGGGCAAGCCTGCGTAAAGCGCTCGATCAAACCAAACTCTTCCCTCCAATGATGCTGCATATGATCGCCAGTGGTGAGCAGAGTGGTCAGTTAGAACAAATGCTGACAAGAGCGGCGGACAACCAAGACCAAAGCTTTGAATCGACCGTGAATATCGCGCTAGGTATTTTCACACCAGCACTTATCGCTTTGATGGCAGGCTTAGTGCTGTTCATTGTGATGGCGACCTTAATGCCGATGCTTGAAATGAATAATTTAATGAGCGGCTAAATGACTGCTCACAAGACGTTAGTTTTTGGATTATCGAGAAGAAGGACATTATTACCTTCAACTCGCTGTCTGTAATTTGGAGAAAATAATGAAAAACAGAATGAAGAAACAATCAGGCTTTACCCTATTAGAAGTGATGGTTGTTGTGGTTATCCTTGGCGTATTGGCGAGCTTTGTTGTACCTAACCTATTGGGTAACAAAGAGAAGGCTGACCAACAAAAAGCCATCACTGATATCGTGGCGCTAGAGAATGCGCTCGATATGTACAAACTGGATAACAGCGTTTACCCAACAACGGATCAAGGTCTTGATGCATTGGTTTCTAAACCAAGTAGCCCAGAGCCTCGTAACTACCGTGACGGTGGCTACATCAAGCGTCTACCTAACGACCCATGGGGCAATGAGTACCAATACCTAAGCCCTGGTGATAACGGCACTATCGATATCTTTACACTTGGCGCTGATGGCCAAGAAGGTGGTGAAGGTATTGCTGCGGATATCGGCAACTGGAACATGCAAGACTTTCAGTAAGCCTAGGCTTATTGTCACTTGATGCCGTTATTTGATGTTAGGACGTAAACAGATGGAGTCTAAAGGTGAAAACTAAGCAAACACAGCCAGGTTTCACCTTAATTGAGATTCTTTTGGTATTGGTATTACTGTCAGTAACGGCGGTCGCGGTGGTCGCGACCATTCCTACCAATAGTAAAGATGTTGCTAAAAAATACGCTCAAAGTTTTTATCAACGAGTTCAGCTACTCAATGAAGAAGCTATTTTAAGTGGCTTGGATTTTGGTGTTCGGGTTGATGAAAAAAAATCGACCTATGTACTGATGGCGCTCAAGTCTGAAGGCTGGCAAGAAGTCGACTTTGAAAAAATCCCCTCTTCAACTGAATTGCCGGAAGAACTCGCATTGTCACTGACTCTAGGTGGTGGTGCATGGGAAGACGATGATCGGCTGTTCAATCCAGGAAGCTTGTTTGATGAAGATATGTTTGCGGATCTGGAAGAGGAAAAGAAGCCAAAGCCACCACAGATCTACATCTTGTCGAGTGCTGAAATGACGCCATTTGTATTATCGTTTTATCCAAATACCGGAGACACCATACAAGATGGTTGGCGTATTCGAGTATTGGATAATGGTGTCATTCGATTACTAGAGCCGGGAGAAGAATATGAAGAGGAATAACCGTTCTCCTTATCGCTCTCGTGGTATGACTCTGCTTGAAGTATTGGTTGCGCTCGCTATTTTCGCAACGGCAGCGATCAGTGTGATTCGTGCTGTTACGCAGCACATCAATACTCTCAGTTATCTAGAAGAAAAAACCTTCGCTGCTATGGTCGTTGATAATCAAATGGCCTTGGTGATGCTGCATCCTGAGAAGCTTAAAAAAGCACAGGGTACACAAGAGTTGGCTGGAAGAGAGTGGTTCTGGAAAGTTACGCCAATCGATACTAGCGATGATTTATTAAAGGCGTTTGATGTGAGTGTGGCAACCAATAAAAAAGCTTCTCCAGTGGTCACGGTGCGCAGCTATGTGGTCAACTAAAAACGTGTGGTTAGCTAAGAGCAAGTCGCTAGGTAAGAGCGTGTCGGCAAATAAGCGTATGCCACGTAAACAAGGTCTATCTTCAAAAGGGAGAGGCTTTACGTTAATTGAAGTTTTAGTCTCGATCGCTATCTTCGCCACGTTAAGTATGGCGGCTTATCAGGTAGTGAATCAGGTACAGCGCAGCAATGAACTCTCAATCGAGCGCAGTGCCCGTTTGAATCAACTGCAACGTAGTTTAGTCATTTTAGATAATGATTTTCGCCAGATGGCGGTGCGAAAATTTCGCACCAACGGTGAAGAAGCATCATCTAAGCTGATCCTAATGAAAGAGTATTTACTGGATTCCGACAGCGTTGGCATCATGTTTACTCGCCTTGGTTGGCATAACCCACAGCAGCAGTTTCCTCGCGGAGAGGTCACCAAAGTGGGCTACCGTATTAAAGAAGAAACACTTGAGCGTGTGTGGTGGCGTTACCCCGATACCCCTGCAGGCCAAGAAGGTGTGATTACGCCTTTGCTTGATGATGTTGAAAGCTTGGAATTCGAGTTTTATGACGGAAGCCGCTGGGGCAAAGAGTGGCAAACCGACAAATCACTACCGAAAGCGGTAAGGTTAAAGCTAACCTTGAAAGATTATGGTGAGATAGAGCGTGTTTATCTCACTCCCGGTGGCACGCTAGATCAGGCCGATGATGCTTCAAACAGTGACTCTTCAGACAGTAATGAGGGGAATAATGACTCATCGAACTAACAAGCTTGCACGGACAATGTCTGCTATGGGTCGTAAGCAGCGTGGTGTCGCGCTGATCATTATCCTGATGCTATTGGCGATCATGGCAACTATCGCTGGCAGTATGTCGGAACGTCTGTTTACGCAATTCAAGCGCGTTGGTAATCAACTGAATTACCAACAGGCTTATTGGTACAGCATTGGCGTAGAAGCGCTGGTGCAAGACGGCATTAGGCAAAGCTACAAAGACAGTGATACCGTGAACCTAAGTCAACCATGGGCGTTAGAAGAACAGGTATACCCATTGGATTACGGTCAAGTTAAGGGACGCATCGTTGATGCTCAGGCTTGCTTTAATCTCAATGCATTAGCGGGAGTGACGACCACTTCAAGTAACCAGACACCTTATTTGATCTCGGTTTGGCAAACCTTATTAGAAAATCAAGACGTTGAGCCTTATCAGGCCGAGGTTATTGCAAACTCAACGTGGGAATTTGTTGACGCAGATACCCGAACCACCTCTTCAGCGGGGGTAGAAGACAGCACCTATGAAGCGATGAAGCCATCTTATTTGGCGGCGAATGGCTTAATGGCGGATGAATCTGAGCTAAGAGCGGTTTATCAAGTTACGGGTGAAGTGATGAATAAGGTTCGCCCGTTTGTTTGTGCTCTGCCTAGCGACGATTTTCGCTTGAACGTGAATACACTCACGGAAAAGCAAGCGCCTTTATTGGAGGCGATGTTTGCACCTGGTTTAAGTGAGTCAGATGCTAAACAGCTAATAGACAAACGCCCATTTGATGGCTGGGATACGGTGGATGCTTTTATGGCAGAACCTGCCATTGTTGGCGTGAGTGCCGAAGTTAGCAAAAAAGCGAAAGCATATTTAACTGTAGATAGCGCCTATTTTGAGCTAGATGCAGAGGTATTAGTTGAGCAGTCCCGTGTACGTATACGGACGCTTTTCTATAGTAGTAATCGAGAAACAGTGACGGTAGTACGCCGTCGTTTTGGAGGAATCAGTGAGCGAGTTTCTGACCGTTCGACTGAGTAGCGAACCACAAAGCCCTGTGCAGTGGTTAGTTTGGTCGACAAGCCAACAAGAAGTGATAGCAAGTGGCGAGTTGTCTAGCTGGGAGCAGTTGGATGAGTTAACGCCTTACGCTGAAAAGCGCAGCTGTATCGCTTTATTGCCGGGAAATGAATGCTTAATTAAGCGTGTTGAGATCCCGAAAGGTGCTGCTCGCCAGTTCGATTCTATGCTGCCGTTTTTATTAGAAGACGAAGTCGCACAAGATATCGAAGATTTACACCTGACGATTTTAGATAAAGACGCAACGCACGCTACCGTGTGTGGTGTCGACCGCGAATGGTTAAAGCAAGCTTTAGACCTGTTTCGTGAAGCCAATATTATCTTCCGTAAGGTGTTACCAGATACACTGGCCGTGCCTTTTGAAGAATCTGGCATCAGTGCATTGCAGATCGACCAGCATTGGCTACTGCGCCAAGGTAACTCTCAACGTCAAGGTAACTATCAAGCCGTGTCGATCAGCGAAGCATGGTTACCGATGTTTTTGCAAAGTGATTGGGTTGTTGCTGATGACGAAGAGCAAGCGACGACTATCTTTAGCTATACCGCGATGCCGAGCGAAGACGTTCAACAGCAGAGCGGTGCGAATTGGCAAGCAAAGCCTGCGGAATTGGTGATGTCTTTGCTGAGCCAACAAGCGATCACAAGCGGCGTAAATTTACTGACTGGCACCTTTAAAACCAAATCTTCATTCAGTAAATATTGGCGCGTATGGCAGAAAGTAGCGATTGCTGCTTGTTTGCTGGTGGCTGTGATTGTGACTCAACAAGTGTTGAAGGTTCAACAATACGAAGCTCAAGCACAAGCTTACCGCATGGAGAGTGAACGTATTTTCAGAGCAGTGCTCCCAGGTAAACAACGTATCCCAACAGTGAGCTATCTTAAGCGTCAGATGAACGATGAAGCCAAGAAATATGGCGGTTCAGGCGAGGGTGACTCCTTACTAGGCTGGCTAGCGTTACTGCCAGAAACGCTAGGACAGGTGAAGTCAATCGAAGTCGAAAGTATTCGCTACGATGGCAACCGCTCTGAGGTTCGACTTCAGGCTAAAAGCTCTGATTTTCAACACTTTGAGACTGCGAGAGTGAAGCTCGAAGAGAAGTTTACCGTTGAACAAGGGCCATTAAACCGTAATGGCGATGCTGTATTTGGCAGCTTTACTCTTAAACCCCATCAATAACCTGCGTAAGGAGATCAGTGATGAGAAATATGATTGAGCCACTCCAAGCGTGGTGGACTTCAATAAGTCAGAGAGAGCAACGATTAGTGATTGGTTGCTCAATTCTATTGGTGGTCGGTGTTGTTTATTGGGGGCTAATCCAGCCACTCAGTCAGCGAGCTGAACTTGCGCAGAGCCGTATTCAAAGTGAGAAGCAACTTCTGGCTTGGGTAACCAATAAAGCCAATGAAGTGGTTGAGTTGCGAGGCAGTGGTGGCATAAGTGCCAGCCAGCCTTTAAACCAATCTGTGCCTGCTTCTATGCGCCGTTTTAACATCGAGCTGATACGCGTACAACCACGTGGTGAGATGCTGCAAGTGTGGATTAAGCCTGTGCCATTTAATAAGTTCGTTGACTGGCTAACATACCTGAAAGAAAAACAGGGTGTTGAGGTTGAGTTTATGGATATTGATCGCTCTGATAGCCCTGGGGTTATTGAGATCAACCGACTACAGTTTAAACGAGGTTAATGTGAAACGCGGTCTATCTTTCAAATATGGCCTGTTATTCAGCGTCATTTTTATCGTTTTTTTCTCAGTAAGCTTGTTGCTGCATTTGCCTGCCGCTTTTGCTCTCAAGCATGCGCCCGCTGTGCGTGGTTTAAGCATCGAAGGCGTTGAAGGCACCGTTTGGCAAGGTCGCGCTAACAATATTGCGTGGCAGCGTGTCAATTACGGCTCAGTGCAGTGGGACTTCCAGTTCTCTAAACTATTCCAAGCCAAAGCCGAGCTGGCGGTTCGCTTTGGTCGTAACAGCGACATGAATTTATCCGGTAAAGGTCGTGTTGGATATAGCATGAGCGGTGCTTACGCGGAAAATTTAGTCGCATCCATGCCAGCAAGAAACGTGATGAAATATGCGCCGGCTATCCCAGTCCCCGTTTCTATTGCAGGACAAGTTGAACTGACGATCAAACACGCAGTTCATGCTCAGTCTTGGTGTCAATCGGGCGAAGGTACGCTTGCTTGGTCTGGTGCAGCAGTCGACTCGCCAGTGGGTTCGTTAGACCTTGGCCCTGTAATTGCGGACATAACCTGTGAAGACAGCACAATTGTAGCGAAAGGCACTCAGAAGAGTGCTCAAGTAGACAGCGAATTTTCGGCGAGTGTAACACCTAATCAACGTTATACGTCGGCGGCATGGTTTAAGCCGGGGGCAGAGTTCCCGCCAGCAATGCAGAGTCAACTTAAGTGGCTAGGCAACCCTGATAGCCAAGGTAAGTACCAGTTTACTTATCAAGGTCGTTTTTAGCTAAACAGCTAAGGGTTACTAAATTATAAGATATAAAAAATGGGCACCTCATTGAGGTGCCCATTTTGTTTGAATCGTCGAGAGTTGTAGCGAGCAAACTCGCCTAGTCTTTACCTTGTAAGATTTCTGCCCACGGCAAGTCTGCATCACCAAGCACAATGAAGTTCGGGTTCTCAAGCGTCTCTCTTTCATTATAAGAGAGCGGCTCTAGCTGAGTGCTTAAGATACGTCCGCCAGCTTCTTCAACAATGCACTGCGTTGCGGCGGTATCCCACTCTCCGGTTGGTCCAAGGCGTAGATAACAATCCACAGCACCTTCTGCTACTAAACATGCCTTAAGCGCTGCTGAGCCTAGAGGAACCAAATCATAATTCCATGCTGAGCTCATACGGCTGGTGATGCGATTGATGTCTTGGCGACGGCTGATCGCCATTGCAATAGACTGGTTTGGTAGTTCATGACGATGCGTTTTGATTTTAACACTGTCATTAAGGTCTGGAATTTTCCAAGCCCCTTTACCGCTGTATGCGTAATAGCTCACACCAGAAACCGGAGCATACACCACACCCATTACTGGCTTGTTATGTTCAATTAGGGCGATAATTGTCGCGAAATCACCACTTCTTGCGATGAACTCCTGCGTTCCATCTAATGGGTCAACCAACCAGTAGCGGTCCCACTGAGCGCGTTTTTCTAGGCTAATATCAGCGGCTTCTTCAGACAACACTGGTATATCAGGCGTGAGTTCACTGAGTTTTTTCGAAATCAGTTTATGCGCAGCCAGATCGGCACTGGTGACAGGCGTGTCGTCACTCTTGGTGAACTCTTCGTAATCTTTCTTTTCGTAGATCTCTAAGATGAGTTGGCCTGCAGAGCGAGCAACCTCAATGACAGAGGGTAGGAGGTGAGACAAATCTTTTGTTGTTGGCATAAATATTCTCTTACTCTTCGAGTGCGCTTATGGCTTTAGTTGTTATTTAGCGAGCGAAGGGTCAATAGTAGGGCGGTAATACTGCGAGCCTCACAGAAGTCGAGATGCGTTAATAGCTCTTCGGCTTGAGCAAGCGGCCAGCGCACAATGTCCAGTGGTTCAGGTTCATCACCTTCTAGCTTCTCTGGGTAGAGGTCTTCTGCGATAAACAGCGTCATTTTGCTAGAAAAATAAGAGGGAGCGAGGATCACTTCCTTGAGTGGAGTGAGTTTGTTAGCCCCAAAGCCAATCTCTTCTTTGAGTTCACGAACCGCGGCGTCACTTGGTTGTTCACCTGGATCAATCAGCCCTTTTGGAAAGCCGAGTTCATAGCGTTCTGTGCCCGCTGCGTACTCCCGTACCAACAGAATATCGCCTTGCTCAGTAATCGGAACCATCATTACTGCGTTGCGGCCGCTAGGCTTCATGCGTTCGTAAGTGCGCTCTTCACCGTTTGAAAAGCGTAAATCGAGAGACTCGATAGAGAATAGTTTTGATTGAGCGACAGTTTGCTGAGCCAAAATTTCTGGCTTGGTCCTTTTTGTCATTGCGCTCGCTCCTTAGCTCATTGGAATTCTTTCTTATAAAGTCATTCTAATATAGGGGAAATAGAGTTGAGTTCCTAGATCCGAGTTTTCATATCCGAGAATTATTGAAGCAGGAACCGATTGCGATCACTTGAATACCTTACTCAAGATGGTAACGAGGCGAGAATATGGGTGAGGAGCATAAGGAATACAAGAGCATAGGAAGCTTGGATTAGAGTGTGTATGCTCAACCCGAAAACAAAAAAGGTTGATGCTCACGCATCAACCTTTCAAATAACGACTAACACTAAATCAGAGATTAGTAGTAAGAGTGCTCACCACGATCGTGCTCAGTTGCATCACGAACAGCAGTCAGTTCACCTTCGAATTGTTGAAGAAGTTCTTTCTCGATGCCTTCTTTTAGAGTCACATCAACCATAGAACAACCGTTACAACCACCGCCGAATGCTACGATAGCAGCACCGTCTTCAGTGATTTCTACCAAGCTAACGTGACCACCGTGACCAGCAAGTTGTGGGTTAACTTGTGTTTGAATTGCGTATTCAACGCGTTCTAGAAGCGGTGCATCATCAGATACCTTACGCATTTTAGCATTTGGTGCTTTAAGCGTTAGTTGAGAGCCCATTTTGTCAGTCACGAAGTCAATCTCAGCTTCGTCTAGGAATGGTAGGCTTAACTCATCTACGTATGCAGAGAATGCTTCGAAAGAAAGTTTTGTATCAGACGCTTCGATAGCATCTGTTGGACAGTAAGAAACACCACACTCAGCGTTTTGTGTGCCTGGATTTACCACGAACACACGAATGTTTGTACCTTCAGGCTGCTGTGACAGCAGATTGGCAAAGTGAGTTTGAGCTGTTTCTGTAATAGTAATATTTGACACGACGAATACCTGAGTAGATTTGTAGGTTATTAGCGCCATTCTACTCCTGTCAGATTTGTA
Organism: Vibrio crassostreae; assembly: GCF_024347415.1. NCBI lineage: Bacteria > Pseudomonadati > Pseudomonadota > Gammaproteobacteria > Vibrionales > Vibrionaceae > Vibrio > Vibrio crassostreae. The sequence continues at coordinate 141,455 of NZ_AP025476.1, forward strand.
ATTCAGCCCTTTTTTGTTGGATTGCTGTACAAGTAGTGATTCACAGCTTTTATCCAGAGGGCTCAGGAGTGCGGCAGATGCAGTAAATATCAATCCTTTTAACGCCCACTTCAAGTAGTAATTGGCATAATTGATACACAGTACTGCCGGTGGTTACAACATCATCAATTATCGCGACGTGAGAGGGGATAGTTCCTTGAAAGTCTTGTTTTCGCAGCGCAAAAGCGCTCTTTAGATTGTGTAATCGTGCGGATTTAGTCAGCCCCTGCTGGGAAGCTGTTGAGCGAATTCGACGAAACAACACCTCATCTTTAACGCCAAGCTCTTGAGCTGTGTAATTGGCCAGTAGCTGACTTTGATTAAAGCCGCGATGGGTGTATCGGCGCCAATGCAGCGGTACGCTGGTGAGCAACGGAGCCGGTTGATCGATACGTGATGCCAATAGCTTAGACAGATCACGTGCAAACCAAAACTTATCAGCGTATTTCATTTGTTGGATATAGCCTGCTGTTGGGAAGGTGTAATCACCGACGCAATAGAGCCGATGCCAAAGCGGAGGATTAGCTAAGCACTCACCACATTGATCGACAGTGGTCAGTGTTTTTAAGCCACATCTTTGACAGCGTGGTACAGGTTCAAAGAGCTTGAGACAAGAATTGCACCATCGAGGATGTGCGTCTTCGGGAAGCTTATCGAGCTTACACAGGTGGCATTGAGGTGTGACCAGACGTGGTGTGTGTTTTTGTAGCCAATCGGATAACATAGCTTGCGATGCTTTTGGGTTATGGTGTTCCTTTTGCTAACCATACTGAAAAGCACGGATTATCGCTGACGGAAAAAGTAGGGAATATTGAGAATGAGTGACGCGTTATATTGGCATGTTTCTGGGCAAGGGCCTGATTTAGTACTGGTTCATGGCTGGGGAATGAACGGTGCGGTGTGGCAACAAACCGTTAATGCATTACAAGCTGATTTCCGAGTGCATGTTGTCGATTTACCAGGGTATGGACACAGCGCACACTGCCACGCTCAAGATCTTGAAGAGATTGCTCAGCAACTGTTGGCCGAAGCGCCTAAACAAGCGATCTGGGTGGGTTGGTCGCTCGGTGGTTTGGTCGCAACGCACATGGCTCTTCATCACTCAGATTACGTGAGCAAGCTTGTGACTGTCGCCAGTTCTCCTAAATTCGCTGCTGCTAAAGAGCCCGTATTATGGCGAGGTATTCAGCCAAACGTATTAAGCGCATTCACCGAACAGCTGGTGGAAGACTTCCAAACCACCATCGAACGCTTTATGGCATTGCAAGCCATGGGTAGCCCTTCAGCAAGACAAGATGTAAAACAGCTCAAGCAAGCGGTGCTGTCTCGCCCGTTGCCGAACCCTGAATCATTATTAGCAGGATTAAAGATGCTGTCGGACGTCGACCTGCGTGAACAATTGCCTGAGATTTCAGTGCCTATGTTGCGCTTGTATGGTCGATTAGATGGATTGGTGCCAATCAAGGTGGCCAAAGATTTGGGCAATGCTCTGCCTCATACTGAGCAATACATCTTCACGCAGTCTTCACATGCGCCGTTTATGACCGAAGCCGATGCCTTTTGCAGTGAACTGGTCAGCTTCGCCCAAAAATAATCGCTAAATTTATCGCCGGCTTGGTCGATATATAACCTAATACCAATCACAGTAAGTAAGTGTTCAAAAATAGTGTAGGAAAAAGGCTAGAGAACAAGGCAGAGCTTTTTGATAAGTAGTTATTCTACAATCAAAAGTTCTAACGCCGTTATCGAGCGTTTTAACAAGCTAGGTTGAGCAGTTATTTACCACGATTGGTATAACACCAATGTACAGCATGATACTCAGACCTAACTCTCTCCTGAGCTGATTGCGGTAAGTTGGGCTATGCCTGTTGTGCTGACTCGCAGTACAACAGCGTTATAGCAATAACGATGGGCGATTCTTGAGGAGAGTTCGCGATGATTGTGTCACCTGCAACTGCAGTGAGTGTGCCACTAATCGCCCCGTCCGTTAATGTGCAAACAGAGCAAGTTGCGCGTGATAATAGAGTTCGAGAACCTGTCGCTCCCGCCGTAGCATTGGCAAAAACCAATGCAGAGCGAAAGGTAAAGTCGGACGATAAGCGAAGGCAGCAGTCGGCTTGGGATCCTTCAGACCATCCGGGTTATGAAATGGAGAACGAGTCAGAGGCCAATTCGATTAGCCAAGAAGAGCCACAAGATCCTTTTGATAGGCTGTTCAGCTTGTTGGCACTGAGAACTTACAGTGCTGACCAAGGAAAAGGCTATACCATGCGTTTTCGCCTGCCAAAGCATGTTTTAGATGCGGCGATTCAGGAGGGACAGATGGAGAAACGACGTAAGGTCATAAAATATCATTATGGTCATGCTGTTGCGCCTCATGCTCCATCAGAAATGCTGATTGTGTTGTAATTATACTCTTCATACTTGAAGCCGCAGCGTTGTTAACTGCGTAAGTTCACCGGAACGCCGGCCGCCCTAAGCACATAGAACCCCTATGCTCATAGGGATGAACTTCATTCCTTTGTAAGGAAAAGGTTGCCTAGCTGCAACCCCAATTATTTCGAGTATAAAATACGTAGAATACAGCTCAGCTTCGATGTCTTTTTTGAACACATAATAAAAACCTGCATACCCTAAGGGATGCAGGTTTTTTGTTTTAAGCACATCAGCTTTTTAGATGAGCTAATGGATTATTTTTTCGCTTTAGCAAAGGCTGCGGCAAAAGCACCGCCCATCGCCGCGTTTTGTTGCGGCTCTTCACGACGGCGTTGTCCACCTTGTGAATTTTGGTTCGGGCGGTTTTGCGTGCGAGGTGCACTTGAACGTTGAGCACGGTTGTCTTGGCCCGGCTCGTCCTTCATACGCATGCTTAGTGCAATACGTTTACGCTGAATATCCACTTCCATCACCTTCACTTTCACGATGTCACCCGCTTTAACCACTTCACGTGGGTCAGAGACAAAGCGATCGGTCAGCGCTGAAATGTGCACTAAGCCATCTTGGTGAACACCAATATCCACGAAGGCACCAAAGTTGGCCACGTTCGACACCACGCCTTCTAGAACCATGCCTGGTTCTAGGTCTGAAACGCTGTTTACGCCATCAGCGAAGGTTGCTGTCTTGAACTCTGGGCGAGGGTCGCGTCCCGGCTTATCCAGCTCTTTGATGATGTCGGTGACCGTTGGTACACCAAAGCTTTCATTGGTGTAATCAATCGCGTGCAAACCACGTAAGAAGTCGGTATTACCTACCAGAGATTTGATGTTTTTCTGGTTTTTCTCAGCGATGGTTTTCACCACAGGGTAAGCTTCTGGGTGAACCGATGATGCATCTAACGGGTTCTTACCATCCATAATACGTAGGAAACCAGCACACTGCTCAAAGGCTTTTGGCCCCAAGCGAGCGACCTTCTTCAGCGTAGTACGTGCTTCGAAGCGACCATTCTCATCACGGAAATCCACGATGTTCTGAGCGATGGTGCTAGAAAGGCCTGCGACACGAGTTAGCAATGCGGCAGACGCGGTATTCACATCAACGCCTACGGCGTTTACACAGTCTTCGACAATCGCATCTAGGCGCTTAGCAAGCATGGTTTGGCTAACGTCGTGTTGGTATTGGCCCACACCGATCGATTTAGGGTCAATCTTCACTAGTTCTGCCAATGGATCCTGTAGACGACGAGCGATAGACACCGCACCACGAATCGATACGTCCATGTTCGGGAATTCTTTCGCCGCTAACTCAGATGCTGAGTACACCGATGCACCAGCTTCGCTAACAATGATTTTCTGCGCTTTTAGGTTGCCGCGCTTAATCACATCAGCCACAAAGCTGTCGGTTTCACGTGAAGCCGTACCATTACCAATCGCAATTAGGTCAACATTGAACTGACGAACTATCTGCTCAACAACGTGTGCTGACTTGTCGTATTGCTTTTGTGGTGGGTGAGGGTAAATAGTCTCTGTCGCGAGAACTTTACCTGTTGAATCCACAACAGCGATTTTCGAACCGGTACGTAAGCCCGGATCCAGGCCCAATGTGGCACGGGGGCCAGCAGGTGCTGCCATTAGCAGGTCTTTAAGGTTGGTCGCGAATACTTCAATCGCTTCGATCTCTGCACGCTCTTTCATCGCGCCCATCAATTCGGTTTCCATGTGCATAGAAACCTTGATGCGCCATGCCCAACTGATCACTTGCTTACGCCATGCATCTGCTGGTGCGCTGCTTAGGGTAATGCCGTAGTGATCTGAGATGATGTTCTCGCAGTAAGAGCCACGCACACCTTCTTCTTGCTCTGGGTCTGCGTTCATCGCCAATGTTAGGAAGCCTTCATTGCGGCCACGTAGCATTGCAAGCGCACGGTGAGACGGTACTTTGCTCAGAGCTTCGTTGTGCTCGAAGTAGTCTTTGAACTTCTCACCTTCGTTCTCTTTACCAGCAACCACACGAGCACCAAGCTCTGCATTGCGGTTTAGGTGTTGGCGAATCTTTTCCAGCAGGTTAGCGTCTTCTGCAATACGCTCCATGATGATCGCACGAGCACCATCGAGTGCTGCTTTGGTATCGGCAATGCCTTTGTCGTTGCTGATGAAATTGGCTGCTTCGGTTTCAGGATCGTGCTGTGGTTCAGTCCATAGCGTATCGGCCAGTGGTTCTAGGCCTGCTTCAATTGCGATCTGACCTTTGGTGCGGCGCTTTGGTTTGTAAGGCAGGTATAAATCTTCTAGGCGAGTCTTGCTGTCAGCCTGAGTAATATCACGCTCAAGTTCTGGCGTGAGTTTCCCTTGGTCTTTAATCGACTTAAGAATCGTTTGGCGGCGATCATCAAGTTCGCGAAGGTAAGAAAGGCGACTATCAAGGTTACGTAGCTGGGTATCGTCTAAGCCACCCGTGACCTCTTTACGGTAGCGGGCAATAAAGGGAACGGTATTACCGTCGTCAATTAGGTTTACTGCGGCGGTGACTTGCTCTGAACGAACATTCAGTTCTTCAGCAATCAGTCGACAGATAGCTTGGCTCATCCGATGAATCTCTTATTTAATATCATGATAAATACATGGGGGTGAGCGTACGCTTTTTCTAGCTTTGGCTGTGTAATTATCCTGTCAGAAGTCGAATTTCCGTTTGTGACACCCACTTTGTGCGAGATCTCTTACAAGTGATGTGCGACTAAGTCACTTTAAACCGATGAAATCGTCTTGAATCCAACTTAAGTTGCTGATTTTATTGGGTTGGGTGTTTTAGGGCATATTTCTCACCTGAAATGTTTTTTGGGACTGTCTAGGAAACAGCGCCATTTCCCGTAATATTTAACTTGTCGACAGGGAGTTGGCAGGAACAGGAAAAAGCCTAATGGACTAGGTATCTTCAGGATGAAGATTTGATTATTTAGGATGAGTGGTCAGCAAGGAAGTGATAATCTCTGGATGAGATTCGCCAGTTAGGATGACAGGCTAGAATGGACACCGCTAGGATGGCGATGAACAAAAAGGAAATTGGTTAAAGGATTTAGCCACTATCAAGGAAAGATGCAGGGAGCACCTTATCTCGAAGAGATAAACAGTAGCCGGATTGCTGCGATAGAGACTTAACCCCGCTAGGCGAAAGCCTTGCGGGGTTTTCTTTTATCTGGCGTTTGTAATGTCAGGCGAGGCGTTTGTCGCTGCCTACCAACCCGATAGAAGTTAACTTTCAGCGTAGCGAATCGAGTTAACGAACCACTCTTTTTCGCCTTCTGGGGTTCTTACCGTAAATTCGTCATCCACTTCTTTCTTAAGTAGCGCACGCGCCATCGGCGAATCGATAGACACGTAGTTTTTCACGCCACCATAGATCTCATCAGGGCCAACAATACGGAATGTCTTTGTGTCGCCGTCGTCGTTTTCGATCTCGACCCAAGCTCCGAAGAACACCTTGCCTTCTTGTTGTGGTGAGTAATCAACAACCTTTACTTGATCAAGACGTTTTCTTAGATAGCGAACGCGGCGATCGATCTCTCGAAGGCGTTTTTTGTTGTACTGATAGTCGGCATTTTCGCTGCGATCGCCAAGGCTTGCAGCCCAAGTCACTTTCTTGGTGACCTCTGGACGATCTTCTCGCCACAAAAAGTTAAGCTCTTTTGTGAGTCTTTCATAACCCTCACGAGTGATTAGGTTTGTTTTCATAAATCTGACTTAATGAAATGATGTTCTAAGATAGAATATATAGAAAGGCAACATACGTTAACAATTCTTTAGGCGACTTTTTCTCCAAGAATGTTACATTTTTAATGTCTTATACCAATACACATTTACCAAGAATGCTTAACCTTAGGTTTGAGCTTTAATAGGTGGAACCATTACATGCAAGAAAACTACAAAATTTTAGTGGTCGATGACGATGCTCGTTTACGTGCTTTGTTAGAGCGCTATCTGTCAGAGCAAGGCTTTCAAGTGCGTAGCGTGGCAAACAGTGAGCAGATGGACCGCCTGTTAACCCGTGAAAACTTTCACTTGATGGTATTGGACTTAATGTTGCCGGGTGAAGATGGTCTTTCGATCTGTCGTCGTCTAAGAAACGCAAACAACTCGCTACCTATCCTGATGCTGACGGCAAAGGGTGACGAAGTGGATCGTATTGTGGGCTTGGAAGTGGGTGCCGATGATTACCTACCAAAACCATTCAACCCACGTGAACTGCTTGCTCGTATCAAAGCGGTACTGCGTCGCCAAGTGATTGAAGCGCCGGGTGCACCAAGCACAGAAGAGTCTGTGGTTGAGTTTGGTGAGTTCCGCTTGAACCTAGGTACGCGTGAAATGTTCCGCGGTGAAGAGCCAATGCCGCTTACTTCAGGCGAATTTGCGGTACTTAAGTCGCTAGTGACTAACGCGCGTGAGCCAATGTCTCGCGATAAGCTGATGAACATGGCTCGTGGCCGTGAGTATTCAGCAATGGAACGCTCTATCGATGTTCAGATTTCACGTCTGCGTCGTCTAGTGGAAGAAGATCCAAGCAAACCTCGCTACATCCAAACGGTGTGGGGCTTGGGTTACGTGTTCGTTCCAGATGGTAAGGCTGTGTAAGTCAGCTTAATAAGCTCCACAGCAGCTTTTTCGATTCTGTCATTCAGAATTCTCTATTTACGGGCCATCTCATTAATATGTGATGGCCCGTTTTCTATTCAGCACAAGGGTTTAGAGTTATAGTTTCTATTATGTCTCTGTTTCTCCACCTTTCACTTTAGGTTTTCTATGCGCATACGTAGCTCCTTTACTCAGTCGATAGTGCTTTTCTTAACGCTATTGGTAGCTAGCCAAATTTTTTCTTACTACGCCGTGTTCAACTACGCTTTGATGCCGAGTTTGCAGCAGTTTAATAAGATATTGGCGCACGAGTTAAACCTGGTGTTGGACCAAGGCAGTGATATCGAAATCGATGCACCACTGCGCCAGCGTGTACTTGAGCAGCTAGGGGTAACCGTTCACGCCAAGGACAGCGAAGCAGCGGGCGAGTACTACCATGCGGTGGCGATTGACCTGATGAGTGAGGAGATGACCAAAGAGCTGGGCTCTGAAACCGAAGTGCGGTTGATTCTAGGTAAAGAGAGCTATGTGCTGTGGATGGACATTGCTCAGCTGCCTAACTCTCTGATTCGTATACCACTATCTGAGTTGCAAGAAGAAGATTTTGCACCACTATTTCGTAACAGCTTGATCATGGCGATGTTGATCGTCGCAGGTGGTTGGCTGTTTATCCGATTGCAAAACCGCCCGCTCATTGCGCTAGAGAAAGCCGCACAAGGTGTTGGACGCGGTGACATTCCACCGCCATTACCAGTGCAAGGTGCGCAAGAAATTCGTTCGGTAACTCGTGCATTCAATCAGATGTCGAAAGGCATCCAAGAACTGGAAGAAGACCGCGCCTTGTTGATGGCCGGTATCAGCCATGATTTACGTACCCCGTTGACTCGTATTCGCTTAGCGACTGAGATGATGTCGCCAGAAGATGGTTACTTAGCCGAAGGGATCATCAGTGATACCGAAGAGTGTAACGAGATTATCAGTCAGTTTATGGATTACCTAAAGCCGGTCGATCGTGAGTCGTTCCAAGCGGTATTCGTCGATGATATTGCACGTGAGGTATCGAGCTCAGAAGGTGGCTATGAGGTACAGATTGAAACCGATATTCCGGAAACCATGAAACCTGCACAGGGTAACCCTATCGCAATGAAGCGTGCGGTGAGTAACTTGGTGGTGAACGCGCTGCGTTACGGTAATGGTTGGGTGAAGGTATCGACGGGCATGACAGCAGATAACAAATTGGCTTGGGTAACGGTAGAAGATAACGGTCCGGGTATCCCACAAGACCAAATTGGTAAGTTGTTTGAACCGTTTACGCGTGGTGATACAGCTCGTGGCAGTGAAGGGACAGGCTTAGGCTTGGCGATCGTGAAACGTATTGTCAGCCAACACCAAGGTGCGGTCGTAGTGAATAACCGCAGTGAAGGTGGCTTGAAAGCGCAGATCAGTTTCCCGGTTAAGCCTTAGTTGTCATCGGTCCGTGTGATTACGATGAGTTTGGTTCGGGGAGTTGTTAAGAGATCCCCGACTCGGTCATTCTTCCCTCTCGGGGATGACGGTGTGGTAAGTATTCAGGTTCATTCAGCGCAAAAGGTGTGCTTAACCTTGAAACTCTTTCTTACTATGTAGAACTGACGCTAGAGAAAGAGGTGAGTAAGACTGGTGGTAAAATCTGAGTCGGACGATACCTATCCACAACCTTTCGTCATTCCCTATCGTGAGGAACGAACGAGTAGGGAATCTCGCTCTTGGTTTATTAAAGTAACGCGTACTAAAAAGGCTTCCTTGGGGAAGCCTTTTTACGTTTTAAGTTGGAATAGATAGGCTAATTACGCCTTAGAATACACATCTCGTTCGCCCAACCAGCGATTGATGATCGCCTTAGCATTATCTGGGTAGCTATCATGAATATGACGAGCGATACGTTGCACTTCAGGAATTAAACGTTGGTCTCGGACTAGGTCGGCAATCTTAAAATCAGCCAAGCCTGTCTGTTTAGTACCAAGTAGCTCACCGGGGCCGCGTATCTCTAAGTCACGCTGTGCTATTACAAAGCCATCGTTACTTTCACGCAACACGCCTAAGCGCTTCTGAGCGGTTTTAGACAGCGGTGAGTGATACAACAATACACAGTGACTTGCGACCGAACCTCGGCCAACACGACCGCGTAATTGGTGCAGTTGCGCTAGACCAAGACGCTCTGGGTTCTCGATGATCATTAAGCTCGAATTCGGTACATCCACACCCACTTCAATTACGGTTGTAGCAACCAACAGGTGCAGTTTGTTTTCTTTGAACTCCTGCATCACCGCTTGTTTCTCAGCAGGCTTCATTCGGCCGTGTACTAAACCAATTTTTACATCTGGCAGTTTACGTTGCAGCTCTTCTGCGGTGTCTGCCGCAGCTTGCGCTTCCAATACTTCTGACTCATCAATCAGAGTACACACCCAATAGGCTTGCTTGCCCTCATTGAGACACGCATTACGCACGCGCTCAACAATGTCATCACGCTTGGTATCTGGAATTGCCACGGTTTGAATGGGTGTACGCCCCGGCGGTAGCTCATCAATGATTGAGGTTTCAAGGTCGGCGTAGGCTGTCATTGCTAGCGTGCGTGGGATTGGCGTTGCCGTCATCACCAACTGGTGAGGATAGTAGCCTTGCTTAGCGCCTTTCTCACGTAGCTCTAGTCGCTGGTGGACACCAAATCGATGCTGTTCATCAATGATGACCAAGCCAAGGTTTTTGAACTCGACATGCTCTTGGAAGAGAGCATGAGTACCGACAACCATTTGTGCTTCGCCACTGGCAATGCGCGCCAGTTCGGTCTCACGAGCCTTACCTTTGAGTTTACCTGCTAGCCAACCTACTTGAATGCTCATTGCTTCAAACCAGTTGGCAAAGTTGATTGCGTGCTGCTCTGCCAATAGTTCAGTTGGTGCCATCAAAGCGACCTGTTGACCATGTTCTAACGCTCGAACCGCCGCCAATGCAGCAACCAAGGTTTTACCTGAACCTACATCCCCTTGTACTAAGCGCATCATAGGATGCGGCTTTTCCAAGTCAGCTTCGATCTCTTTAGTCACTCGTGCTTGAGCATTAGTTGGAGAAAACGGCAGCTGAGCCAGCAATTTATCTTTAAGCGTATTTACTGGAGGAAAAGGCATCGCTTTGTCTTGCTGTCCTTTGCTACGAACCGACAGCATCGATAGGTTTTGAGCCAGCAACTCTTCCATAATCAAGCGCAGTTGCGCGGGGTGCTTACCTTCATCAAACAACTCTAGGTCAATGCCCGGAGGTGGCCGGTGAATGGTATGCAGTGCTTGTGCGAGGGTAATTTGGTGATCGTATAAACCAGAGGGCAGAAGCTCATTGACGGCTGCTTTATCGATCAGTTCTAACGCTTGGTCAGTCAGGTTGCGCAGCGTGACTTGTCTTAGCCCTTCAGTGGTTGGGTACACCGGCGTTAGGTTTGCTTCAACATCTGGCTGCTGCCTCGGCGCAAAGAATTTGTAGTCAGGATGGACGATCTCAAGCCCCATATTGCCGCGCTTGATCTCGCCATAGGCATGGACTTGTTTGCCTTCGGCAAAGTTGTTCTTCATACCTGCGGTAAAGTTGAAAAAGCGCAGAGTAATGGTGCCGTTACCATCGCTGATCTTTACCGCCAACATCTTACGTTTGCCGAAAATGGTATCGACGTGCATCACCTTGCCTTGTACAGCTGCCCATAGGCCAGCGTGCAGTTTTACGATTGGGTAGATGCGTGTTCGATCTTCGTAGCGTAAAGGCAGATGAAATAGCAGGTCTTGTACGTTGTTAAGCCCAACCTTTTCCAGTTTCTCTGCGACTTTAGCGCCGACTCCAGATAAAGAGTTGAGAGGGATAGCAGATAAAAGCTGTGACATAACAAGGCTCATAAACGTAAGAGAGATAATCTATTCAAGCATTTTACTGGATTTTTGTACAGGAGAAAGCTTAGAAGCAGATACGGGATGCGGGTAAACGAGATTCGAAAAGATTAAGAGCAGATATTGGGTGTGAGTGAACGGGATATGGAAAGATTAAAGCAATACATAAAATTAAAGCAGACTCGAAATACGGAGAGTTGAGTAGTGAAAAGCTTGTGCTCTTCGCATCTCGAGACTCGTATCTCTCATCTGCTTTTGGATCAGTTCTTACGACGTCTTACTTTCAGCGCATGTGGCATCACACGTAGCTTCTTCATAATGCTCGCAAGGTGAACACGATCTTTGGTGGTCAGCAAGATTGTCACTGTGTACAAGCGTCCATCACGTTCTTCGGTTGAAATACCGTGAATGTTAGAGCCTGTTTTCGAGATAACATTGGTTAGCTCAGCCAGTGCACCTTGATGGTTCTGCAGATCAACCTGAAGCTCAGCAGTGAACTCTTGGTTGTAATCGTCAGACCATTCAACCGCCATGTATTTATCTGGTTCTTTCTGGTAACCACGAACGTTTGGACACGTTTCGCGGTGAACCACAAGGCCACGACCTGGAGATACATGAGCAATGATGTGATCGTCTGGAATCGGGTGACAACAGTTAGCGAACGTCAGTAGCAGGCCTTCAGCACCACGAATAGGCAGTTTCTTCCTAGGCGCATCGCTGTTGTTTTTCACTTCCGTCAGTTCGTCAGCATCACCTAGCAGGCGACGAGCAATCACGATACTCATCAGCTCACCAAGACCAATTGACGCTAGCAAGTCTTCAATGCTGTCGAGACGAAGATCAGACAATACATGTTCAACGTTCTCTTGGCCGATATCGGTAATAGAGTGCTCGCCAAGTGCGTGGTTCAGTAGACGACGACCAAGGGTAATCGACTCTTCACGACGCATGGTTTTCAGAACCTGACGGATCTTAGTACGTGCACGTGATGTCACTACGTAGTTGAGCCATGCTGCATTTGGACGTGCGCCCGGAGCACTGATTATCTCAATGGTTTGGCCATTCTTCAGCGATTTGCTGAGTGGGTAAGGGTTCATGTCTACACGAGCACCTACACACATGTTGCCGACGTCGGTATGCACCGCGTAAGCAAAATCGACCGCTGTTGCACCTGCCGGAAGTTCGACAATGCGACCTTTCGGCGTGAATACGAAGATCTCATCTGGGAACAGATCAGATTTAACGTTTTCAATGAATTCGAATGAGTTACCTGCGCTTTGTTGTAGCTCAAGTAAGCTCTGCATCCAACGTTGTGCTTTAACCTGTGCGGTTGTCCCGTTACTGCTGCGCGAGCCATTACCTTTGTAAGACCAGTGCGCCGCGACACCTTTATCTGCCATTTGCTCCATATCTTCAGTACGGATCTGGACCTCAACTGGCACCCCGTGAGGGCCGATCATTGACGTGTGCAGAGATTGGTAGCCGTTGGCTTTTGGTACCGCAATATAGTCTTTCATGCGGCCAGGACGAGGCTTGTACAGGCTGTGAGCCTGACCAAGTACGCGATAACAAGTATCTGGGGTATCAACCACTACGCGGAAAGCGTAGATATCCATAATGGTGTGGAAGCGCTGCTCTTTGGTTTTCATCTTGTTATAGATGGAGAACAGATTCTTCTCACGACCAAGTACGCGAGCAGGCAAACCGACTTCTTCAAGGCGGCCTTCGATTTCGCTATGGATACGTTGGATCATCTCCTTACGGTTACCACGCGCAGCTTTCACTACGTTTTTAAGTACGCGATAACGGTTCGGATAAAGGGCTTCGAAGCCTAACTCTTCTAGTTCGGTCTTGATGTTATGAATACCAAGACGGTGAGCTAGCGGAGAATAAATCTCGAGGGTTTCACGAGCAATACGACGCTTTTTGTCAGGACGAAGTGCTCCAAGCGTGCGCATGTTGTGAGTACGGTCAGCTAATTTGATCAAGATAACGCGGATGTCTTGCACCATCGCGAGAACCATCTTGCGGAAGTTCTCTGCTTGCGCTTCTTTGCGATCACGAAATTTAAGCTTATCCAGCTTAGATACACCATCAACCAGTTCAGCAACAGTATTGCCAAATTGAGCTTCTAACTCCTCTTTTGTAACTTCAGTATCTTCAATTACATCATGGAGTAGGGCTGCTTGCAGAGTTTCGATATCCAGACGCATTTCTGCCAGGATTCTTGAAACAGCAACAGGGTGGATTATGTATGGTTCACCCGTTGAACGGGTTTGCCCTTCATGGGCGTTTCTCGCTACCACATAAGATTGACGCAGAGCCTCAATTTGAGGCTCTGTTAGGTATTCTTGGGCAACGTCTTTGAGGCTATCGAATAGATACAAATTAAAGGCCCGGAAGGTTAATTAGTTCGAATGACGTTCTTATCGAGTGTGAGCGATGCTGCTTACTGCTGCAAGTTCAGCCGCTTCTTGCTCTTGTTGCTCTTGACGCTCACGAGCATCTAGTACGTCTTTAGTGATAAGACCTTCTTCGATTTCGCGAAGAGCGATAACCGTTGGCTTATCGTTTTCTTCAGGCACTAGTGAATCTTTACCGCCAGTTTGCATTTGACGTGCGCGGCGAGCCGCAATAAGAACTAGGTCGAAACGGTTGCCAACTTTTTCAACAGCGTCTTGAACAGTTACGCGTGCCATGAGGACTCCAAATAGTAATTAACTAATAAATTTTTGATGACGAGAAAGTATACAAGTTTAACTAGAGACTTTCTAGATCACCGTATACTTATCTCAATGGAAAATCCAGTTCTAGATTATTCCGCCAGTAGTGCTGTAAGCATGCCGCTGTATTTAGCTGCTTGCTTATCTTCTTTCAAACGCTCCGCACGAATGATTGCTCTGAAGTCCATTAGGGCTGCATCAAAGTCATCATTCACGATCACATAATCGTATTCTGCATAGTGAGAAATCTCTGATTTTGCTTCGCTCATGCGTTTCGCAATAACTTCGTCGCTATCTTGACCGCGAACATTCAAACGACGCTCTAGCTCACCATTTGATGGTGGAAGAATGAATACACTCTTCGCTTGAGGCATTTGTTCACGGATCTGACGAGCACCTTGCCAGTCGATATCTAGGAATACATCGATACCGCGGTCTAGGTTTTCTTCAATCCAAACGCGTGAAGTACCGTAGTAGTTGCCGAATACTTCTGCGTACTCTAGGAACTCACCTTTACCAATAAGGTCTTCGAAGTGATGTTTTTCTACAAAGTGGTAGTGAACACCATTTTCTTCACCAGGGCGCATACCGCGAGTGGTGTGTGAAACAGATACCTTCATTGCGTAGGTTGGATTGGTTTCTAGCATTGCTGAGATCAAGCTCGACTTACCTGCGCCACTAGGTGCAGATACGATGTAAAGAGTACCTTTGCCCATCTGTATATTTCCACTGTTGGTTGGATTGAGTGAAGGCGATAGACCTACACTATAAAAGATAGCACTGACCTTAATTACGTTCCGGTAATTGCGCGTATAGAGCGACAACTGGTGAAAATTAGGTCAGAAAAATGGAGGCGAAGAGTAGCATATTTAGATGATTGAGAACAACTGGCTTGATCGTTATTTATTGGCGAATGATCTTCTCAAAGATCGTTTTAGAAATGTAATCACTCATCAGCTGCACTTTTTTATGTGATCTCGACAAAATTTGTTGAAGTTTTAATCTCAATCCTTACAATCCGCGCAAACGATTAAATGCTGTATATATCTAGGGTCTGTTGACCTTTCGCGATGGAGTTTTGTTCGAGAAAAAATCGTTTTAGGCGCGGCAAGGAGTTTGTAGCCTAGTATTCTAAGTAAAGACTCCTTAACAAAGCATAAAACGATTTTAGCCGAACCCTTCGGGCAGCGTTTGTTGGTGGTTTCTACTGCGTTATCGACTTCTTATGTAGGCTAGCTACACTTCAAAGTCTCTGCCTTGTAGAAATCCCCAACAACTCGCTGCAAAAATCATCTCGAAGGGCCAACAGACCCTGCTAGACTAGATGTTTCTACTACCAAGCCTACCTTGGTGACTACAGTTTTTAGTGTAGAGACCTCTCTATCCTCACAGCATTTGAATCACCAAATTCTTAATTTATTGCAAAGGTTTTGTTGTGAGTACCGATTCCACCCTGAAAGCCCAGAACACCTCTGGCTCGCTTGATTCGATGTTTAAAATCACTGAAAGAAAAACCACGATCGGCACTGAGCTGTACGCAGGTTTCATTACTTTCTTGGCAATGAGCTACATCCTAGCGGTTAACCCAGCGATTTTGGGTGGTATTCCTGGCATGGATAAAGGTGCCGTGTTTACTGCAACAGCACTTGCTGCGGCTATTTCGACCCTAATCATGGGCATTTGGGGCAACTACCCAGTGATGCTTGCGCCGGGCATGAGCATGAACGGCTTCTTCAAAGGTTTGCTATTAAGTGGTTCAGTCGCAGTACTTTGGAATGAGGCACTGTTCGGCATTTTCCTATCAGGTATCTTGTACCTCGCGTTCTCGTTGACCAATATCCGTAAATCGATGATTGAGTCGATTCCTGAAGACTTGAAGTTGGCGATTACCGTTTCTCTCGGTTTGTTCATTGCTTTCTTAGGTCTTAAGAATGCGGGCATCATCGTTTCTAACCCATTCGTATTGGTTGGCTTAGGTGACATTTCCGATCCAAAAGTGATCATCGCTTACGTGAGTATTTTCATCGCACTGGGTTGTATGGTTCGTGATATCAAACTAGCGACGTTTATCTCGTTCGTTTCGGCTATCGTGTTGACCATTCTTGCTGACGTCTTCATGGGCACTTCAAACGCGCCAATCCCTGAACAGTTAGTTGCGATGCCACCGAGCATGGCAGGTAGCTTCGGCGCTATCTTTGATTTCTCTGCTTTCACGCCAGAGAAAATGTTCGACCTATTGTTCATCGTACTGATCTTCCTGATTGTTGATTTCTTTGATGGCTTGAGCACGATTGTTGGCGTTGGCCGCGATGCGGGTATTATCGATAAAGACGGCAAGGTGCCAAACGCGAAATCGGCTCTAGTGGCAGATGCGGGTGGTACGGTGATTGGTTCGATTCTAGGTACTACATCTATTACCGCGTTCTCCGAGTCTGGCATTGCTTCTTCTCAAGGTGCGAAAACGGGCTTGGCAGCAGTGATGGTGGCTGGTCTGTTCTTAATCTCGCTGTTCTTATACCCAATCTTCTCTATTTTCTCAGCTGCAATGGTTGCACCGGCGATGGTAGTAGTGGGCATCTACATGGTAGGTCGTCTGGGTCAGATCAACTGGGAGAAGAAAGAGTCACGTATTGCGGCCTTCTTCACCATCATGTTCACAGTGCTAAGCTTCTCTCCAGCGAACGGTATGGCGATGGGCTTTATCAGCTACGCATTCACAATGGTTGTGGCAGGTAAGCGTAAAGAAGTGCACTCGCTTATCTACGGACTGTGTGTGGTGTTCTTAACTTATCTGATTCTGCTGTAAGGCTAATTAGTCACTAGAAGTCGTTAAGTAAAAGACAAACAGATGGCTCTGCAGTGACTGTGGGGCCATTTTTATATCTGTCGTCTCTAGACGTGTAACTGGTGGCGTTATCTTAAACTTGACAGTACGCGACTTATATTGATGCATGCTATTGTAGAGACTGGATTAATTATTTTTTGAAGAGTGACTATGCCTTCTCATTTACCTAAATCTTTTAGTAAGCCGTTTTTAAAAGTATTCCACATTATGGAAGCGGTATTGCTGGTGGCGATCACGCTCGCGACCTTGTTTGCGATGGTCGAAGAGTTCATGCATGTCTTCGCTGAACGCCGTGTACAACTGACCGACATTCTACTGATGTTCATCTATTTAGAAGTATTGGCCATGGTTCAACAGTTTGTGATGAACGGTAAGATTCCAGTGCGATACCCAATCTATATCGCGATGATGGCGATTGCTCGTTACATCACTTTGGGCATGAAAGAACTCGATGCGGTATTGATCGTTTGGTTATCTTTAGCTGCATTTATTTTGGCCGCTGCAACACTCTTGATTCGTGTTGGGCATCATTATTGGCCGTATGTAGACCTTCGAACCAAGCAGCCAGATGAGTAACACTTTGAAGGTTAAGGTTTTATAAATGAAGCCCAGCGATATCGTTGGGTTTTTAATTGGGCTAATTGAATAAAAAAGCATCGATTTATCCAAATAACGCTTTACAAGCAGGCTAAGATCACCAAGAATGGCGTCGCTCTGTTTTCAGGGTTATTAAATGAAACATCCAGTTGTAAAGTAAAACCCTTAGTATTGCTTCATTGTTATTCTCAGTGTTTCCCTTAGCTTCATAGATACATTAAATAATTCAAGCTTTCAGCGCATCGCACTTTTGGCGATTAATTTTTTATTTTTATATAAGGGACACATCATGTCTAACAAAACAAACGGCGTAGTAAAATGGTTTAACGAAGAGAAAGGCTTCGGTTTCCTAACTCAAGACAACGGCGGCGCTGACGTATTCGTACACTTCCGTGCAATCGCTTCTGAAGGTTTCAAGACTCTTAAAGAAGGCCAACAAGTGTCTTTCGAAGTAGAGCAAGGCCAAAAAGGTCTTCAAGCTGCAAACGTTGTAGCTCTATAAGATTTTAAGTCGGCGCAGGTTGCAACAGCAACTTGCGTCACTTTCTCTCTCAAATCTGTTTCCCCCTCAGTTTTACCGCAACACTCTTCTCCACTAGCAATACCTCCTCAAAATATCAAAAATCCTGTTTTACATCCGTCATCTCGTTCTATCTATCGCTGTATCTATTCTTTGCTCTAACTCAATCTTCTACGCAACAACCTGTCACTTGCTCATCCAGATTGTCATTACTGTATCCATAAAAAAAGCCCCTAAAACTAGGAGCTGATCTTGATCTAATCAACACTGTTAGTTAATCAACACTGATTCAGCTAATGGCTATTCACAGTGTGTTACTGACAAACTGTTATTCAATATTCTGGATCTGCTCACGCATCTGTTCGATAAGGACCTTAAGCTCTACGCCTGATGCGGTGATGTCTGTGCTGATAGACTTAGATGCTAGCGTGTTTGACTCACGGTTGAACTCTTGCATCATGAAGTCAAGCTTACGGCCACAAGCGCCGCCTTTCTTCAGTACTGCATTCGCTTCTTTCACGTGAGAGTCTAGACGATCTAGCTCTTCTGCTACGTCTGACTTCTGCGCAAGTAGGATAAGCTCTTGCTCAACACGAGAACCTTCCAGTTCAATTTTCGCATCTTCAAATTTGGTAAGAAGACGCTCACGTTGCCACTCTAGGATCTCAGGCATGCGTGCACGAACTTTCACGACTTCTTCAGTGATTGCATCTAAACGCTGAACGATTAGCGCCTTCATGTTTTCACCTTCACGAGCACGAGCGTCAATGAACTCTGCAATAGCATCGTTGAATGCTTCTAGTAGGTCTTTGTTGATAGCATCCATGTCTTGCTCTGGAGTTTCCATCACGCCAGGCCAGTTCATGATTTGGAATGGGTTCAAACGGCTCTCTTCGCCTGTCATCGTCATTACTTGGTTGGCTGCATTAATGACTTGCTGAGCCAAGCCTTCGTTAATGCTTAGTTCACCCTTTGCTGCAGGGTTTGCTTCAAAGCGTAGGTTACATTCAACCTTACCGCGCGCTAGACGCTTACGGAAACGCTCACGCAAGATTGGCTCTAAACCACGGAACTGTTCAGGCATACGGAAGTAAGTTTCTAGGTAGCGTTGGTTTACACTACGGATTTCCCATACTGCGCTGCCCCAATCGCCTTTTACTTCTTTGCGTGCGTACGCGGTCATACTATAAATCATCGAATTTTCCTGTCTTTTATCATTCTGAAAATAACGCGTACGCATAGTATCACGATATGGTGTGCTCCCGAAGCTTGTCTCTTGTGACTATAAATAGCCGGTTACGGTAAATAGCTTTGAACGGTAAATAGATTTGAAAGATAAACTGCTATATAATCTTGCCCCAATCAAAACTGTCTCACCCCTTTCTTAGGTGATGCACTCTTTCGATAGTAAATCACTTCAGACTGTTAATAAGGTAGATACCAATGCGTCCAAATGACCGCGCTGTAGATCAAATTCGTCCAATTAAAATTACTCGTAACTACACAGCTTATGCTGAGGGTTCTGTATTAGTTGAGTTCGGCAACACTAAAGTTCTATGTAATGCGACGGTAGAAGAAAACGTACCGCGTTGGTTGAAAGGCCAAGGAAAGGGTTGGGTAACCGCTGAATACGGTATGCTGCCACGTGCAACACACACTCGTAACCGTCGTGAAGCGGCGAGTGGTAAGCAAGGTGGTCGTACGATGGAAATCCAACGTCTGATCGCTCGTAGCCTACGTGCTGTCGTTGACCTGAAAGTAATGGGTGAAATCATGATCACTGTCGATTGTGATGTTATCCAAGCAGACGGCGGCACACGTACTGCTTCTATCTCAGGTGCAAGTGTTGCAATGGCGGATGCTATCAACAGCCTACTAGTAAGCGGCAAGCTGAAAAAGAATCCAATGAAAGGCCACGTAGCGGCAGTTTCAGTGGGCATCGTTGGTGCACAAGCACTGTGTGACCTTGAGTACGTTGAAGACTCAGCAGCCGATACCGACATGAACGTTGTAATGACAGAAGACGGTAAGATGATTGAGATTCAAGGTACCGCAGAAGGCGAACCGTTTAGCCACGAAGAGCTGATGCAGCTTTTAGCCCTGGCAAATAAGGGCATTGCTGATATCGTCGAAGCGCAGAAAGCTGCGTTGGCCGACTAATCATTTTTAATAGCTCCCACATTGGGGGCTATTTTTTTATTTTCGTCATATATAACTCTACACCTGTGTTAGCTTGCAATTTTTCACCCTAATCACATAGGTTCCCTATGCTCATAGGGCTGAAAAACTTTGCTGCCTTGTTGTAGAGCTATCTATTTAGAAAATACGTCATCGTTAGCTTTCGAAGTGATCGGAAGTTAGGAATTGGAAAGTAAATTAATTTAGAGGATGAGCATGAAAGCATATCAACGTGAATTTATTGAATTTGCACTAGAGAAAGAAGTACTTAAGTTTGGTGAGTTTACTTTAAAGTCTGGCCGTAAGAGCCCTTACTTCTTCAATGCTGGATTGTTTAATACAGGTCGTGACCTAGCACGCTTAGGTCGCTTCTACGCAGCGGCATTGGCTGATTCAGGTATTGAGTTCGATGTACTGTTTGGCCCTGCATACAAAGGTATCCCAATCGCGACCACGACAGCAGTTGCACTGGCAGATCATCACGATGTAGACACGCCTTACTGCTTTAACCGTAAAGAAGCGAAAAACCACGGTGAAGGTGGCAACCTAGTCGGTAGTGCACTGGAAGGTCGTATCATGCTGGTTGATGACGTGATCACTGCGGGTACAGCGATTCGTGAGTCGATGGAAATCATCCAAGCGAACGGTGCTGATCTAGCGGGCGTGCTTGTTGCTATCGACCGTCAAGAGAAAGGCAAAGGCGAGCTGTCTGCAATTCAAGAAGTTGAACGCGATTTCGGTTGTGCAATTATCTCAATCGTTAGCCTGACTGACCTTGTGACTTTCCTTGAAGAGAAAGGCACCGACGCAGCACACCTAGAGTCAGTAAAAGCGTACCGCGCTCAATACGGAATCTAATTCTTGAAGCGTCGAACCTAACGGTTTAGCGTTCTAAGTTTAGAATCGAAAAATCAAAAAGGCCCGAGAGATAAATATCTTTCGGGCCTTTTACTTTTCTATTGAAGTGAGCTGTTTTCTTATCTAAGAAATAGTCGCTCTATTTGTAGCGGCTACTCTATTTATAACGAATGCCGCGTTCAGCTTCTGGATCTTCCATGGTCTTGAAGCGTTTGTGTAGCCACATCCACTGTTCTGGTGCTCTTAAGATAATCTTCTCAAGATAGCTGTTCATGTAGGCAGCGGCGGCTTTCTCATCTTTTTGTGGATAGTTATCTTCAATTGACTCGTCGGCCATGATTTCATACTTGCCGTCGGCATTTCTAAAACCTGACCCCGGAACAAGTGCGCATCGGCTGGTGTAAGCCAGAATGCTGGTGCCTGTGGTGGTACATGCATCTTCTACCGCGAAGAAAGGCACAAACACAGACTTGTTACGACCGTAATCATGATCCGGAAGGTAGAAAAGGATCTCACCCTGACGCAGGATTC
Organism: Vibrio crassostreae; assembly: GCF_024347415.1. NCBI lineage: Bacteria > Pseudomonadati > Pseudomonadota > Gammaproteobacteria > Vibrionales > Vibrionaceae > Vibrio > Vibrio crassostreae. The sequence goes on from NZ_AP025476.1 coordinate 162,715, forward strand.
GAATCATACGCTTCACGTCTTTACGGTGAATCAGGCGGTTGCCGTTTTGAGTACGACCACGGTATTGAATGAATTCATAAGCCGGATTGTTGTGTGGGCGGTAAACACCTAAACCTGAAATACCAAGAACAGCCATTGCTCGCGCAGTGATCTCTAGGTTCAAGGCATGAACACAACACAGCAGAACACCTTTGCCGTTGGCTTTATGTGTACGCAGCATTTGAGTGTCTTTATCTACTAGGATTCGCTTGAAACGCCACGTCGGCCAAAACCAGGTAATACCGGTTTCGATGAGCGCCATACCGGTGTTCTTGAAGTTCTCACTGACCATTGCCGCGACTTCATCTGCTGGCTTGTCTGGGAAGGCGAGCTCCAAGTTACGTGTTGCGACTGCGACGCGCTTTTTGCCATAGCGAGCGCCCAAAGAGCCTAATGATCGGCCTAACAGCAGTAAGAGGCGGTAAGGGAGAACGTTAACGATAAGCGCCAATAACCCAAAACCGAACCATACTCCCCAGTATTTAGGGTGGAGTAACGCCAGAGTAAAAGGTGGCTTAGTAATAACGTGTTGTGCAGTGCTGCTTGTCGGAGAAGTTTTCGTCGTCATAACCATCACTTAAGATTTGATTGCTACTTAATTTGATTGCTACTTAATCTGAGCGCTTAATAGAGCCCAATAAGCATCAAAATTTTCTGTCGGTTGATATTTGAAGTCTGAACGAACAAAGCGATTCAAGCTGCCTTCAACTTGACCGAGCAGCTGAGCCGCTAAAATTTTCTCATCAACCGGGAATGATTTCCCTTCACGAAGTTTTCTTTCACGCAGGATTTGGCGAAGTTGCGTCTCAATGCGTTCGAAAAGTTGGTTGATGCGATCACGCAGGCGTTCATTTTCAAACATTAGAGCATGACCAGACAAGATTCGAGTCAGGCCAGGGTTACGTTCTGAGAAAACTAAGATAAGTTGTAGCACTAGGCGTATGCGCTCTAGCGTGTCTTTCTCTTCATCCAGAATACGGTTGATTCGAGACATCAACGCTTCTTCAATGAACTCGATTAGGCCTTCAAACATACGAGCTTTGCTAGGGAAGTGGCGGTATAACGCAGCCTCAGAAACACCCACTTGCTTGGCCAACTTTACCGTTGTGATACGAGAAGCACCTTCGGTCGATTCCAACATTTGTGCGAGAGCTTGTAGGATTTCTTCACGACGGTTTGATTTTCGAGCACCAGCCATCTATTTACTTCCTTTCCTAAAGATGAGGATTGAGTGAAGAAGGATTATAAACACCAATCAATTCTGTTTCCTAGTTTTGTGAGCCCTAGGTCAACAGAATCGAGAGGTGTCAGCAGATTGTCAGAGCAAATTTGTGCGTTTATGCATCAATAAGCAGTTGGATCTGATCGAGGATCTGGAAACCAAGTGTGTCTTTGCTTTCCAGTGGCAGAGACTTATCGCCGCCTTTCCAATAAAGATGCAGCTCATTGCTACTGCTATTGAAGCCTTGACCTTCGACAGAAACGTCGTTGGCGCAAATCATGTCGAGGTTCTTTCTTTCCAGTTTGCCGCGCGCGTACTTCTCAACATCTTGAGTTTCAGCTGCGAAGCCGACAGTAAATGGGCGACCTTCAGTCATTGCAGCGACAGAAGCGACGATGTCAGGGTTCTTAACCATTTGAATGGTCATGTCGTCTTTACCGTCGATCTTCTTAAGCTTTTGGTCTGCGATGGTCTCAGGGCGATAATCGGCAACCGCGGCGCAGCTGATGAAAATATCGTGTTGAGCGGCGTGAGCAGTAACAGCATCAAACATCTGTTGAGCGCTGTCGACATCAATGCGATTAACTTTGTTTGGTGTAGCAAGAGACACAGGACCACTGACTAGAGTCACTGTTGCACCTTGTTTCGCTGCCGCTTCAGCCAGAGCATAGCCCATCTTGCCCGAGCTGTGGTTGGTAATGTAACGCACAGGGTCGATCGCTTCACGAGTCGGGCCGGCAGTAATAAGCACAGAACGGCCAGCAAGTGGCTTAGGTTGGAAGAAGTCTTCACAGCGATGTACGAGCTGCATTGGCTCGAGCATACGCCCCAGACCGACATCACCACACGCTTGTTCGCCAGCCGCCGGCCCCCAAATCTCACAGCCACGACGTTTTAGTGTCGTGATGTTCTCTTGAGTCGCAGGGTGGCTGTACATCTGTTGGTTCATTGCTGGAGATACCGCAACTGGCGCATCGGTTGCTAAAACCAAAGTGGTTAGCAAGTCGTTACCCATGCCAGCTGTCATACGAGCAATAAGGTCTGCGGTTGCTGGCGCTAGTAATACTAAGTCAGCCCACTTTGCGAGCTCAATGTGGCCCATGGAAGCCTCAGCAGCAGGATCAAGCAAACTATCAGACACTGGCCTGCCAGAGACGGCTTGCATGGTGAGAGGAGTAATGAACTCCTTGGCTGCATTGGTCATGACGACCTGCACTTGTGCTCCACGCTCTATCAAACGTCGAGTCAGCTCGGCACATTTGTAAGCAGCGATACCACCACTAATACCAAGAAGAATTTTTTTCCCTGCTAGGCCTTGTTGGTCAGCGTTACTCAGTGGATTAACCTGTGTTTGCATGATTCTGTTCCTTAATTTTTCTGCGACTTACGATATCAGAACAAAGGATGAGTGCCTAGAAGCAGAACTCGAACAGAGTTGACGCTCATCAAGTTGGTGTTATCAAACTTATCAATTACACAGTTTTGCTAGTGAGTCGTTTCCTTTTATCTCTATCGAAGGATCTCTGATTACGATCTCATTACGCTGGTGGGTCGTGTTCATGACTAGTGATTAGCTTTTATATGCCAATAGATAAAATACCTGCCGAATCGATGCCGAGAGAAAAGCTATTAAATAGAGGGCCTGATTCTTTGAGTGATGCGGAACTGCTCGCGATATTTCTGCGAACAGGGACACAAGGAATGAACGTGTTGGAACTCGCAGACAAGTTGATCAAAGACTTTGGTTCGCTCCGCCATCTCTTTTCAGCAACGCAGGAAGAATTTTGTGCTCATAAAGGGATGGGACAGGCTAAGTATGTTCAGCTACAAGCTGTATTAGAGATGACGCAGCGTTATCTAGCGGAGACTTTGTCTCGTGGAGATGCGCTCACTAGCCCTAGTCATACTAAGCTTTATCTTTCGAGCATGTTGCGTGATCGCCAGCGAGAAGCCTTCTATATATTGTTCCTCGATAACCAAAATAGGGTAATAAAGGACGAGGTGATGTTTGAAGGAACCATCGATGCCGCATCGGTTTACCCGCGGGAAGTGGTTAAACGGTCACTGCATCACAATGCGGCGGCATTAATCTTGGCTCATAACCACCCTTCAGGTGTTGCTGAGCCCAGCCAAGCGGATAGGCGGATTACACGTCGATTAACCGATGCATTAGCGCTGGTGGACATCCGAGTTCTCGACCATTTTGTCGTTGGAGATGGCGAAGTTGTCTCTTTTGCAGAGCGTGGATGGATTTGAATCACATTTTAGGTTGTTAGTTGCGTTAAATCTGCTATTATTCCGCCCACATTTTTAGACCTAAAATCAGCTCTGATTACTCAAGCAAGCTGCGCTGCACAAAAAAAGATCACGAAATCCGTAAAAAGGATCTGTTCGGGTCTTGAGCAATGCGTGTCAAGTTAGTATAATGCGCGACCTTTGATAGCCTTGTATGGATTTTCCATAACGGTTTTTACCTTCTATTTTAATTGATAGAGAGGTTCGGCCACCAAGGTTGATATCGAGCTGAAACGATTGGAGAAGACATTCATGTCCCGAGTATGCCAAGTAACTGGTAAGCGTCCAGTAACGGGTAACAACCGTTCACACGCACGCAATGCTACTAAGCGCCGTTTTCTGCCGAACCTACAAACTCATCGTTTCTGGGTAGAGAGCGAAAAACGTTTTGTTAAACTACGTCTAACTGCTAAAGGCATGCGTATCATTGATAAGAAAGGCATCGATGCTGTTCTTGTTGATATCCGTGCACGTGGCGAAAACGTTTAAGAGGAATTAAGCAATGGCTAAAGGCATTCGTGAGAAAATTCGTCTAGTATCTTCTGCAGGTACTGGTCACTTCTACACAACTGATAAGAACAAGCGTAACATGCCAGGCAAATTTGAGATCAAAAAGTTTGATCCAGTAGTTCGCCAACACGTTATGTACAAAGAAGCTAAAATCAAGTAATTGATGCTTTTTTTGCTCTTCTTCAGTAGAAGAAAGAATTGAAAAACCCAGTTTAATCGCTGGGTTTTTTTATACCTAAAATTTGAGTAACTCAATTGTTCTTGCTTAATATAGCACCTGATAGCTAGAAAGCCGCGCAACATAGAAAGTATTGCCACTTTCACGATATACTGAATGTTCAATAGGTTAGATGAGCAGAATCAGATGAGATATCGTGGACGCCGGTGGAACAACATACTCATGTTCAGCGTGATCGCTTTTATCGGAGTGTTAAACCTTCCAACATTGATCAAAGCATACCTTATCGAGCCTGAACCGCAGGTTGATAGCCCTTATCCTTATCTCCTGAACCCAAAAGCAGAGCTTCAAGCGTTGCACTTTGCCAAGTGGTCTGTCATTCAACAAGACAATCAATGGGTTTACCAGTTCCAAGGTACGGACTTCCCTCAAGCCACCAATGCACAAGAGCTGTCACAGCGTTGGAAAGAGCTTGTGGGCACGGAAGTCGACTCACAGACCTACACAGACCTTATGCCTCGGTTAAATACACCGCACACCATCGAAGTATGGTATCAAGAGCAAGAAGAGCCCCAGCGTATTACCTATTATCAATTGCCGGAGTTCTGGTTGTTAAAAAATTGGAATGATCAGTGGTTGGCAGTGTCTATTGAAGAGAGCTACCTGTTTCCAAGCTTTAGCTCGAAACCTTCATTTAAATCAGACAAGCTATCTATATCAGACAAACCACCTAAATCGGACGACTAGATTATGCCTGAATTACCCGAAGTCGAAGTAAGCCGTATGGGGATCTCACCTCATTTAGTCGGCGAGACCATTAAAACGCTTACCCTTCGCACGCCTAAGCTGCGTTGGGATATCCCACAAGAGCTCAAAGCATTAGAAGGGCAGGTGATTCGAACTATCTCGCGTCGCGCAAAATACCTATTGATTGAAACAGATACCGGCACTGCCATTGTTCACCTTGGTATGTCTGGCTCACTGCGCGTGTTAGATGCCGATTTCCCGGCAGCAAAACACGATCACGTGGATCTTAAGCTCACCAACGGCAAAGTACTGCGCTATAACGACCCTCGCCGCTTTGGTGCATGGCTGTGGTCTGCTCCTGATGAAATACATCCAGTGTTACTTGGATCTGGTCCTGAGCCGCTCACTGACGACTTCAACGCCGACTACATAGCCGAGAAGGCAGAGAAACGTAAGGTTGCCGTCAAGCAGTTCATCATGGACAACAAAGTGGTGGTCGGGGTAGGGAACATATACGCCAATGAAGCGCTGTTTTCTTCACGAATTCACCCGTTGCGCCCAGCAAGCAAAGTGACAAAAGAAGAGTGGGTCTTGTTAACCAAAGAGATCAAGCAAGTACTCACAACCGCCATCAAACAAGGCGGTACCACACTCAAAGATTTCGCCCAAGCGGATGGCAAGCCCGGATACTTCGCTCAAGAGCTGCGAGTTTATGGAAAAGCGGGTGAAAAGTGCCCGAGTTGTGGTGAGAAACTTGAAGAGCAAAAAATCGGACAGAGGAATACGTTTTTTTGCTCTCAATGTCAGGTATAAAAAAACTGAACTTATGTTCACTTTTTTACGCTAGTAGATAGGCAGGCTATTAGCTACAATTACACTAATGATATGAATTGAGAATAGTAGAATGAAATATTTAGTAACTGGCGTTGCCGGGTTTATTGGCTCTGCAGTTTCAGAGCGACTATGTGCAGCAGGACATGAGGTTGTCGGTATTGATAACTTGAATGACTACTACCAAGTCTCATTAAAACATGATCGCCTAAAGCGCATTGAGCATGAAAACCTAACCTTTATCGAGTTGGATCTTGCTGATAGAGAAGGCATGGCAACGTTGTTTGCTGAGCAAAAGTTTGACCGTGTGATTCACTTAGCGGCGCAAGCTGGCGTTCGTTACTCAATAGATAACCCGATGGCGTATGCCGATAGCAACCTGGTTGGTCACCTAGCTATTCTTGAAGGCTGCCGCCACAACAAGGTTGAACACCTAGTGTACGCATCATCAAGCTCGGTGTATGGCTTGAACCAAAAAATGCCATTCCACACAGCAGACAGTGTTGATCACCCGATTTCATTGTACGCTGCGACTAAGAAGTCGAATGAGCTGATGGCGCATACCTATTCTCATCTATACGATGTGCCTACGACAGGTTTACGTTTCTTTACCGTTTACGGCCCTTGGAGCCGCCCTGATATGGCGATGTTCAAGTTTGCGAATCTAATCGTAGCGGGCAAAGAAATCGACATCTATAACAACGGCGATATGATGCGCGACTTCACTTATATCGATGATATTGTTGAAGGTATTATTCGAGTGCAAGACCGTATTCCGGCTAAGCAGCCAGATTGGACAGTAGAACAAGGCTCACCAGCAACCAGTTCTGCTCCGTATCGCGTGTTTAACATCGGTCATGGCAGCCCGGTTAAATTAATGGACTACATCGAAGCATTGGAAACAGCTTTAGGTGTTGAAGCGAAGAAAAACTTCATGCCAATGCAGCCTGGTGATGTGTACGCGACTTACGCTGATACGGAAGATTTGTTTGAAGCGGTTGGCTACAAGCCTCAAGTTAAAATCCAAGAAGGAGCGAAAGCTTTCGCGGATTGGTACAAAGCCTATTACTCGCTGTAATAATTGATGGTTTTGAATAAAAATAGCGCTCACTGAGCGCTATTTTTTTGAAGAGGGTTAGTGTTTTACTTTCCTATCTTTAGAGCTTTGGTCTGAACTCTTTATCTAGAACTACAAGGTGGTAAAGGTTTGTTGATAAGTTGAACGTCATACTTTTTATTTTGTTCACAATCTTCATAAAGGCGACAGAATAGTCTTTTCTGCCTTTATGTTTACGACTACCAATAATTGACGGTTGTTTACTACGTTGTAATCCCGCAGAAGAAACACCAAACATGGGGTGCTTGTGAACCCAAGTATTCCGTAGGAAGACATCGACAGGATAATTGAACGTTGAACTTTGTTCGATGAAAGCTTGTGCAGCTTTGGGAGATATAGCGTAACAGGCGGTTCCTTGAGGAACTTTCAAATACTTTACAAGATGTTGGGTATCGTGCCTATCAACGGAGTAATGTAGTTTGTTCTTACTGTCTTGTAAGCGAATAAAACCACACTGATTAATATGCTGCTCGGCGATAGTCAGAGTATTACGAAAAGTGTCGGTATCAATCTCGGCATGATCTTCGAAGACTAAAATTGGCTCATTGAGCTCTATACATTTTTGCCAAATAAGGTAATGGCTTGCATAACATCCAACTTCTCCAATTGCATGCGGCCTACCCATATTATGTAAAAAAGCTCTATCGTGAATTCTTGCTAGTAGAGGGTGTTCATCGGTTCGTGCATCCACTCCAATAAAAAACTCAAAATCAACCTGAACATCCTTGAGGGCGTCGGCTGTTGATCTTTGTCTACAATGATTCGCTTTTAAGGTAATACAGTATGATTTCATAGAGCTATATTGATGTGTTTATTTATAGTGAACTATGTTATCACTCGCCTCGCTTTTTGTAATGACGGTTCACTTATTTAGCGATTATGGTTGTGACGGGCTTCAAGAATGTTGAGGCAGTACGGCTGATTGACTGTTATAGGCTCTGTAGTGTCAGAGCGACTGTGCTAGGAGGGACTAAGTTATAGGTATTAACAAAAAAATAGCGCTCACTGAGCGCTATTTTTGTTTTGAAGAGAATATTACTTAGCTGTTTTTATTTTGATTTCAGCTGCAACTTTTTGTGGCACAAACTGACTAATATCCCCGCCGTGTATAGCGACTTCACGAACAATAGTTGAAGAGAGGAAGGCATACTCTTCTGAAGGGGTTAGAAATACACTTTCAAGGCCGGGCAGGAGTTTTCGGTACATACTCGTGAGACCGAATTCGTATTCAAAATCCATGGTCGTTCTGAGGCCGCGTACCAGCACATTAGCTTTCTGTTGTTTGACAAAGTCGACCAGTAACCCAGAGAACCCCTCAACAGACACGTTAGGTAAGTGAGACACAGCATCACGCAACAGCTCTACTCGTTCATCTAACTTAAACATGGTTTTTTTGCTTGGGCTCGCGGCTACTCCTACAGTGATATGATCAAACATGCTCGCTGCACGGACGATGATATCGAGGTGACCATTGGTTACCGGATCAAAAGTACCAGGGTAGATAACGTGTGTGGTCATATTAGCTGTCCTTGCTTAATGTAGTGTTCAGGTTCGGTGTTTTAATAGAGTTTAAGGCTTTGTCGAGTTTTTGCTTTACCATATCGACGGTGATGTCCTTCATTAAATCATCGCCTTTTGCTCGAGTTCCCCACGGAAGGTCTTGAACCGGTTTCCCTTGTTGCGCCTCTACGTGCTGTTGATACACGCTGACCACGATATCCAGATCGTTGTAAGGGCCAGTTCTACGAGGATCGCTATGTGCGTACAAGCCAATTACCGGCGTAGACTGTGTTGTTGCCAGGTGTGCTGGGCCTGTATCTGGTGCGATTACCACTGTCGCATGTTTAAGTACGGCAGTGAGCTGCTTGAGGTTGGTTTTGCCAATTAAGTTGATGACAGGAGATTGACATAAGGCTTCGATGTCGCTACCTAGGTTAATTTCTCTTGGTGCCGGAGAACCACATAACACCACTTGCATGCCTTGTTCGACAGCATAATCAGCAATAGCTGCATATCGCTCAGTTAACCAGTTACGCGAATCCTTACTGGCTGCAGGAGAGATAACCAAGGTTGGCTTATCAGCCATAGTGTCGATGGCTAGCTGTTCATCTTCAGGTGTTAAAGGGATATCCCATTGAGGCTTATCGAAGGGGACACCAATGTAGCGAGCAAATTCGGCAAAGTTATCCAACACATGAAACTTATCTGAAATAGGTAGATGGTGATTGGTAAAGAGTGACTGCATTTCACGAGTACGGTTTTTGCCAAATCCTACTTTGCACTTCGCCTTTATCCCCCAAGATAGCACGCTGGCTCTGAGTGCGGCTTGCATATGCAGAAGTGCATCAAATTTACGATCAGATAGCTGACGCCATAATTCACGCATTCCTTTGAAGCCTTGTTTCTTATCGAAAACAATCACCTCAATACCGGGTAGATCGCCGATCAGCATGGCTTCTATTTTGCCCGTTATCCAAGTGATTTTCGTTTCAGGCCACTGCTTCTGGATGGCTTGAACCACAGAAATAGCATGACAAACATCGCCAATCGCGGAGAGGCGAAGTATGCAAAGAGATTGAGGTGCAGTTGAGAACAGTGACATAAAGTGCCCGAAAAAAGTGAATAACATCAGAATTATGCAGATACTCGCATTAGTTGTAAAATAGCAATGACGAAAAGCGACCCAAAGGCCTCATAGATGGAAACGATTAGCACCAAGAACCAAACAATTTGGTACGACCCTGAACTTTTGGCTCAGGTACCAAAGGGCGATATCGCTCAGATCTTTGAGGCTGAATATTGGCAGCAACAAGATGCCATTTCAGGCAGTGCTCAAGGACGCGGTACCACATGGTTTATCCAGCTTGATGGGATACAGGCCGCATTGCGCCATTATCGTCGTGGCGGATTGTTTGGGAAGTTAGTCGAAGACCAATATTGTTTCTCTGATTGGGAGAGTACACGCTGTGCGATGGAGCTTAATGTTCTCAAGGCATTGGCAAACGCAGGTGTGAATGTACCGAAGCCCATTGCTGCTAGAGCCATTAAAAGCGGACTACTTTATCGAGCGGACTTAATGTCTGAACGAATTCCCAATGCCAAAGATTTGGTTGATGTCTTGGTCAATGGCCCGATAGATGCGGATATTTATCGTCGAATTGGGCAAGAGGTACGCAAGATGCACGATGCCGGGGTCAATCATACCGATCTCAACATTCATAATATCCTGCTTGATGATTCGCAAAATGTTTGGATTATTGACTTTGATAAGTGTGGTCAGCAAGCGGGTGAGGACTGGAAAGAAGGTAACTTGAATCGCTTAATGCGCTCGTTCCTAAAAGAAGTGAACAAGCGCCAGATTCAATGGCAAGAATCGGATTGGGGATACTTGAATGATGGATACATGCAGGAAGTTATATAAATGTTCTTGAATAAAAATATCATCGTTGGTTTTGAACATCATGTTTTTACGAAGTTGTATATTGATGTACTTATTAGAAAGTGCTCGATTAGAGAAGAAGATATCATATTAATATCTTTGTCTGAAAATGTTCAGGGGACTCATTTAAAAGGTACGAATGTAAAGTTGTTAAACTACTTTACTGTGGACTTAGCTGCTCTTTCTAGTTGTAAAACAATAACTGCGATTAGCATAGGGTTAAGTAATGCCCCTTTTTTGAAGAGCCTTTTGGAACGTTCAGACGAATTTATTGACAAGTTATATATTCATTTGACAGATGATGAAGTAGCTCGTTGGCTCAAAACAATTGAAAAGCATGGTAGTTTAGTTCCAACGAGGAATAATCAGATTAATGAAGACTGCTTATTTGTCCTGAGTAAGGTTACTAACTTTATTGCGCCAGAACCCTACTTTCGCCCTTCACTTAAAACAATTCTTAAACGAAAAGACCTTAACTTTTATGATGCAAGAGATGCCTTTAAATCGATGCCCAGTGAGCTGTGGGATGAGTTTGAAGCTATGCAATCTAAGTATGTAGAAGAAAATCGACCAGAGAAAAAAATACTAATAGGTGCAAAAGTAGACACCTTTTCTGTGCTTGAGATTTTGTCAGTTATCTATCATTTAGGTATGTCTGGGGTTTTGAATCAACATAAGTTGTTAGTTTTTGTTAAACCTAAAAGAGTGTTCTTTAGGATAATAGTCGATGCATTTTTGGCTCTATTTAAAATCAAGTGTGTAGTTGATATTAGCTATGTCACTCCAACAAACAACATTAATTACAATGCATTGATCATGTCTTGTTCAGATATTATTTTACAAGGTCGAGGGAGCATGAGTACAGCAAGAAGCTTTGTATCTGGTGGTAATGGTAGGATACATGTAAAAGATGGTTCTCCTAATTTTATTGAGATGACAGAGGCTGAAGGGATCTCAGTTAGCGGCTATAACACTTTGGCTGAAATACCACAGAATTTTGGGAAGAAACCTAAAGCGGCTGATAAAAATAGAGAAATAATTAAAAGTAGATTTTTACAAAAGTATCAAGTATTAAACAAGATATATAGTTAATAGCTTATATTTTCATAAGTGTATTGAGCAACGCCCCTCGGTTCTGCTCAACAACTTGATAAGCCGCTAAGCCTTTAGTTTTACGCAGCTCTGATTGTTTGAACAGTTGTTGGAGTTGGCCTGCGATATCTTGGCTATCTTGACAAATAACCACGGCATTGGCTTCCAGCAGTTTGTCTGTGATCTCGCTGAAGTTAAAGTAGCTAGGACCATTGAGTAAAGGTAACTGCAGTGCCGCAGGCTCTAGAAGATTGTGGCCACCCACCTTATCGCCCACAAGGCTTCCTCCCATAAAGCACACATCAGATCCGCCGAGTAATACCAACATTTCTCCCATCGTATCCGCAATATACACTTCAACATTAGAGGTGATTGGTTGCTGACTCGTTCGAGTGATGGTGTTGAATTGGTGTTGTTTAGCCAGTTCCGTCACTTCATTAAATCTCTCTGGGTGACGAGGAACAATCATCAGCAAGGTATTAGGGTTATCTTTAAGGAGCTGTTTATGAGCGTCTAAGATAACTTCATCTTCGCCTTGATGAGTGCTGGCTGCTATCCACACACTGCGTTCAAAGCCAATTTGTTCACGTAACGCTTTGCCTTTTGATACTTGTTCCGCTGTGACTTCAATATCAAACTTGATCGATCCAGTCACATGCACAGATGACCTATCTAACCCTAATCGTATAAAACGCTCAGCATCACTTGGGTATTGGCAAAGTACTTGAGACAGGTTTTTGGCTAAGAGGTCAAAAACGGCTTGGAATTTAGCATAACGCTGGCACGAGCGTTCAGATAGGCGAGCGTTGAGTACCGAAATGGGGATTCCAGCTTTCGCGACGCAGTGCAGTGTGTTTGGCCATAACTCGGTTTCCATGATTAGCATCTGTTTAGGCTGAACACTCTTCAAAAAACCTCGAATACACCAAGAAAAATCAATCGGCATGTAGCGATGCTCGACTAAATCACCGAGTTTTTCTATCTGCTCTGCACCCGTGCTGGTTGTCGTGGTAACGATAATGGCTTGGTTTGGATTGCGTTGCTTCAGTTGCTTTATGATCGGTACGGCGGCAATCGATTCACCAACCGATACTGCGTGAATCCAGATAGGATTCTTACCTTGAGTTTGCGGTGTGATCCCGAAATGTTCTTTCCAACGCTGACCAAAACTTGGCTTTCCAGGTTTGCTCTTATAAAGCCCATACAGCAGTAGCGGAGAAGCTAATGACAATATGAGAGTATAGATAAGTCGTATAAGCATAAGAACAGTGACACCAGAAGGTAAAATCAATATTCAGAAGAGTATTTTCTTCAATCTCGAAAGTAAAGAGCGTTATAATTAAATGCTTAGTTGCGCTTTCAAACGGACATGGTGAATTTTATCTCATCGCTTATGCAAACCGATCAAACCTATCGTTTCTTGCTCTACGTCGAGCAAAATTATTCATTTGCTATTCTTCGCCCATTCTATGATTACGCGAAGCAACTCGGCCATGAGGTTAAGTGGTTGCTTGTTGGTGAAGACGCTTCTGAACATCTTTTACTGGATCAAGAGCAGAGCGTCTCTTTGACAGAAGCTATTGCCTTTAATCCTTCTGCCGTTCTAGTGCCCGGTGATCGTGTTCCAGCGTTTATTCCAGGGTTGAAGGTACAAGTATTTCATGGTTTGAACGAGAGCAAACGTGGGAACTTATACCCTGAACGTGGTCTATTTGATTTGTATTGCACCGAAGGCCATGAAAGAACAAGCTCGCTTGAGCCGCTAGCTAAGCAGCGCGGCTATTTTCAAGTTAAAGAGACCGGGTGGCTGAAGCTCGATAGCTTGTTTAATTATCAAGCTAGTGAGAGTCGTCATGAGAGACCTCAAATTCTGTTCGCTTCCACTTTTTCGCCAAGCTTATCGTGTGCAGAGTTGGTTTATGAAGAGCTTAAGCGCCTCAGTCAATTGAGTCAGTGGCAATGGTTAGTGACTCTTCATCCGAAAATGAATCAAGAGACGAGAGCGAAATATCAAGCACTGGAAGGGGATAACCTTCTCTTTTTCGATAATGACCGAGTGATTGAAATGCAACATCGTGCTGATGTTATGGTGTGTGACAACTCATCGATATTTCAGGAATTCTTGTTGCTCAATAAGCCTGTTGTCACGGTAAATAATCGAGACCCTCAAGCAAGCTTTATTAACATTACTCAAGCCGAGCAATTAGAGTCAGCAATTAAGCAAGCAATGCTACCTGATGAAGAAAGAGATAACGCTATCGCTCATTACGGACCGTCAATAACACCATATTTAGATGGGCAATCCTCAGCGAGAGTTCTGAGTGCTATTACTGATGTGCTAGAAAGCGGCTGGCAAGATAACAAGCCAAAAAATTGGATTCGTAACTTTAAAATCCGTAAATCATTAAACTATTGGAAATTCTAGGGCTGAATAATGAGAAAACATACCCTGTCTGTCATTGTTATTACCAAGAATGAAGAAGACCGAATTGAAACTTGCCTTAAATCTGTTGTTGATATTGCCGATGAACTGATTGTTTTAGACAGTGGTTCAACAGATGCAACCGTTGAAATATGCCAAAAATATACAGATAACGTGACAATCACAGATTGGCCTGGCTTTGGTAAGCAAAAGCAGCGAGCGCTAGATAAAGCGACATGTGATTGGGTGCTATCAATTGATGCTGACGAAGCTCTCGATAAAGAGATGAGCGACGCTCTTGTTGAACTATTAAAACAAGATCAAATCAAACACACTGCGTACAAACTGCCTTGGGGAGTGACTCTTTATGGCACGACTCTAAAACATGGCCGCAGTGCTCGTGCAGTATTAAGACTGTTTAAGAGAGAAGGCTCTCGATATACGTTAGACGAGGTTCACGAGACCGTCGTTCCTGAGCAAGGCTCTACAGGAGTACTGAAGGGGTTTCTTCTTCATTACACCCATCGCGATTATGGTCATGGTTTAGACAAAGCAGCGCAGTACGCTTGGCTTGGATCGCAAAAGTACCATCGCAAAGGTAAGAAATCACACGGCTTATTTTTAGCTTTATTACGTGCAATATGGACGTTCTTCCTTGTGTATATCATTCGCCGTGGCTTTATGGATGGCAGTGTCGGCTTCATTATGGCGATGACTTACGCTCAAGTGAATTTCAATAAATACGTCGGTTTGTGGATTCTTGAAAACCGCTCAGATGACCGCTCAGATGACCGCTCAGATGACCGCTCAGATGACCGCTCAAACGACCAGGCCAAATAGGAACCGAGAGATGAAGATTTTAGTTTGTGCATCTTACTTACATGCATGGAATAGTTTGCGTCCAGAAGCTGCGATTTTTATAGAGCTTGCGCGTCAAGGTCACCAAGTCACTATCATGACCCAAGGTGAGTCTGAGCATGTATCAAAGCTAGAAGAGTGCGGTATTCGAGTCGTTGATGGTTACCCAAAGCGTAAAGTTTGTTTTGACACCATTAAAAAGATTCGCCACGAGCTGAAAACGCATGATTACGACATCTGCTATGCTTTCAACTCAAAAACGATACCTAATGCGGCGTTTGCGTGTATTGGTTTCAACGTTAAATTAGTTGTTTATCGAGGCACTACTGGCGGGTTATATCGACATGATCCAAGTGCTTATCTAACTCAGCTCCACCCCCGAGTAGATGGCATAGTTTGTGTTTCTGAAGCGGTTCGACAAGATGTGGTGAAGCGTGTTTGGAAGAACAAAGATAACGTTGTTACCATATACAAAGGGCATGAATTGGATTGGTATAAAGTACCACCAACCGAGCGTTCTGAGTTTGGTTTGAATGAAGATGATGTCGTCGCGATTACTGCAGCGCACGTAAGGCCAAGTAAGGGCATCTCTGTCTTACTTGAGGCGACCAAATACATTACTGCACCGAACTTCCATTTGATCTTAGCGGGCAGCGGCTACGAGCCTCATTTTGATGAGATGAAAGCAAGCCCTATGAGTGAGCGCATTCACTACATTGGTCATCGTACTGACATCCCTTCAATCATGTGTATGGCTGATTTTCAAGTTCAGCCATCGATTAGCGGAGAAGGGCTACCACGCACGATTGTCGAAGCGATGGCAAATGGCACAACCTCAGTAGTGACAACTACCGGTGGCGCTCCTGAACTCGTTGTAGATGGCGAGACTGGTTATATTGTCCCGACTGGTGACGCCAAGGCGTTAGGGGAGGCTATGGACAAGCTCGCACAAGATAAGGCAAAGTGCACAACAATGAGTGAAGCGGCTAAGAAGCGCCTAGATGAAAGCTTTAGTTCACGAGTGACAGTGAAGAAGCACCTGGAGTTTTTTGAGAAGTTGCTTAAGCAGTAATATAAAGTGAAGAGGGCTGTTTAGCCCTTTTTGTTCATAAAAAACTCGGCAAGCTCAAAATCTAATTGTTGGTCAATATCAAAAGAAACTCGATTTTCCATCACGTAGGCAAAGGATTTTTCCGTGTATTTAATTTCACCATACTCCATAAGCTTTCGAGCATCGAAGATATAAATAGCCCCATTGAATCGGTAAAAATCACCGCAATCTTGAGAGCGCTTTAATGCTTCAGGGCGAATAAAGTCTCCCATTGTGCCATCTTCTGGAAGCGTGTTAGCCCAAAGTGGTGGGTGTTCACATGGTGTAACGGAAACTACGGAGAAAGCCTGTTTTTCAATGAACAGATCCAATGCTTCATCGATATGTTGAGCGGTTCGCAATGGAGATGTTGGTTGAAGCAGTACAATTATATCTACGTCACGTCCAAATTTTTCTAACGTATAAGTTAGAACACTCTCTGTCGTTGCTGTATCCGATGCTAAGTGGTCTGGTCTTAGTTCTGGAACATCGACACCAAATAGGGAGGAGGCATCCGCTATCTCCTGATCATCTGTGCTAACGAATACTTGATCAACATACTTACTCTTTTTGGCTGCATCAATTGACCACCCAATTAATGGTTTTCCAGCTAAAGGCAGCACGTTCTTTCTTGGTAGTCGTTTGCTGCCACCGCGGGCAGGGATAATCGCCAATACTCTTTTAGTGTCAATCATTAGAACATCTCTAAGCTATGGATATCAGCCTGCGCTCGATTGAAATCGTCCATGCGGCCAATATCTAACCAATACTCGTGGATTGGAAACATCAATACATTGTTGCGTTTATTCATGTGTTGCTCTAACAACGTAGGCATATCTATACGGTGATTTTTTGGCACAGAATCAATAACTTGAGGTGAAACTACATAAATACCAGCATTCACGAAAAAACGTTGTATTGGTTTTTCGACCATACTCGTTATTTTGTTTCCTTCTCCATTTATTACACCGTAAGGGATTTGATAGTCGTATTCACGGACACACATTGTTGCATCAGCATTATTGTCTATATGAAATTCTAACAAGCGTTGAAAATCTACCTTTGTTAGAACATCTCCATTAATCATAATGAGAGGTAAATCTTTAGGTAGGTCGTCAGGTAATAAGCCTAATGCGCCACCTGTTCCTAGCGGTTCATTCTCATGGACGTAGGTGATGTTAATGCCTAAATCACTACCATCGCCAAAGTGGTTTTGAATTTGTTCAGGCATATAATGCGTAGAGATATAAAAGTTAACGAAACCCGCTTTAGTAAAGCTTCGTATCACCGTTTCAAGAATTGGTTTATCACCGATCTTTAGCATCGGTTTGGGGCAGCTATCTGTCAGAGGTTTCAAACGGGTACCAAAACCTCCAGCCATAATAAAGACTGGGTTTTGATAACTTGGTTTGTTTACTAGAGCGCGGTGAAGAGTTTCGAGGCCAACTAATTTCCCGTCATCAACGATAGGAATGAACAAGATATCGAGCTTATTCATTTCCTCAATTAGGTGACCTCTTGAATTTAGTGATGTTGCTGTTACTGGTGACGAGTTCATTACATCAGATACAGGAGTATTAAGGCCCTTGCCCGATAATAGCCCTCGACGAATATCCCCATCTGTGACTACACCTAACAAGGTGTGCAAGCCATCAACGACCAATGCTCCACGGAGTGCTTCTGAATCTATAATTTGTAACGCATCTTTAAGTGTTGCTGACGGTGACAAGATGGCTTTTTTCCAACTATTAATCATTTCCAACCCACTTAGTTTCCTGATTTAGTTTAGCGAAAGTAATTGTGTGCGAGTCAACGTCTTTAACAATGGTGCTGCCCGCCCCTACAATACAGCCTTTACCCAACTCAATACCCTGAATTACTGTCGACCCGGCTCCAACATATACATTGTCATGGGTTTTAACGTGTCCACAAAGTGTTGCTCGAGGAGCAATATGATTGTGCTGACCAATAATACAATCATGCTCAACGAGAGCTGCTGTATTAATGATGCTATGGGCTCCTATCTCAACACCTGCCTGCACTACGGCTTGAGTTAGAATTTGAGAGCCTTCAGCTAGAGAAACAAAACTTGATACATGAGCTGTTGGCGCAATAACGGTCTCAAATCGATAACCCAACTGGCTAAAATAGATTCCAACTTTCTCTCGCAATGAAGACTTAGGCATCATGCCAATACCATTTACCAACAGAACATCACTTGGTGAGTACTCCGTTATATCAGCGTCTTCTAAGAGTTGAGTAAGTCCCACGAAAACATCACGTTGAGTTATGTCATCTGGGCTAATAACTGCAATAATTTCTCGTCCTTTCTCCAACAAAATATCGGTTAACACGCTAGCATGCCCACCGCCACCAATCATTACAATGGGAAGTTCAAGGTTACTCAACGATTAGATCCCCTGCTTGATATGGCTTACTTGCTGTTTTTCCCAAAAGCTCCCACAACTTATAAGGGGACATACCTGAGCCCGGGCGCTTTATCACTAAATTTTCCATGTTAAAGGTTTCCCCAACAGAGATTGGTTTTGCTGCGACTAAGCTTTTACGAGCTACTGCCTTGTTTTTAACCTCAGAAACCGTGGGGCTCTTAACATTAGTACCAAGCGCGACTTCAACCTGGCGAATAGCATCGATCATAGCTTTGAGTTCACCTGGTTCCAAAGAAGCTTTGTGGTCTGGCCCTTCCATGGTTTTATCAAGGGTAAAATGTTTTTCGATTAATACTGCCCCACGCGCTACAGCAGCGATTGGAATAGTTATTCCCTCACTGTGATCTGAATAGCCTGACGCTAAATCAAATGCTAGGCCTAGTGTGTCCATTGCTTTCAGATTAATTTCTTCCATTGGCGCTGGATATTCAGTTGTACAATGTAAGATAGTCACTTTTTCTTTAAGCAACCTCTGCCCTTCATTCGAGGCATAAGCTTGTTGGAAAGCCAGAATACTGGGTTGTTTGTCATCGTCAGTAAGATAACCGAATGCTATAACCCCAAGTACGGACTCAACTTCTGCCAATGTAGCCATACCTGTAGAAACAATAAGATCACAACCAGTACGTGCATGCTCTAAAACAAGAGGCGCGTTTGTGATCTCACCTGAGGGGATCTTTAATCGCTTGAGACCGAGTTCGTTCACCAAAAAATCTAAGCTTTCAGAATCAAAAGCAGTAGAGAGGAATTCAATCCCAAGTTTATTGCAGTGGGCAACCAGTTGATGGTGTACTTCATACGATAATTCTAGGCGACTTAGCATAGCCAACTGAGATTCTTGCTTTTGTGTGTTCGCTACTTGATAGTCAGCTTTCTTTGCCGACTCTGTGACCAAGTTCTTCGCTTTAAAGGTTTGAAACTTAACAATGTCAGCACCTGCTTGATAAGCAGCTTCCACTAATTCAAAGGCGAGCTTATCATTCCCATTATGGTTAACACCTGCTTCAGCAATTATTAATGTCATAGAGTCTCTTTTTGTATTTGTTCTCGATCTATAAAGGAATTATACATTATCTAGTGTGAGGTCATGGAACGCTTTGCTGCGTTCAAAACGAAAGGATTTAAGCATTTCTATAACCTGAGCACTCGTGTTACCTTGCCCATAAGGATTGATGATCGTTTCACCATCTAGCTTGTAATTTCGCTTCACAGCATCACTAATTGCCTCTGTGATAGATGCCAAACTGGGTTCGCAATTCAGCACACTTTTGGCCGCTAGGCGCCCTTTTTGTCTTGAACCAATATTGACCGTTGGAACATCAAAAGCCGGAACTTCAATAATACCACTCGACGAGTTTCCAATGACTGCAGCAGCGTGCTTGACTGAACTTAAATAGCGTATTTGCCCGAGAGAGGGGATTGCTAGCACGCGGCTTGGTTGTTTCGCTGCATAAGCCTCTAACATCGGAATGATTCGACGCCCGCCATCATCCGCATTGGGATAAGTCAGTATAATTTGGTGATTCGGGTATTCATCTAGTGCGTCTAACAGAGCTTGAAAGCTATCCTCTGGGGATTCATCTCCGAGAGTGACAGGATGGTAGGTGACTACAAAATAAGGACCTGTAAGATCAAAGTTCAGTGATTCACTCAACTCTGAAATCGTCATAAAAGAGCCTCTATTCAAGTGATCTAAGCCAATCGCACCAACGTTTTTTACTCGTTCTGGCGATTCACCTAATTGAATGACTCGATTTCGATATTCGTCTGTTGACGTGCCATGCAGGTAGCTCAATTTGGTAATAGCATGACGGATCGCATCATCGTAAGCACCTTCGGTTATTTCCCCACCATGCAAATGTATAATTGGAATACGGAGTATCATGGCAGTTTGCGCTGCAGCTAGAGCTTCAAAACGATCTCCAAGAATGACAAGGACATCGGGTGCTAATCGTGATAATGCATCAGCAAAACCTAGAACGCCCAATCCCATACTTTTTGCCGTTCCTACCGGCGAGTCAGAAGACAGCAAAATCTCTATTTTCTCGTCGATCTGGAAGCCATCTTTCTCTATTTGCTTATAAGTATCACCAAATTCTGGAGATAGGTGCATACCAGAAACGAGCAACTGTAATGTTAGATCTGGGTCGCTTTGTATGTCTTTTAAAAGCCAAAAGAGCAGGCCATACTCCGCTCTGGTACCAGTAAAAACCGCGACTTTTTTATGTGTCTGCATCGTGTATTAAACCTACTTAGCTTTTAATTTCCACCGGTGTACTTGGAAGGTTAATTAGGTGCGCTTCGATAAGTTCAGAGTAAATAAGATCACCGCGCATTGCATTTTCAAACATTGGTAACCTGTGCATGAGCTGCCAAATTGGGCGAGTCATCACACCTGCACTGTTTGTGCCCTCAAGGATCTCTTCTCTACTTTTTTTATCTGGGCAAATAATGGCATTTAACCAGTAATTCGACTCGGCATAATCTGGCTCAGTAACAAACTGAAAATCAGTCCCACTGAAAAGATTTTCGTAGCATTTTGCCAGTTGTCTTTTTTGCTTTAAGTACTGCTCAATAACTTCCATCTGTGCGCAACCCAATGCCGCGTTTAGATTAGGCATACGGTAGTTAAAGCCCGGTTCATCATGGAAAAACTCGTAGGGGTGAGGCACTTTCGCTGTCGTCGTGACATGCTTGGTTCGTGCTCCTAGCTCCTCGGTTTTACATAAGACCATACCGCCACCACCAGTTGTGATGATTTTATTGCCGTTGAAGCTGACCGCACTCACGTCACCCATTGTCCCTGTGTGCTTACCCTTATAAAAAGAACCTAGGCTTTCTGCAGCATCTTCGACTAAAACAAGGCTCCATTTGAGGCAAACTGCAACCAGCTCATCGAGCTCCACAGGGTGACCAAAGGTATGCATAGGGACAACCGCTTTAATTCGTTTGCCTGTCTGTTTATGAATGCAACCCGCTTCGGTTATTTCGGCATGCTCACTTAAGAATGCATCCACCGCTTTAGGGCAAAGGCCCAAACTTACTGGAGAAACATCCACAAAAATCGGCTCGGCGCCCATGTGATACAGTGCATTACAAGTCGCAACGAATGTCAGGGCTTGTGTTATAACGAGGTCGCCTCGTCGAACATCAGCCATGTATAAAGCCGCATGCAATGCCGCAGTACCATTGACGGTTGCTACTGCTTTAGCTGTACCAGTATACGCTTCAATCTTTCGCTCAAAATCATCAACAAACTTGCCAACGCTAGAAACAAAGGTACTGTCAATCGTTTCCATGACGTAGGCTTTTTCGTTGCCATTAAACGTTGGTGCGTGCAGCGGAATGAATTCGTCCGTTTTGTAGGTATCTCTAACAAATTCAACAATAGATGTCGCTTTCATTACTTACTCCGCTTACATCTTGCTATCGAGGTATTTACCGGTTTCTTTGTGCCCAAAATCAGGAATCATTCTAAAAAAGAGTTTTACAATTTGTTCCTTGGTCCAAGCTCGCTCGTCTTTCATTTCTGAAATACTGTTTTCAAACAAAGAAAGTAGCTCTTGCTCATAAAGAGGGTCGTTTTTAATAATGCCTAGATTTGTAAATCGAGACATATCCAATTCTTCTTTATCCGTGAAAAACTCTTCAAAATCTTTCTCGCCCGTTGTATCACTCGCAGTAAACAAACATGGCCAACTTCCTTGTTCAGGAAGTGTATGAGCTAATTGACGAGCTTCTTCTTCTGTTTCACAAAGATAAGGTTCATAGCCAAGTTGTTCTAAGTATTTCACTGCAATATCAGCAAACGAAATCAGATGAAGAGCTTCGCTCAACTTAGGGAAGAAAATGTCACGATTCTCACCAAAAATGCATGACATTAGACAAAGTTCACCTGACTCTTGAGGTGTCACGAAGTAACGCTTGATATCGTTTGGAGCGACGATAGGCTGGCGTTTTTGAATACGTTGGTTGAATCCATGCAACAATGAACCGTCCGAAAATGCAACATTGGCAAAACGGGCTGTTGAGATCTCCATCTGTTCACTTTTTCGCATTAGGAACATTTCCATAATACGTTTAGAAGCGCCCATCATATTGACCGGGTTTGCCGCTTTATCTGTCGATACACAGAAGTATTTCTTCGCGCCAGCATCAATAGATTGTTGAATGGTTTTATCTGTATTAAAGACGTTTACATCGATCATTCGCATCAATGTATAAGGATCTTTCTCGCTTCTAACATGCTTAAGTGCGGATAAGTTCAACACATAATCAAACTTGCCATCTGCTTTGATGAACGCATCGTACTCTAGAGAGCCTATGTCCAAAGCGAATGTTTGGAAGTCTCCATTGATGTAACCAAATGAGCTACGAATATCTCGAACCAGCTCTACCATGTTGTTTTCACTAATATCAACAACATGCAGTTTTTTAGGGTTGCGTTTGAAAATTTCTTTAGTAACAGCTTGGCCGATGGAGCCAGCGCCACCTAAAACAAGAAAACTAGATTCTGATATTATGTCTGCTAGTTCATTTTGATGCTGTTTTATATCAGAATTGAACAGCATCTCCGTACGACCGATTAGTGATAAGGCGTTAGTCATAGAGTTACTCTTTATGTTGAACTGAATTGGACAATCAATTTAGGTGATTATATTAAAATTATAATTCAATTTTTTGTAAAACTTGCTTAATTCTGATATCTAAATCTTCACGATTTTGTTCAAAACTTGCGATGCTTTTGACTGCGTCAGCCATCTCTTCTTGTTTCAATATCTGAAAAACGTCACAGTACTCTTCTAATCCCATACCAACCGATGAAAACAACGACACAATCCCCATCTTCTTATTAGACAACATCAGGAATAGCTCAACCGGAAGCTTAGGTGGTAATTGTTCAACGCCCTCAAAGAGTTTGTTGTAGTCGTCTTTTGGCTCTGACGGGTGGAGCTTTAAAACAACATTATAGCCAGCATTGCTCGCCTGTTTATAAATGTTTTGATAGACCTTTTTAACAAAGTTGATATCTTTGAATCGTAGAGCGTTTTCTTTAGATGTCGGCTGCGTAGCAAGAATGATCGTTCTTTTTTCATTTGTGTAATGATCGACTTGGAATAATTCTGATACTACCTCAACTGCGTGTCCTGACTTTGATAAAGTAAGTTTTTTCACTTTATCTTTTACTGTTAAGGGGGATTTCTCAGGTGACAGAAGGTGAATTTCTAGGCACTCTTTTTTTTCGCCCATGATCATTGTCTTTGAAGGGTAACCCTTAAATCGTCTAAATATTTTTTTTACTGGACTATGAATAGGAATTTCAATGTAGTTCCTCATTCCATCTTCAATCATCTTATAGGTTGGAACCAGCAACCTAAATAATCTAGACATTTTATTGTCGTCATTGAAAACAAAAAGCTCATAGCTACCTAAGTCTGGAATTATGTTTTTATAATCATTGATATAGGAAATCAAAGAACTCTTTAAAATATTAGGAATACGCAATCCGAGCATGGAAGATTTTATTATAAATTTACCAATTAGGCCTTTTTGCTTTATTCCTGAGGTTAGTTCATCTCTACTAGCCAATATAATGTTAATATTGCTTGGTAGGTTAGATGTGCTTATAAGTGTAGAAGGGATGTTTTGGTAGTCATTAAATAATACAATGGTTGAGTTTTTATTTGATTTAACAGCATGAAAAACACTTAGCATGACATGCCTTACCGTAGAGCAAATATAAAGATTTGAATTTCCATCTATCATGATTTACCTCGATAAGACTGTACTAATTTGTCCGTATAAGAGCACTTTAACCACGTAAAGTTCATTGTTTTTTTATGCTAATTTTGAATTTTATATTGTGCAAGTGACGTTGGATAGTTTCGTTTAAATTGAACCATTCACGCTTACATTTCTTGAATAAACTTCTGGTGCTTGTGCGTTTTTCATAACCGATATCGGAATCAAACTTAGGGTCGTTCGTTAAGCAGGGTACCGCAGTGCCGTAGCACTCGACTTCGTTTTGCCAGAATCGGTCCATATAAATATCTACAGCCATATACCACTCTTTTGAGTGTTCAAGTAATTTTCTAGCTCCTGAAGGCCTTAAGAAATAGGCTGTTGCACTCATATGCCCTTTAGTGAACTTGTGAATACTAGTAGATTTCGCTTCGAGCACTTCGTAAGAATCATATTTACGGCGCTTGTTTTTGAATAATCTTATGCACTCTACAGTTTCGGGGATGTCACTAATATCTTGTATGAAGTTAAGAAATGCCTCTTTAAATATAAGAGCATCATCTTCAATTATGACTATTGGTTGATTGAGTTCAACACACTTCTGCCACAATAAGTAATGGCTTGCATAACACCCTAACTGACCAGCGCTTAGTGTTTTTGCTCGGTATGTTTGGCTCAAATCATTATTGTAAAGATTTAGTAGTGGGTGAGGGGGGAATGTTCTTCCATCCACAGCAGAAAATAACTCAAAAGGAAGAGATAGTTCATCTAGTTGGCGACTAATGTTTTCTTTTCTATCTGTGGAAGATTCTAAATTTATGACAAATATTTTAGTCATTGGTAACTCTCTTACATCTTGAGCAAATAGGAATTAGAAATAATAAATATAACATTAAAGGTTGAGGGTGATTAAAAGGTACATCAGTTAAACCTGCGATGAAAAATAAGCTAACCAAACCAATTATTATATATGCGTCGGATGGTGGTGATTTTCTCACCATCATTAGTGGATAAAGCAGAAGTCCAATTACTAGCATCGTTCCTATAACCCCAGACTTAACCATTTTATCTAAAAACTGATTGTGGAAGTGGGCTGAAGCATAGTGATATAGCGATCTAGATATTTCACCATGTTCTAACTTACCTTTTAGTATATCCCGTTGTTCTTGTCCGTGCCCTAGTATTGGTTTTTGTTTTATTAATTCCGGAGCTAACATCCACATTTGTAACCTAAGCCCAACGGATGTACTATAATCGCCTGATTGAATCTTTTTGACTTCATAGATGGTTTGGTTATATCTCTCATTTATTTTATCTTTAAATAAGAAGGCGCCAGTAGAAGTTAGAATGGCTGTGAGTATAAATGTAAATAGTATATATTTTCTCGAAGGAGGATTTTTAATACATTTAACTACGATTATAATAAAGATACTTAAAGTAAACGCCAACCAAATCCCTCTAGTTTCACTTAGGATTATAGGAGGTAACGACAGCAGAAAAGCGACCAAAGGAAGGGTTTTACCCTTTAAAAGAGAATTACCTAGCAATAAAGAAAACGCGATTATGGATATCAATGCGCATGCAGTTGAGTAAGGTATCGGGTTTATATAACCAGCATCACGCTCTATACCCAGATAAAGGTTGAAATAGACGCTATTGGTACATATTGCCAAGCTACCGATCAAAACTACCCATTGAATTACTTTTTGAGTAAGCATTTGGTATGGAAAAGCTATAAGAAAAAGAGTAACTCCAATTAGTGCTCTTAGTTCTCTAGAGCTAGATCCATGATAATAATAGCTAAACACAGTATATATACATGAAGTGCCAATTAACCATACAAATGGGCTCTGTATATTATTTAATATGGTTTCTTTTTTAAGCACCAATATACTAACGATGATACTAATCAAAAACAGTGGGATCATTTTCTTATCACCGCTATCTAAAACTAACATGCCTGTAACAGCAAAAAAGTAAGGTAATAGTAAGATTGCTGTAAAAATCTGTTTTCTGTTAATAATATTCATACTGTTTACTGTAATGCTAACTACTATAAGGGTTTATATTGCTGTCAGGACGAGTCTTAAGCAGCCTTAAGATCCACATATATTGTTCAGGATTTTTGCTCACATAACCTTCAATACATTGATTCATCATACGTGCATCCTGTTCTTCACTTCCTGTAGGAAATGGTAAAGCAGGATAGAAGTCCAGAGTGTATTGGCCAGTGTTGCTATCGTATTGAGCAAATAAAGGCACGATTTTGGCCTTGCTCAGTTTAGATAGTCGTCCAAGGCCAGAGATTGTTGCTTTCTGAGTCGCGAAGAAGTCAACGAAGACACTGTGCTCACGGCCAAGATCTTCATCAGGGAGGTAGTAACCAAGGTATCCATCACGTACTGACTTGATGAAAGGTTTGATACCACCACTGCGATCATAAACACGACCGCCGTATTGCACGCGCTGTCGGTGCATTAGCCAGTCACTGAGTTTGTTTTTTTGTGCTTTCGCCATCGCAGACACAGGTAAATTACGTGAAGCTAATAATACCGCTGGGATATCGATAGCCCATGTGTGTGGCACCAGCAAGATCACATTCTCGCCACTGTCTGTAATATCGGTTAGGTTGCTTAGGCCGTTTATCGAAGTGTTATTCTCTAGCCAAGTTTTACTCTTGAGTGTCAGTGAAGCAAATCCCATCAAAAATGAGATGGAAGTAACGTATGACTGATAGAGAGTTTCTTCGCGCTGTTCGATAGATTGCTCAGGGAAACACATCTCAAGATTTACACGAGCTCGGCGGTTAGCCTTATTCTTAATTTTTACAGCTTGCTTAGCCATAAACTTGGCTAATGCTAAACGAATGCTATTAGGTAAGAAGCAAACTAGAGACGACAATAGAACAGCAATCCAAGTGCCCCAGTATTTAGGTGCTAGAAATCCCCATTCAAACTCAGGATTGTAAGCTTTTGGATCAAAATCATTACGTTGTGTGGTCATTCGTTCACTACATTATTTAAATCAGAGAGTTAACTTAATATTGGTCACTCTGGGAATGATTATGTTTACTAGATTGTCCGATAATGCACCCCAAAAAGTAGGGTGCACTATTAGTTTTAATCTGAAATATTAAGCTTACAGCTATGCGTTTACGAGCTTCATGTACTCAGCGACGCCATCTGCCACTGTTCTAAACTCGATATTGCAACCTGTATTGCGAAGCTTCGTTAAGTCAGCTTGCGTGAATTCTTGGTAAGCACCTTTCAAATGCTCAGGGAAAGGAATCGTTTCGATTTCGCCTTTACCATGGTACTTGATTACTGCTTTGGCGACTTCTTCAAAAGACTCTGCATTGCCGGTACCTAGGTTAAAAATACCTGAAACACCGTTTTCTAGAAACCATAGGTTTACCGCCGCGACATCACCAACATACACAAAATCACGCTTGAAGGTTTCGCTACCTGCGAACAACTTAGGGTTTTCACCAGCATTCATTTGGTTGTTTAAGTGAAATGCTACTGAGGCCATGCTGCCTTTGTGTTGCTCGCGTGGACCGTAAACATTGAAATAACGAAAGCCAACGATTTGTGGAAGCGTTTCGTTATGCGCTGCTGCATCCGCGGTTAGGCGACGCACATAGTTATCAAATTGCTGTTTCGAGTAGCCGTAGACATTCAATGCACCTTCGTATTCTCGTTCTTCAATGAAAGTGTCAGTTTCACCATACGTTGCAGCGGAAGAGGCATATAGGAAGGGAATTTCACGCTCAACACAGTAATGAAGTAGCTCTTTTGAGTATTCATAGTTGTTGAGCATCATGTATTTGCCATCCCACTCAGTGGTAGCAGAGCATGCACCTTCATGGAAAACAGCTTCAATATGGCCGAAATCATCACCAGCCATAACTTGAGTTAGAAAGTCATCACGATCCATGTAATCCGTGATGTCTAGGTCTACAAGGTTCTTAAATTTCTTACCATCTTTTAAGTTGTCGACGACTAGAATATCGTTGTGGCCCGCTTCATTAAGCGCCTTAACAATATTGCTGCCAATCATGCCAGCACCACCAGTAACGATAATCATAATTTTCTAACTCTTTTGAATACAAAACTGTATCGAGTATAGCAAGGAATGGATAAGACGGGCTAGTGGAATAATTCTCCAAGCAGAGTATGATATGAGCAGTAAATTTATGGATTAAATTGAGTAAATAACTCAAAATTATAGGTATTAATATGAAAATTGCAGTAGCCGGTACTGGATATGTTGGCTTATCAAATGCGATGTTATTGGCACAAAACCATGAAGTTGTAGCTGTTGATATTATTGAAGACAAAGTGGTGATGCTTAATAAAAAGCAATCTCCAATTGTTGATAGTGAGATTGAACACTTCTTATTGAGTAAGAAGCTTAACTTTAGAGCAACAACAGACAAAGCAGCATACAAAGGTGCCGAGTTCGTTATCATCGCAACACCTACTGATTATGATCCTAAAACTAACTATTTCAACACCTCCTCCGTTGAATCTGTTATCAAAGATGTTATGAAAATGAACCCAGATGCTGTAATGGTCATCAAGTCAACGGTTCCTGTAGGTTACACCGCCCAGATAAGAGAGTCTCTAGGTTGTGAAAACATTATGTTCTCACCAGAGTTTTTACGCGAAGGCAAAGCCCTGTACGATAACCTACACCCATCCAGGATTATCGTTGGTGAGTGTTCTGAACGTGCTAAAGTGTTTGCGAATTTGCTAGTTGAAGGCGCAGAAAAAGAGAATATCAACGTATTGTTTACTAACTCAACAGAAGCAGAAGCAGTAAAACTGTTCTCAAATACCTACCTAGCGATGCGTGTTTCTTATTTCAATGAGCTTGATTCTTACGCGGAAGCGCATGGTTTGGATTCTCGTCAGATCATTGAAGGTGTGGGCTTAGACCCTCGAATTGGCAATCACTATAATAACCCTTCATTTGGTTATGGTGGTTACTGCTTACCAAAAGACACCAAGCAGCTGTTAGCTAACTATCAAGATGTACCTAATAATATTGTAGGTGCTATTGTTGACGCTAACCGCACTCGCAAAGATTTCATCGCAGATTCAATTATTAAGCGCTCGCCTAAAATTGTAGGTATTTATCGTTTGATCATGAAGGCCGGCTCTGACAACTTCCGTGCGTCGTCGATTCAGGGGATTATGAAGCGCTTGAAAGCTAAAGGGATTGAAGTGGTCGTATTCGAACCTGTGTTAGAAGAAGAGCATTTCTTTAACTCGAAAGTCTATTCTGACCTAGAAGAGTTCAAAGCCGTATCTGATGTGATCGTTTCTAACCGAATGGTAGAAGAGATCGCAGACGTTGCAGATAAGGTTTACACACGAGATCTGTTTGGCAGTGATTGATCGGGTTTTATTTTAGCTAATGCTAATTAGACCAGATGTTAACAGCTCGATCTATCCGTTTAGTGGCGATATACTGAACCTCTAAACGGATAGGGATACTAATAACTAATGAAAACACGTGACAAGATTGTTTACGCTGCTCTAGAGCTTTTTAATGAGCACGGTGAGCGCAGTATTACGACCAATCATATTGCTGAACATATCGAGATTAGCCCTGGTAACCTCTACTACCACTTCCGCAACAAACAAGAAATTGTCCGTGACATCTTTACTCTCTATTCGACAGAGTTACTCGAAAGGTTTACGCCGATTCAAGGCCAACAAGAAAGCCTGACGCTACTAAAGACCTACTTAGATTCTATCTTCACACTGATGTGGAAGTACCGATTCTTCTATGCGAATCTGCCTGAAATATTGTCACGTGATGAAAAACTCCACCTTGATTACATGGCAGTACAAGAAAGATTACAAACCAACCTTGTCGATATCATGAGGGCCTTTGTAGAGTTGAACTTGCTTAAAGCAACGGATTCGGAAATGAAATCGATGGTCACTTCTCTTCACTTGATCGCATCGGGTTGGTTAGCGTACCAGTCTGCGATGTCTCCAAAAGCGCAAATAACAGAGCAAGTTGTTCATAAAGGAATGTTGCAGATGATCGCCACCGTTAAACCGATTGCGACAGATCAAGGTTTTGAGCAGCTGGCATTATTGGAAGATGGTGTGAGGGCTTTGAACTCTAAGTAGAAAGATACGGGTAACGAAGAGCGGTGGTTACTCATTAATACGATTACTGCACTCGCTTTCTAAAGCTCTTGGTTAGCGTTATTCGTATCGATGTCTTCATCACGCATTGTAAATAGCGACGTCATTCCCTACAGCGAGGTACGAGCGTGATAGGGAATCTTTGTGTTGTGGTGAATTAAACATGACAAATTATATATGAGACTGAGATTCCAGATATTTCGTTCCTCAATTCTGGAATGACGAGGTTTTGTAAGTGACTAGTTCAAGGCCTCTTAACTCTTTTGGGTTGCTCAAGATTAATTAGCACCTTTTCCTCGAACCTACTCTTAACCTTTCTGTCTCTGGAACATTCGCCCCCGATTCTGCTTTAAGCTCTTCGCATCTCGGTTCCCCGCATCCCGCATCTGATTTCAAGCTTTTCGAATCTCGTTTACTCGAACCCCGCGTCTGCTTTTAAGCTCTTCGCATCTCGGTTACTCGCATCCCGCATCTGCTTTTAAGCTCTTCGTATCTCGGTTACTCGAATCCCGTACCTGCTTTTATCTAACCAACCAACTCTTCGGGTTCTGAGCTTGACTGTTTCGGCGGATTTCAAAGTACAGTGATGGGCGAGTTTGACCGCCGGTGTTACCCGCAAGCGCGATGGCTTCACCCGCTTTAACTTTGTCACCTTCTTTCTTTAAAAGTGCTTGGTTAAAGCCATAGAGCGTCATATCACCTTTACCGTGGTCGAGAAGAACCACTAAACCATAACCACGTAGATACTCGGCGAATACCACCGTTCCGGAGTAAACAGATTTAACCTGCTGACCGTACTTGGCGTTGATCACCATGCCTTTCCATTTAATTTGCCCCGTTTGACGTGAACCGTAGTTATGTAGAACTTTATCTTTGATCGGCCAAGGTAGCTTACCTTTACGTTTTGCTAGGCCATCCATCGGGACTGCATTACGTCGTTCTCGAGCCGCTTTTTCTGCTTTTGCTATTTCAGCTTTCAGGCGAGTTTCATTTCGCTGAAGTTCAGCCAAGTAATTTTTGTCGCCAGAAATATTCTTCTTAATACTGCCAACGGTTTTTTTGCGTTGTGTTTGAGTCTGAGACAACTTGTCACGCTTGGTGGTTTGCTGTTTTAACAATGTTGCGATTTGTTCTTGCTCGAGTTGACGCTGTTTGTGGCTTTCTTCTAATTCAAGTTGCGTCTGTTCAATCGTATTAATTGTTGCGGAGCGAGCTTTGGCAAGGTGTTGGTAATAGTGGCTGATACGATCTTCTTCGACACCCGTGTTGAGGATGTGAGAAGACGCTTTGGCTCGACTTGTCATGTAGTAAGTCTGAATCAGTTGCTCTAACTTATCGGTATGGACTTTTTTCTGAGCAGTAAGCGCTTTAATCTTAGTGTCTAAGTTCGCAATATTAGCATTAGCGGTATTGAGTTGCTTTTTACTGTCTAGAATCGCTTTTTCAAGCGAAGCGATGGAGAGCTCTTGTTTTTTGAGACTCGCTTGTAGGCTATCGAGCTTTTTTTGCTGTGAGGATAGGTTTTTCTGTTGACGAGAGATTTCGCTAGACACGCCTTTTAGTTCACCTTGAGATGCAGCAAATGATGATGAAGACAAAAGAGCAACACCAAGGCTGGCAGATATCAAAAGAGTCCGGCTAATAGCTCGAATTTGTTTCATCATTATCGTCATTTTGCTCTTATTCATTATCAACAGCTGCTGTCAGTCTTTTTGCATTTCGGTTACTCGAACCCGGCGTCTCTTTAAGCTCTTCGCATCTCGGTTACTCGCATCCCGTATCTGCTCTTAGTCTTTTCGTATCACGGTTATTCGTCGGATCCCGAACCTGCTCTTAAATCCCATCACCGTGGATAAAGCTTTGTGAGCGACCATTGAATCCCTGGTCCATGTCTAAAGATGGCTTGTCAGTCTTAGGTTTACCTACAATTTTTGCAGGAACGCCAGCGACTGTTGTATGAGGTGGTACAGCTTGTAGAACTACAGAGCAAGAACCAATCTTCGCGCCTTCACCCACTTCAATGTTGCCAAGGATTTTAGCGCCGGCACCAATCATCACGCCTTCGCGGATCTTAGGGTGACGATCGCCGCCTTCTTTACCTGTACCACCAAGAGTCACGTCTTGAAGAATAGATACGTCGTTTTCGACTACTGCTGTTTCACCAATCACAATGCCAGTCGCGTGGTCGAGCATGATCGCTTTACCGATACGCGCAGCAGGGTGGATATCCACTTGGCAAGCGACTGAAATTTGATTTTGCAGATAGGTAGCAAGTGCGACTCGTCCTTGTTTCCATAGCCAGTTAGCCACCCGGTAACCTTGCAGAGCATGGTAGCCTTTCAGATAAAGCAGAGGCATCGAGTACATTTCGACCGCAGGATCTCGATTTACCGTCGCACAGATATCACAAGCTGCCGCATCGATAATAGATTGATCCTGCTTAAACGCTTGTTCAACCACTTCACGCACAGCCATTGCTGGCATTGAAGCTGTCTTTAGCTTGTTGGCAAGGATATAACTTAATGCAGCGCCTAAGCTTTCGTGGTTGATAATGGTGGCATGGTAAAAACTCGCAAGCATAGGTTCTTGCTCTGACTGCTGTCGAGCTTCCTTCACAATGCATTGCCAAACTTTTTGTTGTTCACAGTGTTTCATTTTACCATCCATTCCTTTAAACCAGATACGCGTAGCGAGATGAGAGATGCGAAGAGCTTAGAAAAGCCAATTAGAGCAAACGAGATTCTAGAACTGAGGAAAAGCGAGTTGGAGACCTTTCTTTGGGTAGTTCGCATCTCGTTTACTCGAATCCCGTATCTGCTCTTACTATCTTTCTGACTTTTTGTCTCGAGCAAGTAAGTCTTGTGCTGCTAAGTGTGCATCTTTCCCTTGATACAGCACTTGATAAATTTGTTCAACAATTGGCATCTCGACGCCCATGCGTTCTGATAATAACCAAACTTCTTTGGTGTTGCGATAACCTTCGACAACTTGGCCAATTTCTTCTTGAGCCGTGTCGACGTCTTTACCTGAGCCTAGCGCCAAACCAAAACGGCGATTTCGCGATTGGTTATCGGTACATGTTAGTACTAGGTCGCCTAACCCTGCCATGCCCATGAAGGTTTCTGGTTGGGCACCCAGTGCAGCGCCTAAGCGACTCATTTCAGCTAAACCACGCGTGATAAGAGCAGTACGAGCATTGGCACCAAAACCAATACCATCCGACATGCCTGCTCCGATTGCGATAACGTTTTTAACCGCGCCGCCAAGTTGCATGCCAATGAAATCTGAGTTTGCGTACACACGGAATGTTTTGCCGCAGTGAATCTTCTCTTGTAGCTCTTCTAAGAAAGTCTCATCTGGTGACGCGACTGAAATTGCTGTCGGCATACCCATCGCAAGCTCTTTGGCAAAAGTAGGACCAGATAGAACAGCCAGTGAGTAACCATCACCAAGCACATCGTGCGCGACATCTTTAAGTAAACGACCGGTTTCTGGCTCTAAGCCTTTGGTTGCCCAGCAGATACGAGAGTTTGTCGTTAAGTGTGGTTTCAGGCTATTTAGAACGATACCAAACACGTGGCTAGGAACAACAACGAGAAGATCGCGACTTGCCGTTACCGCTTTCTCGAGATCGGACTCGATAATCAGGCTTTCTGGGAAGTCGATATTCGGCAGAAACTCATTATTCGCACGCTCAGATTCAAGGCGAGCCATATGAACAGGGTCATGTCCCCAAAGGACAACGTTTGCACCGTTACGCGCTAAAGATATCGCTAAAGATGTCCCATAAGAGCCTGCGCCAATGACTGTCATGGCGATGTCTTTGCCGTAAGCGCTGTCTTTACCGTAAGCGTCTGCCGTGTTAGTCGGGTGAGTTGTTTCTGTCATGCTTCCACCTAAAAATAATGAGGGAAATCGAAGAGTTCTGGAAAAGCTTTCCACTAAAGTAAGAAGAACTACCAATCTTAGTACAGTGTAAAGAAAAAATGCACATCGCAGAAGTTGCGATGTGCATTTAAAAGCTAACTAGCGTTTGAATCGTTAGAGTTAAGTTCTACTTTGAGACTTAAGCCTGTTCGCCTTCAGCTTGCTGAGCTTGGTTCTGTAGGTAGTTCATGAACAAAGCATCAAAGTTTACTGGTGCTAGGTTCAGTTGTGGGAACGTACCTTTAACCACTAGGCTAGAAATCGTTTCACGAGCGTATGGGAACAGGATGTTCGGGCAGAATGCACCTAGGCAATGAGCCAGTTGGCCAGCTTCCATTTCGCTAGCAGAGAAGATGCCGCCTTGTTGAACTTCACAAAGGAATGCTGTGTCTTCTGCGTTCTTAACTGTAACCGTTAGACGTAGGATTACTTCGTACACGCCTTGGCCAAGCTCACGGCTTTGAGTATCTAGGTCCAGTTTTACATCTGGGTTCCACTCTTTTTGAAACATGTCTGGAGAGTTTGGCGCTTCGAAAGATACGTCTTTTAGGAAGATACGTTGGATTGCGAAGTTTTGTTGTGCGTCTTGTTGTGCTGCTTCAGCCATTTTCTTGTCCTTAAAAATTTAAATTAGGTTTTGTTCGTCATATTTGTCGGACAAAACCTTAAAGTCATATTCGTGTAATCAGGTCAGCTTACTTTTTGCTTTGAACTACTTCTTACCTTTAACCAAAGGTAAGTTAGCTTCGCTCCAAGCCACTAAGCCGCTTTTCAGTACGCTTACGTTTTCGAAACCTGCTTTAACCAGCAAGTTTGCGCTTTCTTGAGCCGTTTGACCTGTCTTGCATACTACGATGATTGGGTCTGCTTTGCGGCTTTCAAGGCTACCAAAGCTATTTGCTTTGATGTCTGACGGCAAAATGTGAACTGCGTCCGTAATATGGCCCTTTCTGAACTCATCCTTAGTACGAATATCAACCACAACACCGTTTTCACGGTTAATCATGTGTGTGGTTTGTGCTGCCGTGATCTCTTTGTAGGCCGCGTTTGATGTCTTGATAACGTTCGCAATGATGGCAACAACCAAGCCGATCCATACGATGGCTAAAATCATATTCTCTTGAACAAATGGAACTAACTCTTGCATATCTTGAACTCTTATTCGTTATTGGGCGAAAAATTATAGGGTAGGAGTATAGCGAGAAAGAGTTGGAGAATACAGAGTTATGGTTTTTTGATCTCTAGCTGGGAAAGTGAGGTTTTCGTTACGGGGTTAGTACTTGCTCTTCGTCATTCACAGGTATATTCGATCCGTTTTCTACATGCTGGTATTGAGCTGTTTATATGCTCTATTCTGTGATTCACATTGAAGCAATAAACGTTAGACCTTGGTTAACAAACTCTCGATCAAGAAGAAGTTTGAACTGGTTAAAATAGACTGACTTTGCTAACATCAATCTATCAAAAATCGACCAAATCTGAGCTGTTTTTTCGTTAGAATTATCTGCTTTTAGGAGCTAGACCTAAGGGCGGTAGCATGTGTTTTTTTGTAAGGCCTTTGGTGGCTAGCTTTTGAACGCGATGATTGTGACTTTCAAATATCAGCATTGTTAGAAATAGATTGTAACAGAGCAAAAAAAGAGAGAGTTGATGCTTTTCACAACGTTCAACCTCAATCGTTTTATGTAGCTTTGTGCATTAGTGGGCGTAACAAGCAATTTAATTCCCAATCAACTTAGTTAAGTGAGAGAAAATGTTTACAGATAAAACTCTTCTGATAACAGGCGGCACCGGCTCTTTTGGGAACGCCGTCCTAGACCGATTTTTAGAAACAGATATTAAAGAAATTCGCATATTCTCAAGGGATGAAAAGAAACAGGATGATATGCGAAAAAAATACAATTCACCAAAATTGAAGTTTTATATCGGTGATGTACGCGATTATAACTCTATTTTGTCTGCTACACGTGGTGTTGATTTTGTTTACCATGCAGCAGCTTTAAAACAAGTCCCGTCTTGCGAGTTTCATCCGATGGAAGCTGTTAAGACCAATGTGTTGGGAACAGAAAATGTCCTAGAGGCATGTATAGCGAATGAAGTTTCACGTGTAGTTTGTCTTAGTACAGATAAAGCGGTTTACCCAATAAATGCTATGGGGATTTCCAAAGCGATGATGGAAAAAGTAATCGTCGCTAAATCACGTAATGTAGATCCAGATAAAACAGTTATATCTACAACTCGCTACGGCAACGTTATGGCGTCTCGAGGCTCAGTTATTCCTTTATTCCTACGTCAAATAATGAATGGTGACGCGATCACTATTACTGATCCTAACATGACTCGTTTTATGATGACCCTAAATGATGCTGTAGACCTTGTTTTACACGCATTTACCCATGGTATAAATGGCGATATTTTCGTTCAAAAAGCTCCGGCAGCGACTATCGATGTTTTAGTTCAAGCTCTGAAAATGATCACCTCAAAGCCTGAGCATGAAGTCAATGTTATTGGTACTCGTCACGGTGAAAAGTTATATGAGGCATTGTGTAGCCGTGAAGAAATGTTTGTTGCTGAAGACCAAGGTGGATACTATCGTATTCCCTCTGATAATCGAGACTTAAATTACTCTCAATATGTTGAAGAGGGTGAACAAGATTTAAGTTTGATTGAAGATTATAACTCTCATAATACAGAGCGTTTAGATGTAGATGGCATGATTAAACTGCTTCATAAATTAGATTTCATCGCTGATATTGAAGCGGGAAGCGTGATTGTTCCAGAAGGTGTGTAATGAAAATATTAGTCACAGGAGCTAATGGTTTTATTGGTAAAAATCTATGCTTTCAATTAGAAGAGCAAGGTTTTACTGATATTATTAAAATTGGTCGCAATGATTCGGTTGAGAAGCTAAACAACGCACTTGAGGAAGCCGATTTCATTTATCATTTGGCGGGAGTAAATAGACCAAAAGTTGAAGAGGAGTTTAAGGAAGGAAACGCCGATTTAACAGCTCACATTGTAGAAAAGCTGAAAAGTATTAATCGTTCAACACCAATTCTTTTAACGTCTTCAACTCAGGCTGAATATTCTAATCCTTATGGTGAAAGTAAAGCGTTGGCTGAAGAGGTAGTGAATGAATATGCTAAGCAGTTAAAAGCTAAAGTGTATATTTATCGCTTACCGAATGTGTTCGGCAAGTGGTGCCGTCCAAATTACAATTCTGTTGTAGCAACTTTTTGTTATAACGTGGTGAACGACCTACCAATTACCGTAAATGATCCAGAGGCTAAGGTGAACTTGGTTTATATTGATACGGTTTGCGATCATTTCATCCACCATTTAACTAATGATGAACCATGTGGCACACAAGCAATAAAGCCTATCTATCCAACGACTGTCGGTGAGATAGCTCAGGCGCTACAAGCGTTTAAAGAAAGCAAAGAATCACTAATTACGGAGAATGTAGGTTCGGGTTTTAAACGAGCACTGTATTCAACATATATTAGTTATTACTCGCCTAAACAGTTCTCTTATAATGTACCTGCTTATACCGACCCTCGTGGAGCCTTTTGTGAGTTGTTAAAAACGAAAGATGCAGGTCAGTTTTCTTTCTTTACAGCGCACCCAGGAATAACACGTGGGGGGCACTATCACCATACTAAAAATGAGAAATTTTTGGTCATAAAAGGTGAGGCGCAATTTAGGTTTGAGAATATTCTTACTGGTGAACGTTATGAGCAGGATGTAACTGGTGATGACTTTACTGTCGTAGAGACAGTACCTGGTTGGAGTCACGATGTGACAAATGTTGGCGAGTCAGAGCTTATTGTAATGCTTTGGGCTAATGAAATATTTGATCGCAATAAACCCGATACGTTTACCAAGTTACTGTGATTAGGAAGAGAACAATGAAAAAGCTAAAAGTCATGTCAGTAGTAGGAACTCGCCCTGAAATCATTCGTTTGTCTCGAGTGCTGGCGAAACTAGATCAACATTGTGAGCATGTATTGGTACATACTGGTCAGAATTATGATTTCGAATTGAATGAAGTCTTCTTCAATGACTTAGGCGTGCGAAAACCTGATTACTTTCTAAATGCCGCAGGTAAGAATGCTGCTGAAACAATCGGTCAAGTTATTATTAACGTAGATCAAGCGTTAGATGAAATCCAGCCTGATGCCATGTTGGTATTGGGGGATACTAATTCTTGTTTATCTGCGATTCCGGCAAAGCGTCGTAAAATACCAATATTCCATATGGAAGCCGGTAATCGTTGTTTTGACCAACGTGTTCCAGAGGAAACGAATCGTCGTATTGTTGATCACACTGCAGATATAAATTTGACATATAGTTCGATTGCTAGAGAGTATTTATTGGCTGAAGGTTTACCCGCTGATCGTGTAATTAAAACAGGTAGTCCAATGTTTGAAGTGCTGAATCATTATATGCCTCAGATTGACGCATCGGATGTGCTATCACGTTTAGGGCTTCAGAAAGGTCAATTTTTTGTTGTAAGTGCTCATCGAGAGGAAAATGTTGATTCACCAAAGCAGTTGGCCAAATTAGCTGAAACACTTAACAACGTAGCAGCCCATTATGGGTTGCCTGTCATTGTTTCTACTCATCCGCGTACTCGCAATCGTATTGAGGCTCAGGGAATTGAATTTAATGAAAATATTCAATTACTGAAGCCTTTGGGTTTCCATGACTATAATCACTTGCAGAAGAACTCTAAAGCCGTCTTATCAGATAGTGGTACGATTAATGAGGAATCTTCGATTATGAACTTCCCAGCTCTGAACTTGAGAGAAGCTCATGAGAGGCCAGAGGGTATGGAAGAAGCATCCGTAATGATGGTCGGGCTGAGTGTAGAGCTAGTTATGCAAGCACTTGAAATTTTGGAATCTCAACCAAATGGTCAAGAACGTTTACTTCGCCCTGTTTACGATTATAGCATGCCTAACGTATCAGATAAGATGGTGAGAATTATACATTCTTATACTGATTATGTTAAACGAGTTGTTTGGAAACAGTTTTCCTGAGTTATAAAGGCTATGGTCTCTGTTGCAAAAGGGCTATAGCCAACTATCAGAATGAGTATTATGGATTCTTATAAGCCTTGTGGAAGTAAAGTATTGCTAGTAACTACAGAGTTAGTTAGTACTGGGCCTAATCATGTTGTCTATAACCTACTAACAGAAATGGTTGCAGATAATGTTGATGTATGTGTTGTATCCTTGCGAACCAGTAGGGATATTGCATTTGTAAATAAAATAGTTTCTCTTGGTGTCGATGTTTATCAATTAAAATCCAAGCTTCCTCTTATTCAATTAAATGAAATAATCAGGAAGATAAACCCTAGTGTAATTAATACCCATGGTATTAAGCCAGACTTATATGTTGGCTTATTAGGCCAATTAAATGATTTTAAACAGTTCTCAACCATTCATAATGTGCCTTATGAAGACTATATTTATAGATATGGAAAGGTAATTGGGAACTTAATGATATATGGGCATAAAATCATATTCAATTCTCATAGGATTGGAAAAATTTGTGTTTCAAAGAATATAGAAAGACATTTAATCAATCGAGGGGCGAAATATACTTTTACAGTCTACAATGGTGTTGATAGTAAGGTATATAATATTGAAAAGCGCGATTCTAGTTCAGTAAAACGAGTTATATTTTGCGGCCAGTTAGTCGAGCTTAAAGACCCGAAAACTATTGTTGATATCGCAAAACGATTCCCCGAAGTTGAGTTTTCCCTTCTGGGGGATGGGCCATTAAAAAAGGTACTTTATAATGCCGCAACTAAAAATGTCACTTTTTATGGCACTGTAGACAACGTTCCTGAGCATTTCTCCAACTCTGATATCCTTCTTATGCCTTCAAAAACTGAGGGCATGCCGATGGTTTTACTTGAGGGGCTATTCTGTGGGTTAGATGCTATAACAACAGATATTACTATTTTTAAAGAAATAGCAGATATTGAAGGAGTCAAAATACATCAGTATCAAAAAAATAACATTGAGTCTTTAGAAAGTGTCTTGAGAAAAGTACTATATAATAAAGTTAAAAAAACTGACTTAGAGGTGTTGGAAAGTACACTATCATCAAAAGCTATGTATGAAAGTTATATGAAGATATTTAATAAGAGAAATGATGAAAACAATATTTTTGACAGGTGAAAAAATAACTAACAACTCTGCGTCTATTATAAGACTAAAATATATAATTAACGGATTTGAGCAGTTTGGTAGAGTAACTGAGCTACATTCTTTATCGCTAAAGTATGATGGTAACTTTTTTTTAAAGTTACTATCTTTATTGTTAAGGTTTTTAAATACTATTTCAATAGCCTTTAAGTTATCAACTTGTGATGAGGTTTACTTTTATGGTCGGTATGGAGGGGGGTTAGTAATTTTAAGTCAAATACTTGGCAAGAAAATTATAATGGAAAGGACAGAATATCCTCAATCCATTTTAGAACCTAATAGTTCCAGACGAGTTAAAAGACTGGATAGGCTTTACATCAATGATCTTAAGAAGGCGGATCTATTCGTTACATGCAGTCAAGCTTTGTATAAGTTCTATATATCAAACAATGAGTATAAGGCTAAGCTCGCTTTTGTTCCAATCATAGCTGGTACTATGAAATCAGAACCTAATATTAATGCTCAAGAATTAAAATTTTCTTACTGTGGTTATATGGGAGGGAATAAAGATGGTGTAGATCTTTTAATCCAACAGTTTTCTCATTTTCATCGCTTTCATCCTGAGTACAAATTGGAGCTCATTGGTTCAGGTCCAGAAAAAGATATCGTAAGATTGAAAAGTATTGTAGAGGAACTCAACTTGAGTGATTTTGTTGAGTTTAGAGGCAAGGTCAGTCATGATGAGGTTGAACGACTGATAAGTAGTGCTAAAATATTACTTTTGGCAAGACCAAGTAATTTGCAAGCAGAGGGTGGGTTTCCATCTAAGTTAGTTGACTATATGGGTACGGGGAATCCAGTAATTTGCACAAGAGTCGGCGAGATAGATTCTGTTTTCAATGAGCATGAACTGATATTTGTTGATACAGTAGAGCAGTTATCGGATAAGATCTTAGATGTTGTAGATAATTATAGCGAATATAAAAAAGTGGGCTTATCTGGGTATAAAGCGATTTATAAATATAGAACAGAAAGTATTGTTAGAGATATAATAGATGCTATCTAAAATTATCAATAATCGCTCTTCAATTTTAGCGCTTATTTTTTTTATATCTAAAGGTATATCTTTTCTTGTATTACCAATATATTCAAGGCTTCTTTCACCTGATGTTTACGGACAAATAGAATCATTAATGACAATCGTGAATATTGGCGTAATGTTTGGTGTTTTTCAACTCGATACATCAATCCAACGCTTTTATTATGAAGAAAAAAAGGTTAAAGAGCAAAGCATATTATTAATTATAATAATGACATTCCTAGTTTCCGTTATTTTGTATATTCTATCAGATTTCTTCCTTAATTATTTTAAGGTGTCTTCTGATTACGGATACTTGTTAGCTATAGGAGTATTCCTTATTAATATGCATAATATCATATTAATATGCACTCGATTTGATAAGGATATTTTCGGTTTTTTCATTATTTGTTTTCTTCAAATACTATTATCTACTTCACTAAGTGTTGTATTAATATCTTACTCTGGTGATCCAATAGAGTTATTCATTATAGGTCAGTTTTTAGGATATCTTATATCTATTGTTGTTGTTGTTTTTAGTAGGAAATATATAACCAACTTTGTTTTTGATATTGAATCGGTAAGGTTGGCATTGAATTTCGCAATTCCTCAGTTCCCAGCTAAAATTATGACGATCCTTAATACTTATTTATCAAGAGTATTTTTAGCTGGTTTGGTATTACCTGCCGTATTTGGTATTTATTCCATGTCATTAAAGCTAAGCCTAATAGTTCAGGTTATAATATCTGGGTTTGGTTTTATTTGGTGGCCAATCATATACAAGAATACACATCTAGAAATAATTAAGCCTAAAGTAATTAAAGCATACTTTTATGTAAACTTATTCATATTAATTGCTATATTTGGCACGTCAGAAATTTTGGTACCTTTACTTCATTTCATGCTAGGAGAAGAGTACCTTCAATCAATACATTATTTCCTAGGTTTAACTGTATCCTTGTTGTTTCTAGTCCTTCATGAAGTTATGAGCGTTGGTCCTAAGGTCAGCAACAAAACATCGTATATTACATTTTCATACCTAGTTTCTTTTGTTTTTTCAATTATTGCAACTTATCCAATGATTAGCTTCTTTGGTCTTGATGGAGCGGTAATTGTATCTCTTTGTTCATCTACGTTAATAATATTGTCTAGTTCATTTTACTTAAATAAAAGTATTAGTTTGAAGGTGAATTACTACCAGATGTTGTTAACTGTATTATTTGGTGTTTCTACTTATATAAACAGCTATTTTGATTTTTTTAATACATTAGAGTTTTTGATTTTACTTCTGCTATCAATATCTTTGTTATATTATTTAGAGAAGTATACAGATAAATGTTAGGTTTTGTATGTGTAAAGAAGGTAATAAAAAAGAAATTAGCATTTTGATCAATGCATTGGACAATGGAGGGGCTGAGAATGTATGCCTGAACTTGGCCAACAGCTTTATAAATGAAGGCCTTGATGTAACACTTGTCGTTCTTTATGAAAGCGATAAATCAATGTCTAAATACTTAGACCCTCGTATCAAGTTAATTAATCTCAGTGTATCCAGAGCTCGATATGCTGTGTTTGCCATTTACAAATATCTAAAAGAGTTTGAGCCTGTTAAATTATTAGTTTTCAACCACCAGTTACTGATGATAGCTATTACTTATAAATTATTGCTTAGGAAGAATTTTAATATATACAGTCGAGGGATTAATACCTTGTCTAAAGAGCTTAACTCCAACGCATCATTTTTTAATGGTAAGCTTATGAAAAATTTAATAAAGCTAATTTATCCAAGAGTTGATGGGGTTGTTTGTCAGTCCCAAGGGATGAAAGAAGATTTAATAATGTTAATACCATCTTTATCTGGAAAGGTTATAACAATAAACAACCCTCTCAATGATAGATATAAAGGCATCCCCGTTCAAAATGTAGATGATAACGACTATGTTTTGTTTGTGGGGCGGCTAGAAAAGCAAAAAAACTTACAAATGGCTGTAGAAATATTTAATAGTTTACTTGAAAAGTCACCAAGCCTCGATTTTTATATCGTTGGTGAAGGTAGCGAAGAGGTAGCTCTAAAAAAATTAGTATATGATTTAAAGTTGACTGATAAAGTTCACTTTTTGGGAGTAATTAACGATCCAAAACAATTAGCTAGTTTATATTTTAATGCTAAAGCTACCATTTTAACTTCGTTATTTGAAGGGTTTCCTAACGTATTGGTCGAGTCTATCAGTTTTGGTACGCCAGTTGTCGCTTTTGACTGTATGAGTGGCCCTAAAGATATTATACTTAATAAACGTAATGGTTATCTTATTAATCTAAATGATAGTAATGAATTTAAAAATAAACTTTTGAAAACAATCGAAACTGATTGGTGTAGAGTAGATGTTGCTAACACAATCAAGCACTTAGACTCAAAAAATGTATCTAAGAGCTACTTAAGTTATATGGGCTTGTTGTGATTCATATTTTCATATTATTACTTTCGTTATCCTTCGCATTCTTATGTTTATACTCAAGCCGAAAGCAGGATTTATCGCTTGCTTTGATTATGTCTTTTGTTGTAATTTTAACTATAGGACTTCGTTATGATGGGATAGATTATGATCAATACTTTTATATATATGATAATGTAAAGAGTTTTGATTATTTCTCGATCTTTGGTTATGACATAGATCCAATGACTCCAATAGAGTCAGGTTTTTACTGGCTAGCTTTGATAGAGAAGAGCTTATCCAATCATTTTTATAACTTTATATTTATTATTGCTTTTATTTCTGTTTTGATGAAGTTTTTTTCTTTTGAAAAACTTTCTCCTTATATATGTTTGAGCTTTTTCCTTTATATTTGTCTGGATTGGTACTGGAAAGACTTATC
The DNA here is from genome assembly GCF_024347415.1 of Vibrio crassostreae. NCBI lineage: Bacteria > Pseudomonadati > Pseudomonadota > Gammaproteobacteria > Vibrionales > Vibrionaceae > Vibrio > Vibrio crassostreae. Next base: position 206,951 of record NZ_AP025476.1, read on the forward strand.
TCAAATAAGAAATGGAATTGCAACTGCATTTTGCCTTTTTTCTTTGTACTATTTGTATAATAAAGAAAAAGTAAAATTTTTATTTTTTGTTTTTATCGGCTCATTATTCCACCTGTCCTCTTTTATAATGATGGTGTCTATTTTTTGCCGGTATATGAGCTATCGATTTTTATATTTTTTAGTTTCTATCAGTATCATTGTCGCTTATTTTGGTGGTGTCGGTCTCATACTTTCAGAGTTGTTTTCTATGCTCGGTTTTTCGAGCACTTCAAGAATTGTAAAATATGCTGAGTCAGGTCTTTATGTTGACGGTATATCGCTATTTGGAGGGACTTCATTATTTTATCTTGTGACACTATTCCTTTTGGCTTTATTTAAAGATGAGCTTGTTTATAAGTGGCCGATAAATAGACTTCTTATAAAAGTATATATCGTTGGCCTGTCATTAACCTATCTATTTATTGACTATGGTATACTATCCGGACGGATATCAGATATGTTAGTGACACCATTATTAGTTGTGTTATTACCAAGTTTCATGTTATTAAAAAGCTATGATAAGTTCTTTTGTTTGGCGTTATTAATGCCATATTTAATAGTTTGGTTTGTTACTCTATTGAGCAAGTCAGCTGCATATACTTCGATATTAGGGTTTTTAATATGAGTGCAGAAATGGAATTGAATTTTTTGGGTGATGTTTTTTTGGATAGAGCACATAGTCCAATAGCTTTGAAAAATTATATTTGTAATTTAGAGCATCCTATAACATGCCATGATGGAGCAATATCAGGTAAAGTTAATTTAAAAGCTAAAAAAAGTTATTACCTGGAAACATTTGGACAGCTGCCAATTGCAGTTTCATTAGCTAATAATCATATCTTTGACTTTGGGGTTAAAGGAGCTTTAGACACAATTGACTATTTGAATAGTAATAACATAAAGTTTTGTGGATTGGGTAACTTAAGTAACAATTATAATAACCCAGTTTACTTAGAAGCTCTAGGAGGAGTAATATCTTTATTGTCTTATTGTTGTAACTCTACTAATCCAGGTCGAGGTGATAATAATCTAGATTTGGCATTGATAGATGAAAATAAGATAAAAGAAGATATAGCTTTAGCTAAGAAGAATTCTAGTAAGGTTATACTTTTTCTGCATTGGGGAGATGAAGAGTGTTTTCTACCAAAACCCGAAGACGTTCTGCTAGCTAGGCGACTAATTGATGCAGGAGCTGATATGATTATGGGACATCACGCACATATAATCCAATCTTATGAACGTTATAATGGTAAAGATATCTACTACGGCTTAGGAAATTCATTGTTCCCTGATCTAGATACTCCCTCTTATTTTAATAGCGAAGGTGTGTCTACTTATCGATTCAAAAAGGAACAGCGCTCTTGGAACAAAAGTGGCTTGCTAGTATCCCTCGATGACAACTTCAATGTAAGTAACCACTTGGTCAAATCAACGAACTTAGATCCACAGATAAGTAAGGTTAAGTATTCTCCACCATCACTGATTGTAACCAACGATAAAATTTATCAAATGATCAAAGGTTTTAAGTATAGATCTATCATGGTTATGAACTTTATTGAAAATCCTAAATTTCCAGATATGGAAAGAATCAGAAGATTTGTTTCAGGAAAATGATGCGAAAATTATTGAACAGATTCACAACTAAAAATGATGCACGCTTTTCTTTAGCCAAAGAGTATGAAGAAAAGTTTAATCGAAGTCATGAAACTATTAACGAAGATAAACGTCTCTTATTGACTGACTTAATTAATCATGCAGTTCAAAACACACGCTATTACAAGGAAACTATTCCAGAAGCTTTAGTCTCTCAAATGAATGACCGACTGATAACGCCGGAAGAGTTGATTTGTAACTTACCGATACTAGATAAGACATCTTTAAGAGAAAACTCTAGAGCTTTGGAGAGCGAAAAAGAGACAGGTAATGTTAAGTTTTATAACTCGTCCGGAGGTTCAACCGGAGAGCCCGTTAGAGTTTTGCAAGATAATGTATTCTATGAAATTAATGAAGCTCATCATATTCTAGTATTTAAGTTAAGAGGATGTGGTCCTTTTGATTACTGTATAAAAATATGGGGTGCGGAACGAGATACCTTTGAGGGCAAAAAGCCATTTTCAATGAAGGTGCGAGACTTCATTCGAAACAGGGTCATTTTTAATTGTTTTAAGATGAATAAAGACGATATGGTTTATATATTGTCCAAAATAAAGAAAACTCAGCCACAACTGATCGTTGGTTATGTAGATGCCTTATATGAGTTAGCAAAGTTTGGTAGTGAGCAAAGGATTCATATGCCCAATCAGAAAGCTATTCATTCCGGCGCTGGTGTCTTACATCCATATATGAGAAAGAAAATAGAAGAATATTTTGGTGCAAAGGTTTTTAATCATTATGGTTGCAGAGAAATAGGTGCAATAGCCACAGAGTGTGATCAGTTTGATGGGCTCCATATCTTAGAGCATAAAGTATATGTTGAGATACTTGATGATAATGGTTGCCCCTTACCTAATGGAGAGGAAGGTAATATTGTTATCACAGATTTGACTAATTACAGTATGCCATTAATTAGATACGCTATCGGTGATAGAGGCGCAATACAAGATTATAGTGCTTGTAATTGTGGGACAGGGTACAGAAAGTTAAGTTATGTATCTGGGCGTACTGGGGAGCAGATTTCAACCAAAAGTGGTGCTAAGGTATCGTTGGTATTATTTGCTCATTTATTTGGCGTGGTATTAGGCGAACTTCAACCAACAAATTATCTAATTCATCAGATTGATTTGGATAACGTGAAAGTTTACTTCCCTAGAGAGAGCAATTTTAACTCAAGGCTATTAGAGGGGCTTCAGGACAAGTTGTCTAAAGCTTTAGATGATATTAATATTGAGTTTATCTTTGAAGATCCTGATTTTTTCAAAAAAACCATAACAGGAAAGAAAATTCATTTCATGAGTGATTTAGATAATGAATAGATTAGCTGTGATCATGAGTGTATATTGCTCTGATAGATTAGATTATCTAGAAGAAGCATTCTCCAGTCTACTCGCACAGGATTTCGTTGATTTTGATATCTATATAAATATAGACGGTGACATTCCATCAGATCTCAATAAGTACCTGTCTAAGCAATTAGATCTTAACGAAAATCTGTTTATATATCGAACTGAAGTGAATCAAGGTTTAGCGAGCTCTCTAAATCGATTAATTGAAGAGATCTTAGTTAAGGAACAATATTACTATATAGCGAGGATGGATAGTGATGATACCTGTGACCCTTCTAGGTTCAGGAAGCAAGTAGAGTTTATGGACAACGACAAAAGTGTTGATATTTCTGGCTCTTATTGTCGAGAATTTGGCGCATCATATGCGTTGGATCTAAAAAAAGTTCCACTTACTCATGAAGAGCTCGTTAATTTTTCTTTGCTTCGATGCCCATTTATCCATCCAACGGTGATCTTTAGAGCAGATGTATTGAAAGATGGGAATCGTTACCCCACAGACACCCATCTTACCGAGGATATGGCGTTTTGGTTCCAATTGCTTGATCGGGGTTATAGGTTCGCAAACCTGGGACAGCCCTTGCTGCAATATCGTTTGAACGAAGATACGGTCAAGCGTAGGCAAGGTTTTAAAAAAGGCTTTCACGAAACGATATTGCGATTTAGTTATATGCTCAAATGGAAAAAGATAACGTTGAAAAATATTTGTCTGATATTAGCTCGATTATTTTTTCATATGTTACCTGTTGATATAATTAAGTATCTTTATAAAAACAAGCGTTAAAGGTATCCTATTAGAAGGCTTAAATGGTTCGGCTGCTACTTTTGGTTATTTAACAGTGCCTATTTTTAACTGGAAATGTTGTAGAGCAATAGTTACTTGGCCGAATAACATTGTCACTATATCTAATGATGTTGTTCGGCTCCGAAACTTAAACTAGGTGAACAGAAGCAATATTTCTTATGGATATTGAGAGTTGATAGAGAGTGAAGTAATTTATTCGACTTCCTGATTTCAGATAAATAAAATTAAGCCACTCGTCTTCTATTTATACCTAAATGTGTATGTCGTTTTTCTAGATCGTTTTATTTATGGCTTTTCTAACATAAGCTGTGATTTTCCATACGTTGCTTAACAACACAAGATAAATCAAAAAACAGACTACGAAGCTGTACAACATCACATATTCAGGAACACCAATCATTTCAGCGTAGATCCCAACACCAGCATATAGAGCTGCGATAGCACAAATAATAATAAGTGTTTGGGTTGAGCTCAAGCCTAAGCGTTGAAAAATATGATGTAAGTGATCACGGTCGGGCTTAAATGGTGAATCACCTCTTCGAATACGACGAATCATGATTGAGGCCATGTCCATTAAAGGGACAGCAATAAGCCATAGTGCGGTTACAGGTCTTAGAGGTGGCTTTGTTCCGTTTTGGCTAGAAAGTAATAACAACCAAATAACGGTAAAGCCGATAAGCATGCTACCTGCATCTCCCATAAAAACCTTTCTTTTCCTACCGAAAGCACCTAGGTTTAGCAAAATATAGGGGATTATTACTACAACAAGTACAAGACAAATATAAGCTAGGTTTGCTTGTCCATCATGGTTAAGCATAACTCCCAGTCCACCAAAGGTTACTATTGCTAGTCCCCCTAGAAGTCCATCTATACCATCAACCATATTAAAAGCATTGATTGCTCCCACTACGGCTAAAACGGTCACCAAGTACCCAAACCAACCAAGCGTAACCACCTCTCCTGAGCCTAAAATGTCTCCGATGGTATTGAGCTCAATACCACCAATAACCATCATTGCAACAGATAGCCCTGCTTGGATCACAAAACGTAACTTAAAACTTAAGTCATATTTGTCATCTAAAGCACCAACACCAACGAGAAGTATGATGGAAATCGCATAGAGCTCGGTATTTGGTAAAATGTCGGGGTTGTTAAGTAAAAAATAGAGGATGGATACGCAAATAGAAATCCCACCAACTAAAGGAATAGCTCCGCTATGAAGTTTACGTGAATTAGGTTTATCTACTAGGCCAATTTTCTTAGCAAGCTTACGCATCGTAAAAAGACTTGCTAAAGAAAAGAAAAAAAGAAAAGAGAGATCAAGTAATGGAATGAGCACGACTAAGCCTAATAGTGTATGGTGCAGAATATTTTAGTGTATTTGCCTTTGATATAAAAGAGGAAGGCACAATCTGCGTGATCTTTCTTACTTAATGGTCACCATTTTTTGCAGCATACTTGTTAGTTTTCTGTATTCAATCATGAACAGTAGAGCCTCTTAACTTCAAGAGTATATGATTCACAATTAGATATATTAATATGCCAAGGTATGCTCATGGTATTTGCTTCGGTTATCTGTAACACAGATGGACATAGTTGAGTACTTGAACAAATTCTACTTCATTAACTACGAAGTTAGTCTCTAGCTATAGGTCTCAGCCCAGCCCCCTCCCTTTTTTGTCAATGTGAACTCAAACAAAGTACATGAAATAAAAGGCTACTTTAGAAATGGACCAATACAAGGAGTATTTTAGATAACAAGCGACAATTCCCAATTTCTTGATGGAAACGTCCAGCAAAGTTAACAGATCATACGATACTAAAAGTACAAGGTGTGTTAGCATTTATACGTTATTAAATTATATGTTTGAGAGATCTATAGTGAAGCATCAGAGTCAACCGCAGGCGTATACCCCGCAAAACCCACCTATGTATAATTCTAATGATGAGAGTGTTCTCAAAGAACTTTTTCAAGCTGTATGGGACGGGAAGTTCATTGTTTTACTTGTAGCTTTATTGTCTGCAGCTATCAGTGTTGCTATTGCGTTGTCAGCTCAGGAGTGGTGGTCTTCAAGTGCTATAATAACGAAGCCTCAATCTCAAGATTTAGCAGCCTACCAGCAACAAGTTCGTCAGTTTCAGCCTGTATTTAATATTTATCAAGAAGATGGCACTGTTATTGTTAGTAAAGAATTAGACCGTTTAGTGAGTTCCAGTGTTCTGTTCGAACGTTTTGTGAATACTTTTAATTCAACCAACAATAAGCGAACTTTCCTTAACGAAAGTGTGGATTTTCAAAAGATCAAGGACACTCTAACGCCTGAAAGCTCGAAAATGACGGAAGATGCTTCACGAGCACTTTATTCCCAGTGGTTTGAAAGAGTTTCGGCGTCGAATGTTAACAAGAATGATCGTAGTTCCCCCTATGCACTCACTTTTCAAACAATGACGAAAGAAAGTAGCTTTGACTTACTGAATGCCTATATTGTGGCTACTGAATCAAAAGTTCACCAAGATGCGTTTAATAACTTAAAGGCGGCTGTCAACGGTAAGCGAAATGAGTTGATCCAACAGAAGATAATTTGGGAAACTCAGGCGAAAAATCAATTGTTAGTGGAAACTGAACGAACGAAGTATGCCGCTGATATAGCACGAGCTGCTGGAGTGGATAGTCCAATTCAGACTGGTAATGATAATGAACTATTTGGTATCGATCTGGGGTTGAAAGGTTTGGAGGCAAAAGTTCACGCTTTGGAATCAATAAAAAATCTCAGCGTCATTGAGCCTCGCCTACAGCAGATAAATGCAAAATTGGATATGTTGAAGAGTCTTGAAATAGACAGAAATGCTGAGTTTCAAACATTCCGTTTCCTTGAGAGTGTCCAACAACCAGTTACTAGAGATAAACCCAAGCGCGCTGCGATTGTTGTCCTTGCTACATTAATCGGTGGGATGATTGGTGTGGCTATTGTGTTGATACGCTTCGTTTTTAGAAAAGAAGATTAATTCGCTTTAATGGCTAGTGTCTCACACTAGCCATTTTTTATTCCCCCTTACATACTATCCCCTGAGCCACGGCCTGCATAAAGAATGGCTATCGTAGCTCCAACCAAATACTGATACCTAACGTTTGGCGGGTTAGGGTTGCTTCTCCTTAACACATAGAATGAGATACCAACCTCCGTACATCACTAAACCAGCATTAAGCGAAAGTACGGGCAATCGCGTTCAAATTTTCTCCATTCATCTTTTTACCCCTTTCTGACGCAATCCTGACTTTTTTTTTGAATCGTTGTGGTGCGTTTACTAATTATACATTTACTTGATAGCGGTAATTACCTATCATAATGCTCAATTAGTTGTTTAATCAGAGTAATTCCTTTTTAGGCTATCTATCATTGATTAGATGGTTTTGGTTGGATATTGAAAGCAAAGCAGCAATCTTCTGGTGTTGGTACCTTCTGAGTACCATTTTTGTAGTGTCATACGAAAAGATTATGCTAGCTGCTCGCTTGCTGCATACAAAGCAAGCTACTCTTAAGTTCTTTGTGCTTGTTAAACAGCATTGATAAATCTGGCGAAATTCAAAAAGTACAGTATTGACCTGTCTGTAGCTTCTAGCTTCAGCATGCAATATTGTGCAATTGCGTCAGTAGCTTTGGTACGGAATGGCGTGTATGAGTGTCTGCTTTTTGGGCTTTCATACAAAAACTGATTAGACTATCGCTTAGATTTGCTAGGAAAATCAGCCTCAGTTCAGTTTGAAATATGGAAGATATAATTATATGAAAATGCAGTGGTTAGCTAGGGTTTCACCTTTGTTGTTGCTATCAGCAACAGCTGTTGGAGCTGAAAATTTATACGTAGGCGCTAAAGTAGGTAGTGTAACTGCCGATAACTTTGCACCATTAGTAGAGAGCCGTACGGCTATTGACGACTCAGACACATCTTACGGTTTGTTTGTGGGTTATCAATTATTGGACACCTTGTCTATAGAAGGCAGCTACAACTATCTTGGTGAATATAACCTTAAAGATATTGCCGGTGGTAGTTACGATGCAAGTACCTTTGATGTGCTGCTTAAAGCCTCTGGTAACATAAACGATAGTCTAGCGTTATATGCTAAAGGTGGCTTCGCTATTTATGACTGGAACGCAAACGGCCCAGGCGTGGAGTCTGATGATTCTGGCGTGATTCCAACAATCGCTTTCGGTTCTGAATACTCGATTACACCATCGATGAAGGTTGGTTTAGAGTATCAATTCTATGATGGTATTGGTGGTGTTAACATCGATTCATTTAATGTTGCCTTGTCTCATAGCTTTTAATCATTTGTAGGGATAAATTGTGAAATATAAAATTTTAGCGTTATCAGTCGTTGGTGCAATCCTTGGTGGTTGTGGCAGTGACAACAACAACAGCGTGCCACCGGAACAAGCGTACCGTAACATCATGGCTTTCGACCCTGCAGTTATGGGTATGAAAGGCACATTCAGCTGTGATGATGGAACAACGGGCACTTTAGAGGCAACTAACTTTTATGGTGTTTCTGAAGTCACAGAGCTTACCGTTTTTAACAAGCCTGAAACTTGTGCGTTTACATATAACGCAACACCAGGTGCCAAAGATGTTTCTAACGGCAAAGACATGAGCAAGGTGAGCTACAAGTTCCCTAAAGGCCTAGCTAACCTCGATGACCTCATCACCTCTTCTCCAATCTCAACCCTAATTGAGAAAGAGCTAGATGGCCAATCTTATGATGAGTCGATTGGTGAACAGATTCTTAACGATCTTGGCTTGGGCGACTTAATAAACAATGGTCGAGCTTCTAGTGTTGCTGACTTCCTGCGTCGTACACAAGAAATTATTGAAGACCTTCCTGCATCTGAAGCTAGCCTAGTATCAGCAACAGCAGCAGTACTATCAGATGTACTTGTAGTAAGTTCTGATAAGTCAGCAACTGAGATCTCTAAGGCAGCTGTTGCAATTACAGAGGAAGTTATCACTAGCTACCCTGACTATCCTACAGCGCCAGGTGGCGGCGACATCTACTTGGATCTAACTACAGACCCTGACTTTATTAAAGATGTCGTGGCTGACCCAAGTGCTCCTGTGACAATTCCACCTTCAGCGGAAAAACCATCTGAACCGGTTCCAAACCCAGATGAAGGCACTAAGCCACCAACTGGCGGTACTGGTGGTACTGGCGGTACTGGCGGTACTGGCGGTGGCGGTAACGGCGGTGGTACTGGCGGTTAATTTAAGCATCAATAATAAAAGGCACCACTCGGTGCCTTTTTTACATGCTATTACTATCGAGCATGTCACCATTAAACTCTGTCGCTATTAAACGTAGTCACTTTCAAGCACTGTTACTAATAAACACGGCCACTATCTAACATAGTCACTGTCAAATACGGTTAAAACCTATTGTATCCCAATGAAAATACTCAGCTATTCTAAAAACGCATCTCTCATAGCATCTCTTAGCGCATTAGCGATTGCTTCTAATGCCTACGCCGTCGATAACTTGATGTCGTCCCAAAGTTATACCGGTGCAATCATTGTACCCAATGCTCAAGTGATGGACACTGGCGACATTTCTTACCTCTACGGCCAAGGCGTGCCATACAAGGGGAAAACCAGTGAGTTAGATAACATATTATTTAGCGTTGGTTTATTTGATGGGTTTGAAGCGGCGGGGCGAATTGTCACCAAAACTTACGATTGTCACCTTTACCCAAACGTACCAAACTACAACCCTAATTGTGGTAATGGTATTCGTGATTTGTCGGCATCGTTTAAATACCAGCTTCCTTTCGTTAAAGATTGGACAGGGTTCGATTTTGCCATAGGTGTTCAAGATTTTGGTGGCGCAGCCAGCAACTTTGAAACCTACTATGCAGTAGCTGATTTTGAACCTGACTTTGTCCCGGCAAGGTTTAGTGCCGGTTATGGTAAATCAGAAGTGAGTCATGGTGTTCTAAACGGGCCCTTTGCTAGTTTAGAATATCAGCCGTGGGATTTTGTTCAACTGATTGCAGAGCACGACTCTCACCAATTCAACGCTGGCTTAAAGGTATTTACACCAGAACACTACTTACCACTGGATACACAGCTATCTTTTCAATACCAGTTTTACACCAGTGGTAATGCCGATATAGATATTTGGTCGGTAGCGGCATCAACCCCCTTAATGGGATTCTCTGAGTCTCGCCGAGTGAACGAACTGACACTGGAAGACAAGATTTCAATAGAACAAGCTCATCATAAATTTGCCGGTATGGTTCAACTTAAAAAAGCACTGGTTGATGAAGGCTTTCTTAACGTTAGAATTTCTGCTGATGATATTGGTTTAAACGTTGCTCTGGAAAACAGGCGCTATAATCGTAACCAAGTCGATGGTGTTGGTGTTGCTCTGGGTATTATCTCTTCCTATGTGGGTGAAGGTATGCTGCAAGACCTTGGGGTTAAAAACTACCAACAACAAAACATTCGCTTGTTTAACTTGGTGAATGACATGCCGATGATGGAAGTGATCACCAATGCGCCGTGTTACCGTGAATTTGTGAAAACGGGCGAGCCTTGTAAAACCCTTCTTGTTCGCACCTCAGATGTGAAAAAGAGTTATGCAAAAGCAAACTTTGATAAAGAGGTGGCTCGTTCAGGCTTTGGTCGCACACAGGTAATTGTTTCCCCTGCTTTATATCACAATACTGCCACAGAATACGGTGTATTTGACTACTCTTTAGCGCTTGCCACTAACCTATATACGCCTCTTTGGAAGGGCGCCGCATTGGATGTTCGACACGTAATGCCACTGGCAGAGAGTGACGACTTTGAAGAGGGCGAAATTTGGGGCGACGACGCGTTTGAAAATGAAGTCGATAGGGTTCTTTTCCACCAAGCATTCCAATTGCCTTACAACCTCACCACTCAATTCTCATTCGGACAAGTTTACGGAAACTTTTTGGGCTTTTTGAATGAAACGCAGTATGCGAGCAACAGTGGTCGTCACATTCTAGGGGCTGAATACGCCAACTTTTCTGCTCAAGATAAGTACGACTCAAGAGGGAAGGCTATCTTAGATGCGACCCCTATGATTGGCCACTATACCTACTCAAGACCAGAGTGGAACTGGCAAGGTAAAGTGCAAGCCGGTCAATTCTGGAAAGGCGATGAAGGGGTACGCGTAACCACCAGTCATTGGCTAGGTGATGTAAGAGTTGATGCGTCATACCAGACCACAAAAGCAGTAGGCAGCAGTGAAGCCGAAGATTTTGTGACGCTTTCTATCGCGATTCCGCTGACACTATGGCGTGATATGAGCCCTGACTACGTTCAATTGCGTGGTATCGACCAGTTTGTGTACGCTCTACAAACTCGTGTTGGTGATAGCCATAATAATTTAGGCACAGGCTTGGGTGTCGATACTGGCTTACAACACAATATTGAAAGGCAGTACTTCAACCGTAACCGTATCGGTGCGAGTTACTACTATGAAAACAGACAGCGCTTACGCAACGCTTACCTAAAATATTTAGAAGCCGTAAAATAATTTAGCGTAACATCTAAATCTAAGAGCCAGCACCTCATGTGTTGGCTCTTTTGCTTTTGGCTGTGTTTCGTATCATCCGCTCTTATCTTTTCGTATCTCGTTCACTCGAATCTGCTCTTATCTTTTCGCATCTCGTTTACTCGCATCCCGCATCCCGCATCTGCTCTTAATCCTTAAAACCATTCAACTAGGTTGATAATAAACACAATTTGTGGATAATGTTTACGGATTAAAATGACCGGATGCAAGCATCGTTTTTGCTGCGTTTGGTATTGACTATGCAGTGTGGTGTCACGAACGATCAAAGGGCGGTAGCATCTTGATTTTTCGATGATAAATGAGAGTTGGATCTTATTATTTTTCCACGTCAGCGCTATTTAAAGCCGCATAGCTGATAAAATTACGCGCTTAACTTCCTTTGGTGTCCTTTTGGGGATCACAATACATTCCACCTCTATTACTTGGTTAACATGAAGATCAATAAAAATCGTCTCCTTTTCGCGCTTATACCTGCATTGCTTGTAGGGTGTACGACTCCAGGTACTCACCTGTCTACTGGTGGTAAGAATGTGATTCAGCCTTCTGAGGAGCAGCAAGAGTCTGATATTTCTGAAGTGGTGAATGTGTATCCGCTGACGGCGCAGCTAGTATCGACTTACCAAACGGGTACATTGTCGGTGTCACAAGCCAACCCTGAACTCGACCTAGACATCGCAAAGTATGAATACAAAGTCGGCGTGGGCGATATCTTAAATATCACGATCTGGGATCACCCTGAACTGACGATTCCTGCCGGTTCTTACCGTAGTAGTACCGAAGCGGGTAACTGGGTTCATGCTGACGGCACCATCTTCTACCCGTACATTGGTACAGTCGAAGTGGCAGGAAAAACCGTTCGTGAAATTCGTTCAGATATAGCAGCACGTTTGGCGAAATACATCGAAAGCCCGCAAGTTGATGTTAACGTCGCGGCTTTCCGTTCTAAGAAAACCTACATTACTGGCGAAGTGTCTAAACCTGGCCAGCAGCCGATTACCAATATCCCACTAACATTACTGGATGCCGTGAACCGCTCTGGTGGTTTGTCTGAAGATGCTGATTGGCGTAACGTTTCATTAACCCGTAATGGCGTGGAAGAGAACCTTTCGCTTTACGGCTTGATGCAACGTGGTGACTTAACGCAAAACCGCTTACTGCAAGCCGGTGATATTGTTCACGTACCGCGTAACGATAATCAGAAAGTGTTTGTGATGGGGGAAGTGAAAGAGCCTAAGTTATTAAAGATTGATCGCGTAGGAATGAGCCTAACCGAAGCACTCAGTAACGTAGGTGGTATTAATGAACTTACCGCCGATGCAACGGGTGTGTTTGTGATCCGAACTTCTGATGATAAATCAGAACGCATGGCGGATATTTACCAACTGGACATCGAAGATGCGTCAGCCTTAGTGATTGGCACCGAATTTGATTTAAAGCCTTACGACATTGTTTACGTAACGGCCGCACCAATCAGCCGTTGGAACCGTGTAATCGGTCAGTTGCTTCCGACCATCAATGGATTTAACAACCTAACCGAAGGTATGTTGCGCGTTCGTAATTGGTAATAAATAAAGATTAATCATCAGGTTGCATTTAGCGTGTGACCTGATTTTTTATGCTTATAAGCCCAATACAATTAGAGACCATTATGTTTAATAAAATTTTAGTCGTATGCGTGGGCAACATTTGTCGTTCCCCGACTGGAGAGCGAGTTTTACAAAACTTGCTGCCTAACAAAGAAGTTGCCTCTGCCGGTATCGCGGCCGAGAAAAGCCGTTTAATCGGCAAACCTGCAGACGACACGGCGATTTTGATCGCTGCAGAAAACGGGGTCGATGTTGAAAATCACCAATCGCAGCAAGTTACACCACAGCTTTGTGCGCAGTATGACTTGATCTTGGTGATGGAGAAGGGCCATATGGAGGCGCTTACTCAAATATCGCCAGAGGCACGCGGTAAAACCATGCTGTTCGGTCAGTGGATTGGCCAAAAAGACATTCCTGACCCTTATCGTCAAAGCCGTGAAGCCTTTGAACACGCTTATAAGCTGATTGACGAAGCGGCACAAGCTTGGGCAAAAAAGCTGTAATTGATAGAGAAAATCTTCAGTTAAGCTATGTTGCATAGCCACCAACAGAATCATATAAAAGAGAAGTACGCGGAGCGTATATGAAGTCTCTTAAATAGCAATAATTTAGGAAGTAGCAAACAAATGACAACACAACCCTCTCAGCAATCGCATACAGATAACTCTGATGAGATAGATTTAGGAAAACTGCTTGGCATTCTGCTGGACGCTAAATGGCTAATCATGCTGACCACATTTGCTTTTGCTGTGTTTGGTATTGCGTTTGCATTGCTTTCAACGCCGATATACAAAGCCGACGCGTTGATTCAAATTGAAGAGAAGAGCTCTGGCGGTATATCTTCTATGGTCGGCGATATGGGCGAACTATTCTCGCAAGAGTCATCGGCAACCACCGAAGTTGAGATCATCAAATCTCGTATGATCTTAGGTGAAACGGTCGATAAGTTTAACCTCACGACGGTGACATCACCGAACTACGCACCTATCGTCGGCAAAGGCTTTGCTCGCTTAACCGGCGACATCAACCACATCGCAGTGAGCCGCTTTACTTTGCCAAGCTATGCGAGCGGTTACACACACACGATTCAGATTCTCGATGCTGAGCAGGGTACCTACCAACTGGTTCGTGACGATGAGCGAGTTATCTTAAAAGGCAAAGTCGGTGAGCTAGCGACAGCCGATGACTACAGTTTGTTTGTGGCAGGTTTTGAATCACACAACGATTTTGAATTCTCTATTAGTCAACGCAGCCGACTAGAAGCGATCGAATGGTTGAAAGCTTCTTTGTCTCTGTCTGAGCAAGGCAAGCAGACTGGCATTTTGAAGCTGAGCTTTGAAGGTGAAAATAAACAGCAGATTTCTGAAATCCTCAATCATATTAGCCAGATTTACTTCTTACAAAACGTGAAGCGTAATTCAGCGGAAGCAGAGAAGAGCCTAGAGTTCTTAGAGAGCCATCTCCCGGGTATTAAATCTGAGTTAACTGGCTATGAAGACGTATTAAACAATTACCGCCAAAAGAACGAATCGATCGACTTGGGCTTAGAAGCACAATCAACCCTGAAGGTAATGGTAGAGCTTGAAGCGCAATTGAATGAACTGACGTTTAAAGAGAGTGAAATCAGCCAGCGCTTTACTAAAGATCACCCAGCATACAAAGCTCTGCTTGATAAGCGTAAAACGCTGATGGGTGAGAAAGAGCGCCTGAACAAGCAAGTACAAAAGCTGCCAAAAACACAACGTGAAGTACTGCGTATGACACGTGATGTTGAAGTAAACCAACAGATCTACATCCAGCTATTGAACAAGGTTCAAGAACTCAGCATCATCAAAGCGGGTACCGTCGGTAACGTTCGTATTTTAGATGACGCTCAAGCCTATGCTCGCGCTGTAAAACCTAAGAAGCCGCTGATTGTTGTATTAGCAACGCTACTAGGTGGCATGTTAAGTGTCGCGTTTGTATTAGTGAAAGCGGCGTTCCACCGTGGTGTGGAAAGCCCAGACCAAATTGAACAAATCGGCCTTCCGGTTTACGCCGCGGTACCAAAATCTGATTTGCAGATAGAGCTAACTAACCGCTTTAAATCGAAGAAGCAGCAAACCAAGGGGACGCAAGCACTGCTTGCCGAATCGAACCCTGCGGATCTTTCGGTTGAAGCGCTGCGTGGCCTTCGTACCAGCTTGCACTTTGCGATGCTAGAAGCGAAAAACAACGTCTTGATGATCTCTGGCCCAGCGCCGGGTATTGGTAAATCATTCATCTCGACCAACTTTGCCGCAGTAGCAGCAAAAACAGGCCAAAAGGTATTGTTGATTGATGCCGACATGCGTAAAGGTTACCTACAACAAAGCTTTGGTGTGAAATGGGACAACGGCCTTTCTGATGTATTGAGCAGCAAACAAGAGTTCGCTCAATCAGTGAAAACCACACCAGTAGAAAACCTAGAAATCATTACTCGCGGCCAAGTGCCACCCAACCCATCTGAACTGCTGATGCACCCACGCTTCGCTGAGCTAATGGAATGGGCATCAAAAGAGTATGACTTGGTGATTGTCGATACCCCGCCAGTGCTTGCGGTAACCGACCCAAGCATTGTCGGCGCTTTCGCTGGTACCACATTAATGGTCGCACGTTACGGTCAAAACACCATTAAAGAGATCGATGTTGCTCGTAACCGCTTCGAACAATCAGGTATTGAAGTGAAAGGCGTTATCTTCAACGCCATCGAGAAGAAAGCATCAAGCTCATATGGCTACGGCTACTACAACTACGCATATTCGAGCGATAAGAAATAAAGAGCAGTAACGGGATTCGAGTAATCGGGTATCGAAAAAATAAGAGCTAAAGAGCTAAAGAGCTGAAAGGCAGATACGAGATGAGAGTGGCGAGATACGAAAAGCGCCACTCGAATCCGCTCTTCATCTCTTCGTTACTCGTTTACCCGCTACCCGCATCCCCTCTTTAGCTCTTCGCATCTCGCTTACCCGCTACTCGAATCTGCTCTTTGGCTCTTCGTATCTCGCTTACCCGTTACCCGCATCCGCTCTTAATCTTTTCGCATCTGTTCTTCTACTTCTTAACCACCCCTCCCGTTAAATACAATCCAATCGCCGCTAACACCGGATAACCAAACGCTTCATTGGTCATTTCCCCCAAGGGTTTCCAATCGTAGCCGTGCATGCAACCCAGAATCACCATCACATGCAGTGCCACATAAGGAATGGTGAACAACAACACAATGTAGCGTTGTACCAACTTAAAAGGTTCATACGCTTTAAGCAGTGCCAGCTTGTGCTTCGCTTTTTCTTCATCAGTAAAAAACATCGCATCTCCTGTGTTGGTGATTGCATCTAACCCTTTGTTAATAGAAGACTGGCTCCCGAATATTCTTCCGAACAATGTCATACTGCTCCTTGGTTTATGGATGGCTATATACCGCCTTTCTCGTCACTCCCGCTCTTAAGCCTTTCGCATCTCGTTTACCCGTCACTCGCATCCGCTCTTGAGCCTTTCGCATCTCGCTTACTCGAATCCCGCTACAGCTCTTTAAGCTCTTCGTATCCCGCTTACTCGCATCCCGTATCTGCTCTTAAGCTTTTATCTTCAAAACAGGACACGCCTTATTCACGCCCCAATCTTTATGCCCCTTAACATTCTCCTCTGGAATCAAGAACTGCTCTTGTAGTGCGGCCATCAAACCAAACAGCGCCTTGCGCTGCGCAAGTGTGAAGTTATCTTCTGGTTGCAGTTCGGCATTACAGCCTCCGACCAAACAAACCCCAATATTGCTCTTGTTGTGTCCTTTCACATGCGCGCCGGTTTGCGACAGCGGCCTGCCAAGTTCGACATCCCCATTGCGACGAATAACAAAGTGATACCCGACATCGCGCCAGCCTCTCTTTTTATGCCATCGACGAATCTCGGCTACGTCTACATCTTGCTGTGGCGGCGTGGCGCTGCAATGCACTGTAATAAAGGAATAGGGCGGACAAAAAGGTAAGCGGAGTAAAACTGAAACCAAGCTTAGAGAATAGGAAGCAGGAGATAAGCAAGGCTCTAACGAAGGGATGAGAGCCACCTTGCTAGCCTGCTCAGGCAAAACAGAAGCCTCTAACGGCTGGTGTGGAACTCGATCAGTTGCTGGTGGAGTGTTTGACAAAATAAATCCTCGTGTTGTTGTAAATAGGCGGTTAAAGACGTTGATAACGATTCTTTTAAATTAGGGTGCAGTGCGATGTGTTGTCGCAAACTGGCGGCTACGGTTTTGGCATAACCAGAGTGGTGGCTGACATAACGTAAATACATCACGCAATAACCCAGTGGTTGGCAGCGCCGTGCTCGGCTGATCATCCAACAAATATCCTCATAGCTGGGGACGTCACCGCATTCATCCTCATTTAAATAACAACCTTCCATTTGGCTTTCTTTATAACCGCTAGCTTCATAGCTCAGTACTTGGCTACACCCATCACTATTACTAAAAAATAACGGCTGGCGCGACGGATTGAGGGGATCAGCTCGGCACTCGATGCTCGCCATACCGGGTTGATACGCTGAAATAAAAAGAGAAACTATCGCCTTCATTAAGCACCTTATTGTTGCATGGGGAGGGCAATGTACTTGAAGATTCTTGATTGGGGTTGGCGGGAATAGCACGAAAAGAGAGGAACGCAGAAAAGTGAGAGATGCTTCGAAAAGCCATTGATTGATAAGGTTGGTGTTGCATATCTATCCGAGGCGATTAACCAAACATCTTTTCTTACAACTTATCTCATAGGCCTTTCGCCCCTAAAGCGCCAAAAAGTGTTGTTAATGCTCTGTATATCAATGGATTTCTATACGAATGACTAATTAACAAGGAGCGTTAACCATGTGTGTTTCTCTTATTCTTTCTTTCATCCCATTAAAAACTGGCTCGCCGATAAGCAAGTTAGTGTTATTAAAATTGGCCGATAACGCCGACGCGCGCGGCGTGTGTTTTCCTTCCTTCAATTACTTAGCGCAATATTGCGAAGTGTCGGTAAGAACCGTGAAACGACACGTTAACGCGCTCGAAAAGCAAGGCTTTGTGAAGCGAATAAAGCGCTTTGATGATTCAGGACGCCAGCGCAGCAATATCTATCAGCTGCGCCTACCCAGCGACAGCCACATTCAGCAGGCCGAACTAGATCAAGCGAACACCAATGCAGAACAAACAGGCTTACCGCAAGCTTCGTTGGAATATCCAAAGAAAACAGACCATTCAGACACTCCCCTGGGTGACTCAAGATCCAGCACGGAGAGTGATCATCCTGCACACATAATCTTTCATAAAGAACATAAAACAGAGCTGAGCTTGAAAAACGGCCTCTTAGATGACGCCGATGTTCTTGATCCTCCAAGCGGTTCTGAACAACATGAGAGCTCCCCTTTCACCTCCAAACCCAAAAGCAAAACCAAAAATGAAGCCGTGATTCACCTGCTCACCCAAGAGGGCAGCGCACCGATTTATCATGAATTCACCACCATATTAGAGCGCACCTACCCCAAGTTAGATGTGCTGCAAGAACTGCATGCCATGCAAGCCTGGCTGTACATCAACCCCGATAAGCGCAAACCCTTCGAGCACATTGGCCACTTTGTAAATGGCTGGCTAAGAAGAAGTGCGCAAGCCAAGGCGAAGCGAGACTCATCGCCAGTCTTTAAGCAAACAAGAGCGGCTAAACCCGCAAGGGCTTCTGCTTTTACATCGACCAAGGAAGCTAAAACCCAACCGGCAGCCAAGCCCATGGATCCCAAACAACCCACGCCTGTCTCTCAGGCCCTAGCGGACTACAAAGCCAAAAGCACCACCAATCCGTTCGAAGCGCGTATCAAGGCCTTAGTTCAATCCAAATCGCCCGGCACGGATTCTAAATCGTGATCATTCGATTATTCACAGGCCCAACGTGAATACAGACAAAAAACATCAAGATACAAAAGTAGAATTAGGGAGAGGGCAAATGGACGATATCAGCCTAAAAAAACTGACAACAAAAGAAAAAGTCACCATTTTAGAAAAAGAGATAGCGCGAGTGGAAGGGCGTATTGGCGAGTTCTTGAAACTGCTGGTTAACCACTACCCACAAGGGCTAACACGCACCGAGATTAAAGCGTTATTGGTGGTAAACAACAACCCAAGCTTTGTGTCGCTATACCGCAACGGCAACATTTTCATTGATATAGAAAAACGCTACTGCGACGCAGCACAAGAAAACCGCTACCACATAGGGACGCAGTATCTACAAGACGTACAATGCTCGCGCTGGGTCAATACTTTGTGAGGTACTTGTCAGAATGAGGTAAATTGCAAACTGGTCAATATGCACTTGATTTGCTAGACTACGCAGCAAATTAAAACCGTATGAAAAACGCATAAACCTGAAACACAGTGGTAAATTGTGATTCATTGCCTGTAGGAGCCAAACCTAAGGGCGGTAGCGTACCCAAATGCGAGTGGCCAGCCTAGTCTGCGCGTCAAATATATCTTCTTAAACGAAATTAAACATGCCTGAGTAACCAAAAGCGTACTGAGGTATTCTGAGGCTTTCCTAACACTAGGTTAAACGGAACCAAGTGAAAGGTCGGGGCCTTGGTAAAATAATTATTAATAATTAGGTTTTATTACTTATGAATATGTCAGTAGAAAATGCAAGAATTGCAATCATTGGCTTAGGTTACGTTGGGTTACCTTTGGCTGTAGAGTTTGGTAAAAAATCACCAACGATTGGCTTTGATATCAATCAAGTACGTATTGATGAACTGGCGAAGGGCCGTGATAGCACACTAGAGTGCAGTGACAATGAACTTGCGGAAGCCACTCACCTTTCTTACACCACCTCTCTTCAAGACTTAAAAGAGTGTAATGTTTATATTGTAACGGTTCCAACACCGATTGATGAGCATAAACAACCGGATCTAACACCGCTGATCAAAGCATCTGAGGCATTAGGTACAGTGGTCTCTGAAGGTGATGTAATAATTTACGAATCAACTGTATACCCAGGTGCGACGGAAGAAGACTGTATTCCAGTAGTCGAGCGTGTTGCTGGCCTTAAATTTAACCAGGATTTCTTCGCTGGCTACTCACCAGAACGTATTAACCCTGGTGATAAAGAACACCGCGTTACGAATATCTTAAAAGTAACCAGTGGCTCTACACCAGAAGTGGCTGAATATGTTGATCAGCTTTATAAGAGCATTATCATAGCAGGTACACACAAAGCATCGTCAATCAAAGTAGCAGAAGCTGCAAAAGTTATAGAAAACACACAGCGTGATGTTAATATCGCATTAGTAAATGAACTTCATCATATCTTTAACCGCATGGGTATTAGTACGTCAGAGGTTATAGAGGCTGCTTCAACAAAATGGAATTTTATGAAGTTAAAGCCTGGGCTTGTTGGTGGTCATTGTATTAGTGTAGACCCTTATTATTTACTGCACAAAGCCCAGAAGACTGGATATGTACCGGATTTATTGAGGCAGGCTAGAGAAATTAATGATTCTATGCCAGATTATTTATGTAGTGACTTCATTAAAAATCTTATAAAGAATGAAGTTAACCCTATAGGTTGTAAAGTAGGATTATTTGGTTTTACTTTTAAAGAGAACTGCCCTGATATAAGAAACACTAAAGTCTTTGACTTGTACCTTGCGTTAAAAGAGTTTGGTTTTAAAGTTAAGATTTACGATCCGTGGGCTAACCCTAAAGAAGTTAAAAAGGAATATAACTTAGACTTGAGTAATGAATTTGATGATGACTATGATGTGGCTTTTTTAGCCGTTCCTCACGACTCGATTATAAAAAAATTATCTTCAAATAATGATAAATATACATATGATTTTAAAGGTGTAATTTGATATGAAAATATCATATTAAATTGAGCATAAAAAATCAAAATATAAAGATAATTAAACATTAGATAGTGAGAATTTACTGATGTTAGCAACAATAGCTAGGGATACAGCTTACTCCTTTTTAAGCTCAATTGTCCTGAAAATAACAATATTTATACTGACCATTTTTATAGCAAGAGAACTTGGTGCAAATGAATTTGGGAAGTATGGCATCGCAATTTCCACTTCTAACATGATTTTGATTTTTGCATCAATGGGATTAGGTGTTACATCAATTAAATTCATAACATCTTCATTAGATAACCATCAAAATTTATCAAAAAATACTAGTGTGATTGAATTTCTTTCAGTTATTACTTCAATATTACTATGTTTGTTAACGATTATTTTTAGCACTCAGATTGCGACTGTTTTTTTTAAAGATGTGACACTTGTTGATATTATTGTAATGTCTGCATTCCTTATGTTAACGAACTCTTTGATTGGTATTCGGACATCAATGTTACAAGCGATATCTAAGTTCAATATTGTTTTCTATACTAATTTAGCTGCGTCACTACTATTATTGTTTGGTATAGGGTCATTAATTATTCTAGGTTTAGAGTCTGTAAAAAACTTTTTATATTTAATGATTACTATCCAAGTTATAGATTATTTATCAAAGAGTATAATATACTACAGATGGTATCTAAGTCATGGTAATAATATCATAAGGTTTGATTGTTCCGATTTAATTCCGATCCTCAAATTTAGCATCCCTTCTATGTTAAACGGTATTTGTTTCATGCCTGTTTTTTGGTATACAAAGACATTATTAGTTCAAAGTTCCGGAGACTTAACCAATCTAGGTTTGTTTGATGCTGCTTATCAGTGGTTAACTATAGTAATGATTGCGACAGGTGCGATAAGTACTGTAGCTTTACCATCAATGATAAAATATAAGAGGAAAAATCAATTTAAAAAAGTTTATTCTATTTTTTTAACCTTGAGTATAACTATTCCACTTGTGATTTCACTAGTTGCTCCATTTTTTGGCTCGCATATTGAAAATTTATATGGAGACTCCTTTTCTGGTTTGTCTGAAATGGTAAATATTTGTTTGTATATTTCAATTTTTTATTCTGCTTGGAGCATCATGAGTAAAGTTTCAACAATTGAAGGTAAACAATGGACAGTCTTCTCATGTAATGTAGTATGGTCAGTGATTATGCTGCTAATTACTCCCTATCTCATTGATATGTATAATGCAAAAGGATTGCTGCTATCCATATTGTTTAGCTGGGTTTTTGTTTTTGTCTTGTACACCATACACAATATCATTTACTTCAAAAGGGTTGAGTTCTATGAAATATGATATGGTATTTATAAGTAGGAGCTTAACATATGAAAGTCTAAATTCTGGTGGTTCTAGTTCTAGTAATAAATTTGAATCTGGCGTTATTAATGAAATTAATAAAGTGAGAAGTGTTGCTGTAATTAATATATCTAAAAAAAATGAAGGTGAGGTAGGGGATGATTACTTTCATTTCAGTAATTACATGTCATTTTTATTTTACTGGGTAAAAAATCATGGTGTTAAGTCAACGGTGTTTGTTTCTACAGGATACCACTTAAACCTGATAGCTACATTACTTATACTTAAGGCTCTTGGTGGTTCATCATTTTCATACATTTATGATACACATAAGTCGAGTATAATTACTGGAAAGTTTAAAAAATTATTTTTTAACTTTTACTATGGTCTTGGTTTCTATTTTGCTAGGTTTATTGACGGATGGTTAGTAATTAACAATAAATTTTACTCTCAATGGAATAACAAAATCGATTGTTTATTGACAAAGGTTGGGGTTGATAATGTTTACCCAAATATAGCTACCCAAAAAAAAACAAATCTAGATTGTAGAAAGACAATCATAATGGTCGGTAC
This sequence comes from Vibrio crassostreae, assembly GCF_024347415.1. NCBI lineage: Bacteria > Pseudomonadati > Pseudomonadota > Gammaproteobacteria > Vibrionales > Vibrionaceae > Vibrio > Vibrio crassostreae. The sequence continues at coordinate 229,785 of NZ_AP025476.1, forward strand.
TTTGAATCACGAAAACGGATTTGGTCATATTCTAGAACTATTTAGGGAGGATACTTATGACTTCGATCTGATCGTGATAGGATATGGAGATTTAGAAAACGAAATTTCTGAATTATCAAGAAACCATGGTAATATAAGATTTTTTAGAAGAATGGAGAATTCACAAGTAATTGATCAAGTCAAAAATGCATATTGCTGTTTACATTTAAGAGATCCAGATTCTGTTTCTTGTAGCTTTGCTTTCCCATCCAAATTGATTGAATACTTAAATTATGGTAATAGAGTTGCTTCCAATGACTTTCCTGGTTTAAATGATGATTACAGAGATTGTTTGGAGTTGCTGGATGACTTTAGCACTAATGCCCTTCAATCATACTTTGATAATTTAAAGATAGAGCGTGATATTTGTTTTGAAAAAAGGATTAAGTTAGTTTCTAGCCATAAATGGGAAGTTTTGGTTAATGAGATTTTGATATTTGTTGAGAGTAAATAATGAAGATTGTTTTCTGGCTTAATTCATTCAGCCCACATTTAGCTGGAATGATTAGTACTTTATCATTGAACCATAATATTGTGGTTATAACTCCAAGTTCATTGCCTGCAAGAAGAAGAAAAATGGGGTGGACTCCACCAGACTTTGGGGAAGCTACAGTTTTACATTATGAGAATATAGATGATTTCTCCACTTTATATGGTTTTGCTTCTATCCATATTTTTTCAGGCCTTTTTACCTATAAAAATACCAAGCGTCATTTTTATAAGATATATCAAGACGAAAGTAAACGTATATTTACGATGATGGAATTACCTTCACTATCCGGACTAAAAGGTGCTTTGAGGTATATTAAATATAAATTACTTGTTTCAAGATTTAAAGGTATATCTGGTTATATTTCTTTTGGATCAAAAAAATTTTTAGAGAGATTAGGTGTTTCTAGTAATAAAATACTGGATTTCTTGTATTTGAGTGACTTTACACCTGCTACATCTCTTAATAAGGAAAAAGAAATAGTATTCATTGGTCAGATTGACAAGAATAAAAATGTTTTATCTTTAGTTGAGTCATTTATTCGCTCGAATACTAATGGATATTCTTTGAAAATAATTGGCAATGTCGTGGATGAAGAAATTTTAAATGAGATTAATTCCACTAAACATTTAGCTGATATTGAAATAATCGGTTCTGTTAAGTCAAAACATATTCCTAATTACCTAGCATCTGCCGAGCTTCTTGTCCTCCCAAGTTATCATGATGGTTGGGGTGTTGTAGTTAATGAAGCTTTATTATCATCATGTAAAGTTGTATTATCAAGTTCTTGTGGCTCTAATGGTTATTTCTCGAGTTTAAATTCTGTTTTTTCATTTAACCCATTCCATCAGGGCGATCTTGATAATGTACTTTCTCTTGCATTAGATTATAAATTGATGGACATAGACTTTGAAAAAGCTAATAAAATGATTGACAAGGATAGCATGTGTGGAAAATTAGTTGAATTTTTAAGGTATAGGAAGTGAACTACTTATTGAAATACCCATTACAGTTTTTGTTCTTATTTGTTTTCACATTAAATTTATTCAACCCTTTGATTTTTTCATTATCACTTCCATTTTATTTTTTTGTGCCTTTTTTGTTGGCGTTATTTATAGTGAAAGGGTTGTTTTCAGATAGGGTGATGATTTCTAATTTCTTATTTTTGGTTTTATTATCATCTTTGTTTTTTACACCGTCTGTTATTTTTAGTGAGCACTCAGATGTTTCGTTGTTTAAGTTTTTGAGCTTTTTTTTGACGCTAACTTGCATTTACAACATATATAAGAATTGTGATTTCGATTGTTTTAGATTTATCCTGAATTTATTTAGAATTGCAATTTTACTTTCGATGGTTATTTTTGTTGTAGGTCTTGGATATCCTAGGAATGATACCGGCTTTAGCGGTTTTCTAAACCATCCTCAAGCTTTTGGTATTTTTCTTTCTGTTTATATATCAATAGAAGCTTTTTTTTATAAAAAGCTTGATGTCAATTTTAATGTTACCCAGTTATTTTTTGTTTCGATATCTGTTGTTATGCTAATAATGACGGAATCCAGAACGGGTTTTTTTTCCCTTTTTATTTCTTTGCCTTTACTTTTAGAGCTTAATCCGAGGCGCATTTTTAGCTCTAAAAAAAGCATTCTGATCTTGATGTTAGCGATCGTGCTTTTAGTTGTTTTTTCAAATTCTGTTATTTCTATTATTGATAACATTGTGTCAAAAAGTGGTCGGTCAAGTGGTGATTTAATTGAGTCGTTGGAACAGTCCAGATTATACCTGGCTCAAGCTTCCATGTGTGATTTTAATAATTCGCCATTATGGGGGACTGGATTTCAAATTAGTACTGGTGTTTGTGGTCTAAAACCAATGCAAGTCGAGTATGCATTTGGATTACCGATATCTGCTCCAGTTGAGAAGGGTGTCTTTTTCTCTGCTCTTATTGGTGAATCTGGGTTATTGGGTGTTTTGGGTTTTATTATTATAATCGGTTATTTGGTTTTTATTTGTATTAGGAATAATAATTATAGTGCTACTGGAGTTATTTCTCTTTGTTTGCTTACTAATTTAGGAGAGTCTACATTGTTTTCTTTAGGTGGTATAGGCGGATTAATTTGGGCTTCAATAGTATTGGTGACATTTTATAAGAATGATGTAGTGGATTGAAAATGGTAAATGTAATTATCTCAAGTAAGTATAACTATCCTGCGTACAAAGCTGGCGGCCCAATACAAAGCGTATTTAATATGATCGACATGCTCAAAGGAAACGCAAACTTTAAGTTTAAAGTTCTTTCAAGCAATGAGGACATTGATGGGACTATAATATCTAATGAAGTTTTTTCCCTTTTTGGTAAAAGTGAGTTCTACTATAGTCGTGGAATTATAAGATACACTTTTAAACTTCTATCCCAATCTAGAAAATCAAAAGTACTGTATCTAAACAGTTTGTTCGATCCTGTATACACTCTTATTCCTTTATTACTTTTTAAAGCGGGCTTGATCTCACCTGAAAAGGTAATAGTTGCTCCTAGAGGGCAGTTATATAGCGAGGCAATTTCTAAAGGGTATAGTAAAAAAAAACTATACCTTAGAATTCTTAAAAAAATAGGTGTTTTTAACAGTGTTCATTTTCATGCTACCTCAATTGATGAAGTTGAACAGATTAGAAAAGAAAATTTTTCTGAAAAAACAGAAGTTTCTTTTATTGAAAATGTTCCAGATTACTCTCTATTGGGCAAGGCCATAGTTAATAATAAAATGGCTCATAAAATTAATATAACATATGCTGCTCGTGTCGTTCCTCATAAAAACTTACTGTTCGCCCTAAAAACGATAAAATTATCGGGCTGTTGTAATGTTCATATTGATGCGTATGGTGCAATTGAGGATGCTGCTTACTACAGTGAGTGTGTTAATTTTTCTCAAAAAAACAATATATCTATAAGTTTTAAAGGTCCCAAAGATCGTCCAGAATTAATGGAAGCTGTTGCGTCTTCAGATTTGTTCTTTTTGCCAACTAAAAGTGAAAATTTTGGTCATTCAATTTTTGAGTCACTTTCACTAGGAGTTCCTGTTTTAATTTCAAATAATACCCCATTTAAAATGTTAGTTGATCATGACGCTGGCTTTGATATCTCTTTGGAATCTATATCTGATTTTGTTGATGCGATAAAATTTTACTACTCTTTAGATGGTGATAAATACCAGAAATATGCAGATTCTGCAAAGTCATATATTTTTGAAAATAATTTCAGTAAAATTGAAAAATTAAAATTAAATTATTCTAAATTGTTTGCAACAGAGGAAGGAAATGTTTAAAGATAAAGTGTTATTAATTACTGGTGGTACAGGATCATTTGGTAATGCTGTACTAAACCGTTTTTTGGAAACAGATATCAAAGAAATTCGTATTTTCTCACGCGATGAGAAAAAACAAGATGACATGCGTAAAAAATACAATTCACCAAAGTTGAAGTTTTATATCGGTGATGTACGAGATTATAACTCCATTCTATCGGCTACACGTGGTGTTGACTTTGTTTTCCATGCTGCAGCTCTGAAACAAGTACCTTCGTGTGAGTTCCATCCAATGGAAGCTGTAAAGACAAATGTTCTAGGTACTGAAAACGTGTTAGAAGCGTGTATTGCAAACGAAGTGTCGCGAGTTGTCTGTTTGAGTACAGATAAAGCGGTTTACCCAATAAATGCTATGGGTATTTCAAAAGCGATGATGGAAAAAGTCATTGTTGCTAAATCGCGTAATGTTGATCCTAACAAGACAGTTATATCGGCAACGCGTTACGGCAATGTCATGGCATCTCGTGGTTCGGTTATTCCGCTGTTTTTGCGTCAAATTATAAATGGTGATGCAATCACAATTACAGACCCGAATATGACACGTTTTATGATGACATTGAATGATGCTGTCGATCTTGTATTGCATGCATTTACACATGGTATTAATGGCGACATCTTCGTGCAAAAAGCGCCTGCTGCAACTATTGATGTTTTAGTGCAGGCTTTAAAAACCATAACGTCTAAACCCGCACATGAAGTCAATGTGATAGGCACTCGTCATGGTGAAAAACTGTATGAAGCATTGTGTAGCCGTGAAGAGATGTTTGTTGCTGAAGACCAAGGGGGGTACTACCGAATCCCTTCAGACAACAGAGATTTAAACTATTCACAATACGTTGAAGAGGGAGAACAAGACTTAAGCGTTATTGAAGATTACAACTCTCATAATACCGATCGTTTAGATGTAGCGGGCATGATTAAGTTACTTCATAAGTTGGATTTTATTGCTGATATAGCAGCTGGCAGTCTTAACGTGCCTGAAGGTGTGTAATGAGAATTTTAGTTACAGGCGCAAAAGGCTTTATTGGCAAAAACTTGTGTTTTCAATTAGAAGAGCAAGGTTTTACAGATATTGTTAAAATTGACCGAGACCATTCACTTCAAAAGTTAGACAATGCATTAGAAACAGCAGATTTCATTTATCATTTGGCTGGGGTCAATCGCCCTAAAAGTGACGATGAATTCAAACAAGGCAATACTGGCCTAACTTCGCATATTGTAACCAAGCTAAACGAGCTTAACAAAGCTACACCCATTCTTCTTACTTCTTCTATACAAGCTGAGCAATCGAACCCATACGGTGTTAGTAAGGCTCAGGCCGAAGATGTTGTAAAAGAGTATGGTTTAAAGTCTCAAGCAAAAGTTTATATCTATCGTTTGCCAAATGTCTTTGGTAAGTGGTGTCGACCAAATTACAACTCAATGGTCGCTACTTTTTGCCATAATATAGCCAATGATCTACCGTTAACGATCAACGACCCTGCCGCAAAAGTTAACTTAGTTTATATAGATACAGTTTGCGAACATTTCATTCATCATCTGAATCATGATGAGAAGTCAGGTGAGCAATCAATTAAGCCAATCTACCCAACAACGGTTGGTGAAGTTGCTAACGCACTTGAGTCATTTAAAAAAAGTAAATCTTCTTTAATAACGGAAAATGTAGGTTCTGGCTTCTTACGAGCACTTTATTCGACCTACATTAGTTACTATTCCCCAGAACAGTTCTCATATACGGTTCCTGCTTATACAGATCCTCGTGGTTCTTTTTGTGAGCTTTTGAAAACTAAAGATGCTGGGCAGTTCTCTTTCTTTACTGCTCATCCGGGTATCACGCGTGGCGGGCATTATCATCATTCAAAAAATGAGAAATTCTTGGTTATTAAGGGGCAAGCAAGATTTCGATTTGAACATATCTCAACTGGTGAATGCTACGAGTTAGATGTTACGGGGGATGATTACCGAGTAGTGGAAACCGTGCCTGGTTGGACACATGATGTGACAAATATAGGCGACTTGGAACTAATCGTAATGCTATGGGCCAACGAAATTTTTGATCGAGATAAACCAGACACTTTTGCAAAGCCGCTGTAGGAATAAAAATGAAAAAACTAAAAGTAATGTCAGTGGTCGGTACTCGACCTGAAATCATTCGATTATCTAGAGTGTTAGCTAAATTGGATGAACACTGTGACCATGTTCTTGTCCATACTGGTCAAAATTACGACTTCGAGCTCAACGAAGTCTTTTTTAGTGATTTGGGCGTACGTAAACCGGATTATTTCTTAAGTGCTGCAGGTAAAAATGCAGCAGAGACTATCGGGCAAGTGATCATCAAGGTGGATCAAGCATTAGAAGAGATCCAGCCAGATGCAATGTTAGTATTGGGTGATACTAATTCTTGCTTGTCTGCTATACCCGCAAAACGTCGTAAAGTACCCATTTTTCATATGGAAGCAGGCAATCGCTGTTTTGATCAACGTGTACCAGAAGAAACTAACCGTCGTATTGTTGATCACACCGCCGATATCAACCTAACTTACAGCTCGATTGCGCGAGATTACTTACTGGCGGAAGGTCTACCTGCTGATCGTGTGATTAAAACAGGCAGTCCAATGTTTGAGGTATTAAGTCACTATATGCCTCAAATTGATGGCTCAGATGTATTATCTCGTTTGGGAATTGAAAAGGGACAATTTTTTGTGGTGAGCGCTCACCGTGAAGAAAACGTAGATTCTCCGAAACAGCTGGCAAAACTAGCTGAAACTTTGAATAAAGTTGCAGAGAAGTATGACTTACCAGTTATCGTATCAACTCACCCGAGAACTCGTAACCGAATTGAAGCGCAGGGCGTAGAATTTCATCCTAACATCCAGTTATTAAAGCCTCTGGGTTTCCACGATTACAACCACCTTCAAAAGAATGCTAAGGCGGTGCTGTCTGACAGTGGAACCATAAATGAAGAATCATCCATTATGAACTTTCCAGCACTAAACCTTCGTGAGGCTCATGAGCGCCCAGAGGGAATGGAAGAGGCTTCGGTCATGATGGTTGGTCTAGATGTCGAGCGTGTAATGCAAGCGCTGCAAATTTTAGAGACTCAGCCAAGTGGTAATGAGCGACTATTACGCCCAGTATACGATTACAGCATGCCGAATGTATCTGACAAAATGGTGAGAATCATTCACTCGTATACGGATTACGTAAAGCGAGTCGTTTGGAAAGAGTATTAAGTGAGTTAACTCGTGAGGTTAACTCACGAGTTACAAGATAGAGTCATATATGAAAATTCTTTTGTTAACTCAATGGTTTGACCCAGAACCTACCTTTAAAGGTCTTCTTTTTGCTCAAGCTCTACGTGATGAGGGCCATGAGGTTGAAGTGCTTACTGGCTTCCCGAATTATCCTGGCGGTAAAGTTTACGATGGCTATAAAATTAACTTTTACCAAAAAGAGGTTATGGATGGGATAACTATCCATCGAGCACCTTTGTATCCAAGCCACGATGGCTCTGCAGCTAAACGAATTTTAAATTATATGTCATTCGCGATTAGTACTTTTCTTGTAGGACTGATAAAAACTAGAAATATAGATGTTATTTATAGTTATCACCCTCCTTTAACAACATCCTTGTCAGCTTGTTTATTGGGATTTTGTAAAAGGGCTCCTTTTATTGTCGATGTACAGGACTTATGGCCTGATACATTATCTGCGACAGGGATGATTAGTAACAGAAAAGTTCTTAACATAGTCGGAAAAGTTTGTGACTTCGTATATAAGAGAGCATCTAAAGTTGTTGTCTTATCACCGGGTTTCAAAAAAAGAATAGTGTCTAGGGGGGTTCCCGCTAAAAAGGTAGAAGTTATTTATAACTGGTGTAACGAGCCTGCTTTAAGTAATTTTGAACAAACGGAAGTTAAGTTGCCTGATAATGGGAATTTAAATTTGTTATTTGCTGGCAATCTTGGTTTTGCTCAAGGGCTCCCTTCGATTATTCAAGCTGCGAATATATTACAAAGTAAAAATGTTGGCGTAAATATTGTACTTCTGGGTGATGGTGTTGCTAAACAGTCAGCAGTAGAAAGCGCTGAAGAAATGAACTTAAGTAACGTACATTTCTTACCAAGGGTTTCTATGCAACAAGTTGGTTCGCTGCTTTCTGAGGCGGATATGCTTCTGGTGCATTTAAACAAAAATGAATTATTCGAAATCACAGTGCCATCGAGAACCCAAGCAAACATGGCAATGGGTAAACCCATTGTTATGGGAGTTGCGGGTGACGCTTCTGATTTAATTAATAAAGCTAAAGCTGGTGTTTCTTGTCAACCTGATAATCCGGAATCTTTAGCTGAAGCCGTAATGCATGTCTGTTCTTTAACGGAGTTGGAAAGGTTAAGCTTAGGTGAAGCTGGTAAAGAGTATTACGAACAACATCTTTCTCTGAAGCAAGGTGTTAATAAGTTTATCTCGATTTTTGAGGACGTTAAGTGAAAAGAATTTTTGACTTTATTGTATCTTTAACGGCTTTAATTGTATTTTTGCCTATCATTGCCTTCGTTGCTTGGAAGATTCGCAAAAATCTTGGATCTCCCGTTTTATTTCGCCAAACGCGTCCTGGTTTAAACGGAAAACCATTTGAAATGGTGAAGTTTCGAAGTATGAAAGATGCTGTTGATGCTAATGGCAACCCACTACCTGATGACGAGCGCATGACGCCGTTTGGTGACAAGTTACGTTCAAGCAGCCTCGATGAGTTACCGGGCCTTTGGAACGTTTTGAAGGGTGATATGAGTTTAGTCGGCCCTCGTCCTTTATTAGTGCAATATCTTCCCCTTTATAACAAAGAGCAAGCTCGCCGCCATGACGTTCGTCCTGGGATAACGGGATGGGCGCAAATTAACGGGCGCAATGCAATCAGTTGGGAAGAGAAGTTCGCATTAGACGTTTGGTATGTCGATAACCGAACCCTTTGGCTAGATATTAAAATTCTTTTCTTAACGGTAAAAAAAGTCTTTGTAAAAGAGGGCATATCAGCAGAAGGGCATGTCACCATAGAACCTTTTATGGGCTCATCGCATCAAGGTAATAATCAATAATGAAAAGCTGCGCTATTTTAGGTGCGAGTGGGCATGGAAAAGTAATCGCCGAGATAGCTGAACTTAACGGCTATCAGAATATTGTGTTTTTTGATGACAGTTGGCCAAGCTTAAAATCCGTTGAGCATTGGTCTGTGTCTGGTGATACAAGTACGCTTCTTTCTAACGTGAAAGAGTATGACCTGACTGTTGTCGCGATTGGTCACAATGCGACTCGCTGTTCCAAACAGCGTGAATTGACTTCTGCGGGAGCGAACTTTGGTGTGCTTGTTCACCCAAGTGCAGTAATTAGCAAGTACGCCAATATTGGCAAAGGTTCGGTTGTTATGGCGAATGCGGTCGTGAACCCCTTTAGTCATATTGGTGTGAGCTGCATTATTAATACTGGCTCCACTGTTGATCACGACTGCAAGCTCGCTGAAGGTGTCCACATTAGTCCGGGTGTTAACTTAGCTGGTGGCGTTGAAGTTGGCAAAAACACTTGGATAGGAATCGGTAGCCAAGTTAAACAGCTTGTTGTTATTGGGTGTGATTCAGTCGTTGGTGCTGGTTCAACGGTTATCAATAATATTCCAAATTTTAAAACCGTCGTGGGCTCTCCAGCTCATGAGCTTATCAAATCATAAAAATTAAAACTGATTAGGTGACATCGTGCTTAATACATCATTTTCCCCATGGCCTTCGTTTACTCAAGAAGAAGCGGACGCCGTAAGTAAGGTTGTACTTTCAAATAAAGTAAACTACTGGACGGGTCAAGAAGGTCGTGAGTTTGAAAAAGAGTTTGCGGCTTGGGTTGGCTGTGAATATGCAGTGGCTCTGGGTAACGGTACGCTAGCGTTAGATGTTGCATTAAAAGCATTTGGGGTTGCTCAGGGTGATGAAGTGATCACCACATCTCGCACTTTCTTAGCATCAGCTTCGTCTATTGTAACGGCTGGTGCGACGCCTGTTTTTGCGGATGTTGATCTGAATAGTCAAAACATCACGGCTGAATCGATACAAGCGGTACTTACACCAAAAACTAAAGTCGTGATTGTTGTTCACCTTGCGGGTATGCCAGCCGAGATGGATGCCATTATGGCGCTTTCTGAACAGCATGGCTTTAAGGTTATTGAAGATTGTGCTCAAGCACACGGTGCGAAGTATAAAGGTCGTAGTGTCGGTACGATTGGTCATATTGGTGCTTGGTCCTTCTGCCAAGACAAGATCATGACCACGGGCGGCGAAGGCGGCATGGTAACCACTAACGACAAAGATCTATGGTCGTTTATGTGGTCTTATAAAGATCACGGTAAAAGCTTTGATGCTATTTACAACCGCGAGCACCCACCGGGCTTCCGTTGGCTTCATGAAAGCTTTGGTACCAACTGGCGCATGACAGAAATGCAAGCCGTTATTGGGCGTATCCAAATTCAACGCATGGCTGAGTGGACGCACAAGCGTCAAGCGAATGCTGCTGTGATTGAAGCGGCTATTGCTGATCTTGCTATTATTCGTAGTGTGGATATTCCTGAATACATTGAGCATGCAGAATATAAACATTATATGTTTATTCGCCCTGAACATTTAAAGCCAGGTTGGACTCGCGATAAAATTGTTGATGCGATTGTTGAACACGGTGTACCCGCATATCAAGGCAGTTGTTCTGAGGTTTACCGAGAAAAAGCATTTGATGGCACAAGCTTCAGGCCAGAAACACCATTAAAGAATGCGGTTGAGCTAGGTGAAACCAGCTTAATGTTTTTAGTGCACCCAACCTTAACGCAGGATGAGATCGACAAAACGGCTGAAGTGCTGCGTGCAATTTTACTTGAAGCACAAGCTTAACCATCCTCATAAGTAATAAAGAGCTTTTTCTTTAAGCACCTTTGGTCTCAACATTATTGGCTTATTGGCTTATTGGCTTATTGGCTTATTGCTGAATGTTCAATATATGAGATGCCCGTTAGCTTAAGCTCGTTTTTAAGCTTTCACCAACCCCCCAATAGCTTAAAGTTGTCGAACTGTTGGGGTTTTTATATTAATAACAAATTAAAGCGCGAATTAAATGTTCGGGTTATCTTTTGCAAGTTCTCTTTGCGAATTTAAATAATGTTCAACACATCCACTCATGCAGTTTTTGTGGTTTATTAAATACTCATAAATAAGAATAACTTTATGCAACGTCTAAACTTCATATGGTACCTTTCTCGTTTTAAAAAGCGGGTTATCAGTGTTTCTATTGATGCTTTACTCATTATATTCTCTCTGCACATTGCGTTGTGGACAAGGCTAGGTGATTTCCAATTTTTGAATGATGGCGATAATTTATTACTGACAGGCTTAACAGTAATAATGACGGTGCTTATTTTTACTAAATTAGGGCTTTATCGCGCAGTACTTAGGTATCTCACCTTTCAAGCGCTGTTTGTGGTAACGGCAGGCGCAATATTGTCGGCAATCTCTTTGGCTCTGTTTGCGTATTACCTGCAAGAACCAGTCCCTCGTACGGTGCCTATTATTTACGGTGCTTATTTAGCTTTGTTATGTGGCGGCTCTCGTTTGGTGGTTCGCAATCTTGTCGCGACGACATCGAAAGATTCACGTCAAGAAGTATTAATTTACGGTGCGGGCTCAGGCGGCCGACAATTGGCTGTCGCGTTAAGAGCGTCTGAAAACTATCGAGTACGCGCGTTCATTGATGAAGATAAAACGCTCACCAATACGATGATTTTGGGTTTGCCCGTTATTGTATTAGACAAAGCGGAAAGGTTGATTGAGAAGCACGATGTTTCTAAAATCTTGCTCGCGATCCCAAGCGCTTCTCGCGCTCGCCGTAAGCAAGTATTGGATTTGCTGGCGCAGCTGCCCGTTGAGATTCAAACCGTTCCTGAAATGGCGGATATTGTGTCAGGTAAAGCAAAGATTGATGAGCTTACCGATGTACCTATTGAAGATTTGCTCGGTCGTGATGCGGTTGCGCCTCAGCAGGTTCTGATGGAAGCCAATATCAAAGGAAAAGTGGTGATGGTGACCGGTGCTGGCGGCTCTATTGGTTCTGAACTTTGTCGTCAAATCCTTAAACAACAACCTAAAACATTAGTGCTGTTTGAAGTCTCTGAGTTTGGCTTATACCAAATTGATCGTGAGCTTTCTTTAGTTAAAGAAACCAAAGGTTACGATGTTGAAATCGTGCCTCTACTAGGCTCGGTGCAGCGTTCGCATCGCTTGTTAACCTCAATGCAATCTTTTGGTGTGCAGACGGTTTATCATGCTGCGGCTTATAAACACGTTCCTCTTGTCGAGTACAACGTTGTCGAAGGTGTGCGTAATAATGTTTACGGCACTTACTATACCGCCAAAGCCGCTATTGAAGCGGGTGTTGAATCCTTTGTGCTTATCTCGACAGATAAAGCGGTACGCCCAACTAACGTGATGGGTACCACCAAGCGTATGGCGGAATTAGGCCTGCAAGCTTTGGCTGAGCAAGAGAACCAAAAAGAGCACGGTACACGTTTCTGTATGGTCCGTTTTGGTAATGTACTTGGCTCGTCTGGTTCGGTCATTCCTTTGTTTAAAAGGCAGATTAAAGCCGGTGGCCCACTCACTGTGACTCACCGTGATATTACCCGTTTCTTTATGACCATTCCTGAAGCGGCGCAGCTAGTGATTCAGGCGGGCGCTATGGGTAAAGGCGGTGATGTTTTCGTTCTTGATATGGGGGAATCGGTTAAAATCACAGACTTGGCTGAAAACTTGATTAACCTTTCTGGCCTGTCGGTTAAGAATGAAGAAAACCCTCATGGTGATATTGAAATCCAATTCTCAGGCCTGCGTCCTGGTGAAAAGCTGTATGAAGAGTTATTGATTGGTGATAATGTCGCCCCAACCGCTCATGAGCGAATCATGACCGCGCAAGAAGTGTTCTTACCGATTAATGAATATGACACGCTACTTGAATCTTTGGATTTTGCTTGTCATAACCTACAACATGATACGATTCGCCAGCTTCTTCTCGATGCACCAACCGGGTTTAAGCCGACAGATGGGGTAGGGGATTTGGTTTGGAATGCTGCTCAGAACCAAGAAGAGCTCCTTCTAGAGCCTAGAGCCTAGAGCCTAGAGCCGATATTGGGTTCGGGTATGTGAATTATGACTTTCTGTTAGCGTGTTTTTTACACAATTATTTCGAGGATGTTCTGTTTATTGTCCATAATTACTATGAGCTTTAATAGCGATATGAGGCAGTAATCATGATAATAGATATTTCATCTAATCAAGAAATTGAAGAAAGTTTGGATCAAATATTGTGGGATGATTTTAGCTTTCAATATGTTACCAACAAAACCACAGTGATAGAGCAACCAGCGGTGCATGATCTAAAGTCACAGGACGATGATGAAGAGCATGACACTGAAATTAATCTTCTAAACTGAAGAGCCGTGAGGCTACCGTTGTTGCGCTTTTTCAATATGGATGGTGGGGATATAAGTGTTCATATCCCTACTTTACTCCCTCCTAAAATGACGCTTTTTTTCACATTCGATCATCCTACCTGCGCCCTTTCTTGATCTTCCACTACAGTTTTGACTGTAAACTGTAGTAAAATTACGCTAATTTGTTTTTATACCGATTTATTTTGAATTGAACGAGGTCAGTCCTATGTCAGCTAAGAAGCCAATGGCTCTAGTGATCCTTGACGGTTACGGTTACCGTGAAGACAACCAAGACAACGCTATCGCGAACGCTAAAACACCAGTATTAGACGGTCTTATTGCTAACCAACCTAACACGCTAATCTCGGCTTCTGGCTTAGATGTAGGCCTACCTGATGGTCAAATGGGTAACTCAGAAGTGGGTCACACCAACATCGGTGCGGGTCGCGTGGTATACCAAGATCTTACTCGTATCACTAAGTCAATTTCAGACGGCGAGTTCGGCCAAACTGAAACGCTAGTGAATGCTATCGATAAAGCGGTGAAAGCTGATAAAGCGGTTCACATCATGGGCCTTATGTCTCCAGGTGGCGTTCACTCTCATGAAGATCACATCTACGCGGCTGTTGAAATGGCAGCAGAGCGTGGTGCAGAGAAAATCTACCTACACGCTTTCCTAGACGGTCGTGATACGCCGCCACGTAGCGCAGAAAACACATTGGCACGTTTCCAAGAGCTATTCGCTAAGCTAGGTAAAGGCCGTGTGGCTTCGCTTATTGGTCGTTACTACGCAATGGACCGTGATAACAACTGGGATCGCGTTCAAGAATCTTACGACCTACTGACTCAAGCAAAAGCTGAGTTCACATTCGACACAGCAGTAGCTGGCCTAGAAGCGGCTTACGCTCGTGACGAAAACGATGAGTTCGTTAAAGCGACTGAAATCAAAGCAGAAGGCGAAGAGTCTGCCGCTATCGTTGATGGCGATGCGGTTATCTTCATGAACTACCGTGCCGACCGTGCTCGTGAAATCACGCGTGCATTCGTTCCTGATTTCGACGGCTTTGCTCGTAACGTATTCCCAGCGATCGACTTTGTGATGCTGACTCAATACGCTGCAGACATCCCACTTCTTTGTGCATTCCCACCGGCTTCTCTAGAGAACACCTACGGTGAGTGGCTATCGAAAGAAGGCAAAACGCAGCTACGCATCTCTGAAACAGAGAAATACGCGCACGTGACGTTCTTCTTCAACGGCGGTAAAGAAGACGAGTTCGAAGGCGAAGAGCGTCAGCTTGTTGCTTCTCCAAAAGTAGCTACGTACGACCTACAGCCAGAAATGAGCGCACCAGAGCTCACTGAAAAGCTTGTTGCAGCAATCAAAGGCGGCAAATACGACGCTATCGTTTGTAACTTCCCTAACTGTGACATGGTTGGCCACACTGGCGTTTACGATGCAGCGGTTAAAGCGGTAGAGTCGCTAGACGAATGTCTTGGTAAAGTAGTTGAAGCAATCAAAGAAGCTGATGGCCAACTGCTTATCACCGCAGACCACGGTAACGCGGAAATGATGGTAAACCCAGAAACGGGCGGCATCCACACGGCGCACACTAACCTACCAGTGCCACTTATCTACGTAGGCAACAAAGACGTTGAGTTCAAAGAAGGCGGTAAGCTGTCTGACCTTGCACCAACGATGCTTTCTCTGTCTGGTATTGATATCCCAGCTGAAATGTCAGGTGACGTGATCGTTAAGTAGTTAGTAGTTAAATAATGGTTTGGCTCAGCGGTTCACGTTGAGCTTTAACGATTTTGAAAGCCCGCACTTTAAAGTGCGGGCTTTTTTATAGATGCGAGATACGAGTAAACGAGTAGCGAAGAGCTTTAAGGGCAGATTCGGGATTCGGGATTCGGGTAATCGAGATGCGAAGAGCTTAAGAGCAGATGAGGGATACGGGGGAATAGAGATTCGCAGAGCTAAACGCTATTTGTAGAGTATGCAGTGTTGAATGAGCAGTTGTTCTAAGTTTTGTTTTTGCAATGCGATCACATCTACAATTACTCTCGTTTCTTTCGGATGAGCTGTCGGTAACGTTCGGTAGATAATACGAAAACTATCGAGGTGAAATTCGCGAAAGTTTTTCACTCCGAGTTCTAGTAGAGAAGGGGCAATGTTTGCAGCATGAGGGTTATCAGAGACTAAGGCTTCAAATCGGTCGAGAAGAGCTTCTATGCGTTCAATGACAGACTCTTCACTCGAATAATCACTTAAGTAATTAATTAAAGCATCAAGTAATTGTTCAAAGGTGTCTGTGTACTCGATGGTGGTCATATTATTGAACCGATTGTTTACGCTTTGCCAGTTTATCTCGAATCTGAGAGCTGGAGTTTACTCGGCCATATTTTTCATCATCAATAGAAAACGACAATAGTTTCATTAGCGCTATAGCTTCATCTCTACGCTTTCGATCTTCATAAGATTCAATCGTATAAGCGGGTTTACCATTTTGAGTAATGGTCATAGGCTCCGATAAATCGAGGTTAGCCGCGTGCTTTTTTAAGTAACTTATCGTTTCAGTGGACATTATCATTATCTCTTAATGTGGAAGTTTAAATGTAGACTATATTTAGTCTGATGACAACGGCACTTCTTGATGGTGAACTTTTATATTATCGATCTAGCGTGATAAGGCTTATTGCGTTCTATCTATAACCGAACGCTCAAAGTCGAGTAACCACTCTTTGCGGTTCATGCCACCGGTGTAGCCAGTTAATGTCCCATTTGCACCAATCACTCGGTGACATGGGACTACGATGCTAAACGGGTTCTTGCCGTTCGCACCACCCACAGCTCTTACTGCTTTTGGGTTATTCATTCTTTTCGCTTGTTCACCGTAACTAATGGTTTCGCCATAAGGAATAGAAGTGAGAGCCCGCCAAGCCGATTTTTGAAAGTCCGTGCCTTTTGTCGCTCTCAATGGCAAATCAAATTCAGTTCGTTGACCTGCGAAGTACTCATCTAACTGTTTCGCTGCCAGTTGGCAAAGGTCATCTGGATTGCTAATCATTAGCTCTTCATGATTGATATGGTCAATTTCAATAATCGACACACCATTGCTCACAATGATCATTTTGCCTATCGGTGCGTCATAAAGCATTTTGTAAGTGGTGTCTTCCATGTCATCTTCCTTTTTTTAGTCTTTTTCTGCTCTCAAGCTCTTATATCTTTTCGCATCTCGATTACTCGCATCCCGTATCTGCTTTCCCCCTAACACGAAGTGCAAAGCAATACCCCGAAATTCCACCCATTATGTTTCCTAAAGCTAGGCCTATAAACAGCCCTTCGACGCCATCGATTTGGCTACCTACCCAAGCGAACGGCAAGGTAAATACAAACAGACGCATGAAGCTCCATTGAAAGGCTTTGAGTGGTTGGTGCATCGCATTCATGGCACTGATCAGCATCATTACAATGCCTTGGAATCCATAGCTAAACGGGACAACTAACAGGTAATGCCACAAGATGCCTCGTACGGATTCTTCTTGAGAAAAGAGGGCAGCCAAAGGGATGCTCAATGGCACCATCATTAAGAAAATCAAACCCTGAAATAGCACAGCAAAACGCATGCTTAAGAACAGGGCTTTGAAACTGCGCTGTGGATTATTAGCACCAAAGTTTTGCGCCATAAAAGGCGTGAGAGCAGAGGTTAAAGACATCAATACGATGATCAGAATCGATTCAATACGTTGGGCAGCTCCGTAAGCCGCCACTGCTTCGGTCCCTTGGTTGGCTAGCATCATCATAATAATGGCACCAGCAAGTGGATTTAGCGCATTGGAAAGAGCGGCGGGTGTGCCGATGGTTAAGATCTGTTTCCAGTCACTGATGATGCTTTTTGGTTTGGGCGGAGCAAGTAGCTTTTCTCGTATGGTTAACACATAAAGTGAGCCACATAAAGCACCAAACCAACTGAATCCGCTAGCAATGGCTGCACCTTGAATTCCTAGTTCAGGAAAAGGCCCGTAACCGAAGATCAGCAGCGGGTCGAGAATGCCGTTAATCAGGCCGGCCAGCATCATGATCTTAGCGGGGGTTTTTGTATCACCACTCGCTCGTATTGCGCTATTACCTGCCATTGGAATAACAAGTAGTGGAATAGCTAAATACCAGACCGTCATATATTCAGAGATTAGTGGTAGTAACTCTGGTTCTGCCCCCAATAAGGCGAACATGGGTTCAAGCGTTACAAGCCCCAGAGTTGATGCAAAACCAACAAGCAACACCGCAAGCAGCAAACCGTGACAAGTAAAGCGAGCCGCATTTTGCGCGCAACCTTGACCAAGCAAGCGTCCAATACACGTTGATAAGCCAATGCCTATACCCATGGTAATGCAGTTGATGGCAAAGGTGACAGGGAAGGTGAAGCTCACCGCAGCAAGGGCTTGGGTACCCAGTAATGAGATAAAGAAAGTATCGACAAGGTTAAACATCAAGATCGCCACCATACCGAATATGGTCGGTATGGTCATAGTGCGCAGAGTGTCTGCTATCGGGGCTGTAAGAAGCCCGTGTTTATCTTGCATGTAAAACGCCAGCTGAAACGAAAGGAGTAGGATAAACAGATGTGGCTTGGAAAGAAAGAAAAGCAGATGCGAGATGCGGGTAAACGAGTATCGAAGAGCTAAAAGCGGAAAAAGAGATGCAGCCTTCTTTTGTTTTATCCCTGACAGTTACACAGGATTATTCGCAGGGGCGTTTTTGCTTTTCGTATCTCGCATCCCGTTTACTCGTATCTGCTCTCAAGTCTATTCGCATCCCGTATCTGCCCCTTAGATCACAATTTTTCCCTTTCACCCCTTGGGATCTTTCACATCGCCCCAACATACTCTTTAACCCCATGCCAATCGTGGCAACTATCAAATTAAATGGAAATTATCAGGAGATCTGACCGATGAATATCCGTCCTCTACACGACCGAGTTATCGTTGAGCGCCAAGAAGTTGAATCTAAATCTGCTGGTGGCATCGTTCTAACTGGTTCTGCCGCTGAAAAATCAACTCGCGGTGTAATTCTAGCTGTTGGCAAAGGCCGCATTCTAGAAAACGGTTCAGTACAACCATTGGACGTTAAAGTTGGCGACACTGTTATCTTCGCTGAAGGCTACGGCACTAAATCTGAAAAAATCGACGGCAAAGAAGTTCTGATCATGTCTGAAAACGACATCATGGCAATCGTTGAGTAATCCGACCCATAAAACTGAACTGACTGAATAAAGAATTTAAAGGAAATAAAGATGGCTGCTAAAGACGTTAAATTTGGTAACGACGCACGTATTAAAATGCTAGAAGGTGTAAACGTTCTGGCTGACGCGGTAAAAGTAACGCTAGGTCCTAAAGGCCGTAACGTTGTTCTAGACAAATCATTTGGCGCACCAACGATCACTAAAGATGGTGTTTCTGTAGCACGTGAAATCGAACTTGAAGACAAGTTCCAAAACATGGGCGCACAAATGGTTAAAGAAGTGGCTTCGCAAGCGAATGACGCAGCAGGCGACGGTACCACTACAGCAACAGTTCTTGCACAAGCAATCATCACTGAAGGCCTAAAAGCCGTAGCTGCTGGCATGAACCCAATGGATCTTAAGCGCGGCATCGACAAAGCGGTTATCGCAGCAGTTGAAGAGCTTAAAGGCCTTTCTGTTCCATGTTCTGATACTAAAGCTATCGCTCAAGTAGGTACTATCTCTGCGAACTCGGATTCGACAGTAGGTAACATCATTGCTGAAGCGATGGAAAAAGTAGGTCGTGATGGCGTAATCACGGTTGAAGAAGGTCAGGCTCTGCAAGACGAGCTAGACGTAGTTGAAGGCATGCAGTTCGACCGCGGTTACCTGTCTCCTTACTTCATCAACAACCAAGAAGCGGGTTCTGTTGATCTAGAAAGCCCATTCATTCTTCTTATCGACAAGAAAGTTTCGAACATCCGTGAACTTCTTCCGACTCTAGAAGCAGTTGCTAAGGCATCTCGTCCACTTCTTATCATCGCTGAAGATGTAGAAGGCGAAGCGCTTGCAACTCTCGTTGTGAACAACATGCGTGGCATCGTTAAAGTGGCTGCGGTTAAAGCACCTGGTTTCGGTGACCGTCGTAAGTCTATGCTTCAAGATATCGCTATCCTAACGGGTGGCACGGTTATCTCTGAAGAGATTGGCCTAGACCTTGAGAAAGTAACGCTAGAAGACCTAGGTCAAGCTAAGCGTATTACTATCACTAAAGAAAACTCGACTATCATCGATGGTGCGGGCGATGAAGTGATGATCCAAGGTCGCGTTTCTCAAATCCGTCAACAAATCGAAGATGCAACGTCAGACTACGACAAAGAGAAACTTCAAGAGCGCGTAGCGAAACTAGCTGGCGGTGTTGCTGTAATCAAAGTTGGCGCTGCGACTGAAGTTGAGATGAAAGAGAAGAAAGACCGCGTAGAAGATGCACTTCACGCAACTCGCGCTGCAGTTGAAGAAGGTGTGGTTGCTGGTGGTGGTGTTGCACTTATCCGCGCTGCATCTAAAGTTGCTAGCCTTGAAGGCGACAACGAAGAGCAAAACGTAGGTATCCGTGTTGCACTACGTGCGATGGAAGCACCGATTCGTCAAATCACTAAGAACGCAGGCGATGAAGAGTCTGTGGTTGCTAACAACGTTCGTGCTGGCGAAGGTAACTACGGTTACAACGCGGCGACTGGCGAATACGGCGACATGATTGCTATGGGTATCCTAGATCCAACTAAGGTGACTCGTTCTGCACTTCAGTTCGCAGCATCAGTTGCTGGTCTTATGATCACAACAGAAGCGATGGTGACAGACAAGCCTCAAGATTCAGCTCCTGCAATGCCTGATATGGGCGGCATGGGCGGTATGGGTGGCATGGGCGGTATGATGTAATCATCCCTCGCTATTCATAGTGAAATTGAAAACGGAGGCTTCGGTCTCCGTTTTTTTTGCTCGTTATAATTGGATTCGTCGTTAAACTGAGATTCCAGATACTTCGTTCCTCTGTTCTGGAATGACGGTAGTTATTGATTTGAGACATTTATCCATCGTCATTCCCTACAGCGAGGCACGAGCGTGATAGGGAATCTTTACACCTTCAAATAGAAACACGGGCCTAGATCGCTACTCTTACCTCTCATCCGCTCTTATTCAACCATTGCTCTTTTTGATTTACCGTCTTATATTCAACAGTACAGTTATGACATTGATCTAACATGGATAGCTGTTGAATAAAGGATAATAAATGCTTGATTGAAAATGGATTAATCAAGTCAACAATAAGTCAGTGGAGACTCCCCAATGAAAAAACTACTTTCAGTACTTGCTGTGTCGGCAGCAGTAATGGCACCAGCGGCATTCGCTTCTTCGCCTGTTATGTTTTCAACGATCAACGGCTTCAACGCACCTGATTCAGATGCGGTTGGCGGTGTACGTTTAGCTCTGCTTCACGGACAAGTAAACGACCTTAAAGGTGTTGATCTTGCGGTTGTTGGTATGTCTGAGACGCAAACGACTACAGGTGTGAACCTGGGTATCTTCGGTGCATCAAAAGTGAATCAAGAAATGACCGGCGCATCTCTAGGTTTCTTCAACTGGAACACAGGTAAAACAACGGGTGTTAACCTTGGTGCAGTGAACATTACCAATGATGTAAAAGGCGCGAACGTGAGTTTCGTCAACTACTCAGAAGGTAACACTATGGTTGATGTTGGCGCTGCGAACCTTTCAGAAGTGTCGACGGTTCAGGTTGGTATCTTCAACAAAACCAACAAAATCGAAGGTGTACAAGTTGGCCTGATCAACTGTGCTGATAACGGTTTCTTCCCGTGCTTCCCGATTGTCAACTTTGCTAAATAAAGCGGTCGTTTAGCCTTTAGTTCTACTATTGGCGAGCGATGTTTAGTTGGCGTATTAGCTTTTATTTAGCGCATTAGCGTTTAAAAGCTAAGCCTATCAACGCCTAAACCCTTGTTTAGGCGTTATTACATTCAATTCCACAACCAAGATAAACTTCTCAAACCACCTGATAAGCATATTGTTTTATATTTTCTATTGCAGTATTTTTACTTATAAGTACAATGTGCGATAAATTTCCAGTGATGATTTATATGCTTTGATTAACCACCATACCATCGATTTTAAAAAGGCTTTTTTAAGTCTGACCGCCAGTTTTTTAGTAGTTTTGAGCTTGTTGCTCGTTGATTCAGCGGAAGAATCAGATAAACAGTATGGAATCGAAAACCAAGGCGTGACACGCTCTTTAGCGGAGCTCACACAGATCATAAATGCGCTTGAGTACAACATCACTGCGCTTTATCCACTGCATGGGGATACCTACGTATTCTCGCATGACAAAAAGATTGAAGGTGAGACGTGCTACTTCACTAGTGAGGAGCAACATGCCCCTCGTTTTGATTTTATGTTCTCTGGCCCTCGCGAGATGTGTAACCCGAAATCGGACCTTTATACCGAAGCGGGTAAGCGTTTGTTTATTGCGCCTACCATGGCCTATTTCGCCAATACCATTGATACCATCTCAGCGATCTACTTCATCTCGAAAGAGAAGTTTATTATCTCTTCCCCCTCTGATATTGCCCAATATATGAAAGGTGATACGTTCGACTCTGTCGTAAATAGCCGACCATATTGGATCAATACGGTTCGCTTTGGCCTATCGCAAGGCAAAGACCAAGTGGTGTATACCGGCCAATACGATGATTATCTGACAGGTCAAAAAGTGGTGACCTTAACCAAAGGGATCTACGTTAATGGTGAGTTTAAAGGGGTATTGGGTGTCGATGGCTATGTCTCTAACCTAGTATCAAACCCTACCCATGGCTATAAAGTCACAAGTACGCGAGGCGCAAACAAATACGGCTTTATGGACTTTACCTATTCTAAGCCTCTGTATGTTGATGACATTAACACGCAGCTATATCTGAGTATTGAAGAAGATAAGAGCGAGCACTTTCTGCATGTATTGGAGATGGAGAAGATTCAGCTTTCGATACTGTTGGTTTTGTATCTGCTCTCGGTTTTATGGCTATGGCGTTTTTATACAAGGCAAGAGCACCAGCGTTTAAATGCCCTAGCAATGTGCGACCCATTAACGGGCTTGCTGAATCGACGTGGCTTTGAAACTCGATTACTGGCGCAGGATGAGGAGCCGATTATTGGTGTTGGCGTGTTTGATATTGATGATTTCAAAGTCGTTAATGATCAGCATGGTCATAAAGTGGGGGACGAGGTGATTTGCCATGTTGCTCAGTTGATGCTGAACAGCGTTAGACAGCAAGATATCGTGGCTCGATTTGGTGGCGAAGAGTTTGTTGTCGCGATTACGGGTGAATCATCAGAGTTGCTTTCATCGATCTTTGAGCGAATTCAAAACGACATTAGCCTACAGAGTTATCGATGCCCAACGGGTGACAAGATAAATATCTCTGTCTCTGGTGGTGCGACGCTCTACTCCTTGTACAAATTCGACAGTGTCGGGCATTTGTGGGAAAACCAGAGTATTCGTGCTTGCGACGATCAGCTCTATAAGGCAAAGGCTGCGGGCAAGAACCAGGTGTGTATTCAGGTGTATTAAGCGCTTTCGTAAAAACTTAAAGCCTAGTCGTGTGACTAGGCTTCTTTTTTGTCTCTAAGCAATTGTCTCTAAGAAATTGCACCTAAGATTAGGATTATTTTTTCGCGCGACCTTTTCTCATCCACTTTTGGTGAACACCGCGGCGTAGGCTTTGGAAGCTGTTTTCCACTTTATCGACACCAAGCAGAATCACCAGCGCCATTAGCGTGATAATGACCGATTGCGAAAGGTGACCAAGTGCGATCATCATACCTAATGCAGCGAGTACCCATATAATCGCGGCTGACGTGACACCATGAATCTTGCCATCCAATGTCATCATTACCCCAGCGCCAAGGAAACCCACCCCAGTAATTATCTGCCCAAGCACACGAGCTTGATCGAGCGTATTGGGGGAAAGGCTAATCGCCATGGTGAGGAAGAAGTAGGTGCCGCTGATGATCAGAATCGATGTCCTGATCCCTACCGGTTTACCGCGTGTTTGTCGTTCGATGCCGATTAACGAACCACACAGCATGCATACTGCAAGGCCTGCCCAGCTAAAGGGGGCAAGGTTGAGAGTTTGTTCTATAAGTTGTGTCATATCACCCCTCCTAAAAATTTAGAATAGAGCCGAGTATGCTAATAATAGACCGGACGATCGAACAAAAACTTTTTGTCTTAACGATTGATGAAGATGACTTAAAGTCTAGCAGCCGTCTGTTATTAAGGTGAAGCTAGGGGAGTTTTTCTTTTGTCGCTTCTTGATACTCAAGAAGCGACCATTGCTCGAGATAGAGTTATTCAATGTGTAGGTCGAGTGGTGTCTTGCTGCTGCGTCCGCCAATCTCTCGGGTTAATTTAGGTACTAGGTAGCCAGAAACCTCAGAGATTAATCCCGTAAAGTGATGCTTCGCTTCTTCATCTGAAATATAGAAGTGCGCCGCGCCCTGAACCTTATCAAGCACATGCATATAGTAAGGTAAAACACCGGCATCGAATAGTTTTTCGCTTAATTCTTTCAATGAGTTAGCGCTGTTGTTTACACCTTTAAGCATCACGCCTTGGTTGAGCAGAGTCGCTCCAGTTAGCCTAAGCTTATGGAAGGCTTGCTTGAGTTCAAAGTTGATTTCATTGGCATGGTTAATATGGCTGACCATGACCACATTGAGGCTAGTTTGCGCTAACAATTGGCACAGCTCATCCGTTACCCGAGCTGGAATCACAACTGGTAATCGGCTATGAATTCGAACGGTTTTCACATGTGGAATTTGTTCGATAGCATGAATCAGCCATTCTAGTTCGCTGTCTTTGGCCATCAGTGGATCGCCACCCGACAAGATAACCTCGTTGATCTCTGGGTGAGCCGCCACATAGTCGAGGCTGGTTTGCCAAACAGACTTCGAGCCCTTGTTATCTTGATAAGGGAAGTGACGACGGAAGCAGTAGCGGCAGTTAATCGCACAGCCACCTTTCACTATCATCAGTGCACGATTTTTATATTTGTGCAATAAGCCCGGGATTGCGTTCTCTTGCTCTTCTAGGGGATCAGCGGAATAGCCTTGGTGCACCTCAAACTCTTCACTTAGCGGTAAAACCTGTCTTAGTAATGGATCGTGTGGGTTGCCTTTTTCCATTCGTTCGACAAAGCTAAGAGGTACCCTAAGTGCAAATAGCTCACGAGCAGCGAAGCCTGCTTGCCACGGTGTTGGGTCTATTTCCAATGCCTCAAGCAGTTTTGTCGGGTCAGAGATCGCATTCGATAGTTGTTTGAGCCAGTTTTGCTCAACAGATTCGACTTTTCGGGTTATGATATGCGGCATTGAAATTAACTCAAAGATGTGGAAGAGAAAATCATGGCGTCAGTAAGCACCAATGAATTCAAAGGCGGTTTAAAATTCATGTTAGATAACGAGCCTTGCTCAATTATCGACAATGAATACGTTAAGCCAGGTAAAGGCCAAGCGTTTAACCGTGTAAAACTTCGTAAACTGCTGTCAGGCAAAGTGTTAGAGAAAACATTCAAATCAGGCGAAAGCTTTGAGCTTGCAGATGTTGTTGACGTTGAACTAGGTTACCTATACAACGATGGCGAATTCTACCACTTCATGAACAACGAAACATTTGAGCAAATCGCAGCAGACGTAAAAGCAGTTGCTGACTCTGCAAAATGGTTAGTTGAAAATGACGTTTGTACTCTAACGTTGTGGAATGATAACCCTATCACAGTAACTCCACCAAACTTTGTTGAGATCGCAGTAACAGAAACCGATCCTGGCCTTAAAGGCGACACACAAGGTACTGGCGGTAAGCCTGCAACTCTAGCAACTGGCGCGGTAGTTCGCGTACCTCTATTCATCGCAATCGGTGAAGTTGTTAAAGTTGATACTCGTACTGGCGAATACGTTGGTCGTGTAAAATAATTTGATTGTGTCCATCTTGTTTAAGATGGCTCAGTGAAATAAGAAAGGTCGCTTATGAGCGACCTTTTTTGTATTAAAAAAGCAGATGCGCGTAAACGAGATGCGAGATACGAAAAACAAAAAAAAAGCAGAGCTGGATAACCTAGCTCTGCTTTCGCTTTTCTGCTCTTAAGCTTTTCGCATCTCGATTACTCGAATCCCGCATCTGCTTTAAGCTCTTCGAATCTCGATTACCCGATACTAGAATCTGCTTTTTAGCTCTTCGATACTCGTTTACCCGAATCCCGCATCTGCTTTTAGATCATAAAGATGAAAATAACAGACAATGCGCTGATTAGGCCTGCAACGAAGTAGCAACCCACTTTACCTGCAACACCGACGTGGAACTTAAGGTCGTGCATGCCGTGGTGAAGACGGTGCATTGCGTGCCACATTGGCAGTGCCAGCGTACCGATGATGAACAGTGCACCGATAATGCTGGTGGCAAACTCAGAGACACGTTCGTAGCTCATTGCGTCCGCATCGATGATGCCCATTGGCACTAAGATACCTAACACTAGAATCGTGATCGGTGTGATCATCGCGAACCAAGTACCGCCAGCGCCAAATAGGCCCCACCAGATTGGCTCATCAGAGCGTTGTGGATTGTGGTTAACAGGTTTTACTTTGTAATTTGTGTTCATAACGAAAGCTCCTTACACCACAACAAGAACGATTAAAGAAATAAAAGCCACCGCTGCCCACTGGGTCAGTACGATGATTCTTTTATCAACCAATTTGCCTTTAAGACGGATTGGCATTACTTGAGGCATCATGCTGAAGAAGGTCTGAGCGTGTAGCAAGCTGCCTAGCAGTGCCACGATGTTGATACCAACAACGATAGGGTTAGCCATGAAGCTCAACCAACCAGCCCAAGCTTCAGGGCCTTTCACTAGTGCACCCAAACCGAAGGTTAGGAACAGAGTGAATAGAATCAAAGGCAGTACAGTCGCTTCACGTAGCATGTAGAAGCGGTAGAACGGATGGTTGCTCCACCACGTTCTCTTCATCTCACGAACATAAGGCTTACGATTGCTCATATTATGCCTCCTCTGCTGTTTTTACTTGCGATCCATCAGGCTTGAACATCGAGATAACGAAGTCCATTGAAGACTCAACTTTACCTTGGTTCACTGCCGCTGCTGGGTCTACTTTCTTCGGACATACGTCAGAACAGTAACCTACAAACGTACAACCCCAAGCGCCGTTGTCGCCATTGATAAGCTTCATGCGTTCAGCTTTACCATTGTCACGGCTATCTAGGTTGTAGCGGTGAGCAAGAGCAAGTGCCGCAGGGCCGATGAACTCAGGGTTTAGACCAAACTGAGGACACGCTGCGTAACACAAACCACAGTTGATGCAGCCAGCGAACTGTTTGTACTTCGCCATTTGCTCTGGAGTTTGGATGTTAGTGCCGTCTTCTGGCTTACGGTCATTACCAATGATGTAAGGCTTGATTGCTTCAAGGCGCTCGATGAACGGCGTCATGTCGACAATCAAATCTTTTTCGATTGGGAAGTTAGCCAAAGGCTCAATCTTGAAGCCATTCGGGTAGTCACGTAAGAAGCTTTTACATGCCAGTTTTGGCACGCCATCAACCATGATGCCGCAAGAACCACAAATCGCCATACGACAAGACCAACGGTAAGACAGGTCTTTATCTAGGTTATCTTTGATGTAACCGATCGCATCAAGTACTGACATGGTTTCATCAAATGGCACTTCAAAGGTTTGAAAGTGAGGTTCTGCATCGTGCTCAGGGTCATAACGCAGGATTTCAATTTTTTGGATTCGATTCGCTGACATTATGCTTGCTCCTCTTCGCTCTTCTTCGCATTCTCTTCTGCTGCTTTTTCAGCGGCAGCGGCTTTCTCGGCTGCTTCACCGTATAGACGAGCTTTAGGTTGAGATTTAGTAATCTTAACGCCGCTGTAGTCGATGGTTGGTGCTGCATCTTCGTTGTAGAAAGATAGAGAGTGTTTCAGGAAGTTCACGTCATCACGTTCTGTGCAGTTGTCGTCTAGACGTTGGTGTGCACCGCGAGACTCTTTACGAAGGATCGCTGAGTGAACCATCGCTTCTGCAACTTCAAGGCCGTAACCCACTTCGATAGCGTAAAGTAGGTCTGTGTTGAACACTTTGCCTTTGTCTTTAATGCTGATCTTCTTGTAGCGCGCTTTCAGTTCAGTGATTTTGTCGATGGTCTTTTGCATCAAGTCTTCTTGACGGTAGATACCACAACCCGCTTCCATGGTGTGACCCATTTCAGTACGGATATCAGCCCAGTTCTCATCACCTTCTTGGTTTAGTAGACCGGCGATGCGATCTTCAACCGCTTTAACTTGCTTAGCGATAGACTCTTCATTCCAGCCTTTGAATTCAGCTGCACGTTTCACGGCTTCTTCACCGGCTACGCGACCAAATACCACGAACTCAGCTAGAGAGTTAGAACCTAGGCGGTTTGCACCGTGTAGGCCAACAGAAGCACATTCACCAACAGCAAATAGGCCTTTGATGCGAGTTTCACAAGTACCGTTAGTTTCAATACCACCCATGGTGTAGTGAACAGTCGGACGAATTGGGATTGGCTCTTTTGCTGGGTCTACGTTTACGTACGCTTTTGCCAGCTCACAGATGAACGGAAGACGCTCTTGCAGATACTCTTCACCCAGGTGGCGAAGGTCAAGGTGTACGACATCACCAAGAGGGTGCTTGATGGTGTTGCCTTTCTGCTGTTCGTGCCAGAATGCTTGAGAAACTTTGTCACGAGGACCCAGTTCCATGTATTTGTTTTTCGGCTCGCCCACTGGAGTTTCAGGGCCCATGCCGTAATCTTGTAGGTAACGGTAGCCGTTCTTGTTGACAATGATACCGCCTTCACCACGACAACCTTCGGTCATCAAGATGCCAGTGCCCGGTAGGCCTGTTGGGTGGTATTGAACGAACTCCATGTCACGCAGTGGTACACCGTGGCGATAAGCCATTGCCATACCGTCGCCCGTTACGATGCCGCCGTTGGTATTACAGTGGTAAACACGACCTGCGCCACCGGTTGCTAACACAACAGATTTCGCTTTAATCGTAACAAGTTCACCTTCAGACATATGAATCGCGATTAGGCCTTGTACTTCGCCTTCTTCAACGATCAAATCCACCACAAAGTACTCATCAAATCGTTTGATTGTGTCGTACTTCATCGAAGTCTGGAACAGAGTATGAAGCATGTGGAAGCCGGTTTTATCCGCTGCGAACCACGTTCTCTCTACCTTCATACCGCCGAATCGGCGTACGTTTACTTCACCGTTTTCTTTACGACTCCATGGGCAGCCCCATTGTTCCATTTGGATCATTTCGCGAGTCGAGTTTTCAACAAAGTATTCAACAACATCCTGTTCACATAGCCAGTCGCCACCGCCAACAGTATCGTTGAAGTGGTTATCTAGACTATCTTCGTCTTTAATTACCGCTGCTGAACCGCCTTCTGCAGCTACCGTGTGCGAACGCATTGGGTAAACTTTAGAAATCAGTGCTACTTCTAATTCAGGATTAGCTTCAGCTGCTGCAATTGCTGTACGAAGACCAGCGCCGCCTGCGCCGATGACTGCGATATCTGTGGTAATTGTCTTCACAGTTATTCTCCAGTGTGATGCGGAGTATTCCGCTTGTAATTATAAAAAGCATTTAGAGAGTACTTAAACGGCATCAACCGTTTATCACCCCTAAGCCTTAAGTGGTAGGTTCAGTGTAAGAGAGGAAGGTATTCGAAAAGTTGATGCATTTGGGTTTTTAGGTCGGTAGTGCATATGGAGGCATAGAATTTATAGGTTATGTGACTGCAATCACGGCAATCAATTGTTGATAACGATTAGCCCACAGGGCTTGTGTTAACGGCTTGTTGAGTATGATTTTTGTTATCAATGTGGATGTGAAAGCTGTATTGATAATTGTATTGTAGAACGTAATTTTCTGGCTTCATTAAGGCAACATTTTGCTTTCATCTATAGAAAGATAGGAGCTTACAAAAGAGGCGAAAGGTGGTAATTTCCGTCGCCTAGAATTCAGTAATATGGAACTTAATAATGCACTCAACATGGCAACCAGCCGCAACCATTAAGCAGTTAAAGCAACGTGCTGATATCCTTAATCAAATCCGTCAGTTCTTTGCTGAGCGAAACGTGATGGAAGTGGATACGCCTGCGATGAGCCACGCCACGGTGACGGACGTGCATTTGCATACTTTCAAAACTGAATTCGTAGGGCCGGGTTATGCGCACGGTCAGCCCCTGTTCTTTATGACTAGCCCTGAGTTTCATATGAAACGTCTATTAGCGGCGGGCAGTGGCTGTATTTATCAAATTTGTAAGTCTTTCCGTAACGAAGAAAATGGCCGTTATCACAATCCTGAGTTCACCATGCTGGAGTGGTATCGCGTCGGTTTTGATCACCATGACCTGATGGATGAAATGGATCTGCTACTACAGCAAATCTTAAAATCAGGCGAGGCAGAACGCATGACTTACCAACAAGCCTTTATCGATGTGTTAGGTGTGTGTCCGCTTGAAGATTCGATGGATATCCTAAAACAAGCAGCAGCGAAACTTGGGCTCAGCGATATTGCTGAGCCTGAAGAAGATCGCGATACGCTATTGCAGCTTCTTTTCAGTATTGGGGTGGAAGCAAAGATTGGCCAACAGGTGCCAGCCTTTGTTTATGACTTCCCAGCCTCACAAGCGGCATTAGCTAAGATTAACCCCGAGGATTCGCGAGTGGCGGATCGCTTTGAGGTGTATTTCAAAGGCATCGAGTTAGCCAACGGCTTCCATGAATTAGATAAGCCACAAGAGCAGCTCAAGCGCTTTGAAGATGACAACGCCAAGCGTATTGAGATGGGCTTATCGCCTCAGCCGATTGACCATCACTTGATTGAGGCATTAAAAGCGGGTTTACCAGATTGTGCGGGTGTTGCGTTGGGTATCGATAGGCTGATTATGCTGGCTTTGGGTTACGACCACATCGATGATGTGACCGCTTTCCCGTTCCCACGTTCTTAGCTCTCTATTCAGCTAGTCTTACTGACGGTTTGACTAGCTGACCAGAATACCAGTACCCACTACGGCAACAATGGCACCTATCCAAGCGTAGGCATTTGGCCTCTGCTTGGTGTAAAGCCAGAGTATTGGTAACAACATAATCGGTGTGGTTGAAGATAACAAAGCAACCATGCCGACATTGCCTTCCTGCAACGCATACAAAATCAGCGTCATTCCCACCGCCATCGCTAAAAAGCCGTTAACTGCCGTAATCGCAAATATCTGACCATTCATCGGGTTGATTGCGCGTGACAGCTTGGCACCTGTTAAACGAAATGCGGAGTGGGCGACAAAGGCGGTGATCATCCGAATCGCAGAAGCGGCAACAGGGTCGATATTAGTTTGCATCACGGGTTTAGCGATGATGCCACCCAGTGCTTGGCAAATCGCAGCTGTAATTCCCAGTGCAACGCCAATCCAAACGGTGCCTTTGATGGTTTCGAGTTGGTTGCTGGCTTGTCCTCGACGACCAAAGAATATCGCGGTTAATACACCACTGAACACCAAAGCTGAGCCAATTAGCTCAACAGAAGTCATGCTTTCGCTAAACAGGAAGTAACCGAGAATCGCCGAGAACACGGCATGGCAAGAGAACAGTAAGCCAGCTTGTCGTGGCCCCATGCGATTCAAACAAGCAAATAGGGCAGTATCACCAATGAAGATACCAATCAGGCCTGACAGCATCATAGGCGTCACCAGATCGGCTTCTACACTTGACCAACCACCGGTAAACCAAGCCATGCTTGATAAGATGATCGCGGTACAACCCATTCGCCAGCGACTATAGGCGAAAGAACCTAAGTGTTGAGCTGGCTTTACTGACATCAGGCTCGCAATCGCCCAAAGAAAAGCGGCAGCAAGAGCTAACCATTCGAATCCCATCTGAATAACATCCTTGTGTCTGGGATAAATTAGCTCATCAATATGCATTAAACCGAACTGAGAACAAAGTGATTCTTATGAAAAGAGTCACTTCAGCTATTGGTTTACGTCAGCAGCCTCTCGGTGGTGTGGTTTACTTACTTTGCTTGAGGTGAGTTATACCTTAAAGCGCTCCACATCTCGGCGCATCGACTCGGCAGCGCTACTCATTTCATTGGAGCTATTGCGACTGCTTTCAGCTTGCTGTGCTAGGTCGTCAGAGGCATCTTTGATCCCTTGCGTATTACGGCTGATGTCTTCGCTTACCGCGCGTTGCTCTTCTGCAGCACTGGCTATTTGCAGTGCCATATCGTTGATTTCAGTGATGGCTTGAGTGATTTTAGAGAGGCTGCCATGAGCTTGCTCTGCGAAGCCAACGCTGTTCTCTGCCAGTTGGGTGCTGGTGGTCATGCTTTCAACGGCATGTTCGGTATTCTTCTGCAACGTATCAATCATCACGCGGATCTCTTCCGTTGAGCCATGCGTTCTTTGGCTTAACACTCGAACCTCGTCTGCGACAACGGCAAAGCCACGACCTTGTTCACCTGCACGCGCGGCTTCAATTGCAGCATTCAGTGCCAATAGGTTGGTTTGCTCGGCAATGCCTTGAATGGTGGATAGGATCTTGTTGATGCTTTGAGCATTACTTTCTAATTCTCGAATAACATTGGCTGCGTCTTCCACTTGAGTCGCGAGGCCAGTAATCGCATCGCGGTTTTGTTGGATAACCTCTTGGCCTTCGTTACAAGCGGTTGCAGAGGCTTGAGAAGCGGATGCGGTTAATTCGGCATGGCTCGCCACTTCGGCTGCGGTGGCCGACATCTCATGTATCGCGGTCGCAATCTGGTTGATATCGTTTTGCTGATTCTCAACTCGAATGGAGGATTGGGTCGCCAGTTGGTTGGCCTTTTCGGCATGATTGTTAAGATCGTGACTGTGCTCTATGACGCCCTTCAACATGCATTGCATCTGGCTTAAGAATTGGTTTACAAGCTCGGCCAGTTTACCTATCTCATCCATACGCGTGATATCAATACGTTGAGTGAGGTCACCTCTACCTTGAGCGAGTTGAGTCAGCGCTTCTGATAAGGTTTGTAATGGAGAAAGCAGGCGGTTGATCACCATTGTGCTCGCAATCGAAATGACGATGTACAAAACCAAAGAGGTTAGGGAGATGAATTGAATCGCATCAGAGACCGCAGAGAACGCCATTTTCTTATCGATAACAATACCTAATGACCAATCGGTATTCGGGACATTGGCAATATAGACCAGTTTATCCCCTTGGCCTGGCCAAGTTAGCGTGGTGATCATTTGATCTTGAATCAGTTGCGACACTTTGTTTGCGGTGAGTCCAGGGTTCAAACTAGTTAGTGGTTTCTGACTTAGCTCTTCATCCGTGTAGGCAACGATGTTGTTGTTACCATCCACTAAAAACGCAAAGCCATCGTTATCCAGTTTTACATTGAGAACCGTATCAATAATGCTGGTGACGGTTAAGTCTGCTGCGAGGACACCTTGTCTTTCACCGTTGAATGCTTTCGCAAAGCTGATGACAATGCTGCCATCGAAGTCTTGATAAGGCTCGGTAATGATGAGGTTTGATGTTGCGTTGGCATCTTTGTACCAAGGGCGGGTGCGTGGGTCATAGCCTGCTGGCCAATCTTCACCTTTATCGCCATACGCGATAGTGCCATCGCTGAATCCCGCATAAACAGACAAGAACTGCCCGGCTTGTTTGGTGATCAATAACTCGCGGTCAGAATTACTATTGCTTGAAATAGTCGGCTCGTTAGCAAGCATCATATCGCTGCGAGTTGAGAGCCAATCGGCAATATAATTGGTAGTACCGACACTGACATTTTTCATTTCTTGGTTTATCGCGACTTCAGTCTCTTGAGTCAGCTGATTAACCGATATCCAAGCTTGAGCGCCACTCACGGCGGCAATAATGACCGCAATAGCGATCTGAATTTTAAATTTAATAGTATGTCTCAAGGTCCATTCCTCTCTGATTAGACAAAAAACTAGGGCGTGTTGACCTTTCGCGGTTCAATTTTGTTCGAGATAAAAGCGTTTTAATCGCGGCGAGGGGGAAGTAGCCTAGCCATTCTAAGCAAATCCCCCTCAACAAAGAGTAAAACGCTTTTAGCCGAACCCTTCGGGCAGCGTTTGTTGGTCATTTCTACTGCGTTATCGGCTTCTCATGTAGGCTAGCTACACATCAAAACCTCTGCCTTGTAGACATACCCAGCAATTCGCTGCAAAAATCAGCTCGAAAGGTCAATACGCCCTAATGACAGTGACGTACTTGATGGTGAATTAATGTGTCTCTGATGCGTGTATATTGCCGCTGTCTCGGTAGTATTAAACGTGTTTAAAATCAAAAATCTAAAATGAATCATCGTTATTTTTAATAAACCGTGAAGTAGAATCACAATTATCTATCGATAAAAAAACTGATAAACCCACCAGATAGCGAAATCACTATTGCTATCTGATGGGCTGTAGTGAGGCGTTAACGTGCTAGGTGATGATAAACAGCGCGAGGTAAACCATCAGCAAGCCGACAATACCCAAGATGATACCCATCTTAGCCATGTCTTTGCTTTCGATAAGTCCGGTTGAGTAAGCCAGTGAGTTTGGTGGTGTCGATACTGGAAGAATCATGCCGAGTGATGCTGAGAAGGCAACTACAACCAGCAAGCCTTGCAGGCCACCAATCGAAACTAGGCTTTCCATTGAAGCACCAATCGCAGCGGCTATCGGCATCAGTAAGTTGGCGGTAGCGGTGTTTGACATGAAGTTCGCCATCAACCAACACACGATAGATAGTGTGAGAACTACGGCTGCTGGAGAGAGCGACTCATAGTCAATCGCGTGTGCTAACGCTGCTGCTAAACCTGTCTTATCAAGCCCGATACCAATCGCAATACCACCTGCAACCAGCCACAACACGTCCCAGTTAATCAGCTTGAGCTCTTCTTTGCCCATGATGCCTGTAAGAGTGAAGACAGCCAGTGGAATGATAGAGACCACATAAGTGTTCATGCCATGCAGCTTGGTGGTCATCCACAATAAGATGGTCGCAGCGAAGGTGATGTAAACCACAATCGCTCGCCAACTCTTTCTGAATTGTCCATCGAGCTTGAGCACCATGTTTTTCTGCTTGGAAGGAAAGATTTTCTGAAGAAGGAACCAAGCAATGGTGAGTTGGATGATCACAAAAGGTAAGCCCATCATCATCCAGCTGAGGAAGTCGATGGTGTTTTCACCAGTTAGGTATTGTAGTGCAATGGCATTGGGTGGCGTGCCGATCGGTGTCGCGATACCACCAGTATTGGCAGCGATTGGAATACACAACACGAGCGCTTTGATCCCCATGTCGCCTTTTGGTGCAGAAGCTACGATAGGACCGAGTAGCGCCAGCATCATTACCGTAGTTGCGGTATTCGACATGAACATCGAGAACACTGCGGTGATCAACATTAAACCCAGCATGATGAAGCGCGGCTCGGTACCAAATGGCTTAAGCAGTACTCGAGCTAGGTTGTTATCGAGTTCGTACTTGGATGCAGAGATCGCAAGAGCAAAACCACCCATGAATAGGATGATGATTGGCGATGAAAATGCACCGAATATATCGGTATATTTGATTAACTCACCGAGATCGTGTCCTGCAGGTGGATTTCTAAACAGGTGTAAGCCTTTGTCAGAAATCATTACCAGCTCAAGTGCAATGATCAGTATTGAGGTAGCGAAAACCGGAACTGGTTCAAGCACCCACAGCAGAGCTGCCAATAAGAATATCGCCAACAAGCGGTGTTGAATCAGCGTGAGATCATCGATTGGTATTGAATCTATCGGCATGAACAACACGCCTAAGGGAATCGCAAAACAAATCAACAGCTTGACCAGAACGCCAACATTGAGTTTAGGCATGTACAAAGACCCTATGAATAAAATATCTTCAAATAGAGTAAGTTATCTGGATTTTTGGTACTTGGAGACGGGTTGTAAAATCGAAAAGTTGTTTAAGGTTTCGACAGTTGTTTTGTTTTTGGTCAATCTTTTATCTGGGCAATTAGAGGCAAGAGTGAGAAGCAACAGGTGGCTGGGCTGGGCTGGGCTTGAGGATTGAGGTTTGAAAGCTTGGGTTGTTAGAGCTTGAGTAGCAAATGAATTGGTAGAGTTAAGAAAAAGGCGCGTTCTTCTCTAAATACAGAAAGATAACACGCCTTTAAAACTAAATGAGTTAACTCAAACCGTTAAGCTTGGTCGGTGTTCTCTGCTGAATCTACAGTTTCAGTCTCAACTTCTTTACCCGCAATATGCGCGAAAGGGGTACCAAGAACGGTTTTCTCACCATTTTGCATCGTGTCGTCAAACTTGATTGCATCTTTAGCGAACAGGTTGATAACCGTTGAACCAAGCTTAAAGCGACCCATCTCTTCGCCTTTCTTCAAGATGATAGCGTTATTGCCTTGTGCTGGGTAATCCCATTTGTACACAGAGTTACCACGCGGTGGCGTGATGGTGCCAGCCCATACTTGCTCAATGCTGCCTACGATCGTTGCGCCAACCAACACCTGTGCCATTGGGCCAAATTCCGTATCGAAGATACAAACCACACGCTCGTTACGTGCAAATAGGTTTGGAACGTTCTCTGCCGTTAATGGGTTAACTGAGAAAAGATCACCCGGAACGTAGATCATCTGGCGTAGTGTGCCGTCGCATGGCATATGCACGCGGTGGTAATCACTTGGAGACAGGTAAAGTGTTGCGAATTCGCCGTCTTTAAACTCATCCGCTAGCGCTGCATCACCACCCAATAGCTCGCGAGCTGAGTAGTCATGGCCTTTAGCTTGAATAAGTTGGCCGTCAGTAATTGGGCCAAATTGGCTTACACGTGCATCTGCAGGGTGAACAATAACAGACTCGCCTTCAGCGATAGGGCGCATGCCTTCTTTCAATTCACGCACGAAGAATTCATTGAATGTTTTAAAGTGTTTTGGATCGCTATGCAGAGCTTCATCCATGTTCACTTTGTATTGCTTGATGAACCAGTTGATGATCGCTGTCGTTAAGCCGCCCGCTTTAGCAGACGCAAGTTTGCCGACTAGACGAGTCAGTCCATGTTGTGGAATCCAGTACTGCAATCCAACTTTAATCTTATCCATTGTATTAATTTTCCAATGCTAATTGTGTTTCAATTAAATCTGTCGATGACGGTTTAGGGCGCGAGATGTTACTTAAATTCGCGCCAATTGTCAGTAAATGCACACATTTGTTCACAAAAACGCGATTAGAGATCGGCTTTTTTGTTGCGTGAATACTGACGGTTATCTTTGTTACTCGCCATGCTTTCAATGATACGGTGGTAGTTGTCGAAACGTAATCGACTGATCTTGCCGTTTTCTACCGCTTCGCGCAGGATGCAGCCTGGGTCATCGTTGTGTTTACAGTCGCGGAATTTACAACCGCCAAGGTAAGGCTTGAACTCGATGAAGGCCTCCGTGATTTCGTCGGCTTCTAGGTGCCATAGGCCGAATTCACGAACTCCTGGAGAATCAATAAGATCACCGCCTGAAGGGAAGTGGTACAAACGAGCTGCCGTGGTGGTATGTTGGCCAAGACCTGAGTTCTCAGACACTTCGCCCTCTTCAATGTCTAGCGTTGGCATTAATGCATTCACTAGGCTTGATTTACCCACACCTGATTGACCAACAAAGATGTTGATACGGTCTTTGAGTTCAGCTTCCAGCTCTTTGATGCCGTAGCCAGACTCTTTACTCACGAACATCACTTTGTAGCCGATCTTCTCGTACTCTTTAAGTGTTTCACGGTATTCAGCAATCTGCTCATCAGTCAGCAGGTCGACCTTATTCAGCACAACAAGCGGCGCGATGTTCACTGTTTCTGAAGCGATTAAATAGCGGTCGATAATATTAAGTGATAGCTCTGGTAACACAGCCGATACGATAACCATTTGGTCAACGTTCGCAGCAACCGGCTTTAGGCCATCGTAGTAATCAGGACGAGTCAGCATTGAAGTTCTCGGTTCAACCGCTTCCACAACGCCAGAAATGCCGGCCATGGATTCTAAGCCTGCGCGCCAAGTCACTCGGTCACCAGAAACTAAAGTCTCGATACTACGGCGTAAGTTACAACGATGAACTTCGTTAGTTTCAAGATCTTCGATATCGGCATGTTGGCCAAAGCGCGTAATTACGAGTCCGCTTTTGGTTCCACCAAGCATGTTCTCATCCCACTGGATAGAATCTTCTTTCTTGAGTCGCTTGTTCTGGTTGCTACGTACTCGACGTACTTGACCTTTGGTTAACTTCTTTTTTTTAGCCACAATTTTTCACTTAACACATCTAACTTGATGATTGGGGACTCAAACTGGATGTTGCTGGTACCACATGATTTCGATGGTCCTAAAGCTAGTTTGAGTATAGTTATTTGGGTATAGTACCTCTTTTACACATAAACAAATAGGCGACGCCTTATGTCCTTTAGCGATCAGAACCTTATTTGGGTTGATCTAGAGATGACAGGACTTGATCCTGAAACTCATAAAATCATTGAAATTGCTACTATCGTTACTGATAGTGAGCTTAACATCCTGGCTGAAGGACCTGTTTTGGCTATTCACCAACCTCAGAGTGAATTGGACAAGATGGACGAGTGGTGCACAACGACTCACACTGGTAGCGGTCTCGTGAAGCGAATTCAAGAAAGCACCGTTTCAGAGCAAGATGCCATCCAACAAACGATTGAGTTTCTTGAAAAATGGGTACCAAAAGGTAAGTCACCGATTTGTGGTAACAGCATTGGTCAAGACCGCCGTTTCCTATACAAGCACATGCCTGAGTTGGAAGAGTACTTCCACTACCGTTATGTTGACGTTAGCACTCTGAAAGAGCTGACTCGTCGTTGGAAACCTGAAGTGTTAGATGGTTTTTCTAAGTCGGGAAGTCACCTTGCGTTAGACGATATTCGAGAGTCGATCGCCGAGCTGCAGTACTACCGAAAAACGATTATTAACATCTAGTCGGATAAAATGATCACGTTTATCTAACTTTTCAGGGACATAAGAGCTAATTTTTTTGCAAATCTGTGTGCTTTTACAGCAGTTGAGTAAAAAGTTTCGTAATTTTGCATTAAGGACTTGCATCACAAAAAAATGCTCTTATAATTCGCAGCCCTGAACGGCGAAAGACGTTTTCAGATTGCGATACTAGCTCAGTTGGTAGAGCGCAACCTTGCCAAGGTTGAGGTCATCGGTTCGAACCCGATGTATCGCTCCAATTTGTAGGTTACGGCGAAAGCGGTAATCGAAAGGTGAAAGACCTTTTATAATGCGATACTAGCTCAGTTGGTAGAGCGCAACCTTGCCAAGGTTGAGGTCATCGGTTCGAACCCGATGTATCGCTCCAAATTAAAGAATCATCAACTTAATTGATGCATCCGGACGCGGGATGGAGCAGTTTGGTAGCTCGTCGGGCTCATAACCCGAAGGTCGTCGGTTCAAATCCGGCTCCCGCAACCACATTACAGTTAAGCGCTATCTGTTGTCCAAGACGGTAAGAGCTGCCCAAGGCAGTAAGAGCAGCGATTAACTTATGCGATACTAGCTCAGTTGGTAGAGCGCAACCTTGCCAAGGTTGAGGTCATCGGTTCGAACCCGATGTATCGCTCCAAATTAAAGAATCATCAACTTAATTGATGCATCCGGACGCGGGATGGAGCAGTTTGGTAGCTCGTCGGGCTCATAACCCGAAGGTCGTCGGTTCAAATCCGGCTCCCGCAACCACATTACAGTTAGTCGCCATTTATTGCCTAGGGCAGTAAGAGCAGCGGTTAACTAATGCGATACTAGCTCAGTTGGTAGAGCGCAACCTTGCCAAGGTTGAGGTCATCGGTTCGAACCCGATGTATCGCTCCAAATTAGCCTTTTTAAGGCAAGACTCATTGACTTAAACAATGCATCCGGACGCGGGATGGAGCAGTTTGGTAGCTCGTCGGGCTCATAACCCGAAGGTCGTCGGTTCAAATCCGGCTCCCGCAACCACATTACAGTTAAGCGCTATCTGTTGCCCAAGGCAGTAAGAGCAGCGAATAACTAATGCGATACTAGCTCAGTTGGTAGAGCGCAACCTTGCCAAGGTTGAGGTCATCGGTTCGAACCCGATGTATCGCTCCAAATTAGCCTTTTAAAGGCAAGACTCATTGACTTAAACAATGCATCCGGACGCGGGATGGAGCAGTTTGGTAGCTCGTCGGGCTCATAACCCGAAGGTCGTCGGTTCAAATCCGGCTCCCGCAACCACATTACAGTTAAGCGCTATCTGTTGCCCAAGGCAGTAAGAGCAGCGAATAACTAATGCGATACTAGCTCAGTTGGTAGAGCGCAACCTTGCCAAGGTTGAGGTCATCGGTTCGAACCCGATGTATCGCTCCAAATTAGCCTTTTAAAGGCAAGACTCATTGACTTAAACAATGCATCCGGACGCGGGATGGAGCAGTTTGGTAGCTCGTCGGGCTCATAACCCGAAGGTCGTCGGTTCAAATCCGGCTCCCGCAACCACATTACAGTTAAGCGCTATCTGTTGCCCAAGGCAGTAAGAGCAGCGAATAACTAATGCGATACTAGCTCAGTTGGTAGAGCGCAACCTTGCCAAGGTTGAGGTCATCGGTTCGAACCCGATGTATCGCTCCAAATTAGCCTTTTAAAGGCAAGACTCATTGACTTAAACAATGCATCCGGACGCGGGATGGAGCAGTTTGGTAGCTCGTCGGGCTCATAACCCGAAGGTCGTCGGTTCAAATCCGGCTCCCGCAACCACATTACAGTTAAGCGCTATCTGTTGCCCAAGGCAGTAAGAGCAGCGAATAACTAATGCGATACTAGCTCAGTTGGTAGAGCGCAACCTTGCCAAGGTTGAGGTCATCGGTTCGAACCCGATGTATCGCTCCAAATTAGCCTTTTAAAGGCAAGATTCATTGTCTTAAACGATAATGATGCGAAAAGAAAAACATCCGGACGCGGGATGGAGCAGTTTGGTAGCTCGTCGGGCTCATAACCCGAAGGTCGTCGGTTCAAATCCGGCTCCCGCAACCACATTACAGTTAAGCGCTATCTGTTGCCCAAGGCAGTAAGAGCAGCGATTAACTAATGCGATACTAGCTCAGTTGGTAGAGCGCAACCTTGCCAAGGTTGAGGTCATCGGTTCGAACCCGATGTATCGCTCCAGCTTTCTTCTAAAAAGCTATTAAGACTCTTTAAACCACCGTGTTTTTCTTTAGATCACAGAGTTTAAAGGCGACCTTAAAGGTCACGCTCTTTCTTTAATGCTGCGAAGCATAATCTCCCCAAAAAGCAAATAATCCTCCATCATGGTGGATATTTTTTTGTCTTAAATTTTTCTTAGCAACTGGAATGCTAGTAAACATCAGGTCTCTGAAGCAGATACTTGAGGTTTTTCACATCTATAAACAGACTTATCCACAAAATGTTAGGTGTGGATAACTTGGTTGATAAAGTTATTTCAGGCTTAATTCTTTACCTATCCCTAAAAGATCTTTCTTGTTTTCAATATATTAGATGAATTGTGGCGATCGTAACTTATTGTTTTTTATCAAGTTGGATGCTTATCTTGGATTTGATAAAAGATCGTTAACTTGTTGTTTTTTGATCTTAATCATTTATCGGTACTGTGTTTAACTTTGCGCGGGTGTCGGAAGTTTACGAGAGTTCTGAATTTTTTCCACATTGCTAGAATTGAGAACAAGGTCAAACATTGTTCTAAAATTATGTGCAACGAGTTGTCTTAAATGTTGGACTGTTAGTGGGGGCTCGCTTGCCATACATTGGTATATAAAGCGTTAAGCGTCTCTTGGTAGTCCTTTCTCTACTATACGTATTAGCCGGTGCTTTTTAGTCGCGACTTTACTGTTACCTTTTAGCACCTCAATGGCACTTGGTAATTGCTGTAGTTGTTTTTCTAAAGCCCACTCAATATGGACATCTAGCATTTCGTTTTTGCCTTGATGGGACTCCAGGGTTTCAACAATGCGTTGTTGAAATGGCGCATTGCCCATCGCAACAAAGATATTGCGCAACCACTGGGTGTAGCCGATACGTCTTATTGCGGAGCCTTCCATTTTCTTTAGGAAGGTCGCTTCGTCCCAACTTGAAAGTGCAACCAGGTCAGCCTCTTGGAAGCCTTCTCTGCGGTGAAAGTCGGTTTGTTCTGTGAGTTCGGCATGACGGTTCCATGGGCAAACTAACTGACAATCATCACAACCGTAGATACGGTTACCAATCGCTTCTCTAAACTCTTCCGGGATCACACCATCATATTCAATGGTTAAGTACGATATACATTTGCGCGCATCCACCACGCCATCATCAATAATGGCACCCGTTGGGCAAGAAGTGATACATGCGGTGCATTTGCCGCACTCATCGACACTGGGTTCATCCGTTGGAAGAGGGATGTTAACTAACAGCTCCCCGAGAAAGAACCAAGAGCCAGCGTCTTTATCAAGAATTAATGAGTGTTTACCTGTCCAACCCAACCCTGCTTTTTGAGCGAGCGGTCTTTCCAAAATAGGCGCTGAATCAACGAAAGGTCGTGAGTCTAAACCTTCGACCTCTTTTTCAATTCTTTGTCCCAGCTTTTTCAACTGGTTACGGAACAATTTGTGATAGTCGCGGCCTAAAGAATAGCGGCTGATGTAGCCTTGAGTAGTATCGCTTAGGTTAGAGGCAAACTGAGCTTCCGGTGGTAGGTAGTTC
Source organism: Vibrio crassostreae (assembly GCF_024347415.1). Lineage (NCBI taxonomy): Bacteria > Pseudomonadati > Pseudomonadota > Gammaproteobacteria > Vibrionales > Vibrionaceae > Vibrio > Vibrio crassostreae. The sequence continues at coordinate 272,086 of NZ_AP025476.1, forward strand.
ATTCGAGCGCTGATCACTCGAATTGTACCAGGGTGAAGTTCATCAGGGCGTGCACGCATCATCCCATGCCGAGCCATCCAATCCATTTCGCCGTGGTGACCCGCATCTAGCCATGCTTGAAGGGGGGCTTCGTGTTCACTTAAATCAATATCGCAGATGCCAACTTTTTGAAAGCCTAGCTCTTTTCCCCAGATTTTAATTTTTTCAGCAAGATGGTCTAGATTCATGGCTTAATTCTTATTTTCTCTGTTTTACAATTAGAGATAAGGCTAATTAAAATTAGGTTCGGCAAAAATGGGGGCGGATCTTAACGGATCTTAGTGGTGTTGACCAGAACAGACGCGTTTTGAGCAGTATTTTTCATAGAACTTACACTTGAGTGCTTGTCTCCCAAAAGCATCACGGTTTACTATTCTTGTTCTTTTGATTTTTATATAGTCAACGATCGATTTTTAGAGAACGTATTCATGAGCACGAAACAATTTACTTTGAAAGATGAACAAGCAACGATTCAATTAGGAACGGAGCTTTCTAATCTTTGCTCACAGCAGACGACGATTTATCTGCATGGTGATCTTGGCGCAGGTAAAACGACCTTCAGTCGTGGCTTTGTAAAAGCACTTGGCCATCAAGGAAATGTAAAGAGCCCAACGTATACTCTAGTCGAACCTTATCAACTTGCCGATTGGCAGGTGTACCACTTTGACCTTTATCGCCTAGCCGATCCTGAAGAGTTAGAGTTCATGGGAATTCGTGACTACTTTACTCCGGATGCTATCTGTTTGGTTGAATGGCCTGAGAAAGGTTATGGGATGCTACCAGAAGCCGATTTGGATATTGATATTCGTTACCAAGACGATCACCGTATTGTTTCTTTAACCGCTAATAGTGAATACGGACAGCGCTTACTTAGTCAGTTGGAGTTATGTTGATTTCTAAACGCCTTATTTCAGCAGTGGCCATAATGGCTGCTGTTTTTACTATACTGTTTTCTTCACTTGTTTCTGCAAACTCACTGAAAAGTTTAAGGGTTTGGCCTTCTCCAGAAGAAACTCGTGTGGTGATCGACTTAAAATCAGAAGCGGACTTTAGCTATTTCACCCTGAGTAGCCCGAGTCGTTTAGTGGTCGATTTAAAGAACACTAATCTTGCGACTAAGTTACCGGTCGTGGTGAAAGATAGCCCTGTTCTATCTAAGATTCGTAAGAGTTCACCGCCAGACAAAAACACCTATCGCTTGGTTTTTGAATTAAAGAAGTCGTCTAAAGCAGAGTTGTTCAAACTGAGCCCGACTCCGGGTGGTCAGTATGGGCACCGTTTGGTGATCGACTTACCTCATGGTGCGGCAAGTAAAGCGACATCGAAGCCAAGTAAGCCAACGGTAAGTAAGAACATTAATCAGGTTAAACGTCAGAAAGACATTTTGATCGTGATTGACCCTGGCCACGGTGGTGAAGATCCTGGCTCAATCGGCCCATCTCGTAAATATGAGAAGAATGCGACTCTGAGTATTTCTAAGAAGTTAGCAGCTCAATTGAATGCGATTCCGGGGATCAAAACCCGTATGACTCGTAATGCTGACTATTTTGTAAACCTGAATCGACGTGTCGCGATTGCTCGTGAAAACGAAGCTCATCTGTTTATCTCTATTCACGCGGATGCCTTTACTACCCCTCAACCAAGAGGTGGTTCGGTGTTTGTGTTGAATACTCGACGCGCAAATACCGAGATCTCTCGATGGATCGAGAACAAAGAGAAGCAGTCTGAATTACTTGGTGGTAGCGGTGCGGCTTTCACTGGCAATATTGATGATAAGAACGTAAACCAAACTCTGCTTGATCTGCAGTTTAGTCACTCTCAAAAAGAGGGTTATAAACTGGCAACGGCGATTCTGTCTGAAATGGGTAAAGTCGCGAAGCTGCATAACAGTAAGCCGATTAACACCAGCTTAGCGGTATTACGCTCACCACAGATTCCATCGGTATTGGTTGAGACAGGCTTTATTTCGAATCCGACGGAAGAGAAGCTGCTCTTCCAACGTTCGCACCAAGACAAGCTGGCCCGTTCTGTGACTAAAGCCGTTGTTAAGTATTTGAAGGCTAACCCGCCAGAAGGGATTATCTTATCGAATGCGACATCATCAACGGGCAGCGTGAGCCAACATAAAGTCTCTCGTGGTGAGTCTTTGTCTGTGATTGCGAGCAAATATGGTACGTCGACACAGACGTTGATGAAGTTCAACAATCTGAAATCGAGTAGCCTAGCTATCGGCCAAATACTTAAGATTCCAGGCAGCGCTTCAAGCTCATCATCAAGCAGTGTTGTTAAAACGAAAACTATCACTCACACGGTTAAGTCTGGAGAGTACCTAGGTAAGATCGCCAGCCGCTATAAAGTGTCGGTGGCTGATATTAAACGTGAGAACCGTTTGAAATCAGAGACGGTGAGAGTCGGCCAAAAGTTACGTATTACGGTTGAAGTAAAAGATGTTCCTCTGCGCAAGCACAAAGTTGCAAGGGGCGATTATCTTGGCAAGATTGCGTCGAAATATGGCGTGAGCGTTAACAGCATTCGCCAAGCAAATAAGCTACGATCTGACAGCCTCGCGGTGGGGCAGGTGTTGATTATTCCGCACAAATAAGTTTTTTAACACAGACATGTTTCCATCAATGGCAGTAAGGTAGCTATAAATATGACGATCAAAATACTGCCAGCTCGGCTAGCTAACCAAATCGCAGCGGGTGAGGTGGTAGAAAGACCCGCTTCTGTTGTGAAAGAGTTGGTTGAGAACAGTTTGGATTCCGGCGCGACACGTATCGATATCGATATCGAGAAAGGTGGCGCTAAGATGATCCGCGTTCGTGACAACGGCAAGGGCATCGTTAAAGATGAGCTCGCCTTGGCGCTGAGCCGTCATGCTACCTCTAAGATCCATACCCTTGATGACCTAGAGGCGATCGTCAGCCTTGGTTTTCGTGGTGAAGCGCTCGCGAGTATCAGCTCTGTTGCGCGCTTAACCATGACTTCACGCCCTGCGACTCAAGATCAAGCTTGGGCAGCACACAGTGAAGGCCGTGATATGCAGGTGAAACTGCAGCCTGCGGCGCATCCCATTGGTACTTCGGTGGAAGTGTTGGACCTGTTCTTCAACACACCAGCACGTCGCAAATTCTTACGCACCGAGAAAACCGAATTCACGCATATTGATGAGTTGCTTAAACGCATCGCATTGAGTCGCTTTGATGTGACGATCAACCTTCGTCATAACGGCAAAATGATTCGTCAGTACCGCGCTGCTAAAACACAAGTTCAAGCAGAAAAGCGCATCGCTGCAGTATGTGGTAATCCTTTTGTTCGCCATATGCTTAAGATCGAACTTGAGCACCAAGGTCTAAAACTTCATGGCTGGATCACCACGCCCGAAGGGGCGAGACAGCAAAGCGATCTGCAATACTGCTATGTGAATGGCCGCATGATGCGCGACAAACTGATTAATCACGCGATTCGTCAGAGCTATGAAACCAGCCTGCGCCCTGACCAATTCGCGACGTATGTGTTGTTCATCGAGCTAGACCCGCATCAAGTCGACGTGAATGTTCACCCTGCCAAACATGAAGTGCGTTTTCATCAAGCGCGCCTTGTGCATGACTTTATTTACCAAGCATTGAGTGATGGCCTAGCACAGAGCAAGCAGATTGATGCGGCGCCTATTAATCAATCCGCTTTCCACCAATCAGAAGCCCCTAATTATCAACAGGATAGTTCGGTGCCTGAAGCGGAAGAGACGACGAGTTTTAGCGCTCCAGAAAGGAATGCCCCAGCTCATTCGGAACAATCGCAGGTTTCTGAAAGAGTGCGACATGCGATTGAACAGACTCCAGCCTATCCGAGAAAAGCAGAATCTGAGCAAGCCTATAACCAGCCTCAACACTGCGTTAATGATGGCGGGCAGCGTTACAGCTCACCAGCTAACCGAAGTTCATCGCCGAGCGGAGGCTCGTCGGCTCGCGAAACCAGTTTTACCGGTTCTCCTCGCCAAGAATGGATAGAGTCTCGACCTGAACCTAAAAAAGAGAAAGAGTCACATCAACATCATGCTGAGCCAGCACCCTCAAAGCGCGAAGTTAAGGCCTATAAAGAGCTTTTAAAAACGCCAGACTTTGATGAGCACACCGTGGATCTCACCCCTCCTCAAGAACAGGTGGCACAAACAGCGCCAACAGAAGCTAAGCCTGCCCAACAGAATCCCGTTAACTCGAAGCCAAGAGCACCTGTAACGGACTTAGGCAAAGCAGTCTCGATTGTAGAACGTCAGTATCTGGTGATGGGTAATAAGAACGGCAGTGTGTTGGTTTCTTTGGCTAAGGCTGAATTGTTGCGTGTTGTTGGTCAGCTTGATACTCGAGGGGGGGCGTTAAAAAGACAACCACTATTGGTGCCCTTATCGATTAAGCTTGGCAGTGAGCTTGTCGAAGTTGCGAAGGCGTTGAGCCAAACACTGGCATTACTGGGGATTGAGCTTAAGGCGCGAAACAGTGAGGCGGTAATGGTGATGGGCGTACCTTCTCCTTTAAGGCAGCAAAACTTACAAATTCTGATCCCAGATCTGTTATCTTACGCGGCTTCATTAAATGCTCAGATTGTCGATAATCACTCGGCTAATGTTTCCAGTGACCTGTTGCCATCATTGGTTAACTGGATCGGGATTCAAACCGCACAAGTAAAAAGCGACTACACTTTATCTGAAGCGGTTCAACTAGTTGGGGAACTTGAACAACTTTGGCATGGTCTACTTCCATTAGATGATCCTGAGTTTGTTAATCCTATCGACTTTTCAGCGACTATAGCCGCGTTTACGGTTTAATTTTTTCGCGACGACATTTGTCTTTTTAGCTGAATACGTCGCGACACAAAGCCCTTTGCTAAAAAGCGCTAAAACAGAGAAGCAAATACAAAATATCATGACTGAAAAATTACCTTTAGCGTTGTTTTTAATGGGCCCAACGGCGTCAGGAAAAACAGATTTAGCTATCCGCTTACGTCAGAAATACCCAGTAGAGATCATCAGCGTCGATTCGGCACTTATCTACAAAGACATGGATATCGGCACCGCTAAACCGGATGCGCAAGAGCTTGCACTTGCACCTCATCGCTTGATTGATATTTTGGATCCAAGCGAAGCATATTCTGCGGCAGATTTTCGTCGTGATGCGATCAATGAAATGAATAAGATTGTAGCGGAAGGCAAAATTCCGCTACTTGTTGGTGGCACAATGCTTTACTACAAAGCATTGTTGGAAGGTTTATCGCCATTACCCGCAGCGGATCAAGAGATTCGTAAGCAGATTGAAGCGGAATCTATCGAACAAGGTTGGCAGGCATTGCACGATCAATTAAGAGAGATAGATCCCGTATCCGCTGAAAGAATACACCCAAATGATCCACAAAGGCTTTCAAGGGCATTGGAAGTTTACCGAATTTCGGGTAAAACATTAACAGAGCTAACTCAAACGAAAGGCGATAGCCTGCCATTTCGTGTAAAACAATTTGCAATAGCTCCCAAGGAAAGGAAAGAACTCCATCGCCGCATTGAGCTGCGTTTCGAGAAGATGATAGAAGCGGGATTTGAAGAGGAAATGAAGGCGTTGTACGCCAGAGAAGATCTTCACCCTGAACTGCCATCGATCCGATGCGTTGGTTATAGGCAGATGTGGGATTATTTAGACGGTAATTGTGATTTAGACGAAGCGGTTTTCCGTGGTGTCTGTGCAACCCGTCAGTTGGCCAAGCGACAAATCACCTGGTTGCGCAGTTGGGATGATTTAACTTGGTTAGATAGCGAAAACATTGATCAAGCGTTAGAAACTCTTTCAGATGCAATAGCATCTGATTAGTATTGCTGTGTATAATGTGATCGCTTTTGCGTGAATATACTCTGGAAAGGATCCGTTATTGAGGCTTTTAAAAAATCACAGCCTTTCAATAACAACGGAGTTTTTTTATTCATTTAGCTCAGATGCAAAGGCCGCACCTTTTTGTGCACCACTAGCTAAATAATTACAACAAAATACAAATAAGGAAAATAAAATGGCTAAGGGGCAATCGCTACAAGACCCATTCCTAAATGCACTCCGTCGTGAGCGCATTCCAGTCTCTATCTATCTTGTCAACGGCATTAAGCTGCAAGGTCAGATCGAGTCTTTCGATCAATTCGTGATCTTATTGAAGAACACAGTAAACCAAATGGTTTACAAGCATGCGATTTCTACTGTGGTACCTGCACGTGCAGTTAGTCACCACAGCGGCGAGCAACGCACGCCATCTGATCGTCCAGAGAAGACTGAAGATTAATCGTTCAATTGATACAGCTTACGCTGTAATAAGGAGTTGGTTGCTTGTTTGACCGTTATGAATCCGGCGAGCGAGCCGTACTTGTTCATATCAACTTCACGCAAGAGGGAGAGTGGGAAGACCTAAGTGAATGTGAAATGCTGGTCTCCTCAGCGGGGGTAGAAACGCTACAAGTGATTACTGGTAGCCGACAATCCCCACTCCCTAAATACTACGTTGGAGAAGGTAAAGCCCTAGAAATCGCACAAGCTGTTCAGCTAACCGGTGCTGAAATTGTGATTTTTAACCACTCCCTATCTCCTGCCCAAGAGCGAAACCTCGAGCAATTGTGTAAATGTCGTGTGATTGATCGCACGGGTTTGATCTTAGATATCTTTGCACAACGTGCGCGAACTCATGAAGGTAAGCTACAAGTTGAGCTCGCTCAACTTCGTCATATCTCTACCCGATTGATTCGTGGTTGGACTCACCTTGAAAGGCAGAAAGGTGGTATTGGTCTTCGTGGTCCAGGTGAAACTCAACTGGAAACCGATCGACGTTTGTTGCGTGACCGTATAAAGGCAATACTGCGTCGTTTAGCGAAAGTCGCTAAGCAGCGTGAACAAGGACGACGTGCTCGTAATCGAGCTGAAATCCCAACAATTTCTTTGGTTGGTTATACCAACGCAGGGAAATCAACACTTTTCAATCGCATCACAAGTGCGGGTGTTTATGCGGCAGACCAACTGTTTGCAACCTTAGACCCAACACTACGTAAGATTGATTTGGCAGATGTCGGTCCTGCAATTCTCGCAGATACCGTAGGTTTTATCCGTCATCTACCACACGACTTGGTCGCTGCGTTCAAGGCAACATTACAAGAGACGCAGGAAGCTGACATTTTGTTACATGTTGTTGATGCCAGTGATGACCGTTTTCGTGAGAACATTCAGGCTGTTCATGAAGTATTAGAAGAAATCGATGCTCATGAAGTGCCAACCCTTGTAGTCATGAACAAAATTGACTGCATGGAAGACCAAAAACCTCGAATTGAAAGAGACGAAGAGGGCGCACCTCGCGCTGTTTGGGTTTCTGCAATGGAAGGAGAAGGTATTGAACTGCTGTTTGAAGCTTTAACTGAGCGTTTAGCTAGCCAGATGGTTCAATTCCGGTTGTGTATTCCACATCAACATCAGGGGCGTATTCGCAGCTTATTCTTCGAGATGAAATGTATTCAACAGGAAGAGTATGATGAAAATGGTAACTTGTTGATAGATATCCGAATGCAACAAATAGATTGGTCTAAACTTGAAAAAAGAGAAGGGGCGCTCTTAGGTGACTTTATCGTCACCAAAGAGACTGCTACAGTATAACGTCATATCAAATGATGGAGCTTTCTAATGGCGTGGAATGAGCCTGGAAATAATAACAACGGCGATAATAACGGCCGCGATAATGACCCTTGGGGTAATAAAAATAATCGCGGCGGCCGAGATCAAGGACCGCCAGATCTAGACGAAGTGTTTAGTAAACTAAGTCAAAAGTTAGGTGGCAAGTTTGGTAAAAAGGGTGGCAACGGTAACGGGCCATCTATCGGTGGTGGCGGTGCAATTGGCTTTGGTGTCATTGCCGTTATCGCGATTGCTATCTGGTTCTTCGCTGGTTTCTACACCGTTGGCGAAGCAGAAAGAGCAGTAGTACTTCGACTGGGTCAATTCGACCGTATCGAAGAACCTGGTCTTAACTGGCACCCACGCTTCATCGATGAAATCAAAGATGAGCAGCTAGTAAACGTTCAAGCGATTCGTTCTCTACGCGCGTCAGGCACCATGCTGACTAAAGACGAAAACGTTGTGACCGTTGAAATGGGTGTTCAATACCGTGTTTCTGACCCATACAAGTACTTGTATCGTGTAACGAATGCGGATGACAGTTTACGCCAAGCAACCGATTCTGCGCTTCGTGCGGTAATTGGTGACTCACTAATGGATAGTATCCTAACAAGTGGTCGTCAGCAGATTCGTCAAAGCACTCAAGAAACGTTGAACCGTATTATTGATAGCTACGACATGGGTATTCTGATTGTTGACGTGAACTTCCAGTCAGCACGTCCACCTGAGCAAGTGAAAGATGCATTTGATGATGCTATCGCGGCTCGTGAGGATGAAGAGCGTTTTGAGCGTGAAGCTGAAGCTTACCGAAATGATATTCTTCCAAAAGCAACAGGTCGTGCTGAGCGTTTGAAGAAAGAAGCGGTGGGTTACTCAGAGCGCACAGTTAATGGTGCTCTAGGTCAAGTAGCTCAGTTCGAGAAACTGCTACCTGAATACCAAGCAGCTCCTGAAGTAACACGTAACCGTATGTATCTAGATACAATGGAAAAAGTGTACTCAAGCACATCGAAAGTCCTGATTGATTCTGAATCAAGCGGTAACTTGCTATACCTACCAATTGATAAGCTAGGCGCACAAGGTGGTTCTCAGTCGGGCACTCGCCCTGCAAAAGCACCATCAACTTACGATCAAATTGAATTAGAAAAACAAGCGGATCCAAAGTCTAGCACTCAAACTCGTTCAGACAGTTCACGTCAAGGGAGATACTAATAATGCGTAAATTAATGATCCCTGTATTAGTTGTGACGATTGCCCTTCTATTGATGTCACTGTTTGTGATTCAAGAAGGCGAGCGTGGCATGGTAATTCGTTTTGGTCGAGTTCTCGATGACAACGGCGTATCACGAATCTATGAACCAGGCCTGCACTTTAAGCTGCCACTGTTTGATCGCGTAAAAGTACTTGATGCTCGTATTCAAACGATGGATGGTCGTTCTGACCGTTTCGTAACGTCAGAGAAAAAAGACGTTCTAATTGATACCTACGCAAAATGGCGTATTGCTGATTTTGGACGTTTTTATCTGAGTACTGGCGGCGGCAATATCATGACGGCAGAAGCACTTCTTGAGCGTAAAGTGACAGATGTTCTTCGTTCTGAGATTGGTTCTCGTGAAATTAAGCAGATCGTGTCAGGTCCTCGTAATAAGGACATCCTGCCAGACTCTGCTGATAGCGAAGTCGTCACAACGGTAGCGGCTGCAGAAGCTCTAGAAGTTGATGGCGAACGCGATAAGATCATGGAAAACGTTTTGTCTGGAACGTCAGAAAGTGCGATGGCTGATTTAGGTGTTGAAGTTGTTGATTTCCGAATGAAGAAGATTAACCTTCCTGACGAAATCAGTGAATCTATCTACCGCCGTATGCGTGCAGAACGTGAATCGGTTGCTCGTAGACACCGTTCTCAAGGTCGTGAGCGTGCTGAAGTTATCCGTGCTCAAGCTGAACTAGAAGTGGCAACAGTTCTTGCAGAAGCTGACCGTACAGCTCGAATCACTCGTGGTGATGCAGATGCAGAAGCAGCGAAGATCTACTCTGATGCTTTCAGCAAAGATCCTGAGTTCTACGGCTTCATGCGTTCATTGCAAGCTTATGAGGCATCATTTAGCGATAAGAGCGACATTCTAGTACTGGATCCGAAGACTGACTTCTTCCAATACATGAATCAAGCAAGCGGTGTTCCAGCAAAGTAAGCTGATGCGTTAGTAAATGCTTAGCTCAATAAGCAAAATACGTTAAAACTTAAAAGGCTCCCATAATGGGAGCCTTTTTGTTTTCTATTGTTTTCAGGTCTACGATTGGGGGCGCGAGGGAAGGCGCTCAATAGCGTTCTACTTATAGAAACCTAAACCTAACGGTAGGTCATGAAAGCGATAACCGCTCCTGCCACCACAAGACAACCGCCAATGCGACGCAGTTGTGTGTCCGGTTGTTCGCTCAGTTGCGCGACCATGTTTCTCCAGCCATTGGGTGCAATTAAGGGGCCGAGCCCTTCAACAATAAGTACGAGCCCAATAGCGAGCCAAATTGATTGAGACATGGTTCTGCCTTTTGTGTGTAAAAAAGCAATGATATCAGTATCTTCATACATTCGCCCTCAGTTATCGCTGGTTTATTTTTGTACAGTGTTAACGTTTATGGACAAAAAGTGACTGCAAGAAGTGTGATTCAGTGCTAGAATCCATTTTTAATTAGCAACAGAAATTGGAAAGATGGGAAATAACGTAGTCGTTCTAGGCACCCAATGGGGTGATGAAGGTAAAGGTAAAATCGTTGACCTTTTAACTGAAGATGCAAAATACGTGGTTCGCTACCAAGGCGGTCACAATGCAGGTCACACACTTGTAATTGACGGTGAAAAAACCGTTCTTCACTTAATTCCATCAGGCATCCTACGTAATAACGTTAAATGTGTTATTGGTAACGGTGTAGTATTATCGCCTGACGCACTTCTTAAAGAAATGAAGCCTCTTGAAGATCGCGGTATTCCAGTACGTGAACGTCTTTTCATCTCTGAAGCTTGTCCTCTAATTCTTCCGTACCACATTGCTATCGACAACGCGCGTGAAATCGCTCGTGGCGCTAAAGCTATCGGTACAACAGGTCGTGGTATCGGTCCTGCTTACGAAGATAAAGTTGCTCGTCGCGGTCTACGCGTTGGCGACCTTTTCGATAAAGAAGCATTTGCTGAGAAGCTAAAAGAAGTTATGGAATTCCACAACTTCCAACTAGAGCACTTCTACAAAGCTGAAACAGTAAGCTACGAAGAAGTTCTTGAGCAAGCGATGAGCTACGCAGACATGTTAACTGCGATGGTTATCGACGTAACTGACGAACTAGACGCAGCACGTAAGCGCGGCGACAAGATCATGTTCGAAGGTGCTCAAGGTACGCTACTAGATATCGACCACGGTACTTACCCATACGTAACTTCTTCTAACACTACTGCTGGTGGTGTTGCTGCAGGTTCTGGTTTCGGTCCTCGTCACATCGGTTACATCCTTGGTATTACTAAGGCTTACTGTACTCGTGTTGGTTCAGGTCCATTCCCAACTGAGCTATACGATGGCCTTGAGAAGCAAGACCCAGTTGGTAAGCACCTAGGCGATGTTGGTCACGAGTTTGGCGCAACAACTGGTCGTCTACGTCGTACTGGTTGGTTCGATGCTGTTGCTATGCGTCGTGCAATCCAAATCAACTCTCTATCTGGTATGTGTCTAACTAAACTAGACGTTCTAGATGGCCTAGAAGAACTAAAAATCTGTACTGGTTACAAGATGAAAGATGGTTCTATCCTAGAAGTTTCTCCAATGGCTGCTGAGTCATTTGAAGAAGCGACGCCAATCTACGAAACAATGCCTGGTTGGTCTGAAAACACATTTGGTGCTAAATCTATCGACGCGCTTCCACAAGCTGCTCTAGATTACATCAAGCGTATCGAAGACCTAACTGGCGTTCCAATTGATATCGTATCAACTGGCCCAGATCGTAACGAAACTATCATCAAGGTTCACCCATACGGCGCGTAATGCCCGCTGAGTGATTACCACAGCACCAATATTGCCTTGACAATTAAAGTGCTTTGATAATTAAATCGTTTCTAAAAGCCGACTTTATTAAGTCGGCTTTTTTGTACCTGTAATTTGAAAACGAAGCCGTCTTTGGTGATCTTTTGAACGCCATCTGGCAAAATATTGCCCATTAGCGGCAAGTTTTGTCTAAAGCCATCAGGGTTATTGCCGATACAGATATCATGGAAAGTGAAGTTCACCCTGTTTTGTGCGTGTAGAAATCCTCTGCCCCCCTCAATAGATAACTTTAGCGACAGATAATAGAGTGCAGGTATGAAGCTACGAATTGTAGCAGCTTCATTGATAATGGCGCTGAGCTCATCCTTGAGTCATGCTAATTTGGCTGATGTGGGAGAGCCCGTTCCAATATATACAGAAGCTGAACTGATTAATTTAATCGAAAATAATCAACATCTAGAGCGAGTGAAAGCTGATAAGTGCCAGTTAGTTGAAGATATCGTTGCTCGTGCAACGCGTATTAGCTTGCCTTCTTATGAGTTTTTATACGGCGATATGTTGGCCTGGGGTGTGTGTGTTCCACAAGATGTAGAGCTTGGCCTTTACTATATGGAAAACGCGGCACATCAAGGTTTACCCGCTGCATTAGAGCAGTTAGGTCGTTATTACTCTCGTGGTACTTTGGTACAACAAGACAAAGAGCGTGCGATTCCGTATCTACGTGAAGCGGCTTCGATGGGGAATCTAAGTGCGAGTATTCACTTAGCTGAACTCTTGTTACGTGACTACGGTAGTCCATTGGATTATGAAGATGCTTACCGTTGGTTGTATAACTCGGTAACGGCAGACCAAAGACAACACAGACGTATCACTGTGCTTCGTAGTGGTCTGGAACAGAGAATGCCAGACAATATTATTGCTCGAGCAAAACGTCGAGACGTGTTCTGGTAATACCGAGCAAAAAACCTGTAATGATCCCTGCACTCATTGTTACAGGAAATAAGATTTAAAAAGCCCCGCCTAATTGAATTAGTGCGGGGCTTTTTACGTTTAGATGGTCATGCTATTCGATAGCGAGCTTATTGAACAACCTCACCAGACTCAATGACCGTTTCACGAACAACCTTGGTGAAATCGAGTGCTTCTTGACGAATCTTGTCTTCATCGACGGTTAGCATGTCGCGATCTTGCATGATGATCTTGCCATCAACGATGGTGTGGCGAACGTTACCTGAGTTAGCAGAGTAAACTAATGCTGAGTATGGGTTGTACACTGGAACCATGTTTGGTGCCTTGGTATCGATCACTATGATGTCAGCGAGTTTGCCGGCTTCAAGAGAGCCGATCTTATCTTCCATATGTAGCGCTTTTGCTGCGCCCATGGTCGCCATGTCGATCACTTTGATCGGCGGCATCGCAGCACGATCTTTATTAACTAGTTTGTGAACCTTAGCGACTTGGTTGAACTCATCAATGGTGCTCAGTGTGTTACCAGACATTGGGCCATCAGTACCTAAACCGATACGCACGTTCTCGTCATACATCTTGAGGGCAGGTGATACACCTTTTGCTGACTTGATGTTAGCACTCATGTTATGAGCCACACCCATATCCGATTTCTTCACAAGTTCGATGTCATGATCGTCTACGAGGATCATGTGTGCACCCACCAAGTTTTTGTTGAGTGCGCCAATGCTGTCCATGTACTGAACCGGGGATAACCCATCAGAACGCTCTGCGATTTTGTCTTCTTCACGATGTGATTCTGCAAGGTGAATCATTACTGGTACATCTAACTCTAGAGAGAGCTTAGATATTTTCTGCAGGATCTCTGTGGTGTTGGTGTAAGGAGCATGCGGTGCAAACGCTGGTGTGATGCGTGGGTGATCTTTATATTCTTCAATGAAGTTCAACGCGTACTTAATACCTTCTTCGGCGTTAGCCGCATCGGCTACAGGGAACTTAATCACCGTTTCACCTAGGATGGCACGCATACCAATCTTATCGACGGTTTTTGCGACTTCATCTTCGAAGTAGTACATGTCGGCGTAAGTCGTCACACCGCCTTTGACCATTTCAACGTTACCTAGGTTCGCACCAATGCGTACCATGTCTCGCGATACTAGCTTCTTCTCTAGTGGGAAGATGTAGCGGTGCAGGCGATCTGGCACATCATCGGCCAGTGAACGGAAAACTGTCATTGATACATGAGTATGAGTATTGATAAGACCCGGCATAACGATATCGCCATCAACGTCTAACACTTGCTTAGCTTGGTACTGCTTCTCTAATGAAGCATCACCAACGGCAATGATTTTGTTGTCTTTGACCACAACAGTACCGCTTTCATAAACCGTTTTGTCTTGGTTCATGGTCAGAACCATCGCATCGGTAATCATCAGGTCAGCTTGTTCCATTGCCGAACTTGCGAATGGAAATAGAGCGAGGCTTGCCATAGCTGAAGCCAATAAAGTGCGTTTTAGTTTCATATCATACTCAGAACAGGAGTTGGTAAAGTGCGTGGATAATAGTGTATTTCATTCATGGCGCAAACGTTTGTTTTATCGTTTGCTTGAAATTTTGATGATAGTCCACGTCTATGAAGCGATGTTTCACAAAGCGAAGATATGTATCAATCTGAGGTTATTTGAGTGTTTTCTAAAGCATATCTGTAGCTTACCCCTAGCATCAGATATACTAGGGGTATATACCTTCCTTGCTTAAGCAGGCCCGCCTATGTCAAAAAACACACCAACGTCAGAAAACACGACAGCGACAACCACTGTTGATCCTTTTGCCGACCGAGAGTCGAAAAATTACGATAACCCAGTACCAAGCCGAGAGTTCATTATCTCGTTTCTAACAGAAGCGAATATTCCAATGAACCGTAACGATCTATTCGAAGCTTTGGGTCTGGCTGGAGAGGAACAATACGAAGGGCTGCGTCGTCGTTTACGTGCAATGGAGCGTGATGGACAGCTTATCTTTACTCGTCGTCAGTGCTACGCATTGCCTGAGAAAATGGAACTGATCAAAGGCTATGTGATTGGTCATAAAGACGGTCATGGTTGGGTTCGCCCAGACGGCAGTGTGGGTAAGGACAATGATATCGTGCTGCCGCATCACCAGATGAAAACCATCATGCATGGTGATTACGTATTGGTTCAGCCTACTGATAATAGTAAGCGTGGCCGTCGTGAAGGCCGCTTGGTTCGTGTGCTTGAAGAGCGTAAAACGCCACTTGTTGGTCGCTTCTTCCTAGAGTACGGCCATTCTTACGTTGTTGCTGATGATTCGCGTATTAGTCACGACATCCAGATCCCTACTGAGCATAAAGGCGGTGCTCGAATGGGTAATGTGGTTGTGATTGAGATTACGGATCGCGGTGGTCGTTCTCGTAACATGATGGGTAAAGTAACCGAAGTTCTTGGTGAAAACATGGCGCCGGGTATGGAAACGCAAATTGCGATCCGTACTCACCAGATCCCACAAGAGTGGCCTGAAGCGGTAGATAAGCAAATCGAAAACCTCGGTGAACATGTTCCTGAAGAAGCAAAAGAAGGACGTGTAGACCTACGTAAACTGCCATTGGTTACCATTGATGGTGAAGATGCGCGTGACTTCGATGATGCGGTTTACTGTGAAGCGAAGAAAGGCGGCGGCTGGCGTCTATGGGTAGCGATTGCTGACGTAAGTTACTACGTTCGCCCAGATACAGCGCTAGACAAAGAAGCGATTAACCGTGGTAACTCGGTATACTTCCCGTCACAAGTTGTACCAATGCTGCCTGAAGTGCTTTCAAATGGTTTGTGTTCATTGAACCCTCAAGTAGACCGTTTATGTATGGTGTGTGAGATGACTATCTCAGACAAAGGTAAGCTGTCGGGTTACAAGCACTACGAAGCGGTAATGAACTCTCATGCTCGGCTTACTTACAATAAAGTAGGCGCGATCTTAGATGGCAATGAAGAACTTCGTGAGCGTTACGAGCCAGAAGTACCGCATCTTGAAGAACTGCATAAGATGTACAAAGTTCTGAAGAAAACGCGTGATGAGCGTGGTGCGATTGAGTTTGAAACGGTAGAAACCAAATTTATCTTCAATGCGGATCGTAAGATCGACCGTATTGAGCCAGTAATTCGTAACGACGCACACAAGATCATCGAAGAGTGTATGATTCTTGCGAATATCGCATCGGCATCTTACGTAGAAAAAGCGAAAGAGCCTGCTCTGTACCGTGTTCATGAAACTCCGGGCGAAGAGCGCTTAATGGGCTTCAAGAGCTTCTTAAGTGAATTAGGCTTAACACTGGAAGGTGGTTTGTCACCATCTCCGGTAGACTACGCACAACTGATGCAACAGATTAACGAGCGTGAAGATCGTGAGTTAATCCAAACCATGCTATTGCGTTCAATGAAGCAAGCAGTCTACAACGCGGATAACGCAGGTCACTTTGGTTTAGCTCTTAAGCGCTATGCTCACTTTACTTCGCCGATTCGTCGTTACCCTGACTTGCTATTGCACCGTGCGATTAAGTACCTAATTGCGAAAGAAGGCGGTCGTAACAGCGAACGTTGGACGCCAACGGGTGGTTACCACTACACTTTCGATGATATGGACTTCTACGGCGAGCAGTGTTCAATGACTGAGCGTCGTGCAGATGATGCAACGCGTGAAGTGAACGACTGGCTGAAATGTGAATACATGCAAGACCATGTCGGTGAAGTGATGGATGGTGTGATTGCCAACGTAACTGGCTTTGGTTTCTTTGTACGTCTAACTGAACTACACATCGATGGCTTGGTACATATCTCTGCGCTAGCGAACGATTACTACCAATTTGATGCTGTTGGTCAGCGTCTAGTAGGTGAAAGCTCAGGTAACATCTACCGATTGGGTGATTCGGTTAAAGTGAAGGTTTCTGCGGTTAACTTAGAAACTCGCCAAATCGACTTTGATTTAGAAGACACCGATCGTCAGCCACGTGGTAAAGGCAAAACAGCCAAGAAGCGTGCCGCTGAAGCGATGAAAAAGGCGAAAAGTAAGAAGCGTTCAGCGGTGAAAAGCAATAAGCCGGGCGTTTCAGCGAAGCCTTTAGTCGAGCCAACTAAGCGACCAGATGGAAGCAGCGAAGGCCCAGCTAAGAAGAAAAAGTCATCGAACAAAACTGGAGCTGCTAAAGCTCGCGCTAAGAAAAAGCGTGCTGCAAGCCGTAAGCCAAAGGCTGATAAGTCTTAAGACTGATAAATCTTAAGATTAATAAGGCGCTCTGCTAATCAGGTTTAGCGCCTAACTGATTTAATACGAAATGACTTTAATGCGAGAGTATCAGGCGCAAGACGCATACTCTCGAAATAAACAATACAGAGATGAATGCGTCGGGTTTGATGTCATTCTTCTCTGAGCAATAAGAGTAAGTTGAGACAATGAGTAACGAATTTATTTACGGTATTCACGCGGTGAAAGCCGTACTAGAAAAAGATCCAGCACGTTTTATCGAAGCGTATGTACTGAAAGGTCGCCAAGACGAGCGTCTTCTTCCATTGCTGAACCAACTGCAACAGTTCGGTGTGTCGATCCAACAGATGGGCCGTAAGCCGCTTGATGAAAAAGCACAAGGTGCAAACCACCAAGGCATTATCGCTAAGGTGAAGCCTGCTAAGCAGCTCAACGAAACTCACCTAGACGACATCCTAGCGCAGCACGAACAACCGCTATTGTTAGTTCTAGATGGCGTAACAGACCCGCACAACCTTGGTGCTTGTCTACGTAACGCGGATGCCGCAGGTGTCGCTGCGGTTATCGTACCGAAAGATCGCTCTTCACCGTTAACAGCAACGGTAAGCAAGGTAGCGTGTGGTGCGGCTGAAACAGTTCCTCTCGTGCGTGTAACCAACCTAGCTCGCACAATGCGTGCACTGCAAGAGCAGGGCGTATGGTTTGTGGGTACGGCAGGTGAAGCAACGCATGATATCTACCAAGCGAAACTAACAGGCCCTCTTGCGGTAGTTATGGGTGCAGAAGGTGACGGTATGCGTCGTCTAACGCGTGAAACCTGTGATGATCTGATTAAGATCCCAATGGCAGGTAGCGTGTCGAGCTTAAACGTTTCTGTAGCATCCGGTATCTGTTTATTTGAAGCAGTACGCCAGCGTTTAGCTCAGTAATAGATTGAAAATATTCAAATATTAAACGCTCATTACTTAGGTGGTGGGCGTTTGTTTTATCTGCTCAAATAGGGTGGAAATTGCGATTACTGGATGGCTAGATGGCGAAAGAAAAACTGTTTCATTATTCGCCAAATATCACTTGCCAATACAGGGTTCTTTCTATAATATTTGCCGTCCTTAAAACTCGGTCATTTATCTTTAGTTCCTTGCTTCCTCTGGACGACCGGGCCACTCGTGGAAGCTAATAATCCGTAAGGAGCAACCAAATGCGTCATTACGAAATCGTATTCATGGTTCACCCTGATCAAAGCGAGCAAGTTGCTGGCATGATCGAGCGTTACACTGGTTCTATCACTGAAGCTGGCGGTACTATCCACCGTCTAGAAGACTGGGGTCGTCGTCAAATGGCTTACCCAATCAACAAGCTTCACAAAGCTCACTACGTTCTTATGAACGTTGAAGCTGGTCAAGAAGTGATTGACGAGCTAGAAACTGCTTTCCGTTTCAACGATGCAGTTCTACGTAACATGATCATGCGCACTAAAGGCGCTGTGACTGAGCAATCTATTATGCTTAAGCAAAAAGAAGAGCGTGCAGAGCGTGCTCCTCGTCGCGAAGAGCGTACAGAAGCTAAACCAGAAGCAGCTGCTGAGTAATTCTTTTTTGGCTTAACGCCTTAAAAAATTCTCAACTTGTTTTAGGTCGTTGATAGTTATTTCGATAATTGTGAAAGACCGCTTTACTAAATTTAAGATCAGGAGATAGCCCATGGCTCGTTTCTTCCGTCGTCGTAAATTCTGCCGTTTCACTGCAGAAGGCGTACAAGAGATTGACTACAAAGACGTAGCAACTCTTAAAAACTACATCACTGAAGCTGGTAAAATCGTACCTAGCCGTATCACTGGTACAAGCGCTAAGTACCAGCGTCAACTAGCTCGCGCTATCAAGCGTTCTCGTTACCTAGCTCTACTACCGTACACTGACAAGCATCAGTAATCGGTAATAGTTAATAATAGTTTAAGAGGACTAAGATAATGCAAGTTATTCTACTTGATAAGATCGGTAACCTAGGTGGCCTTGGCGACCAAGTAAACGTTAAATCTGGTTACGCTCGTAACTTCCTTATCCCACAGGGTAAAGCAGTTATGGCAACTAAAGACAACGTTGCTATGTTCGAAACTCGTCGTGCTGAACTAGAAGCTAAAGTTGCTGAGCAACTAGCTGCTGCTGAAGCTCGTGCAGAGAGCGTTAACACTCTAGAAGGCGTTACAATCGCTTCTAAAGCTGGTGACGAAGGTAAACTATTCGGTTCTATCGGTACTCGTGACATCGCTGACGCTATTACAGCGGCAGGTGTTGCAGTAGCTAAGAGCGAAGTACGCCTACCTGAAGGCGCTCTACGTAACATCGGCGAATTCGAAGTAAGCATCCAACTTCACTCTGAAGTTTTTGCTACTGCGAAAATCGCTATCGTTGCAGCTGAGTAATTTCAGTACCAAGACGAATTCTTTCTTTTGAAAGTTTTAAACACCAGCTTCGGCTGGTGTTTTTTTATGTCTGGAATATAGGAAAGTACAAGGAAGGGTTGTGGTAAGTAAAAAGCTTACAGTGATCCATAAGCTGTTATTGCTGAACTGGCCGTTCTCAAGGTTAGAAGTGATCTTAAGATTAGAATTGGAATAGCAGGTTTATAGATAGAACAGAGTCTTCTTTGCTTAATCCTTCAGGCACTTTATCGTGGTATTGGCGAGAGTGAGCGATCTTCAGCGCGATATTGTCAGTAATATCATTGATGGCTTCGAGTTCGGTATCAAACTTTAGGTTACTGTGGCCAGACACTAATGTCACATCCGCTTTTAGCTGCAGATTCTTCAATACCTGCCAAGACGTATTCACGTTGCCACGAAAAATCGCTTCTTCAACAATCTCTGGGAAGATGATGTCATCATCGTCTAGCTCATCGAGATTCGGCTCTTGGTAACGAAAACCCGGACCGACTTCGACTTCCAATACAAACTCTTCTGTATTTGAAAACTGGTAACCCAGACCGCTCGAAACAGTGTAGTCCTTAAAGTAGGCGCTGTATCGTGAGTCGACGCCTTTAAAACTGCCGTAAAGGTAGGTTTTAGGGCTTAACTTGTAGTCACTCTGAGCCGAGTAAGTCGATTGCCTTTTATCTTCTTCGCCATCTTTGTAGAGGTTGTAGTATTTCCATTCGCCACTGGTTCTATGACGACCAGCCGTGTACTCACCGTTCAGGCGTGCGTTAAGCGACCGTGAATCAGAATTACCAGTATGCGACTGATATCCAAATTCGACTTCCGTTTTTAGTGGGCTCGGCAGTTCTGTGTCACTTGTATCATTCGGTGCGATATCCATATCTTTTTCTTCAGGTGTCGGTGCAACGACGATCGGCTCAGCAGTAGGTTCTGGTACTACTATAGAGTCGAGAATTGCATCAACAGAGGCTTTAGCATCATCAGCTAAGGCCTGCGGAGTGCTCAGGAGACCAGTGCTCAGAAGACAAGTGCTCAGAGCCAATAATTTGGACACGCATACCTCTAGTTATACAGTGAGTGAATGGCAGGATCGTAATGCTACCCTTGGTTAATTCCGTCAGCAATAGGTAAATTCTTCCTGAAGAATAAAACAAACTCATAGGATCGGATTACAAACGGATGTTCTTGGGTATAATGAACGATCATTATTAGTTATTGAGTGTAGTCATAGTGGATACCAAAAGTCAGAAATCAGCCAACGATCAGGTGGACGCCATCAAGGTCCCGCCACATTCATTAGAAGCTGAGCAATCTGTTATTGGCGGTTTGTTATTGGATAACGAGCGCTGGGATACGGTTGCCGAAAAGGTTGTGGCCAAAGACTTTTATAGCCGTCCTCACCGTCTCATCTTTGAAGCGGTAAAAGATATCCTTGAAGAGAGCTCTCCTCTGGATCTTATTACACTCTCTGAACATTTAGAGCTGCGTGAGCAACTTGAAGAAGTGGGTGGCTTTGCTTACCTAGCTGACCTAGCGAAAAACACACCAAGTGCCGCAAACATCAATGCGTATGCGGATATCGTGGCGCAACGTGCACTCGTTCGTAGCCTGATCGGGGTGGCGAATGAGATTGCGGATTCTGGTTATGACCCACAAGGTCGTACATCGGAAGAGCTGGTTGATCTTGCTGAAAGTAAAGTCTTCGCGATAGCCGAAGGCCGTGCAAGTGAAAACGAAGGTCCGCAAAACGTTGATAGTATTCTAGAAAAGACGCTAGAGCGTATCGAGATCCTATACAAAACGCCACAAGATGGTGTGACCGGTGTCGATACCGGTTTCAACGACCTCAATAAAAAGACTGCTGGCCTACAAGGTTCTGATTTAATCATTGTCGCCGCTCGTCCATCGATGGGTAAAACGACCTTCGCGATGAACTTGTGTGAAAATGCGGCGATGAAGCAAGACAAGCCAGTGCTAATCTTCTCGCTAGAGATGCCAGCCGAACAGCTGATGATGCGTATGCTTGCGTCACTTTCTCGCGTAGACCAAACCAAAATTCGTACCGGTCAACTGGACGATGAAGATTGGGCTCGTATCTCGTCGAGTATGGGTATTCTGATGGATAAGAAGAATATGTATATCGATGACAGCTCGGGTCTAACGCCAACCGAAGTACGCTCTCGTGCTCGACGTATTGCTCGTGAACACGATGGTATATCTATGATCATGATAGATTACCTTCAATTAATGCGTGTACCTTCATTATCAGATAACCGTACTCTTGAAATCGCCGAGATCTCTCGCTCATTGAAAGCGTTGGCGAAAGAACTGAACGTTCCGGTTGTCGCACTTTCTCAGCTTAACCGTTCCCTAGAGCAACGTGCTGATAAGCGCCCAGTAAACTCGGATTTGCGTGAATCGGGTTCGATTGAGCAAGATGCCGATTTGATCATGTTTATCTATCGTGATGAGGTTTATAACCCAGACAGCTCACTGAAAGGTATTGCTGAGATCATCCTTGGTAAGCAGCGTAACGGTCCTATCGGTTCGGTTCGCTTGACATTCCAAGGTCAACACTCCCGATTTGATAACTATGCAGGTCCTGCATTTGATGATGAGTAATCGCTAATGACTTACATGAAAGCGGCGACGGCGAGCATTGATTTAAACGCGCTCGAACATAACCTGAACCAGATAAAGTCGAAGGCTCCTCAGTGCAAGGTAATGTCTGTTGTAAAAGCCAATGGTTACGGACATGGCTTACTGCATATCGCCAAGCATTCAAAAAGCTCTGATGCTTTTGGTGTGGCGCGTATTGAAGAAGCGTTACAACTGCGTGCTGGTGGCATTGTTAAACCTATTTTGTTGCTGGAAGGGTTTTACTCTTCGGGCGATTTACCGATATTGGTGACCAATAACATTCAAACGGTAGTGCATTGTGAAGAGCAATTAAGCGCGCTAGAGGATGCGGATTTGGAAACCCCCGTTGTGGTATGGCTAAAAGTCGACAGTGGTATGCATCGATTAGGTGTTCGCCCTGAGCAATACCAAAACTTTGTTGAGCGTTTGCATCAATGTGCAAACGTAGCTAAACCTCTGCGTTACATGAGCCATTTCGGTTGTGCTGATGAACTAGATAGAACCACCACCGTTGAACAGACTGAGCTTTTCTTGTCTCTTACAGAAGGTTGTGAAGGTGAGCGTTCACTTGCTGCTTCTGCGGGTTTACTCGCTTGGCCTGACAGCCACCTTGATTGGGTTCGCCCAGGAATCATCTCTTACGGTGTATCTCCGTTTGTGGATAAATCAGCGCAAGAGCTTGGCTTTTTGCCAGTGATGACTTTGACCTCACACCTGATAGCGGTTCGCGATGTGAAATCCGGTGAAAGTGTTGGTTATGGCGGAAACTGGACCAGTGAACGTGATACCAAGGTTGGAGTTATCGCGATTGGTTACGGTGATGGCTATCCTCGTACAGCACCTAACGGCACACCAGTGTTCGTTAACGGTCGAAAAGTACCGATCGCAGGACGAGTATCCATGGATATGCTAACGGTTGACCTAGGCCCTGATGCGGCTGATAAAGTCGGTGATGAGGCGACGCTATGGGGTAAAGACTTACCTTCAGAAGAAGTGGCGGAACATATTGGCACTATCGCTTACGAGTTGGTTACGAAACTGACTTCGCGTGTTGCGATGGAGTATGTGAAGTAATCATGGATCTTATAAAGTAAATGATGTTCAAGCGAACGACTCGACACTTAGTGATGTCAGTGATGGCGCTACTTGGTGTCAGCTTTTCTTCCTCTGCTTTGAGTGAAGAAAAAGATTCAGCCTTTGTCCCTTTCTACTTCAGCACCGAAACAATGGGTAACACCTTTGGGGTTGCGGGTGTCGCAAAGGGTGTTTGGCAACCTCAAGCCGCTCTGTTTGGTATGGCACTTTATTCAGATAAAGATAGCTACGTCGGTTTCTTATCAGCCTTTAATTTTGCATTGTCTGAGAGCGTACTGTTCAGCACTCAGATGTATCAAGCTCGCTTCAACGACAACCCGTATTACATTGGCTCTCAAGGCGATAATGATTCATCCATTGATGACAAAACCATTGCCGATGGCTTAGAAGAAAACTATCAGTTTGAGTTTAAGTACCTGCTGCCTTGGGGCAATGTTGCAGAATATGGCTTGTTAGGGGCATTTCAACCGATCAAAGACGTGAGCCTTGCTTCGCCCGTTGAGTCGGGTGTCAGCTCGATTGTCTTTACACCTTTTTATACTTCCCGAGAGTTAGAAGGCTTAAACAATTCTGAAGAGGCGACGGGCTTTAGTTTGGCGTTTGATTGGGATAACCGTGATAGCACACGTAACCCAACCAAGGGCTCTCATACTAACTTAGAATTCACCACCGGAGCAGAAAGCTGGTCTAATGATGACTTGTGGCTCAAGTGGACCTTCCAAAATAGTCAGTACTTTGCTTTAGGTCCTTTAGGGGACTTATTCGATCAACAAGTTTTAGCATTCGATTTCTATACGGCTGACACGCCTACATGGGATAACTGCTCTGGGCAAGATTGTGCTCGTCCACCGGAGACCGAGCAAGCTCGATTAGGTGGCTTGTATCGATTACGAGGTTATACCGGAGGCCGTTATCACGGTCGCTCTGCAGTGCATTACTCTGCAGAGTATCGAGTGCTTCCTGACTGGCAACCTTTGGGCGATATCCCACTGATTAACTACTACGACTTGCCTTGGTGGCAATGGGTAGCGTTTGCTGAAGTAGGGCGTGTTGCCGATGAGTACGACATTAAAACACTGCATACAGACATGAAGTGGAGCTTAGGTGGCGCGGTTCGTTTCCAAGTGGAAGGCATTGTTGTTCGTGCTGAATTAGCGCGAGGTGGTGATGAAGGGACCTTTAGGGTCATGATAAATCAGCCCTTCTAAAGCTTTCGGCCTACAGTAGGCCAAATACTATTTTTATAAGAGTGGTTGTGGAAACGCACCACTCTTTTTTATTAACAAGATATTGTTTTTATTAAGGAGATCTTGTTTTCAAGCAGTCTACTCACCTTGCATCGTAGCAATCACAGTTCGGCTTCCACCACAATCCCGGTGCTCTCCTAAGTAAATGCCCTGCCATGTTCCTAAAGCTAAACGACCATTGCTAATTGGTATTGTCACACTGGTGCCAAGTGTCGATGCTTTAATGTGGGCAGGCATGTCATCATCACCTTCGTAGGTGTGTCTGTAGTAGGGCGCTCGCTCTGGGATAAACTTATTGAAGTGCGACTCCATATCGGTACGGACGGTAGGATCTGCGTTTTCATTTAATGTGATGCTGGCAGAGGTGTGTTGGATAAAAAGATGTAATAAACCAACAGATAGAGAATTGATATCGTGTATCTGTTGTTCAATTTCATCAGTAATGAGATGAAATCCACGCTTTCGTGCATTTAGGTGTATAGTCTTCTGAATCCACATACGCCATCCTTTATAATGTATTTGGAAAAAAAGTGGTTTAACGCTATCTTTTGAACTTGAATTTATCAGGTATCGCTCACATTTAATTATGTTAGAGCTAGAGTCTGTACTGATTCTTCTGTCAGGAAATCTAATCCTGATTTATCTCAAGGTACAGCTCTTCATATGCGGCATAATACGTCGTGAAAAAAAATTACAAAGAATCTTTCAGTGGTGGCGCGGTTTGGTCATCACAGAAAAATATAAACTTTCGCCTAATCGGGGGTTCTATTCATCACCTAGGTGACGTTTAGAATAAAACCTACAGTAACATCGGGATAGATACCATGTTGAAAAATATCAACCCAACGCATACACAAGCGTGGAAAGCTCTAACGGCACATTTTGAGTCTGCTCAAGATATGGATATGAAAGAGCTGTTTGCTCAAGATGCAAAGCGTTTCGAGAGCTTTTCTACTCGTTTCGGTTCTGACATCTTAGTCGATTACTCTAAGAACCTTATCGATGCTGAAACTATGCAGCACCTATTTGCTCTTGCGAACGAGACTGAAGTTAAGTCTGCAATTGAAGCAATGTTCGGTGGTGATGCAATCAACAAGACTGAAGGTCGTTCAGTACTTCACACAGCTCTACGTAACCGTAGCGACAACCCAGTAATGGTTGATGGCAAAGACGTAATGCCAGCAGTGAACGCAGTACTAGCAAAAATGGAACTGTTCACGCACCGCATCGTTTCTGGTGAGTGGAAAGGTTACACAGGTAAAGAGATCACTGATGTAGTTAACATCGGTATCGGCGGTTCGGACCTTGGTCCATACATGGTGACTGAAGCTCTAACGCCATATAAAACTCGTCTAAACATGCACTTCGTTTCTAACGTAGATGGCACTCACATCGTTGAGACACTTAAGCCTCTGAACCCAGAAACAACGCTATTCTTAGTGGCATCTAAAACATTCACTACTCAAGAAACAATGACTAACGCGCACTCTGCACGTGATTGGTTCTTGGCTGAAGCGGGTGACAACGCACACGTAGCTAAACACTTCGCAGCACTATCAACTAATGCAACTGCAGTTGCTGAGTTTGGTATCGATACTGACAACATGTTCGAATTCTGGGACTGGGTTGGTGGCCGTTACTCACTATGGTCTGCGATCGGTCTTTCTATTTCTCTTTCTGTTGGCTTCGATAACTTCGTTGAGCTACTAGAAGGTGCTCACGAGATGGATAACCACTTTGCTTCAACTGAGTTTGAAAGCAACATTCCAGTCATCCTTGCGCTTATCGGTATTTGGTACAACAACTTCCACGGCGCTGAGTCAGAAGCAATTCTACCTTACGATCAATACATGCACCGTTTTGCTGCTTACTTCCAGCAAGGTAACATGGAATCAAACGGTAAGTTTGTAGACCGTGAAGGTAACCCGGTAGAGTACCAAACTGGTCCTATCATCTGGGGTGAACCTGGTACAAACGGCCAGCACGCTTTCTACCAACTGATTCACCAAGGCACTAAGCTGATCCCATCAGACTTCATCGCGCCTGCTATCAGCCACAACCCAGCATCTGATCACCACCAGAAGCTAATGTCTAACTTCTTTGCTCAAACTGAAGCTCTAGCTTTCGGTAAGACAAAAGAGACTGTAGAAGCTGAATTCCTAGCTGCGGGCAAAACAGCTGAAGAAGTTGCTGAGCTAGTACCTTTCAAAGTGTTTGAAGGTAACCGCCCAACGAACTCAATTCTTGTTAAGCAAATCAACCCTCGCTCTTTAGGTAACCTAATCGCGATGTACGAGCACAAGATCTTTGTTCAAGGTGTTATCTGGAACATCTTCAGCTTCGACCAATGGGGTGTAGAACTTGGTAAGCAACTAGCAAACCAAATTCTTCCAGAGCTTGCTGATGATGCTCAAGTAACATCTCACGACAGCTCAACGAACGGTCTAATCAACGCATTTAAAGCGCTTAAAGCTTAATTGAGTCGATAGCATCCAAAAAACGCCAACCTTCGGGTTGGCGTTTTTGTATCTGTAGAGCAAGCAATGGTTAAATCGCAGGTAATAAAAAAGGCTGGCATTATGCCAACCTTCTTTGATACTCAGTACTGCTAGAAATAAACAGCTGTTATTCGAAACAGATCTCGATGAAAGCATTACCCCATTGAGATGAAAAAGGCATGATGATGATTGCCCCATCACACTTGTGACGAATCGTATGACCTTTACCGGAAACCACGATTGGCGTTGCCATATCGAAGTCAAAACCGCTTTCCGCAAGAATACGTTTTGCACCGCCAGTCACCATGTTAGTGATTTCACCCACCATATCGGTCACTTCTTCGTTGAGGCCGTTTGGTCGTTCACCGAGCATGTTTTCCATGATTTCGAGAGCGAGACCTTCATCAAAGGTGATCGACATAGAGCCACGAGATTGTGTACCCACCATGCCAATTAGGCCGGATACATCGCCACGAGCGATTTCATCTTTCTTAACTCTTGGTTTTTGTGGCTTCAATTCTAGAGAAGCCATCGTTTTTAGTACGTTCATCAAAGAAGCTAAAAACGGGTTTACAAATTCAGCGCGCATAATGTTCTTCTATAATCTTATTCTTTCATCTCGGAGGAGCAAGATTGGCAAATGCCATGCGATTCAATGACATGATTAGTCAATTGAAAGCTATGCTTCTCAGCGTTACTGGCGAGTAGGGTGACAAGCGCATCGTCTTGCAGTTCTATCACAGTGCCACATTTATCGCAGATCAGTAGTTGGGAGAAATGTTTGTTGGCATTGCAAGAACAGCAGCATATGAAGCTATTGGTTGACTCAACTCGGTGAATGAAACCTTGTTCTAACAAGAAATCTAAAGCGCGATAAACCGTAGGAGGCTTGGCTTGTGGTTCACTGACTTTCAACTGCTCTAACAATTCATAAGCACTGGAGGCTTTTTTATTAGAGAGAATGAGCTCAAACACTCGCTTTCTCTGAGGCGTCAATCTAACGCCTCGCGATGCGCATATCCCTTCAACTTGCTCTATTAATGTGTGGTCCAAATTTTTCACCATTCAATCGGCCATCCCTAATTAAACCCTATTTCTAGGTTACTACGTTTTGGGGGCCAATGATTTCTATTAAAGTCAGGTACAGAGCGTATTGTGACCCACGACTTTGAATAAGACAAGGTAACTCAAAATGACAGTGTGACTCAAGGCATAACTGATTAATGAGGCTGAATTAGAGATCTGGTGAATAGGTTTATAAAAAAGTGTGAGGCAAAGTTCATATAGCACAAACAGGGCATAGCATTTACAATAGCCGACCTTGCTTTTGCTGGGTATTCCAGCATATTTTTTTGACTCGCTACTAGGGTACTTTGCCATGACACATTCATGTAGGTTGTCTGTCGCTCCAATGCTCGATTGGATTGATTAAGTAGCCTCAGCAAGGGCTATGCTAGTTTGAGGGGTACTATAGGAGTACCACGTTAATTTCTTAAGTCTGAGAAATTTGTTCAGGTTTCCAATAATCTTCTCCACGAATGCACATAATTTTCCCACTTGTGGTTGAAAGAGCTATATCAATTTTTTTAGGTGCAGATCTTGCGGCTTCAGCCTGATGAGGCAATAAGGTTAATTCTAATGGCTTCCCTGAAGATAACTCAATGTACGGAGTATCACCTTTTTTTGGGGAGGGTATTTCAGATACGTTGCACTTCTTACCGCTGTAATCGAAAAAGTATGCCTTGATTAGGTATTCACTGACTTCATTCTGATTAATCACCCTCATCCTTCCAGAAGTTTTGTTTTGGTCCTTCTGAGTTTCAATGTTGTAGGTTACATATTGTAAGTGCCTATAAGTGTTCGCTGCGATCGTGAAAATAAATACACTCGTTGTTGTGAGCAAAGCAAAAACAGGAAGTAATGGCCACATTATGGTTACTAGGGAATTACTGTTGCGATCTAAAGAGTGTGTGGCTTTTTCAATTGAGCAGGTTATTGCTCTTAATTCTTTTTCAAGCACTGTAGGTAGCGCCTTAATAGAAGCTGGCATACACTTTTTCGACGGACTGGAACCGTGAGAGGTTTTTGCATTATTGTTTAGGTGAATAGCAAGCGTAAATGCACCTACAACAAAAAAGCATAATAGGATGAAAATTTTCGAAGTAGTTGCAAGCCTAAGAATTGCTTTTCTAGGGCTAGGCATCACTTCGTTTCTATAGTATCTGGAAATTGAATTGAGCACTTTTACATTCTCTGTCCTGACCAAACCACTTCACCGATGATTTGGAAATCTTTATGCTCCAAATCTTTTTTGCTTATCTCCCAAGTTTTATAAGTTGGGTTATCGCTTACTACTTCGATTCCTTCCGGTAAGAATTGCAAACGCTTGACTAACAAGGCGCCTTCAAACCGAAATACATAGACCCCATCTGACGCAAAATCATCAATTTTATTTACCATAACCATACTCTGGTTCTTGAGTGTTGGCGCCATGCTGTCACCACGAACGG
Organism: Vibrio crassostreae; assembly: GCF_024347415.1. Lineage (NCBI taxonomy): Bacteria > Pseudomonadati > Pseudomonadota > Gammaproteobacteria > Vibrionales > Vibrionaceae > Vibrio > Vibrio crassostreae. Next base: position 301,494 of record NZ_AP025476.1, read on the forward strand.
ACAAGAGGAATACATTCTCTGGCTTGTAACCGAGGTCTTTACGGAGGTATTTTTCGCTGAAGAGGAGATCGGTGGAGGGGTCTTCGTTTTCGACAAGTGAGCCAGAACCGGCACTGGCTTCGACTTCATAGAGTTTTATTGAAACATACCCTCGAGGAGTGACGCTTCCATGAAGAGCTACCTGTTCTGCTTTTAAAAAAATATCTTCAGGTATCTTCCCTCTATAACGCCAAGTTTGAATGGTTGAAGTGGAGACTCCCAATACTTTGGCTAAATCGACGTTCCGGGAAGTCCCAGTCATCTCCTTTAACTCAGATAATTTATCATCAATTATGCTCATTTAATGCTCAAACCTCTCCAAAGTGTGCTTAGTTTGTTTTGAGCCTGTTTTTAGGCTCGAAGCTCATTGAGCATCCATTGAAATGCTTTTTGGGCTCAATTGACCTGAATTAACCAGAGTATCACAGGTGACCAGATGAATATGCAATTCGCATTGCTGGCTCGTTTCGAGAGTCCGACAGTTGAATTAAAGGCCGTAAGTCAGGAGTTTTTTGGGATTACGCCGAAAACCGCAGAACAGAAAGCTAAGGCGTGTGACTTTCCTGTTCCTACTTTCAAACTACGCGACTCTGAACGGAGTCCAACGCTGATCAGGGTGGAAGATCTAGCTATGTATATCGAGAAACGATATGAGCTAGCAAAAACCGATTGGCAATCAGTGAATGGATGAGGAGGAATTATGGAAACCCCTATGCATTCTATCAACATCGATTTTACTCATTCCAGTGAAGCTAAGTTGTTACATCGATTAATTGAAAGCCAGTTGAACCCATCTATTGACTCCGATGAGGATAGTTATCTCTCTGTTGTTTTGGGCCAATTTGAAGAAGCAATTGAACTACTTGAAAGTCTGGAGGTGTAGATATGCAAACACCAAAAGAGATTCGATTCTATGAGCTGAAATTGATGATTAAGCGCTATCAATATCGTCATGCAAAGTCGCCGCGTCAACGCGAGTTGATTGAGCAACAAGCTAAATTGATAAGTAAGCGAGTATCGAGCTATGCAAGACTCAAATCTTAATTTAGAGGAGCAGCTCAAAGAGCAGGCCAGCCGTGATGAAGCGACTCGTTTCTCTCTCGAGACGTCGATTGGTCATCATTTTTTTAAGCTGCTCCCCCGTGTTGTTCAGGAGGATATTGAACATCAACTTATCAAGCGTAAACAGCGTAAGAATCCGGATAGAAAAAATCTCGAACTCTTTACTGTTGATGTGTTTCGTCATGTCCTAAAACGTTCACCCATCATTGAAGATAAGTTTCCTTTTGCAGATGCTCGTAAAGAAGCCAAACCCAAACCAGTCGTGTGCTCAGAGCAGAGACCTTACATTCAACTTGATCACTTTACGCTGACCAATGACGAGGCGTTGGAGCGTTTGGCGCGAAACCTGACTGAAGTCTTTCACGATGAGATCCGCCAAGTGGAGTTAAAGGAAAGCTACTTATCTGCTTTAGATATGGCTTATCAAGCGATTGAAACCCAGATGAAGGAAATCCACCTTGAGCCACCGAAGTTATATATTACCGGACAGATGCCGCTTGAGGATTGTGAGCGTGAATACGAAAGTGCAATTCGTCGTTGTTTGGATGTTCGATATTTAGTGCGAAAGATCATTTATCTACGGAACCAATATCTTGAGTTCGCACAAATAGCACTTGAGCGGGTTGGGGGTGAGAAAGCGCAAAGAAGTTACGTATCGAGTCGTTCATTTGCACTGTGGCGCCGTAAACAAGTGGAAGCTGAAAATTATGTTCAGTCGATGGTTGTCGTCAGTGAAGATACCGACACCGTTTTTGATTTAAGTGAAGTGGTGAAGCGAACGACGGCGAATCATGAAAATCGTCGTATTGAGCTGGTGGTACGCTCTCGTGGTGATGAAGAAAGAGCCATCGATTTAGGTTATGAAGGGGTATTTATTACTTGGACTTTACCGGGAAAGTATCACCGAAGCTCAAAGCAGTGGATTGGGTGTACACCGAAGGAAGCCCATATAAATTTGATGGCTCAGTGGAAAAGAGCGAGAGCTCTCTTCAAAAAACATCAAGTTGATTGGTTTGGTCTTCGGGTGGCGGAACCACATAAAGATGGGACACCTCACGCACATTTGTTTTTGTATTGTCCTAAACAGCAACTTGAGAAATTAGTGGATATATGTCGTCAGATCGCTATAGAGGAAGATAACGAAGAGCTTAAAACAAAGGAACTTCAGGAAAAACGTTTCTTGGCTAAGCAATGTGATCCGTCGAAAGGAACTGCAACAGGCTACATCATTAAATACATTTCCAAAAACATTAATGGTGCTCATATGCCAGAGAAAGAAGCGGATGAAAATGCTTTATCAGCTCGCGCATGGGCATCAATTCATAGAATTAAGCAATTTTCTCAATCGGGCTCTCCGGCCGTTGGCCTGTGGCGACAACTCCGAAGAGCTAAACCATTAGATACCGCATTCGATGAGGAACTTGATTCACTGCGTGATCACGCTGATAACTCTAGATGGAAAGGTTTTTGTGAATTAGGTACCAAAGCCAAATTAGCTTATGAAGAGCAGTTTAATAAGTACGGGGAGAAGACCAAACGTGTGGTTGGTTTTCGCTGGTTCGGAAAACTTATTGAGACATGCAGCGAGCACTTTCGATTGGTTAAAAAATCGGATCTGAAGCAAGTGCAAGAAGCGCGGAGCGCTTTACCTTGGAGCACTGAAAATAAGTGTAACCCACCTCCGAAAATGGAGATATCCCCACTTGAAAAAGCGTTAATGGACGTGACCGGATGGAGCATTAAAGGCGTTCAATGCTTGCTTAAACCGTTATCGATGGGGGCGAAAATCCCCATTGATAAGCACACCACCCTCAGTCTGATAAATGGAAGATTGGGAGTGACTTAACCCACGCCAACGATGTTAATCAGGGGCATTTAACTAACGTCGAAAGACAGGAACTTTTATGAATATATCTATCAACACTAAAGCGATTTATTTTTACAGCTACAATATACCAGTTGTCGGTGAACAGATTTTAATCACCGAACAAAACTTATCGCCTGAACGTAATTTTATTCCGATGAACGAGCTTGCCGCTTTAAATGCAATAAACAAAGGCGTGCCGTTTGTTACGGATGCAGGTGAGCATGTTCACGCACTAGGAGCTGATCACTAACCACGAAGCCAACGTCGAGAGACAGGGGAAGACAATGAAAAGACTATCGCTTGAGGAGTGTCAACGAGATTTAGCCGCCCTTGATGCGGCTGATAAGCTGACCGCCAGCCTAAAAGTAGAAATTGACCGTTTTAAAGAAATGGACACCGGCGCACTCATGAAAAAAGCCATGGGAATGTTGGTGAGTGGCAACCTTTCACTGGAGGCGTTAGGCCTTCCCGTTAACTTGTTTGAGCAGCTTGAACACCTCGAAAAGCTCAATGGGGTGGCTCGCCTGAAATACCGCTCAGTCGTGGAGGCTCAAAAGCAGCAGCTTGATGAGATTGAAAGTGCAGAGGTAGATCATGGCTGAACATAAAAACCCAACCCGTGGGTATATATCTTGCCCGGTTTGTCAGTCGGTCGCCAGCGCCCATCAAGTGGGTGAAGGGAAGCTCATCGCTACAGGGGAGCCGCCTAAAAATAGCCGCAACATTGGATTGATGTATTACCGTTGCCCAAAGTGCGGTAACAGCTCACATAGCCATGAAGTGACCAAGTTCATTAAAGCGAATCTTGTCGCTGACCCAACCGAACTTCAACCGACAGTCACCGAAAAACTGTCGGTGGTTGATCCGGTTTTGATAACCGAACCTAACCGAACAGAGGTAACCGAGCTAACCGAGGGGTTAACCGAACCGGAAGAAACACAGGAAACCAGTAAAGACGCGGTTTCCAACCGAGAGATAACCGAAACCGCCGACGATGAAGAAGCTGAAAACACCCAAAGCACGTTTTCCTTTAAACGAGTCATAACAGCGTTGGTGTCGGTTATCTTCCTCCTCTGGGCATTTTCTCAACTGCTACCTAAACCGAAAGCCACAACCGAACCAACGCAAGGGGGTGAGCATGGAGCAAACGAATGAGGTCTTGTTGGGTGAGCCTACGGCGTTGGATGATTGGGGAGATTTTGGGGCGGTCATTGAGCAGCTTGAACAGCAAGAGCAAGGTGAGACCGATTCGGTTAGTCTAACCGATTCAACCGAAGCGGTAACCGAAGATAAAACCGAAGCCATGGCGGGGTTACTGAATATTGTGTTCGCCTTGACCGAACAAGCCACGTCCATTATTTCAGGGGTTGAGTTTGAATTTGACGGTAAAGGTAAACAAGCCGTCATTGATGCCGCGCAACCGGTCTTTGCCAAACATGGTTCAACCTTGATGGGAGTGTTTGGGGACTACATCGAAGAGGCCACGTTACTGCTGACTGTTTTGGGCTTGATCTACATGTCTAAACAACAAATGGCCGTCTTGATACAAGCTAAGGAGGTCGAGGGTGAACAAACCAAAACCCCTAGCCCTACCGAATCCCGTTAACGCTAACCCATCCTTTGATGCCGAACACACCCTCTATGTAGCGGGAACGGGAGGAGGAAAAACCTCAGCCGTTAAGTATTTAGGGTTAATCCCTAAAACCGCACAAGCGGTCTTTTTTGACCCCTACGCCAATTACGCGGGGAGTAAGTTTCAAGGGCAAATGTGCCACGGCACGAAGTCACGTCTAGCGTTTGTGAAATCGCTGGTGATGGCGCGTCGTCGTGGCGGCTCGTTTAAGTTGGCGTACGTACCAGCCAATGGGGCAACCTATGAAGAGTTGGAATTTTTCGCGTCAGTGGTGTGGTCGGTCGGTAACGGCCGAGCAAGCCGGCTCTATACGGTGATTGAAGAGTTAGCCTCCTGCGTAGAAACCTCTGGCAAACTTCGAGGTCGTGCGGGTGAGCTGTTGCGTGGCGGGCGTCAGTATGGCCTTGTGGTGCACTCCATATTTCAACGAGGTCAAGAGGTCCCGAAAACCGTGACCGAGCAATCCAGCGTTTGGTGGGTGGGCGCGGTGAATTCCATGAGTGATGCTCAATGGATCGCGGATAAACGCGGGTTGGATGTGAATACCATTGCGACGTTGAAATCCGCTAAGATCAACAAGCAACGTATTGGAAAACCGATCGCGGAATACCTCTTGATCCGTGATGGTATCGGTAATATTGAGCATAAGGCGCTGAACTGTCAGTCAGGCTCAAGACTCAATTTGAACTACCGATAACCGGCCTTTTTAACCTATAGGTTACCCGTCCAACCTATAGGTTAAATCCCCTTTCTTTTTAAACGCAACTCCACTTCTATAAAGACTCAATGTATCTGTTCGAAATCCAACGTCGAGAGACAGGGGAGTTTATGAAAGCTCAGCATAAAAACATCTTGATTGCTGTTGTACTGACCTTACTGATGATTGCCATCATTAATAACGTCTCAACGTTAGAAGCAGTCAAACAACTCATCAACGGCAAACGTGGCTGGTTTTAAGGGGAGACAAACATGTCAGTAAAACCAATCAAACTGAATTCCATGGTCGGGGCCGCTTGGGGACAAAAAGGCACGCTGCCTATTCCTGTAGGGCCGACTTACCATGAGTTAGTGCTAGAGACGAATGCCGAGGCCGCCGAGATTGAACGCTTGTCGATTACGCTGAATGCAGAGGAAATCTATATCTTAACGGGCAGTGAAATCCTGATGTTAGAGCGCTACAAGCAACGTGCTCATACGACTGGCCATTACGTGATCCCATTCAGTGACATTACCGCTCGCACTAAAAATGGGGTTCGCTACACAGGACTAGTGACGGAGGCGGGCGATAACATTCATTTGGATGTTCAGTTCAAAGCGAAAGCCAGCGGTGATCCCCTGTCTATCCAGGTTCATGCTTGGGTCACCAATGCGCAACCTGCCCGTATCTTGGTTCCAATGATAAAGCGTGAAACCATGCCAGCGAACGCCGCAGGAGTAAACGAGTTTACGAGCTTAGTCTCAAGCCCGTTAATCAGTTTGCGCCGAGCGCACTTTATGCACGCGGGCATTACTAAGCTCGAAATTGAACGTGACTTTGTGAAAGAGTACGAAGCCAACAAGTTCATCAATGAAGCGAACGCCAAACGCAACGAGCGTACCCCGCAAGCCGGTTATTTTCACTTTGATCCGATTGTGCGTGGCTTTTCTATTGATGAGCTCTTTCCAACACAACACAGCTCTAATTTGAAATTTTCAGTGACCACTAGTGACGTCGCCGGCTCAATTCCTATTTTGATTGAATCGGTCAAAGTGGTTCGCCCTGAAATGCTCGCAGGTAAATACTAAGGAGCACGCATGAGCTTTTTTGATGACCTGTTGGAGTTTGGTGAAGGGGCACTCGATAGCGTGGGAGAGAATGCCGATTGGTTATTTGGTCACAACGCGAATTCGTCTAATCCCAACACCACGCAGCAGCCAAACACCCCAGTGGTCGACAATAATGGCAATGCCGTGACGACGCCACAAGGTGGCGCTGTCGTGGCGAAAGATAACACCTTACTTTATGTCGGTGGTGGGATAGCGGCGCTCTTGGTGGTGGTTCTTCTCATTGTTCTCTTCAAGGATTAGCACATGCCATTACTTTTTATCGGTTTGGGCGGTCTGGGGCTTGGAACGGCACTCGGGGTTGGTGTGAGTCAGGGGCTCAACAAAACCTTAACCGCGATTGCGGTGATGGCTTTGCTCTACCTTGCTTATAAATTAGGAGTATTTCGCTAATGCTAGGCTCACTCACCTCTTTAACGGGGGGTGGAGGCTTGACGGGGGGCTCATCGGGACCTGCAACGTCTGGGAACACCTCCAATACCACCAATAACAGCGGCTTTACGGCCGGCGCAATGAACTTTGGCAGTCATAACGGCATACCGTGGTGGGGAATAGCGCTCGTGGCGCTTTTTGCGCTGTATGTTTTTACTCGAAAGTAACTTAATTCCTGAAACGTGGGGAAACGCCAAGCCGAAGTTAAGTAAAGCGCTTGGTGACTACATCAAGCAAGCTGAAATTGAAGTGAAAGCGGGGCGAGAGTCCCTCTATCGAGTCGAAGACACGTTCATGTTGTTACGCGGTGAGCAATCCCCCTCCGGCGCTAAGGAGTTAGTTGTGGTGGCTTTAGCGGGTGACATGGCCATCGGGACGCTCAGTGCTCTCAATCACGGAGTGGCGAATGGGTTTGATTCGATTCGCGCTCACTTTAATCAGCGCGGCGCTTATCGCTACATTCAACGTAAATTGCAATTGCCCGTGCGAGAGATTGAGACCCACAAGAATGAGCACGTATTACAAATAAGGTTTGATGACATGGGTGGACGGAGTAAATCAAAGAGCAATGCGAAAACCATCACCACGACCACCAACAAAAACAACAGTCTGGGCATTGGTGGTGATAACAACGGCTTTGCTCTGTCAGGGATAGAAAACTCTGACATTAATTTAAGCATGACTGATCACGGTGCCATGGCGGTGGCGGGTAAGACCGCGGAAGAGGCGTTTAACTTTGGCAATAACGCCTTAGATTTGGCGTCAGATAGCGTAGATGCGTCGCTTAATTTTGGTGAAAACGCACTGGATGGCGCGTTTAGCTTTGGTGAGAGTGCGTTAGGAGCCAATGCTGATCTGAGTGAGTACGCGATAGGGGCAAACACGAACCTGAGCGAGCACGCGATAGATTCGATTAAATCCATGGCGGGTCAACAAACGGAAACCACCAAAGCCGCGATTGCCATGGCGAACGCTTCCAAAGCAAGAGAGCAAACGGGTGAGAACGAAAGCAATAATGAGCTGTTGAAAAACGTGTCTCTTATGGTGGGCATTCTCGGCACGTTAATGACCATGGCCTATTTAGTCTCGGGGCGTAAGAAATGAAACAACTCCATACCTTAAACACTGGCGAAAGCATTCAGTTTAACGCAGGTCAGGCAGGCAAATACCTCATCATTCGTGAAGCCAGCCATTCCCTCATGCTTCGCGGAGACGCGTTACGTCCTACAGAAATCGGGCGGGGTGATACAGTGGATATCACTCGTTTTGATGAGCTTGAACTTTTTAACCATCAGGCGGAACCGGTCACGGTTGAATATCAAGTGGCGGACATTCCCATCAGCACCAAATCTCAAAACATCGATATTAATAATTCCGTCACGATTAGCGAAATCTTAACCCCCATCACTGTCAGTGCCGTTCAAGCAGAAGTGAAGACGCGCATTCAAAATGACAAGCTAACTGTGAAGAAGCTTGCTGACCTTTACACCTTGCAAAAGGTCGATACGGGCTATCTGGATTTAACGGGAGATGAACAAAGCATTGCCGGAAATGAAGAGCGGAAAGGACTCTTTATTCAAACCTATCAAGATAATGAGCGCTCTGTTTTGGTTCAAGGGTTGATTGAGGTTGTCGCCGGTGGTCATGTCCTTATCAAAAGCAATGAAGCCATTACATTGGAAGGCGTTGCTGGGGATGGTGTTCGTATTGGGGAGTTTATCTAATGTTTGAACTTCACAATCCTATTGGCAGTCGTGGTGATAAGACGGGAAACGGTGGTTTTCAATCATTAGTATTAAGCAACCAGTATGCTCAAGTTTCAGATGCCACAAACCGAAAAGTAGAGTTTTCTCTGTCAGATGATGTAGAGCTACTGGAAGTACGAGTGGGTTGGTCGGATAGCGAAAATTCAAGGAACTTAGATCAAGTCTCCTTTTGGTCTCAATGCTTTGATGCTCATGACGAGATGATAGCTAATAGCCATAGGTCAATGGTAGTTCCCTTTGTGGCTGGCTTTTCAATGCGATTTTATTTCATTCCTATTTTGACACCGAGCAACGCGAAAAAAATCATATTTACTTGCAATTATATTGATATTCAAGTGTGCATTGTGTCTCGAACGACCTTTAAGGAGTTAGAGCGATGATACAGGTCGATACGCAGGGGCGAATTGTCACGATTAACGCGCCTCAAGCGTCAACTCAATTAATCAGTTTAGAGGTCCAACTGACGCAAGACGTCGCCCTTAATCCCGAACTCTACCGATGGACTGGTGAGGCTTTTGTCCTGTCACTAGAGGCTCAACAAAATAAAGAGCAATCTGAAAGGCGCACAAAGGCTAAACATTACCTTGATGCGACCGATTTTTACTTAGTCCGTCAAGTAGAAACCGGCGCAGACGTCCCCCAAGAGGTTCTCTCCAAGCGCGAAACCGCTCGATCGTTACTCGTGACCCTGTTACCGGACTTTGAATAATGACCATTCAAAAGTTGAGTGCGCTCGTTGTGCTCTTCACTTTACTAGGAGTGTATTTCATGAACAAAAAAACCGTGGATAAGGCACTTAGTCAGTTTGCGTTATCAGCAAGAAGTGAGTCACGCATGATTGGGGTTCATGGCGATCTCAAGCGCGTGGTTCGCAGGGCGATAGAGTTAACCCCTTTTGATTTTGGGATTACCTCAGGAAAGCGAACGGCCGAAGAGCAAAACGCCCTCTTCAAAAAAGGCGCCAGCCAATTAGACGGCTACAGCAAAAAAAGCCGGCACCAAACGGGGCATGCCATCGATTTTGTCGTGTATGACGAAAACAACAAAGTCACATGGGGCTTTAGTTATTACGAGCAAGTCAGTTGGGCGTTTAAACAAGCGGCGCAAGAGCTGAATGTCCCTATTGTCTGGGGTGGGGATTGGGTCAGCTTTAAAGATGGGCCTCATGTGGAGCTCGATAAACGGGTTTATGCATGATAGGCGCCATCGCAAACCTCATCACTGGCGGCATTGATGCCTATAAGCAGCACGGCCTCAATAAAGCGAATGCCCTCAAGCGACAAGATGAGCTTGAGCAAGAGCGTCACCGAGCTCAAGTGAAGCGTTTACAGTCTGGGGATGAAAAGGCCGCTGATTTGGATAGGGTGAGCCTCAAAGATCGTGGCCTTAAAGATGAGTTCATTCTCTTGGTGGTGTTTGTTCCTCTGATTTTATCGTTTATCCCAGACTATGCCGAGTATGTGCAAGAAGGCTTCAAAGCGTTGGAATTTGTGCCTGAGTACTATTGGTACATAGTGGGCGCAGTGGTCATCGACACGTTTGGTTTTCGCTCTATGGTGCGTTACTTACTGGAGTTCTTTTCATTTAAATTCAGGGGTAAGTAATGGAGCTACTCGTCTCACTGAACAGCATGGGCTTATCGCCGACCTGGATAGCGTTACTCGTTGTGTTATGGAAGCAAGATAAACGCTTAACCATCATTGAAACAATTTTAGAGGGTAAAAAGAATGGCTAAAACAGGGGTCAAAAGAAACGGCACGTTAAAAAAGGGGTATCGCTTCGCCAAAGGTGGGCGTGTTGTGAAAGCAAAAAGCACCACAAAGAAGCGAAGAAAACGTCGATAAAATAAATTGCAGATAGCAAAAAGGCCACTCAATGAGTGGCCTTTTTTCATGCATAAAAATGCACTTTGAAGATGGCAGGGGTGGAGAGATTCGAACTCCCAACACGCGGATTTGGAATCCGCTGATCTGCCAATTGGAGCTAAACCCCACGACTTTGAGCAACCGTCCATTTTCAAGGGTCTAGCGTTACTTTACGTAAGTCCCCCTATAGTATTTGGCCTATGGGAAACCCTACGAAATGAGTTCAAGTAAATGGCAGAGTATCAAACACTAATAGTCGCAGTTGCGAGTGCCTTGTCTAGCGGGGTGGGTGTAGGTATCACACTCAAAACGGATGTTAAGTGGTTGCGCTTAATGATGGAAAAGATGGATAGAAGGATTACTCGCTTAGAAATGAGAGGGCTAGAATAGTGAGTGTTCTATTTTGTTCACTGTAATTTTTTTGTTCAAAAGCCTGGACCTTCTCTCATAAATTGAGTATTATCTGATTCAAAATTTACTGTTGGTTTCCCAGAATGCTTAGAAAAAAGAAAATGATCAGTGTTGATGAGTCGATGATTTTTAATGCAGATAGTTTAGATATCTTGCGCGATATGGAGAGTGATTCTGTCGATTTGATCGTTACCTCACCACCTTATGCAGATCAACGAAAGAGTACATATGGTGGTATCAGCCCGAATAAATATATTGAATGGTTCCTTCCTATCTCGGAAGAACTGCTACGTGTTTTGAAACCTACGGGTTCGTTTGTTTTAAATATAAAAGAAAAAGTTGTGAATGGGGAAAGGCACACATATGTCTTAGAGCTAATATTAGCTCTAAGACAGCAGGGATGGTTATGGACAGAAGAGTATATTTGGCATAAGAAAAATAGTTTTCCGGGGAAGTGGCCGAATCGTTTTCGTGATTCTTGGGAACGTTGCTTACATTTTAATAAACAGAAAAAATTTGCCATGTACCAAGATGAAGTTCGAGTGCCTATGGGAGACTGGAAGAAAAGCCGATTAAAAAACTTAAGTGATACAGACAAAATCAGGGATGAATCGAAAGTTGGTAGTGGCTTTGGAAAGAAGATTGAAAACTGGGCTGATCGTGATTTGGCATACCCTACTAATGTTCTTCACCTATCAACTGAATGTTCAAACAGGAGTCATAGTGCTGCCTTTCCTGAAGATTTGCCCTCTTGGTTTATCAAATTATTCACTAAATCAGGTGATATAGTACTAGATCCTTTTTCTGGCTCTGGCACGACTGTCAAAGTTGCTAGAGGCTTAGGCCGGATAGGATTGGGAATAGAATTATTGGAAGAGCATTGTGAAGTAAGTGCTGAAAGATTGTCTTTATCTAAGCATTTGATTAATGGTCAGTGCGTATACAAGAGTGAATAATGATTGATTCAGAAATTGTAAATCGTTTTATCCAAGATAATGTGTTTGAAAGTTTTCATTTAAAAAAAGAACAAAAAATAAAATCAGTAAAACTTTCAGATATAACAAAAAGGAAGAATCCATATTTATTCAAGGCTAAGGGTATGGATAATGCTAGTGACTTGATTCGTTCAATTATGGATGCCACGGTTTCTTCTGGTGAAGAAACCATTTTTGGTAACTTTATGGAGCGTGTGGCTATTTTTACATCTGAGCAGGCTTTTAATGGTAGAAAGTCGAGTGCTAGAGGAATCGACCTAGAGTTTGAAGATGGTACTTCAAAGTACTTAGTGAGTATTAAATCCGGTCCTAACTGGGGGAATTCATCACAAATAAATAAGATGAAGGATAATTTTATTCTTGCTAAAAAAGTACTGGGAACGTCAGGAGGAGTAACCACTCAGCGTGTAATGTGCGTTGAGGGATGTTGTTATGGTAGTGAAGCCAACCCTGAAAAAGGGACTCATTTAAGATTATGTGGTGAAGATTTTTGGAGTTTTATCTCCGGTGGTAATAAGGATTTATTCAAAGATATAATCGAACCATTTGGTTTCGAGGCAATAAAACGTAGTGATGCTCTCAACTCAGAAATTAACGCTAAGCTCAATTTGTTCACCGCTGAGTTTGTAGAGCTATACTGTGATTCTTTTGGTCGAATTGATTGGTCAAAGCTTGTTGAAGATAATTCAGGAAGTAGATCTAGGTCGAAAATATAATTCCACATCTTATTGAAAATAAAGAATTTCTGATCTTAGAATAGGGATGACAATATGAAACCGTGGAGGTGTTTATGGGATGCGTTATCCCTGGATGTGGCAATCCTGCTACAAATAACTTTTCTGTTCGATTGAGAAGAGAAGATACATCAGCAATATGGGCTCCAAATACAAATGCTTATGTCTGTGATGAGCACGCGGCGCAAGGATTTGATATTACGGTCCATTTAGTTCCAAGAAATGATGATAGCCTTGTTACTCATGTTAGTTCCGGTGCTGGCCGTGGGTACTCACGCACCACCCGGATAAGAAACCAACCTTGATTGTTTTACTATGAAAGGCTCTCTATTGAGCCTTTTCATGTAGTTTGTGTGGAAATAGTTGCGTATAAACCTGCCACAAAATATTTAAGTTTCTGTGTCCTGTCACTTGAGCCACCTCTTCAATTGAATAGCCTTTTTCAAACAATCTACTAGCTCCCTCTCTTCGTAAATCGTGGTACCTCAAGTCTTCAATACCCAATTCATTTCTTACTCGCTGAAAGCCTGCACTAACACTTCGTGAGTTGTACGGGAAAATGAGTTCGCCTTTGTCTGGTTGTTTCAGTGCGATCTCAAATGAATCGCCAAGCAACGGCACAATCATATGATTACCTTCTTTCTTCCTTGGGTCTTTTCTGTCTCTGACGAGTATCGTTTTATGTTCTTGGTTGAGATCTTCCCAACGCAGCTTGCAGACTTCACCAATTCGCATACAAGTAAGAATGCTGAACTCAAGAATATCGGTGAATGGGATTCGAGTTGTGCCGTTTGGCCGGAAAGATTCACGTTGTTCTAATCCAAGCTTTAAGAGTTTCAGTTCTTCAGAAGTTGGGCGGCGTGTTCGTTTCTGACTCTTACCGACTAACCCCATATCAATCAGAACGGGTACGGCTTCATCAAATATCTGGTGATTGGTGTCGATGTTGAAGACAGGCCTAGACTTTTTCATTACAGAACGCAGGTAAGCAATATCATGATAAATCGTTGCGGGTTTGGCTCCTGCGCCTCTTCTATTTTTACAGTGCTCTATTAAGTCGCTAGTTCGTAGCTGATTACTTTCAACTTGGGCGATGTCGCAATCCCTAAGCATTTTAATAACGTAGCGTTTTGTTCGGCCTGTATTGTCCCAAAGGTCACGCTCGGCCATGAACAAATCGAGGAGTACCGAAAGGGGGACTGTTTTTGGCTGATTGAGTACCCCTTGAGCCTCTAGTTCAGCTACCCTTTTTTTACCGAAAGCTTTAGCGAGTGCTTTCTTTTTTAGAGTTTTGCTTTCCCTGTGTATAATGCGCGAATTCTTTTTAACGATGATTGTTACCTTGAACCTTGGTTCACCGCTTTTTAGCTTTCTGGTCTCGATGGTATAACTTGCCATTGTCCAACTCCTAAAGGGGTACTTGAGGGGTACTACAGGAAGTAATTCCGTTTAATTCTAGGTAATTCGCTGTATGTTTGTACAGTATTAATTGAGACTGAATCATGACAAACACTAATAAAACCAGTAAATACGCTAGTCACCGACTTTCTGTTGCACCCATGCTCGATTGGACTGACCGCCACTGTCGTTACTTTCACCGTTTGCTTTCTCAGCAGACTCTTCTGTACACGGAAATGGTAACAACGGGCGCGATCTTACATGGTAAGGGCGACTTTCTAGAATATAACGAGCAAGAGCATCCTCTTGCTCTTCAACTCGGCGGTTCTAATCCGGTTGATCTGGCGGCTTGTGCCAAGCTTGCTGGTGAACGTGGTTATGATGAAGTAAACCTTAACGTCGGTTGTCCTTCAGACCGAGTTCAGAATGGTCGCTTTGGTGCGTGCCTAATGGCTGAGCCTGAGCTGGTGGCAGATTGTGTTTCAGCGATGAAAGAAGTCACTGATATTCCAATTACCGTGAAAACGCGTATCGGTATCGATGACCAAGACTCTTATGAGTTTCTAACTAAGTTTGTTTCGACGGTTTCTGAAAAAGGTGGCTGTGAGCAATTTACTATCCATGCGCGTAAAGCGTGGTTGAGTGGCCTGAGTCCGAAAGAGAACCGTGAGATCCCACCTCTAGATTATGATCGTGCATATCAAATCAAGAAAGATTTCTCTGATCTGGTGATTGCCGTGAATGGTGGCATTACTACTCTTGAGCAAACTAAAGAGCACTTACAACACCTTGATGGCGTGATGATTGGTCGTGAGGCTTACCATAGCCCATTTATCTTGGCTGAAGTCGATCAGCAGATCTTTGGTTTAGACACGCCAATCAAGAAGCGCTCACAAGTGGTTGAAGAAATGTACCCGTACATCGAACGTGAACTTTCAAATGGCGCAAGCTTAGGACATATCTCTCGTCATATGCTTGGTTTGTTCCAAAGCATGCCTGGTGCAAGACAATGGCGTCGCTACATCAGTGAAAACGCACATAAGAAAGGTGCAGGTATCGAAGTGATGCAAACAGCATTGGCTAAGATCCCTAAAGAGCTAAATGTTTAACCTCCCTCTAAGTTAAAAACTTAAGGTTAAATTCGCCATTAGAGGCTAAATTTACCACTACAAGTTTCCGAAAAGCCACGCATGAAGATGTGTGGCTTTTTATTTATCTGATAAATAAGGATTTTCTTGGGTTGGCATACTTGGTATGGAAGCTGCAATGTTAGAAAGTAGGAAAGATAGGTCATTAACTCATTAGGGAGACCATTATGTTTGAATTAATCTTTGTTCTTATTTTCGTTGCAACTCTGCTTGTCACAGGTATCACGTTTATGACGGTATTGGCCGCAACCGGAGTAGCGTTATTAGTCATGTTGGTCTTAGGTATGATGGGCGTTGTGTTTAAGTTACTGCCTTGGTTGATCGTGATTGCAATCGGTGTGTGGTTTTTCAAAAACTTTGTACACAGTTCTAACCAGAGACGTTACTAAGGTCATAGTGCCGTCAAATCTTTACTCGTCAGCGGTTTATCGTTTTAGAATTTAAGATGTGTGGTAGAATTTTCCCCAATAATCTATGAATGTGCATACAATTAGCACTACGATATGGAATTGGAGCTATCTCAAATGAATAAAATGCCATTAATTGCTTTAGTGGGAATGCTATCTTTAAGTTCAGCAGTGTCTGCTGCTGAAGAGTTTTCTTACACGGCTAAAGTCGGTGCTGATATGTGGTGGGGAAGTACAAAGTTAAACGAAGTTAGACAAGATGACGATTCTAACTCACCTTCGTTGTATTTCGCATTTGAGCATAATGCCCCAATGCTCCCAAATGCTAGCTTCCGTTATACCTCTGTTGATGCGGACTCGTTGGCTTTTGATAAGTACGATTACACGTTTTACTACACACTGTTAGATCACAAGTTGATGAACTTCGATGCTGGTGTGACGTTTACTCAATACTCGAACTCTAACTACATTGAACCGAAAGCCAATGGTGCGCAAACCAGTTTCGATGAATTCACGTGGAGCTTCTACGGTAACGCAGAGATCAATGTGCCGGACACCAACTTCGATATCATTGGTACGATGGAGTTCGGTGATAGCAGTGGTATTAAGAGCACTGACTTGATGGCGGGTGTTCAGTACCGAATCCCTGTATCAGAATCTGAAATTGCCCTGCGTGGTGGTTACCGTGTTATCGACCTAGATTCGGATGAGTTCTTTGGCTCGGAACTAGGTAAGAGCTTTGTCATGGTCGATGGTTGGTTTGCTGGTGCTGAAGTGCGCTTCTAGGCCATATAAAGCAAATTTAGAACGAATTTTAAGAACGCCACTTTATTAAGTGGCGTTTTTTTATATCTATTGATTATATCTTTCTGGAATTAGTTAGCACATTCATCACTTTCGACCATCCTTAATACAAAGAGCTAATTAGCGTCTATTCTTAGAAGGTCTATGTTGTGAGGTCAAAGCAAGGGATGGAATATGACACTCAATGAATTACGAAATTTATATAGAGAAAACTTGTTAGTTGAAGCCATCATAGAGCCCTCAATTCAAGAAGGGTCTTGGGTTGTGGAGTTTCGCCATATGGGAGGTGGCTTTGTTCTGCTTACTGATGTTCATGGTGAAGAATGTCATTACGCGGATTTAGACCTAGCATCTAAGTCAGCAATGGCGGTTGGCTTTCAGCAAGTACGCATTGAAAACCAGTAAGGCAATTTACGTTTCAATCGGTTTTTACTTCCAAAAAGTTATAAAACATACTTTTCTATTCTTTCTTGTTATTAAAAGGAGTGGTTAATCTATCGTCACGCAATGATTAGGGATGTCGTGACCATGTCTTTAAATAAGAAAGAGTCTTCACAAAATAATAATGCACAGTCTGGGGCTAATGAGTTACCTGGGCTAGCAGCACCACTTAATGACCAACAATTGGGTCATCTTCAGCAAACTGTTTCTGAACTGTCTTCACAGCAACTGGCGTGGGTCAGTGGTTATCTTTGGGGAGTGAGCCAAGCTCAGCCTGTCGGTGCTGCTGCGCCAATCGCTCAAGCGGCCGCTGCGGTAGCGGCTAAGCCTGCGGGTAAGCTCAGCATTATCTTCGCTTCTCAAACGGGTAATGCAAAAGGCGTCGCTGAATCGCTAGAGGCAGAAGCCAAAGCCTTAGGAATCGCGGTCGAGCTTTTCGATGCGAGTGATTATAAAGGTAAGAACTTAGCCAAAGAGACACACGTCATTTTCGTCGCTTCAACCAATGGTGAGGGCGAAGCCCCTGATAACGCTATTGAGTTGCATGAATTCCTTCAATCGAAGAAAGCGCCAAAATTATCGAATCTACAATACGGTGTGATTGGTTTAGGTGACTCCAGCTATGAGTTCTTCTGCCAAACGGCTAAAGATTTCGATAACTTCCTCGCTAAGCTTGGTGCTAAATCGTTTGTCGATCGCCTTGATTGTGATGTTGATTACGAAGAGTCAGCAACGGAATGGCGCGCTAAAGCATTAGAGCAAGTAAAAGAGACGCTATCGACAGGCACTGAAGCCGATGTGGTTCAATTACCTGTAGGTCAAGCGGCTGCTGGCCATTCGCAATACACCAAACAAAACCCATACACAGCGACACTATTAACCAGCCAAAAGATCACGGGTCGTGACTCGGGTAAAGATGTTCGTCATATCGAGATTGATCTTGATGAGTCGGGTATTACTTACCAACCGGGTGATGCACTGGGTGTGTGGTATGAAAACAGTTCAGAACTCGCGAATCAGATCCTTTCTAAGGTTGGGTTATCTGGCATCGAAAGTGTCGATGTCGATGGTGACAATCTATCTATCCATAGTGCGCTAGTGAGTAAATTTGAGATTACCACTTCAAACCCTCAGCTTGTGACCAAGTTTGCTGAGTTATCTGGCAGCAAGAAGTTAATCAAGTTGGTGGAAGATAAAGACAAGCTTCGTGAATACGCCGGCAATACTCAGATCGTTGACGTACTAGCAGAGAAGAAAACCAAGCTATCGGCTGATGAGTTAATTGGCCTGTTACGTAAGCTGACTCCGCGCCTCTATTCTATTGCATCAAGCCAAGCGGAAGTGGATGAAGAAGTTCACTTAACGGTTGGTCTGGTTGAATACCAAAAAGGTGAAGAGTCTCGTTTAGGTGGGGCATCAAGCTTCTTGGCTCAGCGTCTTGAAGAAGGTGGCGAAGTTAAGGTGTTTGTAGAGAACAACAATAATTTCAAGCTACCACAAGACGACAACACGCCAATTATCATGGTTGGCCCTGGTACAGGGATCGCACCTTTCCGCAGTTTTGTTCAAGAGCGTGAAAACAATGATGCTCAAGGTAAGAGCTGGTTATTCTTCGGCGACCGTACCTTTACTCAAGATTTCTTATACCAAGTTGAATGGCAGAAGTACCTTAAGTCTGGCGCGCTAACTAAGCTAGATGTTGCCTTTAGCCGTGACCAAAAAGAAAAGGTTTATGTTCAAGACCGATTAATTGAGCAGGCAGAGCAGGTTTGGCAATGGCTCCAAGAGGGCGCGTACCTTTATGTCTGTGGTGATGCGACTCGAATGGCTAAAGATATCCATGAAGCGTTAGTTACTATAGCGGAAAAACATGGCAATCAGAGCCGCGAACAAGCTGAACAATATATTAATGATTTACGTAAAGCGAAACGTTACCAAAGGGATGTGTACTAATGAGCAAGCAAGTAATAGAGCAAGAAGTGCTAGGTCAAGTGCTTGGACCTTTGGCTGACAATGAGCGTCTTAAGCGTGAAAGTAATAACCTACGCGGTACGATTGAACAAGATCTCCAAGACCGCATAACTGGTGGTTTTACTGCTGATAACTTTCAGTTGATTCGTTTCCACGGTATGTATCAACAAGACGACCGTGATATTCGCAACGAACGTACAAAGCAAAAGCTAGAACCGTTACATAACGTAATGCTGCGTGCGCGTATGCCTGGTGGCATCATTACTCCTAAGCAATGGTTGGCGATTGATAAGTTCGCCGATGAAAGCACCTCTTACGGTTCAATTCGTCTAACAACACGTCAAACGTTTCAGTTCCACGGTGTGTTGAAGCCGAACATTAAGCTGATGCACCAAACGCTAAACAATATTGGCATTGATTCAATCGCTACTGCAGGTGATGTAAACCGAAATGTTTTGTGTACAACAAACCCTGTTGAATCCGAGCTTCATCAAGAAGCCTATGAGTGGGCGAAGAAGATCAGCGAACACCTACTGCCTAAAACTCGTGCTTATGCTGAGATCTGGCTTGATGGTGAAAAACTAGAAACAACCGATGACGAGCCTATCCTTGGTAATAATTATCTACCGCGTAAATTCAAGACAACAGTTGTGATCCCACCACAAAATGATGTCGATGTTCACGCTAACGATCTTAACTTTGTTGCGATTGCTAAAGACGGAAAGCTGGTGGGCTTTAACGTGTTAGTCGGTGGCGGCTTAGCAATGACACATGGTGATACTTCTACTTATGCTCGTAAAGCTGACGACTTTGGTTTTGTACCACTAGAAAATACGTTAGATGTTGCGGCAGCGGTTGTTACCACGCAGCGTGATTGGGGTAACCGTTCAAATCGTAAGAATGCAAAAACCAAGTACACACTAGACCGTGTAGGTATTGATGTGTTCAAAGCGGAAGTTGAAAAGCGTGCGGGGGTTGAGTTCTCTGAAAGTCGTCCTTATGAGTTTACTGGTCGTGGTGACCGTATCGGTTGGGCGGAAGGTATTGACGGCAAACACCACTTAGCACTGTTTATTGAAAATGGTCGTTTACTTGATTTCCCGGGTAAGGCTTTGAAAACGGGTGTGGCTGAAATTGCGAAGATCCACAAAGGTGATTTCCGCATGACTGCAAACCAAAACTTAATTGTTGCTGGTGTTCCTGAGAGCCAGAAGGCAAAAATTGAGAAACTGGCGCGTCAATATGGTTTGATGGATGACGCGGTAAGTGAGCAACGTAAAAACTCAATGGCGTGTGTGGCATTCCCAACATGTCCGCTAGCAATGGCAGAAGCTGAACGTTTTCTTCCAGAGTTTGTTACCGATGTCGAAGGCATTCTCAAGAAACATGGATTACCAGAAGAAGATAACATTATCCTTCGTATCACTGGCTGTCCGAACGGTTGTGGTCGTGCAATGTTGGCTGAACTTGGCTTAGTGGGTAAAGCCCCAGGTCGCTACAATATGCACTTAGGTGGTAACAAAGCCGGTACCCGTATTCCTAAGATGTATAAAGAGAACATCACATCAGCCCAGATCTTAGAAGAGATTGATTCGCTGGTGGGACGCTGGGCTACAGAACGACAAGACAATGAAGGCTTTGGTGATTTCACCATCCGAGTTGGCATCATCGAAGAGGTGATCATTTCAAAGAGGGATCTGCATGCATAATTCTGTCGCTTCAAAGTTGAAGTTAGCAGAGCTACTCGCATTGACTAAGACGGAGCAAATACTTCGTCTTGGGCAAATTAATGCTGAGTTAGAACAGCTAACAGCATTAGAAAGAGTTAAATGGGCATTAGAAAACTTGGAAGGATCACATGTTGTGTCTTCAAGTTTCGGCATTCAAGCCGCGTTAATGCTGCACTTAGTAACTCAAGCGAAACCAGATATTCCGGTTATTCTGACGGACACAGGGTATCTATTTCCTGAAACGTATCGATTTATAGATGAGTTGAGCCAGAAGCTGACTCTAAACCTTCAAGTCTTTCGCGCACAACAGAGTCCTAATTGGCAACAAGCGCAATATGGCAAACTTTGGGAGCAAGGTATAGAAGGGATAGAGAAGTACAACAAGCTTAATAAAGTTGAACCGATGAGACGGGCGCTGGATGAGCTCGAGGCTGGGACATGGTTTTCCGGTTTGAGAAGAGAGCAATCTCAATCGCGCGCAAACTTACCAATTTTATCCATCCAAAACGGTGTGTTTAAATTCTTGCCGGTAATCGATTGGACGAATAAAGATGTTCACTATTACTTAGAAGAGCATGGTCTCAGTTATCACCCGCTTCGAGAGCAGGGTTACCTTTCTGTTGGGGATACACACACAACTAAGAAGTGGGAACCTGGTATGACAGAAGAGGAAACCCGTTTTAATGGGCTGAAACGCGAATGTGGTCTCCATGAAGATGATGGAGAGCAATATGGCTCTGGGATTTAGACTCATTGTTATTTAAAAAGCTGCCATAAGGCAGCTTTTTTAGTTTCTAGGGGATAAAATTAGAGCGATTGTGGATAAGTCTGTGGTTATTGTGTAGTTACTTTGTAGTTAAAGTTGCATAAATAAGGCTTTGAGTGTTTATTCGTCATGTAATCGTTATTTTTGCATTTTTCTTTAATAAACACTTGCCAATGTGATGAACATCTCTATAATGCCGCCTCACTGACACGGCAGACGCCACAAGGCTTCAGCGCAGAATGTTAGTTAGGCAACTAGCTTTAAGCGATTATTCGCTCCTACTTTTAGAAAGTAGAAATTAATTTTCAAAAGTGTTTGACACTGAGAATTAAATCGCTAGAATAGCCGCCTCTTCCGAAGTGATGCAAGTCACAACGAAGAGAAGCTCTTTAACAATTTAAACCTATCAATCTGTGTGGGCACTCGTTGATGAATATCAAAACGTTTTATCGTTAGATAAAACAGATTCTTCGGAATCAACTTTGGTTTCAATGAACTGAGTGACCAATACAAATAACTACTTTCTCTTGTAGAAAGAAGGTATTTGGCACAGTCAATTCATTATCTTTCTGTTGGAAAGATAATAGCTTTAGAATTACTTTTTGTAGTTTTGAAGTCAGTATTCATTGAGCCGACAAAATCTTAAATTGAAGAGTTTGATCATGGCTCAGATTGAACGCTGGCGGCAGGCCTAACACATGCAAGTCGAGCGGAAACGACACTAATAATCCTTCGGGTGCGTTAATGGGCGTCGAGCGGCGGACGGGTGAGTAATGCCTAGGAAATTGCCTTGATGTGGGGGATAACCATTGGAAACGATGGCTAATACCGCATAATGCCTACGGGCCAAAGAGGGGGACCTTCGGGCCTCTCGCGTCAAGATATGCCTAGGTGGGATTAGCTAGTTGGTGAGGTAATGGCTCACCAAGGCGACGATCCCTAGCTGGTCTGAGAGGATGATCAGCCACACTGGAACTGAGACACGGTCCAGACTCCTACGGGAGGCAGCAGTGGGGAATATTGCACAATGGGCGAAAGCCTGATGCAGCCATGCCGCGTGTATGAAGAAGGCCTTCGGGTTGTAAAGTACTTTCAGTTGTGAGGAAGGGGGTAGCGTTAATAGCGCTATCTCTTGACGTTAGCAACAGAAGAAGCACCGGCTAACTCCGTGCCAGCAGCCGCGGTAATACGGAGGGTGCGAGCGTTAATCGGAATTACTGGGCGTAAAGCGCATGCAGGTGGTTCATTAAGTCAGATGTGAAAGCCCGGGGCTCAACCTCGGAACTGCATTTGAAACTGGTGAACTAGAGTACTGTAGAGGGGGGTAGAATTTCAGGTGTAGCGGTGAAATGCGTAGAGATCTGAAGGAATACCAGTGGCGAAGGCGGCCCCCTGGACAGATACTGACACTCAGATGCGAAAGCGTGGGGAGCAAACAGGATTAGATACCCTGGTAGTCCACGCCGTAAACGATGTCTACTTGGAGGTTGTGGCCTTGAGCCGTGGCTTTCGGAGCTAACGCGTTAAGTAGACCGCCTGGGGAGTACGGTCGCAAGATTAAAACTCAAATGAATTGACGGGGGCCCGCACAAGCGGTGGAGCATGTGGTTTAATTCGATGCAACGCGAAGAACCTTACCTACTCTTGACATCCAGAGAAGCCAGCGGAGACGCAGGTGTGCCTTCGGGAGCTCTGAGACAGGTGCTGCATGGCTGTCGTCAGCTCGTGTTGTGAAATGTTGGGTTAAGTCCCGCAACGAGCGCAACCCTTATCCTTGTTTGCCAGCGAGTAATGTCGGGAACTCCAGGGAGACTGCCGGTGATAAACCGGAGGAAGGTGGGGACGACGTCAAGTCATCATGGCCCTTACGAGTAGGGCTACACACGTGCTACAATGGCGCATACAGAGGGCAGCAAGCTAGCGATAGTGAGCGAATCCCAAAAAGTGCGTCGTAGTCCGGATTGGAGTCTGCAACTCGACTCCATGAAGTCGGAATCGCTAGTAATCGTAGATCAGAATGCTACGGTGAATACGTTCCCGGGCCTTGTACACACCGCCCGTCACACCATGGGAGTGGGCTGCAAAAGAAGTGGGTAGTTTAACCTTTCGGGGAGGACGCTCACCACTTTGTGGTTCATGACTGGGGTGAAGTCGTAACAAGGTAGCCCTAGGGGAACCTGGGGCTGGATCACCTCCTTATACGAAGATATTCACGATAAGTGTCCACACAGATTGATATGTTTAAACAGTTAAGAGTAACCTATGTCCCGTTCGTCTAGAGGCCTAGGACACCGCCCTTTCACGGCGGTAACAGGGGTTCGACTCCCCTACGGGATACCATCTTTAAGCGCATTTATTTAAGTGTCTTTAAAAATGGTTCATTTATTGAATCAAGCTCTTTAACAATTTGGAAAGCTGACTGATTGATTACTTACGAGTAATTCAATCAAATTTAAAAGTTCTCAATGTTTATCTTTCATTAGATAAACACAACAAACACATTCAAGTGTCTTGGCTTTTTGTCTTCACTTTTTAAAAGTGGAAATAAAGAGTGATTCAAACTTAGTTTGAATTGAAATTGAGTCCGGCAAACAGTCATTGAGAATTAACCCTTCTTAATGACAACCAAAAACCTTGGTTAGTTGCCATACGCTTATTTGTCTTCACTTTTTAAAGTGAAAGCAAATAGAAACCCTTTCGGGTTGT
Organism: Vibrio crassostreae; assembly: GCF_024347415.1. Taxonomy (NCBI): domain Bacteria; kingdom Pseudomonadati; phylum Pseudomonadota; class Gammaproteobacteria; order Vibrionales; family Vibrionaceae; genus Vibrio; species Vibrio crassostreae. The sequence goes on from NZ_AP025476.1 coordinate 325,493, forward strand.
ATGGTTAAGTGACTAAGCGTACACGGTGGATGCCTTGGCAGTCAGAGGCGATGAAAGGCGTAATAACTTGCGATAAGCCCAGATTAGGTAGTAATAACCTTTTGAGTCTGGGATTCCTGAATGGGGAAACCCACTTGCATAAGCAAGTATCCTGTTGTGAATACATAGCAACAGGAGGCAAACCGGGGGAACTGAAACATCTAAGTACCCCGAGGAAGAGAAATCAACCGAGATTCCGAAAGTAGCGGCGAGCGAAATTGGATTAGCCCTTAAGCTTTTAATGATGCAGGTGAAGCCTCTGGAAAGTGGCGCAACAAAGGGTGATAGCCCCGTAACCGACACATCATAATCAGTGAAATCGAGTAGGGCGGGACACGTGATATCCTGTCTGAATATGGGGGGACCATCCTCCAAGGCTAAATACTACTGACTGACCGATAGTGAACCAGTACCGTGAGGGAAAGGCGAAAAGAACCCCTGTGAGGGGAGTGAAATAGAACCTGAAACCGTGTACGTACAAGCAGTAGGAGCACCTTCGTGGTGTGACTGCGTACCTTTTGTATAATGGGTCAGCGACTTAATTTTAGTAGCAAGGTTAACCGTTTAGGGGAGCCGTAGGGAAACCGAGTCTTAACTGGGCGTACAGTTGCTAGGATTAGACCCGAAACCAGGTGATCTAGCCATGGGCAGGTTGAAGGTTGAGTAACATCAACTGGAGGACCGAACCGACTAATGTTGAAAAATTAGCGGATGACTTGTGGCTAGGGGTGAAAGGCCAATCAAACCTGGAGATAGCTGGTTCTCCCCGAAAGCTATTTAGGTAGCGCCTCGGACGAATACTACTGGGGGTAGAGCACTGTTAAGGCTAGGGGGTCATCCCGACTTACCAACCCTTTGCAAACTCCGAATACCAGTAAGTACTATCCGGGAGACACACGGCGGGTGCTAACGTCCGTCGTGGAGAGGGAAACAACCCAGACCGCCAGCTAAGGTCCCAAAGTATAGCTAAGTGGGAAACGATGTGGGAAGGCTCAGACAGCCAGGATGTTGGCTTAGAAGCAGCCATCATTTAAAGAAAGCGTAATAGCTCACTGGTCGAGTCGGCCTGCGCGGAAGATGTAACGGGGCTAAGCTATACACCGAAGCTGCGGCTACGTACCTTAGGGTATGTGGGGTAGGGGAGCGTTCTGTAAGCCGTTGAAGGTGGTCTGTAAGGGCTGCTGGAGGTATCAGAAGTGCGAATGCTGACATGAGTAACGATAAAGGGAGTGAAAAACTCCCTCGCCGGAAGACCAAGGGTTCCTGTCCAACGTTAATCGGGGCAGGGTAAGTCGACTCCTAAGGCGAGGCCGAAAGGCGTAGTCGATGGGAAACAGGTTAATATTCCTGTACTTCTTACAATTGCGATGGGGGGACGGAGAAGGCTAGGTGGGCCTGGCGACGGTTGTCCAGGTTCAAGTACGTAGGCGGGTGGTTTAGGTAAATCCGGACCGCTACTAACGCTGAGATACGATGTCGAGCTACTACGGTAGTGAAGTCATTGATGCCATGCTTCCAGGAAAAGCCTCTAAGCTTCAGATTGTAAGGAATCGTACCCCAAACCGACACAGGTGGTCGGGTAGAGAATACCAAGGCGCTTGAGAGAACTCGGGTGAAGGAACTAGGCAAAATGGTACCGTAACTTCGGGAGAAGGTACGCTCTTATCAGTGAAGTCCCTTGCGGATGGAGCAGACGAGAGTCGCAGATACCAGGTGGCTGCAACTGTTTATTAAAAACACAGCACTGTGCAAAATCGTAAGATGACGTATACGGTGTGACGCCTGCCCGGTGCCGGAAGGTTAATTGATGGGGTTAGACTTCGGTCGAAGCTCTTGATCGAAGCCCCGGTAAACGGCGGCCGTAACTATAACGGTCCTAAGGTAGCGAAATTCCTTGTCGGGTAAGTTCCGACCTGCACGAATGGCGTAATGATGGCCACGCTGTCTCCACCCGAGACTCAGTGAAATTGAAATCGCTGTGAAGATGCAGTGTACCCGCGGCTAGACGGAAAGACCCCGTGAACCTTTACTACAGCTTGGCACTGAACATTGAACCTACATGTGTAGGATAGGTGGGAGACTTTGAAACCGCGTCGCTAGATGTGGTGGAGTCGTCCTTGAAATACCACCCTTGTAGTTTTGATGTTCTAACGTTGGTCCCTGAATCGGGATTACGGACAGTGCCTGGTGGGTAGTTTGACTGGGGCGGTCTCCTCCCAAAGAGTAACGGAGGAGCACGAAGGTGGGCTAAACACGGTTGGACATCGTGTGGTTAGTGCAATGGCATAAGCCCGCTTGACTGCGAGAATGACAATTCGAGCAGGTGCGAAAGCAGGTCATAGTGATCCGGTGGTTCTGAATGGAAGGGCCATCGCTCAACGGATAAAAGGTACTCCGGGGATAACAGGCTGATACCGCCCAAGAGTTCATATCGACGGCGGTGTTTGGCACCTCGATGTCGGCTCATCACATCCTGGGGCTGAAGTCGGTCCCAAGGGTATGGCTGTTCGCCATTTAAAGTGGTACGCGAGCTGGGTTTAGAACGTCGTGAGACAGTTCGGTCCCTATCTGCCGTGGGCGTTGGAAAATTGAAAGGGGCTGCTCCTAGTACGAGAGGACCGGAGTGGACGAACCTCTGGTGTTCGGGTTGTCATGCCAATGGCATTGCCCGGTAGCTAAGTTCGGAATCGATAACCGCTGAAAGCATCTAAGCGGGAAGCGAGCCTTGAGATGAGTTTTCCCTGGCGCTTTAAGCGTCCTAAAGGGTTGTCGTAGACTACGACGTTGATAGGCAGGGTGTGTAAGTGCTGCGAGGCATTGAGCTAACCTGTACTAATTGCCCGTGAGGCTTAACCATACAACACCCAAGGGGTTTTGTGGACTCAATAGAAATACCAAACGCTTGAATGAGTTTGAAGAGAATTTAACAGCTTTCCAGATTATTTTGCCTTCAGTTTTTAAAAAACTGAAAGTAAAAGCAAAATTTGCTTGGCGACCATAGCATTGTGGACCCACCTGATTCCATGCCGAACTCAGAAGTGAAACACAATAGCGCCGATGGTAGTGTGGGGCTTCCCCATGTGAGAGTAGGACATCGCCAGGCTTTAATTTCGACTTTGTCTACAAAGTAGACAAGTCACCATAGAGTTCTAAGTTTTCTTAGTATTTTATGTTGACTTTCAAAGTAGAAAGCGTATTATACGCGTCCTGCTTGGGTGCTAAGGCACTGAAAGCAAAGCTCTTTAACAATTTAAACCTATCAATCTGTGTGGGCACTCGTTGATGAATATCAAAACGTTTTATCGTTAGATAAAACAGATTCTTCGGAATCAAAATTGATTTCAATGAACTGAGTGACCAATACAAATAACTACTTTCTCTTGTAGAAAGAAGGTATTTGGCACAGTCAATTCATTACCATTCTGTTGGAATGGTAATAGCTTTAGAATTACATGTTCATGTTTACATGAATATTAGTTTTGAAGTCAGTATTCGTTGAGTCACAAAATCTTAAATTGAAGAGTTTGATCATGGCTCAGATTGAACGCTGGCGGCAGGCCTAACACATGCAAGTCGAGCGGAAACGACACTAACAATCCTTCGGGTGCGTTAATGGGCGTCGAGCGGCGGACGGGTGAGTAATGCCTAGGAAATTGCCTTGATGTGGGGGATAACCATTGGAAACGATGGCTAATACCGCATAATGCCTACGGGCCAAAGAGGGGGACCTTCGGGCCTCTCGCGTCAAGATATGCCTAGGTGGGATTAGCTAGTTGGTGAGGTAATGGCTCACCAAGGCGACGATCCCTAGCTGGTCTGAGAGGATGATCAGCCACACTGGAACTGAGACACGGTCCAGACTCCTACGGGAGGCAGCAGTGGGGAATATTGCACAATGGGCGAAAGCCTGATGCAGCCATGCCGCGTGTATGAAGAAGGCCTTCGGGTTGTAAAGTACTTTCAGTTGTGAGGAAGGGGGTGTAGTTAATAGCTGCATCTCTTGACGTTAGCAACAGAAGAAGCACCGGCTAACTCCGTGCCAGCAGCCGCGGTAATACGGAGGGTGCGAGCGTTAATCGGAATTACTGGGCGTAAAGCGCATGCAGGTGGTTCATTAAGTCAGATGTGAAAGCCCGGGGCTCAACCTCGGAACTGCATTTGAAACTGGTGAACTAGAGTACTGTAGAGGGGGGTAGAATTTCAGGTGTAGCGGTGAAATGCGTAGAGATCTGAAGGAATACCAGTGGCGAAGGCGGCCCCCTGGACAGATACTGACACTCAGATGCGAAAGCGTGGGGAGCAAACAGGATTAGATACCCTGGTAGTCCACGCCGTAAACGATGTCTACTTGGAGGTTGTGGCCTTGAGCCGTGGCTTTCGGAGCTAACGCGTTAAGTAGACCGCCTGGGGAGTACGGTCGCAAGATTAAAACTCAAATGAATTGACGGGGGCCCGCACAAGCGGTGGAGCATGTGGTTTAATTCGATGCAACGCGAAGAACCTTACCTACTCTTGACATCCAGAGAAGCCAGCGGAGACGCAGGTGTGCCTTCGGGAGCTCTGAGACAGGTGCTGCATGGCTGTCGTCAGCTCGTGTTGTGAAATGTTGGGTTAAGTCCCGCAACGAGCGCAACCCTTATCCTTGTTTGCCAGCGAGTAATGTCGGGAACTCCAGGGAGACTGCCGGTGATAAACCGGAGGAAGGTGGGGACGACGTCAAGTCATCATGGCCCTTACGAGTAGGGCTACACACGTGCTACAATGGCGCATACAGAGGGCAGCAAGCTAGCGATAGTGAGCGAATCCCAAAAAGTGCGTCGTAGTCCGGATTGGAGTCTGCAACTCGACTCCATGAAGTCGGAATCGCTAGTAATCGTAGATCAGAATGCTACGGTGAATACGTTCCCGGGCCTTGTACACACCGCCCGTCACACCATGGGAGTGGGCTGCAAAAGAAGTGGGTAGTTTAACCTTTCGGGGAGGACGCTCACCACTTTGTGGTTCATGACTGGGGTGAAGTCGTAACAAGGTAGCCCTAGGGGAACCTGGGGCTGGATCACCTCCTTATACGAAGATATTCACGATAAGTGTCCACACAGATTGATTAGGTTTAGAAAAGTTAAGAGACGATATTGGGTCTGTAGCTCAGCTGGTTAGAGCGCTCGCCTGATAAGCGGGAGGTCGGTGGTTCAAGTCCACTCAGACCCACCAATATCGACCTAGATGGGGCTATAGCTCAGCTGGGAGAGCGCCTGCCTTGCACGCAGGAGGTCTGCGGTTCGATCCCGCATAGCTCCACCATCTTTAAGGGTTTTTCCCTAAGAATCTTTAAAAATGGTTTCGAAAGAAATCAAGCTCTTTAACAATTTGGAAAGCTGACTGATTGATTACTTACGAGTAATTCAATCAAATTTAAAAGTTCTCAATGTTTATCTTTTAGATAAACACAACAAACACATTCAAGTGTCTTGTATTCGATTCAAACTTGTTTGAATCACATTGAGTCCGGCAAACAGTCATTGAGAATTAACCCTTCTTAATGACAACCAAAAACCTTGGTTAGTTGCCATACGCTAAGACCCTTTCGGGTTGTATGGTTAAGTGACTAAGCGTACACGGTGGATGCCTTGGCAGTCAGAGGCGATGAAAGGCGTAATAACTTGCGATAAGCCCAGATTAGGTAGTAATAACCTTTTGAGTCTGGGATTCCTGAATGGGGAAACCCACTTACATAAGTAAGTATCCTGTTGTGAATACATAGCAACAGGAGGCAAACCGGGGGAACTGAAACATCTAAGTACCCCGAGGAAGAGAAATCAACCGAGATTCCGAAAGTAGCGGCGAGCGAAATTGGATTAGCCCTTAAGCTTTTAATGAGACAGATGAAGGCTCTGGAAAGTGCCGCAATAAAGGGTGATAGCCCCGTAATCGACATCTCATAATCAGTGAAAACGAGTAGGGCGGGACACGTGATATCCTGTCTGAATATGGGGGGACCATCCTCCAAGGCTAAATACTACTGACTGACCGATAGTGAACCAGTACCGTGAGGGAAAGGCGAAAAGAACCCCTGTGAGGGGAGTGAAATAGAACCTGAAACCGTGTACGTACAAGCAGTAGGAGCACCTTCGTGGTGTGACTGCGTACCTTTTGTATAATGGGTCAGCGACTTAATTTTAGTAGCAAGGTTAACCGTTTAGGGGAGCCGTAGGGAAACCGAGTCTTAACTGGGCGTACAGTTGCTAGGATTAGACCCGAAACCAGGTGATCTAGCCATGGGCAGGTTGAAGGTTGAGTAACATCAACTGGAGGACCGAACCGACTAATGTTGAAAAATTAGCGGATGACTTGTGGCTAGGGGTGAAAGGCCAATCAAACCTGGAGATAGCTGGTTCTCCCCGAAAGCTATTTAGGTAGCGCCTCGGACGAATACTACTGGGGGTAGAGCACTGTTAAGGCTAGGGGGTCATCCCGACTTACCAACCCTTTGCAAACTCCGAATACCAGTAAGTACTATCCGGGAGACACACGGCGGGTGCTAACGTCCGTCGTGGAGAGGGAAACAACCCAGACCGCCAGCTAAGGTCCCAAAGTATAGCTAAGTGGGAAACGATGTGGGAAGGCTCAGACAGCCAGGATGTTGGCTTAGAAGCAGCCATCATTTAAAGAAAGCGTAATAGCTCACTGGTCGAGTCGGCCTGCGCGGAAGATGTAACGGGGCTAAGCTATACACCGAAGCTGCGGCTACGTACCTTAGGGTATGTGGGGTAGGGGAGCGTTCTGTAAGCCGTTGAAGGTGGTCTGTAAGGGCTGCTGGAGGTATCAGAAGTGCGAATGCTGACATGAGTAACGATAAAGGGAGTGAAAAACTCCCTCGCCGGAAGACCAAGGGTTCCTGTCCAACGTTAATCGGGGCAGGGTAAGTCGACTCCTAAGGCGAGGCCGAAAGGCGTAGTCGATGGGAAACAGGTTAATATTCCTGTACTTCTTACAATTGCGATGGGGGGACGGAGAAGGCTAGGTGGGCCTGGCGACGGTTGTCCAGGTTCAAGTACGTAGGCGGGTGGTTTAGGTAAATCCGGACCGCTACTAACGCTGAGATACGATGTCGAGCTACTACGGTAGTGAAGTCATTGATGCCATGCTTCCAGGAAAAGCCTCTAAGCTTCAGATTGTAAGGAATCGTACCCCAAACCGACACAGGTGGTCGGGTAGAGAATACCAAGGCGCTTGAGAGAACTCGGGTGAAGGAACTAGGCAAAATGGTACCGTAACTTCGGGAGAAGGTACGCTCTTATCAGTGAAGTCCCTTGCGGATGGAGCAGACGAGAGTCGCAGATACCAGGTGGCTGCAACTGTTTATTAAAAACACAGCACTGTGCAAAATCGTAAGATGACGTATACGGTGTGACGCCTGCCCGGTGCCGGAAGGTTAATTGATGGGGTTAGACTTCGGTCGAAGCTCTTGATCGAAGCCCCGGTAAACGGCGGCCGTAACTATAACGGTCCTAAGGTAGCGAAATTCCTTGTCGGGTAAGTTCCGACCTGCACGAATGGCGTAATGATGGCCACGCTGTCTCCACCCGAGACTCAGTGAAATTGAAATCGCTGTGAAGATGCAGTGTACCCGCGGCTAGACGGAAAGACCCCGTGAACCTTTACTACAGCTTGGCACTGAACATTGAACCTACATGTGTAGGATAGGTGGGAGACTTTGAAACCGCGTCGCTAGATGTGGTGGAGTCGTCCTTGAAATACCACCCTTGTAGTTTTGATGTTCTAACGTTGGTCCCTGAATCGGGATTACGGACAGTGCCTGGTGGGTAGTTTGACTGGGGCGGTCTCCTCCCAAAGAGTAACGGAGGAGCACGAAGGTGGGCTAAACACGGTTGGACATCGTGTGGTTAGTGCAATGGCATAAGCCCGCTTGACTGCGAGAATGACAATTCGAGCAGGTGCGAAAGCAGGTCATAGTGATCCGGTGGTTCTGAATGGAAGGGCCATCGCTCAACGGATAAAAGGTACTCCGGGGATAACAGGCTGATACCGCCCAAGAGTTCATATCGACGGCGGTGTTTGGCACCTCGATGTCGGCTCATCACATCCTGGGGCTGAAGTCGGTCCCAAGGGTATGGCTGTTCGCCATTTAAAGTGGTACGCGAGCTGGGTTTAGAACGTCGTGAGACAGTTCGGTCCCTATCTGCCGTGGGCGTTGGAAAATTGAAAGGGGCTGCTCCTAGTACGAGAGGACCGGAGTGGACGAACCTCTGGTGTTCGGGTTGTCATGCCAATGGCATTGCCCGGTAGCTAAGTTCGGAATCGATAACCGCTGAAAGCATCTAAGCGGGAAGCGAGCCTTGAGATGAGTTTTCCCTGGCGCTTTAAGCGTCCTAAAGGGTTGTCGTAGACTACGACGTTGATAGGCAGGGTGTGTAAGTGCTGCGAGGCATTGAGCTAACCTGTACTAATTGCCCGTGAGGCTTAACCATACAACACCCAAGGGGTTTTGTGGACTCAATAGAAATACCAAACGCTTGAATGAGTTTGAAGAGAATTTAACAGCTTTCCAGATTATTTTGCCTTCAGTTTTTAAAAAACTGAAAGTAAAAGCAAAATTTGCTTGGCGACCATAGCATTGTGGACCCACCTGATTCCATGCCGAACTCAGAAGTGAAACACAATAGCGCCGATGGTAGTGTGGGGCTTCCCCATGTGAGAGTAGGACATCGCCAGGCTTTAAATTAAATCTTTAGGTTGACCAACCTGGAGATATGGACGCTCACTTAGTGAGTTGACCACTGCGGAGTGGTAGTTCAGTTGGTTAGAATACCGGCCTGTCACGCCGGGGGTCGCGGGTTCGAGTCCCGTCCACTCCGCCACTTATTCGATAACCTCGCCTAGTGCGAGGTTTTTTCGAATCTGAAGTAGTAAAAAGTTTTAGGGGTGTAGCTCCAATTGGCAGAGCAGCGGATTCCAAATCCGCGTGTTGGGAGTTCGAATCTCTCCACCCCTGCCATATACGAAGCCTCAGCAGAAATGCTGAGGCTTTTTTACATCTGTTGCTTCTACGAAGCAATGTTGGGAGCTGGATCGCCAGCCCGGTCTAATCTCCGGAGTGCCGGCCCAGTCCACCCCTGTCATATTTAAGGCTCTAGCAGAAATGCTAGAGCCTTTTTGCTTTCTGAATCTAAGATACGCTATTAGTAAGCCGCGGATTCCCCGAATTACTAAAATAGAGGATGCAGGGATTTCGAATCTCTCTACCCCGCCATATCAAAGCCTCAGTAGAAATGCTGGGGCTTGTTTACGTCTGTTGCTTTGCCAGCTAGCTCGAATCTCCGGAGGGACTCAAGTCCACCCCAGGCTAGACTGCGCGTCCCGTAGAAATGCTAGAGCCTTTATTATTCCTGTCATCTTTAGAAGTTACACTGGAAGTACCAAGTGCTCCTTTAGCTATCTCTATCTACTCAACCTCTTGAACTCCTGCTTAGTACAGCCTTGTCGAATATAAAGACTTAGTTCAAAACCAGAGCTTTCTGATCAACACTCATTTTGTTCTGCAGTTTTGCTAATTAATAACTAGCGATATTAACGCTATTTAAGCGAGACGTTGAGTCCTGTTGTTTTTGTTTCCAGATGAAAGGTGAAGCCTTTCATCTGGCACTTATACAATCTTGTGAGTGGTTTATTGGGTAGACTCGCGACTGCGAATAGGAACTAGGCTGAACTTCCTGAAAGAGTTCTGGCCAAATCTAGTGTTTACCCTACATTGAGATTTTTGATTACTCCAATATCAGTACATCAAATGTCCTAGATACGATCGATGTGCTACATATACCTTTAGCTAGAGCTTCAGTGAGAAAATTGGTAAGTCTGACTTTCATCAGGTATAAAAAAGGCTACCTAAATTAGGCAGCCTAGTTTGATTTTTTTAGATGTTAGCCGAGCTCTTTCTCAGCTTGCTTCGCTTTTTCTATCATAGGAGTGATCGTCGAGCCTTGAACGAGAATCGAGAACACTACTACGGCATAGGTCATAACAAGGATTATCTCTTTAACATCTATTGCCTTATCTTCTATTACCCAGATACCTGAAGGGATTGAAAGTGCCATCGCTAGAGCTAGACCACCACGCAAGCCACCCCAAGTTAGAATCTTAATCGACCATGGGTTGTAAGTTCTAAAGCGTTTAAATCCGATGTAAGACAAGAAAACACTCAAGTAGCGTGCACTCAATACTAGAGGGACTGCGAATGCCATTAAGATCCAGTCTTCTTGGTGGAATTTGAATAGCAGCATCGACATACCAATTAATAGGAATAATACGCCGTTTAAGAATTCATCTATTAATTCCCAGAAATGATCTAGGTGATCTTCACTCTCTTTTGAGAATCCGATAAAGCGAGTCCAGTTACCAATCATGATACCTGATACCACCATTGCTAATGGTCCTGATACATGTAGAACTTCAGCAAACGCATAACCAGCAGTTGGGATACCGATGGTCAATAGTAACTCCATCGAGTGGTCATCGGTGTTGCTGATTAGGTAGTGGAATACGAGACCTAAAACAAAACCGTAGACAATGCCGCCAATCGCCTCTTGAACGAATAACATGGTGACACTACCGACAGTCGGTGCTTCTGTACCGAATGCGATAGTAAATAAGGTTACGAAGATAACCAAACCAAAACCATCGTTAAATAGAGACTCTCCCTCGATTTGAGTAGAGATTCGTCTTGGCGCATCGAGTTTCTTTACGATGGCTAGCACAGCAATGGGATCGGTAGGGGAGATTAGAGAGCCAAACAGTAGGCAGTAAATTAGATCAAATTGAATACCGATGAACTGGCAGAACCCGTACAGCACAAAACCGATAAAGAATGTTGAAAACAGCGTTGCACCTAATGCGAGTACTGTTATTTCCCACTTCTGGTCTTTTAGGTTTGGTAATTTAATCCCCAAACCACCGGCAAAGAGCAAGAACCCCAAGATTCCCTTAAGTAAGAAATCTTCAAAGTTGATACTGGCAACGGTTTCTGAGGCGATGTCAGCCAATTGGAACCAATTGTTTTGTCCCGCAATGATAATCAATAGAGATAACATCATTGAGCCAGCTGTGATGGCGATGGTTGTCTGCATTTTACCAATTTTGGTATTCACGAAAGCAATAAGCATGGCTGCAGCGGACAAGAAGCATAAGGTGTAATAGACCGACATTGGGATTCCAACATGTAACAAAGTATGAATATGAATTTTCGTTGTCTCATGCTCAAATAGCAAACATTTTTTTGTCATGAGTCGGTAATCAATTTCCTTTTTTAGACGTCTAGACTCCTTTTTAATGTGTGATAGGATGGACGGATAATTAAAGGAATGAGGTTGTACCGTGGGAAGTAATGTAAGGCAAAAGATTGACGCTCTGTTGAAGCAACGAATTTTACTGATTGATGGTGGCATGGGCACCATGATTCAGGATTATAAATTGGAAGAGCAAGACTATCGTGGTGAACGCTTTGCTAATTGGCACAGTGACTTAAAGGGCAACAATGACCTTTTAGTTCTTACACAGCCTAAGCTTATCAAAGATATCCATTCAGAATACTTGGAAGCTGGGGCTGACATCCTCGAAACCAATACCTTTAACGCTACAACCATCGCTATGGCCGACTATGATATGGAAAGCCTTAGTGAAGAAATTAACTTTTCTGCTGCCAAGCTTGCTCGTGAAGCGGCTGATGAATGGACCGCAAAGACCCCAGAAAAGCCTCGCTTCGTCGCGGGTGTATTAGGTCCAACTAACCGAACTTGTTCTATCTCGCCTGATGTAAACGATCCAGGTTATCGAAATGTTAGCTTTGACGAGTTAGTTGAAGCTTATTCTGAGTCGACTCGAGCGCTTATTAAGGGCGGTTCAGACTTAATTCTTATCGAAACTATCTTCGATACGTTGAACGCGAAAGCGTGTGCTTTTGCGGTTGAATCCGTTTTCGAAGAAGTGGGCATTACTCTACCTGTTATGATCTCCGGTACCATTACTGATGCTTCAGGTCGTACGCTTTCAGGTCAGACGACAGAAGCATTCTACAACGCACTTCGTCATGTAAAACCTATCTCATTTGGATTGAACTGTGCATTAGGTCCTGATGAACTGCGAGAGTACGTTGGTGAGATGTCTCGCATCTCAGAATGTAACGTTTCCGCTCACCCTAATGCAGGTTTGCCTAACGCATTTGGTGAGTATGACCTTTCGCCTGAAGATATGGCTGAGCACGTTAAGGAATGGGCTGAAAGTGGCTTCTTGAACCTAATTGGTGGCTGTTGTGGTACTACTCCAGAGCATATCCGCCAAATGGCTGAGGCAGTTGAAGGTGTAACGCCGCGTCAATTGCCGGATTTACCTGTTTCTTGCCGTCTTTCGGGACTAGAGCCACTGACGATAGCTAAAGAATCTTTGTTCGTGAACGTGGGTGAGCGTACTAACGTTACCGGTTCTGCCCGCTTTAAGCGCCTTATTAAGGAAGAGCTTTACGACGAAGCCTTGAGTGTTGCTCGAGAGCAAGTTGAGAACGGTGCTCAAATTATCGATATCAACATGGATGAAGGGATGCTAGACGCTGAGGCGTGTATGGTTAAATTCCTTAATCTATGTGCGTCAGAACCAGAAATCTCGAAAGTGCCAGTCATGGTCGACTCTTCTAAGTGGGAAGTTATCGAAGCTGGTCTGAAATGTATTCAAGGCAAAGGTATCGTTAACTCAATCTCTCTAAAAGAAGGCAAAGAGAAGTTTGTTGAGCAAGCCAAATTAGTTCGTCGTTATGGTGCAGCTGTCATTGTGATGGCGTTCGATGAAGTCGGGCAGGCTGATACTCGAGAGCGTAAAGTCGAGATCTGTACCAATGCCTACAACATTCTTGTTGATGAGGTTGGCTTCCCACCTGAAGACATTATTTTTGACCCGAACATCTTCGCGGTTGCTACTGGTATTGATGAACATAACAACTATGCGGTCGATTTCATCGAAGCTGTAGGGGATATTAAGCGTGATCTCCCTCATGCGATGATCTCTGGTGGTGTATCGAACGTGTCGTTCTCATTCCGCGGTAACAATTACGTTCGTGAGGCAATCCACGCAGTATTCCTATATCACTGTTTTAAAAATGGTATGGATATGGGTATCGTAAACGCTGGTCAGCTGGAAATTTACGATAATGTTCCAGAAGATCTGCGTGATGCTGTTGAAGATGTTGTATTGAACCGTCGTGATGATTCGACTGAACGATTGCTTGATATGGCGACCGAATACCTAGAGCGTGCTGTCGGTAAGGTTGAAGATAAATCTGCTCTAGAATGGAGAACTTGGCCTGTAGAGAAGCGCTTAGAGCACTCTTTGGTTAAAGGTATCACCGATTTTATCGTTGAAGATACCGAAGAAGCTCGCGTTAATGCCTCTCGCCCTATCGAGGTGATTGAAGGCCCTCTAATGGACGGCATGAACGTTGTCGGTGACCTATTTGGTGAAGGTAAGATGTTCTTACCACAGGTTGTAAAGTCTGCGCGTGTTATGAAACAAGCGGTTGCCCACCTAGAACCATTCATCAATGCATCGAAAGAAGTGGGCGCAACTAACGGTAAGATTCTATTAGCGACCGTTAAAGGTGACGTACACGATATTGGTAAGAATATCGTTGGCGTGGTTTTACAGTGTAATAACTACGAGATCATCGATTTAGGCGTAATGGTTTCTTGTGAGAAGATTCTCAAGGTCGCAAAAGAAGAGAATGTCGACATTATTGGCCTGTCTGGACTGATTACACCGTCTCTTGATGAAATGGTACACGTTGCCAAAGAGATGGAAAGACAAGGTTTTAAGCTTCCTCTATTGATCGGCGGCGCAACTACATCTAAAGCGCACACTGCGGTCAAGATTGAACAAAATTATTCAGAACCTGTTGTATACGTAAATAATGCCTCGCGCGCTGTAGGTGTGTGTACTTCACTACTTTCTGATGAATTGAAGCCCGCTTTCGTTGAGAAGCTAGATATCGACTATGATCGCGTTCGAGACCAGCACAATCGTAAGAAGCCGCGCACTAAGCCTGTCACACTTGAAAGAGCTCGTGCCAATAAAGTCGCTATCGATTGGGATGCGTATACTCCACCGGCACCGGCTAAACCGGGAGTTCACATCTTCAATGATTTTGATGTGGCGACTTTGCGCCAGTACATCGATTGGACTCCATTCTTTATGACGTGGTCTTTGGTTGGTAAGTACCCTGCGATTCTTGAACATGAAGAAGTGGGTGAAGAAGCAAAACGTTTATTTAAAGATGCTAACGATCTACTGGATCGCGTAGAGAAAGAGAAGTTACTTGAAGCTCGTGGTATGTGTGCCATGTTCCCAGCGAACAGCGTTGGTGATGATATTGAAGTGTATACCGATGAGTCTCGTACTGAAGTTCTAAAGGTTCTACATAACCTTCGTCAACAAACCGAAAAGCCTAAAGGGTTTAACTATTGTCTGTCTGATTACATTGCGCCAAAAGAGAGCGGTAAAGCGGACTGGATTGGTGGTTTTGCGGTGACCGGCGGTATTGGTGAGCGAGAACTGGCTGATGAATACAAAGCGAAAGGTGATGACTACAACGCAATCATGATTCAAGCGGTTGCTGACCGATTGGCTGAAGCGTTCGCGGAGTATCTGCATAAAGAAGTGAGAAAGGACATTTGGGGTTACTCGCCAGATGAGGACTTGTCTAACGACGATTTGATTCGAGAGAAATACCAAGGTATCCGTCCTGCTCCAGGTTATCCTGCTTGTCCAGAGCACACAGAGAAAGGCACATTGTGGGAGTTGATGGACGTTGAGAAGGCCATCGATATGTCACTGACGTCTAGCTACGCGATGTGGCCAGGTGCTTCAGTATCAGGGATGTACTTCTCACACCCTGATGCTCGATACTTTGCGATAGCCCAGATTCAACAGGATCAAGTAGATAGCTATGCCGACCGTAAAGGCTGGGACATGTTAGAAGCCGAGAAGTGGTTAGGTCCAAACATTAACTAGTTTGAATCTATAACGAGCTTTGATTCGTAAAGTTAAAAAGAGAAAGGGTTGCTGAATGGCAACCCTTTTTGTATTTGTGATTTAGTTATTTATCTGTCGATGATAAACGGACTTTCTATTCAAATAACTCTTGGTGCAGTTTTTGAATCGCCAACTTAGAAACAGATTCATCTAGCAAGAAACACAGGTTGTGTGGGCTTGCTCCGTAACAAATCATGCGTAGGTTGAAATCTTCAAGAGTGCCGAATACCTGCTTCGCATAGCCCTTGCTTTCGCTCATGTTGTTACCAATAAGCGCAACAAGGCATAGGTCGTGCTCAATATCGACAGAACACAGCTCTTCAAGCTCAAGACGAGCGGCTTCAGGTAACTCAGGAGCACCACCTGAAGTGTCTGTTTGATCGAGAGTCAGTGACACACTGATCTCTGAGGTGGTGATAAGATCGACCGAGATCTTATGTTTAGCAAGGATCTCGAATACCTTTGCCAAGAAGCCATAGGCATGGAACATGTTAGCGCTGCGGAGTGTAACCATAGTTTGGTTGCAGCGTAGGGCAAGCGCTCTAAATAGAGGGGAGCTTTCAACCTCTTGACGAATCCAAGTTCCACCGAGCTCTGGTGCTTTAGAAGATCCAACAAATACCGGGATTTGGTGGCGCAGTGCAGGTACTAGAGTTGATGGGTGTAAGATCTTCGCACCAAAGTTTGCCATTTCCGATGCTTCACTAAAGCTGATCTCTGGGATAGGAGAAGCTTTAGGTGCAATACGAGGATCAGTGGTGTAGATACCCGGAACATCCGTCCAGATTTCTAAACCAATCGCCTGTACAGATTCGGCAATCAATGCTGCTGAGTAATCACTGCCACCGCGGCCTAAAGTCGTGGTGTTGCCTTCACTATCAGCGCCGATAAAACCTTGAGTAACGACAACTTGCTGTTGGCAAAGTGGCATAAGTTTCTCTTGCGCTAGAGCGGAAATATCTTCGAGTTGAGGTTCTGCTTTGCCGAAGTCATCATTAGTGCGCATCACTTCTCTGATATCAAAGCGAACTGCAGGTGTGCCTCGTTCACGAATGATCTGAGCCAAGATGTGTGTCGACATCAACTCGCCACATGCGACAAGGTGATCAGTTAGTTTAGTACTGGTTTGAAATGATGCCGCTTCTGCTGCGCTCGCAATGTCATCAAGAATGCTGTGAACTTCTTTTTCGATGCTGACTGAGTCTGCCAGTTGGCCAAGAATTGCGTTATGAATGTCCGCTAATTGAGCCATCAATTCCTGACGACGAGCTTTATCTTGAACGCCATTCGCCAGTTCAACGAGCAAATTGGTCACACCAGAACACGCAGAACTTACGACTAACTTGGTATTTGAGTTGTTTTCAATAATGGCAGCACAACGGCTCATTGCTTCAAAGTTGGCAACACTTGTCCCACCAAACTTAGCGACATTAAAAGAACCAGCTACATTAGATGCACTCACGATATATCTCCCACGACTTCCTAAAATAAAATTACGGTTGGGTAATCCAACGTCCGATGTTTTTCGAAGAGAGTTTTAGAGCAAAAAGAGAGGAATTATTAGAATAGTAACCTCAGAAGCTCTTCACCATATAGAAATGGCGACAGTTGACGGGATTCAGCCCGCTCAACCGATAATAAAGGTCCTGCATCCTTTTATTATCTCGGCACTGCTCCCCATAAATGTTTTGTATTGGAAATGCGGTTCCACAAAACACCTGCCTGGGCAGTGCTCCTCTTCTGCTAGATAGCCATTTCATTGAACGTGTTTGCGGTAACAATGTCAATCCGTAACTTGAGATAATTGAAAAATAATTTTAACAATTATGTGACAGTGGTTTGACCTCAATACTTATGGCTAATTGCTGAGGTAATCAATTTGCTTTAGGGTGGATTGTTCACAACATTAACGTAAGGGATGTACATGTCTAATTTAACACTCACTACTGCTATCGATAGCTTTTATCCACCACACCGAACGTTAATGGGACCAGGTCCTTCTGATATCTCACCTCAGGTACTGCAGGCTCTAAGCCGTCCGACGATTGGTCACTTAGATCCGCTTTTTATTGCGATGATGGATGAGCTTAAACAGCTTCTTAAATACGCTTTTCAGACTGAAAACGAATTTACGATTGCCGTTTCTGCACCGGGCAGTGCGGGTATGGAGACCTGTTTTGTTAACTTGATTGAGCCTGGTGAAAAGGTGATTGTTTGTCGTAACGGTGTCTTCGGTGAGCGTATGCGAGAAAACGTGGTGCGCTGTGGTGGCGAAGCGATCCTTGTTGATGATGAGTGGGGCAAGCCCGTATCCGTTGAAAAAGTAGAACAAGCATTAGCGCAAAATCCAGATGCTGTTGCGGTTGCTTTTGTGCATGCAGAGACATCAACCGGAGCGCTATCTGATGCTCAAGCTATCTCAGCTATCGCTCGTCAGTTTGATGCGTTAACGATTGTTGATGCAGTGACATCACTAGGTGGTGTGCCATTGCTGGTTGATGAGTGGCAGCTTGATGCGGTTTATTCTGGAAGCCAAAAGTGTTTGTCTTGTGTGCCGGGTCTATCTCCGGTGACTTTCTCTCAGCGTGCCGTTGATAAAATGAAATCGCGCCAGTCACCTGTGCAAAGTTGGTTCTTAGATCAAAGCCTAGTATTAGGTTATTGGAGCGGTGAAGGTAAGCGTAGTTATCACCATACTGCACCCGTAAATAGCCTCTATGCACTGCATGAGTCGCTGGTTTTGTTGAAAAATGAAGGCTTAGATAATGCGTGGTCTCGTCATCATGCGATGCACCAGGAGCTTAAAGAAGGCGTAGAAGCTCTAGGGTTAAAGTTTGTGGTTGATGAAGAGAGTCGCCTGCCGCAGCTGAACGCACTTTATTTCCCTGAAGGAATTGATGAAGCTAAGATCAGAACGCAGCTTTTAGAAGAATACAATCTTGAAATCGGTGCAGGGCTGGGCTCTTTGGCTGGTAAGGCATGGCGTATCGGCCTGATGGGTTACGGCGCTCGTAAAGAGAATGTCGCGTTGTGCCTAAAAGCGCTAAAAGATGTTTTGCAGTAGCTGCAATGAACTGAAATTAAAAAGAAAAGCGCCCGAGAGATCGGGCGCTTTTTTGTGTCTAACCGAAAGGTCAAAAATGGTGCTTCAGTTCCGAATTCTAAACATCACTCAGCAGATGAAACGGTATCTTCTGCTTGTGACACTTTCTTATACTGAACCTTTGAAAAGTCTCTATCTGGGAACAAGAAGCTTGCTTCACTACGAATTTGTTCCGCCTTGCTGTGATCCCCCAATCCTTGATAAGCAAGAATAAGGTTGCTGTAAAAAGCCGGCCTAGGCTTACTCTTGATGATCTCTAACGACCAGTCGATATAAGGCTGGATAAGGCTAGGGTCTGCTTTATAGAGACCAATATTAAGGTATGTGCTGTATATGTCCCAATCATAGCGATCTTTCCAGACTACGGGGTTGGTTACTTGCTTAAGAATGTCTGGGTTTTTAGGCTTAGACAGCTCAAACTTAGTCAGGACATAGTTGGTATGCAGAGCGCTCAACATATAAAAACTGACCAAGATAGGTATTACTAAGCTCGATACTCGAAACAAGGTTTTATTGATGATACTGAACGGCTGTTGATAGTGTCGGGAAGAGCGTTGATCGACCCAGTAAATCAATATAATGAATGTTATCCAGTGAATCGCCGAGTGGTAAAAAGGATACTCAAGTTGAGAGTGCAAAAGGATTGGGATGAATAACGCGAGCAGGGCTAGACGCGTTCCCTTTGCAGAACTTGCTATGCGTGACATAACCAATATTGCAGCAATCAAGATTCCGATGATTGGTACTATGCCCCCTTCAACTCCCCAAAGCAGGAACTCATTGTGAGGGTGATCCATTGAAGGAAGGCCGGGATGATAGTTCGAGTTGAGTTGATGTTGGCGAGCCGTATACAAGATGTACTCAGATTCAAATTTCCCGTAACCATAACCGGTAAATGGCTTTTCGATCATCATATCTAGAGCTTGTGGGAAGGTATAAGCTCGTGGGCTTTCTAGATTCACCTTCTTGCTAGCGATACTGTCTGTAGCACTGAGGTTAATAACCGTAAACGCAACAGCGATACCAGCCACTACTGATATACACCATCCGTAGAAGCGTTTTTTTGTCGAGAATTTGTATAGATAAGGCAGAATGCAGACAAACCCAATGACGGCAGCTAACCATCCTGTACGTGATGCGATGATGATCAGTAGTGGCACGGTTAAAGTTGGGGTCAGATACAGTAAGAAAGACTCACTGATCTTATGGTTATATTTAGCGGGCTGCCTTGCTAAAAGGTAAGCTGAAAGCACAAAGCCCGTAGCAAGGAAGCTTGCCATTACATTCGGTTGTTGGAATATCCCATATGGTCGGTTTGCCGCTGTGTTGTAGCCAAATAGGTTGCCAGGCTCCAAGAAGAAATATTGCACATAGCCAAATAGTGCTTGTATGACAACAGCAAGCACAATGAACCACAACATGCGCTGCTTGTGCTTATTGCTGAATTTAAATTGCTGCAGCACGACGAATAATGCAAAGCCCGCCCACAATCCAAGCAAGCGTCCTGAAGCTCCTTGAGGAGCTGCATTGCTGTATAAAATGGGTAGTGTGAGTATGATGCAGCTTATCAACAAGCCAATCGTTAATTTTGAATACTTAAGTACTCGGTTGGTAGCGAGTTGGTAAAAGCCAATTGCTAGCGTGAAGCTTAGCGCCAGCCAAGTTGTTGGGTTAAATGATAACGCAAGCCCCGAGCCTCCAGGGTTAGGCATGAAAAAATGCATGGCTAACAAGAATACAACAGCTAAAGAAGCCAGAAATGCTTTGTTGAGTGGTAGCTGAGTGACCTGATTTTCTAGCTGGGTACCGCTAGTGTGTATTGTTGCCATAAATCCCTAACCTTATAAAAACAGAGCTTGTTCCTTCTGAAACAAGCTCTGTTACTTTAACATTTTTCTGTCTGCTCACAGGGCGCTATTTTACACCTACTTCAAATTTAACATAGGCTTAAGGAAGCGAGCGGTGTGTGAACCTTCGATTAAAGCCACATCTTCAGGTGTACCTTCTGCAACAATCTCGCCACCACCTTGACCACCTTCTGGGCCAAGATCTAGTATCCAGTCTGCTGTTTTAACGACATCTAGGTTGTGCTCAATCACGACAACCGTATTACCGTGATCACGCAACCTATGTAGTACTGTTAACAGCTGCTGAATATCGTGGAAATGAAGACCTGTTGTTGGTTCATCGAGAATGTACAAGGTTTTACCTGTGTCTCGCTTCGATAGCTCACGCGCCAATTTAACACGCTGCGCTTCACCACCAGATAAGGTTGTCGCTGCTTGCCCTAAGCGAATGTAAGATAGACCCACGTCCATGAGTGTTTGCAGTTTACGAGCAATCACTGGAACCGGATTGAAGAACTCACGCGCATCTTCTACGGTCATTTCAAGGACTTCGTCAATGGTTTTGCCCTTGTAACGAACTTCTAGTGTTTCACGGTTGTAGCGTTTACCTTTACACACATCACACGGTACATACACATCTGGCAAGAAGTGCATCTCTACTTTGATTACGCCATCACCCTGACAAGCCTCACAACGACCACCACGCACGTTAAAGCTGAATCGACCTGGTTTATAACCACGAGATCGTGACTCTTGTGTGCCTGCGAATAATTCACGGATCGGAGTGAAGATCCCTGTGTAGGTTGCAGGGTTTGACCTTGGTGTACGACCGATAGGGCTTTGATCTATGTCGATCACCTTATCAAAATGTTCTAATCCTTTAATCTTTTTGTGTTGTGCAGGAACAGCAGTCGTGGCCCCGTTTAATTGAGTGTGGGCGACTTTGAAGAAGGTGTCATTGATTAGTGTTGATTTACCTGAACCTGATACACCCGTAATACAACTGAATAAGCCTACAGGAATTGTCGCGGTGACATTCTTTAGGTTGTTCCCCGTTGCGCCTACGATCTCTACGACCTTTTTCTTGTCGATAGGTGTTCTCTTTTCTGGCACTGCAATTTCTTTGGCGCCGCTCAGGTATTGGCCTGTCAAAGAGTTCGGGTTTTCGATGATGTCTTGCATGGTGCCTTCTGCTACCACGTGTCCACCATGCACACCTGCACCTGGGCCGATATCGATAACATGGTCAGCACAACGGATTGCGTCTTCATCATGTTCAACAACAAGCACCGTATTACCTAGATCTCTGAGGTGAACCAAAGTTTGCAGAAGACGTTCATTATCGCGCTGGTGGAGGCCAATCGATGGTTCATCCAGTACATACATAACGCCAACTAAACCGGCACCGATTTGGCTCGCCAAACGAATACGTTGCGCCTCACCACCAGACAGCGTCTCGGCACTGCGTGATAGGTTAAGGTAGTTTAAACCAACGTTGACTAAGAAATGCAGACGATCATTGATCTCTTTCATCACTTTATCTGCGATCTGCCCACGCTGACCGTCTAATTTCAATTCTTGGAAAAATTGTAGTGCGTCAGCAATGCTCAGTTCAACGATTTCCGGCAGTGTTGTATCACCGATGAAAACATTTCGAGCCTCTAATCTTAAGCGAGTACCATCACAGCTAGAACATGATTTGGTTGATATGTACTTGGCTAGATCTTCACGCACTGCGCTAGATTCAGTATCACGGTAACGGCGCTCTAGCGTATTTAAGATGCCTTCAAACGGATGACGCTTAACTCGAATATCTCCTCGGTCATTGATGTACTTGAATTCCACTTCAGTACGACCTGATCCTTTAAGAATGATCTCTTGAGTCTTTTTAGGCAGAGAATTAAATGGCGCATACAAATCAAAACCATAATGTTCTGACAGCGATGTTAGCATCTGGAAATAGTAGTAGTTCTTTTGATCCCAACCTTTGATCGCACCTTCTGCGATACTTAGGTTCTCATCCAAAATCACTCGGCTTGGGTCAAAATACTGCTGAACCCCAAGACCATCACAAGTACCGCATGCCCCAGCTGGGTTATTGAAAGAGAATAGGCGAGGCTCTAGTTCCTGCATGCTGTAGCCACACTTTGGACAAGCGAAGTTAGCAGAGAATACGATCTCTTCTTGGTCTGTTTCATCCATCCAACCGACGACAGCGATGCCGCCAGATAGCTCTAATGTGGTCTCGAATGACTCAGCTAAACGCTGTTGAAGATCAGGACGAACTTTGAATCTGTCTACCACGACTTCAATGGTGTGTTTCTTATGAAGTTCAAGTGCTGGTGGATCGGATAGATCACAGGTTTCACCATCAATGCGCGCACGGATAAAGCCTTGTGCCGCTAAGTTTTCCAGTGTTTTAACATGCTCACCTTTGCGTTCTTTGACGATAGGTGCCAGTAACATCATTTTTGAGCCAGCTGGTAGTTCAAGTACCTTATCCACCATTTGGCTGATAGTTTGCGCAGCTAGAGGGATGTTGTGATCTGGACAACGAGGTTCGCCAACTCGCGCATACAGTAACCTAAGGTAATCATAGACTTCAGTAATAGTACCGACGGTTGAGCGGGGGTTATGTGACGTCGATTTTTGCTCTATCGAGATAGCTGGAGATAAACCTTCAATGTGGTCTACATCGGGTTTTTCCATAAGAGATAGAAATTGGCGAGCGTAGGCAGACAAAGACTCAACATAGCGACGTTGTCCTTCTGCGTAGAGAGTATCAAACGCAAGTGACGACTTCCCTGAACCGGATAGTCCAGTGATAACCGTGAGTTTATCGCGGGGAATCGTTAGGTTAACGTCTTTGAGGTTATGCGTACGAGCGCCTCTAATTTCTATTTTATCCATCTCAATAGACCATGTAATTTTAAGTGGCTAAAGTATTACATAGAGTGAGATTTGTGCAAAGTTTTACTGGATAAAAAAACAGTAAAACAAAAAAGGGTGACTCATCGAGTCACCCTTTTACCATTCGAAACGCTAGTTATTAACCAGTCGTTATGCTTCTTTCTTGGTCGAGTGTTTACCTAGCTCGATTTGCTTTTGGTCTTTTTTGTATAGGTTTTCAAAGCAGTAGTTTGTTGCTTCGATATAACCTTCAACACTACCACAGTCAAAACGTTGGCCTTTAAATTTGTAAGCCAATACACAGCCTGCTTTTGCTTGTTTTAACAATGCATCGGTAATCTGGATCTCGCCGCCTTTACCTGGTTCAGTCTGTTCGATCAGCTCGAAGATATCTGGAGTCAGAATATAACGACCAATGATCGCTAGGTTGCTTGGAGCAGTACCTTGTTCTGGCTTTTCTACCATGTCATCAACACGGAAAAGATCATCTTTAATCATTTCGCCTGAGATAACACCGTACTTGTGAGTTTCTTCTTCAGGAACTTCTTGTACAGCAACAATAGAACAGCGGAACTGTTTGTATAGCGCAACCATTTGAGCCAATACACCTTGTTGCTCGTTAACACAAAGGTCATCGGCAAGTACAACGGCGAATGGTTCATCACCTACAAGTTCGCGACCCGTCAAGATAGCGTGGCCAAGGCCTTTCATCTCACGTTGACGAATGTAGGTGAAGTTTGCTGCTTCAATCGTTTCACGGATATTAACCAATAGATCTTCTTTATTGGTACCGCTAATCTGGTGTTCAAGCTCGTAGTTTTTATCAAAGTGATCCATGATCGAGTGCTTACCACGTCCAGTAACGATGCACATTCCATCCATACCAGCTTCAATAGCTTCCTCTACACCGTATTCAATCAGAGGTTTGTTTACTACAGGCATCATTTCTTTAGGCATTGACTTGGTTGCAGGTAAAAAACGTGTACCGTAGCCAGCTGCCGGGAAAAGGCACTTTTTGATCATGATAAGACCCTTTATCTATAATAATTATTGATTCAACTGAGTTGTTGATATTTCTGAGGGCAACTCTAGCATAAGTTATGTCGAAAATTCAGCAACAATAGCCATGGTTTACTAGAGCTTCCCTCAAAATTATCGTCAGACTAAGAGGTGGGTCGATTAGGCAAGCAGGTTCTGGTTTGCCCATGCTATCGCTTGAACTCTATTTTTTACCGCAAGCTTACGGAATATCTGATAGAGGTGAGATTTAACCGTGAACTCACTAATAAACAAGTCATCGGCGATTTGTGTGTTTGAAGACCCTGATTGAAGACAGCGAATCACCTGAATCTCACGAATGGTTAAATCAACATTGGTTGGTGTCGTGTTGGTATTGACCATATTGCGATAATAAAACAACAGTTGATTGGTTACCTTCCTTGGCAGCCAGTTATCGCCATCAATGACTTCTTGAAGACCACGAGCAATCTTGTCCTTTTGTTCAGTGTTGTAAAAGAGTCCTTTTAGTACCCCATAGGTAAGAAGCTCTGAGGTTGGAAGTTGCTGGGGGACATTGAATAAAATGATTTCGTGATTTTTCCACATAACAGTCAGGTTAGGACAAATAATCAGTAGTTGTGGTACCTCTCTGTAATCGACGAGTAAGATCCGGTTACTCTGCTTTCTATCAACTAGCATTAATTCGTCGGGTGTCATTTTGTAGAGAATAATAGATAAGTGCTTTTCTATCTCTTTTACATGTAGATAGGTATCGTTTGGGTCGATACACAGAAAATGCAAAGTGCGAGCGTATCTTGATTTTCTCATTGAAACGTCCTGTTTGAGTGGGATTAGATTCCACGTTGTCATGCAGGCTTTAGCTTCTCTAGCGTCTTGATAGTGACTTGCGTTGAATATCAATTATCAAAGTAAATGAGTGGTTTGTAAGTGGAGAAAAAAGCAACATCGCTCTGAATATCATGATTTGTTACGTTTTTATTCTTTGTAGTGGAGTGAGAATAGGAAGCGATTTATCACAGCAGAAAAGCATGCTATTCTTGTGCGCTAAAAATTTTCTGAGACTATGAATTTAGACGGAGCAAATCATGGCTAGCCGTGGAGTTAACAAAGTTATATTAGTGGGTAACCTAGGTAATGACCCTGAAATTCGTTACATGCCAAATGGCGGCGCAGTAGCGAACATTACCATTGCAACGTCAGAGTCATGGCGTGATAAAGCAACTGGCGAGCAACGTGAAAAAACAGAATGGCACCGTGTTGCTCTGTTTGGCAAGCTTGCGGAAGTTGCTGGTGAGTACCTACGTAAAGGTTCTCAAGTTTACATTGAAGGTCAACTTCAAACACGTAAATGGCAAGATCAAAGCGGTCAAGATCGCTACACAACTGAAGTGGTTGTTCAAGGCTTCAATGGTGTAATGCAAATGCTTGGCGGCCGTGCTCAAGGTGGTGCTCCTGCTCAAGGTGGCATGGGTAACAACCAACAGCAAGGTGGTTGGGGTCAGCCACAGCAGCCACAACAACAGCAGCAATATAGTGCTCCAGCTCAACAGCAGCCGAAAGCACCTCAACAAGCTCCTCAGCAGGCTCAACCTCAATATAATGAGCCGCCAATGGATTTTGATGATGACATCCCATTTTAAGCTCTGTTTTTAATATATTATAAAGACAGTATTAAATTGGAAAAAGCCGCGTTCATCGCGGCTTTTTGTTACCTACAATTCTTAACGCTTTATTTACAACGTCAATTTATAGTATAAGTAGCAATACGGTATAATGTGAGTTGAAAAGGATTTCGTTATTCATGAGATATACCCCGACACTAAAATTGAGCACCCGATTGGTCGCATTTGTCACAGTGATAGTGATCAGCGCGATGTTCATTCTTTTTATTGGTGGCACACTTTCCTTTAAGCGTATTGGACAGGAATATTTAGACCATTATTTGGTTGGTATTGTCGACGTTGTAGATAAAGAGATGGAAGATCCCGACGCCGCGTATTCAATGCAGCGTTGGATGCCTAAAATGTTGCAGGCGAGCAATATTGTTGAGATGAAACTCTCGAACAAGACTGGCATCGTCTATCGTTTCAAAGATACCTCCCCACAAATTGATCCCAATCGTCTTTATGAGAAAAGCTTCATTTTAGAGCGTAATGAAGGGTATCGAATCGAATTTAAAGCACTCCCTCCTTATATTGGCTACAACTACTCAATGGAAGCGATGTGGTCAATTACTTTGGCTGTCGCATTGGTCTTGTTCTGTCTGGCTCGAGGTGTTCGTTGGTTGAAAGAGCAACTCATGGGTTCTGAGATCTTAGAAGAGCGAGGAAGAATGATCCTTGCTGGACAGGTTGAACCTCACGCAAAGGGGGATGAGCGTGAATGGCCTTATACGGCAAGTGAAGCCTTAGATGTATTGATTGAAGAGCTACAAGATGCTCGTCAAGAGCGAAGTCGCTTTGATACCTTTATTCGTACCCATACCTTCCTAGATAAACTCACGGGCACGGCAAACCGAGTTTTATTTGATAATAAACTGGAATCGGTACTGCATGAAAGTGGTGCTCGAGGTGGTGTGTTACTGATACGTATCGACGAGTGGGAACAAGTTCGTGATGCTAACGATAAACAAATCACTGACGGCTTTATTATTGAAGTCGGTGAAGTCTTATCGAATATCGTTCAGCGTTATCCAGATGTCATTTTTTCTCGCTATTACGAAGCGGACTTTGCTGTATTCATCCCGCACCAGGGTGCAAAAGATATTGCGACCTTGGCAGGTCAATGTTTAAGGCAGTTGGATAAGCTAACCCCGCCAGAGCCTTTGGAATCTGATAACTGGTGTCATATCGGTGTGACTATGTATACCGAAGGTGATCGTCACAGCCAGATCATGGATGAAACGGAAACGGCATTAAAGAGTGCTCAGTTAGAGCGTATTAATAACTGGAGCCGTTACCCGAAACAGAATAAGAATGAGTTGGATAGAGGCAGTGTTCGTTGGAGAACATTACTTGATAAAGCGCTGCTTCCTGAAAATTTAGTAATCTTTGCTCAGCGGTGTTATCTTATGCCGGAATCTGGTCAAGCTAATGAATTACATAGAGAAATATTTACTAGAATTCAGGATCCTGATAAAGGTTTATTGAAATCGTCTCGATTTATGCCTGCGGTAGAGCAAGTGGGTTATCAAGCTCAAATGGACCAATCGGTTCTAAAGGTTGTGTTGAAATCGCTGAAAGAATCAACTCAACCTATCAACTATTCGGTGAATCTGAATGTTACCCCGTTTGCTAATAAACAGCACTTTAAGTGGTTTAGGAGTGAGTTGTTACAGCTTTCTGCTCAGCATCGCTCTCAGCTTTCATTTGAGTTTCCAGAAGGGCACTTGATTGCTCATCTTGATTATATGAGACCGGTGGCAAAGATGCTACGAGGTTTAGGGTGTAAAGTTGTGGTTGGTCAAGCGGGGCGAACCATTGTTAGCACTCACTATATAAAAGACTTAAAGGTTAATTACATTAAGCTTCATCGAAGCTTAATCAAGAAAATTGATCAAAGGCATGAGAATCAACTGTTTGTCCGAAGCTTAATTGGGGCATGCGGTGACTCTCCAACTCAAGTTATTGCCGTTGGAGTCGAGACAAAACAAGAGAAGAATACTTTGATAGAGTTAGGCATTAACGGCTATCAAGGAAGATATTTCGACGAAGAACAACAAATTATCCCTTTGCCTAACCACGTTGAAAAGGCTGCAAAAGCGGAATCTGTTGTAAAAGTTGGACGAAGAAATCGATGGCGTAAGAGTAGTAGTTAAGAATGAATTTTAAAGCGATTTTAGACAAGATAAAGCCAACGAATAATAAAGGTAGCTCGCAAGTTGTCCTGCTGGGCAATGATGCCATTTATATTTCATCGACAGAACAAGAACCTCAAGTAACCAGTATTCCCGTGGTTAATGGGGACTGGGAGAGTGCGCTAAAAAAATCGCTTAGCAGTGAGGCGTTTGCCAGTAATCGTCTCCAGTTGGTTGTCTGTGCTAACTACTACCAAACCTATCAACTTGATAAACCGGATATTCCAGAGAGTGAATGGTCGGTTGCGTTGCCATTTTTACTCAAAGATCTCGTCTCTGAAAGGGTTACTGAGATCACGGCGAGTGCGGTCGCGCTTCCGACGTCGAACAAGCTGCAAGTGTATGTCTTGCCTAAAAAGCTGTTAGATAAGCTTTTAAATATTGCCAACTCGGTTCAGATCGAATTAGTTGGAGTAGCTCCTGAAGATGAAATCTGGGGTTACAGTGCTGGCGAGTTGTCTAACTTCATCCTTTTACAGCGCAGCGCTAATTCACACTTTAAGTTGGGTGCGTTTGTTGAAAATACCGTTTGTTTTCAAAGAACGATTCGCAGTGTTGTTCCACCTTTAACGGGTGTTGCGTCAAGTGCTCTGCAGTTAGATGGTCTCGCTTTAGAGCTTCAACGCTCGATTGATTACCTTTCTTCACAAATTAAAGGTACACAGCTTCACCAGCTGAAAATTTGCTGTGACGAAGAAGATGAAGCAGAGTTACAAAGTGCCTTAAATAGTACATTGAGCTCGACAGTTTCATTGTTGGTTGAAGATGAACGTGATAATTCAGAGAGTTTGTTGGTTAAACTCGCAGCTGAAAAAGAGACGTTTAAGGTCAATCTTTACCCTGAACATCTTAAGCCTAAAAAAGAATATTTTACGCTGACCAATGTTGTTGCGAGCTGGGGGCTAGTTTGTGTTTTATTGCTTGGTGGTTACTTCGCGATGCAGTACCAAGTATCTAATCTAGATAAAGAACTAACAGCCCTGCAACAAGACTCGAATCAACTTAACAAGCAAGTTAACCAATTGAATAGTAAGTTAACTCAACACAAACCGTCCCCAGAGAAAGTGGCGGCCGTTGCGCGTCTCAAACGTGAGACTCAAGCAAAAAAAGAGGCTTTGAAGGCGGTCGGGCAATACGACGAATCCCAACAAGTCGGGTATTCTGGCGTCATGAATTCCTTAGCTAAACTAGGCCGAAATGACATCTCTCTTTCGCACATCTACATGACCCACGATACTTTAGATCTTAGTGGCTTGGCTCGTAACGCAAATGTCGTTCCGAACTGGATTGGTCAGTTTAAAAGTGAGCTTAATTTAGTTGGACGTGCTTTTGAAAAACTAAAAATAGGTCGTAATGATCAGGATGTGGTGACGTTTGAGTTAAGTACTCGTCGGGAGAGTAAATAATGCAGCAGTGGAATCAACTTAGCGATAAGTTTCTTGCATTGAGCCAAAGAGAAAAATGGCTACTTTTCGTGTGTGGTTTTGTTGGCCTATCCATGTTGTTGTTTACCTTATTGGTAGAGCCCGCGTATCTCGACTTACAAGCGAAAAATGCCAAGGCGACCAGCCTGACTCAATCAAACCAAAGGCAGCAAGGTGAGTTACTTGTTCTACAAGCTAAGTTAAACAAAGACCCAGATAAAGAAATTAACCTCGAATACAAGAAACTAATGCGAGAGAGCCAAGATCTTTCATTGCAGCTTTCAGAGATTGTCGACGGGTTGATTACGCCTTCTCAAATGTCGCAATTATTGGAGAGTGTTCTTAATGCCGGCAATGGGCTTAAGCTTGAATCGCTAGAGTCGTTAAAACCAGAGGCGATTTCGAACAATAAAGAAACCAGTGAATATTCAGGCTACTTTCTTCACCCTGTGAGAATGGAACTAACAGGTAGTTACTTTGATATTTCAGCTTACCTTCAAGCACTTGAGTCTCTTCCTGTTAGCTATTACTGGCGCACATTTGAATACACGGTAGAGGAATATCCTAAAGCTCGACTGGTGTTCGAGGTTTATACATTAGGTACCAGACAGGAGTTTATCGGTGGTTAGAACTCTTTTGTTGTTTCTGCTGTTTAGCAGTTCCGTGGTGTGGGCTGAGCAAGATCCAACGGCGCCATTAGGCTGGCTTTCACCTCAACAGAAAACGGCACCTGCTAAGAAAGCACCAACTCGCTATCGCTTACCTTCTTTAGAAAGCATCGTGTGTAAGGGAGATACGCCTTGCTATGCGATTATGAATGGTCAGATTCTCGGCCAAGGGGAAACGATCAGAGGGTACCGAGTTAAGAACATAGATCCAGAATACGTCACTCTGCAGAGAAGCTCTAAGCAGTGGAAATTAGAGATGTTCTCTTTAGATGTTAAGAATAATTAAGGTTAGAGTGAAGACATGCGTAAACTTGTAGTTGCAATCCTAGTGTCATCTTTGGTCGGCTGTTCGATGGGGCATAGAGATCCTGTTGAGATTAAAGAATCTTTAAACGAATCAATTAATGAAGCCAATAGCAGAGCGCTTCATGAGCTGCCTTCGTCGGTACAAGATGACCTTATGCCTCAGCTTAGTTCTGACTCTATGTCTCCGGGGATGGAAACGGTTAAGCGTTTTCGTATTCAGGCAAAAGGTGTTGAAGCGAGAACCTTTTTTGCAAGCTTAGTGAAAGGTACTGAGTATAGTGCTGCTATTCATCCAAGTGTTTCTGGAAAGCTCACTTTTAATTTAACCGATGTGACGTTAGATGAAGTGCTGGCTGTTGCTCAGGACATGTATGGCTACGATATTGAAAAGCGTGGAAAAGTCATTCAGGTTTACCCTGCAGGTTTACGTACAGTAACGATTCCTGTCGACTACTTACAGGTTAAGCGTTCTGGTCGCTCATTAACGACGATCACGACAGGGACTATCACGACTTCTGATTCAAACTCGTCGAGCTCTTCCAGTTCCAATTCAAATTCGTCGAATTCATCCAACTCTTCTAACTCATCAAACTCGACATCGAACGGTGGTACAGAGATTGAAACGACCTCTGAAAGTGACTTTTGGCCACAACTTGAAGCCGCCGTTGCTCACTTAATTGGTTCTGGTGATGGACAGAGCGTCGTTGTTACCCCGCAAGCCAGTGTGATTACTGTGCGTGCTTATCCTGATGAAATCCGTGAAGTTCGTGAGTTCTTAGGCATTTCTCAGAAGCGCTTACAACGCCAAGTGATCTTGGAAGCAAAGATCATGGAAGTGACTTTGAGTGATGGCTACCAGCAGGGTATTAACTGGACCAAGATGTTCTCGTCAAATGGTACTAACTACACAATTGGCATGGGCTCTATTGTTAAAGATGCAGCCGGTACGATAATCCCAGGTACATTGCCAGGGATGGACCCAATTGGTGCAGCTTTAGGTGGTCAATCTAACCTAGTTGTTTCTGGTGGTAGCTTTGAAGCAGTATTAAGTTTCATGGATACACAGGGAGATTTGAACGTGCTGTCTAGCCCTCGAGTGACAGCTGCGAATAACCAGAAAGCGGTTATTAAAGTCGGTACTGATGAATATTATGTAACTGATTTATCAAGTGCGGTTGGTAGTGGCGATAACGCGAATGTCGCTCCTGAGGTTGAATTAACCCCGTTTTTCTCTGGTATCTCTTTGGACGTGACACCTCAGATCGATGATAAAGGCAGTGTGTTTTTACATGTCCACCCGGCAGTTATTGAGGTGGATGAAGAGGTCAAAGAGCTTAACTTGGGTTCAACAACAGGGGTCGTGACGCTTCCTTTGGCAAAAAGCTCCATTCGTGAGTCTGACTCAGTGATTCGTGCTCAAGATGGTGATGTTGTGGTTATTGGTGGCTTGATGAAATCAAATACCAGCGATGTAACCTCTAAAGTTCCATTCCTTGGTGATATTCCAGCCCTCGGCCATTTATTCCGTAATACCAGTCAGTTGACGCAAAAAACTGAGCTTGTGATCTTGCTTAAACCGACAATCGTCGGTGTGAACACATGGCAAACAGAGTTAGAGCGTTCTCGAGATCTGCTTCAACAGTGGTTCCCAGATGATGAAGAGTAGTTACTTACTTTTTCAATGTAGATTGGCAGTATCTAACTAAGCTAGGTTACTTATGTATCAAGCTCATTTTGGTTTTGAACAACTGCCATTTACCTTAACGCCGAATACCGATTTTTTTTATGGTTTAGCGCCTCACTTTGAAGCGATTCAGACGGTAATATCGGCGTTAGAAATGGGCGAGGGCGTGATTAAGGTCACCGGAGAGGTCGGTACTGGAAAAACCATGGTTTGCCGGATGCTGGTCAATCACCTAAATGATTGCACAGCTCTAATTTACCTGCCAAACCCTGTGCTCTCAGGTGCAGACTTACGCCAAGCCGTTGCTAAAGAGCTCGGTTTGACTATCGACAGTGAAGCAACCTTGATTGACAACATTCAGCATAAGCTCATTGAATTGCACAATTCGGGTTTAAGAGTGGTGGCAATTCTTGATGAAGCTCAGGCTCTATCGGATGAAGCTCTCGAAACACTAAGGCTGTTTGGCAACCTTGAAACAGAAGATAAGAAGCTGCTGCAGATTGTTTTATTGGGGCAGCCTGAGCTGGATGCTCGACTAGAGGCTTACCATCTCAGACAGTTTCGCCAAAGAATCACGTTTAGCTCAACTTTGAGGCCGCTGACTCTCGATGAAACGGTGGCGTATATTGATAACCGGATCGCTAAATCTGGTGGTAATCCTGAGTTGTTCAGTTTGAATCAAAAAAAGGCGATTTGTCGATCGTCGTTAGGTATCCCTAGATTGATCAATCAACTTTGTCATAAGGCTCTATTGCTTTCGTTCAGTGAAGATAAGAAAAGTATCGACAACCAGCATCTGTTTTCCGCTATGCATGAAACATACGATGTGTGTAAGCCTAAATTTAAAACGCCAATACTGTGGGGTTGGAATTAATTATGAGCGTCATTAACAACGCCTTGTCTGAATTGGCAAAGAAAAAATCAGCGACTTCGATTGAAGCGGCAGTCGTACCTAAAGTAAAAACACGTTCCCCATTGGTTTGGGTCACAACAGGTTTTACTCTGAGTTTAGCAATGGGCGGTTGGGCGATATCGCAAGGTCCAGTGATTGAGCAGCCTATTGTTGAACAGTCAATCTCAACTCGAGATTTACAGGTTCAGGTTTCTGTCGTTGATGATTCAAATGGTATTCAGGAAGCAGTTCAACCTATCTCATCACCAACTACGAAATTGGTGACACTAGACACTGCCAGCTTTTCAACAGAAAACACTGCGATGGTAAAAAGCGTTCAAGCTAAGCCAGTCGTATCTGAACCGGTTGCAGCGTCTATCCCAAAGCCGACAAAACAGCAAGCATCAACGAAATCTCTAAGCGCGCCTCAAACGACTAAGACTGAAATTCCTCAGCCGACTTATGTTGCTAATGTGGCAAAAACAGATTCAGCCTCAGCCTCTATCTCTAATGGGTCAGTAACTTCTGGTGGTTCAGGAAATAACGGAATGTTGATCGAACAGGTTGAGTTAACACCTGCGCAGTTATCTGTGAATGCACAAGGGCGTGCTCAAAAAGCGCTTGATGCGAATGATCTTACTGGTGCTCTGAAAGGCTACACTGAAGCTCTACGTTATACGCCACGAAATGAAGATGTTCGTCAGAAACTCGCGATTCTCTATTTTGGTAAGGGTGATACACGTAAAGCGTACGAGCTTTTTCAGTCAGGGATTAAGCTTAATATTAACAGCGAAAAGCTACGCTTGGGCCTATCTAAGCTTTTGGTTAAAGCAAACCAAGCAGAAGCGGCTTTAAGTCCATTAATACATTTACCGCCGAACCCTACGCAAGATTATCTAGCTATGCGTGCAGCATTGAGTCAAAAGTCTCAGCAAGAAGAAGTGGCCTTGGAAAGTTACCAAAAGTTGGTTGAGATTGATTCAGATAATGCTCGCTGGTGGTTAGGCTTAGCGATCCAGCAAGAACGTCAGCTCGATTTCGTAGCAGCTAAAGCGTCATACCAAGGTGCGTTAACCAGAGTAGGTATCTCATCTCAATCACAAAGCTTTGTGCGTGACAGGTTAAAAATACTCAATGCTTTAGAGGAGAGCGGCGATGCAAATTAGATTAAGAAAAAGGCTTGGTGATTTGCTTGTCGAAGAGGGCATTATCACGGAGACTCAAGTTGAGCAAGCACTGGCTGCTCAGAAAAGCACCGGTCGTAAGCTGGGTGATGCACTGATTGAACTTGGCTTCTTGTCAGAGCAACAGATGTTGAGTTTCTTGTCGCAGCAGTTAGCGATTCCTCTTATTGATCTAAGCCGAGCTGTTGTCGATGTCGAAGCGGTACAGCTTTTACCGGAAGTACATGCTCGTCGCCTTCGTGCATTGGTGATTGGACGCCAAGGTGACACTTTGCGTGTTGCAATGAGCGACCCTGCCGACCTGTTTGCCCAAGAATCTTTGCTTGGTCAGTTAGGAGATTACGCACTTGAATTCGTTGTCGCTCCAGAGAGGCAATTAGTTGATGGCTTCGATCGCTATTACCGAAGAACTAAAGAGATCGCCTCATTTGCTGAGCAGCTTCACGCTGAACACCAAGTTAATGATGCCTTTGATTTCGATATCGCTGAAGAAGACAGTGACGAAGTTACAGTAGTAAAGCTAATTAACTCGTTATTTGAAGATGCAATCCAAGTCGGCGCTTCTGATATCCATATAGAGCCAGACTCAAACGTACTGCGTCTTCGCCAACGTATTGATGGTGTGCTGCATGAAACATTGCTGAACGAAGTGAACATTGCTTCTGCACTTGTACTGCGCTTAAAGCTGATGGCAAACCTCGATATCTCAGAAAAACGTCTTCCTCAAGATGGTCGCTTTAATATCCGTGCTAAAGGTCAGTCGGTTGATATTCGTATGTCGACCATGCCGGTACAGCACGGTGAGTCTGTCGTGATGCGTCTGCTTAACCAATCTGCAGGACTACGTAAACTTGAAGCCTCGGGTATACCGAGCGATCTGTTGGTTCGTCTTCGTCAACAGCTGCGCCGCCCGCACGGTATGATCTTGGTTACTGGGCCGACAGGTTCGGGTAAAACCACCACCCTGTATGGGGCATTAAGTGAGCTCAACGAACCGGGTAAAAAGATCATTACCGCGGAAGATCCGGTGGAATACCGTCTTCCTCGTGTGAACCAAGTTCAGGTAAACCCTAAGATCAATCTCGACTTCTCTACAGTCCTAAGAACCTTCTTGCGTCAGGATCCCGATATCATTCTTATTGGTGAGATGCGTGACCACGAAACGGTTGAGATTGGCTTGAGAGCCGCGTTGACTGGCCACTTAGTATTAAGCACCCTCCATACCAATGATGCGGTAGACAGTGCACTGCGCATGATGGATATGGGAGCACCAGGTTACTTGGTCGCGAGCGCTGTTCGAGCGGTCGTTGCACAGCGATTGGTTCGCAAAGTTTGTACCGATTGTAAGGTTGAGGATGAGTTAGATGAACCTCGTAAGCAATGGCTGAGCGTTCGTTTCCCTAACCAAGTGGGTGTGCCGTTTATGAAAGGCCGTGGCTGTCAGAACTGTAATTTAACCGGTTACCGTGGGCGTATTGGTGTATTTGAAATGTTGGAGCTAGAACAAAACATGATGGATGCACTAAGAGCGAATGATGCAGTTGGTTTTGCTCAAACGGCGAGACAGTCTGAAAACTACAAACCGTTATTGGCTTCTGCGATGGAACTGGCTCTGCAAGGTGTTGTGAGTCTCGATGAGATCATGCATCTTGGCGAAGGTGATGCTTCTGGTGCCACCGACCCAATTTATCTTTAGGGGTAGAGTGATATGCCAACGTATCGTTATGTAGGTCGCAGCTCTGATGGTAGCCAAGTGAGTGGTCAATTGGATGCGAATAACGAAGATCTTGCTGCTGAAAGTTTGATGAGCAAGGGGATCATTCCAACCTCTATCAAACTAGGTAAAAGTGGCGGTTCAGTCTTAGATATGGATGTATCGAGCCTGTTCTCTCCGAGTGTACCTTTAGAGGTGTTGGTTCTGTTTTGTCGACAGTTATACAGCCTAACCAAAGCTGGCGTACCACTATTACGGTCGATGAAAGGACTTACCCAAAACTGTGAAAATAAGCAGTTGAAGGCTGCTCTCGAAGAAGTGGTTGCTGAGCTTACTAATGGTCGAGGGTTAGCGGCATCGATGCAGATGCACCCTAAGGTGTTTAGTCCGCTGTTTGTATCTATGATTGGTGTTGGTGAAAACACGGGTCGTTTAGATCAGGCTCTGCTGCAGTTGGCTGGGTATTATGAGCAAGAAGTTGAGACTCGCAAGCGAATCAAGACTGCGATGCGTTACCCAACGTTTGTGATTAGCTTTATTTTGATTGCGATGTTCATCCTTAACATTAAGGTTATTCCGCAATTCTCTAGTATGTTTGCGCGCTTTGGCGTCGACTTGCCGCTACCGACTCGTATCTTGATTGGTATGTCGGAATTCTTTGTGAATTACTGGGGCTTAATGCTTGGCGTGATCTTTGGCCTTATTTTTGCTTTTAAAGCCTGGGTTAAAACAGACAAAGGCTTGGAGAAGTGGGACCGATTACGCTTAAAAATGCCGGTTATTGGCGGGGTAGTGAATAGAGCACTATTGTCACGCTTCTCACGTACGTTTGCTTTGATGCTAAAAGCGGGCGTGCCACTAAACCAATCGTTAGCTTTATCCGCTGAGGCTTTGGATAACCGTTTTCTAGAGCTTCGAGTTCAAGCAATGAAGTCAGCCATTGAAGCCGGTAGTACGGTCTCATCGACTGCGATCAACAGCGAAATTTTCACACCGCTGGTGATACAAATGATTTCAGTTGGTGAAGAGACGGGTCGTATTGATGAGTTGCTGCTTGAAGTGGCTGATTTTTATGATCGCGAGGTCGATTATGATTTGAAGACTTTAACCGCCAGAATTGAACCGATCTTGTTAACCATCGTTGCGGGCATGGTGCTGATTTTAGCACTAGGTATATTCTTGCCGATGTGGGGAATGTTGGATGCAATCAAAGGCTAGGGGATGCTAAATAACCTACAACGCTCACGTTTTGTTATTTGGACTGTGGTTATTCTTTTTCTTATTGTCGGTGTGCTTTCGGCATTTAAAACGGTAGAAGAAGAAGCGACTAATACGGCATTTATTGTGGCGAGCAAGCGGATTTTAGAACAAGCCAATTTGTTCAAACAGCAGTATTTGTTATCAGGCTCCGAGCAAAACAATGATCCGGAGCACCCCAAAAGTTATAGTCGAACAGGCTGGTTAAAACCGATTCAAGGTACGGAGCGAGACTGTAATTATTGGTTGGATCAATTGTATCCCCAAGGGAGCATTTTAGGGCTAAGATCTCCAAGTGTTGAAGATAAAAGTGATAACATACGGTTTCACTGTAGTTATCATTATACTGATAACTATCA
This sequence comes from Vibrio crassostreae, assembly GCF_024347415.1. Lineage (NCBI taxonomy): Bacteria > Pseudomonadati > Pseudomonadota > Gammaproteobacteria > Vibrionales > Vibrionaceae > Vibrio > Vibrio crassostreae. The sequence goes on from NZ_AP025476.1 coordinate 362,843, forward strand.
GCTAGATATATTGCTCGAAAAAGAAAGGTTTAGTGTGAAAGCCAATATTTTGGCTTTGTGAAAATATTGACAGTTTTTGTATGGTTTTATACGTGCGCGAATGTATAATGCGCGTTAATAATTAGATGAGTAGGTAGAAAATGCTTAAGAATCAAAAGGGTTTCTCCCTTGTCGAATTAGTGATAGTGATCGTGGTCGTTGGTTTATTGGCGGTTGCTGCATTACCTCGTTTTCTCGATGTAACTGATGAAGCCAAGAAATCAAGCATTGAAGGTGTCGCTGGTGGTTTTGCGACCGCTGTTTTGTCGGCAAGAGCACAGTGGGAAGCAGAAGCAAGACCGTCAGAGAAGATTGGTGTTGAGACATACAATACTGTAAATTATGATGGTGTTGATTTTTGGTTAACAAGATCAAAGAACAGTAGCAACGTCGATACTGACTTTCGAGATGGCTATCCGTGGACTCTGAACAATAATTCGAGCACCGCGCCACAAGATATTTCAGATGAAACATGTTCTGAGTTGATGGAAAACTTGCTGCAAAATCCACCTAAAGTGGGTCCTATCTCGGATGTTGCTAACGACTCAAACTACAAGTATTCAGCGCAAGCAAATTCTGGTGATGCAACCTGTACTTACGTTCAATTGGAAGGTAGTACAGAGCATGAATTTGTTTACGAAATTAAAACTGGTCGTGTGACCGTAACTTTGCAGTAAGTCTGCGTAAAATTAAACATAGAGAGAGCTAAACTATGAAAAGACAAGGCGGTTTCACCCTAATCGAACTAGTGGTTGTAATTGTTATTCTAGGTATTCTTGCTGTAACTGCGGCACCACGTTTCCTAAACCTGCAAGGCGATGCTCGCGCTTCATCTTTGCAAGGCTTAAAAGGTGCCATGTCTGGTGCTGCAGGTATTGTTTATGGTAAAGCAGCAATTGAAGGTGTTGAAACCGCAGTATCTGGTTCTGTAGACGGTATAGCTGTTGCTTATGGTTACCCTGACGCTACTTTAGCTGGTATTGGCTTAGCTGTTGAAGGTTTAACGGCAGATTGGACTAATGATGTTTCAGGTGCAACGTTTGTATCTACATTCAAAGCCGATACTGTTACTGATGCCGCGTCTATTGTAGCAACCAATTGTTATGTTCAATATAATCAAGCGACTAGTACAGCTGTTGGAACAACAGCTTCCGCAGCTGTTGTTGATACTGGTTGTTAATTAAAGCAACAAATAAAAAAGGTCAGCATTGCTGACCTTTTTTCTATCCATAACACACAAATGTCATAACTATTCATATACATAAGATCGTCAGTTTCGTTATCTTGTATAATCAGTATTCGCTAGGCAGTTAGAGGCTCATTATGGATAACAGCCCCACACCCAACGGCTTTACTTTGGTAGAGCTGATCATCGTTATCATTATCCTCGGTATTATTTCAACTTTTGCCGCGAGTCGCTTCGTTGGTACTTCTAGCTATTCCACTTTTACTGCACAAGAACAAGCTATCTCCGTAATTCGCCAAATCCAAGTCAATCGAATGCAATCAAACGTTTCCGCTGCTAGTGACAGCTTTCGTCTTGCTATTAATAGTAATTGTTTAGGCTCTGTGGCCGCGTGTAACTTAAATCTTTCGAATAGCGATCAAAAAACACAGGCCGATGCACGTAGTGATTATGTGCGTGAATCAGATATTTCATTTTCTCCAGCGAATACTGTTATCGACTTTGATTTATTGGGAAATCCTTCAGTAAGCGCTGGAGTGAACATTACGATTAACTCCACCACTTCAAGTAATAGCGCCCAAGTTTGTATTAACTCTCAAGGTTATGTACGTGAGGGAGTGTGCCTATGATTCGTTCTCGTGGTTTTACTCTGATTGAAAGCATTGTTGTGATTATCGTTTTGGGTATTGCGATGGTCACGATTACCAGTTTTTTAGCACCACAAGTGGCAAGTTCAGCCGACCCACAGTATCAAAACCGTTCCGTGGCCTTAGGTCAGAGTTTGATGAACCAAATATTGGCACGTGGTTTTGATGAACACAGTGATTTTGATGGTGGTCTGGTGCGTTGTGGGGATGCAGGTGCGACTGCTTGTTCTGCGCCTAATGAACTTGGTATTGATGGCTTAGAGGCAACGCCCGCAGCTTTTAATGATGTCGATGACTATATCGGTTGTTGGTACACTGATACTACGGAGTCAGCGTGTGTCTCATCAACTAAGTATCCGCTCGCTAATATCCTTGATGAAAATATTGAAGACAGTTATGCCAATTTTCGTGTTGAGGTTTCCGTGTTTTATGATCAAAACATGGACGGTATTAACGATAACGTTATCGGCACGATGAAGCGCGTTGAGTTACAGATCTTTGGTGGTAACAACCGCTATAGCGTGATCGCTTACAAGGGGAACTACTAATGAAGCAACGTGGTTTTACTCTTATAGAAATGATTGTCACGATCGTGGTCGTTGGTGTTATTGGATTAGCGATTGCGGGGTTTGTTGAATATGGCATGAAAGGGTATGTTGAGACTATTGACCGACAAAAGGTACAAGTGAAAGGGCAATTTGTTGTAGAGAAAATGTCGCGAGAGATAAGCCACGCGGTTCCTAACAGTTTTGATTCGAGTATTATGCCTGCTTCGGCTTTTGCTCAAAAATGTCTCACATTTTATGCTATTAAGTACTCAGGCTTTTATCACCTCGATGAAGCGACAGACGAGCTACATTTTATTATCGGCCAGGACTCTCCAATACTTGATGCCGATGACTTTCTAATTATTAACCCAACGAATTACTCTGACTTAGGGGCGGGTTCAACTAAACGGATTTCAGTCTCAGGTTTAGTTTCCACGAATAATGTGTTTACCGCGACCTCTGTTAATCTTAGCAGTCAGTCTATTGCTCAACGCCATTATATTTACGATGAGAGTGCTTCGGTGAGTTACTGTTTGGTGAATGATACCGTTCAGAATCAAGGCCTAATTCAACGCAATGGAGTCACCGTTGCGGATAGTATTAATTATGCTGAAAGTAATTTTCGTTATGAAGAACCAAGCTTACAACGAGGTGGTGTGATTCACGTCGACCTTGTGCTTGAGCAAAACAGTGAAGTAAGTGTTTACCAACAAGATGTGCAGGTACTCAATGCGCCATAGAAAATCATCTCAACAAGGCAGTGTTTTGGTCGTCGCAGTATTTGTTATTGTGGTGATGGGCTTCCTTGCGACTTCTTTAGTACAAGTTCAGTGGTCAAATCACGATACATTGACGCGTAAACAGCTTGGAACGCAGGCTTGGCTATTAGCACATTCAGCGAATGAGTGGGCACTCACTCAAGTTTATCCATTAACGGTGTCGCCTGCGGTTTCAACGAGTGTGAGTACTGTGTGTAGCAACTTAAATGCCAATCAAGTGAGTGGGGGGATGTCGACTATCTGTACCGTCGATCAATTAACTTGCAGTCAGATCGGTGTGTTAGATGGTGTTGGCTTTTTTAAGATTGAATCAACAGCCATTTGTGGTTCAGGTATTAACCAAGTACAGCGTATTCAAGAAGTTTGGGTGAAGGAGTGAGTATGAAAATTTTGGTTGGTCTATTAAGAACACTTAAAAATTATGTTCATTATGATGTTAACTTTTTGAAGCTAAGTGCAATCATGATTGTCTTATGTGGAGCTTCTTTTGTTTCGATAGCTGATGAATTTTCACCTCAACAATGTAATGACCTCAAAAGGCAAGATGGCTTTTCTGTTGCTTTTATTGTGCCAAACCCAAAGACAGTTACAGTAGTACTTGAGTCAAATAAACCAGATGTTGTCTTATGGTCGAGTGTAGCTAGTAGTGTTGCCAAGATAACTGATGAGAGTGTGAGCCCTGGAGAAAGAGTCCTGCTAGTTTACAAACCTATATCTAATAATGGTAAGTATGGACGCTTAATTTACAAGCTTGATACCGGTGCGGGGTATATACAAAAACAGTCATCTCTAATTTGGATTGATGGGGGGAATGGTACTTTACAAGTTTCGGGAGATACTGTTGTCGTTGAGTGTGCCGATGGAGAAGAAGAACCCGACCCGATTCCTGAGTTAGAAGACGTATCTTATGAGTTTGGGTCTATTGAAGGTATGGATTGCACTAATGGTTGTAATTTATTATTCCAAAAACAATACGAGAATCCAGTTGTATTCTTAATGTCGACTATTGATCCTGACAATATCGTTGATAGTGTTCCGACAAAGGCGAGTGTTGCAACGATTTGGAACTCTAAGAAAGGAGCTACTATTGAGAGCGAGTCGATGCCGGGCACTTCAAAATCCGACCGAATGTCACCTATCTACTATTTTGTTACCGAGCCAGGGAAATTAAAATTCTATGACTCTAGTGGTCATGCCGTTTATGGCGAGGCTGGCGTCAAAACAACAGACCTAGCTCAGTGTACAAGTGGATGTGATAGGGCTGATGATTGGGAGGATATTGACTATCAGTTGGGAAGCATTACCGCACCAGTTATCATGGCTCAAGTCCAAGGAAAAGACTCTAAGTGGGCAACTACCGCAATCCAAAGTGTCAATTCAACAGGCTTTGATTTGTCTCTTGAACGTGGTCGTCAAGGACCTCTCAGTTCTGGCTCTAAAGATATCGCTTATCTAGTTGTCCCTGAATTTCATGGCAAAGATGAAGGTTTGCAGTCCAATATCGAGTTTTACCAAGGTTCTAGGGATTATGCCCAATCAAACGAATTACCCAAAACAAAGTCTATCGGCTGGTCATGCGAAAACAATAAAGTGAATTTACATCAGAACTTTTCTAAGTTCGGTGTGATTGTGAATAAGCAAAGTCGAGTAGGCAGTCATGGTGGATGGCTTCGTTATTGTAAGCAATTTGAGGAAGGCGGGAAGCCAACTTTTACTTTCGCGTTTGACGAAGATGTAGAGTCTCTTGGTGACCGTAAGCACGGCAGAGCTGAGTCTATCGGGTATTTTGCGTTTGAAATTCCTGAGGTTGAGATCCCTGTCAACGTATGTAACCTGTTCCCTGAGCCAATCCAAAGTTGGACAGGGGGGAATAGTGAGCTAACCGTAACCAATAATTCGGTTCGTTTTTTAGGTTGGTCAGATGATTATATATCTCGATATCTAAATACTAAGTCTGATGACTACCAGTTCTATGATGATTCCCCGAGTTTGCGTCATGCAATGCAGCAATACTTAATGTTAGGTTTCGATCATGCGAATTATGACACATTAGATAAAATATATAACAACCCTATTTGTGAGGGGCAATACGGTTGCGATCTTGGAAACAATGATTCATTGAATAGTTTGCGTAAAGTCGACGGTGCAAATGTGGTTTCTGTGCCAACGCAAACACCTAGCGATTCACTTATTTTAAACGCTGGTAATGACAATATAGCCCTTTCATGTGGCGCTGGTTCATCGTTATGTTCATATCAAGAAAGTGGGCGAAATGTTGAAGTTACTATAGAGAAAAATCTTGCTAGTTTGACGCTTAATAAGTGGGGTTCTGATTATAATGTTGTTCGAGTGAAGCTTAAGGACGGCATTTATATTTCAAATATAAACATATCAAACGGTAGTGATGTGGAGTTAGTTATCCCTAAGCTCGCTTCAGTAACATTTGGCTCGTTTAAATACAGCTCAGGATCGACTCAATTTATTTTTGAGTCAGGAAGTCAACTCAATGTCATTGATGAAATTCGTTTCTCAAATAGAGTTGAAATATCTTCGGAAGATGCCTATCCAATAATCTATGCACCAGATGCTAAAGTGATCTTTGAAGGAAGTAACTCGATATTTAAAGGGTTTATTCTTGCGGATTACCTTGAATTAAACCAATCCTCAGTCGAAGGTGCAGTAACGGCACGAACGACCCAATTTAATTCTAACGTAACTATTAATAAGCCGGACTACACCTGTCCACTTCCTCCACTTCCAACTGGTTCTCTTGTCGTTACCCCCAAATATTCGCATGTTCTAACTTGTGAGGTCGCTGAAGTTGAGTTTAAAGTCGTAGATGATGATGGCAACGTGATTAGCACCGTTCAAGATAACTTCATTGCATCACATACACCAAATTCTACTGGAAAGTGGTGTGAAGATGAGAATGGAAACAGTTGCTCTACATATTCGGGGGATTACCAAAGTAATTTTGTTAATGGGCAAAAAACTTTGTACTTATCTTCTTCTAAATTAGAGAGTTATGATGTCAGTGGTACTTGGAATGGTGACTTAGAAGCGGCTGTATCACAAATTAACTTTGTACCTTATAAGTTCGATGTTGATGAACAGTTTGTTGTGGCTGGCAAGGGGTACGAAGTGACGGCAAAGGTATCGTCTTGTAATTCGCAGGATTCTGCTTTAGCACAAGATTATGTAGGCACCCCTAAAGTTAGTTTAGGCATCGTTCAACCTGCGAACGGAAATGATGCGATAACCTTATTAAGTTACACGCCTGATTTTGAGGTGAGTGATAACGGTGAAACAACCGACACACTTTCGATTCAAGAGTCAGGTCAGTTCAAAGTAACGTTGATCGACAGCACTTTTGACTGTAGTGAGATGTCGGGTTGCCCCGAGAGTGGTATTGATAAACTTTCAGGTAGTTTCTTGGTTAATTCTCGTCCTTGGCAATTTGCGATTTGTACGGACAGTAATTCTGATGGTAACAGCAGCGGTGGGAATGCGTTTGTTGCTGCGGGGGAAGAGTTTGACGTGTTTGCTAAACCAATTCGATTCTTAAGCAACGCTAACCCTTCGTGTAACAATAACTTAGTAACACAAAACTATTTGCTGTCCTCTGGTGCTGTCGTTGCAACTCATACTCTGGATACACCTAGTAATGATGGTGCAGTACTGGGTAGTTTAGAGCCAACGAATCAACTGACACAATCGAGTTCTGATATAGCATCCGCTGATAATGGCTATAAATTTAAAAACTTAGAATATTCAGAAGCGGGTAGCTTTAACTTCATTGCGACAGAAACTGGGAGTTTTTACGGTTCGATTTTAGGTGGCTTCTCTGGCAGTAAATCGATAGGTCGCTTTTATCCTAAATTCTTTGTTCAAGGTACTCCGGAATGGAATGTCGCGAATCAAAACGACATTGCTTATTTGAGTCAACCTTACGACTCAGCTGTTCATCAAGTGTACCCAATGGCATCAGGTGAAAGCGGTGTCGGCAACGCGCTTAACAATTATCGTTTCTTCCATTCAGACTTACAGGCAGAATTTGGTGTTCTAGATGATACCGCTATCGATAATAGGTTCTTGCTTGATACCGGAGCTGGCACTTGGTCAACTGATCGTAAGCACTGGTTGTTGAGTGATAGTGCCGCTGTTCTTGAGCGAGTTACGGATTCTGATAGTGTTAGTCGCAAGGATAATCCCTTTAATACATCGGATACTAACTCTACCGTTACTCATTTCGGTTTAACGGTAGACGGTGCTGATCCAGTGTCATTTACTGATTCTGATACTTTGACAGACTCTGTAGAGCTTCTGATTCAGCCTCCAGCTCGTTATGGTCGAATGGCGCTCGATGATATTGGTGGCAATTCCGGTTCTACTTTAACGATTCCACTTCGTGCTGAGTTTTGGAATGGCAGTGAGTTTGTTGTGAACGAGGATGATGACCGCAGTACCTTCAATAGGGCTAATACTTGTAAACAAGTTATTTGGCACAGTGAAGGGGTGACAACCACTTTAGCTTCACTTAACGGTAGTGGAAATGTGGATGATGGAGAAGAAGAGGTCACAGCAAATCAAAATACGCCAGCAGGTACAGATTCGCCACGTGAACAAGTCCGTTTGTGGTTAAGAATGGATGACTCGGAGCCAAGTAAGAAGACGGGCGAAAATGACATATCATGTTCTGGTAGCGATCAAGACCAGCCATGGCTGCGTTACAACTGGCGACAGTTGGGGGATGAAGATCCCTCCACCGTCGTCACATTTGGCATCTATCGTGGTAACGATCGTGTGATCTACCGAGGTGAAAGTGGCTTAACAGGTCAGTAATAATATAATTTTTGCCCCTTAAGTTAGGAATCTGTAAGAAATTGCGGGTTTCAGTCCATGTTTGTACTTCAATGCCTTGCCGTAACAGCAAGGCATTGGTACATTTAGTGCAATTTTTGTCTTCTAATTCTTGCAGGATGAGCGAAGAATATGTTTAAAAAACTTCGTGGCATGTTTTCAAACGACCTATCGATTGATTTAGGTACAGCCAATACCCTTATTTATGTAAAAGGCCAAGGCATTGTTCTTGATGAGCCTTCAGTTGTAGCTATTCGCCAAGATCGTGCGGGTTCTGCAAAGAGTGTCGCTGCTGTTGGTCACGCTGCTAAGCAAATGCTTGGTCGTACGCCTGGTAACATCTCAGCGATCCGTCCAATGAAAGACGGTGTAATTGCCGACTTTTACGTAACGGAAAAAATGCTTCAGCACTTCATTAAACAAGTGCATGACAACAGTGTGCTTAAACCAAGCCCTCGCGTTTTGGTTTGTGTTCCTTGTGGTTCTACGCAAGTAGAGCGTCGTGCTATTCGTGAATCAGCATTAGGTGCTGGTGCTCGTGAGGTTTACCTCATCGATGAGCCAATGGCTGCAGCGATTGGTGCTGGCCTACGTGTCTCTGAGCCAACGGGCTCAATGGTTGTTGATATCGGTGGTGGTACTACTGAAGTTGCGGTTATCTCACTAAACGGTGTGGTTTACTCGTCTTCTGTACGTATTGGCGGTGACCGTTTTGATGAAGCGATCATCAACTACGTTCGTCGTAACTACGGCAGCTTGATCGGTGAAGCGACAGCAGAGAAAATCAAACACGAAATCGGTTCAGCTTACCCTGGCGATGAAGTAGAAGAGATCGAAGTACGTGGTCGTAACCTTGCTGAAGGTGTGCCTCGTAGCTTTAGCCTAAACTCAAACGAAATCCTTGAAGCACTTCAAGAGCCTCTATCTGGCATTGTATCTGCAGTAATGGTTGCACTAGAGCAGTGTCCGCCAGAGCTAGCTTCTGATATCTCAGAAAACGGTATGGTACTAACAGGTGGTGGTGCACTGCTTAAAGACCTTGATCGTCTGTTAACAGAAGAAACAGGTATCCCTGTTGTTGTTGCAGAAGAGCCATTAACGTGTGTTGCTCTAGGTGGCGGTAAAGCTCTAGAGATGATCGACATGCACGGCGGCGATCTGTTCAGCGAAGAATAATATCTAGTGTTAGGCTCTTTTATTATCTAGTTTTATGTAAAGAGCCTAGGACCTTGTCTATAGGATCAAATGTAGCTCTAGGACCAAATATAGAATGAAGCCAATTTTTGGTAGAGGTCCCTCTCTACAATTGCGCCTGTTTTTTGCTGTAATTTTATCAGCCAGCCTTATGCTGGCTGATAGTCGTTTAGATGCTTTCTCAAATGTTCGCTATCTATTAAACAGCATGGTTGCGCCTATTCAATATGCAGCCAACTTACCTCGCACTATGTTCGATGGTGTTTACGATCGCTTTAGCACTCGCAAAGGGTTAATTGAATCCAACCATAATATTAAACGAGAAGTCTTGCGTCTTAAGAGCGAGTTGATTCTGCTTGAGCAATATCAAGAGGAAAACAAACGCCTACGTAAGCTGCTAGGATCTCCGTTTATCCGTGATGAGAAGAAAGTCGTCACAGAAGTTATGGCGGTAGACACTTCACCCTATCGTCATCAAGTCGTGATCGATAAAGGTCAGATTGATGGGGTGTACGAAGGTCAACCGGTGATCAACGAAAAAGGCATCGTCGGCCAAGTCGCTTTCGTCGCAGCTCACAACAGTCGTGTTCTACTACTCACCGATGCAAACAATGCGATTCCCGTGCAGGTTATTCGTAATGACATCCGTGTGATTGCTTCGGGCAATGGCATGATTGACGAGATCCAGCTAGAGCACATTCCAACCAGTACTGATATACAGGAAGAAGATCTGTTGGTGACATCGGGTCTTGGTGGGGTGTATCCAGAAGGTTACCCAGTCGCCTATGTTACTGCCGTTGATTACGACCCGAAACGAGAATTCGCCGTTATCAAAGCAGAGCCTGTGGTTGAGTTCGACAAGCTCAGATACTTGCTGCTTGTATGGCCTGATGAAAATAAACAGATGCAAGCGGATCAATCCAGCATAGAACAAGCATTGTTAGAGGATGAAGATGGCCAATAGCGTTTTAAGAAGCAAGGTCGTAATTGGCTGCTCATTTTTAGTAGCCCTTATTCTGCAAACGATCCCTTGGCCTGGTAGCTTAGATCTATTTAGACCATCTTGGTTGCTGCTGGTTACGTGTTACTGGGTTTTGGCTCTGCCACATCGTGTTAACGTAGGTAGTGCTTTGATTCTAGGCTTATTGTGGGACCTTTTGATCGGTTCTACTCTGGGTATTCGAGGTATGATGATGGCGATAGTGATGTACATTATTGCCATGAACTTCCTCGTTATTCGTAACATGGCGCTATGGCAGCAAGCGATGATCATTGCTGCGTTAACGGTGTTGTTTGAGGTATTGATCTTCTTTGGTGAATATTTGATCCAAGATGTCGTTTTCAACCCATTATCGCTATGGAGCGCATTGATAAACTGTATACTTTGGCCTTGGATGTTTTTATTAATGAGACGCGTGCGTCGCCATTGGCATGTGAGGTAGCGTGACGATGGAAAAGAAACATTTAGTTTTGGCATCCGGTTCACCACGCCGCAAAGAATTACTATCGCAACTCGGTTATGAGTTCTCTGTCCTTGTAACCGATGTTGAAGAGTGTAAACACGCTCAAGAAACCGCCGAAGAGTATGTTAAGCGACTATCTTTAGATAAAGCCTTAGCGGCATTGTCTTTATTGAAAGATAACCCTTCTGAAAGGCAGCATGTCGTTCCTAGTTCTGATACTGTAGATAATGGCTCTGAGATAGTCGTTCTTGGTTCTGATACCGTCGTTGTTAGTCAAGGGCAAGTACTTGAGAAGCCTAGCGATTTTTCTGACTCTAAGCGTATGCTTACTCAGTTAGCGAATGAACGTCACCAAGTGATGACGGCGATTTCTGTGGTTTCAGAAGAAAAACAAAGAACAGAAATCATTATTACCGACGTATGGTTTAAACCCCTCAGTGAAAAAGAAATAGAACAATACTGGCAAACAGGGGAGCCATGCGATAAAGCCGGTAGCTATGGGATCCAAGGTTTGGGCGGACGCTTTGTTACCCGAATTGAAGGTAGTTATTACGCCGTTGTCGGCTTACCTTTATTTGAAACGGACCAGCTACTGCAAGAATTCTTATAATTACTAATCTGAGGTGCACCATGAGTGCTGAATTGTTGCTGAACGTGACCCCGAGTGAAACTCGTGTGGCCATGATTGAAGGGGGGGCTCTTCAAGAGATCCATGTCGAACGAGATGCTCGACGCGGTATCGTAGGAAATATCTATAAAGGACGTGTAAGCCGTGTTCTTCCGGGAATGCAGGCGGCTTTTGTGGATATAGGCCTTGAAAAAGCAGCTTTTTTACACGCCTCTGATATTGTTCCACACACTGAATGTGTTGCTGAAAATGAAAAGAAGCAGTTTCAAGTTCGTGACATTTCAGAGCTTGTTCGTCAAGGGCAAGACATTGTGGTGCAAGTGGTCAAAGACCCTCTTGGAACTAAAGGTGCTCGCCTAACCACGGATATCACTCTACCGTCTCGTTATCTGGTATTTATGCCGGGCGCAAGTCATGTCGGCGTTTCCCAACGAATCGACAGCGAGTCTGAGCGTAACCGTCTTAAAAAAGTCGTGTCTCGTTACTGTGACGAACACGGTGGCTTCATCATCCGCACTGCGGCTGAAGGCGCTGACTCGAATGAACTTGCACAAGATGCCGCTTTCTTGAAGCGACTTTGGCTAAAGGTTCTTGAGCGTCGTGGTAAACACAAAGCGCGCACTCGCTTGTATGGTGAACTTTGCCTAAGCCAACGTATCTTGCGTGATTTTGTCGGTACTGAGCTGAGTAAGATTCAGGTCGACTCTCGTCTAGAGTATGAAAACCTAAAAGAGTTTACCTCTGAATACGTGCCAGAGCTGACAGACAAGCTTGAGCTGTATGAAGGTGATAAGCCTATCTTTGATATGTACGATACCGAGAACGAAATTCAGCGTTCATTGGATCGTAAAGTCGAATTAAAGTCTGGTGGATATCTGATTATCGACCAAACTGAAGCGATGACCACGGTTGATATCAACACTGGTGCGTTTGTTGGTCGCCGTAATCTAGAAGAGACGATTTTCAACACCAACGTAGAAGCGACTCAAGCGATTGCTCGCCAGCTACGTCTGCGTAACCTAGGTGGCATCATCATTATCGACTTTATTGATATGTTGTCAGAGGAACATCGTAAGCGAGTACTAACTTCTTTAGAGGCTGCGCTAGATAAAGACCGTGTGAAAACCAATATTAATGGCTTCACGCAGCTTGGTTTGGTTGAGATGACTCGTAAACGTACTCGTGAAAGTATTGAGCATATCCTGTGTTCGAGCTGTCCTGCTTGTGAAGGTCGCGGCAGTGTGAAGACCGTTGAAACCGTTTGTTATGAAATTCTTCGAGAGATCACGCGAGTGAATCGTGCATATGACGCCGATAAATTTGTGGTTTATGCGGCAGCTGCCGTAGCTGAGGCGTTAGAGGGCGATGAATCTCATGCGCTTGCTGAGCTTGAAGTCTTTATTGGTAAGCAAGTTAAAATCCAGGCTGAGCCTCTGTACATACAAGAGCAGTTTGATGTTGTTATGATGTAATGGAAATTTTGTGAGCTCAAGCGTTACTCTGATTCTACGTGCATGTTTATGGTTAGTGGTTACTCTCTTAGTAACGCTAGCCATTGCCGTAACTACACTGCGTGTAGCCTTACCCAATTTAAATAAGTATCAATCTGAAATTGAGCTTTGGGTAAACCAACATTCCGGTTTTGATTTTTCAATTCAAGACGTGGGCGGTTTTTGGCGTAACACTCACCCTTCTATTGCTCTGCAAGGCGTTAAAGCCAGCCTTCCTAATGCAGAAGATGTGACCTTTTCTGTCGAGCGTGTTGAAGTCGAGTTTGACTTGATTCAATCGCTTGTTCAAATGCGTCCGGTTGTGGCCGATTTGGTCATGAATCAAATGTATCTTGATATCCGTTCTATTGATCTGTTTGCCGGGCAAAATGGCAAAGACGAACCTAAAGATCCCGGTTCTTCCAAGCGAGTGGTACAAGAGCTCGATAATTTACTGCTGAAAACTTTGGTGGATGTGACCGCTAAAGATTCCTCTCTTTTGTATCGCACTATCTCTGATGAAGAACGTCAGCTTGATATCGAAACTCTGAAATGGCAAAACTCTGGTAAGCATCACCTTGCGGAGGGTGTGGTAAGTATCAAAGATGCCAATCTAAACTCTTTGTCAGTGAGTGCTAACTTTGTTGATGGCGGCTCGTTAACGGATATGACGGGCGAATTTTATGTTAGTGCGGACAGCATTTCAGTTAAGCCTTGGTTAACTCGTTATATGCAGGCGGAATCCGGCATTGAGACGGGCACTGTGAGCTTGAATAGCTGGCTAACACTGCGTAATAGCAAACCTGTGAGCGCTTATGTTGAAGTTCTGCCTTCAGAGTTGACTTGGAAGGAAGATGGTAAGCATGACTTGATGCTTGAGTCAGGTATCTTTAAGTTGTCTCCGATTGATGATGGTTGGCAGGTAAATGGTCACTCACTAAACCTTAGAACGGATGATACACCTTGGCCTGAGCTCGACGTTGCGTTCAAGTGGAACCAAGGTCCTTGGGAGCTCAATGTCTCTGAATTAAACATTGAGACAATTACGCCGTTGATTAAGCTGATGCCTGACTCTGAACAATCAACCAAAATGATCAACGTATTGGCGCCGGGCGGTACTGTTTCTGATATCCGTGTCTCAATGGATTCGGGAATCGATAGCCTACGCTACTCTGCCAGCTTTTCTGATCTTGCGATTGAGCAATGGGATTTAGTTCCAGGTTTTAGCCAAGTGTCAGGCAGTGTGTTTGGTTCGGCTTCGGAAGCCAAAGCTAGTCTGCATGTGATTGATGATGTGTTCCCATATGGTGATGTTTTCCAAGCCCCTTTGAACATCAAGCAAGGTCAGGTTGATATTGTTTGGCAGCAGGATGAAAACGGCTGGAAACTGTGGTCGGATAAAATCACGGCAGCCACACCAGACTTACAAGTACTAGGCGCATTTCGCTTAGACTTTCCAAAGGATGCGAGCCCATTCTTATCCTTCTATGGCGAAGCGGACGCTTACAATGTAGGTGAAACATGGCGTTACCTGCCGACACTGGCACTTGGACAAGACCTGACCGATTACCTTTCAACTGCGATTCAAGCCGGTAAGGCTGATACCGTAAAGCTATTGTGGCATGGTGATTTATCTCATTATCCCTACACTAATCATGATGGTATTTTCCAAGTGTGGGTCGGATTAGAAGATGCTAAATTCAGCTTTGATACAGCATGGCCATTGATTACTGACCTTCAGCTCGATCTGCTATTTGAAAATGATGCAATGCATCTAGATTCTCGCTCAGCACAGCTGATGGATGTGACAGCTGATCGCATCACTGGACGTATTCCTTATCTAGGGGAAGGCGGTCATATTGAGATTGAAGCCAAGGCAACGGCGTCTGGCAATGCGGTGCGTGATTACATGACGGCTTCGCCACTGGTTGACTCAGTAGGGGCCGCGTTAACCGCACTTCAAGTGAGTGGTGATGTCTCTTCCGAGTTCCAGCTCAATATTCCGTTTGATTCTGAAAGAGAAGCAAGAGCATGGGGTTATGCTGACCTTAGTGGTAACCATGTTGAGATTGAAGCGCCGCCAATGGTGCTTGAGAACACCACGGGCCGTATCGAGTTTGATAATGACGTAGTGACAGCAAATGGCCTCGCCGCTGATTTGCTTAAGCAAGGGATATCGCTTGATTTTAAAGGTCAGAATGATGGCCCTGGCTACGCAGTTGATATCGATGTGTTAGGCGATTGGGATGTTAAACCTTTAGAACCTTACATTGGTGAACAATGGCTAAGTCGCTTATCTGGTCATGCGCAGTGGCAAAGTCAGATTGATATCCAACTGAATGACATCGGTTTTACATACCAATTGGATTTGCAGTCTGATCTAAAATATCTCGCGAGCGATTACCCATATCCATTGGCCAAAAAGTCATTGGAAAGTGGCTCTGCAAGGCTACAAGCATCGGGTAACCAAGAGTCGATTACTGCGCGTCTGCAGCTGCCGAACACTAAGTACCAAGCTGAAATTGATATCACGGGGGATGTGCCTGAGTTAACGGCGACCAACCTAGTGCTTGGTCGAGGTGGGTACAAAATTAGCCCGGTGGTGGGTCATCATGCACTGATTCGTACCGACAAGTTTAATGCGGATGATTGGTTATCGGTTGTGATGGAACCTGTACAGCCGTCAACCGCTGTGCTTAGCCAAATGAATACGCCAACCATCCCTGCGCCAAGTCGTGTGACCTTCGAAAGTAAAGAGCTGATTCTAGGTGGTATCTCTTGGAATGATGTTGATTTTAGCGCTCGTAAGAACAAGCAAGCGTGGCAAATGGAAGTGTCTAGTCAAGAGCTAGAAGGCGATGTTAATTATCTACCTCCTTACGACTTGACCGTTTCACTGGATCGTCTGCATCTGTTTGTTCCTGAATGGAGCGACAAATCAAAGCAAGAGCCATTGCTGCAACGCAAAGAGCAAGAAGCACCTTTGGTCTCTGAGTTGGATCGAAAGATACATGATGTCATGCCGAATCTAACGCTAACCCTTAACGACTTTTGGCTACAAGGCTATAAGGTTGGCAAGGTCGATGTTGAGCTTGCTAGAGAAGAAAACCGCATTGCGTGGAAGAAAATTCAGGTGCGCAGCGGCGGCAATAAAGCGGATGTAAGCGGCTGGTGGGAATTGAATGGTGACAAGAGTCATTCATCTTTGACCGTTGACGTTGAGGGTGAAAATAACAGTGAGTTGATGGAACGCTTTGGTATCACTTCAGGGATTCAAAAAGCACCATTTGCGCTAGAAGCTCAACTTGGTTGGGATGGTTCGCCTTGGGGCATTAAGATGGATACGCTTGATGGCAACGTGAAAACCAAGTTTGGTAAAGGCATTATCTCAGATGTGAGCGGCGCAGCTCGTCTACTTGGTCTGTTTAGCCTAGATTCGATCATCCGCAAGATGCAGCTCGATTTCTCAGACGTGTTTGATAAAGGTATGGCATTCAATAGCATTACCGGTACGGGCGAGATCCAAAACGGTATCTTCCTGACTAATGACTTGAATATGGATGCGGTGGCGGGTGAGATGAAGATCAAAGGCATCGCCAACCTAAATACGCGTCAGGTTGATGCAGAAGTGAACTTTACTCCAGATATCACTTCTGGAATTCCGGTATTAACGGCGTTTGCGGTAACCCCTCAAACGGCGCTGTACGTATTGGCGGTGACCACGGTTATTTCGCCGGTTGTTGAAGTCTTTACCCAAGTTAATTATTCGGTGAAAGGGCCATTGGATTCACCAACGGTGAGCGAGCTTTCTCGTAGCTCCGGTGAGTTCCAGCTACCAGAGAAACTCAGAAAGTTAGCCGAATAGGCCTTATATCCTAGTCAGCGAATATACGGTGAAATGCTGATTTCTGAATCATAATGAATGGAGGAGCGATACACATGGATTGTGTTGGGTTGATTCAAATGACATCTGGCCCTAGCCCTGAATTGAACTTTGAGTACCTTGTTCAAGAGGTAGCAAAGTGCAAAGAGTTAGGGGCGAAGTGGGTTGTGTGCCCTGAAAACGCGTTAGTCTTTGGCAGTAAAGCTGACTATCACCAGTATGCAGAGCCTCTAAATGATGGCCCACTGCAAAAGAAAATCTCTGAGCTAGCAAAGCTTCAGCGAATTTGGATCGTTATTGGTAGTATGCCGATAAGCACAGCTAAAGGCGTGACTACCACAACCTTGGTGATTGACGATTTTGGCAGTTTAGTGGCTCATTACGACAAGCTACACATGTTTGACGTAGATGTCGCCGATGCCCATAAGTGCTATCGAGAGTCGGATATTTTCACACCGGGTGACCAAGTTGTGACAGCGGAAACGCCTTTTGGTCGCTTAGGTTTGAGTATTTGTTATGATGTGCGCTTTCCACACTTATATTCCGAGTTACGGAAACAAGGTGCGCAAATCATGGTTGTTCCGGCAGCATTTACTGCAGTAACCGGACAGGCGCATTGGGAAGCACTATTAAGATGCCGTGCGATCGAAACACAATCGTGGATCGTTGCGGTAGGACAAGGTGGCAAACATCCTTGTCAAAGAGAAACATGGGGACACTCTATGGTGGTTGATCCCTGGGGAAGAGTGGTCGCACAGTTAGACCAAGATCCTAAAAGTATGGTGGTTGAGATAGATACGTCCAGTTGCGAATCAATCAGGCAAAATATGCCCATCGCGCAACACTCTCGATTTACCAATCAATTTTAATTACAAACAAGAGCCATCTATGAGCATTAATCAAATTGAAGAAGCGCTACTGAACCCAACAGGGCTTACGGAGCAAAATATCGCAGATACATTGGCGAGCATTGCTACCCGCCAAATTGATTATGCTGATATCTACTTTCAGTCTAGCTGGCACGAATCTTTGGTGCTAGAAGATAGCATTATTAAAGACGGCTCTTTCAATATCGATTGCGGTGTTGGTGTTCGTGCGGTATCTGGCGAAAAGACCGGTTTTGCTTACTCTGACCAAATCCAATTGGATGGTCTTAAACAGAGCGCAATTGCAGCTCGTGGTATCGCGAAGCAAGGTCAAAATGGAAAGGTACAAGCATTCAAGCGCAACGCTAACCAAGCTTACTATGATGCAGTTAACCCGTTAGCAAGCTGGGAAAAACAGCAGAAAACAGAATTACTAAAATCATTAGACGCTTACATTCGCACTAAAGAGCCGATGGTGACTGAAGTATCGGTAAGCCTAAGCGGTGTGCATGAGCAGATGCTGGTTGCTGCGACAGATGGTACTTACGCTGGCGATATTCGCCCGCTGGTTCGTCTATCAATCAGTGTTCTTGCTCAGAAAGGCGATCGCCGTGAGCGTGGTAGCGCTGGTGGTGGTGGTCGTTTTGGTTACGACTTCTTCCTAAGCGATGACAAAGGCACTCAAGTTGCTTACCAATTTGCTGATGAAGCGATTCGCCAAGCTCTTGTTAACCTTGAAGCGGTTGCTGCGCCTGCTGGGGCAATGCCTGTGGTTCTTGGTTCTGGTTGGCCGGGTGTTCTACTGCATGAAGCGGTAGGCCACGGTTTAGAAGGCGACTTCAACCGTAAAGAGTCATCAGTATTCTCGGGTAAAGTTGGCGAGCAAGTCACTTCAAGCCTATGTACGATTGTCGATGACGGTACATTGACTGATCTTCGTGGTTCATTGAACGTCGATGATGAAGGTGTTAACGGTCAGTACAATACTTTAATCGAAAACGGCATCTTAAAAGGTTACATGCAAGATAAGTTGAACGCTCGTTTAATGGGTGTTGCTCCTACAGGTAACGGTCGTCGTGAGTCTTACGCGCATCTTCCAATGCCACGTATGACTAACACCTACATGCTACCGGGTGAACACACACCTGAAGAGATCATTGCGACAGTTGAGAAAGGTATCTACGCACCAAACTTCGGCGGCGGTCAGGTTGATATTACTTCTGGTAAGTTTGTATTCTCGGCTTCTGAAGCTTACATGATTGAAAACGGTAAGATCACTCACCCAGTGAAGGGTGCAACGTTGATCGGTTCTGGTATTGAAGCGATGCAGCAAGTGTCTATGGTCGGTAACGATCTAAGCATCGACCGTGGTGTGGGTGTGTGTGGTAAGGCTGGTCAAAGCGTGCCAGTAGGTGTTGGTCAGCCAACATTGAAACTAGACTCGCTAACCGTTGGTGGCACTGAGTAATTCAGACGAATCTCTGTCAACTTACTTGAAAAATCAAATTGAAAAGCGCCTCCATGTGAGGCGCTTTTTGTTTTTAGATTACTGATTCGGTGAGCGTATAAAGTTGCTACATGTTCTCTTCAGCAAATTCAGCCAGTCGGCTACGTACCACACCATTGAGGTGGATATTGGCACTGCCTTCGAAGTTTTTAAAACGCTCAACCATATAGGTTAAGCCTGAAGTCACAGGGGTTAAGTAAGAAGAGTCTATCTGGGCTAGGTTGCCTGAGCAGACGATTTTAGTGCCTTCACCACAACGTGTGATGATGGTTTTGATTTGTGATGCGGTGAGGTTCTGGCACTCATCGAGAAGCACAAACGCATTCTGTATTGAACGGCCACGCATGAAGTTAATGGATTTGAACTGGATATTAGCTTTGTCACAGATGTATTTCATTGACCCTTCAGTACAGTGGTCATTCTTGTGCAGTGCTTCGAGTGTATCGGTCACCGCGGCCAACCAAGGTAACATCTTCTCTTCTTCGGTCCCCGGGAGGAAACCAATCGACTCACCAATGTCGGGCGTGTTTCGGGTTACGATGATCTTATCGAACTGTTTACGTTCAATAGTTTGTTCAAGCGCAGCGGCCATGGCTAACAGCGTTTTACCACTCCCTGCTGCACCAGTTAGGATCATCAGATCAATATCAGGGTCGAGCAGGGCATCAATCGCCATTCCTTGGTAAATGTTTTTTGGCGTGATGTCCCAAGCTCTTCGGTTCATTAAGCGTTCACGGCTTAAGTCCCTGAGTGTGATGGTTTCGGTATCAATCTCTTCAACTCTTGCTGCAAAGTCGCTCTCTTCATCAATCACATATTGGTTGAGGAAGGTCGGCTCAAAAGGCGCTCTAGCTAAGGTGTGCAGTGTCTTTCCACCTAAACTTCTGCTCTCGACATTGTCGATACCATCCCAAAATGATCCTTCGAGCTGTTGAAAGCCTTTGGTGAGATATTGAATATCATCAATCAGTTGGTCTGTTTGATAGTCTTCAACAAAGCGAACACCAGCGCCTTTGGCTCGTAAGCGCATGTTGATGTCTTTGGTGATGAGAACCACTTCGCGTGGCGCGCGTTTGTTTTGAAGGTAGAGTACAGCGTTGAGGATTCGGTTATCGCCTGCCTTGTCGTCGGCAAAGGCTTTGATGCTTTCTTGAAGTTCGTAATCGGCGAGTATTGAAATACTGCCTGAGGCTTTAATGTCTTTGGTGAAAGGGATACCTTCCGATATTTGGTCTGGTGTAGCTTCCCTGAATAGATCTTCGAGAGTTCGTATCGCAATTCTCGCATCTCGGGCAACGTCTCTCTTACTGTCTTTGATTCTGTCTAGTTCTTCTAGCACTGTCATGGGGATAACGACATCGTGCTCTTGGAAAGAAAATATAGCGAAGGGTTCGTGAAGTAGGATATTGGTGTCTAAAACAAATAGCTTCCGGTTGGTCTCGCCCATAGCATCTCCTTGCCGACGTGCGGCTTGCCTTGCATTCATTGAACGTAGATAAAGCTCATATAAAGATTAGTATCTGATTCTGGTGATAGTCAACTACTCACCTAAACTTCATCTAGAGGAATACCACCATATCGTTGTAGATGAATATGGCGTATTCGTTTGAGAGCAGCAATCTGCCACCTATAGATTAACCATGATTTTTTGACAGTTTGATTGCACTGGCGAAAACAGAAAAAAAGCACGAAATCATCTCCTTTAGGCGTGACCTAAATCACAGCATCGAGTAAGATTAGCGACCTTTTTCTGCACCATTTTCTTGAGATATTTATTATCTAGAGCGCACTTAAAAAGTGGCTGCAAACTAGGCATTTTTGGCTATATTTTTAGTTCAGGAGCGAGAACGTTCTTGTTTGAAACTGCAGTTAAAAAGACCAAATTCCAACTATAAGATTGAGGTAGTCGATTCATGACATTTGCTTTGGGGCAACGCTGGATAAGCGATACGGAGAGCGATTTAGGTTTAGGTACCGTTGTAGCAATGGATGCTCGCACAGTGACACTAATGTTTGCAGCGTCAGAAGAAAACCGTGTTTATGCACGTACTGATGCTCCCGTAACCCGAGTAACGTTTAATGTAGGCGATGTCATCGAATGCCAAGAAGGTTGGTCTCTGTCTGTCGAAGAAGTTATCGAAGACAAAGGACTGCTAACCTACTTAGGTACTCGCGAAGATACCCAAGAAACAGATGTCACTCTGCGTGAAATCTTCTTAAGTAACCAGATCCGCTTTAACAAGCCACAAGATAAACTGTACGCAGGTCAAATCGACCGTATGGATAACTTCGTGTTGCGTTACCGCGCGTTGAGTAACCAGTACCAACAACACAAGAGCCCTATGCGTGGCTTGTGTGGTATGCGTGCTGGCTTGATCCCTCACCAGCTATACATCGCTCATGAAGTGGGCCGTCGTCACGCTCCGCGCGTTTTACTGGCTGATGAAGTTGGCCTAGGTAAAACCATCGAAGCGGGCATGATCATCCACCAACAGGTGTTGTCTGGCCGTGCTGAACGAATTCTGATTGTGGTTCCTGAAACTCTACAGCACCAATGGTTAGTAGAGATGATGCGCCGTTTCAATCTGCACTTCTCTATCTTCGATGAAGAGCGTTGTATTGAAGCGTTTGCTGAATCGGACAACCCATTTGATACCCAGCAGTACGTTCTGTGTTCTTTGGATTTCCTACGTAAGAGCCGTAAGCGCTACGAGCAAGCACTTGAAGGCGAGTGGGACTTGCTGGTTGTCGATGAAGCGCATCACCTTGAGTGGAGCCAAGACAAACCAAGCCGCGAATACCAGGTGGTTGAAGGCTTAGCGGAAAATACGTCTGGTGTGCTACTACTAACAGCAACGCCTGAACAACTAGGTCGTGAGAGTCACTTTGCACGTCTGCGTCTGCTTGATCCTGACCGCTTCTACGATTACGAAGCATTCGTTGAAGAAGAAGACCAATACGCACCGGTTGCTGATGCTGTTACTGCATTGTTCTCTGGTGTGAAGCTTGAAAACAGTGCGAAGAATCAGATTACTGAACTGCTTTCTGAGCAAGATGTAGAGCCGCTGTTCCGTGTTATCGAAGGTGATAGTAGCGAAGAAGAGCAAGCGTTAGCTCGCCAAGAATTAATTGATAACCTTATGGACCGCCATGGTACTGGCCGTGTTCTATTTAGAAACACGCGAGCTGCAATCAAAGGCTTCCCTAAGCGTAATGTAAACCTACTGCCGATGGAGATTCCAACGCAGTACACAACCTCAATGCGTGTATCTGGCATGATCGGTGGCAAGATGGCTCCCGAAGCTCGTGCTATGAAGATGCTGTACCCAGAAGAGATCTTCCAAGAGTTTGAAGGTGAAGACTCAAGCTGGTGGCAGTTCGATTCACGTGTTAACTGGTTGATTGAAAAAATCCAAGATAAGCGTAGTGAAAAGATCCTAGTGATCGCATCACGTGCAAGTACGGCGCTTCAATTAGAGCAAGCACTGCGTGAGCGTGAAGGTGTGCGTGCAACCGTATTCCATGAAGGCATGTCGATCCTTGAACGTGATAAAGCGGCGGCTTACTTTGCTCAAGAAGAGGGCGGTGCTCAGGTTCTGATCTGTAGTGAAATCGGCTCTGAAGGTCGTAACTTCCAGTTTGCTAACCAGCTAGTAATGTTCGATCTTCCGTTCAACCCAGACTTGCTTGAACAACGTATTGGTCGTTTGGACCGTATCGGTCAGCTGCGTGATATCGACATCCATGTTCCTTATTTAAAAGGTACATCACAAGCGATCCTTGCACGTTGGTTTGATGAGGGTCTAAATGCATTTGCAGAGACATGTCCAACTGGTCGCACAGTTTACGACAAGTACTCAGATGTTCTTATCGAAATGCTGGCTTCTGGTAATACAGAGCAGCTTGATGAAGTGATTGAAGAGTCTGCCAAGCTAAATCAAAGCCTAAAAGCGGATCTAGAAAAAGGTCGCGATCGCCTATTAGAGATGCACTCAAACGGCGGCGACAAAGCACACGAAATCGCAGAGAAGATTGCATCAACTGATGGCGATACTAACCTAGTAACGTTTGCACTGAGCTTGTTCGACACGATTGGTTTGAACCAAGACGACAAAGGTGAAAATGCGCTAGTCGTGACACCATCTGAGCACATGATGGTACCAAGCTACCCAGGTCTACCATACGAAGGCGCAACCATCACATTCGATCGTGATACAGCCCTTTCTCGTGAAGACATGAACTTCATTAGCTGGGAGCACCCAATGATTCAAGGCGGTATTGATCTGCTACTGAGTGAAGGTGTGGGTGCATCAGCGGTATCATTGTTGAAAAACAAAGCGCTGCCAGTGGGTACTATCCTGCTTGAGTTGGTTTACCTTGTGGATGCGCAAGCACCGAAACGCAGCGGTATCAGTCAGTTCCTGCCTAAGACACCAATTCGTTTGATGATGGATGGCCGCGGCAACGATCTATCTGCTCAGGTTGAGTTTGATAGCTTTAACCGTCAGCTAAGCCCTGTAAACCGTCACTTAGCGAGCAAGCTAGTGAACTCGGTACAAGGCGAGATTCACAAGCTAATCGAAGCGGGTGAGACGCATGTACTGCCTAAGGTTGAAGAAGTTCGTCAACAAGCTCAGAAAGATATGCAAACTAACTTGAATGGTGAGCTAGAGCGTCTACAAGCGCTTAAAGCGGTGAACCCTAACATTCGTGATGAAGAGCTAGAGGTAATCGAAGCTCAAATCAATGAACTGACAGGCTACATCAGCAAAGCTCAGGTTCAGCTAGATTCATTACGCTTGATTGTGGTTTCTCACAACTAGTTTGAATTAGCGGAATGCTTCAACGAAATAAGGCCTTCATTACGAAGGCCTTATTGTTATCTAGCGTTTGAAAGATGTATTGGTTGTTGAAAGCTGTATTGGCTGAGGAATTACATCAACCACTTCCACCAAACAAATACCGCTAGGAAACCAAATAGGTAAACAAGACCTGCTACAGACAACCATTTTAGTTTGGTGCCAATCGCTAGAGCTTCAGGAAGCTTGGCTTTGTTTACCAAAATGAAGTTAAGCAGAGCGAAGAACGGTGTCGTTGCAAACGCAAGTACCATTGCAAAATCCAACATTGGCATCAGCGCAGCACTGAAGAACATCACAATCGCCAATGCCGCGATAGAGACAATGATTATCCAGCCTTGCAGCATGCGTGGGCTCGACTCTTTTTTGAATAACAGACGTTGTGATTCAGCAAGTACGCGTGAGTAGCCATCGATAACGGTAATGGTGCTGCCAAAGATACAGAAGAAAGCGACGATGGCGATCAGTGGACGAGACCATTCACCAATCGTAGAAGCATAAATACCGACTAACTGGTGAGTAAAACCAACGCCAGAGCGAGACAGTTCAACACCTGAACCGTGAAGTACCAGCGCACCTAACGCGACGAATACTAAAGCAAGCAGTGCCGTACCAATGTAGCCGACGTTAAAATCGAACAGGGCTGATTGAGCTGTGACTTCTTGTTTCTCTTTTTGGCTTTTAAGCCACATTGATGTGATGCTAGAAATTTCTATAGGTGCTGGCATCCAACCCATGGTCACGACGATAAAGCCGATAGCGGCCAACGACCAAGGAGATGGCGGAACAAAAGCCGCATCAGGTTCAACGGGAGAGCCGATAGCAATCGCAACGGCAGCTAAGGTTGTGATGGTCAGGATCGCCATGATCGCCTTAGATAAGGTATCAAGAGCACGATAGTGGCCTGCAAATAGAATGATCAAGCATGTTGCTAAAACGATCATGCACAATGTGCTGGTGGCTAATTCGAAAGGAACAAAGTAGCTAAGTAAGCTTGCACTGAATAGCAACAAAGCAGCCGTGTTCACGACGGCGGAAATGGCGCTCAATATTGAAAAGATCACAAGGTATGGGCGACCTAGGTTAGAGTAGCCCTCAACCAAGCTTTGACCTGTTCCCAATGTATATTGGATACCGGCTCTAAAGAATGGGTATTTAAATACGTTAACCAGAATAATAAGAGCGGCGAGTTGCCAGCCATAAATCGCACCAGCTTTGGTCGAGGCAACTAAATGTGAGCCACCTACTGCCGCAGCAGCCATCATGATGCCAGGGCCAAGAGACTTGATTAAACTTGATAGGGGAGCAGAGGTTAGTGTTTTGTCTGTGGTTGTTTTAACCGTACTTTCCATCATTTTTCCTTTGATGCTGACTTCTTATTTTCCGTTACCCTATCAATACCATGTTTTGTAAAGTCGTCAACTTTTATGTACGAAAATGTTGGGAATTGTATTTAATAATAAACAAATCAACCGTAAGTTATTTATTCACCAGTAATTAAGAGGTTTCAATGGCGTTAGAACAGTACACACCACCACGTGAACCGTGGGTCGACATTGTCTATCAAGATGACGATATTCTAGTGGTGAACAAGCCAGCAGGCCTACTTTCAGTGCCGGGAAGGTTACCAGAGCATTACGACAGTATGTGGAGTCGGTTGGTTGAAGAGTTTGCTGATATTCAGGTAGTGCATCGTTTGGATATGTCGACATCGGGCTTGATGCTGTTGGCTAAACACAAACAAGCTGAGCGGCATTTGAAGAAGCAGTTCCAATATCGACTGACACATAAGCTCTATTACGCACGAGTGTGGGGGGCAGTAGAAGAAAAAGAAGGGCTCATTGATCTGCCACTCATCTGTGATTGGCCGAATCGCCCTAGGCAGAAAGTGTGTTTTGATGACGGCAAGCCATCACAGACTCGTTATGTGGTGGAGCAAGAAGAGGCTCAAACCACCTTGTTGAAGTTACTGCCGATTACCGGTCGCTCTCATCAGTTGCGTGTGCATTGTATGGAAATAGGGACGCCTATTGTTGGCGATGAGTTTTATGCAACGCCTGAAGCTTTTGAGTATAGCGATAGATTAGCTTTACATGCGTGTGAACTGAGCTTCTATCATCCGGAGAACAACCAACTGTTCAAAGCCTTTGTTCCTTGTGAATTTTACCCTCAAGCGTCACCACAAATTGAACAGCACTTTGAAATTGCGCCAGAGCTTCCAGACTACAGAAAGCTAAAAGCTTAGAATGGTGTCATCAATACCAATTCAAGGACGTACAATGCCGAAGTTGAAAGTGGTCTTTCTTGACCGGGCTACCATCCCATCTCAAATCAATTTAAAACCGCTTAGCTTTGAACATGAATGGATTGAGTTTGATTTTACTGCTCCAGAGCTCGTTGCTGAGCGCGTTGCGGGAGCAGATGTTGTTATCACTAATAAGGTTGTGCTCAACGCTGATAATTTAGCTCAAGCGCAACAACTCAAGTTGATCGCGGTTTCTGCGACAGGTGTCAACAATGTCGATGTGGAATACTGCAAGAGCAACAATATCGCGGTGGCTAACGTACAGGGTTACGCGACTCAATCGGTTCCTGAGCATGTGATTGCAATGTTGTTTACGTTAAAGAGAAACCTCGTCGGTTATCACCAAGATATTGAAGCCGGGGAGTGGCAGAAGGGTAAGCAGTTCTGTTTCTTTACTCATCCGATTCAAGATGTAGCGGGCAGCACATTAGGTTTAATGGGCAGTGGAAGTTTAGGGCAAGCCACCGCGATATTAGCTAAAGCGATTGGTATGAACGTCATCTTTGCTGAGCGCAAAGGGGCATACTCTTGTCGAGAAGGGTATCTGCCTTTTGAAACTGTTTTAAAGCAAGCGGATGCGATTAGTTTGCATTGTCCATTGACTGATGCGACCCGAGACCTGATTTCAGAGCGAGAGCTAGCAATGATGAAACCAAGTGCGGTGTTAATTAATGCTGGCCGTGGTGGACTTGTCGATGAACAAGCCTTGGTTGAAGCTTTGAAAAGTAGTGAGATTGCAGGTGCTGGAATGGATGTATTCACACAAGAGCCAGCAGACAACTCGAATCCACTATTGGCTAACAGTCAATTACCTAATTTACTGCTAACGCCTCACGTTGCATGGGGCAGTGATAGCTCAATTCAAAAGCTGTCGGATATCTTAATGGACAACATAGATGGCTTTGTCGCAGGTAATCCGCAAAACTTAGTGCGTTGATTCTTGAGATCTTTACTACGATTGGTATTAAGCGAGTAGAATTCAAAACAAAAAAGGTTGGCTTTTGGGCCAACCTTTTTAGATCGTTATGTCGATTAAGTGATTTAGCCTTGCGGCTTAACTACCAATACATTGATTGGTGAGTTCTGTACCACTTTGCTTGCAACAGAACCAAGAACCACTTTGTCGATTTTCGAACGCTTATGGCTAGGCATCACAATAAGGTCGGCGCCAAGCTTTTCTGCGTAATCAAGAATCGTCGTGTAAGTTTTACCTTCAGCTACGTGAACCTTATACACCACTTCATCGTCGATGTGTTTGTCGGCAAACTCTTTCAGCTGATTTTTAACATCAAGCTTCATTTGGTTCGCCGCATCTTTCGGGAAGTAAGACGCCACCATCGACATGTGAATGCCCGGTAGTACGTTCAGAATGTGGATTTCAGCATTGCTGTGTTTCGCGTGCCATACCGCTAGCTCGACTGCTTTATCAGAAAAGCCTTTGTCGTTAAGATCAACGGGAACAAGGATTTGTCTATACATGTATTCGTCTCTTTTTGAGCAGCGCTTAGCACATACCAAACGCTGTAATTATCTTTTCCATGTAGTAAAAAAGCCAAATAGAGTAGAGCGCTACTTGGCTCTATCCATTACGCGCTAATCTCATCCTTACGAGCACGCCTTCTTTGGTTCATCGCTAAACCAATCAAAATCAGTAGGGCAGGTAAGAATACCCACTCTTTCATTGGTCGATCTGCATCTTGGATAACGGATTTAATTTCCCAATCAAAGTCAATGCCAGCGGCTTCTGCAGGGCTACCAAACTCAACCATATCAACAATCATCTTGTTGTCAGCTTGTGTCAGCATTAGGCCCATTGAAGCAATGCGGTCTTCACTTGTTGTCGCAGAATCTTCAAATGGAAGGCGGACTGTCTTCTCAGAATAGTTACCTTCTAAGTTTTCGCCACCTACTCTCAATTCAAGTGATTGTCCCACAGATAAATTTTCTGTGATTTGAGCGATCTCAACTCCTGGCGAAAGAACTTTCTCTGGATAAATCATGTCCCACCAGAAACCTGGGCGGAAGAAAGAGAAAGTCAGAACGATAAGCAGTATGGTTTCCCACCACTTGTTCTTAGTGAACCACCAACCTTGAGTTGCTGCTGCAAAGATAAGTACCGCAGTAACCGAAGAGAAAATCGTTAGCGCTAAGTGCCACCAAGAATCAATGCCCATCAACAGTAGTTGGGTATTGAAGATGAACATGAATGGTAAGATTGCGGTCCGGATATCGTAGGTAAAACCTTGAATACCTGTACGAATCGGGTCTGATTTCGCAATAGCTGCTGCGGCAAATGCTGCCAGACCTACCGGAGGTGTGTCATCCGCAAGAATACCGAAGTAGAACACGAATAAGTGCACCGCAATCAGTGGGATGATAAGACCATGCGCAGCGCCTAGGGTCACGATTACCGGCGCCATCAGCGTGGATACAACGATGTAGTTTGCTGTGGTTGGTAAGCCCATACCTAGGATCAAGCTGATTACCGCAGTAAATAGCAGCATAAGGATGATGCTACCGCCTGAGATAAACTCAACGAAATCCGTCATTACAAGGCCGATACCCGTCAGAGTCACCACGCCTACAACCGTACCAGCAGCAGCTGTCGCTACACCGATACCGATCATGTTACGCGCGCCTGAAACCAAGCTCTCAGCTAGGTCAACGAAACCAGCTTTAGTTTGCTCTGCAAGATCGTCTGATTTGTTCATCAGAGTCATCAAAGGACGCTGAGTGATCAAAATGAAGATCATGAATACGGTTGCCCAGAATGCAGATAGACCTGGCGAGAAACGTTCAACGGTTAGACACCAAACTAGCACTACGATCGGCAGTAGGAAGTGCAAACCAGATTTAATTGTTGGACCTGGATCTGGAACTTCTTTCAGGTCTGCATCGATTTCCATGCCGCCTTCAGCTGCGTATTTTGCTGATACGCGAACCAGAGCAACATAAGCGATCAATAGCGCCACAGTTACGATCGGTGTTGCAGCATCGCCAAATACATCTTTCGTCCAACCCACACCGTAGTAAACCGCGGCACTAATAACACATAGACCTAATATGGTGCCAGTGAAAGAGAGTAGGCTTTGTACGATAGTTGGTGTGTGACGACGAGGTAAGCCGGTCATGCCAGCTTTACATGCTTCTAGGTGAACGATGTAAATCAGAGCTATGTAAGAGATCAGAGCTGGCAGTAGCGCCGCCTTGATAACTTCCACATACGAGATGCCCACATACTCAACCATCAAGAATGCCGCAGCACCCATGATAGGTGGCGTTAGTTGGCCATTGGTTGAAGCCGCAACTTCTACCGCACCTGCTTTTGTGCCCGGGAAACCAACACGCTTCATTAGCGGGATAGTAAAGGTACCTGTGGTTACCACGTTTGCAATAGATGAACCTGATACCAGACCAGATAACCCAGAGGCTACAACGGCTGCTTTTGCTGGGCCGCCTTTCATGTGACCAAGCAGAGAGAATGCAACCTTGATGAAGTAGGCACCAGCACCAGCACGTTCTAGCATTGCACCAAACAGTACAAACAAGAATACGAATGACGTTGATACGCCAAGAGCAACACCGAATACACCTTCCGTTGTTAGCCACAGGTGCGACATTGCCTTGTTCAGGCTTGCACCTTTATGGGCGATAACGTCTGGCATGTGTGGACCGCCAAAGGTGTAAAGTAGGAATACTGCCGCCACAACCATAAGAGGTGGACCTAAAGCGCGTCGTGTTGCTTCAAGCAGTAAAACCATGCCGAATACAGCAGCAACAATATCGAATGTTGTTGGTGCGCCCGAACGACCGGCAAGTTCAGTGTAGAAAATATAGATATAAGAAGCTGAAAAACTACCTACTAGCGCCAATATCCAGTCGACTGCAGGAATGCGATCCCGAGGCGAGTTCTTCATAGCTGGATAAGCGGTAAAGGCTAGGAAAATAGCAAACGTAAGGTGAATTGCTCGAGCTTCAGTGTCGTTTAAAATTGCGAAGTTAAAAATGAACGGCAGCGGAGATGCATACCAAAGTTGGAACAGTGACCAACATAGAGGCACAAACCATAAAATACGGCCTTGGATACCACGAGGGCTACGCGCACCAGTATCTGATTGTGCCACCATTTCTTGCACATCTGGAGACGGTGATGTTGTCTGCGTCATGTACTTTATCCTTATTATTGATGGTCTGCCTTTTCTTACGAACAACCAAACGTTATTTATTTCCTATCTAGTGTAGTGAATGGATAGGGAAATGCGTTCTTTGTTCGTCTTTGTCTTAGGCTTGATACGAAGGTAAGTCCTCCAAATTGGAGAAACTTAAAGGGTTGCTCTTTTCACTTAAGTTATTTTTATAAAACGTGAAAAGCCAATAAGGAGGGCTAGCCTCCTTATTGGTGTAGTAGGCTTAAAGTAGAATTACTTTAGAAGGCCCACTTCTTTGTAGTATTTTGCTGCGCCTGGGTGAAGAGGGATAGAGATACCCGCTTTAACCATGTCTTCTTTTTTCAGGTTAGCAAATGCTGGATGTAGGCGTTTGAAAGTGTCAAAGTTTTCAAATACTGCCTTAGCAACGTTGTATGCAACTTCTTCAGAAACGTCTGAAGTTGTTACCATTGTTGCTGCAACACCGAAGCTGTTTACGTCAGCGTCAGTACCACGGTACATGCCAGCAGGAACTGTGCTGTAAGCGTAGTATGGGTTTTCAGCTACGATCTTGTCGATCTGTGGACCCGTTGCTGAAACCAGTTTTGCATCACAAGACGTTGTTGCTTCTTTGATTGATCCGTTCGGGTGACCAACCATGTAGATAAATGCATCAATCTTGTTATCACAAAGTGCTTGTGAACGCTCAGAACCTTTAAGTTCAGAAGCAAGCTTGAAGCTGTCGTTCGTCCAACCCATTGCGTCCATTACAACACCCATCGTTGCACGGTCACCAGAGCCTGGATTACCAATGTTTACGCGCTTACCAGCTAGGTCAGAAACATTGTTAATGCCAGCATCGGTACGAGCGATGATGTTGAACGGTTCTGTATGTAGAGAGAACATAGCGCGAAGTTTCTTGTATTCGCCCTGATCTTTGAACTTACTTGTACCGTTGTAGCCGTGGTATTGCCAGTCCGATTGAACAACACCGAAATCTAGTTCACCAGCACGGATGGTGTTAACGTTGTAGATTGAACCACCAGTAGACTCTACAGAACAACGAATGTTGTGGTCTTTGCGGCCCTTGTTCACTAGTTTACAAATTGCACCACCAGTCGGGTAGTAAACACCCGTCACTGAACCAGTACCAATTGTGATGAACTCTTGAGCGTTAACAGCGCCAGCGCCCATTACAGCAGCTGCAATAGCACCAACTTTAATAAGTTTGGTAAATGCCATGAATTTCCCTTCCTTTATTCATTATTAACCCTGAAACAAGTGTAGTCGTTTCTGGAGTTTCCTATTTGGAAACGGCACCTTTTTCAATCCATGTGATGAAAAAGTGGCTGAATAATATCAAAAATTGGCAGAAAATTACTCGAATGTTAAAAGATATAGCTAAAAAATCTAACAAATGATGTCTAGATCTCGTGTTTAATTTGCTACTGAGTTTTTTAAAATCAATGATTTAGTGTAATTTCGGGAAGGGTGTATGGATATTCTAGGATGTGATTTGGATCACGAAGCGAATAGATGTTCGTGATCCATTAGTAAGGCTGATAGTTATGAAACAGTGATCAATTATCCTGCGTATTCAAACAGTTCGCACACAGAATCAAACAGTTGCTTAGTGGTAACCGATAACGTTGGAGTAATAAAGATAGTGTCATCACCCGCGACTACACCCAGTATGCCTTCCGACTTACCTAGTGAGTCTAATAAGCGAGCGATAAGCTGAGCTGCACCAGGGCCAGTGTGTATCACAACTAATGCATTGTTGTGGTCAATATCTAGTACTAATTCTCGTAAAGAGCTAGAAACTGTCGGAACACCCAGTTCAGCAGGAAGACAGTAAACCATCTCCATTTTTGCGTTACGAGTTCGAACGGCACCAAACTTGGTTAACATACGCGAGACTTTAGACTGGTTGATGCTTTCAAAACCTTCGTGTTTTAGTGCATCTACAATTTCGCCTTGTGAGCCAAAACGTTCTTCTTTTAGTAAGGCTTTAAATGCACGAACTAAGTTGTCTTGCTTTTCTGTATTGCGCATATGTCATTCTTATTCATTAACAAAGATGTTTGCATATTCTCGCATACATATTCAATTTTAGCCAAAACATCCCTGTAATTTGTTAGTCATATCACTGTAAATATTTAATAGAATAATGTGTTATTTGCGACGACTTATTTTGTTATTTCAGTCGATTATCGCCATAATGCGAACTTGCTGTGTAGCACGGTTTTATTGACTTGCGCGAAGTCGCAAAGCTAGCGTTAATTGATTGTAATCACTTTGTGATTAATATAGTTTTTTAACTTAGATTTAGCTCAAGAATTACCCTACAAAGAATCTATAAGAGAAAGCTCTCAAGGAGAATAACAATGAAAGTAGCTGTTATTGGTGCCGCTGGTGGCATCGGTCAAGCCCTAGCCCTACTACTTAAGAACCGCCTACCTGCTGGTTCAGATCTTGCACTTTACGACATCGCTCCGGTAACACCGGGTGTTGCTGCCGATCTTAGCCATATCCCAACGCCTGTTTCGATCAAAGGTTACGCGGGTGAAGATCCAACACCAGCACTAGAAGGTGCGGATGTTGTACTTATTTCAGCGGGTGTTGCTCGTAAGCCTGGTATGGATCGTGCGGATCTTTTCAATGTGAACGCTGGCATTGTTAAGTCTCTTGCAGAGAAAATCGCAGTTACTTGTCCTACTGCTTGTGTTGGTATCATCACTAACCCAGTAAACACAACAGTGCCAATCGCGGCTGAAGTACTCAAGAAAGCAGGTGTTTACGACAAGCGTCGCCTATTCGGTATTACTACTCTTGATGTGATTCGTTCTGAAACGTTCGTTGCTGAACTAAAAGACAAAGATCCAGGCGACATTCGTGTTCCTGTTATCGGCGGTCACTCAGGCGTAACGATCCTTCCTCTGCTTTCTCAAGTTGAAGGCGTAGAGTTCACTGATGAAGAAATTGCAGCGCTAACGACTCGCATCCAAAATGCAGGTACTGAAGTAGTAGAAGCTAAAGCTGGCGGCGGCAGTGCGACACTGTCTATGGGTCAAGCGGCTTGTCGTTTCGGTCTTGCTCTAGTGAAAGCGCTTCAAGGTGAAGAGAACGTGATTGAATGTGCATACGTTGAAGGTGAAGGCGAACACGCACCATTCTTCGCTCAGCCAGTTAAGCTAGGTAAAGAGGGCGCAGAAGCGATCCTTAGCTACGGTGAACTGAGCGACTTCGAGCGTAACGCTTTAGACAGCATGCTTGAAACACTAAATGGCGATATTGAGATTGGTGTTGAGTTCGCTAAGTAAGCGATACAGCATTTAACTCAATTTAAAATTGCTAATAAATGCCGGTCATTATGATCGGCTTTTTTGATCCTTGGATT
Organism: Vibrio crassostreae; assembly: GCF_024347415.1. NCBI lineage: Bacteria > Pseudomonadati > Pseudomonadota > Gammaproteobacteria > Vibrionales > Vibrionaceae > Vibrio > Vibrio crassostreae. Next base: position 396,645 of record NZ_AP025476.1, read on the forward strand.
TGCCTCGTTCGTAAATAGTGTTTTAGAGATGAAAGTGGGGCAGCAGTTATGAGTCGTATTCAAAAAGGAATGAACGTCCATTTCCATTTAGGTAGATTGGGAAAGATCCTCGTTATAGATGAGCAAGAGCAATTTGCGCTGGTTGAGTCATACAATAGCCACGAGCAGTACGCAGTGCCGCTGGAAGAGATAAAAGAAGTCGAAGCTCAACTTCCGTTGTCGTTAGAGTCGAGTCGTTATTGACAGTGGATTTGAAAAGATTTTCGTGAGGATCAAAAAAAGAGCCCTGAGGCTCTTTTTTATTATCTATGTAATGTCGCTATATAGAAGACAGTCTACAAAGTTACTTGCTGCGTTTAACAGCCAAGTGTGCAAGTGTGGTTAGTGCTTGCTTATATTCAGAGTCAGGCAGTACAGAAAGCTCAGCAATCGCTTTGTCGGCTTCTTCATAGGCTTTATTAGTCGTGTACTCTAATGAGCCTGTGTCTTTCATCACCGCCATAATGTCGTCGAGACGTTCCATGCCGTTCGCTTTCTCAATTGCTTCACGAATCATGCTTGCTTGTTCAGGAGAACCATTGTGCATTGCATATAGTAAAGGCAGCGTTGGTTTGCCTTCAGCAAGGTCGTCACCAACGTTCTTGCCCATCTCTTTACCATCAGCAGTGTAGTCCATCACATCGTCAATCAGTTGGAATGCGGTGCCTAGGTATTTACCGTAGTTTTGCATTGCCGTTTCGATTTCTGGTGATGATTCGCTAAGGATGGCACCGATTTGTGTTGCGGCTTCAAACAGGCGAGCGGTCTTAGAGTAGATCACTTGCATGTAGCTTTCTTCAGTGGTGTCTGGGTTGTTGCAGTTCATTAATTGTTGAACTTCACCCTCGGCAATCACGTTTACTGCTTCACTCATTAGCTCAAGGATCTTTAAGGATCCTAGCGTTGTCATCATTTGGAATGAGCGAGTATAAATAAAGTCACCCACCAAAACGCTAGCAGCATTACCAAAAGCTGCGTTGGCTGTCGCTTTACCGCGTCTCATGTCCGATTCGTCGACGACATCATCATGAAGTAGGGTTGCTGTGTGAATAAACTCGATAAAGGCTGCAGAGGTGATATGAGCTTCACCTTGGTAACCAAGTGCGCGAGCAGATAAAAGAGCAAGCAAAGGGCGTAGGCGTTTGCCACCACCGCTAACGATATAAAAACCAAGCTGGTTGATTAAACTTACGTCAGAATTAAGTTGGGCTTGAATTGTTTCATTCACTTTTGCCATATCATTGGCAGTAAGCGTTTGGATAGCTTTAAAATCCATTGTTCATCCGGCTGAAGTTAGACCCTGTAAGGCTTATACGTTGTATTTAATTGTTGAATAATACACTAAAAAACGTTGATTAATACATCGCTAAAGGGCATGATTGCCGCACTTTTCTTTGGCGAACAGGTTTTCGCCAATTTTTTAAAAATATGGCTTGTCATAGCGCCATGATTCCCGTAGAATCTGCGCCCTATTGATTAGTTTAGCGCACACCCGAGTTGTACAATTAACAACCATAGGCTGTGCGGAAAAAGCGGAGTAAAATATGTACGCTGTTTTCCAATCTGGTGGCAAACAACACCGAGTAAGCGAAGGTCAAACACTTCGTTTAGAGAAATTAGACGTTGAAACTGGTGCAACTGTAGAATTTGATAAAGTTCTTCTTGTTGCTAACGGCGAAGAAATCGCTGTTGGTGCACCTCTTGTTGAAGGTGGCAAGGTTACTGCAGAAGTAGTACAACACGGTCGTGGCGATAAAGTAAAAATCGTTAAGTTCCGTCGTCGTAAGCACTCGCGTAAGCAAGCTGGTCACCGTCAGTGGTTCACTGAAGTGAAAATCACTGGCATTAACGCTTAAGTATTAGGAGAGTTTAACAATGGCACATAAAAAAGCTGGCGGTTCTACTAATAACGGCCGCGATTCAGAAAGCAAACGTCTTGGTGTTAAGCGTTTTGGTGGTGAATCTGTTCTTGCAGGTAACATCATCGTTCGTCAACGTGGTACTAAATTCCACGCTGGCACAAACGTTGGCATCGGTAAAGACCACACTCTTTTCGCTCTTACTGAAGGTAAAGTGAAATTTGCTGTTAAAGGTCCTAAAAACCGTAAGTTTGTAAGCATCGAAGCTGAGTAATTTAATCTTTAATTAGATTATCTTATTAGCTTTCAAGCTGAATTCAAAAGCCCTGCCGATTCGGCAGGGTTTTTTATTTATAGCGAGAATAAAAAAGCAGATGCTCTTGCCTTAGCTTTAATAAGCTTAGCAAAGAACCTCTCCTTCTTTGTTCCTTGGTTGCAGGTCGGCCTAGATCTTAGGTGATCGATCTAAACACGGATCTGCTAGAATTTATATCACTCCTTGATGAGTGGTAACGCAACGTAAGTGCGGAGTTAAAAAATGAAATTCGTTGATGAAGCGGTAGTAAAAATAGAAGCCGGTGATGGCGGTAATGGTACAGTTAGCTTTTGGCGCGAAAAATTCGTCGCTAAAGGTGGCCCTGATGGCGGCGACGGCGGTGATGGTGGTGATGTTTACATCCAAGCGGATGAGAACTTAAACACACTGATCGATTATCGTTTCCAACGTTTTTACAACGCAGAGCGTGGTGAGAACGGTCGCGGTGGTAACTGTACTGGTAAACGTGGTAAAGACATTACACTGAAAGTGCCTGTAGGTACTCGTGCAGTTGATATCCACACCAACGAAATCGTTGCTGAAGTTGCTGAACACGGCAAGAAAGTGATGGTTGGTAAAGGTGGTTGGCACGGTCTTGGTAACACGCGTTTTAAATCGTCTGTTAACCGCGCTCCTCGTCAAAAGACAATGGGTACTAAAGGCGAAGTTCGCGAACTGCGTTTAGAGCTTCTTCTATTAGCTGACGTTGGTATGCTTGGCTTACCAAACGCAGGTAAATCTACTTTTATTCGTTCAGTATCTGCTGCGAAACCAAAAGTGGCTGATTACCCGTTCACTACCTTGATCCCAAGCTTGGGTGTAGTGAGTGTTGTTCCTGAAAAGAGCTTCGTTGTTGCCGATATCCCTGGTCTAATCGAAGGTGCAGCTGATGGCGCAGGCCTTGGTATTCGTTTCCTTAAGCACCTTGAGCGCTGTCGTGTTCTTCTGCATATGATCGATATTATGCCGATCGATCAATCTGATCCTATTCAGAATGCACTGACGATCATTGATGAGCTTGAGCAATACAGTGAAAAAGTTTCACAAAAACCTCGTTGGTTAGTGTTCAACAAAGTTGACCTAATGCCAGAAGACGAAGCAGACGAAAAGATTCAAGAAATCATCGATGCTTTGGGCTGGGAAGGCGAGTACTTCAAGATCTCTGCAGTGAATAAAATCGGCACCAAAGATCTTTGCTTCAAACTAGGTGAGTTTATGGAAAACCTACCTCGTGAAGTTGTAGAAGTTGAAGAAGAAGAGAAAGTAGACTTTATGTGGGATGACTACCATAAAGATGCAATGAGCGGTAAGAATGTCGTTACTGAAGATGACGACGATTGGGATGATTGGGATGACGAAGAAGATGACGGTCATGTTATCTATGTTCGTGACTAATCCCTCTTAACTTCTCATAAATCATCGGTCGCTTTTTCCAAGTACACTGATAGTTTTATTAAACCGCAATGAAAATTGCGGTTTTTTTGTATCTAAATCATTATGTACTGTCGAATTTTAATGCAGACTTTATTTCTAGATAATTAATACCAATCGTAGTAAATAACTGGTCACCCTAGCTTGTTAAAACGCTCGATAACTGCGTTAGAGATTTTGATTGTAGAATAACTACTTATCGAAAATCTCTGCCTTGTTCTCAAGCTTTTTTCCTGCGCTATTTCTGAACACTTACTTACTGTGATTGGTATAACGCCTATGGGAAGGAAATCATGGCATCAAAGCAAAGAGCGATCTCAAGACTTGTCGCTCAATCGGGACAAATGTTATTGGCTCACGGAGCCGAGAGCACACTGGTCGGCGATATCATGCGCCGTATCGGCATTGCTTGTGGGGTGAATGAGGTTGAAGTCGCACTGTCAGCCAATGCGCTTGTTGTTACTACTGTGATGGATGATCACTGTATTACCACCACTCGAAGTTGTGCTGATCGTGGCATTAACATGCAGGTTATCACTGACATTCAACGCATTTGCATCATGATGGAGAAGGGAATTCTTGATTATGATTTGGCGTATAAAAAGATTCAAAACATCAGCCCCGAGCGCTACAACCGTTGGCTAGTGGTTGTGATGATAGGATTATCATGTGCCTCTTTTAGCCGTCTTGCGGGCGGAGATTGGCAGGTATTCATGATGACTTTTATTGCTTCAGCCTGTGGCATGATCGTCAGACAAGAAATTGGCCATCGTCATTTCAATCCTTTATTAAATTTTGCGATCACCGCATTCGTTACCACTACCATCTCTGCTCAAGCCGTACTTTACAATATTGGCGGACAGCCCACGATCGTGATGGCTTCATCGGTATTGATGTTAGTACCCGGCTTCCCTCTGATTAACTCTGTCGCTGATATGCTTAAAGGCCATATTAATATGGGGTTAGCGCGCTTTACCATGGCCAGCTTATTAACTTTGGCGACGAGCTTGGGTATTGTGGCAGCGATGAGTTTATCTGATGTTTGGGGATGGGCGAGCTAATGAGTATTTTCGAACTGTTTTTAGGTTTGCTCAATGATATGTTTTTCGCCGCGATTCCTGCGGTTGGATTCGCATTGGTGTTTAACGTCCCGCAACGCGCTTTAATTTATTGTGCACTTGGCGGCTCTATCGGCCATGGTAGCCGTTATCTGATGATGCACTTTGGTATTCCAATCGAATGGGCAACGTTCTTTGCCGCGACGGTGGTTGGCATGATAGGGGTTCATTGGTCACATAAACTGTTAGCGCATCCTAAGGTATTTACGATTGCTGCCTTGATTCCTATGGTCCCAGGCGTATTTGCCTTCAAGGCAATGATTGCTATGGTAGAGATTAACAGGGCAGGCTATACGCCTGAGTTACTGGCAATGTTGATGGAGAACTTTTTGAAATCAATGTTCATTATCGCTGGACTGGCGGTTGGCTTAGCTGTACCAGGGCTGTTATTCTACCGACGCAGACCTATCGTCTAGCATCAAATCTCTTTCAGTTAAGGACAGGACTTTCGATTTATGATCATCAGTATGATTGCAGCAATGGCCAATAACCGTGTAATAGGTAAAGACAACCAGATGCCTTGGCACTTGCCTGCGGATTTTGCATGGTTTAAACGCTCGACTATGGGGAAGCCTGTAGTCATGGGGCGTAAAACCTATGATTCGATCGGGCGTCCTTTACCTGGTCGATTAAACGTTGTGATTAGCCGTGATGCGAGCTTGGAAATTGAAGGGGTGACGACTGTTACTTCGATTGATGAAGCACTAGAGCTGGTCAACGATGTCGATGAAGTGATGATTATCGGTGGTGGTTCAATCTATGAAACTTGCCTACCTAAAGCAGACAAGTTGTATCTGACTTATATCGATTTTGATGTCGATGGAGATACACAATTTCCAGACTGGGGTGAAGGTTGGAAGCAGAGCTTTAACGAGAGCTATCAAGCTGACGAGAAAAACAAACACAACATGGAGTTTGTGATTCTAGAGCGTTAAGTCCTAATTTAAAAACACTTGCGCTGCTGCACGAGTAGCGCAAGTGTTTCGTATATCTACAACGCTTTTTGAGTAAAAAACTGTTTGTCTTCCCAGCGAAGTGCGGTTAAGTCTCCTCCCCAAACGCAGCCAGTATCAAGTCCAATCACGTCTTTTCCGTTATAGCCTTCAAGTGCAGCCCAGTGTCCAAAAACAACGGTTTTATCGAGCTTTATGCGTTGTGGAAGGTCAAACCACGGTACTAATGGTTCATCGGTAATTTCATTGGGTGGTAGCTTACATGCCATGTCGAGTCGACCGTCTTCAAAACAGAAGCGCATTCTTGTAAGGCTATTGATTGCATAGCGATAGCGCTCAATATCATGTAAATCCTGATGCCATAAATCAGGCGTGTTGCTGTACATGTTTTCGATAAGCCATTGCCATCTGTCCGACTTCAGCAAGGATACAACCTCTTGATTTTCGATACGTGCTGTTTCTATGCTCCATTGCGGCGAGATACCTGCATGGCACATCACGAATTCCGGGTGTTCTTGAAGCAAAGGTTGTTGCCTTAACCATTCGAGTAGTCGTTCACGATCTTCAGCATCAAGAATCGCTTGAGTCTTATCTTTTGGTTTCGCTGGAAATAGCCCTAAGGATACCGCCAGAAGGTGCAAGTCGTGGTTGCCTAATACAACCTTAGCTGCGTCACCAAGGCTACGAATAAAGCGTAGAGTTTCCAATGATTTTGGGCCTCGAGCAACTAGGTCTCCAGCTACCCATAAGGTATCTTGGTGTTTATCAAAGTTAATAGCTTCAAGCAGTAATTGAAGTTCGTCGAAGCACCCTTGGATGTCTCCGACAATATAATTCGACACAATAATTTCCTGTAGATACGGATGTACGGCTAATTAAGAATATTAGGGATTGCGAGTCTGAATGGGTCAACTTCAGTAATAAAATCAATGCCCTTGTTATCGGTCATCACATAGTGACCTTGCATAACGCCAACAGGGGTTTCGATGACAGTGCCACTTGTGTAGGTGTATTCGTCGTTGGCTTCAATCATGGGTTGTTGCCCAACCACACCATCACCCTCAATGGTGAGTTGCTTGCCGTTAGAGTCGGTAATTAACCAGCGGCGAGACATAAGCTGCACCGTTGTTTTACTTAGATTTTTGATGGTAATAATGTAGGCGAAGACGTAACGATTCTTCGTTGGCTCAGATTGTTCTTCTATGTACTTAGAGTGAACCTGGCATTTGATACAAGGCGTAGATATATCCATATTCGCACCTTTTGTTGTTGATATACTTAATGTAATTAAAGTATTACATAAAAAAGGCTCCTAACCGAAGTGTAGGAGCCTTTTTTATTTATTTGTCAGCGTTGTGACTATCGTACAACCAGTTTGCCATGTCGACAAACTGCTCGAGCGTTAAGTTCTCAGGACGCATGCTTGGGTTGATACCAAGCTCTTCCAGTACTTCCTTATCGATCAAGCTCTTGTAGCAGTTACGAACCGTTTTACGACGCTGGTTAAAGCCTTCACGACATACGCGATCAAGCCATTTCAGATCTTTTGCCGGGTAAGGCAGCACTTCGTATGGCTGTAGGCGAACAACTGCAGAGTCTACTTTCGGTGGCGGAACGAAGGCCGTTGGTGGCACTTCTAGCACAGGTGTCACTTTACAGTAGTACTGAGCCATCACAGTAAGACGGCCGTAAGCTTTGCTGCCTGGGCCAGCGGCTAGACGGTTAACCACTTCTTTTTGAAGCATAAAGTGCATGTCTTGCACGTCTTTATGGAATTCAAAAAGGTGGAACATCAATGGTGTAGAGATGTTGTATGGCAAGTTACCAAAAATACGTAGCTTGTTGTTTGGTTTAACCAGTTCTTGGAAGTCGAACTTCATCGCATCGCCTTCACGGATCGTTAGCTTATCAGCCAGATCCGGATGGTTACGCAGACGTTCTGCAAGGTCTCTATCCAATTCGATAACAGTAAATTTATCGACAAGCTTACCCACAGGCTCAGTAATTGCGCCTAGACCAGGACCGATCTCTACCAAGTTTTGACCAGGTAATGGGTTAATGCTCGATACGATGCCATCAATAATGTATGGATCGTTAAGGAAGTTTTGACCAAAACGTTTACGCGCTTTGTGCCCTAAGTGGACATCATTTCTCATTGCTTTTTCTCTACTAATTCAATGGCGTGCGTGAGCGCTGTTCTAAAGCTCCCTGTATCGGCTTGGCCTTTCCCTGCCAAGTCTAAGGCGGTACCGTGGTCGACTGATGTGCGAATAAACGGTAAGCCAAGCGTGATGTTCACTGAGCGACCAAACCCTTTGTATTTCAATACCGGGAGTACTTGGTCGTGATACATACCTAAAACAGCATCTGCATCTTGCAAATATTTTTCATTAAAGATGGTATCTGCTGGCAATGGGCCAACTAAATTGATGCCATCTATTTGGCGAATTTTTTCTAGCGTCGGGGTGATGGTTTCAATTTCTTCACGCCCTAAGCAACCATCTTCACCAGCATGTGGATTCAAGCCACACACGTAGATAGTTGGTTTCTCAATAGCAAATTTTTCAACCAAATCTTTATTCAGAATAGTAATAATTTGCTCTAATCTGTCTTCGGTCACTGCTTGAGATACATAAGCTAGTGGGATGTGAGTTGTTACTAGTGCAACACGCAGCCCTTCAGTTGCCAACATCATCACCACCAGTGGCGTATTGGACTTCTCTGCAAAGAACTCGGTATGGCCGCTAAAAGCAACGCCAGCTCGGTTAATTACCCCCTTGTGAACAGGGCCGGTGACAATAGCATCAAATTCATCATTCATACAGCCAATTGCTGCGGTTTCTAAAGTATTTAATACGTAATGACCGTTAGCTTCGTTGAGTTGGCCTGCAACCGCCGTTTCAGCTAGTGGAACGTGTTTCACTACCAGTGTACCAGCGCGTTGAGGTGTCTTAGCTGCACTTGCGTCATAATCCAGCAGATCGACTTCGATGCCAAGAATTTTAGCTCGCTCGGATAGCAGTGTTTTATCAGCACAAACCACGAGTTGATGAGGCCAGCTTTCTTGAGATAGAGCCAGAGTTAAATCTGGACCTATACCTGCTGGTTCACCTGCGGTTATGACAATACGTTTAGTTGCTGTCATCTTGGTCGTCCTCAACCATTTCAACAAAGGCACTTGCTCTTACTTCTTGTAGCCAGGCGCCAGCTTCTTCGTTGAATTTACGGTTAAATAGAATTTGGTAAGCTTTGTTTTTCAAAGCTGAATCGGTACGGTCTACTTCGCGACGGTCTAGTACTTCAACAATGTGCCAACCGTGTACGGTTTTGAATGGCGCACTGATCTTGCCTTCAGGTAGCGTTTCTACTTGGTGTTTGAACTCTGGTACATACAAATCTGGTGTTTGGTAGCCTAGCTCACCATCTTGTACTGCAGAACCTGGGTCTTGGCTGTATTGCTGAGCAAGGTCACCGAAGCTCGCTTCACCTGCGTTTACGCGGCGTGTGATTTCTTCAAGTTGTTCCTTGGCGCCATCGTCACTCAAGATGACAGTTGGCTTAATCAGGATATGACGAGCATTCACTTCCGTTACTGCTACGGTTTCTAAGCCTTTCACATCTTCAATTTTCAGGATGTGGAAGCCTACACCGCTGCGGAAAGGACCGATGATGCTGCCTTTGTTCTGCATTTTGATTTGGTCAGCGAAAATGGTTGGCATCTCTTCTTTACGCATCCATCCCCAATCACCACCTTGCAGTGCTTTAGGACCCTTAGAGTAAGTATACGCCATGGTGCTGAAATCTTTGCCTGAGTTAAGTTCTTCAACTAGCTCTTTAGCTTGAGCTTCTAGCTCTTCTTTGGTTTGGTCATCGTTAAAGCGCAGTTGAATGTGGCCAATTTTGTATTGAACCGTAGCATTCGTTTCTTGAGCAAGGATATCCGCTAGGTTGTCTACTTCTGCAGGAAGAATGTTGATACGACGACGAACGAGAGCGTTACGCGCTTCGCTTGCTGCGATCTCTTTTCTTACCTGTTCACGAAATGCGTTGTAGCTAAGGCCTTCTTCCGCAACCGATGCGGTAAGTTGTTCCACCGTTTGGTTGTTATCTTTGGCAATGCCTTCAATCGCTTGATCAAGTCGAGCATCATCAATTCGAACTCCAATACGCTCCGCTTCTTGAGTTTGAATAGTATCGATGATCAGTTTTTCTAGGACTTGCTCATTGAGCACGTCTTGCGATGGCAGTGTTTGACCGCTTTTCTTAGCATTTGCGCGTAGCGTCTTCATCGAAGCATCGATGTCGCTTTGTAAGATAACGCCTTCGTTAACGATAACTTTTACGCTGTCTAGCTCGACCGGTGCGGCATAACTTGTTGATAAAGTACAAGTCGCTGCGATAGCAATTAATGTGCGTTTCCACAATGTCATGTGTAATCCTTTAAATTTACTGATCTCTTATCAGCAAAGAAAATTAGTTGTTTAAGAAGAATGGGCGACCGTAGCTCAGCGAGTTGTCGGAGCTACTATCCCCAACGGCGCCAGAGTCAGAACCAATGTTGGTACCAAAGCCTACAATACCGAAGTTAACGCTGAAGTTATTTTCATATTCAGGCGTAGTATTTGGATTACTAATGTTATTTGTCAAACGGTTACTATAGGTAAAGCCGATGTACCAGCAATCCGATTTATAATTGAGTCGAGCTAACCACTCTAGATCTTCTTGTGTTGTTAAGTCATAGAAATATTGAGCGCTTGTGCTCCACTTCGGTGAAATTTGGTAGGCACCGAGTAAGCCGGCTTGAGAGATGCCATCTCTTGTTATTGATGATACGTCAAAATCTACAGTTTCATTTATGTATTCTTCTGTAACATAGCGATAGTTGGTTTGTATGTAACCACCAGCAAAGCGGTATTCAAGTGTACTATTCGCTAATTGCATCGAAGATGAGTCAATATCGTATTGCACGCCACCATGGTAGAACAGGTAGTCATCATAGTTGAAGTCCATTTCTATAGCCCAAGACGAATAATTAGTTTTGTTATCAGAGTCGTCGTTGTCTAAAGTCTGTTTTGTATCTTTATCGATATAAAAAATCTGACCAAAAGAAATATTCAAACGCTCTTTATACTCATCATCGAAGAAACGAGATGATGCACCATAACTAATTTGATTCGCAGATGCGATACGATCAACACCGCTATATTTACGGCTTCTAAATAGACCATAGTAATCGGTCTGCAGTAGTGTCGTATCGTAAAGACCAATGTCACTTTGATCTTCTTCTGGTACGTAAAGATACTGAACTTGAGGTTCGAGTGTTTGAGTGTAATTGCCCACAATTTTTGTATCACGTTCAAGAACGATACCTGCGTGGCTTCTAAACTCTGGAATAACTCGACTTACTGATTCTTCCAAGCCTTCATAATCAGAGCCTGCGCCGGTATCAACGCCATCAAGGTCTTGTTGATAGTAAGTACCAAGTAGTCGAGCTTCTGTTGTCCAAGTACCCCAAGTATTGCCTACAGGAATGGTAATGCCAGGTTCCACGTGAATACGGTTCGCAGATGGTTTACCTGCAGCGTCGGTATCAAATATTGAGACATGACTGATCATGTCGAAATCTAAATACTCCATCACTTCAGGAGCATAGTAATTGTACTCTAGCTGTGGCATTAGGCGGTAAGGTAGGTTATTGCTTGTAGTCAGAACTTGGAAATCTCGAACAAGTACCGATGCATCCCAGTTTTGGGAACGGTATGTCGCTCGGCCTTCCTGAAGTAGTTGGCCATCTTCACGGTTACCAATACCAGAACTTAGATCGGTAAAGTAATCAATATCACTGACTTTTGAATAGTCGACTTCAAACAACCACGATTGCTGGAATATCCCTGAATGCTGGAGTTGAGCACCCCAACGGTCACCTTTTTCTGAGTATTTTTTGTCATCCGGCAAATATTCAGACTCGATACTACCTGAGCCAAAATCGCTCAAGTAACGGAATTTACTGTTAAGTTGTGTACCACGCTCTTGCATGTACTTGAAGGTGGTTTCCAAGTCATAGTTTGGTGCCAAGTTCCAATAAACGGGAATTTCTGCTTCAAAACCATCACTAGAGCCATAAGATACGGTTGGATACAAGAATCCGGTTTTACGCGTGTCGCCTACTGGTACCGTTAAGTAGGGTAAGTAAAATACAGGGACGCTTTGGATTTCAAAACGCGGATTGTAGAAAGTGGCTTGTTCTTCGTCTTGGTCGACACTGATGCTTGATGCTCTTAAGCGCCAAGCATTATCTCCGATAGGGCAAGAGGTGATCGAACCATCTTCGATTTCATAAACCGCTTTACCTGTTTTTGCGATATAAACCGCATCTCCACGGCCTGGTTCACATAGAAATTCGTAATCGGTGTTTTCTAGTGTCATTTCATCAGTCGTCAGATTATTAGTTGCTCTGTCTGAGATAGATTTGATTTGACCGTCACTAAAGTTTACGTTGCCTTCAGCTACAACGATATTTTCTTGTTGGTGCAGGGTTACGTTATCGGCAAGGATGGTCTTGTTCCCTTGCGTAACTCTTACGTCACCTGAATAAATTGCCTTTTCACCGTTGATAGCTTCTAAGCGATCTGACTCAACATGAGCGGGTAGCTGTGTCTCGTTTTCTGCAGCGGGTTCGATCAAGCATTGATCTATAGAGGGCATTTCCTGCACACTACTATCGGTGATTGTTTCAGCTTGAGTTGTCGACACGTATAACGCCGTACTTATAGACGCGGCTAACAAGGTGCGGGAAAAAGATTGCATGAAGTTGAACTATCCTGTGTCACTAGATGAAGGGTTGATCTAGTATCAATCCAATTAATAAAGCATTTTCCTTATGATAAAGGAAATAATAGCATTCAGCATCATCAGACAGCATTACTCAGATAAAATTCATAGATAGAGAACACATAATGCAAATATTTGGCAAAATTTTGGGCGCGTTTTTTGGCTTTTTATTTGGAGGGCCGCTCGGTTTAGTTTTTGGTCTGTTTTTAGGACACCAATTCGATAAAGCTCGCCGATTGAACCAATCAGGCTTCAATAGCTCTGGTTTTGGTCGAGGTCCAAGCCAAGCAGAAAGACAGAACGAGTTTTTTAAATCCGCTTTTGCGGTTATGGGGCACGTTGCTAAAGCGAAAGGACAGGTAACGCCAGAAGAGATTCAACTCGCTTCCACCATGATGGAACGCATGAACCTGCATGGCGAACAACGCAAAGCGGCGCAAGATGCATTCCGTGACGGCAAAGAGAGCGACTTCCCTCTGAGCGAAGTACTTGAGCGAGTGAAAATCTCATCGGGTGGTCGTTTTGATCTTCTTCAGTTCTTCTTGGAGCTTCAAGTATCAGCTGCATTCGCTGATGGAAGCCTGCACCCGAGTGAGCGCCAAGTTCTGCATAAAATAGCGCAAGGCCTAGGGTTTTCGGCAGAGCAACTAGAGCGCCGCTTGCAGATGCAGGAAGCAGCGTTCCGTTTCCAACAGCAAGGTGGAAGCTTTGGTGGCCATCAAGGCCATGGGCAATCATCAGGTTGGCAACAGGCTTCACAACAGAACCAGCTAGGCGACGCATATAAGGTTCTTGGTGTGAGTGAAAGTGCTGACGGTAAAGAGGTGAAGAAAGCCTACCGCAAACTGATGAATGAGCACCACCCAGATAAACTGATGGCGAAAGGTTTACCGCCAGAGATGATGAATGTTGCGAAAGAGAAATCGCAAGAAATTCAAAATGCTTATGACTTGATAAAAAAAGTTAAAGGTTTTAAGTAACAGAACATAAGCCGAGCCATGACATTAAATGACTCGGTTTTTTATTAAAGGGAATTATATGACGGTAACGTATCAGGATGTTCTAGAGTTTTGGTTCGATGAATTGACGCCAAAAGACTGGTTTACTGGCGGCGAAGAAATTGATGCTTTGATTGAGGCTCGCTTTTCTGACTTACACCGATCAGCAGCTCAAGGTGAGCTATTTGAATGGCGACAAAACGCACAAGGACGATTGGCAGAGATTATCGTGCTTGATCAGTTTTCTCGCAATATTGGTAGAAACAGTCCGGCAGCTTTTTCGGTTGATCCGATGGCGTTGGCTCTAGCACAAGAGGCGGTAGCGGGTGGTTTTGATCACCAACTTAACGAGCAACAAAAAAGCTTCCTGTATATGCCTTATATGCATAGTGAGTCTTTGTTAGTCCATGAACAAGCCGTGGAGCTCTTTTCTCAAACGGGATTAGAACATAATTTGGATTTTGAGTTTAAGCACAAGGTTATCATTGAGCGTTTTGGTCGTTACCCTCATCGTAATGAAGTGCTAGGGCGAACTTCAACGTCTGAAGAAGTGGAATTCTTGCAGCAACCGGGATCAAGTTTTTAATTGTAGGGATACGGTCAATATTTGAGAAGAGGCTAGTGGTTGATAAAACCCTAGCCTCTTTTTTGTTTTGCTTTAGTTATGAAGTTTAGCGTTATAGCTAGTTAGCTTGGTTGAGCGACCAATCGTACTCATAGTTGATTTTGTTAGTACTCGGTACTGACTTAACTCGATATTGGTCTAGGTGTTGAATAAGCTGCTTTTGGTCACCAAAATCCACAGCAAACCACTCATAAATCGATGATAGCTGAAGCTTATTACCTTTAACCAACACACCTTTATCACTATTAACAAATTCAGACGCTGCTTGTTCCAGTAGAGTTTCGGTGTTGTCAGAAGTAAAGGCTTGAGGTTGGAGGTTAGGGCAACCTAAACTCGCACAATTTACCGCGTAGTGTGTGCGGGGATCTTGCCAAATAGGTCTTAAAATCCGATGCTCAATATCATTGAGTGTCAGTGATTTTCCATTGACGATGACGACATCATCTCCCCATGGGCCAAAGCTAAATAGGCCTCCGAGCTTAGTGATAGATTTAACTGGGTAGGCATCTAGAATCAAATCGACAGTCACGGCGTTGTATAGATTAACCCAATAGGCATACTGCTCCGCTTTTGAATAGTCGAGCGGATTAACCTGTTCTAGTCTCTTGATGTATTGCTTGAGTTTGGTCTTATCGGCAGTGTTCACCGCTTGGTAGCGAACTAGGGTATTTTGACCTTGTTGAACTAAGTAGTTGTCGAGGAATCGCTGCCAATCTTGATGAGATACCTGTTCTAGATTGGTTTCGTCGCTTTGATTCCAGTATGGCCAAAGATCGGATTTAGGTGCAGACCAAGCTAAGGTTGAGAAAAGTAGGCTGATAATAACGAGTAGTTGTTTCATGGCATTCTCCTGATGACTGACTACTAAGACCTTATGCTTTGCGATTTTCTTTCATGGCTATTCAGTTAAATAGCGGAACTGTTCTAAATAAAGGGCTGAGCTGAATAAACACATTAAGTTAAAGCTCAGCCAAATAAAAAAGGTTGGCATTAGGCCAACCTTTTATGTGTACACAAAACAGTGCGATTCTATTTCAAGACTTCTTATTTTAGGAAGCTAGGAATCTTAGCTTCAAACTCTGAAATCTTATCGGCGTGTTGAAGTGTTAGGCCGATGTTATCTAGGCCATTCAGTAAGCAGTGACGACGGAACTCATCAATTTCAAACGAGTACTCTTTACCGTCTGCGCTAACTTTCATTGCTTCTAGGTCAACTGTGATTTCTGCACCTTCATTCGCTTCAACGAATTGGAATAGCTCATCCACTTCTTGCTCAGTCAATCGAACTGGCACCATTTGGTTGTTGATCGAGTTACCGTAGAAAATGTCGGCAAAGCTTGGTGCGATCATTACTTGGATACCGTAATCGGCAAGTGCCCAAGGTGCGTGTTCACGAGATGAACCACAACCAAAGTTTTCACGAGCTAGAAGAATTGAAGCGCCTTGGTAGCGTTCTTCATTCATTACAAACTCAGGGTTTGGTTGTTGGCCTGCATCGTCTAGGAAGCGCCAATCGTGGAACAAGTGTTTACCAAAACCGATGCGGTTTACTTTCTGTAGAAACTGCTTTGGAATGATCGCATCAGTATCGATGTTGGCCGTATCTAGAGGAACGACTAATCCGGTGTGTTGTTGAAAACCTGACATGTTAAATCCTCTAATTAAAGTTCACGAATATCGACAAAGTGACCAGCGATAGCTGCTGCGGCTGCCATTGCTGGGCTAACTAGGTGCGTACGACCATCACGGCCTTGGCGACCTTCAAAGTTACGGTTTGATGTAGAAGCACAGCGCTCTTGTGGACCTAGACGGTCGTTGTTCATTGCAAGACACATAGAACAGCCTGGTAAGCGCCATTCAAAGCCGGCTTCGATGAAGATCTTATCTAGGCCTTCAGCTTCAGCTTGTGCTTTAACTTGCTCTGAACCCGGAACGATAAGCGCTTGAACATGTTTCGCTACTTGACGGCCTTTCGCTACCGCTGCTGCTGCACGCATGTCTTCGATACGAGAGTTAGTACAAGAACCAACGAACACTTTATCTACGTTGTAATCAGATAGAGATTTACCCGCTTCAAGGCCCATGTAAGCTAGCGCTTTTTCTGCTGATGCTTTTTCAACAGGGTCTGCGAAGCTTTCTGGTGCTGGGATTGGCGTGTCTACCGAGATAACCTGACCTGGGTTTGTGCCCCAAGTTACTTGTGGTTTGATGTCTGCCGCTTCTAGCGTAACAACCGCATCGAACTTGGCATAGGCATCGGTTTTTAGCGTATCCCAGTATTGGATTGCTGCTTCTAAGTCTTCGCCTTGTGGAGAGAACTTACGACCTTTGATGTACTCGTATGTTGTTGCATCTGGAGCAATTAGGCCTGCTTTAGCGCCAAGCTCGATAGCCATGTTACATACCGTCATACGGCCTTCCATCGTAAGGTCAGTAATCGCCTCACCACAGAATTCTACAACGTAGCCAGTACCGCCTGCAGCTGTTGTTTTACCGATGATCGCTAGCACGATATCTTTTGCCGTGATGCCCGGAGCAACCTTGCCTTTTACTTCGATCTTCATCGTTTTAGCGCGAGCTTGTTTTAGCGTTTGAGTTGCTAGAACGTGCTCAACTTCTGAAGTACCGATACCGAATGCTAATGAACCAAATGCACCGTGTGTCGCAGTGTGTGAGTCACCACATACGATGGTCATGCCTGGCAGGGTAATACCTAGCTCAGGGCCCATTACGTGCACAATACCTTGGTATTTGTGGTTTAGGTCGTAAAGCGTTACACCAAACTCTTCACAGTTTTTCGATAGCGTTTCCATTTGGATACGAGCCATCTCACCAGAAGCGTTAATGTCTTTGGTTTGGGTTGATACGTTGTGATCCATGGTCGCGAAAGTTTTGCCGACTTGGCGAACTTTACGGCCTTTTTCACGTAAGCCATCAAATGCTTGAGGTGACGTTACTTCGTGAACTAGGTGGCGATCGATATAAAGAATTGGTGTTTCGCCCTTCGCTGCAACCGCAACGTGAGCGTCATAAACTTTTTCGTATAAGGTTTTTGCTTGCTGGTTTGTCGACATAGCTTTTCTTCCTTGGGAGCATCAGTCCCAGTGTTTGTTTCGAGCCAAGTCATGCGGTTTACGCTGACTTGGCTTGATATTATTCTTATGTACTTGCTTTTAATCGGAGTATTTAGCTTATGAAGCTAAGATGTACTCAGCGATCTTGTCACCCATTTCAGAGGTAGTCAGTGCTTGGTTGTTACCTGCAAGGTCTGCTGTTAGCTCGCCTGCTGAAAGCGCTTTAGATACCGCTGCTTCGATGTCTTGTGCTGCCGCTTCTTCGCCTAGGCTGTAACGAAGCATTAGTGCTGCAGAAAGGATTTGCGCTACTGGGTTTGCGATGTTCTTACCTGCGATATCTGGTGCGCTGCCGCCTGCTGGCTCGTATAGGCCGAAGTTGCTTTCGTTCAAGCTAGCAGAAGGAAGCATACCCATAGAGCCTGTGATCATTGCGCACTCATCAGAGATGATGTCGCCGAAGATGTTTGAACACAGCATTACGTCAAACTGAGAAGGATCTTTGATTAGCTGCATGGTCGCGTTGTCGATGTACATGTGGTTTAGCGTGACATCTGGGTAATCTTTTGCAATCTCTTCGACAACTTCGCGCCATAAGATAGAGCTCTGTAGAACGTTCGCTTTATCGATTGAGTAAACGTTTTTGTTACGTAGGCGTGCCGATTCAAACGCAATCTTTGCAATACGTTCAATTTCGTAGCGGTGGTAAACCTCAGTATCAAATGCTTTTTCAGTTGCGCCTTCGCCTTCACGACCTTTAGGTTGGCCGAAGTAGATGCCGCCTGTTAGCTCACGTACAACCACGATGTCGAAACCGTTACCTGAGATGTCAGCACGTAAAGGAGAGAAAGACTCTAGACCTTTATGGATTTGTGCTGGGCGTAGGTTACAGAACAGTTGGAAGTGTTTACGTAGAGGAAGTAGGGCACCACGCTCTGGTTGATCGTTTGGTGGAAGGTGTTCCCATTTAGGACCGCCAACCGAGCCAAAAAGTACTGCGTCAGATTCTTCACAGCCAGCTACTGTTGCTTCTGGAAGTGGACAGCCGTGGTTATCAATCGCAATACCACCAACATCATACTCTTCGCGAGAAAAGCTAATCGCGTGCTTCTTTTCGATCGCGTCTAGCACTTTATGTGCTTGTTGCATTACTTCTGGGCCAATGCCATCACCAGGTAGTACGGCAATTTTGTATGATTTATCAGTCATGTTAATCCTTTAATTCTTTGTTACTGAGCTATTTGGCTCGTTTTAAATTTTGTCCCTAAAGCCAATAACATCGGCTCTAGGGCTCTGTTATTGGGTATTTAAACTGTCGCGATTTTTTGCTGTTTCATTTCAGCAATGGTGTCTGCGCGTTGAATGCTATTGATAACATGCAGTAGCGCCTGACCAGAAGCTTCAACGATATCGGTTGATACGCCTGTACCGTGGTACTTGCGGCCTTTATAGTTAGCAATAATATCAGCTTGGCCTAGGCCATCTTCGCCTTCACCTTTCGCGGTAAGGTCGAATTTATCCAATGCAATTTCGTACCCCGTTAAGCGGTAAATACATTGGTATAGCGCATCAACAGGGCCGTTACCGACAGCCGCTTCGCATTTCTCTTCATCACCACATTGAAGCTTGATGCTGGTGGTAGACATAACACTACCAGATTGTACGCTTAGGTAGTTAAGTTTATAGAAGTCATCTTCGTCGCGTAGATTTGCGAAGTGCATTAGTGCTTCTAGGTCGTAATCGAATACTTGGCCTTTACGGTCAGCAAGCTTCAAGAAGTCTTCGTACAATGAATCTAGGTTGTACTCATTGTCTTTGTAGCCCATTGCATCCATGTGGCTTTTAACGGCTGCACGACCACTGCGGCTTGTTAAGTTCAATGCTTTGTTCTTCAAGCCAATAGACTCAGGCGTCATGATCTCGTAAGTGTTCTTGTTCTTAAGCATGCCGTCTTGGTGGATACCTGAAGAGTGGCTGAATGCGTTAGCACCAACGATTGCTTTGTTGTCTTGAATTGGCATGTGGCAAAGCTGGCTAACCAACTTACTGGTACGGTGAATCTCTTTATGATCCAAGCCTGTGTGAACACCCAAAAGCTCTTGACGAGTTTTGATGATCATTGCGATTTCTTCTAAAGAACAGTTACCCGCACGCTCACCAATACCATTGATTGTGCCTTCAATTTGACGAGCACCTGCTTGAACGGCAGCAATTGAGTTAGCAACCGACATGCCTAAGTCATCGTGACAGTGAACAGAGATGATCGCTTGATCGATGTTTGGTACGCGATCAAATAGCGTTTGGATAATGCCACCAAACTCATTCGGTACTGTGTAGCCTACGGTGTCTGGAATGTTGATGGTTTTTGCGCCAGCGTTAATTGCTGCTTCAACCATACGACATAGGTTGTCGATAGGTGTACGACCGGCATCTTCACAAGAGAATTCAACATCATCGGTATAGTTACGCGCATGCTTTACCGCTTTCACTGCCATCTCGACAACATCGTCGTAGCTGCGGCGTAATTTGTCTTGTACGTGAACCGTCGATGTAGAAATAAAGGTATGAATACGGAACTGTTCAGCCACTTTTAGTGCTTCGGCTGCGGCATCAATATCTTTCGCTACTGCACGAGAAAGCGCACATATACGGCTATCTTTAATATTCTTTGCGATGGTTTGTACTGATTCAAAATCGCCTGGTGATGACACAGGAAAACCCGCTTCAATAACATCTACACCCAGTCGTTCAAGTGCATAAGCGATCTGTAATTTCTCTTTTACCGTTAAGCTTGCAGCCAACGCTTGCTCGCCATCACGTAAGGTCGTGTCAAAAATTATCACTTGATCGTTCATGGGTGCTTCCTTATATCGATAATGAATCGATTGCTATCCAAATTATTATTAAGAATGATGTTCTTTTAAAAGTGCCAGTTACAAAAAAACCCGCTCAGCGCGGGTTTTAATATTTGTGTAGTTCTTGACCCACAACTTACCCGCGCGATTGGTTCACGATAAGGAGAAGTTTCAGCAGTCGAGAAGAAGAAAAAATCATTACACAAATATCCGTAAATAAACTGTTAACACCATATTTACCGCAATTTATTCTGAGCGTCAAACAAGAAAATCCAATATCAGCGTGCTTTGGCGGTGTTTTGGTTTGGTTTGTGCTGCTTGTGTGTTGTTTGTTGGTGTTATCGGCTGATTGAGTGTTTTGTATTGGGCGGTTAGTTTATCGTTTGGCTTATGTGTAGGTTAAAACTTTGTAGTAAATCTTTTTGATGGAACGATTCACCAAAAAAATCACAAGCGTGACCAAATTAATTAATCACTTGATTAAATAATGAGTAATTAATCTTCTACTGTTACGCCTGTTTATCTCTATAATTAATCAGATGATTAATTATAGAGATGGATTTTTTCCATGACGGCACGAAAAGCGGGGCGACCTCAAAAGAACTTAGATGTTCGACAGTTATTAATTGAGCATGCTCGTGATCTGTTTGTCGTTCTGCCATACGACAAGGTCTCGACACGCCTGATTGCTGAGCGTGCGGGTGTCAATATTGCGATGATCCGTTATTACTTTGGCAGTAAGGCCGGGCTGTTTGAAGCCATGCTGCGTGAAACGCTACGACCGATGCAATTGCAGATGCAAAGGTTGGTTGAAGAAGGTAGTCATGAGAGCTTTCTTGATCTAATGCGGACTTACTACAAAGAGATGGTCAAGGTACCTAAGTTTCCTCGCTTGCTGGCCCAAGTGATGAATATGCCTCCCTCTGAAGTGCAAAGAGAATTGCTCGAAAAGGTTTTTCACGATGTCGCTAAGCCAGCTCAGGATGTCATTTTTGAAAAACTGGTTGAACAAGGCGTTTTAAGAAAAGAGATGGATCCCAAACTCTGCCGCGTGTCGTATATAAGCTTGATGGTGTTCCCGTTCATTGCGCCCCCACCTTTGCTTGCTATTCATGGTATTGAGATTAATGAAGAATTTCTTAACCGCTTAATCGAACACAACATTAAATTGATGACAGAAGGCTTTATAAATACGCCTAGCCCTTCTTCTGTGCAGGACCAAAGATAATGAAAATAAATAAAAAACTACTCTTCTTTCCAGCACTTGCGGTTGGTGTGATTGGCCTTGTCGCCGCGATTAACTTGAAGCCGGATCTTCCAACCAAACCTGCGGGTGATAGAGCCCGCTTAGTTGATACAGTAAGCCTAGAGCAACAACTGATAGCGCCGTTAGCGGTTGGCTTTGGCAAGGTGGTGCCGAAAGTCGAATGGAAAGCAATTGCCGAGGTAACAGGGCAGATTGTCTATCGACATCCAGATCTTGAAAAAGGGCAGGTGATCCCTGCAGGAACGGTCGTACTCAAAGTTGATCCATTGGATTACGAATTGAAACTGATACAAGCAGAGGCGGATCTAAAATCAAGCCAAACCTCATTAGCGAAATTGAATCAAGAAGAAGACAACCTTAATCAGACTCTTAAGATCGAAAAGAATCGCTTAGTGATCAGTAATAAAGAGTTACAACGTAAACAGGATTTGCGTAAGAAAGGGCTGACTTCGCAGTCTGATGTCGATCTACAAAAACAAAGTGCGCTATCTCAACAGAAGTTGGTATTAGATATCGCGAACCAAATCGCATTAATGCCAGACGAAAAACGTGTTGCGCAAGCGGTGATTAAGGTCAATGTATCTAAAGTCAAAGAGGCGCAACGCTCTCTCGATAAGACTACCGTCACTTTACCAAGAGCGATGCGAATTGCTCAAGTTGATATCGAGCAAAATCAAGTAGTTAACCTTCAACAAGAGATGTTTATTGCTCACGGGATTGATGTCATGGAAGTGGAGGCGCAACTTTCTATTCACGATATACAAACTTTAGCCTCCAGTTTTAAGCAGTTCCCTCGCGATACCGCAGGAATTCCTAATCCTTATGAAGCGCCAATCAAAGCAAGCATCCAACTTAACAGCGGTAACCTGAATCTTAGCTGGCCTGCGAAGGTAGCAAGAATCAGCGAAACGGTTGATGAAAACCAAGCGACGGCGGGGATTATTCTCGAGATCGCTCAAGACTATTCACAACTGCAGCCAGACAGCGCAACGCCGTTGGTTAATGGTATGTTTGTAAAAGCCGAGATTGAAGGTGTAGCGAATCTGAGTTGGGTTCTGCCGGAGCGAGCACTGCATGGTGATAAGGTTTACTTGATGGACGACAATCAACGCTTGCAAGTGGTGAATGTTGAAGTGCTTTACCGTAGAGACAATCAAGTGGTTGTGAGTGGTGAGCTACAAACCGGAGACAAGTTGGTTCTAAATGATGTCCTGCCAGCTATCGAGGGCATGTTATTGAAAGAGTCGAACTCTGAAGAGGATGAGCTTGAATCGGATACTCAGGAGAGTGCGTCATGATCAAGTTCTTCTCTAGGCACCCAACAGCAGCCAACTTGTTGATGCTTGGATTGTTGATCATGGGTATAAGCTCATTATCAACAATCAAGCGTGAAACCTTCCCCGCTTATGATCCGCCTTACATTATGGCAGCCATCGTTTATCCCGGCGCTTCTCCACAAGAAGTGGAAGAGAGCCTATGTGTGCGAATGGAAGATGCAGTAGACGGCTTAGCCAACATTGAAGAAACTCAGTGTGAGGCGATCGAAGGTAGCGCACGTCTAATTCTGAAGTTAAATGAGAAAGCGGATATTGGCCGAATGCTGGTGGACGTGCAAACCCAGATCAACTCGATCAATGACTTCCCAACCGAGATTGAATCACCTGTTGTTCAAGAGCTAGATTGGAATGAACCAGTTGTTGATATCGCCATCACAGCCGAAACGTCGTGGCCGGAACTTAAGGCCTACGCGGAAGATCTTAAGCGCACTATGAAGCTCGATTACGGTGTATCTTTGGTCGAGGTCAGCGGCTTCTCAGATCATCAATATCGTGTTGAGTTGGATACCCAAGCGATTCGCCAGCTGGGTTTGAGCGTCGGTGATATTGCAGATCAAATTGGTCGTCAGAATGTGAAGCTTCCGAGTGGTAACGTTGAAACACCTGATAAAAACTTCCTGATTCGTTTTGACGAGAGACGAATCACACCGGTTGAACTTGAAAGTATCGTGGTTGGTTCTGCGCCTAATGGCTCGGTGATCCGTTTGAGAGACATAGCCAAAATAACCGACCGCTTTGAGCTGGATGAACAGAAGGTGTTATTTGATGGCAAGCCTTCGGCGCTGCTTAAGATCAGTAAGAACAAAGAAGACGATGCGCTGCGAATCAAAGAGAACGTAACACGATTCGTTGAAGATCAAAGCGCGATTGCTCCTGACGGTGTGACACTACAAATGACCAACGATCTCTCCTCTGTGCTGTGGGATCGTTTAACCATGATGGCGCGTAATGGCTGGCAAGGTATTGTGCTGGTGTTCGCCACCATGTGGCTGTTCTTCAGCTTACGTTATTCATTTTGGGTAGCGGCGGGGTTGCCGGTAGCCTTCCTTGGTGGTTTGTTTTTGATGGCCAATCTTGGTTTATCGATTAACATTATGTCGCTGGTCGGACTGTTGATGGCGATTGGTATCATGATGGATGACGCCATCGTGATTGCCGAATCGATAGCGTCCCATTTAGATCGGGGGCAAAACGTTGATGATGCGGTGTACAACGGCGTTAAGAAAGTGTTTCCCGGAGTGTTGTCTTCTTTCTTAACCACGGTGTGTATTTTCGGTAGCTTACTGTTCCTAGATGGCGAGATGGGCGCGGTGCTTAAGGCCGTTCCTCAAGTCTTGATTTTGGTGCTGTCGTTGAGCTTGATTGAAGCCTTCCTGATCCTACCTAATCACCTATCTCATTCATTACACAAAGAAAAGAATGACAAGCCAGCGCTGCGTTTTAAGGTTGTGTTGCTTGAGAAGTTTGAGAACTTCCGTAATACCACTTTGATGAACATGGTTGAGAAAGTCGTGACGTTCCGCTACGCCTTTATGGGCGGAGTGATTACGCTATTGTTGCTTTCAGTAGCCTTGATTGCTGGCGGGGTTGTTAAGTTTCAACCTTTCCCTGAGCTGGATGGTGATATTGCCGAAGCGCGTATCATTCTTCCACCGGGCGCATCACTGTCTCAAACCGAAAAAGTGGTCGATAAAATTGTCGCGTCGGCTGAGCGTTTGAACAAGCAATGGAGCGAAGAGGTTGAAGAAGGCAATACACTGGTCGAGCACATAACTAGCCAATTCAATGCTAACGCCGATGCCAATGAATCAGGCCCGCACTTAGCCACAGTGCGTTTAGATCTGCGTGGAGCAGAGAGCCGTAACACGGTTATCGATGATTTCATTGATGCATGGCGAGAGGATATCGGTGACTTGGCGGATCCTATCTCGTTAGTTTTCAAGCAACCGACCATGGGGCCGGGCGGTCGTGCGATTGAGATTAGAGCTAAGCATGATGACCTAAGTGCATTGAAATCCGCTTCTTTGGAT
Source organism: Vibrio crassostreae (assembly GCF_024347415.1). NCBI lineage: Bacteria > Pseudomonadati > Pseudomonadota > Gammaproteobacteria > Vibrionales > Vibrionaceae > Vibrio > Vibrio crassostreae. The sequence continues at coordinate 421,378 of NZ_AP025476.1, forward strand.
ATTCAGGAGTACCTTAATCAGTTCGATGGCGTGCACGGCGTGCTTGACGACATGCGTATGGGTAAAGAAGAGATCTTGGTGAAGCTGCGTCCGGGAGCTGAAACCTACAATGTGAATGGGCAGATGATTGCTTCCCAATTGCGCGCGGCTTTCTTTGGTCAGACAGCGGATGAGATTCAAATCGGTGTTGAGAATATCTCGATTGAAGTGCGTCTTGATAAAGAGCAAGCGGGCGACATACAGCAGCTGGCCAACTTCCCGATCATCACCGCAGATGGCAGTCAGATCCCGCTAGCAACGTTGGCGACGTTAGATTTCCAACGTAATTACGTGCGAATTCAGCGTATTGATGGGCTGAGAACCATCAGTATCTTTGGTGATATTGATAACAAGAAAGCGAGTTCATCCGCGATCTTGGCTCAGTTCCAAAAAGATGAAGCCGCCAAACTTATTCAGAAGTACCCGGGTTTACGCTTTGATTTCGAAGGAGAGGCCAAAGATGCGGCTAAGACTGGAGCCTCTATGGGCAAAGGCTTCTTACTCGGCTTATTTGGCGTGTTTGCGATTCTTAGCTATCAATTCCGAAGCTACTTAGAGCCTGTGGTCGTGATGTTGGCGATTCCACTCGCTTTTATTGGGGTGGTCGTTGGACACTGGATACTTGGGCACTCTTTGAGTATGCCAAGCATGATGGGCTTTGTTTCGCTCGCAGGGATTGTGGTTAACGACTCTATCTTGCTGGTGCAATACATTCGTCACCATGTCGATGAGGGAGATAGCGTGCATGACTCGGTGGTGAAAGCCAGTCGCGAGCGTTTCCGAGCGGTATTCTTGACCTCAATGACAACCGCCGCTGGTTTGCTACCGCTGTTAACGGAAACCAGCTTACAGGCTCAGGTTATTCAGCCTCTGGTTATTTCGATTGTGTTCGGCATATTTGCCTCGACCTTACTGGTGTTGTTTATGATCCCAGCGGCTTACGCAATATTGGCGGACTTTGGTTTAGTGAAAAAGCACGAGTCTCTCTCGCTATAGACATTGGAAGAAAATAAACAATAAAGCGGCCTAGTGCCGCTTTATCTTTATAGGATGTTTTTTCATATCCTTGGCCCGAGCGGCTGTACTGCGCATCCCAAGGAAATTTCATTTTAGTTCATTCAAAACGTCACTTAACTGTCATTTGTTGAGCATAACTTGAGCCTTAACTGAATAAGGATTGTTAAGGAGATCGTATGCGTACAATCGAACCTATTGTCCGCTGGGATGTGGCATTTTCTGTTTTCTGTTTAAACAACCGCTATGGCGGGCAACATGCAACGCTCAGTAAAGCGGTGTCTCATACTGGAGATGGACACCTTTACGTGTTAATTGCATTGATTGCTTTGTTGGCTGATAGCAGTACTGGCCGAGATTTTCTATTGGTCGGTTTAACCGCCTTTGCCATCGAGTTGCCTATCTACTGGCTCGCGAAAAATACCCTCAAACGCCGCAGACCGGCAGAGTTCTCTTCACTGCTTTATTCCCACATTGTGCCATCCGATAAATACAGCCTGCCATCTGGGCATTCCGCGGCGGCTTTTGTTATGGCGACGCTAATCGGACATTTCTATCCGAGCTTATATCTCTTTAGTTTGTTTTGGGCAACTGCGATTGCTGGCTCTCGAATCTTACTTGGTGTGCACTTTTTAACAGACGTACTGATTGGCGCAGCCTTGGGCATTGCTTGTACTAGCCTTGCTATCAGCTTCATCCTGTAATTATTTTGTTGGCAACCACTGCCGAGCTTAAGTGGCAAACTTAAAGGAACATGCATGAAAATCTTATATGGTGTACAAGGCACAGGAAATGGGCACATCGCTCGAGCGAGAGCAATGGCTGTCGCGTTTCGTCAGCAAAATATCGATGTTGATTTTCTCTTTTCAGGCCGAGAAGCAAGCAAATACTTTTCGATGGAAGCGTTTGGCAACTATCAGACCCGCAGCGGCTTAACTTTTTACAGCGAGCAAGGGCAGGTTAAATACGGCAAAACATTCATGAAGAACAACATCTGGCGATTTCTCAGTGAGATTAACCAGATCGATCTGACACCATATGATTTAGTGCTTAACGACTTTGAACCCGTGACCGCTTGGGCAGCTAAAAGACAGGGCGTACCTTGCATAGGGATAAGCCACCAGAATGCGTTTCGTTATGATGTACCCAAAGAAGGGGGTAATTGGATTGAACATTCAGTGATTCAACATTTCGCCCCAACCGCGCACTCAATTGGGTTGCACTGGTATCACTTTGAACAGCCGATACTTCCACCTATTGTTCATACGCCTATCGCTCCCACGCTAGTTGGTGAGCAACAAACCAAAACAGCACAAGACTTTACGTTGGTCTATTTGCCATTTGAGGCTCTTGAGTCGATCTCAGAGCTGCTGATGAAGTTCATTTCGCACAATTTTGTCTGTTACCACCCAGATGTTATTGAGCATAGCCGAGTCGAAAATATTGAGTTCAAACCACTCAGTCATGCGGGCTTCCAATTCGACCTTAATCAGTGCTCAGGTGTAGTCGCAAATGGCGGCTTTGAATTGCCGTCTGAAGCTTTAACCTTAGGGAAGAAATTGCTTCTCAAACCACTTGAAGGGCAGTTCGAACAACAGAGCAATGTGGCGACGCTAGAGGCTCTTGGATTAGCTCAGACCATGACCTTTTTAGATGCAGCTATCTTGCGTGCTTGGCTCAGTGAAAAACAGGTTGAAGTGGTCACCTATCCAGACGTGGCAAGTGCACTCGTTGAGTGGGTATTAGCGGGAAATTGGTCTAATCAAGATGACTTAAGAAAGCAACTTTGGGACAAGGTAGACTTTCCAAGTTATGCATCGCTCACCTAACTCATAAGTGTTATTTCTGAATCAGCTGGTCAACTAATTCATCGGTTCAATAAATTGTAACAATTGTAACCAAAAGATAGAACAGCTAAATAAGTCGAAATCAAACTCATAAGTTAAGCTTTTTATATTTTTTTATAACTCTATAAATTACTGATTTTTAGAAGTTATTTAATCATTAAGGTAAAATAAAATTATTCTTTATCAATCTTGTTGGTAGCTCGAGATGTATTGGTTAATAGTAATGTCAATCCGAAAAACATCGGTCTGATAAATATAAGAATTAGTGGTTATCTATTCTCATACCATTACCAATTTAACGCTGTCGAACCGACAAGAGGCAACTTGAATGTTAGATAAAAAAGACGCAATGAGTGCTATTGCAAGCTACAGAATGGAAAGCACACTTCGTGGAGTCGACTTAAATCTTTTGACTGTATTTGATGCAGTTATGCAAGAGCAAAACATTACACGTGCAGCTCACAATCTGGGTATGTCTCAGCCTGCTGTAAGTAACGCTGTTGCTCGTCTAAAAGTGATGTTTAACGACGAACTATTCATGCGTCAAGGTCGTGGTATTCAACCGACTCAACGTGCTCGTCAGTTGTTTGGTCCAATCCGCCAAGCGCTACAATTAGTACGCAACGAACTACCAAGTTCTGTGTTCTCTCCAGAGTCGTCTTCTCGCCTGTTCAAACTTGCGATTTGCAGCCCTTGTGACATGCGTTTTGCTCCTAAGATTATGTCGACAATCAACGACCAAGCACCTAGCGTTAAACTGCACATGGATGCTGAATTCGATCGTCAACTTTCTGAGCGTATGCGTTACCAAGAAATCGACTTCGTTATTGATTACGCTCGTTTTGATGAGCAAGGCTTCTCAAGCACTGAAATCTTCCAAGACGAGTTAGTTGTGGTTGCTTCTGCTTCTCACCCACGCATCAACGGTGAAGTTTCTGCGGCAGAGCTGCTTAACGAAAAGCACGCAAAACTGTCTCGCATCCATGGTCAACGTAGCTTCTCTGAGCAAGCTTACCGTGACCTAGATTGCACGCCTTTCTACGAAGGTACGAGCTTGAGCAACGTTCTTTACGTTGTAGGCCAATCTGAACTAGTAACAATTGCTCCTCGTTGGATGGTTGAACATGCTGCAAACAAAGAGCAGCTTCAGATTCTAGATTTCCCATTCGATAATGCGGCGATTTCTGGCTTCCTAAGCTGGCACGAATCAAGTGAAAAGGATAAAGGACACATTTGGTTACGAGATCAGTTAATGATGATCTGTGGCGAAGTAGTGGCACTTAACTAGACACTAATCCCTATGATTTATAAGCCCTAAGCTAGGAGTCTGGCTTGGGGCTTTTTTATGCGCGCTATTTTAGTGGATAGAAAACTTAGCGTTAGACGTACTATTACTGATAACTTTGAGCTTCATCAGTTGCCTTTTCCATGATCAGAGGTACACTTGTGCGCTCAAAAAAGCTTACAGGTGTAAGCCAAAGGTAAAGAGATGGCCAATTTAGATTTTCATATCGTAAAAAGACTTCGTGACCAAATTGCCCAAGGCGGCAACCGTACAGCTTTGAAGCACAAAGTAGACAATGTATGGCAAGGCATTAGCTGGGAACAGTTTGGACAACAAATCGATACGCTTTCATTAGCACTGTTGGCTCAAGGACTGAGAGTTCAGGATAAGATCGGTATCTATTCGAACAATATGCCTCAATGGACCGTGGCAGATTTTGCATCTTTACAAGCACGTCTTGTGACTGTGCCGATTTATCCAACCAACACAGCAGCTCAGTCTTCTTACATCATCCAAAATGCAGATGTGAAGATCTTATTCGTTGGTGAGCAAGTTCAATTCGATGCGGCGGTTAGCCTGTTTGAAGAGTGCGAGCAGCTAGAAGTGGTTGTAGCTATGTCTGATGACATCGACCTACAAGGACACAGCTTTGCCGTATCTTGGAATGACTTCATGTCGCGTGGCGTTGAAGCACAACAAGCTGAACTTGACGTGCGTCTTGCTGATGCAAGCATGGACGACCTACTGACTCTTATCTATACCTCTGGTACCACGGGTCAGCCAAAAGGCGTAATGCTTGATTACACCAATATTGGCTACCAGTTAGAAGGCCACGATGAGCGCCTTAGCTTAAGCAAAGACGATGTCTCATTGTGTTTCCTACCGTTATCACACGTATTTGAGCGTGCTTGGACGTTCTACGTTCTCTATAAAGGCGCAACCAACTGCTACCTGCAAGATACGATGCAAGTGCGTGATGCGCTAAGCGATGTGAAACCTACCGTAATGTGTGCGGTTCCACGTTTCTATGAGAAGATCTTCTCAGCTATTCACGAGAAGGTATCTAAAGCGCCGTTTATCCGTAAAGTGCTATTTACTTGGGCGGTGAACATGGGAGCGAAGCTTTCAGTTTGTCACCAGGAAGGCCGTACTCCATCGTTAATGCTGAAGAAGAGCCATGCACTAGCCGATAAGCTTGTGCTGTCTAAACTGCGAGCTTTGCTAGGTGGTAACATCAACTTCATGCCATGTGGTGGCGCGAAGCTAGATGAGACGATTGGTCGCTTCTTCCATGCTATCGGTGTCAACGTAAAACTTGGCTATGGGATGACAGAAACTACAGCAACAGTATCTTGCTGGGATGACCGCTGTTTTAATCCTGATTCGATTGGTATGTCGATGCCGGGTGCTGAAGTGAAGATTGGTGCGAAGGACGAGATTCTTGTACGTGGTCCAATGGTGATGCGTGGCTATTACAAGATGCCAGAAGAGACGGCTAAGACGTTTGACGAGCACGGCTTCCTGAAAACTGGTGATGCGGGTCATTTTGATGAAAATGGTAACCTGTTCATTACTGATCGTATCAAAGAGTTGATGAAAACCTCTGGTGGTAAGTACATTGCACCGCAAGTGGTTGAAGGAGCGATTGGTAAAGATCACTTTATCGAACAGATTGCTGTTATTGCTGATACACGCAAATTCGTTTCTGCGCTGATTGTACCTTGTTATGACTCGCTAGAAGAGTACGCCAAAGAGCTTAATATCAAGTATCACGATCGCGTTGAGCTTGTTAAGCATCACCAAATCGTTGAGATGCTAGAAAAGCGTGTCAATGACCTACAGCAAGAGCTGGCTAAGTTTGAACAAGTGAAGAAATTCAAACTGCTACCGAAAGCATTTTCGATGGATGATGGTGAACTGACACCAACTCAGAAATTGCGTCGTAAAGTTATCAACGATAAGTATCAAGACGAAATCGAAGAAATGTACAACGAACAGCCTAAAGATAAGTAGTTTTCTGCTTAGATAAATTTTCAGTTGTTTAAAAATCCCCCTACGAATGTGATTGCATTTTTAGGGGGATTTTTTGTATCTAATGACACAGCACTATGTGCGAAAGCGCACACCAACAGGCTCGCTGTTTATCGATAAATAGCGATCTATCGAAATATTAAGTGCTTTTTTTTGCTAGTGTACTAGTTTTTAAAACTAGTTGTTAAGGTTGGTTTGGGTTTTATTTGATGCTTTGAGCTAATAGTTAGTTTTTTGGCACAGTTGACGAATAACAGGTGTTAGACCAGATGATAATAAAGCGTTAAAGTTGTTTCGTATTACTGTTTGTTGTTATCACGACAGACAGCCATAGCCGAAAAAGTGGAAGTATTTCGAATTAGGCTACGAATAAGCCCTAGACTATGAAAAACCAGCCCAACATGTTCACCAAATATGATTGGAAACTGGTGAGGAGAGCAATATGACAACAAAACCTGAAACAGCAATGTTATCCGGCGCTGAGATGGTGGTGCAGTCTCTAATTGAAGAGGGTGTAGAACAAATTTTTGGTTACCCAGGTGGTTCTGTACTTGATATCTACGATGCGCTGCATGCTAAAACTAATGAAATTAAACACGTATTAGTACGACACGAACAAGCCGCTACCCACATGGCAGATGGCTACACTCGTTCTACCGGTAAACCGGGTGTAGTACTTGTGTGTTCTGGTCCAGGTGCGACCAATACCGTTACTGGTATTGCAACAGCCTACATGGACTCAATTCCAATGATTGTTATTTCTGGTAACGTACCAAATAACCTTATTGGTAACGACGCCTTCCAAGAGTGTGACATCGTGGGTGTATCCCGCCCGATCGTTAAACACAGCTTCTTAGTTAAGAAAGCGGAAGATATCCCTGAAGTCGTTAAAAAAGCATTCTATATTTCAACGACAGGACGTCCTGGTCCTGTGGTTATTGATCTGCCAAAAGATATCTTAAACCCACAAATCAAACTTCCTTATGAATACCCAGAAACGATCAAAATGCGTTCGTATAACCCAACGGTTACGGGTCATAAAGGTCAAATCAAAAAGGCACTAAAAGCCCTTCTTGAAGCGAAGAAGCCGGTACTTTATGTCGGTGGTGGTGCGGTTATTTCTGAGGCAGATAAGCCGCTGTTAAAATTAGCAGAGGCACTGAATTTACCCGTGGTAAGTACCCTAATGGGGCTTGGCGCTTTCCCTGGCACCCATAAGAACTCTTTGGGCATGTTGGGTATGCATGGTTTGTATGAAGCCAATATGGCAATGCACAATGCGGACTTGATCTTTGGTATTGGCGTGCGTTTTGATGACCGAACGACCAATAACCTAGATAAGTACTGTCCTGATGCGAAGATCATGCACATTGATATCGACCCATCTTCGATCTCTAAGAACGTAAAAGTGGATCTACCGATTGTAGGTTCTGCTGAAAAAGTTCTAGAGAGTATGGTCAACCTGCTCGTTGAGCAAGGCGGCACCAATGATGTAGAAGCAATGGAAAGCTGGTGGAGTGAAATCAAGGTGTGGCAAGATCGTGATTGCCTAGCTTATGAAAAATCTTCAGAGTGCATCAAACCACAACAAGTTATTGAAACACTTCATAAAGTAACTAATGGTGATGCTTACGTTGCTTCGGATGTAGGTCAGCACCAAATGTTTGCAGCATTGTACTACCCGTTTAACAAGCCACGTCGTTGGATTAACTCTGGTGGTCTAGGCACGATGGGCTTTGGTCTGCCTGCTGGTATGGGCGTTAAGTTTGCAAAACCAGACGAAGAAGTGGTTGTAGTAACCGGTGACGGCAGTATTCAAATGAATATCCAAGAGCTGTCGACTGCACTGCAATACAATATTCCCGTTAAGATTATTAACCTTAACAACCGTTTCCTAGGCATGGTAAAACAGTGGCAAGACATTGTTTATCAAGGTCGTTACTCTAACTCATATATGGACTCTGTTCCTGATTTTGCTGCTATTGCTGAGGCTTATGGCCACGTTGGTATGCGTATTTCATCTCCGGATGAACTGGAATCAGGTTTGGAAAAAGCACTAGCGATGAAAGACCGTTTGGTATTTGTCGATATTAGTGTGGATGACACCGAGCACGTATACCCAATGCAAATCAAAGGCGAGGGTATGGATAACATGTGGCTAAGCAAAACGGAGAGAACATAATATGAGACACATTATTTCACTACTAATGGAAAACCAACCGGGTGCGCTTTCTCGTGTAGTTGGCTTGTTTTCTCAGCGTGGCTACAACATCGAGTCTTTGAACGTATCGCCAACCGATGATCCGACGCTGTCTCGTCTTAATGTAACCACTAACTCGAGCGAAATGCAGCTTGAGCAGATCCAGAAACAGCTGCATAAGCTAATCGACGTACTAAAAGTGCAAGAAGTGTCTGAGCTTGAGCACATTGAACGTGAGCTGTTGATGGTTAAAGTTCGCGCGAGCGGCTTTGCTCGCGCAGAAGTGAAGCGCACAGCAGATATCTTCCGTGGTCAGATTGTTGATGTAACGGCTTCGCAATATACGGTTCAAATGGCGGGTACGAGCGAGAAACTGGATGCATTCATTCAGGCGCTGTCTGAAGTAACAGAAGTGCTTGAAGTGGCTCGAAGTGGTGTTGTTGGTATCGCACGAGGCGAACGTGCGTTGAAAGCCTAGACGATAAGTCTTTAAAAAATATATTTAAAGCCGCTTTTTTAAGCGGCTTTTATTTTGTTAATTTTTTAGAGTGCTATAATCCTGCGCTGCACTTCCATTCATCTGAGTTAGCAATGCGAAATAAAAAATCAATAATTACATTGCTTATTATCTCTATCATATTGTCTTCTGCAGTATGCCTGTATTATTTGCAGCGTTACAAAGAAGTAAAACAAGAGAGCTTTGACTACTCAGCTAAGCAGGCTGTCCATCAGCTAGTGTATGCCAAGCGAGATTATGATCTTCTCAAGACTCAGTTAGTTTCGGTAATGGAGCTACTCAGTCATAGCCAGAGTTTGGTTAACTTTGCTTCTTCTCCCTCAGACCAAACTAAATATCTACTTGAAGAGGTCTGGCAATCTGTTCTCGTGAACCAGAAGTGGTATACACAAATCCACCTGTTAGATATCACAGGTAAAGAGCTGGTGCGCGTTAACTATTCCTCTGATACCGGTAGGGTGACGTTACCCCAGCAACTGCAAGATAGGTCGGATTCTAACTACTTCCAATACGCTCAAAAACTAGAAGCCGAACAGATTGGCGGCTGGGGGATTGAGCTTGAAACGGAGCATGGTGAAGTCACCTTTCCTTACTCGCCAGTAATCCGTGTATTTACCCCGGTAGAAACCCCTGACAAAAGAGTGGGCTATCTAGTCATTAATCTCGATGTATGGGGCTTATCGTCGCGTCTTAGCTTTTCACCTGATAACGACCTTAGATCTGAAGTTGTCAATGAAGCGGGTTATTTCATCGCGAGTAACAACAGCGATAAGTTGTTCGGAGACGCTATTCCTGAAAGAAAGGGTTACAACCTGAAAAATATCGCGCCAAAGACGTGGGATGCGATCTCCAATGAGCAGGTGGGGTACGTTTTTGAAGGTGACAACTTGTTTGCCTTTAACACGGTTATGCTTGCGAACAGTCAAAAGGTCCATTTGCTGATTCAACTTAATCAGAAGCAACTGATGGAGCGGGCTGAGCGTGACCTGAATGATTTGGCCTACGAAGAGGTCATTGTTTTGATTACGGTGCTGATTTTCGCCTTCCCATTTGCTTACTTGGTGACGCACTATCGACGCCGAAGCCTTGAGAGTAAATTGGCGCGCGCCGCATTGAATGGCATGTCGGCAGTGATGATCTCTGACAAGCAGCACCGCACAATGATGATCAACAACGAATTTGAGAACATGACTGGGTACTGCAAAAAACAAGTTATCGGTCAGAATGCCCTGCAGTTGTTGCTTGAGAATACCGACCAAGTACTCTCAAGTTCGGCTATCTGGAGTCATTTAGAGCAAGAAGAAGTATGGGAAGGGGAAGTTCAGTGTAAGAACAAACTGCGTATTCCTTTTACAGCGATCATGCGAGTGCATGTGGTCAAAAACAATTCGGGTAAAGTCAGCTATTACATCACCTCGTTGGTGGATATTTCGGTAAGGAAGGAGCTTGAAGTACGTTTGAGGATCTTAAGTGAACGTGACTCTTTGAGTAATCTTTGGAATAGACGAAAGTTCGAAGAGCAGCTCGCGTATTATTCTCGCTTGGTTGAGCGTTACCCTAATGAATCTACGACTTGTTTAGCTTTAGTCGATATCGATAACTTCAAGCGAATCAACGACGAACTTGGTCATGACGAAGGCGACCGAGTGATAGCAAGTGTCGCTAAGCTTCTGCAAGATAGCCTTCGCGGGACTGACTTTGTTGCACGTGTCGGAGGAGAAGAGTTTGCACTGTTGATGCCACACACGTCTCTGCCAGAAGCAAAGCGCGTATTGGATCGCTTGCGAATAGAGATTGAACTGGCAGCCGGAACTAAGGTAACGGTGAGTGTTGGCTTTACTGATTTAACAAGTAACAGTACTCGCTCATACAAGTGTGCCGATGTTGCGCTTTACGAATCTAAATCGTCTGGTCGTAATACGGTCTCTATGTGTCCTAGCTACGATGATGTCGCTTAGATTCGCTTAGATTCGCTTAGATTCGCTTCTATCTAATCCTTTCTTCTCTTTGCTTCACCTCTTCAAGCTGGCCCCGACTCACTTTATCTCTCCCCCTTTTTATAGGAATCTCACTTTTGAGCGACCTATGTCACAAAATCTATACAGTTAGACTAAAGTCTAATGCCGATGAAAATTTGAGCTAAAATGAACAATAAGTAAACTACTTTGCTTCAGATTACATCGTGTTAAACGATGTAATAAATAGAGTGTTTACCAGATGTAAAAGGATGACACCGTTAACTTAATTCAACTGATTAGCTAGCCTTTTCAATGATTTGAAAGGCAGCAGTAGAATTAGGTTAGCTGGAGCAAGAGTTTGGGGATCATACAGTCTGGTTAAAAGAGGCGTGGTATGTTTGTCGATTTTTTAGTGAGGTTAACCATAGGCACATTAGCCATTCTTGGCTTTCAATTGAGTGCTTTGTATTTTTTACCTATGGTTGTGCTACTCAATACTCATCACAAAGAGTTTTTTGGGTGGTAGTTCAGTCGTAATACTGGAAACAAAAAACGGAGCCATTGGGCTCCGTTTTTATTTGGTTAGAAGCTACTTTAGCGTTATGCCGCTTCGATAACTTCTTCAATTCGTTTCATTGAACCTAGCAGGTGTTGATCAAGCAGTTCAGTCGCTTGTTCTACATTCTTAGACAGTACTAGTTTCATGATCATTTCGTGTTCATCAATATTGAACAGATCATCTGATGCGCTTTCTGCAGACATAGCGAGGAAGCGGTAACGTTTCACTTGGTTGATCAGGTCATCAAAGAACTTAAACATGTTTTCTGAATCAGCGCCTTCAAGTAACGCAACGTGGAATTGTTGGTGGCGCTCTTCCCATTCAACACAATCAAACTCTTCAGATACGTACTGTACTCGTGACAGTTTATGGTAAGACGTTAGTACATCCAGTTCCCAGCTCTCATCACCCGCTGAAATCGCCTTTTTTAGTAGAACAGAAGAGACAACACGAAGGCTTTCGTATAGGTCATTCAATTCTTTCTTTGATACAGGAGATACCCAGCAGCCTTTTTGTGGCTCTAGTTTTACGTATTTGCTCCAAGATAACTGTACCAAGGCTTCGCGAATAGGAGATGCGCCAACGTCGTAGCGTGCTTTTAGATCAGCAACAACGAGCTTTTGACCTGGGGTTAACTCACCATTAAGAATATCTTGGCGAATCATCTTTGATACTTTGTCAGTGAGCGTAGGACTAGACATTACAAACCTCATCTATATATGATTTCTAGTCTGCTAATCCGTCTCTTAGAAAGAGCCAATTGGAAGTTAACAGTACGTAGTTCTATTGTGATTGATAATACAGCGTACTGAAAAGTTAGGCAAGATTTTGTTTCATAAAAAAAGAGGGCCGAAGCCCTCTTTTATATTTTATGCGAATCGGTTCATTCTTATAGAACGTGAACAGATGCCGTATTTGTAGTACCAGAAGCTACTAGAGCACCAGAAACCATAACTACGATGTCGCCTTTGTTACCTAGGCCAGATTGTAGAGCGATTTCTTTACCGTTGATGTAGAACGCGTCTGTGTTCTCGATAGAGTCAACAAGAACTGGCTTAACACCTTTAGTAAGAACTAGCTGTGCAGCTGTCTTCTCGTTAGTTGTTAGAGCAAGGATGTTTGCAGTTGGGAAGTACTTACGTACTGAACGTGCAGACTTACCGCCTTCAGTTGCAACAACGATTAGAGGAGCAGCTAGCTTCTCTGCTGTGTCTACAGCGCCTTTACATACAGCTTCAGTGATGCGTAGACGTGGGCTGTCTAGACGAGAACCTAGCTCAGCTTTAAGAGCTGAATCAGTGCGGTTCGCGATTTGAGCCATGATAGTAACAGCTTCAACTGGGTACTTACCTTTAGCAGTTTCGCCAGAAAGCATTACTGCATCAGTACCATCCATGATTGCGTTCGCAACGTCACCCGCTTCTGCACGAGTTGGACGTGGGTTGCTGATCATAGAGTCAAGCATTTGAGTTGCTGTGATAACCATCTTACGTGCACGGTTACACTTCTCGATCATCATCTTCTGAGCGAAGATTACTTCTTCAGCTGGGATTTCAACACCTAGGTCACCACGAGCAACCATGATGCCATCAGAAGCTTCAAGGATTGAATCGAAGTTATCTACACCTTCTTGGTTTTCAATCTTAGAAATGATGTGGATGTTCTCGCCGCCGTTAGCGTTTAGAAGCTCACGGATTTCTTTAACGTCTTCTTCTTTACGGATGAAAGAAGCAGCAACGAAATCTACGCCTTGCTCACAACCAAACTTAAGGTCAGCTTTGTCTTTCTCAGAAAGAGCTGGAAGTTGAACAGAAACGCCAGGAAGGTTAACACCTTTGTTTTCGCCTAGAGCACCGTTGTTAAGAACTTTACACTTAACTTCAGTTTCTGTTGTTGCGATAACTTCCATTTCGATTAGGCCGTCATCAACAAGGATAGTGTTACCTGCAGTTAGGTCTTTAGCGAAACCTAGGTAAGTTACTGCTACTACGTCTTTGTTACCAACAACTGTTGCGTCAGTTGTGAAAGTGAACTCTTGACCAGCTACTAGATCTACGTCGTTACCATCTTCAAGTTTGATAGTACGGATTTCTGGACCTTTAGTATCTAGAAGGATAGCAAGTTGCTCACCTTTATTTTCCATTACTTTACGGAAGTTCGCGATACGAGTGCCGTGCTCTGCGAAATCACCGTGAGAGAAGTTAAGACGCATAACGTTCATGCCAGCATCTACTAGTTCAGTTAGCTTCTCTACAGATTCAGTTTTAGGGCCAATCGTACATACGATTTTGGTCTTTTTCATGGAAGGTACTCTCCGGTAAGTATTGTTACAATTTGAAATTTATTTAAGTTCTGAAGATTGGTCCGCTACATCAACATTTTGTGCCTGTTGTGTAAAAGCGCGGGACTTCCAATATGTCCTTCAGAGTTGTAAGTCTTTCATCAGTTTTAGTCATTTTATGACCAAAAGAATTTGATTCAATATCGGTTTTCTGTGACTTACCCCACTATATAGGCGGTAAGTTGCAAAAAAATAACAGTCAGTTTTGTAATTTTTTTTCTTTTCGGGTGCGGATTCTACCACCTAATGAGTTCAATATCACTGCTTAACAATTGTCTTAGGACAAGGTTTTATCGCTATTTATTAATTTTTTGGATCAAAATAAATGGACTAAATAGTTTCGTTGTAACTATAATATGTTTCATATCGAAACTTAGTGGCCTTTTTTAAATGTCGAAACGAAACACCCAGCTCAGAAGACATGCAATTTCTAACCTAGTGAATGAAAAAGGGGAGGTTAGTGTTGATGAATTATCCGCTAAGTTCGAAACCTCAGAGGTCACTATTAGAAAGGACTTGGCGTCTTTAGAGAAAAACGGTCAGCTTTTACGCCGTTATGGTGGTGCGATTTCGTTACCGAAAGAGGTTGTCAACGAAGAACTGGGTCAACAAGTTTCGACTCGAAAGGTTTCATTGGCAAAAGCCGCTGCAGATTTAATTCGCGACCATAACCGCATCGTGATCGATAGTGGCAGTACTACCGGTGCCCTAATTCAGCAGCTAAATGCTAAGCGTGGCTTGGTTGTGATGACCAACTCATTGCACGTCGCTAATGCGCTTAATGAGCTTGAAAGCGAGCCGACGTTATTAATGACTGGCGGCACTTGGGATACCCATTCGGACTCTTTCCAAGGCAAAGTCGCAGAGTCGGTGCTCCGCGCTTACGATTTTGACCAACTATTTATCGGGGCAGATGGTATCGACCTTGATAGAGGCACAACTACGTTTAACGAACTGGTTGGCCTGAGCAAAGTAATGGCTGAAGTGTCACGAGAAGTGATCGTGATGGTTGAGTCGGAAAAAGTGGGACGAAAGATCCCGAACTTAGAGCTGGCATGGGAACACATTGACATCTTAATTACCGATACAGACTTGGGCGACGAATCTAAAGCAAGTATCGAATCACATGATGTTCGCGTGATCCTGACTGATCCAGCGTAAAAACAAATTAAAATATTATGCATTTACCTTCCTATAATTGATCTTAATAAAGATATGGCCTTTGCTTGCTGCCAATAGGAATAAAAAAATTGATGGAGTGAAACTATGTGTGGAATTGTTGGTGCAGTAGCACAGCGTGATGTAGCTGAAATTTTAGTAGAAGGCCTTCGTCGCCTAGAATACCGTGGCTACGATTCAGCAGGTGTCGCTGTAGTCGATACTGAATCTAACCTAACTCGTGTGCGCCGCCTTGGTAAAGTACAAGAGCTAGCAGACGCAGTCGATCAGCAACATGTGATTGGCGGTACTGGTATCGCTCATACACGTTGGGCAACGCACGGTGAACCATCTGAAGCGAATGCACACCCACACATGTCTGGTGATATTGCTGTTGTACACAATGGTATTATCGAAAACCACGAAGCGCTGCGTGCTCTTCTTCAAGAGCGTGGTTATGTGTTTACTTCACAAACGGATACTGAAGTTATCGCTCACTTAGTTGAATGGGAACTTCGTACTTCAGCTTCTTTGGTTGAAGCGCTTCAAAAGACAGCGAAACAATTAGACGGTGCATACGGCACGGTGGCGGTTGATCGTAAAGATCCTAGCCGTATTGTAGTTGCTCGTTCAGGTAGCCCAATCGTTATCGGTTTTGGTGTGGGCGAGAATTTCCTAGCCTCTGACCAACTTGCACTATTAAGCGTAACTCGTCGTTTCATGTACCTAGAAGAAGGTGATGTTGCTGAGGTTACTCGTCGTGATGTAACGGTATTTGATGTAGCGGGTGAGCGTGTAGAGCGTGAAATCGTAGAATCAAACGCAGAACACGATGCTGGTGACAAAGGTCAATACCGTCACTTCATGCAGAAAGAGATCTTCGAACAGCCAACCGCGCTGATCAACACAATGGAAGGTCGTATTTCAGATACGTCTGTGATCACTAATGCTATCGGCGTTAAAGCTGAAGAGATTCTAAGCAAGGTTGAACACGTGCAGATCATCGCATGTGGCACCTCTTACAACTCAGGTATGGCTGCTCGCTACTGGTTTGAATCTCTAGCTGGCGTAAGCTGTGACGTAGAGATCGCTTCTGAGTTCCGTTACCGTGATTTCGTTGTTCGCCCGAACAGCCTTTTAGTGACTCTGTCTCAGTCTGGTGAAACGGCTGATACGCTTGCTGCACTTCGTCTTGCAAAAGAGAAGGGTTACATGTCAGCAATGACCATCTGTAACGTAGCAGGTTCTTCGCTTGTTCGTGAGTCTGATTTTGCCTTTATGACTCGCGCAGGAACGGAGATCGGTGTTGCTTCTACTAAAGCCTTCACAACACAGCTAGCGGCTATGCTGATGATGGTAACGTCAATTGGTCGTCTACAAGGTCGTATCAATGAAGAGAAAGAAGCGGAAATCGTTCAAGCACTTCACCAACTGCCTGCTGATATCGAGAAAGCATTAGCGTTTGATAAAGAGATCGAAGCACTGGCACCTGATTTTGCTGATAAGCACCACACACTGTTCTTGGGTCGTGGTGAGTTCTACCCAATCGCGATGGAAGCATCTCTTAAACTGAAAGAGATCTCTTACATCCACGCAGAAGCATACGCGGCTGGTGAGCTTAAGCACGGTCCTTTGGCTCTTATCGATGCAGATATGCCAGTTGTGGTTATTGCACCAAGTAACGACTTGCTAGAGAAGCTGAAATCAAATGTTGAAGAAGTCCGTGCTCGTGGCGGTCTGCTGTATGTATTTGCAGATGAAGCTGCTGGTTTCGAAAGCGATGAGAACATGAAGATCATCAAGATGCCTCATGTAAGTGAAGTAACTGCATCTATCTACTACACAGTACCAATGCAGCTGCTGTCTTACCATGTTGCGTTGATCAAAGGTACCGACGTTGACCAACCTCGTAACCTAGCGAAAGCTGTAACGGTTGAGTAATCGACAGCTTATCTAAGAAATAGATAATAAGAAGCCCATCCTGTGAACTGACCCCCAATAGTTGGACACCAATTATTGGGGGTCTTTTTATGTCCAAATATAGCCGAGAGCTAAAATGTATCATTGCTAAGCAATATTTAGATGGCACGTCATCTCTCTGCTTAGCAAAACAATATTCAATCTCTTCAAGACAGATACGGTATTGGGCTCAAGTCTTTGCCATCCATGGTACTGATTCATTTTTACCAACTAAGCATGCTGCCTCTGCTCAGACAAAGCGAAAAGCATTGAATTTAATGTGGACGAATGAATGGTCTCTCACGCACACTAGCGCTGTATTAAACCTCTCATCCCCTGGGATACTCTCTGTCTGGCTCAAACGATTTAATGAGCTGGGTATCAAAGGGCTCAAAATGCGCCAGAAAGGAAGACCCTCAATGAAACAGCAACCTCAACGTACCACTAAGCCTGATAATGAAATGACGCTTGAGGAGCTAAAAGAGGAGTTGGTCTACTTACGAACCGAGAATGCCGTTCTAAAAAAGTTGGAAGAGTTGGAGCAGGAAAAAAACCGTCGAACAAAGAAAAAGCGGTCATAGCTCTAACTCTTAAAGGCAAGTACCCACTAAAGCACTTACTGCACACTCTACAGCTGGCAAAAAGTGTCTTTTATTATCAGGCTCAAACGAGCAAGCGCCCAAATAGCTACGAACGTGAGCTGCGGTTGATAAAGTCAATTTATCATGAACATAAGGGTCGATACGGCTACCGCCGTATTCACTTGGAACTAAAAAATCAGGGGGTCGTGCTTAATCACAAAACGGTTCAAAGACTTATGGCTCAGCTGAACCTTAAATCGACAGTCAGGATTAAAAAGTATCGTTCATACCGAGGAGAGTCTGGAACAGCAGCTCCCAACGTGCTTGAAAGAGATTTTAGTGCGACTCAACCCGACGAAAAGTGGGTAACTGATGTCACGGAGTTCAAAGTCAAAGAGCAGAAAGTATACTTGTCTCCCATTGTCGACTTGTTTACTCAGGAAGTGGTTGCTTATAGAGTGGCCCAAAATGCCTGCTTGCCGCTTGTCACGGATATGCTGACGGAGGCTATATCAAAGCTGAAACCCAACTCAAAGCCAATTATACACAGCGATCAAGGTTGGCAATATCGCCATCGACAGTATCAGAAAAAGGTAGCGGAGAGTGGGTTAACGCAAAGCATGTCGAGAAAAGGTAACTGCTTGGATAATGCGGTTGCTGAAAACTTTTTTGCTTTACTCAAAACAGAGATGTATCACAACCAAAGCTTTGAAGATGCAGATGCTCTGATAGAGCAAATTAAAGAATACATCGAGTACTACAATACCAAACGTATAAAAGTGAAACTAAAAGGCCTGACTCCGATAGAATATCGAACTCAGGCCTTGAAAGCCGCTTAACAGAAATGTCCAACTTTACGGGGTCACTTCACTGTGATGGGCTTTTTTATGTCTGTTACTTAAAGCTGTAGCGTCATTAAGCGCTAAGTGCTTGCTCTAGGTCAGCCAAGATATCGTCAATGTGCTCGATACCTACTGAGAGGCGAATCATCTCTGGTGATACACCGGCTTGCTTTTGTTCTGCTTCGCTTAGCTGACGGTGTGTTGTAGAAGCAGGGTGGCAAGCCAGAGACTTGGCATCACCAATGTTCACTAGGCGCTTGAAGATTTGTAGCGCGTCGTAGAAGCGGACACCAGCTTCATAACCGTCCTTCAAGCCAAAAGATAGAATAGCCGATGGCTTACCCTGCATGTATTTTTCAGCAAGCGGGTAGAATTCTGAGCTAGGCAGACCAGCGTAGCTTACCCAACTGACTTTTTCGTGTTGGCTGAGGTATTCTGCCACTTTCAATGCATTCTCTGTGTGTCGCTCCATACGTAACGACAATGTCTCCAAGCCTTGCATCAACATGAAAGCATTCATTGGCGACAGTGCTGCACCTGTATTACGTAGGGGAACCGTTCTAGCTCGACCAATAAACGCAGCCTCACCAAATGCCTCGGTATAAACCACGCCATGATAAGAAGGCTCTGGCTGATTAAAAACAGGGAAGCGCTCTTTGTGCTCTGCCCATGGGAATTTTCCTGAATCGACAATCACGCCACCTAACGTTGTACCGTGACCACCCACGTATTTGGTTAGTGAGTGCACCACGATGTCAGCACCAAAATCGATAGGTTTACACAGCACAGGCGTCGCGACTGTGTTATCAACAATCACAGGCACTCCTTGTGCGTGGGCAAGTTCTGCAACACGTTCTAAGTCGATGATATTACCAGCAGGGTTACCAATACTTTCACAGTAAACCGCCTTGGTTTTTTCATCGATCAGTGCCGCTAAGCTTTCTGGTTTGTCGTCTTTAGCAAAACGAACTTCAATTCCTTGGTTTGGCAACATGTGAGCAAATAGGGTGTAAGTACCACCGTAAAGCTGAGGCGTTGAGACAATGTTGTCACCGATTTGCGCCAACGTCTGAATCGCGTAGTTGATCGCAGCACTGCCCGCACTTACCACTAAGCCTGCAATCCCCCCTTCTAAGGCTGCCATGCGTTTTTCTAACACATCATTGGTTGGATTCATTATCCGTGTGTAGATATTACCTGGCACCGCAAGGTTAAACAGGTCGGCGCCATGTTGTGCGTCATCGAATTCGTAAGCGACGGTTTGGTAAATAGGTGTGGCAACCGATTTGGTTGTTGGATCAGTTTCGTAGCCGAAGTGAATCGAGAGTGTTTCGTCTTTCATGTTTCTTCCCTGAACTATTGAATGATTTGTGTACACTCATATTGCCGATTTTTTTATAAAAGAAAAGTATGTTTAGTCACAGAGAGGCAATTGGAATTGTGTGCGGGATGATTCGTTATTGGTTAGGAAATGCAGGGCGTAAGTTGTACAGATTTAGAAAAGCAAAAAGCCAGAGCAGCATGAACTGTTCTGGCTTTTCTAATTTGGTGGCCCCTCCCAGATTTGAACTGGGGACCGAACGATTATGAGTCGTGCGCTCTAACCACTGAGCTAAGGGGCCGTAGGGCATAGATTATAGGGGAAGCGTTCAATGGTGTCTAGACACTATAAGGGGCAATTCCGCTTACATCTTAGCCACTTAAATCACACAGATAAAAAAAAGGTGAGCCAACGCTCACCTTTTCTTATTTATGCTTAAAAGCTAACCACACTTGAGTGTGCGATTACTCGTCTAGGAAGCTACGCAGAGTTTCTGAGCGGCTTGGGTGACGAAGTTTACGCAGTGCTTTTGCTTCGATCTGACGGATACGTTCACGAGTTACGTCGAACTGTTTACCAACCTCTTCAAGAGTGTGGTCAGTGTTCATGTCGATACCGAAACGCATACGCAGTACTTTAGCTTCACGAGGTGTTAGGCCTGCAAGAACGTCTTTAGTTGCACCGCGTAGGCTGGTTGCCGTTGCAGAGTCTAGAGGTAGTTCTAGCGTTGTATCCTCGATGAAATCACCTAGGTGCGAATCTTCGTCGTCACCGATCGGTGTCTCCATTGAGATTGGCTCTTTAGCGATTTTCAGTACTTTACGGATCTTGTCTTCAGGCATTTGCATGCGCTCAGCCAACTCTTCCGGAAGTGGTTCACGACCCATCTCTTGTAGCATTTGACGAGAGATACGGTTTAGTTTGTTGATCGTTTCGATCATGTGAACCGGAATACGGATAGTACGAGCTTGGTCGGCAATCGAACGAGTGATTGCTTGACGGATCCACCAAGTAGCGTAAGTAGAGAACTTGTAACCACGACGGTATTCAAACTTATCTACCGCTTTCATCAGACCGATGTTACCTTCTTGGATTAGATCCAGGAATTGTAGACCACGGTTTGTGTACTTCTTAGCAATCGAGATTACTAGACGTAAGTTCGCTTCAACCATCTCTTTCTTCGCACGACGAGCTTTCGCTTCACCGATAGACATGCGACGGCTGATATCTTTGATGCTTTGAACAGTAAGAGACGTTTCACGTTCGATCATATCCAGCTTTTGGATAGAGCGACGGATGTCGTGCTCGTTACGTTTAATCTTTTCTGCGTATGGCTTGTCTGAAGCAAGAACTTCATCCAACCATGCTTCGCTAGATTCGTTGCCAGTAAATAGAGCAATGAAAGATTTCTTCGGCATTTTGCCGTACTCAACCGTTTGACGCATGATTAGGCGTTCTTGAGTACGTACACGATCCATAGAGTTACGCAGTTCGTTTACTAGGTAATCAAACTGTTTTGGTGTTAGACGGAACTCTTTGAATACGTCTTGCATCATTGTCGTTGCAAGCATTGCTTTCGGGCTTTCATGGCCGTACTCGTTGATCGCTAGTTGACGATTCTGGTAGCTAGTACGAAGTGCTGTGAACTTCTCAAGAGCAAGCTCAGGATCGATACCTGTATCTTCTTCTTCCTCTTCCTCGTCGTCTTCTGCGTCTTCTTTGTCTTCGTCTTCCAGATCAGTTTCAGCAAGTTCTGAACCGATGTGAGTCGCCGTTGGCGCAGCTGTGCCATCGTCGTCTGGGTCAACAAAGCCATTGATTAGGTCTGTTAAGCGAATCTCTTCTGCTTGTACGCGGTCAAACTGTTCCAAGATGTATGGAATAGTGCCTGGGTACTCAGCAACCGATAGTTGAACTGTATTGATACCATCTTCAATACGCTTCGCAATGTCGATTTCGCCTTCACGAGTCAGTAGTTCAACTGTACCCATTTCACGCATGTACATACGAACTGGGTCAGTAGTACGGCCAATCTCGCTTTCTACGCTTGAAAGCGCAGCAGCTGCAGCTTCGGCTGCATCTTCATCTATATTGGCATCGTCATCATTAAGTGCTAGATCATCAGCATCAGGTGCAGTTTCAACTACCTTGATACCCATGTCGTTAATCATTTGAATGATGTCTTCTACCTGTTCAGAATCCACGATTTCTGCAGGTAGGTGGTCGTTTACTTCGGCGTAGGTCAGATAGCCTTGTTCCTTGCCTTTAATAACAAGTAATTTAAGCTGTGACTGCGGATTTTGATCCATAGATGATATCCAACTTCAGGTCTGGTGAAGGACGTTGCATTCTCAAATGCAAACCAATTATGTTAACAAATTTATTAAATGCTGACTAATCAAACAGGGTTACGCTTTTAGATCTAGCATTAAAGCTAGTAGCTCCCTTTTTTCTTCGGCTGATAAACCGACGCTTCTTGCTTTGGCCTGCAGGTTTTCAATTTGTTTTTCAACGCACTGGGCAAGTATATTGTCCAATGAGTCTAAAAATATGTCTTCTTGATTGTCTTCGTCGAGGGGGATTTCCCAGCTCGCGAGACGAGACAGAAGAGCCTCATGTTTATTGTGTCGCCAATGCTCTAATAATTGGCCTGTGTTGATATGGGGATGCGCATGGCATTTATCAAGTACTTCGACGAATAAACTTAGGCCAGGCAGCTGTAAGCCTTTGACACTTGATAAATCCGGTACCATATCAGCATAGCTCGGATTTTGGATAAGCAAAGCGATAACTTCACGCATTGGAGTGCGTTTCAGCTCTTTATGCGGTTGAGGTGTCGGGTTCTGTGTATGAACACGCGCTCGCCTCAATTGGTTATCAAATCCAGTGCGCTCATCGAGCAATTTTTCGAGCAACTCTTGGAAGTAACTGTCAGGGATTTTGTTAATCAATGCGCTAGCGTGTGCGCGCAGTGCCGATTTCCCTTCGGTTGTTCCCAAGTTTAACTTGTGTATTTCAATCAGGTTATCGAACAAATAGGTCGAAAGCGGCGTCGCATTTTGAACAAGCTGTTCGAAAGCGGCTTTGCCGTGTTCTCTTATATAGCTGTCTGGGTCTTCACCGTCGGGCAAGAACAGAAATTTAAGCGTGTTACCGGTTTTCAGGTACTCAAGGGCATTTTCTAGTGCGCGCCATGCGGCTTCTTTACCCGCTCGGTCACCATCGTAACAACAAACCACTGTGCTGGTTTGGCGGAACAACATTTGAACGTGGTCACCGGTTGTCGAGGTGCCCAGTGATGCTACTGAGTAATCAACACCATATTGCGCGAGTGCCACGACATCCATGTAACCTTCAACCACAAGTATTTGCGGCGGTTCACGGTAGGCTTGCAGCACTTCATAAAGGCCGTAAAGCTCTTTACCTTTATGGAAGATAGGCGTTTCTGGTGAGTTGAGATATTTTGGTGTGCCGTCTTCTAATACACGACCACCAAAACCAATCACACGGCCACGACGATCGCGAATCGGGAACATTACGCGTCCACGGAATCGGTCGTATCGGTTACCTTTATCGTTCTCAATTAACATACCGCCAGTCACGAGCATGTCTTGGGCTTCTTTCTGTTGGCCAAAGTTCTTACGAACTAAGTCCCACTCATCGGCCACATAACCAATGCCAAACTTCTGGACGATTTCGCCAGAAAGACCACGATTCTTTAGGTAATCAATCGCAGGTTTGTTGGCCGATATTTTCAGTTGAGAGCGGTAAAAATTACTGATGCCGCCCATCAAATCGTAGAGGTTACGTTTTTGTTCGCTGTTGGCTCTTGGTGCTGTTGATATCTCGCCGCTGCGTTGCTCTCTAGGAACATCGAGGCCTAAGAAAGAGGCAAGCTCTTCAATCGCTTCAACAAAATCGAGACGTTCGAACTCCATAATGAAGTCGATAGCATTACCGTGTACGCCACAACCAAAGCAGTGATAAAACTGTTTTTCTTGGCTTACGCTAAAAGAAGGGGTCTTTTCGTTGTGGAATGGGCAACAAGCACCATAGTTTTTGCCTTTTTTCTTAAGTTTCACGCGTGCGTCCACTATGTCGACAATGTCGAGACGCGCTAGGAGATCATCAATGAAACTACGCGGGATGTGTCCTGCCATAAAACCTTAGAAAAATGCACTAACTGAGAGTGTGGATAATAATAGTTTGAATAGGTTACAGATACAAACAAGCCGTGCGTTCCGAAGGATTGCACGGCTTGTTGCAATTTGATTTGGGATTAAGCGAGTTTAGAACGAACTAAACCACTAACTTTACCCATATCTGCACGCCCTTGAATTTGTGGTTTCAAGATAGCCATTACTTTACCCATGTCTTGCATGCCCGCTGGTTGAGCTTCGGCGATTGCGCTATCAAGTAGTGCAATAACTTCTTCATCAGTTAGCGGTTGAGGCATAAAGCCTTCAAGTACCGTAATTTCTGCTTTTTCCACGTCAGCAAGATCTTGACGATTTGCTGATTCATATTGAGCAACAGAATCGCGACGTTGCTTAACCATTTTAACTAATACAGCAAGAATGTCGTCGTCGTTCAGAGTGATCCGTTCGTCAACTTCACGTTGCTTAATTGCTGAAAGAGCTAAGCGGATAGTGCCAAGGCGCGGTTTGTCCTTGGCTTTCATCGCTAATTTTTGCTCTTCTTTGAGTTGTTCAATAAGAGCCATAACTCAGTCCTTATGGATTAAGTTATTAGTACAGGCGAACGCGACGTGCGTTTTCGCGAGCTAGCTTCTTAGCGTGACGCTTTTGAGCTGCTGCTTTAGCGCGTTTGCGAACTGTAGTTGGCTTTTCGTAGTGCTCGCGACGGCGAACTTCAGAAAGGATACCTGCTTTTTCACAAGAGCGCTTGAAACGACGTAGTGCAACGTCGAACGGTTCGTTTTCACGTACTTTAACTATTGGCATATGCCTTTCACCTCAGGGGTTATTCATTATCGCTGGCTACTCAGTACCAAATCAGAGAAGTTACCCATCGAGCTAACTCTCTATTCGCGTTTGGCCATTAACCAGCTTGATCAAAAATGGTGCGGAATTTTAATCCGATCACAGTGGCTTTGTAAAGCACTTTGTCGATTATAGTCTGTACAATATTTGTTTGAAGAGCTTAGGCAGGGTAATATTGCGCTAATTTCCCATTTTAGACGAAAGCGTGCCGAGAAAATTATGCGCATTATTGGTATTGAAACCTCTTGTGATGAAACAGGAATCGCGATTTATGATGATGAGCAAGGGCTGCTTTCTCATCAATTATATAGCCAAGTAAAGCTGCACGCCGATTACGGTGGTGTGGTACCTGAGCTAGCTTCACGTGACCACGTGAAAAAAACAATTCCTCTTATTAAAGCGGCATTAGCTGAAGCGAACCTAACGTCGAAAGACATTGATGGTGTGGCTTACACGGCTGGCCCTGGTTTAGTGGGTGCACTGCTGGTTGGTGCAACGATTGGTCGCAGTATTGCTTATGCGTGGGGAGTGCCTGCAGTGCCTGTTCACCATATGGAAGGTCACCTTCTTGCGCCAATGCTAGAAGATAACCCTCCACCATTCCCATTTGTGGCTCTGCTGGTTTCTGGCGGCCATACCATGATGGTAGAAGTGAAAGGTATTGGTGAATACCGAATCCTTGGTGAATCGATTGATGATGCAGCGGGTGAAGCGTTTGATAAAACCGCGAAACTGATGGGCTTAGATTACCCTGGTGGTCCACTGTTATCTCGTTTGGCGGAAAAAGGCACTCCGGGTCGTTTTAAGTTCCCGCGTCCAATGACCGATCGTCCGGGTCTAGATATGAGCTTTTCTGGTTTGAAGACGTTCGCAGCGAATACCATTCGCGATAACGATAATGATGACCAAACTCGCGCTGATATCGCTTATGCATTCCAAGAAGCTGTTTGTGCAACCTTAGTAATCAAGTGTAAGCGAGCCTTGGTTGAAACGGGCATGAAACGTATAGTGATTGCTGGCGGTGTAAGTGCCAACAAACAACTGCGTGTTGAGCTTGAAGCTCTTGCTAAGAAAGTCGGTGGTGAGGTGTACTACCCACGCACAGAATTCTGTACAGATAATGGTGCGATGATCGCTTATGCGGGTATGCAGCGCTTGAAGAATGGCGAAACGGCTGATTTGTCTGTTCATGCCACTCCGCGTTGGCCTATTGACCAGCTAGAGCCAATTGCGTAATTGACTATAGTGTTTCGATAAACGGTCGCCTTGTGCGGCCGTTTTTATATCCTAGCTTACCGACTGTATGTCGATAAATAATTGCTGATAGAGATTAGGGAAGAAGATGAACAAGTTCACAGTAGACAATCAATCGATGGCGTACCTAGATGAAGGTCAAGGCCCTGTTGTTGTATTAGGCCACAGCTACCTTTGGGATAGTGCAATGTGGAAGCCACAGATTGAGGCGTTGAAAACTCAGTACCGTTGTATTGTGCCTGAGCTTTGGTCTCATGGTGAATCTCAAGCTGCACCAGCTTCGATGCGTAACTTGAAAGATTACGCTCAGCACGTTTTGGCTCTGCTTGATCATTTAGAGATCGATGAATTCTCAGTGGTAGGTTTATCGGTTGGCGGTATGTGGGGAACGGAGCTTGCGGAGTTAGCACCTGCTCGAATCAAGTCATTGGTATTAATGGATACCTTTGTGGGTTTAGAGCCAGAAGTTGCGCACGCTAAATACTTCCACATGTTAGACACCATCACTCAAACTAAGATGGTTCCTCAACCGATTGTTGAAGCTGTGGTTCCACTGTTCTTTGCTAATGATGCTCAAACCAATACGCCAGCTTTAGTGGAAAGTTTTACGCAGCAGCTATCGGCTCTTGAGGGCGAGAACGCTGAAGAAGTGGCACGAATTGGTCGAATGGTCTTTGGACGTCGCGATATGATTGAATCGGTAGAGAACTTTGCTTTGCCTGTTTTGATTGCTGTTGGACAAGAAGACAAACCACGTCCGGTACTTGAGTCATACCTAATGCACGATTGCATTACGGGCAGTGAATTAGTGGTGATTCCTGGCGCAGGTCATATTAGCTCGTTAGAGCAACCAGAGTTTGTGAACACAATGCTGAAGACGTTTTTAGATAAACATCTGCTGTAAGCTTTAAATACTGAATACTATGGCTCGGCTTAGACGTGACAGTTTAAGCCGATTTTTTTTGTCCGAGTTTTGGTTCGCTGCCATCGAGTAGGCGGCGGATATTCTGGTGGTGACGTAACACGATCAAACAGCACAGCATGGCTACTGGCAATGTGTATTGAGGTTTGACTAACCAAGCGTAGAAAGGGGCAAGTAGCACAGTAACCAGTGCCGCTAAAGAAGAGTAACGAAACAAAAACGCGACCACTAACCAAGTCGCCATGATCATACCGGTTAGATCGAATCCTATTGGGGCGATAGCGCCGAGTGCGGTTGCGACGCCTTTACCACCTTTAAAGTGGAAGAAGATCGGATACATATGGCCAAGACACGCCGCAATCGCCACAACCCCTAAAATGATTGGGTCGATCTTGAGGTAGTAGCCAAGCCAGACGGGGATGGTGCCTTTCAGCATGTCACACAGGAGGACTGCTGCAGCTGCGCCTTTACCGCCAACGCGCAGTACATTAGTGGCACCAGGGTTATTGGAGCCCACCGTTCTTGGATCAGGAAGCCTTAAGACTCGGCATATCAAGACCGCACTAGAGATTGAACCTAGCAAATAGGCTGCAATGATCATGATTAGTGCCAATGGGGTCATGTCTTTCCTTAAACGGTTATAAGCCTAACGATGGGAAAATAATGCTCAATCCAAGAGTAATTGATATCATATCTCGAATTACGCAAATAATACGTTTTTTTCCCCAATATGGGTATCCGACCTCTAAAAGGACAAGTCATGGCACTGGATAAAGTTTTCATTGAACAGCTAGAAGTAATTACAACGATCGGTGTTTACGATTGGGAACAAGAGATTAAACAAAAACTTGTGCTTGATATTGAAATGGCTCATGACAACCGCCCTGCAGGTAAGAGTGATGATGTGGTTGATGCTTTGGATTACTCGACTGTGAGTACTGCCGTGCTTGACCACATTGCGAATGGCCGATTCCTGCTAGTGGAGCGTGTGGCTGAAGAAGTCGCTGAATTGATCATGACTCAATTCTCTGTGCCTTGGATCAAAATCCGCTTGGCTAAACCGGGCGCAGTACCACAAGCAAAAGCTGTTGGCGTGATCATCGAACGAGGCCAAGCATGACAGTAGCCTATGTTGGTGTTGGCACGAACATAGACCGCGACAAGCATGCAAGGGTGGCATGGACAGAGCTTCAATCGTTAGGGACTAACCTTAAATGCTCTAAAATCTATCACTGTGAGCCCGTGGGTTTTAATAGCCATCCGTTTTATAACTTTGTGATAGAGCTCGACACGTCACTCTCATTGACTGAATTTTCACAGCAGCTGCGTAAAATTGAGTTTAAATGGGGTCGCTCTCAAGATGCGCACAAACTTCAAGATCGAAAACTCGATCTTGATATTGTGCTGTTTGGAGAGGTGGTTTCTGAGCGCGAACCAGAATTACCACGCAGTGATATCTACAAATATCCTTTTGTAACACAACCTCTTTATGATCTTTGTCCTGCGAGAGTGATCCCGCAAGACGGAAGAACCGTCAGTGAAATATGGCAGAAGATGCAGCAATTAGACTCGCTCTCTGTCGTAGATATAAAACTATAATTTTTAAGGTAAGTAATGAGTTATTTTGAAGCGTTTATGTTGGCGTTGGTGCAAGGCTTTACTGAGTTTTTACCTATTTCCAGTTCTGCACACTTAATCCTTCCTTCTGCTGTTTTAGGTTGGGAAGATCAAGGTTTGGCTTTTGATGTTGCTGTCCATGTCGGTACTTTGGCCGCGGTAGTGATCTATTTCCGTAAAGAAGTGGTCTCTCTGTTGAGCGCATTCTTTGGTTCAGTGTTTAAAGGCGATCGCAGCAAGGAAGCGAAGTTAGCGTGGATGATCATTCTCGCGACGATTCCTGCGTGTATCTTTGGTTTGTTGATGAAAGATATTGTTGAGCTTTACTTACGCAGTGCGTGGGTGATCGCAACCACAACGATTATCTTTGGTTTGTTGTTATGGTGGGTGGATAAGAACTCAAGCTTGCGTGATGACGAATACCAAGCAGGTTGGAAAAAGGCGCTGTTTATAGGCCTTGCTCAAGCAATGGCGATCATTCCGGGCACGTCTCGTTCTGGTGCAACCATTACCGCGGCACTGTATCTTGGTTTCACACGCGAAGCAGCAGCTCGATTCTCTTTCTTGATGTCTATCCCAATCATCACTCTGGCTGGTGGTTACTTGGGTCTGAAGTTAGTGACCAGTGGTGACCCAATCCATGCTGGCACTTTGCTAACGGGAATCGTGGTTTCTTTCATTAGTGCTTATATCTGTATTCACTTCTTCTTGAAGCTTATCTCTCGTATGGGTATGACACCGTTTGTTATCTACCGCCTGATTCTAGGTTTTGGTCTATTTGCTTTCTTGATGATGCAGTAGCGCTCGACTTTCGAAGACAAATGTTTCTTCTTACAGATTGAAACGGAAAAACCCGCTTAGTCGCGGGTTTTTTAATGCGTGCTTACTAACGGAATGAAGACTAATTATCAGTGAGTTCTGATAACGCGTTTTCGATGGCCGCTGCTCTGCGCTTCTCTTGTTCTTCTCGAATATCTTTACCTTGAAAGCCATCGGCAATAATAGCCTTAACTTCGACTTGCAGCGCTGCTTTATAGGCTGCTTCAAAACGAGCTTTTTGAGGGTAAGGCTGATCTTGTAACCCTTTACGGCCAGCGTGGTCAGCTTGGCAGCAAAGCAAGATGTCGTTAAGTCGATCTGGTTTGCGCCAAACATCGAACTTGTTGAGAACTTTAAGGAAGGTGGTTGGCTTTAACTCACCTGCACGATGGATATTAGAATGCTGCTCGCACACTAACAGCGCAAGATCTCTGAACTCATTAGGTACTCTGACTCGTTCACATAGCTTTTTGATGATCTTAACACCTGTGTGGCAGTGCATTTTGTGGCTTGGCCACTCACTTTTAGGTGTAACGCCTTTACCTAAGTCATGCACTTGAGCAGCAAAGCGTACTGGTAACGATGGGCTTAATAGCGCAGCTTGTTGAGCAACCATCAGTGTGTGAATCCCGGTGTCGATTTCAGGGTGCCATTTTTCAGGTTGAGGGACACCAAATAGAGCGTCAATCTCTGGCAAAACAACCGCTAATGCACCACACTCTTTCAACACTGAAAGGAACACTTCTGGATGTGGCGTACTAAGTGATTTGTGCCACTCTTGCCAAACTCGTTCGGCTGTAAGGTGTGCCAGTTCTCCTGATTCAACGATTGTCGCCATCATGGTCATGGTTTCAGGTGCAATCGTAAAGTTTAGGTGGTGAAGCTTGGCAGCGAAACGGGCAACACGCAGCACACGAAGCGGATCTTCAACAAAGGCATCGGATACGTGTCTAAGAATACGATCGGAGAGATCTTGTTGGCCATGGTAAGGATCGTGAAGGTTGCCTTCATCATCTTGTGCGATGGCGTTAATGGTTAGATCTCGGCGCATCAGATCTTCTTCCAAACTCACGTCTGGAGCGAAGTAACATTCGAAGCCTGTGTAACCAGAGCCTGATTTTCTCTCGGTGCGAGCTAGTGCGTGCTCTTCCTTGGTTTTTGGATGCAGGAATACCGGGAAGTCTTTACCCACCGCAGTGAAGCCAAGGCTTTCCATCTGTTGAGGCGTACTGCCGACCACGACCCAATCTTTATCATAGCTATCAATATTGAGTAGCTTATCGCGCACTGCCCCACCGACTAGATAGCGCTGTAGCCCATTCTCTTCTGGTAGGCTATCGTATATTTGCAACTTATCACCTCGAAATGTTTTATCACTGCTGGACTTTACGGCAAGCAATGGTACTTTCCATTAATCGTAATTATAGGGCAGCACATGTATAAGGAATATTTTGGCTTCGTTGAGATGCCATTTTCGATTGTACCAAATTCTCGCTATTTGTTTTTGAGTCAACGCCATCAAGAAGCGATGCAGAACCTACAAGCCGGTTTAGGCGAAGGCGGGGGCTTTGCAATGCTTACTGGTGAGGTGGGTACAGGGAAAACAACGGTTGCTAAGGCGATGTTGTCTTCTTTGGATCGTCATACTCAGGCTGGCCTTATACTTAATCCTACGTTTTCCAATACGGATTTACTTGAAGCTATCTGCGATGAGTTTGAGGTCGAGTACCCAGAACAAGCATCCTTGAAGCAGCTGAGTCAGGCGATTCACTACTTCTTATTGGATAGCCATGCAGAGGGCATTCAAACCTTATTGGTGATAGACGAAGCTCAACACCTTGCTGCCGATGTGTTGGAGCAGCTTCGCCTTTTAACTAATTTGGAAACCGACAGTCGTAAGCTATTAAAAGTATTGTTGGTTGGTCAACCTGAATTACAACAGCATTTGCAGACCACACAACTGCGTCAATTGGCGCAGCGTATTACAGGGCGTTATCATTTATTGCCTCTCAATATTGAAGAGGCCGGTAAGTACATCGCGTTTCGTCTGGAGACGGCAGGTGGTGAGCAGATGTTGTTCTCGAATCGCTCCGTTAAGCTGATCGCCCAATATACACATGGTATTCCAAGGCTCATTAACTTGGTGTGCGATAAGGCCCTACAGTTAGCTTTTCATGATGGAGAGCAAACACCGAGCAATGAAACAGTCAATAAAGCCTGCCAGCAGGTGATGGCGTTTCAAGCCGAGGTTTACCGTGTCGATAAACCTCGCGCAGCGAGCGCGATACCAAAGCTCGTTCAGTACGCTGGTGCAGCCACCTTGAGTGTCGCACTTGCGATGGCAACTTTTAACTTTGCCCCAACGTACATAGATTCATGGTTAACAACTGAACCTTCAAATGAAGCCCAAACAGTAAGCTCAGCCAAGATGCAGCGGTCGTTAGTGGTGGATATGCCTAAGGCTGTTGCTGAGCCAGAAACAGACAAGTTCGCGCTGCCACTACATATTCAACAACACTTGATGCAAGGGACTAACCGCTCGCTGGCTATCAAGGATTTATACACCCTTTGGGGATACCAGTCTTCATTGCGAGACGGTTTATGTCTAAGCGAGCCGCAAAGTGTTTTCGTATGTGAACAGCAACAATCTAGCTTGGATGATTTACTTGAGTTAGGCGTTCCTGTGGTGTTGAACTTAGACATAGAACAAGAATCTGTGTTTGCGGTGCTTTATGGCGTATCACAAGATTCTGTCGAACTACTGGTTAACGAAAAACTCTTAGTCATGCCGAAGCAATCTCTAGAGCAGATCTGGCAGGGTGATTATGTCGCGATTTGGAAACAGCCGCTGCGAGAGACGCTGAAAGAGGGTTACCAAGGTGAAGCTGTGGCTTTGCTTGATTTGTTGCTTTCTGAGGTGTTGGGAGAGGTTGTGTCTGGTAGTGATGTATTTGATTACGAATTAAAAATGAAGGTTGAAGCGTTTCAAACTTGGCAAAGTATGTCGGTCGACGGCATCGCAGGTCAACGAACATTAGCAAGGTTGCAAAGATTAGCTCAGCTTGATTCTCCGAAGTTGATGTCATTAAGTGGAGGGGCAAGCTAATGTCACGCATTATGCACGAGCTGAATCAGTCTTCGGTTACACAATCATCTATCAATAAATCTAGCTTTAAAGGCTACCAAAATCACCATGTGCCGAACTCGGCAAAGAGCATCAGTAACAAACGTGGTTCGTCGTTAGCCATGGGGTTACTTCTTTTGCTTGTGCCTTCTTTGTTGGTAGGCGGTACCTTGGTTTATCAATCATACAATCAACAGCAAACTGCGCCTCAGCTATTAGCCACGACGCTTCCTAATACACAAACACAGCCAGTTATTGAATCTCAAACTTCTGATGTGGATACTGCAGGCTTGAATGCTGTGGAAGAGGTTAAAGATGACCCCTTGTTTGTGGTTCGTCCTGCGCCAGTTAGCCAAGCTTTGAAAGCACTGCCACGTCAAGAGATGTATGCACAGATTGACTTTGAAAGTACAAATGTCGCAGGCGGATCTATTGTGCCTTTGGCTAGCTCAGAGAGCAGTGCTCGAACGTCAGAGGAATCAGAACTGTCACTGGCTCAGCCTGAGGTTCAGCCAGGTGTAAGCAATGAAAGCACTGCTCTGCAATCGGATAGTGATCTGCTGCAAGGGCTAGATCTCAGTGAGTTACCACCTGATTTAGCATTGAAGCTTGAATCCATCATGGGTGAGCAACAAAGCGCTCCTGAGCCGATGGACTCTAGACCTGCAGGGCAAAGAGGTTCTCAGGTCATTGAATTGGAAACGCACACTAATAGTTTATCAGGAGTGCTACCTAAGTTAGATCTACAAACTCATATGTACTCGAGTAGCGAAACCAAGCGTTGGGTAAAAGTGAACGGCCAAGAAGTGGCTCAAGGAGATTGGATTGGACAAGACATTCAATTACTTGAGATTAAGCCACAATCGGTAATCATAGAGTTCAATCAGCAGAAGATAGAAATCCCAGCTCTGTACGAATGGAAAGGCTAGCGAGTTCTATAAGTATTTAGATAACAGACAAATAAAAAGGAGCACCTAGGTGCTCCTTTTTGATATTCGATACTGAATTTACTGTACCTGATACAAGCGTTAAGTCTACGCCCAACCGTTTGGTGACTTTCTGCGACGAGGCATGATGTGTGGCAGAACAAGGCCAAGAAGTAGACCAATACCCGCAACACCACCACCGTACATGAAGTACTTTAATAGTAGGTCGTCTTTTTGAGTGTCTAGCTTAGCGCGTAGTTCACGGTTCTCTGTTTGAGAGCTCGTCAGCTGCTGGCTAATTTCACTGTAGTTCTGTTCTAGTTCAGCAATCTGCTTGTTACGAGAATCTAGAGAGCTTGCTAGGCCAGCTTTTTCGCTGTCAGCACTCTGACGAGCGTTCGCTAGCTTGCCTTTAACTTCTGTCAGCTCTTTCTCTAGCTTAGGCATGCGCAGTGCCATGCTTTCTTTTGTGCTTACAAACTTGCTTTCAACCCAACCTTTACGGCCACGGTTGTCTTGAATTTGGGTGTAACCTGTACTCTTGTTAGTTTGTAGGTATGTAATCTTTTCACCAGCATCAACACTACCTATGATACGGAAGGTGTTGTTTGGGCCAGAATGCATATAAGTAAATAGTTTGTCAGCAATATAACGGTCTTGTGCAAAGGCAGCTGGAGCCGCAAGCATTGCGAACAAAACTAAGCTAATCAGTTTTTTCACAGTAAATCCCTTAACGATTCAAATTGGGTAGGCGTATGAGTCAGCCTCAATCAGCAAATAATATTTAGTTTCTTTATGCGGTGCAACAAAGAAGGGAGGCAAAGCCTCCCTTTCTGTGCGTTTGAGTCAATAATGACATGGCATTTACATATCGTTACTGAAGCTCACACTATTCTGACGCTAGTATTCACTAACGCAGTCGCGATTACATAGTAAACGCAGCTTGAATTCCGTAGAAGAACACAACAGCAAGTAGAGCACCTGCAGGCAGTGTCACAATCCAAGAAGCCACGATATTTCGTACAACGCCTAAGTTTAGCGCTGCGATACCACGAGCAAAACCAACACCTAATACTGCACCAACTAGTGTCTGTGTAGTAGAGATTGGAAGGCCAGTACCTGAAGCTAGTACAACCGTACATGCAGTTGCAAGTTGTGCAGCAAAGCCACGGCTTGGTGTTAATTCTGTAATACCAGTACCAACGGTTGCCATTACTTTATGACCCATTGTTGCAAGACCAACAACGATACCGAAACCACCTAGAGGAAGAATCCACCATGCGATAGTACTCTTACCTGTGATTTCACCCATGTGCTCAACGGTTGATACAACAGCAGACAGTGGACCAATCGCGTTCGCAACGTCGTTTGAACCGTGTGCAAATGCCATCGCACAAGCTGTGATAACCATTAGTACCGAGAAGATGCCTTCAACACCGGCAAAGCCGTGGTCTTCTTCGCGGTTAGCAAATTTCTTCTGGATGTATAGGTAACCGCCGATCATAACAAGCGCAGAAACGCCAGCAGCCCAAACCCATGCTTCAGTGTTGCTTAGGTGAAGACCAACGTGCTTAAGACCTTTCTTGATGGTTACAAGTGCAATCACCATCGTTGTGATGAACATGTATACCGGTACAAAGCGCTTCGCGTTGAATAGCGGGTTCTCTGTATCAAAAATCAGTCGTTGAGCACTTACAAATATCACGTAAGCGAAGAAGCCGGAAATAACGGGTGTGATAATCCAACTGCCCACAATACCTTGAACACTGTTCCAGTCTACAGCTTCAGTACCTACAGAAATACAAGCAAAACCGATGATTGCACCGATGATTGAGTGAGTCGTAGAAACCGGCCAGCCCATGTAAGAAGCTAGAAGTAGCCATGTACCAGCAGCAAGAAGTGCTGACATCATGCCGTACACAAGTACATCTGGTTGATGAGCGAATAGAGACGTTTCGATAACACCTTTACGGATCGTGTCTGTTACTTCGCCGCCCGCAAGGTAAGCACCTGCGAATTCAAAGATCATTGCGATAATGATCGCTTGTTTAACGGTTAGAGCTTTAGAGCCTACTGAGGTGCCCATTGCGTTCGCAACGTCATTTGCACCAATACCAATAGCCATCAAGAAACCGAAAGCTGCTGCAACAATAATCAGGACAGTGCCGTAGTTAGCAAGGATATCCATCGTAATACCTAGTTGTTTGATAACAAGCGGAACAAATTTAGACGCAAAAAAACGCTCAGCGAGAGAAATACTCAGCGCATAAGTGGTTTGTTCAAAAAATGCTCTTCGTTATATGGTTAACGTATGATTTAAGATCGAGAAAGCATTACTTCAAGACGAGCGCCTACACGCTGTGCTTGATCTGCAATACCACCAACCCATTCAAGAATTTTGTATAAGAACATGATATCAACTGGATTCAGATCGCCTTCAATCGCCATTAGTTGTTGGCGTAGTTCGATCTGCATCGCATCCGTGTCATCTTCAATTACATCTAATTGATGAATCATTTCGGCAACGAGTGTTACTTCACGGCCTTTAAAGCCAGTCTCAAGTAATTCGTCTAATTCATTGATTACGTTTTGTGCTTGGTTCGCTGCATCTAGACAACGTTTAACGTAAGCGATGAAGTTTTCTTGCATAGGAGCAGGAATGACAAGTTGACGACCATATACACGGCCAGCAATGTCTTTCGCTAGGTTTGCGAGTTTGTCTTGTTGCGTTAATAGCTCCAACATATCGGTGCGATCAACTGGCATAAACAAACCACGAGGAAGTTTAAGGCGAATTTCACGTTTTAGTACGTCAGCTTCTTTCTCAAGGTGAGAAATTTGAGCTCGAATTTCTGATGCTTTTTCCCAGTCACCTTTTGAAGAAACTTCAAAGAAATTAACTAGGTGAGAACAACATTCGTTCACGCATACTACGTGACGCTGCAAAGGTTTAATTGGGGACTTTGCAAATAACCCCATAATTGTATTTACTGGCATGGTCATCCAACCTAATAAATAATAACCTTAAAACAACATACACCATATTCATGGTGAAATGTTAAGCGATGGCTACAAAGTCGCGCATGTTAACCTAATCAATCTCTCATTAAAACTGTTTTAGATCATCATAAGGGCGATATTTCTGACTTGCCGACTTTTCAAATTGGCAATATCCTGTCCCTATCTTCACAGAAAGGTATAACTATGGAAACCGAGATAGAACTGAAGTTTTTTGTTTCTCCTGAATTTTCAGAGACTTTACGCAATAAAATTGCTGAAACTAAAGTACTTCAGCACAGTTGTCGTGAGCTAGGTAACATCTACTTTGACACCGCTGACAACTGGCTACGTAAGCACGATACCGGCTTACGCATTCGACGCTTTGATGACGTATTTGTACAAACCGTAAAGACAGCGGGTCGTGTGGTTGCTGGCCTGCATCAAAGGCCTGAATACAATGCAGAACATGACAGCAACGAACCTAAGCTCGCCCTGCACCCAGAGGATATCTGGCCGGCAGGTAAAGACATCGAAACGTTGCAAGCTGAGCTGACTCCTCTGTTCTCTACCAACTTCACGCGCGAGCAGTGGTTGATTGGTATGCCTGATGGCAGTCAAGTCGAGGTCGCATTCGACCAGGGCTTCGTTGAGTCAGGTGACCTGCAAGAACCGATTTGCGAAGTCGAATTAGAACTTAAATCTGGTCAAACGGATGCGCTATTTACATTGTCTCGCCAATTCTGCGAACAAGGTGGCATGCGTTTGGGCAATCTAAGCAAAGCTGCTAAGGGTTACCGCCTTGCTCAAGGTTATCAAGGAGATGAAGTTACTCCTTTAACTTTAGTTGATACTGATAAAAGTGATACCGTTGAATCGTGTTTCATTCAATCTTTAGAGCACGCTCTCGCTCATTGGCACTATCATGAGCAGATCTTCACCGAGCGCCAATCTATTGAAGCGTTACATGAGATCAGCCACTCGCTCAGTTTTATTCGTCAAACCTTCACTATCTACGGTGGCATTGTCCCAAGACGTGCGAGTGCTATTTTACGTCAAGAGTTGAAGTGGCTTGAGCAAGAGCTCGACTGGCTGAAAAGCTATGACCATTTCGAAGACTTGCTGGAAGATAAAGGACACGTACTACGTAAACTCGATGCGCGTAAGTTCTTAGTGGCTGAGCTTAAAGAGATGCAAGAGCAATTGCCAGATCGGGAAGAGTTACTAACCTTGCTGAGCTCTGCTCGTTACACTGGTTTATTGTTAGATCTGAGCCGCTGGATCTTGTCTCGTGGCTGGCAA
Organism: Vibrio crassostreae; assembly: GCF_024347415.1. Lineage (NCBI taxonomy): Bacteria > Pseudomonadati > Pseudomonadota > Gammaproteobacteria > Vibrionales > Vibrionaceae > Vibrio > Vibrio crassostreae. Next base: position 458,994 of record NZ_AP025476.1, read on the forward strand.
CCTTTCTTAGATGAGAAAGCGCGTGAACAAATGGGTCGTGGTATCGAATGGTTTTCCGTGCAGCAACTCGATCGCACATGGGCTGACTTGATGGAAGCTTTCCCGCCAGAACGAGTGATGACCAGCCAAGCGTATATTGAACAGCAATACCGTTTGATGCGTAATCTGTATTCTGGTGTTGGCTTCGCGAGTTTATATGATGACGCTGAACGAAACAGCTTCCGCTTGCCATGGGCCGATATGGTGCAAGGTATTGATGACTTGCTGGCACTTAAAACATTAGAGCCTTTGACTGAGAAGTTGGAAGGCGACGAGAAGGTTCAGCTAGAGCGTTGGTTGGCTCGTCAAGAAGTGTCTATTCTGCATGCGATGGAACAAACACGCCAAATCAGTGTTGAGGTTGAGCCATACTGGCAAGACTAAACTCAACACCTGTATCAATATAAGTATGAATTTGAAAATAGGGCTTCGGCCCTATTTTTTTGTTTGTTGCTCAAGCTTTTCGAGTCGCTCTAAGATCTTCTGTTGTTGCTCAATGATCTTCTCAAGGTGCTTCTCTTTGTTTTCCGCGCGTTGATTCTCATGATGAGTTGGAGAGGTGATCAAAGAAGTAATCAAGCCTGAAATCATACCAAACACACCCACACCGCAAATGATCACCAGAGAGGCAACTAATTTTCCTGAGCTCGTGACGGGATAATGATCGCCATATCCCACGGTACTGATGGTCACAAACGCCCACCATAAAGCATCTTGTCCAGTGGTGATGTTGGCATTGGGGTCTTTGTGTTCTAACAGCAGTATTGTTCCTGCTCCTATGGTCAGGAGAATGACCAGCAGCAATATAATCGAGGCGAGGGTGGTTTCTTTACGATTGCGGAATAGCTCTCTGAGAACGCGTTTACCCGAACGAAGAACAAGAATGACACGCAGGATCTGAAAAATGCGAGCGAAACGAAGTGGTTCGATCATTGGGATGCTTGCTAAGAAATCGATCCAGTGTACTTTTAGATATTCTTTTTTGTTTTGTGATCTGAATAGATCAATTGTGAGCTGAAAAAGAAAAACACTACAGATTATAAAATCGAGGCCGATAAGGACTTGTTTCGATTCTTTGTCGATCGGTACGAACAATAAGCCTGAGATCACAAATAACGCTAAGAAAGAGAGAATCAGTGACAATAAGCTCATCGGCTTGGTGGCGTCTTTGGTATTATTCAACATTCATACGAGGCTCAAAATAAATCGCGAACTTTGACTGACATAGCCACCTCGCGGATATAGAAGCCATCAATATATAAGAATTAATGGAGAACTGACAATGACTAAACTGTCATTCAAGCCGTGGGAAAGGATAATCTCTGACGTTCGTCTCGTTCCAAAAATGGTCATGTTGATGATATTCAGCACAATCTTGATCATTTCGAAGCAGCTATGGGACGCAAGTACGTTTTACGATTCATTGCTTGCTGTAACCAACAATGCGCAAGTCGCACAACAGCATTACGAGACTTACTTAGTTCAAGTGGCTTGGCAAACAGCCTTGATGATCATTGTGTTTGTGGTTCTTCTATTAGCAGCGGCGCGCGTTATGCTGCGCCAGACTCAATACCTTAATGACGCCATTAAAACCATGGCCGACAAGAACTTATCAGTGCCGATTCAAATGGATTGTAAAGATGAATATGGCGATGTGGCACGCGAACTTGAAAAAACTCGCGTTCAACTGAACGACATGATCAAAACTCAAGTGGCTTCTTCTGATGAACTGTTTGCTCTGACGGAAGTGATGACCATCAGCATGTCTGAAACCAAAGAATCAGCTCAAGAAGAGTTCAATGAGATTGATCAGCTGGCAACAGCAATGAGTGAGATGACGTCTACGGTACAAACTGTTGCTGAGCATGCGCAAAGCGCTTCTTCATTGACGGAACAGGCATCAGGCCAAGCTCTTACTGGTCAGAAGTTCGTTCAAGGGTCTGTTTCTAAGATGAGTGAGCTATCTTCAGATATCGCAGCATCTGCAGCAGCGGTAAACCAAGTTGAAGAGCGCGTTGACTCAATTGGCAGTGTGGTTGGTACTATCCAAGGCATTTCAGAACAAACAAACCTACTAGCATTGAACGCTGCAATTGAAGCGGCACGTGCAGGTGAAGCGGGTCGTGGTTTTGCTGTTGTTGCTGATGAGGTTCGTAACCTTGCACAGCGCACTCAGCAAGCGACTGTCGAGATTCAAGATATGATCAGTCATCTGCAAAGCAGCGCTAACTCTGCGGTAGAACTGATGGAGAAGAGTGTTGTAGAAGCGGCTGAAGGCGTGGACCTTGTGACCAATGCAGGCTCTGAGCTTGATGGTATCGTAAGCCAAGTAAACCAAATTAATGATATGAACTTCCAGATCGCGACCGCTGCAGGTCAACAGAGCAGCGTTGCAGAAGAGATGAGTGTCAACCTGACCAATGTTCGTGAGCTTGTCGAAGCTTCAGTTGTGGTTGTTGGTGAGCTGTTGGAGACCTCTCAGCTTATGGAAAGCAACGCACAAGAACTCGACGGTAAGATTAAGCAATTTAAGGTTTAGTCATGTTCTCTAAATCCTTATTGATAGAGGCTGTTTTCTAGAGAGAAAGGCCTAACTCTATAAGTTCACTGATAAAACGCCCACATTGCTAATGTGGGCGTTTTTTATTGGCGTAACTTTGGTATAACTTATCTTTAGTTATGAAAACTCGTTATTGAAGAACCGAATCGATAAACCGATTGTTCGGCGCGCAGCTTATACAAGGAAGAAACATGCCATTGCCTTCTCAACTCGTCACTCACTCACAGTCTGCTTTTGAGCAATTACTAGAGCATCAAAGTGAAGCCATCAATACTTGGTCTGAGCCACAGACTGAGGAGCTTAAACGTGTACTCGGTTTAAGCTGTTTTATTGGTGATTGCCTGCAGCGTGATACGGTTTTATGCGGTGACTTACCTGATATGTTGGCATGTGCAGAGCGTGCTGAAGGGTACCGAGAGCGACTGGCTGGATTACTTTCTGGTTGTGCTGATGAAATGAGTGGTCAGCGCGTGCTGCGTCAATTCCGCAATCGAGAAATGACCTATATTGCTTGGCGTGATTTTATGGGCTCATGGGAGTTAGAACAGAGCTTAAGTCACCTATCGATGTTAGCTGAGGCAATGATCTTCGAGACCTATCAATGGCAGTACGATATTTGTTGTAAAGAGTGGGGCACACCATGCAATGAACAGGGTGAAGCGCAGCCGATGCTGATCATTGGCATGGGTAAGCTAGGGGGCGGTGAGCTCAACTTCTCTTCTGATATCGACCTGATTTTTACCTATCCTGAAAATGGCGAAACCCAAGGTGCAAGACGAAGTATCGCCAACGCACAATTTTTCACACGCTTGGGGCAACGAATTATCAAGGCGCTTGATCAGCAAACCTTTGACGGGTTCTGCTATCGCGTCGATATGCGCCTGCGTCCATTCGGTGAGAGTGGTCCATTGGTGATGAGCTACGCTGCACTGGAAGATTACTACCAAGAGCAAGGTCGCGATTGGGAACGCTATGCGATGGTGAAAGCGCGAGTGATGGGCAGCGAAATGTACCCTGAATACCAAGAGCTCCGCCAGATGCTGCGCCCATTTGTATTCCGTCGTTATATCGATTTCAGTGCGATTCAATCTTTGCGTCGTATGAAGTCGATGATAAGCAGCGAAGTACGTCGTCGTGGATTATCAAACAACATCAAGCTGGGGTCTGGTGGGATTCGCGAAGTGGAATTTATTGCACAAGTATTCCAATTGATTCGTGGTGGCCGTGAACCGAGCCTTCGTGGTCGAGGGTTACTGGAAACCTTAAGCGCGATTGAATCACTTCATCTGTTAGAGGCAGAAGAGGTAGGGCACTTACGTGAGGCTTATCTGTTTTTGCGTCGCCTTGAGAACCTGTTACAAGCAATGGCCGACAAGCAAACTCAAACCTTACCTGACGGTGAATTCGAACAGTTGCAACTCGCTGTCGCAATGCAATTCACTGATTGGGATAGTTTGATTGAGGCAACTCGTGCTCATATGGCCAATGTACATACCGTGTTCGAAGATCTGATTGGTGTTGATGAAGATGACGCCAACCCGATTGCTAGTCACTTTAGTGAACTGTGGGATATGGCCCATAAACCAGATGTGATTGAACATGTTCTGGAACATGATATTGCGATTGCTAACCCACCGGAAGCCGCGAAAACGATTATTCAATTTAAAGCCGATTTGGCTAAGAAGACCCTTGGCCCACGGGGCCGTGAAGTCCTCAATCGATTGATGCCGAAAGTGTTTCAAGCACTGTACACCGCTAAGGATGCCGAGTTTGGTTTGTCTCGAGTACTGCATCTACTGCATAAAATCGTTACTCGTACCACTTACCTTGAACTACTAGATGAGCACCCTGCCGCGTTGACTCAGCTTGTACGCCTATGTACCGCTAGCCCGATGATCTCAGAGCAGCTTGGACGTTACCCAATTTTGTTAGATGAACTTATCGACCCTCAGCAACTCTACAACCCAGTGCCTTTGGAGTCGTATAAAACAGAGCTGCGTGATTACCTAGCCCGTATTCCTGAAGATGATATGGAGCAACAGATGGAAGGCCTGCGCCAGTTTAAGCAGACCTGTATCCTGAGAATTGCAGCCGCGGATATAGCGGGTGCTCTACCTGTCATGAAGGTCAGTGATCACTTGACCTACTTAGCCGAAGCGATTGTTGAGGCGGGGGTTAATCAAGCTTGGTTACAAGTATCGGCCAAGTTTGGTGAACCGACTCATGTTAAAGATCGCGAAGGTCGCGGTTTTGCGGTTGTTGGTTACGGTAAGGTCGGTGGTTGGGAGCTTGGCTACAACTCAGACTTAGACATTGTGTTTATGCACGACTGCCCGGTACACATCTATACTGATGGTAAGAAAGAAATCGATGGACGCCAATTTTATCTGAGGTTGGCACAGCGTATTATTCATATTTTCTCGACCAGAACCGCTTCTGGTATTCTGTACGAAGTCGACACTCGTCTACGCCCTTCTGGTGCATCTGGCCTGTTGGTGAGTCCAACCGATGCCTTTGATGAGTATCAGCACAATGACGCGTGGACTTGGGAACACCAAGCTTTGACTCGCGCTCGTATGATCTATGGTGACGACTTATTGGCCTCAGCATTTAACAAGACTCGCCATGAGGTTCTGTGCTTGGCGCGTGATGAGGCAACACTCAAAAAGTCAGTTGTAGATATGCGTGAAAAGATGCGCGGCCATTTAGGCGGCAAAAAAACCGATCGATTCATGCTCAAACAAGATGCGGGTGGTATTACCGATATCGAATTTTTGGCGCAATATTTAGTCCTTCGGTACAGCAATGAGAAGCCAAAGCTTACTCGTTGGTGTGATAATGTACGAATCTTTGAAAGCCTGCTGTCACAAGGGATTATGGACGAGCAACAAGGCATGGCATTAACCCATGCTTATACAACGTTAAGAGATGAAATCCACCACCGCAATCTACTCAATCTTGATGCGGATGTGGCAATTAATAAGTTTGAAATGGAAAGAGAACACGTGGTTCGAGCATGGAAGCAGTGGATGGAAGCGTAGCTTGTCTTTTGCTTAGCTATCACAGTGCCTATCGAGGTAGGCTTTACTCATTTTTCTAAGGTTTAGCCACTGTAATCAGTGTGCTAGACTCTAGCCAGATTCGATTTTTGGAGCTCAACAATGAAACCAATTCTACCTGACTACAGCCAATCAGGTGTTCTTATTGTCGGTGACGTCATGCTTGATCGTTACTGGTATGGTCCAACTGGCCGTATTTCACCAGAAGCACCTGTACCCGTTGTAAAAGTAGAAAATAACGAAGAGCGTCCAGGTGGTGCTGCCAACGTTGCAATGAACATTGCCTCTCTTGGTGGTCATGCTCATGTTGTTGGTTTAACTGGTAAAGATGAACCCGCCGAGGTGTTAAAAAACACTTTGGGCGCACTAAAGGTTAAGTGTGATTTCGTTGAGTTAGAAGACTATCCAACCATCACAAAACTACGAGTGATGAGCCGTGGTCAGCAGTTGATTCGTCTTGATTTTGAAGACAAATTTGAAAACACTAATCCAGAGCTTATTCTGTCTCGCATGGAGCAAGCACTGCCAAATGTCCGTTCGGTTATCTTGTCAGATTATGCGAAGGGTGCATTAGAGCATGTACAGAGCTTCATTCAAAAAGCACGCGCAGCGAATGTTCCAGTATTCATCGATCCAAAAGGCGCGGATTTAGAGCGCTACCGTGGTGCGACTTTGCTTACGCCAAATATGGCGGAGTTCGAGCTAGTTGCAGGTAAAGTTAAATCAGAAGAAGACCTTATCGAGAAGGGCATTGCCTTGATCGAAAAATATGATTTTGAAGCTTTGTTGGTGACTCGCAGCGAGAACGGTATGACTCTGCTGCGTAAAGGTCAGGCACCGTTCCACTTACCGACTCAAGCCAAGGAAGTGTACGATGTCACAGGTGCCGGCGATACGGTTATCTCTGTCCTTGCAGCTTCTGTTGCTGCTGGTAAACCTCTGGATGAAGCGTGTGCATTAGCGAATGCGGCTGCTGGTGTAGTTGTTGGTAAGCTAGGTACATCGACACTGTCTACGATAGAATTAGCGGAAGCGATTCACGGCAGCCAAGATACAGACTACGGCGTTATCTCTGAAGCAGCACTGGTTGAAGCGGTGAAGCGTGCTCGTGCGAAAGGCGAGAAAGTGGTTATGACCAATGGCTGCTTTGATATTCTGCACGCTGGGCATGTTTCTTACATGAATCATGCTGCTGAGTTGGGCGATCGTTTGATCGTTGCGGTTAATACTGATGAATCAGTAAAACGTTTGAAAGGTCCAGGTCGTCCTGTGAATCCAACTGATCGTCGTATGGCGGTATTGGCTGGCTTAGGTGCGGTTGATTGGGTTGTACCATTCTCTGAAGATACTCCTCAACGTTTAATCTCTGAGGTATTGCCAAGCATTCTTGTTAAAGGCGGTGATTACAAACCTGAAGAGATCGCTGGTGGTGCGGAAGTGATTGCTGCTGGTGGTGAAGTGAAAGTACTTAATTTTGAAGATGGTTGCTCTACCACTGAAATCATTAAAGCGATTAAAGGTGGCCGAGGCTAACCTTCGGTCTTTTAGCTTCTATGCTAGCTTTTGAATAGATAATAAAAATGCCGCTCAATGAGCGGCATTTTTGTAACTTAAGTAATTCTGAATTACTTACTTGCTACTTTTAGACCTGCGTTTACATCAACGATGTCTTGTTCGCTTAGCGTACCAACCGCTTGGCGAAGCTGAAGTACACTTAGGATATAGTTGTAACGAGCATCTGAAAGGTTTTTGTTCGCATCGTATAGACGACGAGTTGAATCTAGTACGTCAACGATAGTACGAGTACCCACATCAAAACCTGCTTCTGTCGCTTCTAGAGCTGATTGAGCAGAAACTACAGATTGTTCGTAAGCGCGTAGCGCACCGATCGAAGCACTGATGTTGTTGTTGAACGCACGTACGTCTTTTACAACGCTACGGTAAGTCGCTTCTAGATCTTCACTTGCTGCAACGTAGTTGTATTCAGCCTGTTTAGTCAATGAAGTTGTGTTGCCACCCGTGTATAGAGGTACAACTAAGTTCAAACCAATGTTTAGGTTGTCTTGGTCGTAATCTTGGGTGCTGTTTGATTGATCTGAAAGAGCGTAGCTACCATCTAGTGTTAAGCTTGGTAGGTGACCAGAGCTTGCTAGAGAGATGTTGTCTTTTGCTACGTCTTGAGAGATACGTGCAGCCAATAAGCTAAGGTTCTTTTGTTCTGCTTGTTCAACAAGCGCAACAGCAGACTCAGAAGATTTGCTTGCTGAGAAACGATCAGTATCTAGGATGCTTAGGTTAGAGTGTTCCTGACCTGTAATCTCACGTAGACCTTCGTAGCTATTCGTTAGGTCGTTCTCTGCAAGAACTTCATCAGCCAAAACGCCATCGTACTGAGCTTGCGCATCATGTACATCGGTGATTGCTGAAAGACCTACTTCAAAACGCTGTTTAGTTTGCTCTAGTTGACGAGCAACTGCTGCTTTCTCTGCACGAACAAATTCTAGGTTATCTTGAGCGCGAAGTACTTCGAAATATGCTGTCGCAACACGAAGAATCAAGGCTTGTTGTTCTGCCGCGTAAGCTGAATCAGATTGACGAGCGGTTTTCTCTGCCGTATCTAGTGTGATCCATGAAGAGCGCTGATAAAGCTCTTGGCTGAAGCCGATAGCAGCTCCCCAAGTGTTGTTATCAATGCTTGAATTACCAACACCTGATGTATCTCGATCACCACGATTAATGTCGTAGTTTGCTGTTAGGTTAATTTGTGGTAGCAAATCACTACGGCTTGACGTTACTGCTTCAAAAGCGGCATCGCGCTGCGCTGCTGAACGAAGAAGTTGAGGATCGTTCTGTTTTGCTTGGTCGTAAACTTCAGCTAGCGTATCAGCAAAAGCTGACGAACTCAGGCTGCCAATTGCTGCACTGATAAATAGTGGAAGCAGTTTTTTCATTTTCCTATTCCTGCCTTTTATGGAATTTTCTTTAAAAGAGTTTAACCCAGTTTGGTGGTAATTTACTCGAAACTTTGCACTTTTTTACAGTTAACTGTCCACTTGTGCAATATTTATTTTTTGAAACTTAACTTTAAGTATAAATTTTATATAAAAAGTTGAACCTTATCCTTGGTAGTTAACTCGGACAATGAGTAAACTATAAAGATCACTTAGTGAGGTACCAAATGCAACAGTATGACAATCAACGACATGAGTTTACTCCGCAAGATGTGGAAATAGTCTCAAAAGAGACGCTGTTTCGTGGTTTTTTCAAAATGGTTAAGTACACATTTAGACATAGACTGTTTGAGGGCGGCTGGAGCCAACCAATAGAGCGTGAGATGTTTGAGCGTGGACATGCTGCTGCTTTGCTACCTTATGATCCTGTGCGTGACGAAGTTGTGATCGTCGAACAGATCCGTGTCGGTGCTCTAGAGCATGAGACCCCATGGCAATACGAAATTGTTGCTGGGATCATTGATACCGATGAATCACCACAAGATGTCGCTCGTCGTGAAGCGATGGAAGAAGCCGGGGTCGAAGTCGGATCTGTGTTGCCTATTACTTCGTATTACCCTTCATCTGGTGGTTGCTCAGAAAAGCTTGACGTCTTTGTTGGCTGTGTTGATGCAACGACAGCCAAAGGGGTACACGGATTGGACTACGAAGGTGAAGACATTCGCGTACAAGTGATGAGTCGTGAAACTGCTTATCAGTTGGTAAAAGACGGTGTGTTTGAAAATGGAGCCACGATCATTGCGCTACAGTGGCTACAATTGAACTACCAAGAATTACAGTCAGAGTGGATAGATTAACGTCATGCCAAATATAGCAGTCAAGAAACCGTATCATGTTGATCTTGCTGAATTGATGCGAGTTTACGAGACGAACTATGCCAAACTGAACGCTTTGTTACCGGTTGGGCATGAAGTTGGTGACGTTCGCTGTTACCAAGCCGTTAATATGGTGTATCAATTGACAGTGAATGAGGTCACAAAATACACCACATTAATAGATATATGTCAGAGTGACGCGATGCCAGTGTTTCCTTTGCCAAAAATGTCTGTCAGGCTATATCACGACGCTCGAGTTGCAGAAGTGTGCGCTAGCGGGGATTTTTCAAGAGTCAAAGCGAAATATGACTATCCCAACACTAAGCTTCTGCAAAAGGACGAGAAATTTCAATTGAATAAATTTCTTGGGGAATGGTTAACGTTTTGTTTAAAAACGGGTATCAGCCGAACCCCAATTACCTTTTAATTGAGCCTATTTATCAACACTTTTAAAGTCTAAACAGTAACGTATCTGGATTTGTTATTTTGGAATTATCACACACTTCAAAATTTGATGAGAGCACTATTAAGCTTGTGCAGCTAACGGACACGCATTTGTTTGCGCCGAGCAATGGCAGCTTATTAAGCATCAACACTCAAGATAGCTTTCGTGCTGTAGTCGATGGCATTGTTAGTCAGGGTTTTGACTATCAAGCGATTTTAGCAACCGGTGATATCTCTCAAGATCACAGTGCTGAGTCGTACCAGAAATTTGAGTCAGGGATTCAACCTTTGGAAAAGCCATGCTATTGGCTGCCAGGGAACCATGACTTTAAGCCTAATATGGGCAGTGTTTTACCATCACCACAAATACAGTGTGTTGAGCATGTCTTGCTAGGCGATAACTGGCAGATGGTGATGCTAGACTCGCAGGTGGTTGGTGTGCCTCATGGTCGCCTTAGCGATCAACAGCTTGATCTGTTAGAACAAAAGCTGACGGAATTCCCTGAACGTAATACTTTGGTTCTATTGCATCACCATCCATTGCTGGTTGGCAGTGCATGGTTGGATCAGCATAACCTAAAAGACGCCGATCAATTTTGGGATGTGGTTCAACAGCACACCAATGTCAAAGCAGTATTGTGTGGTCACGTTCATCAAGACATGAATCGAGATCATTATGGTGTACAAGTCATGGCAACACCGTCGACTTGTGTGCAATTCAAACCTAACTCAGATGACTTCGCGGTAGATACTTTGTCTCCGGGCTGGAGAGAGATTGAATTACATCAAGACGGAACGGTCAGCACGCAAGTTCGTCGTTTGCCTCATGGGCAGTTCTTGCCTGATTTTGAAGCCGCTGGTTATTAATGAAGGTTGTTATTGATGTTAGGCTCTAATCAGCAAGCGACTAAGCCATCGCTGCTTCTCTATATTCACGGGTTTAACAGTTCATCACGTTCTCATAAAGCGAATGTGATGGCAGATTACTGTGCGGAGCATCGCGCTGATATTAAAGTCGTAACGCCTCAACTGCCGAGTTTCCCTAAGCAAGCGGCACTTCATTTGCAACAGCTGGTGGAGCAATACAAAGAGCAATATCAGATAGCGTTGGTCGGTAGCTCACTAGGTGGCTATCTTTCAACATGGCTGAATAGCCACTATGGTTTTAAAGCGGTGGTTGTAAACCCTGCAGTGAAGCCGTATGAGCTTCTTGCTGACTATTTAGGTGAACAAGTAAACCCATACACAGATGAACGATATGTACTGGAAACAAAACATATTGATGAACTGAAGGCGTTAGAGGTTTCGGCTATCGCTAAGCCGAGCGACTTCTGGTTACTTCAGCAAACGGAAGACGAAGTTCTGGATTACCGACAAGCGGTAGAGAAGTACCAAGGTGCAACACAGACAGTAGAAGAGGGTGGGGATCATAGCTTTGTTGATTTTGAACGCTACCCACAACAAATCATCACCTTTCTAAATCTTTAATCTGTTCCACCAACCAAGTGATTTTCTCTTGTTTGCCTGTTATTTCATCTATCAATGGTGAAATATCATAGTTTGATGTCTTAGTTTTTGAACTAGCTTGACATCATTACTCAGCTTCCAGACTATATTCCCCAATACTTCGCTCGTTCGCTCTACTATGACGGTTCATAGTAATGATTCTGCTTTAGTGAAACTGGAGCCAGCGAACTGACGCAAACTTTTTGAGTAAACTCCGTATTATGACTGAACAATATAATGCAAAAGACCTCGAGGTACTTGAAGGTCTCGATCCTGTGCGACACCGCCCAGGAATGTATACCGAGACAGAAAGACCTAACCACCTTGCCCAAGAAGTCATTGATAACTCGGTCGATGAAGCACTAGCGGGACACGCTAAGAAAATCAAAGTTGTGCTTCATGCAGACCAATCGTTAGAAGTTACCGATGACGGCCGTGGTATGCCTGTCGATATTCACCCAGAAAAAGGGATCTCAGGTGTTGAGCTGATTTTAACAAAGCTCCACTCTGGTGGTAAATTCTCGAACAACAACTACAAGTTCTCTGGTGGTCTGCACGGTGTAGGTATCTCGGTAGTAAACGCGCTGTCAAAACGTGTTGAAGTGACCGTACGCCGAGAAGGTCAGGTTCACGAGATCGCACTTGAAGGCGGTCATGCAGTAACAGAGCTTACTGTAACGGGCACTTGTGGTCATCGTAACAGTGGTACATCAGTACATTTCTGGCCTGACCCTAAGTACTTTGATAGCCCTAAATTTTCGACACTTCGTCTGATTAACAATCTACGTGCAAAAGCAGTGCTTTGCCCAGGTTTAGAAATTACCTTTATCGACAAAGTCGGTGGCGAAGAGCATAAATGGTTCTATGAAGATGGCCTAAAAGATTACCTTGCCGAAGGCGTGAAAGGTTATACCTTACTGCCTGAAGAACCTTATGTTGGCGAATTCGTTGCTGAAACCGAAATGGCAAACTGGGCGATCATCTGGCAGCCAGAAGGCGGTGATATGATCACCGAGAGTTATGTGAACTTAGTACCGACTAAACAAGGTGGTACACACGTAAACGGTCTTCGCCAAGGTTTGCTTGATGCAATGCGTGAGTTCTGTGAATTCCGGAACTTGTTACCACGCGGCGTTAAGCTAACAGGCGACGATATTTTCGATCGCTGTTCGTACGTACTATCGGTGAAGATGCAAGATCCGCAGTTTGCAGGTCAAACAAAAGAACGCTTGTCTTCGCGTCAAACCGCTGCGTTTGTTTCTGGTGTGGTAAAAGATGCCTTTAGCCTGTGGCTGAACGAAAAGCCACAACTGGCAGAACAGTTGGCAGAAGCTTGTATTGCGAATGCCCACCGCCGTATGCGCGCAAGCAAAAAGGTTGTGCGTAAGAAAATCGCCTCAGGCCCAGCACTGCCGGGTAAGCTAACGGATTGTTCGGTTCAAGATTTAAGCCGCACTGAAATCTTCTTCGTGGAAGGGGACTCGGCGGGTGGTTCTGCTAAACAAGCGCGTGACCGTGAGTTCCAAGCGGTGATGCCACTTCGCGGTAAGATCCTAAATACGTGGGAAGTGTCGGCAGACCAAGTATTGGCTTCGCAAGAAGTGCACGATATCTCGGTAGCTCTGGGTATCGACCCGGACAACGATGACTTATCAGGCCTGCGTTACGGTAAGATCTGTATTCTTGCCGATGCGGACTCGGATGGTCTTCATATCGCGACACTGTTATGTGCATTGTTTACTCGCCATTTCCATGCTTTGGTTGAAGCGGGCCATATCTATGTGGCAATGCCTCCTCTGTATCGTATCGATTGCGGTAAAGAAGTGTTCTACGCACTCGATGACGCAGAGAAAGACGGTGTGCTTGAGCGACTATCGCAGAAGAAAGCTAAGATCAACGTGCAACGATTCAAAGGTCTGGGTGAAATGAACCCACTTCAGTTGCGTGAAACCACCATGGATCCAAACACTCGTCGCCTTGTTCAGTTAACGATTGATGACAGCGAAGCGACTAACGAGATGATGGACATGCTGCTTGGTAAGAAACGTGCAGATGATCGCCGTACATGGCTACAGACTAACGGTGATATGGCCGAGGTATAATGGATGTCTAACGAAATTACATATGATGGCGTTGAACAGCTGCCAATGCGCAAGTTCACCGAAGATGCCTACTTAAATTACTCAATGTACGTGATCATGGATCGTGCATTGCCGTATATCGGTGATGGCTTGAAGCCAGTACAGCGTCGTATTATCTACGCGATGTCTGAGCTGGGCTTATCGGCTGCATCGAAATACAAAAAATCAGCACGTACCGTTGGTGACGTATTAGGTAAGTATCACCCACACGGTGACTCTGCTTGTTACGAAGCGATGGTATTGATGGCGCAGCCGTTCTCTTACCGCTACCCATTAGTAGATGGTCAAGGTAACTGGGGGGCTCCTGATGATCCGAAATCGTTCGCTGCAATGCGTTATACCGAAGCAAAACTGTCTAAGTTTGCTGAAGTTCTGCTGGGCGAGTTAGGTCAAGGCACTGTTGACTGGCAACCAAACTTTGATGGCACGATGAAAGAGCCTCAAATGTTGCCTGCTCGTCTTCCACATATCCTGCTTAACGGTATCACTGGTATCGCGGTAGGTATGGCGACCGATATTCCACCACACAACGTGCGTGAAGTCGCTAATGCAGCCATTCACCTAATTGATACGCCTAAGTCTGAGCTTTCAGATGTGATGGGTTTCATTCAAGGTCCAGATTACCCGACAGAAGCTGAGATTATCTCTCCGAAATCGGATATCGAAAAGATCTACCGTACTGGACGTGGCAGCATCAAGATGCGCGCGGTTTGGCACAAGGAAGGCTCTGATATTGTTATCACGGCTTTACCTCATCAAGTGTCAGGTGCAAAGTTACTTGAGCAAATTGCTAACCAGATGCGTGCTAAGAAGCTGCCAATGGTTGACGACTTGCGCGATGAATCTGATCACGAGAACCCAACGCGTATCGTTGTCGTTCCTCGTTCGAATCGTATCGATTGTGATCAATTGATGAGTCACCTGTTCGCGTCGACGGATCTAGAGAAAAACTTCCGCGTTAACTTGAACATGATTGGTTTAGATAACCGTCCTCAGGTTAAAGGCTTAGTTCAAATCCTGAAAGAGTGGATCGAGTTCCGTCGCACAACAGTTCGTCGTCGTTTGCAGTACCGTTTAGATAAAGTACTGGCACGTTTGCACATCTTAGAAGGCTTACTTGCTGCTTATCTTAATATCGATGAAGTGATTGAGATCATTCGTACAGAAGACGAACCATGTCCTGTCCTAATGAGCCGTTTCAACATTTCTGAAGTTCAAGCTAATGCGATTCTTGATATTAAACTTCGTAACTTAGCTAAGTTAGAAGAGTTTAAAATCCGAGCTGAGCAAGAAGAGCTTGAAGCTGAACGTGAAAAGCTTGAAAAGCTACTCGGTTCAGAGCGTCGCTTGAATACGCTGATCAAGAAAGAAATCCAAGCAGATGCGGATAAATACGGCGATGATCGTCGTTCACCTCTGATTGAGCGTGCTGAAGCGAAAGCGCTAACAGAGCGTGACTTAGTACCAAGCGAACCAATCACAGTTGTGTTGTCTGAAAAAGGTTGGATTCGTCATGCCAAAGGGCATGAGGTTGATGCTGAAGGCTTGAACTATAAATCAGGTGATAAATTCCTAGCGAGCGCTAAGGGTAAGAGTAATCAACAAGCGGTGTTCCTTGGCAGTGATGGCCGAAGCTACTCCCTTGAATCACACTCATTACCGTCGGCACGTAGCCAAGGTGAGCCAATTACAGGCCGCTTGAACGTCAGCCCTGGTACTTCTATTCGCCAAGTGGTGATGGGAGAGAATGAGCAATTATGGTTAGTCGGTTCTGATGCTGGTTATGGCTTTGTTTGTAAGGGTAGCGATCTGCTGTCTAAGAACAAGAGCGGTAAAGCGTTGGTTAACTTGCCACAAGCTTCTGAAGTGATGATGCCAAGTCCGATTGCTGATTTAGATAGTAACCAGATTCTGGCGATTACTAACCAAGGCCGTATGTTGTTGTTCCCTATTAAAGACCTACCTCAGTTGAGCAAGGGTAAAGGCAACAAGATCATCAACATCCCTTCGGCGAAAGCAAAAGAGCGTGAAGAGTTTGTCTCGCACTTGATGGCTATCCCAGAGAATGCGACGCTGACTATCTACGCCGGTAAACGCAAGCTTGGCTTGAAACCAGCAGATCTTGAAAACTTCCGTGGTGAACGTGGTCGCCGTGGTGGCCTACTACCAAGAGGTTTACAGCGAGTGACTCGCATTGATATCGAAGAGCTAAGTGAATCGTAGAGATACCTGATACTATCTTTAGATAAAAGAAAACCCAGCCTGTGAGCTGGGTTTTTTGTATTTGTTTATTAGCAGCTTAAATCTAGCAGCTTGAACCACTGCTAACAGCGTTTGTTCTACAGGCGAGTATCTTCAGCAATTGTCACTTTGAGGGTTTTGTTTTCACCTTGGCGTAAGATTCCCACATCAATCTCGGTACCTGGACGCAAATCAGTAACAGTATCCATCACACTCTGGCGACCACTTACCTGGTTATTATTGATACTGACAATAATGTCTTGAGCTTCAAAACCGGCATCCGCAGCGGGGCCATTTGGATCGATACCTAACACAACAATACCGCCGATATTCTTAGTACCCAACATGCGTGAGGTGACAGAGTTGATGTCTTGTCCATCGATACCGATATAACCACGAATTACACGGCCATCGGCGATGATCTTCTCCATGATTTTATTAGCAAGCGGATAGGGGATAGCGAATGAGATCCCATAGGTTTCCATGTCGGTAGCTTGTTGGAAAGAGGCGGTATTGATACCGACTAGCTCACCTTGTGAATTCACCAGTGCACCACCTGAGTTACCTTCATTGATTGCTGCATCGGTCTGGATAAAGGCTTGATGACCATCAGCACTGATCGAAGAGCGGCCAGTTGCAGAGATGATACCAAAGGTTGTTGTTTGACCTAGATTATATGGATTACCTATCGCCAGTACCACATCACCAACATTGGCTTTGTAGCTTGGGTTTAATGGGATTACTGGTAGGTTGTCACCGCTGACTCTAAGTATCGCGATATCGGTGCGCTTGTCTGAACCGACAAGTTGCGCAGCTGCTACTCGGCCATCTTGAAGGGCCACAACTATTTGGTCTGCTTGAGCCACAACATGGAAGTTGGTAATGATGTAGCCTTTCTCGCTAACAATTACCCCAGAACCCAAACCTTGAGTCAGTAGCTTGTTACGATCATCTTCGGCGTATTTACGGCTATAAATGTTAACCACTGCAGGTGCCGCGCGGCGAACTGCTTGGTTAAATGAAATCTGAAGAGAGCCAATATTGTCGACTTTAGGGTTAGTGACATCTGCAACAATAGCGGGTCTCAAACTTGGAAATGCAAGAAGAATAAGCACCGCTGAAACGAGTCCAAGGGAAATAGAACGAAATAGAAAGGACAGCATGTTTCCCTCTTCAACAAGTAAGGTGTGAAGCCTCCGTAGATGGATGACTGACTTGATTACTAGTGAAGCATAGCATTTTGATTCATCTAAAGAAAAGGGAGACTGAGTAAGTTTAAAGCAAACTTACCGAGCCTCCCTGTTATTACGTTGACGTATGACTATCTAATAACGAGGTAGATAGTTCTGTCGCCACGTTGGATATTTAGCGCTAGTACGCCCGGCTGTTTCTCAAGAATCTCTCTAAATTCAGCAAGGTTCTTAACGGTTTGACGATTGACGCCAATAATGATGTCGTCTTTGAGAAGTTGATAAGCCTCTGCTGGTGAACCTTGAGCCACACTTGACACTTTCACGCCCGTTGCTGAGTCGCTGTCTGTTGTGTTGGTGAGCTCTGCACCAGCTAAGCCTTCATGCAGTTTTTCAGCTTGTGTCTTGCTGTTGGTTGATTCACCCAGAGTCACATCAAAGGTTTTGTTCTTGCCGTCGCGAACCACGCCCAGTTCGATTTCTTTACCTGCACCGAGTGTAGCGACTTTAGCTCTTAATTCACTGAAAGTATCAATACGTTTACCATTAATAGAGACAATAATGTCACCCGCTTTCAGGCCAGCATCATCGGCTGCACTGTCCGGCACGACTTGGCTAACGAAGGCGCCTTTACTTGATTCATAACCGAGTGCTTCTGCTAGTTCTGAGGTGATCTCTCCACCTTGAACACCCAGCATGCCGCGTTTTACTTCACCGAAATCGAGAATTTGTTCTGTCAGGTTTTTCATCATATTGGATGGGATTGCAAAGCCGATACCGACATTACCTCCGTTAGGGCCAAGAATGGCAGTATTGATACCAATCAGTTCACCGTTGAGGTTAACTAGCGCACCACCAGAGTTACCGCTGTTGATTGCCGCATCGGTTTGAATGAAGTTCTCAAAGTTCTCTAGATTCAGGCCGCTACGACCAAGCGCAGAAACAATACCTGATGTCACGGTTTGACCAAGTCCAAACGGGTTACCGATCGCGACACTAAAATCACCAACTCTTAGTTTGTCTGAGTCTGCCACTTTTATCTGAGTTAGGTTCTTAGCTTTTTCGAGTTTCAAGAGGGCGATATCAGACATCTGATCACCACCGATTAGCTCAGCATCGTACTCTCGACCGTCATGCAGTTTTACTTTGATATCGTCCGCGCCATTAATGACATGGTAGTTGGTTACGATATGGCCTTTCTTGGCATCAATGATTACGCCTGAGCCTAACCCACGAAATGGGCGCTCACGTGTTTGTTCTGGACCAAAAAAGAATTGGAATTGTTCAGGGATTTGCTGACGTTGTACCTGTTTGCCTTCTACGGCAATACTAACCACAGCGGGGGTCACTTGTTCAAGCATAGGCGCGAGGCTTGGTAATTGTTCGTTACCCACACTTAATGGTAGTGCGGCCGTTGCTTGAATGGGGGTGATGATTGAACTTAAGCTTAAAGTCAGTACTGATAAAGCAAGCAAAGGTTTTTTCATCATAAACTCCTCTCTAGTTAAGGTCTTACCCCTCTCACTACGTGTAATAAGTATGAGAAGTTTCAAATGACCTGAGTGAAAGTTATGACTCAAAAACCTTTGTAAAGTTCACAGAAGTGTTAAATGTTTATGATGCTTTTGCTGTCACTACATCAGGAGCATTAATGATCTCTTTCTTCTGTTCTGTAAATAAACCGGTTGCGCCATTCGCGTAATCTTTCGGTTGTTCCTCAAGAGTCGCTTCTTTAATTGAAGGCTTATCTTGTGATTTGTCCGAATGAGCGGCGGCTGTTTTTACAAACGGGTTGTCTTGCTCTGGCAGGTTAGGAATCAGCTCTGAGCTTGTTTTTTCCATGTGTTGGTACAGTTTCGTGTAGTCCTTACCTAAGGTGTCCAACATTTCTGCTGATTTCGCAAAGTGGTCAGCCAGCTCTTGTCGCTGCTGTTCTAGGGCAAACTTTGCGCTATCTAATTCTTTCTGTACGTTCTTTTGTTTTTTGTATTCAGGTGTCATAAGACGAGAAATGGCGACCCCTAAAATAACTCCGACTAGTAAACCGGCAATGGCATACATCCAAGGCATAACAGCTCCTTATTATTGTTTTTTAACATGTTTGTTACTGCTTAGTTACACGTGATACGGCTCCATGGTACTATGAGAAAGCCGCAGTATAAAGAGAAATGCGTGTGCGCTAGTTAGCAGTTTGATGCTGCATTATTCACCACGTTACGTTATTTCTCGTACTGTTTGGGCTCATTTTTATTTGCTGTCTGATATCGCTTTCATTGTGGAAATGTCGTCATGAATCCCATTAAAAAATACGAACAAGATATAAAAGAACATGGATTTCAAAGAGATCCAGCACAAGAGCAAGCAGTTAAGTCTTTAGATGAACTCTTTCATCAATTCCAAGATTACATGAATACGCCTATTCCTCAACTAACTCGATTCCAGAAATTATTGGGCAAAAAACCAGAACTGCCACAGCCACCGAAAGGTCTCTATTTCTGGGGAGGCGTAGGGCGCGGTAAAACTTATCTAATGGATACGTTCTACGACGCCTTACCGACCACTAAAAAAATGCGGGTTCACTTTCATCGCTTTATGTATCGAGTTCATGATGAACTAAAGGCGCTAGGTAATGTTAGCGATCCATTGCCTTTAGTGGCAGACAAGTTGAAGGAAGAAGCGGACATTATCTGTTTCGACGAATTCTTTGTTTCAGACATCACTGATGCGATGATCCTAGGAACTTTGTTCCAAGAGTTGTTCGCTCGCAACGTTATCTTGGTCGCGACCTCTAATATTCCCCCTGCGGATCTATATCGTAACGGGTTACAGAGAGCGCGTTTCTTACCTGCCATTAAGCTTATTCAAGACAACTGCCACATTCTTAATGTTGATAGCGGTATTGATTATCGTCTGCGTACTTTAGAGCAAGCAGAGATTTACCATTACCCGTTAGATAGCCAAGCGAATATCAATCTCGAAAAGTATTACGCTCAGCTCGTAGGTGAAGATAAAGAGAAGCTTAAGCAGATTGAGGTTAATCACCGTCAATTAGAAGTAGTCGAAGCGAGTGATGGTGTGTTGCATGGTACTTTTGCTCAGCTTTGTCAGTCGGCTCGTAGCCAGAACGACTATATTGAGTTGTCTCGGGTTTATCACACGGTTCTATTGGCGGATGTATTGCAAATGGGGGCGACTTCAGATGATGCTGCAAGGCGCTTCATTGCATTAGTTGATGAGTTCTATGAGCGCAATGTGAAACTGATTATTTCAGCGCAAGTGGAGCTAGAAAAGCTATACACCCATGGTCAGCTAGAGTTTGAATTTAAACGTTGTCAATCGCGCTTAATTGAAATGCAGAGCCATGAATATTTGGCAAAAGAACACTTAAGTTAGCTTTGATTATCTCGAATAAGAAATAGAATTAAAAAAATCGTGATTTTGTTCAAAAAGAGGTGATTTTTTCTTCGCTCTTCTCTATAATCCTGCGACCTACCGTTACTGCGGGCCTCTAGCGATGAGTAAAATCACGTTATGCCAAGAGTTTTCCAACACTCGAAGGGGTGATGAATGGTAACTCTTAGACAGTGGGAATACGCGAGTATTCCTTAAGTGTAAATTTTTTAAATAGGTAATTATTAGCATGAAAACTTTCGTTGCTAAACCAGAAACTGTAAAACGCGACTGGTATGTTGTAGACGCTGAAGGCAAAACCCTTGGCCGTCTAGCAAGTGAAATCGCTTCTCGCCTACGCGGCAAGCACAAAGCAGAATACACTCCTCACGTAGACACTGGTGATTACATCATCGTTGTTAACGCTGAGAAAGTTGCTGTAACTGGTAACAAAGCTAAGGGTAAGGTTTACTACCGTCACTCTGAGTTCCCAGGTGGTCTTAAAACTATCACTTTTGAAAAGCTAATTGCTAAGAAACCAGAAATGGTTCTAGAACTAGCAGTTAAAGGTATGCTTCCACGTGGTCCTCTAGGCCGCGCGATGTACCGTAAGCTTAAAGTGTACGCTGGTACTGAGCACAACCATGTTGCTCAACAGCCACAAGTACTAGACATCTAAGGGGATTATGAAAATGGCAGAGAATCAATACTACGGCACTGGTCGTCGCAAAAGCTCAGCAGCTCGTGTTTTCATCAAACCAGGCTCTGGTGAGATCGTAATCAACAAGCGTAGCCTTGATGTTTACTTCGGTCGTCCAACTTCTCGTATGGTTGTTAAGCAACCTCTTGAGCTAGTTGAACTAACTGAGAAACTTGACCTTTACATCACTGTTTCTGGTGGTGGTATTTCTGGTCAAGCTGGCGCAATCCGCCACGGTATCACTCGCGCTCTTATGGAGTACGATGAAACTCTACGTCCTGCTCTACGTGCAGCTGGCTACGTTACTCGTGACGCTCGTTGCGTTGAACGTAAGAAAGTTGGTCTACGTAAAGCACGTCGTAAACCTCAATTCTCTAAGCGTTAATTTTTCTTTACGAAAAAGTACACGCTCCCAGTTTTACGACTGGAATTGTGGTTCAAAGCTCGGCAATATGCCGGGCTTTTTGTTTTTATATCCCCTCTAAACGCTTCCCCCCCCTCGTTTTATTTCCAAATTCTTATATTTTGAAAGCTTTTGTAACCCAATGTGCGCTTTGCCTCATGATTGTTACAAAAAGGTAGCTTTATCTTGTCAAAAAGTAGGGTTTT
Source organism: Vibrio crassostreae (assembly GCF_024347415.1). Taxonomy (NCBI): domain Bacteria; kingdom Pseudomonadati; phylum Pseudomonadota; class Gammaproteobacteria; order Vibrionales; family Vibrionaceae; genus Vibrio; species Vibrio crassostreae. The sequence continues at coordinate 480,699 of NZ_AP025476.1, forward strand.
ATTTATCATTTGCCGTCAATAAATAGAACTAAATACATATTTTGTTAGCCATGCTCTTTAATCGGAATTATTTCAATCCATAAGGAGCAAATGGGAGAATGTTTGGATGAGCAACGCGCCTTTAAATAACGGTCGCAGGCGTTTCTTAACCGCAACAACAGCCGTTGTTGGTGGTTTAGGAGCAGCTGCTGTAGCCGTGCCTTTTATTAAATCATGGAATCCGAGTGCCAAGGCGAAAGCTGCGGGCGCGCCGGTGGAAGTGGAAGTCAGTAAGTTAGAACCGGGACAAATGGTTCGTGTCGAGTGGCAAGGTAAACCTGTATGGGTTGTACGCCGTGCTGAGTCGGTACTAGAGAACCTAAAAGCGATCGGTGGTCAACTTCGTGACCCTCAATCTGAAGCTGAACAACAACCTGAATACGCGCAGAACGAGTTCCGTTCAATTAAGCCTGAATTCTTCGTTGCTGTTGGTTTCTGTACGCACTTAGGTTGTTCTCCAACTTACCTGCCGGATTCTTTTGCAGAGCAAGTTCAGGGTGTTAAGTCTGGTTTCTTCTGTCCTTGCCATGGTTCAAAGTTTGATATGGCAGGTCGAGTATTCCAAGGCGTACCAGCTCCATTGAATCTTGTTGTACCAAAGCATATGTATTTGAGTGACACTAAGATCATGATCGGTGTGGACGAGGGAGACGCGTAATGCAAGGATTGCTTGATTGGGTAGAGAAACGTCTACCCGCGATGAATGCTTATAAAAAGCATTTATCTGAATACCCAATGCCTAAGAACTTTAACTTTTGGTACCTTTTCGGTTCTTTAGCAATGTTGGTACTGGTTAACCAAATTCTTACGGGTATTTGGCTAACAATGAACTACGTACCTTCAGGTGAGGGTGCATTTGCTTCTGTTGAATACATCATGCGTGATGTGGAATACGGTTGGTTACTGCGTTACATGCACTCAACGGGTGCTTCGGCATTCTTCGTTGTTATCTACCTGCATATGTTCCGTGGCCTAATCTACGGTTCTTACCAAAAACCTCGTGAGCTACTTTGGATCTTCGGTATGTTGATCTTCTTAGTGCTTATGGCTGAGGCTTTCATGGGTTACCTACTACCATGGGGTCAAATGTCTTACTGGGGTGCTCAGGTAATCATTTCTTTGTTTGGTGCGATTCCTGTTATTGGTGATGACCTAACGCTTTGGATACGTGGTGACTACATCATATCTGGTGCAACGCTGAACCGTTTCTTCGCACTGCACGTTATCGCTCTACCAATCGTACTTCTGCTACTTATCGTACTTCACGTACTAGCACTGCACGAAGTGGGTTCGAACAACCCAGATGGTATCGAGACTAAGCTTCCTAAAGGTACAATGGGCGACGATTACAAAACTCAGTTCCCATTCCATAAGGATTACACTAAGAAATACGACATCATCGACTCTATTCCTTTCCACCCATACGGGACGGTGAAAGACATGGTAGGTGTTGCTGGTTTCCTATTCTTGTTCTGTTACGTGCTGTTCTTTAACCCAGAAATGGGTGGATACTTCCTTGAGCCGCCTAACTTTGAAGCCGCGAATCCGCTGAAAACACCTGAGCATATTGCTCCAGTTTGGTACTTCACGCCGTTCTACGCTGTACTTCGTGCTGTTCCTGATAAGCTGCTAGGTGTAGTAGCAATGGGTGCATCTATTGTTGTGTTATTCCTATTGCCATGGTTCGACCGTTGTAAAGTGCGCTCTTACCGTTACCGTAGCAAACTGCATTTGATTAACATCATCCAATTCACAATAAGCTTTATTGCGCTTGGTGTACTTGGTGCGCTTCCAGCAACGCCAACATACACGCTACTGGCTCAAATCTTTAGCTTAGGTTATTTCATGTTCTTCGTTCTACTGTGGTTCTACAGTAAAAATGAAGCGACGAAACCATTACCAGAAAGGGTGACATTCAAATGAAAAAGTGGATTGTAATTTTATTTGCTATGTTGCCGTCATTGGCGATGGCAGCGGGTGCAAACGTACCATTAGACAAAGCGAACAATGACTTAACAGACAAAGCTTCATTGCAAAATGGCGCTAAGATGTTCATGAACTACTGTTTCGCTTGTCACTCAACGCAGTACCAGCGTTATGAACGTGTTGCGAATGATTTAGAGATCCCTGTTGATCTAATGAAGGAAAACCTGATTTTCGACCCAGAGGCGAAAATTGGTAGCTTGATGGTTAACGCTATGCCTTCTGAGCAAGCGGCAAGTTGGTTTGGTGCTCCGCCACCTGACCTAACTTTGGTTGCTCGTGTTCGTGGCGCAGATTGGCTGTACACTTACCTTCGTACATTCTATGAAGATCCGTCTCGTCCGTTTGGCGTGAACAACATTGTTTTCCCAAGTGTAGGTATGCCGCACGTTCTTGAAGAGCTACAAGGTATCCCAACACCAATCTACGATACGCATATGGTAGATGGCGAGGAAGTGACGGTTGTTGTTGGTACTGAAACTGACGGTTCTGGTGAACTAAGTGCTGGTGAATACGACGAAGCGGTTCGTGACCTTGTTAACTTTTTGGTTTACTCGGGCGACCCAGTTCAACTTGAGCGTCACGCTATGGGTTGGTGGGTAATGGCCTTCTTAGTAATATTCACTATCATCGTGATTTTGCTGAAGAAAGAGTATTGGCGTGATGTGCACTAATTGTGCTATAATACCGTGCTAATTCCCAAATTATGTTAATGTTCAATGGAGGCTTTAGGCCTCCATTGTTTTTATTTAAAGTGTACTGGAGGGCTCCATGGCTGTAGCTGCCAATAAACGTTCTGTAATGACTCTTTTCTCAAGTGCTTCTGATATGTATAGCCATCAGGTGCGCATCGTTCTTGCTGAAAAAGGCGTAAGTGTTGAAGTTGAGTTGGTTGATGAAAAAAATCTACCAGCAGAGCTTGTTGAACTGAACCCGTACAAATCAGTACCTACTCTTGTTGATCGTGAGCTTGCTCTATATGACTCAAAGATCATCATGGAATACCTAGATGAGCGTTTCCCTCATCCACCATTGATGCCTGTATACCCGGTTGCTCGTGGTAACAGTCGTCTAATGATGTACCGCATTGAGCGTAACTGGTATTCAGTTGCAGAGAAGATCGTTAAAGGCAATGCTGAAGAATCTGAAGCAGCTCGCGTTAAACTGCGCAACGACCTACTGACTCTTGCTCCTATCTTCGCTGAGTATGAATACTTCATGAGCGAAGAGTTTAGCCTAATTGATTGTTACCTAGCTCCGCTACTATGGCGTTTACCTGAGCTTGGTATCGAACTAATTGGTCCTGGTTCTAAAGAGCTTAAGATTTACATGAACCGCGTATTCGAACGTGATTCATTCCTAGCTTCTCTAACTGAAGCTGAGCGTGAGATGCGACTTGTTCGCTAAGCGTTTATGGATATTTCTAATATGACTCCACGCCGACCATATATGCTTCGTGCATTTTATGAATGGCTGGTTGATAACGAATTAACTCCACACCTTGTTGTTGAAGCAACATTGCCGGGTGTGCGAGTTCCAGAAGAGTTTGTTCAAGATGGTCAGATCATTCTGAACATCGCGCCTCGTGCGGTTGGACAACTTGAACTGGGTAACGAAGCTGTGACGTTTAGTGCTCGCTTTAGTGGTCGTCCACACTCTGTGATCGTTCCGCTTTACGCAGTACAAGCGATTTATGCTCGTGAAAATGGTGCTGGTACCATGTTTGAACCTGAAGAGGCTTACATGGAAGCGTTTGAAGAAGGGATTGAAGAAAGTCCTTTTGAAGAACCAGAAAAAGGTCCATCTTTGAGCGTAGCAACGGCAGACGTAGATGCTGAAGAGCCTGACTCAGATCCTGAGCCACCTCGTCCAGCGAAAGGTCGCCCAAGCCTTCGTGTTATCAAATAACGAATCAAATAAAAAAGCAGCGACTCGTCGCTGCTTTTTCTTTTCTGGTAAATAGCATTTAATTGACTGACTTAAGGCTAGTTAACAGCCGTCTCTTCTTCACCATATTCAAATGCTCGAATGACCTGCTTTACGCCAGAGATGTTACGCGCAACTTCTGTTGCGATATCAGCATGCTCTCGAGTGACCAGTCCAAGCAGGAATACTTCTGAGTCCTCAGTAATTACTTTTACTTTGATGCCGTTAAGCTCAGCATTAGCAAGCAGAGCTGACTTCACTTTAGTCGTAATCCAGCTGTCTTTGCTAATCGCGCTAACCGATAATGGCTCTTTCACTCGAATCTGGTTATGTATGCTTTCGACACCGGTTACTTCTTTGGCTTGGCTCTCAAAAGCACGACGTTCAGCGTCTGTTTTTGCTTGCCCCATTAACACCACAGAGCCGCGGTAAGAACTTGCAGTGACACGCACGCTACCACGGTAGGGTTGTTTATTAGTGATAGCTGCAACTTCAAACTCGATATTGTTGTCGTTCCAAATTTCTTTGGTGGTTCGCGTGTCAGTGACTAGATTTGCTGTGGTTGCCGCACCAGCAATGAAAATGCCAGCACAGCCAGACAGAGACAGTGTAAGTAGCGAAACACTAATCAGCTTAAACAGCTTCATAGAGGTTAATGATTTCATTGTGATGCTCCGTATATCACTCTTCGTGAGCAGGGAAGAGTACTTGATCGATTAGGTCACATAGGCAGTGTAGCGTCACCATATGTACTTCATGAATGCGCGCTGTACGGTGTGAAGGGATACGAATTTCTACATCGTGTTCACCAAGCAGACCTGCCATCTCGCCACCATCTTTACCGGTAAAGGCGATGATTGTCATGTCGCGCGTTACCGCCGCTTCCATTGCCTTGATGATGTTCTTGCTGTTACCGCTAGTCGAGATAGCCAACAGAATATCGCCAGTTTGACCAAACGCACGCACCTGCTTAGAGAAGATCTCTTCATAGTGGTAGTCGTTAGCCACAGCTGTGAGCGTAGTGTTGTCTGCTGTGAGTGCCATCGCTGGAAGGCTAGGGCGCTCTGTTTCAAATCGGTTGAGTAGGCACGATACAAATTGCTGAGCATTCGACGCTGAACCACCATTACCACAACAAAGAATTTTGTTTCCGTTAAGCAAGGTCGCAACCATTGCTTGAGCGGCATGCGTGATTGCGTCAGGCAGAGCTTCTGCAGCCGCAATTTGGATTTGAATACTTTCTGTGAAACTTTCTTTAATGCTGTCTAGCATGTTTATCCTTGGGTAATCGCGTTTTGAATCCAGTTGATACTGTCATTCGGCCCTTCAATGGCAACAATATCAAACCTGAAATCTGTAGAGTGTACCGACAAGCCTTGCTGCATAAGCCAAACATTGGCTGTTTTGAGTAGCTTCTGTGACTTCTTGGCAGTCACCATTTCAGCGGCATGTCCGTAGCGGGTTTGCTTGCGGTATTTTACCTCAGCAAACACAACCGTATTGTTATGGCGCATTATAAGATCAATCTCGCCACATTTTGCTATGAAGTTTTCTTGAATTAACGATAAACCGTGGTTAATCAGATAAGATTTTGCCACGGTCTCGTATTTATCACCCACTTGTTTGTGGGTGATGGTTGGTTTGGATAGGAACTTTCGGCTAAAAAGCCCCATGCTCTGCCCAGCTGATTTCACGTTGAACCACACAGTTGTTATCGATGGTTAACACGCCGGTTTCACCTGGAATGCTGTAACCCTGTACGGCTTTCATCTGTGGCAGTGCATCCATTAGGTAGTATGCATCCATTCCCAGTGCTTGCAGACGCTTTTGGCCGTTTGAGTGTGCAGGCCATAGGTCGTTGAGCTCTTTATTAAGCTCGTTTTTATTCTCAACCAATAGTGGGATATCGCTGTAGAACACACCGGTTAGGTCTTCATACTGCTTATCACCGCTGTTGCTGCGTGAGTTTGAGAATAGAGCTGGTTGGCTTGCATCTGGGTTGATTGCAACTTCAATGAAGGGCTTGATGAGCGTTAGCTCTGAGTTCTTAGCCACAATGTAGACAGAATCGATATCACGACGGCTGCGTGGCTCAGTTTCAAGGTCTAGGTTAAGTAGTCCATCCATTTGAGCGATACGCTGTTGGCTCTCTTGCAAGCCGAATACCTGATTCACATTGCGTTGTAGTTGGCGTTTGTCAGAGAACAAGCTGATAGCAACATCGTTGCTGCTGTATTTTTTCCACTCTTCTTTAAACGCTTGCTCAACACGCTCACCTAAGCGTCCTCTTGGCGCAAGGATAAGCGGGTACTTGTAACCTTGAGTAAATAGGTGTTTCGCTGCCTGAGCGACTTCTTGCTCTGGCGATAGAGCGAGATAACAAATATTGGTATCAGGTTCTAGTTGCGTTGGAATGTTCAGAGCTAAAGCTGGAATCGAGTTCTCGTGGTTTTTCTGCGCTTGCTGAAGCTTAGTGATGTTGCTCTTAATCAGCGGGCCAACGATGAAATCAACGTTGTTCTCTTCCAGTGTCGCTTTAATCTCAGCCGCACTTTGCAGGTTGGTATCCATTACCGTCAGCGTTGCATCTTCTTCGCGCTCTTTGTCATTCATCATCGCAAAGATGAAACCGTCACGTACAAGTTGTGCTTGCTTGCCGTACTTGCCGGTTAGAGGCAGTAATAGTGCAGTGCTGGTTGGCTTGCTGATCTCTAGCGCTAAGATGTCCGTGATCGCCTGAGGTGTATATGTCGCTGCTGGGTGCTGAGGATTCTCTGCTAGCCAATCAGACAGGGTTTCCTGTAGGTTTGGAAGGTTCGAGTTCAGCGTCTTCATGTAAATCGCCAGCTGTAACCAACCTTCAAGAACGTCTTCCGTAGGCGACGTCTTAAGCTCTAGAATCTCATATTGAGAGTAGCTATTTAGGTTCTGCCAAATACGGTCAGCAGCTTGCTGTTGGAGCTCTTCGTCAGCGTCTAGATATTCTGAATAAAGAACTAACTCGCGGCTCGCCTCAAAATACTCGCTTTGCATTTCAGAAATGTTCGCGCGTAGCTCGTGATAATCTTTCCACTGCTCGTTCGGAAGTTTCCACCAAGGCTGGAAGTTCAGTTGGCTATAAGCTTGCTCCGGCTGCGAGTTGTTCACTAACAGTTGAGCGCGCGATAATTGCCATTCCGCTTGCTGCGTTTCGCTCAGCTCTTGTTTTGCTAAGCGTTTGATCAGCAGAGTTGCTTGATCGGTTTTTCCAGCTTGCACAGAAGCCTTAAGCGCCATGATTAACCAGTCGTTTTGTAGACTTCCTTTGCTACTATCCGCCTGCATCATGTAACTTTCAGTTGATTGCACTGGATCTAGTGTAATATCTACGCTCGTTGGTGTTTGAGGACCTGAAGAACAAGCCGCCAATGTAATTGCTAATGCAATTGGAGTTAGTAAGCGTGGTACACTGAGTCTCTTATGGTTCATCGTTGCCATGAGTTCTTTAAATTCCGTATAAATTTGTATCTATATTAATCGTTGAAGTGATGGTAAACAAATGACAGATAACAAAACCTTGCTCACAGAGAGCCCAACTCTCTACATTGTGCCAACCCCAATCGGAAATTTGGGAGATATCACTCAAAGAGCAATTGAAATTTTATCAAGTGTCGATGTTATTGCAGCCGAAGACACACGCCACACGGGTAAGCTGCTTGCTCACTTCAATATATCAACCAGAACGTTCGCTTTACATGATCATAATGAACAAACTAAAGCACAAGTTCTAGTCGAAAGGTTATTAGAAGGTCAGTCTATCGCATTAGTCTCTGATGCGGGTACTCCTTTAATTAGTGACCCAGGTTACCATCTTGTCTCACAATGTCGTCAAGCGGGTGTGAGAGTTGTGCCACTTCCTGGTGCTTGTGCTGTTATTACCGCATTGAGTGCTTCAGGTTTACCGTCGGATCGTTTCAGCTTTGAAGGCTTCTTACCGCCGAAGAGCAAAGGTCGTAAAGACAAGTTCTTAGAGATCGCAAAGGCAGAACGCACCTGTATCTTCTACGAGTCACCGCACCGCATCTCAGATTCTCTACAAGATATGCTTGAGATCTTAGGCCCAGACCGCGAAGTTGTGTTGGCGCGTGAGTTGACTAAGACATTCGAAACTATTCAAGGATTGCCATTGGGTGAGCTGATTGATTGGATTGAAGAAGATTCGAACCGTAAGCGCGGTGAGATGGTGTTATTGATTCATGGTCACCGTGAAGAAGCGAGCACAGAACTGCCAGACGAAGCGACTCGCACGCTGGGTATCCTAACCAAAGAATTACCCCTTAAAAAAGCGGCGGCGATGACAGCAGAAATCTATAACTTGAAAAAGAACGCTTTATACAAATGGGGCCTAGAGCATCTAGACAACTAGATATCTATTTATAGAGTAGATAGCCTTTGTTGAAAAAGCTTGTGAGGAATGATGGTGTTGCCGTCATTCCTCTTTTTTTGTCTGAATTGTGTAAAATTCCCGCAGTTGCTTAGAGGTTTGCACCATATTTGTGATCTCGCTAGACACTGCACCCTAATCTCTATACAATCCGCCCTCGGAGTTGAACGGGTAATCGCTGCTTTGCTGATGTCCTTCGGGAGACTGACGTTGAGGTCCTTCGGGAAACTGACGTTGAAGTCCTTCGGGAGACTGGCAGAGGGGAGGAACGTCCGGGCTCCATAGAGCAGGGTGCCAGATAACGTCTGGGGGGCGCGAGCCCACGACAAGTGCAGCAGAGAGAAGACCGCCGATGGCCTCATTTCTTCGGAAGGGGCACAGGTAAGGCTGAAAGGGTGCGGTAAGAGCGCACCGTGCGACTGGCAACAGTTCGTAGCAAGGTAAACTCCACCCGGAGCAAGATCAAATAGGCCCTCACATTGCGTTGCTCGCGTATGGGGGCGGGTAGATTGCTTGAGCCTGTGAGCGATTGCAGGCCTAGACGAATGGTTACCGCCGCGCAAGCGGAACAGAACCCGGCGTATGTGTCAACTCCACCTATATAAAGAACCCATCATTACTTAACGGTAGTGATGGGTTTTTTGCTTTATATTGACGTAAATTATTTAGATTTCCTTAGAATCCTTCACCCTGATATGAGCTTGGGTCAAAAATTCCCAAAGCCTATACACAATATGGTGGAGATACGGCGTGAAATCAGTACACTAAAACGTTAATAGAACAAATTATTGCCGCACTAATGGCTCAATCCACTCACTGAGAAGACTATGACAGAAGCATTCAAACATATTTCAGTATTGCTTAACGAATCTATTGACGGACTTGCGATCAAACCTGACGGTACCTACATCGATGGTACTTTTGGCCGTGGTGGTCACAGCCGTACAATCCTGTCTAAACTGGGCGAGAATGGACGACTCTTTAGTATCGACCGCGATCCACAAGCGATTGCAGAAGCGCAAAAGATTGATGACCCTCGTTTTACGATTATTCACGGCCCATTCTCAGGTATGGCTGAATATGCAGAGCGTTATGACTTAGTCGGTCAAGTGGATGGTGTTTTACTGGATTTAGGTGTTTCTTCACCACAGTTGGATGACGCTGAGCGTGGCTTTAGCTTTATGAAAGATGGCCCGCTTGATATGCGTATGGATCCAACATCAGGCATTCCTGTTTCTCAGTGGTTAGTTGAAGCGGATCTCGATGACATCACATGGGTTATCCGTGAGTTCGGTGAAGACAAACACGCTCGTCGTATCGCGAAGGGCATTATTGCTTATCAAGAGAATGAAGAGAACGAACCACTAACGCGCACTGGTCAACTGGCTAAGCTTATCTCGGATGTGGCTCCAAAAAGCTTCAAAGAGAAAAAGCACCCAGCAACGCGTGCTTTCCAAGCATTCCGAATCTACATCAACAGCGAACTTGAAGAGATCGATACCGCACTAAAAGGCGCAGCAAGCATTCTTGCTCCTGAAGGCCGTTTGTCTGTTATCAGCTTCCACTCACTTGAAGACCGTATGGTGAAGCGCTTTATCCGTAAAGAGAGCCAAGGCCCGCAAGTACCCCATGGCCTGCCACTAACAGAAGAGCAGATCAAAGCGCTAGGCAGTGCTGATCTTAAACCTGTTGGTAAAGCGATCAAACCATCGAAAGGCGAAGTGGATGAGAATACTCGTTCGCGCAGTTCAGTACTACGAATCGCAGAAAAGCTATAGTCAATGAAGACCTCCAAGCCTAACTTAGCCAAGATAATATTTTTTGATTTGATCTCCGTGGGCAAGGTCCCGTTGGTGCTTCTTATCTGTATCTTCGCGAGTGCGATGGGGGTCGTTCTTACGACACATATGTCACGTCAGGCGATCACGCAAAAAGACATGGCATTAGTGGAGCGAGAACAGCTTGATGATGAGTGGCGAAATTTAATGCTTGAAGAGACGGCTCTGGCTGAACACAGCCGCGTTCAAGCATCGGCAAAAAGAGAGCTAGACATGAAACGTCCAGACTCTGACAAAGAAGTTGTGATCACACTGAAATGACCGGTAAAAAGGAAAAAGCACCCGCAAAACCCGTTAAGAAATCAACGAAAGAGCGTGTGAAGAGCGAAAAGGATTCGGATCCAATTCTGATTAAATGGCGTTTCAACGTCGTTATTGCTTTCGTGTTTCTTGCCTTTGCTGCACTCGTAGGTCGTGTGGCTTACATCCAAATCATTGAACCAGATAACTTAATTCGTCAGGGCGACCTTCGCTCGGTACGTGTTAAAGCTATTCCTTCCGCTCGCGGTATTATCTCTGACCGCAATGGCGAACCGCTTGCCGTCAGTGTTCCGGTAGAAGCGGTATGGGCCGATCCAAAAACGATTTTCGATAAAAATGGCATGGCTCAAATTGATCGTTGGTATGCGCTAGCCGATGTACTTGGTCTAGAACGTCAATCGATGATCGATAAGATCTCTAGCAACAAATCCCGTCGATTTATTTACCTGCAAAGACAAGTTAGCCCTGCAATGGCTAAGTATATTCGTGAGCTAAAGCTGGTGGGTGTTGGCCTTAAAGCAGAATCTCGACGTTACTACCCAGCAGGCGAAGTCAGTGCGCACCTTATTGGTGTGACAGGAATAGATGGGCACGGTCTAGAAGGCGTTGAGCGCAGCTATGATAAATGGCTAACGGGCGAGGCGGGTAAGCGAACTATCCGTAAAGACCGTTACGGGCGTGTTGTTGAAAACATTGCTCTAGAAGAGCGTGAAGAGGGTAAGCCTCTTGAATTAACGATCGATCAACGATTACAAGCGATCGCTTACCGAGCGATTAAACAGGCGGTGGCCGATCATAAGGCGACTTCTGGCTCTGCGATTTTATTGGATGTAAAAACCGGCGCTGTGTTGGCGATGGTTAATGCCCCTTCTTACAACCCGAACAATCGTGCTGATTTACAAAGTTTCAAAATGCGTAACCGCGTGCTTACCGATGCGATGGAGCCCGGCTCTACAGTAAAACCGTTTGTGGTTTTGGCAGCATTAGAGAACGGTACCGCAGACCCAGATATCGTTATTGATACTGGCAATGGCATCATGCAAATCGGTGGTAGCCGTGTACGAGACTCTTCTAAAGTGGGTAAGGCTGATTTAGCTTTAATCCTTAAGAAGTCGAGTAACATCGGTGTGGCGAAATTAGCACTTAACATGCCACTTGAAGCCTTGCTTGGAATGTACAGCTCGGTTGGTCTTGGCGAGATGTCTGGGTTAAATCTAATTGGTGAAACCAGTGGCATTTTCCCGAATCGTCGTCGTTGGTCTAAGTTTGAAATTGCAACATTATCATTCGGTTATGGCTTGTCAGTTACGCCGATGCAGTTAGCGCATGCTTATGCGACGCTAGCCAACAAAGGCATGTATGAACCGATTCATATTATTAAGAGTAACGACCAAGACTTTTCTAAGCAGATCATCAAGCGTGAAAACGCGGAGCTGGTGTTGAATATGCTAGAGGGGGTGACTCAAAAAGGCGGTACGGCAACAAGAGCCGCAGTCCCAGGTTACCGAGTTGCAGCCAAAACGGGTACATCTCGTAAGGCTGAAGCGGGCGGATACAGTGATGAATACATTGCAATTACCGCAGGTTTTGCCCCTGTTAGTGACCCAAGAGTCGCGCTGGTTGTTGTGGTTAACGAACCTCAAGGTGACCTTTACTATGGCGGTTCAGTCGCAGCTCCCGTTTTTTCTGAAATCATGAAGGGTGCACTGCAAATTCTCAATGTCCCTGCTGATGAAAACAAATTTCAAGAATAGAGCCAATCAGGATTCAATATGAGTAATAGCCTCACGCTGTCATCTTTACTTTCTCCTTGGGGAGACTTCAGTTCTTCTGAGTTAGATGCGATTGTTGTTGAGCAGTTGGAGTTGGATAGCCGTGCTATCAAGGACGGTGATATCTTTGTTGCCATTGTTGGACATGCCGTTGATGGTCGTCGCTTTATCGACAAAGCTGTCGCTCAAGGTGCGAAAGCCATCATTGCACAAGCGAGTGATGACAAAGTTCATGGCTTGGTTGAGTGGTTAAATGCAGTGCCGGTAGTTTATGTACCTGAGCTCCATTCAATTCTCTCTGAACTGGCTGGCCGAGTTTATTCTTCTCAAGCGACCAAACTAATTGGTGTTACTGGCACCAATGGCAAAACTACCATCACTCAATTGATTGTTCAGTGGCTAGACCTAGTCGGTCAACGCTCAGCAGTAATGGGCACCACAGGTAATGGTTTCTTAGATAATCTAAAAACCGCGGCGAATACCACAGGCAGTGCGATTGAAATACAGCGCACGCTGAGTGAGTTGGCTGAAGAAAAAGCCGTTTATACTGCGATGGAAATCTCTTCTCATGGTTTGGTGCAAGGTCGCGTTAAAGCCTTGGACTTTGAAGTGGGTGTATTCACTAACTTGAGCCGTGATCATCTTGATTACCATGGCACGATGGAAGAGTACGCTTTGGCTAAGAAGAGCCTGTTTACTGAGCATAAATGCAAGCACGCTGTGATCAATGTGGATGACAAAGTCGGCAAAGCGTGGATGTCAGATTTGTCCAATGCGATAGCTGTTTCATTACTTCCTCTGTCTGGTTACCAACAGTCGGTATGGGCATCTGATGTCGCTTATGCAGAAACAGGTATTCAGATGTCTTTCGATGGTAGCTGGGGGCAAGGTCAGCTTTCGGTTCCTTTAATTGGTCAATTCAACGCATCAAATGTATTGGTTGCTTTCGCGACTCTGCTGTCATTGGGCATCGACAAGCAAACCTTGGTCGACACTGCATCTCAACTTCAACCGGTTATTGGTCGCATGGAATTGTTCCAAGTACCAAACAAAGCAAAAGTCGTTGTCGATTACGCGCACACACCAGATGCTCTAGAAAAAGCATTGGCAGCACTGCGAGTTCACTGCTCTGGAAAATTGTGGGCTATCTTTGGCTGCGGTGGTGACCGTGACACTGGTAAGCGCCCAATGATGGCGGTAACGGCTGAGCAGTTCGCCGACAAAATTATTATTTCAGATGACAATCCTCGCAGCGAAGATCCTGCTTTGATTGTTAAAGATATGCTAGCTGGCTTAAGCGAACCTGAATCAGCATTCGTCGAACACGATCGCTATCAAGCGGTTAAGTTTGCCCTAGAACAGGCTGGCAGTAATGACATTATTCTTTTGGCTGGTAAAGGCCATGAAGATTACCAAGTATTGAAAGACAAAACGGTACATTACTCAGACCGAGAGTCTGCGCTTCAACTTTTAGGTATTTCATAATGATTGATGTATCACTCGAACAGATTTGTTCAGCGGTCAGCGGTGAATTGATTGAGGATGCTAACTCAAACAATGTCGTAATTAATGCCGTTTCTACCGACACTCGCACCGTTGAAGAAGGCGCATTGTTTGTTGCTATTGTCGGAGAACGTTTCGATGCGCATGACTTTTGTCATCAAGCGGTTGAGGCAAATGCGAGTGCGTTGTTAGTCGAACGAAAACTTGACCTAAATATTACTCAAGTTGTTGTTGAAGACACTAAACTTGCTTTAGGTCAGCTAAGTGCTTGGATCCACAAACAATGTGACGTGCCAACCATGGCGATAACAGGAAGCTGTGGTAAAACGACCGTCAAAGAGATGGTGGCGAGCATTCTGCAACAACGTGGCAAGGTGCTGTTTACGGCGGGTAACTTCAATAATGATATTGGAGTACCACTAACCTTGCTGCGCAGTGAACCCAATGACGACTATGCCGTGATAGAACTGGGCGCGAACCACATTGGTGAAATCGCCTATACCACCCAGCTTGTGAAACCGCAGGTGGCGTTGGTGAATAACGTAGCTGCCGCGCATCTAGAGGGCTTTGGCTCAATTGATGGTGTTAAACAAGCGAAAGGTGAAATCTTTCAGGGGCTTGCTGCCGGTGATACTGCTATTGTTAATCTAGAAAGCAACGGTGGCGACTTTTGGAATGAAGTACTCGCAGATAAAACGGTACTGACATTTTCAGAAAGCGACAGTACGGCAGATTACTTTGCTAAGAATATTCGCATTAATGAGCAGGGCGAAGCTTGCTTTGAGATGCAAACACCGCAAGGCGCTATGCCGGTTGAGCTTGGCATTATTGGTCAGCATAACGTAGCAAATGCGTTGGCGGCGGCAGCGTTGAGCATTCAGTTTGGTGCCACGCTTGAAGAAATAAAAAATGGTTTAGCGAATCTTATCTCTGTCAAAGGGCGAGTTGAGGTTCAACAATTAAGTCAGAATATCAAGCTGATAGATGACAGTTATAACGCCAGCGTACCCGCGATGAAGGCGGCAGCCAAACTGCTGTCGAGCTTCAAAGGTCAACGTTGGTTGATTTTAGGCAATATGGCTGAATTAGGCGACGAAAGCCTTGCACTTCACCGTCAAGTCGGTGAATATGCTGCCCCATTCGCTTTTGAGCATGTACTCACTTATGGTGATGATACCAAGGTGATTAGTGAGGTCTGTAATGGTACCCACTTCGCAACGCATCAAGCGATGATCGCGCACATAGAGCAGCACTTATGCTTGCCAGAAAACGCGTCACATACCTTGTTGGTAAAAGGCGCGAATAGTGCAGGAATGAGTAAAATAGCCGCTGCTTTAAAGGAGAACTTTTCATGATAATTTGGCTTGCAGAGCTACTACAGCCACACTTTTCTTTTTTCCGTTTGTTCGAATACCTATCGTTTCGTGCAATCGCGAGTATTTTGACGGCTTTATGTCTGTCGCTGTGGATGGGCCCTCGTTTAATTGAGCGTCTGCAAATGCTACAAATTGGCCAAGTTGTTCGTAACGATGGTCCTGAATCTCACTTTAGCAAACGTGGTACACCAACCATGGGCGGCGTGATGATCCTAGCTGCCATTATTATTACGGTATTAATGTGGGCTGATCTTTCTAATCCTTACGTTTGGGCGGTATTGGTTGTGCTTGGCGGTTACGGTGCGGTTGGCTTTGTTGATGACTACCGTAAAGTGGTTCGTAAAAATACAGATGGCTTGATTGCTCGTTGGAAATACTTCTGGCAATCAGCTATTGCGCTGGTTGTGGCTTTTGCTCTGTATGCTCACGGCCACGATACTGCGGCAACCCAACTGGTTGTTCCTTTCTTTAAAGATGTGATGCCACAATTAGGTTTATTGTACATCGTACTGACTTATTTTGTTATTGTGGGTACTAGTAACGCGGTGAACCTAACAGATGGCTTAGATGGTTTGGCAATTATGCCAACGGTGATGGTTGCTGCTGGTTTTGCTGTGATTGCTTGGGCGACAGGTAACGTTAACTTCGCAGCATATCTACACATTCCATACATCCCATACACTTCTGAGCTTGTAGTTGTATGTACTGCTATCGTCGGCGCCGGACTTGGTTTCTTATGGTTCAATACTTACCCTGCGCAAGTATTCATGGGCGATGTTGGCTCTCTAGCACTGGGTGGTGCACTGGGTGTGATTGCTGTGTTGGTTCGCCAAGAGTTGGTACTGGTTATCATGGGCGGTGTGTTTGTAATGGAGACCTTGTCGGTAATCCTGCAGGTGGGCTCTTACAAATTGCGTGGCCAGCGTATTTTCCGTATGGCACCGATTCATCACCACTATGAGCTTAAAGGTTGGCCTGAACCGCGTGTAATCGTGCGCTTCTGGATCATCTCAATGGTATTAGTACTGGTTGGCCTAGCGACACTGAAAGTTCGTTAATCCTATGTGAGCCTCTGTCATAGAGGCTCTTTAAAACTATTAAGAGCATCTTGTTTAAATGGAACGTTGGCAAAATATTCAAAATGTAGTGGTTGTGGGGCTCGGTATTACCGGGCTCTCTGTCGTTAAACATCTCGTAAAATATCAGCCTCACACTCATGTGAAGGTCATTGATACGCGAGAGCTACCGCCGGGCAGAGAGTCTTTGCCTGAATCGGTAGAACTGCATTCTGGAAGTTGGAATAGCCAATGGTTAGCGGAAGCTGATTTGGTGGTAGCTAACCCAGGTATCGCACTCGCGACCCCTGAAATACAAGATGTTATTCAAGCGGGAACCCCGGTTGTTGGCGATATTGAACTATTTGGCTGGGCGGTAGACAAACCCGTTGTAGCTATCACGGGTTCTAACGGCAAGAGCACCGTGACCGACCTTACTGGCGTACTTGCAAAGGCTGCAGGTTTGAATGTCGGTGTGGGTGGCAACATCGGTATTCCTGCCTTAGATCTTCTAGAGCTTGATGCTGATTTATATGTTCTTGAGCTTTCAAGCTTTCAGTTAGAAACAACATCAAGCCTAAACTTAGCAGCAGCAGCATTTCTGAATCTGTCAGAAGACCATATGGATCGCTACCAAGGCATGGCCGATTACCGCGATGCCAAGCTAAGAATCTTTAATAATGCTCAATATGCGATTGTAAACCGCGACGACAAAGAGACGTATCCAGACCACAACATGTCATTAGTAACATTCGGACTCGATGACCAAGAGTTTGGTGTTACGACGATTGATGGCACTGAGTGGTTAATCGATAACGGTAAATCTGTGCTTGCTACTCAAGATTTAACATTGGTTGGACGTCACAATGTGGCGAATGCGTTAGTCTCTTTAGCATTATTGAAGCAAGTTGGTATTGATTACAGCAAAAGCCTTGAAGCTTTGAAAGCTTACAATGGTTTGACTCATCGCTGCCAAGTGGTGGCTGACAAGCGCGAAATCAAATGGGTTAACGACTCAAAAGCAACCAACGTAGCGAGCACATTAGCGGCTCTGTCCGGTTTAGAGTACCAAGGTACTTTGTATCTCTTGGTTGGTGGCGTTGGTAAAGGTGCTGACTTTAGCGAGCTTAAACCTGTATTGGCGCAACTAGATCGCGTTCAGTTGTGTTGCTTCGGTGAAGATGCTGCGCAATTTATGCCGCTGCATCCATCAGCACAAAAGTTCGAGACCATGCAGCAGATAATCGAATCTATCTCACCACAACTGGTGGCTGGAGATATGGTTATGCTGTCTCCTGCGTGCGCAAGCTTCGATCAATTTAATAATTTCATGGCGAGAGGTGATGCGTTCACTGACCTTGCTCATGAGTATGCCTAACGTGTTGAAGGACTAACATTCAGTGCAAAGAGTGAAAGAGATCAATCAATCTATTTGGCAATGGCTTAACCGTGCCACACCAGAGGCGCTCTACGATCGCCAGTTGGTATGGATTGCTCTTGGACTGATGTTGACGGGCTTGGTAATGGTAACGTCGGCTTCGTTCCCAATCAGTGCTCGTTTAACTGATCAGCCGTTTCACTTTATGTTCCGTCATGCCATCTTCCTTGTGTTGGCGTTAGGTGTCTCCAGCGTCATATTACAGATCCCGATGCAACGCTGGTTTCAGTACAGTATGTACCTACTGGGCTTGTCCTTCTTCTTGCTGATCGTGGTATTAGCGGTCGGTAAGTCAGTTAACGGTGCATCGCGTTGGATCCCTCTCGGCTTATTTAACCTACAGCCAGCCGAAGTCGCCAAGCTATCACTGTTTATCTTTATGGCGGGCTACTTAGTCCGTAAGCAAGACGAAGTGAGGAAAACCTTCTTTGGTGGTTTCGGTAAACCTATCATGGTGTTTGGCGCCTTTGCTGTGTTACTGCTCGGTCAACCCGATTTAGGTACCGTAGTCGTAATGCTGGTTACCCTGTTCGGTATGTTATTTATCGCCGGTGCCAAGCTTTCACAGTTTATTGCCTTGATGGTGGCAGGCATTGCCGCCGTTGTTGGTTTGATTGTCATAGAACCTTACCGTGTTCGACGTGTGACCTCTTTCTGGGAGCCTTGGAATGACCCGTTCGGCAGTGGCTACCAGTTAACCCAATCATTGATGGCGTTCGGTCGTGGTGATTGGATGGGGCAAGGGCTTGGCAACTCAATTCAAAAACTCGAATATCTACCGGAAGCACACACCGATTTTGTATTTGCTGTATTGGCAGAAGAGCTCGGTTTCGTTGGTGTTACCTTAGTGCTGATGCTGATCTTTAGCTTGGTGTTTAAAGCCATTCTTATTGGCAAAAAAGCCTTCGATAACGACCAAGTGTTCAGTGGCTATTTGGCTTTCGGTATTGGTATTTGGTTTGCTTTTCAAACGCTTGTTAACGTAGGCGCTGCTTCAGGTATTGTTCCAACTAAAGGTCTAACCTTGCCGTTGATCAGTTATGGTGGTTCAAGTCTTATCGTGATGTCGGTGGCGGTTTCTATGCTGCTGCGTATCGATCACGAATGCCGGATACAACAAAAAGAACAAGCCGACAATCAAAACGAATTAGTAGAATAAGAATCTAACGTGATGAAACAAAACAAAAAACTTTTAGTGATGGCTGGTGGTACTGGCGGTCACGTTTTCCCAGGGTTAGCGGTAGCTAAAAAGCTTCAGCAGCAAGGTTGGGAAATTCGCTGGTTAGGAACCGCAGACAGAATGGAAGCGGATTTAGTGCCAAAGCATGGCATTGAGATCGACTTCATCAAGGTGAAAGGCCTGCGCGGTCAAGGTATTAGCAAGCTAATTAAAGCGCCGTTCCAGATTATCAATGCCATACTTCAAGCAAGGCAGCACATCAAAGCATGGCAGCCAGATGTGGTGCTTGGTATGGGCGGCTACGTAAGTGGTCCCGGCGGTATCGCGGCATGGTTGTCTGGTATTCCAGTGGTACTGCATGAGCAAAACGCAGTGGCTGGTTTAACTAACCAATGGCTGTCTAAGATTGCTAAAAAGGTATTCCAAGCTTTCCCTGGTGCATTTCCTACTGCGGAAGTTGTAGGTAACCCTGTACGTGAAGATGTGGTTGCCTTAGCTGAACCAGAGCAACGCATGGCTGAGCGTGATGGCGACATCCGTATTTTGGTTATGGGCGGTAGTCAGGGTGCAAAAATCCTCAACGATACCTTGCCAGTGACGATGGCTCAGCTTGGCGAAGGCTTCACAGTGATGCACCAAGCGGGTAAGAACAATCAACAACAAGTGATTGAACAATATAAATCACACTCTGTAGATAATGTTCAAGTGACTGAATTTATTGATGATGTGGCGCAAGCTTATGAGTGGGCAGATCTATTAGTGTGTCGCTCAGGAGCATTAACTGTATCTGAAGTCTCTGCGGCGGGTGTAGGTTCTATCTTCGTTCCGTTTATGCACAAAGACAGACAACAAGCACTGAACGCCGATCACTTGGTTGAGTGTGGCGCAGCGCTAATGATTGAACAGCCTCAACTGACGGCTGATAAGCTAGCGAACACCATCGCCGAGCTTGATAGAAATGAATTAAAAATGATGGCTACAAAAGCGCGTCAAGCTGCCAAGCTTGATGCTGATGTGACCGTCGCTGAAGCGATTAAAGCTTTAGCAAAATAATGAGATTGAATTGATGACGATTGAACATACCCAAGACTTAGCGCAAATCCGTGCAATGGTGCCAGAGATGCGCCGTGTTAAATCTATCCACTTCATTGGTATTGGTGGGGCCGGCATGAGCGGGATCGCTGAAGTCCTGTTGAATGAAGGCTACCAGATCACGGGTTCTGATATTGCTCAAAACCCAGTGACCGATCGTTTAGTTAGCAAGGGTGCGACCGTTTATATCGGTCACCAAGCGAGTAACGTTGCCGACGCAAGTGTGGTGGTGGTTTCAACCGCTATCAACGAAGAGAACCCAGAAATTATTGCAGCTCGTGAAGCGCGCACACCTATCGTTCGCCGTGCCGAAATGCTGGCTGAGCTGATGCGTTTTCGTCACGGCATTGCTGTGGCAGGTACGCACGGTAAGACAACCACGACTGCGCTAGTGACACAGATTTATTCGGAAGCAGGCCTAGATCCAACCTTCGTAAACGGTGGTTTGGTGAAAAGTGCAGGTACTAACGCACGTTTAGGCTCAAGCCGTATTCTTATCGCTGAAGCCGACGAGAGTGATGCGTCATTCTTACATCTGCAACCGATGGTTAGTATCGTGACTAACATTGAAGCGGATCATATGGATACTTATGGCGGTGATTTTGAAACGCTAAAGCAGACGTTTATTGATTTCTTACACAACCTGCCATTCTACGGTCAGGCTGTGATGTGTGTTGATGATCCAGTCGTGCGCGAGCTTATCCCTCAGGTAAGTCGCCAAGTGATTACTTACGGTTTCTCAGAAGATGCGGATATCCGTATTGAGAACTACGTACAAGAAGGTCAACAAGGTAAGTTCACGGTTGTACGTGAAGGCAAAGCGAACTTAGATATTACGTTGAATATTCCAGGTCGCCACAACGCACTGAATGCATCAGCGGCGATTGCGGTTGCAACAGAAGATGACATCAGCGATGAAGCGATTCTAAAAGCGATGGCGGGAACCGAAGGCACAGGTCGCCGTTTCGATCACCTAGGTGAGTATGAAACGGGTAAAGGCGTGGCGATGTTGGTCGATGATTACGGTCATCACCCAACCGAAGTGGATGTGACGATTCAAGCGGCTCGCAGTGGCTGGACTGACAAACGCCTTGTAATGATCTTTCAACCGCACCGTTACAGCCGAACACGCGATCTTTATGATGATTTTGCGAACGTTCTTGAACAGGTTGATGTCCTAATTCTGTTAGATGTTTATTCTGCAGGTGAGAAACCCATTGCAGGGGCTGACGGACGTTCATTAAGTCGAACCATTCGCGGGCGTGGTAAGATAGATCCAATCTTTGTTGCCGATATCAACGCACTGCCATCGGCTTTAGCCAACGTAATTCAAGGCGGTGACCTTGTTTTAACGCAGGGTGCAGGCGATGTTGGTCGAGTGGCGAAGCAGTTGGAATCGTTACAGTTAGACATTAATAAAATGCAGAACGCGTAACAGAATAGCGTCTACATACTGTGGTCGATCGCTCGTTTCTTGCGATTGACCTAAAATTGACCAAAAATCTTATTATCAACGTTTGATAGTTTGATTTTGCTCAGTATA
Source organism: Vibrio crassostreae (assembly GCF_024347415.1). NCBI lineage: Bacteria > Pseudomonadati > Pseudomonadota > Gammaproteobacteria > Vibrionales > Vibrionaceae > Vibrio > Vibrio crassostreae. The sequence goes on from NZ_AP025476.1 coordinate 502,128, forward strand.
ATTCATAGGTTAAAGTAAGTGCTTTTACCTCTATTACGAAGATAGGGAATAGAATTGCGAACCAACGACAGGGAATGCGGGCTTTGGTAGAAAGTACTTTTAGCGAAAACCGCCACCTATTCAGTTTACCGTCGCTCAAGAAACACGCTTTAGGCGGGGCTTTTTTTGTCATGGTATTGCTATTCATTGGGTTTCTTTTCTATACCACACTGACTTGGATGTGGGACGATCAGCGATTGCCTCTCTCCAAAATAGTACTTCAAGGCGACTTAACTTACGTAACCGCTGGTGATGTCCAACATGCCTTTGGCGAGCTAGAGCATATTGGAACATTCATGTCGCAAGACATCGGTGTGTTGCAAGACAGTTTAGAAGCGTTACCTTGGGTTTCAGTGGTCTCCATTCGTAAGCAGTGGCCAGACACAATAAAAGTATTTTTGACTGAGTACCATGCAGCAGCAATCTGGAACGGCAACATGCTGTTGAATGACGATGGTCAGGTGTTTAATGGTGATATCGGCCTGTTAAAGGGCGATAGAGTTAAGCTTTACGGCCCAGACGGCACCAGCCAAGAAGTGATAGAAAAGTGGCGACAGATAACCCCTTTGATTAACAGTCTAGGGTTAACCGTTACCTCTCTCGTTCTCAATGAGCGTCGCGCTTGGCAAATAATCCTAGATAACGGTATCCGTTTAGAACTAGGTAAAGATTCTTTAGATGAGCGTGTTGAACGCTTCATTTCGCTTTACAACGAACTTGGTAGTAAAGCGAATCAAGTGAGCTACATCGACCTCAGGTATGATACGGGAGCCGCTGTAGGCTGGTTTCCAGAGCAAGAGTTAGAAGAGAGCACAGATGACTAAGACCGCAGATGACAACATAATCGTTGGTCTTGATATAGGCACTGCGACCATATCAGCTCTGGTTGGTGAAATATTGCCTGATGGTCAAATCAATATCATTGGTTCTGGGCAAAGCCCATCCAGAGGTATGGATAAAGGTGGTGTAAACGACCTAGAGTCGGTAGTTAAGTCGGTTCAGCGAGCTATTGATCAAGCAGAGTTGATGGCGGAATGCCAAATCAGCAATGTATTTATCTCGCTATCGGGTAAACATATCGCAAGCCGAATTGAAAAAGGCATGGGCACTATCTCTGATGAAGAGGTGTCTCAAGACGATATGGATCGAGCGATCCATACCGCGAAATCAATTAAAATTGGTGATGAGCAGAGAATTCTGCACGTGATCCCACAAGAATTTACCATTGATTATCAAGAGGGGATTAAGAACCCACTTGGCTTATCTGGTGTTCGAATGGAAGTCAGCGTTCACCTAATTTCTTGCCATAGCGACATGGCGAGAAACATTATTAAAGCTGTTGAGCGATGTGGTCTCACAGTAGAACAAATCGTGTTTTCAGGACTTGCCTCAAGCAATGCGGTAATTACTGAAGACGAGAGAGAGCTTGGAGTCTGTGTTGTAGATATCGGTGCAGGTACGATGGACATTTCCATTTGGACTGGCGGCGCATTGCGACACACAGAAGTCTTTTCCTACGCAGGAAATGCAGTAACCAGTGATATTGCCTTCGCTTTCGGCACGCCAGTGAGCGATGCTGAAGAGATAAAAGTAAACCATGGTTGCGCTCTGAGTGAACTCGTAAGCAAGGATGACTCTGTTAACGTCCCTAGTGTTGGTGGTCGCCCATCGAGAAGTTTGCAAAGACAAACTTTGTCGGAAGTGATTGAACCACGTTACACTGAACTTATGGGTCTCGTTAACCAAACTATTGATACGGTTCAATTACAGCTACGCGATGAAGGTATTAAACACCACCTTGCAGCTGGCGTCGTTCTCACTGGTGGAGCGGCACAAATTGACGGATTGGTAGAGTGTGCGGAACGTGTTTTCCGCAATCAAGTTCGAGTTGGTAAGCCGTTAGAAGTTAGTGGCTTAACTGACTATGTTAAAGAGCCGTATCATTCTACGGCGGTTGGTTTACTTCATTACGCAAGAGATTGTCAGATCAGTGATGAAGGTGATTACAGCGAACCTAAGCGTTCAGCACCTTCTATGTCTGGTTTATTTGGTAAATTGCGTAATTGGATACAAAAAGAGTTTTAACCTGAGTTGCAGGAAAAAACGGAGATAACACATGTTTGAACCGATGATGGAAATGTCTGACGATGCAGTAATTAAAGTCGTTGGAGTTGGTGGCGGTGGCGGTAACGCTGTTGAGCACATGGTACGTGAATCAATCGAAGGTGTAGAATTCATCAGTGTTAACACTGATGCACAAGCACTTCGTAAAACGAGCGTGAGCAGCGTGATCCAAATTGGTGGTGATATCACTAAAGGTTTGGGCGCTGGTGCAAACCCACAAGTTGGCCGTGATGCAGCTCTCGAAGATCGAGAAAGAATTAAAGAAGTTCTAACTGGCGCCGATATGGTATTTATCGCAGCTGGTATGGGCGGTGGTACTGGTACAGGTGCTGCTCCAGTTATTGCTGAAGTTGCGAAAGAGTTGGGTGTGCTAACGGTTGCTGTTGTAACTAAGCCATTTAGCTTTGAAGGCAAAAAGCGTTTAGCGTTTGCTGAGCAAGGTATTGAAGAGCTTTCTAAGCATGTGGATTCTTTAATTACGATTCCAAATGAGAAGCTACTTAAAGTACTTGGCCGCGGCGTAACTCTGCTAGAAGCTTTCGCAAGTGCAAATGATGTACTTAAAAACGCTGTACAAGGTATCGCTGAGCTAATTACTCGCCCTGGTATGATTAACGTCGATTTCGCGGATGTTCGCACCGTAATGTCTGAGATGGGCCATGCAATGATGGGTAGCGGTATCGCAAAAGGTGAAGACCGTGCTGAAGAAGCTGCTGAAACGGCAATTTCTAGCCCACTACTAGAAGACATCGACCTAGCTGGTGCGCGTGGCGTTCTTGTGAACATCACTGCAGGCCTAGATATGCGTCTAGATGAGTTCGAAACAGTAGGTAATACAGTTAAGGCATTCGCATCTGATAACGCAACAGTTGTGATTGGTACTTCTCTAGACCCTGATATGACGGATGAAATCCGTGTAACTGTTGTTGCAACAGGTATCGGTACAGAGAAAAAACCAGACATTACATTAGTTGCTGGTGGTAAAGCTAAGGTTGCACCAACTCCTCAACCACAGGTAGCGGCTCAAACTGCACCAAAAGTGGAAGAGAAAGTGGCACAGCCATTGCAAGAAAAAACTGAGGTTAAACCTCAAGTTAAGCCGCAGCCAACAACGTCTCCTGTTTCTTCAGGTACAGGCGCTAGCCAAAGTGCAGCACCTAAGGCTGAGAAAGAGAGTGGATACTTAGATATTCCAGCATTCTTACGACGTCAGGCTGATTAACAAATACCCAAAATTTGACTATCGTCGAATTAATGGTAAAATACGCGGTCGGTAAATACTGACCGTGATTTGTAGCACTGATAACGAGGCAAGCAGATGATCAGACAACGTACTCTGAAAGAAATTGTGAAAACAACTGGTGTGGGTCTCCACTCTGGTCGTAAAGTCACACTTACTCTTCGCCCGGCAGCTGCAAATACAGGCATTGTTTATCGTCGTACAGATGTAAATCCACCTGTAGATTTCCCAGCTGATCCAGCGTCAGTCCGTGACACTATGCTATGTACTGCTCTTGTTAATGACGAAGGCGTACGTATCTCTACAGTGGAACACCTTAACGCAGCTCTAGCGGGTATGGGCATCGACAACATTATTGTTGAAGTAGATGCTCCTGAGATCCCAATTATGGATGGTAGCGCAAGCCCATTCGTATACTTGCTACAGCAAGCGGGTGTAGAAACACTGAATGCAGCGAAGCGTTTTATTCGTATCAAAAAGCCTATCCGTTTTGAAGATGGCGATAAGTGGGCAGAGTTTGTTCCATTTAACGGCTTCCGTATGGACTTTGAGATCGACTTTAACCACCCAGCAATTGAATCTGATGAGCAACGTTTGTTGTTTGATTTCTCTTCACAAGGCTTTGTGAAAGAAATCTCTCGCGCTCGTACTTTCGGCTTCATGCGCGATATTGAGTATCTACAATCTCAAAACCTAGTACTTGGCGGTAGCTTCGATAACGCTATCGTTCTAGACGAATACCGAATTCTTAATGAAGAAGGTCTACGTTTTGACAATGAGTTCGTAACTCACAAAGTACTGGATGCGATTGGTGACCTTTACATGTGTGGACACGCTATTATTGGTGAGTTCCGTGCATACAAATCAGGTCACGGCCTAAACAACCAACTACTACGTGCAGTACTTGCTGACGCAGAAGCTTGGGAATGGGCAACATTCGAAGAAGAAGTAGGCTCTCCTGTTGCATTTGCTGAGCCAGGAATGGTTCTAGCGTAATTGTTGTTTACAACAATATAAGATTTCGAAAACCAGGTCATTGACCTGGTTTTTTTGTATCTATTTTCCAGATACAGTGTCGTCAACATCCGAAAGTTGACTACCAATGGGCTACAGTCTGGCTAATCCGTCAGCAATTAGAAAGAAAAGTTCCAAGCACATCAAACAAATGGGGTTATAAATGGTCGTTGGTGTGAAAATTACTTACACTAAAGGGCATTAATTTTAACTCAAGCCTTGAAAACTCTACTCTCAAGTACAATATCAAAGATACTAGATTTATCTCAGTATCCTTGGTTAGTAACTGAAGACTAGTTCATAGCTAGTAGAGACTGACGGCATTTAAAATAGATCGCGGACGATCTGAGAACGAAGAGATTCCAAGCACATGATTACTAAGCTGCTGACAAAGGTAATTGGCAGTCGCAATGACAGAACACTGCGCCGCCTTAGAAAAATTGTAAAAGAAATTAATAACTACGAACCAACGTTTGAAGCACTTTCAGACGAAGAGCTAAAAGCAAAAACGGTTGAGTTTCGTGAGCGCTTAGATAAAGGTGAATCGCTAGACCAGCTTCTACCGGAAGCATTTGCTACGGTACGTGAAGCGTCTAAGCGTGTTTACGGCATGCGTCACTTTGACGTGCAAATGATTGGCGGCATGGTTCTAAATGCTGGCCAAATTGCAGAAATGCGTACTGGTGAAGGTAAGACTCTTACAGCAACCTTACCAGCTTATCTTAACGCCCTACCTAGCAAAGGTGTTCACGTAGTAACGGTGAACGACTACCTAGCGAAGCGTGATGCGGAAACAAACCGCCCATTATTTGAATTTCTTGGTATGACGGTTGGCGTGAACGTGCCAAACATGGCTCCGCCAGAGAAAAAAGAAGCGTACCAAGCTGACATCCTATACGGAACAAACAACGAGTTTGGTTTCGATTACCTACGTGACAACATGGCTTTCCGTGCTGAAGATCGTGTTCAACGTGAACGCTTCTTCGCTGTTGTCGATGAAGTTGACTCAATCTTAATCGATGAAGCTCGTACTCCACTTATTATCTCTGGCCCAGCTGAAGATAGTTCAGATCTTTACACGCGTATTAACACGTTGATCCCTAACCTTGAGCGCCAAGATAAAGAAGATTCTGAAGAGTACCGTGGTGAAGGTCATTACACCATGGACGAGAAATCGAAGCAGGTTCACCTGACTGAAAACGGTCAAGAATTTGTAGAAGAGCTAATGGTGAAAAACGGCCTGATGGAAGAGGGTGACACGCTTTACTCTCCAACAAATATCAGCCTATTGCACCATGTTAATGCAGCGCTGCGTGCACACGTATTGTTTGAGAAAGACGTCGACTACATCGTTACTGAAGAAGGCGAAGTGGTTATCGTTGATGAACATACTGGTCGTACTATGCCAGGTCGTCGTTGGTCTGAAGGTTTACACCAAGCTGTTGAAGCTAAAGAAGGTGTGAAGATTCAGAATGAAAACCAGACGCTAGCATCGATTACATTCCAGAACTTCTTCCGTCTATACGAAAAACTGTCAGGTATGACAGGTACTGCCGATACTGAAGCTTTCGAATTCCAGTCTATCTACGGCCTAGAAACTGTGGTTATCCCAACCAACAAACCTATGGTTCGTAACGATATGCCAGATGTGGTTTATCGTACTGAAGAAGACAAGTTCAATGCGATCATTGAAGACATCAAAGACCGTGTAGCAGCTGGTCAGCCATCACTGGTTGGTACGGTTTCTATCGAGAAGTCTGAACTACTGTCTAACGCACTGAAAAAAGCAAAAATTAAGCACAGCGTTCTAAATGCTAAATTCCACGAAATGGAAGCAGAGATCGTTGCACAAGCTGGTATGCCGAGTGCGGTAACTATCGCAACTAACATGGCCGGTCGTGGTACCGATATCGTGTTAGGTGGTAGCTGGCAGGCACAAGTTGAGAAGCTAGAGAATCCAACCAAAGAGCAGATCGAGAAGATCAAAGCTGATTGGAGAGTAATCCACGATAAAGTACTTGAGTCAGGTGGTCTGCACATCATTGGTACTGAACGTCATGAATCTCGCCGTATCGATAACCAGCTACGTGGTCGTTCTGGTCGTCAAGGTGATGCGGGTTCTTCTCGTTTCTACCTATCAATGGAAGATTCTCTGCTACGTATCTTTACATCAGATCGTATGGCTGGTCTTATCCAAAGTGGTATGGACGAAGGCGAAGCGATCGAATCTAAGATGCTTTCTCGCTCAATTGAAAAAGCACAACGTAAAGTTGAAGGTCGTAACTTCGATATCCGTAAGCAGCTTCTTGAGTACGATGATGTAGCCAATGACCAACGTAAAGTGGTTTATGAGCTTCGTGACGAACTGATGAGTTCTGACGACATCAGTGAGATGATCGAACACAACCGTGAAGATGTACTGGCATCAGTCATTGATGAATACATCGCACCTCAGTCTCTTGAAGACATGTGGGATATCGCGGGTCTACAAGATCGTCTGAAGAATGACTTTGATCTAGACTTTGATATTCAAGGTTGGTTAGACGAAGACGACAAGCTTTATGAAGAAGCTTTGCGTGAGCGTATTCTTGGCATGGCGGTTGATTCGTACAAACAGAAAGAAGAAGTGGTTGGTGCTCAAGTACTGCGTAACTTCGAGAAATCTGTGATGCTACAAACGCTAGACGGTCTTTGGAAAGAGCATTTGGCTGCGATGGATCACCTTCGTCAAGGTATCCACCTGCGTGGTTATGCTCAGAAGAACCCGAAACAAGAGTACAAGCGCGAGTCGTTTGAACTGTTTGAAGGCCTACTAGATGTACTAAAAACAGACGTTGTTACCATCCTTTCTAAAGTTCGCGTTCAGCAACAAGAAGAAGTTGAAAAGATGGAAGCTCAACGTCAAGCTCAAGCTGAAGAAGCGGCGCGTCGTGCACAGGCACAACATGCAACGGCTGAAAACCAGCTAGGTGACAATGAAGCTGAAGCAGCATCTCCACAAACGGTAGTACGTGATGAGCGTAAAGTGGGTCGTAACGAGCCATGTCCATGTGGAAGTGGCAAGAAGTACAAGCAGTGTCACGGTAAAATCGCGTAAGTTTAATGAATCGTTGTTGTAGCGCATGATAGCTGCGTTGGTGGTACTCACTTACAGTCGTAAGCTCTGTGCCACCGCCTTGCTCTCAAGCACTACAACTTAGCTTCATAAAACTGATAAATAGAATATAAAGAGTCGCTTAGGCGGCTCTTTTTGTATGTAAATTTCGTGGCTTACTTTGTTACGCAAGGAAGTCGTCATTCCCTATAGCGAGGAGCGAGCGTAGTAGGGAATCTTGTTTAGTTAGGCTCGCGTAGTTTTAGATCCCCAACTCAGTCGTTCCTCCTTCTTGAGGATGACGTATTCAGGGACTATGTGAGTTAAGCGTTTTATTAAGGAACACCAACACATGAAAAGAATCCATATTGTAGCTGGCATTATCTTTAACCAAGATAAGTCACAGGTATTTATCACTAAACGTCCGGACGACAAACACAAGGGCGGTTTTTGGGAGTTCCCTGGTGGCAAGGTTGAAGTGGGCGAAACCATTGAACAAGCGATGACTCGTGAGCTTGATGAGGAGATTGGCATCAAGGTGACAGAACAGTCTCTGTTTGAGCACCTTGAGTTTGATTACACCGATAAGTCGCTTAAGTTTGACTTCATCCTTGTGACTGACTTTGAACAGCAACCTTATGGCAAAGAAGGTCAGCAAGGTGAATGGGTAAGCCTAGAATCATTGAATCAATACGCTTTCCCAGAGGCAAATGTGCCAATTTTAGAGCGAGTGATAAAAGAGTTTTCGTAATTGCTAGCCTGAGTTTGAGATTGTTGTTAGTTTAAAGAGATTAATCGATTGAACGTTGCTGCAAGAGATAAGCGGCAACCGTAACCAAAACAATGGAGATATTCGCAGTGGTAAGAATTGCAATTGCAGGAGCAGCGGGCCGCATGGGTCGCAACTTGGTGAAAGCCGCTCATCATAATTCAGAAGCAAGTGTTGGTGCTGGCTCGGAACGTCCAGAGTCATCTTTGGTCGGCGTAGATGTCGGTGAGTTATGCGGTGAAGGTCGTTTTGATGTTGCTCTAGTCGATGACCTGTCTAAAGCCATCGAAGAGTTTGACGTGATCGTCGATTTTACAGCCCCTGTTAGCACATTAGCGAATATTGAACTTTGTAAACGTCACGGTAAAAAACTGATTATCGGTACGACGGGTTTCTCTGAAGAAGAGAAGCAGGTGATTGATGCTGCTTCAAAAGAGATGGCTATCGTAATGGCACCTAACTACAGCGTTGGTGTGAACCTTGTATTTAAGCTGCTAGAGAAGGCCGCTAAAGTGATGGGCGATTACTGTGATGTCGAGATCGTTGAGGCGCACCACCGCCATAAAGTCGATGCACCTTCTGGTACTGCGATTGGTATGGGCGAAGCGATTGCTGGTGCGATGGGCAACGAGCTGAACGATGTAGCTGTATGGTCACGCGAAGGTATTACTGGCGAGCGTACTAAAGATGAGATTGGTTTCGCGACGATTCGTGCCGGTGACATTATTGGTGAACACACCGCTATGTTTGCTGATATCGGTGAGCGAGTGGAAATTACCCATAAAGCCACTGATCGAATGACTTTCGCTAATGGCGCAATCAAGGCTGCAGTCTGGTTAAATGATAAACCAGCCGGCTTTTATACCATGACTGATGTCCTAGGTTTGAATGACCTGTAAATAGATATTTATGCGCTGGCAATTGCCGGCGCTTTCTTTATTTGATACATTTCCCTTCGTAATATCCCTTTTACAAACCTCCCTATAGTTTCTTCTTATCGTCGATTTTCTCTTATTTAACTGTCTTTTTTAATGCTTATAATGTGTTTTTTGTTTTAGGTCTTTAAATTACGATCTTTTCTCTTTGTATTTATCGATTGCGTTTTGTTGCTGATATTTTTATTACTCTATGGTTGGCTAAAATGAGGGGTGAAAATTAGAAAATCGTAATATTCGGCCGAAATGAGCATGAAAGTTGAACTTTTGAAGCTTTGATGGCGTAAATTGAATTAGTCCTTACAAATGTTTAATTTCTTTTGCGTTAAATGTTGACACGTATCACGCACATCACTAAAATACCGCCAATTTGTCTAATTTCCATAAACACGCAGTTTCTGGTGTTGCAGGAAGGTAGATTTGCAAATTAAATCAATTTTAATGCATTTTTATTTCTGGAGGTTGTCTTGAAGAAGTCAGCACTACTCGTCCTAGAAGATGGGACAGTATTTCACGGTGAAGCCATTGGCGCTGTAGGTTCTGCAGTTGGTGAAGTCGTTTTTAATACCTCGATGACGGGGTACCAAGAAATCCTCACTGATCCTTCCTATTCTCAACAAATCGTTACCCTTACTTACCCTCACATTGGCAATACCGGAACCAATTCCGAAGACGAAGAATCCTCTTCAATCCACGCTCAAGGCCTTGTGATTCGCGATCTCCCTCTAATCGCTTCTAACTTCCGTAATGAACAATCCCTTTCTGATTACCTTAAGTCGCAAAACGTTGTTGGTATCGCTGATATCGATACTCGTAAACTGACGCGTATTCTTCGTGAAAAAGGCGCTCAGAACGGTTGTATCGTAGCGGGTAACAATTTAGACGAAGCTTTGGCTCTAGCTAAAGCAAAAGAATTTCCTGGCCTGAAAGGTATGGACCTTGCGAAAGAAGTTACAACAAAAGAAGCGTATCAATGGAAACAAGGTTCGTGGACGCTTACGGGTGGACTTCCTGAAGCGAAAGCAGACTCTGAATTGCCATACCACGTTGTTGCTTATGACTTCGGTGCAAAACGAAACATCCTACGAATGCTTGTTGACCGCGGCTGCCGCCTAACGGTTGTTCCTGCTGAAACTTCTGCTGAAGAAGTACTAGCTCTGAACCCAGACGGTGTTTTCCTTTCAAATGGCCCTGGTGACCCAGAACCATGTACTTACGCAATTGAAGCGACAAAAGTGTTCCTAGAAAAAGGCTTACCAATCTTCGGTATCTGTCTAGGTCACCAGATTCTAGCTCTTGCGTCAGGCGCTAAGACAGTGAAGATGAAGTTTGGTCACCACGGTGCAAACCACCCGGTTAAAGATTTAGATCGTGATGTTGTGATGATTACTTCGCAAAACCACGGCTTTGCTGCTGACGAAGAAACCCTTCCAGAGACACTACGTGCAACGCACAAATCACTATTTGATGGTTCTCTACAAGGTATTCACCGTACAGACAAACCAGCATTCAGCTTCCAAGGTCACCCTGAAGCAAGCCCAGGTCCAGAAGACGCAGCGCCGTTATTCGACCACTTTATTGAACTAATCAAACAGCACACAGCGTAATTCGGAGTAGTAGACAATGCCAAAACGTACTGACATTAAAAGTATTCTTATTCTAGGTGCTGGCCCGATCGTTATCGGCCAAGCATGTGAGTTCGATTACTCTGGTGCTCAAGCTTGTAAAGCGCTTCGCGAAGAAGGTTACCGAGTTATTCTTGTAAACTCGAACCCAGCGACAATCATGACTGACCCAGATATGGCCGATGCAACTTACATCGAACCTATCCAATGGGAAGTTGTGCGTAACATCATCGCTAAAGAGAAGCCTGATGCAGTTCTACCTACTATGGGTGGCCAAACTGCATTGAACTGTGCTCTAGACCTAGAAAAGCACGGCGTTCTTGAAGAGTTCGGTGTTGAAATGATTGGTGCAACGGCTGATGCTATCGATAAAGCAGAAGACCGTTCACGCTTCGATAAAGCAATGAAAGCAATTGGCCTTGAATGTCCAACTGCTGATACAGCGAAAACGATGGAAGAAGCTTACAAAGTTTTAGACATGGTTGGCTTCCCTTGTATCATTCGTCCATCGTTCACGATGGGTGGTACTGGTGGCGGTATCGCTTACAACAAAGAAGAATTTGAAGAAATCTGTCGTCGTGGTTTGGACCTATCTCCAACTAATGAACTTCTTATCGATGAATCACTTATCGGTTGGAAAGAGTACGAGATGGAAGTGGTTCGTGACAAAAACGACAACTGCATCATCGTATGTGCGATTGAAAACTTCGACCCAATGGGTATTCACACAGGTGATTCAATCACTGTGGCTCCAGCTCAAACGCTGACAGATAAAGAATACCAACTAATGCGTAACGCATCTCTAGCAGTATTGCGTGAGATTGGTGTTGAAACAGGTGGTTCAAACGTACAGTTTGGTATCAACCCGAAAGATGGCCGTATGGTTATCATCGAGATGAACCCACGTGTATCTCGCTCTTCAGCACTAGCTTCTAAAGCAACAGGTTTCCCAATCGCTAAGATTGCAGCGAAACTGGCTGTTGGCTTCACGCTAGACGAGCTAATGAATGACATCACTGGCGGCGCAACTCCAGCATCATTCGAACCAACAATCGACTACGTAGTAACTAAGATTCCTCGTTTTAACTTCGAGAAATTTGCAGGTGCTAACGACCGTCTAACGACGCAAATGAAGTCTGTTGGTGAAGTTATGGCTATCGGCCGTAACCAACAAGAATCTCTACAAAAAGCACTTCGCGGCCTAGAAGTTGGCGCGACTGGTTTTGACGAAATGGTAGACCTAGATGCACCAGATGCTCTAACGACTATCCGTCACGAACTGAAAGAAGCTGGCGCAGAGCGTATTTGGTACATCGCTGACGCATTCCGTGCTGGTATGTCGGTAGATGGTGTATTCAACCTAACGCAAATCGACCGTTGGTTCCTAGTTCAAATCGAAGACATCGTTAAGCTAGAGCAAGAACTTAAAGCGAAAGGCTTTGCTGGTCTGAACAAAGACGAGCTAAACAAGCTTAAGCGTAAAGGTTTTGCTGATGCGCGCCTATCTAAGATTCTAGGTGTAGCGGAAAGCGAAATCCGTCGTCTGCGTGACCAATACGATATCCACCCAGTGTACAAGCGTGTAGATACATGTGCTGCTGAGTTCTCTTCTGATACAGCTTACATGTACTCTTCTTACGATGACGAGTGTGAAGCGAACCCAACAGACAAAGACAAGATCATGATTCTAGGCGGCGGTCCAAACCGTATCGGCCAAGGTATTGAATTTGACTACTGTTGTGTACATGCATCACTAGCACTACGTGAAGATGGCTACGAAACTATCATGGTTAACTGTAACCCTGAGACAGTTTCTACAGACTACGATACATCTGACCGTCTGTACTTCGAACCAGTAACTCTGGAAGATGTATTAGCAATCGCTCGTGTTGAGAAGCCAAAAGGCGTTATCGTTCAATACGGTGGTCAAACGCCACTTAAACTGGCTCGTGCTCTTGAAGCTGCTGGTGTACCAATCATCGGTACTAGCCCAGACGCAATCGACCGTGCAGAAGACCGTGAGCGTTTCCAAGTTGCTGTAGACCGCCTAGGCCTACTTCAGCCAGAGAACGCGACAGTAACAACGATGGAGCAAGCGGTTGAGAAATCTCGCGAAATCGGCTTCCCACTTGTTGTACGTCCTTCTTACGTACTTGGTGGTCGTGCGATGGAAATCGTATACGACGAGCAAGATCTACGTCGCTACTTCAACGAAGCGGTTAGCGTATCAAACGAATCTCCAGTACTACTTGATAGCTTCCTAGACGACGCTGTTGAAGTCGACGTTGATGCGATTTGTGATGGTGAACGCGTTGTTATCGGCGGTATCATGGAGCATATCGAGCAAGCGGGTGTTCACTCAGGTGACTCAGCATGTTCTCTTCCTGCATACACGCTAAGCCAAGAAATCCAAGACGTAATGCGCGAGCAAGTTGAAAAGCTAGCGTTCGAGTTGGGTGTGCGTGGTCTGATGAACACACAGTTTGCTGTTAAGAACAATGAAGTGTACCTAATCGAGGTTAACCCTCGTGCAGCACGTACGGTTCCATTCGTATCTAAAGCAACTGGCGCACCAATCGCTAAGATTGCCGCTCGTGTAATGGCAGGTCAATCTCTAGAGTCTCAAGGCTTTACGAAAGAAATCATCCCACCTTACTATTCAGTGAAAGAAGTTGTACTTCCATTCAACAAGTTCCCTGGTGTTGACCCACTGTTAGGCCCAGAAATGCGCTCTACTGGTGAAGTTATGGGTGTTGGCGCGACATTCGCAGAAGCATACTCTAAAGCTGAATTGGGTTGTGGTCACATCTACCCTGAAGGCGGTCGTGCATTGCTTTCTGTTCGCGAAGGCGACAAAGAGCGTGTTGTTGACCTAGCATCTAAGCTATCTAAGCTTGGTTACCAGCTAGACGCAACTCACGGTACTGCGGTTATCCTTGGTGAAGCGGGTATCAACCCACGTTTAGTAAACAAGGTACACGAAGGTCGTCCTCACATTCTTGACCGTATCAAGAATAACGAGTACACGTATATCGTGAACACTGCAGCTGGCCGTCAAGCGATTGAAGATTCTAAAGTTCTTCGTCGTGGAGCACTTGCTGAGAAAGTGAACTACACGACTACGCTAAACGCTGCATTCGCGACTTGTATGGCGCACACTGCAGACGCGAAAACTTCAGTAACTTCAGTTCAAGAGCTACACGCTCAGGTTAAAGCTTCTCAAGCTTAATCACCTAAAGTGTATCGCTGTTAAGCGGATATAAATGCTCAAAGCCCACTCTTCGGAGTGGGCTTTTTTATGCCTATTAGATAGCATTAGTTAAATGATGAAAATTAGGAATAGGTTAGAATCTTGTGTTTCGTTATTGCTCGTCTGGCGTGAGTGGTAACTTGTCGCTACACAGGACTTTAAGGCGTTGGGTATATGGAAATCACTCTAGAAATATTGGCTATCTTGTTTGTTGTCGCAACGGCAGCAGGCTTTATTGATGCAATGGCTGGCGGCGGTGGGTTATTGACTCTACCGGCATTGCTAGCGGCTGGAGTTCCACCAACGCAGGCACTGGCAACCAATAAACTCCAAAGCTCCTTCGGCAGCTTCTCTGCGAGTTGGTATTTCGTGCGCAATGGTATCGTTAGTATTAAGGAGATGCGCCTCGCTATCTTTTGTACCTTTATTGGTTCTGCAATTGGTGCCGAGCTAGTCCAACACATTGATGCGAGCTTACTGACCAGTGTTATCCCGTTGCTGCTCATCGCTATCTCTCTCTATTTCCTGTTAGCCCCCCCAACTAGAGCATCTGAAGGAAAACAGAAGATCTCTGAGGCGATGTTTGCTCTGTGTGTTGGTGGCGGTGTGGGTTTCTATGATGGCTTTTTTGGCCCAGGAACAGGTTCTATCTTCACCGTCTGCTTTGTTGCGATTGGTCACTTCTCGTTAGTCGATGCAACGGCGCGCACTAAGGTACTTAACTTTACCTCGAATATCGCGGCCTTAATTTTCTTTATTTTGGCTGGTTTGCCAATTTGGGAGTTAGGATTAGTGATGGCGGTTGGTGGCTTTATGGGAGCTCAGCTTGGCGCTAAAGTGGTGGTGACAAAAGGGCAGAAATGGATTCGCCCCCTTGTGATCGTAATGTCGATGCTAATGGCTTCTAAACTGCTTTGGGAACAGCATCAACAATGGATTCTATCAGTGTTTTAACCCTAGGAGACTGGTAGCTATTCGGTCTAACACAGACATGAATCGGTCGAATTAAGCCTGCTAATTCTGGAAAGCTATATAGGTATCGAGGCTCAATATTGAGTGTTTTTACGATAGAGAGTGGGATTAAGGCTGGTCCAGTCCCACCCAATGCAAGTTGCGCTGCTGCGGTGTAGGCATCCATCTCCATAAAGGGTTTAATTCCAAACTTTTCTAACACTGAGAGCTGATAAGAGTTGGCAGGGTTGGTCATATCGTTGGTAATCACCAATGGAGGAAGCTCCGTTAACGGCGACTTACTCACTATGTAAAACGGCTCATCAAATAGATGAAAGGTCATCAGCCCATGATGCGGTGGCAACAAGCCAGCACACAACCCCAAGGTCGCCTTGCCAGATTGCACTCGCTCTATGATTCTTGGCGTGTGGTTGGTGGTTATGGTGATGTACTTATCTTGCTGGATAAATTGGCCCATCATCTCACCTAAATAACCGGCTATCAGAGACTTAGAGCTGTCTAGGGTGATGAGAGTGGTATCTTCCAGCTCTTGCTGTTCATAAATAAGCCCGCGAAGTTCATTGAATGTAGGGCCAATACTCTCGATTAATGCAAGCGCATCTGGCGTGAGTTTTATCTGTCGGCCACTCGGCTCAATGAGCTTTTTACCTAGCTTCTTTTCTAAATTCGCAATCCGTTTACTGACCGCTGATTGGCTGATATAAAGCAAACTGCCTGTGCGGCTCATGGTTTTTGCTTTACTCAATACCAGTAGAGTTTCGATTCCTTCGAGTAGCATTGGGGTATATTCATGAAAGTTGGGAATGATTGAATCAAGTTACCTGAAACGACATTCATTCTCTAGTCTTGAGCTCATAGATATCAAACAAGCTAGGAGTTTTGAAGCTAGCCCGTCAGTTAATTAGTCAGTTACTTAGGTTCTCTTAACTAGGCTCGCGATGCGTTGGCCGAAATAGAAAGCAGTCTGAAGATCGTTGCTGTTGATGTGATTACTGGTGCTATCTGCCATCTCATCTTCACTGGCGACCAAACCTATGCTTGATCCTGTGCGATTCAAACCTAAGTTATCAATGTGCTTTGAGATATCAAGCCCTGCCCAAATCATGCCATGCTGACAAGCCAGAGTGAAAAAGCTCAACAAGGTTTGTTGTTGCTCACCGTTAAGGCTGCCGCCAGTGGTAAAGCCTGCTGCGAGTTTATTTCGCCACGCTTTGTTACAGTAGCTATCACTGCTTGCATCCATAAAACTCTTAAACTGTGCGGCTGGTGAACCCATGTAAGTCGGGGATCCAAAAATAATGGCGTCACAGTTATCTAATGACTTTAGCTTATCGTCATTGTCATACCTTCCTTCGACCACTTCAGAAGATAGCACTTCGACAAGGAGTACTGAGTTAGGTTGTTGAGTGTTAATACCTTCAGCGATTGTCTCAGCAACTTGCTTAGTTGCTCCATTCTTAGAGAAGAAAACAATGCCCACTTTACCAATACCCATCTTGAACTCCCTTTTGCCAATGTTAGTAAATAAAATCTTTTATAAAGCTATTTGTTTATTAATATAGCCTGTGGACTAGATAAGTAAATAAAAAACATTACTAAATTGGTGGGCTAATGGACTAACTAAATTGAGTTTTAGGAAAGGAGGGGATCTTTGATGAGTGGAAATAGAGGGTATAGTGATTTGAAACCGGATCAAAAAAGGCTCCTTTACGGAGCCTTTCTCTTTGTAATGATAGCTTATTTGATGGCGAAGGTCGGCAATGATAAATGCCAGCGAATAGCGCCAAGTCTAATCAATAGTGTTGAGAACACGCCGGCCAGAAATGCAGTTTCTGAGTCGTGCCCCATACTGATCGCCATGGTGTGGAAAGCGCCACCAATGATACAAGCGGTCGCGTAGACTTCACTTCTTAGAATCATTGGCACTTCACGGGCAAGTACGTCACGGATAATACCGCCACCGCAGCCGGTGATGACACCCATGATGATAGCAACTAATGAAGAATCTTGATAAATCAGTGCTTTTTCTACACCAATGCCAACAAACACCGCTAAGCCTATCGCATCACATACCGGCAGGATCCACCAAGCCAGGCGTTTGGGGCGTCTTACTATAATCATGGTCAGCAAGCAGGTGGTGATGATGACCCAAAGATAGGTGGTGTCGGTGATCCAAAACACGGGAGTTGCACCCAGAGCCATGTCTCGAATTGTACCGCCACCAATTGCGGTTACACTGCCTAAAACGGCTACGCCAAAGGGGTCCATCTTAAGACGACCAGCAACAAAAACGCCTGAGACGGCAAAGATGGCAGTGCCAAATAAATCGATAATATAAAGCAGCATGGAGTCCATGATACTGGTGCTCTTATGGTTAAAATTGTAGGGACAGGTCGGTGGCGAATTGTACGAAAAAACGCAGCAAATAGTTAGTGATTTTGCCTAGCTCTATCGAAGAAATCGCACACTTGTTGGATCGCTTGCAAAGTTCTCGTTGTTGGGCGATTAATCCAGTCAGAATTGAGTGACCAAATCTGATTTTGAGCAACTGCTGGGATCTCATTTTGCCAAGTTTGCCACATGGTTCCATTCTCAATCGCGTGCTGAGACGTGAAGATCACTTGCGGTTTCCTTAATACAACTTGTTCAATACCAACTTGCGGATATGGGGAGGCGCTGTCTTCAAAAATATTGTGGCCACCACAAAACTCAAACACCTCACTTGGCCAGTGCCCTTGAGCAACAGTGATGATCGGCTTCTCACTGAGTTGGTAGAAGTAGTTTACTGGCTCGGCATCTTTGTATTTTAGTCTCAACGCGTTGAGCTGCTCTCTGTATTGCTGAGCATTATTTTCGCCAATACTTGGATCGCTAGCGTATTGGCTCAGTTGTTCAATATTGGTTGCGATACTGTCTAGGCTTTTGGTCTTGGAGTAGTAAATATTAAAACCAAATTGCTCTAGTTTCGCGAGCTCTCTGGGCGGGTTTCCGGCTGGCCACGCAAGAATCAAATCAGGCTGAAGAGCGATGATCTTCTCAACCTTGATACCTTGATAGTTTGCCACTTTTTCAAGCTTATCGGCTTGTGGTGGGTAATCACTTCGTTCACTTACGGCAACAAGGCTGTTGCCTAAACCTGCGCTGTACGCGAGCTCAGTGGCATGAGGAGCAAGGCTGACCACGCGTTGAGCTGGCTGTACTTTTTCTTGAGTCCGTGGTGCTTCTTCTGCAAATGATAAAGGCAGCCATAAGCTGGAAGACAAAATAGTAAGGCTTGTAACAAGTGCTGAAGGTTTCACTCTAAATCCCTTGGTGAATAAATAGTAAGGCTAGGCTTTGTAAAAATATCCAGATAGCGATGCGACCAAAGAGTAGTTTCTGAACCTGAGACAGATGCAGAGCTGACGGTGCGATTCTTCCGCCTAATTTTGCACGAATGGCTTTGGTGTTGTCATAAATCGCAGGGCCACCTAATGATAACTCCAGCTTGTTGCCAACGGCCGTGATCAACCAGGCAGGGCCGGGCAGTGGCCAAGAGCGACTCTGAACTAACATCATCTTAAACGTGTGTGTGGCTTTATCACCACATACGATCATCAAAGCAAAAAAACGCATCGGTATAAATTCGAGAATCGCGACTATCTTGATCGCCGTTGAGCCGAACGGAGAAAATTGCTTGCGACTTGGCGACCAAGCTCGAGCTAATTCGACCACAAGGCGATACATTAACGCGGTGATTCCACCACCAATGGCGTACCAGAACAACACACAAACTACGTTACGAGCGTAGCCCATGATGATGGTTTCTGTGGCGGCTTTGCCTAGGCCAAGTGACGAAAGTGATTCAGTTTGACGATTGATAATCGGAGCCAGTAACTGACGAGCGGCCGCTTTATCTTCTCGGCCTAATGCTTTGATTAACTGATTTGCCAGCTTTTCATTATTGCGCCAATCAATCGCGAGTAATAAAAGTGCTAATTCAAATAGTTGAGATTGCCAAACCAATGGTTGCAGTGCCAGAAGAATAACCAGAGTCGGCAGTACCATTAGCCCCCAGGCTAATGTGCCTGAGATTAAACTTTGGGAATAGTTGTGGTTGTTATTAACCTTGCTTGCTAAAAGCTCAGCAAACTTATGCCATAAGGTCGTGGGGTGTGCGGCATGGGGGATAGGTAAAATTAAATGAAAAAGCAGTGCTCCCCACATCACAAGGAGCACGCCATTTGCAAATACCTGATCAAACAGTGTTTGCATGTCTAGTCGCTTACTTTAGTAGGGCAACCATCTTGATAACCATTTCAGAAGAGCTTTGCGCTGCTAGTGGCAGGAACTCTTCGAAGCTCATTGGTGACTCTTTGTCTGCTACGTCAGAGATTGCACGAACAACCACGAATGGTACTTGGAATTGGTGACAAGCTTGAGCGATAGCCGATGCTTCCATCTCTACAGCAACGACAGATGGGAAGTGCTTGCGGATGAACTCTTGGCGTTCTGCTGTGCAAACAAATGCGTCGCCAGTACAGATAAGACCGCGAACGGCATGCTTATCTTCCATTTGTGCTAGCGCTTGTTCAGCAACAGCCATCAGTTTGTCGTCAGCTTTGAACGCTGCTGGTTGACCTGCCATTTGGCCAATTTCGTAACCGAAAGCTGTAACGTCTGCATCGTGGTGACGAACTTCAGTCGAGATAACCACATCGCCAAGGTTCAGTGTTGAATCAAAACCGCCAGCAGAGCCTGTGTTTAGAACGACATCTGGTTGGTATTCGCTTAATAGGATTGAAGTACCAACAGCTGCTGCTACTTTACCAATGCCAGATTGAAGCAAAACAACGTCAACACCATTTAGCTGACCAGAGAAAAAGGTACAACCGCCTTTATTAACTTCAGTAATGTCTGAAATTGCTGCTTTTAGGATCGCAACTTCTTGCTCCATTGCGCCAATGATGCCGATTTTCATGTGTAGTCTCTTAATAAATAATATTTAAACAGTAGAGCGAAATTGTAGCATGGATAAGAAGTGTCGAGCGACTGTCCAGAGGCACTTCTCATCCGAATAGCAGCGATTTATCTGAGTATTCTTTTATCTATTTGATTAGGCCTTCGCTTTTCAAGCTAGCACGAAGTTGTTCAGCACGTTTTCGGTTTACGCCAAAATCAGAATGGCCAGTACGAGACTCTGAACGCACTATCAATTTTTCATCCGTGATTTTAAGTTCTAAATCATCGACAAATCGCATGATGCGAGAGGTGCATTCAACACGCAGGTAATCTTCTGTTTTACTCGCGGTTTTCGACCCCGGTAAGGTTAGCGCAACCTGCTCAATGGCATCTAAATTTGCTGAGTCTGATAACTCAAACGCGGCCAGTGCATGCTGCTCACGGTCATCTTGAGTTGATACGCAGTTTGGTTTGTCTCCACAAGGTGATGAAGTTCTGTCTTTCATGTCCGTGATTCCTTGGCTGCAAGCGGTTAACGTTAAAAGTGATAGCGAGAGGAGAGCGGCTTTTTTCATAGTGTTTCCTATGGCGTTGTTTTAATTATAGTTATAGGTATTGGCTTGTTTGCGATTGTTTTACGTATTTTCGGTATGTTTGTGATAAACGTATCTAATTCAAAAAAGGATCCATCATTGGATCCTTTTTTATAGTAACGAACTGAGTAATAAAGGAAACCCAGTTACACTTCTAGATAATCCAAGATCCCTTCCGCTGCTTTGCGGCCTTCATCGATAGCGGTCACCACCAAGTCAGATCCTCGAACCGCATCACCACCTGCAAAGATCTTGCTGTTGGTGGTTTGGTATTGAAACTCTTGTTTGCCGGGAGCTTTGATTCGCCCCCATTGATCGAGTTCCACACCGAAAGGTTCTAACCATTCCATCGCATGAGGTTGGAAACCAAATGCCATGATCACAGCATCGGCTTCAAGAACATGTTCACTGCCTTCGACAGGTTCTGGACGACGACGACCAGCTTCATCTGGCTCACCCAAAGCAGTTTTCACGACTTTGACACCAACCACATGACCAGCGTTGTTAAGCTCTAAGCCAATAGGTTGTAGGTTGAACTTGAACTTCACACCCTCTTCACGTGCATTTTTTACCTCACGGCGAGAGCCCGGCATGTTCGCTTCATCTCGGCGATAAGCACACACAACATTAGCGGCATGCTGACGAATCGAAGTTCGGACACAGTCCATCGCCGTATCACCACCACCAAGCACGACCACTTTTTTGCCCTTCATGTCGATGAATGGCGTTGGGTTATCCAGTTCCATTACCTTATAGGTATTGGAAACAAGGAATGGTAGAGCATCATAAACGCCCGGTGCGTCTTCGTTGTCTAAGCCAGCACGCATGTTTTTGTAGGTACCGACACCTAAGAAGACAGCGTCGTAGTCATCGACAAGTTGCTGAAGTTGAACGTCTTTACCGACTTCGGTATTCATTTTAAATTCGACACCCATTCCACTAAAGATACGGCGACGGTTTTCCATGATGCCTTTTTCAAGCTTGAACGATGGGATACCAAACGTCAGCAGGCCACCGATCTCGGGGTAGCGGTCAAATACCACGGCCTTCACACCGTTTCGAACTAAGATATCAGCTGCAGCAAGCCCTGCGGGGCCAGCGCCGATGATAGCGACTTTTTTGTCGGTCCATTCAACGTGAGACATGTCTGGCTTCCAGCCCATCTCAAACGCTTTGTCATTGATGTATTTTTCAATGTTGCCGATGGTTACTGCGCCGAAATCATCATTGAGGGTACAAGATCCCTCGCACAGTCGGTCCTGAGGACAAACTCGTCCACACACCTCAGGTAAACTGTTGGTTTGGTGAGACAGTTCAGCGGCTTCGATAATGCGCCCTTCATTGGCAAGCTTAAGCCACTGAGGGATGTAGTTGTGAACAGGACATTTCCATTCACAGTATGGGTTACCACAGTCTAAACAACGGTCTGCTTGTGCTTTGGCTTGCTGTTT
Source organism: Vibrio crassostreae (assembly GCF_024347415.1). Classification (NCBI taxonomy): domain Bacteria; kingdom Pseudomonadati; phylum Pseudomonadota; class Gammaproteobacteria; order Vibrionales; family Vibrionaceae; genus Vibrio; species Vibrio crassostreae. The sequence goes on from NZ_AP025476.1 coordinate 524,175, forward strand.
AGTGAAAGGTTCGTAGATCTCTACAAACTCAATCTTACGAATCTTGATTGGTTTCTTCGCTGGATCTACGCGATTCACATCAATAAATTGGTATACATTCTGGCTCATGATTGGCTCCTTCCAATTATTGCGCTTGAACACGAAGTTCAGCAGAGCTACGGCTTTGGTGACCGAGCAAGGTGTTGAGATCCGCCGTCTTCGGCTTCACTAGGTAGAACTTCGGAATCCATTCATCAAAGTTCGCCAGAATCGCTTCAGCGTGTACTGAACCTGTCTCTTCTAAGTGCTCTGCAATCAAACCACGCAGATGTTCTTGGTGGATGTATAGGTCAGATAGAGAAAGTGCCTCAACCGATTCGTTGTTCACACGGCCTTGGAAGTCTTCATTCTTATCCATCACATAAGCGAAGCCACCCGTCATACCTGCGCCGAAGTTGACTCCTGTTGCGCCAAGAATGGCCACAATACCGCCTGTCATATACTCACAAGCGTTATCACCTGCACCTTCAATCACAGCGACGGTACCTGAGTTGCGTACGCCAAATCGTTCTCCTGCGGTACCTGCGGCAAATAGCTTGCCTCCAGTAGCGCCATACAGACAGGTGTTGCCTATGATGGTCGCTTCGTTACAAGTAAATGCGGTGCCTTGGTGAGGCTTGATAACCACTTTACCGCCCGCCATGCCTTTGCCGACATAGTCATTGGCATCGCCTGTCAGATACAGCTCAATGCCACCAGCGTTCCAAACCGCAAATGATTGGCCTGCTGTACCATCGAGGTACAACTTAATTGGTGAGCCCGCCATCCCTTGGTTGCCGTAACGCTTAGCAATTTCGCCAGAGATACGTGCGCCTATCGAACGGTCTGTATTAATCACGTTGTAGTAGAGGCTGGTGGACTGTCGTTTCTCAATCGCATCGAGTGCATCATCAAGAATCTGCTGGTTGAGCTGAGCTTTATCAAATGGTGCGTTTGGCTCGGTCCAAAACAGCGGGTGACCTTCCGGAGATACTGGAGCTTCGAGTATTGAAGATAGATCGAGTTTGCTCTGTTTCGCTGTGAGGCCTTGAACGGCTTCTAGTAAGTCCGTACGTCCAATCAGGTCTGTAAGTTTTTCTACACCAAGCTCCGCAAGGTATTGGCGAACTTCATCGGCTAGGCCAGTAAAGTAGTTCACCACCATGTCTGGCAGGCCTTTGAAGTATTCACGGCGTAGCGTTTCATCTTGAGTCGCAACACCCGTTGCACAGTTGTTTAGGTGACAAATTCGTAAGAACTTACAACCCATCGCGACCATTGGCGCAGTCCCGAAACCAAAGCTTTCAGCACCGAGAATCGCGCCTTTAATCACATCAAGGCCAGTTTTCAGACCACCATCGACTTGTAGACGGATCTTATGACGAAGCCCGTTAGCAACCAATGCTTGCTGGGTTTCCGCGAGTCCTAGCTCCCAAGGACAGCCAGCGTATTTCACCGAAGTCAGTGGGCTTGCCGCGGTACCGCCGTCGTAACCTGAAATGGTGATCAGATCCGCATAGGCTTTTGCCACACCTGTTGCAATCGTGCCGACACCCGGTTCGGATACTAACTTCACTGAAACTAAGGCTTTAGGATTCACTTGTTTAAGGTCGAAAATCAGCTGTGCCAAATCTTCGATGGAATAGATATCGTGATGTGGAGGAGGGGAAATCAGCGTGACCCCTTGAACTGAGTATCTCAGTTTGGCGATTTCTGCCGTGACTTTATGACCTGGCAGCTGACCACCTTCACCGGGTTTCGCACCTTGCGCGACCTTGATTTGCAGAACATCTGCATTGGTTAAGTAATGCGGCGTTACGCCAAATCGACCAGACGCAATCTGTTTGATGCGCGAGTTGCGGTCAGTCCCAAAGCGTCGTGGGTCTTCACCACCTTCACCAGAGTTGGAGTAGCCTCCTAATCGGTTCATCGCCATAGCCAGTGCTTCATGAGCTTCTGGGCTCAAAGCTCCAATCGACATCGCAGCCGAGTCAAAGCGCTTAAACAGAGCGCTACTTGGCTCTACTTGCTCAAGTGTTAGTGGTTTATCGGCTTTTTTCAGGCTCATTAAGTCACGTAACATTGCCGCAGGGCGAGCATTTACCTGTTTAGCAAAAGATAGGTAATCCGAAGTTTCGCCAGTTTTAACTGCGGTTTGCAGTGTGCCAACTACATCTGGGTTGTAGGCGTGATATTCACCGCCATGGACGTATTTCAGTAAACCGCCGTGTTCGATCGGTTTGCGCTTAGTCCACGCTTTACGAGATAAGTTATAGATATCTTGTTGGAAATCGCTAAAGCTTGCGCCTTGGATTCGTGTGGTAACTCCGCGGAAACAGAGCTTAACAACATCGGAATGTAGGCCAACGGCTTCGAAAAGTTGCGAACAACGATATGAAGCAATCGTAGAAATACCCATCTTCGACATGATCTTATACAGACCTTTGTTGATGCCGTTTTGGTAGTTCTGCATCGCGGTACGATAGTCTTTATCTAAAGAACCATCATCCAACATTTTACCTAACGCTTCATAAGCAAGGTATGGATAAACCGCGGTCGCACCGAAGCCAAGTAGAACTGCGAACTGATGTGGGTCACGAGCAGTGGCTGTCTCAACCACGATGTTGGCATCACAACGCAGGTTAGTATCAGCAAGCCTTGTTTGAACCGCGCCAACCACCATGGCTGCAGGGATCGGTAGTTTGCCTTTTTCTAAACCTTTGTCCGATAGCACAACTAAAACCGCACCCTCACGGACTTCTTGTTCCGCGCTATCACATACCGCTTTGATCGCTTGTTCGAGATCTTGATGATTCGGGTCGTAGTGCATGCTGAGAATGACATGACGGTAATGTTTCTGACTTAACTGCAGAAGCTGTTGCATGTCTGAGTAAAGCAGTACTGGCGAATCAAACGTCACACGATAGGCGTGACCGTCTGTTTCACAGAACACGTTCATCTCTTTACCGATACTGGTCGCCAAAGACATCACGTGTTTTTCACGCAATGGATCAATCGGAGGGTTGGTGACCTGTGCAAACTTCTGACGGAAGTAATCAGTAACCAGACGCTCTTTTGAAGAGAGAACAGCCATCGGCGTATCATCGCCCATTGAGCCTACTGCTTCTTGCCCCATATCACCAAGTACACGCAGTACTTGGTCGGACTCCTCGTTGCTCATCGCAAACTGTTTTTGGTAGGTCTTGAGCGTGTCATCGTCAAAGCTACGCTTACCGACTTGGTCATCTTGCAACGCAGAAAATGGCGTTAATTTGTGAACATTCTTTTCCATCCACTCTTTATATGGGTGGCGGCTTTTGAGGTCATTATCGATTTCATTAGATTGCCACAGTTTGCCGCGACGAGTATCTATCACCAGTAACTCACCTGGACCAACACGACCTTTTTCTGCAACTTCATCCGGTGCGTAGTTCCAGATACCGACCTCAGATGCCAGTGTGATTAGATTGTCTTTGGTAATCACATAACGCGCTGGTCGCAGGCCATTTCTATCAAGGTTACATGCGGCGTAACGACCATCAGAAAGTACGATGCCAGCAGGGCCATCCCACGGTTCCATGTGCTTGGAGTTGAAGTCGTAAAAGGCACGCAGATCTGGGTCCATGTCTGGGTGATTTTGCCAAGCGGGCGGCACAAGCATGCGCATCGCTCGGAACACATCCATACCACCGGCAAGGAACAGGTCGAGCATGTTATCTAGGCTTGATGAATCTGAGCCTGTCTCATTCACAAAGGGTGCAGCCGTTTGTAAGTCGGGCAGCAACGGTGAAGAGAATTTATAGGCACGAGCCTTGGCCCATTGGCGGTTACCTTCGATGGTATTGATCTCACCATTGTGCGCCAAATAGCGGAATGGTTGAGCCAGTGGCCAGCGTGGTTGTGTGTTAGTTGAGAAACGCTGGTGGAACAGACATATTGCCGATTCCATACGTAAGTCTGCAAGATCGAGGTAAAATCGCGGAAGATCGGCGGGCATACACAGACCTTTGTAGACCATTACTTGTGTTGAAAGGCTACAAATATAGAAATCTTTGTCTTCGGTGATCTGCTTTTCAATTCTGCGACGAGCAATGTATAGGCGGCGTTCGATATCACGCTCACGCCAGCCTGCAGGTGCTGAGATAAACACCTGTTGAATGTTGGGAACCGAGTCTTTCGCGATGGGACCCAAAACTTCGGTGTTAGTCGGCACGACACGCCAACCTGCAACGGTGAGTGTCTCTTGAGCGAGCTCTTTATTGACGATGTCTTGCGCGGATTGCGCCTTGATTGGGTCTTGGCTGAAGAAAATCATGCCGACAGCATATTGCTTGCCGAGCTTGAAGTTATTCTCTTCTGCGATGATTCTGAGGTAAGAGTCTGGCTTCTGTAGTAATAAGCCACAGCCATCTCCGGTTTTACCATCCGCAGCGATACCACCACGGTGTGTCATGCGATCTAGGGCTGAAATAGCAGTTCTTACCAACTTATGACTAGGTTGGCCTTCCATTTGCGCTATTAAACCAAATCCACAGTTGTCTTTTTCAAGACTAGGATCATATAGAGCCATTGCAATTCTCCCTTTTGCTTCTCTGTCATCCAGACAGTAAATGACTAACTATTCATGTACTTGTTGTTTTTTATAAACTGATAGTTTGCTTTAGCCAGTTAAAACGTTATTGGTTGTGTTAACAAAACCGATTGATTTTATTTTCATCAGCTTTACAACGTATAGCTAATTGTGTTTAAGGTCAAGTTCATGGTTAATTATCATGCATAAACGCGATTAGCCACTTAATAATCTAAAATAATCGATGGATATCAATGAGATATACAAGATGGATGTTAACGAGATTTAACATATACAACAGGGGGACTTTGAAAGCGCCAGAAAGCAGATAGAAAAAAGGCTAGCATCGAGTGCTAGCCAAATATAAAAGTTAGGAAGGGTGTTGCTTTTCCTCTAGGCTAACGTCATTGACGTTAGCCCGAGAAATATTATGCGGAAAGCATGAGTGAATCAGCTTTCGCTTCTAAGTTTGAGTTACCCATTAAGAAGTCATCAATAGCAATTGCACATTCACGACCTTCATTAATACAACGTACCACTAGAGACTGACCTGTACGCATATCACCAGCAGCGAAAACGCCTTTCTGGTTAGTTGCGTAACCTTCAGAAGCGACGTTACCGCGCTCGTCCAGTTTAATGTCTAGTTGAGCTAGCACACCTGTTGGCTCTGGGTGTAAGAAACCCATTGCTAGGAATGCCATATCACAAGGGATAACACGTTCTGTGTTCGCCACTTCATCAAAGCTTGGACGCTCACCTGGTTTCGCATCTTGCCAAACGATGTCAGCAATACGTAGACCCGTCACTTGACCTTGCTCGTTACCGATGAACTCTTTGGTTAAGATGTTCCAGTGACGTTCACAACCTTCTTCGTGAGAAGTCGTTGTTTTCATGATCATTGGGTATTGAGGCCAGGGCATATTTGCAGGGCGCTTCTCTGGTGGGATAGGCATGATCTCTACCTGAGTAATGCTTGCTGCTTTATGACGGTTTGAGGTACCTACACAGTCAGAACCAGTATCACCACCACCGATAACCACAATGTGCTTATCTTGAGCGTGAATCTCTTCTGTTTTCAGGTCTAGGTCGTTGGCACGACGGTTGTTTTGGCCAAGGAATTCCATCGCAAAATGAACGCCTTTTAGCTCACGGCCTGGAATTGGTAGGTCACGTGGAACCGTAGAACCACCTGTTAGCAGGACCACATCAAACTCTTGACGTAGCTGTTGAGCGTTAACATCAACACCGATGTGTTGGTTCACTTTAAACTCAACGCCCGCTTCAGCCATTAGATTGATCTTACGATCAATTACGTCCATACCCAGTTTGAAGTCTGGGATACCGAAACGCAGTAGGCCGCCAACTTTCTCGTCACGTTCAAATACTGTTACTGAGTGACCAGCACTGTTTAGTTGCTCAGCAGCGGCTAGGCCAGCAGGACCTGAACCGATAACAGCCACTGTTTTACCTGTGCGAGAACGAGGTGTTTTAGGTTTTGCGTACCCTTCTCGGTACGCAGTTTCTACAATCGTTTTCTCGATGTTACAGATAGTGATTGGGTCTTGGTTAATACCTAGTACACAAGCACTCTCACAAGGAGAAGGGCACACACGACCTGTAAATTCAGGGAAGTTATTGGTCGAGCTTAAGATGTTCCAAGCCTCTTCCCAGCTGTCACGGTAAACCGCGTCATTGAATTCTGGGATGATGTTACCAATCGGACAACCGCTGTGACAGAAAGGTACGCCACAGTCCATACAACGAGACGCTTGAGTATTGATCTTGTCACCAAACTCTTCGTTAAGTACGAACTCTTTGTTGTCTTCGATACGAACTGACGGGTCGAGCTTCTTTGGAAGCTCACGACCGTGTTCTAAAAATCCAGTAGGCTTACCCATTATACTGCCTCCACTTCTTCCGTTTGTGCTTGTTGTGCTTCAGCTTTACGCTTCTCAAGAACTGCTTTGTAGTCGCGTGGCATTACTTTAATTAGTGATGCAACACTTGCTTCAAAGTTGTCTAGGAAAGACTGAGCAACTTCACTTCCTGTGAATTCAACGTGCTTCGTTAGCATATCTAGTAGAAGATCTTTATCTTCTTGTTCAATTGGATCTAGGTCGACAAGTTCAGAGTTAAGCTTGGTTTCGAAGTCGCCCGCTTTATCCCAAACATAAGCGACACCGCCACTCATACCCGCAGCAAAGTTACGACCCGTTGAGCCAAGGATAATAGCAACACCGCCAGTCATGTATTCACAACCGTGGTCACCAACGCCTTCAACAACAACCTTCGCACCTGAGTTACGAACACAGAAACGTTCGCCAGCCATACCGCGAATGAAAGATTCACCTGAAGTCGCACCGTAGAAACATACGTTACCAACCACGATGTTATCTTCAGCAACGATAGATGATTTCGCATCTGGGTACAGTACTAAAGTACCGCCAGACAGACCTTTACCCCAGTAATCGTTCGCGTCGCCTTCTACTTCGAACTTAACGCCTTTCGCAAGGAACGCACCGAAAGATTGGCCAGCACTACCGTGGAACTTAACGTTCATTGGCTGTGGTAAACCTTGGTCTTTGTAAACCTTCGAGATTTCGTTCGACAGCATGGTACCTGCAGAGCGGTCCGTGTTGATGATAGGGAAGCTTGCACTTACAGCTTCGCCTTTCTCAAGTGCAGGAATCGCAGCTTGAATCAACTTACGGTCTAGAACATCTTCTAGGTTGTGGTTTTGTTGTGTCTGGTTGTAGATACCATCTTCTTCACGCGCCTGCTCAATGTGCAGTACCGGCGTTAGATCTAGGTTCTTGTACTTCCAGTGACCGATGTCATCACGCACTTTCAGTTTGTGCGATTGACCCACCATCTCATCGATAGAGCGGAAGCCAAGCTCAGCCATTACTTCACGTAGGCCTTCAGCCATGTATTGGAAGAAAGTCACTACGTCTTCTACGCGGCCGTCGAAACGCTCACGTAGAGTCTTGTTCTGTGTTGCGATGCCAACAGGACATGTATTCTTGTGACACTTACGCATCATGATACAGCCTTCAACCACTAGAGCTGCTGTTGCTACGCCCCATTCTTCAGCGCCAAGTAACGTTGCTACTGCAAGGTCACGTGGTGTTTTCATCTGACCATCAGACTGAACAACGATACGGTTACGTAGGCCGTTTTTCAGTAGTGTTTGGTGCGTTTCTGCTAGACCCAGTTCCCAAGGCAGACCAGTGTGACGGATAGAAGACATCGGAGATGCACCCGTACCACCATCAAAACCTGCGATAAGTACCACGTCAGCTTTCGCTTTCGCTACACCAGATGCAATTGTACCTACGCCAGCTTCTGATACTAGCTTCACGTTTACACGGCCATTACGGTTCGCGTTTTTCAGATCGTAGATCAGCTGAGCCAAATCTTCGATTGAGTAGATATCGTGGTGTGGCGGTGGCGAGATAAGACCTACGCCCGGAGTCGAGTGACGCGTTGCGCCGATCCAGTCATCAACCTTATCACCAGGTAGTTGACCACCTTCGCCCGGTTTCGCACCTTGAGCCATCTTGATTTGTAGCTCATCAGCGTTAGATAGGTAGTAAGACGTTACACCAAAGCGACCAGAAGCCACCTGTTTGATTGCTGAACGTTCCCAGTCGCCGTTTTCTTTACGTTCGAAACGTGCTGGATCTTCACCACCTTCACCTGAGTTTGATTTCGCGCCAATGCGGTTCATCGCAACAGCCAGTGTTGAGTGAGCCTCATGCGAGATTGAACCAAAGCTCATTGCGCCAGTAGCAAAACGCTTAAGGATGTTCTCGATTGGTTCTACTTCTGCTAGAGGAATAGAGCCTGCAGGGTTTTTGATGAAGTCCAGTTGACTACGTAGCGTTGCTGCGTTGTCGCCTTGGTCATCAACTGCTTTTGCGTACTTCTTGAACTGACCGTAATCTTTGTTACGCGTCGACTCTTGAAGTAGAGAAATCGTTTCAGGGTTGAACAGGTGCTTCTCACCACGTTGTTTCCACTGGTAAACACCACCAACATCAAGGATCTGAGCTGGGATTTCACGAGCTGGGTAACCAACACGGTGACGAACCAGTACTTCTCGCGCGATATCGTCGATCGTTAGACCTTGGATACGAGAAACAGTACCTGTGAAGTATTTTTCAACTACTGATTTGCTAACACCAAGTGCTTCAAAGATTTGTGCACCGTGGTAAGACTGCAGCGTAGAGATCCCCATCTTAGAGAAGATCTTAAGTAGACCGCCGTTAACACCTTTACGGTAGTTATCGAATAACTCACGTGGGTGTACGTTTGGATCTAGCTTCTTCGTACGTTGCAGTTCAACAATCGTTTCAATAACTAGGTATGGGTTAACTGCGTTCGCACCGTAACCGATAAGCGTTGCAAAGTGGTGTGTCTCACGAGCGTCGCCCGTTTCAACCACGATGTCACACTTAGCACGTAGACCTTTACGGATTAGGTGGTGATGAACCGCGCCAACAGCCAGCATTGCTGGAATAGCGGCATGGTTAGAGTTAACCGCACGGTCAGTTAGTAGGATGATAGAGTAGCCATCAATCACTGCGTCTTCTGCGTATTGGCAGATACGCTTAAGTGCGCGCTCTAATTTACCTTGGTCGCCATTTGCTTGGAATACGATATCCAGTGTCTTCGCTTGAAGGTGCTCGTTATCGATTGCACGCAGTTTTTCTAACTCAGAGTTAGACAGTACTGGAGACTCAAGCTCTACTTTTTGACAGTGTTCAGGTGTTTCAGCAAGTAAGTTCTGATCTTTACCTAGGTAAGTGTTCAGAGACATAACCATACGCTCACGAATCGGGTCGATCGGTGGGTTGGTTACTTGTGCAAACAACTGTTTGAAGTAGTTTGAAAGGTGCTGAGATTGATGAGAAAGAATCGCTAGCGGCCAGTCAGCACCCATTGCAGAAAGTGGCTCGTAGCCTGTTTTCGCAAGAGGTAGAATGATTTCGTTCACTTCTTCAGAGCTCACACCAAACGATTGTTGTTTGTGGAGAAGTTTCTCTGGAGAAGGTTGGCTAAATTCGTTGCTCGCATCTGGTAGCTTTTTCAAGCTCAGAAGGTTCTCTTCAACCCACTTTTCGTAGGGTTGTGCTTTAGCAATGCTGTCTTTCACTTCTTCATCAGAAATGATGCGGCCTTGCTCAAGGTCAGCAACAAAAATACGACCTGGTTGCAGGCGACCACGGTACTCAACGTTTTCAGGTGCAATCTCAACAACACCAGACTCAGACGCCATTACTAGGAAATCGTCTTTTGTTACTGTGTAGCGAGAAGGACGAAGACCGTTACGGTCTAGCGTTGCACCTACTTGAACACCATCGGTGAAACATACAGATGCTGGGCCATCCCATGGTTCCATTACGTTCGCGTGGTACTGGTAGAACGCACGACGAGTTGGGTCCATGTTTTTGTTTTCTTGCCATGCTTCCGGGATCATCATCATCAACGCATGTGGCAGAGTACGACCTGAAAGAACAAGTAGCTCAAGTGCCATATCGAAGTTTGATGAATCCGAACTACCTTCCTGACAGATAGGCAGTAGCATGTCGATTTCAGCTTGTGTAAACAGATCCGATTCTAGGATTGCTTCACGCGCTTTCATCCAGTTCAGGTTGCCGCGAACCGTATTGATTTCGCCATTATGCGCGATGTAACGGAAAGGCTGAGCTAGACGCCAACGTGGGAATGTATTGGTAGAGAAGCGAGAGTGTACCAGTGCTAGAGCTGTCACCATGGTTGGGTTTTGCAGGTCTAGGAAGTACTGAGGAACTTGTTCAGTTGTTAGCTGACCTTTGTACACCAATGTCTTGTAAGACATAGAGTTGATGTAGAAGTCATCACCGATATTTGAAACGCTTTCTAGGCATACACGAACCGTGTAGTTACGTAGAACATACAGTTTACGCTCAAGCTCTTCTGGTGTGATACCAGGGCCGCCAGAAATAAATACGTGTTCAAATTGAGGTTCAGTGCTTAGTGGGTCAGCACCAATCATTGAATTGTCAGTTGGAAGTTCACGGTAACCGATCACTTCTAACTCAAGGCGTTGTGCATTGCGTTCTAGAATGTCACGACACTGTGCACGTTTGTGTTCATCTTTAGGGAAAAGTACAACACCAACACCATATTTTTCAAAAGATGGCAGCTTAATTCCAAGCTTTACGGCTTCTTCTAGTAAGAATTCGTGCGGCTTCTGTAGCAGGATACCTGCACCATCACCAGAACACGGATCGCAGCCTTGGCCGCCACGGTGTTCCATACGTGCAAGCATATCGAGTGCTTGAGTTACTACATCATGAGATTTGCGATTCTTTAGATGCGCAACAAAACCGATACCACAAGCGTCATGCTCCAATTCAGGAGTATACAGACCCTGTGAGTTCTGCTCTTGATCTACCATAGATACATCCTTCCAGTTAAATCTAGGCGCAACTTATTTGTATAAAGTCAGCCTTGTCCTTTTATATTTATGGGTCTAAACCTGCCTATGCTGGCGGTTTGAATCCTTTCCGTATCTCGCAGGAAAAGTATTGCGAGAAAAACAATCCTTAGTGATACCTGTTTATTTTTAACCACAAACTAGTGGTTTATATAGGTGGGAGTTAGATATCACCGACTTATTAGCAAGTTTTCGTTGTAAGTAAATACTCAAAAATAGCCAATATGTGTAAGTATCCTACAATTTTGTCTAGGCGAATTGCAATGAAAGTTGACCCATGTAGACCATTTTTTTCGTTTTATTTTGAATTTAATGCCTAACAAATGTGCAACATTAGGCAAATAGAGCCGATTTTTTGCATGTTTATTGATATTTGTTAGGTTGCTCGCAAAAAGCCTTGAGTAAACTAATTGGTCGAATTTTGCAGGGATGTAATTTTTTTTCAAAAAAAGACTGATATTCATTCTTATTTACTTGAGTGCTTTGAAAATATGCAATTACACGAGTTGGTCAATACTATCGGCCAAGACCTTCAACGCCGTTATGGCGAGAAAGTCCACAAGCTGACGCTTCACGGTGGTTTCAGCTGCCCAAACCGAGACGGGACCATTGGTCGTGGAGGTTGTACGTTTTGTAACGTGGCTTCCTTTGCCGATGAACAAACTCAAATTCAAAGTATTGCTGACCAGTTAAAAGATCGCGCGGGTGAGATTGCTCGTGCCAAGAAGTATCTGGCTTACTTTCAGGCGTACACCAGCACTTATGCTGAGGTACAAGTGCTTAAGAATATGTATGAAGAGGCGTTAAAAGCACCTGGTGCAGAGATCGTCGGCCTTTGTGTTGGCACAAGACCAGACTGCGTGCCTGATGCGGTATTAGAGTTGTTAGCGGGCTATGTTAAACAAGGCTATGAGATTTGGCTCGAGCTTGGCCTACAAACCGCCAATGATAAAACTCTCAAGCGAATTAACCGCGGACACGACTTTGCGGTGTATGAAACGATCACCCAGCGTGCTCGCGCTTTAGGCATCAAGGTGTGTACCCACCTGATTGTTGGTCTACCAAAAGAGACTAAGCCGGATAACCTTGAAACCTTAGACAAGGTATTAGCGGTTGGCACCGATGGTATTAAGCTACATGGCCTTCATATAGTAGAGGGCAGTACTATGGCTAAGGCGTGGAAAGCCGGCAAGCTAGAAGCGCCAAGCCTTGAAGAGTACATTGATATCGCGAGTGAGATCATCCAACGCACGCCTGCGGACGTGGTTTATCACCGTGTTTCTTCTGCTGCGAGACGCCCAACGTTACTCTCTCCTTTATGGTGTGAGAACCGCTGGTTAGCGATGACTAAAATAGGTCGTTCGCTCGATAAAACCGGTGCTCAGGGCATCAAAACTGGCTCTGCATTTGAATACACTCTGCCTGTTTTAAACGCGGCCAATTAATAGAAATGGGTGACTGTAGGTAACAGCAGATAAAACCAACAAATAGTGGTAACATTTCCCTCACAGATTTTATGGTATAGATTGAGAGTAAATGGAACTGGTAATGACTTGGTTGTGGGACAGGGCGTATGGCTACGGTATTTATATCGTTGTTGTATTGCTGATTGCTCTCATCTGCTGGCATCTCTATTCTCGTTATCAATCGCATATCGAAACGCTTCTACTTGCTACTCCATCGCCACTTTACTTTGTTGATGTTCGAAGTGGCGAAATACTCTATGCCAATCGCCAAGCAATGCAGTTGCTTGGTATTCGACAAATTGGTGTTAACTTTCGATTCCCTACCGTTGAAAGCGAGAATAGCTTTCGCCACTACTTAACCAATCACATCAACTCTCGAGCCTTCGAGCAGGTCTCCCTGTGGGCGCTTTCTGAATTTGAGTCGTTTAAGATCAACTTAGTCGGTCGTAAGGTTCATTTTAGAAATAAGCAGGCTTGGATGATTCATGCTTCACCTTATAAGAATACTAACGAAGAAATGTCCCAAGAAGTTCGAGAGTTGAATGTTGCTCGTACCGCTTTGGATTCTTTGTCTGAGTTGATCTACGTGAAAGATCAGAAAGATCAGTTAGTGACGAGTAATCGCTCGTTTAAAAAGTTTTGGCATGGTCGTGCTGAAGAGGGCACCCTGAGTGTTTCTGGTGGAGTATTAAAAGGTCGTGTAAGTGAACGCTCTTGGACTACAGATCAAGATGGAAAAAGCTGCTTGCTTGAAACCTACCAAAGTGTCTTGCTCTCACAAGATGGATCAACCATAGGTACGCTCTCTATTAGCCATGATGTGACCGATTGGCATGACATGCAGCAGAAGCTGCGTGGCGAAATGGAGAAGCGTAAAGATACCGAAGTGGCACTTGCTCAGCGTGACACCATCTTGCAAAACATCTTGGAAGCGAGCCCAGACTCGATTGGTATCTTCAACGAAAACATGGTTTATCAAGCGTGTAATAAGCCATTTGTGGCTGCGCTAGGTATCTCTGAAGTGAGTGACTTGATCGGTAAACGTTTACAAGATGTGGTGCCACATAGCATCTATACGCGAATATCAGAAACCGATCATCAAGTGCTTCATCAAAGTAAATCGCTGCGTTATATCGACAAAGTGGTCTCAAGTGATGGAGCATTTACTTGGTATGATGTAGTCAAATCACCGTTTAGAGATCCAGCATCGAGCACTAATGGTGTGTTGATCATGGCGCGTGATATTACAGAGCGTTATCTAGCAGAACAAAAACTTGAAGAAGCCAACCTTGAACTTGAACGCCTCAGCTTTATGGATAGCCTGACTAAAGTTTCTAATCGACGTCGTTTCGATGAACAGCTCTCGACACTGTGGCATTATCATGTGCGTGAGAAGTTACCGCTGACGATCATGCTGTGTGACATCGATTTCTTTAAAGGCTACAACGACTATTACGGACACCAGCAAGGTGATGATGCTCTGGTCCAAGTTTCTCAGGCATTTAAGCAAGTGTTGAATCGTTCATCGGACTGTGTAGCTCGTTATGGTGGTGAAGAATTCGGCTTTATTCTGCCGAATACAACGACCGAAGGTGCTCAGCTGGTGGCGCAGCGTATACATGACGAAGTCTTAAAATTAGAACTTGCGCATGAGAAGTCGACGGTCTCTGAATTCATCACCGTGAGTATTGGTATTGTCTCTTACATTCCTAAACCTGATGACGAGATGGAGTCGGCCGTTGCTTTGGCTGACAGTGCTCTGTATCAAGCAAAATCTGACGGTCGAAACCGTTCTATGGTGCATCCATCCTCAATTTGCTAACTCTATAAAATCGGTGATTTGCCCACCTTCGTCTGTTTTGGTTGTTCGGTATTTATATTAATTGGATTAACCTTCGATATTGCCGCTGATCTCTTGCTGCGTGTGATGTAGCTAGCTTACCTCCTATCTTCAAACAGGGTAGAATGTTGCTAGTCTTATCGCATGGAGCGCTAAATGAAACCCATGAAAAATCTTGCCCAGTATTACGTGGATCTACTCGTAAAGCTGGGGATTGTCCGCTTTTCTATCTTACTCGCCCTAGCGCTTGTTGCCCTCGCTGTTGTTGTGCAAGTCGGTATCACCCTCGCACTCAAAGGTAATGTTGATGATATCGATATTGTCCGTTCAGTTTTCTTTGGTTTAGTGATAACGCCTTGGGCGGTTTACTTCCTATCTGTAGTCGTTGATCAGCTGGAAGAGTCTCGTCAAAGGTTAGCGAAACTGGTCTCTAAACTTGGCGACATGCGTGAGCGAGACCAAGAGCTCAACAATAAACTGCAACTCAATATTGAGAAGCTTAATCAAGAAATTGAAGAGCGTGAAAAAGCGGAAGAAGCACGTGCAGAAGCGATGCACGACCTTGAGAACGAGGTGTTTCAACGTGAGCGAACTCAGCTTGAACTTGCAGAACGTACGGCACTGCTACGTTCATTTATTGATGCTTCTCCTGACCTTATTTACTATCGTAATGAAGATGGTGTGTTCTCTGGTTGTAACCGTGCTGTAGAAGAGCTCACCGGCAAAACAGAAAAAGAGCTGGTTGGTTTGACTCCTTGGGATGTCTACAGTAAAGAGGTAGCCCAACAAGTTGTTGAAACCGATAAGAAAGTCTTTTCTGATAACCAAGCGCTGACCTATGACCAATGGCTTGAATACCCTGACGGACGTAAGAGTTACTTCGAACTGCGTAAGGTTCCTTTCTACAGCAAAGATGGCCGTCACTTGGGCTTAGTCGGTTTTGGTCGTGATATTACTGAACGTAAAGAGCATCAAGAGTCGTTAGAAAAAGCTAGCCGTGATAAGACCACCTTTATCTCAACCATTAGCCACGAGTTAAGAACACCGCTCAATGGCATCATCGGCTTGAGCCGCATGTTGTTGGATAGCCAACTAACGACCGAGCAGCGTAAGCAGATGCAAACCATTAAGGTAAGCGCAGTGACATTGGGTAATATCTTTAACGATATTATCGACATGGATAAGTTCGATCGCCGTAAGCTTGAGCTCTTCCCAACCCCTATCAACTTTGAAGATTTCGTTGTCGAGATCGAGAGTATTTCTGCGTTAATGGCAGAGCAGAAAGGACTAAGGTTCGATCTAGAAAGATTGTCTGATCTTCCTGCCGCTGTTGAGGTGGATGGTACTCGTCTTAGACAGGTATTGTGGAACCTTGTCAGCAACGCGATGAAGTTCACCAAAGATGGTGGTGTGGTGATGACAGTCAGCGCCGAAATTGATGGCGACTTTGCCAACATAACGATGGAAGTAGAAGACACTGGGATTGGTATCCCTGAAAGTGAAATCGAGAAGATCTTCGCGATGTACTATCAGGTAAAATCGGGCACGGACAATTTGCACGCTGTCGGCACGGGCATTGGCCTCGCGGTCTCACAGCAGCTGATCAATATGATGGATGGCCACATTGAAGTCACCAGTGAAGAGGGCTTTGGTAGCACCTTTACGGTTTCGATTCGAGTTCCAGTTAATCACGATACTCAGGCACTGATCAAAACGCCAAGAAAGCAGTCGAATCTTAAGATCTTCATGGTAGAAGATATTGAACTCAATATCACAGTGGCTCGCTCTCTACTTGAAAGTCTGGGCCATGAGGTGACCGTAGTAATGACGGGTAAAGAGGCTCAGATTGCTTTTAACCCGGAAGACTATGACTTGGTACTGTTAGATATCCAACTGCCAGACATGACAGGTTTCGATATTGCTCAATACTACCGCGAGAAATACAGCCAACTACCGCCTTTGGTGGCATTAACTGCCAACGTGTTAAACAACAAGCAAGAGTATTTCCAGAAAGGCATGGACGAAGCGATCAGCAAACCTTTGTCAGTTCGAGCTATTCAAGATGTCATCAGCGAGCTGATCGAAGATGCGACAGAGGTAATTGAGAAAGTAGCGGGTACGGAGAAGGTTGAAAGCATTGAGAAAGTCGACGCCACTAAGTCTGTTCTTTCAGCTATTGATACCACTTTGCTTGATATTGACATGCTAGAGTCTTATGTTGACATTGTTGGACCAAAACCGGTTTTGGATAGCATCGTGATGTTTGAAGATATGATGCCGGAGTATATGGAAATATTGAACTCCAACATGGTCGCGAAAGATAAAGCCAGTATCGTTTCTGAAGCACATAAAATTAAAGGTGCAGCAGGTTCTATTGGCCTGAAACGCATTCAACAAGTTGCTCAGAAAGCTCAATCTCCTGACCTACCAGCTTGGTGGGAAAACATTTCAGATTGGGTCGATGAGATTAATAACGAATACCAGAATGACATTGAAGTCTTAAAGAGTTGGTTAAATCAAAGGTAGAAGAAGAATGAAAAAATTAGCATTCGCCGCATGTGTAGTGGCATTAGCGGGTTGTTCTACGCCCCAAGTAGAATGGCAGCAAGATAATCAAGTAGAAGTATCTGCAGCAACAGTCACAATGAAAAGCAACCTTTGGCACAACAAGATGCCAACGATTGGAGAGACCCAAGATAAGACTTTGCATGGTGCAATCTACCTAGAGTCAGACTCACAACTGCCAGCAACGCTTGCGGTTGAGAGTGTTACCGTTAAACAGGGTGCAGACACCTTATTGGTAACAGCTGACGATCTTGATTTAAGAACACATAGCGAAACTCAATGGGAAGTCGCTTTTGTGTGGCAACTAGAGATCGACAGCGACAAGCCTGTTGATGTGGCGGTTGAACTGAAAGATGGTGAAACCGTGAAGTGGCTGGTGGAGAAAGACGTTAAGGTTGATACGGTTTACTAAACCTTAGCGAACAATGAACAACAAAAAAGGGAGAATGCGTTGGCATTCTCCCTTTTTAATAACTATTGATTGCGCTTCTACTGTTCAAACACTAAGTGCTAAACGACTCGAAACGCGAATCGAATTAGTCTTCTAGGTCACCACAAAAGCGGTAGCCTTCACCGTGAATCGTTGCGATGATTTCTGGCGTACCAGAAACAGATTCAAAGTGCTTACGAATACGACGGATTGTTACGTCTACAGTACGATCGTGTGGCTTAAGCTCACGACCAGTCATCTTCTTAAGAAGGTCTGCACGTGTTTGGATCTTACCTGGGTTCTCACAGAAGTGAAGTAGAGCACGGAACTCTGAACGAGGTAGCTTGTAGCCTTCGCCATCTGGGCTAACCAGAGAACGACTGTTGATATCTAGTACCCAACCGTTGAACTCATACTTTTCAACGCTACGCTTTTCTTCTTGAACAGAGCTTGTGCTCATTGAACGGTTAAGAAGGTTGCGTGCACGGATAGTCAGTTCACGAGGGTTGAAAGGCTTAGTGATGTAGTCATCAGCGCCGATCTCTAGGCCAAGGATCTTATCAACTTCATTATCACGACCAGTTAAGAACATAAGCGCTACGTTTGCTTGCTCACGTAGTTCACGCGCAAGTAGTAGGCCATTCTTACCTGGAAGGTTGATGTCCATAATTACAAGGTTAACTTGGTTGTCAGATAGCACTTGGTGCATCTCTTCACCGTCGCTAGCCTCAAAAACAGCATATCCCTCTGCTTCAAAAATACTCTTTAGAGTGTTACGAGTTACTTGCTCATCTTCAACGATAAGAATCTGCGGGGTTTGCATTTGGCGGTACCTAAATTTGTGACGAAACTGTGCTAATAGAATAAATTCTAGGCAAAAACATAACATACAGGTAATGTATTTTTGATGATAACTTAAAGTTTTCAAAAAAACACTTACTTCCAGCTATCTGCCTTCCTTGAAGTATTGCCCAATAACGTAGATCCAGTACGCCTTTCAATCATTCTTTTAGTGATTGGAGAGGATTCTATAATGTTAACAGCATGCTAACAACGCGAGAATGTTAATTCCATTCACTTTGTTGATTTACATCAATTGCCGTATCGCAACAAACTTTAATAGTATGGCTACAACTTAACCAATGTTATGGTGATTATTTAGCACCAAAACAAGAATGATTATTCGAGATGTTTCGCACATCTTGCCTGCTAAAGACCGGATTATGAACCAAGGAAGCTGAAAGCTGTCCTAAGAGTCTAGTAGATAAATATGCTCAATCAACTTTTATTGAGTAATAAATTGAGCATAGAACAATGAAAACAAAGGATTAATTTTAATAACATATAAAAGCATAGAGGTTAGCCTGACTAAACAGGTAACGCCTTACTCACGGAGGATATATGCACGATATAACACCCGACTTATGTGATGAGTTTGAAAGCGAAGTCACCCTACTGAACATGCCATTGCAGAACTTCGGTCAACGTGGTGCGTTCTTTGGAAAAATTGTAACAGTTCGTTGTTACCACGATAATTCCAAGGTTCGCGAGATTTTAGAGACCGATGGCTGTGGCAAAGTGCTTGTCGTTGATGGAAATGGCTCATGCCAAAAGGCGCTGCTTGGCGATCAGCTCGCTATTCTCGCGATAGAGAATGGTTGGGAAGGCGTGATTGTGAACGGTGCGGTGCGTGATGTTGGCATGATGTCGCAAATGGACCTTGGTGTTCAGGCGCTGGGTGCATCGCCATTCAAGACAGAGAAACGCGGCGTCGGACAAGTGAATGTTACGCTCTCTATACATAATCAACTGATTCAGCCTGGTGACTATATTTATGCCGATTGGAATGGCGTATTAATTTCATCTGAGTTGTTAATTGAGTCGTAACTAACTCAAATTTAATTCCGTTGTTAGATTAGATTGGGGAATGGTTTGTGATGTGCTGAAAGCTTGGGGCTCAATTCGGACTAATCAGTAAATAAAGAACAAGCGAAAGAGATTAAAAGCGAAACCCTAATCCCACTTCAACACCTTGCTGCCACTCTTCATAGTCAAGGGTGGCATGCAAATCTAGATTATCAGTCAGTTGCACTCGGCTGGAAACCTCTGCGGCTACCGATTTCTCATTGTCTTCGGTTTCATCTTTATAGGTGTGTAAAGAACTGTTGAAAGAGACTCTTTCTGAAAACTGATAACTGACACCACTTAAGAATCCACTTTCCTGTTTCAGTGCCGCACTATTGATACGTGTACCCACGTAAAGATCCACATCTGAAAACAAGCTATAAGAATAGCCACTGTCTATTTTCCAAGTATCGAAGCTTTCACTTGACGCGTTTTGTGTGGAGATAAAAAATTTATGAGAAGAACGATCTATTTGAGAAGGAAGTAGAGGCAAACTATTCGCTGAACAAACAACAGGCATAGCAAAAGCCAAAAGAATAAGTAATCTCTTCATTTCCCACTCCTGATGTCATTATTATTGTTCTTCGAACGTTATCGTTCAATTAAAGCACAGAACTTGTGCGTTCGCTGCACAATCGATATAGCATTTTGTTATGACTATATATGCAATTGATCACTCTTGCTTGTTCAATGAGTAAATCCAGTATCTTAAGTGAAGGTTTATACAGGGTGTTTTATCCCTTAAATGACGGTTTGCTCTGAAAAACGGTGCGAATGTAAAAAAAACGCAACTTTTCATTGACGTCCAGTGGTAAAAATTGATACACGTAGAGTAAAGCACAAGCAGAGAATTTGATATGCAGCACGTAAGCCACCTAGTAATGACCACAACCATTATTATTACCGACATTAACATTGTTGGGGCAGGCTGCTAAGTAACGGATTTTAAAAAAAAGGCCTGTATCCAACAAGATACAGGCCTTTTTTTGTACCATTTTTATGACTTATGGAGAAAGGGATGCGCGTTTTAAAGTTTGGAGGTTCATCATTAGCTGATGCAGATCGTTTTTTACGAGCGGCTGATATCATCGCTAATAATGCCCAGCAAGAAGAGCTAGCTGTTGTACTATCGGCTCCAGGAAAAACAACCAATAAGTTGGTCGCTGTAATTGAAGCTGCACTTAAAAATGGTGAAGCAGACGCACAGATTACAGAGATCGAATCCTCATTCGCTGCACTGTTTGCAGATATTCAAGCCGTTGTTCCTTCTATTGACGGTGCTGCGTTCCAAGAGCAGGTGGATACTTCTCTTGCTCAGCTAAAACAGTTCGTGAACGGCATTAACCTACTGGGCATGTGCCCGAATCATGTTAATGCTCGCATCATCAGTAAAGGTGAGCGAATCTCAATCCAGTTGATGAAAGCGGTACTTGAAGCGAAAGGCCAACCAGCAAGCCTGATTGACCCAGTTCAATACCTATACGCTAAAGGTGATCACCTTGAAGCTATGGTCGATGTGGATGTTTCAACTCAGAACTTCCGTCAATCGCCACTTCCTAAAGGTCACGTAAACATCATGCCGGGCTTCACTGCTGGTAATGATAAAGGTGAGTTAGTAACACTTGGCCGTAATGGCTCTGACTACTCAGCGGCAGTTCTAGCGGCATGTCTACGTGCTGATTGCTGTGAAATCTGGACTGATGTAGACGGCGTTTACAACTGTGACCCACGCTTAGTCGATGATGCACGTCTGCTTAAATCATTAAGCTACCAAGAAGCGATGGAGCTTTCTTACTTCGGTGCTTCGGTTCTACACCCGAAGACTATCGCGCCTATCGCGCAATTTCATATTCCTTGTCTGATCAAAAACAGCTTCAACCCACAGGGTGCGGGTACTTTGATTGGTCAAGACACTGGCGAAGATAACCTAGCAATTAAAGGTATTACTACGCTAAGTGACCTAACAATGGTTAACGTATCAGGCCCTGGTATGAAAGGCATGGTTGGCATGGCAAGTCGCGTATTCGGCGCGATGTCTTCGGCTGGCGTTTCTATTGTCCTTATTACTCAATCGTCTTCTGAGTACAGCATCAGCTTCTGTATTGAATCGGCTGACAAAGTGAAAGCGAAACAAGTGTTGTCAGACGCGTTTGAACTTGAGCTCAAAGATGGTCTATTAGAGCCAGTTGAGTTCATGGACGACGTAGCGATTGTAACGCTGGTGGGTGACGGTATGCGTACTTCACGCGGTGTTGCTTCTCAGTTCTTCTCTTCTTTAGCTGAAGTGAACGTCAACATTGTTGCGATTGCTCAAGGGTCATCTGAGCGTGCTATCTCAGCGGTTATCCCTGAAGATAAAATCTCTGAAGCAATCAAAGCGTGTCACGAGAACCTATTTAACTCTAAGCACTTCCTTGACGTATTCGTTGTGGGTGTTGGCGGCGTTGGTGGCGAACTTGTTGATCAGATCCAACGTCAGCAAGGTAAATTGGCTGAAAAAGGCATCGTGATTCGCGTATGTGGTTTAGCAAACAGTAAAGGTTTGTTGCTAGACAGCGATGGTCTACCGTTAGAGCAGTGGCGTGACCGTATGTCGAGTGCGACTGAAGAATTCAGCCTAGCTCGCTTAGCGGCTCTTGTTCAACGTAACCACATCATCAACCCAGTATTGGTTGACTGTACGTCTAGCGAAGGTATTGCTGCGCAGTACGCTGATTTCCTAGCGGCTGGTTTCCACGTGGTAACACCAAACAAGAAAGCAAACACAGCAAGCATGGCTTACTACCATCAGCTTCGTGAAGTTGCACGTAACTCACGTCGTAAGCTGATGTACGAAACAACCGTAGGTGCAGGTCTACCAGTAATCGAAAACCTTCAGAACCTTATCTCTGCAGGTGATGAACTTGAGAAGTTCAACGGCATTCTTTCAGGTTCACTGTCTTACATCTTCGGTAAACTTGATGAAGGTATGACACTAAGCCAAGCAACCAATATTGCTAAAGATAACGGCTTTACTGAACCGGATCCTCGTGACGATTTATCTGGTATGGATGTGGCGCGTAAGCTGCTTATTCTTGCTCGTGAAGCAGGCATGGCGCTTGAACTTGAAGATGTTGAAGTTGACCAAGCTCTGCCACCAGGTTTTGATGACTCAGGCACGGTTGAAGAGTTTATGGCTCGTCTGCCAGAAGCGGATGCTTACTTCCAAGAGCAGTCGGCTATCGCAGCAGAAGAAGGCAAAGTACTTCGTTATGTTGGCGAAATCGCTGAAGGTAAGTGTAAGGTTCGTATCGCTGCTGTTGATGGCGATGACCCAATGTTCAAGATTAAAGATGGCGAGAACGCATTAGCATTCTACAGCCGTTACTACCAACCAATCCCTCTAGTACTACGTGGCTACGGCGCGGGTACTGAAGTAACAGCAGCTGGCGTATTCTCTGATGTGATGCGTACTCTTGGTTGGAAATTAGGAGTTTAGGAATGAGTTCAAGTGATATGGATGTTGTCGTTTATGCTCCTGCATCAATCGGTAATGTCAGTGTAGGGTTTGATGTGCTGGGGGCCGCTGTGTCTCCAGTGGATGGCACACTGCTGGGTGACCGAGTAATGGTTAAAGCAGGCGATGAATCATTCTCGCTAAAAACAGCAGGCAGCTTTGTTTCTAAGCTGCCGACTGAAGCCAAAGAAAACATCGTCTACGACTGCTGGGTGGTGTTCTCTAGAGAGCTTGATAAAAAAGGCGTTGCGCTAAAGCCTTTAGAAATGACACTCGAAAAGAACATGCCTATTGGTTCTGGTCTAGGTTCAAGTGCATGTTCAATTGTCGCGGCACTGGATGCGCTAAATCGTTTTCATGGCCAGCCACTGAATGAGACTGAACTGCTTGCTCTAATGGGCGAAATGGAAGGTAAGATTTCAGGCGGTATCCATTATGATAACGTTGCTCCATGTTACCTTGGTGGTGTGCAGTTAATGCTTGAAGAGTTAGGTATCATTAGCCAAGAAGTACCGTGTTTTGATGACTGGTATTGGGTAATGGCGTATCCGGGTATTAAGGTTTCAACGGCTGAAGCTCGCGAAATTCTTCCTTCTCAATATCGTCGTCAGGATGTGATTGCCCATGGCCGTCATCTAGCGGGTTTTATCCACGCGTGCCACTCTGGTCAACCAGAGCTAGCAGCGAAGATGATCAAAGACGTGATTGCTGAACCATATCGTGAGAAACTGCTTCCAGGGTTTGCTGATGCGCGTAAATACGCCACTTCAGCTGGAGCACTGGCTACTGGGATCTCCGGTAGCGGTCCAACTCTATTTAGCATTTGCAAAGAACAAGATGTCGCCGAGCGTGTTGCACGCTGGTTAGAACAAAATTACGTACAAAATGAAGAAGGATTCGTTCACGTTTGTCGCCTAGACAAGCAAGGTTCGATCGTTACAGGAAGTGAGTTATGAAGCTGTACAACATCAAAGAAAATGACGAGCAAGTCTCTTTTGGCCAAGCCGTTCGTCAAGGTTTAGGTCGTAATCAAGGTCTATTTTTTCCATCTGAGCTACCAAAGTTTGATGATATCGATGCGCTGCTAGCAGAGGACTTTGTCCCTCGTAGCTCAAAGATTCTGTCAGCATTGATTGGCGATGAATTACCAAAAGAACAGATCGACCAAATGGTGGATGCAGCGTTCCAATTCCCTGCACCAATCAACCAAGTAAAAGACGGCGTTTACGCGCTTGAGCTTTTCCACGGCCCTACACTGGCGTTTAAAGATTTCGGTGGCCGCTTTATGGCTCAGTCTTTAGCAGCCGTTTCAGATGGTGGTCAAATCACGATCTTAACAGCAACATCAGGTGATACTGGTGCGGCGGTTGCACATGCTTTCTACGGCATGGAAGACATCAATGTTGTGATTCTTTACCCGAAAGGCAAGATCAGCCCATTGCAAGAGAAGCTTTTCTGTACGCTGGGTAAGAACATTCACACTGTCGCTATCGATGGTGACTTTGATGCGTGTCAGGCTCTGGTTAAAGAATCATTTGATGATGCTGAACTGCGTAAAGAGATTGGTCTTAACTCGGCAAACTCTATCAACATCAGCCGTTTAATGGCTCAGATCTGTTATTACTTTGAAGCGGCTTCTCAGCTGACTAAAGAGCAACGTGAAAACCTAGTTATTTCTGTACCAAGTGGTAACTTTGGTAACCTAACGGCGGGTCTATTGGCTAAAGCACTAGGTTTACCTGTTAAGCGTTTCATCGCAGCAACCAATGAAAATGACACGGTTCCTCGCTACCTAGAAACAGGTCAATGGGATCCAAAACCGACCATTGCGACAACGTCGAACGCGATGGACGTAAGCCAACCAAATAACTGGCCTCGTATTGAAGAGCTTTGCCAACTGAAAGGTTGGGGCTTAGATACACTAGGCAAAGGTAAAGTATCTGACGAGCAGAGCGCTGAGTCAGTTCGCGACCTAAAAGCACAAGGTTACCTATGTGAACCACATGGTGCGATTGCTTACCGTCTATTGGAAGAGCAATTGCAAGAGAATGAAACTGGCTTGTTCCTGTGTACAGCACACCCAGCGAAATTCAAAGAAGTGGTTGATGACATCCTAGGTTCTGATATCGAACTGCCTGGCCCGCTAGCAAAACACGCGGCAATGGAGTTGTTGTCTGAAGATCTTGATAACGATTTTGAAGCGCTAAAAGCAGTGCTTCGTCGAGTTCAACCGTAACGTCCATTTGTTTTTCGAACAAATAAAAACGGCGCTCAATGAGCGCCGTTTTTGTATTCTAATTTAAGCTCTAAAAATTATAGAGACTCAGTGAACGTACGTGCGATAACGTCACGTTGCTGTTCAGTTGTTAGAGAGTTGAAACGTACAGCGTAACCCGATACACGGATAGTTAGCTGTGGGTAGTTCTCTGGGTGAGCAACTGCGTCTTCTAGCGTTTCACGCTTAAGAACGTTAACGTTTAGGTGTTGGCCACCTTCGATGCGTGGTGCTGCTTCGATTGCAACTTCACGGCTTTCGTACTCGCCTAGGTCTGCAGCTGAGATAACTTGGTCAGCTTCGAAACCTGCAGTAGCAACAACACAACGAGCTTCATTCTTCTCGCTATCTAGTAGCCAGATTGAGTTTAGTAGGTCATCGTTTGCTGCTTTAGTAATTTGAATACCTTGGATCATAACTATCTCCTAGTCCACTGAATGTGGTTTGATTATGGTGTTAACTTTCGATTTTTATTGAGCTGAGTAATATATACCTAATATTAGTAAGGTTAACATTGATTTAAGTCAAAAAACAACCAAAAACCATATTTTTACAAAGGTAATTATCTTGAGGTAAATCAATAAAACCTTTAAAAACAAAGTAATTACAAAATATTTTAAAGTATAAAAAATATTTAACAGTTGTATTTGTTGTAAATTTACTACATTTGTTGTGTTTTTATTGAACAGAAACCGATACAACCCTTTATTTATTAAGCATTATGAAAGTGTAAAGTGATTTAATGACAAACAATAATTCATCCTCAAAACCGGAAACAAATATGAAGTTTATTGGCGCTCATGTGTCGGCTGCTGGTGGTGTTGATCAGGCGCCTATGCGTGCACGTGAAATAGGTGCCAATGCGTTTGCACTGTTTACCAAGAATCAGAGACAGTGGGCGGCAAAACCGCTAGAAGCGAAAACCATTAGTGCCTTCAAAGCCAATTGCAAAATGTTGGGCTTCGGTGCTGAGCACATTCTTCCTCATGACTCCTACCTTATTAACCTAGGAGCACCAGAGGAAGAGAAGCTAGAGAAATCACGCGCGGCTTTTATTGATGAGATGGAGCGTTGTAATCAACTTGGGTTAACGCTTTTGAATTTTCATCCTGGGAGTCATTTGAAGAAAATCTCAGAAAGCGAATGTTTGGCTAAGATCGCCGAGTCGATCAACCTAGCTCATCAAGCTGTACCTGACGTAATCGCGGTGATCGAGAATACGTCAGGGCAGGGCACTAACCTTGGTTGGAAGTTTGAACATCTAGCTGAGATTATCGAGCAGGTAGAAGATAAGTCACGTGTTGGCGTGTGCTTAGACACCTGCCATACGTTTACTGCTGGCTATGACTTACGTACAAAAGAGGCGTGTGAGCATACTTTTGCTGAGTTCGACCGCATTGTGGGTATGCACTATCTAAGAGCAATGCACATCAATGATTCAAAAGCTGAGTTCGCGAGTCGAGTTGATCGACACCATTCTTTAGGAAAAGGTGAAATTGGCTGGGATTGTTTTGACTATATTGCTTCTGATTCTCGCTTTAATGGTATCCCTCTTATCTTGGAAACGATTGATTCGACGATTTGGAAAGAGGAAATTCAACAACTTAGAATGTTTCATCGCTCAGCAACGGTAGTCAGCGAAGAAGCGTAATAATAGAAGGAAAAATTTATTTCCGTCTATTTCTAAAAATTGGCACCTTTCTTTCATAACATTAAAGTGAATATGTAGTTCACGATGTCTTAGAGGAGGTGCCTTTATGTATTCAATCACCCAAACTTCAACTGTTGCTGTCGCAAGTCGTTTACCAACACCAAACCGTCACGTGCATAACCATGGCCACCATCGTACACAACAGAAAAGTGGTTAATCGAGATAAACACAACTTGAACTGATTATTATGATTCATCAACAAGTGAACCCTACACATCATGTTTATTGATAGCTGTATGAGGTATAAATAGGGCGTGTTGATCTTTCGAGCTGATTTTTGCAGCGAGTTGCTGGGTATTTATACAAGGCAGAGGCTTTGACGTGTAGCTAGCCTACATGAGAAGCCGCTAACGCAGTAGAAATGACCAGCAAACGCTGCCCGGAGGGTTCGGCTAAAAGCGGTTTTACTCTTTGTTGAGGGAGATTTGCTTAGAATGACTAGGCTACTTCTCCCTCGCCTCGATTAAAACGCTTTTATCTCGAACAAAATTTAACCACGAAAGGTCAACACGCCCTAAAGCCTTATTTAGGACAGTTAGCCGATACAGCTATTTTTTTGTCTGGCGAAAGCCGCTAGAAACCTTGATGATTGGGAAGTAAAACGATGAGCGCACCAAAAACTTGGGAATCCATTATTAATGATGAACGTGACAAGGAGTACTTTCAGAGTGTCCTCGCGTTTGTTGAGCAGCAACGTAATAATGGGAAAACCGTCTACCCGCCACAAGATCAGGTGTTCAGTGCCTTTGATATGACGCCTTTCGAATCCGTGCGAGTAGTTATCTTAGGGCAAGATCCTTATCACGGTGCTAACCAAGCTCATGGTTTAGCATTCTCAGTCCTTCCTGGCGTGAAAATCCCCCCTTCTCTACGCAATATGTACAAAGAGCTTGCACAAGATATAGAGGGCTTTGAGATTCCTAGTCACGGTTATCTCGATTCTTGGGCATCGCAAGGGGTGTTGATGTTGAACACCGTTCTTACAGTAGAAGAGGCAAAAGCACACTCACATGCGAAATGTGGTTGGGAAACTTTTACTGATGCCATGATTGCTGAGCTCAATCAGCGTTCTGAACCGATCATTTTTTTGTTGTGGGGCGCACACGCCCAGAAGAAAGGCCAAGCGATTGATGAAGACAAACATCAAGTGTTGGTTGCACCTCACCCATCGCCATTATCGGCACGTCGTGGCTTCTTCGGTTGTCAGCATTTCTCAACAACCAACAAGTTACTTTCTTATATGGATCAACAACCTATTGACTGGTGTTTACCAACAGAAGTGTAGGTTGGTGGTTTTCTGAGCCGGGTCAAATCATAAATCAGTATCTTCGTATACACTTATAAACAGTAGGTGTAATGGAGTGCAATACTATGATGATTGAAAGGATAAGACGAGAGCATGGCTATATGGCTCGTTTGCTCGCGATACTCAACAATAAGTTAGAGCTTCTAAAACAAGAGCGAGAAATAAACTATAGCTTGATCGCAGAGGTGGTTGATTACCTGATGAACCATTCGGACAAAGTGCATCACCCTAAAGAAGACGTTATTTATCGCTACTATCTTAAACAATATGGCAGTGATCAAGCGATTGAAGACTTGGAGTTAGAGCATCAATTGCTTTCTGAGAAAACGGCGGACTTTTTAGGCGTGGTCGATATGATCCTTCAAGATGCGGTGGTTCCTCAGCAAGTCTTTATTGAGCAGCTTGAAGCGTTTGTTAAGGCTCAGAGAAAGCACATGGAATATGAAGAGAAGCATGTGCTACCAATGATTGTTGAGGCGTTCACGGTTAAGGATTGGCAAGAGGTTGAGTCACAGTGGCTTCAACCAGAAGACGACCCTGTTTTTGGGGACACGATTGCTGACCAATATCGCCAGCTCGCAGCTCGCGTTCGACAAAATGAGCAAGAGTGCGTTTAGTTAATATTAAGAGTGAGTCACACCTATTTCGAAGTGCCTTCTATATTAAGAGGTGACTGTTTGAGACTCCCTCTATATTAGTTGATTAGTTCTTAGTGCGGCGCTTTGAACGGATGCGATAGTCTAAACAATAAAAAAGGCACCTTTATAGGTGCCTTTTGCTATCTAATTTCTTATCGTGCTGATTAAAGCTTTATATCGTCAAGGCTAAAATCGAGACCGAGATTCATCTCTCTTAGCTCTTTCTCAAGCTGCCTGCGATCGTTGATGGCTTCGATTTCACGCCACTTACGCTTAAGTGGTTTCGAGCGTGTTTTTTGAGTTGCACGAGGCATTTCTAGTTCTGATACTTCATCGAATTGAAAGCTATCCATAAGCCATATCTCCTTCCGTGGGACTAGTTCTTACGAACCATTAAATATCATATTTAGGTTCACCATAACCTTGATTTGTTTCTCATTTGTTTCAAATCTATGAAGTTTTTGTTCTGTTTTTTTATGCATGCTCACACATTGAGGGACTTTTTATGTATAAAAAACAAGCAAACAAACCTAAGTAAACGATTAAATTAGGGGTTATTGAATGTTAATTCATTGTGCGAATGGAATAGTGTTTTGCCTATAATGCATTGAAGTGCACATGGTGCTATGCGGTATAGGGATCTCATTGGCCTAGAAAAAAACGAAGATCTTCACTATACCTTGTAAAACCTAGGCTGACGTCATTTTTATGGGATGGTGTTCTTGTTGGGGCGGAGCCGTGGCTGTTGTTGATATTATGTCCCGATAATGTGACTTTTATTGGGCTGTATTGTTGAAAGTTGTGTTAACAAAAGGTGTGTTATTAGTGAAATGTCATTTTAATATAAATGCATTTGCATATTGATTTTTAAGTCGTCTCGCTGCATTATCCGCCCGTCAAAAAATACACTGATACGTAAAATGGATGCATGAAGCGACATTTACAATCTAGATCGCAGCAAATAAATATAAAACGAATGCCGACACAACATTGACACTGGCATAGGCGATTTAGAGGAAGGCTAGGAAGCATGATCGGTGCTTAAACTCAATTACGAGGTTCACGTGACAGACTTAATCAATTTGATGAACGATCTCCTTTGGGGATCTATCTTAGTTTACTTACTGGTTGGTGTGGGTATCTACTTCACTGTACGACTAGGCTTCATTCAATTCCGCCATTTCGGCCACATGTTCTCTGTTCTGAGAAACAGCCGTAAAGCAGACAGTGCTGGTATCTCTTCTTTCCAAGCTCTTTGTACTAGTCTCGCTGCTCGTGTAGGTACGGGTAACATGGCAGGTGTTGCAGTAGCTTTAACCGCTGGTGGCCCTGGTGCTATCTTCTGGATGTGGCTAATCGCCATGCTAGGTATGGCAACATCGTTTGCTGAAAGTACACTGGCACAGCTATACAAAACGCGTGATAACGACGGTAACTACCGCGGCGGCCCTGCATACTACATGGAGAAAGGCCTAGGCATGCGTTGGATGGGGGTTCTATTCTCTATCTTCCTAATCATTGCATTCGGTCTTGTATTCAACGCGGTTCAAGCAAACGCGATTGCAAGCGCAATGAACACAGCATTTGACCTTGAGCGTAGCTACGTTGGTGTTGGTATCGTAATTATCTCTGCATTCGTTATTTTCGGTGGTATCCGTAAGATTGCACGTACTGCAGAAATCATCGTTCCAATCATGGCATTGGCTTACCTAGCGATCGCTATGTACGTGATGTTCGCGAACATCGAGAAAGTGCCTGAAGTATTGGCTCTTATCTTCAAGAGTGCATTCGGTCTGCAAGAAGCAGCGGCGGGTGGCCTAGGTTACGCAATCGCACAAGCGATGATTAACGGTATCAAACGTGGTTTGTTCTCGAACGAAGCGGGTATGGGTTCTGCGCCAAACGCAGCAGCTTCTGCTACGCCTTACCCGCCACACCCAGCATCACAAGGTTACGTGCAAATGCTAGGCGTGTTCATGGATACCATTGTTATCTGTTCAGCAACAGTAGCAATCATCCTGATGTCTGGTGAGTATGTACCACACGGTGAAGTTACGGGTATCGAACTAACGCAACGTGCACTAACAGCACAAGTTGGCGAATGGGGTGGCATCTTTGTAGCGGTAGCGATTTTCTTCTTCGCTTTCACTTCAATTATTGCAAACTACTCGTACGCTGAAACGAACCTTATCTTCCTAGAGCACAACAACAAGAAAGGCCTAGTGCTGTTCCGTATTGTTGTACTGGGTATGGTTATGTTCGGTTCTCTAGCGACACTACCAACGGTATGGGCCCTGGCTGACGTATCGATGGGCCTAATGGCGATTGTTAACTTGGTGGCGATTATCCTGCTATCAGGCATCGTGATTAAGCTTGCGAAAGACTACAACCGCCAACTAGACGCGGGTAAAGTACCGACATTTGATTCGAATGACTTCCCTGAGCTTAAGTCTCAACTGGAAGATGGTATTTGGGACAACAACAAGAAATAATCTTGTTGGAGCGATAAACCGCTCATCCTAAAATGATTAGAAAGGCTAAGGTTTCGACCTTAGCCTTTTTCTTTGCCTGTCATTTGTCTCATTCTGTCTATCAAAGCTTATTCTCCCTATCGAAGCTCATTCTCCCTATCAAAGTAATAGGAAGAGTCATAAAGACAAGTTGATGTTTTTTCTATACTCTAGCAGCATCCAGTTAGATAACCGATTAGGGTAAAGTTATGTTAGTTGTCGTTTCTCCAGCCAAAACACTTGATTACGAATCACCATTAGCGACTGAACGCTTTAGTCAGCCTGAGTTTGTTGAACACTCTGCTGAACTGATTGAAGAGTGCCGTAAACTGACGCCAGTCGATATTTCTGCACTGATGAAGGTGAGCGATAAAATCGCAGGGTTGAACGTAGCGCGCTTTGAGCAGTGGAGCGAGACCTTTACCCAAGACAACGCACGCCAAGCAATCCTAGCCTTTAAGGGCGATGTATACACTGGCTTAGATGCTGAGACGCTATCGGATGAAGATTTTGACTACGCACAAAATCACCTGCGCATGCTTTCTGGGTTATATGGCTTGCTTAAGCCGTTAGATTTGATGCAGCCTTACCGTCTAGAGATGGGCACACGCTTGGCGAATGCTCGTGGTACTAACTTGTACCAGTTCTGGGGCAACATCATTACAGACAAGCTGAATGAAGCGTTGAATGCTCAAGGCGACAATGTGCTGATCAACCTAGCATCTAACGAATACTTTAAAGCTGTGAAGCCGAAGAGCTTGGATGGCCAAGTGATTACCCCTGTATTCAAAGACTGCAAGAACGGTCAGTACAAGGTGATCAGTTTCTACGCGAAGAAAGCGCGTGGCATGATGGCTCGCTACATTATCGAGAACAAGATCGACTCGGTTGAAGCGCTGACTCAGTTTGATACAGCGGGTTACTACTTCGTTGAAGAAGAGTCGAACGCGAAAGAGCTTGTCTTCAAACGTGAAGAGCAAAACTAGACGTTATTGATTAATGGTCGTCACGCTCTATGGCGAGATGCCAACCAGATAGAGAAAAGCCCCATGCAGCGAACTGCATGGGGCTTTTTATTGAATCGTTGAAGCTATTAGATTATTTCTTCTTTGCTGCTTTCTTTTTCTTCGCGATTTTTTTCTTTTTCGCGATTTTTTGTTTCTCTACCGCTTTCTTATCTTCTTTCTTCGGCTTCTTTTTCTTAGTCACAGCCGCTTTCTTATGCGTAGGGCGCATGCCTTCGATGAAGCGTTCTTTGATTGGTTCGTCTGTGTAACGAGCCACACGTTCAATCATCAGTTGATCGTGCGCTTCAATGATAGAAACCGCGTTACCTTTTTTACCAGCACGAGCAGTACGGCCAATACGGTGTAGGTATACATCAGCAGTACGTGGCATGTCGTAGTTGATTACGTGGCTTACGTCTGGAAGGTCGATACCACGAGCCGCAACGTCAGTCGCTAGCAGTACGTTGACAGAACCGTCACGGAAACGAGCGATCGCGTTGTTACGACGATCTTGAGGCATTTCACCTTGGATCCACGCACATGGGATTTGCGCGCTTTCTAGTTGAGCACGAAGATCACCTAGGCGATCACGCGTCTTCAAGAATACGATGCTACGCTCAGCTTGCTCGGTGATGATGTGCTTTAGGATGTTCAGCTTGTGCTCTGCTGTATCTGCACGGTGGTACCACTGAGTGATCTTCTTACGCTCACGAAGTGATGATTTCGCATCGATCTCTGCTGGGTTTTTCAGTAGATCTTCAGTGAAGCCTTCAATGCCTTTACCTTCTAGCGTTGCTGAGAACAGTAAAGTTTGTTTACGCCAGCGACACTCTGCAGATAGACGGTCAACAACAGGACCAAAGCCCATGTCTAGCATACGGTCGGCTTCATCTAGAACTAGCCATTCAATTGCACGACAGTCAAAACGCTCGCCTTCAATGTATTCCATCAAACGACCAGGTGTTGCTACTACGATATCTTGAGTTGTGCTTAAGATATCTGCGTGCTCTTGGTACATAACACCGCCCGTGATCGTGAAGATATTTAGGCTAGTGTATTTAGCAAGCTCACGTGCTTGTTCGGTGATCTGCATTGCTAGCTCACGCGTTGGCGTCAGGATAAGCATACGAGCAGGGCCAGATTTCTTACGTGGAAAATCCAGTAGGTATTGCAGTGCTGGCAATACAAATGATGCTGTTTTACCAGTACCTGTTGGCGCAGAAGCCAAAACGTCTCTTCCATCTAACGCTTGTGGGATTGCTTCAGCTTGTATCTGTGTTGGACGTTCGTAGCCCATTTCGTCAATTGCTTTAAGCAGCTCTTGGTTTAGATCGAGTTCTGCAAAGGTTCTGATCACTGTTGTTTCTCCACAAGCAATAAATGTTTCTGCCTCAAAAAGCAGACGATAAAAAAGAGTAGTCGGACATTATAGAAGCATTAGTGATTAGGATCACATGGTATTTGCTACATCTTGAGATAAAAATCTTTCGTGAGCGCAATAAATGCTTCGCTATAACCACCTTGATGGTGAATTGTAAGCGATTCGCGCTGCAAATCTTGCTCGCAGGCAGGATCTTTAGATAACTCAAATAGAATTCGGCTAGCCGGTTTCTTGTCTGTTGTTCTCACATCAAGGCGTTTTGCTAGATACCAACCACATTGCTCGGCAAGCTTGATAAAACCTTCCCCCTCAGGCGTCGGTAGGATGAAACTGGCCGTCGCGGCTTCGGTTGTGATCTCGAAACAACGTTGAGCAAGCGCTAGGTGATCCAAGCTGTCGGTGTGTCTGGCGGTGGCTCTTTGGCTTTGCTGCGCCTGTTCTCCAGAGTTGAAGTAGGGCGGGTTACAGATGATCGCATCAAACTTCTGTGGAAAGCTTGCCGATAACACACTGTCGTGATGAAGCGAGACACGATTTTGCCAAGGCGACTGCTCAATATTGACAGTGGCAGCATCAATGGCGTGTTGATCAATATCTATCGCAGAGATTGAAGCATCCTCAAAACGCTGCGCAGCCATCAAGGCCAGCAGACCTGTTCCTGTTCCAATATCGAGTACACATGATCTTTGTGGCAGGCTTACCCACGCGCCAAGTAACACGCCATCGGTACTGACTGGCATACCGCTTTGCCCGCCGTAAATTGAGAATTGCTTAAAATTGAAGCTTTTAGTTTGCACTGTTTTGTCTTTCATTAATGTTCTGAGTATCAAGATATTTTAAGTGATTAGCTCTAATGTTAACCGCTTGTATGAATCAATGTTCTGCTTGGGAAACTATTGTTGTGAATTATGGTTAGTTTATAATTGTGGCTATTTTTCCATAGCCAGTGTAATCCACTGCTTTTTGTTCTCATATGCAAATTTATATGGTGTTTTTGTGTGGTGACTTGCAGCTAGCCAAGTGTTTCGTCATTATGCGCGACTATTTTATAGATTGATTGGCAGCTTTTAGCTGTAACATTCATGTAAGCACAACATAAACTCATAAATATAATTAAGGATTATCTGTGAAACAGAGTCTAAAACTAACAGATATAATGGCATTGGGCTTTATGCTTTTTGCGTTTTTCTTGGGTGCGGGTAACATCATCTTCCCACCTCTAGCTGGCCAATTAGCCGGTGATCACTTCCTTCCAGCGATGTCTGGTTTTCTGCTGACTGCCGTTGGTCTGCCGTTAATCACTATCGTCGCGGTCGCTGTGGCTGGTGGCTCTTGGGGTCACTTAACTAAAGATCTTCCAAAGCAAGCTGCAACTATCATGGCTGTTCTGATCTTTATCATTATCGGTCCTGCATTTGCTGCACCACGTACTGGCCTTGTTGCCTATGAGATGGCGGTGAAACCGTTCTTCATCGATGCCTCTCAAGCTCACCTAACTCTCTTTTCGATTGCATTTTTTGTAGTAGCGATGTTCTTCTCATGGTCGCAAGGTAAGCTTATTGACGTCATTGGCAAGGTACTGACACCTGCACTGTTCGTTGGTTTGGTTGTACTGGCGATTGCTGTGTTCGTTAACCCTCAAGGCGATATTCTTGCGGCTCACGGTGAGTACATCACTCAACCACTGACCAAAGGTTTCCTTGAAGGCTACAACACCATGGATACTTTTGCTTCTTTGATGTTTGGTATGCTGATTGTTGATGCGATTCGTAGCAAGGGCATTACTGACCGTGCTGCGACGACTAAGTACCTAATTAGCGCGGGTTGTATTGCCGCAGCGGGTCTAGCGTTTGTTTACATCTCTCTATTCTTCTTAGGCGCAACAAGTGCAACAGTAGCTGCCGGTGCAGACAATGGCGGTGCTATCTTAAGCCTATACGTTCAATCGTTGTTTGGTCCTTCTGGTCAGCTAGTGCTTTCTGTGATCGTACTATTAGCGTGTCTAACAACGGCGATTGGTCTTGTGTCAGCATGTTCGGATTACTTCAGCTCGCTAACGCCTCTGTCTTACAAGACTTGGGTAATCATCAACGGTGTGGCTTGTGCAACCGTTGCAAACGTTGGTCTTTCTCAACTGATTTCTCTGTCTGTTCCAGTACTATTTGCATTGTACCCAGTCGCTATCGCGTTGGTTGCTCTGACATTCTTGCGTAGCCGTTTCCCTAATCCAAAAGCGGCTTACCGCGTAGTAGTATTAGTGTCACTGCTGTTTGCTCTTATTGATGGCGCTAAAGTAGCGGGTGTAGACGTGTCTGCACTTAAGATGCTGCCACTGTTTGAGATCGGTATGGGTTGGTTGCTTCCAACGACTGCTGCAATCATCTGTATGTTCTTCGTTGGTAAATCAACAGAGCAAGAGATGGCTGAGGAGACTGTTTAATCTTCCGTTGAGATTAGATTGTCCTTCGAGATGAAATAGAAAAGGCCTCATTACTTCGCAGTAATGAGGCCTTTTTGTATTCTGTGGTCTTTTTATATTCAGCTACTTAGCTACTTAGCTACTTAGCTACTTAGTTAGGTGTACTTCTGTTTGGTTATAGCTTTTCGCTGTACTCAACCAGTACTTGCTCAACCCAGCTTGCGATACGGTCATCGCTAAGCTCGTATTGTGAATCTTCATCAAGCGCCAAACCAACGAATTGAGATTGGTCTTCCGTTAACGCTTTAGACGCTTCGAACTCGTAGCTGTCGTCGTTTGGCCAGAAGCCAACAAACTCTGCTCCAGCGGTTTTCAGTTCATCATGCAACAGACCCATCGCATCAAGGAACCATTCGCCGTAGCCTTCTTGGTCACCTAAACCAAACAGAGCCACAACCTTGCCTTTCATTGGCGTGGTTGCGATGTCTTCCCACAGTTCATTCCAATCTTCTTGGATTTCACCGAAGTCCCAAGTCGAGATGCCCAGCAATAAAAGGTCGTAGTCCGCCATCAATGAAAGAGGGGTTTCTTTCACGTTATGGATATCAACTAGGTCTTCACCAATAATGCCGCGAATTTTCTCTGCTGCCATTTCGGTGTAGCAGGTGGTTGAGCCGTAAAATAATCCAATTTTCATAGCAAACGTTCGATTTTAATTTCAGATGGCGAATTCTAACCATAAATCGACTTCGATTGCAGCGATTATCCGCTCAAGTCGTAATTTTTATGGCATTCATATTTGCTCTGGCATACTCTCAAAACAGTTTCCAATATTGTGAGTAACACTATGCAGTCGCCTCAAGGGCAGAGCGAAGACCACGGTCTCGTTGAGCAGTTTTTAGATGCTATGTGGATGGAGCGAGGATTATCGGAGAATACGCTGGTTTCGTACCGTACCGATTTGTCCAAGTTATTAGCGTGGATGGAAAAGAACAATTACCGCCTCGACTTCATTAGCCTTTCAGGTTTACAGGATTATCAAGGCTGGTTAGCCGACGCTGATTTTAAGCAGACTTCTCGTGCCCGTATGTTGTCGGCGATTCGTCGCTTGTTCCAATACTTACACCGCGAGAAAATCAGAGGTGATGATCCAAGTGCTTTGTTGATCAGCCCGAAGTTACCGCAACGCTTGCCGAAAGATTTGAGCGAAGAGCAGGTGGACGCTTTGCTCGATACGCCAGATCCGAACGATCCGATTGAGCTTCGCGATAAGGCGATGCTTGAGTTACTCTATGCAACGGGTTTGCGTGTGACAGAACTGGTTAGCTTGACGATGGAAAACATCAGCCTAAGACAGGGCGTGGTGCGTGTTATTGGTAAGGGTGGCAAAGAACGCTTGGTACCAATGGGTGAAAATGCGGTGGATTGGATAGAGACTTTTATTGAACAAGGTCGTCCACATCTACTCGGTGAAAACAGTTCTGATGTGGTTTTTCCGAGTAAACGCGCAAAGCAAATGACCCGTCAGACGTTCTGGTATCGTATCAAGCATTACTCGGTCGTTGCTGGTATCGACACAGAGTTATTGTCACCACACGTGTTGAGACACGCTTTTGCGACTCATTTACTGAACTATGGTGCTGATCTCAGGGTCGTACAGATGTTACTTGGGCATAGTGACTTATCGACAACCCAAATTTATACTCACGTGGCAACTGAAAGGCTGAAGCAAATTCACGCGCAGCATCACCCACGTGCTTAAATCCATTTATTTTTAAGGTGAACTTAATGAGCGTATTACGCCGTCTTCCTCTATTAGCGCTTCCTCTTATGATTACAGCATGTAATGCATCAGAAGCGAAAGTAGAAACAACATCAACAGCCGTAGAAGCTGCTCCTGCTCAAGCTATTGATACTGCAGCGTTAACTAAGCGTTTTGAAAAAATCGGCATTAAGGTCGATAAGATTGTTCCTTCGGATATCGATGGTCTTTTAGAAGTTCAAACCAACAGCGGCATTATCTTTTCCTCTCCTAAGGGCGACCATTTTCTAGCCGGTACACTTTACTCTTTGGATGACAACGGCAAGTTCAGTGATGTTTTGGCTGAGCGTCAAGCTCCGTTGAATGCTGAAAAAGTAGCAGCAATGTCGGATACGGTTATCGAATATAAAGCTGATAACGAAAAGTACGTTGTGACGGTATTTACGGATATTACCTGTGGCTACTGTGTTCGTCTGCACAGCCAAATGCAGGGCTACAACGATCTGGGTATTACCGTTCGTTACATGGCTTACCCGCGTCAAGGCGCGACAGGACAAGTGGCCGATCAAATGGCGGCAATCTGGGCGTCAGATGATCCAAAAACAGCTATGCATGACGCTAAAGTAAATCGTCAAATGCCTGCGTCTGGTAAAGACCTAGCAGAGCAGAAGCAGATCATTGCTAAACAATACCAATTGGGTCGTGAGCTTGGTATCAATGGCACACCGGCTATCGTATTAGCAAGTGGTGAGTTGGTGAGTGGTTACTTACCGCCAGCACAACTTCTTCAACGTTTAGAGCAATAATCTCGTTTTCTGTATTGCCATTTATCCCCCATGTTTTTGATTTAAGGAGTGGCCTGATTGATATCGGGCCCATTTTTATATGATAGAGATCCAACGCCGTCCTGAGGTCGACATTTCAGTCTTACCTGCTCACTTACCTGACTTATTAAAGCGTATTTATGTGAGTCGTGGAATCGACAGTGCTGACCAACTAGAGACAGCAGCGAAAGGCTTGCACTCTTATCAAAAACTGGGTGGCATTGATGCTGCGGTTGAACTGTTGTTCAAGGCCATTCAGCAGCAAAAACGCATCATCATTGTTGGTGACTTTGATGCCGATGGCGCAACCAGTTCAGCGTTGTCCGTACTTGCTCTACGTATGTTGGGCAGTTCTAACGTCGATTATCTGGTACCAAACCGTTTTGAAGATGGTTATGGCTTGAGCCCTGAGGTTGTCGAACAGGCAATCGAGCTTGGCGCCGAAGTGATCATGACGGTTGATAACGGTGTCTCTTCTATTGAAGGTGTTCGTTTCGCTAAAGAGAAAGGACTAGAAGTTCTGGTTACCGATCATCACTTGCCGGGCAATGAACTGCCAATGGTTGATGCGATGGTTAACCCAAACCTTGAGAGCTGTGCTTTTCCTTCGAAAGCTCTAGCGGGTGTTGGTGTCGCTTTTTATCTGATGATGGCATTGTGTGTTCACATGCGTAAGTTGGGTTGGTTTGCTCAACACGGCATGACAGAACCTAAGTTGATGGAACTGATTGACCTTGTGGCGCTGGGCACGGTTGCTGACGTGGTTCCACTCGATGAAAACAATCGAATTTTAGTGCATCAAGGTTTGCAACGTATTCGTGCGGGTAAAGCTCGCCCGGGTATTCAAGCCTTGATCGAAATTTCCAAGCGAGACGCTAAGCGATTAGTCGCCTCTGATTTTGGTTTTGCACTGGGCCCTCGCATTAATGCGGCTGGTCGATTGGACGACATGTCTTTTGGTGTTGAACTGCTAATGAGCAACAACATCCACGCGGCGCGTCGTATGGCGAGTGAACTCGATGGCTTGAACCAAACGCGTAAAGAGATCGAAGAGGGCATGAAGCAAGAAGCGATGGCTTTTTGTGAGCGCCTTGAATTTGGTAAAGATGACCTACCGTCTGGCTTAGCCCTATTCCAACGTGATTGGCACCAAGGTGTGATTGGTATATTGGCTTCACGTATCAAAGATAAATACCACCGCCCAGTGATTGCGTTTGCAGATGGTGGCGAAGGAAGCATTAAGGGCTCTTGTCGCTCGATTCCGGGTTTGCACATGCGCGATGCGCTAGACCGTATCGACACTCAAAACCCAGGCTTGATTCTTAAGTTTGGTGGCCACGCAATGGCTGCTGGCTTAACGATCATGGAAAAGGATTTTGAACGCTTCAGCAAGCTGTTCAATGATGTGGTGAAGAATGAACTTGGAGAAACAGCACTGAAGGGCATTATCTTGTCTGACGGAGAGCTGTTACCAGAAGAGTTCTCGATGCACACTGCTGAAACGCTGCGTTCAGGTGGCCCGTGGGGACAAGCTTTCCCTGAGCCAATCTTCGACGGTGAATTTAAAGTGCTGCACCAAAAGTTGGTGGGTGAAAAGCACCTTAAGCTGATGCTTGAGCCGCTATACAAAGGTCATCCAACCAATGTGATGATTGACGGTATTGCCTTTAACGTCGACCTACGTCGCTGGCCAGATGCCTCAGTGAAAACCGTTCACCTTGCATTTAAGCTCGATATCAACGAATTTCGCGGCAACCAATCGTTGCAGCTGATGATTGATCATATCGAAGCCAAATAGTTATTTTGGGCTCAATAATGCTCATCCTATAGCGCCAGATTCAACAAGCTCTGTTCAAAAACAGGGCTTGTTTTCCTTCCTGCCCTTACAAATTTTACGTGTTTTTTCTGCCTGTCAATTTTATATCCCATTAAGTTGTTGAATCTTCGTTCGCCACTCTAAAAAATTCTGTATCTCCGTCACACTTTTGAGTACAATTCTCCGGTTAAATTCTACTCATAAATGATGAGCTAAAATGTTTGAAATCAATCCTATAAAAAACCGTCTGCAGGATGTGTCTGAGCGCACAAATATCCTGAGGGGGTATCTTTGACTATGACGCTAAGCAAGAGCGTCTAGAAGAAGTAAACGCAGAATTAGAACAACCGGATGTATGGAACGAACCTGAGCGTGCACAAGCGCTAGGTAAAGAACGTTCTGCATTGGAAGCGGTAGTAGAAACGATCGACCAACTTGACCAAGGTGTTGAGGATGTTGATGGCCTGCTAGAGCTTGCGGTTGAAGAAGAAGATCAAGAAACATTCGATGAAATTGAACCAGAACTAGCCGAGCTTGAAGCTAAGCTAGAGAAACTGGAATTCCGTCGTATGTTCTCTGGTGATCACGATGCATCAGATTGCTACATCGATCTGCAGTCCGGTTCGGGCGGTACAGAAGCTCAAGACTGGACTTCAATGATGTTGCGCATGTACTTACGTTGGGCAGATTCGAAAGGCTTCAAGACTGAAGTTATCGAAGTGTCTGATGGCGATGTTGCTGGCCTTAAAGGCGCAACGGTACGTATCTCTGGTGAGTATGCTTACGGCTGGTTACGTACAGAGACTGGTGTTCACCGTCTAGTTCGTAAATCACCATTTGATTCAAGTGGTCGTCGTCATACTTCATTTGCATCTGCGTTTATCTATCCTGAGATTGATGACAACATTACGATCGACATTAATCCTTCTGACCTACGTATTGACGTATACCGTGCCTCTGGCGCTGGTGGTCAGCACGTAAACACCACGGAATCGGCGGTACGTATTACTCACGTTCCGACCAACACCGTGGTTCAGTGTCAGAATGACCGTTCGCAGCATAAGAACAAAGATCAAGCGATGAAGCAGCTACGTGCTAAGCTTTTTGAACTTGAGATTCAAAAACAAAATGCTGAAAAACAAGCGAGCGAAGAAACGAAATCAGACATCGGTTGGGGCAGTCAGATCCGCTCTTACGTACTGGATGATTCTCGTATCAAAGATTTACGCACCGGCATCGAAAACCGTAATACTCAAGCGGTTCTTGACGGTGACTTAGACAAGTTTATTGAAGCTAGCCTGAAATCAGGTCTGTAAGCTTTATCAACTATTAAGCTTTACCAATAATATTGGTAAAAATGCCTATATTTGCAAAAATATAGCGGTCCAAATTTTAAAAGCAGGGTACATCTCTAATGACTGATGCTGTTCAAAACGAAAACGCACAAGAAGCTTCTTCACCTGAAGAGAACAAACTAATCGCTGAGCGCCGCAGCAAGCTGGATCACATCCGCCAAAACTGCAAAGCTAACGGTCACCCAAATGACTTCCGTCGTGAGCACCTAGCTGGCGATCTTCAAGCGGAGTTCGGTGAGAAGACTAAGGAAGAGCTAGAAGAGCTTAACCACATCGTTGCGATCGCTGGTCGTGTAATGGCGAAGCGTGGTCCATTCCTTGCGATTCAAGAAACTTCTGGTCGTATCCAAGCATACGCAGCGAAAGACGTACAAAAAGTACTGAAAGAGAAGTATCAAGGCCTAGATATCGGTGACATCATCGGTGTTAAAGGTGCGCTTCACAAATCAGGTAAAGGTGACCTTTACGTGAACATGGAAGAGTTTGAATTGCTGACTAAAGCACTTCGTCCTCTACCAGAGAAGTTCCACGGTCTAACTGACCAAGAGATGCGTTACCGTCAGCGTTACGTTGACCTAATCGTGAACGAAGATTCTCGCAATGCATTCATCGTGCGTTCTAAGCTTGTATCTTCAATCCGTAACTTCATGAGCGCGAAAGGCTACCTAGAAGTTGAAACGCCAATGATGCACGTGATCCCGGGTGGTGCGACTGCACGTCCATTCATCACTCACCACAATGCATTAGACATCGACATGTACCTACGTGTTGCACCAGAGCTTTACCTTAAGCGTCTAGTGGTTGGTGGTTTTGACCGTGTATTCGAGATCAACCGTAACTTCCGTAACGAAGGTCTATCTCCACGTCACAACCCAGAATTCACAATGATGGAATTCTACCAAGCGTACTCTGACTACAAAGACCTTATGGATCTGACTGAAGAGATGCTAAGCACGGCAGCAATGGACGTTCTTGGTTCTACTTCTATGCCTTACGGTGACGAAACGGTTGAGTTCGGTGGCACTTACGCTCGCATGAGCATGTTCGATGCAATCAAGCACTACAACCCTGAGCACGCTGAGATTCAAGCGCTAACAGAAGCAGACCTACAAGACCGTGAGAAGATGGTTGCTATCGCAAAATCTGTACACGTAGACGTAGAAACGTTCTGGACATGTGGTCAGCTTCTAGAAGAGATCTTTGGTGAAACGGCTGAGCCTCAGCTAATTCAACCAACGTTCATCACTGGCTACCCAGCGGACATCTCTCCTCTAGCACGTCGTAGCGATGACAACCCATTCTTCACAGACCGTTTTGAGTTCTTCATCGGTGGCCGTGAAGTAGCGAATGGTTTCTCTGAGCTTAACGATGCACAAGACCAAGACGAGCGTTTTAAAGCGCAAGTTAACGCGAAAGACGCGGGTGATGATGAAGCTATGTACTACGATGCAGACTACATTACTGCACTAGAGCACGGCCTACCGCCAACAGCAGGTCAAGGTATCGGTATCGACCGTCTAGCAATGCTATTTACAAACACGCACACAATCCGTGACGTGATCTTGTTCCCGGCAATGCGTCCACAAGCGTAATTCTCGCTTATAGGGCGTAACAGCCTATGTAATTAAAAAGCCACCTTCGGGTGGCTTTTTCTGTTTTTGGGCTTCAAAACCTAGTCTGTACCGCACTCTTGATTCGAAAAATCGTTATTTCTGACATAGTCTTACTATTGAGACATAAAATCTAAGATAGTCTCACTACTATACGTCTCTGCGCTGAATACGATCTCGCGGCATTTTGTCGAACGATGAAGCAGTGACTCGTATTAGCCTGATTTAAATAAAAATAGAATAAGGAAGAAGGATGGGAACTCAATTTAAGATGGATTCCTTACCAGGTTCTCTTATCGTCGTTGGTGGTGCGTACGAACCCTGGTTATCAGTGTTAGAACAAGTGGGTTGGCAGTGTACCCAGTGTGCAGATTTACGAAAAGCCGATGCCTTGATTGCTGATATTGGCCCATGTATTGGTATTGTCGATCTTAGTCATGATGAGTTCAGTCTCAACGGTATTGCTAACCTTGTGAGCAATAACAAGCAGGTAAGATGGCTCGCCTTTATCCGTGAGTCTCAATTAAGCTCTGA
This sequence comes from Vibrio crassostreae, assembly GCF_024347415.1. Classification (NCBI taxonomy): domain Bacteria; kingdom Pseudomonadati; phylum Pseudomonadota; class Gammaproteobacteria; order Vibrionales; family Vibrionaceae; genus Vibrio; species Vibrio crassostreae. The sequence continues at coordinate 568,097 of NZ_AP025476.1, forward strand.
TACTATCTGCCAGTTTATCGTTAACTTCTGTATCGACTTTTTCACGGCGCCAATCCCAGATGCTCAGTTGCTGAGTACCATTGGTCACCAACTGGGTATGCTTAAGCTTGAGCAGAAAGTATGGCCAAACTACGGCATTAACAACAATATGGGCCTGCTGGGCGACTCTGTGGCTGTGAAGCGCTTGAGAGACCAAGTGAAGCGTATTGGGCCGACTGATGTCAGTATCTTGATTTATGGCGAGAGTGGGGCTGGTAAAGAGACGATTGCACGCTCGATTCATCAACACTCGTCGCGAGCACAGAAGCCATTTTTAACGGTTAACTGCCGTGCCTTGTCTGAAATGAGAATAGAGGCCGAGGTCTTTGGTATCTCAGCACAGCCAGCGACAGCGCCTTGTATGTTGGAAGAAGCCGATGGCGGAACCATCTTGCTTAATGATGTTTTAGCGATGCCACGCAATCAACAACTGAATCTGTTGCGCTTTTTACAAGAAGGCAAGATTGAAACCGCTAATGGACCTAAATCCGTTGATGTGCGTATTCTGGCCGCGAACTCCTCTGATATCGAGAAGGCGTTGATCGAGGGCGATTTTAATGAAGAGCTCTATCACTACATCAATGTTCTGCGTATTCATGTTCCGAGTTTAAAAGAACGTGTGAGTGATATTTCAGTACTGGCTAATCACTTTCTGCGTGAGTACTCGAAAGAGTTTAATGCTCAAGCGAAGAGCTTTTCAGACGATGCTATCCGTTCGATGAATCGCTACCATTGGCCTGGAAATGTTCGTGAGCTGATGAACCAGATTAAGCGTGTTGTGTTAATGTCTGATGCGGTGATCATTGAGGATCACCAACTCGATTTACCAAAACAGAATGATGAACGCCGAAGTTTGAAGAGTATTCGTGAGCGTTCAGAGCGCGATGCACTGCTGATTGTGTTGGAGTCTTACGGCGGTCAGGTTTCGTTGGCAGCTAAAGAACTTGGCGTATCACGAGCAACTATGTACCGATTGCTCAATAAACACAGCCTAATCTCTGAAGGGGTTGTTTAGACTCTTTTCTACATGACTTTATTCAGTCACTGTAAATGAAAGGCCACGTATCTACGTGGCTTTTTTGTTTCTGAAGGATAGTCAGTTCTTTTCTAGCTCAGCCCGAAGATAGATATGCTGTGATTTTATATAATCATAGTGAATATGTTATATTTAAATGAATATGCAACTGATGTTTTAGGTGAATGCATTGTTTTGAAAATGTTAACCAATTATCGGTTGAATAATATACTCACTTGGTTAGACTTTACCCGTGAAAGCAGATATTTAACAAATACTTGTCTGCTTTTACTACCTCATTTCTTTTTGGATTTTTTTAGTTAGCTTGGAGGCGCAAATGAAACATTTCGATTTTATACAGCATATTTGCGCGTCGTTTGATCCGTGTACTGACATGGTGACTGATATGTCACAAACATCAGCCATGGCCGATCGAAACACCCAAGATAAACCTAACTAATAGATCCGTATCCTTATTTGGCTGCGGAAAAATAGCAGCTAAATGAGAAGCCCTCATACTATCTAACACGCTATTTTTCCTCAGTTTATTCAACAACTGGAGAGTTATTATGCGTCACTCAGTATATTTAAAATTAGCAACAGTCCTTATCCGTGCCGATCTTCGTCGTGAAGAGCGTGAATGGCAACGAAAAGTTCGTCGTAGTTCATATGATCTACCATGGAACAATACTCACTTATTAAGAGATATTGGTCTTGAGGCTGACGGTCGACCTATTGGTTTTTCTGAACCAGAAGTTGTCACTATTGAACGTCGAGTACGTCACCTTCGTCGTGTCCTAAGTGCGCGAATACCGACGTAATCTGCGGGGTTGATAGCACCGTTCAACCCCTAAGATAAGTCACAGTGATAGTTATGGCGTCGAAAGTGCAAACTTTTGAACTAGAACTGGTCAAATAAGAGAAGCTCTTGCTTCTCTTTTTTGCTTTTTTAAGCCGTTATCTATGCTTTTTTAAGTTGTTATCTAGTAAAGGAAAAGAGTTCTACTAAGCTTTATAGAGCAAGGGAGGCTGGCTATGCAGAAGCATCAATTAGACATGTGGTTACATGGAGAGCATAAAGACTCTTATCAAACTCCAAAAGTGTACGTTATAGGCTGTTCTGATATCTCAGAATATCTACTGGCGGTGGAGTACAAACACAAGCTAGAACCGGTAAAGCAAGACGGCGAGCCGCTTCACTTTGGATCCTTGGATCAAGTGAAAGAGGAGTTACTCCGGCTCGGCTTTGAAAAGGCGTATCTTCGCCTACATAACGCGTATGATGAGTTTGGTAATGAGCCAAGCCAAAGCTACTGTGACATTGAACTGGCGCTTAAACCTCATTAAGAGAGCGTTTGTTGCTAGAGATTGATTCTAATTGCAGGCTCTTTTGTAACGCATTGATAGCTTTCGCTGCCGAGGCTTGATTAAACGATCTATGCGTAATGTGTTGTCAGCAGTTTGTGGGTGAATTGAGTTCGTAGATAGAAACCACGTGGTTTAGTTTTGATAGGTTTTCCACTTGCACCGTAAGCTTCGGTTAACACTCGACTGTTGGCAGCTTTTGGACGTAAATGCAGTGCTTCACCGTGTCTTGCTGTTATCTGCTCCACATTGCCTAACACGATCAATTCCATTAGTTCTTCCCAATCTCTTTTCAAGAGTTCGTCTTCAGCTTGGCTAGGTGTCCATAATAAAGGGGATCCTACATGCCTCTCTGCTAACGGGATCTCTCTTTCTCCCTCGACAGGGATCCACAACACCTTAGACAGCTTGTTTCGAACGTGGCTGGTTTCCCAAGTTATGCCTTGCACACCCATCAAAGGCGCGACACACACAAAGGTGGTTTCGAGTGGCTTGCCAGAATAGCCAATCGGAATACTTTTTAGCTCGATCCCTAGCTTGGCAAAATCTTGTTCTGGCTTGCTGCCTGCAGGTGCACCCAAGTGCCATTCCAATAGCTGCCCAACCCAGCCTTTATCACGCTTAAGGTCGTTTGGCATCAGCATCTCGGCTTCGTCGGCGAGCTCTTTAAAGGTCATTCCGGCGATGGCATACGCGCGCTCTAACAGCTCTTGTTGTGTTTGTGGTTCTGGTTTCATAATAAAAGGTATGATCAAAAAAACGATTTTATCAGAAGTTATCACCAAATGACGACTGGTTAAGAAATGATCTCCTTGCGAGAAAAGGGATCAAACTCAGGGTTATCCACAGGACATAAAGGTAATTAATTGAAATATTAATTTAGTGGATAAATAAACAGGGGTTTATGGTGGATAAAATGCTTGCCAAATGGGGTTCAAAATGAATCTTTCACTTGGTAGTGTGGATAAACATCGGAGTGGTTGATCTTTAACCATGTCGGATTTCTGAAAGATCTTTTACATTTCTAATGTTTTTTAAAACTAAGATATTATTTTAATTGATTGATTTATATAAAGATAAATTAATTTTTATTGATTTTTCGTTTTTATGTTGATGAATCTATGGATTAAAAAAAACGATTACGGGTAATTCTTCACATAGTTATTCACAGAAAAGGTGAATAAATGTGGTCTATGTCTCACTATTGTGTGGGTAACTAGGATTTGAGCAAAACTTATCCATATTCCTAGTTATTATTCATAAATATAGCGCTTATCACGTCACTAAGTTTGCTCCGATTGGGGATATGTGGAAAAATCAGAGTAATTAAAAATTTAGATAGAGGTTGGCCAGTGATAGATGGCGATGGTTACCGATTAAATGTTGGTATTGTAATCTGTAACAACCATGGTCAGGTCTTCTGGGCTAAACGATACGGGCAACATTCATGGCAATTTCCTCAAGGGGGAATAGATGAAGGTGAGACTCCGGAACAGGCAATGTACCGCGAGTTGTATGAAGAGGTTGGCCTTACTAAAAAGGATGTAAAGATCGTCGCGACAAGTCGTCATTGGTTACGCTACAAGCTACCCAAACGACTGGTTCGGTGGGATTCTAAACCTGTCTGTATTGGACAAAAACAGAAGTGGTTTCTTTTGCGCTTAGATTGCGATGAATCGCATATCAATATGCAGCGTGGAAGTACACCTGAGTTTGATGGTTGGCGTTGGGTGAGTTACTGGTACCCAGTTCGACAAGTTGTTTCTTTCAAGCGAGATGTTTACCGTCGAGCGATGAAAGAGTTCGCATCTTTAGCAATGCCGTTTAAAGAGCGAAAAATAAAAGGAAAGCGCAAATTGCGTAGAGGTTAAGCATGCTCAGTCAACTAAGGGAAATAGTTGAACACGTATCAAGAGTTGAAGATGTGTCGACGGCTCTTGATATTTTGGTGAAAGAGACATGCAGTGCGATGCAGACGGAATGTTGCACCGTGTATTTGGCAAATAATGATATGCAGCGCCTTGAGTTGATGGCAACTCAAGGCCTGATCTTCAAAGGCAATAGCATTCACATTGGTTTTGACGAAGGTCTGGTTGGCCTTGTTAAAAGAAGTGCTGAACCTATCAACCTTGCACAAGCATCTGCTCACCCTGCTTATAAGTTTTTTCCAGAGCTTGGAGAAAACGTCTATCACTCTTTTCTCGGTACTCCGATTATCCACCGCAAGCAAGTACTCGGTGTATTGGTCATTCAACAGAAGACTCCGCGTTTATTCAGTGAGATGGAAGAATCTTTCCTTGTCACGCTCTCAGCACAACTTGCCGTTATTGTGGCGCACGCCCAAACTCAAGGTCATTGGCTGTTAGAGCAACAGAAGCTACCTGCGACTAAAGGTATTGCAGCTTCATCGGGCGTGGCGATTGGTGATTTATGGTGGGACAACACCCAGCCTGAACTTACCGATGTTTATCCTGCTTCGACGCTCAATGTAGAGAGAGAGCATGAGTTGTTGGCGGTAGCGGTTGAAAATGCCCTCAATGACTTTAAGCGCATGCGAAAGCGCTTAGATAGCGAAATCAATAAAGACGCATTAGCGATCTTTGACCTGTTTACTCACTTACTCAACGATCCTATGTTACGTAAGGATCTAAAGAGTCAAATTCAGAAAGGCGATAAAGCCGATTGGGCATTAAGACAAGTGGTTGAGAGCTATTCGAACCGCTTTGCTCGTATGTCTGATGTGTATCTTCGTGAGAGAGCACAAGACATCCGAGAGCTCGGACAAAGGTTGCTCTATTTCCTCCATAACTCTGAACATGAACTCCGCACATTAGATAAGCCGATTATTCTAGTGGTTCGTGAGTTAACCGCTTCGGTATTAGCGTCTATTCCAAAAGAAAAGCTATTAGCTGTTATTTCCTTGGAAGGGGCGGCGAACTCGCATGCAGCGATTTTGTCTCGAGCGCTTGGCATACCTTCAGTCATGGGGGTAAATCTCAATCTAGCTCAAGCTAATGGCAAGCGAGCGATTGTGGATGGGTATAGCGGTGAGATCTTTATTGAGCCGACTAAAAACCTGCTTAAAGAGTATCGAGGGCTGATTCTAGAAGAGAGTGAGCTCTCCTCTATGGTCAATCGCGAGCTGTACCTACCGGCAAAAACGCAAGACGACAAGCAAGTAGAGATTCTACTGAATGCGGGTTTGAGTGCAGACACTAACATCGCCATCAACCAAGGTGTTGATGGAGTAGGGCTGTATCGAACTGAAATCTCTTTCTTGTTACAGCAAAGATTCCCGTCAGAGGATGAACAATTCAAGCAGTATCGTTCTGTGCTGGCAAGTTACCCTGAGAAACAAGTGGTGATGCGTACACTCGATATCGGTGGTGATAAGGCCTTACCTTATTTTCCTATCGAAGAGGACAATCCATTCCTTGGTTGGCGTGGTATTCGTTTTACGCTCGATCATCCAGATATCTTCATTATTCAACTGCGTGCCATGCTACGTGCGAGTTGTGAAAGCCATAACTTGAGCATTTTGCTGCCGATGATCTCTGGTGCTCAGGAATTGGATGACGCGCTACAACTGATTGAACAAGCGTATGACGAAGTACATGAGCTTGATAACCGAGTGCGTATGCCTCGCGTTGGTATCATGATTGAAGTGCCATCCATGCTGTACATACTGCCGCTGATTGCGGATAAGGTCGACTTCGTTTCAGTCGGTACCAACGACTTAACCCAATATTTATTAGCGGTTGATCGGAACAATTCACGAGTATCCGATGTCTATGAATCAATGCACCCTGCGGTGATCATGGCATTAAAACAAATTCATGATACTTGTAAGCAATATCAATTACCTGTGTGTATTTGTGGCGAGTTAGCCGGTGACCCGATGGGCGCGCTGCTATTGATTGGATTGGGGTATGAGACGCTAAGTATGAATACCTCGAATGTCGCAAGGACCAAATATTTGATTCGTCAATCGAACTTGGCTGAATTACAGGATTTGGCAAATAAGGCACTTTCAAAACCGTATGGTAGTGACATCTATAGTATGATGCTGAACTATTTCGAAGAGCGTGAATTTACAGGCTTCATTCGAGCAGGTAAAAAATAGGATTTAACGTGTCATATGAACTAATAGGCTTGTTAGCAGGCCTTGGTGCTATTGTTGGTGTTTTAGCAGGCTTGCTAGGCATTGGTGGTGGTTTGCTGGTGGTTCCTGCCTTACTGTTTTTGCTTCCTAAAGCGGGTATCCCCCAAGAGTTTGCGATGCAAATGGCATTGGCTACTTCGCTATCAACCATCATTGTTACGTCGGGATCGTCTGCGATTAACCATTTAAAATTGGGTAACGTAGAGATATTTGTCGTTAAGTGGTTGATGCCGGGTGTCGTTATAGGTGGCTTCCTCGGTTCTTTCGTGGCCGATGTCATTCCAGCTCAATACTTACCAAAAGTCTTTGGTGTGATTGTTTTGGTATTGGCGTTGCAAATGCTGTTGTCGATTCGTTCTAAGAGCCAAAAGTCGATGCCGGGTTCAGCTAAAACCGTATTGTGTGGTGGCGGTATTGGTTTGGTATCAAGCTTGGCGGGCATTGGCGGTGGGTCTTTATCGGTGCCCTTCCTTAACCATCATGGTGTGGAAATGCGCAAAGCTGTGGGCTCATCTTCGGTATGCGGTTGTGTTATCGCGATTTCGGGAATGCTCGGTTTCATTTGGCATGGATCTTCTGTTGATGATCTTCCTGCGTATAGCTTAGGTTACGTTTATCTGCCGGCTTTGATCGCGATATCTTGTACCTCAGTTTTGACCACTCGAGTGGGGGCGAAACTGGCCACTCAATTGCCAACCTCTGTGCTGAAGAAATTCTTTGCGGTATTTTTAATGTTTATAGCAGCCACAATGCTGCTGTAGTGTCTTTTCTGTTAGCCATTGAGCTAACCGTTAATCAATTTAGATAGAGAGCCAAGTATGTCTCAGGGTTTTATCGAATTCCCAAATATCGATCCTGTTCTTATTGAACTAGGACCAATCTCAGTTCGTTGGTACGGCTTAATGTACCTTGTCGGTTTTATGTTTGCTCTTTGGTTAGCAAATCGTCGAGCTGATCAACCGGGTAGCGGTTGGACTCGAGAGCAAGTATCAGACTTACTGTTTGCTGGCTTTCTAGGTGTGGTGCTGGGTGGTCGTATTGGCTACGTACTTTTCTACAACTTTGACCTTTTCCTAGCAGATCCTCTTTATCTATTTAAGGTATGGACTGGTGGTATGTCTTTTCACGGTGGTTTGCTTGGTGTTATTACTGCCATGTTTTGGTATGCCAAAAAGAACGGTCGAACCTTCTTTGGTGTGGCAGACATGATTGCACCATTAGTGCCATTTGGTTTAGGCATGGGACGCTTAGGTAACTTCATGAACAGCGAGCTTTGGGGCCGTGTGACTGATGTGCCATGGGCTATTGTCTTCCCTAACGGTGGCCCACTTCCTCGTCACCCATCTCAACTTTACGAGATGGCGCTTGAAGGTATTGTGCTGTTCTTCATCTTGAACTGGTTTATCAAAAAGCCGCGTCCTCTTGGTTCTGTATCAGGGTTATTCCTAGCAGGATATGGTACATTCCGCTTCTTAGTAGAATACGTACGTGAACCTGATGCCCACCTAGGTTTGTTCGGTGGATTTATCTCTATGGGACAAATTTTGTCACTGCCAATGGTTATCATCGGTGTGCTGATGATGGTGTGGGCATACAAGCGTGGTCACTACAAAGACGAATTACCACAACAAACGAAGTAAGGAATTGGTGTGAAACAGTATTTAGATCTCTGTCAGCGTATCGTTGATGACGGTACTTGGATTGAAAATGAACGCACGGGCAAGCGCTGCCTAACCGTGATCAATGCTGACCTGGAATATGATGTTGGTAATAACCAGTTCCCTCTAGTAACAACGCGTAAGAGCTTTTGGAAGGCCGCGGTTGCTGAACTGCTTGGCTACATCCGTGGTTACGATAATGCTGAAGACTTCCGCAAACTAGGTACTAAGACTTGGGATGCGAATTCGAACTTGAACGAGGCATGGCTAAATAACCCTTACCGCAAGGGCGAAGACGATATGGGCCGTGTTTACGGCGTTCAAGGACGTGCATGGGCAAAACCTGATGGCGGTCATATCGACCAACTGAAGAAGATTGTTGATGATCTAACGAACGGTATTGATGACCGTGGTGAGATCTTAAACTTCTATAACCCAGGTGAGTTCCACATGGGATGTTTGCGTCCGTGTATGTACAGCCATCACTTCTCTCTACTTGGTGACACTCTGTACCTAAACAGTACTCAACGTTCTTGTGACGTGCCTTTAGGCCTGAACTTCAACATGGTTCAAGTGTATGTCTTCCTAGCTATTATGGCGCAAATCACGGGTAAGAAAGCTGGCGTGGCTTACCACAAGCTTGTGAATGCTCATATCTACGAAGATCAGCTGGCGCCAATGCGTGACATTCAGCTAAAGCGTGAGCCGTTAGCTGGCCCAACATTCCATATCAATCCTGAGATTAAGTCTCTAGAAGATTTGGAAACATGGGTAACGATGGATGACTTCTGGGTTGAAGGTTACGAATGCCACGAAGCGATTAAGTACCCGTTCTCGGTTTAATCTAATCTGCTTTGTTTGATTGAAAGGCTGCCATTGTGCAGCCTTTTTTATTTGTGATACTTGGCTTGCTTACTATTTATAAAACCAATAATCTTGTGGGGTCTTTTCTAACCACAGAACTGCTATGACTCGTTCGCATTGCTTCGTGTTGCAACATGACTTTCCTATTGCTTTCTACCCTGATAAAAATCAGTTGGTGATTGATGATGAGGCGATTCATCTAGAGCCATTACAAGCAAAGCTACTCAGCTATTTCATCGAAAATCGCGGGCAAGTGGTTAGCACTCAGCAGATAGCCTCTGATGTGTGGCAAAGAACTCAAGTGTCTGACAATCTGGTTAGGCAAGTCATCAGTTTATTGCGCAGTCAACTTCAGGATAAGTCACGTCCGTATCGCATTATTCAGACGATCCCTAAACAAGGTTACCTGTTCGATGTTGAGGTGACTCAGTCGAGCGTTAAACTAACTCCCGTTGAGGACGCCTCTCAACTTGAGCCTATTGTTGCTAAGTCGAAAAAGAAAACCATCGCCCTGATTACAACCGCAGTATTCTCTATTGGCTTAATAGCAGCTTGGGCATGGCAAACCGATGTCCCAACTAATGACACTGCTGTTATTTCTGCTCATCAAAGTGATGTAATTCCTGTTTATATTCATGACATAACACTCGATTCTGCGAACGATTATGAGATGTCAGAAAGCGTTTATAACTATCTTTTCTACGGGCTGAATTCGGCAAAAAACTTATCGGGTTACAACTTTTCTCAGCTATCGCATCAGGGCAAGCAATCACTGACCAACAATGGTGTTGAACTCAAAGGTTGGCTCAAACAAAAGGACAGTGATTATGTGTTGAGCGTGCTTGTACAAAACAATCGCCAACCGAATCAAAGTCAGAAAGTGGAAAAGCGCTTTAGCCAAGATAATTTCTTTGATGCCATTGGGGATGTGATTCTCGAGGTCAAAGCCATTATTGCTCCAATGAGCTCCGAATACGGCGTGGCAAGTCATCGAGTGACCTCTATTGATAACTACGATGATTGGAGTGTTATCTCCGAGGGGATATCGTTGTTCTACCAAGGAAAAGGTGGTCAGACAATTGAGGAAATAGCACTCCAGTTGGACACGATTCAGCAACAAGGGCGAGATAACTATCTGGTCAATGCCTTACTGTCGTATTCGGAATCTTTGGCTTATTTACAAAGTCATGAACAGGAAGATCGCGAACATGCACTGCAACTGGCAAAGCAAGCCTTCGAGATGAACCCACGTTGTGACATCGCTAATCTTACCTTAGGGCTAGCCTTGTTAATCAATCAACATGCTAATCAAGCGTTCCCTTATCTCTCCTATGCTGCCGAAAGTACGCCGAGCCCAATCAGCTTTTATCTACTGAGTGTGGCTGACAAGCTGTCGGACAACCCAAAAGGTTCGCAATACAACTATCAACGTTATACCGAAGTAAAAAAAGAGAATGACGGTCAACTGTTTGATATTATTGAATCTTTATAAAAAACAAACCTTTCCTAAACCACGAAATACGTTTTCAAGCGAAGGTGTTTCGTGAGAGCAAATAGTAACGGTATATCCGCAAGACTTTCTTGTGCCAACAGGCTTCTCAATATGTTTGATTATTGTTTGGACTCAGGCTCGATTGCCTTGCATCAAGCGTAAAAACATCGACTTCCAGATACTGGTACCAAATCATTCATTATTTGGGGTACACACATGTTGAAGAAGTTTGCTTTTCAGATCATTCCAATTCAGATCTTCTTATTCGTCTTTTGGTTTAAAAATGGCTTTATCGATAAAGTGATGGGCGTGTTACTTGGCTTTGTTACACCTGATACCGCTTATGCAGGTGATACCTGGGCTGGTTGGAAAGGTTATATTGTTGGCACTTGGGATAAGAGCCAAGTCGGTCATGCTTTATTGAGTCCAACGTTCGATTTTATGTTCCCAATTCTGATTGCTTTGCAATGTGTGCCGTTTTTATTGGTTCTTCGTTCGGTACTTGCTGGTGAGTTCATGGTTGGCAAAGAACGTCCGTGGTTGCTCTATGCCGCATTCGCTTCCCTGTTTGTGACCGCTTGTATGGCTTTCACTCAAACCATCACTGGCGCAAGCGACGGGCAGTATCTATGGCAATTTATCGGCTTTGGTATGGTTGCCATTATGTACCTGCGTAATGAGCAAGGTAAGTAAGCTTTTTTAGATGCGAGTAAACGAGGTGCGGGATACGAAGATCAAAAGCGCCTGTCATTCCCTAGACTGACGAAGGAAGGAGTAGGGAATCTCTGGGTATTGTGCGCTGCGTAGATTCCCTATCCCACTCGTTCCTCGCTGTAGGGAATGACGGATTTTTAGATGCGAGTAAACGGGATTCGAGATGCGAAGAGCGTGTTTAGATTTGAGTCAGTTAGGTACGAAATATTAAAACGCAGATAATTAGAGAGAGTCGCTTTTCGTTACTCGTTTACACGAATCTCGTATCTGGTTTTGGTCTTCGTTACTCGTTTACTCGAATCCCGTATCTTCTTTTTGTTTCCTGCATCTGATCCTAAAAAGAAAAAGCCCGCAACCTAGGAGGTTTGAAGTGACCCCGTAAAGTTGGACATTTCTGTTAAGCGGCTTTCAAGGCCTGAGTTCGATATTCTATCGGAGTCAGGCCTTTTAGTTTCACTTTTATACGTTTGGTATTGTAGTACTCGATGTATTCTTTAATTTGCTCTATCAGAGCATCTGCATCTTCAAAGCTTTGGTTGTGATACATCTCGGTTTTGAGTAAAGCAAAAAAGTTTTCAGCAACAGCATTATCCAAGCAGTTACCTTTTCTCGACATGCTTTGCGTTAACCCACTTTCCGCTACCTTTTTCTGATACTGTCGATGGCGATATTGCCAACCTTGATCGCTATGTATAATTGGCTTTGAGTTGGGTTTAAGCGTAGATATAGCTTCCGTCAGCATATCCGTAACAAGCGGCAAGCAGGCATTTTTGGCCACTCTATAGGCAACCACTTCCTGAGTAAACAAGTCGACAACAGGAGACAAGTATACTTTCTGCTCTTTGACTTTGAACTCCGTCACATCAGTTACCCATTTTTCATCGGGTTGAGTCGCACTAAAATCTCTTTCAAGCACGTTAGGAGCAGCTGTTCCAGACTCTCCTCGATATGAACGATACTTTTTAATCCTGACCGTCGATTTAAGGTTGAGCTGAGCCATAAGCCTTTGAACCGTTTTGTGATTAAGCACGAACCCCTGATTTTTTAGTTCCAAGTGAATACGGCGGTAGCCGTATCGACCCTTATGTTCATGATAAATTGACTTTATCAACCGCAGCTCACGTTCGTAGTTATTTGGGCGTTTGCTTGTTTGAGCCTGATAATAAAAGACACTTTTTGCCAGCTGTAGAGTGTGCAGTAAGTGCTTCAACGGGTACTTACCTTTAAGAGTTAGAGCTATGACCGCTTTTTCTTTGTTCGACGGTTTTTTTCCTGCTCTAACTCTTCCAACTTTTTTAGAACGGCATTCTCAGTTCGTAAGTAGATCAACTCCTCTTTTAGTTCCTCAAGTGTCATTTCATTATCAGGCTTAGTGGTACGTTGAGGGTGCTGTTTCATTGAAGGTCTTCCTTTCTGGCGCATTTTGAGCCCCTTGATACCGAGCTCATTAAATCGTTTGAGCCAGACAGAGAGTATCCCAGGGGATGAGAGGTTTAATACTGCGCTAGTGTGCGTGAGAGACCATTCATTCGTCCACATTAAATTCAATGCTTTTCGCTTTGTCTGAGCAGAAGCAGCATGCTTAGTTGGTAAAAATGAATCAGTACCATGGATGGCAAAGACTTGAGCCCAATACCGTATCTGTCTTGAAGAGATTGAATATTGTTTTGCTAAGTAGAGAGATGACGTGCCATCTAAATATTGCTTAGCAATGATACATTTTAGCTCTCGGCTATATTTGGACATAAAAAGACCCCCAATAATTGGTGTCCAACTATTGGGGGTCAGTTCAGTTGCGGGCTTTGCTATAAGCGATGTTTGTTTTGCTATTAAGCAGTCAAAGCTAACACGGTACCAGGCAGTACAAGGAATACCGCAACAAGGTAGCCAGCGACTACAGATTTATTCTTCACAGCCATGTCTGAAATCATGTCTGCCGCTTTAACTGGTAGCTCGCGTAGGAACGGAATACCGAAGATGAATACCGTTGCCATGATGTTGAACACCAAGTGTACTAGAGCAATTTGTAGTGCGAATACTGCGAACTCACCAGATACTGCTGTAGCTGCAAGTAGAGCCGTAATACATGTACCGATGTTTGCACCAAGAGTGAATGGGTAAACGTCACGTACTTTAAGAACACCTGAGCCTACTAGTGGAACCATCAAGCTTGTTGTCGTAGAAGAAGACTGAACAAGGATAGTAACGATAGAGCCAGAAGCGATACCGTGGATAGGACCACGACCAATTGCATTCTTTAGAATCTCACGAGCACGGCCAACCATCAGGCTCTTCATTAGCTTACCCATTACCGTGATAGCTACGAAGATAGTCGCAATACCTAGAACGATAAGCATGATGCCACCAACAGTGTCGCCAAATGTTGATAGTGGTTCTTTAATCGCACTTACTACAGGCTTCGTGATTGGCTTGATGAAGTTAAGACCACCCATGCTCATATCACCTGTTGCTAGCATTGGTGATACCAACCAGTGAGAAATCTTTTCTAGAATACCAAACGCCATCTCTAGTGGTAGGAAGATAGCAACGGCTAATAGGTTAAAGAAGTCGTGAATAGTCGCACTTGCGAATGCACGTTTGAACTCTTCTTTACAACGAACGTGACCAAGGCTAACTAGCGTATTGGTTACCGTAGTACCAATGTTAGCACCCATGATCATTGGGATTGCTAGCTCAACAGGTAAACCACCTGCCACAAGGCCAACGATAATTGAAGTAACTGTGCTTGATGATTGAATAAGTGCTGTTGCCACTAAACCAATCATTAAGCCTGCAACTGGGTGTGAAGCAAATTCGAAAAGAACCTTTGCTTGCTCGCCTGTTGCCCATTTGAAGCCTGTACCAACCATTGAAACTGAAAGTAATAGTAGGTAAAGCATGAATGCCAAGTTAGCCCAGCGTAGCCAACGAGTAGTGCTCGAGATAGGCGCTGCTGCAGTAGTAGCTTGGTTCATAATGTTTTCTCCATTGGACCGTTTAAGTCTGTGTTTGGTCTGTTTGTTTAATCTGAGCGTGATGTTAGAGAACAAATATTTCAGTAATATTACATTTTGGTTTAGGTTGGGTTTTTTTGTGATGATTTGCTGTTTAAATATTTTGACAGTAAATATTGTTTATTTAACCTTCTGTTTTAATTGGTTTTTTGCCATTTTCAACCTGGGTGATATAGATCTTAAAAGTTAGAGAAAAATTGAAAATAATCGATGAAATATTACATTATGAAATCAGACACTTCGTAAAAATAGGTGGTAATGGTTAGTTAGGTTTGGTTTTTCCGAGTTTGTTGAGTGGGAGTGTCATATTTGATATAAAAGGGTATCTACTCTTTATTACGGCACATCTATGTCGCACCTCAACTATAACCACCTTTATTACTTTTGGATGGTTTGCAAACAAGGCTCTGTTACTAAAGCGGCAGAAGCTCTATTCCTAACACCACAAACAGTAACGGGTCAGATAAAAGCGTTAGAAGAGCGTATGGATGGCAAGTTAACTAAGCGTAATGGTCGCAGTGTTGAGCCGACAGAGCTTGGGCAGCTAGTCTTTAAGTACGCTGACCGTATGTTTGGCCTGAGTTACGAGATGCTGGATATCGTAAATTATAGCCAGCACTCTAATATTCTGTTTGATGTTGGTGTTGCGGATGCACTGTCTAAAAGACTCGTAAGCAAGATACTGATGTCGACGATTCCCCCAGATAACAGCATTCATTTACGTTGCTTTGAATCGACCCATGAAATGCTACTTGAGCAACTTTCTCAGCATAAGCTCGATATGATCTTGTCTGATTGCCCGGTGGATTCGAGTCAAAGCCCTGGCCTGTTTAGTAAAAAGCTCGGCGAAAGTGGAATGAGCTTTTTCAGTTCCGGCAAGGTTGAAGGTGTGAACTTCCCCGCGGTATTAGAACAAAGAAAGCTTTTGATACCTGGTAGTCGAACCTCAATGGGGCGCAAAGTGCTGCAGTGGTTTGATAGACAAGGGCTTAAACCTGATGTTTTGGGTGAGTTTGATGATGCGGCATTGATGAAGGCTTTTGCTCGCTACCACGATGACGCAATATTTTTAGCGCCAACCCTTTATATGTCTGAGGTTGAGGAAGATACATCACTGCAATTATTAGGTGGCATTGAAGAGTTAAAAGAGGAGTACTACGTCATATTTGCTGAGAGGATGATCCAACATCCAGCAGTAAAAAACGTATGCGACGCAGATTTTAGCAAATTGTTCGAGTGAGGCGGTTTGTTAATGAATTGATATCGATTATCATAACTCCACCATATGCCGGAAATACTGATAGCCCGTAGTTGGCGTAAAGGTTGTAGGGAGCCAAACTATGAACTTAAAAGAGATGGAGAAGAACTCAGCACAAGCTGTGATTCTACTCAAAGCCATGGCCAACGAGCGTCGCTTACAGATCTTGTGCCTATTACATGGTACTGAGCTGTCGGTTGGGGAGTTGTGTGGCAAGTTGGAACTGAGTCAGTCTGCTTTATCTCAACATCTTGCTTGGTTGAGAAGAGATGGTTTGGTCGAAACTCGCAAAGAAGCTCAAACTGTGTATTACACATTGAGTAGTGAAGAAGTAAAAGCGATGATTAACCTACTGCATGGTATTTACTGCAAGTAGCTTATTGCTGGTGGGAGAGGGATTTCTTATCAGGAATAAGACCGACACAAGGAAGTGTCAGTATTTCACGTCAAACGTGAGTGCCTATCTATATTACCGACCTATCTATCTGCTTGTCTGTTTTTTTTCTCGTTGTTTTTTAGCTGCTTAGCTATTTATCGGTAAGCAAATTAGCGGTTTTTCAGTTAAATAATCACCGGAAAATAATAGCATTTCTCAAATTTTAGATATAAAAAAACCGGCCAAGGCCGGTTTTTTTCGTTTTGCGTTGTAATCAAATTTCTATTAAAGAGCTTTGATTGCAGCAGCGAAACGAGACTTATGACGTGCAGCTTTATTCTTATGAATAAGGCCTTTAGTCGCCATACGGTCTAGAAGAGGTGTAACTTCTACAAGAGCAGCAGTTGCAGCTTCTTTATTGCCAGCTTCAATAGCTGCAATAGTTTTTTTCATGTAAGTGCGCATCATAGAACGACGGCTAGCATTGTGCTGGCGACGTTTCTCAGCTTGGATAGCGCGCTTCTTAGCAGATTTACTGTTTGCCAAGGGTCTAACTCCCAAAAACTTAGTTCGGTGACAATTTAAGGGCGAGGACTATCCCTCATTAGCGCTTAATTGTCAAATGATTTGTGCAAAAACCAATCGTAGCCAAACAAACTTTGGTATGGAAAGGTCATCGCGGTTAAGATGGCGGGGATTCTAACAGCATTTTTAGACCAATGCTAATAAATATGCTTCTTAGGATAGGATAGTATTTATCCTCGCTTGAAAGTAATCAACCAGTGTCAGAGGTTTCTGTGAGTAAACGACTATTAAAGTCAGGCCTGATTGTCAGTGCAATGACTTTTGTTTCCCGTGTATTGGGGCTAGTACGTGATGTAGTAGTAGCAAATTTGATGGGGGCTGGAGCGAGTGCCGACGTATTCTTCTTCGCTAATAAAATTCCTAATTTCTTACGTCGACTTTTTGCAGAAGGTGCGTTTTCTCAAGCGTTTGTTCCTGTATTAACGGAATATCACGCCGCAGGTGATAAAGATAAGACTCGAGATTTAATTGCTAAGGTGTCGGGCACGCTCGGGGTGTTAGTCTCTATCGTTACCGTTATCGGGGTGTTAGGCTCAGGTGTAATCACTGCGATGTTTGGTGCCGGTTGGTTTATCGATTGGTTAAATGACGGTCCAGCTGCGCCAAAATTTGAGCTAGCGAGTTTTATGCTCAAGATTACCTTTCCTTATTTGTGGTTTATCACCTTTGTTGCGTTATCTGGTGCCATTCTTAATACATTAGGTAAGTTTGCGGTCTCTTCTTTTACTCCAGTGTTCTTGAACGTGATGATCATAGGCGCTGCATGGTTTATCTCACCTAATTTAGAACAACCAGAAATTGGTTTAGCCATTGGTGTGTTTCTTGGTGGCTTAGTCCAATTCCTTTTCCAAATGCCTTTCTTGATCAAAGCGGGTGTGTTGGTTAAGCCGAAGTGGGGCTGGAGAGATCCGGGCGTTGTTAAGATCCGCACACTAATGATCCCGGCTTTGTTCGGTGTATCGGTCAGTCAAATCAATTTATTGTTTGATACCTTTATTGCCAGCTTCCTCGCAACTGGTTCTATAAGTTGGTTGTACTACTCAGACCGACTGCTTGAATTTCCTCTCGGTTTATTCGGTATCGCGATTGCGACCGTGATTCTTCCTGCTTTGTCTCGTAAACACGTAGATGCTCAAGGGGAAGGGTTCGCGCATACCATGGACTGGGGCGTGCGCATGGTTTTGCTGCTTGGTATTCCTGCGATGCTTGGTCTTATTGTGTTAGCAAAGCCAATGCTGATGGTGCTATTCATGCGTGGTGAGTTCTCTCCACATGATGTACAGCAGGCATCAATGTCATTGGTGGCCTACGCATCAGGCTTGCTTAATTTCATGCTGATTAAAGTATTAGCGCCTGGTTATTACTCTCGCCAAGATACAAAAACACCGGTTAAATACGGCATTATCGCGATGGTGACCAATATGGTGTTTAACGCGATTTTTGCTTATTTCTATGGCTATGTAGGTTTGGCGATTGCGACGGCATTGTCTGCCTTTGTGAATATGGCCTTGCTATATCGCGGATTGCACCTTGCGGGCGTATATCAATTAACTAAGACAACCTTGTTATTTAGTGCCAAATTGATTGTCTCGGGTGCGGTAATGGTAGCGGCTATTTTATGGCAGCTGGATAATATGCAACATTGGCTTGAATGGAGCTTTAGCCAGAGAGCGCTGACATTAACAGGCTTGATTGGACTTGGTGGCTTTGTTTATATTGTTTCGGTACTGATTTTAGGTATCCGAGTAAAACATTTAAAAGCAGCGACAGATTAATACTGATTAGTATATAATCCGTCGGTTTCACACAATAAATGATGCAAATAACAGGTTTTAGCTGATCATAATGGAACTGATCCGAGGTATACACAATATTAAAGCGCAGCATCATGGCTGTGTATTAACCATAGGTAACTTCGATGGTGTTCATTTAGGACATCAAGAGGTTCTGAGTCAGGTTTCTAAACAAGCTGCAGCATTAGGGCTACCTTCTGTTGTTATGACGTTTGAGCCGCAACCTATGGAGCTGTTTGCCCGAGATAGAGCGCCAGCACGTTTAACTCGCTTACGAGATAAATACGTGCAACTGAGCAAGCTGGATATCAGTCGTTTATTGTGTGTCAATTTTAATCAGTATTTTGCAAGTTTATCCGCGGAAGCATTCATTAAGGATCTTTTGGTTGATAAGCTTGGTGTGAAGTTCTTGGTGGTTGGTGACGATTTTTGCTTTGGTAAAGGTCGCACTGGTAATTTCGCTATGCTCAAAGCGGCAGGCGAGAAGTACGGTTTTGAGGTGGTAAGCACCCAAAGCTATTGCTTAAACCAATTACGAGTAAGTAGTACTGAGATACGAAATGCATTAGCGGTCGATGACTTGGCTGCAAGTGCTACCATGTTAGGACGTGATTACAGTATTAGTGGTCGAGTGTCCCATGGTCGAAAACTAGGGAGAACTATCGGTTTCCCTACCGCTAATATTCCATTAAAGCGTTGTGTTTCTCCTGTATCGGGAGTGTATGTTGTTGAAGCTTTGGATATCGACGGTGTTCCTGTCGGTGGCGTTGCTAATATTGGACAACGACCAACAGTTAATGGGGTAAGGCAGCAATTAGAAGTGCACTTTTTTGACTTTAAAGCCAATTTATATGGTAAACAGTTAGAAGTACGACTTTTGCACAAACTGCGCGACGAGATAAAATTTGAATCGTTCGACGCACTAAAGAATCAAATAGAATTGGATGCTGAAGCCGCAAGGGTGTGGCTGCTTCAGCTAAAGAATTAATCGGATGATTCCACCGATTAACATAATGTCTAACTTCGCCCAATATAACGGAATTAAGAATCGATGAGTGATTATAAAGATACCCTGAACTTACCAGAAACAGGGTTCCCAATGCGCGGCAATCTGGCAAATCGTGAGCCAGAAATGCTGAAGCGTTGGTACAAAGAAGATCTTTACGGCGAAATCCGTAAGGCAAAGAAAGGTAAAAAATCTTTCGTACTGCATGATGGCCCTCCATACGCGAACGGCGACATTCACATTGGCCACGCGCTGAATAAGATTCTTAAAGACATTATTATCAAATCTAAGACCCTTTCTGGTTTTGATGCACCGTACATCCCAGGTTGGGACTGTCACGGTCTTCCAATCGAGCTAATGGTTGAGAAGAAGAAAGGTAAGCCTGGTCAGAAGATTTCGGCTGCTGAATTCCGCGAAGAGTGTCGTAAGTACGCTGCGGGCCAAGTTGAAGGTCAGAAAGAGAGCTTCAAACGTCTTGGTATCATGGGCGAGTGGGACAAACCTTACCGCACTATGGATTTCGGCACTGAAGCGAACATCATTCGTTCTCTAGGCAAAATCGCAGACAAAGGTCACCTTCTTAAAGGTTTCAAACCAGTTCACTGGTGTACTGACTGTGGTTCTGCTCTGGCTGAAGCTGAAGTTGAATATAAAGATAAAGTTTCTCCATCTATCGATGTGAAATTTACAGCAGCTGACGAAGCGGCGCTGCTAGAGAAATTTACTCTAGCTGAAGGTCATGCGGGTCAAGGCGAAATTTCTATCGTAATCTGGACGACAACACCATGGACTCTGCCGGCGAACCGCGCAGTATGTCTACGTGATGATCTTGAATACGTGCTTATCCAAGTTGAAGCGAATGGCGACCAACCAGCTCAACGTATCGTTGTTGCTTCTGATCTAGCAAAAGACGTAATGGACCGTGCAGGTATCGAGCATTTCCATAACCTTGGTTTTGCTACAGGTGCTGATCTTGAGCTTTCTCAGTTCAACCACCCGTTCTACGATTTTACTGTTCCTGCTGTTCTTGGCGACCACGTAACAACGGATTCAGGTACTGGTGTGGTTCACACTGCGCCTGGCCACGGTCAAGAGGATTTCGTGGTTGGTAAGAAGTACAACCTAGAAATCGCTAACCCAGTTGGTTCAAACGGCGTTTACCTGCCAGATACTGAGCTATTTGCTGGTCAGCACGTATTTAAAGCGAACGACTCTGTTTTAGAAGTTCTAAAAGATAAAGGTGCACTTCTGCATCACCACGCTTACGAGCACAGCTACCCACACTGTTGGAGACACAAAACTCCAATCATCTTCCGTGCAACACCACAGTGGTTCATCTCGATGGATCAAGCTGGCCTACGTGCAAAAGCACTAGAGTCAACGAAGAATGTTGAGTGGATGCCTGAGTGGGGTCAAAGCCGTATCGAAGGTATGATCGAAGGTCGCCCTGAGTGGTGTATCTCTCGTCAACGTACTTGGGGTGTGCCAATTGCTCTGTTCGTTCATAAAGAAACGTCAGAACTTCACCCTGATAGCCCAGCTCTTATTGAAAAAGTCGCGAAGCTAGTTGAAGAGAAAGGCATTCAAGCTTGGTGGGATGTAGACGCTGCTGAACTTATGGGCGCAGAAGACGCTGATAAGTACGAAAAAGTAATGGATACGCTAGACGTATGGTTCGACTCAGGTGTGACGCACTTCTCTGTTGTTGATTCTCGTGAAGAATACAACGGCAACAGTGCTGATCTTTACCTTGAAGGTTCAGACCAACACCGTGGCTGGTTCCAGTCTTCTTTAATTTCATCTATTGCGATGAAAGACGAAGCACCATACAAGCAAGTACTAACTCACGGTTTCGTGGTTGACGGTAACGGCCGTAAGATGTCTAAATCTATCGGTAACGTTGTTGCACCTAAAGATGTAACCAACAAGCTAGGTGCTGATATCCTGCGTCTATGGGTTGCTTCTACAGACTACACGGGTGAAGTTGCGGTTTCTGATGAAATCCTGAAGCGTTCAGCTGATGCTTACCGTCGTATTCGTAACACAGCGCGTTTCTTCCTAGCGAACTTGAATGGTTTCAACCCTGAAACTGACCTAGTACCTGCTGAAGAGATGGTTGCACTTGATCGCTGGGCTGTTGGCCGTGCTCAAGCTGCACAAGAAGAGATTGTTAAAGCATACGGCGAGTACAACACTCACGGTGTGACTCAACGTCTAATGCAGTTCTGTTCTATTGAAATGGGTTCTTTCTACCTAGACGTAATTAAAGACCGTCAGTACACAGCGAAGCAGGGCAGCCATGCCCAACGTAGCTGTCAAACTGCGCTTTACTACATCGTAGAAGCTCTAGTTCGTTGGATGGCACCTATCATGTCGTTCACTGCAGATGAAATCTGGAACGAGATGCCGGGTGAGCGCGACAAGTTCGTGTTTACTGGCGAATGGTTCGAAGGCCTATTCGGTCTAGCTGAAGGCGAAGAGCTAAGCAACGAATTCTGGGCTGAAATCCAAACGGTTCGTGGCGCTGTGAACAAGCTTCTTGAAGATGCTCGTAAAGAGAAAACGATCGGTGGTGCACTGCAAGCTGAAGTGACTCTATACGCTGACGACGCACTAGCGGCGAAAATCAACAAGCTAGAAGATGAGCTACGTTTCGTACTTATCACTTCTGCAGCTGTTGTTAAGCCACTGGGCGAGAAGTCTGATGCAGCTCAAGAGACAGACGTTGCTGGTCTATTCGTTGAAGTTGCAGCTACTGAAGCTGAGAAGTGTGACCGTTGCTGGCACCACACTCCAGATGTAGGCACTATCGAAGGTCACGAGAAAGTTTGTGGTCGTTGTGTGTCGAACATCGATGGTGAAGGCGAAGTGCGTAAGTTCGCATAACAGCTCAGAGAAAGACTGAACTTTTTGTAAAAATCATAGCCCCAGTATCAACTGGGGTTATTTTTAATTATAGGAAATGTGTTTATACAAGTACGGTAATCAGGTCACTTAAATTGAGTAACAGTGAATACCAACTTCGTAAATACTAGGAATAGAAATGAGTGACGTTTCGTTAAAACAATCTGGTGTGCGTTGGCTATGGTTGGCCCTAGTGGTCTTCCTTGCCGATATCGGCATTAAACTCTTTGTCATGGATAACATGGGTTATGGCTGGGCAAACCGTATTGAGGTTCTGCCATTCTTTAACTTTTTGTACGTACATAACTATGGTGCAGCGTTTAGCTTCTTGAGCGATCAAAGTGGTTGGCAGCGTTGGTTATTTACGGGTATCGCATTTGCGGTAACGGGCATGCTGACGTACTGGATGAGCAAACTACCAGCTGCGGAGAAGTGGAATAACATTGCTTATGCGATCATCATTGGTGGTGCGGTTGGTAATGTGTTTGACCGAGTCGTACATGGCTTTGTTGTCGATTACTTAGACTTCTACTGGGGCACTTACCATTGGCCTGCATTTAACTTAGCGGATATGGGAATCTGTATCGGTGCTGCGATGATCATCCTAGATGGTTTCCGTAAGAAAGACGAAAGCAAATAGCTTGCCTCAAAGTCAGTCTATGACTCACAGAATAGAATAGCCCTAAGCGCTGTCGGTTGATTCCGACGGCGCTTTTTTTTATGCTTCAGTCAACAAGGAAGCAAAGCACAATGCATCCTCAAATAATAAAGAAATCTAAGGAAAGTAACGTGGCAGCAATTAAAAATGATTCAGCAGTAACTCTACATTTTACGATTAAAATGAAGGATGGTTCAGTTGCCGATAGCACCGAAAATATGGGCAAACCTGCAAAGTTCGTCATGGGCGATGGCAGCCTAAGTGAGAACTTTGAAGCGTGCTTACTTGGACTTGAAGCTGGAACTGAAAAGTCTATCGAACTGAAAGCGGAAGATGCGTTTGGTATGCCAAACCCTGATCATATTCATTATATGGATCGTGCTAAGTTTGTTGGTGATTCTGAAGTTGAAGTGGGTACTATCATGGCATTCTCTGGTCCTGATGGGATGGAAATTCCAGGTATTATTACTGAGATCGCAGGTGATTCAGTGACGGTTGATTTTAATCACCCACTCGCAGGTCAAGACGTTACGTTTGACGTCAATATCTTAACGGTAGAATAACTCTCTTAACGTTAGAATAAGATAGCCTTACTGCGGTGATGTCACCTAGAGCTTCACTGTCTAGACGCTTCACTGTAGAATGCGAACCTCGCTGACGGCGAACTCTATAGAAACAACCTTAGTACCGCGGTAAATGATGAGCAATGAAATGAAAATAATGTTAGCTAACCCTCGTGGCTTTTGTGCCGGTGTCGATCGTGCGATCAGCATCGTAGAGCGTGCACTTGAAATGTATCAGCCACCGATCTATGTTCGCCATGAAGTGGTACACAACCGCTTTGTTGTTGAGGGGCTCAAGCAACGTGGTGCTATTTTTGTCGAAGAACTGAGTGAAGTGCCTGACGACAATATCGTGATTTTCTCTGCTCACGGTGTTTCTCAAGCGGTTCGTAAAGAAGCGAAAGAGCGCGAGCTAACGGTATTCGATGCAACCTGTCCTTTGGTGACTAAAGTTCATATGGAGGTTGCTCGTGCGAGCCGCAAACATATGGAAGTAGTACTGATCGGTCACGCGGGTCACCCGGAAGTTGAAGGCACTATGGGTCAGTACGCGAGTCAAACAGGTGGTATGTACTTGGTTGAAAGACCAGAAGACGTACAAAACCTAGTGGTTAATGATCCAAGTAACTTACACTACGTGAGCCAAACTACGCTGTCTGTTGATGAAACGGCAGATGTAATTGAAGAGTTACGTCGTGTATTCCCTGAGATTCAAGGCCCTCGTAAAGACGACATCTGTTATGCGACTCAAAACCGTCAAGACGCGGTGCGTGAGATGGCGAATGACGTTGATGTGGTGATAGTGGTTGGTTCTAAGAACTCATCGAACTCTACACGCCTAAAAGAGCTAGCTGAGAAGCTAGGCACACCAGGCTACCTAACGGATTGCCCAGAAGATATTCAGACTGAATGGGTTGAAGGCAAGAAGAAAATCGGCGTAACGGCTGGTGCTTCTGCTCCTGAAGAGTTAGTTAACCAAATCTTAGATCGTATCCGCGAACTAGGTGCGACTGGCGTTGAAGAGATTCAAGGTCGCGAAGAGAACATGTTCTTCGAAGTACCGAAAGAGCTGCAGATCAAGCAAGTAGATTAATCTCTATTGATTCGAGCACTAGCGATTCGCAAATACTATCGATTTGTAAACAGTAGGAAGCCAACGTTGATGCGTTGGCTTTTTTGATCGTGTTTTATGTCCCGTCCGAGATGTGTTTACTGAAGACCGAGCTGTTCTTTTAAAGTCTTGAGGTAACGACGGCTAACAGGGACTTCGAAGCCAGTCAGGGTAATGATCTCCGCTAATCCATTTTCTAGCAACTTGATCTCTTGGATCGATTTTATGTTGATCAAATATTGTCGGTGACAGCGGATCAAATCGGTCTTTTCTTCCAAGATCTTAAGCGTTAGTTGTGAGGTCGCGGTTTGTGATGAGCTACGAACATGCACACCGCTGATATCTGAATAAGCACACTCGACCGTTTGGCTTGCCATGATCACTATGCGGTTGTGACCAATGCACGGGATTTGCTCTAAGTGGCAGGGAGCAATCGCTGAGATGTTTTGTTCTGGCGCTTTCTGGTTCTGCTTGATGACTTTATTCAGACGACAAACACTCTTGTTTAATCGACAAGGTTCAACTGGCTTGAGTAGGTAATCAAAGGCATTGTCTTCAAAGGCTTGAATCGCATATTGGTCGTAAGCGGTGACGAACACCACGTAGGGCATGGTGTCTGGGTCAAGCATGCTCAGCAATTCAATCCCTGTAACCTGAGGCATTTGGATATCCAAATACACCACATCAGGCTTGAGAAGGTTGATCTGCTTAAGTCCTTCAATTGCGTTACTCGCTTGACCAATGACTTCGACTTCTCCGGTTTCGGTCAGAAGTTCAATCAGTTCTTCGCGAGCAAAAAGCTCATCATCGATAACTAATGCTTTTAACATCCTACAATCTTCATTTTTGTGCTATCCCTGCTTGATTCACGCTTATCTTTTTAATGTCTGCTAAATGTTACTACTGGGGAGCGAACACCTACAAAAAGACCTCTATTTTAGTTTAGGTATGATAAAGCTCATTCGAGTAAATTGCTGTGGTTGAGATTCTATTTTTAGTGCTGAATCTTGTCCAAAGAAATTAGTGAGTCGTTTATCAACAATTTCCATCCCTAATCCTACATGATCTTGAGATGGCTTCTGATAATTACCCGCGTTGTCTTCAACGGTTAACTTGAATCCATCCTCGAAAGCCTCGCTATAGATCTTCACTGTGCCACCTTCTAGCATGTTCGAAATGCCATGCTTGATGGCGTTCTCAACCAATGGTTGCAGGGTAAAGCTTGGTAGTTGTGACTCGTATAACTGTGGGTCTATGTCCCATTCCACTTCTAACCGGTCGGTAAAACGTGCCTTTTCAATGGTGAGATACGCATTGACGTGTGCAAGCTCGTCTTTGAGTTTCACAGTGTTGATGTTCTGCTTAAGGTTGCTCCTAAAGAAGTGAGAGAGGTGTTGGATAAGCTCTCGCGCTTTATCAGGGTCACGACGTGTTACTGCGCTGATAGTATTAAGCGCATTGAACAAGAAGTGTGGGTTCACTTGAGCGTGCAGTAGTTTGATTTCAGCTTGGGTAAGCAGGGTTTGTTGTTGCTGATAATTGCTGAACAGGATCTGACTCGACAATAGTTGAGCAATACCTTCAGCCATCGACATGTTGATGGTTGAAAATAGCTTTAGCTTAGGCTCATACAGTTTGATGGTACCGACGACTTCGTTACCGGCACGCAGTGGGATAATAAGCGCAGAACCTAACTTACAATCTTGCGAAAGAGAACATTGGTATGGGTTCTCTTTGCCATCAAGGTAGATGATGTCGTTCTGTTCCATCGAAGTGAGCGTGCTTTGCGATGAAATAGGGGTATTTGGAATATGGTGTTCATCGCCAATGCCAACGAACGCGAGGATTTTTTCTCGGTCGGTGATCGCTACCGCCCCAACATTGGTCTCTTCGTAAACGATACGTACGATTTGTTGCGCGTTATCTGAATTAAACCCGCCATGCAAAATACCTACCGAACGCTCGGCAATAGTAAGTGCGCGGCGTGAGAAGGTTGCGGAGTATTTCTCGAAGATGGTTTTTCTGTCTTGGATGATGCTCATGAACAGTGCTGCACCCACAGAGTTTGCAATGATCATTGGCGCAGCAATATCAGATACAAGCGCGTAGGATTGCTCAAATGGTTTGGCGACTGCGAGCAGAATCAACATCTGAATGATCTCTGCAAACAGGGTGACAGAGAACACTACCAGCGGGTTAAACAACTGGCTGGCTTTGTTCTTTCGGACTAAGTATACATGCAGCAAGCCACCAATCAGGCCCTCTGCAGTGGTTGAAATCGCACAAGCTAAGTCAGTAAAGCCACCTAATGAGTAGCGATGAATTCCGCCAGTAAAGCCCACCGCAAAGCCAACGACAGGGCCGCCAAACAGTCCTCCCATTACCGCCCCCATTGCACGAGTGTTGGCTATTGCGTCATTAATCTGCAGTCCGAAATAGGTGCCCATAATGCAGAAGAGGGAAAACAGAACATAACAGCTGACTTTATGACTTAAGCGTGAAGAGATGCTCAACAAAGGGAGAATCAACGGGGTTTTACTTAGCATGTAAGCGATCACTAAGTAGACACAGGTTTGTTGCAGCAGAGAGAGAATGAGTTCCATATTTTCACCTATTGAGACGCTTGTTAAGTGTAAAGCTCATTGCGTGGTAACGGTAGCTTTGCTTGTGTTTTCGTTGGTTATATCAAGTGACGATTGCTTCTCAATGCTGAGATACAGTAAAGCCCATCACAGAGGACGGGCTTTAGTCTTAATTTCCACGAATCACTGGGTGATTACGGGAGCAAGCGAAGTGTGTTTGGCTGTTGTTTTGTCTCTCTATGAAGACGTCTCTCTTTATATTAAGAGTCTGAAAGAACTAGGCAGTTTTGGTTACGCCTTTTGCTTCTTTCTCTTCTTCATCAGCAAGGTCGATATCGCCTTTGCCTTTTGAAATTTTGATAACGTAAGCCGCAATACCGAATGCACTCACCACACCGATGATGGTTGAGACTTGCATTGGTAGACCGAAGCCTAGTTGGCTGTTGTTCAGGATGAATGTGATACATACAGATGTCATGAACACAGCTGGAACCGTGGTTACCCAGTGCAGTTTATTGTGACGAAGTAGGTAAGCCGAAGCTGTCCATAACATCATTACAGCTGTTGATTGGTTAGCAAAACCGAAGTAGCGCCAGATGATACCGAAATCAACTTGAGTCAAGATGCCACCGATAACGAACAGTGGCAGAGCCATCAGTAGGCGGTTACGCAGTGTTTTCTGTTCCATGTTGAAGTATTCAGCAAGGATAAGACGGCTTGAACGGAATGCTGTGTCACCAGAAGTGATTGGTAGGATAACCACGCCAAGGAAAGCAAGGATACCGCCGAATACACCCAGTAGACCAAATGAAGCGCTGTATACCACGTTACCTGGGCCGCCGTTTGCAATTGCGTCTGATAGAGACTCAACTGAACCGAAGAATGAAAGAGCAAGTGCACACCAGATTAGAGCGATGATGCCTTCACCAATCATTGCACCATAGAATACGAAGCGACCGTTCTTCTCGTTTTCCATACAACGCGCCATCAGTGGTGACTGAGTTGCGTGGAAGCCAGAGATTGCACCACAAGCGATAGTGATGAATAGAGCAGGCCAAAGTGGTAGGTCATTCGGGTTCATGTTGGTGAACATGTCTTTCATCTCGAAGCCTCCCATGATTTGGTGCTCGTCAGATAGACCAATCGCAGTGATTAGGCCAACAGACATGAAGATAAGTAGTGCACCGAACAGTGGGTAGAAACGACCAATGATTTTATCGACAGGGACAATCGTTGCGATGATGTAGTAAGCAAAGATGATAACAACCATGGTTGTTGCAGACATCGCGAAATCAGTTTGGTCGTTCACTAGGTTAGTGATCATGCCTGCAGGAGCAGAAACAAATACCACACCAACAAGAAGCAGTAGAACAATGGCAAAGATGTTCATAAAGTGTTTTGCGCCATTGCCTAGGTAACGTCCAGTGATGGTTGGAACCGAAGCACCACCATTACGGATAGATAACATACCTGAGAAGTAGTCGTGTACTGCACCTGCGAAGATACAACCTAGCACGATCCAAAGCATCGCTGCTGGGCCGTAAAGGGCACCCATGATAGGTCCGAAGATTGGACCTACACCTGCAATGTTAAGCAGTTGAACTAGGTAAACCTTT
The DNA here is from genome assembly GCF_024347415.1 of Vibrio crassostreae. Lineage (NCBI taxonomy): Bacteria > Pseudomonadati > Pseudomonadota > Gammaproteobacteria > Vibrionales > Vibrionaceae > Vibrio > Vibrio crassostreae. Next base: position 596,872 of record NZ_AP025476.1, read on the forward strand.
GGTGTCGACATTGGAACGTAGTCCACGCCATCTTGCTTAGTGTGAGCGGGTGTTTGACGCTTTTCATTGATACCGAAAATCTTCTCGATAAAGGCACCGTAAATAAAGTAGCCACCAATGAGTGCTGCAACACAGGTAAGAAACCACATCATAATTTGTTATCCCTGAATGTATTAATTAAGTCAGGGTGTATATTAAAGAAGAGTATAAAAAGAAACTTCCGCTATGAGAGTGAGTGGTCGAATAGTCAATTAAGTGGTGTTATAACTGATTGAGTGGTTTGCTACGTTTGTAGAGCGGTTGGTTATTCGTGTTGAGAAGGCTCTTGCTTCTGGCAAGTGGTGATTTATCAGCTTTAAGCGGTAACCAATAGATATCAGTGGCAGATAACAGACATAAGTGGACATCAGCTAGTGTTCAGCGGAGAATCACCACAAAGGCAACGCTTCGTCAGGAAGTGGCTAGGTAAATATAAAGGACTGAAATGAAAAAAATAATCGCACTATTCGCCGTGGCATTTAGCCTTGCAGGATGCAGCGCCAATGTTCAAGATTTAGCCGCTGAGGGCAATTGGCAAGAGATTGGCTATCGTGATGGTATCAAAGGTCATACTCAGCGTTCGTATTCAGAGATGACTGAGCTAGGCGCAGTCGATCAAGCGAGTTACACAGAAGGTTACCATCTAGGTGTGACTGAATATTGTAATCCGAATCATGCTTATCAGATTGGTTTATCTGGTCAGGTGTATGAAGGCGTGTGCTCTGGTACGGAAGATGCTCAACGTTTCCGCATGGAATGGCAACGTGGCTGGGATGAGTTCTCAAACGACTATTAAGCCCAAGCTAGCGATAAAAAATTAAAACTAAAAAGACCAGTACCGCATGTGTACTGGTCTTTTTGTTTGTAGTGAGAGTAACAGAAGCAGATTACTGATTATTCTCGACTGCTTTTCTCAAGAAACCATTTTGCTTATCAAGCTGAGCCTTGGCCAATTCTAAATCTAGCCCGGTTAGAATCATCAAAATAGACAACTTCACATCGTAATCAGTCGTTTTAAGTGTCGAGACTGCCAGCGCTTTGTCGCATTCAGTTGCTTGGATAACGATACGAGCAGCGCGGGCAACCAACTTTTCATTGGTCGCTTTTACGTCGACCATCAGATTTTGGTAGCTCTTACCGATACGAATCATGCTGGCAGTTGTTAGCATATTAAGCACCAGCTTTTGTGCTGTACCTGATTTGAGTCGTGTTGAACCAGTCAATGCTTCTGGGCCAACCACAGGGCTAATTGCGATTTGAGCGATTTCAGCAATTGGAGAATCAGGGTTACAAGACAATGCAACGGTCACCGCGCCAAGCTGATTGGCATAGTTGAGTGCACCAATCACGTAAGGTGTGCGACCACTGGCAGCTATACCCACCACGACATCATTTTCTGAAAATTGAATCGCTTTCAGATCTTCAATACCGAGAGTCAGCGAGTCTTCTGCGCCTTCTTTGGCTTTTAAAATCGCCTCTGGTCCACCTGCAATTAGGCCGATAACCATTTTGTCTGAAACACCGAAAGTCGGTGGGCATTCTGATGCGTCCAACACACCTAATCGACCACTGGTGCCTGCGCCCATATAAATCAGTCGACCACCGTTTTGAAAGGCATGAGCAATTTTATCAACCGCTTTCGCGATCTGCGGCAGTTCCGCTTCAATCGCCAGTGGGACTTGTTTGTCTTGTTGGTTAATCTTTTCAACCACTTCGAGAGAGGTGAGCAGATCAATATCCATAGTATCAGGGTTTCTCCCCTCCGAAACGAGGTGCGAGAGCGCTGATATGAGAGCGTCGTTACTCATAATGATCCTTAAATGGTGATTCTAAAATGATGGTTCTAAAATGGTTTAGTCAGCACGATAGAGAACGCCTAGAGAGGCAGCTCTACTTGCGCCAGTCACTTCTGGTAAATTGCTTGGCAGTTGATGAACATGGCGTTGGGCAAGCCACGCAAAGGCCATAGCTTCCATATAATCGGCATCAACGCCTTTACTGGTGGTCGATTCCACTTCCCAACTCGGAAGCAATTCAGCCAACCTTTTCATCAACAATGGATTTCTCGTACCGCCACCACACACATAGAGTGCAGGTTGGTTACCCAAGCGATAAGTTTCCACTTCATTGGCTATCGTCAATGCCGTGTATTCACAAAGCGTGCGTTGCACATCTTCTGCTGCAAGGTCTTTAAATTCTGTAAGCTGTTGTTCTAGCCACGGTAGGTTGAACAGTTCTCTACCAGTACTTTTCGGTGGCATTTGAGATAGATAAGACTCATTCAACAGCTGTTCGAGTAAAGCTTGATTGAGTTGACCTTTAAGTGCGAATTGCGCATCACGGTCAAACTTTTCGTCCGTATGTTTATCAACCCAAGCGTCCATCAACATATTACCTGGGCCTGTATCATAACCAAGTGTTGGCTGATTCGGGCGCAGTACTGAAATATTCGAGATACCACCAATATTCAACACCACAACCGAGCTGTCTTGCGGGTGGAAAATTGTATGGTGGAAGGCGGGGACTAACGGTGCACCTTGTCCGCCTAATGCCATGTCTTTACGTCTGAAATCAGCGACGGTTTGAATCTGTGTTTTAGCGGCAATGATGTTGGCATCACCCAGCTGCATGGTAAATGGAGATTCGCCTGTTGGCTGATGAAACACCGTTTGGCCATGATTACCAATCGCAGTCACAGAAGATGCAGGTGTGTCTGACTTGTCGAGAAGTTGCAGAACCGCATCAGCAAATAGATGGCCAAGTTGGTGGTCGAGTTCGCCAATAGCAATCAAATCCGTTTTCTGACCAATACACACCTCAAGCAGACGCGCTTTGAGATCATCAGGCATTGGGAACTCATCATGAGCGAGCAATGTGATACGCGTATCTTCAATCGAAACTAAAGCAGTATCAACGCCGTCCATACTCGTCCCCGACATCACACCGATATACAGTTCTTTATGATCCATTCCTAAGCTCTTGCACTGCATTCCTAAAGTCTTCCACAGATTGGTTTAAAAACATTGTAAAGCAAATTTAAAGAGAATAATCTCGGGAAGTTTATGAAATTAGGTTTAATAAGGGATAAATATGGGACCGTTGTGGGTTGATGTTGCAGGCTACGAGCTGACAGCTGAAGACAGAGAGATTTTGGAGCACCCAACTGTTGGTGGTCTCATCTTATTTTCTCGAAACTATCACGATAGCAAACAGTTATCGGCGTTAAACAAAGAAATTCGTAAGGTAGCAAAACGTCCTATTTTAATCGGCGTTGACCAAGAAGGCGGCCGAGTTCAGCGTTTTCGTGACGGCTTTTCAATTATTCCAGCTGCTCAGGAATTTGCGACTAAGAATAATGGTGAGCAGTTAGCAGAACAGGCCGGTTGGCTGATGGCGGCAGAATTGATTGCCCATGATATCGACCTGAGCTTTGCGCCAGTATTAGATAAAGGCCACGACTGTAAAGCAATTGGTAGCCGAGCGTTTGGTGAAGATATTGATACCATCGTTCGTCATAGCAGCGCGTTCATCAAAGGCATGAAGTCGGTTGGCATGGCGACAACAGGAAAACACTTCCCTGGACACGGTGGCGTAATTGCTGACTCACACTTAGAGACGCCATATGACCCTAGAGACGACATCTTTGAAACCGACATGGCAATCTTCAAGGCGCAAATTGAAGCCGGAATATTGGATGCCATGATGCCTGCACATGTGGTGTTCTCTCATTATGATGATCAACCAGCAAGTGGCTCTCAGTATTGGCTACAGAAAGTATTGAGACAAAAACTTGGCTTTAAAGGCCTAATATTCTCGGACGACTTAACCATGGAAGGTGCTGCTATTATGGGCGGACCAGCCGACAGAGCGAAAGCGGCCTTGAATGCGGGGTGTGACATGGTGTTGATGTGTAATAAACGAGATGCACAAATTGAAGCTCTTGATCACTTAGCGATTCAAGAGGTGCCTTTAGCCAACTCATTGCTTAAAAAACACAGCTTTGATTTACCTACTCTTCACTCAGACAACCGATGGAAAGAGGCTTCAGAGCAAATTAAGCGAATGCTAGGCAGTGAGTGATAAATAAACACATAATAATTTTAGATAGGGCGATATGATAAATATCGCCTTTTTTGTATGTGTAGGGCGAGGTTTAGAGCTATTTGATAGCCTGAATGAGTTAAAGTAGTGGTGTAAATTTAATTTTACATTAAATGTTTTTTATTGTTTACACTTGCAATCGTTTTTGTAGCTGTTATTGTGTTTTTAAAGATTGTTAGCCCAAATGGAAATGTTGGGTGTAAAAATAAATATACAGGTTGAGTTATGCAGAAAAGTGAATTAAGCAATGTCAATATCATCGACGAACAGGTACTGATTACTCCTGAGGAGTTAAAAGCAAAACTGCCTTTGAGTGATAATGCTCGTCGTTTCATTCAAGAGTCTCGTCAAACTATCGCAAACATCATTCATAAGAAAGATCATCGTATGCTTGTTGTATGTGGTCCATGTTCTATCCATGACATTGAAGCTGCGAAAGAGTACGCGAAACGCCTAAAAGCACTTTCTGAAGAACTGAGCGATCAACTGTATATTGTAATGCGTGTTTACTTTGAAAAGCCTCGTACTACTGTTGGCTGGAAAGGTTTGATTAATGACCCTCATCTAGATGGCACTTTCGATATTGAGCATGGTCTGCATGTTGGTCGTGAGCTACTTGTTGAACTCGCTGAGATGGAAATTCCATTGGCGACTGAAGCATTAGATCCAATCAGCCCGCAATACCTAGCAGATACCTTCAGCTGGGCGGCGATTGGAGCACGTACGACTGAATCTCAAACTCACCGTGAAATGGCAAGTGGTCTTTCAATGCCAATCGGCTTCAAAAACGGTACCGATGGCAACTTAGGTACAGCAATTAATGCGATGCAGGCTGCTTCTTCTAGCCACCGCTTCATGGGTATTAGCCGCGAAGGTCAAGTTGCACTACTTACGACTCAAGGTAACCCAAATGGTCACGTTATTTTACGTGGCGGTAAGCAGACGAACTACGATTCAGTATCGGTACACGAATGTGAACAAGAGCTTGGTAAATCAGGCTTAGAAGCGGCACTGATGGTTGACTGTAGCCACGCGAACTCTCGCAAAGATTTCCGCCGCCAACCTTTAGTTGCAGAAGATGTGATTCACCAAATTCGTGAAGGCAACAAGTCGATTATCGGCCTTATGATTGAAAGCCATATTAATGAAGGAAACCAATCTTCGGATATACCTCTCAATGAGATGAAATACGGCGTATCTATTACCGACGCGTGTATCAATTGGGATTCAACTGAGGCACTATTGAAGCATGCACATACGGAATTAGTCCCGTTCTTAGAAAACCGTTTGAAAGGTTAGTCAGAGTTTTAAATTTAAGTGCCTCATCTAATGGGGCATTTTAAGATCTGTTACTAGCGCAATCAGCGTTAGTACGGGCTTATAGATTAGTAAGGAATAAAATGGCCGTTGAACTGAACGAATTACGCGACCAAATCGATGCTGTCGATAAACAAATGTTGGATTTACTTGCTCAGCGATTGGCTCTAGTAGAGAAAGTCGGTGAAGTAAAAAGTGAACATGGTTTACCTATTTATGTACCAGAGCGTGAGGCTGCAATGCTGGCATCTCGTCGTCAAGAAGCCGAGAAAATAGGGGTTCCACCACAGCTAATCGAAGATATTTTGCGTCGTACTATGCGTGAGTCTTATGCCAGTGAGAAAGATTCTGGTTTTAAGTGTCTAAACCCAGAGTTACGTTCAGTGGTTATCGTTGGTGGTAATGGTCAACTTGGTGGCTTGTTTAGTCGTATGTTCAAACTGTCTGGCTACGAAGTGAAAATCCTCGGCAGCCAAGATTGGGATAAGGCCGACGAAATCTTAGATAATGCTGGCCTTGTTGTTGTTACGGTTCCAATTCACCTAACGGAAGGTGTGATTGCAAAACTAGGTAACCTACCAAGCGATTGTATTCTTTGTGATTTAACATCGATTAAGTCAAAACCGCTACAAGCAATGATGGACATGCACCAAGGCCCAGTGGTTGGATTGCACCCAATGTTTGGTCCTGATGTTCCTAGCCTTGCTAAGCAGGTGATTGTCTACAGTGATGGTCGTGGTTCTGAATGCTACCAATGGCTACTGAATCAATTTGGTATCTGGGGTGCGAGCCTATGTCAGATGGATGCAGCTGAACACGATCACGGTATGACCTTGATTCAAGCACTTCGTCACTTCACCTCTTTTGCTTACGGCTTGCACCTGAGTAAAGAGAACCCGAACATTGATCAACTTCTGAAGCTAAGCTCGCCAATCTACCGACTTGAGATTGCGATGGTTGGTCGTTTGTTTGCTCAAGACCCGAACTTATACGGTGATATCATTCTCTCTTCGGACGAGAATATTGAAATGATTCGACGCTTCCATAGCTGTTTCGGAGAGGCGTTAGAAATCCTAGATGGCAAAGATAAAGCCAAGTTTGTTGAGAGCTTCAACCAAGTGAGTGATTGGTTTGGTGACTACTCACAACAATTTTTGCAAGAGAGCCAAAGTCTTCTAAAACAAGCACATGACTCGATTCATCGTGGTTAATACGATATAAAATCATAAAAAAGAGCGACCTGATGGTCGCTCTTTTTGTTTGTGCTGAACGCTATGAAAGCATTTGGCCTACTGTAGGCTAAAAGCAATTAGATCATCATAGGCCAAATCAACAGGTTCTAGTTAGCCGTGTCTAGTTAGTTGCGATAGGCTTTTTAGTATCTTCACTTGATACCGTGTCGATAGTCGAACTTATGTAAGGCACGTTTGTTAGGTTGATCTGCAAGCGAACCACATTATCAATCAGCTGAACCAGTGGGCCCCACTTAACCTTTTTCTCTTTTTCGAATACGTAGTTGAAGTTTTCCGGTGTCCAATCCATCAAGTATTGAGGGTTCAATGAACGACCAAGGAAGCGTACTTCATAATGTAAGTGTGGGCCGGTTGAGTTACCTGAATTACCACAGCTCGCAATGACATCGCCTTTACTCACAAACTGACCGCTACGTACCTTGAACTTCTGTAGGTGTGCATAAGAACTCATGAAACCAAACGAGTGACGCATAGTGATAAAGTTGCCGAAGCCTTTTTTACTTGGGCGTACTGTTTCAATGACTCCATCTGCGGGCGCCACAATATCTTCACCACGCTTACACGTTAGATCGATACCAGTATGTACGTGGCGTTTACCTGAAATAGGGTTAGTGCGGCTACCATAAGAAGAAGAGATACGTTGATAAGCCATCGGGCTGTCGTTTGGAATCAAACGGAACATCGTGGCTCTTACTGCTGAATCGACTGCAGCCGCATCAATACGATCTTCTAAAGATGCATCATCGGTAAGCAGCTCTTCATCAGCAAGACCAAGTACTGATTCCACATCGAATACACGCTTACCAAGCAGTTGAATCGTGCCTTCTTTCTCAGTCAGTGTTTGCGATAGCGAATGGTTGGTTTCTACTTGCTCAGCATAAAGAAACTCAGTTTGCTCTTTTTCAACAATCAGAGTTTCAATCAACTCTTGTGCGTCACCTGCTTGCATCGCGAGTTCTTGTTTACTCTCGAAGTGCATGTACGCCGCTCCGCTAATCAGTAACGGTACTGAAAAAATGGCAGTGGTGCACATGAGCACTGCTTTTCGGCCGAAGTAAAACGTCTGTTCCCCCTGACTAGAGGGAATAGTGATGGAAATTTTTTTAGACATGGTTCTGTATTAACTAAATGCTTCTAATAGAAAAAGGGTAATGGAGATGTCACTCTCTACCTAAATCGGTAAGGTGTTCAATCTCTCTATAAAGCAGTTCATCGTCACCAACGTTAAGCTCCACAAGGCGCTTAAGGTGGCTAATACTATCAATATCTAAATGCTCTATGCGTAAACGCATTGAGGTATTGATGGTAGAGACTATCGTTGCTTTTAACTGAATATTGATATCACTGCTTTCGAGCTTAAAGCTCACTTGAACAGGGATATCATGGCTAAGTTGTTTTGATTCATTGCATTGAATGAGTAAACCATGGAGTGATAAGTCTTGCACTGAGCCTGATACATTTACTTGCCCTTGTGAGATCTCAGTCGGGACTTGATAAATAACTCGTGAAAATTGACGTCTTTCAACCATAAGTAATCTCTCTATATCGATGCATAACACGTAAGCCAGATATATCAAAGGCCGCTATTATCGCGGCCTTTGTTCAAAATACAAGCTTATTTACTTAGCGATACGCTTGTACTTGATGCGGTGCGGTTCTGCCGCTTGAGCGCCCAGAGTCTGCTTAAGCCACTCAGTGTACTCAGTATAGTTACCTTCGTAGAAGTTAACTTGACCTTCATCACGGTAGTCTAAGATATGGGTCGCAATACGGTCAAGGAACCAACGGTCATGCGAGATAACCATTGCACAGCCAGGGAATTCAAGCAGTGCTTCTTCAAGAGCACGTAGCGTTTCAACGTCAAGGTCGTTGGTCGGTTCATCGAGTAACAGTACGTTACCGCCCGCTTTTAGCAGTTTAGCTAAGTGAACACGGTTACGTTCACCACCAGAAAGCTCACCGATGATCTTCTGTTGGTCGTTGCCTTTAAAGTTGAAACGAGAACAGTAAGCACGCGCAGGGATTTCGAAGTTGTTGATCTTAATGATATCAGCGCCTTCAGAGATCTCTTGGAATACTGTCTTAGTGTCGTCCATGCTGTCACGGAACTGATCAACAGAAGCAAGCTTAACAGTCTCACCTAATACAACTGAACCTGAATCTGGTTGTTCTGCACCGCTTAGCATCTTGAATAGTGTTGATTTACCTGCACCGTTGGCACCAACGATACCGACGATAGCGCCCTTAGGCATGCTGAACGATAGGTCGTCGATAAGAACGCGGTCACCAAACGACTTAGTCAGGTTGTTCACTTCAAGAACTTTGTCACCTAAACGCTCACCGGGCGGGATGAACAGTTCGTTGGTTTCGTTACGCTTTTGGTATTGGCCAGTCGTCAGTTCTTCAAAACGAGCCATACGAGCTTTAGACTTAGCTTGACGGCCTTTAGGGTTTTGACGAACCCATTCAAGTTCTTTCTCGATTGTCTTTTGACGTGCGCTTTCGCCCGCTTTTTCTTGCTTAAGACGCTCGTCTTTTTGCTCTAGCCAAGACGTGTAGTTACCTTCCCATGGGATACCTTCACCACGGTCAAGTTCTAGAATCCAGCCTGCAGCGTTGTCTAGGAAGTAACGGTCGTGGGTAATCGCCACAACAGTACCGCTGTAATCGACTAGGAAGTGCTCAAGCCATGCTACTGATTCGGCATCCAAGTGGTTGGTTGGTTCATCAAGAAGCAGCATGTCTGGCTTTTCAAGAAGTAGACGACAGATAGCAACACGACGACGCTCACCACCTGATAGGAATTCAATTTTCGCATCCCACTCAGGAAGACGAAGTGCGTCAGCAGCACGCTCTAGAGCTGTTTCTAGGTTGTGGCCGTCTTTTGCTTGAATCAGTGCTTCTAGTTCGCCTTGCTCTTTTGCTAGTGCATCGAAGTCTGCATCCGGTTCTGCGTAAGCTGCGTAGACTGCATCGATACGCTTAAGTGCGTCAGCAACGTCAGAAACCGCTTCTTCTACGATCTCACGAACGGTTTTTGATTCGTCTAGTACAGGTTCTTGCGGTAGGTAACCTACTTTAAGGCCTTGCTGTGCACGAGCTTCACCATCAATATCAGTATCAATACCAGCCATGATACGTAGTAGGGTAGATTTACCTGAACCATTTAGACCCAAAACACCGATTTTAGCGCCAGGAAAAAAGCTAAGAGAAATGTCTTTAAGAATTTGACGCTTAGGTGGAACAGTTTTGCTCACCCGAGACATGGTATATACGTATTCAGCCATTGCCGATCGATCCTAATTATTGTTCAAAATTGTCTGCTATTTTATACCAATATCCCTAAAGATGTTACTCCTAGGTCAGAAAAGCCATTCTTGAACTAATCCTTACCTATTATTGTCACATTGGTCATTAAAACTATATTTAATAAGCTTCTGAGGCGAAGTGTTAAATATTAATAGTATTTACACTCAAATCCTTTACATTTGATGTGATGTCGGGCGTAAATAGACTTCACGTATTCATACACGCACTAAGGAAAGAGCGAATGTTTTTCCGCATTGGTAATACGAAAATTGCTGTGGCTGCATCAGCAATTTTGTCTTCATTTTCACTGGCTCCGATGGCTATGGCTAGCAACGCCTCTGAGCTTGAAATGCAGCGTGATGTTTATGATAGAGCGCAAGAGGTTTTAGACAACCGTGATCTAAAAGCTTACTCCGCGCTGCGCAACAAAATTCAAACATACCCTTTAACACCTTACACCGATTATCGAGCCTTTCTGATTGGCTTAGGTGATCGCACACCTGCTGAGGTGGATGCTTTCATTGAAGAGAATAAGGCACTGCCATTTTCTAATCGAATGCGCGCACCTTACCTGGATTCATTGGCTTCTCAAAAACAGTGGAAGACCATCCTTGAATTTCAAACTAAAGAGCCTGTCGGTGAAAAATATCAATGCATCTATTATCGAGCGCATTACGAGCAAGGTAACAAAGAGCTCGCCTTTAAAGGGGCGAAACAGCTTTGGTTGAGTGGCAGTGGTGTTGATGATGCCTGTGACCCTTTATTTAAAAGTTGGGATCAAGCCGGTTTAAGAACGGATGAACTCATCCTAGATAGAATGTTATTAGCGTTTGAAGGCCGTAACGGCAAGCTGATGAGCTACCTGATCAAGCAATTGGATCATGATGATTCAATTGCTCAAGCTAAGCAGATGAAGGCGTTGTACAACAAGCCTGAAAACGTGCTCGAATTTGCTAACAAGCACCCAGCAAATGAATTCTACCAAGCGCAAACCGAGTTTGCTTTCGAGAAGTTAGCAAGGAAGTCATCAAGCAGCGCTCAAGAGGTGTTTGATGACGTCATCAAGGCTCAAAAGTTCTCGAAAGAGAAGTCTCAAGAGCTTGCTGATTACCTAACGTTTCGTTTGATTAACACCGATTCTGAAGAGTTGATGGCGTGGCGAGACCAGATGCTCGCGAGTTCATCAAAGCAAGTTCTGCTCGAACGACGTGCTCGCTTAGCGATTCAACATGCCGATTGGACGGGTTTGAAAGAGTGGATAGCGCGCTTGGATGACAAGCATCAGGCTTCGCTTCGTTGGCAATATTGGCAGGGCAGAGCTGAAATCGCGACGGGCGATACTGACAAAGGAAATAAGCGATTGTCAGATATCTTGGGTCAGCGTAATTTCTACAGTGTAGCTGCGGCTAAGCAGTTAGGTAAGTCTGTCGAATACCCAACATCGACACTTAAATACAATGCTGAAACAGTCAAGCCATTCGACACCTCTTTGGTGCGTATTGGTGAGCTGATTGACCGAGATAAAATTGCGGCAGCGAAGAGTGAGTGGAGTTGGTTACTAAGCAATGTAGACAAAGACCAAAAAGCGATGCTTGCGGCTCATGCTGCGACGCAACGTTGGAATCACTTTACCGTGACGGCGAGTATCTCAGCGAAGATGTGGGACAACATTGCATTACGTTTCCCTGTTGCTCATAAGTGGTGGTTTAACTTCTATGCAGAAAAACATGATATTGACCCAATCACCTTGATGTCTTTAGCAAGACAAGAGAGTGCGATGGATTCAGAGGCTCGCTCCCCTGTTGGCGCGCGTGGAATCATGCAAATTATGCCGAAGACGGCGCAATACACGGCTAACAAACATAAAATTAAGTATCAGGGCAGCGATGATCTTTATGATGTCGGCAAGAACATTGAGATTGGTAGCCACTACTTAGATGGCTTATTAGCTCAATATGATGACAACCGTATCTTTGCTTTTGCCGCTTATAATGCAGGTCCTAGCCGTGTTAAACAGTGGCGTTCACGCAGCGATGAAAAACTCGATGCTTTTGCATTTATTGAAATGATCCCATTCAAAGAGACTCGGGGCTACGTTCAGAATATCTTGATGTTTGAGACCTACTATCGAGATATCTTGGGTGAGAAAGGGACATTTTTAGCTCCCCATGAAGCAAAAATGAAATACTAAGGCTTCGGCATTTGGCCCGAAACTGAGTAAGAATAAAGGCAGTGAGTGCGAACCATTTCCACTTACTGCCTTTTTACATTGGATCGCATCAAGTGTTTCGGTATAAAGTGTTAAACGCTTTCAATTGTTAAGCGACTCTTTAAAGTCAGAATTTAAAAGTAAGTGTAGAGATATGGCATCACAACCTGAATATGATAATTGGCAACAACTGATGGACTTGGTAAAGACGGCTGTCGAAAAAGATCAGCACGAGCTGTTGTTGACCATGATGATGACACCAGACGAGCGAGATGCTCTGGTTGCTCGAATTAATATCTTCTGTGAGTTGATGAAAGGCGATCTGTCTCAACGACAGGTGAGTCAAATGCTGGGAGTAGGCGTAGCGACGATAACCAGAGGTTCGAATGAGCTAAAGGCAAAATCGGAACAAGAGAAAGCCGTGATTGCGGATCTACTACTCAAATAGTCACTAAGTTGTTAAAGTAAGAGTTCGATAAAAAACGCTAACTAACTGTTAGCGTTTTTTGTTTCTGAAGATTGTTTTCAGAACCTTTCTAAGTTTAACGAAGCACTAAACAGGAAAGTGCTCAGGGTTCAAAAATGGGATCAGCGCTAAAATTAAAGCCTGATGATACACTGAACTGCGAGACAGTTGATTATGTGTCAGTAGGCCAATTGCTCCACCTTTCTGTTTGATATTATCGGTACCAAACACTTCATCCATTACATCTCCGAGCTCGTTTGCATGCTCTAACTTATCAAGCACGGCTGGTGGCAACATAAGGCTAGCTGAACGAGACTCTCCACGTTGACCATTCGCTTCGATAACCATCCAAGCAAAGGTGACGTTTTTTTCTATTCCTGCTTCTAGACCAACATAAAAGTCAGCATAGGGCTGCGCTTGCGTTGCGTTGTGCACGCGGTTCACTGCTCCTTGATAGGTTTCATCATTACTCATCGGTTGATCGGCAACGCCACTAGGGACGCTGATGCCTTTGAAATCAAATTCAGTATCAGGAAAAGCAGATAAGAACGCACTTTTAACGGCGTTAATTTTAGCTGGGTTCAGCGATGCGATGATTACAGATTTCATGTGTCGGATTCTTTTTGTTGTCGAGTAGATTGAGTTGATGTTGTTGGTACCAGTCACTCAACTCTTCTAATGGCATAGGTTTACCAAAGTAATAGCCTTGCAGCATATCGCACTGCGCATCCTGTAACCACTGGTGCATGCCTTGAGTTTCAATCCCTTCGGCGGTGACCTTTTTCCCCTGAGCATGACATAGTCCAATCACAGGTTTTACGATGTTCTGGTTATCGGTCTCAATCAAGGTATCCAAAAACGCTTTATCTAATTTAATTTTTTGAGTTGGATACTGCACCAGTTGAGTGATAGAGGTATAACCGGAACCAAAGTCATCAATTGCTAATCGATAGCCCATCCCCGCCAATTCGTTGAGCAACGGAAAGCCTTCCGAATTCGAATAAAAGGTCTCGGTAATTTCAAAATCAATCAAACTTGGTGGAATATGATTGATTTTTGCGTGTGTTTTAATGAAATCGGCAAGGTGTGTGGTTTCAATCCCAGCAGAAGATAAGTTAATCGACAGCTGAATTGAGTGGTCAAATTGAGCCTGAAGTCGGTAAAAAGAAGCAAACGCATTCTGAATTACCCAACGATCAACTTGCTCGAATAACCCAGTTTGCTCGGCAATTGGAATGAATTCATCGGGCGGAACTACTCCCAACAGTTTCGAGTCCCAGCGTAATAGTACCTCAACCCCAATAATATGCGCGCCGGTTGAATCCATATAGGGCATATAAACGAGTCTAAACTCTTCATCAAAATTCTTGTCTCTAAGCGCACGTTCAATGTTTGCTTGGCGTTGAATCGCTTTGTCTAAATCCCGTGAATAGTCAGCAAATTGGTTTTTGCCTGCACGCTTGGCTTGATACATCGCGGTATCCGCGTTCGACAGTAGCTTCTCGATTGAATCGCCATCATTAGGGTAGGTCGCAATACCAATACTGACCGTGATCGGAAAGCTTCCTGATTCGGTGATAAACCCTTTTTGTAAGGGAGTCAGTAAATCACTCGAAAATCGATGCGCGACATTTCCTCGGTGACTAGGAGCGTTAATGTAGACAACGAATTCGTCACCAGAAAGTCGGGCTGGCATGCAATGAGCATCGAACTCCGTTTGATAGTGGCGACAAATATCTGAAATACGCTGAGCAAAAGAGACCAGAATCGAGTCGCCGATTTGATGCCCATATTTATCGTTCACAAACTTGAAGTTATCCAAATCAAAGTAGAGAACCCAAGTTTCGGTATTTGAACTCGGTTTTGGCAACGATTGCTGAACGAAGGTTTGAAACTGATGCCTGTTGGCGATTTGGGTTAACTGATCATTCTCGGCCAAGAGCTTGGTTTGTTGGTAGGTGTTATCTAGCTCTTGGTACATGTCATAAAAACGCTGTGATAGTCGGCCAAGCTCATCTCGAGTGCCTAAGCGTTCAATGTTCTTCCGTTGTTTTTTTTCTACTTGCTGTAGTTGTCGATCAAGCCGTGTTATCGGAGTAATCACAGTGCGAGATAGAAGTATGAGTAGTAAAGCGACAGTCACAAACGCAGACAGTGCAAACGACAAACTCAGCTTGTTCCATATGGAATCGAGCTTGTTTTCCAACAGGAATTGCGCCGGATCGACCGTGGCGTATAGTTCTGGAGCCAGCTTGACTGAATGGGTGACATCATTTTCCAAAGAAATCGCTATGGATGTGAAAAACAAGCTGGTTTGGTAGTCGAACTCTATCTGTTTTCTAAGCGCATTAAACTTGTCGAGAGAAACAGATACAACAACAAAGAATATATCGCTTGGTTGATTGCTTTCGGTTGGAAAAATCGCTTTTCTATCTACCTTATCGTAGTGAACCAACATCCCTTCGCCTTGGGAGTTTTGAATATAGTTGGTACTCGATGTTGCTAGGGTGTCTTGATAGTGCTGGTCAACATACTCCAATATCTTACTGTCAATCTGAGTGCGTGAGTCGTTGCTATTATCTGCGTAGTAACGCAGTTTTCGGTCAGCATTAAGAAGTGCTAAACCCGTATAGCTCTCATCGTCATCTTGCAGGAAATCTATAGCTTCTCGAAGGTTACTAACCAGTTCAAGATCGCGAGATAGATTTTGGTCAGTGAGAAAATAACCTTTCACCATATCGCTTTGGGTCAAGGTGTAAGAGTAGCTATTGAGAAACGAACGAGATTGACGAAAGTATCCGGCTAGTTTTTCCATGTTGAGCTGAAGTGCGTTGTCTTCGCGTTTGATGAAGCTGCTTTTTTGCGTCGAATAAATAATATAGCTAGAAGCCGCGGTACTGATCAGTATCACAGGGGTTATCAGTAGTAAGATTTTAGTACTTAGCTTCATAGTTAATGACAACACTATTTATAATTTAAGCGCGTAAGTTTATGTTACTTAATGCTTACTCGCTATTAATTACACGTAGTTCGATGATTTCCTGTGAAGGGTGTAAGGTTTTGTCTTTATTGATAAAAAAGCCACTAATGGGTTTTTTGTTAGAAATACTTAAGCAGTGGAGGGGAGAAGCGTACCGAATGTGCGAAACAAGTGAATTGTGTTTTAGGCATGCTAGGGTAAGTGTTCTTAGACCGAATAGTATTCGACTAGATGGTGATTTAAGTATTTGGCCTACTGTAGGCCAAATACTTATGTTAGCTAAAAGCTGATACTCGCTCTCAGCTATGACAACTTAACTTGAGTCGCTTTGATATTCTCACTTGGGTAGCAACCTAACACTTTCAGGTGACGAGTTATGGCTGTTAATTCAGTGATTGCTTGCTGCATATTATCTGAATCCAGATGTGCTTCTAAATCGACATAGAACATCTCTTCCCAAGGGTTACCCATAATAGGACGAGACTCTAGCTTGGTCATGTTGATACCCAAGCGTTGCAGAATCAGTAGTGTCTCGACCAAAGAACCTGCTTCTTGAGAAGTCGACATGATGAGCGTCGTTTTTGCAGGTATTTGAGTTGACACTTCAACAGGCTTACGAGCTACCACGATGAAACGTGTGTGGTTCTCTGTTTGGTTTGCAATGTTGCCCTGAATTGGCTGAAGTCCATAAAGCTTGCCGCTAGACGCATTACCAATTGCAGCAACATCATCACCGTCTAGATCTTTTACCTTCTTCATAGCGTCAGCTGTGCTGGCACAAGACTCAAGGGTTACATCTTTAAGACGGCTCAAGAACTCGCTGCACTGCTGATGTGGTTGTGGATGCGAGTAAAGTGTTTTGATGTCTTCTAAACGGATATCACTTTTCGCCACTAGGCAGTGTTCGATTGGTTGAGAAAGCTCACCAACGATGTAAAGCGTTGTGTGTTGAAGTAGGTCATACACTTCGTTAATCGAACCTGAGCTGGTGTTCTCAATAGGCAGTACACCGTAGTCGGCATGGCCAGATTCTACCGTAGAGGCTACTTCTTTGAAGTGATTACAGTTTAACTCAATCAACTCCATATTCTTACGGCTGAAGTATTCGCGACTCGCAAGGTGAGAGTACGACCCCTTAGAACCCAAGAATGCAACGCGAGCCAATGGTTTACGACTTTGCGGGTTCGCTAGATTTTGTAAGTATGACTGCTGTAGTAAAACGGAATCTTCGATGATGGTGTGAAACAGCTTGGTAATGTACTGCGCATCAAGTTCGTATTTATCTTTGCCATTGTTGATCAGCTTAACTAATAGTTGTTGCTCTCGTACTGCATCACGAACTGGTTTTGATGTCTCTACCTTGCTTTTAGCAACTTCGATACTTAGCTTGCGACGCTCCGAAAGTAACTTCAGGAGTTCGTCGTCTAAATCATTAAGACGAAGGCGGATATCATCCAGTGAAATTGAGCTGTCAGTCATAAATGTGTCCTTATAAAAAAGCCTCCCTAGTGTGGGAGGCTTCTTGTTCGTTTTTGACTTGTTTTTCTAAAACGACTTAGCCTCCGATTTACGGAAGAAAAAAGAAGTCAAAAATAAACAAAGATTGAGTGTGCATAAAAAGTGATTGTTTTATGAATGTTTAAACACAATAAGCAAGCGAGCTACGAGCGTCAAGCAAAAAAATAGCGCCCTGAGGCGCTATTTTTTAATCTGTTCTCTTTCCTTATTCTACTTCAGCTTCTAGCTCTTCGATTTCAGGCTTTTCAGCGCGGCGCGCTTCTGGTTTATGGCGTAGCTTGTTGAGTTGACGCTCTAGTTTTTGTTCTACTTCGTTGATAGCTACGTAGAGGTCATCATGGATTGATGAAGCAACAAGTTGGCCTTTTGGTACGGTTAGTACCGCTTCAAATTTCTTCTTCTTGTTTGGTTCTTCGCTAAAGCTCGCTTGGCAGCCAATGATGTCTACTTGCCATTTATCCAGCTTTTTAAATTTGCTTTCTATGTGATCACGGATTGCAGAGGTAATGTCGATGTTTTTACCAGTGATGTTCATTTTCATAGAAGTTTTCCTCTGTTGTATCCCTCATGGGTTAACTTCAGATTACGACTTTTAGGATTAAAGAACGTGATCTAGATCTTGTTTTGGTTGAGTGGAATAAGCATTAAAATCAAATGTGATCTTACGCAAGTCTTGATATATTTTTGGTGAAAAATGCTTGTTATCCTTATGAAAAACGATAACTTGGAGGCAAGGCTTCGCTAAAAATTAAACCAGTTTTTAGGGGCGTCCTACAGCTTATTGAAAGTGCTTGATTGAAAATTGCTCAATAGTATTTTGTGATATAGGTCTCGTGATATATATCGCTACGTAAGCTTCTTCTGAATTAGATAAGCAAAAGCCGCATAAGTCTTCTTATGCGGCTTTTGTGTTTTTAGACTTACCTAATCCCCTTTAGCTCTCCAACTGTGGGATTGATTGACGCGATCCTAATCGTTAGCGTTCAGTAATCTCGCTGTACCGTCTTCTCGGATGGCATTGATAGCTTGTAATTGTTTATAGATTACGAAGTAGCGATTGATGTTGGCAACATAGGTTACAGGTTCTTTACTCACGTACTTGCGAGTGATGATTTCTACGTTTTTAAACCAGATGTTTGGGTTGTAGCCTTTCTGCTTAGCAAGGCGCCTCATCTTTCTGATCTTAGCGGGACCTGCGTTGTAAGAAGCCAAGGTAAAGTAGATTTGATTGTCGGGTGATATTGCCGGGTCGTCAAAATATCGGTCTTTGATAAAACGCATGTATTTCACACCCGCATGGATATTGTTATCCACCTTATGGATGTTCTTTATGTTGACGTTTTTATCTTTGGCGGTACTTGGTAATACCTGCATCACACCAATAGCCCCACGATGAGAAACTCTGCTTTGATCCAACCCAGACTCTTGGAAACCTTGTGCAGACATCATCAAAGGGTCGAATTCGTATTTACTCGAATACTTTTCAAAGACATCTGACAGCTTAGCCACTCGGTCTATTTTATTTGGGTTGAGTGCTCGACCTAACCAGCGAGTGTTGTCGATGTATTTCTGATAGATAACATTTCCAAGTAGGGTACCTGTTCGTGCAGTCTTGACGTATTTGTTTATCTCTTTCTTTAACTGAGGGCTGTTTTTTCTCAATGCCCATGCTATTTGGCCATTTTCACGTAAGGGCAAATCATGATGCACTTGAATGTTTTCCATTACATCTATCCAGAGCTTTGCTTTGTGGCTGTCCAGAATTGTGCCCTGAATATAACCTTGGTTAACCAACTCTATCAGCTCGTAGTCTTGCAATGATTCTTCAATGAAGTGGACATGCAGTGGTGGTAAACCTAATTTGTTAAGCTCTTTATTGATTCTTTGTACACTCTCGAAGTAACTCGAGCTTGCACGTATCCACACCTCTTTGCCGCTCAATTGCTTGATTTCGGTGATAGGTTCGGCCTTTTTCCCTGTGATAATGAGTTCTTTACCATCTTTAATCATTGGATCTGAAAAATCGATGGTTCGTAATCGTTTGTCGGTGATCGTTAGGTTCGCGACAGCGACATCACCATAGCCAGATTCTAAAGAGGGAAGTAGATCATCTCGTTGTACGGGGATGATTTGAACATTGAGGTAGGGGTGTTTTTTACGAAGACTTTTTTCAAAGTGGTAGAGCATTTCTGCCACGATGCCTTTTGGCTTACCATCCTCGATGTAATAGAAACCAAGATCGGCAGAAACTAGCACTCTAACCGTTCCTTTGGTTTTGAGCACATCCAAGTCGCCCATGTAAGGCTTATTGCTTAATGGGGACAGTTCTAATGCGTAGGATAATTGGCTAAATAGCGATATCCAGATAAATAATAACAACCTACTCACATCCACACTCCATGTTGATGTTTTGTTAAAAGTCATCTTTTGAAGATACCGTGTAATATGCGATCCATCAAGTTTGCGATATGTGGATAAAAAAAGCGCGCTAGTAAATTAGCGCGCTTTTGGGATTGAGATGTAAGAAGTTGATTAAGGTAGTGGGTTTAACTCAATCAACTTTTCTGTTCTTAACACAGCGTCATCTAGGTTTAGTTGTTTATAAGCTTCTAGCTGAATCTTTAAAGATTTACGCGCTGCAATGGTATCTGGGTAAGTCTTTTGCAACTCTTGTGTTCTGTTAATAGCAGCAATCCACGCTTCGCGACGTAGGTAGAAATCAGCGGTTGCTAAATCATAGTCGGCTAGGCGATTCTTAAGTGCGAACATGCGTTTTTGTGCATCTTCAGCATAGGGGCTGCTAGGGAAACGTTCGAGTAGTCGCTTGAAGTCAGCAAAAGCGAGTTTTACTGGTTCTGGGTCTCGGTCACTACGGTCGATATTAAAAATATCGTGCATGAAGTTTCGGTCTTGCGCCATGTGCGTTAAGCCGCGCATGTAAAGAACCCAGTCTTGTTTCTCATGAGTTGGGTTCAAACGTAGGAAACGTGAAATGGTAGCAAGGCCAAGTGCCAAGTCATCATTTTTGTAGTAAGCGTAAATCAGATCGAGCTGTACTTGCTCAGAATAGGCGCCGAATGGGTAACGTGAGTCTAGGGCTTCTAGCTTTTCTATTGCTGAAAGCCAGCTACCGCTCTGTAGTGATTCTTGAGCGTCAGAGTAGAGAACCGATGGCGGTACATCTGGCACTATCTCTTCACTACTTGAACAACCAACCAAGAGTGATACGGCTAATAGACCCGATAAAGTAAGGTGTTTCATGTCAGGCGTCGATTCCTTGAATTAAATATTTCGTAAGCTTCCGTTACTTTCTAACCAGTAACAGATACAATGATGCAATTATTCTATTTTATCCATACTAATGGGTATTAGTCTCACGGTTTTTAAAAAAGTTCGATATGGCTCAGCAGATCACATTAACAGACACAGTAAAAAGCAGCCAGTTAGGTCAACGTTTAGACCAAGCTGTCGCTGAACTATTTACCGATTTTTCTCGCTCTCGCATTAAAGAGTGGCTTCTTGACGGCAAAATCCAAGTGGATGGCGAAGTTATTACTAAGCCGCGCGTTAAGGTTTTGGGCGGTGAAGAGATCATCTTGCAAGCTGAACTTGCAGATGAAGAACGCTGGGAAGCACAAGATATTCCTCTAGACATTGTCTACGAAGATGATGACTTATTGGTTATCAATAAGCCTCGCGATCTGGTTGTACACCCAGGCGCAGGCACACCGGATGGAACCATACTAAACGCATTGCTTTTCCATTACCCACAGATTGCAGAAGTGCCTCGTGCTGGTATTGTGCACCGTCTTGATAAAGACACAACAGGCCTTATGGTTGTGGCTAAAACGGTTCCAGCTCAAACTCGTCTTGTGCGTGCTCTTGCTAAGCGTCGTATTACTCGTGAATATGAAGCAATTGCAATTGGTAAAATGACCGCTGGTGGTGTGGTAGAGAAAGGCATTAGCCGTCATGCAACTAAGCGTACCTTAATGGACGTAAATGAATTAGGAAAGCCAGCGGTAACTCACTACCGTGTTGCTGAGCACTTCCGCGAGCATACTCGTATTCGTCTACGCCTAGAAACGGGTCGTACTCACCAAATCCGTGTTCACATGTCATACCTTCAGCACCCGCTGCTAGGTGATGTTGCATATGGTGGCCGTGCTCGTATTCCAAAAGGTGCATCTGAAGAACTAACAACAATGATTCGTTCTTTTGACCGCCAAGCACTGCACGCAGTCATGCTTAAATTTGTTCACCCAATTACAGGTGAAGAAGTTGAGTTCCACGCTCCTGTGCCAAATGACATGGTTGTGATGGCTGAAGCGTTGCGTGTTGATGCTCGCGAAAATAAAGAAGAAGACATTTAATATGTCGTTGATCATCCCTAACTGGAATGCACCCAATAACGTGAAGGCATTTGCGTCGACACGTGTAGGTGGCTTTTCTACTGGTGCGTATCAAGGATTAAACCTAGGTACGCATGTTGGGGATGATGCTTCGCTTGTTGAAAACAATAGAACTTGGCTTAAGCAGCAAGCGAACATGCCGGCAACTCCGGTATGGCTAAATCAAACCCATTCAACAGATGTTGTTACGGTTTTACAACCTACGGCGGATATTCTTGATGCTGACGGTGCATTTACCACTGCTAAAGGTGTTGTTTGTTCTGCGATGACAGCTGATTGTTTACCTGTAATCCTTACTGATACGAAAGGCACTCAAGTTGCTGCCGTTCATGCTGGTTGGCGTGGTCTTGCTGGTGGAATTCTTGAAAATGCCGTCGCAAAGTTTTCGAAACTAGATTCAGAGAATAAGATCATTGCTTGGCTTGGGCCTGCAATAGGCAAACAAGCCTTTGAAGTCGGCGATGATGTGTTGGAAGCGTTTGTTAGCTTTGACCCTCAAGCTAAGCTTGCATTTAAAGCCAAGCCTGAACAGGGTAAATGGCTAGCGAATATGTCTCAGCTTGCAACGCAACGACTGAACAAAGTTGATGTAACTTCTGTGATAGACTCCAATCTATGCACCTTCGCTGATGCGGATGCGTTCTATTCTTATCGTCGTGATGGCATTACGGGACGCCAAGCTACTTTTATTTGGTTAGAGTAATCTTTAGCTAGTGCAACTAGTCATCCAGCCCATTTATATTTTCATATAAACTCTATTCTTCATTCTTATCCCTTGAAAATCCGCGTTACCGTATCCATCTTCTAAGCATAAGATAAACATATCTAAGAGTAGGAAGGTTGGCATGCGTCTCGATCGATTCACTAGTAAATTCCAAATTGCGATATCTGATGCTCAGTCACTCGCATTAGGTCGTGATCACCAATATATAGAACCTGTACACCTAATGGTGTCTTTGCTGAATCAAGATGGTAGTGCAATTCGCCCATTGCTCACCATGCTGAATATTGATGTGGTTCAATTACGTTCTAAATTGAGCGAAATATTAGACCGAGTGCCTAAAGTCAGTGGCATTGGTGGTGACGTTCAGCTATCGAATGCGATGGGAACGCTGTTTAATCTATGTGATAAGGTCGCGCAAAAGCGTCAAGACAGTTACATATCTTCAGAAGTATTCCTACTTGCTGCCATTGAAGACAAAGGCCCTTTAGGAAACCTACTTAAAGAGCTAGGTCTTACCGAGCAAAAATTATCTCAAGCAATTGAACAAGTTCGTGGCGGCCAAAAGGTCGATGACCCGAATGCGGAAGACAGACGTCAAGCACTAGAGAAGTTCACCATTGATCTGACGGAAAGAGCAGAGCAAGGCAAGCTTGATCCGGTAATTGGCCGAGATGACGAAATCCGTCGCACTATCCAAGTACTTCAACGCCGTACTAAGAATAACCCTGTCATTATCGGTGAACCTGGTGTCGGTAAAACAGCGATAGTCGAAGGTTTAGCGCAGCGTATTATCAATAATGAAGTACCGGAAGGTTTGAGAGGCCGACGTGTACTTTCGTTAGATATGGGCTCTTTGATTGCCGGTGCTAAATATCGTGGTGAATTTGAAGAACGTTTGAAATCAGTTCTTAACGAATTATCAAAAGAAGAGGGCAACATCATTCTCTTCATCGATGAAATTCACACCATGGTAGGTGCGGGCAAGGGTGAAGGCTCTATGGATGCGGGTAATATGCTGAAACCAGCATTGGCCCGTGGTGAACTTCACTGTGTAGGTGCAACGACACTCGATGAATATCGCCAGTATATAGAGAAAGATCCCGCGTTAGAGCGTCGATTCCAAAAAGTGATAGTCGATGAGCCAACCGTGGAAGACACAGTCGCAATTCTCCGCGGTTTGAAAGAGCGCTATGAACTTCACCATCATGTAGAAATTACCGACCCAGCGATTGTCGCAGCGGCAACCTTATCTCATCGATACGTTTCTGACCGTCAGTTGCCAGATAAGGCGATTGATCTGATTGATGAAGCGGCTTCGAGTATTCGTATGCAGATCGACTCAAAACCTGAGTCACTAGATAAGCTCGAGCGTAAGATCATTCAGTTAAAGATCGAGCAGCAAGCTCTTACTAATGAGAATGACGAAGCCAGTGAAAAACGCCTTCGAACACTACAAGAAGAGCTTTCTGATAAAGAACGAGATTTCGCAGAGCTCGAAGAAGTGTGGAATGCAGAGAAAGCCGCACTTTCTGGCACACAACACATCAAGTCCGAGTTAGAACAAGCTCGTATGGATATGGATTTTGCAAGACGTGCTGGTGATCTTAACCGAATGTCTGAATTGCAATATGGTCGAATCCCAGAATTAGAGAAGCAGTTAGATCTTGCGACTCAAGCTGAGATGCAAGAGATGACCTTACTACGTAATAAGGTCACGGATGCAGAAATTGCAGACGTACTATCGAAGCAAACAGGTATCCCTGTTTCTAAAATGCTAGAGGCTGAGAAAGAGAAGCTTCTTAAAATGGAAGGTGTTCTGCACAAGCGTGTTATTGGTCAAGCGGAAGCAGTAGAAGTGGTATCGAACGCGATTCGTCGTAGCCGTGCTGGTTTATCTGATCCGAACAAGCCGATTGGCTCCTTCTTATTCCTTGGCCCAACTGGTGTTGGTAAAACCGAGTTATGTAAAACACTCGCAAACTTCATGTTTGATAGTGACGATGCAATGGTGCGCATCGATATGTCTGAGTTTATGGAGAAACACTCTGTTGCTCGTTTGGTTGGTGCTCCTCCAGGTTACGTTGGATATGAAGAAGGTGGCTACTTAACAGAAGCGGTACGCCGCAAGCCCTATTCGGTGATTTTGCTAGATGAAGTAGAGAAAGCGCATCCTGATGTATTCAATATATTATTGCAGGTGCTTGATGATGGACGCTTAACTGATGGACAAGGTCGGACCGTCGACTTTAGAAACACGGTAGTGATCATGACTTCGAACCTTGGCTCTTCGAGAATTCAAGAGAACTTCAATACGCTCGATTACCAAGGAATAAAGAATGAGGTGATGGAAGTAGTAGGCAAACATTTCCGTCCTGAGTTTTTGAATCGAGTTGATGAAAGCGTTGTGTTCCACCCATTAGGTCAAGAGCACATTCAATCGATAGCCGCTATTCAGCTTGAGCACCTCAAGAAGCGAATGGAAGACAATGGTTATGAGCTTGAAGTCTCGGATAAAGCACTCAAGTTAATTTCTCAAGTCGGTTTTGACCCAGTATATGGTGCACGACCTTTGAAAAGAGCGATTCAACAAAGTGTCGAGAACCCTTTAGCGAAAGCAATATTGGCAGGAAAAATTAATCCAGATAAAAAAGTACAACTATTAGTAAACAACGACCGCATTATTGCTCACCAGTAGTTGAAGTAAGAATTGTAGGTACGATTGGCCAAAATCAAGGTGTAATCGTACCTATTTTGAACGCTTTGTGTGAATAGTGTTCGAACGGTCGCCGGTGGCGGTTTTTTTTCGTTTTTGGCCTTGTGCAAAGGATTATTCTCTCTATAATGCGCCTCCGTTACCAAGGATAACCAAGCGGTTTGAACTGAATAACGAGACGGTGATAAGCATTTAAGATGCTTTGAAAAATTAGCTGGAAAAAGTGTTTGACACTGGAACCCAATTCGCTAGAATGGCCGTCCACTTTGAGAGGCTCCTTACTAAAAGGAACGCTCAATAAGTAAAGCTCTTTAATAATTTAAACCTATCAATCTGTGTGGGCACTCGTTGATGAATATCAAAACGTTTTATCGTTAGATAAAACAGATTCTTCGGAATCAAAATTGATTTCAATGAACTGAGTGACCAATACGTTTAACTACTTGTAGTTATTCGGCACAGTCAATTCATTATCATTCTGTTGGAATGGTAATAGCTTTAGAATTACATGTTCATGTTTACATGAATATTAGTTTTGAAGTCAGTATTCGTTGAGTCACAAAATCTTAAATTGAAGAGTTTGATCATGGCTCAGATTGAACGCTGGCGGCAGGCCTAACACATGCAAGTCGAGCGGAAACGACACTAACAATCCTTCGGGTGCGTTAATGGGCGTCGAGCGGCGGACGGGTGAGTAATGCCTAGGAAATTGCCTTGATGTGGGGGATAACCATTGGAAACGATGGCTAATACCGCATAATGCCTACGGGCCAAAGAGGGGGACCTTCGGGCCTCTCGCGTCAAGATATGCCTAGGTGGGATTAGCTAGTTGGTGAGGTAATGGCTCACCAAGGCGACGATCCCTAGCTGGTCTGAGAGGATGATCAGCCACACTGGAACTGAGACACGGTCCAGACTCCTACGGGAGGCAGCAGTGGGGAATATTGCACAATGGGCGAAAGCCTGATGCAGCCATGCCGCGTGTATGAAGAAGGCCTTCGGGTTGTAAAGTACTTTCAGTTGTGAGGAAGGGGGTAGCGTTAATAGCGCTATCTCTTGACGTTAGCAACAGAAGAAGCACCGGCTAACTCCGTGCCAGCAGCCGCGGTAATACGGAGGGTGCGAGCGTTAATCGGAATTACTGGGCGTAAAGCGCATGCAGGTGGTTCATTAAGTCAGATGTGAAAGCCCGGGGCTCAACCTCGGAACTGCATTTGAAACTGGTGAACTAGAGTACTGTAGAGGGGGGTAGAATTTCAGGTGTAGCGGTGAAATGCGTAGAGATCTGAAGGAATACCAGTGGCGAAGGCGGCCCCCTGGACAGATACTGACACTCAGATGCGAAAGCGTGGGGAGCAAACAGGATTAGATACCCTGGTAGTCCACGCCGTAAACGATGTCTACTTGGAGGTTGTGGCCTTGAGCCGTGGCTTTCGGAGCTAACGCGTTAAGTAGACCGCCTGGGGAGTACGGTCGCAAGATTAAAACTCAAATGAATTGACGGGGGCCCGCACAAGCGGTGGAGCATGTGGTTTAATTCGATGCAACGCGAAGAACCTTACCTACTCTTGACATCCAGAGAAGCCAGCGGAGACGCAGGTGTGCCTTCGGGAGCTCTGAGACAGGTGCTGCATGGCTGTCGTCAGCTCGTGTTGTGAAATGTTGGGTTAAGTCCCGCAACGAGCGCAACCCTTATCCTTGTTTGCCAGCGAGTAATGTCGGGAACTCCAGGGAGACTGCCGGTGATAAACCGGAGGAAGGTGGGGACGACGTCAAGTCATCATGGCCCTTACGAGTAGGGCTACACACGTGCTACAATGGCGCATACAGAGGGCAGCAAGCTAGCGATAGTGAGCGAATCCCAAAAAGTGCGTCGTAGTCCGGATTGGAGTCTGCAACTCGACTCCATGAAGTCGGAATCGCTAGTAATCGTAGATCAGAATGCTACGGTGAATACGTTCCCGGGCCTTGTACACACCGCCCGTCACACCATGGGAGTGGGCTGCAAAAGAAGTGGGTAGTTTAACCTTTCGGGGAGGACGCTCACCACTTTGTGGTTCATGACTGGGGTGAAGTCGTAACAAGGTAGCCCTAGGGGAACCTGGGGCTGGATCACCTCCTTATACGAAGATACTCACAATAAGTGTCCACACAGATTGATGGTTTAATAAGTTAAGAGTAGGAAATACTTTTCCAGATGGGGCTATAGCTCAGCTGGGAGAGCGCCTCGCTGGCAGCGAGGAGGTCTGCGGTTCGATCCCGCATAGCTCCACCATCTTTAAGTGTTCTTCCTTAAGAATCTTTAAAAATGGTTATTTCTTTAATTAGAAAAATCTAGCTCTTTAACAATTTGGAAAGCTGACTGATTACTTAATTGGTTTTCACTTTAAAAAGTGAATTCAAACAGCTCAAGGCTGTGATTAAGTTAATCAAATTTAAAAGTTCTCAATGTTTATCTTTCATTAGATAAACACAACAAACACATTCAAGTGTCTTGGCTTTTTGTCTTCACTTTTTAAAAGTGGAAATAAAGAGTGATTCAAACTTAGTTTGAATCGAAATTGAGTCCGGCAAACAGTCATTGAGAATTAACCCTTCTTAATGACAACCAAAAACCTTGGTTAGTTGCCATACGCTTATTTGTCTTCACTTTTTAAAGTGAAAGCAAATAGAAACCCTTTCGGGTTGTATGGTTAAGTGACTAAGCGTACACGGTGGATGCCTTGGCAGTCAGAGGCGATGAAAGGCGTAATAACTTGCGATAAGCCCAGATTAGGTAGTAATAACCTTTTGAGTCTGGGATTCCTGAATGGGGAAACCCACTTACATAAGTAAGTATCCTGTTGTGAATACATAGCAGCAGGAGGCAAACCGGGGGAACTGAAACATCTAAGTACCCCGAGGAAGAGAAATCAACCGAGATTCCGAAAGTAGCGGCGAGCGAAATTGGATTAGCCCTTAAGCTTTTAATGAGACAGATGAAGGCTCTGGAAAGTGCCGCAACAAAGGGTGATAGCCCCGTAATCGACATCTCATAATCAGTGAAAACGAGTAGGGCGGGACACGTGATATCCTGTCTGAATATGGGGGGACCATCCTCCAAGGCTAAATACTACTGACTGACCGATAGTGAACCAGTACCGTGAGGGAAAGGCGAAAAGAACCCCTGTGAGGGGAGTGAAATAGAACCTGAAACCGTGTACGTACAAGCAGTAGGAGCACCTTCGTGGTGTGACTGCGTACCTTTTGTATAATGGGTCAGCGACTTAATTTTAGTAGCAAGGTTAACCGTTTAGGGGAGCCGTAGGGAAACCGAGTCTTAACTGGGCGTACAGTTGCTAGGATTAGACCCGAAACCAGGTGATCTAGCCATGGGCAGGTTGAAGGTTGAGTAACATCAACTGGAGGACCGAACCGACTAATGTTGAAAAATTAGCGGATGACTTGTGGCTAGGGGTGAAAGGCCAATCAAACCTGGAGATAGCTGGTTCTCCCCGAAAGCTATTTAGGTAGCGCCTCGGACGAATACTACTGGGGGTAGAGCACTGTTAAGGCTAGGGGGTCATCCCGACTTACCAACCCTTTGCAAACTCCGAATACCAGTAAGTACTATCCGGGAGACACACGGCGGGTGCTAACGTCCGTCGTGGAGAGGGAAACAACCCAGACCGCCAGCTAAGGTCCCAAAGTATAGCTAAGTGGGAAACGATGTGGGAAGGCTCAGACAGCCAGGATGTTGGCTTAGAAGCAGCCATCATTTAAAGAAAGCGTAATAGCTCACTGGTCGAGTCGGCCTGCGCGGAAGATGTAACGGGGCTAAGCTATACACCGAAGCTGCGGCTACGTACCTTAGGGTATGTGGGGTAGGGGAGCGTTCTGTAAGCCGTTGAAGGTGGTCTGTAAGGGCTGCTGGAGGTATCAGAAGTGCGAATGCTGACATGAGTAACGATAAAGGGAGTGAAAAACTCCCTCGCCGGAAGACCAAGGGTTCCTGTCCAACGTTAATCGGGGCAGGGTAAGTCGACTCCTAAGGCGAGGCCGAAAGGCGTAGTCGATGGGAAACGGGTTAATATTCCCGTACTTCTTACAATTGCGATGGGGGGACGGAGAAGGCTAGGTGGGCCTGGCGACGGTTGTCCAGGTTCAAGTACGTAGGCGGGTGGTTTAGGTAAATCCGGACCGCTACTAACGCTGAGATACGATGTCGAGCTACTACGGTAGTGAAGTCATTGATGCCATGCTTCCAGGAAAAGCCTCTAAGCTTCAGATTGTAAGGAATCGTACCCCAAACCGACACAGGTGGTCGGGTAGAGAATACCAAGGCGCTTGAGAGAACTCGGGTGAAGGAACTAGGCAAAATGGTACCGTAACTTCGGGAGAAGGTACGCTCTTATCAGTGAAGTCCCTTGCGGATGGAGCAGACGAGAGTCGCAGATACCAGGTGGCTGCAACTGTTTATTAAAAACACAGCACTGTGCAAAATCGTAAGATGACGTATACGGTGTGACGCCTGCCCGGTGCCGGAAGGTTAATTGATGGGGTTAGACTTCGGTCGAAGCTCTTGATCGAAGCCCCGGTAAACGGCGGCCGTAACTATAACGGTCCTAAGGTAGCGAAATTCCTTGTCGGGTAAGTTCCGACCTGCACGAATGGCGTAATGATGGCCACGCTGTCTCCACCCGAGACTCAGTGAAATTGAAATCGCTGTGAAGATGCAGTGTACCCGCGGCTAGACGGAAAGACCCCGTGAACCTTTACTACAGCTTGGCACTGAACATTGAACCTACATGTGTAGGATAGGTGGGAGACTTTGAAACCGCGTCGCTAGATGTGGTGGAGTCGTCCTTGAAATACCACCCTTGTAGTTTTGATGTTCTAACGTTGGTCCCTGAATCGGGATTACGGACAGTGCCTGGTGGGTAGTTTGACTGGGGCGGTCTCCTCCCAAAGAGTAACGGAGGAGCACGAAGGTGGGCTAAACACGGTTGGACATCGTGTGGTTAGTGCAATGGCATAAGCCCGCTTGACTGCGAGAATGACAATTCGAGCAGGTGCGAAAGCAGGTCATAGTGATCCGGTGGTTCTGAATGGAAGGGCCATCGCTCAACGGATAAAAGGTACTCCGGGGATAACAGGCTGATACCGCCCAAGAGTTCATATCGACGGCGGTGTTTGGCACCTCGATGTCGGCTCATCACATCCTGGGGCTGAAGTCGGTCCCAAGGGTATGGCTGTTCGCCATTTAAAGTGGTACGCGAGCTGGGTTTAGAACGTCGTGAGACAGTTCGGTCCCTATCTGCCGTGGGCGTTGGAAAATTGAAAGGGGCTGCTCCTAGTACGAGAGGACCGGAGTGGACGAACCTCTGGTGTTCGGGTTGTCATGCCAATGGCATTGCCCGGTAGCTAAGTTCGGAATCGATAACCGCTGAAAGCATCTAAGCGGGAAGCGAGCCTTGAGATGAGTTTTCCCTGGCGCTTTAAGCGTCCTAAAGGGTTGTCGTAGACTACGACGTTGATAGGCAGGGTGTGTAAGTGCTGCGAGGCATTGAGCTAACCTGTACTAATTGCCCGTGAGGCTTAACCATACAACACCAAAGGGGTTTTGTGGACTCAAAACTATTTGTCTCCGCTTTTTAAAAGCAGAAACAAAGTACAAACGCTTGAATGAGTTTGAAGAGACTTTTAAAGCTCTATTAAATAGAGAAGCAGCTTTCCAGATTATTTTGCCTTCAGTTTTTAAAAAGCTGAAAGTAAAAGCAAAATTTGCTTGGCGACCATAGCGTTGTGGACCCACCTGATTCCATGCCGAACTCAGAAGTGAAACACAATAGCGCCGATGGTAGTGTGGGGCTTCCCCATGTGAGAGTAGGACATCGCCAGGCTTTAAATTAAATCTTTAGGTTGACCAACCTGGAGATATGGACGCTCACTTAGTGAGTTGACCACTGCGGAGTGGTAGTTCAGTTGGTTAGAATACCGGCCTGTCACGCCGGGGGTCGCGGGTTCGAGTCCCGTCCACTCCGCCACTTATTCAGAGTTTCAGCTCTTTAAAACTGAAATAGGGGTGTAGCTCCAATTGGCAGAGCAGCGGATTCCAAATCCGCGTGTTGGGAGTTCGAATCTCTCCACCCCTGCCATCTTCAAAGTGCATTTTTATGCATGAAAAAAGGCCACTCAATGAGTGGCCTTTTTGCTATCTGCGATTTATTTTATCGACGCTTTCTTCGCTTCTTTGTGATGCTTTTTGCTTTCACAACACGCCCACCTTTGGCGAAGCGATACCCCTTCTTTAACGTGCCGTTTCTTTTGACCCCGGTTTTAGCCATTCTTTTTTCCCTCTAAAATTGTTTCAATGATGGTTAAGCGTTTATCTTGCTTCCATAACACAACGAGTAACGCTATCCAGGTCGGTGATAAGCCCATGCTGTTCAGTGAGACGAGTAGCTCCATTACTTACCCCTGAATTTAAATGAAAAGAACTCCAGTAAGTAACGCACCATAGAACGAAACCCAAACGTGTCGATGACCACCGCGCCCACTATGTACCAATAGTACTCGGGCACAAATTCCAACGCTTTGAACCCTTCTTGAACATACTCCGCATAGTCTGGGATAAACGACAAGATCAGAGGAACAAACACCACCAAGAGAATGAACTCATCTTTAAGGCCGCGATCTTTGAGGCTCACCCTATCTAAATCGACGGCCTGTTCATCTCCAGACTGTAAACGCTTCACTTGAGCTTGGTGACGCTCTTGCTCGATCTCATCTTGTCGCTTGAGGGCATTCGCTTTATTGAGGCCGTGCTGCTTATAGGCATCAATGCCGCCAGTGATGAGGTTGGCGATGGCGCCTATCATGCGTAAACCCGTTTATCGAGCTCCACATGAGGCCCATCTTTAAAGCTGACCCAATCCCCACCCCAGATAATAGGCACATTCAGCTCTTTTGCCGCTTGTTTAAACGCCCAACTCACTTGTTCGTAATAACTAAAGCCCCACGTGACTTTGCTGTTTTCGTCATACACCACAAAATCAATCGCATGGCCTGACTGGTGCCGGCTTTTTTTACTGTAGCCATCGAGTTGGCTAGCGCCTTTTTTGAAGAGCGCATTTTGCTCTTCGGCCGTTCGCTTTCCCGAGGTAATGCCAAAATCATACGGGGTTAACTCAATCGCCCTGCGAACCACGCGTTTGAGATCGCCATGAACCCCAATCATGCGAGACTCGCTTCTTGCTGATAACGCAAACTGATTGAGTGCTTTATCGACGGTTTTTTTGTTCATGAAATACACTCCTAGTAAAGTGAAGAGCACAACGAGCGCACTCAACTTTTTAATGGTCATTATTCAAAGTCCGGTAACAGGGTCACGAGTAACGATCGAGCGGTTTCGCGCTTGGAGAGAACCTCTTGGGGGACGTCTGCGCCGGTTTCTACTTTACGGACTAAGTAAAAATCGGTCGCATCAAGGTAATGTTTAGCCTTTGCGCGCCTTTCAGATTGTTCTTTATTTTGTTGAGCCTCCAGTGACAGGACAAAAGCCTCACCAGTCCATCGGTAGAGTTCGGGATTAACGGCGACGTCTTGCGTAAGTTGGACATCTAAACTGATTAATTGAGTTGACGCTTGAGGCGCGTTGATCGTGACAATTCGCCCCTGCGTATCGACCTGTATCATCGCTCTAACTCCTTAAAGGTCGTTCGAGACACAATGCACACTTGAATATCAATATAATTGCAAGTAAATATGATTTTCTTCGCGTTGCTCGGGGTCAAAATAGGAATGAAATAAAATCGCATTGAAAAGCCAGCCACAAAGGGAACTACCATTGACCTATGGCTATTAGCTATCATCTCGTCATGATCATCAAAGCATTGAGACCAAAAGGTGACTTGATCTAAGTTCCTTGAATTTTCGCTATCCGCCCAACCCACTCGTACTTCCAGTAGCTCTACATCATCTGACAGAGAAAACTCTACTTGTCGGTTTGTGGCATCTGAAACTTGAGCATACTGGTTGCTTAATACTAATGACTGAAAACCACCGTTTCCCGTCTCATCACCACGACTGCCAATAGGGTTGTGAAGTTCAAACATTAGATAAACTCCCCAATACGAACACCATTCCCAGCAACGCCTTCCAATGTAATGGCTTCATTGCTTTTGATAAGTACATGACCACCTGCGACAACCTCAATAAACCCTTGAACCAAAACAGAGCGATCATTATCTTGATAGGTTTGAATAAAGAGTCCTTTCCGCTCTTCATTTCCCGCAATGCTTTGTTCATCTCCCGTTAAATCCAGATAGCCCGTATCGACCTTTTGCAAGGTGTAAAGCTCAGCAAGCTTCTTCACAGTTAGCGTGTCATTTTGAATGCGTGTCTTCACTTCTGCTTGAACGGCACTGACAGTGATGGGGGTTAAGATTTCGCTAATCGTGACGGAATTATTAATATCGATGTTTTGAGATTTGGTGCTGATGGGAATGTCCGCCACTTGATATTCAACCGTGACAGGTTCCGCCTGATGGTTAAAAAGTTCAAGCTCATCAAAACGAGTGATATCCACCGTATCACCCCGCCCGATTTCTGTAGGACGTAACGCGTCTCCGCGAAGCATGAGGGAATGGCTGGCTTCACGAATGATGAGGTATTTGCCCGCCTGACCTGCATTAAATTGAATGCTTTCGCCTGGGCTTAGAGTTTGGAGTTGTTTCATTTATTACGCTCCGCCACTAAATAGGCCATGGTGATTAACGTGCCAAGAATGCCGACCATAAGAGACACGTTCTTCAACAGCTCATTATTGCTTTCGTTCTCACCCGTTTGCTCTCTTGCTTTGGACGCGTTCGCCATGGCAATCGCGGCTTTGGTGGTTTCCGTTTGTTGACCCGCCATGGATTTAATCGAATCGATCGCATGCTCACTCAGGTTCGTGTTTGCCCCTATCGCGTACTCACTAAGGTCAGCGTTGGACCCTAATGCACTCTCACCAAAACTCAATGCCTCTTCGAGGGCACTTTCACCAAAATTAAACGACGTATCTACGGTCTCTGACGCCAAATCTAAGGCATTATTACCAAAGTGAAACGCTTCTTCCGCGGTCTTACCCGCCACCGCCATGGCGCCGTGGTCCGTCATGCTTAAATTAATATCAGATTTTTCTATCCCTGACAGAGCAAAGCCATTGTTATCACCACCTATGCCCTGACTGTTGCTTTTGTTGGTGGTCGTGGTGATGGTTTTCGCATTGCTCTTTGATTTACTCCGTCCACCCATGTCATCAAACCTTATTTGTAATACGTGCTCATTCTTGTGGGTCTCAATCTCTCGCACGGGCAATTGCAATTTACGTTGAATGTAGCGATAAGCGCCGCGCTGATTAAAGTGGGCGCGAATCGAATCAAACCCATGCGCCACTCCGTGATTGAGGGCACTGAGCGTCCCTATGGCCATGTCACCCGCTAAAGCGACCACAACCAGCTCCTTAGCGCCAGAGGGGGATTGCTCACCGCGTAGCAACATAAACGTGTCTTCGACTCGATAGAGGGACTCTCGCCCCGCTTTTACTTCAATTTCAGCCTTCTTTAGGTAGTCACCAAGCGCTTGACTTAACTTCGGCTTAGCGTTTCCCCACGTCTCAGGAATTAAGTTACTTTCGAGTGAAAACATACAGCGCAAGAAGCGCGACGAGCGCTATTCCCCACCACGGTATGCCGTTATGACTGCCAAAGTTCATTGCGCCGGCCGTAAAGCCGCTGTTGTTGGTGGTGTTGGAGGTGTTCCCAGACGTTGCGGGTCCCGAAGACCCGCCCGTCAAACCACCGCCACCCGTTAAAGAAGTCAATGAACCTAGCATGAGCGAAATACTCCCGATTTATAGGCAAGGTAGAGCAAAGCCATCACCGCAGTCGCAGTTAAGGTTTTTTTGAGCCCCTGACTCACTCCAACCCCGAGTGCCGTTCCCAGACCCAGACCGCCCAAACCGATGAAAAGTAATGGCATGCGCTAATCCTTGAAGAGAACAATGAGAAGAACCACCACCAAGAGCGCCGCTATCCCACCGCCCACATAAAGCAGGGTGTTATCTTTCACTACGGCAGAACCCCCTTGTGGCGTCGTCACGGCATTGCCGTTATTGTCGACCGCCGGGGTGTTCGGTTGCTGCGTGGTGTTGGGATTGGACGAATTTGCGTTGTGGCCAAATAACCAATCGGCATTTTCGCCCACGCTATCGAGTGCACCCTCACCAAACTCCAACAGGTCATCAAAAAAGCTCATGCGCGCTCCTTAGTATTTACCTGTGAGCATTTCAGGGCGAACCACTTTCACCGATTCAACCAAAATAGGGATTGAGCCGGCGACGTCACTCGTGGTCACTGAAAATTTCAAATTAGAGCTGTGTTGTGTTGGGAAGAGCTCATCAATAGAAAAACCACGCACAATCGGATCAAAGTGAAAGTAACCCGCTTGCGGGGTACGTTCGTTTCGTTTGGCGTTCGCTTCATTGATGAATTTGTTGGCTTCGTACTCTTTCACAAAGTCACGTTCCACCTCGAGCTTAGTGATCCCCGCGTACATAAAGTGCGCACGACGCAAGCTGATTAACGGACTTGAGACTAAGCTCGTAAATTCGTTTACCCCTTCTGCGTTCGCTGGCATGGTTTCACGCTTTATCATTGGAACCAAGATTCGGGCAGGTTGCGCATTGGTGACCCAAGCATGAACCTGAATAGACAGGGGATCGCCGCCGGCTTTCGCCTTGAACTGAACATCCAAATGGATGTTATCGCCCGCTTCTGTCACCAGTCCTGTGTAACGAACCCCATTTTTAGTGCGAGCGGTAATATCACTGAATGGGATCACGTAATGGCCGGTGGTATGAGCACGTTGCTTGTAACGCTCTAACATGAGGATCTCACTGCCCGTTAAGACATAGATTTCTTCTGCGTTCAGCGTAATAGACAAGCGTTCAATCTCGGCGGCCTCGGCATTCGTCTCTAACACTAACTCATGGTAAGTCGGCCCAACAGGAATAGGCAGCGTGCCTTTTTGTCCCCAAGCGGCCCCGACCATGGAATTCAGTTTGATTGGTTTTACTGACATGTTTGTCTCTCCTTAAAACCAGCCACGTTTGCCGTTGATGAGTTGTTTGACTGCTTCTAACGTTGAGACGTTATTAATGATGGCAATCATCAGTAAGGTCAGGACAACAGCAATCAAGATGTTTTTATGCTGAGCTTTCATACACTCCCCTGTCTCTCGACGTTGGATCTTGAATAATCAAATGAAGTGTTTATCAAAGAGGAAAAAGGTTGAAAAAGAAAGGAAGCGTTACCTATAGGTTAGATGGGTAACCTATAGGTTAAAAAGGGCGGTTACCGGTAGTTCAAATTGAGTGTTGAGCCTGACTGACAGTTCAACGCCTTATGCTCAATATTACCAATACCATCACGGATCAAGAGGTATTCCGCGATCGGTTTCCCGATACGTTGCTTGTTGACCTTAGCGGATTTCAACGTCGCAATAGTATTCACATCCAACCCGCGTTTATCCGCGATCCATTGAGCATCACTCAGAGAATTAACTGCGCCCACCCACCAAACACTGGATTGCTCGGTCACGGTTTTCGGTACCTCTTGGCCGCGCTGAAATATGGAGTGCACCACAAGGCCATACTGACGCCCGCCACGCAACAGCTCACCCGCACGACCTCGAAGTTTGCCAGAGGTTTCTACGCAGGAGGCTAACTCTTCAATCACCGTATAGAGCCGGCTAGCGCGGCCGTTCCCTACCGACCACACCACCGACGCGAAAAATTCCAACTCTCCACCGGTTGCCCCATTGGCTGGAATGTACGCCAACTTAAACGAGCCGCCACGACGACGCGCCATCACCAGCGATTTCACAAAGATTAAGCGTGATGAGGTGCCGTGGCACATTTGTCCTTGAAACTTATTTCCCGCGTAGTTGGTGTAGGGGTCAAAAAAGACCGCTTGTGCGGTTTTCGGGATTAACCCCAAATGCTTAACCGCTGAGGTTTTTCCCCCTCCCGTTCCCGCCACATAAAGGGTGTGGTCGGCATCAAAGGACGGGTTAGCATTAACGGGATTCGGTAGGGCTAGGGTTTTGGGTTTGTTCACTTTCGGTCTCCTTGGCTTGCATCAAGGCAGCCATTTGTTGTTTGGACGCGTAGATCAAGCCCAAAACTGCAAGCAGCAGCGTCGCCTCTTCGATGTAGTCCCCAAACACTCCCATCAAGGTTGAGCCATGTTTGGCAAAGACCGGCTGCGCGGCATCGATAACGGCTTGTTTCCCTTTACCGTCAAATTCAAACTCAACCCCTGAAATCATGGACGTGGCTTGTTCGGTCAAAGCGAACACAATATCCAGTAATCCCGCCATGGCTTCGGTTTTATCTTCGGTTACCGTTTCGGTTGAGCCGGTTAGGCTAACTGGTTCGCTTTCGGTTTGCTCTTGCTGTTCAAGCTGATCAATGACCGCGCCAAAATCCCCCCAATCATCCACCGCCGCTGACTCATTCAACAAGACTTCATTCGTTTGCTCCATGCTCACCCCCTTGCGTTGGTTCGGTTGGGGCTTTCGGTTTAGGTAGCAGTTGAGAAAATGCCCAGATGAGGAAGATAACCGACACCAACGCTGCTACGACTCGTTTAAAGGAAAACTTGCCTTGGTTTTTTTCTGTTTCTTCATCGCTGCCCGTTTCGGTTACCGCTCGGTTGGAAACCGCGTCTTTACTGGTTTCTTGTGTTTCTTCCGGTTCGGTTAACCCCTCGGTTAGTTCGGTTACCGCGTCGGTTACCTCTGTTCGGTTAGGTTCGGTTATCAAAACCGGATCAACCACCGACAGTTTATCGGTGACTGTCGGTTGAAGTTCGGTTGAGTCAGCGACAAGATTCGCTTTAATGAACTTGGTCACTTCATGGCTATGTGAGCTGTTACCGCACTTTGGGCAACGGTAATACATCAACCCGATGTTGCGGCTGTTTTTAGGCGGCTCCCCTGTAGCAATCAGTTTCCCTTCACCCACTTGATGAGCGCTGGCGACCGACTGACAAACCGGGCAAGAGAGATACCCACGGATTGGGTTTTTATGTTCAGCCATGATCCACCTCTGCATTTTCCATCTCATCGAGCTGCTGCTTTTGAACCTCTACCACTGCACGGTATTTCAGGCGAGCGACCCCATTGAGCTTGTCGAGGTGCTCAAGCTGCTCAAACAAGTTGACGGGAAGCCCTAATGCCTCCAGTGAGAGGTTGCCACTCATCAACATCCCCATGGCTTTTTTCATGAGTGCGCCGGTGTCCATTTCTTTAAAACGGTCAATTTCCACTTTCAGGCTGGCGGTCAGCTTGTCAGCCGCATCGAGGGCGGCTAAATCTCGCTGACACTCCTCAAGCGATAGTCTTTTCATTGTCTTCCCCTGTCTCTCGACGTTGGTCTTGGATAAAGGCCTCTGATTCACATCGTTGGCGTGGGTTAAGTGACTCCCAACCGTCCGTTGATAAGGCTGAGAGTGGTGTGCTTATCAATGGGGATTTTCGCCCCCATCGACAGCGGTTTAAGCAAGCATTGAACCCCTTTTACGCTCCATCCGGTCACGTCCATTAAGGCTTTTTCGAGCGGGGATATCTCCATTTCCGGAGGTGGGTTACACTTATTTTCAGTGCTCCAAGGGACAGCGCTCCGCGCTTTTTTCCACGCGTCCACATCGCACTTCGCCACCACCGAAAAGTGATCGCGGCAGGTCTCGATCACGTGACCTAACCATTCCAATCCGATCACCCGTTTGGTGGTTTCGCCATACTGGTTAATCTGCGTTTCATGGGCGAGGCGCAAATCCCCAATGTGCTTCGTAAAGTCTTTCCATCGTGATTTATCCGCATGCTCATGCAGGTCGATTAACGCTTCATCAATCGCCACATCGGCTTTGTTCGCGCGTCTCAGTTGTCGCCACAGACCCACCGCTGGAGAGCCCGATTGAGAGAACTGTTTGATGCCCCACGCACTAGCCCAAGCGCGTACAGAAAGAGCCTTACTGGCCGCGTTACCCTCTGGGAGGTGCGCCCCGTTGATGTTCTTAGAGATGTATTTGATGATGTAGCCAGTAGCGCTGCCTTTCTTAGGGTTGCAAGGTTTTGCGTGAAAACGGGCTTTGCGTTTCTTTTTGTTGTAGAGCTCGTCGGCATCTTCACTTCGGGCGATATTTGCACAAATGCGCATGAGGTCGGCTTTGTATTCTGCAGGGCAATAGACAAAGGCATGCAAGTGAGGCGTGCCGTCTTTGTGGGGCTCGGCCACCCGTAGGCCAAACCAAGGAATGTCTTGTTTGGCGAAGTGGGCGCGGGCCAGTCTCCATTGCTCCATCAGGTTTTGATGCGCTTCTTTGACGGTGCAGCCGTTCCACTTAGACGAATTGCGGTGATATTTAGACGGGAGTGTCCATGTGATGAAGACCCCTTCGAATCCCATATCGATCGCCCGCTCTTCATCTCCGCGACTGCGAACCACCAACTCAATGTATCGATTTTCTGGATTGGCGGTCGTACGAGAGGCCACCTCATCGAGATTGAATTCTTGCAGGGTCTCGTGGTTGATGACCACCATGCTTTTCATGAAGGCTTCGGACTCGCGTAATTGCTGCTTGAAGTTGGAGAGAGTCAGGCGTGACACATTGCAATGTTGGCTGGGTTGTTCCCCGACATTGCCAAGGGTGACTTGAGCATGTTCAATGTAGCGCTTGCGAAGGCGTTTGAATTTACGCACTAAGTTTTTAGGGTCTATACAACGACGAATCGCGCACTCTAATAAGATCTCAGCGTCACGAACCGTGAGTGTTTGAGCGATATCACGCGTGTCGGCACTCGGAGGCTCGATGAAGACCTTGAGCATCAAATCTCGGATTTGTTCAAAGGCATAGTGCAGGGCGTGATAGTAATCGGTGGGGCTCTCAGGAATGCCATCAATACGCGCTTCGGTGTCGGTCACGGCAATATCATTGATGATATCGACAAAGGCCACGGTGAGTTGAATGGCGAAATTTTTAAGCGCATCATCGCTCATCAAGATGTCGTGAGTCAGTTCGAGCGGTTTGGGCTCATGGTTTATGAAACCAAACGGGAATTTTTGGGTAAAGTGATGGACGACGTTATCCACAAAGCTCACGCGTTCGGTGATGAATAAGGCGAGATTACGGTCGGTTGGATTGCTGCGCTTTTTCCTCAGCCCTAATTTAAGCTCCAGATCTTGACGCATCATTACTGGTAGGTGTGCTGTCAGGTTTGAGACATACTGACTTAACGACAGAGTGATGTTGGGTTGATGGAATCGTTTGTAAGTACTCATAGTCCAACCTTAAGTTTTTCCTTTACTCACTGTTCCCCAAGGCTCGATACAACCTCGTTCGGTGCAGGTGTAATTCAAGGGTTTAGGTGTCGATTTAACGCGCTTTTTAATGCCGTGCTTTTCTCTTAGCTTCGATATTAAGAAACGCGCTCTCTCGGTTTTTTCTGGGTTAAAGTCTTTGAGCCCTTCCATGTCGGGGCAAGGCTTGTGGATGGGATCGTAGATAGGCAAGTCCACACTGGATACCGACTCTGTGTAATCAACATCCTCCATGACGACTACTTCGGTAAGTCAGGCCACGGACTGCCTGAATTCATGATGCGATAAATATCCGCTTCATTCTCTTTGTCATTCAGAGAGTCGGTATAGAACCCCCAGTAACGCTTTACTCTTTCTGTTTTGCCGTCTAAGCCGGTATCAAGGCATTGAATGAACGCAAATCCGCGCCCGTGAGTTCGGGCAAAGTGGAGCTGGCATTTTGGATGGTTGCTGTCATAGACAAGATTGTTTTCGGTTTGGACTTTCATTGGGCTAACTCCTTGTTGGGTGCTTCGTTGAACAAGTACATCTTTGTGCAAGCGTCATCGATGGATTGAGCTAAGTGGTGTTCGCCGCTGGTTTCGGCGTAGACGCGCACTTCATGCAAACGCTCAATAATGGATTCATGGATGAGCTCAGATTGCGCTTGAGTCACCAAGCTTGAAGGGGCGCTCTCTTTTAGGCAGTGCATATCTTGGTGGTACGCCTCCACCCAAAAGCGGTAAAGGTGTTGAGTGACGTCGGCGTGAGTCATGGGCTTATCCTTGTACGACTATGCGCAAATCACCCTCAAGCGGGATGATGGCAAGGTTGGTGGCTATGAAGGACGCAGGGTGACCGGCTCGGTCTTCCATTTCTGACACGGCGTGAGAGAAATTCGAAGAGTGCTCCTTGGCTGGCACCACTTCCACCGGTAGGCATTTCTGGTTTGAGAAGATTTGAATGAGAGGGGTCATGATTTCTTCCTCAATATCGACAGTTTGAATTGTCCCGCTTCCATACGAGCCGCGAGTTCGACGAGGTCGACATACCGCTTCCCTGCATCGAGTTCTTTTTCCACTTCGGGTAAATCAGCATTATCAAGACGATCGAGAACCTGTCTTTCACTCATTCCGTGAGAACGTGCAAATAAAGGCACAGACATGAATAACGCGGGCAGCATTGGCATGTGATATCCTCGTAGGTTTGATGATTTTCGTGAAATACACGGAAATATGATGAAGCTAATTCTAAACTACGGCGTTTGCCGTGGTTTAAATGTACGGCAATAGCCGTAGTGAGGTCAAGAGTGGAATTGGGAAAAAAAATCAAAGCAATTCGAATTTCAGAAAAATTAAGTCAGGAAGAAATGTCGCAACTTATTGATATATCGATAGGTGCACAAAGAGACTATGAACAAGAAAGAAGAATTCCAAAAGGTGATTTTTTGATGAAGATCACAAAGCATGAGCGCTTCAAAAAGTATGCATATTGGTTGGTGACCGATGAAGTACTTCCTGAGTCGGGCCAGATTAGTCCCGACTTCTCTATACTATCAGAGCTCGGAATTGTCGAAAAAACAACCAACAACAAGAAACTTGCCTAACGGTTTGCTTGCTTAAATACTATCGATGGGGGAAGAATGATTTTAAAGAAGAATGCGAATTATTATTCAAGTCTGGCCCCTAATCAGGTGTTTGATAGTGAGCGAAAGGCCATGCAACTTGATAAGCGGTTGGCCTTAAAACTTGAGCGGGAATGTGCAGGGAAAGACTTTCGAACGCTGGATGAATTGATCACGCTTTGGTATCGAATGCATGGTAAAACGCTACGTGATCACATTCGGTTGAGAAAGAGTCTTTATCGAATATCAGAGCGTTTGGGGAACCCCATTGCTAGCGACTTCACCAGTAAAGATTTTGCGTATTATCGAGAGCTGCGAAGTATTGAAGTGACAACGACCACTATTAACCGAGAGCATGCCTATCTCAGAGCAATGTTCAATGAATTAAGTCGGTTAGGTGTGATTGAGTTCGAGAATCCGCTCACTCAAATTCGTCAATTCAAAGAGCGTGAAAAAGAGTTGAGGTATTTGGAACATGATGAGATCGCAAGGCTCTTGGAGTCCTGTCAAACAGTCAGTAATAGGTCTTTGATTTTTATAGTAAAGATTTGCTTGGCCACCGGTGCTCGGTGGGGGGAGGCGGAATCGCTGAAACCCTCACAAATTAAAAATCATCAGATCACGTTTTTGAATACCAAATCATCTAAGAATCGTTCGGTACCCATTAATCAAACGCTTTATGATGAATTAACGGAACTTGAGCCCATCAGTAAAGAAAGGATGTTTTTAAGCAGCTTATCGACTTTTCGAAAGGCGGTTTCAGAGGCAAAGATTGATTTACCTAAAGGGCAAATGACTCACGTTCTACGTCATACCTTTGCGAGTCATTATGTGATGAGCGGCGGCAATATTGTGAAGTTAAGAGATGTACTGGGTCATAGTGAAATTTCAACGACCATGCGTTATGCGCACTTGGCTCCTGAGCACTTGGAAGAAACTTTGATGCTTAATCCACTAAATCAACATCAAAAAAAATATATATTATAAAAATTTTATTTTTATAATATATTTGAAATGGTTCCTGAACAATCAGGAACCAAAATTAATAATTGTGAATTATATTTTTATTTTTTCAATTAAGCTATTGTACTTTTTATATTTATATATCATAAGGTTCTTAATGTATTGTTCCATGTAATTAAAGTCTGGAAGTCCATTATCTCCTATTGGTAAAACTATTTTTTCTCTTGAAATTCGAGGGTCGTTTATCTCTCTATTAAAGTTATATTTTTCTGATAATCGATTTGTTAATCCTGAGATAAATAGGTAAATGTATTTATTGTAATCTTCATTCTTTAAATGAGTAACGTGATCGCTAGCTACAAATTCGTATTCATGATAAAAACTTGCTCCAACACTTCCACTATTAGCGATAGTTAGACAGTTTTCAAAAATCCTAACATTATCTCTGTTGGATATATAATTATCAACACCATTATTCATAGCTGTTGAAGATACGTAAGGTATGTCACCAGTTACCTGATCTGATTTTTTCAATCTTTTTCCACGCTGTATTGAAGTAAAAAGATTCGTTAAAAAGAACTCCTTCCAAATTTTACCTTCTAATGGGGTGATGTTTTTTTGTTCAAGAACTTCTAGTTTTGGAAGAAGATTTTCCTTACCTTTAATGAACATGGAGAACTCAAACTCTAAATAATCTTCAATTACTTTTTCAAACTCAGAGTCTACAGCAGGGTCATCGTTGAAATAATAATAACCATGTAGCCACTCATCAGAGGCTTCAACAGTGCTACTAACACAAAAATTTGTTTCGGCTTCAATTTTATTGAACCACACATCAAGCAAATGTTGTTTTTTATCCTTAGCTTGTTCTGTTTCAACTAAACCTATATGGGGCTTAACAATAAAACCATCGTCTTTAAAGTTAATAAATTTAGAGATCTTACTCTTTGGATGAGGTTCTCCAGAAGTAAAAATAGCTATACAAGGCAATGTCCCTACGCCATAAAAAGTGTCGCCATTTAAGGTAATAACACCTTCTAAAGTATGATTTTTTAGAATGTTTTGCTTTAAAGATTTTTCTTCTTGGGATTTACCAGTCATAGACGATTGTGGAACAATTACAATTGCTCGTGCACCAATAGAGAGTGAGTCTAACAAGTGCTCGGTAAAACTTAATTCATAAAGATCGGGGTTTTGTTTAGAACCTTGTGAATATGGAGGGTTCATCATTCCTATAGTTGATTGTTTTAACTGTAGTTTATTACTATCTTGTTTTAAAAAGTTTTCATTAATAAGGTTACTTTTACCATCGCCACGTAAGATCATATTAGTTGTAGCAATAGTAAACATATAAGGTTGTAACTCGAGTCCATGTAGGCTTTTTTGTTTAATAAATTTACGCTTATATTCGTCATCTGTCTTAGCTAGCATATGATGCATGGCAGCCACTAAGAATCCACCAGTACCACAACAAGGGTCAAATACAACATCATCTTCTGTTAATTGAGTGAGGTCACAAAATAAATCTGCTATGTGTTTTGGTGTTAAAACAATGCCTAATGTTTGACCGTCACCTCCTGAATACGACATAAATTCGCCGTAAAATCTTCCTAAATAATCTTCAGATGAATTGACATATCTAATATTTCTATAAATTTTCTCATTTAGGAATTCTGCATAATGTCGTAAAGGAGTTTTTCCTAAAGTGTCATTCTTTTCATTTAATACTTTTGTGTTTTTTATTATTGAAAATTGACTTAATATCTTGTCTTTTTTAACTTCAGGAGATACGTTTGCACGTATTAAATTAGAGCTAATAGCATCAAATATTTTTTCACCATCAGTTTTAATAGTATCTCCAGTT
The DNA here is from genome assembly GCF_024347415.1 of Vibrio crassostreae. Taxonomy (NCBI): domain Bacteria; kingdom Pseudomonadati; phylum Pseudomonadota; class Gammaproteobacteria; order Vibrionales; family Vibrionaceae; genus Vibrio; species Vibrio crassostreae. Next base: position 641,749 of record NZ_AP025476.1, read on the forward strand.
AGCTCATCAAGAGAAAAATTTCTAAACTCTGCTTCTCTGAGAGCAAGTAAAATACCTGATACTACCAATGGTTTATCTATATCCTTTAAAGATCCATAATTTCTTAGATCTTCGTGTAATTCTGCAGCATCTTTAAGAATCTCAGAAATTTCTTTATCTTCGTCAGTTTCTTCCTTTAATATTTCTCTAACATAGTACTCATCAATGTTATCTTCATTGAAGACTATAAAGGATTCTACGTCTGGTAGTTCTCGATAATATTCTGTCTCATCTATGTAAACAGGGCTGATTCGGTGCTTTTTTTCATCTCCTGAAATACCAAATGCAATAACTTTTTTGTACGTAGTGTTTTTTGCTAAGTGTTTACCGTAAAATAATGCACCATTAATAGCATAATCTTTTACATCTTTAACTTTGGAGCTTATTAACCCTTTATCTAACTTAACATGCTTAGCTAATTCAGCTTTATCTTCAATTACAATAAGAAAGTCTTTGATAACACCCACAAATTCAGGGAATCCTACTTTTCCAGTCCCACTCTTAGATGCAGTTTTTAGTGCACTATTGATCTCAAGGATTGAGCTTCCTTGGGGTTCAAGATTTAGTGAGGCATCATCTAAAAGACTTTTAACCCAGTAGTCAGTTTTTACTTCTTTTTTAGCCACTTAATTCGTTCCTAATGTTAGAGTTTTTAGTTCAAAATTTGTCAATCTAACTTGATGAAAATTGGATGAATATACCACCATATAGCTTAAAAAGTGAGAGTTTCAAGGCTTTTTATTTGGAGGTCTAGGTAAAGTAACAGTCACTAAAGTAGGGCATTGCATCTTAACCGTTAAAAAACAGAAATAGGCGGAAATATTTGTACTTCCATTTTTTACAAATCATAACTATATGATCTTAAAGATGGTTTTTTAGAATTCCAAATCCGCGTGTTGGGAGTTCGAATCTCTCCACCCCTGCCATATTTAAGGCTCTAGTCGAAAGACTAGAGCCTTTTTGCTTTCTGGTGGCGAAATACTTCATAATCCCCTTTCAGCTTCTTCCACCTCAAATACCTCTCTGTCTATCCCCAAAAAGTTACCAATAATCGTCAACTCTTCTCGAATGCCGACTAGTATAGATAATATGCATCACTTACATGGAACGGTTATGAGGTTATCTTTTGTTTTAGTTGTCCTGTTTTATTCACTTTCTGCTTTGGCAACCCCATGGGAAGAAGAAAAAATCCCGACAAGAAACTCAACCTCATCAATAGGTAGTTATGCTAATGGCTGCCTTGATGGAGCACAGGCTCTACCTATTAATGGTTTGGGGTATCAAATCATTCGTCCCCAAAGAGAATGCTACTATGGTCATACAGAAGCTATAAAGTTTATCGAGAGGTTAGGTGTAACTACTAGCGAGAAACTCAATACTAATTTATTGGTCGGTGATATTTCTCTTCCTAGAGGAGGGCGCTTTTCTTCCGGTCATTCAAGTCATCAAACCGGGTTAGATATTGATATATGGTTAAGGTTAACGAGTAAGAGATTGTCAGAAAACGAGTTAGCTGTGCCTAAACCTGTGAGCGTTGTGGATCTTACTAACTACAAATTGCGTCAATCGAATTGGACTGATGAGCATTTTCAAGTTATTCGTTATGCAGCGAAAGATGAAAAAGTAGTGCGTATTTTTGTTCATCCAGTGATTAAGCAAACCCTTTGTGATCAAGAAGATTCTGACGCAGATGATAGAGCTTGGCTTGGAAAAATCAGACCTTGGTGGGGACATCATTCACATTTTCATGTTCGCTTGAAGTGCCCTGAAGGGAGTTCAAACTGCATAGCCCAAGCAAGCCCTCCTAAAGGTGATGGTTGTGGAGACGAACTTGCAAGTTGGGCTCCGAAAATTATACCTGTTCCTCCTCCTAAAAAAGTCGTAAAAAGTAAGAAAAAGAAGAAAGTTAAAGTGATGCCAAGTCAATGTTTAGCCTTGATATCTAATAAGTAATCGCATCTATCAAGGTTAATTACAGTGGTAACGACACTGGCTTTCTCGTCTCTGAAACTGGAGAAATGTCATACTTTTGTCTAGAGTTTATAAACACTAGATTAAGAACATCGTTTGATATTAATAAAATCAATTACGGTATCAGCAACGGCGATGACGAATTTGACAAGGTTTGGTCAGGGATGGAGTGTTTTGGGGTGAAAGATGCGGCTTATATGCAGTATGCGAAATCAGAGTCTGATACCCGTCGATAGATAATTCAAGGATAAGACTATGACTATGATTTGTGCCAAGGAATTTTCAGAATGGTTAAGACATAGGTTCAACGCTGAAAGTTCTGGTATTTCGATTTCGAGAGATGACATTACCCAACTGACAGGTAGACAACGCTTAGACCCTAGCTTCGTGAATGATGTTCACTATGAATTGATGCAGTATGGAATGGCATTTGTGACTGACACTGGGCGGGAACACTTTTATCTAGTTCCTGTTTCTCAGTCGATAAATTGGCGGGAGCGACTCGAATATCAATTTGAAAAAGAGCTCTTCTGCAATATTTATCCAATCGAAAAGTCAGGATAAAAAAAAGGTTCAACTTACAATAAGTTGAACCTTTTCTCTTTTAGGTCAAGCCTTGAATGATAACAAACTTCTCAAGTAGCTCATCATCAGTTTCAATATGGTTGGGGTCAGTGATTATGCACTTGGTAATCGGGCATACAGATTGACACGTTGGCTTCTCATAGTGACCTTTACATTCAGTACATAAATCTGGATCGATCTCGAAGATACTGTCACCCATAGTGATTGCACCATTTGGGCATTCAGGGTCACACATATCGCAGTTTATGCACTTGTCAGTGATTAACAGAGCCATTGCTTACTTCTCGGTTTTCTAAGTAAAGTTACTTACCTGATGCGTTACGTGTGTCTTGGCCTTCGCTCAAGTTACGCATCAACAAGCCGTACTCTAGATCTAGATCTGCTGGTACAGGGATAAATACAAAGTGACCGTTACCTTTCGCATCTTCTACTGCTTCAGACTTACGGTTTTCCATCATCTCTAGCGTGAAAACAACGTTACCTTTCGGTGTCATCATTTCTAAGCTATCGCCAACTAGGAATTTGTTCTTCACTTCTACTTCCGCTAGGTCACCGCGGCGCTTACCTGTGAATTCACCAACAAACTGTTGAGTGTCTGAGATAGAGTAACCGTACTCGTAGTTTTGGTATGTATCATGAGTGTGGCGGCGTAGGAAACCTTCAGTGTAACCACGGTGAGCTAGGCTCTCTAGTGTACCCATTAGGCTTTCATCGAACGGCTTGCCTGCTACAGCGTCATCGATCGCTTTACGGTAAACCTGTGCTGTACGTGCACAGTAGTAGAAAGACTTAGTACGACCTTCGATTTTCAGAGAGTGGACACCCATCTTCGTTAGGCGTTCAACGTGTTGGATCGCGCGAAGATCTTTTGAGTTCATGATGTAAGTACCATGCTCATCTTCAAACGCTGCCATTTTCTCTTCTGGCTTATGTGACTCAGAAAGTAGAACGACTTCGTCGGTTGGTTTACCAAGACCTAGTGTGTTGTCTGGACGTTCGTCTTGAACTTCTACTTCTTGAATCTCAACACCAGTAGGGTTTGCTTCAACGATCTGACCGTTTTCGTCTTCTTTTGCCGCTTCTGTTTTGTATTCCCAACGACAAGCGTTAGTGCAAGTACCTTGGTTTGGATCGCGTTTGTTCATGTAGCCAGAAAGTAGGCAACGACCAGAATACGCCATGCAAAGTGCACCGTGAACAAAGATCTCTAGCTCTGTTTCAGGGCAGTGTTCGCGAATCTCTTCGATCTCTTCAAGAGAAAGCTCACGAGATAGAATCACACGCTCAACGCCTTGAGTTGACCAGAACTTAACGGTCGCCCAGTTTACTGCGTTTGCTTGAACAGAAAGGTGGATTGGCATCTCCGGGAATGCTTCACGAACCATCATGATAAGACCAGGATCTGACATGATAAGAGCGTCTGGGCCCATATCGACAACAGGTTTAAGGTCGCGAATAAATGTTTTTAATTTAGAGTTGTGCGGCTGAATGTTACATACAACATATAACTTTTTGCCTTGAGCATGAGCTTCATCGATACCAATTTGTAGGTTTTCGTGATTGAACTCGTTGTTACGAACGCGAAGGCTGTAACGTGGCTGGCCTGCGTAAACTGCATCTGCGCCATAGGCGAATGCGTAGCGCATGTTTTTAAGGCTTCCTGCCGGTGATAATAGTTCAGGTACAAATGGTTTTTGTGTAGTCATTGCTTCGTTCTCTAATCTGATCTCAAGTCAGGTTGATACCACCAAGTGATATCAAAGGGGCGCAAATTTTACGCTAAAACGAGTTTGGTTGATAGCCCTAAAGATAGCAATGACATTAAGAAGAGGGCAGAGAGATAAATATAAGCAAGAGTTTGCTAGGAAATAAGCTCAGATACCATCGAAATCTGAGCTTTTAAAATCACAGATTAAGCGTTTGGTTGAGTTAACCCGCCAAGTGATTCAAATAAGTTCGGAAGGAAAACGCTGAACTCACCACATAGAAGTGAGAAATCAGCATCAAAACGCGCAGCTTGGTCTTCTCGAGGGATATCATCGTTTTCATCTTTAAGTTCATCGCTGAATTTTAGGCGCTTGATGCTGCCGTCTTCTGCCAGAATGAATTCAATACGATCTTGCCAGTTGATAAGAAGTTTAGTCACCATCTTATTAGCTTCGATGTGGTTCTTAATCTCGTCCGTTTCTAGTTCTTGTTTCTTAACTCGAACAATACCGCCGTCTTCCTGAATCGACTTAAGCTCAGCTTCATCAAGCATTGTGATACCTTGAGGTGTATCACCTGATTTAACCCACTTGGTTAGAGTCGTTTCAATCGCTTGCTCAGGAATAGCGGGCACGACTGGTAGGCTACCCATTGTTTTACGTAGCAATGCTAATACGTCTTCTGCTTTTTTGTAGCTGCTAGCATCAACCACAATGAAACCTTCTTTTGGCATGATCAGCGCATAAGTAAAGTTACTGCGGCTGAATGCACGAGGAAGCAAATCAATGATGATGTCTTCTTTTAGGCTGTCTTTCTCTTTCTTTTTAAGAGGAGTGCCAGATTCAGCTTCAAGCGTTTCTACTTTTGCGTTCAGCGATTCTTTGATCACAGAAGCCGGTAGCATTTTCTCTTCTTTCTTTGCACAAATTAGAATGCGGTTTTCTGATACGTGCGTCATCATATCGCCGTGTCTACCCATTGCATGTACCCAACCAAACTTCTGTTTGTCTTGGCTACCACAAGGAGTAAAGCGGAATTCTTCAAGTTGTTTCTCTAGCTGATCTGCGTTGAAATCAATATCACGGTTGAAGCGATAGACTAGGCAATTTTTAAACCACATAAATTTTTCTCATACCTTTTTAGAAGTGCTTCATGATATGAGATCTAATTCGATTTGTCCTTAGCTCTGTATCAAAAGTTGTAAAGTGAAACGTTTGAGACAGTTATATGAAAATTTGTTTTCAAAGGTCACAAAAGTGTCATAATTAACTCAGATAATGCAATGCGTTGATTAAATACAAAGGCTATTCAATTATGTCGAGAAGGATTCTGGTCGTTGAAGATGAAGCACCTATTCGTGAGATGCTGTGTTTTGTACTTGAACAAAAAGGCTACCAAGCAGTAGAGGCTGAAGATTACGATACAGCGGTAAACAAGCTATGTGAACCTTTCCCAGATCTAGTATTACTAGATTGGATGCTACCTGGTGGTAGCGGGATAAACTTTATCAAGCACATGAAGCGTGAAGAGTTAACTCGCAACATCCCAGTGGTGATGCTGACGGCTCGTGGTGAAGAAGAAGATAAGGTTCGCGGTTTAGAAGTTGGCGCTGACGACTACATTACCAAACCATTTTCGCCAAAAGAGTTAGTAGCTCGCCTGAAAGCGGTTATTCGCCGAGTAACCCCAACCGCATTGGAAGATGTGATTGACGTTCAAGGTCTTAAACTAGACCCTGTATCACACCGTGTTACCGCGAGTGAAGGTCCAGTAGATATGGGCCCAACAGAATTCAAAATGCTGCACTTCTTTATGACGCACCAAGAGCGTGTATACAGCCGAGAGCAATTACTGAATAACGTCTGGGGCACCAACGTTTACGTTGAAGATCGTACTGTTGATGTACATATTCGACGCCTGCGTAAAGCACTTGAATCTGCAGGTCACGACAAGTTAATCCAAACGGTTCGCGGTGCGGGCTACCGTTTTTCTACAAAGGCTTAGTGTGGCTCGCTACCCAGTTTACGGAGTCCTGAATGGTTGAAAAGTTAACCTGGAAAAAGCTGGCTTGGGAGCTGGCTTTTTTTTACGCACCTTGGGTTTTAGTCGGTTGGATATTCGGCTACCTACCTTGGTTACTGCTGGCTGCCACGGTATTGCAGCTCGGCTGGCATCTACATAATCAAATGCGTTTGTCCGCATGGTTGTGGGATGAGAAGCGTCTAACGCCACCATCAGGTTCTGGGAATTGGGAATCTCTGTTCAACGGTATTTATCGTATGCAGCAGAGACAGCGTCGCAAGCGTAAAGAATTGACCAATCTTATTCGCCGTTTCCGTAACGGTGCAGAGTCGCTTCCCGATGCCGTTGTGGTATTTCGCGGTGAAGGTAATATCGTTTGGTGTAATAAGCTCGCTCAATATTTACTTGGGTTTCGCTGGCCGGACGATTCAGGACAACCGATTTCTAACTTGATCCGCACGCCGGACTTCATTAAGTATCTTAATAAACAAGATTTTTCAGAACCGTTAGAGATGCCTTCGCCACTGAATGTGGAGCGTATGCTTGAGTTGCGTATTGTGCCGTATACCGAGGGTGAACACTTAATGGTGGTACGTGATGTTACTCAGCTAAAGCAGCTAGAAGGTATGCGTCGTAACTTCTTTGCTAACGTTTCTCACGAGCTACGTACTCCAATGACCGTACTTCAGGGCTACCTTGAAATGACGGAAGACCCAGACATGGTCGTTGGGCCTATGTGGCCTAAAGCTCATGGTGTGATGACCGAGCAATTGAATCGCATGAACAGTCTGGTCAATCAACTACTCACGCTTTCTAAAATTGAAGCTGCGCCAATGCATGAGCTTGATGAAGTGGTCAACGTTCCCGCTATGCTTGAGGTTCTTGAGAAAGAAGCCGCGAGCTTGAGTGGTGACCGCGAACACAAGCTTGAGTTTGATATTGATAAGAGCCTACGTGTATTAGCTGATGAAGACCAATTGAGAAGTGCGATATCGAATTTGGTTTATAACGCAGTGAAATACACACCACCGGGCGCGACGGTTAAGGTGCGTTGGTACCAGACCAGTCAAGGCGCGTGTTTGGATGTGTCCGATACTGGGGACGGTATTGAGCCACAACACTTACATCGACTCACAGAGCGTTTCTACCGTGTAGATAAAGCACGCTCACGTGATACTGGTGGTAGTGGTCTTGGATTAGCGATTGTGAAACACGCGCTTAGTCACCATGACTCACATTTAGAAATTCAAAGTGAAGTGGGCGTCGGTAGTCGATTCCATTTTACTTTACCAAATCGACTGACCGTATCATGAGTTGCTCGATACGCAGGATGCGTTTTCCAGTCAGCTCATTATTAGCGTTTGTTTTAGTTAACCCTGTGCATGCCGAACAGGGTGTCGATTCTCTTCCTGATTATTCTAAGGTTCCGGGAATTTCTGGGAGCTTATTATCGGTCGGTTCGGATACCTTAGCGGGTATGACGACGTTATGGGTGGAAGAGTTCAAGTCCTACTACCCAAATGTTAACGCTCAAGTCCAAGCATCGGGTTCTTCTACTGCTCCTCCAGCCTTAACCGAAGGGACTGCACATCTAGGGCCAATGAGTCGTCCGATGCGCCTGCGAGAAATTGAAGCATTTGAAAGGGAGCATGGATATAAGCCAACAGCACTGCGAGTTGCTATCGATGCGATTGGGCTTTTTGTGCATCGTGATAACCCTATTGAGGGGCTCAACTTTCGTCAGATTGATGGCATCTTTTCCGAGACTCTACGCTGCGGAGCGACTAAGCCTCTCAATAGCTGGCAAGATCTCGGAATCGAACAACCATGGGCAAAACATCGATTCCAACTGTTCGGCCGCAATTCAGTATCGGGTACCTACGGTTACTTCAAACAGAATGCGCTGTGCGGTGGTGATTTTAAAAATCGCGTGAATGAGCAGCCTGGTTCCGCATCCGTTGTGCAATCGGTCGCTTCATCAATCAGTGGGATCGGTTACTCAGGTATTGGCTATCGTGTAGCAGGTGTAAAGCTTATTCCTATTTCAGAGCATGGTTCTGATTATGTAGAGCCGACTCGATCGAATATCTTGAGCGGTGATTACCCTCTATCACGCTTTCTTTATGTGTACGTGAACAAACACCCAGATAAACCGCTTTCTCCTGTTGAGAGAGAGTTCCTCACTTTTGTATTCTCAAAGCAAGGGCAAGAACTGGTAGAGAAGGATGGCTACTTAGCGATACCGTCTGAGTTCGCAGAGCAAGAGTTGGCGAAAGTCGGGCTCTGATTGAGGTCACTACGAACGTAGAAAAGAAACCTATGAACAGCTTGCGATCTCGCAGGCTGTTATTATTTTGATTGTTCGTTATTTTAGTTTCAACGACCATCCAGCGTTGTTCCAACGTTGTTGCTCTTCTCTGAGTTCATACTCAAGCAGTTGGTTTTGGGTCAACCAGTCGCTGTTAGATCCTTTTAATTCCCAGTTATGCTGTTGTTCAATCGTTAGAGTTACGTTTGGTTCAGGTGCTTGATTTCGCTGACGATTAAGTGAGATAGCGAGTCTCAATATACGAATCAGCAGTGTGATTTGTTGTGGAGTAAATAGAGAAAGCTCCGGTAAGTCTTGTAACTTGAGCGCTTTTCTTTGATAGCGAACTAATGTCGAGATCAGACGTTGCTGCTCCGTATTGAAGCCTGGCATTGTCGTGTGCTTAAGCAGATAAGCCGAATGGCGGTGATAGCCTTGAAATGCAATGCTTTGTCCAACCTCATGAAGCAATGCTGTCCAACCAACCAGATCATACAGCTCATTAGTGACTGTAGTAGTCACTTGAGGCTGCACTTGTTTCAATAATGCAAGTGCGAGTACTTTGACTTTCTGGCCATGAGCTACGTCAACATGGTATCGAGAGACCAGCGTTTCGGCAGTTCTTGTGCGAACATCAATATCTTTAAATCTATCCTCCATGTCATAAAGAACGCCTTCTCTTAGGGCACCATCAGAAAAATGTAACTCCTTGATGTCTAGCGTATCCATGACTGCTGAAAGAATGGTGACACCAGCAGCAAACACTGGCTTTCTCTCATCACTTAAACCTGAAAGATTTAAGGTTTCGGAAGATGAATACTCACATAAGTGATTCTTTAAATAGGACAGGCGCTGGGGCGTAATGAGACCGTCGGTGAATCCTAAGCCAATGAGTACCTCTTTTATGGATTTAGCGCTCCCAGATGAGCCAAAGGCTATTTCCCAAGGGGGCTTTTTATATTCTTCAATCAGTGGCATCAATAGACGAGTAGCCGCGGTATAAGCATCTGAAAAGTGTTGTGAGGTTAGCTCTCCTTCAGTAAAGAAACGTTGAGTGAAGCTGACGCATCCCATCGGTAAACTGCGCATAATTAGGGGAGTAAAGCCTTGTCCAGCGACGAGTTCGGTACTCCCTCCACCGATATCAATAACCAACTTAGATTCAGAAGCGGTTTGAGTGTGTTCTACGCCGTTATAGATTATTCGAGCTTCTTCTTGACCAGAAATGATCTCGATTGGAAAAGGAAACAATGGTTTAGCTTGTTCTAAGAAGTCTTTAGCGTTTTTGGCCTTTCTTAGAGTATGAGTCGCAACAACTCTGACATCATCAAGCTCAAAATCCGCTAGTCGTTCTGCGAACACCTTGAGGCATTCTAGGCCTCGCTCGATAGCGCTTTCGGATAGGAAGTTACGTTCATCCAATCCATCACCTAATCTCACTTTCTGTTTGTGTCTGCTGACTAATTGCAGGTGTTGATCGAATACTCGGGCAACCACCATGTGGAAGCTGTTCGAACCCAAGTCGATAGCGGCAATACATCGAGAATGTTCGTTATCAATTAGCGGCATGATTTCTTCTCTTGTTTGTACTTCTTGCGAGTAAGTTTCTCCATACGTTTAATATAGTGGTAAGTGGAGAGTTGTGACGTTGGGTAATCAAGTGGGGTTGCTGGTGGTTGTATGTAAGGGTTGCTCATCGATTGGTCTAACACTCGAGCTTTGTTGCCGTCTTCAAAATGAAACTCGGTGATATCGATAATGGTTTGCTTGATCTTTGGATCTAAAATTGGGGCAGCAACCTCGATGCGGTGATCAAAGTTTCGAGTCATCCAGTCAGCAGAGGAGATATAGACTTTCGGCTTTCCAGCATTACCAAATATCATCACTCTCGGATGTTCGAGAAAACGATCGACCACACTGACAATCTCAATATGGTCACTGATGTTGGGTATGCCAGAGACAAGGGAGCACATACCACGAATGACCATTCTTACTTTTACATTGGCTTGGCTAGCCTGATAGAGCTTTTCGATGATCTCTCGATCGACCAAGTTGTTGAGTTTTAGAGTGATGCTTGCTGGCTTATCCTCTATCGCGTTTTGTATTTCACGATCTATCAACTGATATAGACGTTTTCTTGTATTCTTTGGTGACACAATCAGTTGCTTGAACTGTGATTTTTGATATGGGTTTTCGATATATTTAAAAACTTGTCTCACCTCCTGAGTCAAATCTTCATGCGCAGTGAGTAGAGAGAAATCGGTATAAACGCGCGCTGTAACTTCATGAAAGTTACCGGTGCCAATATGGGCATAATGCTCTGTATGCTTGCCTTCTTTTCGTTTAATGAGCAGCAGCTTGGAGTGAATTTTTAAGCTCGGGATACCATGGATGACTTTTACACCCGCTTCTTGAAGTTTCTTGGTCCACTGAATATTGGCTTGCTCGTCAAAGCGGGCTTGCAGCTCGACAACCACGGTGATCTTTTTACCATTGTGCGCCGCATCGATGATCGAGCTGAGGAGTTTTGAGCCTTCCGCAACACGGTAAACATTTATTTTGATGGAGGTTACCTTCGGGTCAAAGGAAGCCTGCCTAACAAGCTCAGTGATGTGATTAAAGGTGTGATAAGGGTAATGGAGTAAGATGTCACGCGCTTTGATCGCTTCGAAATAGTTTGGATAATGACTGAAATGCGCGCACTTAATCGGGGGTAGTGGATGATTAACTAAATCACGTCTATTAAGGCTTGGGAACTCAGAGAAGTGTTTGAAGTTATGATAACGACCACCCGCAATGACACTGTCATAGTCAGATAGTTTAAGTCTGACTTGTAAGAAGTTGAGCATTTCAGCAGGCATTTCTGACTCATAAATAAGGCGTATCGGTAGTGCCGTCAAGCGCTGTTCTAAACCTAAAGACATCAATTCTAGTAGACTATTTTCATTGTTATCTTGAAGATCATAATCGGCATCACGCGTCATTTTTATAGCAAAGCAACGCACGGAGTCATACTCAAAGAATCCTTTAAGCAAGTCATCTAAACAAAATCGAACTATATTATCTAATAAGATCAAAGTCGTACGCTGTGAACCTGAAGTGTCTGGTAACTTAACAAATCGAGGAAGAGCTTCAGATGGGATTTCGAGTAAGACATATTGAGAAGATGTCTCTTTCTCAATGTCGATCGCCAAGTAGCTTTGTTCATCTTTGATAATATTGAGTAACTGGCTATCTTCGTTCAAGAGAAACGGAGTTAAATGTGGCAGCACTTTTTTCTTAAAGTACTTTTTGATCCACTCACTCTGTTCTTCGCTAATTTGCTGTTCGTTGACCAAAAAAATACGATTGCGCGCCAGTTCCAACAATAGGTCGTTATACAGCTCATGGAATCGAGCGTCGAGCTTACTTGCTTTGCTCTGCATTTGAGTTAGCAGGGTTTTCTGCGAGTTGGCAGGTAATTGAGGATCTTGAAGTAAGATCTTTCGTTTCACATCAGCAAATCGGACTTTGTAAAACTCATCGAGGTTTTTCGAGTAAATACCTAAAAAACGAACTCTTTCGATTAAGGGAACTGACTTGTCGGCCGCTTCTTGGAGCACTCTTTCATTGAAGGATAACCAGCTAAGTTCTTTTGTGACATAGTCTTTTTCCATCGAGATGATAATCCTTGAGTGCTGGCTATAGAGCTGATTACTTTAATTTAGAATGACAAAATTCACAAAATCTAGGATCTTACTTTAAGAAATATGGTCAACAAACTTGTTATTAGTTTCAGTTGTTTAACGTAACTTGTAATATAATTGTCATCTAACGTACATATTATGTCAGTAGCTAAAAAAAGGTAGATAAACAGATGGCTTCAGCCCAATTTTCATTGAAAGAGCGCGACAAAAAAAGATGGTTGAAAGATCGTCTCGTCCGTTTTTCGGTGACATGTGGTGCAGTCAGTGTTCTAGCTGCTCTGGTGCTGATCTTTGTTTACTTGGCGATGGTCATTTTACCGGTATTTTCTGATACTGGTTTAGAGACTAACCAAGCCGTAAAGACCGTTGCAGTAGAAAAGCCTATCGCCTTATCCGTAGATGAATACGGTCAGCATGCGTTTACTATCGAAAAGTCCGGTTTGGTTCAGTTTTGGGATTTAGAGTCTCAAAATACACATTCTTACTTTGAGCGTAATGTTTTAGCTAACCCCATCGCCTTTTCTCGAAATACCCCATCTGAAAGCTGGTTTGCCTTTGCCGACAGCGCAAGCAATCTTACTTTTTTCTATCCTGAGTATAGTGCGCCTGTACTGAAAAAGGGCAGCGAAGCCGAACCTAAAATCGAGCAAATCACTCTCCCTGAGCCATTTTTAAATGATGAATCCTCTAATGGGGCGACGATCGACAAATTCGCGTTCTCTAAAAATGGGCGTGGTATTACGGTGGCAGCTCAGTTGAGTGACCAGCGAGTCTTGGTTAAGTGGTATCAGAGTGACCTTGCTGGTCAGTATGCTTTTCAGAAGAGCCAATGGCTATCGGATAAATTGGGATTACAGCAGCAACTGCTCGTTACTCCTGATGGGCAAACTTTATATCTCCGAGCACAATCGGATTTGGTTGTTTTGAAACTATCAGATAACGGCTTTGATGTTCGTGAAGTGATTGACCTTAGCTTAAATGATGCGAAGCATTCCGTAAAAAGCATCGATTTACTGTCTGGGGCATACTCGTTGTTGGTCACGCATGAGGACGGACAGGTTTCTCAGTGGTTCGATGTACTTAAAGATGAAAAGCGTAGTCTGACCCATATTCGAGATTTCCAGCTGGCTGAACAAGTGCAATTTATTTTGCCCGATACTTATAGGAAGGGTTTTTACAGCTTCTATAAGAACGGCACATTACAAAGCCATTATACGACCAGTGAAAAGCTGTCGCTATTCGAGCGCGCATTTGATAAGTCACCACAATTAGCCGCTATGTCTGCTAATGAACTGCATCTGGCGACCTTGATTGATGGCACCATCAGTGTGGCTAAAGTCGACAATGAATACCCACAAATCTCATTCTCATCACTGTGGCAAAAAGTCTGGTATGAAAGCTACCCTGAGCCGCAATACGTTTGGCAATCGACCTCGGCGAATGATGACTTTGAAGAGAAATTCAGTTTAGTACCTATCACGTTTGGTACCATCAAAGCTGCACTGTTTGCGATGATGTTTGCCGTACCGGTTGCTGTGCTTGGAGCGATTTACACCGCATACTTCATGTCGCCACGCATGCGAAGAGTGGTGAAGCCTTCGATAGAGCTAATGGAAGCACTTCCGACCGTGATCATCGGATTTTTGGCCGGGCTGTGGTTTGCTCCAATCGTTGAGACGCATTTAACAGCAGTCTTCTCATTAATGGTGTTGTTACCTCTGAGCACACTGCTGACTGGACTTGTTTGGTTCTGTTTACCGAAGATGGTAACAGGCCGCTTCTCGAATGGTTGGCACGCACTGATATTGATTCCGGTATTGGTGATTACAGTGGTTGCGGTGTTTGCTGGTGGAAACAACATTGAAGCATTGTTATTTGGTGGTGATATTCGTACCTTCTTGGCCAGCTATGGTATCGACTTTGACCAACGCAATGCGCTGGTGGTTGGTTTTGCTATGGGCTTTGCGGTCATCCCAACAATTTTTACGATCGCCGAAGATGCTATTTTCTCTGTACCTAAACACTTATCTGATGGTTCATTAGCGTTGGGGGCAACAGCGTGGCAGACCCTTATTTATGTTGTATTACTGACGGCTAGCCCAGGTATTTTCTCTGCGGTCATGATGGGATTAGGGCGAGCGGTTGGCGAAACTATGATCGTTTTGATGGCTACAGGTAACACACCAATTCTTGATTGGAATATTTTGGAAGGGATGAGAACCTTATCGGCAACGATTGCTGTAGAGCTGCCTGAATCAGAAGTAGGCGGTTCTCATTTCCGCTTGCTGTTCTTGGCTGCACTCTTGCTGTTTATCTTCACATTCGCGGTTAACTCAGTTGCTGAGTGGGTTAGACAAAGACTGAGAGATAAATATCGTGCGTTGTAGTTTTAAAGGTTTGCCTCAATGTGTATCAATGGCTTTTAGTGGCTTTATTAGCGTATATCCTGAGCTTCGTATCCCCTTGCGTTCAGCACGTCAAGAGCTAGGTCGATTATGATCAATAAACTGAAGTCATTATTATCTTGGGTCAAATCAGGCTCTCCGTGGATATGGTTAACGGGCGGGGCGGTGAGCATCAGTATGCTTTCTGTTCTTGGCCTGATGCTGCTGATTGGTTGGAAGGGCTTGACCTATTTTTGGCCAGCACCTTTGTACCAATGGCAAGTTGATTCCAAAGACTTATCGTTAGTTGTCGACCTTGACGAAACCGTATCAAAACAAGATCTATTGATTGGTCAGTTATATGAACGCAAGTACATCCCGATAGAGCAAGTTCCACAAGTCCATGACCTTTTGTCACCTCAAAATTTGTCGACAGGGCTAATACAGCGCTTAAGCATCAAAGTCGCCAATAGAGAACTGTACCCTGCGGACTTTGTTTCCATTCTGGATGTTAACTTACGTGAACCAACCACTCCACTTGATTGGATTGTGATTGAACGAAGTCGAGGTGGCTATTTCTTTGGTAAGCCAGTGGGTTTTAAAACCGCTTCTGGCACATTTGATTCGAACATAGACCAAAAGCTCGAACAAGGTTTAGCGTTTGCCGATACGTTACGTAAAGAAACGTCGCGTGTTGTGAACCAAGAAATTCGCAATATAAGCTGGCAATTGGAAAACTTGCGTTTAGAAAAGCGTAAGCTTGAACTCAATGAATCAGTGAGCGATGAATATCTTAAAACCTATACTCAAACTAAACTGGAATTAAACCGCCAATTAGGTGAGGCTGAAGTAAAGCTTGAGCATTTGAGAACGCAGCTTAATGTAGAAAGCTTGCTCGTTGAGGATATGACAGGAGAACAGGTCGAAATCTCGCTCAGTCACATTCTGGATTATTGGTACCCGAATAATATGTCCTATCTTGAAAAGGTTGGGCATTGGGGCAAACAAGTTTGGAAGTTCTTATCAGAGAACCCACGAGACTCAAACTCTGAAGGTGGCGTGTTCCCAGCCATTTTCGGTACAGTGTTGTTGGTTATTCTCATGTCGATCGTAGTGATGCCTCTTGGTGTAGTTGCTGCGATATATCTTCATGAATATGCAAAAAACAACGCACTAACACGTTTGATTCGGATTGCCGTGATTAACTTAGCGGGTGTGCCGTCGATTGTGTATGGCGTTTTTGGCTTAGGCTTCTTCGTCTATACCATTGGTGGCTCGATTGATACGCTGTTTTATGCCGAGCGATTGCCTGCACCGACATTTGGTACTCCAGGCCTATTATGGTCTGCTCTAACCTTAGCGGTATTGACGCTCCCAGTCGTTATCGTAACCACCGAAGAGGGCTTAACGCGGATTCCTAGCTCCGTGAGGCACGGTTCATTAGCCCTTGGTGCTACTCAATTTGAGACGCTTTGGCGCATTGTTTTACCAATGGCAAGCCCTGCGATTATCACGGGCTTAATTTTAGCAATCGCGAGAGCCGCGGGGGAAGTTGCTCCACTCATGCTGGTGGGTGTTGTGAAATTAGCATCAAGCTTGCCAGTCGATGGTCAGTTCCCGTATCTACATTTAGACAGAAAGTTCATGCATTTAGGCTTTCATATTTATGATGTTGGGTTTCAAACCTCGAATATCGAAGCGGCGCGACCTTTAGTGTATGCCACTTCATTTTTATTGGTTACGGTGATTGTTGGATTAAATTTAACGGCCATCAATATCCGAAATAACTTGCGTGAAAAATACCGAACCTTAGGACAAGATTAGATGTTCTCGATTAATGAAACCTTGGGTTACCAAGCACCACTAGATGTTCATAACCTGAAGGATGAGCAAGTTGCTATCTCAATTGAAGGGCTGAATCTTTATTATAAAGAGAGTCAAGCACTCGATGATATTTCAATGCAAATTCCGAAGGGGCAAGTGACGGCTTTTATCGGCCCATCAGGGTGCGGTAAGTCGACGCTGTTGCGCTGTATTAATCGCATGAATGATCTTGTTGAGGGCTGCAAGGTTTCCGGGAAAGTGAAGCTTCATGGCAAGAACGTCTATCACCCTAAGGTAGATGTCGCGACCTTACGACGTCGTGTCGGTATGGTATTCCAGCGTCCGAACCCGTTTCCTAAATCTATCTATGAGAACGTGGTTTATGGTCTGAGGTTGCAAGGCGTGAGTAACAGCCGAGACCTCGATGATGCCGTTGAGCGCTCTCTTCGCGCGGCTGCGCTATGGGATGAAGTGAAAGACCGTTTGCATGAGAATGCCTTTGGTTTATCTGGCGGTCAACAGCAGCGTTTGGTTATCGCTCGTGCGGTTGCGATTGAGCCTGAAGTGTTGTTGCTAGATGAGCCGACATCGGCACTGGACCCTATTTCTACTCTGACGATTGAAGAACTGATCAACGATCTCAAGACGCAATACACAGTGGTGATTGTTACCCACAACATGCAACAAGCTGCGCGTGTAAGTGACCATACTGCTTTTATTCATATGGGAAAATTGATCGAGTACTCAGATACGGACTCAATTTTTACGTCTCCATTGAAAAACCAAACGGAAGACTACATTACTGGTAGATATGGCTAACCTCTATAGAGGCGTCATTTAGAGCTAAGTTACTCTATAAAAATGGCTTTCTTCATTTCTTTCAAGGAGCAGATATGCATTTCGGTCGCCATATTTCAGGACAGTTCAATGTCGAGTTAGAGTCGATTCGTACTCATGTATTGACCATGGGCGGGTTAGTGGAGCAGCAGCTTTCGTTTGCAATGCAGGCGCTTCACAAAGACGATGTTGAATTGGCTAAAAAAGTGATTCGTGACGACCATAAAGTGAATGCAATGGAAGTGTCGATTGATGAGGCATGTACTCGAATCATTGCAAAACGTCAGCCTACCGCGAAAGATCTGCGTTTGATAATGGCGATCATCAAAACGATTACCGATCTAGAACGCATCGGTGATGTTGCCTCTAAAATTGCTCAGGGTGCTATAGAGATCCCTTCAACCAAAGAGCAAAAATTTCATGTCTCACTAGAACCTCTTTGCCGCCAAGCAATCACTATGCTTCACCAAGTATTAGATGCTTTTGCTCGTATGGATGTTGATGCGGCTGCTGAAGTTCATAAGCTTGATGATAAGTTGGATGCGGAGTACGAAGCTGTTATTCGTCAATTGATGACGTACATGATGGAAGATCCTAAGAACATTCCTAATATTTTGCAGGTGATGTGGTCAGCTCGTGCAATTGAACGAGTGGGAGATCGTTGCCAAAATATCTGCGAGTACATAATCTACTTTGTGAAAGGCAAAGATGTACGTCACCTAGGCGATCAAAGCCTTGATGACGCTTTAAAGTAACGTATTCATCGAGCTGGGTTAATTTTGATTTTTGACTCTTGCCCTAAACCGTGAGGGCTGCTCTTACATCGGATATCTTACTAGCATCAGTTACCGGGATTTGGTAGTCATCAATATCGTCGTTACCCATTTGAGCACTAGAGCTATTTTCCATTAGGCTTGGTCTTGTCGATTTTCCAGAAAGATGAAGTGCGGGTACTTGTGCAGTGCTTTGAATCATCTTAGCATTCGTTGCGTTGACGCCAGCCCCAGCCATGATGTCAATTCGTCCATCGGCTTGTTTGACCATTGCAGTCAATACATCAATGCCTTGTTCAGCATTAACAGCAAGCCCTGATGTCAGAATTCTTTCACATCCGAGTTCAATGACCTGCTCCAAGGCTGTTTGAAAATCAGAGCTTTGATCAATGGCTCTGTGGAACGTAATCCCAAGTTTTAACGAGCGCGCTTTGTCTGCCAGTTGCTGCATTTTTGGTATATCAATACTTCCGTTAGGCGCCAACACACCAAGTACGACTCCGTCCAGCCCTGCACTTGCACAAGCTTCAATATCTTCAAGCATAGAAAGCATATCATCATCATCGAAAATGAAGTCGCCTTGTCTTGGTCTTATCATTGCATACACAGGAACTGATGAGATGCGAGCAGCTTGCTTCATCATTCCGAAGCTCGGAGTTAACCCACCAAGTGCTAGTGAAGAGCAGAGCTCAATACGATTAGCTCCGCCAGCTAGGGCATTGTGTAGGGATTCTAGGTTATCGATACACACTTCAATTTCGATGTTCATGCTATTTTACTCGTTCAAATTGAGACTAAGGAAATCATAGCAATCTTGGGATGATTCTGAATAGGTAGGGGCAGAGGAAAATAGAGGTAAAGTTTGGCTTTGCGGTTACCCCTATTCATTGTGGATATGAGCAAGGAATAAATCATTGTTGAAGCAATAGATGCAAAAAGCCCGAAGCGTTAACTTCGGGCTTTTAATAGGACTTTACTTCTTAACTGATTGGCGGTGCGCTTTGCGCTATTAGCTTATGCTTTATGTCTCTTTATAGAGAATCTTCCAACCATTAACCCGCGTTGAGTTCGGGCTTAAGAGGTAATTACTTGCTTAGATCGTCAGCGTGCTCAGATAGGAATGCTGCAACACCTTGTGGAGATGCGTCCATACCTGATTTACCTTCTTCCCATTGTGCAGGACAAACTTCACCGTTCTTCTCGTGGAAGTTTAGTGCGTCTACCATGCGTAGCATTTCGTCGATGTTACGACCTAGTGGAAGGTCGTTAACTACTTGATGACGTACAAGACCGTCAGCATCGATTAGGAAAGAACCACGGAAAGCAACGCCTGCTTCTGGGTGCTCAACATCGTATGCTTTGCAGATCTCGTGCTTAACGTCAGCAACTAGAGGGTATTTAACTTGACCGATACCGCCATCAGCGATAGCAGTGTTACGCCATGCGTTGTGAGAGAATTGAGAATCGATAGAAACACCGATTACTTCAACGCCTTTAGCTTGGAAATCTTCAAGACGGTTGTCGAAAGCGATTAGCTCTGAAGGACAAACGAAAGTGAAGTCTAGTGGGTAGAAGAAAACTACAGCTTTCTTACCTTTAGTGAATTCTGCGAAGTTGAAGTTATCAACGATCTCACCGTTACCTAGAACAGCTGCTGCAGTAAAGTCAGGGGCTTGACGACCTACTAGTACCATTTTGGAATCTCCTAAAAAATTAGTTGGCCCAACACATCTTTGTTTGGGCTCCGTTTCTACGCGACAAACTATAGTACAATCGGTACTATAGAAAAAAGCGAATTAAATAGATTAAGTTAATCGAAAAAAGCGATAAGCTTATTCTTTGTCCTGTTCTTAGGTCTCATGACCTTTACGTAACTTATCCTACTCATATTACAAAGTAATTTCATGAATAAATGGCCAAGTCTTAAGCAACTTCACTATCTTGTTACTCTTCACGAAACTCGTCACTTCAGTGATGCCGCTGATCGCTGCTTCGTGAGTCAATCTACGCTCAGTAAAGGCATTCAAAACCTAGAAGAGCTAATTGGTTGCCCTCTTTATGAAAAGAAGGATAAGAAGAGCCCATTGGTTTTTACTCAAGCGGGTGAGCTGGTGGTCAAGCATGGACGAGATCTACTGGCGAAGGGGCAAGACCTTGTCGAGCTTGGAAACCTATGTAACGGGGATGCGATGCAAGGTCAGCTGCGAGTCGGGTGTATTCCTACCATTGCACCATTCCTTTTGTGCGATTTGGTACAAGAAGCTAACCAACGCTTTCCTCAGCTAAATTTACTGTTACGTGAAGATACGACAACTAACTTATTGGCTGCATTACGTCATGGTGAGTTAGATGTGTTGATTCTGGCTCTGCCTGTCGATATCGACAACATGGAGAGTAAAGTTGTCGGGCAAGACCCGTTCAGAATGGTGATCAGTCGTAATCAAGCCGATGGCATTCGTGTTCCGATTAAATACGATGACTTGCCAGACGAGTCTGTATTTTTGCTGGAGAACGAGCACTGCTTAACCGAGCACGCGGTATCAGCTTGTAAGTTAACCGACAAAGAGAAGATAAATCCGTTCACCGCCACAAGCCTCCACACATTGGTGCAAATGGTAGCAAATGGTTTAGGAACCACCTTTATTCCGCAGATGGCCATCGATCATGGCTTATTGGAAAACCAAAACCTAGTGGTTATTGATCCTCCTGGTCAGCAAGCGTACCGAGATATAGGCCTTGTTTGGCGACCAAGTTCATCACGTCGTGAAACATTCCATCAGCTTGCGGATGTAGTTTCTGAGTTGTTGTAATAAGTGGTCTGAGTTATAGATGTACCCACCTTACCTTGCATAGTGGCAGGGTAAGGCTCGTATTTAACTATTTTTTGTAAACTGGTGGTATTTTAATACGGCATATAAACATTTTAATGCAATAAAGCTAAGCATTATGTTTAAAGGCTCCATTGGCAGATCATAAAAAAATCCAATTCCAATGTCTAGCAGTGGGGTTAGCGCTAAAATAATTGCATAGAATCGATTGATTGAAATATTTACATAATAAGATGATAATAATATAACTATAGTTTTTACTAATTCGGTAGCTAAAGGAATTAAAGAATCTCCCCCTGATATTATTAGGCTCATACCTATGAAAAATAACATAAATAAACTATAAAATTTGAATAATCTACTAGATAACCTGATTGTTTTTATTGAATCCATTCTTTTTACTATAGGTTTATATAACCTATAGTATTTGATGATATTTTTATTCATTACACATCTCTTCAGTGATGGCGAATTTTTCAAATATACCACGCGAGCTTTTTAATTCTAGTTCTGGGCCACAGTATATATGAGTTGGGCTGTTTATTTTATAATCTTCCATTTTAAAGTAATATAGAAAAGAAAGAATGAACGATATAGCAAGTAAAACATATGAAGTTTTATTCTTCATTCTAATATGATCTTTCTTTGTTTTAAATATTAATTTTAATTGAACTATACTTATGAAAAAAGCCCAAAAGAAAGCAGGAGTAAGTAGTATTGATAAGAGATATATTTTATCGGTTTTATAAGATCCGAGTGGGAAGTATAATATAGGGTAAAAACTGATTAATAATATAATCGTAAACCTAATAGCTTGTTTGTGCTTGCGTAGTTTCATATCTTTTCCTATGTTCATTCTGCTACAGCACTGTTTAAGTGCTAGTAAGTAATTGAAATTTATATTTTTTAATTTTATTTAACCTAAATTTTATCGGAAGTTATGATCTGCTGTAAATCTTATTCAACCTAGATAATTTATTCGATAGATAAACCTGAGTTTTCTAGTTGTATGGATTTCTAGGTCTTGTGAAATAGTACTTTACGAGTTTATATGACATATAAGTTATGAATGCGATGATGCTATAAGTGATAGTAAAACCAAATACAGATTTAAATATATGGAATAGGCTGCTATTTTTACTTTCGAGTATTATTTTTCCATCTTTAATAGCTAAAATATTATATTTCTCATTTTTAATTAATTCAAAATAAAATCCATGAATTGATAAGTTGCTATCTATCTCTAGTTTATAATAATAAGTTTTAGACCCTTTAGTATGAACTTTAACATGATCAAGGCTTACGACTCTGGCTTGCTTTTCTATACCGGACACCCAAAATTGGTAGGTATCTACTGCAAGTCCATAAACTAAAAAAGATAAGAAAGTATAGCCTAAGATAAAAAAAGAAAACTTTAAATATGGGAATAATTTATTCATAAACCGCTACCACATTTTTCTTTTGAAAGCGCAAATTTTTCTAAAAGCCCCACAGAACTTCTCATCTTTAATATTGATCCGCAATATACATGACTAGTGCTTGTTTCTTTATACTCTTCAACCTTAAAGTAATAAAAAGTAGATAGCGATATGGCTATGATAAAATAAATACCGATATGATGATTTTTAGTTTGGTACTTATCATCCCTATTTTTTATTATCAGTGCTAACTGTGCCACGGTAAACACTAAGAGAAAAAATACAAAAAATGAGCTTAGTACAGTAACAAAGTAAACTCTATCTGAATCATACTCTCCAGAAGGGAAGTATATGAATGGGTAACTGCATACAGTGATGATAACTAGGCATATTATTGAATTTTTATAGTTTGATACTTTCATTTGTACTCTCAAGAACCGTAACTTTTTGTGCACCTCATTATGAGATGCCAGTATATTCTCCGAACCATTAAGTGGACCAAATGAATAGTCGTCAATTGCTTTTATATAAGTTTCCAACACTCCGGAAGAAGCAGCTACATCCTCTACTGTGAATGTAACAACAGTGATACAAGCAATGACAGGAGCTGAATTCGTTATAACCTCTACATCAAGCCTATTGATAAATATGATTTTTTCACTTTATTACGGAGGTGGTTGTATATGGCGGGTAATATAAACTTCATCAATATATTATTCAACTAGTTTTATATTTGATATGGTGTGCGGATTGGTTGTTTATTGTAATGAGTTACGGGGTAAGCGGCAGTGCATTTCTATCGATTAAAATTACCTAATATTGAGCCTCATAGTTTTATGAGGCTCTTCTTATTGTCATATCACTCTACTTCAGCTTCTTCTGGCTCGACTTCTTCTTGCAGTTCAAGCAAGTTAATCGCGATGGTGACGAAGTCACTGTCGGTGATAATGCCTACTAGTTCGTGGTTTTCTACGACAGGTAAACAGCCCACTTTATGTTTCTGCATATAGATAGCCGATTCTTTTAATCCTGCACGTGGCTCTACTGACATAACACTTTTGTGCATGATGTCGTTGAGGGGAGTAGCAAGAGTAAAAGATTGAGCTTGTGGGATGTTTTGTAGGCTGGATTCTTGAGCGGCTAGAACGTCTCGTTGTGTGACAACACCGAGTAGCTTTCTATCGGAATCAACGACCGGAATATGGCGGATATCAAGCGCTTCCATCATGTGCTTAGCATCGGCCAGTGAGTGTGAGCGCAATAGGGTATGAGGGTTGCGAGTCATCATATCTTCAACCTTGATCATACGAACCTCCTTCTTTTTTATTTTGTTGCTATTACTATAGTTTTTTATCCTAAAAATAACTGAGATCTGACGCATTTTTGGATGAGTTTTATGCAACTAATTCTTTAGTTTAAGGAGGTGAGT
Organism: Vibrio crassostreae; assembly: GCF_024347415.1. NCBI lineage: Bacteria > Pseudomonadati > Pseudomonadota > Gammaproteobacteria > Vibrionales > Vibrionaceae > Vibrio > Vibrio crassostreae. The sequence continues at coordinate 665,560 of NZ_AP025476.1, forward strand.
TAGTAGCATTATTTTACGCCTCTTTACAATAATCCATTGCTGTAAACCTTGCTATTGCGGCTCGTGTGCCTATACTAGCCCACTGCGAAATTTTTAGTCGTGTTTGCGATGTGTTTCTGGTAACGATTGACTTACCGTAACGATTATCCAGCAACTACGATTTATGATTCGTCAACGGCACCAATCTCATCAACTAAGACAAGACTAGACACATGCAAGTTTCAGATTTTCACTTTGACCTACCAGATGAACTCATTGCTCGCTACCCTCAAGAGGAGCGTACAGCAAGCCGCCTGCTTAAATTAGATGGCAACAGCGGTAACCTAGCTGATGGTTCGTTTAAAGACGTTTTAGACTTGGTTGAACCAGGCGATCTTGTTGTTTTCAATAACACTCGAGTGATTCCAGCTCGTGTATTTGGTCGCAAGGCATCAGGCGGTAAGCTTGAAGTGCTGGTTGAGCGTATGCTTGATGAGAAGAGTATTCTAGCGCATGTTCGTTGTTCTAAATCACCTAAGCCGGGCACTAAGTTGTTCCTTGGTGAGAACGATGAGTATGAAGCTGAAATGGTGGCGCGACACGACGCGTTATTTGAAATCCATTTCACATCTGACCAAAGCGTTTTAGAGATTCTGAACAGCGTTGGTCATATGCCGCTACCTCCTTATATTGATCGTCCAGATGAAGACGCAGATAAAGAGCGTTACCAGACGGTCTATAATGAGAAGCCAGGTGCGGTTGCCGCTCCAACAGCGGGTCTTCATTTTGATGACAAGCTAATGGCTGACATGAAAGAGAAAGGTGTTGAGTTTGCGTACGTGACGCTTCACGTTGGCGCCGGTACATTCCAGCCCGTTAAAGTAGACAACATCAATGACCACCACATGCATGCTGAGTATGTTGAAGTGCCGCAAGAAGTGGTTGATGCAGTGGCGGCTGCAAAAGCGCGTGGCGGACGCATTATTGCCGTTGGTACAACATCGGTTCGCTCACTAGAGAGTGCAGCGCAAGATGCGTTGAAGAAAGGCACAGAGTTAGTTCCGTTCTTTGGTGACACTGAAATCTTTATCTTCCCTGGTTACGAATACCAGTTGGTGGATTGCTTGATTACCAATTTCCATTTACCAGAATCAACGCTGATTATGTTGGTGAGTGCATTTGCAGGTTACGACAACGTGATGGGCGCATACGATCACGCAGTGAAGAGCGAATATCGTTTCTTCAGCTACGGCGATGCTATGTTCATCAATAAGAAAACGAGCTAATTGAAGCTGGTTTAAGCGATAAAAAAATTTACGGGTGCTAGCAGTAAGCTAGGAGTCGGGCAGGGTGTCTGTCTAATCTCTCGCAAGGAATACGCGACCGCTCCTCATAGAGCCCACTAGACTGAACTTTTGTTTGGCTTAAGGTTCTGAATTAACAGTCAGATTGTTTCTCTGGCATATTGGAGGCTTCGTGAAATTAAAATACGAACTTAAAAAAACTAATAGCGGCGCACGTCGTGGTCAACTTCAGTTTGAACGCGGTACCGTTGAAACCCCAGCATTCATGCCTGTAGGTACTTACGGTACTGTAAAAGGTATGACACCTGAAGAAGTTAAAGACACAGGTGCTGAGATCCTATTAGGTAACACATTCCACCTATGGCTACGTCCTGGTCAAGAAATCATGAAAATGCACGGTGACCTGCACGATTTCATGAACTGGCACGGTCCTATCCTGACTGATTCAGGCGGCTTCCAAGTATTCAGCCTAGGTGCAATGCGTAAAATCACTGAAGAGGGTGTTCACTTCCGTAACCCTGTAAACGGTGACAAGATCTTCATGGACGCTGAGAAGTCTATGGAAATCCAAAAAGACTTAGGTTCAGACATCGTAATGATCTTTGACGAGTGTACGCCTTACCCAGCGACACACAAAGAAGCAAAAGACTCAATGGAGATGTCTCTTCGTTGGGCTGAGCGTTCACGTAACCACTTCGACAAACTTGAAAACCCGAACTCACTATTCGGTATCGTTCAAGGTGGTGTGTACGAAGACCTTCGTGATGTATCTGTTAAAGGCCTAACTGAAATTGGTTTTGATGGTTACGCAGTTGGTGGTCTAGCAGTAGGCGAACCAAAAGAAGACATGCACCGTATTCTTGAACACACATGTCCTCAACTGCCGGAAGATAAGCCACGTTACCTAATGGGCGTAGGCAAACCAGAAGACCTAGTTGAAGGTGTTCGTCGTGGTATCGACATGTTTGACTGTGTAATGCCAACGCGAAATGCACGTAACGGCCACCTGTTTGTGACTGAAGGTGTGATCAAGATCCGTAATGCGAAGCATAAAACCGATACAACACCACTAGATTCAGAGTGTGACTGTTACACTTGTAAGAACTACAGCAAGTCGTACTTACACCATTTGGATCGTTGTAACGAAATCCTAGGTGCTCGACTGAACACGATTCATAACCTGCGTTTCTACCAACGAGTAATGTCAGACATTCGTCAGTCTATCGATGAAGACCGCTTTGAAGAGTTCGTTGCAGAGTTCTACGCAAGAATGGGGCGTGAAGTGCCACCACTAGGTAAAGAATCTTAGTATTTCTTTTTTGCGAGCCCTATCTCTCTTCCGAGTGATGGGGCTTGAAAATAAAGGGATGCAACCCAATTAGACAAACAATTACGAAAATATAAATAGAGGATGTTTTAAATGTTTATTTCTCAAGCTCACGCAGCAGCAGAAGGTGCACCAGCAGGCGGCGGTTTCGAAATGCTTATCATGCTAGGTATGTTCGCTGTGATCTTCTACTTCATGATCTACCGTCCACAAGCTAAGCGTGTTAAAGAGCACAAGAACCTTATGTCTTCTATGGGCAAAGGCGATGAAGTTCTTACAAGCGGCGGCCTAATCGGCAAGATCACTAAGATTGCTGAAGACAGCGACTACGTTGCTATCGAACTGAACGCAAACAACGAAGTAGTTATCAAGAAAGACTTCGTTACAGCAGTGCTACCAAAAGGTACTCTGAAATCTCTATAAACAGCTAGAGGATCCTCGCTGTGCTAAACCGTTACCCGTTATGGAAGTATTTGATGGTGGTGTTTGCCATCGCTATCGCTGCGTTGTACGCACTTCCAAATATATACGGTGAAGATCCGGCAGTTCAAGTTACAGGGGCGCGCGGCGCCTCTGTAGATATGTCTACGCTGGATGCTGTCACCAATGCTCTTGAAGCAGAAAACCTTTCTACTAAATCCGTTGCTCTCGAAAACGGTTCCATTCTTGTTCGCTTTAACGACACAGATACGCAAATTAGTGCCCGTGATATCATCACAGAAGCACTAGGCGATGACGTTATTGTTGCTTTAAACCTAGCGGCTTCAACTCCTGATTGGCTTGAATCTATTGGTGCTGCACCAATGAAACTTGGTCTTGATCTACGTGGTGGTGTTCACTTCTTAATGGAAGTGGATATGGACGCGGCGATGCAAAAGCTGGTTGGTCAACAAGAAGAAGCATTCCGTAGTGAACTTCGTGAAGAGAAAATCCGTTACCGTGCGATTCGCCCATCTGGTAAAGATGCGGTTGAAGTGATTCTGCGTAACGAAGAGCAGCTTGCTGAAGCGAAATCGCTACTGCAATCTAAGCACCAAGATATGACGTTCGTAGATTCTGAATCTAACGGTCGTTTCTCTTTGGTTGCAAGCTTTACAGAGGCTCGTCTTCAAGAAATCCGTAACTACGCGGTTGAGCAAAACATTACCATTCTACGTAACCGTGTTAACGAACTTGGTGTTGCTGAACCTTTGGTTCAACGTCAAGGTTCTAGCCGTATCGTAGTGGAATTGCCTGGTGTTCAAGACACTGCTCGCGCTAAAGAAATCCTTGGTGCTACCGCGACGCTTGAGTTCCGTGAAGTAGATAGCAGTGCTGATTTAGCCGCTGCCGCTTCTGGTCGTGCCCCTGCGGGTAGCGAAATCAAGCAAGATCGTGATGGTCGTCCTGTGGTACTTAAGAAGCGCGTTATTCTAGGCGGTTCAAGTATTACTGATGCAAGCTCAAGTGTTGATGAATATGGTCGTCCTCAAGTTAACATCTCGCTAGACAGCGAAGGTGGTAGCAAGATGTCTGCATTCTCTCGTCAGAATATCGGTAAGCTAATGGCGACGGTATTTGCAGAGTACAAAGACAGCGGTCGTAAAACACCGGAAGGTCGAGTTATCTTAAGTAAGCACGAAGAAGTGATTAACCAAGCGACGATTCAGTCTGCACTTGGTCGTAACTTCCGTATTACTGGTATCGACTCAACGGCTGAAGCTCATAACTTGGCACTTCTACTGCGTGCTGGTGCTCTGATTGCGCCTATCTCGATTGTAGAAGAACGTACTATTGGTCCATCTATGGGGCAACAAAACATCGATATGGGTATCATGGCGATGGTTTGGGGTATGGCTGCTGTAATGCTGTTTACGCTGCTTTACTACCGCAGCTTTGGTCTGATTGCGAACGTTGCGCTAATGGCTAACTTGGTGTTGATTATCGGTGTGATGTCGATGATTCCGGGGGCTACTATGACCCTGCCAGGTATTGCCGGTATCGTATTAACGGTCGGTATGGCGGTTGATGCCAACGTTCTGATCTTTGAGCGTATACGTGAAGAGCTTCGAGATGGACGTAGTCCACAACAAGCGATTCACCAAGGTTACGCGAACGCATTCAGCACAATCGCCGATGCCAACATCACCACGCTACTAACAGCAATTATTCTATTTGCTGTGGGTACTGGTGCTATCAAAGGCTTCGCGGTAACGCTGTCTATCGGTATCTTGACTTCAATGTTTACAGCTATTGTGGGAACACGTTGTATCGTGAACCTGATGTATGGCGGCAAACGCGTTAAAAAACTGTCGATCTAAGGCTAGGAATTAATATGTTTCAGATTCTAAAAGCAGACAAAATGATCGACTTTATGCGTTGGTCAAAGGTTGCCTTTGTTTTTTCTATCTTGATGATTGGTACTGCTATCTTCACCCTAACAACGAAATCGTTGAACTGGGGTCTAGATTTTACTGGCGGTACTCTGATTGAAGTTGGTTTTGAACAACCGGCACACCTTCCTGATATCCGTAGTGCACTAGAAGCCGAAGGCTTTGGTGATGCAACGGTACAGAACTTCGGTTCAGCTCGTGATGTGATGGTTCGTTTACGTCCACGTGATGGCGTAGCGGGCGAAACGCTTGGTAACCAAATCCTTTCTGCTATTGAGAATGGTACTGGTGAGCAAGTTGAAATGCGTCGTATCGAGTTCGTTGGTCCTAACGTAGGTGATGAGCTAACAGAAGCGGGTGGCCTTGCTATCCTAGTTTCTCTTATCTGTATCTTGATCTACGTATCAGTGCGATTTGAATGGCGTTTGGCTGCGGGTGCGGTATTAGCACTGGCGCACGATGTTATCATCACACTTGGTGTGTTCTCTCTAATGCAAATTGAGGTCGACCTTACCATCGTAGCAGCCTTGCTAACGGTAGTCGGTTACTCCCTCAACGATACCATCGTTGTATTCGACCGTATTCGTGAGAACTTCCGTAAGATGCGTAAAGGTGAAGCGCCTGAAGTACTGAACAGCTCAATCACACAAACATTGAGTCGTACATTGATCACTTCTGGTACCACGTTATTCGTAGTTATCGCACTGTTCGTTCAGGGCGGCGCTATGATTCACGGCTTCGCAACTGCCCTTCTATTGGGTATTACGGTTGGTACTTACTCTTCTATCTACGTTGCATCTGCACTAGCAATGAAGTTGGGTATTACACGTGAACACCTAATGCCACCACAAGTGGAAAAAGAAGGTGAAGAGTTTGACGAAATGCCTTAGGCCTTGGCTTAACAAGTTTCGCTAAACCAAAAAAACCGCTAGGTAACTAGCGGTTTTTTTATGTCTGCATTCTATGGTGAAGCTCAATACAATTTAACGTTGAAGTGAGTTGTACTTCATTTCAATAAGAGACATTCTGATCGTATCTCGTATCTCGTATCTCGTATCTCGTATCTCGTATCTCGTATCTCGTATCTCGTATCTCAAATTGCAGATACAAAAAAGCCTCGCTATCTAGCGAGGCTTTGGAGTTTTTATGCGCCCTTAAAACAGAGAGCTTTAACGTAAGGTCTGAATTATTTCAGCATACCTTCGTTAGCGTTCTCACGAACGTGCTTAAGAATAGACTTAACACCACGTGCGCTTGAAGCAACAACATTACCAGAAGTCATGTAATCAGTACCGCCAGCGAAGTCAGTCATGATAGCACCAGCTTCACGAGCGATTAGGTCGCCAGCGGCTAGATCCCATGGCTTAAGGCCTAGTTCTAGGTAACCATCAACACGGCCAGCTGCTAGGTAACATAGGTCAAGAGCAGGAGAACCTGTACGACGGAAATCAGCACAGTCAATGAATAGACCAGAGATGATCTTCATGAAAGATTCAGAGTGTTGTTTTTGCTTGAATGGGAAACCAGTCGCTAGAACAGTACCTTGAAGGTCTTTTAGTTGAGTAACACGCATACGAGCGTTGTTAAGTTGAGCGCCAGCGCCACGTTGAGCTGTGAATAGCTCGTTTAGCATTGGGTCATAAACACAAGCAACTTCTGTACGACCGTTCATGCGAACAGCGATAGATACAGAGAAGTGAGGGAAACCTTTTACAAAGTTGTTGGTGCCATCTAGTGGGTCAACGATCCATTGTACGTCAGAGTCTTTACCTTCAGTCAGGCCTTTCTCTTCAGAAATAATGCTGTGCTCTGGGTAAGATGCTTTGATTGTCTCAATGATCATGTACTCAGCTTCTTGAGCAATGTTAGTAACGTAATCGTTGTTACCTTTTAGAGACGATTCGATCTTATCAGTTGTTTCTAGAGATTTAGCAATATGGTTGCCAGCTTTACGCGCAGCGCGTATCGCAATGTTTAGCATTGGATGCATATGGTTTTTCCCACCAGATGTTAAAGAACAATTTAAAGCGGCGGCGAGTATACCAAAGTTTTACCAAAAGGGAAGTGGTTATTTTTTGAACTCTTGGTTTCACATTGCGCGAAGGGTCTGACCATTTTACTTTGCTATGTGTTAATATCTCGCGATTATTTTTAAAGTGGTGTCATATAGCATGTTAGACAATGTAAAAGTCGTTCTGGTTGGTACGTCTCATTCGGGAAATATCGGATCAGCAGCTCGCGCAATGAAAGTGATGGGTTTGAGTCAATTAGTTCTTGTAGACCCTCAATGTGAAGTTGACGAGCAGACCTTAGCACTGGCTGCGGGTGCTGGTGACATCGCAGAAAACGCGACTATCGTTTCCACACTGGACGAAGCAGTAAAAGACTGTGGTTTAGTGGTTGGTTCGAGTGCACGTTCACGCACACTTGAATGGCCAATGCTTGAGCCTCGTGAGTGTGGACAAAAATTTGCAATTGAAGGTCAGAAGCACCCAGTAGCATTAGTATTCGGCCGTGAGCGTACTGGCTTGACTAACGATGAGCTTCAGAAGTGCCACTTCCATGTATGTATCCCAGCTAACCCTGAATACAGCTCGCTAAACCTAGCAATGGCGGTACAGACTCTGAGCTACGAAGTGCGTGTCGCCCACCTTGATATGGTCGCTAGCCAATATCAACCACAGCCACAAGATGAGTACCCTCGTCACGAAGAACTAGAAATGTTCTACGAGCACCTTGAAAAAGTGATCATTGATACCCAATTTATCTCTAAGGATAAGCCGGGGCAGGTGATGAATAAGCTGCGTCGTCTGTTTAGCCGAGCTCGTCCAGAGCTGCAAGAGATCAACACTCTACGTGGCATTTTGACTTCAATTGAGAAGAGCAAAAACGACAAATAAAGCCCGTACAAACCCTAAGGGTGAATACCTGACTAAAATAGTCAACTAAATACTTGACCAATTTAGTCGGGTATGGGAAGATTCCAACCACATAAACAATGTGGATACGGTGTGATATGAAACTTACATCTAAAGGAAGATATGCGGTAACAGCTATGCTAGATGTAGCACTGCATTCGCAAAAAAGCCCAGTTCCTCTGGCTGACATTTCAGAGCGACAAGGCATCTCGTTATCTTACTTAGAGCAACTTTTTTCTAAGTTACGTAAAGCTGGCTTAGTTGCTAGTGTTCGCGGCCCTGGTGGTGGTTACCGTTTAGGAGCTGAAGCGAGCGACATCGCTGTCGGAACTGTGATTGCAGCAGTAGACGAATCAGTGGATGCGACTAAGTGTCACGGTCGAGCAGATTGCCAGGGTGGTAGTCGTTGTTTAACTCACACTCTATGGCGTGATTTAAGCTCCCGAATCAGCAGCTTCTTAAACGACATTACGCTCGGTGAGCTAATGAAAGATAACGAAGTTTTAGAAATTTCTGATCGTCAAGATATCGATCTTGCGGTTAATAATGGTTTTGCACATAAAAATACGAGCACTACAACGATTAGTGCAGCACCTCACGGTGTTAATGCCCGCTCTTAGCGGTCAGTTTTTACATTGGAGTAGAAAATGAAACTGCCTATTTACTTTGACTATTCAGCTACATGCCCAGTCGATCCACGAGTTGCTGAGAAAATGGTTCAGTGCATGACGATGGACGGTAACTTCGGTAACCCTGCATCTCGTTCACACCGTTACGGCTGGCAGGCAGAAGAAGCAGTAGATAATGCTCGTGAGCAAATTGCTGACCTATTAAATGCAGACCCACGTGAGATTGTTTTCACTTCAGGTGCTACAGAGTCAGACAACCTTGCTATTAAAGGTGCAGCGCACTTTTACGAGAAGAAAGGTAAGCACGTAATTACGTGCAAAACAGAACATAAAGCGGTTCTTGATCCATGTCGCCAACTAGAGCGTGAAGGTTTTGAGGTAACTTACCTTGAGCCAGAAGCAAACGGCATCATCGATCTAGACAAGCTACAAGCTGCAATGCGTGAAGACACTGTTCTAGTTTCTATCATGCACGTTAACAACGAGATTGGTGTAATCCAAGATATCTCTGCAATCGGCGAATTATGTCGTTCTCGTAAGATCATCTTCCACGTTGATGCGGCTCAGTCTGCGGGTAAAATCCCACTAGACGTACAAGAGATGAAAGTTGACCTAATCTCACTTTCAGCTCACAAAATGTATGGCCCTAAAGGTATCGGTGCACTTTACGTTCGTCGTAAGCCACGTATTCGTCTTGAAGCGCAAATGCACGGCGGCGGTCATGAGCGTGGTTTCCGTTCAGGTACGCTTGCTACTCACCAAATCGTGGGTATGGGCGAAGCTTGTGCTGTTGCTAAGCAAGACATGCAGAAAGATTACGATCACGCACTAGCACTTCGTGAGCGCCTATTGAAAGGTGTTCAAGATCTAGAAGCGGTAACGGTAAACGGTGACTTAGACCAACGTGTACCACACAACCTAAACGTGAGCTTTGCTTTCGTTGAAGGTGAGTCTTTGCTTATGTCTCTAAAAGACCTAGCAGTATCATCAGGTTCTGCATGTACATCAGCAAGCCTAGAGCCTTCATACGTTCTACGTGCTCTTGGCCTGAACGATGAACTGGCACACAGCTCAGTACGTTTCTCATTCGGCCGTTTCACAACGGAAGAAGAAATCGACTACGCGATTGCACAAATTCGTGTAGCGGTAAACAAATTACGCGACATGTCTCCTCTATGGGATATGTATAAAGAAGGGATTGATTTGAACACTGTTGAGTGGGCTCATCACTAATCTCACGGAAATAGAGGATTCGAGGTAACTATCATGGCATATAGCGAAAAAGTAATTGATCACTACGAAAACCCACGTAACGTAGGTTCGTTTGATAAAGAAGACCCAAGTGTTGGTAGCGGCATGGTTGGCGCACCAGCTTGTGGTGACGTAATGAAACTGCAAATCAAGGTAACGCCAGAAGGCATTATCGAAGATGCAAAATTCAAAACTTACGGTTGCGGCAGCGCAATCGCTTCTAGCTCACTAGTCACTGAGTGGGTTAAAGGCAAAAGTATTGATGAAGCGGCAGCTATCAAAAACTCTGAAATCGCAGAAGAGCTAGAGTTGCCACCAGTGAAAGTTCACTGTTCAATTCTTGCTGAAGATGCAATCAAAGCAGCTGTTGCGGATTACAAAAAGAAGCGTTAATCGTCTCATTAAGTAATCACAAAAAATAAGCAATATTTGGGAGCATCCTTTGTGCTCCCCCTGAGTTCTCAATTTATATAAAACACAAGGTTGTAGTATGGCCATCACCATGACAGATACGGCAGCAAGCCGAGTTCAAGCTTTCCTAGATAACCGAGGTAAAGGTATCGGGTTACGCTTAGCGGTAAAAACGACTGGCTGTTCGGGTATGGCGTATGTACTAGAATTCGTTGACGATCTTAACGAAGAAGACGAAGTGTTCGAGCATTCAGGTGTTAAGGTCATCATTGATCCAAAGAGCCTAGTTTACCTAGACGGAACTGAGCTTGATTACGTAAAAGAAGGCCTAAACGAAGGTTTTGAATTCAACAACCCTAACGCGAAAGGCGAATGTGGTTGTGGTGAGAGCTTCAACGTATAAACGCTTCAATCGTTAAGCGTTTATAGTGAGCGAAGAATAAAATTAGGCTCTGATTGAAGAGCCTAAACTTAGGACCACCGTTACATGAATCATTTCGAATTATTTGGGCTACCACTTCAGTTTCAACTGGATGGTAGCCTTCTTTCTTCTCAGTTTAGAGATCTGCAACGCCAATTCCACCCTGATAAATTTGCCACTGCTTCTGAGCGTGATCGCCTGCTAGCCGTGCAAAAAGCTGCGCAAATCAATGATGCGTATCAGGTATTGAAGAATCCAATCAGCCGAGCTGAATACCTGTTAGTGCAACATGGTGAGGATATTCGTGGTGAACAGCAGACCCTGCAAGATCCTATGTTCCTAATGGAGCAAATGGAATTGCGTGAAGAGCTTGAAGATATCGCCGACAGTTCTGAACCTGAAGATGCTTTGTTTGCATTTGAAGGAAAGGTTAGCAAAATGTATAAACAACAATTAAGCGCTATCCAACAAGAACTCGACAGTGAGGCTTGGCTAGAAGCTGCAGACCGAGTAAGAAAGCTTAAGTTTATTGCAAAATTAAAGAATGAAATCGAGTTAGTTGAAGATCGTCTGATCGGCTAGTTCGTATAACAAGGACACATCCATGGCACTACTTCAGATTGCAGAACCAGGGCAAAGCGCCGCTCCTCACCAGCACAAGCTTGCTGTGGGTATTGATTTAGGTACAACAAACTCATTGGTTGCGGCAGTGCGCAGTGGTGAGGCGAGCACACTGATTGATCAACAGGGTCGCAGTATTCTTCCTTCCGTTGTTCACTATACGTCAGAGTCATACACGACTGGTGATGAAGCTCGTGCAAATGCACAGACTGATCCTAAAAATACCATTATCTCAGTTAAGCGACTAATCGGTCGCTCACTGTCAGATATTCAACAGCGATACCCATCTCTGCCATATCAATTTGAAGAAAGTGATAATGGTTTGCCTGTGATTCGCACAGAGCAAGGTAACAAAAACCCAATTCAAGTATCTGCAGACATTCTGCGAGCGCTAGGTCAACGTGCTGAGTCAACACTTGGTGGCGAGTTATCTGGTGCTGTTATTACCGTTCCTGCTTACTTTGATGATGCACAGCGTGCGGGTACGAAAGACGCGGCGCAACTTGCTGGTCTTCACGTGTTACGTCTTCTTAATGAGCCGACTGCCGCTGCGATTGCTTACGGTTTGGATTCAGGTAAAGAAGGGGTAATTGCTGTTTATGACTTAGGTGGTGGTACGTTTGATATCTCTATCCTACGCCTATCTAAAGGTGTCTTCGAAGTTCTAGCTACGGGCGGTGACTCTGCATTAGGCGGCGACGACTTTGACCATTTAGTTGCGGATCATTTCCAAGAGCAAATGGGCTTATCGGAGCTAACTGCAGAGCAGAACCGTATTCTTCTAGACGCCGCAACAGAAGCTAAGATTGGCTTATCTGAAGCTGAAAGCGTTGAGGTTGAAGTACTAGGTTGGTCTGGTTCATTAACTCGTGAAGAGTTTGAAGAGATCATCAAACCGCTCGTTAAGAAAACACTGCTTTCATGCCGTCGTGCACTAAAAGATGCGGAAGTTGATGCAGATGAAGTTCTAGAAGTCGTGATGGTCGGCGGTTCAACTCGCACATTACTTGTACGTGAAATGGTCGGTGACTTCTTTGGTCGTACGCCACTAACCAGCATTAACCCTGATGAAGTGGTTGCAATTGGCGCATCGATTCAAGCGGATATCTTAGTCGGTAATAAGCCTGACTCTGAGATGCTGCTATTGGACGTTATCCCTCTGTCTCTTGGCATCGAAACCATGGGCGGTTTGGTCGAAAAGATCATCCCTCGAAACACCACGATCCCAGTGGCTCGCGCACAAGAATTTACCACGTTCAAAGACGGTCAAACTGCTATGACAGTGCACACCGTACAAGGTGAACGCGAAATGGTTGATGACTGTCGTTCACTGGCTCGATTTGCTTTGAAAGGCATCCCGCCGATGACTGCAGGTGCTGCTCATATTCGTGTGACTTACCAAGTGGATGCTGATGGCCTGCTATCGGTTACCGCAATGGAGAAGAGCACAGGCGTTCAAGCTGAAATCCAAGTTAAGCCTTCTTACGGTCTAAGCGATAACGAAGTGGCTAGCATGCTGAAAGATTCGATGACTTTTGCAAAAGAAGACATGCAAGCGCGTGCTCTTGCTGAGCAACGCGTAGAAGCGGATCGCGTTATTGAAGGCCTAATTGCCGCAATGCAAGCCGATGGCGATGAGTTACTTGATGAGCAAGGCAAACAACAACTTGTTCAAGCGATTGAAGCACTGATTGAAGTGCGCAATGGCGATAATGCCGATGCGATTGAACTAGAAATTAAGAATACCGACAAAGCGAGCCAAGACTTTGCTTCTCGTCGTATGGATAAATCAATTCGTGCTGCACTGTCAGGTCAGTCAGTCGATAATATTTAATAGTTAGAGAATAGATAAACATGCCAAAGATTATTGTTTTACCTCACGAAGATCTATGTCCAGAAGGCGCTGTTTTAGAAGCAAAAACTGGTGAGACGGTTCTTGATGTTGCATTGAAGGCCGGTATTGGTATTGAACACGCATGTGAAAAATCGTGTGCATGTACGACATGTCACGTTGTGATTCGTGAAGGTTTTGATTCTTTAGAAGAGAGTGATGACCTAGAAGACGACATGCTAGATAAAGCATGGGGCTTAGAGATGGAATCTCGCCTGGGTTGCCAAGCAAAAGTGGCGAATGAAGATCTTGTAGTAGAGATTCCAAAGTACACATTGAACCTGGCTTCTGAAGACCACTAAGAACCTGTTCTCAGTCATGGCTAATACAGTGATGACTGAGAGAGCTATTGCTTAGACAAACATACTAAGAAAACTGGCCTAGAATATAGATCATAAAGGTGACAGAGCGTCGCTGATAAATATAAGGAAGTGTTATGAGCTTGAAGTGGATTGATTCGCGAGATATCGCAATTGAGCTATGTGATTTGTACCCTGATACTGATCCTAAAACGGTACGTTTTACCGATCTGCATCAATGGGTGCTAGACCTTGAAGAGTTCGACGACGAGCCTAACCACTCGAATGAGAAAATCTTAGAGGCTATTATTTTGTGCTGGATGGATGAGATGGATTAATCCTCTTATCTGATGATTTGGTCGCGGGTTGGTATCAGTCCAATATAAAACGCAGCCAAGTTAACAATTCTTACTAAAAAAAGCGGACCTTATGGTCCGTTTTTTTATCAAAATGACATTTTCCTCCTACATAATGCTAACATCAGTGCGCTAATAAAAAATAATCAGAATCACACACTCAAAGTGGTTCATGACAAGGAGAAATCATGTCTACACAGATGTCAGTATTTTTAAGTCAAGAAGCTGCCCAGCCTCAGTGGGGAGCAAGAGCTATTTTATCGTTCTCAGAAGCGGGAGCGACAATTCACATTGGTGAAGGCCACGATCTAGGCGCGGTTCAGCGTGCTGGTCGTACGCTTGACGGACAAGGTATCGCATTCGTTTCACTTCGTGGTGAAGGTTGGGATCTAGAAAGCGTTTGGGCTTTCTACCAAGGCTACCGTGGACCAAAGAAAAAGAATGCATTGGAATGGGATGCACTTTCAGAAGCCGATCAAGCTGAGCTAGAAGCTCGCATCCGTGCTACTGATTGGACGCGTGACATTATCAATAAAACGGCTGAAGAAGTGGCTCCTCGTCAATTAGCGACGATGGCAGCTGAATACATCAAATCAGTGGCGCCAGCAGGCACAGTAAAAGCAAAAATCGTTAAAGACAAAGATCTCCTAACTGAAGGTTGGGAAGGCATTTATGCGGTAGGTCGTGGCTCTGAGCGCACCTCTGCAATGCTGCAACTGGACTTCAACCCAACCGGTGATGAAAACGCACCAGTGTTTGCTTGTCTAGTGGGTAAAGGTATTACCTTTGACTCAGGCGGTTACAGCATCAAGCCAGGGCAATTCATGACAGCGATGAAGGCTGACATGGGCGGCGCAGCTACCATCACTGGTGGTTTGGGTCTTGCGATTGAACGTGGTCTGAACAAGCGTATCAAGCTTATCCTATGTTGTGCTGAGAACATGATCTCTGGCCGTGCATTGAAGCTTGGCGACATCATTACTTACAAAAATGGTAAGACAGTTGAGATCATGAACACCGATGCGGAAGGCCGCTTGGTGCTTGCTGATGGCCTGATGTACGCAAGTGCACAAAACCCTGAGCTTATCATCGACTGTGCAACGCTAACTGGTGCAGCTAAAAATGCACTGGGTAACGACTACCACGCACTATTAAGCTTCGACGATGAGCTTTCTCATCAAGCGCTAACGGCGGCAAACCAAGAGAAAGAAGGCCTATGGCCATTGCCTCTTGCTGATTTCCACCGTGGCATGTTGCCTTCAAACTTTGCTGATCTTTCAAACATCAGCACGGGCGATTACACGCCGGGTGCAAGTACAGCAGCTGCGTTCCTTTCTTACTTTGTAGACGACTACAAAAAAGGTTGGATTCACATGGATTGCGCGGGTACTTACCGTAAATCAGCAAGTGATAAGTGGGCGGCAGGCGCAACGGGTATGGGTGTTCGTACACTGGCTCGTCTTCTTGTTGACCAAGCAAAATAATAATAAGAGTGAGCGGTATTTTGTGCCGCTCATTCATAAAGCTAAGATTGAAAGATCTCAGTAATTTCAGTATTTAATAACAAAAAAATGAAGTGAAGGAATCCCTATGGCTCTAGAAAGAACGTTCTCAATTGTTAAGCCGGATGCAGTTAAGCGTAACCTTGTTGGTGAAATTTACCACCGAATCGAAAAAGCAGGTCTTGAAATTATCGCTGCTAAGATGGTTCGTCTGACTGAAGAGCAAGCGAGCGGCTTCTATGCGGAACACGAAGGCAAAGAATTTTTTGGTCCACTAAAAGAGTTCATGACTTCTGGTCCTATCATGGTTCAAGTACTTGAAGGCGAAAACGCAATCGCTCGTTACCGTGAACTCATGGGTAAAACTAACCCAGAAGAAGCAGCATGCGGCACTATCCGCGCTGACTACGCAATCAGCATGCGTTACAACTCAGTACACGGCAGCGACAGCCCTGAGTCTGCAGCTCGCGAAATCGAATTCTTTTTCCCAGAATCTGAAATTTGCCCACGCCCAGCTCAATAAGCGACACAGCAAATGATTCTAAAGGCTTCACTTCGGTGAGGCCTTTTTTGTAAGTGAGTTTTACGTTCTCGATAATCAATTTAGTCGTCATTCCTAAAAGCGACGAAGGAGTGTAATCGGGAATCTTTTGTTTAAATTGGGTAATCTCAGGCGGATAAATACAGTTGTTCAAATTTTAATCGCTTAAGTTTGAATGTCTTAATAAACACAGGGTTTTACAGTGCTTGTTGAAGTTGCGTAAAGCCTGTACAATTCGCGCCCTTAATTATTGTTCCGTCATTGAGAGGCATCATGACCACAGCTAAAGTCAATCTACTCGATTTTGATCGTAAAGGTCTTCGTAAATTTTTCACAGAAGAACTGAATGAGAAAGCGTTTCGAGCAGAGCAAGTGATGAAGTGGATTTATCACTTCGGTGTCGATGACTTCGAACAAATGAACAACATCAACAAAAAGTTACGTGAGAAACTGCAACGTCGCTGTGAGATTGTTGCACCTGTTGTTTCTGAAGCTCAACACTCTTCAGATGGCACAATCAAATGGGCGATGAGCGTTGGCGACCAAGACGTTGAAACGGTATACATCCCAGATGGTGACCGTGCGACGCTGTGTGTATCTTCACAGGTTGGTTGTGCACTTGAATGTAAGTTCTGTTCTACAGCTCAACAAGGCTTTAACCGTAACCTAAAAGTTTCAGAGATTGTTGGCCAAATCTGGCGTGCATCTCGCGAAATCGGCCTAGAAAAAGAAACCGGTCGTCGTCCAATTACTAACGTTGTAATGATGGGTATGGGCGAGCCTCTATTGAACATGAAGAACCTAATGCCATCATTAGAAATCATGCTTGATGATCTAGGTTTCGCACTGTCTAAGCGTCGTGTAACCGTATCAACTTCTGGTGTTGTATCTGGCCTTGACCAAATGACAGACAACATCGATGTAGCATTGGCTATCTCTCTGCATGCGCCAAACGATGCACTACGCAGCCAAATCATGCCGATCAACGATCGTTGGGATATCCAAGACTTCCTAGCATCTGTTCGTCGTTACATTGCCTCTTCAAATGCTAACCGCGGTAAAGTAACGGTTGAGTACGTGTTATTGGATCATGTGAATGATGATATGGACCACGCACGTGAACTTGCAGAGCTAATGAAAGAGACGCCTTGTAAGATCAACCTGATTCCATTCAACCCTTACCCGGGTTCGCCTTATAAGAAGCCAAGTAACTCTCGAATTGATCGCTTCCAAAAAACGCTGATGGAATACAACTACACAGTAACGGTTCGTAAAACGCGTGGTGATGATATTGATGCCGCGTGTGGTCAATTAGTCGGTGATGTTATTGACAGAACCAAGCGTACTAAAATGCTTAAAGCAGCTTCTGAAGCGAACTTGATTGCAGGTGGTGTGATTGAAGTAAAAGCGGTATAAAACGCGATTAGAACCTAAACAAGCCAGAAGTCTTACTTCTGGCTTGTTGCTTTTCTGGGGGGACAGTTTTTGATTTTTTGGACTTCTTGCCCACGCTTTCTTACATTTTTCGTCAAATTTTGGACAAAACCATGAGCTGACGGTAAATTTTGTTTAAAGTGTTTTTGCCTTGTAATGGCATTAGCTTATGATTAACTAATCTTAAATTAATTTAAGTGCTCGCTTGCTACTGATCGCCAATATGTCTATTTAGGTTGGCTACTTGATAAACTAGCTTCCTGAGAAGGTCATCCATGACAAATGAATGATGTTCGCCTTTAAAGGTTGATGATTCAGATAGCAGGAAAAATTCCACATAACGTGGGTTGTTAGATTGAGCTTAAACGACAATAAAAAAACGCTCTCCTCAACTTGCGATAATACTTTAGAAGTTCACTCTCTATGAACACAGAACAAGATACACAAACGCAAGAACCGATCGCTCCAGCTTTGGAAGCGGGAACGCTGCTTAAGAACAAACGAGAAGCTCTTGGTTTAACGCAAAAGCAGATTTCTGATCGCTTAAAACTTCGCGTTACGCTGATTCAGCAAATTGAAGAAAACCAATTCGAGTCAGATCAAGTGGCGACGTTTATGCGTGGCTACATTCGTTCATACGCGAAATACGTCAATCTTGACGAAAAAGTCGTATTGAGTGCGCTGCATCATGCTGGTGATGCTCAGCATCAAGAGCAAGAAATGCTGAGCTTTTCTCGTAAGACCAAAACCGAGAAGCACAACAGCCGTATTATGATCCTTACTTGGAGCATTTTTGCGGTAATTGCGGGTATCTCTTCACTGTGGTGGTGGCAGAACCAACAGCAAGACACCCTATCTCAATCTTTAGCGAATACTGCAAGTTCAGAAGAGCTAGCGGTAGAAGAATCACTTGCCCCTGAATTCACCTCTTTAGAAGTGATTGAAGCTGAACAAAACGAAGCAGGTGCTGCTGTTGCTGAAAGTACAGATGACCTTGTTGCTATAAGCGATACGGAAGATACTTCAGATGCAGTTATTCTAGCTGACGAAACTGCGGCACAACAAGCAACAGAGACAGAACCCGCTACTGAAGTTGCTGCTAAGGCAGAAGCTGTAGAAGCAAGTGCTACTCCTGAAGTTGTGGCTAACGAGCTAGCGATGCAGTTCTCTGCTGATTGTTGGATCCAAGTAAAAGATGCAACCGGTAAAACCCTGTCGACTGGCATCAAAAAAGCAGGTCAGTCATTAAATCTATCAGGAACTGCGCCATATAAAGTGATTCTAGGTGCGCCAGAGGGCGTATCAATGACATTTGCAAGTGAACCTGTCGACCTTTCTGGGTATACTTCAGGCAAAGTAGCTAGAATAACCTTACCTTAGAGTTAATATGCAACACGAATCTCCTATTATTCGTCGCAAATCAACCCGTATTTATGTGGGTGATGTGCCGATCGGTGATGGTGCACCAATTGCTGTGCAATCCATGACCAACACAAGAACAACAGATGTAGCCGCGACCGTTGCTCAAATTCGAGCTTTGGAAAAAGTTGGCGCAGATATCGTTCGCGTATCTGTACCGACTATGGATGCCGCTGAAGCTTTTAAGCTAATCAAACAGCAGGTCTCTGTTCCTTTGGTTGCTGATATTCACTTCGACTACCGTATTGCTCTTAAAGTGGCAGAGTACGGCGTTGACTGTCTGCGTATCAACCCAGGTAACATCGGTAACGAAAGCCGTATCCGCTCAGTTGTTGATTGCGCACGTGATATGAATATTCCGATTCGTATTGGTGTTAACGGCGGTTCTCTTGAGAAAGAGATCCAAGAGAAATACACAGAGCCTACAGCAGAAGCGCTTGTTGAATCAGCAATGCGTCACGTAGATATCCTCGACCGCCTGAACTTTGATCAATTCAAAGTCAGCGTGAAGGCGTCTGATGTATTCCTAGCTGTTGGTTCTTACCGTTTGCTGGCTAAGCAGATTGACCAACCTCTTCACCTTGGTATTACCGAAGCGGGTGGGGCACGTGCTGGCTCTGTGAAGTCCGCGGTAGGTTTAGGTATGCTTCTTTCTGAAGGTATCGGCGATACGCTGCGTATCTCGCTAGCGGCTGATCCTGTTGAAGAGATCAAAGTCGGCTTTGATATTCTTAAATCTTTGCGTATTCGCTCGCGTGGCATCAACTTCATTGCGTGCCCAAGCTGTTCTCGTCAAGAGTTCGATGTTATTAACACTGTTAATGCCCTTGAAGAGCGCCTAGAAGACGTGATCACTCCAATGGATGTGTCAATCATCGGTTGTGTGGTTAACGGCCCTGGTGAAGCTGAAGTGTCTCACTTAGGTCTAGCGGGTAGTGCACGTAAGAGTGCCTTCTACGAAGACGGTAAGCGCCAGAAAGAGCGCTTCGACAACGATGATCTTGTCGACAAACTTGAAGCAAAGATTCGTGCAAAAGCGTCAGTGCTTGATCAAGCAAATCGCATTGATGTAGAAAACTTAGAAGATTAATACAACGCGATGGGGTGTGATTGTCTATTCGCACTAACACCTGGTCGTGAGAAATTACGGAATAAATACTGTGGCTAAAAATATCCAAGCAATTCGAGGCATGAACGACTGCCTTCCAACTCAATCACCACTGTGGCAGAAAGTAGAAAGCGCAGTTAAAAACGTGGTGAGCGCATACGGTTACAACGAAGTACGTATGCCTATCGTTGAAGAAACAAACCTATTTAGCCGTGCAGTTGGTGAAGAGACAGATGTTGTTTCTAAAGAAATGTACACTTTTGATGACCGCAATGGCGATAGCCTAACGCTGCGTCCAGAAGGCACAGCAGGTTGTGTACGTTCATGTATTCAAAATAGCCTTATCAACCGTGATGAACAGCGCCTATGGTACATGGGTCCAATGTTCCGTCACGAGCGTCCTCAAAAAGGTCGTTACCGTCAATTCCACCAATGTGGTGTTGAGGTGTTTGGCCTAGACGGTCCAGACGTTGACGCAGAACTTATCATGATGACTGCACGTCTATGGCGTGAGCTAGGTATCGATAAGCACGTTCGCCTAGAGCTGAACTCAATCGGTTCTCAAGAAGATCGCGTAAGCTACCGCACTGCGTTAGTGGCTTTCCTAGAGCAACACATTGATGTGCTAGATGAAGACTGCAAACGTCGTATGCACACTAACCCTCTACGTGTACTTGATACTAAGAACCCTGATGTTCAAGCTATCTTAGGTGACGCACCTCGACTATCTGAATATTTAGGTGAAGAATCGAAGCAACATTTTGCTGGTTTGTGTGAACTTCTTGACGCTGTTGGTATCGAATACCAAGTTAATGAGCGTCTAGTGCGTGGCCTAGATTACTACAACCGCACTGTATTTGAGTGGATCACTGACAGCCTTGGTGCTCAAGGTACTGTATGTGGCGGCGGCCGTTACGATGGTCTTGTTGAGCAACTAGGCGGCAAAGCAACCAATGCAGTTGGCTTCGCAATGGGTCTAGAGCGTCTGGTTCTTATGATGGAAACGCTAGAGCTAACAGAAGTTCGCCGTAGCGTTGATGTTTACGTAGTTGCTGCTGGCGAAGGTACTATGATCGCGGGCATGCAGTTAGCGAATCAATTACGCGACACCGTTGAAGGCGTGCGTGTAATGAACCACTTCGGTGGTGGTAACTTCAAGAAGCAATTCAAACGTGCTGACAAAGTAGGTGCTGTTGTGGCGCTGGTACTTGGTGAGAACGAAGTTGCTGACAATACAGTTGTGCTAAAAGATCTGGTTGGCGGCGAGCAAGAAACCGTGTCTCAAACGGAAGTTGCAGAGAAAGTTGCTGCGCTAATCTAATTAGCCATTGAGCAAACGCTCATAATGAATACTAACGTCAGCACTATGCTGGCGTTTAAAGAATTAAAGAGGACAGGAAGTGGAACTTTACGATAGCGAAGAGCAACAAGTTGAAGCCATTAAAGATTGGTGGAAAGAGAACGGTAAAGCCGTAATCTTTGGTGCGGTTATTGGTTTAGGTGGTCTATTTGGCTGGCGTTATTACCAAGATTCAGTCGTTGAAGCGCGTGAAGCAGCTTCAGAAAGCTACACCTCTGTAATTTCAGCTCTTGATACTAAGGGCGTTGATGCTCAATCTGATATTCAAGCTTTTATCGACGCAAACAAAGACGCTGAGTACTCAGTACTTGCAGCTATGCAATTAGCAAAAGTACAAGTGCAAGCGGGTGAGCTAGCAGCAGCACTTGAACAGCTAGAGTGGGCAAAATCGGCAACTAAGGACGCGGCACTTGCGCCACTACTTACTTACCGTGTTGCACGCATTAAAGCTGAGCAAGGTGAATTTGACGCAGCATTGACTGATCTTGCTGCTATGACTGATGAATCTTGGAAAGGCCGTGTTGCTGAACTGCGTGGTGATATCTCACTTCGTAAAGGCGACACTGACGCAGCATACAGTGCTTACACAGAAGCACAGCAAGCTGTTGATGCTAGCCAAACGCTTCAAATCAAACTTGACGACCTAGCTAAATAAGGCGCTTTGAATGAAGAAGATGTTTCCAAAAGCGGCGTTGTGTGCGATTGCTCTTGGCCTACTAGCTGGCTGTGCGGGTGAAGAAGACACCGTAATCATGGCTCCAGTACCAACGGTAAACAGCGAGTTCACTCCTAGTCAGGAATGGTCTACGTCGGTTGGTGATGGTGTTGGTCACTACTTTTCAAAACTAACGCCAGAATTGGCTTACGACAAAGTGTTTGTTGCAAGCCGTGAAGGTATGGTTAAAGCGCTTGATCCTGATACAGGTAAAGAGCTGTGGAAAGTCGATCTTGAGAAAGACGTACTGGCTCGTTTATCGGGTGGCTTAACGGCGGCTTACGGTAAAGTATTTGTTGGTTCTGAAAATGGCGAAGTGATCGCATTGGAAGAATCGACCGGTGAAGAGCTGTGGCGTGTATCAGTGAATGGCGAGGTGCTTGCATCCCCAGCAACTGATAGCAACATGGTCATTGTTCATACCAGTCGCGGTATGTTGATCGCGTTAGATCAAGCCAGTGGCGAACAAAAATGGACCATCAGTACTGAAGTACCAAGCCTAACACTCCGAGGTGATAGCTCACCGGTTGCGGTTTCTGGTGGTGTATTCTGGGGTACAGCAAATGGTCGTCTAGCTGCGGCTATCGTTGACCGTGGTCAGCTTATTTGGCAACAGCCAGTAGGTACGCCAAAAGGCGCAACGGAAATCGATCGCTTGGTTGATGTTGATGCATCTCCAATTGTTCTCGGTGGCACCTTGTATACCGTAGGTATTAATGGTCAGCTGATTGCAATTGACCTTCGTTCTGGTAAGCCAATTTGGAAGCGTAACTACTCGTCAGCGATTGATTTAGCAAGTGATGGCAGCCGTTTGTTCGTTGTTACCGACAAAGACCATGTGGTTGCGGTTGATGCTCGTAGTGGTACTGAACTGTGGAGCACTCCATTGTTAGAAAACCGCTTACTGACAGCACCTGCTATTATTAATGGTTATGTAGTCGTGGGTGACACAGAAGGTTACCTGCACTGGTTAGATCGTTCATCGGGTGAGTTTGTTGCTCAACAGCTTGTCGATGATAGCGGCTTTGCGGTTGCACCAATTGAACTGCCTGAAGGCTACTTAGTGACGACTCGCAATGGCGATGTAAAGAAACTAACGATTAGCCAATAAAAGCGTGATATAATTCACAGTCGGCTCCTGGTTGGTAACAGCCAGGAGCCGTTTTGTTGTTAAAAATTAATAAACCGTGTGGTTATAGGTAAGAGTTTAAACTTGCGAACAAGTGCTTACCTATAACTACATTTAGAGAAGAAATTGTAGAGGTTGTTATGGTACCTGTTGTTGCTCTAGTAGGGCGTCCGAACGTAGGTAAATCTACGTTATTTAACCGATTGACTCGAACTCGTGATGCATTGGTTGCGGATTTCCCTGGCTTAACGCGTGACCGTAAATACGGCCATGCTCATTTTAGCGAGCATGACTTTATTGTTATTGACACTGGCGGTATCGACGGTACTGAAGAAGGTGTTGAAACTAAAATGGCTGAACAGTCGCTAGCAGCGATTGATGAAGCTGATGTTGTTCTATTTATGGTAGATGGCCGTGCTGGTCTAACACCATCTGATGTAGCGATTGCTAAGCACCTACGTCAACTAGAAAAGCCTTCAATGCTAGTAGTAAACAAGGTTGATGGTATCGACCCTGATGCTGCAAGTGCTGACTTCTGGCAACTAGGTGTAGAAGACATGTACCAAATCGCTGCGGCGCACGGTCGTGGCGTTACTGCACTGATTGACCTTGCTCTTAACCCGTTCGCAGAAGCGCTAAAAGCGGAAAATGGCGAAGTAAGCGATCTAACTGAGTTTGAAGACGAAGAAGAAGAGCAGGTTGAATTTACAGAAGAAGAAGCTGAAGAAGAATTCAAGCGTCTTCAAGATCAACCAATCAAGCTAGCAATCATTGGCCGTCCTAACGTAGGTAAATCAACACTAACTAACCGTATTCTTGGTGAAGAACGTGTGGTTGTTTACGATATGCCAGGCACAACTCGTGACTCTATCTATATCCCAATGCAACGTGATGAGCGTGAATACGTTCTAATCGATACTGCGGGTGTTCGTCGTCGTAAAAACATCAACGAAACGGTAGAGAAGTTCTCAGTAGTTAAAACACTGAAAGCGATTGAAGATGCCAACGTTGTATTGCTGCTTATCGATGCTCGCGAAAACATCTCTGATCAAGATCTAAGCTTGTTAGGCTTTGCGTTGAACGCGGGTCGTTCAATCGTGATTGCGGTAAACAAGTGGGATGGCCTAGATAACGACGTGAAAGAACGCGTTAAGAAAGAGCTAGACCGTCGCTTAGGTTTCGTTGATTTCGCACGTATTCACTTTATCTCTGCACTTCACGGTACTGGTGTTGGTCACTTGTTTGAGTCTGTACAAGAAGCTTACAAGTCAGCGACGACTCGTGTTGGTACTTCTGTGCTAACTCGTATCATGAAGATGGCGACTGATGATCACCAACCGCCTATGGTTCGTGGCCGTCGTGTGAAACTGAAATACGCGCACGCTGGTGGCTACAACCCACCGATTATCGTTATCCACGGTAACCAAGTTCGTAATTTGCCAGATTCATACAAACGATTCTTGATGAACTACTACCGTCGTTCACTAGAAATTATGGGTACACCTATTCGCATTCAGTTCCAGAACAGCGAGAACCCATTTGAAGCTAAGACAAACAAGCTGACAATTTCTCAAGAACGCAAACGTAAACGTATGATGAGCATGGTTAAAGGTCGTAAGTAAACCTTTCCAATAGATTTGATACCCGAGCCTGTCTCGGGTATTTTTTTAAGCAAAATTCACGTTAAGCCATAACAATACGTTTTTATCATCATGGCTTAACGAATCAGACTAGATTCCAAAAGAAGAACGATATGACTACTAGCGATTTGATTACACCTGCGTCAGCAATCACAGCAACCATTACTCAATTTTGTCATCAGGCTTGGCAGCTCAACGCAAAGGCGCTGCATGTTGAAAGTGACGACAGCAAAACTTACCTGATCACCGAAGTAACACCTTTCCACCCTGTGAGTCATATTTGGCCAGATCACCCTGCAGACCAAGGCTTTGTGAATGTCGGTGACGTGCAATATCCCGTTGAAGACTGTCTTGTTGGTGCAATAGAACAATCTACTGGCAAGCTTCATATCGCAGCAGATATCCCTGTTAAGCGTGATACGGAAGGGTGGGCGTTTGTGGTTGTCCACCAGCTACCCGCATCTGCTTCTATGATTAAGGTTAGCGACGAAGTCGTGTTGTCGGTTGATAAAGAGTATCAAGCCAGTTTGAGCCGTGGTCACAGTGCTGGCCACATCGCTTTTCTAGCCCTGAATAAAGTATTGGCTGAAAGCTACTGGCGTAAAGATGCGGACAGAAAAGATCCGCTCGGAAGTTACGACTTTAATAGCTACGCACAAGTGACCAGCTTTGTGACTCCTGAGCTGTGTACTGATAAGTATCGTTTGGGTAAAACTCTGAAGAAGCGCGGCTTGAACGTTGCAGACATGCTAGCAAACCTAGATGGCATTGAAGCTGACATCAACCAGATGATTTCAGGTTGGCTCACACCGTCGACTCCAGTCGCGATGCGACTGGAAGGTGAGGCACTCATTGACTCTCGTTACTGGGAATGGCAACTGGATGCTGAGACGTTGGTGTCGATTCCGTGTGGTGGTACTCACATAGAGAACACCTCAGAGCTTAATGCATTATCGGTTAAATTAACCCAGCTAGATGACCAACACATTGAAATGCTGACGCATGTAATTCGATGATTTAGGTTACAGATCGAAATAACTTGTGCTGTTTATTTTGTTTTTGGATGTCATTTTTAATATAAATGACTATTTAAAATTGAAATGCAGCACATGTAACTTATGCTTTCGGTGTGTGGTGATATAAATATTCTTTTTGGGGTAGATCGCTGATCAAAATAGATAAAGCGAAAGATCAACCTATGATCTTCGATTGTGTGTGGTACTAATTTAGTGTGTTATTATTAACCAATAACAAGCTTGCATAAGAACAAGCTGTACCCGATTACACAATTGAAAGCCTTAGTGAATGGAACAACAATTTTTATTAGAAGGCCATCGAGCCGTTAATAGTTTGCTGCGGAAGCTTGCTCTTGGGATGGATCGCAAAGATTTAAATCACAAGATTATTCAGCTTACCGAGCAGCTTTTTGGGCAGCGTATGGCTTCAATCTTGCTGCTCAACTCAGAATCTAAAACTCTACACCTTGAATATGCCCCTAACCTGCCTGATTTTTACAATCAACAGATAGAAGGGGTGGGAATTGGTGCTGGGATTGGTTCCTGTGGTGAGGCCGCTGCGCTTAAGAAAGCAGTGATGGTCTCCAATATAAATGCACACCCAAACTGGGCACCTTTCTTAGTGTTAACCAACAAAGCTAACTTGCATGCTTGTTGGTCGGTGCCAATTATCTCATCGCGCGGTAATGTATTAGGTACCTTTGCCATTTATAGTCAGTACATCTCTGAACCACATGAATTTGAGCTCGAGATCTTAGAACTACTGGCCTCCCTGTATTCGGTAGCACTAGAAAAGTTCGAGTTGGAGAATCAGCTTAACTTTTTCGCCAATCGTGATTCTCTTACCCATTGCTTGAATCGTCGTGCACTGTTCAATGAAGCCGAAAAAGTCTTGGCTAAACGATGTTTTTCAGAAAAGGTAATGGCATGTCTGTTTGTGGATGTCGATAAGTTCAAATCGATAAATGATACCTATGGCCACAGTTTCGGTGACGATGTGTTGTTGGCGGTTGCAAAAGTCCTTGATGAGGCAACCACAGCATGTGCCAAGATAGGTCGTTATGGTGGTGATGAGTTTGTGGTGTTCTCTTGTTTTGATGATCAAGAAAGCGTTGTTAGCTTCTATCACAGCTTAGAAAAAGCACTGCAACAAGCGCTTTATATTAATGATGTGCAGTTTTCAGTGAGTGTCGGGCTTTCTTGTGAGAAAGATCCTCAAGGATTAGACCAGTTGATTGCACAAGCTGATAAGAACATGTACCAAATCAAGCAAGCTAAATCCCAGCAGTAGTAGATTGTAAACAGAGTAGTGAATTAGGAAATGCTAATGAGTGAAAATATCTGCCCTAAGTGTCAGTCTGAGCTTGGTTGGGATGGTAAATATCATTGTGAAACTTGTCAGGCTCACTTTACTAAAGTTGGGTTTTGTCCTGAGTGCAGTAGCCAACTTGAGAAGCTTCAAGCCTGTGGTGCCGCGAGCTATTTTTGTAATGGCGATTGCAACGAGCTTAAGTCTAAATCGAGAGTAAAATTCGAATTCCAATCTGCGGAATAGTCTTAAGCCCGAGCACTTAAATGACTGTCAGTGATGTTATACCAAAGACTCAATACTAAAGTATTGAGTCTTTTTTGTATCTGATGAATAGGCATGTGTCATCTTGGTTCATTCTTATCGCCACTGCACCAGCATGAAACATAGTTACATGATTGCTATGCACTCTATTGGTGTGATTTGTTTTTAAATTCTATAAATACAATGACTTATAAAATCATTAGTTAATTTTTAAGTTTGGCACTCTTCTTGTAACTCTGTAATTGAATAACAAAAATACAATTATGGAGTAATATCATGAACAAGGTGTTCAATTTATCGCTAGCTGCACTGTGTACAACACTTTCATTTTCTTCTGCATCAGTGCTTGCGGCTGACGAGACCATCAAGGTCGGCGTTCTGCATTCACTGTCTGGCACCATGGCGATCAGTGAAACCACGCTAAAAGATACCGTGTTAATGCTCATCGAAGAGCAGAACAAAAAGGGCGGTTTGCTGGGTAAAAAGCTAGAGCCTGTAGTCGTTGACCCTGCGTCAAACTGGCCTCTATTTGCTGAAAAAGCGCGTGAGCTTATCGAGAAAGAGAAGGTCGACGTGGTTTTCGGTGGTTGGACATCGGTATCTCGTAAATCCATGCTGCCGGTATTCGAAGAGCTCAACAGCATCCTTTTCTACCCAGTTCAGTATGAAGGTGAAGAGTCTTCTAAAAACGTTTTCTACACGGGCGCAGCGCCAAACCAACAAGCGATTCCTGCCGTGGATTACTTAATGGAAGAGCTGGAAGTTGAGCGTTGGGTACTAGCAGGTACCGATTACGTTTACCCACGTACGACCAATAAGATCCTTGAAGCCTACCTAAAAGATAAAGGTGTCGCAGAAGAAGACATCATGATCAACTACACGCCATTTGGTCACTCTGATTGGCAATCTATTGTTTCAGACATCAAAAAGTTCGGTGAAGCAGGTAAGAAAACCGCAGTGGTTTCTACTGTGAACGGTGATGCGAACGTCCCTTTCTATAAAGAACTTGGCGCTCAAGGCATTTCATCTGAAGACATCCCGGTTATTGCATTCTCTGTTGGTGAAGAAGAACTATCGGGTATGGATACTGAACCACTGGTTGGTCACCTTGCGGCGTGGAACTACTTCATGAGTGTTGATACCGAAGCCAATGAAGAGTTTGTTGAAACGTGGCAGTCATTCATCAAGAGTGAAAAGCGTGTCACCAACGACCCAATGGAAGCGCACTATGTTGGCTTCAACATGTGGGCGCAAGCGGTAACCAACGCGGGCACAACCGATCCTGAATCTGTACAAGATGCCTTGATTGGCGTGTCTGTTCCTAACCTTTCTGGCGGCTACTCTACCATGCTGCCAAACCACCACATCACTAAACCTGTCTTGATCGGTGAAATCCAAGACGATGGTCAATTCGATATTGTTTGGGAAACCACAGGCCTTGTTGCGGGTGATGCTTGGTCTAGTTACTTACCTGAATCAGCGAAGCTGTTCTCTAGTTGGTCTAAGCCATTCTCATGTGGTGCGTTTAACGTCGAAACCAAGAAGTGTTCTGGCGGTAACTAGAGCGTTGATTTAGGAATATTGAGCCTTCTTGTTTGGGAAGAACGTCTCTCTGTATGAGGTGTAGCAAACGGAAGGCTCATCGTTTCAACTAACAATAATTCTCCACATGTCCATTGAGCAAAAATAACAATATCTAGCTAGGTGGATTAAGGAAGCAGGGATGAAAAACGTATTGAACGTATTTAAGGCGCTATTGCTTATGGCAGTCAGTGCTCAGTTGGCTTTTGCTGGAATAACGGATGAAGCTAGCTTTACCAAGGCGTTAGTTGGTAAGAAAACATCGGATAAAGAATTGGCTATCGATTGGGTCATTGAGGCACAAACGGAAGACGTGTCGAAACCTATTTTGGATGGCTGGTTAAACGGAAATCTCTATTACTTTAATGACAAACAGAGCGAGCAATATAAACAGCTCTACCTGATTCAAAGCATTAAAACAGCAACCTCGGCTCAGTCGGTGTGGGATGAGTCAAGCCTCAGTATCGAGAATGCTAGGCAGTTTAAGAAGGTTCGCGTGAACAACAAGCTTCGCGGGATCTTGCGTGGGGAAATTGCCTCGATTGGACTGAACAGCAGTAACCCAGATACACGTTATAAAGCGGTTCTGGATCTGCTCGGTACCAAAGATCCTGACATTATCGATCGTTTAGCTGTGCTGAGAACCAGTGAGTCAGAGGGCAAAGTCGCTGAGTTGATGGACTTGTCGTTAGCCATTTTCACCTCTCTTGATAAGAGCGCCACAATTGAAGCTCGTGTGGCTTCAATTGAACGAGTTGGCGACTTCAAACAATCCGTCGTGCTAAAGACGCTAAACCAGCTGCTCAACAGCGAACAAGATCCAAAGGTCTTGGCTGCAACTGAACGTGCAATGGACGATTATCAACAGAGCCAAGCACTCTATTCGGGTGTTGAGACCGTGTTCTTTGGCTTGAGCTTGGGCTCTGTGTTGGTGTTGGCAGGCATAGGCTTGGCGATCACTTTTGGTGTGATGGGCGTAATCAACATGGCCCATGGCGAGCTGATCATGATTGGCGCTTACACCACCTATGTACTTCAGTTGCTAATGCCGAACCACATCGGTTTAGCGCTGATTCTATCTATTCCGGCTGCATTTATTGTGTCTGGTCTGGTCGGTATTGCGATTGAGCGCAGTGTGATTCGTCATCTCTACGGCCGTCCACTGGAAACCTTACTCGCGACCTTCGGTATTAGCTTGATCTTGCAACAAGCCGTTCGCTCTATTTTCTCTCCACTTAACCGCTCAGTGAGCACGCCTGAATGGATGTCTGGCGCACTTCAATTGAACCCAATGTTATCTCTGACCTACAACCGACTTTATATCATCCTGTTTTGTGGTTTGGTGTTTATGGGCTTGTTGATGGTTCTGAAAAAGACACCACTAGGTTTACAGGTTCGTGCCGTTTCTCAAAACCGTGGTATGGCGCGTGCGATGGGTATTCGATCTGAACGAGTTGATGCGATGACCTTTGGTTTAGGTTCTGGCGTAGCGGGTGTCGCGGGTGTCGCACTGTCTCAGTTGACTAACGTTGGCCCGAATATGGGGCAAGCGTACATCATCGATTCTTTCATGGTGGTGGTGTTCGGCGGAGTCGGCAACTTGTGGGGAACACTCGTCGCAGGCTTAAGTCTTGGTTTATTCAATAAGATCTTAGAGCCCTGGGCTGGCGCAGTACTAGCTAAGATTTTAGTACTGGTTTTCATCATTCTATTTATTCAAAAACGCCCACGCGGATTGTTCCCGCAACGTGGTCGTGCGGCTGAAGGTTAAGGACAACATCATGCAGTCTAAATCATTTGTACTTTCGGCGATGCGTGGTGATAAAGGTGGCCAACTGACCATCCTTGCTATTCTTGCGGCCGTGATTCTTATTCCACTGGCTAACACCATGTTGCCAAGTGGACACCCACTTCATGTTGAGACCTTCACTATCTCACTAATGGGCAAATACTTGAGCTATGCGATGTTGGCTTTGGCGCTCGATCTGGTGTGGGGCTACCTCGGAATACTGAGCCTAGGCCACGGCGCTTTCTTTGCGCTTGGCGGTTATGCGATGGGCATGTACTTAATGCGTCAGATTGGTGACCGTGGGGTTTATGGTGATCCAATCCTACCTGACTTTATGGTGTTCCTTGATTGGTCAGTGTTGCCGTGGTTTTGGCAGGGCTTTGATCAGTTCTGGTTCGCTTGTCTGATGGTGGTGTTGGTGCCGGGCGCATTGGCTTATTTGTTCGGTTATCTGGCTTTTCGCTCTCGTGTGTCAGGGGTTTACCTCTCTATCATGACTCAGGCATTAACTTACGCATTGATGTTGGCGTTCTTCCGCAACGAGATGGGCTTTGGTGGTAACAACGGATTGACGGATTTCAAAGACATCATCGGCCTGAGCTTGCAGAGTGATGCCGTTAAGATTGGCCTGTTTGTCGCGACGGGTATCTCGCTGATCCTAAGCTACATCGCGTGTCGAATGGTAGTGACCAGTCGATTAGGTCGTGTGGCACTGGCGATTCGTGATACCGAGTCTCGTACTCGTTTTATGGGGTACGACGTCGATGGTATCAAGTTATGGGTCTTCGTTTTGTCTGCAGTTATCGCGGGGATTGCGGGTGCTTTATATGTTCCTCAAGTCGGCATCATCAACCCGGGAGAGTTTGCGCCACTTAACTCGATTGAGATTGTGGTTTGGGTTGCATTGGGCGGTCGCGCCACTCTGTTTGGTGCCATTGTTGGTGCGTTGATCATCAACTACGCCAAGAGCTGGTTTACGGTTGAATTCCCAGAGGTGTGGCTTTTCGCTCTAGGTGGTCTATTCGTTCTCTCGACCATGTACTTCCCACAAGGTGTGATTGGCTTTGTCAGTGAAAAGTGGCAACAGTTACGCAAGGCATCGAATTCAAAAGGCGAAGGACAAGGTAAGGATGATCAACATAAAGGCAAGGAGGTGATCGCATGACCACATTTAATAGCGTAAAGGAATCGGTTCAGGCGTTCACTCGTCGAGACGAAGTTTTTGATTACCTCAAACCCGATGTTCATCCAGCCATCGATACCCGTCACAACGTGTTGTTGTACGTGGAAGGCGTTAATAAAAGCTTCGATGGTTTCCAAGCGATAAACGACCTCAATCTTTATATCAAAGAGGGCGAACTGCGCTGCATCATCGGTCCGAATGGTGCAGGTAAAACCACCATGATGGACATCATTACAGGCAAGACTAAGCCCGATACTGGAGAAGTGTGGCTAGGTTCGAACATCAATCTACTCAAGATGAACGAAGCTGAAATTGCTAATGCAGGTGTTGGACGCAAGTTCCAAAAGCCGACGGTAATTGAATGTTTAACCGTGTGGCAGAACCTTGAATTAGCCATGGCAGGTGATCGCTCGGTGTGGGCGACTTTCACTGCGGTGATGTCTGGCGAGCAGAAAGACAAACTGACCTTTGTGCTTGAGCTGATTCATTTAAAAGACGAAGCGGCTAACTTGGCAGGCAACCTGTCTCACGGGCAAAAGCAGTGGTTAGAGATCGGCATGTTACTGATGCAAAACCCTAGGCTGTTGCTGGTGGATGAACCCGTTGCAGGTATGACTCACCAAGAGATGGACCGCACATCTGAGTTGCTTAACTCACTGGCAGGTAAGCACTCAGTGGTCGTGGTTGAACACGATATGGATTTCGTGCGCTCTATCGCCAGTCATGTGACGGTGTTGCACCAAGGTCACGTGTTGGCAGAAGGCACCATGGACCAAGTGCAGGCTCACCCTGAAGTTAAACAAGTTTATCTTGGAGAATAGGATGCTAGAGGTTAAATCAGTTAATCAATATTACGGTGAGAGCCACACCTTATGGGACTTGGATATGCAGATCCCAGAAGGCAAATGCACGGTGTTAATGGGCCGCAATGGCGTCGGTAAAACCACCTTGCTGCAATGTATCATGGGGCTGATTAAGGTTGAAAGTGGTGACATCTCTTTATCGGGTGAGTCGCTACTAAAAACCGACGCCGAGGATCGTCCTCGCCAAGGGATCGGTTATGTGCCGCAAGGTCGTCAGATATTCCCGATGCTCACGGTTCAAGAAAATCTAGAGGTTGGTTTGCCGATTCGAGAGAAGGGCGATCGTAAGATTCCAGAGTTCATCTTCGATATCTTCCCTGTCTTGAAAGAGATGCTACATCGCCGCGGTGGTGACTTATCTGGTGGTCAGCAGCAGCAACTCGCAATTGGGCGTGCGTTGGTGGTTAATCCAAAGCTATTGATCTTGGATGAACCAACAGAAGGTATTCAGCCCAATATTGTGCAAGAGATTGGAGACATCATTCGTATGCTCAACGAGAAGATGGGACTCACGGTTCTGTTGGTTGAGCAGAAGCTGCCATTTGCTAGAAAGGTCGGTGACCGTTTTTGTATTCTCGACCGTGGGCGTCAGGTGGCTGAAGGTGAAATGAAAGGGCTCAATGAGTCCTTGATTAAGGAGTACCTAACCGTATGAATTCTCTCTTTTCTCCGAATGAAGTAAGGAACGCTTCTTTAGTAGAAGCCTTGTCTCTGAATGAGACCATCGAACAAGATATTCGAGATGGTTGGCAAGCGAGCTTAAACCTCACCTTTGTCGACCGTGGTGACAAAACCGTATTAAAGAATCGTCAGCAGTCTGGTCCGCTTGCGGTGCAACGTCCCTTGTATCCTGATGGGGAAACGTGTCACACCTACTTACTTCATCCCCCCGGCGGAGTGGTAGGTGGTGACACTCTCAATCTTGAGGCAACCGTAGAAAGCGGTGCTCATACGTTGATCACCACACCCGGTGCGACCAAGTTCTATCGTTCTAACAATAAGTACGCCAAGCAGAAGCAAACCCTTCGCGTCAAGAAAGGTGCGCGCTTGGAATGGATGCCGCAAGAGAACATCTTTTTCCCCAATGCACACGTGCGCCTAGACACTGAAATTCGCCTAGAAAAGGGTGCACAGTTTTGGGGTTGGGAGATGCACTGTTTTGGACGACCTGCACAAAATGAGGGATTTGAGCGAGGTCACCTTGTTGGGAAAACGGAAATCTATCTTGATAATCAAAGGCTTCTTACTGAAGGTTTTAATTTTCACGGTGGCGATAAGTTGATGATAAATATGGGGTTACTTGATTTTTCAATGATGGGAACCTTTTATATCACCTCAAATGAGAAGCAAGATTTAGAGTTGGTACAGAGCTTGCTCTTATCTATTACACAGCAAGCTTCACAGCAATCAGTTACATCAAAAACGTCGAGTGAACCCACATTAATATTGGGCGCTACTCAGATAGAAGGATTGATTGTGGTGCGAGCCTTGGGTAATTGGAGTGAGGACATCCTCCAAGCCTTTGGTCAGATTTGGCAAGCAACTCGCTCTCATTTATGTGGTACGACTCCTGATTTACCAAGGATTTGGGCGACTTAGCGATTAGCCCTATTTGTACCGGGGGCGCCTTCCGGCCCTCGGTACATTTTTTCAAGCTTGCTGTGATTGAATCCCACTTACTCTCATGCGTTTTGAGCAATAAGAAAACAACACTAACAGCGGGCGGCTAAATGGAATTAACACCAAGAGAAAAAGATAAGCTACTTATCTTCTGCGCAGGAATGCTGGCACAGCAGCGCAAACAAAAAGGCTTAAAACTCAACTATCCAGAATCTATTGCGCTGATCAGCAGTGCCATTCTTGAAGGTGCCCGTGAGGGTAAAACCGTTTCGGAATTGATGGATTTTGGACGCACACTGCTTACCGTCGATGACGTAATGGAGGGGATTCCTTCCATGATCCCAGATGTACAAGTCGAAGCTACTTTTCCTGATGGCACCAAGTTGGTGACCGTTCATGAACCTATCGTGTAGGGAGAAGTAATATGGCTGGTTCCACCAAACAATATTCAGGCTTCGTACCCGGAAAAGTAGAAACCGCTCCCGGTGACATCACTCTCAATGAAGGTCGAGACACGACGTCCGTAAAGGTTCAAAACATTGGCGATCGTCCTGTTCAAATTGGCTCTCATTACCACTTCTATGAAGCAAACCCTTCGCTGATTTTTGATCGAGAAGCCACTAAAGGTTTTCGACTCAATATCCCAGCAGGCACCGCCACCCGTTTTGAACCGGGTCAGTCGCGCAGC
The DNA here is from genome assembly GCF_024347415.1 of Vibrio crassostreae. Taxonomy (NCBI): domain Bacteria; kingdom Pseudomonadati; phylum Pseudomonadota; class Gammaproteobacteria; order Vibrionales; family Vibrionaceae; genus Vibrio; species Vibrio crassostreae. The sequence goes on from NZ_AP025476.1 coordinate 700,500, forward strand.
GTCGAGTTAGTGCGTTACGCCGGTAAGTTAGAGATCTACGGCTTCCAAGGGAAAGTGATGGGCAAGCTCTAAGCGCTCTCACGGAAACAATGAAAATAACAAAGGATTGAACATGGCGACGATATCCAGACAGGCTTATGCCGAAATGTTTGGGCCAACAGTCGGAGACCGAGTGCGTCTTGCTGACACCGATTTATGGCTAGAAGTTGAAAAGGATTACACCGTATACGGTGACGAAGTGAAGTTCGGCGGCGGTAAAGTGATTCGTGATGGACAAGGGCAAAGTCAACGTCCAAGTGCCGAAACTCCTGATTTGGTGATCACCAATGCGATTGTTTTGGACTACTGGGGCATCGTAAAAGCCGATGTCGCTATCAAAGACGGCCGAGTTCAAGCGTTGGGTAAAGCGGGTAACCCCGATGTTCAACCGGGCGTCGATATAGTGATTGGTCCGGGCACAGAGATTTTAGCAGGTGAAGGTTCGATCCTCACGGCAGGTGGCATCGACTCACACATCCACTTTATCTGCCCACAGCAGATTGAAGAAGCGTTGGCGTCGGGTGTGACGACCATGATAGGTGGTGGCACGGGGCCAAACACCGGAACCAACGCAACCACATGTACACCGGGTCCGTGGAACATGCACCGTATGTTGGAATCACTCGATCAATTCCCAATGAACTTTGGTTTGTTAGGTAAGGGCAATGCGAGCCAACCGGAAGCATTGCGTGAGCAAGTGGCAGCGGGTGCTGTAGGGTTGAAGTTGCACGAAGACTGGGGAACAACACCCGCGTCAATCGATACTTGCTTGAGTGTTGCTGACGAGATGGACGTACAAGTTGCGATTCACACTGACACATTGAACGAATCGGGTTTTGTTGAATCGACACTTGGTGCCATCGGTGACCGCGTGATTCATACCTATCACACCGAAGGAGCGGGCGGAGGTCATGCTCCCGATATCATCCGTGCTGCAGGTGAGCCGAACGTTCTGCCTTCTTCTACCAACCCAACACGACCTTACACCGTCAATACAGTCGATGAGCATTTGGATATGCTGATGGTGTGTCACCATTTATCACCTTCGATTGCTGAAGATGTCGCGTTCGCTGAATCGCGTATTCGCCGTGAAACCATTGCCGCCGAAGACATTCTTCATGACTTAGGCGCCTTTTCGATGATCGCTTCGGATTCACAGGCAATGGGGCGCGTAGGCGAGGTAGTAACACGCACTTGGCAAACTGCACACAAGATGAAAGTGCAGCGTGGCAGCCTAAAAGAAGATTCCGACTACAGTGATAACTTCCGCCTAAGACGTTATGTCGCTAAGTACACCATTAACCCTGCGATCACGCACGGCATGGCACATGAGATCGGCTCTATCGAAGCAGGAAAGCTTGCGGATCTAGTGCTGTGGAAACCAGCCTTCTTTGGTGTCAAACCGAGTGTGATTTTAAAAGGTGGCATGATCGCGATGGCACCGATGGGTGACCCTAACGCTTCAATCCCAACACCTCAGCCCGTTCACTATCGCTCGATGTTTGGTAGCTATGGCAAGGCATGTCAGAACACATCGATGCTATTTGTTTCCAAAGAAGCCAAGGCACAAAATATCGATAAGCAGTTGGGTTTACAGAGCCTGATTGGCGTAGTCAGTAACTGCCGAAACATCAGTAAAGCGGACATGAAGCTTAACGATTGGATGCCGAAGCTCGAAGTTGATTCTCAGACTTATCAAGTGCGTGCTGACGGTGAACTGCTGACGTGTGAGCCTGCTGAAGAACTACCAATGGCTCAAAGATATTTTCTATTTTAATAGCTCGGCTGAAGGCTCTTATTTGAAGTCTTTGCCTGAGGGCTTTTGACTGAAGACTCTTATTTTGAACGTTATAAATCTCACAAGGAGATTGAGGTAATAGCATGATTGAACTGACTCAACTGAATACTCAAATACAAAATGCACCGGACGGCTATTTAAGCCTGCCTATCGATAGCCGTATTAAAAGCCGTCTTAAGGTGATACTCGATGATGGGCGCAATGCTGGATTGTTTCTACCACGCGGTCATATCTTGCGTGGCGGTGAACAATTAACTAGTGAGTGTGGCTTAACTGTCGAAGTGAAAGCGGCGCCGGAAACCGTGTCGACCGTTTACTGTGAAGACTCGCATCTGTTAACTCGTGTTGCTTATCACCTTGGTAACCGACATGTTCCGCTGCAAGTGGAAGCGGGCTGGGTTCGTTATCAACACGACCATGTTTTGGATGAAATGGTTGAAGGTTTGGGCGCAACAGTGACGACCGAAAAACAACCGTTTGAACCAGAAGGCGGCGCTTATGGCGGTCGCTCTGGTGGTCATCATCACCATCATTAATCGAGTCATTTGAGACTCATCCATTTATAGATACAACCACGATATCGATAATTATAAACGCAAGGAACTCGCGATGAACTTTAAAACAGCTGCTGGCTTTTGTACTTTCACACTGGCTTCTCTAACAACATCCACGATGGCTTTCGCTCACCCGGGGCACGGTTCGCATTCGGTTCATGAGTCTCACTCATTTATGTCTGGCTTAACTCACCCTGTGACAGGTATGGATCACCTGATTATGCTGATCGCTTTTGGTCTGTTAATTGGCGCACTGTCGTTTTCAACCAAGATAAAAGCTGCTTTGATTGGCGGTGGGTTGGCTTCGTTGGTGGTTGGGCTTATCGCAGGCCAAGCCTTAGGTTTCTCTGTAATTGTTGAACCAGCCATTATCGCTTCTCTGTTCGTCGTCAGCCTTTGCCTTTGGCACGTATTCTCACCATCAACCAAGCGTGTAAACAGCGTATTAGTCGCTTCTATTGCTATGTTGTTTTTCCATGGCTACGCACACGGCGTTGAAGCTGCGAGCAACCTAACTCAGTTTGCAGCAGGCATGAGCATCACTGCTTTGGCTCTTATGGTTATCGGTACATCGGTTGGACGCGCGGTTTACTCAAAATGGATGTCGGTTGGTGTGGCTTCAGCTAGCGCATTATTACTGTTAGGCGCGTAAGCTCTCGAACTTTTTCGATTCTAGAAGACTGAGGGCGCGATTATGAACACAACAGAAAATGTTGCCATCTATCGTCTGTTTCAATTGATCAGTCCGTCACTGCCGATTGGTGGGTTCACATACTCGCAAGGCTTAGAGTTAGCGGTTGAAGCGGGGTGGGTAACCAATCGCGATAGTATGGAACAGTGGCTTAATACTATCGTCAGTTCCAGTGTCGCGACCTTGGAATTACCTATCTTAGAGCGCCTTTATCATGCCCTAGAAAAGGGTGAACTCGATGAAATTGAGCATTGGTGTAACTACTTGTACTCAAGCCGCGAAACCAGTGAATTGCGAGCAGAAGAAAAGCAGCGTGGGCATGCATTGAATACCTTGTTGAAGCGCTTGGATATCGATATTTCGCTGGTGGACTCTGTTGATAGTCACCCAAACCAACTGTTGGGCATATGTATGGCGGCTCTGCATTGGGGCATTGATTTAGAAAGCCTCAAGCAAGGTTACTTATGGAGCTGGCTTGAAAATATCGTTACCGCAGGAGTCAAATTGGTGCCTTTAGGCCAAACCGACGGGCAGTTGGCACTGATTAATATCACTAACACCTTTCCCGAGGTGATTGAGAAAGCACGCACGATTGAAGATTGGATGATAGGTAGCTTTTCGCCATCAATGGCATTAGCAAGTTCACTGCACGAAACACAATACACACGACTATTTCGTTCGTAGCGGTCAGCTTGAACGGTGTAGTAAAAAGAATATAAGGAAGTAGACAATGGAAAGTTATAAGCAACCACTTCGAATTGGTATTGGTGGCCCGGTAGGGTCTGGTAAAACAGCGTTGTTAGAGGTGCTATGTAAGGCGATTCGCGACAAGCTCAACATTGCGGTGGTAACCAACGACATCTACACCCAAGAAGATGCCAAGATACTCACGCGAGCAGAAGCGCTAGAACCGGATCGTATTATCGGTGTGGAAACAGGCGGCTGCCCACATACCGCGATTCGTGAAGATGCCTCGATGAACCTCGCAGCAGTCGAAGAGCTGGCTAAGCTACATAAGAATCTCGATGTGGTGTTTGTAGAGAGTGGTGGCGATAACCTTAGTGCGACGTTCAGCCCTGAATTAGCAGACCTGACCATCTACGTGATTGATGTAGCGGAAGGGGAGAAGATCCCACGTAAAGGTGGCCCAGGTATTACACGATCTGATCTGTTGGTTATCAATAAAATTGATTTAGCACCGTATGTTGGCGCATCATTGGAGGTGATGGAGCAAGACACACAACGCATGCGTCCAACCAAACCTTACGTGTTCACCAACCTCAAAGAGAGTCAAGGATTAGACTTCATCATCAACTTTATCGTGACGGAAGGGATGCTAACCATGAAGGAACCTTCTACTACTGAGTAGGGTTGGAATCATTGATTTTTTAAGCCGCTAGAGACTAAAAAGCCCTGTCGATTATCGATAGGGCTTTTTGATTTTAAACGTTCGAGTCGAACTTAAAGCTCGCTCTTAGCGACTCTTGTGGTCACTTGCGACTCAATAACACCGTCTTCAACTTGGGTGGTGATCACTTCGCCCACTTCGACATCGTTAATCGATGATACCGTCTTGCTCGATGCTGAATGAGTAATGCTGTAGCCACGCTTTAGGGTAGCTAGTGGACTAACGGTTTCTAACTTCTCTGCAGCCATGGCTAGCTGGTGGCGAGTCGTTAGTAATGTTTTATCCATCGCATCCAATAGCTTTTGCTCTGAACGTTGCAGATGCAGTTTCTGTTCGCCAAGGCGTTTCACTGGCGAGTTCAATTGAAGCTGGTGCTGTTTACGTTCAACACGCTGTGCATGCTGCTTTAGGTATTGAGTCATACCACGACGCAAACGCATATCTAGGTCATCAAGCTGCTGACTCTGCTTTTGCAGTTGGTAGCTAGGATGTTGCTTCTCTAAGCGGTACTTCAATGTTTGAGTTGATTGCGCTTGTTTGATTAACACATGACGAATCGCACTGACTAAGCGAGCACGTTTAGACGCAAAAGCTTGTTCTTTATGGCTGTTATCACGGCTAACCAATTCAGCGGCTGCTGATGGTGTTGGAGCGCGCATATCTGCGACGAAATCGGCGATAGTGACATCAACTTCGTGGCCAACTGCACTGATAATCGGGATTTGGCTTGCAGCGATTGTGCGAGCTACGATCTCGTTATTGAAGCACCATAGGTCTTCTAACGAACCGCCGCCACGACCCACGATCAACACATCACACTCATTGCGCTCATTGGCACGCCCAATCGCCTGAGCAATCTGAATTGCCGCCTCTTCGCCTTGAACCATGGTCGGGTAAACCACAACAGGCAATGAAGGATCGCGTCTTTTCAGGACATCAAGAATATCAAACAGTGCTGCACCGGTTTTAGAGGTGATGACGCCAACGCGTTTTGGATGTTCAGGAAGAGCTTGCTTACTGGACTGAGCAAATAAGCCTTCCGCCGCCAAGTTCATCTTAAGCTTTTCAAACTCTTGCTGAAGTTTACCGTCACCCTCTGGCTGCATGCTTTCGATGATCAGTTGGTAGTCACCGCGTGGCTCATAAAGCGACAGACGAGCTTTGACTAACACTTGATTACCGTTCTGAGGCTTAAAAGTGACTCGGCGGTTATTGCCACGAAACATGGCGCACTTAACTTGAGCGCGAGAGTCTTTAAGCGTGAGGTACCAGTGACCAGATACAGGTGCAGAGAAGTTTGATATTTCACCAACGAGCCAGACTATTCCCATTTCGTTTTCTAATAGGAGACGAACCTCTGAGTTGAGGCGAGAAACAGTAAAGATGTTTGGATTAGTCATAGAAGCACTATCTTTCCTTGAAGGAAGGTCTTTCTTGGAATCTCACAGGGCGTGAGTATGGAAGATAGCGGCAATATAATACATAGCAAGGGGGTAAATGCAAATTAAAAATACAAAAATGTGTAGCCAAGCGATTTCGCCGTGCGTATAATCCGTCTGCAATATCAAATCCAAATCACTTTATTATGCGAAACGATAAAGTTGGGTTTACTCCTTTTAACACCTTTGTTGTGAGATATTGCAAATGCTACGAATCGCAAAAGAAGCTTTAACTTTTGATGACGTTTTACTCGTCCCAGCACACTCAACCGTTCTTCCGAACACAGCTGATCTTCGCACTCAGTTAACGAAAAACATTTCTTTAAACATCCCAATGATCTCTGCATCGATGGATACTGTTACGGAAGCACGCCTAGCAATTGCCCTTGCGCAAGAAGGTGGTATTGGCTTTATTCATAAGAATATGTCAATCGAGCAGCAAGCTGAAATGGTTCGCCAGGTTAAAATTTACGAAGCTGGTGTGGTTTCTCACCCAGTAACTGTAAGCCCTGACGCGACAATCGCTGATGTTGTAGCCCTTACTCAAAAACACGGCTTTGCCGGTTTCCCTGTTGTTACTGAAACAAACGAATTGGTTGGTATTATTACTGGCCGTGACGTTCGCTTTGTTACTGACCTTTCTAAGAAAGTTGATGTAGTAATGACGCCTAAAGCTCGCCTTGCTTCTGTTAAAGAAGGTGCAACTCGTGAAGAAGTTCAAGAGAAAATGCACGAAGCGCGTGTTGAAAAAGTTCTTGTTGTAAATGATGACTTCCAACTGACTGGAATGATCACTGCAAAAGATTTCCACAAAGCAGAACGTAAACCAAACGCTTGTAAAGATGAGCGCGGCAGCCTACGTGTAGGTGCAGCTGTTGGTGCTGGTGCTGGTAACGAAGAGCGCGTTGCTGCTCTAGTTGAAGCTGGCGTAGACGTTCTACTTATCGACTCTTCACACGGTCACTCTGAAGGCGTACTTAACCGTATCCGCGAAACTCGCGCTGCATACCCTGATCTACAAATCATCGGTGGTAACGTAGCAACTGGTGCTGGCGCTCGTGCTCTTATCGAAGCTGGTGTTAGTGCGGTTAAAGTAGGTATCGGCCCTGGTTCAATCTGTACGACTCGTATCGTTACTGGTGTTGGTGTTCCTCAAGTAACAGCAATCGCAGACGCAGCTGAAGTTGCAAACGAATACGGTATTCCAGTAATCGCAGATGGCGGCATCCGCTTCTCTGGCGATATCTGTAAAGCTATCGTTGCTGGCGCATCTTGTGTGATGGTTGGTTCAATGTTCGCTGGTACTGAAGAAGCACCGGGTGAAGTTATCCTTTACAACGGTCGTTCTTACAAGTCTTACCGTGGTATGGGTTCTCTTGGCGCTATGTCTCAAGGTTCTTCTGACCGTTACTTCCAATCTGACAACGCTGCAGACAAGCTTGTTCCAGAAGGTATTGAAGGTCGTATCGCATACAAAGGTCGTCTAAAAGAGATCGTTCACCAACAGATGGGCGGTCTACGCTCAAGCATGGGCCTAACAGGTTCTGCAACTGTTGAAGACATGCGTACTAAAGCTGAGTTTGTTCGTATCTCTGGTGCGGGCATGAAAGAATCTCACGTACACGATGTTCAAATCACGAAAGAAGCACCTAACTACCGTTTAGGTTAATAATACGTCCAAACGTTTGAATAATGTGCTGATTTAGTCGGCACATTATTATACCAATCGTAGTAAATAACTGGTCATCCTAGCTTGTTAAAAACCTCGATAACGTCGTTAGGATTTTTGATTGTAGAATAACTACTTATCAGAAAATCCTGCCTTGTTCTCAAGCTTTTTTCCTGCGCTATTCCTGAACACTTACTTACTGTGATTGGTATTATATCTACCGCCTGTTTTGCAGAAAGTCTGATTTTCTCAAAACACGAGGTTACAGATAACCAACGAAAACGTTTGCTTTATTTCTTGAAGAGTTAATCAGAGGTGAGTAAACTCGCCTCCGTTTTATCACATAGCCAATAAGACTGCTTACAATGACTAAAAATATTCATGACCAACGTATTCTAATTCTGGACTTCGGTTCTCAATACACACAGCTAGTAGCTCGTCGTATTCGTGAGATCGGTGTTTACTGTGAACTTTGGAGCTGGGACGTAGAAGAAGCGGATATTCGTGAATTCAATCCAGACGGTATCATCCTATCTGGTGGCCCTGAAAGTGTAACGGAAGAGAACTCTCCACGTGCACCTCAGTACGTATTTGATTCAGGTGTTCCTGTCTTCGGTATCTGCTACGGCATGCAAACTATGGCTGAGCAACTTGGCGGTAAAGTAGCAACGTCTACTGAACGCGAGTTCGGCTACGCTGCTGTACAAGTTACTGGTGAATCAGCACTTTTCGCTGACCTTGAGTCTACTCAAGATGTTTGGATGAGCCACGGCGATAAAGTGGTTGAGATCCCAGCTGATTTCACAAAGATCGCTGAAACAGACACTTGCCCATACGCTGCAATGGCAAACGAAGAGAAGAAGTACTACGGCGTACAATTCCACCCAGAAGTAACACACACTAAGAACGGCCTAAAAATGCTAGAGAACTTCGTTCTTAACGCATGTGGTTGTGAAGGTCTGTGGACTTCAGCTTCAATCATTGAAGATGCAGTTGCACGTATTAAAGAACAAGTAGGTGACGACGAAGTTATCCTTGGTCTTTCTGGTGGTGTTGATTCATCTGTAGTTGCAATGCTTGCTCACCGCGCTATCGGCGACAAACTAACATGTGTATTTGTAGATAACGGCCTTCTTCGTTTGAACGAAGCTGAGCAGGTTATGGAGATGTTCGGCAACAAGTTTGGTCTAAACATCATCAAAGTAGATGCTGAGCAACGCTTCCTTGACGCTCTTGAAGGCGAAGCTGAACCAGAAGCTAAGCGTAAGATCATCGGTCACGTATTCGTAGATATCTTCGATGAAGAGTCTAAGAAACTGAAGAATGCTAAATGGCTTGCTCAAGGTACTATCTACCCAGACGTAATCGAGTCTGCTGCATCTAAGACAGGTAAAGCACACGTAATCAAATCTCACCACAACGTTGGTGGTCTTCCTGATGATATGGAAATGGGCCTTGTTGAGCCTCTACGTGAGCTATTCAAAGATGAAGTACGTAAGATCGGTCTAGAGCTTGGTCTTCCATACAACATGCTTTACCGCCACCCATTCCCAGGTCCAGGTCTAGGTGTTCGTGTACTTGGCGAAGTGAAGAAAGAGTACTGTGATTTACTGCGTCGTGCTGATGCAATCTTCATTGAAGAGCTTCACGCTGCTGACCTTTACCACAAAGTATCTCAAGCATTCACGGTATTCCTACCAGTACGTTCAGTTGGCGTAATGGGCGATGGCCGTAAGTACGATTGGGTTGTATCTCTACGTGCTGTAGAAACTATCGACTTCATGACTGCTCACTGGGCACACCTACCATACGACTTCCTAGGTAAGGTTTCTAACCGTATTATCAACGAAGTTAACGGCATTTCACGTGTTGTTTACGATATTTCTGGTAAGCCACCGGCAACTATCGAGTGGGAATAATCTCTTAGAGATTTAACCAGCGTTGATTAAGATCTTAAGCCTCGAACTCAGTTCGGGGCTTTTTTCTTTTCGATTCATTATATTGATTCATAGCATTAAAGGCTTATGAGCCATACCTAGAAATCAAATGAACAATGCCTAGAAACCAAATGAGTTGGAAACTAGATATCAGCTCAAGAAACTATGAGACGCTTTGTTGTGTTGAGCTATATATCAAAAATATCACTCGCACTTTTTATAAATTCATATAGCAACAGCTAGGCCATTTCTCACGCGCCGCATACTCTTTGATGGACTTATTAAGGACAGATAAGAGAATCCATCATGTTAAAAATCAAATATTTGGCGACAGTACTGGGCTGCACATTGGCAGCGCAAAGTCATGCGTCTTTGAACATTCAACCTGATCCGCAAAACCCGAATGGTTACCTTGTTGAAAAGTCGGCATTACAAGCTGCTGAACAAGCAAAAACATCCGATCCTATGTATGCGATCTGGTCACAAGCATTACAAACTCGTTCGAACACAATCGTTGAAGCGATTGAACCCGGTTCCCCATCTAACCCTGAAAACGTAAAGCGGGTTGAGCGTGTGTTCCCTCAATCTGAATGGGATTTCCTTACTCAGATGGCAGCGCCAGAATACACTTATACTCGTTTCTTACGTGCGATTGGTAAATTCCCTGCGTTCTGTGGAGAGTACACTGATGGCCGTGATTCTGATGCTATCTGTAAGAAATCCATCATCACCGCTTTTGCTCACTTCTCTCAAGAGACGGGCGGTCACATCGCGATAGACAACACCTCAGATAACCCATTAGCTCTAGAAGAGTGGCAGCAAGCGCTGGTACATGTTCGTGAAATGGGGTGGTCAGAAGGTCAAGAAGGCTACACCACTGGTTGTGGTCAGAACGATTGGCAAAATGCTCGCTGGCCATGTGCCGCGGGGCAGGGCTACTTCGGTCGTGGTGCTAAACAGCTTTCTTACCACTTTAACTACGGTGCTTTCTCTGAGGTGATGTTTGATGGTGACGCGACAGTGCTTCTCAACAATCCGGGCTTGGTAGCGGACTCTTGGTTGAACTTAGCGTCAGCTATCTGGTTTTTCTTAACACCACAAGCACCTAAGCCTGCCATGCTGCATGTCATTGACCGTACATGGACACCATCTCAACGTGAACTGGATGCGGGGATTGGTTATGGCTTTGGTACCACAATCAATGTGATCAACGGTGGTATTGAGTGTGGTGAACAGAATAAAGACAAGGGCCAACCAGTTAACCGTATTCGTTACTGGGAAGGGTTAGCGGCTCACTATGAAATTCCTGTAGAAGCTGATGAAGCGAATACTTGTTGGCAGCAAACTCCATACGGAAGCTTGAACCTCAACGGCGCAACAGATGTGCTGTACACCAACTGGGATGGTAACTGGAAATACTACGCAGATCGCCCAGAAGGGTATTCATTTGAGTGCGAGTTGGTTGGTTTCCAAACTGCTTATTCCGCGCTGGTGGCGGGCGATTACGAGAAGTGTGTGACCAATTTCTATGGCTCTCATGCAAGCTGGCCGGAAGTGAAAGTGGTCGATAAGCTTGATCCGGTAGACCCAGGTACTGATCCCGGTGGTAATGGTTGGAGTGCGACTAAGGTTTACAATGCGGGCGACCAAGTGACTCACAACGGCGCAACCTATGAAGCGAAATGGTGGACACAAGGGGATGACCCTGCCAATGGTGGCCCTTGGAAATTGGTTGCTGGAGAGCCAACACCGCCGGTTGTTACTGATCCAGCTCCTGTTGATCCTGTGCCTGTCGATCCTGCTCCGGTAGACCCAGCACCAGTTGAACCGCCAGTTACCGAGCCACCTGTCGTTGTTGACCCATCTGTGTTTATCACATGGCAAGCTGGCGTTAGCCAAGTGAGTAATGGCGATAAAGTGACGCATAACGGTAAGTGCTTCGTGGCTAAAAACGGCCCTGGCGTCTGGGAAAGCCCAGTTCAATCGAATTGGTTCTGGGATGAAATCAGCTGTCAATAATTACTCAGCTAATTAAGTACCTCAACTGACGAATCAAAGCCGAAAGTGATTGCTTTCGGCTTTTGCGTTTCTGCTCTGCGTTCCTCGATTATCTAACGCAAAACTTCTTAGCTGAATGCTAATTTTCCATTTAGAGAATAAAGTCCTGTACAAATGCTGAGTGTGAATTTATATTCACTTTTAAATTATACTTATTCTTTATTTTAGGGTTAAGGTTTACCTATGGAACAGACAGATATCACGTCACTCATCCCCATTGTGATTACTTTGGTGTTGTCGTTGGCGACAAGGAATGTAGTGATTGGCCTTTTTGCTGGCGTACTCAGTGGTGTAGCTATGCTCACCGGAATGTTTAGTGAACTAAATCCTCTTGATACCTTTGGAACCATGGTCAAAGGTTACCTAGTACCACAGCTTACGGATAGCTACAACGCAGGTGTGATTATGCTGTTGGTGTTCATCGGTGGTTTTGTCGCTTTGATGGAAAAGTCCGGTGGCGGCGTCGCGTTTGCAAAGCGAGTGACTCAGTGGGTAAGCAATAAATGCCAAGCTCAATTGTCAGCATGGCTGGGTGGAATCGTTATATTTTTCTCAGACTTAGGTACTCCGCTAATTGTTGGCCCTGTTTTTCGTCCTCTTTTCGATAAACTAAAACTTTCAAGACAGAAGCTAGCATTCATCATCGATTCTACGTCATCACCAGTCGCAATCCTTATCCCTTTTATCGGCTGGGGTGTTTACATCATGAGTCTGATTCAAAAAGAGTTTACGGCTTTGAATGTCAACATGTCTGACTGGGATGCCTTCATCGGTGCGATTCCTTTCCAGTTCTACGCATTTCTCGCGATTTTCATCGTTCCGCTCGTGTCCGTTAAAGGTTTAGACTTTGGACCAATGGCAAAAGCCGAGCGTGATTGCCAAGCGGGAATTAACTCTGGCGTGAATAACGAATCACTCAATGCGTTCTCGCATAAAAATGCAAAGGCTTCTTTTGTCTGGGCACCATTGTTAGTGATGTTGGTGGTGTTGTGCGCCATGTTGGTTCCACAAGGCTTTCCATTCCAAAAGGTCGCAGGCTCATCATTCAGAGCGGCATTATCTTCGGCTTATTTCTTTGCCGCGATTACCTTGATCTCGCTGATGGCTTACTACGGCGTGAGAAAACTGTCGGATGGCGTTTCTGTGTACCTAAAAGGCATGGGAAACATGATGCCAGTAGCGATCATCTTAGTATTGGCTTGGGCGTTAAGCACCGTCGGTAAAGAGTTGGGAGCAGCGGCTTATATTGCAGAACAAGCGCAGAGCGGTTTCCCATACTGGTTAGTACCTGCGGTCGCTTTTTTGTTATCGGCTATTATTTCATTCGCAACGGGTTCTTCTTGGGGAACCTTCGCGATAATGATGCCATTGGTTATTCCAACCGCGATTGCAATAGATGCTCCGCTACTCGTCGCAATTGGTGCCGTGTTATCGGGTGGCTTGTTTGGTGATCACTGCTCACCGATCTCTGAAACCACGATTCTTTCTTCAACAGGTGCCGGGTGTGACCAGTTTGAGCACTTTAAGACACAACTGCCTTATGCATTGATGAACGGTTCTATCGCTTTAGTGAGCTTTATTGTGGCTGGCTTTACTGGTAGCTCGTTGGTTGTGTTAGGTGCGCTTGTCGCTCAATTGATTATCGTTACGTTGTTAGCCAAGCGCGATGCGAGTAAAAACGCTTCTTCAGACGTTCAATCTCAAGTGTCAGAGTCTAAACCACAACAAGCGTAATTTAAGATTACGAATGGGGAACAGATACGGGATGCGAGTAATCGAGTAACGAAAAGCTCGCTCTCTTGTTCTTCATCTCACTTACTCGAACCTAAGTAAGCCTCGTCATTCCCACAGTGAGGGACGAACGTGATAGGGAATCTCTTTAGTGCGCCAAACGTGCTTATATCGAAGAGGAGATTCCAGGTACCTCGTTCCTCGATTCTGGAATGACGACTGAGAGCTAGATACGGGATGTGAGTAAACGAGTATCGAAGAGCTCGCTCTCTATTGTCTAAGTTTGATGCTAAGGGGGCGCTTACTCAAATCTAAAGACTCTTTTCGCATCCCGTATCTCGTTACCCGCAACTTTTTCATATGCATATTACTAACTTCAATCTCAACACGCTCTTCGTATCCCGCTTACTCGAATCTAAAGACTCTTTTCGAATCTCGCATCTCGTTACTCGTATCTTTTTTATAGCGCGATAGGGAATTTGTTTACTTATAGTTTCTGTGAATTGATTCGTGTCGTTATGAAACTAATTTTCCATAAGATCATTTACACAATCTTAGTTTTCGATAACTGGATTACCTAGTTGAGCGGTTTATAGATTAAAATTTTCTTACAAATTTTATCGATTTTTTTTAATCAACCACTTTAATAAGGTAAATTCGCAATGTCGACCAAACTAGCTAACCCAGCGCCACTAGGCTTAATGGGTTTCGGTATGACCACTATTCTTCTTAATATCCACAACGCAGGTTTCTTTCCAATCGATTCAATGATTCTTGCTATGGGTATTTTTTACGGTGGTTTGAGCCAAGTTATCGTGGGCACAATGTGTTTCAAACGTGGTGACACGTTCGGTACAACTGCGTTTACTTCTTACGGCCTATTCTGGTTGTCTTTGGTTGGTTTAATCGTAATGCCTTACATGGGCCTACCAGCAAGCCCTGCTGCATTCATGGGTTGGTACCTACTTCTATGGGGTATCTTCACTGGCTTCATGTTCATCGGTTCTCTATGCTACCCAGTAGCGAAGCAAGTAGTATTCGGTTCACTAACTATCTTGTTCTTCCTACTTGCAGCTCGTGATTTCACTGGTAGCGAACTGATCGGCACAATCGCTGGTTTTGAAGGTATCTTCTGTGGCGCTTCAGCTATCTACTTTGCAATGGCACAAGTAATCAACAACGAATACGGCCGCACAGTTCTGCCTATCGGTGAGAAGAAAGCACCTCAACTGGCAACACAAGAAATCGCTGCTTAATACTCTAACTCGGGAACAGTTAGTTTGTTATAAGCCGTTTATTGGTTATGAATAAAACAAAAGGGGTTAGCCGAAATGGCTAACCCCTTTTTTATGCGTTATTAATAGCGCGAGTTAAAGCGAGCTACTTGCTAAAGCAATCCATTTGTTAAGGCACAAGCTTAAGCTGAAGGTTGCTCTACAGGTTTAGTGTCTGCAGCTTCTGCTTCAGGAGACTTGCCTGTTTTACGCTTGTACTTCTCTTCCCAGTAAGTTGCACCTTTAATGCCTAGTTTTACAGGGTTGAATGTGTACTCAGTTACGCCTTGTTTCTGCTGTTCTTCATAGTCAGCTAGAGCTTTAAGCGCAGGCTTAGACATGAAGAAGATGATCAGAATACCCACGATGTTTAACCATGCCATCAAGCCAACACCAACATCACCCATTGCCCATGCAAGGTTCGCTGTTTTAACTGTGCCATAGAAAACCGCAGTGATAAGAACAAGCTTAAGTACGAACATCATGCCAGGGATCTTGATGGTACGACGTAGGTAAGCAATATTCGTTTCTGCGATGTAGTAGTAAGCAAGAATCGTTGTAAATGCGAAGAAGAACAGAGCAAATGCGATGAATGGCTTACCAATGCCTGGTAGTGCACTTTCAATAGCAAGCTGTGTAAATACAGGACCATTCGCACCGATGTTTGCTGCTAGGTTCTGAACAAGGAATACCCCCTCAGCGCCGCCGTGAACGTTGTATGCACCAGTGATGATGATCATGAACGCTGTAGCAGAACATACTAGAAGAGTATCGATGTAGATAGAGAATGCTTGTACCAAACCTTGCTGAGCTGGGTGATCAACACTTGCAGCCGCTGCCGCGTGAGGACCAGTACCTTGACCCGCTTCGTTTGAGTAAACACCACGCTTAACACCCCAACCAATTGCAGCACCGAAGCCTGCCATAGGTGTGAATGCATCACCAATAATCATTGCGAAAACAGTTGGCACTTGGCTGATGTTTAGCAGAATGATAACGAACGCGATAATGATGTAAGCCAATGCCATGAAAGGAACAACGATCTGTGTGAAGTTCGCAATACGTTTAACACCACCAAAGATGATGAAAGCAAGGATGATAGCAACAACAGTACCGGTGAAAATTTTAGCGAAACTGAATGTACCGACAGCTGTTTCAATCATATCACCTGAGCCAAATGCAGCTTCTACAGCATTACCAATACTGTTTGACTGAACACCTGGAAGCAAAATGCCACATGCAAAAATAGTCGCGATAGCGAAGATCCATGCGTACCACTTCTGACCCATTGCTTTTTCAATGTAGTAAGCCGGACCACCACGGAACTGGCCTTCGTCTTCTTCTTTGTAGATTTGCGCTAGCGTAGATTCTGCGTAAGCAGTTGCGGCGCCAAAGAAGGCTACAACCCACATCCAGAATACTGCACCTGGGCCACCGAAACCGATAGCGGCAGCAACACCAGCAATGTTACCTGTACCTACACGGCCAGATAGCGAAACGGCTAGAGCTTGGAAAGACGAGATGCCTTTTGATGAGCTTTTACCTGATAGTAGCAAGCGCCACATTTCAAAGAAGTGACGGATTTGAACAAATCGAGTCATGATGGAGTAGAACAAACCTGCACCTAAACATAGGTAGATAAGTACTGGGCTCCAGATTATTCCATTCAAAAAATCAACGAATGACTGCATGAGTATTTTCCCTGTTAGTTTTGCTTATGATTGTTTTTCGAACAACACAATACTTCACTTGTAACCCAAGTGTTAAATTATTTAACTGCGCATTAGGATTACTGTGACATAAAGCAAGTTATAGGGAGGGTTTGTTAATGCTTAGTGCTAATTTGATGATCGTCCTATTTAATCTTATATGCAACTGGTTTTGCTTTCTGGTGTTTTGCAAAGTGAATAAATAGTGATTAATACAAAAAGGGGGATTTGAGATGCGAATAAAATACGAAATTAATAAAGAGCAGCGGTTAAAGCCGCTAGCATAAACGGCTGATATAGGAGTTGTGGGATAAGTAGATTGGAATCTATCACCTGCATCGTGTGAACTAGCAGATATAAGAAACTGTGTTTTTTGAAGATTCGATAATTGCGGCTTTAAGAATTACTTAGTGAAAGTTGTTAGTTTGATGACTGTTTCAAACAACTACGAACCCTCGCTCTTGTAATTCTTGAGCGAACTCAGACTGAGTATTTGGCTCGCCGTGAATCAAATGCACCTCTTTCTGTTGAGTCGCGATACCCTCTATAAATCGGTAGAGATCCTCTTTATCAGCATGAGCAGAATAGCCAGACATGCCATGAATTTGAGCATTAACCTCAACGTCTTTGTTATCAATAAAAACCTGTTTTTCGCCTTGTTGAAGCTCGCGTCCGAGTGTTCCGTGTGCTTGATAGCCCGCTAAAATGACATCGGTGCGTTTATCTGGAAGCAAAGCCGATAAGTAGTTCATGATCCTGCCGCCCTGACACATCCCAGAAGCTGCAACCACAATCGCGGGTTCACCTGTCGACTTGAGGCGATTAACGATCTTCTTGTGCATTCTATGCCCATCAACAGTAATGCATTGCTCAAAAGCGAGTGGGTGACGTTTCACTTCAAGGCGCTGCTTGGCTTCTTGACCCCATAGCTCTTTAAAGCGTCGGTAGGATCGCGTTACTTTCTCTGCCATAGGTGAGTCGAGGATGATAGGAATATCGGCGCTGAGTTGATGCTCAAAGATCAGGTTTTCAATATCAAACAACAGTTCTTGTGTTCTGCCGATACTAAATGCCGGGATCAGGATGACGCCACCATCGAGTAACGAACGGTCAATAATTGCTTTGAGGCGTTCAGAGCGTGAAGCAATATCGTCGTGCGTGCTAGTGCCGTAAGTCGATTCGATAAACAGATAGTCGGCTTGTTGTGGTGGTTTCGGATCCGGCAGCAATGGCGTGTTACTTGGGCCCAAGTCGCCAGAAAAGACCACTACCTCTTGGTTGGGTAACTTAATCTCAATATAGGCCGAACCTAAGATATGTCCTGCAGGTTGAAAACGGGCATACAGAGTATTTGGCCTATGATGATCTTTTCCGTCGTTTTGCTGTTTCGAGACAATTGGAAACCACTCCTCATAAGGCTTAGGAGCAATCAACGAATAAATTTTTTTAAGGATGAGTTTGGATTGTTTATGACTGAGCCCTTGCAGTTTTAAGCCATCTTCAATCATTAAAGGAGCGAGTTCAGCCGTCGCCTGAGTGCAATAAATCGGTTGGTTAAACCCACTGGCGAGTAACCAAGGTAATCGGCCAATATGATCAATGTGAGTATGAGTCAGCAGCAGAGCGTTGAGGTGGGATATTTCAAATTCAATATCGAGAGGGCGAGTGTCTTCCCCCTGAAACAAGCCACAATCGATGAGTACCGCTTGGCCTGAATCTCTTAATTCGTGACAAGATCCTGTGACAGTATGTTTGCCGCCATGGTGAATCACTTCCATCGTTTACTCCCATTGCTCTATAAAGCCGTTAACGCCTGTTTTTATTTTGCGGGTAAGCGCCAGTAAGTAAAACAAGAACAATGAGAGTTGCGATCGTTGAGTATCTTTTTAAGTAATTGAGCGATAACTCAGTGGGTTCGTTGTGAGTTAGTTCGTAGAAGAGCGGTCTGAATCCAACTCTGGGTTTTGCTGCGCCTCTAAACGAGCCACTTCGGCATCAAGCTCTGCTATTTTCTCTGCCATGAGTGCGTGACAGCGATTGGCCAACTCCCTTGCATCGCTGAGCTTGTATCCGGATACATCGATAGGTTCCAGCATCTCGGTAATCGCAATACCGTTGTTTAATCGATTTAAGTCGATCTTATTGTGTGTGGTGCTGGTACACATCGGGGTGATAGGCACACCAGCTTCAATCGCCATTCGGAAAGCGCCTGTTTTGAATGGCAGTAATCCACGTCCTTTACTACGGGTTCCTTCAGGGTAAACCCAAACAGATAGATCTCTCTGATGAATCGCTTCCGCCACTTGTTTGATGGTATCGCGTGCTTTGGACTTGTCTTCACGGTTAATCATGATGTTACCGGTGATCCAATACAGCAGACCAAAGAAAGGCACGTACAACAAATCGCGTTTGCCCAATGAAACAGTGCGTGGTCTTAGCATTCCTGGGTCGGTCACAAAGTCCAATATGCTTTGGTGGTTAGAGATGTAGACGCTGTTTTCTGGTGTCGGGGCATTGTCGAGGCCGCGCTGCACCAGTTTTACACCGATGATCTTTTGGAGTTGGTTGAACCAACGACAGAAAACGTACACATGCTTGGGGTTCTTGGGGCTAAACAAGCAGTAAACAAAAGCACATAGAGTGGTGAGAATAATAAACACCGTAGCCAAAATAATACGAAGAACAGCAAGCACAATTCACTCCTTACTCACCACAGATGGCAGTGATTAAATAGTTTTAGATGCTTGAAGTTTTCACTCTATTTAACCGAATTGCAACAATTAACTGTGTTAGGGGGCTATTTTTAGATCTTTATATAAAACAAGGACTAACAATGGGCATTTGACACACTTATCGAGCTTACACGTGTTCACCAGTAATGGCTCATGATCACCAATACTGTTTATTTGGATCCGATTTTTCTACCCATTCAGGCTCTTGACGCGATTCCAAGTAGAGTTGTAGGCCGTTATAAGACATGAAAGCTGCAGGGCCGCCGAGGTGTTCGAAATAGTCGAAATACTCATCTTCGAGCGCACATAGGTGGGCCAAATCTTCAACCTTGTTAGCTAACGCCCATTGAATGGCAAATACAGGCGCAACTGAGCCTGAAATATTCACCTCTTCGACGTTTGGGTTAAACATTGAATTAGCTTGCTCAAGCAGTATCTCTTCTTGTTCAGACTCTTGTTGTAGCACCTCTTCGACGATCTCCGAGCGCTTGGTATTAGAGACACTTTTGTTCAGCTTAGCGATTCGCAGTGCGTAGCTAAATCGGTCTGATGAAACGATGTCGACAAGCTGCGACAACAGCTCTTTGTCTACGCCTGCAGCCTTGGTGAAATAGTCTATACACGAATTGATTGAGGCATAACGAGTACCGTCAAACTCAAAGCCACTGGTTTCGTCGTATACCTCAAGTGGGATGTCATCAACCGACAAAGGCCAGCCTTTATAATCGACGCGTTGCTTGGCGATTTGATACATTTTCCACGCGCTGCGCCCAAACCCGCCAAGTGTCGAGCCCGAGAAATCAGAATCAATAAGTTCTTGCTCTGTCCAGTTCTCACCGATGCCAAGGTGCTTAGCGTACTTGTCTATCAGAGTGTGTTTTATCTGATCGCGCACAGACCAAATTGAGGTCAGATTCTTTGAATAGTTAATTCTCGCACACTCATTACAAGCCGGCAGTGCTATCGGTGAATGGCCAATCTTGGCAACAGCCTGCGCTGTCTTAGGGAATTCAACAAGGTTACTGGAAGGTTCACCACAAAACCAACAGGTGTGGCGCAGGTTGAATGGGGTATCTATGTGTGAGTATGTGTTCATTAGTCTTTATCGGCTAGGTGCTTTAGGCGAGTTAATCATCTTCAAACAATTATCTCTGTTCGCACGTCAGCTTGCACCTTGTTTGTTTTTGTTTTGCTGACGAAACTGATTCATGATGTGACTCGCCTGATGAGCTCATTAGGTAGATATTGATATAAAACAGTCACTAACGATAAATGTTGATTGGTGTGGCTGAACTTACATGAGCTGCTAGCAATCGCCCAAGCTCCCCATTACTATTGAGATAGACTCCTTACTCCAATAACGCATATGTCCTCATCGATTCCATTTTACGATAAAAATGCTCACACACTTTGCCAGCAGTACAACTCAGTTACGTTCGAGACGGTACATAAAAGCTGGCAAGCTTACTGGCCTTTAGAGGGCGATAAAGTACTAGATATCGGTGCAGGGAGCGGTCGTGATGTGCTATGGATGCACAAAGCCGGAGCTGATGTTATTGCGATAGAACCTAGTGCGTCATTACGCGAACAAGGCTCGAAATATACAGGCCCAAGTGTTACCTGGATTGATGATTCACTCCCCTCGCTTAGCCGCACTGAAAACCTCGGAATGCGTTTTGAGTTGATATTGGTGAGTGCGGTTTGGATGCATCTCGCTCCGTCTCATCGAGAGCGTGCATTTAGAAAATTGTCTAACTTGCTAGCTCCAAATGGCAAGCTGGTGATCACTCTGCGTCATGGGGAGTTTCAAGACAGTCGACAAGGCTATGAAGTCTCAGTTGAAGAGCTCGAGCGTTTATCAAAAAACAGCGCCTTGTTGGTTCGTCATGTTGATGATAGCCAAGATAGGTTGAACCGCAATGAAGTGTGGTGGCAAACCGTGGTGATGACATTGCCAGACGATGGCTCCGGTGACTTGAACAAGGTGCGCCACATTATTGTGAATGACAACAAGTCGGCCACATACAAGTTGGCTTTGTTGAGAACATTACTGCGAATTGCGGATGCTCATTCAGGCGCTGTGATTGATCGAACTGATGGGGAAATTTCTCTACCATTGGGCTTGGTCGCTCTGTATTGGGTTAGGCAGTTTAAGCGCTTGATTGATATCGATATAGAAGGCGCTGGGATTCAGCAAAATAGCAACACGAGTAAAGGCCTCGGATTTGTAAAAATGGATGGTTGGAACAAACTAAAGCATCTTAGTGCCGATGATCTAGCTATTGGTACTATGTTTTTAGGCGAGGAAGCCAAAGCATTGCAGAAGCTGTTTTCACAAACGATCAGTACTATTAAATCGGGTCCAGTGACCTTTATTTATCATGGCTCTAAAGAGAATAAGCTGTTTGAGATACTCCCACCTCAGCAGCGACGTAAGAGCCGAGAATCGCTGGTCATTGATAGTGAGTTCCTAGAAAGCTTTGGCTATTTCACTCTCGATGAAAGCCTGTGGGAGTGCTTTAGAATTTACCATTCTTGGATTGAACCGCTGGTGGTGAATCAATGGGTGATGGAGATGCAGCGTTTTGAGTTAAATCGACAGCGCAACATATCACTACAGACCTATCACGACTGTTTAGTCTGGATTGACCGAAACCATGATACTCGTGATGTACGCAAAAGAGTTGAACAGCTTAGAGCTGATCAGGCAGACATTGTCAGTGTTTGGAGTGGAAAATCATTAAAAAACGAGTATCACGTTGATCACTGTCTGCCTTTTGCTTATTGGCCGAATAACGACAAGTGGAACCTCTTTCCCACCACAAGCAAAGAGAATCTAAGCAAAAGTGACAAAGTTCCTACTGCTGAAAAACTTCGTGCGTCTAAGTCTCGTATTCTCGAATGGTGGCAATTGGCGTGGAACGATTCCGCTCATTTTGAACAACAGTTCTTTTCGGAAGCGGCTCTTTCTTTACCCAATATTCCATCACAGTGTCGAGATTTCGAAGAGGTGTTTGACGCTATGGGTTTGCAGGTACGCGGTGTGAAAAGCCGACTATTAATCAATGAGTGGCACTGATCGCAATTTACCCTCTAATTTAATCCTTTGAGTAACGGTAGAGTAAACGATGAAATACATCGGAATTGATGGCTGCAAGGCGGGTTGGATCGCTTGGATTGTCTCTGGCAATGAAACACCTGAGTTCAAGGTGGTGAAGACCCTCGAAGAGCTGGTTGATGATTTTACGGGATCAACAACATTAATCGATATGCCGATTGGCTTTAGCGATTCACTGACTCCAGATAGATTATGCGACAAAACAGCAAGACGTTTCCTCACCAGCAAACGTGGCTCTTCCGTGTTTCCTGTTCCGTGTCGAGAGGCGGTTTACCAAACCGATTACATTGCGGCGTGCAGTGCTAATGTTGAGCAGCTTGATAAGAAGTTTTCTAAACAGACTTGGGGAATTGTGCCCAAGATTCGCGAGCTTGATGAACTCATTGAATCTCACCCAAGCCTTTCGATAAGGGAATCACATCCTGAGGTGGTGTTTGCAGCATTGAAAGGTGAACCGCTGACGTTTTCCAAACGAACGCAAGAAGGCAAAGAGGAACGGCTTTCTATTATTCAGCAACTCGCCCCTCAATGGTGTGACGGCTTGTCTTTGGCCATTTTAAATACCAAGCGTAAAGACGTCGCGATAGACGATATTTATGACGCATTCATTTTGATGTTGATTGCTTATCACGCTCCAACATTGTCGTGCTTGCCTGAGCTTTCTGAAATCGGCGGAAAGGCTGATAAGGATCAGAACGGAAGAGTTCGAGAGATTGTCTATTGGGACAAAACGCGCTAACAAAGCGTGCGCTCCACTTGGCTTAATATGTTACTTTCCAACTTCTGCTACTTTTCACACTTACTATTTTGAGTCTTTGATATGAAACGTTTTATTGTCGGCTGGCTGGCCACTGTTCTCAGTGTTGCGAGTTACGGCCAAGTTGCCCCTATATCTCAATGGCAATGCGACATGATGAAAAAGAACAATGTCTTGAGTAGTGGTGCGCCTGTCGGTTGTGAGCGACTATCCAAAGTGGATTTCGATTTCATTAATTTCAAAGGGGAAACGCAACAGGGCAATATGATCGTGCTTGATGTGGTTGCACCTGCTGTTGAACAAATTTTTTCGGATCTCAAACAGCGCAATTTTCCTCTTCATTCCGCTCGCCTAATGCGTGAATTCAGAGGTGACGATAACGCCTCAATGGACGCGAACAACAGCAGTGCGTTTAATGCTCGTCCTATTACAGGTGGAGGTGGTTGGTCGAAGCATGCTTATGGTGTGGCGATAGACATCAACCCAGTTCAAAATCCTTTCTTAGAGTTCGATAGCAACGGAAAGATCACGGTAAAGCCTTCACAATCTGCGACAAGTTATGTGAACCGTACTCGCTTTCGTGCGCGTGAGGAACTTGAACGCCGCGGCATGGCTGAAGATGTGGTTGAGCTTTTTGCCCATCACGGATTTATGATCTGGGGAGGGGATTGGAATAGCCCAATCGATTCTCAGCATTTTGAGGTCGGCTCAAGAAAGTTTGTTAGCCAACTGCTCTCTAAACCGCAACCTGAAGCTAAGATGTTATTTGAGCGCTACGTCGAATCTTATCGACAGTGCTATCTCAAAAATAAAGGTGAGGACGCAGAAAAAGCTCGAGCTATCTGTGCAAAGAAAACAGTCGGGACTTTTTAGTGCTATGTTTATCTAGAACCGTTTGTGTTTTAGCAAGTTAAACTCGCTTCAGGTGTGTTTTGAATAGCTAAGGTCAGCGCTTGTCGTTGGCCTTTTTTGTATTCATTTCTCCAATAGAACACCGAGCATTGAAAAGGTTATTGGGTATCCATTAGTCAATAATCGATAAGCGAATGCAGCGCAAAGTCATCGGTTTGTCATTGAAAAAGTCATAGCGTAAACGTTATGTGAGAACCATCGCTGGTGGGGGAACTTCTTGCCTATTCGCCAGTATTATTAGTGAACTGATCACAACGGACCAACTAATGAAAAAGATACCTTTGGCTCTAACTCTTTTAAGCACTCTACTTTTTTCACAATATTCTTTGGCTACAGACACTTCACACACCACGCAAAATCCGACTTACGAACTCGATGGTAAGTCGGTATTAGGCCGTACTGAGAACGTGTACCTATCTAGCGTTCAAGGGCTAAAAGACGTTCCTTTCATTGGTAAAATTGATACCGGTGCAGAAACCACTTCTATGCATGCTGAAGACATTCATGTGAAGAGCTCTAATCCCGATTACCAAAACCTCAAAGACAAAGAGTTGATGGCGGCGTTAACCGAAGACCTGTTGAACAATTCTGATGTTGATTACGATGATTGGGATGGCAGCACCTTTGCGAAATATGAAGCTGTGGTGTCTTTTAAGGTCCAAAACCCACGCACGGGAGACATGGTATTAATCGAAGCGCCTTTAGAGCGTGTCAGCATGATACGCAGCCGCACTAGCAGCACGCCTTTACTTCGTCCTACCGTAAAAATGTCGCTGACCATTGCGGATCAAGAATTAAAAACAGACGTTAACCTGACGGACAGAAGTCACTTCTCTGCGCCAGTGCTGATCGGCAAAACCTTTCTTGCTGACAACGCCTTAGTGTTTGCAGGCTACGACTATTTGCAAGAGCAGGAAAACGCGACGGTTGTTGGCCGCAAAGAGGTGGTGTCTATCTCCGGAATGGCGATGAACGCGACATTCTCTTTAAAGAACCGCTACAGCATTTTGCATGCAAAAGACATCGACATAGACAAAAAGAACAAAGAAGTGACGTTTGATATGTTCGACAACGACGGCAAGCAAAAAGAGATGACGTTGCCGTTGGTTCGTATGTTAAGCGTGAGTGGTAAGAAGAGACCTTTGGTGTATGTGCCGGTTCAACTCGATGAAAACACCACAAAAGACGTTCTGGTGTACCTACGTGAGCGCTCGAGTAGTGAGTCGCAGTTGAGATTTGGTACCAGCACTGCCAGTGAACTTTTCATGATTGACACCAATGCAGAAAATATTCTTTCTGAAGGTTCAGAGAGCTTTAGTGATGTTGCTAAAAAGAGTGAACCTTTGGTTATTTCTCCAGAAGAGGACATCACCCTTGATGACTTCCCACTCAAGGCCGTTGCCTCTTTCATTGTCAACACGCCTCTGTTGAAGGTCGACAGTTTTGAAATGACAGGCAAAGGCAAAGAGGCTTCCGTTGAATTTTACCTTACGGATGTAAACGGTGAGAAGCAGAAGGTGACCAAGCCAATTATTAAGAAGCTTAAAGTCGGTGATGATACTCGTCCGGTTGTCAGTGGTGAGTTTGCGGTGTCTGGAAACGTTCGTACGCAAGAGTTTGCCATCGATGTGCTCAATACGAATGAGAAAGAAGCGTACTTTATTTTAGGCAAGAAGATGGCAAAAGACGGTGTGTATGTGAACACTCGCTCTGACTACCTTTTGAAAGCTGAGCCGCTGTTTAAAGTAGGGCACATCGAAGTCGTTGAAGTGAACGGCATGAAGTTCCCGGCCAAGCTCGACACTGGCGCGGATGTGAGCTCAATGAACGCGGTGAACATCAAACGATTCAAGAAAGATGGCCAAGACATGGTGACCTTTACTTATCAAAACAACCAAGGCGATAAGCAAGAGTTCACCAAGCCAGTGATTGATGTGATGCGCATTAAGGCCAAGAAAGGCGAGAAGGTAAACATTCGCCCTGTCGTTGAAATGAAGGTTAAGCTCGGTGACTTAGAGAAAGAAGTGAGGGTAAATCTTCAAGACCGCTCTCGCTTTGAATACAGCATGATCCTAGGTAAGAACTTCCTGAAACACGGCGCAGTAGTCAGCAGCGATGAAGATTACTTGTTAGGTGATGTGGAGTAACCCCTAACTAAGTTTGTAATAGAACCGTTCCAAACAGCCACACATTTCAGTATTGGGATGTGTGGCTGTTTGTTGAGAGCTCTATAAAGTACATCAAGTTCTATCTTCTCTAGAGGGGAATGATCTAGTTCTTGCTCAAATTCAATTTGTTAAGCATGGCAATAGAGTTATCAAAGATAGCTTCGGTTATGTGTTTTGGGAAACCTTCAGGCAAGCGTGCGGCGAGGCGCTCAATTGCTTTGGGTAATTCAGTTTGCATGTCATCCAATATGCTTTGCATGCTATCAGAATTAAAGCCAACTGAATGGGCTGTATCAAGAAAGTGGCGAGAGTAGATCTTGCTTATTTGGTACTTCTTACCACGACTTGCTTTTAATCCCATTGCTAACTTTAATTTTCTTATGTTTAGTCCTTTTTTCCCCGTGATAGGGTAAGCAGACAAAATGTCATAAAATGGTGTTAAGCGATAACTACCTTGCTTTTCAATAAATATTGAATAGTTCTTTGCATGCCCATCAATAGCGCCTATAGCCCATTGGAAAACTTGAAACTTCATGAAGTTATATCTGTCTTCCAGTGCATTGGATGAGCCTTCAAGTAGCTTCATAATATCGGCGATTCCGGGGCCTCCATCACTTTCGTATTTTATCGATGAAGGGATTCCTTTGGCTTGACAGATATCTTCCTGAGGAAGGCGCAGTAGGTGTGTACGATCCTTAATCCAACGTCTATCAAAACGCTCAACAGCAATGGCTTTATAATTATGGGTTGTGATGATCTCGACGGTCGGAACATCAAACCCCAACTCTCTAGCTAACTCAATACAGATGAACTCATTCTCGACACTTTCAGTCAGATCTAGAATAGATGTGGGCTGCTTAATCTCACCAATAGGTAGCTTAATGATATGGCTTGTAGGTGTATTCCCTTTAGGCAAACACCAATCTCCGTTCAACCTTAGCAATGCTGTTTTTTCTTGAGCGCCAGCAACCGATATTCGGAAATCATCTTCTTCCTTAATCATACCTAATGGAATATTGGAATGATGGGCTGCTAAGATTTTTTCAAGCCGAGATTCGTCAAGAAGTTCGTATGACAGTTTGTTCTCGATATAGGGTTGACTTGGAGGGAGCAGAGCAATGGCACCAACGCTGTCTTTGCCAATTTCTTTCAGAAGATCAAAAGGTTGATTTGAAGCCGTTTGATAGCGTGCAACAATCCTATTACGTATAGCAATATTGTCTGGTAGCAGGTTGTCAAAGTAGTTGATAACGGCATCAGAAGTTATCGTAGGTATTTGTAGTTTAAGGGATAAAGATAATGGGCGAGATTTGTCGTTACTGAGCCAAGACTCATTATATTTAAATTCGTGAGAGCCATTGTTTTGCTTTGTGAGAGTACCGACCAACTCACCATTCATGTAGGCATTAAGTTGTTGCATTACCAATCTTCCTCATCAACAGTGCTTTGACTATTTTTTGCATCTTTGGGTTCGATTTTAAGGGTGAGATCTAATGCTTGGATAAGCTTGAACATTGTTGAAATAGTTGCCTTTTCTGGTCTATTTTCAAAGTTCGAAATGGTTGCTTGTTTTATCCCTACTTTTTTTGCCAGCTCAGACTGAGTCCACCTATTCTTTTGGCGTATTAGCAGTAAAGTATTGGCTAATTGTTGTGGGCTATAAATCACAAGTTGTCACTCCTTACTATGATGTTTTATCCCCATTAGAGGATATTGGTCGTGCTATCCCAACAAAGGGATATATGTAACTTTATACCTTGTAGGGGATATTGCAAGTTATATACCTTGTAGAGGATAAAGTAGGATTATCAAAGCCTTTAGCTTAAAGAGGTATTGCAAGAAGGTGGATGCCAGCCTTTGTTAGACTTGTCGCTAAGTTCTTTTGCGATTGGCGATTATCCATGCGGGTAAGGTGAGGTGATAGTTACACGTAAGTAGATCAAATATGCCACACAAGAGATAATTAGAAATACTGACTTTGAAGCGCAACGAGATGGTTCTAAACTAAAGTTATGGCAATCAAAAGCACTTACACTGTGCATCACCCTGTGAGTGAAAACACAGGTGATTAAGAAATAAATAATGGTAACGCAAGGTATTAGCATCATCCAAGTTGGATGTGTGGAGGCTACGTTTGATTTATTTACGGCTTTTGAAGGTGTGTTGAAAGCGAAAGTGCAAGGTGGCGCGTTTAGTATCTGCTTTTAGTACTAATAGCATAATTAATGATTATAAATACAAAAAGGGCGATAACTCAGTGAGTTACCGCCCTTTCCAAACGTTTGGTGGGCTGGCGTAAGTTGAACTTAACCCTTAAGTTGTTGATTTTTTTGGTTATCAATTGGTTTGACTTTTATTTTGGTTACTAAGGTGGTTACTAAAGCTATTTGCTTAATTAAAATAAATGCAAATTTCCCTGAAACTAGACTATTTATTATATTTCTTTCTGTAGTCGAATCCTTTTCTTGAGTCAACTGGCTGTGTTATCACGCTTTCGTTGCAGTTATTCTCAATTGAGCTTTGCGGTTGTATAAATGTCATCTCATCTTGATCACATCTCTGCGCCCTAAAATCTTCGTTTTCTAGCCGTAGTTGAGCTATTTCTTCGTTTAGTTTTACTATCTCTTGCTCATGTTTGTTTGCTTGAGTTACTAGATTATCATTATGCTCTCTAGCAGTACTTAGCTCGTTATTCAGTTGTTTAAGGCTTTCATGAAGTTGATTTATAGCATCGTCTTCAACTTTTGAATCCTCGATTTCTCCGGAAAGTAGCTCGCTGAGAGGCTGTAGTTTTCCAGTCGATTCAGTTTGTTCTGAGTCTTCACTTTTCAACTTACGCTCTAGTGACAGTATATCCTTGGCTGATTTAAGCAAGGCATCTACAATTTGGCTGAAGCTACAATTCTGATTTTTAGCTAGCTTCTCCAGTTGCGAGCGCCCACTTTTGCTCAATGTAAACGCGGTTTCAGTTTTGTTGGTGTTCTTTTTTCTGCGTTGTTTCGAAGTCCAAGCCGCTTTAAGTTTGTTGCATAATGACTTTACCCCTTCAACTCGATCGTAATCTACACTGTCGCCATCCACGGCGTGATATGCCGCAGATACAAATGCTTCTACATACTCTTTAGGTGCTAGTGATTTTAGCCCATGGGGAGAAAACCATGGATCTGGTTTCCTATGAGATTCAAGGTAATTCCTAATCCAGTCAGCTTGCTCTCTATTTGAGGGCGTAATCCAAGTTAAACGTTTTTTGAGTTTTTCACTATCAATCTTAGACATTGTTCTACTGCTATGCGACGAATAAGTTGTTGCGATCATAACATCGTGCCAGACAACGAGAACACACAACATGATCAGGTTCGCATTAACAAAACTTGTGTCGAAATTAGTATAGAACTTGTCGTTTAACTTGTCTTTAAACTCGTATACATTGCCATATATACCCTGTTTTGTTCCTTTTTTTTATTGGTATGTGAGATAACCCTATGCTGCTTTTGAAGCTGAAACCCGCAGATAAAATGATTGTCATATCTCTTTTAAAGTCATCAGAGCTTGATGATCATTTTTGCAAGCGTATTGGTGATATTGCCTCGGAGTACAGCATTAAGACTCAAACTGTAAGTGCTCTTCTAAGGCAACTAGTTAGTGAGGGCTACCTGCTCGTTGAGCAGGTATATCAGGGGCGAGGTTCTGGCTATCGTGAGTACAAATTTACTGACGCCATGAAAAGTTATTCTCTGTCAGAGCCTCTAATCTGGTGGACATTAAACAGTGGTAGTGACTTTCCCGGTGTGAAATATATTGTTGAGAACAGGTATTCATGCGCACATCAGAAGAACGATGGAGGTAAGTCAGGTTTGATGCTCACAGCACCTCAGCGTTTGATGCTGCTTACATTTCTAAAGATTTGGGATGAGACAGGAAGCGAGCTTGGCTACGTGGAAGTCAGTGCGAATGAAATATGTCAGCAAATGGGTATTCGCGGAGATAGGTTTAAGTCCCTAATAAAAAAGCTTAAAGATTGGGGTATCTTCCGGAAGGTTGTATCGGGCCAGTCCAACAGACAGCTTTTTGGTAAAACGAAAACTCGCTACTATTTTAATTTGTCACATGCTTTGTTTGATGAGCTAAGAGAACCGTCCAGTTTAGTTGTAAATCTAAATGGTGAGTTTGATGACTGTGTGCAAACTGAAGCGTCAGCATTACTTTCGATGAGTGGGCTTTTTAACTGGGATGAGCTCGCTAAGCAAAAAAACAGGATAGCTCTTGCTGAAAATCCTGATGAGGCACGTAAGGAACAACAGAAACTGTCAGAGCTTCAGTATGAACTATCGAAAGTACGTTTCCCATCCCACGCGCAAGTTATCGCAAACGGCTTAGGCTTTCTATCCTTCAGACAACTCTTTGAGAATGTGACTTCGCATGATCGTCTTCAGTTATGGATGTGTGATATTGCATCTGCGATTTTAACTCATAGCTGGGACAGTATTGATAAGCTCGATGGAAACATTGTGGTTAAGGACCTACTTTCATGGGAGTCAGTATTTCCAAAGAGTATGGTGATAAATAATGACCAAAAAAAACATGCAATGCTTCTTTGCCGACGAGTACTCCAGCAAACCAAGCAACTTATCCTTTTTGAGAATGAGCCAGAAATGAGTGAACCACAAAGACTTTACGGAAACCTTATACAGCTAGCACTGTACGTGTCAGCGATGATAGCTCGAAGATGTAAGTCCTTTTTGATGTTGGTATATGGTTATGACTTTTTACCTGATGAGGTTGTGCTCGTTCCTACTCACGGCTTTGGTGAGCGAATTTCCCATTTTGAAATTAGGTATGCCCATTCAACGTTGCAACGTCGCACAGAGTTGGTTATTTCAAATGCGGTATCTGTGGAAGGCAGCGCTCTAAAACGAAAGGACGAGGGGGATGTTATCTATACCGATGTCAATGTGTATAGTTGGGAGTCGATTGCACAAAAAGTGTTGAGAGGCCATTCGGATTTACATCCGGAGTTTGATGGATTGAAGAAAAGAAACACTAAGAAATAAGTTCATCGCTTTTTGCCGCTTAAATTACCGACTAGCCGGGGATGTAGTAGGCATAAACCCAGCTAAACACCTGAAGACAGAATGTAGGAAAAGGTAATATATACTTACCCCAGCCACACTGTTCGCTACCATAGCTGAGATAAAAAATATCGATACAGCTTCTTCTTGTAGACCTAAACATCTACAGGAGAGGTACATGTCCAGTTATTCCATCCATCAAGGTTCCCTGTTCAATGGGCTACCAATTAATAGGCGCTACTCATTGATAACTCGTTATCTCGAACAAACACATCGAGTACTGAACGATGCGTTACTAGAACACCCAAGAAGTTTTATCTTCCCTGTACTACTTAGAGTGCCAGTGGATACCGAGAGTCAGTTGAATTTAGAGCAATTGATTACTCGATTTGTTGAAGGTGTTAAACAACGAGTCCAGCGTACTGTGGAGCGTAGAAGGAAAGCAGTTAATAGAGTCCATTCTACTTCGGTTAGATATGTTTGGTGTCGAGAGCAGGACAGCTCAAACCACCAGTACTATCACGTATTCTTCTTACTGAATGGACAAACTTTTCATCGATTGGGTGATTTTAGCTATCAGAATAAAAACCACCTGAGATATATACTCTCTGAAGCTTGGTCAAGAGTACTGGATATGGCTATAGATGATAACCAAGGGCTGGTGGAGTTTCCCGGTAAGCCTGTCATGCTCAACGTACAGGAGATTCCAGCTACTGAACAATATTGTCGTTATCTTCAAAGGAAAGTGAGTGTTTATGAGTCAGTGTTCTACTGGATGAGCTACTTGGCTAAGGTTGATACGAAGCAGTACGGGAAGGGTTTTCGCAGTTACGGTTGTAGCCAAATGTCTAAATGGTCTGATAACGCGCCTTTAGAAACATAATATATCCTTAAAGCCTTGCTTGGTAAGGGGGGCAAAAAAAGAAGGTCAGTAGCTGACCTTCTTGATATGTGGTTACGATTCGCAATTATCTCCAGTTTTAGGAACCCAGTTCGAGCCTCCATCGAAAGAACACTGTTCAGAGTAAGTACCGTTAGCGAATACGGTAGTACGAGACCACGCGTTAGTGTTGGTGTGAGTTGTAGTCATTTGGGCTACATCGTCGTTTGGATTCATTACTGATTGGATACGGCTCCATGTAGACGCACCATACGAGTCTTCGTTAGCGAAGTCTGTGCTGATAAAGTTTACTGCATCTAGTTCAGAAGCTGCCACGTTAGCAGGGTTAACTTTCACTAGGTGTGCTAAGCCAGTATCAGTAGTGCTCGTGAAGAAGTGTTGTGATGTAGTATTGCTGTTAGCTGTTTTAACACGAGTAGTTAGTTGTTGTGCTACAGAACCAACATGTGCATTCCAATCAACTGCGTCGCATGCAGAAGCTGTAACTTCAGGCGCTGTGAATGTATTGCGTACACCGAAGCCAGTTTCTTGGTCTTGTTCTATCCACTCGTTAGCTACGCAGCGAGTGTTGTCTACAGTGTCAGAAAATAGAGTGGTCCATTCGTAAGTAAGACCGTTCACTGTTTCTTTACTGCCTTTGTAGAAGCCAACCATACCCGTTACGGTTTTCAGGTCATCCGTTACAGACTCAGTAGATTGAGACCAACCAGACTCACCAAAGTTTAGGTAAATCTCTTTGTACCAGCCCGGAGCATACTCGCTACGTTCATCCCATTCACCGTTGAAGTACTCAACCCATGCTAGTTGCGCATTAGGGTTAGCTGCTTCAATAGCCACGGTGTCAGCGTAAGATGCTTGCATTGATGGAACTAGAGCTACTGCTTTTGCGTGTAGGTCAGTGTCGCCCGCTTCAATGTAATCCCCATATAATTCATCAACAGTAACGTTGTAGCGCTGAGCTACACGGAACTCTTGCTCTTGAACTCTAGCCTTGATTCGTTCACGAAGCTCATAGTTATCTTTCACTTCAGTGCACGTTAAGGTGGTCCCTTCAGAGTACAGCTCATTTTGGATTGTATCCCAAATGATAGTCGTGAGAGGGGTGGTGTTCATTATTTCCTCATCTGTCGCCACAGTGAATCGTGGTGGATAAATCATTTGGTAAGCTTCAGTTACTTCACCGTAGTCAGAATCGATTGCACCAACAGGTACATCAATGACAGCAGGAACGTAATCTTCACAGCCACCGAATCGACCATCTACTAGCATTGACCATTTACCATCACTATCGGTGAAGAAGTTGGGTTCGCCGACATCAAACTTCTTGTTGTAGTTAATATCCAAATAGACGTGAGCACCTTCAATGTACCCATCAATAGCTGTTCCTTTTAGAGTGGTCCCTGTTGACGATGAAGCAGTGTCGGAGCCTCCACCTCCACAGGCGATTAAAGAGGCAGACAAGACCGTTGCTGCAATAGACGTAGTATATGACTTCATAATGTTTCCTTTTTAGTAAATTTAAGAGAGTGAAGCTGGGTCGTTAGTAACTTGTTCGCGATTTACGGCCACCAAACCAGTGAGCTTGGTGGTCATGGGTAGGTTTAGAAAGAATCGAGAGATTGTAGGTAGTTGATAACCCCAACTTCCGTTGATATCTCAAAGGTGAATGTCGACACAGAGGCGCGCTGTATAGTTTCTATATCAATGTGTTGATAGGTTTTATCTGACTGCTGGTACACGACAACGAAAGCATTAGCTTGTGCCCAGAAGCACAATGGCTCTATCGATAACGTACCTTCTGCAATGATGAGGTTGACGATATGTTGGTTTGTGATCCCGTAGCTGAGTTGCTCAAAGACGGTATTGAATGAAGCACTATAGTTTCGTTTTAGTATTGGGTTAGACGCCACCATGGCATACGGTGGCCTACGATTGACGTTCGTTAAGGCATTCCGTGTTTTCAGGTTGTGGATTTCTGTAAAAACAGAATTAATGGTTGATGTGTATTCTGCTGGGAAACTACTGGTTAACCAGCTTTCAGCAAGGTGAAGCAAAATACTTTCTCTTGGTCCAAATGTTTTTAGCGGTTGTGCTGCCCGGTGATAACCGTAAGGCCGATCACGAGTGTCTTTCTTAACCCCCAAGTGTTTAACCAAGATCTCCAGATTCCGTTGGACAGTGCGAATATCACGGACTAATCCAATTGCTGAAATTTGGAGTTGTATTTCTTGTGCCGTTACCTTGTGTGAATGTGGTACACGATTGTATATCTCAAAAAGCAGAGATACGTGTTCAGATAGATTAGGTTTCGTTGCCATAATTCATTAGGTTATAAACACGGTGGACCATCGAAGTGAATCAATTGAAGTCAGTTCGAATGTGTTCGCGTGAAGTAAATAATGGTGATGGTAGTGAGCGAGCGGGCATTACTTGTCGGCTGAAAAATCGAGTATTCGATTTGTGTAAATGATCACGGATTGTGCAACTGGATGTCTTTTCAAGGGAGGTATAAGGCTGGCGGTTGCTAGCATTGAGATTTTTTACTCAACTTACCTATATCTATGAGAGTAGTGAGTCATCATTGCTCTTGGCCCTAGCACTTTCGAGTACTAGGGTCAGGTGCGTAGAGAGATAGGTAAAAAAGGCTTGGGTCTCTATAAAGGAATTGGAGTACGTAGTACGACATCCTTATTTCTTTTTTCTCTTCTCTTTTGACTTTGATTGTAACCACTAAAAATGGATGAGTAATGTAATCTTCATTCATGCAATGAGATTTAAAGTACAGGTGCAGTAGCAACACCTGTACCTACCATTGAGGGTGTATCAAGCTTGGTATCAATTACTTATTTCAATCTGATCATAAGACTCCATATCTAAGTACGACAGAAAGTTACTCTCCCATATCTTGTAGAAATCATTGATCCCATAAGCATCGATTGCTTGCCACCCCATAGGGGCAATGAACGCTTGTCCGTTAGCAATATCAAAATCCACATTACGCTCTAGCTCTGGGTAGACGTTGCCTTGGTAAGCGAAGTCCGTGAGGTATTGGATTTGATACTGGCTCTCATTTTCTTTCAACAACATGATTTCTACTGGGTGATAGCCTCCCGCTTCAGCACTGTAAGTGGTATCTCGAAAGTTAATGGTGAGGCTTTCACAGTCCTTCTTGGTTGGGTTCTGTTTCCAGAATGTCTCCATCTTGCTTTTCAACAGGCTCTTAAGCTTCTGAGAGACTGGCGAGTATGGCGCTGTGATGGTGAGTGTTTGAGGTTTCATAGTTTTTCCTTTCAATCGTTTTGTTCAGGTCAATGATATGTATCTGAGTTTGGTTTGAATCGAATGTGGAGGGGATGTTTGAAGCTGAGAGACAGTGGCTATTGGAATTGACTGACAACCGTTAACGTCTGTGTATCGAACTGTGATGCCTTTAGGTGATTGGTGAACGCCTTAAGCCAGCTAATGAAGAGCGACTGCACCTCAGGCCGATTGAGCTCGCATCGTTGGATGTCTGGTTGGTAGAACCATTGATGCTTGAAGTTGAAGTACAAAGCTACATCAACACTCTCAGCTTCTGGTGTGGGGTAATCAAAAGAAGCGACAAACCGCACTTCCCAAGGTTCGTTAGGGTTAGCCCGTTCAAGTTGCACCTCTATGGGCTGTATCCCGCTTCGGTTGCGATAGAAGCTTGCGACCTTGAGATTAAGCGCCACTCGTTTTGTTTCGGTGGGAATGTCATATTGCTCAATCAAGAGCTCGACAAGCTGGTGGAATAAGTCGAGTTTAAAATTACGTTTGATACTACGATTCATAACCAACCTCTCTCAGCAAAAGACACACAATCACTGCCCACCACAATGTGGTCGAGTACTCGCACATCAACCAGTGCTAAAGCATCCTTTAAACGCTCTGTAATGCGCCTATCAGCTTGTGATGGGTTGGAATCACCTGATGGATGGTTATGAGCAAAAATCACCGCTGAGGCGTTTCTCTCAAGTACCAACTTCACCACTTCTCGTGGATACACTGAAGCGCTGTCTATCGTGCCAAAGAACAACTCATTGAATTCAATCAACTGATGTTGGTTGTTGAGCAACATAACCCCAAAGACTTCTCTCTCATATTCTCCTAGCTTGCAGCGTAGAAAGGCTTTCGTGTCATTCGGACGTGTAAAGGCATCTCCGCTTACCAATCGACTCTCTAAAATCTCAACGGCTTTCTCTAATATCTGGTGCTCTGAGACAGCCCCTTGAAATGAATAATGTTTACTGTTTGATTTGTGCATAAATGAATTCCTTCTAATGGTCATACGCACTTCGATGATATGTACTCGAATTTTCTTTGAATCGATTTTTAGTCAGGCGATGTGAGAGACGTGGACTCACTGAGACCTTCTCGGACTTTTTTTACTGACTGCCCTTCATCTTTGAACGATATAGATGAGGGACATCACAATGAATATTCGATTAATCCGTTTGAAAGAAGTCATGCACGTAACTGGATTGGCGAGAGCCACCATCTACAAGTACATGAACGAAGGGACCTTTCCTAAAAGTGTATCTCTAGGAGGAAGGGCTACGGCTTGGGAGATATCAGAAATAGAAGAGTGGGTGTTGGAGCGTATAAGGGAGCGTGATGAAGGGATAGATGGGGAAGCTGCATGAGTCTTCCTAAATCCGAGTTTTCTACTTTTCTGAACCGTTACCCTGAAGCGTTGATAGTCAAACTGAAACTCAGAGCGTCGGTACAGAAGCAAAGAGAAGGTGACCGCCTAATGCACGACTTTCTCTACCGATTACAAAAGCAGGCGAACCAGTTGAAAAAGCAAAGTCATGGCGGCTTTGCTTGCCCAATCTTAGTGAGCTTTAAGAAACTGACGGTTGAAGACAGTTCGACGCGGTTTCTGGTTGCCGTGACATTCAATCTGAAGGCATTCGGGCGGAAGTTGCCAGACGATATTAAGAAACAAGTTAAACGTTGGGTCAGTATGGCTTGGGCGAGTGCCTTAATGACAGGTAGCCATATGGTGACGCATTTAGTGCAGTTTTCTCCGGGTCAGACTTATCTCTGCTTAAGGCCGGGAAGTCCACAATACCGCGATGCCATCGAAACCCTTGAGAGAGCCTTTGCTGGTATTGGACCGGATATTACGCATCCTGCCTCACACCGTTTCCATCACCTACAAGGCTTTTTTCCCAGCAAGAAGCGCACAGTAGAGTCTGTGTAACAGTGCTCTTCTCCATTTAAACGAAACCTATGCATTGCTAGAGGATGGCTGTCCTAGCTCTGGCTACCCAAATTAAAACCAAAAAGGAAAGCGGCTCATGAACGAATCACAATCAATCTACGTCAGCATTGCCATGAATCCAAACCGCAACAGCGATGCTCAGGGCAGTATCGGATTGTCCGTGTATAGCACAAGAGGCCATTTAATTGATGAATGTCGAATTAGAGTGTTAGAGGTGGAAAGTAACACTGAACTTGAACTCTCTGCATTAGTAGAAGCTTTGAGTTACGCACAGGACGGCGATGAAGTCTTTATCAGCAGTGCGTTTTGCGAACGGGGTTATAACGAGTGGTTAGACAGGTGGAAAGCTAAAGGTTGGCGTAAGGCGGACAGAAAGTCTGTGGTCTACCGACAACTATGGCAGCAGGTAGATAGCTTGCGGTCAGAAAAGTATGTGGAAGTTCATCTGGAGAAGCTTCGGGATATGGGGAACAAAATGCAAAAGGCGAATACCCTTGCTAAGTCCTGTTTCGATGACAAAGAACCGTTCTACTAACTCAAGAAGGAAGTTAATTTCCCAGAAGCTCAAAGGCTGGTGATGATATGAAAAAAAATCGCGCCAGCCAAACTTACTCGCCGCCTCTAGATAGTAGAGCGTAAGGACTAGAAGCTAACGGTACTTTATGTCGTTGTATATGGACGCCTTGGGACGTCTTCAAACCCCTAGACGGGTCTTTAGTGCTCTATTGGATTTTCAAATAAGGAAAACAAAATGAAATTTTTACGATTAAAAGATGTGATGGAAAAAACTGGTTTAAGTCGGTCTGCAATCTACAGCCAGATCAAAGAAGGGGAGTTCCCAACCAGTGTGCCTATAGGTTCAAGGACTGTCGCTTGGATCGATAGTGATGTCGAAAAATGGCTTGAGTGGAGGGTGTTGGTGCGTAATAGGGCCAATAAGGGACTTTTTAACTGATGACAGCACTGAGCCAAAGTGCAAGAGCGTGAGTTTTGCGTCTTCCTGCTATAAAACTAGCATAGGTCCACAATCGTTGAAAACTACCCATAGGAACTATCAGCATTCGAAATATAGATAAATATCAAATTTATCATGGTTTTATGAGGGGGTTTCTAAAGGCTTCTTGACATTTAACTGAATTGCATATCACTATGCGCTAGGAGGTATATAATGGATAGAGTAGCAGTTGTTTTTATACACGGTTTGAGAGGGAACACAGATACTTGGGTTAATGATGATGGTAAGTCATTACAAGAGCTTTTACGCGAAGATGATGCTGTAATTGCTGAGTACTGTGATTTTTTTGAGTACAACTACTTCAGTAAGATTACTGAATTCATGAATGGCTTCGTATCTAAGCATTCATTTAGCTTGTTAAGTAAGCTACCAATTTTTGGGTCTCTAGAAATACTGTCAAAGAGTAAAAAAGTACGTAAAAATAAAACGATAGATCAGTTGGCTAGTGGTCTGGAATCGGAATT
Organism: Vibrio crassostreae; assembly: GCF_024347415.1. Lineage (NCBI taxonomy): Bacteria > Pseudomonadati > Pseudomonadota > Gammaproteobacteria > Vibrionales > Vibrionaceae > Vibrio > Vibrio crassostreae. The sequence continues at coordinate 739,191 of NZ_AP025476.1, forward strand.
GAGAGCTAGGTTTGATGCTCATCGAGAGATTATCCTAATAGGCCATAGCATGGGAGGGTTAGTTGCAAAAAGTTTGATATTGTCTCAACTCAAGAGTGGGACTGTGGACAATATCAAATCATACATTTCCCTTGCTACCCCCCACCATGGTTCCCTACAAGCCTTGTTTCTTTCATTTAGTAAAAATAAGCATATTACTGAACTCCAACCCCTTAATGAGCAAACAATGAACCTTGAGAAGGAATGGAGTAAAAACAAAAGTTATTTACCCAAGTCGAGGTACTTGGTTTCTTTAGATGATGAAGTGGTCTTGCCGCATTGCGCTGTTCCAAACAGTGCTGATGAAGCAGATGTATTTAAAGTTAACGATGAAGATCATACAAGCATATGCAAACCAGTAAGTAAAAATAGCACATCATTTATCTTAATAAGAGACTTTGTTAAAGAGAGACTATCTGGGATTGTGATCGAAAAGGATTTTAAAGATAGCAAAATAGATAAACTTAAAAGTTATGAGAAAGAATTATTTGTAATAAAATTAATTATTGCTGATGTTAATACTAGCCTGATTAAATCGTCGAAAGAGTCCTATTTTAAGGCGGAGATAGCTTGTCGATTAAATAAGAGAAGTGTTGACAGGTTAAATGAGTTGTATGACAAGATAAAGTTCATATATCAGAATGAATTCTACCTTTATGATGAAAATAAAATAGATAGTTCTGAGTTAGTTTATAAAGTACATGGTGAAATAAAAGACAAAGACTCTACTATTTTAGACTCTGCTATTGAAAGCGTATCTTTCTTAGAGAAGATAGGCATGCTTCATCAACTAGCTAACATAGTCGATCAAGAAGTTGTTTGGTGTAATAAGGATATTTCAGAGGCTCATGATGGAGTTTGATGACGCTAATTATATGCCATATTTAGATGTATTGAGTGAACCTACAGTAAATATGACAAGGATATATTTAATTGTAAGAGAGTTGCAATTAAATAGAAATGGTCGCTTAGTACTAACGATGGAAAAGCTTTGTTTTTTTAATGCAGCTATAGTGAGCGAAAGCATAGTAGAGAGCATACTGCTAAAATATAACAAATCTATAGATACTAGCTTTAAAAGTATAGATGAAGGTTTTTCCTATAAAAATAGAGACAGTATAAGAGAGTCAATACAGGGGCAATTGGTTAAAGACTATGTTATACAGCTATGTAATCTAGATATTCTTAAGTTTAATATAGATAAAAACTATAGCTTAATATCTGTTAAAAATCATATTGATATAAATGAACACGACCCTCTTATTCTTGCGTGGAAAGAAAATATAAAACGATTGAAATTTTGCGTTAGCAAGTCTGAAAAAGAATTGTTTTCATCTTTAGTTGAGGCTTCGTATGAATAATTCACCTAGTTTAATTATAAAAAAACTGACTGTCCTAGGGACTAGAAAAAATTACGAGATAGAGTTTGATTCTGGTATTAATATAATATGGGGTGATCTTGACTGCGGTAAAAGTAGTATATTGAGCTTGATTTCATATTGCTTAGGGGCATCAAGTCTTGATAGTTATGATGAGCTTGAAGAAAGTGCAAGGTCTGTAAGGCTTACTGTCGAAATAAATGATGATACATATATATTTGAGCGTGAGCTATTTAACAGGAAGCAATATATTAAGGGATATCGAGGGGTTGTCAATCCAGATATTGCTCCAATAATACTGTCTCCGGATTTAAATGGTGATGCGCCCGATGGTTACATATCTTTCTTTATAATGGATCTATTAGGATTACCTATTACTAAAGTTAAGATCTCGCCAAGTAAAACTGATTCAACGATGCATAGAGTTGGTTTTAAAGATTTACTAAAGTTTTTATATCTTAAGCAAAAAGATATAGCATCAGATTCATTGCTTAACATGAATGAAAGGTATCGATATGTTAAGCATAAAGAGATAATGAAGTTTTTGTTTAACATTCATAATCAAAATATCTCTGAGCTCGAATCTGCAATAGCAAAGCAGCAAGAAAAACTAAATGAGAAAAAACGGGAATATAATGAAATAACTAAGTTTTTGAATAGGGTTAATTTCGACTTTTCTATCGACTTTGAGAAAAAAGAAGAAGAAAATAATGACGCTGTAAAAATGCTAGATAGTCAAGTGTCTTTATTAAAAGAAGACTACAAAAAAGCATCTGGCATGACAAAAGAAATTGAGAACAGACTTAAGAAATACAGTAAGTTAATTGAGGAATCTCAGTACAAAAACAAAGATTACAATACTGATTTGTCTAGTTATGTAAAGTTAAGGAATTCATACCTCGAAGAACGTCGATCTATCTCAACGTCAATAAAGGTTGAATCTACCTTTCATTCTATTCATTCTACAGAAATTAAGTGTCCTCTATGTAATATCCCCAAAAATAGAGATATAGAAAAATCAAGAATACCAGTTAGTATTTTAAGTTCAGAAAAAAAATCTTTAGATAGGAAAATTAGGAACTTAAACTCTCTAATAGATGAAGTTAGAGAAAGCATCGATTCTAACGCTAAGGAAATAGAGCAAGCACGACATGGAATTGAAGAAATACAATATTCATTTGATACTAAATATGCAAAAGAAGTTTCAGAAATTGTAGAGTCAATTTCCCTTCTTGAGAAGCAGAAAGTTGATTTACTATCAAATAAGAAAATTTTTGCTAGAGATAGATCCATTGTCAATAGGCTAGATATTATCTCTGTAGAGATGAATAATATTGAAAAGATAATGAGAAGATTAGATGGTGATCTAATCAATGCTAAGGAAAATTCAGAAGACAGTGATACGGTTGTTGGTAGACTAAGTCAAGAATTTAATATGTACATGTCTAATAGCTTGTTGAATAATGTTGAGTCTTCAATGGTTGATGATAGACTAGATTATTTAGTTAGGAATAAGTTTTTTACTGAACTTACATCTGGCGGAGTTAGAACAATAACTTCTTTAGGCATTTATTTATCAAAGATATTGTATTCATTGAAGAATAATTCAAACTTTCCAACCTTTATGATGATAGATACCCCGGGGAATAATATTGGTCGCTATCGTAGTCAAGATGTAAATAATGATGATGTATCATCAGATCAAAAGGTTTATGAAAGAGTATATGAGCAACTATTATCTATTGCTGAATATGCCAATAAAGAAGGTAAAAATTATCAAATCATTGTGGTCGATAACGACTTGGCAGTAACTGCTCGCGATCGAAAAGATATATTCCATGTATCAAAAAGGTTCAGTAAGAGTGAGCCTGAATTTGATTATGGTTTAATTAATGACTATCTAGATTAGCACAACTATTTAAGTTCATATGCAGAAATTAATTTCTGTTGGATAATGTTTAAAAGGAAATATAGATAATTAATAATCTATATTTCCTTTAACTATATCATTGCTGCATTTTGATTTACTAGGGGTAACATATTGCAGCGATACTATGAACTTGCTAGTCAAAGTAGTAATGTTGGGAATATATGACGTAAATCAAACAGAAACGTTTGTTAGCAGGAAACGTTTTCTATCAACTTACAACTCTTAGCTGTTTGGTCCCTGTTACAGATAAACTACCTCTAGAAGCCTTTTCTATATGCTCACTCCACCAAATCATGATGGGACGTCGCCGCTCTAAGTAATCGGTGCGGTTATACGCACCTCGTATTTGGTTGTCATCTACGTGTGCTAAAGCTGATTCGATTAAATCTGCTTCAAAACCTTGTTCGTTCAGAGTGGTACTTGCCAGTGATCTCAGACCGTGGCTTACCAATCTACCTGCAAACCCCATTCGTTTTAGTGCCATATTAGCTGTTTGGCTATTACATGGTTTCTTTGGGTCTCGGTCTGAAGGAAAAATAAACTCTCTGTGCCCACTGATCGGTTTCATCACTTCCAAAAGCGCCAGCATCTGCTCTGTGAGAGGAATGCGGTGCTCTCTTCTTTTTTTCATTCTCTCTTGTGGAATGATCCAAATCTTGTTCTCAAAATCTAGTTCATCCCAACGTGCGCCCGATGCTTCAGAAGGGCGAGTCATAGTGTGTAGTTGCCACTCTATTAAACAACGTGTAGTTCGTTTAATGTTTGCGTTAGCTATAGCTCCCATCAGTTCTGGTAGCTCTGCTGGTGTTAACGCAGCCATATTTTCTTTTTTAGGCTTTTTAAATGCAGCTCTTATACCAGTTAGAGGGTTGGCTTGGATTAGGCCGCAGTTCGTAGCAAAGTTCATTACTTCATTAAGTCGTTGGGATAATCGCTTAACCGTCTCTAAACTGCCTTTGGCCTCTATAGGCTTGAGAAGCTCAATAACCTTTGGTGCTGTTATGTCTTTTACGGGTATGTCAGACAACTGGGGGAATACGTGTAATTCCAATGATCGCCAAATATCGACAGCGTAATCTGGGGTGACATCGTGCTTTTTAATTTCAAACCAATCTTCAGAAACTTTTAAGAACGTGTGCTCGTGGTTCTCTTTGTATTCTTGTAGCTTGCGCTTTCTTTCTTCTTGAGGATCTATACCTTGAGCGATCAGCTCTTTTGCTTCCATAGAACTTTTTCTTGCTTGTACAAGAGAAACATCTGGATACCTTCCCAAGTTCAGATTAGTGCGTTTACCATTGGTCGGGCGGTAGTAATTTAACTGCCATTGTTTTGAGCCACTAGGAAGTACTCTTAGCTTCAACCCTTGACCGTCTACTAAATTATACTCTTTGTCTTTGGGCTTCGCATTTTTGACTTCGGTTGCTGTCAGAGGTTTTGTTTGTCTTGGCATAGTTAGGAACCAAAAGTTAGGAACACAATATCAAGGTTCCTACATTGGTTACTAAAAGTCAAAGATGTGGGTAGATGTCTGTAGATGTGAGTGTACTGTAACTTATTGATTTTACGTTGTTGCAGGTACAAAAAAAGACGCCCGTGGACGTCTTTAGATGTTGAATTGGTGGAGCTGGCGGGAGTTGAACCCGCGTCCAAAAATCATTCATCATTGGTACTACATGCTTAGTCGATCTTTAATTTCACCAGCAACCTGCGAACCGACACGCTAGTTAAAGGCTAACCTGAATTATAATTCGCGCTTTTCCTCTCAGGTGGGAGAAGCCACGCTAGCTAGTTTGGGTTTGATCTCTTATTGGTCCCCGTCTTACGAGCGGAAGCTAGGGTAAGAGAGCTCTGAGCAGGTTATTAAGCTGCTAGTGCGTAGTTTTCGTCGTTTGCGACTATTTTTTTGCGGCTTTTAACGTGGCCAACCGCCCCACGGCATGCACCTCAGACTTCAAAATTCCTGTCGAATCCTAAATCAGCCCCAAGTGTTATTTGCATAGTACCAGAAAAGCTTACCCTGTCTAGCACTGTGCGTTTAAGTGCTTAAAATTAACGCAAATTACTCTTCATAATTCGTGCTTTATCTCTCGCCCAATCTTTTTCTTTCATATCAGTACGTTTATCGTGCAGCTTTTTACCTTTCGCAACGCCAACTTTAATCTTCGCCCAAGAGCGAGACCAGTAAAGTGCGGTTGCGACAAGTGTCATGCCTTCACGGTTAATACGACCGATAAGGTTGTCGAGTTCTTTTCTCGACATAAGGAGTTTACGAATACGTGTTGGGTTCGCCACGATATGAGTACTCGCTTGAGTTAGCGGAGTAATCGTCATACCACTGATGAATGCTTCGCCATCTCGGATGTAAACGTAGCTTTCTGCGATATTGGTTTTGCCTTCACGTAGGGATTTTACTTCCCAGCCTTGTAGCTCAAGCCCCGCTTCTATCTCATCATCGATGAAATATTCGTGGCGAGCTTTCTTGTTAAGCGCAATGGTATTACTACCGGCTTTTGATTTTGATTTATTCTTTGCCATAATGGCCTCATTATACGGATTGCGCCCTAGTTGGGGAATCCTTTTTATTTGCGCTCTGGCCCAATACAATTAAAATTGCAGTTTGTGTTAATGTAACGCTGTCTTTAACAGGAGTCTATATGCCAAAGGTTACTCGTTCAGCATTAGTGTCGTTTAGTGCCGACCAGATGTTCAGCTTGGTCAATGATGTTGCTCGTTATCATGAGTTTTTGCCAGGGTGTTCTGGTTCACGTGTGATCGAATCTTCAGATTCAACTATGGTGGCTTCGGTTGATGTCTCTAAAGCTGGTATCAGCAAAACATTTACTACATCGAACCGTTTAGCGGATGGTGCAGAGATTTTGATGGAGCTGGTGGACGGCCCGTTCAAGAAGCTGCAGGGTGGTTGGTACTTTACTCCACTCGACGAGCAAGCTTGTAAGGTTGAACTTAAGCTAGAGTTTGAGTTCTCTAGCCGAATGATTGAAATGGCATTTGGTAAGATTTTCAATGAGCTGACGAGCAATATGGTCAGTGCTTTTACTCAACGCGCGAAACAGGTTTACTAAGCCATGACTATTGAATCGGATATGATCCACGTAGAGGTTGTGTTTGCACTTCCGCATGAACAGCGTGTGTTTACTTTGGTAGTGAACAAGCACGCGACCGTTGAAGAGATCATTGCGCAGTCTGGTGTTTTGGAATTGTATCCAGAGATCGACTTAGCGAAAAATAAGGTTGGTGTATTCAGCCGTAACGTGAAGCTTGATGCGACGGTTCGTGATAAAGACCGTATCGAAATCTACCGTGCGCTATTGGCAGATCCAAAAGAGATTCGTCGCAAGCGTGCTGAACAAGCAAAAGCGGCCGCAGCTAAATCGTAATGCTAAACAAATTTAAGTTAGAAGAGAGCTCGCATCTGCGAGCTTTTTTGTGCCTGTTAGTTAGACACAGCAGCTAATTTGTTAGCAGATATTAAAAAGCCTGCTCATATGAGCAGGCTTTTGCGATTCTTGCTTTGTCGACTGATAGCTTTATCGGCTGAGAGTTTTGTTGACTGGAAAGCTAGCGAAGGCTTTCGAAGAACTCATCACTGGCTTCAAAATCACCATTGATCGTTACTAGAGTGCCCGTAGCATCAAAGTTTACGACAAGGTTTTTCTGAATAGGGTCGTTGTGACCTTTCTGATGGTGGTAAATGTAGTACCACGTATCTGGGTAGCCATTTTCGATAAGCATAGGTGAGCCCATAACGTAACGAACTTGTGTTTTTGTCATGCCAAACTTGAGCTGGTCGACAGCTTCTTGTTCAACATAGTTACCCTGATTGATGTCAATTCGATAAACCAACTTCTCTAATAGAGAGCAACCGGTCAACATTGTTAGTGCAAGTGGAACTGCAACTAACCACTTTTTAATTCGCATAGTTTGAGATCTTTCTTCGCTAAAATACTGCCTGATAATAAACAAGCTCCAGCAAGAAGTAAAAAGCTCCTTGCGCTTTGAGCTTGTTATGACTGGCAATTTTGAATTAAGTTGCAAAATTGCCAAGAATTTTCGGTAAATTATCAGAAAGTTGCTGAATATGTAACCTAAGCTGCGATTAATAGCTCTTTTGCGTTGGCAAGCGTCGATTCGGTAATTTGGCTGCCACCAAGCAGTCGAGCAAGCTCTGAAATGCGTTGTTGCTCATCCAAGGTATGCATTTGAGTTTCTGTTTTACCCGATTTGGTGTTTTTAGCCACGAACAACTGTTGGTGTCCGCAACCTGCCACTTGAGGTAAGTGAGTCACACACATGACTTGAGTCGACTCACCGAGTGTACGTAGCATTTTCCCGACAACCGCGGCCGTTGGTCCACTGATACCCACATCGACTTCATCGAAAATCAGGCTTGGTGTATCCACTTTTTGAGCCGTGATCACCTGAATCGCTAATGAGATTCGTGATAACTCACCACCAGAGGCCACTTTAGCAATTGGCTGCATTGGTTGGCCTGGGTTGGTCGAAACAATGAAGGTCACGTTATCCATACCCAATGGAGAAGGATGTGTGTTGGTGTTGTTCACTTCAATGGCAAACTGCGCTTTTTCCATACTCAGTTCATGCATGCTTTGCGTGATCAGTTTGTTGAGCTCTTTTGCGTAACGAGTTCGAGACTTATGAAGCTTCTCTGATTTAGCCACGAACGACTGGTATTGGTTTTCTACCTCGTTTGCTAACTCTTCTAACTTTTCATCAGAGCAATCAAGCGCTTCAACTTGTTGTAATAAATCTTGGTGGTGCTTATATAGCTCTTCTGGCAACACGTGGTGTTTACGAGACATTGACATCACTTTTGAGAAGCGTTCTTCAACGTAAGCCATACGACCGGGATCAACATCAATGCTATCTAGGTATGTTCTTAACTCGTTGTTGGTTTCTTCAATCTGAATAATGGCTTCAGAAAGCAAGTTCGGTAACTCGGCCAATCTTTCATCGAGCTCAGCTAACTGAATTAAGGAGTTATTGGCCGATTGCAGAATACCAAGCGCATTAACTTCTTCGCCTTCATAAATAAGCTCGATAGCTTGCTGACAGGTTGTGGCCAGTTCTCCGCTATTGGAGAGGCGCTTATGCTCTTGTTCGAGGTCTTCATATTCTTCCTCCCCAATAGACAGCTCATTTAACTCTTTGATTTGGTATTCAAGAAGTTGTTTTTGAGCTTGGTTTTGCTGGCTATTTTCACGTAACTCTTTTAAGTGGTTATCTGCTTGTCGCCACGCTTGGTAAGCATTACGTGTTGATTTCAATAGATTCAAGTGGCCTGCGTATTGATCAAGCATGGCCATTTGGTAATCGCTTTTCATCAACTGGTGATGCGCGTGTTGACCATGAATGTTGATCAATAGTTGCCCTAGCGATTTCAATTGTGAAAGAGGGACAGGGCTACCGTTGATGAATGCACGAGAACGACCTTCTTTTGAGATGGTTCTGCGCAGGATGCACTCACTGCCATCAAGCAATTCGTTGTCTTCTAACCAGCGGGTAGCATGCAGATTGTTCTCAAGTAAAAAAGCGGCACTGACTTCGGTTTTTTCTTCACCTTGTCGAACCATTCCTGCATCGGATCTTCCTCCAAGGCACAAGCCTAAAGCATCGATAGCGATAGATTTACCCGCACCAGTTTCACCGGTGATTGTTGTCATGCCTTTAGAGAGTTCTAGCTGTAAAGACTTAACAATAGCGAAATTATTAACACTTAAATGAGCCAGCATTTTTATTTACCTGTATAACTGAACAATACTGTATATAAGCTCAGTATATACTGTTTCTTTATACAGTAAAGTCGGCGGGTTAAAATTTTTTGCGACAGCTCTCAGAATTAAGCTTGTCTGTAGATCACTGAAACCGCTATAGATTCCCAACTCGGTCGTTCCTTCCTCTTGGGAATGACGATGTGGTGGATTGGCGTAAAGACAGAGATGGTGGGCTTTTAATCGGTAATAAAAAAGGCTGACGAATGTCGTCAGCCTTTGAAATTTTCGGTTATTGCTAGAGCTGTTTAGTTAGAACAGCTTACTCGACCAACCTAGTTTGTTACGTAGAACGTGGTAGTAATTGTAGTCCTTAGGATGGATCAGTTTGAGTACATTTGGGCTTTGGTAAATGTGGATCTCATCGCCAGGGGAAACAGGCAGCGAGATTTGACCATCACAGCTCACTTCCTGAGTTCCGCGGTTATCAGGCGATACGATCAGCTTGATACGACGCTTGCCATCCACCACAAGTGGGCGACTTGAAAGGGTGTGTGGGAACATTGGTACTAGTGAGATCGCATTTAGGCTTGATGACAGGATAGGGCCGCCGCCAGAAAGCGAGTAAGCGGTAGAACCTGTTGGCGTAGAAACGATCAAGCCATCAGAACGCTGCGAGAAGGCAAAGCTGTCGTCGATATACACTTCAAACTCGATCATGTGTGCAACTTGACCTGGGTGAAGTACCGCTTCGTTTAGTGCTGCATTATGGCTTTTTATTTGGCCGTGACGGTGAATTTCCGTTTCAAGCAGGAAGCGTTCCTCTTCCATGAACTCGCCTTTGAGAACATCAGTAAGCGCACTCTGGAAGTTTTCAGGGTTGAGATCGGTTAGGAAACCAAGGTTGCCTCGGTTAACACCAATCACTGAAATGTCGAAACGTGACAAGATTCGAGCGGCACCGAGCATATTTCCGTCGCCGCCGACCACAATGGCGAGATCGGCGCGTTTACCTAATTCAATCAGGCTAGAAAAATGTTCTTTTGGGATGTCGTCTAAAATAGTGGCGAGTCTGTCATCAACAAACACTTGATAACCCTCAGCACTTAACCACTGATAGAGCTCTCTATGAGTCTGAATTGCTTGCTGATCTCGAGGTTTACCAATAATGGCGATGACTTCAAATGGCTTTTTCATAACGTTTCCAAACGAATTAGGCTTGAATCAAAATTCTTCATCCCCATAATAAAGGCAAGTTGAACGTCTATGCGAGTGTTTTATATCAATTTGGGGCGCAAACACGCCTGTCACTTGCATTGAAAACGAATTCTGGAGATATCATGAGCAACGAAGAAAACAAAGTAACCGAAGAAGAGCTAGATCAGATCATCGCTGAAGCTGAGAAAGTTGAAGAAGCTGAGCTGAATGAAGACGCTGCTGATGAGCAGGAAGCAAAAATCGCTCAACTGGAAGCTGCACTGCTTTCTAGCGAATCTAAAGTGAAAGAGCAACAAGATTCTGTTCTTCGCGCGAAAGCTGAAGTTGAAAACATGCGTCGCCGTAGCGAACAAGAAATTGATAAAGCGCGTAAATTCGCTTTGAACAAGTTTGCTGAAGGTCTACTTCCTGTAATCGACAACCTAGAGCGTGCAATGCAAGCGGCAGACGCTGAAAACGAAGTGGTTAAGCCACTGTTTGAAGGTGTTGAGCTAACGCACAAGACGTTCGTAGATACAGTTGCTAAGTTTGGTCTTAAAGAGATCAACCCTGAAGGTGAAGCGTTCAACCCTGAATTCCACCAAGCAATGTCTATCCAAGAAAGCCCAGATCATGAATCAAACACGGTTATGTTTGTGATGCAAAAAGGCTACGAACTAAACGGTCGTGTGGTTCGCCCAGCGATGGTTATGGTTGCTAAGTAATGACTTATTACGTTACCAACTGATTGACTGGCGCATTGACTGAATAAGTCGTGGCGGCAAAATAAATCACTGGTTTACGTGAAATGAAAAGAGAGGCATATGCCTCTCTTTTTTTATGTCTATAGCCTGAGAGTCCACGTAAATAAGCATCAAAACCGCATTAAGAATGTCGTTCTTTTTATTTCATTCAGATCAGCGATTTAGAGTTTTGTGTTATGAAACTTGTTGTGATTGAGTGAATGTTTTGATGTCACATTTGTGATGTTTTTGTAAATAAATACTTTTAATTGTTATCTTTGTATGTAAAATCCACTGCCATATAGCGACTTTGGTCGCATATATAACTATAAAAGTACAAATTTTAAACACAACAAACTGGAGAAGAACGATGGATAAATCGCTCTCAAGTAAAATTTTTGTAGGCTTGTTCGCCGGTCTACTTATTGGTACTGCTATTCAGTACCTATTCAGCGGTATTGCTATTTTTGATACGTATCTACTTGGTGCTGCCGAAGGTGCTGGTGGTATGTTCGTATCACTTATCAAATTGCTTGTAGTTCCTCTTGTATACGTATCTATTGTTTGCGGTATTGTTGAGCTAAAAGATATTCGTTCATTTGGTCGTCTTGGTGGTAAAACCTTTGGTCTTTACATTATTAACACCATCATCGCGATTTCAGCAGCGCTAACGATTGGTCTTATTTTCCAACCAGGTGCAGGTGCGAATCTAGCCGGTACGGTTTCTGAGACAATTGCGCTTACAACAACTGAAACGCCAGACATCTTCTCTCTTGTTGTTAACATCGTTCCTAGCAACCCTGTAGAAGCTTTCGCAAGCGGCGACATGCTACAAATCATCTTCATGGCAATTTTGACAGGTCTTGCTATTCAAGCGCTTGATTCTCGTGGTGGCCCAGCTATCAAGACATTCAAGATGGCTAACGAAATCATGATGAAGCTTATCGGCCTAGTAATGAGCTTGGCGCCTTACGGTGTATTTGCTCTGATGATTCAACTGGGCGCAACACTGGATGCAGACACGCTAATGTCAGTTGCTGGCTATGTGGCACTTGTGGTTGCAATGCTTGTGTTCTGGATTTTCTTCTTCTACCCAATGATGGTGGGTTCATTCACAGGTATTTCTCCAAAGCAGTTCCTACGTGCAACTCGTGAGCAAGTTCTATTCTCACTATCTACAGCAAGTTCGAATGCAACAATCCCAGTAACAATGCGCACTCTAACTGACAAACTAAACGTATCTAAGTCAGTAGCGGGTTTCGGTGTACCACTAGGTGCAACAATGAACATGTCTGGTGTATCTATCTACATCGCGCTAGCAACTATGTTCGTAGCAAACGCGTTTGGTCAGCCAATCAACACTGCTGATATCTTCACTCTAGGTCTAACTATCCTGCTATTGTCTATCGGTGCTGGTGGTGTTCCTGGTGGCGGTGTTGTGATGGTAGGTGTTCTATTGCACCAACTAGGTTTACCACCAGAAGGTCTAGCAATCGTTGCTGCTGTTGACCGTATCTGTGACATGTTCTGTACTTCTTCAAACGTCGTGGGTGATACAGCGGTGAACACTATCGTTGCTAAATCTGAAAACGAAATTGGCGTTGAAGCTAATGAAGAAGCTGAGTTACAAAAAGCAGAAGCTTAATTCAGAGATTCTTTCCGCTATAGATTTAATCTGAGCTGAAACCCTGAGTAGATAAACGGAGCCCAAGTGGCTCCGTTTTTTATTGAGTGAGAAGGTCACCTTATCTATTTTTACTCAACAAACGATAGTGCAGTCTGAATTGCTGTGTGAGGGGAGCCTCTTTGAGAGTCAGTTTACAGAAATAAGACTTTGCTACAAAAAAGGATAGTAGAGGCTGAATAAACCCAGTTATGGGGCTTATATAGGCGGTAATGATATGTATTCGTGCCTAATCATTCCTTTTATTAAAATAAATGTAAAAAAATCCCTTTTCACCCTTGAAAAGGCTTCGTGAGCCCTTATCTATGGTGCATACGAAAGCAAATTACATTTGCACTTAAATTTTGTGTATTAGGGTTGAATCCCTGATTACCGCCCCCCACATATGTGGGTATAGCAAAAACTAATATAGATTATATTTCGGAGATAGCCTGATGGGTCGAATCATTGGTATTGATTTAGGTACTACTAACTCTTGTGTTGCTGTTTTAGACGGCGACAAACCACGCGTACTAGAAAATGCTGAAGGCGAACGCACAACAGCATCGGTAATCGCATACACTGACGGCGAGACGCTAGTTGGTCAACCTGCGAAACGTCAAGCAGTTACTAACCCTCAAAACACGCTATACGCAATTAAGCGTCTAATCGGTCGTCGTTTTGAAGATGAAGAAGTTCAACGCGATATCGAAATCATGCCTTTTAACATTGTTAAAGCTGATAACGGTGATGCATGGGTTGAAGCGCAAGGCCAAAAAATGGCTGCTCCTCAAGTATCTGCTGAAGTTCTTAAGAAAATGAAGAAAACAGCTGAAGACTTCCTAGGCGAAGAAGTAACTGGCGCAGTTGTTACTGTTCCTGCTTACTTCAACGATGCTCAACGTCAAGCAACTAAAGATGCTGGCCGTATCGCAGGTCTAGATGTTAAACGTATCATCAACGAACCAACTGCTGCTGCTCTAGCTTACGGCCTAGATAAGCAAGGCGGTGATCGCACTATCGCTGTATACGACCTTGGTGGTGGTACATTCGATATCTCTATCATCGAAATCGATGAAGTAGAAGGCGAGAAGACTTTCGAAGTTCTTTCAACTAACGGTGACACTCACCTTGGTGGTGAAGATTTCGATAACCGCATGATCAACTACCTAGTAGATGAGTTCAAGAAAGAGCAAGGTATCGACCTTAAAGCTGATCCACTAGCAATGCAGCGTGTTAAAGAAGCAGCAGAAAAAGCGAAAATCGAGCTTTCTTCTACTACTCAAACTGACGTAAACCTACCTTACGTTACTGCTGATGCGACTGGTCCTAAGCACATGAACATCAAAGTGACTCGTGCGAAGCTTGAGTCTCTAGTTGAAGACCTAGTTCAACGTTCTCTTGAGCCACTAAAAGTTGCTCTAGCAGATGCTGACCTATCTGTAGGCGAAATCACTGACGTTATCCTAGTTGGTGGTCAAACTCGTATGCCTATGGTTCAAGCTAAAGTAACTGAATTCTTCGGTAAAGAGCCACGTAAAGACGTGAACCCTGACGAAGCTGTTGCAATGGGTGCTGCTGTTCAAGGTGGTGTACTAGCTGGTGACGTTAAAGACGTTCTACTGCTAGACGTTACTCCTCTATCTTTCGGTATCGAAACGATGGGCGGCGTGATGACTAAGCTTATCGAGAAAAACACAACTATCCCTACTAAAGCGGATCAAGTGTTCTCTACAGCTGAAGACAACCAAAACGCAGTAACTATCCACGTTCTTCAAGGTGAGCGTAAGCAAGCGACTTACAACAAGTCTCTTGGTCAGTTCAACCTAGAAGGCATCCAACCAGCACCACGTGGCATGCCACAAATCGAAGTAACATTCGACCTAGATGCTGATGGTATCCTGAACGTATCTGCTAAAGATAAAGCGACGGGTAAAGAGCAGAAGATCACTATCCAAGCATCAGGCGGCCTGTCTGAGGAAGAGATCGAAGCAATGGTACAAGAAGCAGAAGCTAACAAAGAAGCGGACAAAAAGTTCGAAGAGCTAGTAACTGCACGTAACCAAGCTGACCAAATGATTCACGGCACTAAGAAGCAAGTAGAAGAAGCTGGTGAAGCTCTACCTGCAGACGAGAAAGCTAAAATCGAAGCGGCTATCACGGCACTAGAAGAAGTTAAGTCTGGTAACGACAAAGAAGCTATCGACGCTAAAGTTCAAGAACTTATGCAAGCAGCTCAAAAGCTAATGGAAATTGCTCAACAGAAAGCTCAAGCTGAACAAGCTGGTGCTGACGCTGGTGAACAACCTAAGCAAGACGACGATGTTGTTGATGCGGAGTTTGAAGAAGTTAAAGACGACAAAAAGTAATTTTTCGTCGCTATAACACGTGATTTCTACGTCGAAGGTACTCACTTACATCCGCCTCTTTATTGGCTAAGAAAGTCCGTACCTTCTCCTTGAACTAACGTGTTTTAGCTTAGAAAAGTCGTTTTTCGATTTCTAAATATACGGGCGTCAGAGGTAACTCTCACGCCCGTAAATTTGTATTTAGACTTGTCGATCTAGATAATAGCTTTATTCGGCGTTTCAGCCGGCAGAACTTTTATCTAGATTGATACACAGACTACTGAAGTGATCATTCGGTAGTAGCAATTATTTTGGTGACCTAGAACATGTCAAAACGTGATTTTTACGAAGTATTAGGCGTAAGCCGCGATGCATCAGAGCGCGATATTAAAAAAGCGTACAAACGCTTAGCGATGAAATTCCACCCGGACCGTAACCAGGGTGACGAGACCGCAGCAGATAAGTTTAAAGAAGTAAAAGTAGCGTATGAGATCCTGACCGATTCTCAAAAGAAAGCAGCTTACGACCAATACGGCCACGCAGCTTTTGAACAAGGCGGCATGGGCGGCGGCGGCGGTTTCGGCGGCGGTGGCCAAGGTGACTTCGGCGATATCTTCGGTGACGTATTTGGTGACATCTTCGGCGGCGGTCGTCGTGGTGGCGGTCAACAGCGTGCACAACGTGGTTCAGATCTACGTTACAACATGGAACTTTCTTTAGAAGAAGCGGTTCGTGGTGTTTCTAAAGAAATTGAAGTACCAACACTTGTAGAGTGTGATACTTGTGACGGCAGCGGCGCGAAAGCGGGTTCTTCTGCACAAACGTGTGGCACTTGTCATGGCCACGGCCAAGTACAAATGCGCCAAGGTTTCTTTGCGGTTCAACAGACTTGTCCTACGTGTAACGGTAAAGGCAAGATCATCAAAGACCCATGTAACTCATGTCATGGTCAAGGTCGCAAACAGAAGACGAAAACACTTAACGTTAAGATCCCTGCTGGTGTTGATACTGGCGATCGTATTCGCCTATCTGGCGAAGGCGAAGCGGGAGAGCAAGGTGCTCCAGCTGGCGACCTGTACGTACAAGTACACGTAAAAGAGCACAACATCTTTGAGCGTGACGGCAACAACCTTTACTGTGAAGTTCCAGTGAGCTTCTCTATGGCTGCTTTAGGCGGTGAAGTTGAAGTTCCAACACTGGATGGTCGTGTAAACCTTAAAGTGCCAGAAGAGACACAAACGGGCCGTATGTTCCGTATGCGTGGTAAAGGCGTGAAAGGCGTTCGTGGCGGCGGTGTGGGTGACTTAATCGTTAAGCTAGTGGTAGAAACGCCAGTTAAGCTAAGCTCTCGTCAGAAAGAATTACTGCGTGAATTCGAAGAAACATGTTGTGGCGAAGCGGCAAGCAAGCACAAGCCAAAATCTGAAGGTTTCTTCAGCGGCGTTAAAAATTTCTTCGATGACCTAACTAAGTAATTAGATAGTGATTTGAAAATTTTAAAGCCTGCCAGTGTGCAGGCTTTTTTGTGCCTGTAGAAAGGGTAAAAGGGTAACGCGTGAGATTGATTGGCTTACCTCATTATTTCCAACACGCTTCTGGCTCTGAGATACCTGAGTGGTGCAATTCCAAAATATCAGTCGTCGAATCTAAACAGTCATCACTTGTCTGTGGTGCATGCGGCTCAGCCTGAATTGAATAGGTGCTGCTGCTTGCTGAGATAGCGAGCGTGTATCGGCTAGAATCGGTATCACAAAACAAGCATGTTCCTCCAGAAATAATATTCACTGCTGCCGACGCATAGTTTCCCGTGTATAGGGTTTCTATCTCCAGTTGTATTTTGGTCATGTCGGCCATCGCTGTAACTCGATGAGCCTTGGTAACATGGTTGGTATAACTTGGATAGGCAATGGCACCGAGTATCCCCACGATTACCACAGCCAGCAATAACTCGATCAATGTCATCCCTCTCATGCTTATGTTGTTGCTGTTGCATATATTTCTTCGAATCATCGCGAGTAGTTTCCTTTCATAACTCTGTCCATTCTTCTCTGGTGGTAGCATCGCTGCAAGATTAAATACGGTTACGCACTGAATTACATAGGAATTTGGGAAATGACTCGCGGGTTTACTTTATTAGAGCTGTTAGTAACGGTATCGGTGCTGTCGATACTGATAGCTGCGGCTGCCCCGAGTTTTAGTTCGGTTACTGAAACCGTCAAGATGCAGCGACTCGCCGGAGAGTTGAATGGCTTTCTTATTCAGGCCAAGTCTGAATCGGTTAAAAGGAATCAAGATCTTTGGGTGCATTTTTCTATGGATAAAAATGAGGAGCAATCAACAGGGGAATGGAGTCTGTTGTTGAAGCCGACCGAAGATCTCTCTGGCGAAACGCTGGTGATGTTATCGGGTCAACCGTTTCGAGATGTGTCGTTTTCTCACAACTATACGGGGGCGAGAATCAGCTTTGAGAGTGTCAGGGGGAGACCTGCAAGGGGCACGATCTATCTTTTTCCTAATGCATCTTCAACCGACCGTTTATTGATTAAGTTATCTAGTCCCCCAGGGCGAATTAAGGTTTGCGGCGAGTCGAGCGCTCTGTATGGCTATTATGCGTGTTAAGCCGATTGTGGCTGCGCCTAGCAAGCAACGAGGCACATCATTGATTGAGTTAATGGTGGCGTCTGTTATTGGTATCTTCGCGATCTCGATCATGGGCAGTGTTTTTATCACCGGTCAGAGAACAGCTAAAGACAAAGGTATCGAGTTACTGCTACTACAAAACCTAACCAGCACAATGCAAGTGATGAAAGAAGATATTCAACGAGCGGGCTACGATGGATCTAATGGTTATTCAATCAAGTTGTCTGGCGCGACGGATACCATTCAAGTGAGCGGTGGTGTTGCCGTTGGTTTTGTTTACTTCCGAGAGGGTTCGAGCGCAAGTAAAGATCATCGAAATATCGTTTACAAAAAAAATGGAACCAAACTGCAAATATGTGAGAAGGGCACCACTGTATCGGAGGCAATTCCTACATTTCATGAGGTTACTGGATGTTACTCACTTTTCGATGACAACCTCATTGATGTTGATGAGTTCAGCATTAATTCCCAAGTATTAGAGCAGAACTCTATCAAGAGCACATTTACTGACATCAGTATCACAGCCTCAATTCCAACCGCAGGTGTTTCCAAATCGGTTTCGGTTTCCGTTAAACAAAGGAACTGGCAATGATGATATATAGAAAGCAGCGCGGCGTGGTGACCTTGCTGGTGACATCGGTTCTTTTAGTTGGAGCTTTAGTGGTGACGCTAGGCACGTATCGCAGTGTTTTTCATCAGATCAAAGTTGCTCAAAACGAGGTTCAAGGCAGGCAAGAACATTGGCGTTCGGAAGGGGGGTTAGAATGTACTTATTCTTACTTACTTGAATTAGACAAGACTATTGCTGATATCAAAGACGTGAGTGCTCGCCCGGCGGATTTTGCAGATTGGTGCTCTCCTTATCAAAATCAGCCAGAAATCGAGATCTCCGATAGTGCAATTTCTAGTGCTTACATCGTAACGTCATCCTCAAACGCACAGTCACTTTTTAAGACAATAAAAGAAAGATCTCAGTTCGGCAGTGGGGCGATTCAGTCGACGGGGCCTATTGAGCTTATTGGTACCTTAAGCTTGAAGCCGACAGTAAAAGAAGACCCAATTAGCGGCAATGAATATGAGTGTGTCAGTGTCTCTTTTGCTGACCTGTTCACCTATCAATATAACGAAACTCATAGTAATTCAGGACAGGCATTGGGGTTAGAGGTTCTCGATCCTAGTGCTGATGGTCCATTTTCTGGCTTTGATGGTATATGCCATAGTGATTATAAAACGGAGATCCCGAAAGGTGCTTCCGGTAGCACTCATTCAATCTATGCCCCTGATTACTATCAAGGTACTAATCCACCGCCTTTCCAAAAAGACTTTAATCCAGATCCGAATATGAATCCGTTTTACACCTTTTTTGGTGTTGCTAAAACTGATCAAAACATTGTCGATTTATCACAAGATACGGATTTGTTTAAGCATGTTCAGCTATTGAATGCGACTGAGTGCGGCACTGAGATCATGGACCACTTCACTGCAGGGCAAACCAAGGGGCTGTGGATTGAAGGCAACTGCCATATCAACGCTGCGGTTGCGGCCACAATCAATCCGTCACAGCTGTTGGTTGTGCAAGATGGTGTGTTGGCCCTGAATGGAGCCATGGCTTACAACGGAGTGATTTATCATTTGGTCGATTATCAAAAGAGCCACGTGAAAAATCGAGTCGATGGTTTCTGGAATGCGCTCGCTGCTAATAACGTGTTTGCGCCTTTTATCAAAGATATTGATGAGGCCAGTGTCGTCAAAAAAAGTGTCGGGATTCAGTTTGCCTCTGGTTTACCTTCTGGTGGTCTTATTTTTGATTCCCCCTCGGGAGTGACGACCATAGTGGGCGATATGGACATGGATTTTCGTGCGGATTCGAACCCAAGTGACCCACCTTCAACGTACCAATGGCAGCGAGGTTCGTGGAATGATTTCTAAGAGTTCTGGCTTCAGTTTACTAGAGGTACTTATCTCTTTTCTGCTGATTGGCGTTGCGTCGTTAGGGCTGGTTAAATTACAGGTGTATGCGGAACAAAAGTCGGATCATGCGCTCCAGAGTGTCGAAGCTTTGCATTTTGCAGAAAGGCAGATGGAGCATTATCGAACTCGCGCGCTCAATGTTAGTGGCGCGGTAGGGCTTATTCCTTTTGAGGAACTAAATCAGTCGAGTTACTGTCTCAACATGGCGAGTTCAGATCCCTTATCCGGTTTATCTGGTTCTGTATATTCGATGACATGTGAAGTCACTAATGCGAGCGGAGCCTTATCTGGCGCCCTCAAAAACATTGTTGTCACAATTGCATGGCAAGATCGTATGAACCGCGCGCAAAGTATTTATCTCGAAACTATGCTCTCCAAATACAGTGAGTTTGACTGACCCCTAAGCAAACGTTTACTGCATGCCAAGGCTTACGCCACTCCTTTTACTGATAATTTTCACTCCTCGGACATTGTTTGCGTGCTAGTTAAAACTCTGTATATGGAATGGTGTTTTTTGTGTTTTTATATTGTTGTGGTTGTATGGTATTTTTGCAAAATATGTCTCCATTTATGGAAAATTAGATGGAATCTTGTGCTTTTTAATAACGACTTTAATAGAATATGTGCTGTACCAATAGGCCGTGGTCAAAACTTATATTAGGCCTAAACAAAACAACATCACATATGGAGTTACAATGAGTAACCAAGCCGTAAAAAAAGCACCATCGACTGAGAAAATCAGTGGAATGGACCGCTTTCTAAACTTCATTGAACGCGCCGGCAACAAAATTCCAGATCCAGCAATCCTGTTCTTCTGGGCTCTAGTTATTGTATGGGTAGCATCTGCACTTTTGTCGAACCTTTCATTCGACCTAATCAACCCTCAAACGGGTGCTGCTCTTGAAGTTAACAACCTACTTACTGGTGAAGCGCTTGCTAGCTTCCTAGCGAATATGGTTACCACGTTCACAGGCTTCGCACCGTTAGGCATCGTACTTGTTGCTATGCTAGGTGTTGGCGTTGCAGATTCTTCAGGCTTCATCACTACTGGCCTTAAGAAGATGCTTAACTTCACGCCAGCTAAGCTACTAACGCCAATGCTAATCCTTGTTGCTATCGTGTCTCACACAGCAGCAGATGCAGGTTACGTTCTAGTAATCCCTCTTGGCGGTATCATCTTCCACGCTGCGGGTCGTCACCCTCTAGCGGGTATTGCAGCAGCGTTTGCTGGTGTATCAGGTGGTTTCTCAGCGAACTTCATTCCTTCAGGTATTGACCCGCTACTAGCTGGTTTCACTCAAACAGCTGCAAACGTTCTTGACCCTGAATACGTGATTAACCCTCTAGCGAACATCTTCTTTACTGGCCTATCTTCAGTTCTTATTGTTGCTATCGGTTGGTACGTAACTGAGAAGATCATCGAGCCTCGCCTTGCTAACACGCCAGTTGATGAAGATGCAGAAGCAGCACCAGATCTTGGTACGTTCACTGCAATTGAATCTAAAGCATTCAAGTTTGCGGGTTGGGCTATGGTTGCAGGTATTGGTCTGCTTATCGCGGCTCTTATTCCTGAAAACTCAGCGCTTCGTTCGCCTGAAGGTGAGCTAACAGCATTCTCTGCACCAGTAATGAAGTCTATCGTTCCTCTTATCTTCATCCTGTTCATCATTCCAGGTATCGTCTACGGCCGTGTAGCGGGTACTTTCAAAAACAGCAATGACGTAATCAAAGCAATGTCTGAGACGATGGCAACGATGGGCGCATACATTGTAATGTCGTTCTTCTGTGCACAGTTCCTATCTGCATTCGGTCAATCAAACATCGGTACTATGCTGGCACTTTACGGTGCTGAAGGCCTGAAAGCGATGGACCTTCCTGGTGAAGCAACGGTTGTTGGTATGATTCTACTAACAGCTTCAGTTAACCTGCTTGTAGGTTCTGCTTCAGCTAAGTGGGCTCTTATCGGTCCAATCCTAGTTCCAATGCTAATGGTTGTGGGTATCTCTCCTGAGCTATCTCAAGCGGCTTACCGTGTAGGTGACTCAGTGTCTAACATCATCTCTCCACTAATGGTGTTCTTCCCACTGGTTGTTGTTTACTGTCAACGCTACGTTAAGTCCACAGGTATCGGTACTCTAGCTTCTCTAATGATGCCATTCTCGATTGCTATGCTAATCGGTTGGTCTATCTTCTTGCTAGCTTACTGGGCTCTTGGTATCCCACTAGGTATCCAAGCACCTTACACTTACACAATGTAAGATTGAACTAAGCAAAATTAAGCTTTATTCATTGCTAAGCCCGCACCGAAATGTGCGGGCTTTTTTTTCGCTATTTTTTATATCTGAGACTTTTTATATCCAAAACTTTTTATATCCAAAAGAAAGGCACTCAGCTTATACTCCGGATTACGGCTAATTGTTGGCCGGTAAATTTAGGAAATCCAAGCCACATGAAGATTCTGCTTTTAGTAGGGTTAATTGTTTTAAATGGTCTGTTTGCCATGTCAGAGATTGCATTGGTAGCAGCAAAGAATAGTCGGTTGAAACGCTTAGCCGAAAAACACCGTTCCGCTCAGGTTGCGCTTGAACTCAAAGAAAACCCAACCCGCTTCCTCTCAACCATTCAAATCGGTATCACGGTAATAGGCCTGCTCAGCGGTATTGTGGGTGAGGCGACGCTATCGGCTCCATTGGCCGTTCAACTTGAACTGTGGGGATTAGACCCAACACAAGCGAATATCTTGTCTACCGCGGTTGTGGTGGTGGGTATTACTTATTTCGCTATCGTTGTCGGTGAGTTGGTACCAAAGCGTTTTGCTCAGTCTCAAGCTGAAAACATTGCTGTGTTAGTCGCGCTGCCAATCTTCTGGCTATCTAAAATCGCGACGCCGTTTGTATTTGCGTTGTCGGCTTCAACGGAAGGTATTCTTAAGTTGATGGGGCGAGGCGGTGAAGAAGATAGCGTGACTGAAGATGATATCCATGCACTGGTGAAAGAGGGCTCGGAATCGGGTGTGATTGAACGCGGCGAACAAGAGATGATTCGCAATATCTTGCAGCTTGATGATCGCCTTGTGAGCTCATTGATGACTCCGCGTCGAGACATCGATTTTCTGGATATCGATCAGCCTGTCGAGAATATCTTTAAGCAATTGCGTTCATCAAAGCACAGTGTGTTTCCATTGTGCCAAGAGCACCTCAATAAAGTGGTCGGTACGGTGTCAGCCAAAGCCTTGCTGAATCAGGCGGGCAATCTAAGCATTCAAGTGATCATGGGGCTGTCTCGCTCGCCGATCTATGTTCCAGAATCG
The DNA here is from genome assembly GCF_024347415.1 of Vibrio crassostreae. NCBI lineage: Bacteria > Pseudomonadati > Pseudomonadota > Gammaproteobacteria > Vibrionales > Vibrionaceae > Vibrio > Vibrio crassostreae. The sequence continues at coordinate 762,161 of NZ_AP025476.1, forward strand.
ATGAAAGCTCTGCGTTTACTTGGCTACTTTAAAGAGTCGGGTACTGAGATGGCATTCATTGTCGACGAGTATGGCGATGTTCAAGGCCTTGTGACTCATTACGATATTCTTGAGGCGATTGCTGGCGAGCTATCGAATAACCCGAACGATCTTTGGACTGAGCAAGTGGAAGATGGTTTGCTGGTGGATGGATTGATTCCTATCAGTGAACTGAAAAACCGTTTAGAGCTGTCGGATCTTGAGGGCGAAAGCGAGAGTTTCCAAACGTTGAATGGCCTTGTGACTTGGTTAATAGGACGCTTACCTGATGCCGGCGAAGTTGTTCAATACCAGCAGTGGCAGTTTGAAATTATCTCTGTTGAGAACAATCGCATTGTGAGCATCAAAGCGACGCAAATAGCCAATGATATAGAAGACGCCAACAGCTAGCGACTCAACCAACTAGCAAGCGGCTATTGTTCATTGTCTGCTGTTGTCTATTATCTCTTTATTGTTCATTATCACGAAGATTAGGTATGCTTCACCGCATGCCTATTTTCGTTTTTGTCCTTTGTTTTTGGAGTTCCCTTTGTCAGACCATCAATTCACCCCTCAAGATGAAATCTTCATGCGACGCGCCATTGAGGTGGCCAAGCAAGCTGAGAGTGAGGGAGAAGTTCCCGTGGGTGCCGTGTTGGTCAAAGATGGTGAGATTATCTCTGAAGGGTGGAACCGTTCGATTGGTAGCCACGATGCCACGGCACACGCAGAAATCGAAACCTTGCGTAAAGCAGGTCAAGCTCTGGAAAACTACCGTCTACTCGATACCACTTTATACGTCACGCTCGAGCCTTGCCCAATGTGTGCAGGGGCTTTGTTACATAGCCGAGTAAAGCGCATTGTGTTTGGTGCGCCTGATTTAAAAGCGGGTGCGGCGGGTACGGTGTTGAACTTGTTTGAAAGCCAAGCTTCTTATCACTATGCCGATGTTGAGCACGGGCTATTAGAGGAAGAGTGTCGTGAGCAGTTGCAGGCATTTTTTAAGCGTCGTCGTAAAGAGATAAAAGAGAAGCGAAAGCAAGAACGTCTGTTGGAAGAGCAGCGTTTAGAAGCCGAGGTGAAGGCTGGGAACAAGAAATAGCAGCGAGCTTTCGGCACTCTCAATCGCAAGAGTGCCAGCGCCAACCGACTTGGTTACTATATTTACTCAGCAATCATCTGCATGAAAGCGCGGTTGCGCCAAATGATCTTCTTCTTGTTGTTTGAAAGCATACGCTTACGACGGTTTGCAGCAACGGTCTTATCAAGGCGCTTCGATTTCAGTTTCTTCATCATTTCAATGATTTCCTATTTGTCGTCTGACTTTGTAGTTTGGGCTAACGATTTAATTATAGTGTTATTCGTTTATTTGGCTTGTCGCGCGCTTGGCTTACCCAGAAGAGCAGCTCTAGCTAAACCCAGCACTGATGTGCAACAGAACGTAATTTTTGATTATGGTGTGCCGTTATAAAGTTCGATTGTTACTGCAATATGACACATCGAGTTTCATGGCCTTTTGTCGAGCGTGTTCTTTTTCGCGCAGTTATAAAAAGCACAATAAAAAAGAGCAATGCTTAATGGCATTGCTCTTTTAGTATCTACTGCGAAGGTTCCGAACTGCTTAATGTCGATTGAGCAGCACTAATGCTTGATTCAGCACCTGAGGTTTCTAAAGGCGGGATCACCACCAAACCTTCAAGGCTCGCTTCTTGCTCTTTATTGCGCTTATTCACATGGCCAATGATGCTCTGGTAATAACGGCGAATGTTCTCAACGTAATTCCTTGCTTCATCACCACGCGCATACCCATAACGAGTCTTACTGTAGTACTTCTTCTGTCTCAATAGAGGCAATCGGTCTTTTACATCGCCCCAAGCATCAGGATCTCCGCCTTGTGCCTTCGTGAGACGACGCGCGTCCATCATGTGCCCGTAACCGACATTGTATGAAGCAAGGGCGAACCAGATCTTTTCATGTTGTGTGATTGAATCTGGTACTCGGTTCACGATACGACGCAGGTATTCAACACCGCCTTGTACTGACTGTTTCGGGTCAAGACGGTTGGTTACACCAACACTCTTCGCAGTAGGCAGTGTTAGCATCATCATGCCTCGCACTCCAGTTGGCGAGCGCGCAACAGGGTTCCAGTGTGACTCTTGGTATGCCAATGCAGCAATCAAACGCCAATCAAACTCTTGTGAGTACTTCTGAAACAACGGCGACCATTTTGGTAGTTTGCTATCTAATGCGCGGATAAAGGCGCGAGTATCAACGTAGTCAAAAGTACCGATGTGGCCGATGTATTTCTCTTCCAGTGAAGCGAGTTCACCAGACTGTTTTAGGTTACCGAAGAACTCAATCAACAGAGCATAAAGGCTTTCATCTTCAGACTTCTGCAAATACCAAGAGATAGGTTGGTCTTCTGTCAGTTCAAAAGCCAAAGCTACGTCTGGGTATAAACGTTGTGCCAGTGACAGCTCAATTGAGTCAGCCACAGTGAATAAGCGCTCCCCAGTCGAGACTTCTTTAAGCAGGTCGTTGATATCAGCATTGCCGACCGCATCATAGATAAAGTCATCGTGTGTTTTTTGCAGCTGCTTTAGTGTTGGCTCAAAGTGTGAGTCTTTCACTACAACCAAAGATGGCGTTAATGTGTCAGTAGACGCCGCCTCTTCTGATTCAGTTTGCGCTTTTACAAATTCAGCCTGACGCTCATTCTCGAAATTGATCAGTTGTTCAAGATTTCTTGGTCGCCACTGGCCTTTTTTGTATACGACCTGTTGGCTTACATAGTAATAAGCAGGTGCGGCGCGATAAGCGCGTGTCTGTTTGTTGTTTTGCGTTAAGCCGGTTGCGATAAGATCGATTTCGCCTTTCTGCAGGGCAGGGAACAGGCCAGACAAACGGTAAGCGGGTTTAACCTCAAGCTTTACACCAAGCTCCTGCGCAAATTCACGCGCTAATTCGTAATCCAAGCCAGCAGGGCCATCAGGACCGATGTAATAAGAGAGTTGGTTATTGAGGGTGCCGACACGAAGAACGCCACGATCTCGTATCTGCTCAAGGACACTTTTAGGTTCAGATTCAATCTGACATCCAGCCAACCCAAAGAGGGCGATGGCGAGCAGAAGGAACTTAGACGAAAAGATGAGCGTAAATTTAGGCATCAAAATGAAATCTCGAAAAGTGGAAGCCCCTTTATACCAAACCCCGCAAGGCTGGCAAAGCAGGTTTAATTAAACAGTTGTAAAAGTGGTGATAAATGCAGCAAAAGTACCATTTACGCAGAAAGATAAAAAAAATCACGCAAACGGTTGCTTTTGGTGTTACGTCACAAAAAGAAATGCTTTATAATGCGCTCGCATTGAAGAGGTGGAATCGGCATAGGTTTGGCAACCTTCGGGAATAGCTTCGAAGAAAACAGTTAGGTTGTTCCTATAACCCACTGAATTTATTCCAATACTACCTTAATCAACTGCATAAGAGACGTAAGCACATGAGAATTTTGCGTGGCTCCCCAGCTCTATCTGAGTTTCGTGTTAACAAGCTTTTAGAGCTTTGTCGTGAATTAAGCTTACCTGTAACAGGTATTTACGCTGAGTTTGCCCACTTTGCTGATCTAACGGCAGACCTAGATGAGTCTGAAGTTGAGAAGCTAGAAAAGCTACTGACTTACGGTCCAACGATTGAAGAGCATGAACCTGAAGGTTTACTGCTGCTTGCAACGCCACGCCCGGGCACTATCTCGCCTTGGTCTTCAAAATCAACAGATATCGCACACAACTGCGGACTGGCTAAAGTGTCACGTTTAGAGCGCGGTACTGCTTTCTACATTGAAACCTCTTCTGAACTTTCTGAGCTTCAACTTGTTGAGCTGAAAGCGATTCTGCACGACCGTATGATGGAAGTGGTTTTCACTGACTTCGAATCAGCGGCGGCACTATTCACGGTTGCTGAGCCTGCTCCTTATGCGGAAGTTGACCTATTAGCTGGCGGACGTAAAGCGCTTGAAAAAGCAAACGTTACCCTAGGTCTTGCACTTGCAGAAGATGAGATCGATTACCTTCTTAAAAGCTTCACTGAGAAGCTAGGTCGTAATCCGACTGACATCGAGCTAATGATGTTTGCACAAGCGAACTCAGAGCACTGTCGTCACAAGATCTTTAACGCTGACTGGACTATCGACGGCGTTAAGCAAGAAAAATCATTGTTCAAGATGATTAAGAACACCTTTGAAACGACACCAGAACACGTTCTGTCTGCTTATAAAGATAACGCAGCGGTAATGACAGGTTCTGAAGTAGGTCGTTTCTTCCCAGATCCAAAAACTCGCCAGTACAACTACCACCAAGAGAAAACACACATCTTGATGAAAGTTGAAACGCACAACCACCCAACGGCAATCTCTCCGTGGCCGGGCGCATCGACAGGTTCAGGCGGTGAAATCCGTGATGAAGGCGCAACAGGTATTGGTGGTAAGCCAAAAGCAGGTCTTGTTGCTTTCTCTGTATCTAACCTTAAGATCCCGAACTTCGTTCAACCTTGGGAAACTGACTTTGGCAAGCCAAGCCGTATCGTTACTGCATTGGATATCATGCTTGAAGGTCCTCTTGGTGGCGCGGCATTCAACAACGAATTTGGTCGTCCAAACCTACTTGGCTACTTCCGCACTTACGAAGAGAAAGTAAACTCTCACGCAGGTGAAGAAGTACGCGGTTATCACAAGCCAATCATGCTAGCTGGTGGCCTAGGTAACATCCGTGACGAGCACGTTCAGAAGAAAGAGATCCCAGTAGGTGCAAGCCTTATCGTTCTAGGTGGTCCAGCGATGAACATCGGTCTTGGTGGCGGTGCGGCATCTTCAATGGATTCTGGTTCTTCTTCTGAAGATCTTGATTTCGCTTCGGTACAACGTGAAAACCCAGAGATGGAACGTCGTTGTCAGGAAGTTATCGACCGTTGTTGGCAGTTAGGCGATGCGAACCCAATCGCATTCATCCACGATGTGGGCGCAGGCGGTATCTCAAATGCACTTCCTGAGTTAGTAGACGATGGCGAGCGTGGCGGTATCTTCAACCTACGTGACGTGCCAAACGATGAGCCGGGTATGAGCCCACTTGAGATCTGGTGTAACGAATCTCAAGAGCGTTATGTTATGGCTGTTGCTGATAAAGATATGGCAACGTTCGACGCTATTTGTAAGCGTGAACGCGCACCTTACGCAGTGGTTGGTAAGGCAACTGAAGAGCGTGAACTTAAGCTTGAAGATTCACACTTCGACAACACGCCAATCGACATGCCAATGGACATTTTATTAGGTAAAACACCTAAGATGCACCGTGACGCGATAACACTAAAAGTGAACAACCCTGCGATTGATCGCTCTGGTATTGAAATGAACGAAGCGGTTGACCGTGTTCTTCGTCTACCAACTGTTGCAGAGAAAACATTCCTTATCACCATCGGTGACCGCTCGGTAACTGGCCTTGTTGCTCGTGACCAAATGGTTGGCCCATGGCAGGTTCCTGTTGCTAACTGTGCGGTAACGGCTGCAAGTTACGACTCTTACCACGGTGAAGCGATGTCTCTTGGTGAGCGTACGCCAGTGGCCCTACTAGACTTCGGCGCATCAGCTCGTCTAGCGGTTGGTGAAGCAATCACAAACATCGCAGCGACCAATATCGGCGATATCAAACACATTAAACTGTCGGCTAACTGGATGTCTCCAGCGGGTCACCCAGGTGAAGATGCAGGTCTTTACGAAGCGGTGAAAGCCGTCGGTGAAGAGCTGTGTCCAGCACTGGGTCTAACTATCCCTGTTGGTAAAGACTCAATGTCTATGAAGACTAAGTGGGAAGAGAACGGCGAGCAGAAAGAAGTAACGTCTCCGCTATCCCTTGTTATCACTGCATTTGCTCGTGTTGAAGATGTTCGTAAGACAATCACACCTCAGCTTCGCACCCCTGATAACCTTGAAGGACTAGGCGACACTTCACTAGTGCTTATCGACCTAGGTAATGGCAAAAACCGTTTAGGTGCAACGGCACTAGCGCAAGTTTACAAGCAACTTGGTGACAAGCCAGCTGACGTAGACAACGCAGCACAACTAAAAGGTTTCTACGAAGGCGTTCAAGCACTTGTAGCGAACGACCAAGTTGTCGCTTACCACGATAAAGGCGATGGTGGTCTATTCGTAACGCTAGCAGAAATGGCGTTCGCAGGTCACTGTGGTGTTAACGCTGATATTGCGGCGTTAGGCGAAGATACGCTTGCGGCACTTTTCAACGAAGAACTGGGTGCAGTAATCCAAGTTCGCAATGATGACCTAGACGCAGTACTTGCTACTCTTGCAGCAAATGGCCTAGAAGCGTGTTCACATGTCATTGGTTCTGTTGAAGCTTCTGATGAGCTAGTGATTAAGTCTGGTGAGTCTGTAGTAATTGAACGTAACCGTACTGAACTACGTACTATCTGGGCTGAGACGACGCACAAGATGCAAGGTCTACGTGATAACCCAGTTTGTGCTGACCAAGAACATGAAGCGAAGAAAGACAACTCAGATCCAGGTCTGAACGTGAAACTGAGCTTCGACGTAAACGAAGATATCGCGGCGCCGTTCATCAACACAGGCGCTAAGCCTAAGATGGCGATTCTACGTGAGCAAGGCGTCAACTCTCACGTTGAAATGGCAGCAGCATTCGACCGTGCAGGTTTCGAAGCAACTGATATTCACATGAGCGACATCCTAACGGGTCAAGCGGTACTAGAAGAGTACAACGGCCTTGTGGCTTGTGGTGGCTTCTCTTACGGTGACGTACTAGGTGCTGGTGAAGGTTGGGCTAAGTCGGTTCTGTTTAACGACTCGACTCGTGACCAGTTTGAAAACTTCTTTAAGCGTGAAGATACCTTCTCTCTAGGTGTGTGTAACGGTTGTCAGATGTTATCTAACTTACGTGAACTTATCCCGGGTGCTGAGTACTGGCCACGCTTCGTTCGCAACGAATCAGAGCGTTTCGAAGCTCGTTTCAGCCTAGTTGAAGTTCAGAAGTCTGATTCTGTATTCTTCAACGGCATGGAAGGTTCTCGTATGCCAATCGCGGTTTCTCACGGTGAAGGCCGCGTAGAAGTGCGTGACAACGACCACCTAAACGCGATTGAAAACTCAGGTACGGTTGCTCTACGTTACGTTGATAACAACGGTAACCAAACGCAGCAATACCCGAACAACCCGAACGGTTCGCCAAACGCTATCACTGGTTTAACGACTACAGACGGCCGCGTGACTATCATGATGCCGCACCCAGAGCGTGTATTCCGTACGGTTGCAAACTCTTGGTCTCCGGAAGGTTGGGGCGAGAATGGCGCTTGGATGCGTATGTTCCAAAACGCACGTAAGAATGTGGGTTAATCACTTTCTTACAGGTCGCATTAATCTAGGCTAGGTTAATCAAAAATGAAAAGCGCAGATCGAAAGGTTTGCGCTTTTTTATTTCCTAAGATTTAGGAACTAATGCGAAATAATTGAGGTTTGCAGTTTGCTGTTCTAAAAATCTCCACTACGCTAAATGTTATGGAATCAATTTGTTAGGCGAATAGCTCTTGTATTCGAGCAAGGAAAGCTTCGTTCGGCTATGCAAAAACTGAATCAATCATCGTGGCATAAGAGGGATCTATGAAAACAACAATTACAAAAGCCGTTGCAGTGGCAGCGATTGTCATGTCGTTAGCTGGGTGTGTAGGTAGTAACGCGGTTACTGGGAAACTAATGAAGTTCAACGTTGAGGTGGTGGATAACCGTTACGCTCGTGCGGGTGTCAACTTCTTGCTTGCTCCGGTTTACGCACTAACCACCGCAGCCGATTACATTGTCTTTAACTCAATCGAATTCTGGGCGGGTAAAAACCCACTCACAGGCGCGCCTCACATCTTTGATAGCAAAGTCGACACCATGATTGATGTGAACGACAGCCTTGATGATTCACTAAAAGAAGCGCCACTTGGTTTCAATAATCGCCAGATTGAATGGGGTGAGATGCAACAAATCGATGAGAACACCATTCGCATGGACATCACCTACAACGATGGCCAGAAAGCCGTTCTGACGGGTGTTCGTGATGGCGATAAGGTCAGCTACTACATGGATGGTGCGCTAGTATCAGAAACATCTATCCAGGCTCTAGAGCAGTTAGCCGCAGAGAAGGTGTAACGACTTTCGTTATCTACAGATAAAAGAAAAGCCGCTGGAGTTAACCCCAGCGGCTTCGTATTTTTTAGTATCTAGTAATTTAGCATCTAGCGCTTAAATTAGTTGTTGCTGTGTAGCTCGCTGTTCAGTTCAACAGCAGACTTGTTCGCTAGACATTCAATTTGACCAGTGATCGAGTTGCGACGGAACAGAAGATCAGAAACGCCAGCTAGATCGCGAGCTTTAATGATTTCTACTTCGTTGCCTTCTTTATCTAGCATGCGAACCTTAGTACCTGCAGTTACGTAAAGGCCAGACTCAACAGTACAACGGTCGCCCATTGGGAAGCCAAGACCCGCGTTTGCGCCTAGTAGGCAGTTTTCGCCGATAGAGATAACCATAGTACCGCCACCAGACAGAGTACCCATGATAGAAGCGCCGCCGCCGATGTCTGAACCGTTACCTACAACAACACCTGCTGATATACGACCTTCAACCATGCTTACGCCAGCTGTACCTGCATTGAAGTTGATGAAACCTTCGTGCATAACCGTTGTGCCTTCACCCACATGTGCGCCAAGACGAACACGAGAAGTGTCAGCAATACGAATACCTGTTGGTACCACGTAATCCACCATTTTAGGGAACTTGTCTACGCAATCTACAGATAGAGCGCGACCAGCTAGGCGTGCTTCGATTTGACGCTCAGCTAGCTCAGGAAGATCGATTGGACCTTCGTTAGTCCATGCGATGTTGTGCAGTAGACCGAAGATGCCGTCTAGTACTGTACCGTGTGGTTGAACTAGGCGGTTAGAGATAAGTTGCAGCTTAAGGAAGCCTTCAGCAACTGATGCTGGCTTTTCGTCAGTCGCAAGAACAACAAGAACAAGTGGCTGCTCAGATGCTGCTGCTTTTTCTGCGAAAGATGCGTTTGCTGCATCGTCGTTTGCTGCGAATGCTTTCGCTAGTTCTGCGCTTTGTGCTGCAGAGATTTCGATAGCTTGGTTGCCTTCAGTGTAACCTGCAACTTTACCAACAGCCGCAACAAGAGCGTCGCTTGGGTTTAGAAGTGGGTTAGGGAAGAACGCTTCAATGATTTTATTGTCGCGGTTTTTGGTTGCCGTACCGAAGGCTAGTGAAAAGTAAGCCATGTTGAATCTCCATGTGTTGAGTCTTGATTTGCTATTTTATAACAGCGGCTCGAATAACCTGCGCTGTCGTTAGCAAAGTTAATTTAATTGCGTTCATCATAAAGAGAGCGCCCTCGTTATGAAAGGGCGCATCGGGATAAAGTCTGTAAAATGATATTGCTTGTCTTTTGAGAGATGTTTTTCATTATCCGGATATTACTCTCTGAGCTTATTGTATTGATCATTGCTTAAGCTGCTTTGCACCGCTCCATTCTCATCCCAAATCTGCACTTAGAAAGAAGTCTCTTGTTCGCTATATCAATAGAGCTAGTCACAAATTCTTTATAAATATCTGTTTAGTATCGGAATTAATCGAGTTCTGTTGATTAATCGCTTGTGCCTACAGTCCGAGTAAATACTCAAATCTTCAGCTGCGTAATTAAGATGAAGATCACTATAACCCTATATTAATTAAGTATATTTCCAGCCATAACGACATTAAAACGATTAATAAAGGATCTTCTATGAATTTTACTAAGTCTTTACTGGTGCTCTCTATCGGCGTGGCGATGGTTGGTTGTGGCTCGGACAGCAATGATACAGCAGTGACATGTGACACTGCTGCTTCTTGTACCAAGTTTACTGTTTTACATACCAACGATAACCACGGTCGTTTTTGGGAGAACAGTAAGGGTGAGTACGGAATGGCTGCTCGCAAGACTTTGATCGATAGCATTCGAGCTGAAGTCACCCAAAACGGTGGTGAAACCATTCTATTGTCCGGTGGTGATATTAATACAGGAGTGCCTGAGTCTGACATGCAGGACGCAGTACCAGACTTTGTTGGTATGAACCTTCTTGGTTACGACGCAATGGCATTAGGTAATCATGAGTTCGACAACACCCTGGATGTGCTTGAGATGCAGTCTGAGCTAGCTGATTTCCCAATGCTAGCGGCGAATATTTATATCAAAGATGGAGACACAGTTACTGATGAACGCCTTTTCTCTCCATATAAAGTCTTCACTATTAATGGGTTAAAAGTGGCTGTTATTGGCCTAACAACCAAAGACACGGCGAAGTTGGTTAACCCTGACAACGTCGCGACAATTCACTTTGCCGACCCACAAGTTGAAATCAAAAAAGCCATAAAAGAAATTGAGGCCAATGAAACTGTTGATCTGATTTTTGCTACCACGCATATGGGGCACTACGCCGATGGTCAACATGGTAGTGAAGCGCCTGGTGATGTGTTGCTTGCTCGTTCACTGGAGGAAGGGCAATTGGATGCCATTATTGGCGGCCACTCTCAAAACCCTGTTTGTATGGAAGGTAATGAATACGCAGACTTTAATCCGGGAGATGATTGTAAGCCGGATCAGCAAAATGGTACCTATATCATGCAAGCTCATGAGTGGGGTAAGTATGTAGGTCGAGCTGACTTTGAATTCTATGACGGTAAATTACATTTAGCGAAATACGATCTGGTTCCGGTGAACTTAAAAGAGAAGGATGAAAATGGTGACTATCAGTTTATCCAAGCTGAAATTGAACCTGATTCAACTGTGATTGCGACGCTTTCTGCGTATCAACAGCAAGGACAAGAGTTGCTTGATGAGGTTATCTCGAACACAGATGCGAAGCTTGAAGGTGATCGTGATGTTGTTCGTTCAGAACAAACTAATCTTGGTCATTTGTTAGGAGAAGCATACCGCACTTATGAATTGGTGAATGCTGACTTTGGTGTAATGAATTCGGGTGGTGTTCGTGACTCAATTGCGGCGGGGGATATTGCTTATCGTGATGTACTGACGGTTCAACCTTTCGGGAATTTCGTGACTAAAGCTACGATGACGGGAGCTGAAGTAAAAGCGTATTTGGACGTTGTTGCGACGAAGACAGCAGGATCTGGTGCTTATGCCCAACTCGACAATATTAGCTTAACGGTTGATTGTGATTTGAGTGACGTGACTATTCGAGACATCAACGGAAAAGGCTTTGACTTGGCAGCTACCTACACTTTCTCCGTGATCAGCTTCAGTGCTGCTGGTGGTGATGACTACCCGGTAATTGACGTTGAATCGACACAGTTAACGGATGCTTCGGTACTGCGCGAATTCTTTGTTAAGAACCCAAATGTCACTGCTGCGAATTACGCACCAGTGGATGGTGATCTAATCTATAGGAGTAATGGAGTAGACGTGAAAGGCTGTCCAGCTAACTAATTTATAATCCGTAAACAAAAGCGACAGAGAAAATAGCCAGCAAATTGCTGGCTATTTTTGTATAAAACTTAGTGGAATTAGACGTTAGATAAACAGCGCTTTGTAAGCCTGCTCAATCCCTTCAATCAACATCTGCATACCGATTACCGCTAGTATCAAACCCATCATTCGAGTAATCACATTCAGTGCACTTGGCCCAACGGCTTTCACGAAGCGTTCGCCGAATACAAACAACACGTAGGTTAAGGTACACAGTAGACCAAACGCGACGATGGTTATGATGGTCTCGTAAATGCCTTCAGTGCTGGCGAAGTTCATCGCGGTGGCTATAGTGCCGGGGCCTGCCAGAATTGGCATGGCTAAAGGTGAAACTGCGATGCTTAGCGCCGCGTCTCGTTGGGCATCTGAGTTGACTTTCTCTTTCGCTTTGGCGTGTGTTGAGTCGCCTTGTAGCATGTGAAAGCCAATCAAAAAGACCAGAATACCGCCCGTGATACGCAGTGCGTAAAGCGTGATACCAAAGAGGTCAAAGATCAGTTTGCCAGAGAGTGCAAACGTACTGACGATGACGAATGCGATAAACACTGAACGGAAGGCGATGGACTTGACCGTTTCCCTGTCATTGTCACCGGTTAATCCAAGAAAGATTGGCGTATTGGCGATTGGGTTCATGATGGCAAAAAAGCCCATGAACACGGTAATGGTATGAATGATGAGCTCTTTCATATTATTCCTTTGAAAAGATGCAGTTAAATACTAATGGCTAGTGTATTTAATCTTAGATACAAATAATTATTAGAAATAGATAGTAGAGCAAGTGTGAATAAAAAACAGCCAGCATAAGGCTGGCTGTTTGATTTTAGTGATAGGTGTAGAGTTTTGGTCGCGCGTTATTGCGAGTTTCTCAATTATTAAGCTCGACACAACTGCCTCTATACAACAGGCCGACGGTGGAGCTCGTTTTGGCGCTATGCGTTTTGAGATTCACTCACAGCGACAGCCAATGCAACTGTAGCACCGACCATTGGATTGTTACCCATGCCGATGAAGCCCATCATGGCGACGTGAGCTGGAACAGAAGAGCTACCTGCAAATTGAGCGTCAGCGTGCATTCTGCCCATGGTATCTGTCATGCCGTAAGACGCAGGGCCAGCGGCTACGTTGTCCGGGTGCAATGTACGACCGGTACCGCCGCCTGAAGCGACTGAGAAGTAAGGTAAGCCTTGGCGAGTGCGTTCTGCTTTGTAGATACCAGCTACAGGGTGTTGGAAGCGTGTTGGGTTGGTTGAGTTACCCGTGATACTCACATCCACTTCTTCTCTGTGCATGATTGCAACACCTTCACGTACATCATCAGCACCGTAACATAAGATCTCGCCACGAGGGCCTTGTGAGAAGCGGCGACGTTCTGTTTCAACTAGCTCACCTGTTTGGTAATCAAACTGAGTGCGAACATAGGTAAAGCCATTGATGCGAGAGATCAAGTAAGCGGCATCTTTACCTAGACCGTTTAAAATAACTTTCAATGGTGTTTTGCGTGATTTATTGACGTTCAGTGCAATCTTGATTGCTCCCTCTGCAGCAGCAAAAGACTCATGGCCAGCAAGGAAAGCAAAGCAGTGGCTCTCTTCATTTAGTAGACGTGCAGCCAGTGCGCCATGGCCGATACCGACTTGACGTTGCTCCGCAACACTACCGGGTTTTGTGAATGCTTGAAGACCTTCACCAATAATATTCGCTGCTTGTTCAGCGTTGTTCGCTTTACGGAACAGAGCCAATGCTGCACCAAGAGTGTAGGCGTCAGCGGCGCTTTCAAAAGCGATAGGTTGAGTGTCCATCACCAGCGCTTTTGGATCGACATTGTGTGATAGACAGTATTGGTTTGCTTGCTCTAAAGAGTCGAAGTGCATTTCTGCCAATACGCGAGTTACTGATTCATTAAATTGAGTGTTCATCATATCTTTCCTCTAAATTGGCAAAAATTATTGTTGGCGTGGGTTAATCGTGGTCACGGCTTCGTCGAAGCGACCATAAGTCCCAGTCGCAAGGTCGGCCGCTTCATTCGCTGGCACGCCTTGGTTAATCGCCTTCATCATTTTGCCGAGGTTGAGATATTCGTAGCCAATCACTTCGCTGTGATCATCAAGTGCAAGCTTGGTCACGTAACCTTCTGCAAGCTCTAGGTAACGTACGCCTTTCGCTGAGGTTGAATAGCTGGTGCCGACTTGGCTGCGCTGTGTTTGACCTAAGTCTTCCAATGCTGCGCCGATTTCTAGGCCACCTTCAGAGAAAGCAGACTGAGTTCGACCGTAAACAAACTGCAGGAAGATTTCGCGCATCGCTACGTTGATAGCGTCACATACTAAGTCTGTATTAAGTGCTTCTAGGATAGTTTTTCCGGTGAGGATTTCAGCGGCCATCGCGGCTGATTGAGTCATGCCTGAACAACCAATCGTTTCGATTAGTGCTTCTTCGATGATGCCATTTTTTACGTTAAGAGTCAGTTTTGCAGCACCTTGTTGTGGTGCACAAGTGCCAACACCGTGGCTTAAGCCAGAAATAGCGATGACATCTTTTGGGCTAACCATTGCGCCTTCAACTGGAATTGGAGCTGAATTGTGAAGGTCACCCCTTTGAATAGGGCACATTGATTGAATTTCTGAAGAGTAGTGCATAATGTTTTCTCACTTGTAGAGCCATTTAAGACCTAGGGCGTTGAGAAAACAGGACGTGTTGGAAGAGGTGCGGCTAATTCACTACAGATCTTGAGTATCGATAATCCAAAGGTGTCATGGGTCTTGGTCTCAATAGACTAAGTCCATTTCAAAATGGAGGAATAGCGATACATCCAACAGTATTACCTGTTTTCGATTCTGTAGGAGTCATTAGCACTGTTCGAAAAGAACGGGCGGTTGAAGCAAAAGCTTAGGTGGAACCCCATCACCTGATGGCTATAGATTAGATCTTTATCACACTTTTGTGCAAGCGAATGTTTAGAGCGATTTCGACTATAAACAAGCTTCATTATATTTCGAAAAGTATAAAAAAACGCCAATAACGAACTCTGATTAGAGGCGTCATTGACGTTTTTTAGAAAGGTATCAGCTAGTTAAGCTGCATCTTCTTCTGCGTCTTCAACAGCTTCAAGCTTCTTAGCTTTTTTCGGAGCTGGCTTACGCTTAGCACCTAATGCGTAAAGAACTTCTTCTTTGTTCTTCGCTAGGTACATTGCAAGTTCTTCTTGCTTGCCTTCATCTTCAACTAAATCGCTTTTGCCTAACAGTTCAAAAAGCTCATCAGCCATATCCAGCATTTTGTCGTATGCGTCAGCTTCGGCTTTAGAGGTAAAAGTCATTTTCTCTTCTCCGTTGCGTTCCACCACGTACTTGACGATAACAGCCATGGTTAATCCTCTAAGTTTGATAAATTTTACTGGCTTTTTATACAGTTTCTGATGTTAAAAGTCCAGTTGGAGCCCCAACTATGCGGCCTCAATCTTGATGTGTAGCCCAGTCTTCACAATAACTCATGAAAGATTTCAGCAGCGGGCTCTGGTATTTGTCTTTATGTACCAGCATCCAGAAACGTCGTTTCATGTCGAGTGGCACATCGAGCGCTTTCACCCGGCCTGAATCAATCGCTCGTTGCGCCGCCAATCGTGATAAACACGCGAATCCAAGATTGGCAGAAACCGAATTGATGATCGCCTCTGTCGTGTTGAGTTCAAAAGATTCATACCAGTGTTCGATACGTGGTGCGACGGCACGAAGGAAAAACTCGCGAGTCCCTGAGCCTGATTCACGTAGAATCCAATGGCTGCCTTCTAAATCGCTTAAAGTTACTTTTTCTTTTGAAACGAGAGGATGTTGATTACTAACAATAATACACATTTCATCGCTGCTAAACTGACTCGAAATGAGTTCAGGGTGTAATGTTTTTCCTTCAATTAGCGCGATATCAAGTTCATAATCCACCAACTTTTGACAGATCAGTGCACTGTTTGAAATGAACAAGCTTTGATCCTGGTGCTGAGTTCGTTCACGAAAACCTGACAAAATAAACGGTGCGACCTGATTACCAATCGTGTCACTCGCGCCGACCTTTAAATTGCCACTTAAAGGCTGGTCGTCACGGAACAAAACATCAATACCCGCAGCTCGGTGAAGTATTTCATCAGCCAAAGGAAGTAACTTATGTCCCTCTTGGTTGAGAATTAATCGGTTGTTGACCCGGTCAAATAGAGAGTGGCCGAGTTGTTTCTCCATTTCGCCTAGTGCCATGCTGACCGCAGCTTTAGACAAAAACAGCGCTTCTGATGCTGCGGTAAGCGTCGAATGCTGGGTAATGGTGACAAACACTTTGAGTTGTTTAATTGAAATATTAGCCATCAAATTCCTAGTTTTGCTCTGCTGGTGAAAACGGGTTCTGTTCAGTATTGATGAACACTTGTTATATATAATTGGATATTGTTTAACGAAGCGCAAGCGTATTATGGCTTCAACAAGCTGATGAGTTCACAAGTTTAGTGAATTAAGTTTAAGAGAGGCTGACATGATTCAACGTATTAAATATAGATTAACAGGAGCTCCAACACCCATGGCAGGGTTAGCGCTAGCAATCGCAAGCTTAGGCTGGTGCTGGGATGGCGTTTTAGTCGCACAAGGTATTTTGCACACCCCAGGCTTAGTGCAGTGGATCAGTGCAGCTATTGCAGCGGTATTGCTTCTTGTTTTAGCTGTGAAATTTTTGACTCATGGTCATCTATTGCGTGAAGATCTTGCTCATCCTGTTGTCGGCAGTGTGGTACCAACATTTGCAATGGGGTGCATGGTGGTGTCAGCGTCTTTGGCGCCAATCTCTCAATTCTTACAAGAAGCTATGTGGTTGGCTTCTGTGGCTTTGCACGTTGTGTTTCTAATGAGCTTTTTGTACCACAGAGCTAAAAACTTTGAGATTCACCACATGGTGCCAAGCTGGTTTGTGCCACCGATCGGTATTATCGTCGCTGACGTCTCTTTCTCTGGTAATCCAGTTTTAGAGCCAGTAGCTAACGCGACTTTGGTATTCGGCTTATTGGTTTACGCAGTAATGCTACCAATCATGGTTTACCGTTTGATCTTCTCTCACGAAGTGCCAGATGCTGCAAAACCAACGATTGCGATTATGGCAGCACCGGCAAGCCTATCTTTGGCGGGTTACTTAACCGTTACTGCTAGCCCTTCACCTGTGATCATTGGTTTACTATTTGGTATTGCAGTGTTGATGACGTTCATTATCTATATGGCGTTTTTCAAACTACTTCGTCTTCCATTTAGCCCTGGTTATGCAGCGTTTACCTTCCCAATCGTGATTGGTGCAACAGCCTTGTTTAAACTGGCTGCGTGGATGCAAGCACAAGGTATTGAAGCGCATTACATCAATCAAGTGTTTGGCCTAGCGTATCTTGAATTGATTGTGGCTACGTTGGTTGTGGGTTATGTCGCTGTTCGTTACTACATGAACTACAAACCTCATCGTGTTTTAGGCGCGGTAGCGGGTAGATTGTAAGAGGCAATAGTTCAAAAGATAAACGAAGCTTAAGCTTTCGGTATTTCATAAGCTTATATTCCTCATCCAAACTCAGCACTTATGCTAATCTGGCAGTATATTGTGGCAAGATTAGCGTGAGTGCACTTTGTTTACTGTTTATCATTCCAATAAAGTTGATACTTTAAAAATCCTTCTCGTTCACTTAATCAAAAGTGACCCTTTAGCCAATCCTTTCGAAAAAGAGCAGATCTTGGTTCAGAGCCCGGGTATGTCTCAATGGCTTAAGATGGAACTCGCCAAAGAGTTTGGTGTAGCAGCAAATATCGATTTTCCTCTCCCAGCAACCTTCATTTGGGATATGTTTACCCAAGTGCTTCCTGATGTACCGAAACGCAGTGCTTTTAATAAAGAAGCGATGACGTGGAAGCTGATGAGTTTGCTACCCGCGAAGCTTGACCATCCTGACTTCTTACCCCTACAGCGCTATCTTGAAAACGACGAAGATGACTCTAAGCTGTATCAATTGGCAGAGAAAGTTGCCGATATCTTCGATGGTTACTTGGTGTATCGACCTGAGTGGATGGCGATGTGGGAAGCGGGAGAGCCCGTTACAGAACTTGTAGATAGTGAGGGGCAGCAAGAACACCCTTGGCAGCCTATTTTGTGGAAAGCGCTTTATGATCAGACCCTCTCTCAAGGTCAATCAAAGTA
The DNA here is from genome assembly GCF_024347415.1 of Vibrio crassostreae. Taxonomy (NCBI): domain Bacteria; kingdom Pseudomonadati; phylum Pseudomonadota; class Gammaproteobacteria; order Vibrionales; family Vibrionaceae; genus Vibrio; species Vibrio crassostreae. The sequence goes on from NZ_AP025476.1 coordinate 779,959, forward strand.
TCACCGTGGCAACTTGTATCACGACTTCATTGAAGCGCTAGCCAACCAACAAGGTCAGCTACAGCGCTTACCTAAGCGTCTGTTTGTGTTTGGTATTTCGTCGCTGCCTCCTCGTTACATGGATGCTTTGAAAGCACTGGGTGAGCAGATTGATGTGCACCTGATGTTTACCAACCCTTGCCAACATTACTGGGGCGATATTCGTGACCGTAAATACTTGGCTAGAGTGGAAGCGCAGCGTCGTAAGCAGTTTGCTTTGGTTGATGGTTTACCTCTACTTGAAGGCGAAGCCTCACCATTGAAAGATGGCATTGAAGCCAATATTGAAGACGAACTGCATACCAGCCAAGCGGTCGGTAATAGCTTACTTGCGTCTATGGGTAAACTGGGCAGAGATAACCTGTTCTTGCTGTCTCAATCAGACAGTGAAGAGCATGAGTTCTTTATTGATGTTGAGAGAGACAGTCTGCTGCATCAACTGCAAGCCGATATTCTTGAGTTAGAAGAACACCAAGACGATCACATCTTAGACTCCAGCAACCACAAACAAGTGGTTGAACTGGGCGATCGCTCGTTGACTGTACATGCTTGCCACAGCCCAATGCGCGAGGTTGAAGTTCTCCATGACCAACTGTTAGCAATGTTTGACTCTGACCCGACATTAAAGCCACGCGACATCATCGTGATGGTGGCAGATATCAATGCTTACAGCCCTGCGATTCAGGCGGTATTTGGTAATGCTCCGGGTGAGCGTTATATCCCTTACTCGATCTCGGATAGAACGGCAGACCAAGAGAGCCCAATTCTGACCGCGTTCATGCAGTTGGTCGCGCTACCGAACACGCGTTGTTTAGCTTCTGAGTTGTTGGAGCTACTAGAAATCCCAGCGATGATGGCACGCTTTGGTATTGATGAATTTCAATTTGAGCAAGCCAAGCAGTGGGTTGAAGAAGCGGGTATCCGTTGGGGCGTCGATTCTTCTACGGCAACCGAGTTTGATTTGCCTGCCACGGAGCAAAATACTTGGCTGTTTGGTATCCAGCGAATGCTACTGGGCTATGCGATGTCGGATTCTGCAGGTTTGTTTGAAACTGAACACTCTCCAATTGCCGCTTATAACGAAGTTCAGGGCATTAACGCCGAACTTGCAGGTAAGTTAGCGCATTTTATTGACCGCATTGCTCATTACCGTCAACGCCTTGCTGAGACGCAATCTATCGACATGTGGCGTGAAACCTTGCTGCAAATGATTGATGATTTCTTTGCGGTTGAGTTAGAAGGTGAGGTGGTGCTTAAGTCGATTCGCGATGCACTTTCTCAACTGAATGAACAGCTTGATGATGCCTTGTACGAACAAGAGCTATCGCCAAGCATTATCTATCAGTACTTGAATAATAAACTGTCGGGCGCGCGTATTAGTCAGCGTTTCTTAGCGGGACAAGTTAACTTCTGTACGCTGATGCCGATGCGTTCTATTCCGTTCAAAACCGTTTGTCTATTAGGCATGAATGATGGTGTTTACCCGCGCTCAATGCCACCGGAAGGTTTTGATTTGATGAGCGCCCAAACTCGCTCGCCGAATGGCGTAGGCAAAAAGAGTCTAGCTCGTCCCGGAGACCGTTCTCGTCGTGATGATGACCGCTACCTATTCTTAGAGGCGATGTTGTCAGCGCAAGAATGTTTGTACATAAGCTATGTCGGCCGTTCGATTCAAGATAATACTGAGCGAGTGCCGTCGGTATTGGTTTCAGAGTTGATTGAGTACTGCCAGCAGAACTACTGCCTAAGTGAAGACCAAGCGCTACCAAGTGATGATTCTGGTATCAAGCTGACTCAAGCGATCAGTTTTGAACACACCATGACACCATTTAGCCCGGCTGCCTTTACTCAAGGTGATTCAAGCCATGTGCTGAGTTACGCCAAAGAATGGCTTCCTGCGGCTAACCGTTCCGGTGAACGCAGTGGTGAATTCAATCGTGCCTTGGATGACTATTTGCTTGGTGCGACCTATCCATTGGAATTGGATTTGGTTGAGCTGCAGCGTTTCTGGCGCTTGCCAGTGCAATACTTCTTTAATCGCCGCCTAAAAGTGGTGTTTGAGCCCCCGCTTCCGGTAATGGAAGACGATGAACCGTTCGTGCTTAATGGTTTAGAAAGTTTCCAACTAAAAGACGCTTTGCTTCAAGTATTACTCGATCATCCTGAAGGGGCGGATGAAGCGGTTCGCTTGTTTGTCTCTGAGCAAAAAGCTCAAGGTCGATTACCGGTTGGCGCTTTTGGTGATATCGAATTTGAAACCAACCGCGTTCAAGCAGAAGACTTAGCCAAAGAGATTCGATTTGTAAGTGGGCAGCCACAACAAGATCTCGAGGTAAATATTGAATTTGACGTACTAGGTGAGGGCAAACCGGTTCGTTTGATGGGTTGGCTGACTCAAAACTATCAATCGGGTTTAGTGCGTTTCCGTAGTGGCAAAATTCGCTCGCAAGATTACTTGGCTGCGTGGGTCGATCACTTGTGTTGTGCGGTGATGGGGCACGGCAAAACGACTCATATTATTGGCTATGACAGAAAAGAAGGCGTGGTTCACCAAACGCTACAACCTATCGGCGATGCGCAGCAGGCGAAGAGTTTATTAGCTGAGTTAGTGCGACTGTTCTATCAAGGTATGACTGCACCACTGCCGTATTTCCCGAAAACCGCCTTGGCCGGCGTTGAAGCGGGCTTTAGCCGTGGTAAATGGGTCGATGATGAAGAGAAGTCGCTCAAGAAAATGGTCGATACTTTTAATGATAGCTTCGCTTTCACGGGCGAGGGTCGAGATACCTACATCTCGCGTATTTGGCCTAAGTGGGACGAGGAGCTGGCGGCTGAGTCGCGTATGTATTCAACGCTTGTGTTACAGGCGGCAAGGTTGGCTGCTGCCGATCTGGAAGATCAGAAGTAAGTGGCTGTGATCGACAAGATCAGTAGCGTGTGCGCTGAATTAATGAAAAACGAAAGAGAGTCGCTGGTAAGCATTTGGGGTGCTTACTTTCCAGGTGAAGGGAATCAAGGTGAACAGAAGCAAGGTACAGGAAATAAAGTGGCCGCCAGTAAATCATTATTAGTGTAGGGCGTTCGCTGTACGGCCACAGGTCAGAGGGACCATTATTCTGTGGTTCAAAGTAACGCCGTAAAGTACAAAACTCGTACGCGCTCCTGAACTCGTGGGCGCATAGTAGCGAGGCGATCTGAATTGATCCGTGAGAGAGATCGCACTAACTATTAACAAATCAGCGTAGGACGTAAATTGAATGACGTTTTCCACGCTAGGTCACATTTGTAACAACATATTTATCAGAAGGCAGTAAGGCATGACGACCACAAGCAGTGTTCAGGTAATTGCTCCACAGACACTCAATACCATGACGTTTCCACTTCATGGCGCGCGTTTAATTGAAGCATCGGCGGGCACGGGTAAAACATTTACCATCGCCGGCCTGTACTTACGCCTACTGCTCGGGCACGGCACGGCAGCACCACAAGGTGAGCTTACAGAAGCTACCCGACACCATGAGCCACTGACCGTAGATCAAATCCTGGTAGTGACCTTTACCGAAGCGGCAACCGCAGAGCTGCGGGATCGTATTCGTGCCCGAATCCATGATGCACGCATAGCGTTTGCTCGCGGGCAAAGTGATGACCCAGTGATTGCTCCTTTGTTGCAAGAGATCGAAGACCACGCTGGCGCTGCGAAAACACTGCTTAATGCGGAAAGGCAAATGGATGAAGCGGCTGTCTACACCATTCACGGCTTCTGTCAGCGAATGTTGACTCAAAATGCCTTTGAGTCTGGAAGCCGTTTTGATAATGAATTTGTGACCGATGAAAGTCACCTGAAAGCGCAAGTGGTTGCTGACTATTGGCGTAAGCAGTTTTACCCGCTGCCTATTCAACTGGCTGGTGAGGTTCGTAATATTTGGGGCTCACCGGCTGCGTTATTAGCAGACGTCAATCGTTATCTGACGGGTTCTCCATTGAAGCTAACCGTAGAAGCGATGTCGGGTGACTTACAAACTCTGCACAAGCAGAACCTAGACAAAGTGAAGCAACTCAAAGCGCTGTGGTGTGAGTCTGAAGCGGACTTTTTGGCTTTGATCTCAAGTTCAGATGTGAACAAGCGCAGTTACACCAAGAAGTCTCTGCCAACATGGTTAGAAGCGGTCACAGCATGGGCGCAGAGCGACACCCATGATTACCAGTTCCCAGATAAACTAGAGAAGTTCTCTCAAGCTACTCTACTTGAAAAAACACCGAAAGGCACTGTACCTCAGCACGCAGTTTTCGAAGCGATTGAGGACTTCTTAAATTCTCCTGCAAACCTGAAAGCCCCGTTATTGGCGCATGCGATTACTCACTGTCGAACTATGCTAGCCAAGGCAAAACAGCAGAAGCAGTGGTTATCATTTGATGACTTGCTGACTCAGTTATCTGCGTCGATTGATGTCGATGAGCAATCATTGCTAGTGGAAAGAATTCGCACACTCTACCCGGTTGCGATGATCGATGAATTCCAAGATACCGATCCGCTGCAATACAGTATTTTTAGCCGAATCTATCTCGATAACCCGCAATGTGGCTTGTTTATGATCGGTGACCCGAAGCAGGCTATTTATGGCTTCCGTGGCGCAGATATCTTTACCTATATCAAGGCGAGAAACCAAGTTAGTGCTCACTACACTTTGGGTACTAACTGGCGTTCAAGTGCCGATATGGTCAGTGCAGTAAACCAAGTGTTTATGAATTCGGACAGTCCGTTTATCTACGATCAAGATATTCCATTCCTGCCTGTTGCTGCCAGTCCATCGGCTGATAAGCGCCAATGGGTGATGAAGGGAGAAACTCAGCGCGCACTCACATTTTGGCTGCAAGAGGCTGAAGACAAGCCACTACCAAAAGGCGAATATCACAAGGCGATGGCTGAGGCGACGGCGAGTCAGATTCAAACCATTCTGACCGCTTCTCAAAACCAGCAAGCCTATTTTGATAACGGCAAAAAACAACATGCCGTGAATGCGGGGGATATTGCTGTCTTGGTTAGAACCGGTAGTGAGGGTCGCTTGATTAAGAACGCGTTGTCGGAACAAGGCATTGCGAGCGTGTATTTGTCGAACCGAGACAGTGTGTTTACCAGCCTAGTCGCGCAAGATATTCAACGCTTACTGCAAGCGGTGCTGACGCCAGAAAATGATCGTGCATTACGCGCGAGCTTGGCCTCTGAGTTGTTTGCTTTGGATGCCGCATCATTGGATGAACTCAACAACGATGAAGTGGTGTGGGAGAACGTCGTTAACGAATTTCGAGAATATCGTAAGTTGTGGCTACAGCGCGGCGTGCTACCAATGCTGCGTAGCGTTATCAGCAAGCGACATCTCGCGGAACGCTTACTGGAAGAAGAAAATGGTGAGCGCTCACTTACCGATTTGATGCACATTGGCGAATTGCTACAAAAAGCAAGGCAGGAGCTCGATAGCGATTATGGCTTGCTACGTTGGCTAGCAGAAGCGATTTCCGATGCTCAAAATGGTTTAGGCGGGAGTGAGGATGACATTCAGCGTCTTGAGTCAGAGAGAAACTTGGTTCAAATCGTTACTATTCACAAATCGAAAGGTTTGGAATATGACTTAGTATTCCTCCCATTTGTCGCGAGTTACCGAGAAGCGAGCGAAGGCAAGTTCTACGACCATGACTCAGATACCACGGTACTAGATATTACCGGTAGCGACAGTGCCTTAGCCCAAGCCGATAAAGAGCGATTGGCGGAAGATTTACGTTTGATTTATGTAGCGTTGACTCGTGCGGTTTATGGCTGTTTCATTGGTATGGCGCCACTGCGTAAAGGGCGTTCAACCAAAGAGCCGACCGGCGTGCATTTGAGTGCGATGGGCTATTTGGTTCAAAACGGACAAGAGCAAGGTATTGCCGAATTGCACCAAGCTCTAGCGGCCATTGAAGGAAAAAATTCAAGTGTGCTGTTAGCCGAAACGCCAACCGCTCATGAGCAAGTGTTTGTACAAACAGAGCAAGTGAGTGAAGACTTACATGCTAATGAACTCAAGGCTTCAATTGACCGAGCCTGGCGAATCACCAGTTATTCGGGGCTTGTAAAACAAGGCAGTCACAGCGCGAGCCATGACGCGACCATTGAGGTGTCTGGCTTCGATATTGATTCGGCTGATGAGCAGGGTGAGTCTGAGTTAATTGAACCTGAACGCTCTATCTTTACGTTCCCTCGTGGTGCTCGTCCGGGTACTTTCTTACACACCTTGTTTGAGGACGTTGAATTTACCGAGCCAGCAACCAGTGAACATAACACGCAAGTAATCACTCACTTATTAGAATCAGAGCAATATGAATTAGAGTGGCTACCTGTGCTTCAGCAACTGGTCGATACAGTGCTGAACACCGCATTAGACGGCAAGAACTTAAAACTAAGCGAGAAAGACTCAACACAACGCTTAGTTGAGATGGAGTTCTTACTGCCAATTGAAGTATTGGCCTCATCAGAGTTGAATCAAACCATTCAATATCATGATCCATTGTCAGCCAAAGCGGGCGACCTAGGTTTTCAAACCGTGCAAGGTATGCTGAAAGGCTTCATCGATTTGGTGTTCGAGCATCAAGGTAAATACTATGTTCTTGACTGGAAATCGAATCATTTAGGTGATGATGTTGCCGTCTACCATGGCGAGGCATTGAAATCGGCGATGGCCGACCATCGCTATGATCTGCAATATCAAATTTATGCATTGGCGTTGCACCGTTTCTTACGCAGCCGCGTTGCCAATTACAGCTACGAACAACATTTTGGCGGCGTGTACTACTTGTTCTTACGAGGAATAGACGGCCAATCTCAGCAAGGTATTTTCTCGGCGAAACCAACACTGGCGTTACTTGATGAAATGGATCAATTGATTGACGGTAAAGTGATAGACAGACGTTCAGCACAATTGAATGACGATGAAACTGGTCAGATGGGGCTTTTATAATGACAACAACGACCACTAATACCAGCATAGAAACAGCGAACACAACGAAGCCAGTTTCACTTATTCCTGAGCAACTCATGGATGTACTCAAGTTTCTTGCAGATAAGGGTTCGATTCGTCAGTTGGATTATCAGTTTGCCCGTTTTATTGCTCAGCAAGCCACGAGTTACTCTCAAGAAATCGGCTTTCTCGCGGGGGTAGTGAGTCATGAATTAGGCAAAGGGCACATTTGTACTCAGCTTATACAGCAGCATACGACAGGCCCTGCACAAACGGCAGATCTAGCCCAGTTACTTGGTTTGTACGGTGAAACGGCCCTGCAATTGAATCAAAAGTTGTTAGGTATTGATTGGTTGGCGGTACTTCAATCGTCCAATTTAGTTGGAGCAACCAATGACTGTGTTAAGCCGCTGATGTTTGATGGACAGCGTGTCTACTTACAGCGTTACTGGAACTACGAGGTTGTACTGGCTGACACGTTAAACCGTTTAAGTAAGCCAGTAGAGTTCAATATTGAACAGAAAAAGGCGCTGACGGAAACACTCAATCAGCTCTTTGCACGCAGCTATCACTTCCTGTTTAACGCCTTAGCCAAGGCTGAAGCAAGCCAACAAACGTCTCAGGTGTTACGCCAACAATTGGTGTGTGATCATCTTGATATTGTGAATGAGCAGGCTCTAGATTGGGGAGCAATCGACCAAGCGATTATCCAAGCCAAGCAGGTAACAGACTTAGATGTGCTAGACAGCTTGGTACCGTTATCGGCATGTTTGAACTGGCAAAAAGTGGCGGCAGCGGTGGCGCTGAGTCGTCGCTTTGCGGTGATTTCCGGTGGGCCGGGTACCGGTAAAACGACCACGGTAACCAAATTACTGTCGGCGATGGTCGAGCAATCATTAAGCCAAGGTAAAACACCAACGATTAAGCTAGTGGCACCAACGGGTAAAGCGGCGGCGCGTTTAACTGAGTCGATTGGTAAAGCGATTGAACAGTTGCCATTAGCGCCTGAAGTGAAAGTCAACATACCAACTGAATCGAGTACCTTACACAGATTACTCGGCGCGATTCCTAACCGTGCTGAATTTAGACATAACCGACGCAATCCACTCCACCTTGATATCTTGGTGGTGGATGAGGCCTCTATGGTTGATTTATCGATGATGTATAAGCTGGTGGATGCACTTCCTGAACACGCAAGGCTTATCTTGTTGGGTGATAAAGACCAACTCGCTTCTGTTGAGGCGGGCGCGGTGTTAGGTGATATCTGCTCATTTAATTCAACAGGCTATAGCACGGTGCAAGGCAACTTGATTGCGGAGATGACAGGCTTTGATGCGATAGCCAATACACAACAAGCAAAAGCGGGAGCCGTTAATCCTCCGGAGATTGCAGATAGCTTGTGTATGCTGCAGAAGAGTTATCGTTTCGATGCACGTTCAGGTATCGGGCAGTTAGCAAAAGCAATCAATAACGGCTCTGCGAATCAAGTAGACCAAGTGTTTGCCAAAGGGTTTGGCGATATTGAAAATCATCCTCTATCGAGTGACAGCTACAACTTGATGCTACGTACTTTGGTTCATGAGTATGGTGCGTACCTCAATAGAATGAACGTGCCGTTGGAAGAGTTAGAAACTCAAGAAGCGAGAGCCAAATCGGTACTCGATTTGTTTAGCCAATGCCGACTGTTGTGCTCTATTCGTGAAGGTGATTTTGGTGTTAAAGGTCTCAACCATCGTATTGAAAGAGCGCTTGCCGCAAGACGTTTAGTGAATCCACACAACGATGAATTGTGGTATCACGGGCGACCTGTGATGGTAACGCGTAACGATCATGGCTTGGGTTTATACAATGGTGATATTGGTATCTGCATGCTTGAATCGGATTCAAACCAACCTGAATCAACTCCTCGTTTGAAGGTCTATTTTGAACTGCCTGATGGCAGCGTGAAAGCTGTACTACCAAGCCGAGTGCCTGAGCATGAAACGGCTTATGCGATGACAATTCATAAATCTCAAGGTAGTGAATTTGATTTGACCTTAATGATTCTGCCACCAGATTTCAGTCCAATTTTGACGCGAGAGCTTATCTACACAGGTATTACACGTGCTAAAAAACAACTGATGATGTTCAGTGATACTAATGTATTGAAGCGTGGGATTAAGGTGAAAACAGAGCGAGTGAGTGGTTTAGGCAGTCGCTTAACTAGCTAAAGGTGATTGAGGTACATGTACAAAGCAACCATCCCTGGTTGCTTTGAGCGTGCTAGGAATCAGTCCCTAAAAACGCTCGAGTAAACGATATGTGGTTTATCTTGTATTTTGCTTGGCAATTCAAAATAAACTCTTTTAGATTCTCGCTCACAGGGAACACGCAGTGTACGTCTAGCCCTTCTAAGAATTGGTTATCAGCCATATCCCAAAAACTTTGCAGCGAGTTACAAACAATGGTTCTCATATCAATGTTGCTCTTTTTGCTGTTTATATTAACGAGCAGAGCTAATGTTAGCGTGCTGACCGTCAACGGGTATAGCAATCCGTGCAGTGACCACCTCAATGCATTTGATATGACAACCGAGATGGTAATTCCAATAAAAACATTTGTTATTTTGTTAAAGCGACTAAATTCTATACAATTTTGCGTGTGAGTTAAAGTGCATAGTTAATAAATCTCATATAGAAAACGATTACGTTTGCAATTATTTTTATTTTGAAGTGAGATTCCGCTCCAAAAACTTTATTTATACGTTGAGCGCCAGGATCTTTGAGTTTCTCTGATAGTTGTATAGCCCTTGTTTTTCCATCGGTAACTCATCAACTGCTATCTCGTAAAAACCTTGTTCACGGAACCAATGAAGGCTGTGTGTCGTTAGAACAAATATTTGGTCGATATCGCGAGATTTTGATTGGTGGCGCATGTAATCCAGCAGTAATTGCCCACGATTTCCATCACGATAATCAGGGTGGATTGCAACACACGCCATCTCTGCCATGTGATCTTCCGGGTAGGCGTATAGCGCCGCGCAACCAATGATCAGTCCGTCTTTTTCGATAATGGTAAAGCGGTGGATCTCCTGCTCTAATTGCTCTCTTGAACGACGAACCAAGATGCCTTGTTCTTCTAAAGGACGAATGAGATCAAATATGCCACCAATATCGTCAATCTGAGCTTGTCTTACTTGCTCTGCACTCGCCATGACCACTTGGGTGCCAATACCATCAAAAGAGAACAGCTCTTGGATTAATGCGCCGTCGACTTTGTAGCTGATTAGATGGCAACGAGGTACGCCTGCACGACACGCTGAGATCGCACCTTTCAAGAAGCGCAGCGTTCCTGTGCTCATGTCTTCGGCAGGTTTTTGAGATTCTGTTAAGCGTTCTAGAATTTGTTTGGCGTCTTTAGGGAAGAGTTCGGCGAGTACATTGCCGCTTTCATCTGTTACCCCTTGTTCGGAGCAGAATCCAATCAGCTTGTCGGCTTTTAAACGAATGGCTACTTGAGTCGCGACTTCTTCAGAAAGCAGATTAAAGCTTTCGCCAGTCACGGAGCTAGCTATAGGCCCAAGAAGGACGATGGAACCTTGGTCAAGTGTGCGATTAATCCCTTCTATATCGATTCGACGAATACGCCCACTGTGGCAATAATCTGTACCATCATCGACACCTAGCGGTTGCGCGGTAATGAAGTTACCACTCATCACATTGAGTTGAGTGCCTGCCATAGGGGTGTTGTTCAAGCTCATTGAAAGGCGAGCAGTTATGGCTAGTTGTAGCTGGCCAGCTGCCTGCATAGCAACACCCAGAGAGTATTCATCGGTGACTCTAATATTCTTGTGATAAGGCGTATGGCAATCTTGTTTTTCTAGCAGTTGGTTGATCTGTGGCCTTGCCCCGTGAACGAGAACAATCTTCACGCCAAGGCTATGGAGTAGGGCAATGTCGCTAATAATGTTACCAAAGTTTCTATCGGCAACAGCTTCGCCTCCCAGCATAATGACCATGGTTTTGCCACGGTGAGCATTCACGTAAGGGGTTGATTGTCTGAAACCTTTTACTAGCGCTGTACTTCTTAATTTCACAGAACAAGTCCATTTGTGTTTATTTATTCGTTAATTTAGCATTTAAATTCAAATGTAAACAACACCTTTTTGGAATAAAGCGCAAACTATTCTTATCTAGACTTCAATATATAAACTGTCTCAGTGTAGAATGCGCATAGCATCCTTATGAGTCGTAAACGAATGCAGCAAGTTCCAGCTACAAAGAACAAAATCGATGAGATAACCAAAGGCCTCTACAGTGAAGCAGATCAGCGCAATCAATCTAAGTTGAAGCGTAAGATCATTGAGCGCTGCTTAATGGTTTTAGCCTTGGTGGGTTCATTTGCTGTGGTTTCTTTATTCGGTGATGTGCTTTCCCGAGTGCAAGATGCGGCGACGCCTGATCATCTAATATATGGTACTTGGATAGAGCAGGATGTTGCACATTATGCGACAGATGAGTTTGTACTGAATGCTAATGGTGTGTCAGTTCGTGGGTCTGTTATCTCGACGAACTTTGACTTTGATGGCCACTACTTCGAATATAAGGCCGGTGAAAAGACCTATCGCTACCGCATGACTAATTCTGACAATACAGAAATGGTGCTCGATTCTGACAGCCACTATAACCCTATCTTCCGCCTTAAAGGTCACATCGATAACTCCGTCCGGTAGGTTATCTTATTGTAAACTCTTACAATCTAAGATTGTGTTATCTGACTGTTTTTGTCATCCTCGATGCATAGAATTTTTAGGATGACTCTTGTGATTAAAAAATGGCTTCCCCTTGTCGCTGCCTCTTTGTTATTTGGCTGTGCTCAACCCACTGATCTCGCTCAACAACACCTTGATGATGAATTTCCCCGCACCTTAAATAAGGTCGATCAGGTTGAATCCAATAAACCAAGAGACTATACCGCATTTTCAGAGCAAGCTGAGATGGTGGTTTCTAAATCCCCTTCGATGGCTAAAATCTATGAGCCGCTTTATCAGCAACTCAATGAGTGGGCAATGCTGAGTGGTGACCCGAGTGAGTTAGCAAACTTTGGCGTTCAAACTGCGCAGCTTGGTGGTGGTGATAAACAAGGCAATGTTTTGTTCACGGGTTACTTTTCTCCTGTAATGGAGTTGCGCCACGAAGCGAATGAAGAATATCGTTACCCAGTTTATGGGCTTCCTGAATGTGGTAAAGAGTGTCCAACACGCGAAGAGATTTACAACGGCGCATTAGAAGGTCAAGGCCTTGAGTTAGGTTACTCAGCAAACCGCATCGACCCATTTATGATGGAAGTGCAGGGCAGTGGGTTCGTGCACTTCGGTGATGATGATACGCTGCAGTATTTCGCATACGCAGGTAAGAACAATAAAGCTTATGTGAGCATTGGCCGTGTTTTGATTGAGCGAGGCTTAGTTCCACGCGAAAAAATGTCACTAAAAGCAATCAAAGAGTGGGTATTGGCAAACGACCCTGAAGTGGTCAAAGAGTTGCTTGAGCAAAATCCATCTTTCGTGTTTTTTGAAGCGAGAGACGACTTGTCAGTAATGGGTAGTGCTGGGATTCCTCTATTACCAATGGCTGCAGTAGCTGGCGATCGCTCTATCTTGCCTATGGGAACTCCAATTCTGGCTGAGGTTCCTTTATTGAATGCGGATGGTACTTGGAGCGGTGCACACCAATTAAGACTGTTACTGGTTTTGGATACGGGCGGCGCGGTTAAGCAAAACCATTTGGACCTTTACCACGGCATGGGCCCTCGAGCGGGTACTGAAGCGGGTCATTACAAGCATTTTGGTCGTGTGTGGAAGCTCGGCTTAGATGGTAGCGCAACTGAAGCGCCTTGGGCTTTGCCTCCTGAAAAGGTAGAGTAAGCGACAATAAAATGGGGCATTGAAAGCGAATCGCTAATCCCCTAGACTTTTTATTCAAGAGTGCGTATAAAACGCACTCTTTTCTTTTTCTCAGAAATAAATTGGCGGCAACAATGCGTGAATTGACCACTCCAGCTTCAGAAAACTATGACCAACGATTTGGTGGCACTCGTCGCCTGTATGGCAATAGTGAAGTCGACATACTTAGAGGAGCACATGTGTGTGTGATCGGTATTGGTGGTGTAGGTTCATGGGCGGTTGAAGCGCTTGCTCGTACTGGTTTAGGTGAGCTGACGTTGATCGATATGGATGACGTGTGTGTAACTAACATTAACCGCCAGATTCATGCTATGTCGGGTACCGTTGGTAAGAGCAAAATCGAAGTGATGGCAGAGCGCGTCAAGCTGATTAATCCTGAGTGTAAGGTTAACCTGATTGATGACTTTATCGGCCCAGACAATCAGGCTGAATACCTATCGAAAGAATTCGACTTTGTGTTAGATGCGATTGATAGCATGAAAGCGAAGGCTTCACTGCTGGCGTACTGTCGTAGCAACAAAATCAAGGTGATCACTACCGGTGGCGCTGGTGGTCAAATCGATCCGACTCAAATCAAAGTGGCCGATTTGACCAAGACGATTCAAGATCCGCTAGCGAAGAAGCTAAAAGATACCCTTCGTCGTCATCATAATTTCCCTAAGAATCCAGCGCGTAAGTTTGGTATCGATTGTGTGTTCTCAACTGAACAGCTGAAATACCCTCAAGCTGACGGCAGTGTATGCGCTGCGAAAGCGACCGCAGAAGGTCCAAAGCGCATGGATTGTGCGACGGGTTTTGGTGCGGCAACGGTGGTAACTGCTACGTTTGGTTTTGTGGCTGTTTCACGTATTGTAGAAAAGCTGATTCAAAAGCACGCTAAGTAACGTCTTCTACTCAATTAACAATCGACTGGATATGAAAATGACCACCTTCCCAAGCTCTCCTTTCGGCACTGAAATTACCAGTGATGATATTGTCGCGAAAATGCAGACATTCAGCGGCTGGGAAGACCGTTATCGCCAAGTGATTCAATGGGGAAAAAAACTACCTAACATGCCTGATGAACTGAAAAGTGAGCAGGTTGTAGTGTCTGGTTGTGAAAGCCGAGTGTGGTTAGTTTCTCAGAATATCGATGGTGTTTGGCACTTTTGTGCTGATTCTGATGCTCGTATCGTTCGCGGGCTAATCGCATTAGTGATGGCTGCGTATGATGGAAAAACATCAGAGCAGGTACAAGCATTCGATATTGATGGCTACTTCGAAAAAATCGGTCTAATCACCCATCTAAGCCCATCTCGCGGTAATGGATTAAAAGCGATTGTTGCTCAAATCCAAGAGCTCAGTGCTTAACATCTCTTAGATACACAGAAACAAAAAGGGTTGACGCTAAACGCCAACCCTAAATAATTTCGCTCGTGACTCGGCTAAAGCATATCAACGGCTTTTTCTATCGCCGCTACGAGCCTTTCAACATCATCCATGTTGTTGTAAATGCCAAATGAAATACGAACCGTTCCTTTCACATTAAGAGCATCCATCAATGGGTGAGCACAATGATGCCCTGCACGTACTGCGATACCTTGCTGATCCAGTAGAGTCGCTATATCTTGATGGTGAACGCCATCCATTACAAACGTAATCACACTGGCGTTGGGTTGATAGCCCAAAATCTGAATGTCATCCAGTTTACTGAGCGCAAGGTAAGTCTCGTGCTGTAGCTGGTGGATATGATTTTCGACATCTTGCTGTGTAAAACCACTTAACCATTCTATTGCAGTACTTAATGCTATCGCTCCGGCAACATTTGGCGTGCCTGCTTCAAACTTGCCCGGTAATTCTGAAAAAGTGGTACCAGAAAATGATACTCGCTCAACCATTTTACCTCCACCGTGCCATGGTGGCATCGCTTCGAGCAATTCAAGCTTGCCGTAAAGTACACCAATGCCGGCGGGAGCATAGAGCTTGTGCCCAGAGAATACGTAGAAATCAGCGCCTAAAGCTGCAACATCAATTGATTCATGAACGATACCTTGTGCGCCATCAACCACCACAACCGCATTCATCTTGTGAGCTTTTTCGATGACTTGTTCAATTGGCTGACGAGAACCTGTGACATTGGTGATCTGAGCTAAGGCAACAATCTTGGTCTTATCATTAAGAAGATGATCAAAAGCTTGTAGATCAAATTCGCAATCAGATGTCATTGGTACTTTAACTACTTTAGCGCCGTTTTGTTCTGCCACAATTTGCCAAGGCACTATGTTGGCGTGATGTTCCATCTCACTCACTAAGATCTCATCACCAGGTTGAAGCGTGCTTCTAGCGTAGGTTTGAGCGATAAGGTTGAGTGCTTCGGTGGCACCGCGAGTCCAGATAATCTCTTTCGATGAGGTTGCGCCAATAAACTGAGCGACCTTGTCTCTAGCGCCTTCAAATTGGCTGGTAGCGTGCGCGGTTAAACTATGACTGCCACGATGAACATTGGCATTCTGCTTGGAGTAATATTGGCTAATGGCATCAATAACTACCTGAGGTTTTTGTGTCGTTGCCGCGCTGTCTAAGTAAATCAATGGTTGTTGATTGATGGTTTGGGATAGCGCAGGAAACTGCTCTCGGATGTGATTGATATCAAACATCTATTCTTACCTAAATCTTGGGAATTGGTGCCAGCGTAATGCTAAGCGGTATCATTATTTTATCGCGACTTGTTAACCGTTGCTGACTAATCTTGATGATTCCAGCTATTTTCTTGCTCTTTGACCTGATCGAACAGCTTTTGGTTAACGGGAACTTCTATCTGATGCTTATTTGCTGTTTTTATCAGGTGTCCAGTGATGAAGTCGATCTCTGTCTTGCGTTGGTAAAACATATCCTGCTTCATGGATGAGTTGTTCTGGGCTGTGGCTTGGATTACCTGTTTGACGCTCGCTTCTAACTCTTCGATCGAACAATCAATACCTTCTGCCTGAATAACTTTTGTGAGCTCTTCAACGATAGAGCTTAAAGTATCTCCAAACTTTTGCTCTGCAAGTTCGCCATTTTTGACTTGCTCTAACCCAGTCAGTGGGTTGATAGCACAGTTGATGGCGAGTTTAGTCCAGAGTGCGGTTTTTATTTCTGGATTCCAACTCACAGTAGGTAAGGCATGCTCCAACACATCAACTAAAAAAGTGCACTGTTGACCCTTGAGGTTAAAAGCACCCAATTGAGTTTGGCCGGTTCCTGTATGGGATACATTGTTACGATCGGGTTTAAAGGCTGCTTGGGTGGTGGTCGCTAATACTACCGGATGAATATCAATTTGAGTGGCTATCTCGTCTACTGCTCCCATTCCGTTGTGCATGAACACAAGAATGGTGTCAGGGTCGAGATATTGAAGTAACGGAGTGGTGGCTTCTTCTACTTGCCAAGCTTTGACTGTGAAGATCACTAAGTCACTCGCTGATAGCTTTTCGATATTGTTGTTACTGAAGGAAAGTGAAGCTTGTCCATCAAGTGATAAGTCAATTGAGTTATCAGTGGAGCGACTCCACAAAGAGACATTATGACCAGCTTGAAGTAGTTTTATCGCCCATAAAGAGCCAATTGCTCCAGGTCCAACAATAGTGATGTTCACAGCAATACCGAGATAAGAAAGTGATGCTGCAAGGATAGCGAGGCATTAAATGAAAGCAATAAAAAATGGCACCCGAGGGTGCCATTTTGGAAACTTTCTTAGAAGTTCGATTAGAACTTGTAAGTTACTGCTACGTAGTGACCTACGCCAGAAGATTCAGCTTGTGTAGATGCATCCCATGGAAGGTTTGCGCCATCTTTAAAGCCGTATACATCGCTGTATAGTTTCAAGCCGTAACCAACTGCAAAGCGATCTGAGTGCCAGTAAAGACCATTAAACATCGCGCCGCCGTTGCTTACTTGAGAGTACTCATCTTGCATACCGAATTGGTAATCGATGTAACCTTGGTAAGAGATGAATGAACCGTTTTCGAAGAAGTAGAATGGCTTGAACCAGTTAGTCGAGATTTGGAAACCGTTCCAGTCTTTGTTGTTTGAGTCGTATGTACCGTAAAGGTTTAGGCCCATTTTGCCAAACCATGGAACCATTACATCAGAACCAAGACCAACTTTTTGAGTGTTAACGCCAGAGTTACCACCCCATTCCATAAGCGTAGATACGTAAAGCTCTTGAACTGGACCGAAAGAAAGATCTTTACCTGTTAGCCCGTCAAGAGACATACGAGGAGCAAACTTCATGAAGATTTTTTCTTGGCCATTTTTATCACTACCTGGATCAGAAGTTAGGTTGAATACGTCAACGTAACCGTAAAGATCAAAGATTCCAGAGCGACCACCAAATTCCATCTCTAGGTAATCATGAGTAGACTCAGTAACGCCTTTCTCATTGAATGCACCCATAAGGTTGAACTGCATCCATTTGTAATCGTTCTTATGGATGTCGCCGTCAGAATAATCAGCCGCCATTACTGGAGCAGATGCTGCTGCAAGTAGGCCAAGAGTTAAAAGTGATTTACGCATAATGGAACTCTCTATGTTAAAAATGAATAACCCGCTAATCCGTGCGTGTTTATGATGTCCGAATGCCGAGCATAATAGCGATTTTGTTCTCAAATAAAAGTGAGACAGAGTGAAAACTACAATTATTAAAGTGAGACTGATCACACTAATGATCTAAATGATGGAACTTTAAGGTGGCAATGCATCCTGATGCACCCTTAATTCTATTGATTTTGTGAAATTCGATTATTTTGTGGATAAATAGGTTAAATGCTGCGCTAAGCAAACGATTCTACTAATTAGAGTGACATTCATATCAAAATCAACAGTATTCTTTTCTATGTAATTTATCCCCAGAAAACGACTAAATCTCTCCTCAGTTAGATCCACTCTTTGATCTATTTTTAACCAGCTCCGTAGTGGTGGGGGAATCAATTGATGAACAATTCATGTGATGAGTAATTTGGAATGTCAGCCTTATTACTTTTCCCATCACAGATATTATTGAGACAGTTCACTGCACTAAATACTGAGAGAGAGTATTTGAAGATTTTTTACTGAGCTTATCTTTTGTGTGACGAACTGGTCTAACTTTTTGGAGAGAAGACCGATGAAATATTCACCATTACTAGCGGTAGCAATATCAGCGCTGTTCATTGTTGGGTGTGACGATGACGATGAACCTACTACACAACTTCAAGCCGTTCACGCATCACCTGATGCACCTTTGGCTAATGTTATCGTCAACAGTCAAGCTCGTTGGACTGGCGTCGATTATGCTCAAGCGTCTGGGTACGCGTCAGTGTCAGAAGGGCAGACTTCAGTGCAAGTTGACGTTCAGCTTCCTGGGGAGGCCGTCGCAACCGTCATACCTCAAAGCCAATTTAACCTGAGCAAAGACCTAGATTACACCGTGATGGTGGTCGGCGATGCTGATGGTTCTAATAACCCGGTTGAGGCTTTAGTTGTTACTCGTCCTGCTGCGGGCACGGCAACAAGTTCAAGTTTAGATGTGCAAGTAGTCCATGCGGCGACAGGTGTCGGCGATGTAAACTTGTATGTCACAGGTCCTAGCGATCCATTGGGTGCACCGTTGGGGACGTTGGCTTATAAAGATTTTACCGATGTGCTCAATATTCCTGCTGGTCAATATCGCGTGAGACTTGAAACAGTAACTGGTAGTGCTATCGCGTTTGATTCAGGAGAGATCACTTTGTCTGGCGGTAGCGAGCTAACGATTGCAGCTGTGCCAAGAGCTGACTCAAACAGTGCATCTCCAGTTAAGTTGATGGTGATGGATGGTAGCGGTTCCTCTTTAATATACGACATGTCAGAAACTGCCGAAGTGAGAGTCGGGCATTTGGTCGATGGCG
This sequence comes from Vibrio crassostreae, assembly GCF_024347415.1. Lineage (NCBI taxonomy): Bacteria > Pseudomonadati > Pseudomonadota > Gammaproteobacteria > Vibrionales > Vibrionaceae > Vibrio > Vibrio crassostreae. The sequence goes on from NZ_AP025476.1 coordinate 798,822, forward strand.
CACCAACAGTAGACGTGTTCGTAAACTCAGCAGCATCAGCTGATTTTGCTGACCTTGTGTTTAAAGACATAACCATGTTTAAAGATTTAGCCGTAGGTACTTATGATTTAGATATCTTTGCTGATGGCACTACAACCAATGCACTGATTGATGCAGATGGTGTCGCGGTATTTGCTGGTATGGATTACAGCATCTATGCAGTAGGGACAGTAAGTCCGCTTAACTTGGAACCTTTGGTTGTTCCTGAAAACCGTCGCCCGGTTGCGACCAGTGCAGTGTTAAACATTACGCACGCGGCGGCTAATCCAATTGCGGCTTCGGTTGATATCTACTTAACAGAAAACGTGGGCATTGCTGGCAGTACCCCAGCATTGAGTGATGTGAAATTCAAAGATTACGCGAACGGTATTTATGTTGCAGCCGGGTCTTACTTTGTGACCATTACTGTAGCGGGCCAACCGTCAGTTGTGGCGATTGATTCAGCTCCTGCTACGCTAGCTAGTGGTGTGGTGTATCAAGTCGTGGCAATTGATGACGGAGCGGGTTTTAATCTTATAGTGAGTGATACAACAGATTAGCGCTTACCAAATCATTAGCGACAGAATAGAAAGAGGGTAGCGTGAAGCTACCCTCTTTCTATTCTGTCTTCTTTTTCTCTTATTCGTGGTTGGTTTTCGCTTTTTCTAGTAAATCTGTGAAAAAGTGGCGTAACGAATAGAGCATGATCAAACTTGGTATCACCATAAGCGCAGTAAGTATAAAGAAGGTTGACCAGTCATTGAGGTAATCAACCAACTCACCGCTGAAGGAAGCCAGTGTGGTGCGACCGAAGTTACCCAAGGATGCGAGTAATGCATATTGGGTTGCAGAGAAGGCCTGCCCAGTTAATAACGTTAAGAAAGAGACAAAGGCTACTGTCGAAAAGGCGGTCGTGAAGTTGTCGACAATGATCGTTGCCAAGAACAAGGTTTCACTCGGGCCTGTCTGAGCGATCCACGCAAACATTAGATTACTGGCCGCCATTGCCACACCACCGATCATCAGTCCGCGTACAATGCCAAATTTCACATTGAAGACACTGCCTACCAAAGTGAAGAATATGGTTGCTCCCCAACCAATTAATTTGGAGTAATGACCGATCTGTTCGTTACTGAAACCTATCTCTTTATAGAAGGTGATCGACATGCGACCTAGGAAGGCTTCACCAATCTTAAATAGGAACACAAACAGCAATAGAGTAATGGCAACTTGAACGCCGTTTCTTTTGAAGAAATCATAAAACGGTTCAATTACCGTTACACTGAACCAAGCGACAAGCTTTGAGCCGACCACTTTATTGTGGCGCTGCTGTGCTTGCTCTTGTAGGGCTTCACGCTGTGTGTTTGGCTCTCCGACAAAAAGAGTAAACAGCATTAGTACAACAACGACACCTGCCATGCCGTAATACACGCCATTCCAACCGATTGAGTCTGCATTAATAAAGGCAAGGTAGCCTGGTAGAGAATACCCTGTCCACCAACCAATGACGGCCATTGCAGAAGCTTGCGGCAGTTTTGATGCTTCGGATTTTGGGAAGGTATCAATACGAAATGCATCAATCGCGATATCTTGCGTGGCTGAGGCAATAGCAATAGCGAGCGCCAACATTGAGGTAAACGCCAAATTCTCTGCGGGATTGACGCCTGCGATGAATAAGGTGCCGATCAAAACAATGGTTTGGCAGAAAAAGATCCAACTGCGGCGCTGGCCGAGTATTGCGTGAAGCACAGGCAGTTTTACTCGGTCTACCAAGGGTGCCCATAGAAAGTTAATCGCATAGACGGCAAACACACTACCAAAGTAGCCAATGGCTGCTCGTGTTAAACCTGCATCTTTTAACCAACCAGACATGTTGGATCCAATAAGAACCCATGGGAAGCCGCTCGAACAGCCGAGCATAAACACCCAAAGTAGACGTTTATCTAGGTAGCTGCGAAAAGTCTGCATCCAAGAAAGAGAGGGAGTGCCTGATGACATAGGGCGTCCTTGTATAGAAAAACGCCCTTAAGAAATAAGGGCGTTGCATTGGATTACTTAAGAAGGGTCACTTTAGTGATGACGATTGGGTCGACTGGAATGTCTGACATGCGGCCCATTCGTTTAGTTGGAATTGTTGCCATCTTTTGTACAACATCAAAACCTTCAGTTACTTTGCCGAATACAGCGTAACCTGGGTTACCACCTTTTGCGTTCAAAAAATCATTATCAGAGAAGTTAATGAAGAACTGGCGAGTTGCAGAATCTGGCGCATTAGTGCGAGCCATAGCGATCGTTGCTGTATCATTCTTTAGGCCGTTGCTGCCTTCATTTTTGATAGGAGCATAAGTCGCTTGTTGATTCATCTCTTGATCGAAGCCGCCACCTTGCGCCATAAAGCCAGGAATAACACGGTGGAAGATAGTACCTTCGTAGCTGCCGTCAGCAACGTACTTTAAAAAGTTCTCAGCACTAACTGGTGCTTGCTCTTGGTTAAGCTCGATAGTGAAGTCGCCTAATGTTGTTTCTACGTTCACTTTAGGACCAGCCCAAACGCTCACGTTCACTAGCATTAATGCAATAAAAGATAGAATGCGACCCATTAGAAACGTTCCTTCATGTAAGTTTGTAGCTCTTGGTCATTGGCAATCTCTTTCAATACCAAGTTGATTACATCGTTAAGCACCATCGCGATATCATCGTTTGAAGCGCTTAATGCACCTGTGCGAGTAGCAGTACCGTTGAATGTTTTAACGAGCTTACCTTCCGGTGTTTCAGCGGTAACTTCAAGCGTTACTTTACCGTCCATTTTGTTTTCCATAATGGTGTGTTCTACGGTAACGAGTGCTTCTTGAATTTCTAAAACAATTGAGTTTTCACTGTTTACGCTTGCACGAAAACCTTGAGACTCTAGCTGTTGAGCCACAGCGTTTTCTAGAGAAATACGCATGTTTTGCTTAGCATGAATTGGCTGAATGTTTGAACGGCCACTATCAACCAATGCAACATATTGAGCGGCACGAACATCTTTACTGGTTAGTGTGTATGTTTTACCTTGTACAAGGTTGCTTGAGCTTAGTGAAGCTTCTGGCATTACATTGATCTGTTCTTGCTGAGGGGCTGAACATGCTGTCAAAGCCATAATAGAAGCAGCCAAAATCAGTTTTTTCATTCCTTTATCCTTTCTAAATTCACACCAGAAGCTCGGTATCTTAAATTCTTGTGAAGTCGTTTCTGCTTATTTATTAAAATTCGCAGGTTCTCTTGTTGCTTGTAATATCTCAAATTTTTGGTTTAGTTCAAGCGTTTCAACGTTAGCTTCACCAAATAGTCTTGCTAGTTTGACATCGTATCCGAGGTGTCGGTTGCCAATAACAATTAATTTGCCTCCATTGCTTAGAACATGCTTTGCATCACAGAACATTTGCCACGCAATGTGATCCGTAATCGCTTGTTGCTGATGGAATGGAGGATTACACATCACTAAGTAGGTGCTGTTTTTCTTGAAGCCATCTAAACAGTTGTTGGCGATGAACTGGAAGTTACCTTCTTCACCAAGGTTATCCTTGACGTTTTGGCGTGCTGATTCCACTGCCATAAAGCTTTCATCCACACAAGTGATACGAGCTTGTGGGTTCAATTGCCCAGCTTTTACACTCAATACACCGTTGCCACAGCCTAGGTCGATGATATGACGCAGCTCAGGATCTTGAGGGATGTGCTCTAGCATATAGCGAGCGCCTTGATCGAGTGCTTCCCCTGAGTAAACATTTGGTAAATTTTTCAGGCGGATATCTTCACCGTCCACATCCCATTCAACAAAAGGCTCTACCGTTTGAATTGGCTGGCAGTTTGGAGACGAGAATACTAAGCGGTGTTTTTTCTTCGCTAGTGATGTTTTGGTTTCGCCTAGGTACTTCTCGAACAGGTTAAGCGTAGAAGTGTGAATCTCTTTTACCTTGTTGACACCGATCACTTGGCAGCCTTCAGGCAAAGCTTGGCGTAGCTGACTCAATTGCCAGATTAGGTGACGATTTGTTTTCGGCAGCTGCATGATCACAAGATCGATACCGTGTGGGATATCATCCATTGTGTTCAAGAAGTTCACTCGGTTACTTTGATTACGCTGCAAGTTTTTCAGAGCACCACGGTGAGAGATAAATGAGTCGCTCATCATAGTGACATCATGATCTTTCGAGAACCAAGTCGATAGAGCACCGAAGCTGTCGTTCATGATCAGGATGTGTTTACCAGGTTCAAGGTTCATCTCTTCAACATGACTGATCAGGTATTCGTCGCCCGCATCCCAAGCTTGAAGGGTTTCATTTGAACGTTTAGGGAAACGATGTAAGGTCAAAGTTCTGTCGTGAAGGGTAAGTTCGGTTTTCATTGCTTGAGATACTTATGTAAGAAATAACAAAGATATTGTCTCAAATGCAGCCTGAACAAGATAGAAAAAACTCAACCAAACCTATGCCATTTGCTATGAAATACTCAGACACTCGACCTGTTAGGGTTTATACTCACCCCACGGATAATGCCAATACGTTATTAAGGAATCACAATGATCCAAGAAGTTATCGAAACAAAATTGCACAATGAGTTTTCACCAAGTCATTTAAACGTGGTCAATGAGAGCTATATGCACAATGTTCCGGCTGGTTCTGAGAGTCATTTCAAAGTGATTGTTGTCAGCGATGTGTTTGAAGGTTTGCGTCTTATTGCTCGTCATCGAGCGGTAAATAAAGCCCTTTCAGAAGAGCTGGCGAACAATATTCATGCATTGTCCATTCACACTTATACAAAAGATGAATGGATGAAGCAGCTAGATAACGTGCCAGATAGCCCTATGTGTATGGGTGGTGGCAAGTAACACAACTAGCATATTGAGAAAAGGCGGCGATGCCGCCTTTTTTGTCGCCAAACCTATGTGTTTTTCGTTGTTACATCACTCAAACTGATGGCAATTTGAACGACTAAAAATACCTACAATGAGTAATGTTTTTATTAACAGTGTTTCAACATAACTCGTAAAATATTAGTTTGTGACAGAGTATTAATCTCTTGTTTAAAACACGTTTCAAAAGCCATTTTATCTGTGCGGCTCGTCAAATTTATACATATTTGAGAGTCCATATGCTTCAAATCTCACCAAATAAAGGCGGTATTCAAGTTATTGGTCATGGCATCAAGTTGTCAAAAAATGCTAGAATACGGCACCTGATAAATCTCACATGTTTTGTGTGATGAGTTTATTAAGATAATGTTGCGATTTTGGTATCTCAAATTTACCAAAACCGGACACTGTAATGTCGTGTCTAAGGGCGATTTTAAAACGTCCCGAATTTACGCAATTAAAAGAATCTTTTTCCCGATAAAGTAGTGCAAGTGCGTATGATTACAATAAAGAAGGGTTTGGATCTTCCTATCGCAGGAACTCCATCCCAGGTGATTAATGATGGTAAGTCCATCACTAAAGTCGCCTTGCTTGGCGAAGAGTACGTTGGTATGCGTCCTACGATGCATGCTCGCGTTGGTGATGAAGTGAAGAAAGGCCAAGTTCTTTTTGCAGATAAAAAGAACCCAGGTGTTGTATTTACTTCTCCAGCAAGCGGTAAAGTTATTGAAGTGAACCGTGGTGCTAAGCGTGTTCTTCAATCAGTAGTGATTGAAGTAGCAGGTAATGAGCAAATCACGTTCAATAGCTATGAAGCTAACCAACTAACAAGTCTTGACCGTGAAACGGTTAAAGCTCAGTTAGTTGAGTCTGGCGCATGGACCGCTTTGCGAACTCGTCCGTTCAGCAAGGTTCCAGCAGTTGATTCTGAAACTCAGGCTATTTTCGTTACTGCTATGGATACTAATCCACTAGCAGCTGAGCCAGAATTAATCATTAACGAGCAGTCTGATGCTTTCGTTGCTGGTTTAGATCTTCTTTCAACTCTGACTAACGGTAAAGTGTACGTTTGTAAAAAAGGTACTAGCTTACCTCGTTCAGCTCAGTCTAACGTTGAAGAACATGTTTTTGATGGCCCACACCCTGCAGGTCTTGCAGGCACGCATATGCATTACCTATATCCGGTAAATGCACAAAATGTAGCGTGGAGCATTAACTACCAAGATGTTATCGCATTCGGTAAGCTTTTCCTTACTGGTGAGATTTACTCTGAGCGTGTTGTTTCTCTGGCTGGTCCAGTGGTTAACAACCCACGTCTAGTTCGTACTCAAATTGGTGCTAGCCTTGAAGAGTTGACTGACAGCGAGTTAATGCCAGGCGAAGTTCGTGTGATTTCTGGTTCTGTACTTACGGGTACTGAAGCAACAGGTCCACATGCTTTCCTTGGTCGTTACCATCAGCAAGTTTCTGTTCTACGTGAAGGTCGTGATAAAGAGCTATTCGGCTGGGCTATGCCTGGTAAGAACAAGTTCTCTGTTACTCGTTCATTCCTTGGTCACCTGTTTAAAGGTCAGTTGTTCAACATGACAACGACGACAAACGGTAGTGACCGCTCAATGGTTCCAATTGGTAACTACGAGCGCGTAATGCCTCTAGATATGGAACCTACATTGCTGCTTCGTGATCTATGTGCAGGCGACATTGATAGTGCTCAAGCACTTGGTGCGCTAGAGCTAGACGAAGAAGATGTAGCATTGTGTACCTTTGTATGTCCAGGTAAGTACGAGTACGGTCAACTACTTCGTGAATGCCTAGATACGATTGAGAAGGAAGGGTAATTTTCATGGGCCTTAAAAAGTTTCTTGAAGACATCGAGCATCATTTTGAGCCAGGTGGTAAACACGAGAAGTGGTTTGCGCTTTACGAAGCAGCAGCGACAGTGTTCTACACGCCAGGTCTTATTACAAAGAAAAGCTCGCACGTTCGTGATAGCGTTGATTTAAAACGTATCATGATCATGGTTTGGTTCGCGGTATTCCCAGCAATGTTCTGGGGTATGTACAACGCGGGTGGCCAAGCTATCGCAGCACTTAACCATATGTACGCAGGCGCTGAACTAGCATCTGTTATCAGTGGTAACTGGCACTACTGGCTAACCGAAATGCTTGGCGCCTCCCTAGGAGCCGATGCAGGTGTTGGCAGCAAGATGCTACTTGGTGCGACATACTTCCTACCTATCTACGCAACGGTATTCATCGTTGGTGGTTTCTGGGAAGTTCTGTTCTGTATGGTGCGTAAGCACGAAGTCAACGAAGGCTTCTTTGTTACTTCTATCTTATTTGCGCTTATCGTTCCGCCAACACTTCCTCTATGGCAAGCAGCACTAGGTATTACCTTCGGTGTTGTAGTCGCTAAAGAGATCTTCGGTGGTACGGGTCGTAACTTCCTGAACCCTGCACTTGCTGGCCGTGCGTTCCTATTCTTTGCATACCCTGCACAGATTTCAGGTGACGTAGTTTGGACTGCTGCAGACGGTTTCTCTGGTGCAACTGCTCTTAGCCAATGGGCTCAAGGCGGCGGTAGCGCACTAATGAACGTAACATCTGGTGAAGCAATCACTTGGATGGACGCATTCATTGGTAACATCCCAGGTTCTATCGGTGAAGTATCGACTCTTGCACTTATGATTGGTGCAGCGATGATCGTTTACATGCGTATCGCTTCATGGCGTATCATTGCTGGTGTAATGATCGGTATGATTGCGGTGTCTACGCTGTTCAATGTGATCGGTTCTGATACTAACGCAATGTTCAGCATGCCTTGGCACTGGCACCTAGTTCTAGGTGGCTTCGCATTCGGTATGTTCTTCATGGCGACAGACCCAGTATCAGCTTCATTTACCAATAAAGGTAAGTGGTGGTACGGCATCCTAATCGGCGCAATGTGTGTAATGATCCGTGTAGTTAACCCTGCATACCCAGAAGGCATGATGCTTGCGATTCTATTCGCAAACCTATTTGCTCCTCTGTTTGACCACGTTGTAATCGAGAAGAACATTAAGCGGAGACTAGCGCGCTATGGCAAGTAATAACGATAGCATTAAAAAGACGCTGTTTGTTGTTATCGCATTGAGCTTAGTGTGCTCAATCATCGTTTCAACAGCTGCAGTTGTTCTTAAACCTAAGCAACAAGCTAACGCGGTTCTGGATCAGCAAACTAAGATCCTTGAAGTTGCGGGCATTGAACTTGCGGGTAACATTCCAGCACTGTACGCAGAGAACATTGAACCTCGTCTAGTTGATTTCGCTACTGGTGATTTCGTTGACGGCGATGCTGCTGCATACGACCAACGTAAAGCGGCAAAAGATCCAGCTCAGTCAATTAAGCTTTCAGCTGAAGATGACATCGCTAAGATCATTCGTCGTGCTAACACAGGTACTGTATACCTTGTGAAAGATGGCGCTGAAACTTCTAAAGTTATCATCCCTGTTCACGGTAACGGTCTATGGTCAATGATGTACGCATTCGTTGCGGTAGAAACTGATGGCAACACAGTTTCTGGTATCACTTACTACGAGCAAGGTGAAACTCCTGGACTTGGTGGTGAAGTTGAGAACCCAACTTGGCGCGCTCAATTCGTTGGTAAGAAATTATTCGACGAAAACCACAAACCTGCTATTCAGGTTGTTAAAGGTGGCGCTCCTCAAGGTTCTGAGCACGGTGTAGATGGCCTTTCTGGTGCAACACTGACTAGCGTTGGTGTTCAACATACATTTGACTTCTGGTTAGGTGATATGGGCTTTGGTCCGTTCCTAGCAAAAGTTCGTGACGGAGGTCTGAACTAATGTCTAGTGCAAAAGAAATTAAAAAGAGCATCTTAGCGCCGGTGTTGGACAACAACCCAATCGCGCTACAGGTTCTTGGTGTGTGTTCTGCTCTTGCGGTAACCACTAAGCTAGAAACAGCATTTGTTATGACTATCGCGGTAATGTTCGTTACTGCTCTGTCTAACTTCTTCGTTTCTTTGATCCGTAACCACATTCCTAACAGTGTGCGTATCATCGTTCAGATGGCAATCATCGCATCATTAGTAATCGTGGTAGACCAAGTGCTTAAAGCATACCTATACGATATCTCTAAGCAGCTATCTGTATTCGTAGGCCTAATCATTACTAACTGTATTGTAATGGGTCGTGCTGAAGCATTCGCAATGAAGTCTGCGCCAATCCCATCTCTAATCGATGGTCTTGGTAACGGTCTTGGTTACGGTTTCGTTCTTATCACTGTTGGTTTCTTCCGTGAGCTTCTAGGCTCTGGCAAACTATTTGGTATGGAAGTACTACCTCTAGTGAGCAACGGTGGTTGGTATCAGCCAAACGGCTTGATGCTTCTAGCACCTTCTGCATTCTTCCTAATTGGTTTCTTGATTTGGGCAATTCGTGTGTTCAAACCAGAACAAGTAGAAGCGAAGGGGTAAGGTAGTCATGGAACATTATATTAGTCTGCTAGTTAAATCGATTTTCATCGAAAACATGGCGCTTTCTTTCTTCCTAGGTATGTGTACATTCCTAGCGGTATCTAAGAAAGTTAAAACTTCTTTTGGTCTTGGTGTTGCGGTAGTTGTAGTACTTACAATCGCTGTTCCTGTAAACAACCTTGTTTACACGCACATCCTAAAAGAAAACGCGCTTGTTGAAGGTGTCGATTTAAGTTTCCTTAACTTCATCGCATTCATCGGTGTTATCGCGGCACTTGTACAAATCCTAGAGATGGTTCTAGACCGTTTCTTCCCACCTTTGTACAACGCACTAGGTATCTTCCTTCCACTGATCACAGTTAACTGTGCAATCTTTGGTGGTGTATCTTTCATGGTAACTCGTGACTACAACTTTGCTGAATCTGTTGTTTACGGCTTCGGTTCTGGTGTGGGTTGGATGTTAGCTATCGTTGCTCTTGCGGGTATCCGTGAGAAGATGAAGTACTCTGACGTTCCTCCAGGTCTTCGTGGCCTTGGTATCACGTTCATTACTGTTGGTCTGATGGCGTTAGGCTTTATGTCTTTCTCTGGTGTTCAACTGTAGGGTAAGCACCCAGTAATAAGGAATAACAAATGCAAAGCATTATTCTTGGCGTAGCGATGTTTACCATTATTGTATTGGCTCTAGTACTAGTGATTCTTTTCGCTAAGTCTAAGCTAGTACCATCAGGTGACATCACTATTGCTGTAAACGGCGACCCTGAAAAGGCGATCGTTACTCAACCTGGTAGCAAGCTACTTGGTGCCCTAGCTGGCGCTGGTATCTTCGTATCTTCTGCTTGTGGTGGCGGTGGCTCTTGTGGTCAGTGTCGTGTAAAAGTTAAGTCTGGTGGTGGCGACATCCTTCCAACTGAACTTGATCACATCACAAAAGGTGAAGCTCGCGAAGGCGAACGTCTTGCATGTCAAGTTGCTATGAAAACTGACATGGAGATTGAACTAGACGAAGATATCTTTGGTGTTAAAAAGTGGGAATGTACTGTTATCTCGAATAACAACGAAGCTACTTTCATCAAAGAACTTGCTCTAGCGATCCCTGAAGGTGAAGAAGTTCCGTTCCGCGCGGGTGGTTACATTCAGATTGAAGCTGAACCACATCACGTGAAATACGCAGATTACGATATTCCTGAGGAATACCGTGGTGACTGGGATAAGTTCAACTTGTTCCGTTACGAGTCTATCGTTAAAGAGCACTCGATCCGTGCTTACTCTATGGCTTCATACCCAGAAGAGAAAGGCATCATCAAGCTTAACGTGCGTATCGCAACTCCGCCGCCAAACAACCCTGACGTAGCTCCTGGTGTGATGTCTTCATACATCTGGTCTCTTAAAGAAGGCGACAAATGTACTATTTCTGGTCCATTTGGTGAGTTCTTTGCTAAAGACACAGACAATGAAATGGTATTCATCGGTGGTGGTGCAGGTATGGCGCCAATGCGTTCACATATCTTCGACCAACTTAAGCGTCTTAACTCTACTCGTAAGATGTCTTACTGGTACGGTGCACGTTCTAAGCGTGAGATGTTCTACATTGAAGATTTCGATGGCCTAGCGGCTGCAAACGAGAACTTCGTGTGGCACTGTGCTCTGTCTGATCCTCAACCAGAGGACAACTGGGACGGTTACACAGGTTTCATCCATAACGTATTGTACGAAAACTACCTGAAGGATCACGAAGCTCCTGAAGATTGTGAGTACTACATGTGTGGTCCACCAATGATGAACGCGGCTGTTATCGGCATGCTGAAAGATCTTGGTGTAGAAGATGAAAACATCCTACTAGATGACTTCGGTGGTTAATCCATTTAAGTGATTGATATTATGGCTGACTCTCACGAGTCAGCCATTTGTTTTTCTAAGACTATTTTTGACAACATACTGGCTTATATAAGAAAGAGTAAGGCATTCAAAATACCTATTTTTTACTCTTATTTTTCCTTATATAAATCCTTAACATTAGACAGGAGTAAGCAAGTGAGAATTTGGCTTGTTGCATTAACTTCTTTGATTTTTCTTGCGGGCTGTGATCAGGCAAGAGAGCAAGTGCATTTAAGTGGCCCAACAATGGGTACCAGTTACAATATTAAATATATCAATGGTGATGAATTTCCTGAATCTAATGAAGTTCATACTGAGATCGATCGTCTACTTGAAGAAGTGAATGATCAAATGTCGACTTACCGTGAAGATTCAGAGCTGAGCCGTTTCAATCAACACAAAGGTGCGGACGCATTCGAAGTATCTGAACAAACTGCTATCGTTGTGAAAGAAGCCATTCGTTTGAACGGTCTTACTGAAGGTGCGTTGGATGTTACGGTTGGCCCATTAGTTAATCTTTGGGGTTTTGGTCCTGAAGCGCGTCCGGAAGTCGTTCCATCAGATGAAGAACTTGCTGCTCGTAAAGCTAAGGTTGGTATTCACCACTTGAGCGTTGAAGGCAACAAGCTAACTAAAGACTTGCCTAATTTGTATGTCGACCTGTCAACTATTGCAAAAGGTTGGGGCGTTGATGTTGTTGCTGATTACCTTGATTCAATTGGTATTCACAACTACATGGTTGAAGTAGGCGGTGAAATCCGTTTGAAAGGCCTAAACCGTGAAAGTGTAGGCTGGCGTATTGCCATCGAAAAGCCAAGTATTGACGAACGTAACATCCAAGAGATCATCGAGCCTGGTGATATGGCGATCGCAACGTCTGGTGACTACCGCAACTATTTTGAGCGTGATGGTGTTCGTTACTCACACATCATCAACCCAGAAACAGGAAAGCCTCTTCATCATAAAGTGGTTTCTGTGACTGTTTTAAACCCGTCTTCAATGACTGCAGACGGCTTATCTACTGGCCTTATGGTCTTAGGTGAGGAAAAAGGAATGGAAGTCGCAAACCAGCATAACATCCCAGTGTTCATGGTGGTAAAAACAGCAGATGGCTTTAAAGAAATTGCTTCTGAAGCATTTAAGCCATACTTAGGTAAATAAGGTAAGCGAGATAATTATGAATACATTTCTGATTACATTTGGTGTTTTTCTTGCAGTAATCGCAGCGATGTCAATTGGCTACATTATCCAAAAGAAAGTTGTGAAAGGTAGCTGTGGTGGCTTAGGTGCTGTTGGTATTGATAAAGTATGTAACTGCCCTGAACCTTGCGACGCGCGTAAGAAGCGTGAAGCACGTGAAGCTTACCGTGAAGAGAAGCTGGCTGAGCGCCAACAAAAAGAAGCGGCTTGGAGTAAAGACCGTATCGCTTAATGGGTGACAGTCATAAGGGGTAGAGTTATCTATGCCCTTAAATTGAAAAGCTCAAGATTATCATCTTGAGCTTTTTTGGTTTTGAGGCTTAGTCATTTATCTTGGCAGATTAACGATGGAAACAAAAACGAATGACTATTGTTCGATTTGCATGCTGTTACGCGCAAACACTAGCTGATTCCTACCTTGTTCTTTTGCCGTATAAAGAAGCTCATCAGCGGCTTTGATCTGCTCATCTAACTTGGCGTCTAAATCGGTTACGCCGATGCTAATACTGACCTTGATTCTTTGAGAGTCATGCTCAACAACATGGCTTTCAATGGCTTCTCTCATGGACTCTAAGTTGTCAACAAAGCTCTCAAATGCACCGCATGACTGAATACAAAACTCTTCACCACCGAAGCGCACAGCGACATCGTCTTTGAAATGATCTTTGATGATTTTCCCTACATCGATCAGCACGGCATCACCACCATCGTGGCCAAAGGTATCATTCACTTTCTTAAAGAAGTCGATATCCATCATCGCGATGTTTCGTTGATCGCAGCCCTTACAAGGATGATTAAACAGGTAGCGACGATTCCATAAGCCAGTAAGAGCATCCTCGTTGGCATGTCGAAATAGCTCATTGGCCGCTTCTTTCATATCAAGCAGTTGATGGATACGGCAGAAAAACTCTTCTTGGTTAAAAGGCTTGTAAAGGAAATCGTTAGCACCCGCTTTAAGGAATCGCGCTGTCATGGTGCGGTCATCGCTACCTGATAGCCCTAAAATAGCCAACTGGTTTCTATCGTGATCGCGTCGAATTTCACGGATCATCGCTATACCGTCTTTGTTCGGCATATCATGGTCTGTAACAACGAATGTAATATCGGGATCGTTATGAAGAAGCTTTAATGCTTGTTCGCCGTCTTCGGCTTGGATAGTTTGGATATATTGGTGTTCTAGAAGTTGAGCTATGTAACGGCGAACAACCGCTGAATCATCGACAACCAATGCTTTGTGGTGGCGATTATTCGAAATTCTTTGAACCAGAGGGAGTAGGTAGCTTACTGATGACATACTGTCTTTAAGTATGTAGTCAATAACGCCTTTTGCTAGGACTTGCTCTCGCAGTTGATTGTCGAACATCCCGGTAAGAACAATTATTTTCTGTTGATAGCCTAATACGAGATCAATGATCTCACCGTCTTGCCCGTCAGGTAAGCAGTAATCTAATACGGCACACAAGAAATCCGTCTCTTGTTCCAAGATGTTTTTTGCTTCTGCAATAGATTCAGCAAGTGCGACCTCATAACCGCTATTTTTAAGCTGTTGGTACAGGTAGTTGCGGAATGCTCGGCTATCTTCCACCACTAGTATTTTTTCACTCACAAGCGATCCCTACTTATAGACTAAATACTCGTTAACAATAGTATCAGAAGAGCTTATGACTATTGAAGCGAAACCTTTTTAGCTGGACTCGAGATCGTTTTAAATCTGATAAAATTTGGATTATACTGTTTATTGATACAGTTGTAAGGTCGAGTCATTCCTAGATGTGTAGCGCAGGCGAAGAGAAAATAAGAAAAATAATTCATGTCGATATGGATTGTTTTTATGCGGCTGTAGAAATGCGTGATAACCCTGCTTACCGAAATCGCCCGTTAGCTGTTGGTGGGCATGAGAAGCAACGCGGTGTTTTGAGCACATGTAATTATGAAGCCCGCAAGTTTGGTGTTCGCTCTGCAATGCCGACCGGAAAAGCGCTACAGCTTTGTCCTAATCTATTGGTTGTGCCGGGAAGAATGTCGGTCTATGTCGAGATATCTAAAAAGATTCGTGAAATATTCTCTCGATACACGTCTGTCATAGAGCCTCTTTCCTTAGATGAAGCGTTTCTTGATGTCACCGATTCTACGCAGTGTCATGGTTCAGCAACACTTATTGCTGAGTCGATTCGCCGTGATATCTGGAATGAACTCAACCTGACCGCTTCGGCTGGCATTGCCCCGATCAAGTTCTTAGCCAAAGTTGCCTCGGATCTGAATAAGCCCAATGGTCAGTTTGTTATCCCTCCACAAGACGTACAATCAGTGATTGATGAGTTGCCACTAGAAAAGATTCCCGGTGTCGGCAAGGTGAGCATTGAAAAGCTGCATCAAGCAGGTTTCTTTACTTGTAAGGATATTAAAGAGTCTGACTATCGAGACCTCCTACTCAAGTTTGGCCGTCAAGGTGCATCACTCTGGAAGCGCAGTCATGGCATTGATGATCGAGAAGTTATCATCGAGCGCGAGCGAAAATCGGTAGGCGTAGAGCGCACCTTCACTCAAAATATTTCAACTTACGCTGAATGTTGGCAGGTAATCGAAGACAAGCTATTTCCTGAACTCGAAACTCGCTTAGAAAAAGCCAGCCCAACTAAAGCGATCATCAAGCAGGGAATCAAACTCAAGTTCGCCGACTTTCAGCAAACCACGATTGAACATATCCACGCCTCTTTAGATCGTGAACACTTCAAAGAACTGCTAAGTGAAATACTGAAAAGACAACAGGGGCGAGAGATACGTCTGCTTGGTTTAAGCGTAATGCTGCAACCCAAAGACCAAATGCGTCAGTTGAGTTTCTTTTAGGGAAAGGCTCTGAGAGGTTCGGCTTAGAAATGTTGTTGAAAGTGTTGTTGGTATTTGAATACCGACTAGACTTCACAGCCTAATCGGTTTTTACCTAAGTATGGAAGTTGGCTTATCTAGGAAGCTGTTTAACTCGCGCTAAGGTATCACTGAACGGTTGCTGCTCTAGCTTGCCGTAACCAACCATTTTGCTGGCTTTGAGTTTGGTTGAAAGCGGGGTAGCGATTCCACATAAGAAGCGAGTAATTGCCTCGTCGGTAATCAGTTGTTGGCTAGTCGAAATAAACTCATGTATCCATGTCATCACCGTCTCATCATCGACAGGTTCAACATCAACGGTTGGTAAGATTGCCACTTCTCCTCGACATACAGAGCAATGACCGCAGTTTGCTGGCGCCTTATCATCGGCAAAGTAACTTGCAAGGCGCGAGCTTAGGCAGGTGTCGGCTTCAAAGAAGCTCAGCATCTGATTAAGACGATTGATTTCACTGTTCTCTTTTACCTTAAACAACTCAGTTAGACGCTCTGACAGCTGCATCATATCTTCTGAGGTATTGTGAATCGCATAGACATCTGTGATCTGCTTGCTTTCCAGTTCAATCCAACCTTGTTCATTGAAGTAGTCGATAGCCGCAATCACGCGCTGACGATCAGCTTGGAAATGAGTCCAAAGCGCATCGAAGTCGACTTGGCACCACACTCTTGCCTGAGGAGAGCATTGGAAAATCGCTTCGACAAATTGACGACGTTCACTTTGGAACTGTTCGGTGATTTGCTGTTTCGGGCGAATGAACTTAAATTTGTAGTCTGCGAAGTAGCTGTACTTCGGCTCAATCACACCTTCAATTTCGAGATACACCAGCAGTGTTTTTAGCGGTAACTGACGAATGTTGGATTCACGTGATAGTTGGTTAAGCATGATCTCCCATTGGTTCCAACCAGAAGCGCCAATGTTTTGATTTTCGTAGATCTCTTTTAATACTGCCTGGATCGATATGTTGTCTGGAGTATCGCCAAATACAAAGTTCTCTAGTGTGCTCAAGCCGTGTTTGTTCGCGAGCAATATACACTCAGAAGCTTGTCCATCTCGTCCCGCTCTGCCGATCTCTTGTGAGTAGTTCTCGATCGATTTTGGTAAATCAAAGTGAATCACTCGGCGAATGTTGGACTTATCTACGCCCATACCAAACGCAATGGTTGCCACGATACAGCTCACTTCATCATTCATGAATTGATGTTGAATTGCATCTCGGTTTTCAGGCTTAAGACCCGCATGGTAAGCCACGGCATTAACGCCAGCGTTTCGAAGTTGCTGAGCCACCATCTCTGCTGTTTGTTGAAGGGTGACATAAACAATAGTCGGAGCGAGAGAAGCTTGGTTGACGACATTGCACAAGGTTTCTAGCTTGCTGGTTTGTTCGCAAGGTTGAATCGACAGGTCGAGGTTTTGACGATAGAACCCCGTAACCACAACGCGCTCCTCATCAATTTCAAACTTCGACTTCATATCTTGAATAACAGATGTCGTCGCGGTTGCTGTCAGTAGCAGCACTTGAGGAATATTGAGCTGTTTCTGGTATTGAGGAAGCTTCAGGTAATCGGGTCTGAAGTTGTGTCCCCATTCTGAAATACAGTGCGCTTCATCGACCACAAGCAGTGAGATCGGCACTTGAGAGATAAACTGACGAAAGCGCTCGTTCTTCAAGCGTTCAACGGAGATCATGAGGATCTTTGTGTCGCCGTTACGTACCGACTGCATGACCTGTTGTGTGGTTTGTCTGTCTTGGCTTGATTCGATTGCAGCTGCGCTAATGCCTTTACTGTGCAGGAAAGCCAGTTGGTCTTTCATCAAGGCTAACAGCGGTGATATCACTAAGGTTAAGTGCGGCAATTCTAATGCTGGTAATTGATAACACAGGGATTTACCTGAGCCTGTAGGAAATATGGCCGCAGTTGAGTGACCAGATAGAACATTATCAATGACTTGCTTTTGTCCATTACGCAGTGAGTCGAATCCGAATACTTGTTTTAGTTTCTGCTCAATCATTTATGTTCTACCTGAGTTATTAAGTGTCGTATTGATGCTAAAGCGGGCGCCTATTCATGATAGCGTCGCTTGATGAATCAAATGTCTTGCACCTGATTGTACCTAATTCTATTCTGTAGCTCCTATAGAAAAGCACCCCAATAGTATGAATAAGTCTGAGCTTCGCCAAATAATCATAGAGCAACTCGAATCCCGATTGCGTATCGCACAATCTGCCACTCAACGTGCGATTGACGCTGCGACAGATGAAGAGACAGTACCAGAGCACAAGTACGACACCCTGGCTCTAGAAGCCTCGTACCTTGCCCATGGTCAAGCGGTGAGAGTGCAAGAGTGTGAAGATGATATTCAGTGTTACCGAAATCTTGTATTGCGTGACAGTGAAAAAATTACTGTGAGTAGCTATGTGGTGGTGATTGATGAGCATGACCAATATAAACACTTCTTTATGGGGCCGAGAGTTGGGGGACTGGCTGTCACGTGGAATGATAATGAAGTAGCTATCGTGACGGAGAATGCGCCGTTTGGTCAGGCTCTAATGGGTAAAGAAGTTGGCGATGAAATTGAGTTTAAGGTCGCTGATAAACAGTTTTGCTACGAAGTTATATCTATCGACTAACTAACTGGCTAATAGATATAAAACGTTTCTCTGACAAAGAAGCATAAACCCAAGGTATAGTAATTTGTCAGATTGATGAGAGGATGTTATGAAAAGCAATGTATTTATGAAAAATAATGTATTAATTGCATCACTAACAGCGGTTATTGCTGTTGTGAGCCTGCCAACGTTTGCTGCGCAGTGTCGAGTTGATTTGAAGAATGAATTACGAATCGATGACCAAAAAGTCGAAATCCATCAGGTGAATGGCGATACTGCGGTCTTCGATGAAAACAATGACCTCTATATCCATGGAGAGAAAGTTGAGCTCGATGCTGACCAACAAGCGGCAATTGAAAAGTATCGTGAAAGTATGAGTGAGTATTTGCCGCGAGCTAAGCAGATGGCGAGCGAAAGTCTCGCATTAGCCAATGATGTGATTGATGATATCGCCGCTAGCCTAGATTCGCCTGAGTCGTTTGATAATGTAAAAGAATCAATGAAAACCTACTTTGCAGAACTGGAAGCACGTTACTACAAAGATGGTGAGTTAGTGTTACCAGCAGAAAGCTTTGATTCGATGGCCAATGGCTGGTCTGAAGATTTCGAGAAAGCTAAGGAGATCTTTAACCAAGAGTTTATCTCGAGTGCTTTCAATGCGATGTCTGGAAAGATGAAGCAAGAGGGTGGGCTAAACCTGACTGAACTGGCCGACAGCATGGCGGATCTCAAGCTTAAAGTTGAAGAGCGAATGAAAGAACATGCTCAGCAAATGCAAGAAGAAGGCACCGAATTCTGTGATTCACTTGATGAGATGGCAGAACAAGAGCAAGAACTGCATGAAATCATTCCGAACCTGAAAGATTACCAAGTATTCACAATTTAATTTGAATCTAATGATGAATAGCAAGAGCACCGGTTGGTGCTCTTTTTGTTTGTATTGTTCACTCAATGATAAGTATCAATTTTGTGGTCGAGCTTTGTTGATAATCCTTTGGTGTTTATGTATGGAAAACTATCGAACTGGGTTGTTGTTAATTTTGTGGTTCTAAATAGCGTATTGATTGTAAAAATTAGAGAATTGTTCATTTATTTGTTGTGTCTATCATTGCTTTTGATTACTGTACTTCTCAACTAGTTCACTGATTTTCACGCGGGCAATATGGACCAACAATCTTCCTCTTCAAGAGAGCTATTTAGTTCTCGTTTGGGTTTTATTTTAGCAGCGGCTGGTGCAGCGGTTGGCTTGGGTAATATTTGGGGTTTCCCAACTCAAGTTGCGAGCAATGGCGGTGGTGCTTTTCTGCTTGTTTACCTAATCATGATCTTCGTGGTTGCTTTCCCTATGCTGGTGGTAGAGATGGCTATCGGCCGTCACGGCCAAGCAAACCCAGTTGATAGCATGCGATCTTTGACGACAAACCCTTTGGGTAAGAAAGTCGGTGAGTTTGTCGGTTGGATTGGATTGAGTGTTCCAAGTGCAGTGCTAGCCTTTTATAGCATTGTTGGCGGTTGGTTGATCTGCTTCCTAATTGGAGCTGTTGCGGATCTGATTGGTCTAGAGGCTGCTGCTGATTGGTTTAAAGGCTTCAGTGTTGAGCGCAACGTATTTGGTACCGTCGCGTTCTATGTACTGACTATCTTGATTGTACAGGGCGGTGTTAAGCAAGGTATCGAGAAGTGGTCGACTCGTTTGATGCCTGCGCTGTTTGTTTTATTTGGCTTATTGTTTGTTTACATCATGACGCAATCTGGTGCGATGGAAGGCCTAAAACATTACCTAGTTCCTGACTTCGAAAAGGTTTGGGATAGAAAGCTGATCCTAGCGGCTATGGGACAAGGCTTCTTTTCGCTCACCATTGGTGGTTGTTCAATGTTGGTTTATGGCTCTTACTTAAGTAAGAAAGAAAACCTGCCAAAAATGGCAATGAACGTTACTTTGGTTGATACTGCTGTCGCTTTTATTGCTGGACTGGTGGTGATGCCAGCAATGTTTGTTGCGATGCAAAAAGGCGTTCAAATCTACGCGGAAGACGGCTCATTATTAAGTTCTGACACGTTAGTATTCACGGTTCTGCCGTTGATGTTTGATAGTTTAGGTATGCTTGGTCAGATCTTCGCAATTGTCTTCTTCTTACTACTAACGATTGCTGCACTGACTTCTTCTATCTCGATGCTTGAAGGCCCGGTAGCGCTAGTGAGTGAGCGTTTCAATACTAGAAGAACGCCAACAAGCTGGGTTATTGGTGGTGCTATCGCGCTGTTTAGTGTGGTGATTGTTTACAACTTTGCTGCGATGTTTGGCATGGTAGCGATGATTGCAACTCAGTACCTTCAACCAGTCGCTGCTCTGATGTTCTGTGTGTTTGGTGGTTGGGTATGGAGCCGATCTTCAAAAGTGAAAGAGCTTGAGCACGGTTGTCCTGATTTCCAATTGGGCTGGTTTGGTAAGGTTTGGCCAATGTATGTGAAGTTTGTGTGCCCAATCTTAGTCGCAACGGTTATCTGGGCTTCTTTCGGATAGTGACCAGCTAACGGCTACATCATTATATTTGCTATTCAAGGCCACTCTTAATGAGTGGCTTTGTTGTTTTAGCGGCACCAAGAAGATAAAAAAAGGCGCTGAACATAATATTCAGCGCCTTTGTATTTTTAGTTAAGCAATCGTGATTACTTAATTTCCATACCTTGAGCTTGTAGATCTGCATGGTAAGAAGAGCGTACAAACGGGCCACACGCTGCGTGAGTGAAGCCTAGCTCTAGAGCAATCTCTTTCAGCTCATCAAACTCAGAAGGCGGCACGTAGCGTTCTACTGGTAAGTGGTGGCGGCTTGGTGCTAGGTATTGGCCTAGTGTCAGCATAGTCACACCATGTTCGCGAAGGTCTTTCAGTACTTGAACAATCTCTTCTTTCGTCTCACCAAGACCCATCATCACACCTGATTTTGTTGGGATATCAGGGTGCTGTTCTTTGAATTTCTTCAGTAGATCAAGAGACCACTTGTAGTTCGCACCTGGACGCGCTTTACGGTATAGACGTGGCGCTGTCTCTAGGTTGTGGTTGAAAACATCTGGCGGGTTGTCTTTCATTAGATCAAGCGCAACATCCATACGACCGCGGAAGTCTGGAACCAGTGTTTCGATACGAATATTTGGGTTTAGTTCGCGAATCTCACGGTTACAGTCAGCAAAGTGCTGAGCACCGCCGTCACGCAAGTCATCACGGTCAACTGAAGTGATTACTACGTACTTCAGTTTCATGTCTTTAATCGTCTTAGCCAGTTTCTTCGGCTCTTCTGCTTCAGGAGCAACAGGACGACCATGGGCAACATCACAGAACGGGCAGCGACGAGTACAGATAGCGCCAAGAATCATAAACGTTGCCGTACCGTGGTTGAAACACTCGGCTAGGTTAGGGCAAGACGCTTCTTCACAAACTGAGTGCAGGTTGTTTTTGCGCATTGCTGATTTGATTTCTTGAATACGATGGCTGTCTGATGGAAGTTTAATCTTCATCCATTCAGGCTTACGTAGAACTTCTTTCTGTTCAGCAGGCATATTCTTTACGGGAATTAATGCCATTTTGTCAGCGTCACGATATTTAACGCCTTTTTCCATTTGGATTGGTTTGCTCATGATTTTATGCTTCTGCTGTAATGTTACTGGTGGCTTGAATGTCTACTTGGTCATAGCCGAGTAGCTCTACGAGCTCTTGTATTAACTGTTGCTCAACGTTTTCTAGTTCACTTGGTCCACCGAGTTGGCTTACCTGCGCCATTTCCATACCTTGGTAACCACATGGGTTAATACGCAGGAATGGAGACAGGTCCATATCGACGTTGAGTGCTAACCCGTGGAACGAGCAGCCACGTCGAATACGTAATCCGAGTGAACAGATTTTCTTGCCATCGACATAAACACCAGGAGCGTCAGGTCGGGCAGCTGAATCTATATTGTAAGCTTTCAGAGTATTGATTACGAGGTTCTCGATATGAGTAACCAAATCACGTACTCCGAATTTCTTGCGGCGGATGTTAATCAGAAAGTAAGCAACTAATTGGCCTGGGCCGTGGTAAGTCACTTGGCCACCGCGATCGCTTTGTATCACAGGGATATCACCGGCATTTAATACATGCTCAGCTTTGCCTGCTTGTCCTTGAGTGAAGACAGGGTTGTGCTCAACCAACCAAACTTGGTCTACGTCTTCTTCCGTGCGTTCGTCTGTGAACTTATGCATGGCTTTCCATACAGGTTCGTAATCCTGACGGCCTAATTTTTTTACGATTAGCTTATTTTGCAAAGCTGCACTCCCTCAAGGATTAATAAAGTGAACGCATTATAAACGCGAAACATGATTCTAACTACAGACGGACTGCAAGGTTTTTCAACTTTCTTTGTATTTATTGAAAATTAAGTTGAATGAATTTGAACTCGTTAGGGGGCTTTAAACAAAAACAGCGGCAATAAGCCGCTGTTTTTCATGTGTAATCGGAGATTACAGAACCATACGAACGATTTCGATCTCGCCCAGTTCTTTATAAAGAGTTTCTACTTGCTCGATTGAAGTCGCAGTAATATTGATAGAAACAGAGTGGTAGTTACCTTTCGCACTTGGTTTTAGTGTTGGGCTGTAGTCACCAGGAGCATGGCGCTGGATCACTTCTAGCACTAGCTCAGTTAGTTCTGGCTTAGCGTGGCCCATTACTTTGTAAGTAAATGAACAAGGGAACTCTAAGAGATCTTTTAGTTTTGCATCAGAATTGATGTTCATGATTAGCTCCAAAAGGCTAGACTCTCGCAAATTGGCGAAATGTCGATAAAAAGCGTGTTCGGTCAACAGACACGAGTAATAAGGCGGAATATTACGTGTAAATATCACTGAACTCAAGATCAACAAAAGCCGCACATGGCGGCTTTTGGCTCACTAATGAGTAAATCATGAACTTACTCATTAGGTTAGCTATACAACAAGCTTAGGTTTTACTTAGAACAAACCTTTGGCTGGTTTAGAATAACCCCTTGAACAGAAGAACTAGGTAGTCCCATAGGCGGCTGAATAGGCTGCCTTGGTCTACATCTTCAAGTGCTAGTAGTGGGTATTCAGCAACGTCTTCACCGTCGACTTGGTAGAATAGTTTACCAACTACATCGCCTTTGCTGATTGGCGCTTCTAGCTCTTTCTCAAGTACGAAGCTTGCTTTTAGGTTCTTAGCTTGGCCACGAGGTAGAGTTACGAAAGTATCTTCATCGACACCTAGCGCAACTGTGTCTTTGCTACCCATCCAGATCTTCTCTTCTACGAAGGTTTCACCCGCTGTATGTGGCGCCACTGTTTCGAAGAAACGGAAGCCGTAGCTAAGCAGTTTTTTGCTTTCTGTTTTACGAGCATTAGCATTCTTGGTGCCCATAACTACAGCAACTAGGCGCATTTTGCCTTCGGTCGCTGAGCTTACTAGGCTGTAACCTGCATTGCTTGTGTGGCCCGTTTTGATGCCATCAACGTTCATGCTCTTATCCCATAACAGACCGTTACGGTTGTATTGGGTGATGCCGTTGTAAGTGAATTTTTTCTGCGAGTAGATACGGTACTCATCAGGAACGTCACGAATCAGCGCCTGACCAAGTAGCGCCATATCGTAAGGCGTTGAGTATAGGTTCGGGTTGTCTAGACCGTGCACGTTAGCGAAGTGCGTGTCCTTCATACCGATAGAGCTTGCCCATGCGTTCATTAGGTCAACGAATGCATCTTCAGAGCCGGCGATGTGTTCAGCCATGGCAACACAAGCATCGTTACCTGACTGAACAATGATACCGCGGTTCAGTTCTTCAACTTTAACCGTTGTACCTACTTCAACGAACATCTTAGATGAATCTGGGAAGTTTTTAGCCCAAGCATTTTCACTGATTACAACATCGTCGTTTAAGTTGATGTTGCCACGCTCTAGCTCTTGGCCAATTACGTAGCTCGTCATCATCTTGGTTAAACTTGCTGGAGAAAGTTGAGTATTCATCTCTTTCTCTGCTAGTACTTTGCCTGAATGGTAATCCATCAGAACAAAACCTTTAGCGGCGATTTGAGGTGCATCAGGAACAACAATAGGAGCGGCGAATGACGATGTAGCTATCGTTGCAGAAAGAGCAACAGAAGTAGCAAAAATCGATTTAACAAGTTTATTAGATTTAATCATTTTGAATGCAATTATTTGGTGAACTATTCATATATTAACAGAATCACTCTGTCACACCAGAGCGCTGATTACCAGAAGTAACTGTTAGATTAATTAGCGAGTTAGGGTGTGTTTTTTTATATAAGCTGACGGGTAACCCATTAGTTTAACTTGTTCTAATTTTTCTTGAGTCAGAGCATAGTCATGAAATGGCCCAATCATCAGACGGTAGTTGTCATCATTTGACTGCAAGAACGTTGCTACTTCTAGTTTTTCGGCTAGATCTTTAGCTAACTTCTCTGTTCTATCTTCATGCGGAGATGTGGCAACTTGAATAATAAATTGTGGCAAAGCGGCCTTTTTCTTAGCGTCGGTTGGCATAGCTACAGTAATGACTTCTATCTCAACATTTGCAGTGCCGGTTCTTAATACATCGAGCTTGTAAGCGGCCGCATAACTAAGGTCAATGATTCGGCCTTCATGGAATGGACCACGATCATTGATACGAACAATCGTGGTTTTGTTATTGTCGGTATTGGTCACTTTTACGTAGCTTGGAATAGGCAATGTTTTGTGTGCTGCAGACATCGAATACATGTCGTAGATTTCGCCATTAGACGTTAAATGACCATGAAATTTCTTACCGTACCAAGAGGCTTTTCCTTTCTCGGTAAATCCTTCCGTCTCCTTGACGATCTTATAGTCTTCGCCACGCAGAGTGTAATCCGTGTTACCACCTAAACTATAAGGTTCATACTGAGGGTGAGCATCTTCTAAATGCTCTACCGAGATCGGTGCGTCTGGCGCAATATCTGAATCAATATCGTAGCGACCTGTTGGCTTCTGTGAAGAACAGCCATTGATTAAAATCGCTAGCCCTAAGATAGAGGCTATTTTTTTGAATGGCAGCTCATCAACCAGGGATGTTTTTTTTGAGAACGTTGTAATAGACATCGATTAGGTCGCCTTTGAGAATGCTTTTCTGTGTGTATGGATTGACATTAAAATACCAAAACCAGCCATAAGGGTAACCATTGAAGTACCGCCATAACTGACTAGAGGAAGAGGAACACCAACCACAGGTAGAATGCCACTTACCATGCCAATGTTTACAAAAATGTAGACGAAGAAGCTCAGTACAATACTGCCGCCCATCATTCGGCCGAATGCGGTTTGAGCTTGGCTAGCAAGCACTAAGCCACGTCCAATAATAAACAAATAGATAGCAAGCAAGAACAAGATACCAATCATGCCCCACTCTTCGGCAATTACCGCAAAAATGAAGTCGGTGTGGCGCTCTGGGATGAACTCTAGTTGAGATTGAGTGCCTTGCAGCCAACCTTTTCCTGATATACCACCAGAACCTATCGCAATCTTACTTTGAATGATGTGGTAACCCGCACCTAATGGATCTGATTCAGGGTCAAAAAGGGTTCTTACACGTACTTTTTGATATTCACGCATCAAGAAGAACCATAAGATTGGGATAAACGCCCCCAACGCGATTGCCGCACTAGCAATGATTTTCCAACTGATACCTGCCAGGAATATCACGAAGATACCGGATGCGGCGATAAGGATAGATGTGCCTAGGTCGGGTTGCTTTGCGATTAGAATCGTCGGTACAAATACCATCACTAGCGAGATCGCTAATGTTTGGAAGGTGGGGGGAAGTGAGCGCTTACCGATAAATCGCGCCAACATCAAAGGTACCGCCAGCTTTAACAGCTCTGAGGGTTGGAATCGAACAAAGCCGAAGTTTAACCAACGCTGAGCACCTTTCGAGGCTTCACCAAAGAACAACACACCTAATAGCAAGATGACGCCACCCGCAAACAGCAGTGGTGCCAAGGTCTCGTAAGTACGAGGTGAGATTTGCGCTAGGAAGATCATCACACCTAAAGACAGAGCCATACGCATCGCTTGGCGATCCATCATCGCAAGGCTTTGTCCGCTTGCGCTGTACATGATCAGTAGGGCAAAGCCCATTAAAACCAGAATGCCAAGCAAAAGCGGCAGGTCGATATGCAGCCTTTCGAATAGGGCTCTATTTCGTCCAGTTGAGGGATCAAGTTTCATTATTTAATTGGCTCACTTTGATAATCTTCTGCAAGGATAATATGGTCTAAAATCCTTCTTACTACTGGGCCGCCGTTAGAAGAGCCGCCACCGGCATTCTCTAGAACGATAGTCACGACGGCTTCTGGATCTTCAAAAGGCGCGTAGCCAGTAAAGAGGGCGTGGTCGCGTAAGTGCTCTGCGATTTCATCCGCGTTGTACTCTTCATCTTCTTTCAGGCCGAATACCTGCGCGGTACCCGATTTACCCGCGGTTTGGTAAGACATCTTCTGGAATGAACGTCTTGCGGTGCCTTTCTTACCGTGGTTAGCCAGCCTCATGCCTTCCTGAGCGATGTCCCAATACTTCTTCTTAACCCCAGTTAGCGGTGGGTAAGTTTCAATATCCGACATAATTTGTTCATCGAATGGGCGGCCGTTATCAATGGTTGAACGAAGTAGATGAGGGGCTGTTACTTCACCTTCATTCACCAAAACTGATGTGGCTTTTGCAATCTGCATTGGTGTTGCTGTCCAGTAGCCTTGTCCAATGCCAACAGGGATGGTGTCACCTTGGTACCAAGGCACACGGTGTCTTGCCATTTTCCAATCACGAGTTGGCATATTGGCTTTGCTTTCTTCATAAATATCGATGCCAGTGTAGTCACCAAAGCCGAACATCATCATCCATTTGGATATGCGGTCAATTCCGAGATCATAAGCAATTTGGTAAAAGAAAGTATCCACTGACTCTTCAATCGCTTTCTCTATATCAACGACACCGTGCCCCCAACGCAACCAGTCACGGAATGGTCTGGTTTTTGAATTAGGGATCTTCCAATAACCTGGGTCATTACGCGTTGTATTTGGCGTAATCACACCTTCTTGCAAAGCCGCAACAGCAATGAATGGCTTGATCGTCGATGCTGGTGGATAAATACCTAGCGTTGCACGGTTAACTAAAGGTCGGTCTTTGTCTTGGAGTAGTGCGTTGTAACCTTTAGAGGATATACCATGTACAAATGCATTTGGGTCGTAGCTTGGGCTAGATACCATAGCTAACACGCCATTGTCTTTCGGGTCGAGAACGATAGCTGAACCACGGCGGCCATCAAGTAACTTATGTACGTATAGTTGTAGCTTGATGTCCAAGTTGAGCACGATATCTTTACCCGGAACCGAAGGTACAAACTTAAGGGTACGGATCACTCGTCCACGGCTGTTTACTTCGACTTCTTGATAGCCAGCGGTACCGTGCAACATGTCTTCGTAGTAGCGCTCAATGCCAAGTTTACCGATGTCACGAGTCGCTTGGTAATTAGCGTCTTTCTCTTCTCGTGCTAGGCGCTGCATATCACGGTCATTGATACGCGAAACATAACCAATAACGTGAGTCAGCACATCACCATAAGGGTAGAAACGTTTTAATGTGCCTGTGACCTCAACACCAGGGAACTTATGTTGGTTTACAGAGAAGACCGCAACTTGTTCTTCTGTGAGTTGGTTCAGAATCGGTACTGACTTGAAGCGTCTTGAATTACGGCGATCACGATTAAAACGCTCGATGCGTTCTGGTGGGATCTCGATTAACTCTTGTAGACGGACAAGCGTGTCATCCATATCGTTGATTTTTTCTGGTGTGATTTCTAGGTTGAAAACGGGGCGGTTTTCGGCAAGAAGTACACCGTTGCGATCGTAAATCAAACCACGGTTAGGCGCGATTGGAACGACCTTGATACGGTTGTCGTTAGAGCGGGTTTTATAGTCCTGATATTGGTTGATTTGAATGTTGTAAAGGTTCATAACCAACATCGACATCATCACTATGATCCCTGCAAACGCAACAAAAGCACGACTAGTAAATAGTCGTGCTTCTGCTTTGTAGTCACGGATTTGGCTACGTTTACGTAACATTAACGCTTATTCTCGATGATAAGGGTGGTTAGCAGTGATGCTCCAAGCTCGATACAAGCTTTCAGCCATGATAACGCGTACTAATGGGTGAGGGAGAGTAAGCGCAGACAGAGACCAACTTTGGTCTGCTGCCGCTTTACATGCAGGTGCTAGTCCTTCAGGCCCGCCAATCAGGATAGAGACGTCGCGTCCATCCAATTTCCAACTTTCCAATTGCTCTGCTAGCTGTGGGGTATCCCATTTTTTACCTGGGATATCAAGCGTGACAATGCGGTTGCCTTTTGGAACGGCTGCCAGCATCGCTTCACCTTCTTTCTGAAGAATGCGTGCAATATCGGCATTTTTACCGCGCTTTCCTGCAGTAATTTCAATGAGCTCTAACGGCATATCGTGAGGGAAGCGACGTTTGTATTCTTGAAACCCTTCTTCAACCCACTTTGGCATTTTTGTGCCAACTGCGATTAACTGGATCTTCAAAGCTTATCCCCAAAGTTTTTCTAGCTGGTACAGTTCACGGTGTTCTTCTTGCATAACGTGAAGCATGCTTGTGCCCATATCTAGAACAACCCATTCACCTTCTTGCTGGCCGTCCATGCCTAGTGGTTGCATGCCTGCTTTACGCACTTCATCAGCAACATGCTGTGCAATAGAAGCAACATGGCGCTTAGAGGTGCCAGTACAAACAATCATGTAATCAGTAACACTTGATTTGCCTTCTACATCGATAGTCACAATCGATTCTGCTTTCATGTCGTCGGCTTTGTCTGCAAGAAAATCTTTTAGTTCTTCACGTAACACGGGGTGTTCCTTTAATCTGAATTTAGCTTTTTAGGGGCTGTTGACCCTAGAATATACCACGCTTTTATGCGTGAAATGGTATTGAAGCTGAAGGGATACAAAACTCTACGCTTAACTGATGAATTAGTGGCCAAGGCGACTGCTCATATTGAGTTTTTGTCATCAATTCAGCTTGAGTGAGCAACGCGAACAAAGAGTGTAATTGAGAAATCGAAACTCTTGTTAGCGCGGCGTTATAAAGAGGCTTTTTTGATTGCCAGATACGGTGTTTGTCGAAGACCTGACCAATCGGCATCTGTTTCATTTGTTGTTGCATTTGCAGCAGTAAGGCGAGTTCTCGCTGCACGCTACGCAGTAAAATAACAGGTTCAACACCCTCAGCTTCTAATTGTCTTAAAATTCGCTGCGCTCGATTCCCTTTACCCGCCAGTAAGGCATCACTCCAGTGGAACGGCGTAAAGTGGTTGTGGCGACTCAGCGATTCTTCTAAGCGCACTAAAGTGAGCTTTCCATCTGGGTATTGGAGAGCCAGCTTTTCTAGGCTCTGAGTCAATGCAAAAAGGTTGCCTTCGTGCCATTGTGCCAACATTTGAATCGCCTCAGGATCTGGCGTTAAACCTATTTGACGGCAGCGAGCTTGGACAAATTGAGGTAATCGACTGACATCTGGCGTTAAGCAACTGACCCAGTGTCCTTGATTCGAGAGAGCCTTAAACCACTTAGCGTTTTCTTGAGCTTTAGTTAATTTAGTACCCACTAAGATCAACAAAATATCGTTATGGATATGCTCGGAGATTGCGAGTAGCTCTTTTGCTATTGCGGCATTGACGCCTGACTCTGGCAGCTCCAGCTCGATGACTTGACGGCTAGAGAATAGACTGAGTGCTTGAGTGCAATCGTAAACTTCATTCCAGTCGAGACTGTTATCGATCGCAAAGCGATGACGTTCTTCGAAACCTTGTTGCTTAGCAGTTTTCAAGATCGCTTCTCGGCTTTCTTGTAACAACAGAGGTTCGTTACCAAAAATCAGGTAAACATTGCTCAGCTGTTTAGCAAGTTGCTCCGATAGACGATCGGCAAAAATACGCATCAAATAAACCTATTACTCAGCCGATTCGCTAAGTGTTGGTTGCTCTTCTGAACTTGGAGCAACCTCAACGTCTTCAACTTCAATATTTTTGATGTTGTACTGCTTTTCAAGCTCTTTAACCTGATTGTGTTCTAGTGATTCTAGATCCATGCTGTCAGCGGCAATATTAGCTTTAAGACGAGCCATTTGACGAAGGATTTGGCTCGTCGCTAGTTTACGCATCTCATCTTCGATCATGTCGCGCTCAACCGATTTTGCGAGAGCTGTTAACGGGTTGTCTAGGTAACTACGGGTTACGCTGGTTGAGAATGTTTTTGAGCCTAGTTCAGGGATCGTTACACGGTATGAAGCGTAGAAAGTCAGTTCAATTTCTGCCGCACGAGTATTTTGGTACAGAGACAGAGTTCGCTCACCAACGCTCTCACTAATAATGTGCAGGTTAGGGGTATTCTCAGCCGGTGGCACAATTTCTACATCATTCATACGTAGCTGACCTTTCATCATACGTGTAAACGTACTGTATTGGTCGTAACTGGTTACGGAGATCTTGTTGAGTTCTTCTGGTACGGAGTAATCACCACGCAGGTGGAAACCACACGCACTTAACAGGCTGACGGTTAAAACAATAATAGTAACTTTCAATGAAGATAGTGAAATCAGGCGCATTATTTGATGGCTCTCATGAAGGTAGAATACTTATTTAAAGGCTTTAGAGCTTTCGAATCGTAGGGCTCTGAGTCTAAAGCACTTAAATAAGTAGACAGGGCAATGTTGCACCCTGTCTAAAGACTACTGAAAACAAAATAAGTTCGCTTCAGCAGTTATATGTGCAGACTAAAGATAGTTCGCTTTAATCTGCGACTAGTTAGTTAGCTACGATGTTCAGAAGCTTGCCAGGTACAAAGATAACTTTACGAATAGTTAAGCCATCTAAGAACTTCTTAGCATTCTCATCGTTTAGACCAAGTTCACGAACTTGCTCTTCTGTCGCGTCAGCAGCAACCGTTAGCTTCGCTCGTAGCTTACCGTTGATCATTACAACGATAGTCTTCTCGTCTTCAACTAGCGCTTTCTCATCGAAAGTTGGCCATGTTGCTGAGTCTACGTTTGATTCACCAAGTGCAATCCACATTTCGTAAGAGATGTGTGGAGTCATTGGGTAAAGCATACGAACTACTGCTTTTAGCGCTTCATCAAGAATTGCACGATCTTGTACTGACTCTTGAGGTGCTTTCGCTAGCTTGTTCATCAGTTCCATGATTGCAGCGATAGCTGTGTTGAACGTTTGGCGACGGCCGATATCGTCCGTTACTTTCGCGATAGTCTTGTGGATATCACGACGAAGTGCTTTTTGGTCGCCAGATAGCGCAGAAGCGTCAACAGATTCAGCTGAACCTTTAGAAGAATGAGCGTGAACCAATTTCCAAACACGTTTAAGGAAGCGGTTAGCTCCTTCAACGCCAGACTCTTGCCACTCAAGCGTCATGTCTGCAGGTGATGCAAACATCATGAATAGACGTACTGTATCAGCGCCGTACTTGTCTACCATCTCTTGTGGATCGATACCGTTGTTCTTAGACTTAGACATCTTGATCATGCCTGAGTGTTCAACTTCGCGACCTTGATCGTCGACTGCTTTTTCGATGCGACCTTTACCGTCACGTTCAACCGTTACGTCAGTCGGTGCAATCCACTCTTTGGTGCCTTTTTCGTTTTCGTGATAGAAAGCGTCAGCCAGAACCATGCCTTGACATAGTAGTTGCTTAAACGGTTCGTCAGACGTCACGTAACCAGCATCACGTAGAAGCTTGTGGAAGAAACGAGAGTAAAGCAGGTGCATACAAGCGTGCTCGATACCACCAACGTATTGGTCAACTGGTAGCCAGTAGTTTGCTTTCTCTGGATCTAGAATGTCGTCTGCTTGTGGTGAACAGTAACGTGCGTAGTACCAAGAAGACTCCATGAACGTATCGAACGTGTCAGTCTCACGTAGAGCTGGTTCGCCGTTGAACGTTGTCTCAGCCCAAGATTTGTCTGCCTTGATTGGGCTAGTTACGCCATCCATTACCACATCTTCAGGAAGAATTACTGGTAGTTGGTCTGCTGGTACAGGGTGAACTTCACCGTCTTCAGTGGTTACCATTGGGATTGGAGCACCCCAGTAACGTTGACGAGATACACCCCAGTCACGTAGACGGAAGTTTACTGTCTTTTTACCTTTGCCTTCAGCTTCAAGCTTCGCAGCAATTGCATCGAATGCTTCTTGGAACGCAAGACCATCGAACTCACCAGAATCGAACAATACGCCTTTCTCGGTGTAAGCCGCTTCAGACACATCTAGCTCAGAACCGTCTTCAGGTTTGATTACTGGGATAATGTCGATGCCGTACTTAGTTGCGAATTCGTAGTCACGTTGATCGTGAGCAGGAACCGCCATTACCGCACCTGTGCCGTAATCCATAAGAACGAAGTTTGCTACGTAAACAGGAACAACACGACCGTTAAGAGGGTGGATAGCCGTTAGACCAGTATCCATACCTTTCTTTTCCATCGTCGCTAGTTCAGCTTCAGCAACTTTAGTGTTACGACACTCTTCAACGAACGTAGCAAGCTCTGGGTTGTTCTTCGATGCTTTCTCTGCAAGAGGGTGACCTGCAGCGATACCAACGTAAGACACACCCATTAGTGTGTCTGGACGAGTTGTGTAAACCTCTAGTGGCGCTTCTTCACCGTTAACAGCGAAAGATAGCTCAACACCTTCAGAGCGACCGATCCAGTTGCGCTGCATGGTCTTAACCATTTCAGGCCAACCTTCTAGGTTGTCTAGATCGTCTAGTAGCTCTTGAGCGTACTCCGTGATTTTAATGAACCACTGTGGAATTTTCTTTTGCTCTACTGGAGTATCACAACGCCAGCAGCAACCGTCTTCTACTTGCTCGTTTGCTAGTACTGTTTGGTCGTTTGGACACCAGTTCACCGAAGATGTCTTCTTGTAAACCAGGCCTTTTTCGTAAAGCTTAGTGAAGAACTCTTGTTCCCAACGGTAGTACTCTGGAGTACATGTTGCGAATTCACGGTTCCAGTCGTAACCGAAGCCTAGAAGTTTAAGCTGGTTTTTCATGTACTCAATGTTTTCGTAAGTCCATGGTGCAGGCGCTGTGTTGTTTTTAACAGCTGCGTTTTCTGCAGGTAGGCCGAATGCATCCCAACCAATTGGCTGCATTACGTTTTTGCCTTGTAGACGTTGGAAACGAGATACCACATCACCGATGGTGTAGTTACGCACGTGACCCATGTGCAGTCGGCCACTTGGGTAAGGGAACATAGAAAGACAGTAGAATTTTTCTTTGTTTGGGTCTTCACTTACAACGAAAGTTTCGCTGTTATCCCAGTGTTGTTGAACCTTTTGTTCAATCTCTTGCGGGTTATATTGTTCTTGCATCGATGGTATCCGGTTATCTTGGAATTTGTGAGTTCGGTTAGAACAGAATCTTACAGATCGTCATAGAATACCTAAAGGAGCTGAGTACAACAATAGTTATACCCTTCATACTTGCAGTTGCTACCTAGTAGATTGTGTAATTTTCACTGAATTTCGCAGGGCAACTATACTTAAGAGTATGAATTGCATTTGTTTGTGAGCGGGAGTGCATTGCAGCGCCCCCGTTTGCTCACTAAAAGGTTGGTTATCTTAAGGAGGTTGTTATGCCGAAGAAAAAAGCGCTCTATGAAGAAGTATTCGAAGAGGTGATTGAAACGCTGAAGCATAGTCCTGAAGAGCTCAACAACAAAATCGAAACGTCAGGCAAGTATGCGAAAGCAGCTAATGATATGACTAAAGACGAGCTTTCATTGATTTCTGCCTACGTGAAGTCGGACTTAAAAGAGTTTTCCGAAAGCTATGAAGAGAGTAAAAGCGGTCCATTCTATTTGATGATTGCAGACTCTATTTGGCAAGGACTGTTGGATATCACTGATCGTACTAAGGTGGAGTGGGTTGAACTGTTCCAAGATTTAGAGCATCAGGGGTTGTATCAAGCGGGTGAAGTCATAGGCTTAGGAACCTTGGTATGTGACGAGTGTGGTCACCAAACTGAATATAACCACCCAACCAATATCATTCCATGTATTAAATGTGGCTCTAAAGGGTTTAGTCGTAAGGCCCTCAAGCCGTAAGCTCCTGAACCGTACAGTATCAATGCAAAACCACAGTAATAAAAAGGGTTGACTCAATCAGTCAACCCTCCAATCACCTTTCGTCGAATCTCGAATCTCGAATCTCGAATCTCGAATCTCGAATCTAGCTTTTGGGCTTTCTTATTAGCCAACCAATCACCAAGCTGAGCATCGCCCATATATACAGCGGCCAAGTACCTACTGTGTGATAAGGCGTTTGACCATCCGTTGAAATGAGTTCAGCTTTTAATACGGCCGTTTCAAACTGAGGCACTTGTTTGATGATGTTGCCTTTGTAATCTGTCACCGCCGTCACACCATTGTTGGTAGAGCGAATAAGCGGCTTACCAAGCTCCAGAGCCCGCATTTGTGCGATTTCCATATGTTGCAATGGCCCAATCGAACGACCAAACCACGCATCGTTGGAGAGTGTGAGGATAAAGTCAGTCTCATCAGTCACATTCTGCCTAACTTGATCATTAAAGATGATCTCGTAACACAACGCAGGCGCAAGATGACGACCGTTGGCCACGATGTTTGGTTGGATGAAATCACCACGACTGAACGAAGACATTGGCAAGTTAAAGAATGGTGCCAATGGGCGCAATATGTCCTCAAACGGTACAAACTCACCAAATGGCAGTAGGTGATGTTTATGATAGCGCTCGTCTGGATCGTAGCTGTATTCACCGTATGGGTTTACACCAAGTGAGAGAACGCTGTTGTAGTACTTCTTGTCTTCAGACTGATTCAGTACACCTGTGATGATTGAGCTGTTATTCATCTTAGCAGCGCTGTCTAAGTTGCGCAGAAAAGAGGGTATCTCGACTTCAAAAGCAGGAATAGCGGCTTCAGGCCAGATGATGATATCCGCATCCCAGTTTTCTCTGCTGAGGTCGGTGTATTTCATCATGGTCGGCCAGCGATGACTTGGTAGCCATTTACTGTCTTGATCGACGTTGCCTTGTATTAAAACGACTGACGTAGTTTTTTCCGGGTTCGGCGTGACCCAATCGATATTTCGAATACCAAAACCTGCACTAAATACGACGGCGGGAATGATAGCGATACTCCAAGCCCTGTTAACAATCGCATAAGCGAATGCAGAGGCTGAAACAATGATCGCTAGAGTTACTAGCTCTACGCCGCCAATCGGTGCAAACGAACTTAATGGCGAATCGATTTGGCTGTAGCCCAACCAAAGCCAAGGGAAGCCCGTCATTACCCATCCACGTAGCCAATCACTGACTAACCACAATGCTGGAGCAGCGAGGAAAAAGCGGCTTAGATTATTAACAGGGAAGAACTTGTTCAAACTCCAGGTAAACAGACCTGAATAAACGGCTAGGTAGCCAACGAGCAATGCCATCAAAAATAGATTAGCCGCCAGTGGCATGCCACCAAAACCATCAATGCTGACGTATACCCAGCTGATACCTGTCGTGAATTGGCCTAAACCCCATGCGTAGCCAATCCAAAGCGCGCTTTTAGGAGAGCGGTTGTGGATCAGTAACAGCAACAAAGCTGGGCTGAGAATAGCAAGAGGCCATATGGAGTATGGAGCGAATGAAAGGGTGGTTATAGCGCCAACAAAAACGGCCGCAAGCGGCCGTAATAGGCGATGAATAAAGGTCTTAGTCATCTAATTTCTGTCATCTCTTTAGAGAGAAGTTGTTATTCTTCGATAGTCGGAAGAGGCTGCTCGTCAGGAATGGTTACCTGTAGCTGAATTACACGACGGTTGTCTGCTGATGTTATCTTGAAATGGTAGTTTTCAATTTCTACAATTTCGCCACGAACCGGCAGGTGACCGAGTGCTGTCATAACCATGCCGCCTACCGTATCCACTTCATCGTCACTAAAGGCAGTGTTGAACGTATCGTTGAACTCTTCAATAGTGGTTAAAGCTTTTACAGAGAAGGTATGCTTACTCAGCTTACGAATATCTAGCTCTTCTTCATCGTCGAACTCGTCTTCAATTTCACCAACGATTTCTTCGAGGATATCTTCAATGGTTACTAGGCCAGAAACTCCGCCAAACTCATCGACAACGATAGACATGTGGTAACGCTCTTCTTGGAACTCCTTAAGCAGGCGATCAACTCGCTTACTTTCAGGAACAACTACGACAGGGCGAATCACTTGTTCGATATCAAATGGGGCACTTTCTGAACCCAAATACTTAAGTAGGTCCTTCGCTAATAGAATGCCTTCAACATGGTCTTTATCTTCACTGATCACTGGGTAGCGAGAGTGTTGAGCATCAGTAATAAGCGCAATCAATGTATCTAAATCATCGGTGCGTTCAACTGTAACCATTTGAGAGCGAGGCAGCATGATATCGCGTACTCGCATCTCTGAAATTTCCATTACACCCTCGAGCATGTCGCGCGTGTCGTGGTCAATTAGGTCATTAATTTCTGAGTCGCGGATTACATCCACGAGCTCTTGGCGATCTTTTACTTCACCTTGAAATAGTTGGCCTAGGCGTTCAAAGAAGGACTTTCTACTCGGACCTTCAGATTTTTTACTTCCCTCAGAAGTGGGGGGGTTACCTTCGTTCATGATTTCTCAAAAAATAACGCTATCAGAAGTGTGATAGCACACGTTACAACTCAGATTCCTGCGGAAATCACAGGTTCGATGAGTTATTGTTTCTCTGCAACCTACTTTACTAGAATCAATTTACTTTTCTAGAATATACGGGTCTTCAAACCCCATAGTTTGCATGATTTCTGTCTCGAGTGATTCCATCTCTTCAGCTTCATCATCTTCGATATGATCATAACCTAGCAGATGCAGACTGCCATGTACAACCATATGAGCCCAGTGTGCTAGCAGAGGCTTACTTTGCTCTTCTGCTTCTTTTTCGACAACTTGACGGCAGATAATGAGGTCGCCTAGCAGATCTAGCTCGATCCCTGGAGGTGCCTCGAATGGAAAAGACAGCACGTTAGTTGGCTTGTCTTTGCCACGGTATTCATGATTGAGCTGGTGGCTTTCTTGCGTATCAACGATACGAACCGTCAACTCAGCGTTCTCTTGAAACTGAGGAATTGTCTTGTTCAACCAAAGCTGAATATCTTGCTCAGTTGGAAGACCTTGCTCATTTTCGACTGCTATTTGCAGGTCTAGTTCAATAGACATCTATTTATCACCTTGTTCTGTAATCACAGAACTATTTTGTGTTGCTAATTGTGTCGTAACTGCCTGCTGAGCCTCAAGAAGTTTGGCTTCGCGCTCTTCACGTTTACGCTTTTCAAACTCTTTGCGCTCTTTCTGGTCTTTCGCTTCCCATTTCTCGTAGGCGTTGACGATACGAGCAACAACAGGGTGACGAACCACATCTTCAGACATGAAGAAATTAAAGCTGATGTCATCCACTTCACTCAGCACTTCAGTTGCATGACGTAGACCAGACTTCGCTCCACGAGGTAAATCGATTTGCGTAATGTCACCTGTGATAACTGCACGCGAATTAAAACCGATACGGGTTAAGAACATTTTCATCTGTTCTACCGTGGTGTTTTGGCTCTCATCAAGAATGATAAATGCATCATTTAGTGTACGTCCACGCATGTAAGCCAGTGGAGCGACTTCAATCACGTTACGTTCAATCAGCTTTTCAACACGTTCAAAACCGAGCATCTCAAACAGTGCATCGTAAAGTGGGCGCAAATATGGGTCGACTTTCTGGCTTAAATCACCCGGTAGGAAACCAAGCTTCTCACCGGCTTCTACAGCAGGGCGAGTCAGTAGGATCCGGCGAACCTCTTGGCGTTCAAGTGCATCAACTGCTGCTGCAACGGCTAAATAGGTTTTACCTGTACCTGCTGGCCCAATACCAAAGGTGATGTCATGGGTGACCATGTTCATTAGGTACTGTGCTTGGTTTGGCGTACGAGGTTTGATGACGCCTTTTTTAGTCTTAATGGTCACTTCTTTGCCGTAGTCGATTTCAGACTCGACGTGTTGTTCCAAAATGCCAGATTC
Organism: Vibrio crassostreae; assembly: GCF_024347415.1. Classification (NCBI taxonomy): domain Bacteria; kingdom Pseudomonadati; phylum Pseudomonadota; class Gammaproteobacteria; order Vibrionales; family Vibrionaceae; genus Vibrio; species Vibrio crassostreae. The sequence continues at coordinate 836,976 of NZ_AP025476.1, forward strand.
GGTGACCGCCAGATGCACTTGCTCTGGTTCGATATCGATTATGTTGCCTTTAACTGGAGCCGTTTCAACATAGAGGTGTTTGATGATGTCTAAAGCAGCGGCTGCTGTGTGAGGCTTACCAACGATGGTGAAGAAGTTGCTTCGGTAATTAATCTCAACGCCAAGACGACGCTCAAGGTGTTTGATGTTGTCGTCGAATGGTCCGCATAAGCTAGCCAAGCGCTTGTTGTCGGCTGGCTCTAGATTTATCTCTAAGGTAACGATTTTATTGCTCAAATTAGCCTCTCATTTTGTGCCACTCGCTCTTAAATAAAACAAAGAGCAAAAAGCCCGATTTAGACCGGGCTTTTGATTGTGATATCCCTATTTCTAAGATGGTCACTTAGTTAGGTAATTTCAAGCTTTGTGTTTGCGCTTTGTGCTCAAACAGTTGTATTGCCTACGGTGTAAATGTCGCTACACCTAGCTCGTCTTCACGTTTTGTTTTTTCCATCATTTCTGCTGGAGTCATAACAACGCGTAGACCCATGTCTTTTTCTGTGCGAACTAGCTCACCACGTAGTGAGTTGGTGTAAACCTCAGTGATCTTCACATCTACGAACTGGCCGATTAGGTCTGCAGAACCTTCGAAGTTCACAACACGGCTGTTTTCTGTACGGCCGCGAAGTTCCATTAGGTTCTTTCTTGATGGACCTTCAACAAGGATACGTTGCTCTGTGCCTAGCATTAGACGAGAGAAGCGCATAGCTTGTGTGTTTACCGTTTGTTGCAGTTCGTATAGACGATCTTTCTTCTCTTGTGCTGGTACGTCACATGGGTAATCTGCCGCTGGCGTACCCGGACGAGGAGAGAAAACAAAGCTGAAGCTCATATCGAAATCAACTTCTTTAATTAACTTCATTGTATCTTGGAAGTCTTGTTTAGACTCACCAGGGAAACCAACGATAAAGTCAGAACTGATTTGAATATCAGGACGAGCTTTACGCAGTTTACGGATAATAGACTTGTACTCGATAGCCGTGTGTGGACGCTTCATCATCGTAAGAATACGGTCACTACCACTTTGTACTGGCAGGTGAAGGAAGCTCACTAGTTCAGGAGTATCTTTGTAAACTTCAATGATGTCGTCACCAAACTCAAGCGGGTGGCTAGTTGTGAAACGAATACGGTCGATACCATCGATAGAAGCAACAAGACGAAGCAGTTCTGCGAATGAACAGATATCGCCTTCGTGTGTTGGACCGCGGTATGCGTTTACGTTTTGACCCAGCAGGTTAACTTCACGTACGCCTTGCTCTGCAAGTTGAGCAACTTCGAAAAGTACATCATCCATTGGACGGCTAACTTCTTCACCACGTGTGTATGGTACAACGCAGTAAGTACAGTATTTAGAACAACCTTCCATGATAGAAACGAACGCCGTCGCGCCTTCAGCTTTTGGCTCTGGCAGGTTATCGAACTTTTCGATCTCTGGGAAAGAGATGTCCATTACTGGCTTTTCGTTAGACAGTGATGATTTAATCATCTCTGGCAAACGGTGTAATGTTTGTGGGCCAAAGATAACGTCTACGTAAGGTGCACGTTGACGAATGTGATCACCTTCTTGAGTCGCTACGCAGCCACCCACACCGATCACCACACCTTCTTTTTTATCTTTAAGCGTTTTCCAACGACCAAGCTGGTGGAATACTTTTTCTTGCGCTTTTTCGCGGATAGAACAAGTATTCAATAGTAGTACGTCTGCTTCCTCAGGTACTTCAGTTAGCTCATAGCCATTTGCAGCGTTAAGCAGGTCGGCCATTTTTGATGAATCGTATTCATTCATCTGACAGCCCCAAGTTTTAATTAGCAGTTTCTTACTCATTATATGTTCGCTCGATCGTTAGTTTAATTTAAGGGAGCAAATCGCCCATTATTCATCCGCTAGCTCCATATGTCATAATTCAGTATTCAGTTTTATGACAGGCTCTAGCGGCAAGCGGCGTATTGTACTGGTTTCAAAACCGACTGACTAGTAGTCTGAACAAATCTCTTATGTAGTGGTTTTTATTATCGTTAACGCCATATGCCATAAGGGATAACCCTTTTTTCGAATAAGGTTTTTGGTTACAAGTTAGTTATGAAAAAGTACAATCAAAAACAGTCAAAGAATCAAACTGATAAGTACAAAATATGAACAGTTACGATATTGTAGTAGTCGGTGGCGGCATGGTTGGCGCAGCAACAGCTATCGGTTTTGCAAAGCAAGGTCTGAGTGTTGCGGTAATCGAAGGTTTTGCCCCACAAGCTTTTGATGAGTCACAAACGATGGACATTCGTGTGTCAGCGATTTCTCAAGCATCGGTCGAGTTGCTTGAAGATCTTGGTGCATGGCAAAGTATTGCAGCGATGCGAGTGTGTTCATATAAGCGTTTAGAGACGTGGGAACACCCAGAGTGTCGTACTCGGTTTGATGCTGCATCACTGGACCTTCCTCGTTTGGGCTATATCGTTGAGAACAGACTTATTCAATTGGGCTTATGGTCTCAGTTTGATGCTTATGACAATTTAGAACTGTTGTGCCCTGAAAAGTTGGATGAGATTGAGTTTGGCGAAACTAATATCGTTAAGCTTCAATCTGGGGCTGAGCTATCCACGAAATGGGTGATTGGTGCGGATGGCGCGAATTCAGCCGTTCGTCAACAAGCTGGTATCGGTATTACTGCTTGGGACTACCGCCAGCACTGTATGCTTATCAACGTAGAAACCGAGCAGCCTCAGCAAGATATTACTTGGCAGCAATTTTTACCAAGTGGTCCTCGTTCATTTTTGCCTTTGTGTTCTCTAACCTCTGACGGTCAAGAAATCGGGCAGGGGTCATTAGTTTGGTATGATTCTCCACTGCGTATTAAGCAACTGTCAGCAATGACCCCTGAAAAACTACGTAACGAAGTACTTTCTCACTTTCCTAAAGAGTTAGGTGATATTAAAGTCTTGAATTCGGGTTCTTTTCCTCTGGCACGGCGTCATGCTCAATCATATTCGAAGAATAACTGTATTTTAGTCGGGGACTCTGCACATACGATCAACCCATTGGCAGGGCAGGGTGTTAACTTAGGCTTCAAAGATGTATCAGTCCTGTTGGATGTCACCAAAGAAAAGGGTGAATTGAATCAGTTTGTAGCAAGACGTTATGAAGTGATGAGAAGAGGCGACAACCTAATGATGCAGAGTGGCATGGATTTTTTCTACAAGACATTCAGCAACGACATTGGTCCGCTCAAGTTTGCACGTAATGCTGCGCTAAAATTAGCAGAGAACTCTGGGCCGATTAAAACCCAAGTATTGAAATACGCCTTAGGCCTTTAATTTATTAGTTCAGATTATCTATATAGAGAAGGAGAGCAGATGCTCTCCTTTTTTGTTTGGTGCTGAGTGCTATAACTGCTGTGTAACGCAAACCGGTGCGTCGATCTCTAAAGAGTATCCTGTATAAACCAAAGACCCATCCTCACTATTTCGTTTGAATGAGGTGATGCTATTGGAGTGTTGGTTTGCTGCGATAAGCCATCGTCCGCAGTCAGTAATATGAAAATCGCGAGGGAAGTTGCCTTCAGTATTATAGCTATCAATAAAAATAGGCATTTTCGTTGTAGGCTCGATTCTGAAGCAACTGATCCTTGATTGGTGTCGACAAGATACATAGAGGAATTGCTCATCCGGCGATAGTTTTATCGCAGCCGTAGCTTCTCCTTTCTCCATATTGGGAAGCGCATCAATTTCTTCTACGATATTCCATACACCCAAAACCTTTTCCAACATAAGTATCGATTCAGAGAGCTCGCAGATCACATAGGCTCTGTCTTCTGCTTTGTTAAAGATTAAATGGCGAGGTCCATTGCCGGCTGGCACTTTAATAGACTGCATAGGCTCGTCTAGAAACTCTTCCTGTTCTTCATCGAAGCAATAGAAGTTGATTCGATCGGTGCCGAGATCGACAGTCACAAACTGTGGCGAGTTTTGTAAGAACAGACATTGGTGGGCGTGCGGGCTAGTTTGTCTCTCTTTGTTTGGCCCGGAACCAACCATCTTGATTGTTTTGAGGCGCTTATCGATGTTGCCATTGATACTTAAGCTAAAAATATCGAATGTGCCTGATGAGTATTGCGACGTGATAGCAAACTTATTGTGTGGATCTATCGTGATGTGGCAGGGGTGACCGCCAGCGATAGTACCGGAGTTCTTAACCGTCTTTGAGTTAGGGCTAGGAATATGAATCAGCTGCGGCTGTTTTGGCTGATCAATTTCAGACGCGGTATAGATGCCAAGTTTTGTCGCTACGACAAAAGACGGGTTAGTGCACTCTGCAACGAGCTCTAAAGGTAATAGCTTTCCGCTTTCCAAGTCTAATTGAGCCTGATATACGCCTTGGCTTTTACTGGGAGTGTCTGTGTAGCAACCGATCGTTAGAGTGAGGTTTTTCATAGGGCAGTCATACTCAATTAGAAAATGGAGCAGACATTGTCTTATAAAAAAGTCATGAAGTGATTAGATAGAGAGAAATACTTGGTGACGGAGTTATCAGATTTACATATTCCAGATAAAACAAAACCCAGCTAAAAAGCTGGGTTTCATTCAATGATGGTGCGGTCGGAGAGACTTGAACTCTCACACCTCTCGGCGCCAGAACCTAAATCTGGTGCGTCTACCAATTCCGCCACGACCGCAGCAAATCTTTGTAGTCATATCGAATATTGGTGCTTCAATAAGACATTGTATAAGTGGTGGCTACTGCGGGATTTGAACCTGCGACCCCATCATTATGAGTGATGTGCTCTAACCAACTGAGCTAAGTAGCCATAAAAAATCTAATAGATTCATTATTTGTTCTCTAATTAAAGAGAAATAATGGTGCGGTCGGAGAGACTTGAACTCTCACACCTCTCGGCGCCAGAACCTAAATCTGGTGCGTCTACCAATTCCGCCACGACCGCAGCAAAGCTTTATAGTTATATCGACATTGGTGATTCGATGTAACGTTGTGCTCTTAGTTAACTACTTAAGTAATAAAACAAAGAGTTTAAATAGTGGCTGGGCTACCTGGATTCGAACCAGGGAATGCTGGCATCAAAAGCCAGTGCCTTACCGCTTGGCGATAGCCCAACAATGATATCATTTAAGATATCTAAATAATGGTGCGGTCGGAGAGACTTGAACTCTCACACCTCTCGGCGCCAGAACCTAAATCTGGTGCGTCTACCAATTCCGCCACGACCGCAGCAAATCTTTATAGTCATATCGAATATTGGTGCTTCAATAAGACATTGTATAAGTGGTGGCTACTGCGGGATTTGAACCTGCGACCCCATCATTATGAGTGATGTGCTCTAACCAACTGAGCTAAGTAGCCATAATAAATCTAATAGATTCACTATTTGTTCTCTAATTAAAGAGAAATAATGGTGCGGTCGGAGAGACTTGAACTCTCACACCTCTCGGCGCCAGAACCTAAATCTGGTGCGTCTACCAATTCCGCCACGACCGCAGCAAATCTTTATAGTTATATCGACATTGGTGATTCGATGTAACGTTGTGCTCTTAGTTAACTACTTAAGTAATAAAACAAAGAGTTTAAATAGTGGCTGGGCTACCTGGATTCGAACCAGGGAATGCTGGCATCAAAAGCCAGTGCCTTACCGCTTGGCGATAGCCCAACAATGATATCACTTAAGATATCTAAATAATGGTGCGGTCGGAGAGACTTGAACTCTCACACCTCTCGGCGCCAGAACCTAAATCTGGTGCGTCTACCAATTCCGCCACGACCGCAGCAAATCTTTATAGTTATATCGACATTGGTGATTCGATGTAACGTTGTGCTCTTAGTCAACTACTTAAGTAATAAAACAAAGAGTTTAAATAGTGGCTGGGCTACCTGGATTCGAACCAGGGAATGCTGGCATCAAAAGCCAGTGCCTTACCGCTTGGCGATAGCCCAACAATGATATCGCTTAAGATATCTAAATAATGGTGCGGTCGGAGAGACTTGAACTCTCACACCTCTCGGCGCCAGAACCTAAATCTGGTGCGTCTACCAATTCCGCCACGACCGCAGCAAATCTTTATAGTTATATCGACATTGGTGATTCGATGTAACGTTGTGCTCTTAGTTTTCTATTTAACTTTAAAACAAGCTAAGTAAAAACAAAGAGTTTTAAATAGTGGCTGGGCTACCTGGATTCGAACCAGGGAATGCTGGCATCAAAAGCCAGTGCCTTACCGCTTGGCGATAGCCCAACAATGATATCACTTAAGATATCTAAATAATGGTGCGGTCGGAGAGACTTGAACTCTCACACCTCTCGGCGCCAGAACCTAAATCTGGTGCGTCTACCAATTCCGCCACGACCGCAGCAAAGCTTTATAGTTATATCGACATTGGTGATTCGATGTAACGTTGTGCTCTTAGTTAACTACTTAAGTAATCAAACAAAGAGTTTAAATAGTGGCTGGGCTACCTGGATTCGAACCAGGGAATGCTGGCATCAAAAGCCAGTGCCTTACCGCTTGGCGATAGCCCAACAATGATATCATTTAAGATATCTAAATAATGGTGCGGTCGGAGAGACTTGAACTCTCACACCTCTCGGCGCCAGAACCTAAATCTGGTGCGTCTACCAATTCCGCCACGACCGCAGCAAATCTTTATAGTTATATCGACATTGGTGATTCAATATAACGTTGTTTGTTCTTCTTTCATAAAGAAAGAATGGTGGCTACTGCGGGATTTGAACCTGCGACCCCATCATTATGAGTGATGTGCTCTAACCAACTGAGCTAAGTAGCCATCTGAGAGCGAAGTAATATAATATAATCTCGCTTCCAATGCCATTATCTTTTTAAAGATAATTACACTTTAAATAGTGGCTGGGCTACCTGGATTCGAACCAGGGAATGCTGGCATCAAAAGCCAGTGCCTTACCGCTTGGCGATAGCCCAACAATGATATCACTTAAGATATCTCAATATGGTGCGGTCGGAGAGACTTGAACTCTCACACCTCTCGGCGCCAGAACCTAAATCTGGTGCGTCTACCAATTCCGCCACGACCGCTTTACTTTCCTAAAAACTCTTGTCGTTAATAAACATGTATTTAATAACAAACAGAGTGCTTAGGAAATGGTGGCTACTGCGGGATTTGAACCTGCGACCCCATCATTATGAGTGATGTGCTCTAACCAACTGAGCTAAGTAGCCATTTCCAAATTGTCGTTCATTTCGAGACGTTGCCGCTTCGTTGTGAACGGGGCGCATTATGCGTAGTTGAGCGAAACCCGTCAACTTTTTTTTTGAATAAATCGCGAATAAACATCTGTTCGGTTTCTTTTTAGGCAAAGAGGCGTATTTGTCGACAAAAAACAGGTCAAAAAGGCGATATATATAGGAAGTTAAGTTTCTGATGAGGGGCAATTTAGAAAGGGGAAAAACAAAAAGGCCAGTGAATTCACTGGCCTTTTTTCTAGATGTTTAATCAGAATTATACGTTGAAGCGGAAGTGAACAACGTCACCATCTTTAACAATGTATTCTTTACCTTCAAGGCGCCATTTACCTGCGTCTTTCGCTCCGCTCTCACCGTTAAATTCGATGAAGTGATCAAATCCAACAACTTCAGCACGGATGAAACCTTTCTCGAAGTCTGTGTGGATCTTACCCGCTGCTTGTGGCGCAGTTGCACCTACAGGGATTGTCCAAGCACGAACTTCTTTAACGCCAGCTGTGAAGTAAGTTTGAAGAGTCAGTAGTTCGTAACCAGAGCGGATCACTCGGTTAAGACCTGGCTCTTCGATACCCATATCCGCTAGGAACTCTTCGCGATCTTCGTCGTCAAGTTCAGAAAGCTCAGATTCGATTGCTGCACAAACAGCAACAACTACGTTGTTTTCGTTTTCAGCGTATTCACGAACAGCGTCTAGGTATGGGTTATTTTCAAAACCATCTTCTGCAACGTTTGCGATGTACATTGTTGGCTTAAGCGTTAGGAAGTTTAGGTAGCCGATTGCTGCCGCTTCTTCTTTGCCAAGTTCAACAGTACGCGCCATCCCACCTTCTGTTAGAACTGGAAGTAGCTTTTCTAGTACAGTGATTTCGAATTTAGCGTCTTTGTCGCCGCCTTTTGCTTTCTTCGCGTTACGTTGAATTGCACGCTCACAGCTGTCTAAGTCAGCCAGTGCAAGTTCAAGGTTGATCACTTCGATATCTTCGATTGGAGATACTTTGCCAGCAACGTGAACAATGTTTTCATTTTCAAAGCAGCGCACAACGTGACCGATAGCGTCAGTTTCACGGATGTTAGCTAGGAATTTGTTACCAAGACCTTCACCTTTAGATGCGCCAGCTACTAGGCCCGCGATATCTACGAATTCCATTGTCGTTGGAAGGATCTTCTGTGGATTAACAATTTTTGCTAATGCATCTAAGCGTAGATCTGGAACCGGAACGATACCTGTGTTTGGTTCGATCGTACAAAATGGAAAGTTTGCTGCTTCGATGCCTGCTTTAGTCAGTGCGTTAAACAGAGTTGACTTACCAACGTTTGGTAGACCAACGATGCCACATTTAAAACCCATGATATAAACCTTATTCTGCTTTGAACGTATGTAAGCGATTTTGTGCTTTTGGTAGGCCATCTTTCAATAAGATGTCTAGGCTGCGAACCGATTCGTCAACGACGGCCTCGATACACTCTTGCTCTTTTTGAGGAGCTTTGCCTAATACATAACCTGCAACTTTATCTTTGTGTCCTGGATGGCCAATGCCTAATCTAAGACGATAGAATTCTTTATTGTTACCCTGTTTGCTGATGATGTCTTTCAGACCATTATGTCCACCATGACCACCACCTTTTTTAAACTTTCCAATACCAGGAGGCAGATCTAACTCGTCGTGAGCGACCATGATCTCTTCAGGTTTAATTTGGTAGAACTTTGCTAAGGCTGCAACTGCTTTGCCTGACAAGTTCATAAAAGTCGTTGGGATCAGCAAACGAAGATCTTCACCGTGAACCATGATACGACCCGTTAGGCCAAAGAACTTTGGTTCGTTCTTTAGTGTCACGTTATGTACACGCGCTAATTCTTCAACTACCCAAGCACCCGCGTTGTGGCGAGTTTTGGCGTATTCTGGACCTGGATTAGCCAGTCCAACGAGAAGTTTTATTTGTTGGCTCAAGGTATGGATCTCTCTTGGGATTTCAAAAAGCGCCGTATGATATCACAGTTTATGAAAAAGGTGCGAGCTAGCTGATAGCTGCGCGATTATTCCTGTTTGTGATAACTAGCAGTGCAATATTACTCAGACATAAAAAAAGCACTTCATTGAATGAAGTGCTTAATGTTTTTCTCTCGTGTGTTTCTAAAGCAAAGCTATTGAGCTCTGATTAGTTGAACATCGCTGAGATTGATTCTTCATTGCTGATACGACGAATCGCTTCAGCAAGCATGCGAGAAAGGCTAAGTGTTGTCACTTTACCAGTCGCAGCCATCTCTGGAGATAGAGAGATTGAATCCGTTACGATAACTTGGTCTAGAACAGAGTTCTTGATGTTGTTCGCAGCAGTACCAGAGAAAACAGCGTGAGTTGCGTAAGCGAATACACGCTTAGCACCGCGCTCTTTAAGCGCTTCAGCTGCTTTACATAGTGTGCCACCTGTATCGATCATGTCATCAACGATAACACAGTCACGGCCTTCAACATCACCGATTAGGTTCATTACTTCAGAAACGTTAGCACGTGGACGACGCTTATCAACGATAGCGATGTCAACATCACCTAGCGCTTTAGCCGTTGCACGAGCACGTACAACACCACCAAGGTCTGGAGAAACCACAACTGGGTTTTCTAGGCCACGGTTAGCCATGTCTTCTAGAAGAACTGGAGTACCGAAGATGTTATCAACTGGTACATCGAAGAAGCCTTGGATTTGCTCTGCGTGTAGGTCGATAGTAAGAACGCGGTCAACGCCAACGTTAGAAAGGAAATCTGCAACAACTTTTGCAGTAATTGGCACACGAGCAGAACGTACACGACGATCTTGACGGGCATAACCGAAGTAAGGGATTACAGCAGTAATACGGCCAGCAGAAGCACGGCGCATTGCGTCAATCATTACCACCAATTCCATAAGGTTGTCATTGGTTGGTGCACAAGTTGATTGAATCAGGAATACATCGCTACCACGAACGTTTTCATTGATTTGAACAGCGACTTCGCCATCAGAAAAACGGTCTACAGTAGCATCGCCAAGAGAGATGTATAGACGATCAGCAATACGTTGGGCTAGTTCAGGTGTTGCGTTACCAGCAAATAGCTTCATATCAGGCACGGTGGAAACCTCGGGTTGCGTCCAGTTTTAAATAGATTGTGGGTGGGCTGATTGGTATTCAGCCAGAGTTTCTTTTAAAGGAGAAATGTTTCTTCCTTTCGCTATGAAAGCGGAAACTGTGTCAGGCAGTTGTTCTCGCACCAATTCGGCTTCTTTTTCGCTGTTAAATTCAGCAAAAACGCACGAACCTGTGCCAGTCAATCTCGACGGCGCGTATTGTAGCAGCCATGAAAGTTGCTTATCAACCTCTGGGTACAGCATTCGCACAATTTTTTCGCAATCGTTTACGTATTCTTGCTCTAGAAGCGTTGATAGCGCTCGCTTTGGCGTGTTTCGAGTTAATTCTGAATGTGTGAATATGTCTACAGTTGCTATGCTCACTTGAGGTTTAACCACAAGATACCATTTTTCATCCGGATTAGCTGGCTGTAGCTGTTCTCCAACGCCTTCAGCAAAGGCGGCGTAGCCTCGAACGAACACAGGAACGTCAGCACCAAGCTTCAAACCGATCTTAGCGAGCTGATCATCCGAGAGGTTGAGTTGCCATAAATAATTCAGGGCGACCAACACGGTTGCTGCGTTTGAAGAGCCTCCACCAATACCACCACCCATAGGCAGCACTTTCTTGAGTTCAATATCCGCACCGAAAGAGGTCGATGTGTATTGTTGAAGGGCAGTAGCCGCTTTCCAAATAAGGTTGTCTTCCGTAGCAACGCCCGGAATTGCAGGGGTTATTGTGATCGCACTTGTTTTTTTATTTGCAGTGACCGTCAGTTCATCACCAAAATCGACAAACTGAAATAAGGTTTGAAGTTCGTGATAGCCATTGTCACGTCGACCAGTGATATAGAGAAATAAATTCAGTTTAGCCGGAGAGGGCCAATGGGTTGGCGTTGTTATCATTTTTTCAGTGTCCACTTCGAAACTACAATGTTGATTTTGTTCTCGTTTTGCTTGAATGACAATCGAGTAGGGAGTGGGATTGTCTCTACTTTTGCGTTGTCTTCATCCGATAGTTGCTTACTCGGCATTTCTGTATTGCGATAGTTAGCAAAATTCAGTGTCCATAATTGACTGCTGACTTGTTTGGACAGAGATTCAAGAGTGTTGGTACTGCTGAGTTGATAGGAATCGGCTTGGTCTGGAATGCCAAGGAACCATTGTGGTAGATGATCAATGGGGATCTGTAAGCCTGTCAGCTGCTCAACCAAGATTGAAGCACTCGCATGAGTAAATACTTGGTCATCATAGGTCACGACTTTTGCACCTGATGGAGCAATGGTTAGGTTCAATGCGGTTTGACCGAGAAAAGTCGTAAGCCTTAATTGACTCTGATTTGGAGAATGCTTCCAAATGAAATTGAGGCTTTGGCGTTGCTCTGGGGAAATGTAAGCGAGCTTGCCTGACGCTTGATAGTTTTCTATCTGTAAAAGCCGATTTTGGTGACTTTGCCATTCGACGCTGGTTGGTTGTTCTGGGATAGACGAGCAACCCACCATAATTATGGTCATAAAAATAAGAGACGTGATTTTGAGAAGCTTGCTCATATTTGCTCACAACTTGTTCAAATTTATCTAAAAAACGCTTCAACTATAGCATTGAATTCACGAAGTCAGGAAAACAAATCCCGCTTGCTCTTTAAATAGAGCCATGCATCAAGTAAAATTCGCCCCTTGTTTCCATTCCCTGATCGAGAACTTCTGATACATGTCTTTGCTTGCCGTAGGTATCAATCACAATACAGCGTCGGTTGAATTGCGAGAAAAAGTCGCTTTTGGTCCAGATAAATTATCTGAGGCACTCAAGCAACTTAACGCAAATGCACACGTAAATGGAAGTGTCATACTTTCTACCTGTAATCGAACTGAAGTGTATTGTGACGTCAAAGGCGTGGCAAAAAACAAGTTGATCGATTGGTTGTCAGTTTTCCATCAAGTTAGCCCTGAAGAGCTAAAACCAAGTCTTTATATCCATGAAGAGCAGGCCGCGATTAAACATTTAATGCGTGTCGCTTGTGGTTTGGACTCTTTGGTATTGGGTGAACCACAGATCTTAGGTCAGGTGAAGCAAGCTTATACAGACTCGCGAGAGAATAAATCTGTTGATGCTTCAATGGAAAAGCTGTTTCAGAAATCATTCTCTGTCGCGAAGCGTGTTCGAACTGAAACGGAGATCGGCGGAAGCGCGGTTTCGGTTGCTTACGCAGCTTGTACGTTAGCCAAACATATTTTTGAATCAATTGCCGATTCAACAGTGTTATTGGTGGGTGCGGGTGAAACGATTGAGTTGGTGGCTAAGCATCTTTCAGCGAATGGCTGCACCAAGATGATAGTGGCTAACCGAACTCGTGAGCGTGCTTTAGGGTTGGCTGAAGAGTTTGGTGCTGAAGTGATCAGCCTCAATGAGATCCCTGATCATCTGCATCGAGCGGATATCGTGATCAGTTCAACCGCCAGTCCGTTACCTATTATTGGTAAGGGTATGGTGGAGACCGCACTGAAAACAAGAAAACATCAACCTATGTTGTTGGTTGATATTGCGGTTCCGCGTGATGTGGAATCTCAGGTCGGTGAGTTAAACGACGCCTACCTTTATTCAGTGGATGATCTGCAGTCGATTGTTGATGGCAACATTGAACAACGCAAAGTGGAAGCGATTCAAGCGGAAGCAATAGTTAGCGAAGAAAGTGCGGCATTCATGAGTTGGATGCGTTCACTGCAAGCGGTAGACAGTATTCGTGACTATCGCAAATCGGCCAATGAAATCCGAGAAGAATTATTAAGTAAGAGTTTACAATCACTTGCCGCTGGCGGTGACCCTGAGAAAGTCTTACTTGAGCTAAGTAATAAGCTCACAAACAAATTGATCCATGCTCCAACGCGTGCACTTCAAAGTGCAGCTGAGCAAGGAGAACCTGCAAAATTAATGGTCATTAGACAGAGTTTGGGCTTAGAAAACCCTCAATAATATTAGACCTCCAACAGAATAAGACATTATGAAAGCCTCGATTCTAGTAAAGCTTGAAACACTTGTTGAACGCTATGAAGAAGTTCAACATCTACTTGGTGATCCAGATGTAATCGGGAATCAAGACAAATTCCGTGCACTTTCTAAAGAGTACTCTCAACTAGAAGAAGTGACGGCTTGCTTCCAGTCATACCAGCAAGCTCAAGAAGATTTAGAAGCTGCTGAAGAGATGGCAAACGAAGATGACGCTGAAATGCGTGAAATGGCTCAAGACGAAATCAAGGACGCAAAAGCGGCGATTGAGCGTTTGACGGATGAGCTACAGATTCTTCTGATTCCAAAAGATCCAAACGATGAGCGTAATTGCTTCCTTGAGATCCGTGCAGGCGCGGGTGGTGATGAAGCGGGTATCTTCGCGGGCAACCTGTTCCGTATGTACTCTAAGTTTGCCGAGAAGAAAGGTTGGCGCGTTGAAATCATGAGCAGCAATGCTTCTGAGCAAGGCGGTTACAAAGAGATGATCGCTAAGGTTAGTGGCGACGCTGTTTACGGCACAATGAAGTTTGAGTCAGGTGGTCACCGTGTACAACGTGTACCTGAAACTGAATCTCAAGGCCGTGTTCATACGTCAGCATGTACTGTTGCAGTTATGCCGGAAATCCCAGAAGCGGATCTGCCAGAAATTAAAGCGGGCGACCTTAAAATTGATACCTTCCGTGCATCGGGCGCAGGTGGTCAGCACGTTAACACCACGGATTCAGCAATCCGTATTACTCACTTACCAACGGGTACAGTAGTAGAGTGTCAGGACGAGCGTTCTCAGCATAAAAACAAAGCGAAAGCGATGGCTGTTCTTGCTGCTCGTATTGTTCAAGCAGAAGAAGAGCGCCGAGCGGCAGCTGTTTCTGATACACGTCGTAACCTACTAGGTTCTGGTGATCGTAGTGACCGTATTCGTACGTACAACTACCCACAAGGTCGTGTTTCGGATCACCGTATCAACCTTACTATTTACCGTCTTAACGAAGTGCTTGAAGGTGATATGCAAAGCTTGCTTGATCCTGTACTTCAAGAGCACCAAGCCGATCAACTTGCTGCACTTGCAGAGAACAACTAACCTGTATGCAGTCAGCATATACGGTTGAAAGTGCTTTAAAAGCAGCAATCGTAAAGCTTCAAGAGGGTGATAACACATCACCCTCTATTGATGCTGCGGTACTGCTTTGTCACGCCTTAGATAAACCAAGATCTTACCTACTTACCTGGCCTGAGAAGCACCTCACTTCAGAGCAAGAGTCTGAATTTAACGTCCTTATAAAACGTCGCTTAACCGGTGAGCCTGTGGCTTATATTATCGGTGAGCGTGAGTTTTGGTCACTGCCGTTAAAAGTTTCTCCTTCTACCTTAATTCCACGCCCAGATACTGAGCGTTTGGTTGAGGTGGCTTTGGATAAAACTTACGGCAAGCAAGGTGCGATTCTAGATTTAGGGACAGGTACAGGTGCTATCGCGTTAGCATTGGCGTCAGAGATGCCGAACCGACAGGTAACGGGTATTGATCTTCGCCCTGAAGCGCAGCAGCTGGCGACAGAAAATGCGAAGCGCTTAAACATCACCAACGTTACGTTTTTACATGGCAGTTGGTTTGAGCCTTTGAGCTCTGAAGAAGCTGTGAAGTTCTCTCTGATTGTCTCTAACCCACCTTATATTGAGAAAGATGATCCTCATTTATCTCAAGGGGATGTGCGTTTTGAGCCAATTACCGCATTGGTTGCTGAAGAGAAAGGACTGGCTGACATTCGCTATATTTCTGAAAATGCACGTGGCTTTTTGGAAAATGAAGGCTGGTTGGCGTTTGAACACGGTTACGACCAAGGCTTGGCGGTGCGTGAGATAATGCAGGCGCTCGGTTATCTCGATGTTGTCACAGAGAAAGATTACGGTGGTAATGACCGAGTGACATTGGGTCGTTACTGTTCATAGATAGTGACTGTCCATCGGCTGCGGTTAATCGTCTTGTGAGCAATAGATGATGAACTTGCTAAATTTATACCTTTAACTCGACAATACATTTCACCCTGTGATGCATTTAACGCAGAAATACAGAGCATTAACGGGTATTGTGTGGCTCGTGTTAACGAAAGCACATATAAAAATATAAAGGAATACCATGTACGAAGGTTTAAAACATTTTCACTTACTAACGATTGCGATAAGCGCACTGCTGCTTTCGATTCGTTTCGCTCTTATGATGGCTAACTCTCCAAAGCTTAAGCATCCTTTCTTGCAGCGTTTTCCTCATATCAATGATTCGTTGCTACTGCTATCGGGTATTGGTTTGATTTTTATCACCGGCTTTATTCCATTTACACCTGCAGCACCATGGTTAACTGAAAAACTAACCTGTGTTATGGCTTACATTGCATTGGGCTTCTTTGCACTTAAGCTAGGTAAGAACAAGCTATTGAGAGTTTTCTCTTTCTTCGGTGCACTTGGCTGGTTAGCAATGGCAGGCAAAATCGCAATGACCAAGACGCCAACATTTTTCGGTTAATTATCTCCTTATTTTCGGTTAACTATCTATGTACGAATTTTTTGATGAAGACTTTGACCAGCTAGAATTAGCTGAAGGTGCATTGATCTTAAATAAAGCGATTAACCCAGAAACCCAAGACAGTTGGGCTGAGCAAGAGCTGGCAAGATTGTTTAAAGAAGCTGAGTTTGCTTTGGTTCATGAAACCGACGAACAGCAGAAGTTTGAGTCTTTTATTCGACTATTCTTCTACGAGTGGGGTTTTGCTGGCGATAAGGACGCGTACTTCTCTTCAGAAAACGCATTCATTGATAAAGTGCTTGAGAGAAAGAAAGGCATTCCAGTGAGTCTGGGGGCGATCTTTCTTTTTCTAGGTCGCAAGCTAGGCTTTCCTGTAGAGGGCGTCTCTTTCCCGACTCAATTCTTACTTAAAGTAAGCTGGTACGGGCAAGCTGCGGCCTACATTAACCCTTATAACGGTGAGTACGTTGGCGAACAAACGTTGCGAGCATGGTTAATTGGGCATGATGGCCCATTAGCTAAGGTGAAACCTGAGCACTTGGAAGTCGCCGACCATCCAACAATTATTGGTAAGTGGTTAGCTCTGCTCAAGAGTGCACTGCTGCGAGAAGAGCGTTATACACTTGCATTGAAGTGTACCGATCTGGCGTTAACGTTTGTGCCGGATGACCCGTATGAAATCCGTGACCGCGGTTTTATCTATCAGCAGCTAGACTGTCATCAAGTGGCTGCAACGGATTATCAATACTTTATCGACCAATGCCCAGATGACCCGGCATCTGAGTTACTGAAATCTCAAGTGAACGTCATGAACGAAAAGACAGTGGTTGTTCACTAATTAATAATTATTTAGAGAGAATATGATGGAACAGAAAACAGTTCACATTGGCGATATGCCAATTGCTAACGACAAGCCATTTACGCTATTTGCAGGCATGAACGTTCTTGAATCTCGCGATCTCGCTATGCAGATCTGTGAGCACTATGTAAAAGTAACCGAGAAGCTGGGCATCCCTTACGTATTTAAGGCGTCTTTCGATAAAGCGAACCGAAGCTCAGTTCATTCATACCGTGGTCCAGGCATGGAAGAAGGTCTTAAAATCTTCCAAGAGCTGAAAGACACTTTCGGCGTGAAGATCATTACTGATATTCACACAGAAGCTCAAGCTCAGCCTGTTGCAGATGTGGTTGATGTAATCCAACTACCTGCATTCCTAGCTCGTCAAACTGACCTTGTTGAAGCAATGGCTAAGACTGGCGCGGTGATCAACGTGAAGAAGCCTCAGTTCATGAGCCCGAACCAAGTTGGTAACATCGTTGATAAGTTCGCTGAGTGTGGTAACGACAACATCATCCTTTGTGAGCGTGGCGCTTGCATGGGTTACGACAACCTAGTAGTTGATATGCTTGGCTTTGGCGTAATGAAGAAGTCTTCAAACGGTAGCCCAATCATCTTCGATGTGACGCACTCTCTACAAATGCGTGACCCATCAGGTGCTGCATCTGGCGGCCGTCGTGAGCAAACGGTTGAGCTTGCTAAAGCGGGTCTTGCGACAGGTATTGCGGGTCTGTTCATTGAAGCTCACCCTAACCCAGACCAAGCTCGCTGTGATGGCCCATCTGCGCTACCTCTAGACAAACTAGAGCCGTTCTTGAAGCAGATGAAAGCACTGGATGACCTTATCAAAGGCTTTGAGCACATCGATATTAAGTAGCTGAAGCTGATGTTAAATAACTCGCTAATGTAAATTAGTTAAAGTGGTTATTTAACGATATCAAATAAACGCCCAACTCTAAGAGTTGGGCGTTTTTGTTTATCTGGGTATCAGTTCGTTTCGTTGTGCGCTTATCTGTTCTTTTGAGCGCTAATTAGCGCTAGATGATTAAATCCTTGTTAACAGAATCTTTGACTCCCTAAGAAATAACCATGAGTGTGTGAGGTCTGTCCTGTTTACAGTAAATTACTGATGTTCATCACACTTTATAAGTAAACGATTGCCTGTGATGCAGGGGAAGTTTGAGTGTAATCTCATAATTTTGTTACACTTAACTGTTGATCTATGCGTGACCAATTCGACATAAATATGAAATCGTCGTGTTACATCTAGAATGTTAATTTAAGATTAGTCATGTTGAAGTCTTATTGTTCGAACTCCAGGAAAGGGGTCGCAATAGATTATAAAAAGCAGTGGATTCCCCTAAAAAGTTCAAAGGTATGACAATGAAGCAACGCCTTATTCTAAAGACAGCACTAAGTGCTGCAATCCTAGCTACTTTAGCTGGGTGTGCGTCTCAATCAGCTCATGATTGGAACCAAGACGAAACTTACAAGCTAACGATTCTTCACACAAACGATAACCATGGTCGTTTCTGGCAGAATAAATACGGCGAATACGGCATGTCTGCGCGTAAAACGCTTGTTGACCAACTTCGTTCAGAAGTTGAAGCAGAAGGCGGTAGCGTGTTGCTTCTATCTGGCGGTGACATCAACACGGGTGTTCCAGAGTCAGACCTTCAGGACGCAGAACCTGATTTTAAAGGTATGAACAAAATTGGTTACGATGCAATGGCATTGGGTAACCACGAGTTTGATAACTCTTTAGACGTACTACAAAAGCAGATCGACTGGGCTAACTTCCCAATGTTATCTGCAAACATCTACGATAAAGCGACAGGCGAACGTAAATTCCAAGCGTACGAAATGTTTGAAAAGCAAGGCATCAAGATTGCGGTTATTGGTTTAACAACTGAAGATACCCAAAAGATTGGTAACCCTGAATTTATCGCAGGCATCGATTTCCGTGACCCTAAAGAAGAAGCGAAGAAGCTAATCGCTGAACTTAAAGAAACAGAAAAACCGGATCTAATCTTTGCTGTGACTCACATGGGTCACTACGAAAACGGTCAACGTGGTGTTAACGCTCCGGGTGATGTTGCACTCGCTCGTTACCTAAACGAAGGCGATCTAGACATGATCGTTGGTGGTCATTCTCAAGAGCCTGTATGTATGGAAGGCCCTAACGTAGCGAAGAAAAACTTCAAGCCGGGTGATGAGTGTAAGCCTGACGTACAGAACGGTACTTACATCGTTCAAGCTCATGAGTGGGGCAAGTACGTAGGCCGTGCTGATTACGAATTCCGTAACGGCGAACTAGAGATGGTGAGCTACGATCTGATTCCAGTTAACCTTAAGAAGAAAGTTAAGATTGACGGTAAGAAGCAACGTGTTCTTATTCAAGATGAAATCGCACAAGACCCAGAGTTACTTGAATTCCTACGTCCTTTCCAAGAGCAAGGTCAAGCACAGCTAGAAGTTCAAATTGCTGAAACTAATGGCAAGCTTGAAGGCGACCGTAACGTTGTTCGTTTCCAACAGACTAACCTAGGTCGTTTGATTGCAACATCTCACATGGAGCGTGCAAAAGCAGACTTCGCTGTGATGAACTCTGGTGGTGTACGTGATTCAATTGAAGCCGGTGATGTGACTTACAAAGACGTACTAACAGTACAACCTTTTGCAAACATCCTGACTTACACAGACATGACGGGTAAAGAAGTTCTAGATTACCTAAATGTAGTTGCGACTAAACCAATCGATTCTGGTGCTTACGCTCAGTTTGCTGGTATCTCAATGACAGTAGCGAACGGTGAAGTATCGAATGTATTCATCGGTGGTAAACAGCTTCGTCTAGACGAAACATACCGTTTCACAGTACCAAGCTTTAACGCTGCTGGTGGTGACGGTTACCCTAAACTGTCTGATCACCCAGGTTACGTAAATACTGGTTTTGTTGATGCTGAAGTACTGAAAGAGTACCTAGAAGCAAACAGCCCGGTTGACGTGAACAAGTACGCGCCTTCAGGCCAAATGGTTTACAAGTAATTGAATCCAAGCAATTGTATCAATAGGTGCTAAATTAGATTGACTCTAGCACCATGATAAATTTAACTAAAGCGACGCCTCGGCGTCGCTTTTTGTTTATCTATCGTTTGGATTTGTTATGACCCCTGCAATCAATCTCGCCAAGAAAAAGAAAATCGCTCATAGTGTGCATCAGTATCATCATGATGCGAATAATACCAACTATGGTTTAGAAGCCGTTGAAGCGCTTGGCCAAGATCCCAAACGTGTATTCAAAACGCTGTTGTTTTCCTTGAATGGTGTGGCGAAAGATTTGGCGGTTGCCGTTATTCCTGTCGATCAGAAGCTAAACTTAAAGCTTGCAGCGAAAGCGGCGAAGGGCAAAAAAGCGGAGATGGCTGATCCAGATATTGCTCAGAAAACCACGGGTTATGTTGTTGGTGGAATTAGTCCTCTTGGACAGAAAAAAGCACTGCCTACCTTTGTTCATTCAAGCGCTACCGATTTTGAAACTATCTGTGTGAGTGCAGGGAAGCGCGGGCTAGAGATTGAGTTAGATCCGAAAGATTTAGTAAAACTGACTCGAGGCCAGTTTGCTGATCTATGTTTATAGATTGTCGTCATCATGACGATAAAACTATCGAATGACCAACAAAAACGCCCGCTAGACTAATCTAGCGGGCGTTTTTATATCGAGTGTCTCGTCTTACTGATTCTGACTACTTCTTAAGACCTAAAGTACCACCAACACGCTTTGGTGCAGGTTTGTTCGGTCTGTTTGAATCTTGGCTGCGGTTTGCCGGTTTACCGCTTCTACGATCGGTATTGTCGCGATCGGTACGATTGCGATCCGAACGGTTTCTATCTGAATTAGAGCGCTCTGAACGAGAGTTTGATTTCCAGTTCTCGGTATTACCACCGCTTTCACCGTTCGACGAATTGCGGCCACGCTTTGAATTAGGCGCATGACGGAATTCATCCGCATTGTTACCGCGGTAAGTGCGAGTACGGTTCTCTTTTTGATTGCGACGTGCTGTTGAAGTTTGGTTCTCTTCACGGCTGTCAAAAAGTTTCGCGTCAGTCGCTTTACGAATACGTTGACCTTTCGCGTTCATTTTTGACGCATCTTCCGTACTTACTGAACCTTCACACATCGCCAAGATCTCGGTGATCTCTTCGTCGCTCAGGTAGCGCCATTTGCCGTTAGGAATACCGTCTAGTGAGATATTCATAATACGAACACGGCGCAGCTTAAATACTTCGTAACCGAGCGCTTCACACATACGGCGAATTTGGCGGTTAAGGCCTTGTGTTAGTGTAATTCGGAATGAGAACTTGGTCTCTTTCTCGACCTTACATGGCAAGGTAACAGTATCGAGAATATGGACACCAGCGCCCATTTGCTTCAAAAACTCAGTCGTAATCGGCTTATCTACACGCACCACGTATTCTTTCTCGTGATTGTTACCTGCACGTAGGATTTTGTTTACGATGTCGCCATCGTTGGTCAAGAAGATAAGGCCATCAGAAGGTTTATCTAAGCGGCCAATAGGGAAAATACGCTTGTGGTGGCCGATAAAGTCGACGATGTTGCCAGGAATATCACGCTCAGTCGTACAGGTGATACCTGTTGGTTTATTAAGAGCAATGTAAATCGGCTTCTCTTTTGAGCGAACAGGCTTATTGTCGATCTCAACATCATCACCTGGCAAGACTTTAGTGCCCATCTCAGGGATCTTACCGTTAATAGTAACTCGGCCTGCATCAATGAGTTTATCGGCTTCGCGGCGTGAGCAAAAACCAGTTTCACTGATGTATTTATTAAGGCGTTTAGCTTGGGATTCTTGTGACATGATATTCTCTTAGCGTTTCACAACGGAAATATAAATAAACAAAAAGCAACCTTTGGATAGTTGCTTTGAGTTGGAATTCGTTAACTGAGGCAATTTTAGCACTTGGTGTGAGTCTAGGCACGAAATATCGATCCTGATGCAAAATCGTTATTCGCCCGTTTATCTATCTCAACCTATTAACTGGTGCGCTTTTGATGGCGCTCTCTGTTCTCTAGCTTTTTCTCATTACTCTTTCTGAGCATGACATAGACAGCGCCCGTACCACCATGAAATTGCTGAGCAGAATGAACACATTGAACGTCGTTGATTTGCGTGAGCCAATTTGCCACGTAGCTTTTCATCATTGCTGGTGGGTTCGAACGCTCTCCCTTACCGTGAACAATGATGACGGTACGAACATCCATTCTTAAACACTGACGCAAAAATGAAAGCACTTCGTTACGTGCGTCTTTCAGTGTTTTTCTATGAAGGTCGAGCTTGGCTTGAATAGGGTATTTGCCTAGGCGCAGCTTTTTGTATACGCCTTCTTGTACACCGTCTTTTTTATAAGCAACGACATCGTCTGGCTTGATCATTGGCGAATAGTCTAATGATAAGTAGTCTTTCTCGTCGTCAGACAGCCACATAGCGGCTTCACGCTTAGCAAGGTGAGATTCTGTGACTCGGTGTACTTTTTGGTGTTCAGCGGTGTCATGGTCGATACGTTTAACATCGCCCATCATTTCTTGGAAGAGATCTAAGTCGTCATCATGAGACATATTGTGTATCTCAAGTTGGGAAGGATAGGGTAAGTATACCTAAGTTGAGGCTGGGTTTAAAAATGAAAAAACCGGAGAAGACAATAAGTCTGCTCCGGTGCAAAGCGTTTTTACATTTAGTTATAAAATAAAGTAATACTTATAAAGTAAAACAATGCTTAAAAGTAAATGATTTAGGCTGAGCGATTCTAGTGAGGAGATTTTTCAGTCATAACTTTGTAGATGAAGAAGCCTCCATAAAACATCATGAGACCCAGAGCCCCGAAGATTACTATCATTGAAGATAGTCCCACCGCATTACCAAATAGGAGATCTAGCCAAAAGTCCATGTGTATACCTCAAAGTTATATGACACGGGTTAGTGTATTAAGTGGTGTTATCAATTCACTGATCTGGATCAATTCTGTTTCATAAGTTAAATACTTGTTGGTAACTGTGTGTTTTTCGTCACATCAAGCGAGTTGTTGTATGTCTTTTGTTCGAACGATTGGAATTCACAATAAATATGAGAAAAAGCGCTTGCGGTTAAATTCAGAATCCGTATTATACGCTCCATCGACAGGCAATCAGCCAGTTAGATATCTCGGTGAATAGCGCAGCTTGGTAGCGCATCTGGTTTGGGACCAGAGGGTCGGGGGTTCGAATCCCTCTTCACCGACCACATTAAAGAAAGCCGTAGCAGAAATGCTACGGCTTTTTTGCATTTTAATCTGGTTTAGAACATGGGGATGGGGGCTGGAATGCCAGTCCAATCGAATTCCTCTTCACCGACCACATTAAAGAAAGCCTGCTCATTGAGCAGGCTTTCGTCGTTTCAGGGCATGAGAAATGGGATTTGAACCTAGGTGGGGTTCGCCTGATGTTCAAAATAAGCTCTTCACAGCCACATTGAAGAAAGCCGTAGCATTCTCTGTAATAGAAGGGTCTACGGCTTTTTGTATTTTGGAATATGTGTAATTCCCTAGAGCGACGAAGGAGCGAGTCGGGAATCTCTTGTTGTTCTAAGCGTCCTGCATAGAGACAAGGATTGATCCAGTAGTCCCAAATCTATTTACTTAACATCACAGGTAATGTTCTTGATTGGCGTCTCTGAGGTAACAAAACAAACATAAGCGTCAACAGGGTGATTTGGACCAATTCGAATGTAACCCGCCTGTACTTCATCTTCGTTAAAAGTCACCGAGTGAGAATTACCCGTCTGACCATCGTAGAAGCTTACTTCAAAATTACCATTCATTTGGCTTGCGATACGGTTGCGTGTCGTTGATGTCGTGAACGTAATATTCGCGCATCGCATTGGTGGCTTTTCAGTAATCAAGAACTGTCCGCTTTCTTTATCTAACACACCGCCTTTGGTGTCTGGTTGAATGTCTATCGGCTGGAATTGTTCGATCGTACAAGTTTCTTTGGCAGACGCTGCCGTGGGCATCAGGATCGCGAGGGCTAAAGGTAAAGCGAAGAGCACTGGTTTCATGAGAACAACACCGTATATAAAAAGAGCGAAAGATAATAGCACCGTTATGGGGCGATTAAATGTAATGATTCTGTTATTAGGTAATGGTTATATTAGGAGAAGGTCATGGCTTCGAATTGAGCTAGCTGTCGTCACTAAGCTCAAATTGACACTGAGCCTGTTGGCTTTGTGATTGTTGAGTGACATTAAAACCTTTCTCTTCTAATAACTGCAAAAGGTTACCTTCGCCAATCAGGTGTAAAGTACCGACGACCAGCACGTAGTGTCCCTTTGAGTCGAGTTTCCAATCATTGGCGGAGAGCTTGTTTGCCCAATCGACGTTGCGATCGGTTAAAAATGCTTTCTCTAGTTCAGATGGCATTTCAGACAGCTTCGCAAACTCCTCAAGCTTCGCAAACTCCTCAAGCTTCGCTACATCACCGGCTTTCCAACTTTCAATTAAGCAGTGAACCACCCCATCAGTTTGGTCAAATTCTTCAAGGCTACTGACTAACCATTCTTTACCGGAATCTTTTTGTCCTGCAATGAGATCTATCTGAAATTGTAGAGGCTCTAAACTGATCACCGGAACGTCTTGTATCGTCGCTTTATAGGCGAGTGTTGCGTCTACACCGCCCGCTGAGCCATAGCCAAGGTTCTTTAATTGCTGCATCTGTATTGAGAGAGATGTCGCCCAAGGTGGAGAGCTCAGTAGTTGTTGAGTCGGCATACCCAAAGACTTTGAAATACTGGCTAATAACTGTTTTTGTTCTTTGTTTAATACATCACTCGTGGTCACTGTGGTCGTGGGATACACAATGCCTTCTGACTTCCTGATGTCTGTCTCGACAATTAATCCGTCGCTCTCTTTTAGCGTGTCAGTGATCTGTACTGGAAGTGGGTACATGCTCTCGTCTCCTACGTGGACGGAACCCAAGATGGTGAGTGTCAGTTCATCCTTTTTGGCTTGCCAATAAAGAGGTTCGGCCAAAGCTTGTTTGGCTGAAAATGCGAGAACGAATAAAGTTACGTACCAAAATGTGCGCAAGGAAAGCTCCTATTAAAAGAGATGAACTCGTTAAAATTGATTTTAACGGCGTTTTTTAACGGTTTTTTTTGGGAACTATGTCACGTTGTTTGTACGAAAAGTATAACAACCCGAGCAAACTCTTAAACCTTTCTCGATATCAACGACACGATTTTATGAAATTCTTTAGAAAGATTGTGATTCAGTTCTCAATTTTTACGTCAAAATAAAAATGACGGAAGTGCCGTCACTCCTAACGTTATGATTTTAAAATAAATAATCTTATCAATATTTTTGAGATTTGAAGCTGATCACTTTATTAACTTGATTTAATTCACGGTAAAAAATAAGCCCATATAGTTTATCTAACTTTCGAAGCGCTCCACTTTGCTTCTGACTCAATTTTTTAATTTATGGGTGAATACGATGTTGAAGAGAAACTTACTATCTGTAGCGGTATTGGCTGGTTTGACGGGTTGTGCTGTAACACAAGCACCTGAGCAACAGGTGGTTAATGCATTGGCTGATAACCTTGATGTGCAATATGAAGTTCTAACCAATCACGGTGCGAATGAAGGCATGGCTTGTCAGGACTTAGGTGCTGAATGGGCGTCATGTAATAAAGTAAACATGACGTTAACTAACGATGGTGAAGCGATTGATTCGAAAGATTGGACTATCTACTTCCACAGTATTCGCCTTATCTTAGATGTTGATAATGAGCAATTTAAGATTACTCGTGTAACTGGCGATCTTCATAAACTAGAACCTACTGAAAAATTTGATGGCTTTGCAGCTGGTGAAGAAGTGGTTCTTCCACTGACGAGTGAATACTGGCAACTGTTTGAAACCGACTTCATGCCGGGTGCATTCGTTACTGCGCCAAACGCAGAACCTAAGATGATTGCTTCATTGAATACGGAAGATGTTGCGTCATTCGTAACGGGTCTAGAAGGTAACAATCTTAAGCGTACACCAGATGACAATAATGTAATGGCTACAGCAGTGACGCGTTTCGAAAAGAATGCAGATCTAGCAACGCAAGATGTATCAACAACATTACTACCAACGCCAATGTCGGTAGAGGCGGGTGAAGGTTCAGTCAGCATTGCTGGTGGTATTGCCCTACCTAAAGACGCATTTGATGCTGAGCAATTCGCAGCAATTGAAGAACGTGCAGATGTGGTAAACGTAGATGTGAGTGGCGACCTACCTGTTAGTGTTGCTGTTGTTCCTACTCAGTTTACGGGTGATTTGGCGAAATCTGGCGCTTATGAACTAAGCATCTCGGAAGAGGGGATTGCGATTAAAGCGTTTGATAAAACAGGTGCTTTCTACGCAGTTCAGTCTATTTTTGGCCTAATAGACAGTCAGAACGCTGAATCATTACCACAACTGTCGATCAAAGATGCACCGCGCTTTGATTACCGCGGTGTGATGGTGGATGTTGCTCGAAACTTCCACTCAAAAGATGCCATCCTAGCAACGCTAGATCAAATGGCTGCATACAAGATGAATAAACTTCACCTTCACTTAACTGATGATGAAGGCTGGCGTTTAGAAATCCCAGGTTTACCAGAGCTAACGGATGTAGGGTCTAATCGTTGTTTTGATTTGGAAGAGCAAAGCTGTTTATTGCCTCAGCTAGGTTCAGGTCCAACAACAGACAACTTTGGCTCTGGTTTCTTTAGTAAGGCGGATTACGTCGAGATCTTAAGCTACGCAAAAGCGCGCAGTATCGAAGTAATTCCAGAGATTGATATGCCAGCACACGCTCGTTCTGCTGTGGTATCGATGGAAGCGCGTTACACTCGCCTAATGGCGGAAGGTAAAGAAGCGGAAGCAAATGAATACCGCTTGATGGATCCACAAGATACATCGAACGTAACCACGGTTCAGTTCTACGATAAGCAAAGCTTCATTAACCCATGCATGGAATCTTCGACTCACTTTGTTGATAAAGTGATCTCTGAAGTGGCGGCAATGCACCAAGAAGCGGGCGTTCCACTAACAACTTGGCACTTTGGCGGCGATGAAGCGAAAAACATTAAGTTAGGCGCAGGCTTACAAGATATTAATGCAGAAGATAAAGTGGCGTGGAAAGGTAACATTGACTTATCTAAGCAAGACAAGCCATTCCAGCAGTCTCCTCAGTGTCAGAAATTAATTGCTGACGGTACAGTAAGCGATTTCGGTCACCTGCCAAGCCATTTTGCAGAAGAGGTGTCTAAGATTGTTGCTGAGAAGGGTATTCCACACTTTCAAGCATGGCAAGATGGCCTGAAATACAGCGAAGGCGAGAAAGCATTTGCGACAGAAAGCACTCGCGTGAACTTCTGGGATGTTCTTTACTGGGGCGGTACTTCATCAGTATACGACTGGTCAGCAAAAGGGTATGACGTAATCGTCTCTAACCCAGACTACGTATACATGGATATGCCATACGAAGTAGATGCTGCAGAGCGCGGTTACTACTGGGCAACGCGTGCAACCGATACTCGTAAGATGTTCGGCTTCGCACCAGAAAACATGCCACAAAACGCAGAAACATCATTAGACCGTGACGGCAATGGTTTCTCTGGTAAAGGCGAAATTGAAGCAAAACCTTTCTACGGTTTATCAGCGCAACTTTGGTCAGAAACAGTTCGTACCGACGAGCAATATGAATACATGGTGTTCCCACGCGTTCTTGCAGCAGCTGAGCGTGCATGGCATCGAGCAGATTGGGAAAACGACTACAAAGTGGGCGTTGAATACTCTCAAGAAACTAACCTAGTGAATAAGCAAGCTCTAAACAGCGACTTTAATCGCTTCGCGAATATTGTTGGTCAACGTGAACTGGCTAAGCTTGAGAAAGCAGGCATTGATTATCGACTACCAGTACCGGGCGCTCAGGTTATTGATGGTAAGCTAGCGATGAACGTTCAATTCCCAGGCGTAGAGCTGCAATACTCTGCTGATGGCGAAAACTGGTTAACGTATGACGAGCAACAACGTCCATCGGTTTCTGGCGAAACTTACATCCGCTCTATCTCTGAAAGTGGCGAGAAAGTAAGTCGAGTAACCTCAGTTAAATAATCGATAAGCACTATTAGTAAAAGAGCTCCTGACCTTTATCTTATTCAAGATAAAACGGGAGCTCTTTTTGTTTGATGCGAATTAGGTGTTTATCCAAAACTGAAACATATAGAAATCGCCTTTGTTTATATCGTCAACAATGCACATAAGGTGACTTTAATCCCAAAAGTGACGCGCTTCTCATTATTCTCTTCAAAAAATAAGTCCCCTGTAAAAAACTCTAAATCAGATGTGATTCAACTATCTGAATCTAATTTTTCTTCATGAAATAACGTGATCCCGATCTGTATATTTTTCCATCTTGAGTTTTTTATCAATTTTTATGTTTTTAAATTATTGATTTTAAAGAGTTAAATAACTTGTCTTTTTTTGATAGTGAGAGAGATCACTCTGTCGCCCCTTTTATTTTGAAACGCAAATTAATTCGAGCAGCATAGATTTCATGCCAGGGAGGCGACCAACTACTCAAGCGGTGAAGGTGAATGATGTACCGAAGATATGCCGCTGAAAAAATCAAACTAAGGCAGTTTACTATGAAAAAAATTATCGCTCTAAGTGCTCTTTCTCTTGCTTTCGCTTCTAGTGCTTTTGCTGGTTCTTCTTACGTTACAGGTAACGTTCAATTTCACTCTGATTTCCAACCAAACGCGACGTCAACTCTAGAAGCGGGCCACACGTTTGATTCAGGCACAACACTACTAACAGAGTTCGATGGTATCTCTCTTGGTAAGTACGACAATGACGCAATCCAAGACAGCGGTCTAGGTAACTCTCCATACATCACTCTAGGTGTTGAGCAGATGTACAACATCAATGACAACCTATGGGTTGCTGCGGGTTACCACCACCTACTAAACAACGGTGAAACGGTTCAGTACCGTCCATTGGTTAAGATCGGTTACAACTTCGATAACGGTATCTCTATTAGCAACCGTACTCGTTACCACGCTATGGAAGATAGCAAAGCTGACGATCAAACTCGTTTTGACAACCGTATCGGTTACGCAGTAAACGCTGAGCTAGCTCTAAGCTACAACAACGTATACGTAATCAGCGATGCTGATAACACAATGGACCACGAGCTTCGTGCGACATGGACTCGTCAAGGCGTTCAACCTTACTTTGAGTACCGTAACCAAGCTGACAACGCTAACAATGCATTCGTATTCGGTGCTTCTTACGGCTTCTAAGCTGATTCACTTGGCTGTTTAGTCGATTAGATTATTGGCTAAGTGAGCTTCTTTGCTAATTAGCTTTTTTGTTAACTAGCGACGAAAACATAGCGGTACCAACAGCCCGGTTGGTGCCGCGACAAGATTTGCTTTACTGTCCAAAAGCAAAGAGCCTAGCAAGTAAACCACAGTCTTGGGTTTACTTAATGTTAGGCTCTATTTTTATAACTTCTTAAATATTGCTTTGCGCCGGTTTCTTTACGCTCTAATTACCATCGTAATGACGGTATTCAAACACCTGACCTTTCTCGTTAAACGCATAAACAGAATACTCGTCTTTCTTATCGCCATACTCCATGCCCGGCGAGCCCATTGGCATGCCTGGAACCGCCAAGCCAATCGCATTGCGTGGTGGGTTTTCTAAAAAGGCTTTCACGTCCTCTGCTGGAATGTGCCCTTCAAATACGTAACCGTCGATCTCTGCCGTATGGCAAGAAGCCAGCTCTGGCGTTACTCCTAACTTCTGCTTGATAGGATTCATGTCATCGTGGAGCTTCTCTGTGACATCGAAACCTGCGTCTTGCATGTGTTCTGTCCATTCTGTGCAGCAGCCACAGTATGGAGACTTATGGTTGAGAACATCAGTAGCGAGAGCTTGTCCTGAAATTGCAGCGAGTGCAGTAAGAGTCATAACTTTACGAATCATGGTTAACCTCATGAATATGGTTTTTGTTGATATTAGAATGAGTGGGTTTGAACAGTCTTAATCTGTTGGCATTGCTGACTACGGTGATTGATGACATCGCCATCGCAGCGCCTGCAACGACAGGGCTAAGTAAAAATCCAAAGAATGGGTAGAGCACACCAGCCGCAATTGGAATACCAAGTGAATTATAGATAAAGGCACCAAACAGGTTTTGCTTCATGTTTCTCACGGTCACTTGGGAAAGCTCAATCGCGTTACTGACCGATAATGGCGACGAGTTGAGGAGTGTCATTTGCGCACTCTCGATGGCGACATCACTGCCACTGCCCATTGCGATACCTATGTCGGCCTGAGCAAGCGCTGGTGCATCGTTAATGCCATCTCCAACCATAGCAACACTCTTATATTGTTGTTGAAGCTGAACAATATGCTGAGCTTTCTGCTCCGGAAGTACTTCTGAGATAACTTCGTCGATACCGACGTTCTTACCAATGGCCTGAGCAACAGAATCGTTGTCGCCCGTTAACAGCACTGTGTGAATTCCGGCGGATTTTAGTTGAGCTATCGCCTGTTTACTATCTATTTTTAACGCGTCTGAAATGCCCAATATGCCTTCTAGTTTTTGGTCAATCACGATGAAAATAGGCGTCCAGGCTTGCGAGCGGCAAAGCTCGATGAAATCTTCGCCAATCTCTGTATTGATGCCTAATTGGGTGAGGTATTTAAGAGAGCCGACTTGAACGTGTTTTCCGTTAATGTTGGCTTGTACGCCAAGGCCTCGGCGGTTTTCAAAGTCGCTGTGTGGGAGTGCTGAAACTTGTAAGCTCTCTGCATATTGGCAAACGGCTTTCGCTAATGGGTGTTCTGAACCGACTTCAACCGAATAGGCGTAAGCCAACAGTTCTTGTTCTGATAGGTTGTGATAAAACGCTTGTTGCACGCTTGGTTTCCCTTGGGTTAGGGTGCCCGTTTTATCAAACACGACTGCATCGATTTTGCTGGCTGATTGCAACACATCGGCGTCTTTGATCAGAACGCCAAACTCAGCGGCTTTACCTACGCCGACAGTAATAGAGAGTGGAGTCGCTAGGCCTAAGGCACACGGACAAGCGATGATCAGCACGGTGGTCGATACTACAAGCATGTAACTGGCACTTGGTTGTGGGCCAACAAAAAACCAAACTAGGGCGGCAACAGCTGCGATTGCGACCACAACGGGCACGAACACGGCAGAAATAGAGTCGGCAAGTTTCGCTATCGCAGGTTTGCTGCTTTGTGCCTGGCGAACCATCTGAATGATTCGAGCTAACATGGTGCTTGAGCCAATCCCAGTCGCTTCAATAATTAAGCTACCATCGCCATTAATGGTGCCCGCAGAAACGCCATCACTCACCGATTTAACGTTGGGAAGTGGTTCACCGGTCAGCATCGATTCATCGATGTAAGACTCACCAGATACCACAACACCATCAACTGGCACTTTTTCTCCCGGTTTGACGCGTACTTGCATGCCGACTTGGATAGCTTCTACAGCAATGGTTTGTTCTTTGCCATCGACGATGACCACCGCTTTTTGAGGTTGTAAGTTAATCAGTGCCTGTAGCGATTTCGTGGTGCGAGCTTTGGCTTTGGCTTCAATATAGTGACCCAAAGAAATAAGGCCAACGATCATCGCACTCGCCTCAAAGTAGACATGGCGAGAGGCTTCTGGGAACCATGATGGAATTAGCACAACCAACATTGAATAGAACCATGCTGCGCCTGTACCTAGAGCGACGAGTGTGTCCATGGTAGCGCGTTTGTGCATCAGTGATTGCCACGCGTTAGTGAAGAAGCTCCGCCCAGAGGTGGCTAGTAGCACTAGGCAGATCACACCAATGAAGCCCCAAGCCAGTTGGTCACTAAGTGTAGCAATGGTCATGCTGCCACCGAATATGCCCCATACCATCAGCGGAGCCCCAAGCAGTAGTGCGCTCACTGAGTTTTTCAGGAAGGCCTTTTGAGTGCGAAGTTGCTGTTCTTGCTGTTTTTGCTGTTGAGTCGCTGCATCGTCGACAAACTCGGCGCCATAACCTGCTGCTTTCACCGATTTGATTAGAGCGTTTTCAATGATGTCTCTTGTTTGAGAGGTGAAAACCAAGGCAGTCTGCTCTGCAAGGTTAATCTGTGCTTGGTCGACGAACTCATTCTTTTTCAATGCTTTTTCGACCGAAGAAACGCAACTCGCACACGTCATTCCCTCAAGAACAAGGTGATAGGTATATTGGCTGGCAACGGGTTCAGTTAAAGTTGCTTCTGTAGGCGCCAGTTTTTTATCTTCTTCTAAATCTGAACTCGATGAAAGGTCATTCGTTTCAGAGTAGGGAGCTGCGTGATAACCCACGCTTTCGACCAGCTCAATAACCTCGGATTCAGAAAGCAGAGTAACCAGTGATAGCTCCTGTTTGCTGACTTCAAGGTTTGAGGTTTGCTCGGTTTGTTCAAGCGCTTGAGTCAGTTTGCTCACACACTTTCCGCAGCTGAGGCCGGATAGCGAAAGGTGCAGCTGATTACCCATAGAATAGCCAAGCGTTGCTAACTGTTCGTTGAGCTGAATGTAACTAGAAGGAGTCGAAATATCGATGTAGGTTGGCGATATGTCATTGATCGTCGTGTTGTTGAGATCGCCAAACAGTGTGCGGACTTTTTTCGCACAACCCATGCAATTTAGACCGTTGAGCGCGGTTGTGTAGTGGTTCATATCGATACTCCAATTCTCATCTACGCCTAACATAAACCTTCCCGTAAGGGTAAGGTCAAACATAAATTCAAGAATTTGATCTTAGTGGTGCATTAGCTGATGGATCCAATTTGGGAATGAGAGATGGGAATAAAGGATCCGCGGCTATAATCTACTGGCTAAGGCAATAGTTTTGCTACTTTGAAGGTAGAATTCGGCTTTCTACAATCGCTTTCGCACAAGATCAGCACATTAATCATTCACTACTGATTGTAGATTTAAGCGGTGGTGATAAAATAGCGCCCAAAATTTAGTGATATTTGTCTGCTGCAGGCTTTGTAATAGCGATCACTAAAAGAATCACCTACATAATCAAGGTATTTAAATGACGGTTAAAACTCGTTTTGCTCCTAGCCCAACTGGCTATCTTCACGTTGGTGGTGCACGTACTGCACTTTACTCTTGGCTATTCGCTAAGAATCAAGGTGGTGAATTCGTTCTACGTATCGAAGACACGGACCTTGAGCGTAACTCTCAAGAAGCGGTTGATGCAATTCTAGAAGGCATGCAATGGATGGGTATGGAATGGGACGAAGGTCCTTACTACCAATCTAAGCGTTTTGACCGTTACAACGAAATGGTTGATAAGCTACTTGCTGAAGACAAAGCATTCAAATGCTACGCGTCTAAAGAACTGCTTGATGAAATTCGTGCAGATCAAGAAGAAAACAAAGAAATGGCTCGCTACGATGCTAACCACCCTAAAATTGTTGCAGCAAACGAAGCAGCAAAAGAAGGTGATGCATGTGTTATCCGTTTCCGTAACCCGAAAGAAGGCAGCGTAGTATTTGATGACCAAATCCGTGGTCGCATTGAAATCGCGAACAGCCAACTTGATGACCTAATCATTCGTCGTACAGACGGTGCACCAACATACAACTTCGTAGTGGTTGTGGATGACTGGGACATGGGTATTACACACGTTGTTCGTGGTGAAGACCACATCAACAACACACCTCGTCAAATCAACATCTATGAAGCACTAGGCGCGCCAGTTCCAACGTTCGCTCACTGTGCAATGATTCTTGGTGATGACGGTGCAAAACTTTCTAAGCGTCACGGTGCTGTTTCTGTAATGCAATACCGCGACGAAGGTTACCTACCAAATGCACTAAACAACTACCTAGTTCGTTTAGGTTGGTCTCACGGTGACCAAGAGATCTTCTCTCAAGAAGAGATGATTGAATTCTTCAGCCTGAACGCTATCAGCAAGTCTGCTTCTGCATTCAACACTGATAAGCTACTTTGGTTGAACAACCACTACATCAAGACTTCTGAGCCTGAGTACGTTGCTAAATACCTGCAATGGCACCTAGACGCACAGAAGATCGATACAACAAACGGCCCAGCTATCACTGAAGTGATCAAGCTAGTTGGCGAGCGTTGTAACACGCTTATCGAACTTGCTGAGCAATCTCGTTACTTCTATGAAGATTTCTCTGAGTTTGAAGCTGGCGCAGCGAAGAAGCACCTACGTGGTGTTGCTAAAGGCCCACTAGAGCTTGCTCTTGCTAAGGTTGAAGCACTTGAAGATTTCACTACTGCAAACATCAAAGATGGTGTGATTGCAGCAGTATGTGAAGAACTAGAGATCGGCATGGGTAAAATCGGCATGCCACTTCGCGTAGCAGTAACAGGCGGTGGTCAGTCTCCTTCTGTTGATGCAGTGATGGAGCTTGTTGGTAAAAAGCGCGTAATCGCTCGTATCAAGATGGCTCTTGAGTTCATCGCTGAGCGTGAAGCTAACGCTTAATTGAGCGATTGCTAGAATCAAAAAAGGGTCAGTAACTTGGTTACTGACCCTTTTTATTTGTCTTGAGTTTTGTCTAATAAATAAACTTAAATCTTTTTGAAGATAATAGATGTGTTAATGCCACCAAAGGCAAAGTTATTGCTCATCAGATATTCAATATCCAATTCGCGACCAGAACCTGTAATGTAATCGAGTTTGCCGCAGCGTTCGTCGATGTTCTCAAGGTTTAAGGTTGGGCTGAACCAGCCGGAATGCATCATCTCTAAGCTTAACCAAGCTTCAATTGCACCACATGCGCCAAGCGTATGGCCGAAGTAGCTTTTCAATGAACTGATTGGCACTTCTCCGAAAATATTCGCCGTCGCATTACTCTCTGCAATATCACCTTTTTCAGTCGCCGTTCCGTGCGCAGAAACATAGCCAATTTTCTCAGCAGGAAGCTGTGCATCTCTTAGTGCTTTCTCCATACAGATTTGCATGGTTTCCATCTGAGGTTGGGTCACATGGGCTGCATCGCAGTTGCTGGCAAAACCGATGATCTCAGCGTAGATTTTTGCACCACGAGCGATTGCATGTTCGTACTCTTCGAGAATAAGCGTACCGGCACCTTCACCGATAACCAAGCCATCGCGCTCGCTGTCGTATGGGCTAGGGGATTTTTTGGGCGTGTCGTTTTTTAAACTGGTAGCAAAAAGGGTATCGAAAACGGCAGACTCAGTTGGACATAGTTCTTCACCACCACCGGCAACCATCACGGTTTGGTAGCCGTGCTTAATTGCTTCATAGGCGTAACCAATAGCTTGGCTTCCTGAAGTGCATGCACTGCTGGTGGGAATCACGCGGCCGCGCAGTCCAAAGAACAGACCTACGTTTACCGCAGCAGTGTGTGGCATCATTTGTACGTAGGTTGTCGCCGTGATCGCTCGTGTCGATTTCTCGTTCAGCATCACGCCAAACGCACCAACGGCGTCGGTACTGCCGGTTGAAGAGCCGTAAGCGATTCCGGTTTCGCCATTGGTTAATACATCGTGACCAATTAAGCCAGCTTGTCCTAAAGCATTTTCTGTCGCAACGGTGGCTAGGCGCGATACACGACCCATGCCACGCACTTGCTTACGCTTATAGTGTTTTGGCAGTTGAAAGTCATCAATTGGTGCGGCAAGCTTAGTATTGAGTCCATCATATTGCTCAAAACTTGGCATATATTGAGTCGCATTTTCACACGCTTTCAGCTTAGGCTCTATCTGTTGCCAGTCGTTACCAAAGGCAGTAACACCTGACATACCAGTTACAACAACGCGGCGGGTCATACTAAGCCTCCATTGACTGAAATCACTTGGCGAGTAACGTAGCCTGCAATATCAGACATTAGGTAACTCACTAGTCCTGCTACTTCTTCTGGCTCACCCATTCGGCGCAGTGGTACTTGAGGAAGTGCATGATCTTTCACGTGCTCGTCAACCATACCGGTATCGATTAAGCCTGGAGCGACACAGTTTACTGTGATTTTGCGTTTTGCGAGCTCTAGAGCAAGGGACTTAGTTGCCCCAATCACACCAGCTTTCGCTGCAGCATAGTTAGTTTGTCCGCGGTTACCCATGATGCCTGATACAGACGCTAGAGTGACGATACGGCCGCCTTTGCGCTTTTGGACCATAGGCATTACACAAGGGTGAAGTACGTTGTAGAAGCTGTCTAGGTTGGTATGGATCACGCCATCCCACTCTTCTTCTGTCATGGCAGGGAATGCAGTGTCGCGAGTAATGCCTGCGTTGTTTACCACACCATAGTAAGCGCCATGTTCAGCAATATCAGACTCAAGCGTTTTGCGACATTCGCTGCGGTTGCTGATATCAAATTGGATAAGACGCCCAGCACCACCCAGTTCGGTGATCGACTGCAATGTCTCTTCAGCGCCTTGCTTGTCACCCATGTAATGAACGGCGATTTCAAATCCGTCTTTCGCGAGTTGAATAGCGATCGCTTTACCAATGCCTTTGCTGGCACCGGTGACTAAAACCTGACGGGTCATGATGGGCTCCTAGTTTTCATTTCTTGTAATTTTTGTTTGGTCGGCACGTAGACGTTGAGTTGGCATTGAGCCACTAACTCACCTCGGTCTTCGACTCTTGCGGTAAACACAGCCATACCGTTGTCTTCCATCATCTGTTCGGCGTAGATATCAAGGGTCTGACCTTGAGTAAACTCATCACACAGTGATTTATAGCGACGAGAGCCGAGTAAGAATCCGATTGGGGGCGTGGTGCCGTTTTTAAGTGCGTGATACCCAGACCATGCCGCTACAGACTGCGCCATAAACTCGATGCCAACATATGCTGGTACCGTTTGAGATTCGGCGTCAAAGAACAGATTATGGTCACCAATATCGACCTGACAGTGGATCGACAACGCTTCTACGCTGATAGCACGATCGATTAATATCATCGGATCATCGTGAGGGAGAAGTTGGTCTACAGAAGGGATATCAGTCATTTACTACACCAAAAATCAGGCTAATGTTGTTGCCACCAAAAGCAAACGAGTTGCTTAAGATGTTCTTTGCTTTAAGTTTCTGTGAACAGTTTACCAAATCAATCTCAATATCTTCAGCTTTATCCTGACATTTTTGTAAGGGAAGCGGTAAGTCATATTTCAAAATATGCCACGCAATTGCAGCCTCAATCGCACTTGCTGCGCCTAGAGTATGCCCGGTCAGCGGTTTGGTAG
This sequence comes from Vibrio crassostreae, assembly GCF_024347415.1. Lineage (NCBI taxonomy): Bacteria > Pseudomonadati > Pseudomonadota > Gammaproteobacteria > Vibrionales > Vibrionaceae > Vibrio > Vibrio crassostreae. The sequence continues at coordinate 874,027 of NZ_AP025476.1, forward strand.
AACTGACGGGAACCTTGTTTGCAAAAATACGATGAATGGCTTTACTTTCCATCGAGTCATTGAGTGGCGTTGCTGTACCATGTGCATTGATATAACCAATGTCTTCTGCGTTTAACTGTGCAGAATGTAACGCTTTTTTCATTGCTTGTTCAGCACCATTGCCTTCAGGGTGAGGCGCTGAAATGTGGTGTGCATCAGAGCTGTCCCCACAGCCCAATAAGGCAATGTTTGACGTGTCTTGTGCTGCATTAACACCGGCTAACTTTGTTTTGCTGAGCAACATAAATGCCGCTGCTTCTCCTATGTTGATACCATCTCGGGTTGCACTAAATGGCTTACAATGTGTTGTTGAGAGTGCTTCAAGGCCGTGGAAACCATTGAGTGTCAGCTTACACAAGGTATCCACACCACCCACTAACACGGCATCAGCCATACCTGAATCTAATAAGCGCTGGGCGGTCAGAAATACGCGGCCACTGGATGAGCAAGCCGTAGATATTACGTAGTTTGGCCCCGTTAATGCGCAATACTGGCTAACGAACTCTGAGGTATCACCAAGCTCTTGTTTTGAGTAATGGTAATCTGCTGGAAACTCGCTGTTTGCCAATTTTTGTTTGAAGGCTGCTTCACCATCGGAGATCCCAGAGGTGCTGGTGCCAATAACAACAGCAATTCTATCTGCGCCAAACTGAGATTTGGCTTGCTCGATAGAATCTTCAATTTGGTGAAGAGCCGACAGCGCCAGTTGATTGTTGCGAGTGGCGTATTGCGTAAGATCTGAATGAATCGGTGGTAGTTCACCCGCGATCTGACCAACGACAGTATGTTTACCATCGTTCAGTATATCGTGCACTTCGACCATATTTGATTCACGCTCGTCTTTCAGACAGCCATGAATATCGGTAACCTCAGAGCCTAGCGCTGAGTGGAAACCACAGTCTTGGATGTAAATAGGCATAGTGTTCAACTCTTACTTGGATTGTCGACAATCGTTGAGTTCAACGTTTGTATGGTGATGTTGTAGCCCTGGGTCAAATGTTTGAAAACAATGTCGCCTGCCGTTTTGTGTGTACCAGGATCTGTTTGGTAATCAATTTGAATGATTGCCTGTTGGTTTTCATCAAATACGGTTCTTGTTTTGTCGGTATCGACTAGGTGCCAACCTATGCTTTGTAAAGGCTGAGCCCATGCTTCAGCCGGCCATAAGGTAAGCATTAAATTAAATAGCACCTGTTCAGGTTGTGGCAAAGTTGCGCCAAGCCCAGACAAAACCTGCGTATCAATTACTTGATTCTGGTATTGCAGCGATAGAATGCGAGTACCCCAAGAGGAGAACCCCGCCAAAACCACTTTACCCGGTGTGACTTCGACTTGAACCGGAAGCTGCTGTGTATCATTTTCCCACGTAGCGCTAATCAACTGACTGGCTGTTAATGAGTATCCCAGTTCAGCTGGCAGTGGTAGTGCTAGATCGGTGTCTTGATCGATAGACACGCTCGCACCACTTGGCTGCTGAGAAACCATCGAGCAGGCACTCATTAGAATGCCCACTAGTATGGCGAAGGTTACCTTTAATGTCTGGATCATCTAAAAGCCTCTCGAGTAATTGGTCCTTCTACGTTTTTACTACTGTTGATCGCGAGTGGAGAAAGCAGCCAAGCGACAAAGATCCCTGTCAGAACCGTCACCCCGAAGCTATGAATAGCATGAGTCTGGCTCAGCGACAGTAAGCCGAATGAAAGTAGTGTTGTGAGACCTGACAAGGTGATCGCTAATAAGGTGCTCAGCGATTTCTTTTGCTCAGCAAAAAACAGGGTGTAGTCTATGCCAATCCCTAAAATCAGAATCAAACCAAGCAGGTTAAATAGGTTCAGTGTCGAGCCTAAAACTCCGGTCACCGCCAAACCTGCTACGCCTGCAATCAATGAAGGCAACAGCATTAACAGGCTTTGCCTCACACCATAGCGCCAGCCTAACAGCATGCCAATAGCTGCCAATGCTATCAATAACAGCTCGGTAATCTTGACGCGGTACTCAGCAAAAAGAGAGGAGATTTCATCCGCTTTATTGAGGTGTTTCACACCTTGCTTCTGAGCAAAATCTGACTCCAACCACTGTGAGAACAGCTCAGCATCAGTGACGTCTTTTATCAAAATGACCGACGCTGCTTGCCCGTCGATAGGTTTTAACCAAAGTGGTCGAACAGGCTCTGAGACTGGAGACTCCAAAAATCCAGATACCGTGATTGGTTCGAATTTTGGTAGTTCTGGAAACGTAGACCAACCGAGAGAGCTTTGTAATATATGGCTTTGTTGACTATAGAGTTGTTCAACCAACTGATAGTTATCATGCTGTTCTTGTTTACTTAACAAGTGTTGATTGATGCTGCGATACCCGGAGATACCTTGGCTATTGACCAGCGAATCTAAGCTTGTGGTGATTTCTGTCAATTTTTTGAGTAGCTTTTGGTCGCTCTGAGCAGTGACCAAAAGCATATTTTGACCACTGCCTAACCCTGATATCTCAGTAATGGCTTGCTCTTGTTGTTTGAGTTGTTCGGGCATAGCCTGAAGCTGGCGAATATCGTCGTCGTAACGAATTTGACTGAGTGACATCAAGCTAACGACAGTCACTGTTAACGGTAAGCCAATTCTAAATTTTTGGTTGCTCCAAAGGCTTAACCAAGTATGCCAAAGTTTCGACAGGGGAAGAGGGCGCTCTTGGCCTGGTTTTACCGCTAAAACGGGGTACCAGCACACCACACTGGCGTAAGCTGCGATCAGTCCAATCGACGAAAACAGAGCCAGTTGCTGCAAGCCTGGGAATGGCGCAACCAGTAGCCCTAAGTATCCGATTAAGCTGGTGATTAAACCTAGAGTGATGGCAATGAAAATATGCTTTAGGCCTTTATCGCTCTGCCAGTGGCTTCCTGCGGCCAAACGGTCAGTGAGATAGTGAAAAGAGTAATCGATGGATACGCCAATCAAGCTAGCGCCAAACACCAAGCTGAATAGATGCACCTTACCAAAGATAGCGACAGTGCTTGCCAGTGCAACCAATAATCCTGTACTGATTGAGAGTAAAGATAAGGCAAGTGGTAGCGCACTACGAAATGTCAGCCACACCAATAAAATAACGCCTGCCAATGAGCCCAAACCAATGGTACTGATTTCTGATTTCGCGCTTTCGGTACCGTAATTGGCGTAGAACACCACACCAGTATGCTGCACCTTGACGCCAAATTGTTTTTCGACCTCGCGCTCAATTGAATCAAGATCTGGAAGTTGTTCTTGAATCGCCAAGCTATAAGGTGAGTCCGCCAGAGTAGCCGTGACTAAAATATGAGTTTGCTCATTCGACTGGGCCGTGAGATAGCCCTCTTTCAGAACAAAGTTACTTGATTGGACGCCAATAGCACTGATGTAGTCGCGAAATAACAAGAATGGGTCAAGAGATAACTCTGCTGCAGTGACGCCTGAGAATGGATTGTACAGAGACTGAATGACATATTGAGCTCGCGAATCAGGCGAGTGTGTCAGCGTCTCTTTTTGTTGTTGGGTCAGCAGTTGAGATCGGTGACGAAAATAGAAATCGCTCCACTGGCTTTGAGTGCTGGCGTTGATTTTACCTTGAACTTGCTTAAACAGAGTTGGCTGACTTGAAAAAGTTCTTTGGTTGAGAGCTTTTTCAAAAGCGTCGGTCGCAACCATGGTTTGTTCGATATCGGGAGCGCTTATGATAAATACCACTTGCTCGCTCATCGAGCTGGATATCTGCTGAAAGGCTTGCTCTACCATTGGGTCTTGCTGGTTTTCGGGCAGTAACTTTAGAATGTTGCTTTCAATCGGTACCGACGAAGAAAAAGCGAATTGTTTGGTCAACAACCCGCTAAACAGCATTACAACAACAAGCCAAACAAGGGCAAGACTAGAGTTGGAATTGTTTCGCTTCAGCATCTGATAATACTTCCGGTAGATGGCTTAACTGACTGAATTCGATCACTGTGCTATCTCCACGAATCTCTTTCAACTCAATACGTTCAATATCGCTGTTGCCTTGCAGCGTGATAGCCTCAAACACCGCATTCATCGGTGCATTTTTGGGCTTTAGAGTCAGTGTCCATGCTTGTACATTTTCATCAGAGCTGGTGTTAGTTGCGGGCTCAAAATTGAGTGCGAACTGTTCCTGAAGTTTTTGCGTGTCCCCATGAAACACTGACAAGAAGATATGGCTGAAATAAAACGCCATTGGATTTTCTTTGTCGGTGATGATTTTTGCGGGTTGATCGGTAAACCTTTGGCTCAGTTTGTTATCGGTGAGCACTAAGTTCACGGGAAACGGAGTGGTTTGTGTCCAGAGTAAGCCACTTGATTTGTCTAACAGAAATGTACCTTGTGACGTTAAAGGCTGGGCGAACATCTCCATATTGCGTGTTTGAGTGAACTCACCACGCACAATACTATTTTCGCTGAGCACCGTCTGCAGCTCTGAAATAGAATTGACAGCAGCAGAGTTTTCTTTGGCGCTTACAAGGCCGCTTGCCATCATCGCAGTAAGTCCAATTAGCGCGATATTGATGTATTTGCGACTGCGTTTAAACAGATTCATGGTTCACCTGCTGTGGGTTAGAGGTTTGTGTTTGATGTTCAGTTGCTAGAGGTAAGCAACCAAATTGGTGCCAGTGTTCGACTTTGTCAGTAAACACTTTGGGTGAGGCAAAGCACATCTCTTGTTCTTCGATGGTGACGGCAACCTGCATGGTGTGAGCACGTGTCATTCGAGCACCGGTTAGAGCATCATGAATTTCATAATCGACGCGCAGGCGATTTTCCCACTCGGTGAGTTTCGCCGTTACCTTAATCTTGTGATTAAACGGTATCGCCTTAATGTATTTCACGCGGGTATCGATGATAGGCCACATGTAGCCAGAATCCTTCATCTCATGGTAGTTGTACTCAATCTTATCCATCATGATGCGCCTAACTTCTTCAAAGAATCGGAAGTAGTTGCCGTGATAGATCACGCCCATTGGGTCGGCATCTTGGAATGAGGTGATAAGCGTCACCTCAGATTGTAATGGGTGAAGGATTTCAGACATAAATCGCTCTCAACAATATTGCGTAAAGGGGTAGCTACTTTATGAGTAAAGTGACCAGTGCTGACTTTGAATACGAGCAATGAAGTGGCGTAGATCGCCTTCAAGTGGTCGATCTTCTACGATAAATTCAAACTCCTTAAGCACTTCGTCGCGAATGTGCTTGAGGTTCTCACTCATGTGGTGCTCATCAAGCTCATTGTGGCGCTTACGAAGTTCGAGTGCTTGTGTCCCCGCCAGTAGTGACGCTGCTGCCACTTGTTCGGTTAGCTCTAGAACGCGTAAACAGTCACGAGCTGCGATGGTGCCCATACTCACTTTATCTTGGTTGTGACACTCAGTTGAGCGAGAGAATACGCTTGCTGGCATGGTGTGTTTCAATGCTTCTGCTGTCCAAGCTGAAACGCCAATCTGTACTGCTTTAAAGCCGTGGTTGATTGGCTTACGTTCGCCTTCAGCACCCGTTAGGTTGAATGGCAAACCGTTGTTGAACTTGTAGTCCATCAGCTGAGCCATTTGACGGTCAAGCAGATCAGCAAGGTTCGCAACTGCAGTTTTTAACGTATCCATCGCCATTGCAATGTGTCCACCGTAGAAGTGTCCACCGTGCAGTACGCGCTCATTATCACCATCGATAATTGGGTTGTCGTTGGCACTGTTTAGCTCGTTCTCGATCATTTGGCGTAGCCAAGGCAGAGAGTCTTGAACCACGCCGATAACATGTGGAGCACAGCGCAGAGAGTAACGATCTTGGAGGCGATCACTGTTACGTGGCGGGCGATCCGCTTGCAGATCATCACGCAGCCATGCTGCAACTTGCTGCTGGCCTGGATGTGGTTTAACAGCAAATAGCGCTTCATCGAAGTGGAAGTCGTTGCCATGCATGCCGACAGATACCATTGCAGTGATCTTAGTTGATAGCTGAGCTAGATATTCTGCGCGTTTGTAGGCGATACAAGCCAGTGCCGTCATCACTGATGTACCATTCATCAATGCTAAGCCTTCTTTTGGCTTGAGTTTGATAGGGCTAATGCCTAGCTCTTTGTAGACGTCACTGGTTGGGCGAATTTCACCCTTGTAGATAACATCGCGCTCGCCGATCAGGGCTGCAGCTAAGTAAGACAGAGGTGTTAAGTCGCCACTGGCACCCACCGATCCTTCTTGAGGAATACGCGGTGAAATATTTTGGTTGATCAGGGTAACGATTTGATTGAGCAGATCGTGAGTCACACCAGAGACACCTTGTGATAACGAACAAAGACGAGTTGCAAGGACTGCACGAGCTTGTTCGTGAGACAATATTTCACCTAAACCACAGCCGTGAAAACGTGTTAAATGCAGTGGTAGCTCGTCAACTAGGTTTGGCGGAATCGCAACCGTACATGAGTCACCGTAACCCGTCGTTACACCGTAAATCACACCTTCTTCTTTCAATAGGCGTTCTAAGAAAGCGACACCTCGGTCGATCTTAGATGTGAACTCGTTACTTGAATTCATCGAGGCTTTTGCGCCCTGTGAGATAGCGACAACATCCTCAATCGTGAGGCGTTCGGCACCAAAAGTGATGCTATTTGGATTCTTTTTCGTCATGGTGCTGGTTGCTCAATGTCCAAAAGTTAAAAAAGTTGTACCACTGAAGCGGTGCTTGCAGTGTGTAGTGCTGAAGTCGGTCTGCGTATTTCTGCACGACTTGCTGTAAAGATTGTTCGCGAGTCTTTCTTGGTAGCTCGATTTTGTCGCTAAAATGCTCGAAATAAACATTAAAATGCGGCTTAGATTGTGAGTCGTCACGTAGGCCAAACAGTAAAAATACGGGTGCTTTTAGCACAGAGGCTAACATAAATGGACCTTGAGGGAATGGAGCTTCCTTACCTAAGAACTCAGCCCATACTGAGCGGCTCTCTTTGCTGGTGGAAGTTCTATCGCCAACAATTACGATCCATTCTCCTTGCTCCAACTTCTGTTGTAATAAGATAGCCGTATCTGGCCCCATTGATGTCACTTGAATCAGGTTTAAATCAGACTGCGGGTTAACTGCTTTCATTACTGAATTAAAACGTTCAGCGTGCTCAGTGAAAACCAGAGCGTTGATTTTAATGTTCGAGTGTCTGCGACCCAAAGCTCGGCACAGCTCAATATTGCCAAGGTGAGATCCAAGGATTAGCACACCTTGCTTATTTGCCACCATGCTCTCGAACTGGTCTTGGCCATGAATAGTCAGGTTATCTGCCGAGAAATCACCTTTCCATGCCGCGAGCTTGTCGAGCATCGTATGGCCAAATGAAAGCAGATGTTTGTAACTGGTTAGTTCTCCGGGGAGCTCAATATTTTGCTGTTCCGCATAGGCTTTTAATTGGAATAGATATTGTTCGGAAGCGTTTCGCGCACGCTGGCCCGTCAAGTGGTAGTAACGCATCACACCACGCAGAATGAGGTTGAACACACCGCGACCTAACAAGGTATAAATGGCTAATAACAGCTTAATGCCTAATACTGTGCCGCGTTCTTGAGTGCGGGACCAGTGTGGTTGTTCAGAAGCTTGAGGCTCTGAATCAGTCGATAAATTTGGGTTATTATCAGCTGAATCGGATTTGAAATGGCGAGCAATCAGTTTTGGTGCTCTTGGTAGCATGCCGAAGAATAGACGTGTATGCATCCAACTGATTTTGACGTTATCCCACAACGCATCGAAATGAGAGATGCCGTTCTCAGGATAGATAACGCGCGTTTCAACGAAGTCTATGTCGCAACCTTCCCAATACAGGCGAACCAAAATCTCGATATCGAAGTCCATTCTCGAACCAACATCGTACTTATTCAACACAGTTTGAGTTTGGTTGATAGGATACGCTCTAAAGCCACACATGCTGTCTTTAATTGATAAAGAAAGGGTTTCTATCCATACCCAGATATGTGTCGCGTAGCGCCCATAGAGCCTTGCTTTGGGTACGCTGTCGTCGTAGATAGGCTGGCCTGATATCAGACGTTGTGGCTTAGCTTGTGAGGCCTCAATCAATATTGGCAAGGCTTCCAGGTCGTGTTGCCCATCAGCATCTATCTGAATAGCGTGGCTAAAGCCTAGTCGCTGCGCTTTTTTGATTCCGGCTTTTACTGCGCCGCCTTTACCTTGGTTCTGTTCAAGCGTCACCAAGGTTACGTTTGAATTCTCTGCTAGGGGAGACAGAAACTGTTTTGTTGTGAGTTCACTGCCATCGTCAACGATGATGATCGGTAACTCAAAATGATGGAGTGACGACACCACAGCCGGCATGGTTGCGCCATGGTTAAAGCACGGGATAAGGAAGCAAGCCTTGTAGCTGCTTTCTTTTGTGTGGTGTTGAGAAGTAGCCTCGACGGGAGTGCTATTCACTTTTCTCTCCCAGCTTCATTTTGCCTGAAGAGTGGGTCTGTTCACCGTTGTTTGAGGTGTAACTGAAGCTCAGCTTGTCTTTGTCAGCATCCCATTTGAGTGATAGCTGGATTGTAGCATCAGGCAGGATAGGCTCTTGGAACTTGATGACTTCCATTCCTTTAAAGAAACCAGGAACGCCTAACTCTTGGATTGCGTAGTGAAGTGCCCAATCAATTTGCGTGACGCCAGGTAGAATAGGGAAGCTCTTGAAGTGCCCCTTAAAATCGGTGATATCTCCGCTAACATGAAGTGTCAGGGTCGATTCATTTTCTACCGTGTCTACAGCAATGATGTTTGGTTTTCTTTTATCCATAGGGCGTGCTTAGAATCCTTGGGCAAATATTGGTTCTTTGACAAAAATATAAAAAGATAATCTCAGTGTAAAATACGATCAGCGGTTTCTATGATTTTATTAGCTGTTCTATGTGAGACGTTAATCGCTTGCCTTGGCTGTTGAGAGGAATCTCATCAACAATACGATACTTTCGTGGGATAGCGATTGGCTCTAACCACTTTCTGAGCTCTGTACGCAGCATCAACCAGAATTTGCCTTTGCTCATGGTCGATAGAGCGGCTTGGCCTTCATCTGATAATACCAAAACAGAGGCTAAGATTAATCGCTCAGGCTCCTCAAATGGAATCACCACGCATTCGCTTATCCAAGGCAGTTGCTCAAGTCGTTTCTCCACTTCAACCAGTGATACTCGTTTTTCTTCTATCTTGATCACGCGGTCGGTTCGGCCTTTCAATATGAATTGATTATCCGAGACCATTTCGCATTCATCAGCGGTTTGATACCAGCTATTCTTATCGATGTAGGGCGACAATAACTTAATGCAATTCTCACTGTTGAGACTAGCCTCAATACAGTCAAAAAGTTGCCAAGGGGTTTGAGCGCTCTCTTGTTGGCGAAAGGCGATGCCACCGGTCTCTGTGCTGCCAAATACCTCGATAGGTAAATGTCCTAGTAGATCTCGTGACTGGTGAGCCGACTCGGTAGGCAATGGGCCACCTGAAGAGAAGATTCCTGCAAGTTGTACCTTGTTGGTCTCATGCTTTAATCGCTTGAGTAGCGCAGGGCTGCTGATCAGAACACAGTTTTTATTGGCATGAGACAGAATTTGTTCTGGGTACTCAAGGTTGTTTCGAGCAAATGGCACACCAGAACAGAGCGGCCATAAGATTCTAAACAGCAGGCCATAGATGTGTTGGTGGGAAACGGTGCTTTGGATTCGGTTTCCCTTGAGTAAAGCATCCCAGTTCTTGTGTAACTGAGCCGTTTCAATATCTAGGTGTTCTAACGTTTTATCTATCGCTTTTGGCGTGCCACTTGAACCTGAAGTGAACAGAGTTAATGGGACTGTTGCCAAATCAATGGTCGTAAGATTCTCGGTTAGAGGTTTTTGTGCTTCAGTGTTTGAATCCAATAAGGTTTGGATATTACGAACGTCACTCACCTCAACTTCGCCAATCGAGTTATCAACTAGCAGGCAATCAAACTGCTTACTTAACTCAGCAAGCGCACATGGCTGGTAGTTGCCCGGTAAGATGATGTGTTTGTTGGCTGCTGCACATGCCAAAAAGGCCACCGCAAATAGGTAGCTGTCTTGGGTACAAATCGCGATTCGTTGAAAAGGGGATAAAGACAAAAATTGTACGAGTTGAGATAAGTCGTCGTTAAATGTTTGCCACGTAATCTCGCTATTGTCGTCAAAGCAGACAATAGATTCAGGGGCTCTGTCCTGGCTGAGAAGCTCAGACAACGAGGTGTAAGATACGGTTTGGGTCATAACAATTTAACTCTGACGAATGCGCTGTCTTACTACCCACTCTCCTGCAAAGAGTAACCCTGCAAACAGATAGCTGAGTAAGCCATTGTATAGGGTCCATACTTCTAGCGGTTGGAAGCAGGTGTAAAGGGCAATAGAGCCATTGATAACAAAGAACAAGCACCACATTTTGGTGACTTTTCGTGTGTAATCAACGCCACTTTGCGGAAGTTCAGGCTCTTGAAGGCGAGCAAGACGTTCGATAATCGTTTGTGGTTGCCATAGGCTCGAAGCGAATACAACCAGCATACAAACATTAACGATAACGGGATAATAGGTTAGCCAGCCGTGTTGCTTAAAGGCTAAGCCTAAAGCCAGCAGAACAATACCGGCACTTCCACTGATCCAAGCTAGGTGTTTTAGCTCTTTGATTTTAGCCTGACCGCCGGTGAAAATGCGTACAGCAAAGATAGCGGCTAAGGCAATACCAACGGTTTGTAAGCCAAACTTGTTGAGTCCAAAGTAAACCGCTATTGGATAAGTGAAAAGTATAATTGCCGACAGTAAAGTCAGCAGAGGACGCATTAGGCGTCCTTCAATAGTTCAACCACAGATTCGACAACGTCATTAACGGTGCGCACTGCTTTGAACTCTTCAGGTTTTATCTTCTTACCTGTGACGTTCTGTAGGTGAACGACCAAATCAACGGCATCAATGCTGTCTAGGTCTAGATCAAGATAGAGATGAGCTTCAGGGGTGATATCTTCAGCATCAAGCTCGAACAGCTCAATAAGCGCATCTTTAACCTGGTTGTATACTTCTTGTTGGTTAGCTTGTGTCATAAAGATCTGTCTAGTTATTCGTTTGAGAAGAGATGTAGTTCGCTAGATTTTCAACTGACGCAAAGTGCTGTCGAGTGTTTGAATCATCTGCATCGATAACAATGTTGTACTTTTTCTTGATAGCAAGGCCAAGCTCAAGGGCATCGATAGAGTCCAGTCCAAGTCCATCACCAAATAGTGGAGCTTCCGTTTCAATCTCATCAATGCTCATGTCTTCAAGGTTCAATGCGTCGATGATCAGTTGTTTCAGTTCGTTGTGTAATGTTTCCACTTTGGCCTACTTAATGCTTTATCTGAATGCTGCTTTAAGGGGGCGATTCTACATTATATGAGGTATTTTCGAAATGCCGATATCGCCTGTTATGTTATTGATACGCTAAATGTTTTCTTCGGAAGGGAAAATTGTTTGTGCAAGATGATGATTAAGGCGCCTTGCTGCCGAAGTTAAATTATTTGAGCCTTCAATAAATGGTTCGACTTCTATTTTACCTTTCACCGCGACATGAAAAAAGGGCTTCGACGCAGGAACTTGATACCATTTTTTCTCTTTCGTTAAGAATGTCGGAGAAACCGTAATATGAATCACGCGTAAATCGGTTTGTGTTCGAGTCGCGATTTGTGCCGCCCCACGCTGTAAGGATGGTTCAATTCCTGGCGTTGTGCGAGTTCCTTCGGGAAAAATCAGCAGGACATTGCCACGTGAGAAGCGTTCTTCACAGCGCTCTAAAAGATCGTCAGGAGCTTGGTTCGGTATATAACCTGCCGCTTTGACAATCCTTTTCATAAAAGGGTTTTCCCAAATGGCCGCTTTGACGAGGCAATCACATTGAGGAAGTTGGGAGGCGATCAGCACATAGTCAATCAAACTTGGGTGGTTTGCGACGATAATGCAGTTACGGTCGTTACGCAGTAGTTCTGCACCATCAATTCGGTAATCGATTGCTCCGGTGAACTTCATGATCTGGCAAAACGCATTGAATGAGAAACGGATTAATCGCTGTGCTTTAAGCTCTCTTTTAATGGTATTGGGAGTGGTTAGCGCGATAGTCGGTAAGATTAAGAAGCTCAATACTAAGCCACCCAAACCAAAGATGGTAAAGCAGAGGCCTGTCGCGAATACTCGCCAATACTGGTCTACTCTGCTCATTACGCTGTACCTGTCTCGGTGTTATTTACCCAAGACCAAGTTTGGTGCTTGCCAGCAATAGCCCACTTATTTGTACCTAATAAGATATGTTGGAGCGTTTGTAACCCTTGTGGTAACACGGAAGATGCTTGGTTGGTCTCTACTGTCCTAGTAATAGAGTATTCACTGCCAGCGGTGAGCACTAAGCCCAGCGCATAATCAGCAAAGTTCTGTGTTTCGTACTCTTGGTAGAGCTCGGGCAGAGGTTGGTCGAAATCGATAACTAACACTCGATGCGACGGATATTGATGAAGGTAAAGATAAGCTTCGATCAGAGCGTTATGGAAAGTATCTTGCCCTGCGGCTATTGAAGTCAGTGGAATCGGTGCTTTGGCGGCAATGGTGGTTAGACCGGCTGCGGTATTATGTACCGACTGCGAGAACGCCATTGGTGAGGCATCGTCACCTTCTAATATCGACTGAATCAAAGTGGCGGTTCGATGCAACTCACCATGTCGGCTAGCAAAGACCAGATAATCAATCGAGGTGTCTTTTAATAGGGTTAACGCGGTTTGGACAGCAAGTTTGCTTTGCACACTCATTCGGCGGCGCATCATTGGAGGAATAGCTTTAAATTCAGTTGAGCCATCTTGTGGCCAATCTAAATTAGTGCTCCACGCTTGCCATTCAGCAATAGAATTGAGCCCCGCTGAATTTGCAGACCATTTCTCAATATTAAACGACATTAATTGGGATTGATTTGACATAGAGTATTGATTTGCTTTGAGTCTAACTAAATACTATGCGCGCTTATAAATAAACACAGATAAGGAATTTAAATGAAATTACTAAAAATAGCAGTTTCAATGTTATTCATATTCGTTCTTGCAGGATGTGGACGCGTCCAACCTGTAATGAATGTTGAGGATACTCCAGTTGCACTGAATCTTCAAAGTAAACAGGTTAAATCAGCTATTTCTGAATCTGCTGAAAATCGAGGCTGGTTGGTTTCAGAAATAAAGCCTGGTTTGATCCGCGCTGAATTGTATGTTCGTTCGCACCACGCTGTGGTTGAAATTCCTTATAGTGATAAGTTTTACTCTATTCTTTACGTTGAGTCAGAGAATTTGAAGTACGACGATGGTGAAATACACCGTAATTACAACCGTTGGGTTAATAACTTAAACGTTGATATTAAACGTAAGCTTGCGCAAATGGCAGCTGAGTAACTCTCTATTATTTAAAGTTAGGTTTTTCGTGTCGGAATATAAATTAGATCCATTCAACGCATTAGAAGCAAAAACAGAAGCGCAGAAATTGTCTTTCGCTCCGATTGTTTTTCATACTGCTCGTACACTTCGTGATTTAGGCATTTTGAAAGCGTTAGATGACGCGGGCAACGAGGGTTTATCAGCAGAGTCTATCTCTGAATCGACCGGTGTCTCTGAGTACGGCGTGAAAGTCCTGCTCGATATGGCGTTAAGTGCTCATATTGTGACTTGGGAAAAGCCTAACTACAAAATGGCTAACCTTGGTTTCTACCTTCTGCATGATGGTATGACTAACGCAAACATGGATTTCACAGCCGATGTTTGTTATGCCGCGATGATGCATCTAACAGAAGCGATTGAAGAAGGCACACCTGCAGGCTTGAAAGAGTTGGGTGATTGGGAAACCATTTACCAAGGCTTGTCTCAATTGCCAGAAAAAGCAAAAGAGAGTTGGTTCAAGTTTGATCACTTCTATTCGGATCGCTCGTTCCCTGTGCTACTTGAAAAAGTCTTCAGCAAGAAACCTAAGTCGCTGGTGGATATCGGCGGCAACACGGGTAAGTGGGCGATGCAATGCTGCAACCATGATGCGGACGTTAAGGTGACGATTGTTGATTTGCCACAGCAGCTAGAAATGGCAATGGCAAACGCGGCGAAGCATGGTCATCAAGAGCGAGTCACGCCATTCCCAGCGAATATGCTCGATAAACAGCAAACTCTGCCAACGGGCGCGGATGTTTGGTGGATGAGTCAGTTCCTTGATTGTTTCTCGCCAATGGAGATTCTGAGCATATTAAAGCGCGTTCGCTCTCATATGTCAGAAGATGCGACTGTCTATATCCTTGAACTGTTTTGGGATTCACAGAAATACGATGCGGCTTCTTATAGCTTAAACGCGACGTCTCTCTACTTTACCTGCTTGGCCAATGGCAACAGTCGTTTTTACCGCAGTGAAGATTTCTTAGAGATTGTTGAAGAAGCGGGCTTTGAAGTGGTAACGCGTACCGACGATATCGGTCTTGGTCACACGCTTCTAGAATTGAAAGCTGGCGCGCAATAAAAATAACAAACATGGCTTAAATAATGAAAAAACTATCAACTCAAGTGGTGATCATCGGAGCTGGGCCATCAGGGTCTATTGCTGCGTCTTTACTTCATAAAAAAGGCATCGATGTTCGAGTGATTGAAAAGAGCGTATTCCCTCGCTTTTCTATTGGTGAAAGCCTATTACCAGCTTGTATGGAAATGATTGAACAGGCTGGGATGACTGACGCAGTGATCAACGCTAACTTCCAATACAAAGATGGCGCTGCCTTTCGCAAAAATGGTGTTTATACGGCGTTCAATTTTGAAGACAAGTTCTCTTCTGGCCCGGGAACCACGTTTCAGGTTCAGCGAGGTGCCTTTGATAAGGTTTTGGCAGATACGGCTGAGGCGCAGGGTGTCTGCATTGATTACCAACATGAGTTAATGGGCATTAATTTCACCGACGACAGCACCATTTTAGATGTACAAGTGCTGGGTGGAGAGCGTTATCAGATAGAAGCTCAATACGTTCTGGATGGCAGTGGTTTTGGTCGAGTGCTACCAAAAATGCTTAACTTGGAAGAGCCGTCATCGCTTCCTCCACGCAAAGCTATTTTTACGCACATTAACGATCATATTGCAGAGGTGGATACCGATCTTGAATATGACCGAAATAAAATTCTTATCTCTGTGCATCCAACCAACCCTGATGTTTGGTATTGGTTGATCCCGTTTAGTAACGGTGTCTCTTCGTTTGGTGTGGTAGGAGAGCCTAAGTTCTTTGAGTCCTATCCAGAAGACAAGATTGCTGCAATTAAACAGCTGGCAGCGGAAGAGCCGGGCTTGGCTGAGATACTGGCAAGCGCCGAGTATCCAAACCCTGCGGGTGAAATTGGTGGCTATTCTGCCAATGTAAAACATTTGGCGACGGATAAGTACGCGTTGCTTGGTAATGCCGGCGAGTTCCTTGACCCGGTGTTCTCGTCAGGCGTGACGATTGCGATGAAGTCGGCACAGTTTGCGGTTGAGTGTGTCGAAAAGCAACTTAACGGTGAGAAGGTAGATTGGGAACGCGATTATGCCGCTCCGTTGATGGTTGGTGTAAACACCTTTAGAACGTATGTTGAGGGGTGGTACTCAGGTACTTTGCAGGATGTGATTTTCTATCAAGATCCAAATCCAAAGATTAAGCAGATGGTGTGCTCAATTCTGGCGGGTTACGCATGGGATCAAGCCAACCCTTATGTGAAAGAGTCTAAGCGCCGATTGGCGACACTGGCTGAGATATGCCGAAACTAGGTAATCGATTTTGTATGTAGCAATACTCTAAATTGTCACGATGGATCGTCATAAATTAAAAACAGCCGCAATGTGCGGCTGTTTTTGTATCTGAAAAATATGGGTGGTCAGCTTAATCGGATTTAAGCCTATTTTAAGTCGATGCTGTTCAATCGTCCCATAAATATAAGTAGATCAATTACGTCTTTGTGAGCATCAAGCAGCGCACGTTTGGTTTGGCTATAAGCTGCAAGTCGGCCGTGCTTTCTGATTGAACATACCTTGGTTTTGTACTTGTAGTCACCATTCTCAGAGAAGACGCGCCACTTAGCGATGTAGCACTCGTCGCGGTGCTCAGGATCACTCTGAGTTGGATTTGGCTTGAATACAATTTTGGGTTCTAAACTATGAGGCAGGCGCGTCATTAGGTAGGGCTCTTTGAGGACTTTGGGCCAAAATTTACCCCAAAGCTGTCTGCCCAGTTCATCTCTTAATTTAATGGTTTTCTTTAGTGCTTTGTCTTCACCCATACGAACAAAACCGACCGACCGATGCAGCACCGTATCTTCGGGAGTATGGATGTGGATCTTAAAAGCGGTTTTACCTTTCGAGATAAAGCGGTAACCGGTAGCACCAATTAGATTATTCTGACTCATAGTTTGCTAAGTGATGATTATGTTATTAATAAGATTACGCCAAATACTGCAAAACCGAAACTAATACCCATGAAAAAAATAAAGCCTTAGCATCTTTGCTAAGGCTTTATTAGAAACTCTGAGACGAGAGTGTCTCTAACTACATGATTTTCTGCATCACATCACCAATTTGAATGCTTCCCGCAAGGCTTGGCTGATCAATCGTGAGTTCCGCTTCGTTTTCGTAAACGCGAGAAACCGTTAGGGTGATGTCGCTTTGAGAAACCTTGTTGCGTGGCAAACCGCGTTGGTCGATAAACGAACCTGTGTGCCACAGTTGCAACTTGTCACCTTGTTGTACGCCATGCATTCGACCTAAATCAATGGTCACAGTGTTACCAAATACCGCTGCAACCTCTGGAAGGGTGATCTTACATGACACTTCCGATTCTAAGTCCAACATAATATTACGGCTAACACGCAGCATCATGCTGCCGTAGGTTGATGCCCAGAAACGGGCACTGCGGGTGTCGACTTCACTGGTCTTAGCAAATGGCCACTTTGCCACTTCACGATAGCTACGGTTGTAAACCTGATGTCCTGTTTTACCATCGAAGACTTGCATCTCTAACGCAAACTGGCGATTGATGATGTCGTCTTTCAACAGTTTGGACTCGATGGTCGCGGTTAAATCGGTAATGTCGCCACCAATGATGTATTGTGCGCCAGTGTCTTGGGCGATCATCTTGATCACTTCAGGTCGACGTTTGTCGATGTCGTAATTGGTCGTGCCAACGGAAACAAAGCTGCGAGACTCTTGCGCCAGCTGTCGATCTACGACATGACCAAAATCATCACCGATGTTATAGATTCTGCCCATTACAGCTTGCTGTGGGGAAGTCACATCGATGTTGCCGACCAAAAATGTCTTCTTATATTGGCTCTCATGGCAAGCATTTGCCGAAGGATAGATATCGATCCTTGCGGTGATCATTATATTGCCACTGCGTTTTTTCTCTTTTTCTACCAAGATGTAGCGCACTTCATGATTGGTAAATTGAAACTCTTTTTTGTTTGCGTCGAGGTAGGGCGTGAGGTTGGCAATGCTACCAATGTCGGCTCCTGAGAACTGGATCGCTTTATATACCGCGTCTTCCAGAGCATGGACCCTTGCCGTTTCCTCTGACGATACGATGGCTGCTGTACCGGTAACCTCATACCAAGAGGCATGAGCACTGAAGCTTATGGTTATCAGTGAACTTATTGAAAATAAGTAAGAAATTATTTTTTTCATCTATTCGTTACCAGTTGGGTATAAATATTGCTTAACAAATAACTATAAGCTTGAAGCTGACTTAAGTGCGTTTTTCTTAATCTGAACCATTAATGAAAAGCAAAGACTGTTCCAACATTGTAATCCATTGAAAAGAATAATGGTGAGAACATATTGGAACAGGTGGCACTAAAACTATCTGGAGATTAGAGAATGAAAAAATGGCTCGTAGTAATGAGTGTCATGTTACTGACATCATGCGCTTATTCGCCGATCTATAACGGCAAGTCTGAATATTCAGGCAGTCAGTTTATGTTGATGGACAGCCCTCGCCATACCATGGATTTTTTTGTGGAAAGTATGACTGAAGATTTGATCATTTCGAATACAAGTATTTCAGCGAGAACGCCAATAGCAATTACTTCGTTTGTGGACCTGCAGCACATGGACACAACGAACTGGCTAGGCAACTCGGTATCAGAAGGCTTCATTCATCAGTTTCAGCGTCGTGGCTTCAAGGTGGTTGATTTTAAAACTACTGGCTCTATCCAAGTGACTCACCAAGGTGACTTTGCGTTGAGCCGCGATTGGAAAGACTTAGCTCAAGAGCAAGACGTACAGTATGTACTGACAGGCACCATGCTTCGCCAAGAAGGCGGTGTACTAGTAAATGCTCGCGTTGTTGGCATGCAAACTCGAATTGTAGTGGCGACGGCACAAGGCTTCTTACCTGCAGACCGTATTGGCCGTGACCTAGATACTCTCAACAGTATTCGAACTCAAGATGGCGTGATCATTCGTTCCGATCCAACGATCAGTCAGCCTTATACTGTTATTCTTCGCCCTTAGGAGTTCGAGATGAAGAAGTTAATGTTTGTTGTTGCCGCTTTATTGCTTGTTGGCTGTCAGCCATTGCAGAGCATGAGACCTGATGATTTCTTAGTGGCTGTTGGCTATGCGAGTATCAGTGAGCAGAAAGGTCGTAACGACGAAGAGAGACGTATCCGCGCGATGAGAGCCTCTAAGATCGATGCTTATCGTGAGCTTGCTGAACAGGTTTACGGCATGCGAGTAAGCGGTCGAGCAGAACTTGAAGATCAACGGCTTGGTACAGAGCGTACGTCAGGTGCGGTTGATGGTGTTATCCGTGGCGCAGAAGTGGTGCGCAGTTACCCTGTGGGTGATAGCTACGTAACAGAGCTTCAGTTGGATATTCGCAAGATGGATCAGCTACGTAACTACGGTGAAGTTCAGGCAGTACCTGAGAAGAGACAACAAACACTGTTCTAATTTCGGTGTTCGAATTGAATATTCAGTGATATTGGTTGCTACTCGCTTTCCAGATGGCATATCGGCAACCAATAACTAATATGGATGTAAAAGCGGCAAGTATGAAAATACTTGCCGCTTTTTTGTTTATCGATTTTGTCAGGGTGTTCAAAGGCTGATTAGAAATTTTGATAAAGGACAACGACAGAAATAGCCTGAGATACAGATACAGATACAGATACAGATACAGATACAGATACAGATACAGATACAGATACAGATACAGATACAGATACAGATACAGATACGGATACAGACTTAAGTAGGAGTGTTGTTGAAGAGGTAGCTTAACTAGGCTTTTACGTTGGTTCCCAGCGTGGAAATAGTATGCGTTTGACCACCGGCATTGTAGGTCATGCCAATTTTACCGTGGCTTTGCTGCATCATATTGCTAAGTTTTTTGAAGCTAAGGTGTGCTCGATTCAAGGCTTCGCCATTAACAAGGTTCGCTTGCTGGCAATCGTGCACTATCGACTGGATCTTTGTGACTAACTGAGCAAGTTCAGGATTCTCGGTCAGTTCTGAGATATTGGTATGGGTTGCGATTCGCTGATCGGTTGATCTTAATTGTTCAACAAGGACTACTTTTTCTTTGGCGATTCGCTCAATATCGTTTGATTGTCGGCTCGTAATAGCGGTTTTCTCTGAACTTAATAATTCAGATAAGGCTTTGGCATTTTGAAGTTGAAAATTAACTAAATCTGCTAGTGCCGCCATAACGTAAACCTATTCATAACCTCGTATGCTTTAAGACAATCACTTCAATCAAAAGTGAGTGTTGGCTTAAAGACCTTTTAATTCATCTTCGAACTTGATCATGTTGTCTGCCAGTTTTTCTGGATCAACAGTGTATGAACCGTTCGCAATCGCTTCTTTGATCGCTGCTACTTTCACAGAATCAAAGCTTGGTTGTGCTGCCATATCTTGGTGGAGCTGACCAATCGCTTTGCCTTGTTGGCTAAGTGAAACCGCATCTTTGCTTGCTGGTGATTTAGTTGATACATCAGAACGTGATGCCTCAGAACTAGAATCAGAGCGTACTGCTGATCGGTTAGTGGTCGTTAGGGTTTGCCCTGAACGAATATTATCAATGCCTGCCATAGTTAAGCCTTTTTCTTCAAAAATGGGAACCTGTACAGTCAATATCGACCAAGGGTTCGAATACTTTAGCAATTTTTAGCTCAATAGTCGAAAAGCGACAAAACACCGCCGCCGTCATATTTGGCGTTAGATTAGAGAGTGAAATCGCTAACGATACCGTCAATTTAGAAGTAAAGAGTTAAAAGTAAACTGTGACTTCAGACATGCTGGTAACAATTCCTTCAATTATACGCTGTGATTTGTCATTTTTCACTCTTACTTGATCACCCATAGAGCCATCGGTAAGCGCAGTCCCTTTGGTGGTAATGGTCATGCCACCTTTTACTGCCTGTATGATAACCTTCTCGTTTCGGCAGACGACACAGATATCACCTCTTTCTACAACATCGCCCGGTCTTAGGTTCTTTTTTACCTTAGCGCCGATGACTTGTTGTGGGGCTGTGAAACCTTGGCGACGAAACTTGTTAAGAGAAATCATAGCGGTGGTGACATCGTATTGACCGACGATTTCGCCTCTCGCGAGTGAACGAGTGGTGGTGACAAGGGGCACCGACATCGAAAGACGCACGGGTACATAAACGCGCCACTCATCAGGAACACATTGCACTAAAACCGTAATACTGCTGCGGGTATTGGTGGTGGTTGAGGCGCTGGTCTCTAAAGGAATTGGGCAGTCTGTCGCTTTGATTCTTGAATCAACATTTGCTGAATTAACAAAGAGTTCGCCGCCTTGTGGCTGCTCTACCGTATCAAGGATATGTTGTTCTGCTGCAGACTGAATCATCTCAATTTGTTCTGGGGTCGCAGCTTGTACAAAAAAACTAAACAATATTGATAAAATGCCGATAAACTTAGCGACAGTTTTAAAAGTAGCTCTACACATTGCTATGGAAAAAAGCGGCAGATTTGTTTTATAATACATCATTCCGTTTCTCTAGTGGTTCGTAGCCTGCAGTAGACTAACACTTTTTATCCAAAAAAGTTTGATATGGAGATGAGCTCATGACGGGTATTCTTGATTCGGTGAATCAGCGTACGCAACTCGTCGGTCAAAACCGATTAGAATTACTAACCTTTCGCCTAATGGGGCGTCAGCGTTACGGCATTAATGTCTTTAAAGTAAAAGAAGTGCTTCAATGCCCTAAGCTGACGAAGATGCCAAACTTGAACCCACTGGTTAAAGGTGTCGCACACATTCGTGGCCAAACGATCTCTGTGATCGACTTGAGCTTAGCGATTGGTGGCCGTCCTACAACGGATGTTGAAAAGTGTTTTGTGGTTATCTCTGAGTTTAACCGAACCATTCAAGGTTTCTTGGTAAGTTCAGTAGAGCGCATTATTAACATGCACTGGGAATCGATTCTTCCGCCGCCGGATGGCGCAGGTAGAGCTAACTACCTGACAGCGGTAACCAACATTGACAATGAATTGGTAGAAATTCTCGATGTTGAGAAGATCCTTGCAGAAATTTCTCCTGTTGATGAAACAATGGACAGCAAGATCGCTGAAGACATTGCGAAAGTAGAACAAGAGAAAGAACTGGTTCGTCGCATTTTGATCGCTGATGACTCGACCGTTGCTCGTAAGCAGGTCCAACGTGCTATTGAGTCAATTGGCTTTGAAGTTATCTCAGTGAAAGATGGTAAAGAGGCCTATGAGAAGCTGGTGCAGATGTCATCAGAAGGCAGTATTTACGACCAGATTTCGTTGGTGATTTCAGATATCGAAATGCCAGAGATGGATGGATACACGCTAACTGCTGAGATTCGTCGTCACGCCGAACTTAAAGATTTATACGTAATTTTACACTCATCATTGAGTGGTGTATTTAACCAAGCCATGGTTGAACGCGTAGGAGCTAACTCCTTCATCGCGAAATTCAACCCTGATGAGCTTGGTGCAGCGGTAAAAGCTGCGTTAACTAACTAAAAGAGACATTAATGACTGCTATAACAATAAGTGATCAAGAGTATCGCGATTTCAGCCGTTTCTTAGAATCTCAATGTGGCATTGTATTAGGTGACAGCAAGCAGTATTTAGTGCGCAGTCGTTTAAGCCCATTAGTAACGAAGTTTAAGTTAGCTTCGTTATCTGATTTGTTGAGAGATGTAGTAACAGGTCGAAACCGTGAGCTGCGTGTGGCTGCTGTCGATGCCATGACGACGAACGAGACACTTTGGTTCCGTGATACTTACCCGTTTGCTGTGCTTGCGGATAAGCTTCTACCGGAAATAGCGGCAAATAAACGTCCTATTAAGATTTGGTCTGCCGCAAGCTCTTCAGGCCAAGAAGCATACTCAATGGCAATGACGATTCTTGAAACTCAAGCTCGTAAGCCGGGTATGCTGCCAAATGTATCGATTACCGCAACTGACATCTCAGCAAGTATGTTGGATATGTGCCGCACGGGCGCGTACGACAACCTAGCTTTGGGACGCGGACTTTCTCCTGAGCGTCGTCGTACCTTCTTTGAAGATGCGGGTGATGGTCGTATGAAAGTGAAAGACAACGTGAAGCGCATGGTGAACTTCCGTCCTCAAAACTTGATGGACAGCTATGCATTGTTAGGCAAGTTCGACATCATTTTCTGTCGTAACGTGCTGATTTACTTCTCACCTGATATGAAGTCAAAGGTACTTAACCAGATGGCAAACAGCCTCAACCCTGGTGGTTACCTACTATTGGGTGCGTCTGAATCGTTAACAGGCTTAACGGATCGTTTTGAAATGGTTCGCTGTAATCCAGGCATCATCTACAAATTAAAGTAATGAATAGCACCAGTATAAGGTGCGACGTTACTGCTTAAATTCAAAACCCAGCCAAGTGCTGGGTTTTCTTTTTCCTGCTTAAGCTATATCTTTAAGTCAGAGTGACATTCCAATTTACTCTATTTTTTGGCTTGTATATTGCAAGTTTACCTACGAGTAACCTGTAAAAGTATTGATAGACCGCTTTGTTTTAAAAGTTGGTATATATATTGCTTTGGTTATTTCATAACAGTCAGTTCTTGAGTTGAGGTTTACATGGCTATTTCTTTTGACAATGCTTTGGGCATTCACCAGCACACAGTTGGTGTACGTGAGCGTAACGCTGAGGTGCTTTCCACCAATATCGCGCAAGCAAACACGCCTGGGTATAAAGCAAAGGGATTAGACTTTAAGAAATCACTGCAAGCGGCAAGTTCTGGGGCAAGCATTGGTCTTAGCCGTACAGATGGTCGGCACATTTCTGCCTCAACAACGGTGAACGGGGAAACGAAGTATCGAATTCCTACACAACCTGATACAGGAGATGGCAACACGGTTGATTTGGATTTGGAAAGAAACCTTTTCATGCAAAACCAAATTAGGCATCAAGCCTCTCTCGACTTCTTAGGAAGTAAGTTCAAGAATTTAACTAAAGCGATTAAAGGGGAATAATTAGATGAGCTTATTTAATGTATTCAATGTGACTGGTTCTGCGATGAGTGCTGAATCTGTTCGTCTAAATACTACCTCGAGCAACCTTGCAAACGCGGACAGTGTAAGTAGTTCTGCTGAAGAAACTTACAAGGCTCGCCACGCAGTGTTCGGCGCTGAGTTAAATCGAGCACGCAACAGTGACCACACTGTGCCTGTGAAAGTATTGGGTATTGTAGAAAGCGATAAGCCGCTGAGCGCGGAGTACAACCCTGATCACCCATTAGCGAACAACGAAGGCTACATCTACAAGCCTAACGTGAACGTTATGGAAGAGATGGCAAACATGATTTCGGCATCACGTGCGTACCAAACGAACGTACAGGTTGCTGACTCGAGTAAACAAATGCTGCTGCGTACGCTGCAGATGGGTCAATAAGGATAAGGAGGTAGCACATGGCTGGAATCAACAACAATGTTGGTCAAAGCGGCTTGTCCTATGTTGACCAGCTGAAGAGTCTTCAAGATGGCGCTAAAAAGCCCGATGAAACAACAGGTAAGCAGGATCTTAAACAAGAAGATTTCTTATCTTTGTTGACTAAGCAACTAGCACAACAAGACCCTTTCAAGCCGGTTAGCAATGACCAGATGATTGCGCAAATGGCTTCATTTGCGACTGTAGATGGCATTGGCAAAATGAATACACAGTTTGAAAGCTTGAATTCATCAATGACCTCTAACCAAGCACTTCAGGCATCCTCTTTGGTTGGTCGTGACGTATTGGTTCCTGGTGCGGCAGGTGTAAAACCCGGTGATGGCGGTATGGCGGCAATGGTTAAGCTTCCCCAGGCAATGGACAATGTAATGGTCCGTGTTGAGAACGAAGTTGGCCAATTGGTTCGCACATTTGATATCGGCTCTAAACCATCTGGTGATACACGTGTTGAATGGGACGGAAAAGACGAAGACGGTAACCCATTGCCGGCCGGTAAATATAACGTGAAAGCGTCGGGTTTACTGGATGGCGAGAACACAGAGTTCCAAGTTTCCAGTTATGCGAACGTGAACAGTGTGCTTCTTGGTAAGGGTGATGGCAACGTACTACTCAATCTGGCTGGTTTCACATCGCCAGTACGACTTGCTGAAGTACTAGAAGTTGGTAAAGCGTAGCTCTTTATTGAGTGACTATGCTAGCTAGATAGATTAGGAGAATATTGGAATGTCATATGTAGCTTTAAGCGGCCTATCCGCTGCACAATTAGACCTGAATACAACCAGTAACAATATTGCGAACGCAAACACGTTTGGCTTTAAAGAGTCTCGTGCAGAGTTCGGTGATGTTTACTCAAACTCGTTGTTTACTAACGCAAAAACGACGTCTGGTGGTGGTGCGCAAGCTAGCCAAGTGGCGCAACAGTTCCACGAAGGTTCAAGTATTTATACGAACAACCCAATGGATTTGCGTGTAAGTGGTACAGGTTTCTTTGCAGTATCGAAAGATCGCATGGTGCCAGAGATTAACGAACTAACGCGTAATGGTGCATTTCACCTAAACAAAGACAACTACATGGTTACGGCTAATGATGAGTTTCTTTTAGGTTACGATGTGGATCCAAACTCGGGTGAAGTTCTTTCTTACGCGCCAAAGCCTCTCGACATTCCTGCTGAGTTTGGTAAGCCAAAACAGACAGAAAACATTGAAGTAGGGGTCAACCTTCCTGCAAATGGTGATCTTAAAGACCCGGCTGCATTTAACTACCAAGATGCTGATACTTATAACCGTGCAACGTCTTCGACGGTATACGATTCTATGGGTCAGTCTTACAAGTTAACGACTTACTACCTCAAAGATCAGACTCAACCAAACACTTGGCAAACGTACTACACCATGTCAGATGAGAATGGTGAGAAGCCATTGAACATTACTGGCGGTGATGCGACGAATGCAACAGGTCATGTTGGTCACACAATGAAGTTCAACAATGATGGTACGTTAGCAAGCCTAAACAGTGGTCAGCCAATTAACTCTGATCCTCTAGGGGCAGGTGCGAACCCAATTGACTTGAACGGTGCCGATCCAACACAGGTGCTTAAGTTTGGTCTGGATTCTTCAACTCAGTTTGCTGCTCCGTTTGAATTGACTAAGTTTGATGAAGATGGTGCGACAACAGGTTTCTTAACTAAAATCGATTTCGATGAGTACGGCAGTGTTCTAGGTACTTACTCAAATGGTGAAAACGTGATGCTTGGCCGTGTAGGCTTAGTTCGTGTACCAAATGAGCAAGGTCTAGATAAGAAAGGTGGCACTCAATGGGATTCTACTAATGACTCAGGTGACAAGATCTGGGGTGAATCGAACAAAGGTTCATTTGGTAGTATCAACAACGGCTCTCTAGAGCAATCGAACATCGATATGACTCAAGAATTGGTTGATTTGATTTCTGCTCAACGTAACTTCCAAGCGAACTCGCGTTCTCTAGAAGTACACAACCAACTGCAACAAAATATTCTTCAGATTCGTTAATCGTTTCGAACGTTTGAATCATCTGCGAATACCCAATTCAATGTTATTGAATTGGGTATTGTTGTTTGCTTTTTTATTTGCCGCCTTTATTGCCGCCCGGTAATGCCTCTGGCAACAATGACTCCTCAATGATCCTTTAATGATCACCCATCTTTGTTCTTTTTCTATTTAAGTTTCTGATAAATAACAGTTAAAAATATTGGCACAGTGTTTGCTTTATAAGCTCTAGAAGATGATTTTTTGGAGCAAAATTATGGATCGCGCACTGTTTCTTGCCATGAGTGGCGCTAAGCAAAATATGCAGGCTTTGCAGCTACGTGCAAACAACCTTGCCAACGTGAGTACAACGGGTTTCCGTGCTGATTTAGCACAAGCACGTTCAATGCAAGCGTATGGTGAAGGCATGCCTACTCGTGTTTTCAGTATGACAGAGCGTCCGGGCCATAATTTCTCGCAGGGTAGTGTGGTTACCACTGGCCGAGATCTCGATGTTACCGTTCAAGGTGATGGTTGGATTTCAGTTATGGATAACACCGGCCGCGAAGGTTTAACACGTAACGGCAACCTTAAGGTTGACCAAAACGGTTTGCTAACTAATGCAAGTGGTCATTTGGTGCTAGGTGAAAACGATGCGCCAATCACACTGCCCATCCCAATCAGTAAAGTAGAAATTGGTACTGACGGTACGATTTCGGTGATTCCTCAAGGCGCTCCAGCTGAAGAATTGGCCGTAGTTGATCGTATTAAGCTTGTACGTCCAAACAACCAAACTTTGTTTAAAGATACGAATGGTCTATTCCGTTCGAAAAACCCAGATCAGGCATACGAAGCAGATGCAGCGGTAACGTTGCTAAAAGGTGCTATCGAAGGCAGTAACGTAAATGCCGTAGGTGAAATGACCAGCTTAATTGACTTACAACGTCAGTTTGAAATGCAGGTCAAGATGATGAGCACAGCAGAGGAAATGGACAAGTCGTCTGATTCACTGCTTCGTATGAGCTAATAGAATTTAAAGGAAATTGCTATGCATCCAGCACTATGGGTAAGTAAAACAGGTTTAGACGCCCAACAAACCAATATCTCAACGATTTCGAACAACCTTGCCAACGCCTCGACCATTGGTTTTAAAAAGAGCCGCGCGGTATTTGAAGATCTGTTCTACCAGAACATCAACCAACCGGGTGGTCAATCGTCTCAGAACACTGAGCTGCCAAGTGGTTTGATGTTGGGTGCTGGTTCTAAAGTTGTTGCTACTCAGAAAGTGCACACGCACGGTAACGCACAAACAACGTCGAACAGTCTAGATATGATGATCGAAGGTGACGGTTTCTTCCAAGTTGAGATGCCAGACGGTGAAACGGGTTACAGCCGTAATGGTCAGTTTACTCTGAACGGTGACGGCGCAATCGTAACATCGGGCCAAGGTTACCCTCTACAACCAGAAATCGTGATTCCTGAAGACGCGATCTCAGTAACGGTTGGTAACGACGGTGAAGTATCGGTTCGTCTACGTGGTGAGCAAAACAACGTCGTAGTTGGCCAAATCACGATTACAGACTTCGTAAACCCAGGCGGTTTAGAGCCAGTCGGTCAAAACCTTTACTTACCGACTGGTGCGAGTGGTGACCCGCAAGAAGGTGTACCGGGCTTCGATGGCCTAGGTAACATTCGCCAGTCGATGCTAGAAACATCGAACGTAAACGTAACCGAAGAGCTGGTAAACATGATTGAAGCTCAACGTGTATACGAAATGAACTCAAAAGTTATCTCGTCAGTAGACAAGATGATGAGCTTTGTTAACCAACAGCTGTAATTGGTTTGTTAGCCGTTTACTTATTCGAATTCATCAACGTGTTTCTACTAATTGATCCATTGACCACTGCCTGCTGAGAGTATATCGCCATGAAACGTATTTTTTGTTTAGCTCTGTTTATGTCTATGACGGGTTGTGCTGTGTTGGACCCGATAGAGACTCCAGCAGAAGAAAACGCAACCACAGTAGTTGATGCAGTGGAAGGTGATAAGTCGGCTGAAGAGAGCTCAGGCATTATCGACACGCTTCGTGGTAGAACCGATCCAATTGCAGGTGACCCTGCATGGGCGCCAATCAATCCAAAGCAGAAACCAGAGCATTACGCAGCGGCAACGGGTTCACTATTCAATGTGAATCATATTGGCAGCATGTACGATGACTCAAAACCGCGTGGTATTGGTGACATCATTACTGTGGCGCTAGATGAGAATACTCGAGCGACCAAAAAAGCCAACGCAGACATGTCTAAGTCGAACGATGCATCGATGGAGCCACTGGCTGTTGGTGGTCAAGAGCTGACGATCGACAAGTACAACTTCTCTTATGACCTGAGCAACACCAATACCTTCGCTGGTGACGCATCAGCCAACCAAAGTAACAGTATCAGCGGCTACATTACCGTTGAAGTCATCGAAGTATTAGCCAATGGTAACCTAGTGGTTCGTGGTGAGAAGTGGATGACACTGAACACGGGCGATGAGTACATCCGCCTAAGCGGCACCATCCGTCCAGACGATATTGACTTCGAAAATACCATCGCTTCAAACCGTGTTTCTAACGCGCGAATTCAGTACTCAGGGACTGGCGTGCAGAAAGATATGCAAGAGCCTGGATTCTTGGCACGATTCTTTAATGTATCTCTGTAGGGCTTGAGAGGGTGTCGACATACTGACAGCCTCTATCACTCAGCCATATTTAGCTAAGCTATTATAAATTAAAGCAATACAGACAGGTTACTCAATGAAAAAACTAACACTCGTACTATTCGGCATGCTATTTCTTGCCACCAGTGCCCATGCTGCGCGTATTAAAGACGTGGCAAAAGTGGCGGGTGTTCGTAGTAACCAACTTGTTGGCTACGGTTTGGTGACAGGTTTGCCGGGTACAGGTGAGACAACTCCCTTTACCGATCAAACGTTTAACGCAATGCTGCAAAATTTTGGCATCCAATTGCCGCCCGGCACTAAGCCAAAAACCAAAAACGTAGCGGCTGTTATTGTGACTGCTGAACTGCCAGCTTTCTCTAAGCAAGGTCAGGAAGTTGACGTAACCGTGTCTTCTATCGGTTCGGCAAAAAGCCTACGTGGTGGTACGCTGCTACAAACCTTTTTAAAAGGTCTTGATGGCCAGGTGTATGCCGTAGCGCAAGGTAACTTGGTAGTAAGTGGTTTTAGCGCGCAGGGTAACGACGGTTCTAAGATTGTCGGTAACAACCCTAACGTTGGCATCATCTCTAGCGGTGCAACGGTTGAACAAGAGATTCCAACCCCATTCGGTCGCGGTGACTATATTACCTTCAACCTAATCCAATCAGATTTTACAACGGCTCAGCGTTTGGCTGATGCGGTTAATAATTTCCTAGGCCCACAAATGGCGTCTGCGGTAGACGCGACGTCAGTAAAAGTTCGTGCACCTCGAGAAATCAGCCAACGTGTGGCTTTCCTGTCTGCAATTGAAAATATCGAATTCGACCCTGCAGAAGGTTCTGCAAAAATCATTGTTAACTCTCGTACCGGTACGATCGTGGTTGGTAAGCACGTTCGCTTAAAAGCGGCGGCGGTAACGCACGGTGGTATGACGGTCGCAATCAAAGAAAATCTCAACGTAAGCCAACCGAATGCATTTTCTGGCGGCCAAACAGTAGTGGTTCCTGATTCAGATATCGAAGTCACTGAAGCTGATGGCAAGATGTTTAAGTTTGAACCTGGCCTAACGCTGGATGATTTGGTTCGAGCAGTTAACGAAGTCGGCGCAGCGCCTTCTGATCTAATGGCAATCCTTCAAGCACTGAAACAAGCGGGTGCGATTGAAGGCCAATTGATCATTATCTAAGGGGTTAAGCATGATTAAGAATAACAATGACATCGGCTTTATCCACGACATCGGCAGCCTAGACCGCCTTCGTCAACAAGCGGTAAACGGTGAAGAAGGCAGCGAGAAAGAAGCATTAACCGCTGCGGCAAAACAGTTTGAATCAATTTTTACCTCAATGTTGTTTAAGTCGATGCGCGATGCAAACTCAAGCTTCAAATCGGATATGCTGAATAGCCAGAACGAGCAGTTTTATCGCCAAATGCAAGATGAGCAAATGGCGAGTGAGTTGAGTGCTTCAGGTTCGTTAGGTCTTGCGGATATGATTGTGGCGCAGTTAAGCGCGGGTCAAGCAAGCGATGCGACGGAAGATAAGGTTCGTAGTGAAGGCTTTGATACTTCATTGCAAAGACCTCAGTACTCAGGCCGTTCAGAAGGTCGAGCATCAGAAGTACAATCTGCGCAAGCAGCAAAACAGCCAGTATCCTTTGATTCTCCAGAATCGTTTGTGACCTCAATGAAGCCTTACGCAGAAAAAGCAGCGAGCGCGCTTGGTGTGGACTCGTCTCTACTATTGGCACAAGCTGCCCTTGAAACGGGTTGGGGTTCTAAAATGGTTAAGAACTCTTTGGGCAACAGCAATAACCTATTCAACATCAAAGCAGACAGAAGTTGGAAGGGCGATAAGGTTGCTACGCAGACACTTGAGTTCCACGGTAAAACAGCCGTTAAAGAGTCGGCTTCTTTCCGTTCTTACTCAAACTTTGAAGATAGCTTTAACGACTATGTGAAGTTCTTGAACGAAAACCCAAGATACGAAACGGCATTGCAGCATCAAGGTAACTCAGAGAACTTCATCAAAGGTATCCACCAAGCAGGTTACGCAACTGACCCTAACTATGCAGATAAGGTATTGCGCGTTAAAGCTAAGATTGATGAGATGAACTAATCACCTTTAATGAACATTGAGAGCTTGCCATTGGCAGGCTCTTTTCCTATCTATTACCTCAAGTTTTGCTGCGAAGTCTGTAGTTATCTCCTTACACTTCAATAAATTATTGCCTTTGAATTCTCAGTTTTATCTATTGGCATATATATTGCTTTATCTCTTGATGATATGCAGTTGTAGTTAATCAGTTTGCGCTGATTTTGTTAAGTTTTTTGGGGGCATTATGGCGTCGGATCTTCTGAATGTAGGGGCACAAAGTGTTCTTACCGCTCAGAGACAGCTAAACACCACAGGTCATAACATTTCTAACGCCAACACAGAGGGCTATAGCCGCCAATCTGTGATTCAAGGTGTGAATGACCCGCGCCAGTACGGTGGCCAAACCTATGGTATGGGTGTGCATGTGGAAAATGTTCGCCGCTCTTGGGACCAATTTGCCGTCAATGAACTTAACCTATCGACAACCAATGCCGCCAACAAAGGTGATACCGAAGCCAACCTAGATATGCTGTCGGGCATGTTGTCATCGGTTGCTTCGAAGAAGATCCCAGAAAACCTCAACGAGTGGTTTGACTCGGTTAAAACATTGGCCGATACACCGAATGATGTTGGTGCGCGAAAGGTTGTATTAGAAAAGGCTGGGCTATTAACTAAAACGTTGAACGAATTTCATGAAACAGTTCGCCAACAGTCTGATTCTACCAATAAAAAGTTAGATATGGGTATCGAGCGAGTTAACCAACTGGCTTACGAGATCCGTGACGTACAACGCTTAATGATGCGAACTCCTGGGCCACATAACGACCTTCGAGATCAGCACGAAAAGCTTATTAATGAGCTGTCTGGTTATACCAAAGTCACGGTAACTCCGCGCTCAAACGCCGAAGGATTTAACGTCCATATCGGTAATGGCCATACCTTGGTTTCAGGTAGTGAAGCAAGCCAACTGAAAATGGTTGATGGCTTGCCCGATGCGCATCAGCGTCGCTTGGCGATTGTTGAAGGGAAGTCTTTAAAACCGATCACCAGCAGTGATATCGACGGAAAAATCGGTGCCATGTTAGACATGCGAGACGAGCATATTCCAGCAATCATGGATGAGCTTGGTCGTTTGGCGACGGCGTTTTCGTACAAGGTAAATAGTCTTCAAGAGCAAGGTTTGGATCTCAACGGCAACGTAGGCCAAGATATTTTCACCGATGTGAACTCAGAGCTGGTGGCAAAATCTCGTGTCACGGCTAGTGGGCAGTCAACAGCGGATGTTGCGGTATATATCGATGACACCTCTGCCTTAAAAGGTGGTGAGTACGGCCTTAAGTATGACGGCAGTGATTATGTCGTGACTAAGCCGAATGGCGAAACCGTTAAGGTGACGACCGACTCTAGTGGTAACGCTTTTTATCTTGATGGCATGCGAGTGGAAATACGTAATCCTCCTGAACTTGGCGAGAAGTTATTACTGCGCCCTACGCGCAACTTTGCTGCGCAGATTCAGATGGAAACTAAAGACCCTAGAGATATTGCCGCACAAAGTTATGAGGCATCGACCACCTTTGCTAAAGGCACTGCGGGGTTCAAAATTTTAGCGGCTGGCCAATTACGTGAGTTCGAAGTGGTTGTATCGCCAAAGGGTGAGCAATTTGCTGTGACGGATCCAAAGGGCAACATTTTAATGCAGCCGCAACCGTATCCGCCACAAGGGCCTGTGACCATCAATGGCACCACCTTTGAGCTAACAGCCGGTGCGGTGGCAAACGATAAATTTACGGCAAACCTTGTCCCATCAGAAGGCGATAACGGAAACCTACGTAAGCTACAAGATCTCCAAACAGGTAAGATCTTGAATGATGGTGAGTCTACGATTTTAGACCTTTACCACAATTTGAACACCAATACGGGCTTGAAGTCTTCCACGGCAAATCGCTTGAGTGATATCGCGACGCTAGAAAAGCAGTCAGCTCAAGAACGTATTGCTTCGATTTCGGGGGTTAACCTCGATGAAGAAGCGGCAAATATGATGAAATTTCAACAAGCGTATATGGCTTCGTCACGCATCATGCAAGCAGCCAACGATACGTTTAACACCATTTTGGCTCTGAGATAGGAAGGTATAAATGTTGAATCGCATCTCTAGCTTCCACAATTATCAGTCAGTACAAAACGACTTGCGCCGCCAAGAGAACAAGGTGCATCACAACCAAGCGCAGCTCGCTTCTGGTAAGAAGTTGCAGTCGCCGAGTGATGACCCATTGGCGACGCACTATTTACAGAATATTGGTCAGCAGTCAGAGCAGCTTAAACAGTATGTAGATGCGATTACTTTAGTAAGAAACCGTCTTGAACATCATGAGGTATTGGTCTCCAACACTGAAGGCTTTGCTGATGAAGCAAAACGAACCGTGATGGAAATGATCAACGGTGCACTTTCTCCAGAAGACCGCTTAGCTAAGAAGCGTGAAATTCAAGAACTGGCGAATAACTTTCTGCATTTAGCCAACTCTCAAGATGAGTCGGGTAACTACACATTTGCGGGTACTAAACCAAAGAACCAACCTTTCTTTCGAGATAATGAAGGGAACGTGACTTACCAAGGTGATGACTATCAACGCAAGATGCGTGTGGCAAGCAGCTTTGAAATGGCGATGAATGATCCCGGCAGCAAAATGTTTATGGAAATAGACAACCCGTTCGGGGATTACGAGCCTCAATATGAGCTTGAGCCTGCGTCTGAGTTATTGCTCGGGCGTGCGACCAACAGCGATGAAGATGGGTCTACTTATAAAGTGACTTTTGTCGACATGCAGACGGGTAATTTCGCTTATCAGCTTGAAAAAGACGGTGCAGTGGTTGCAGCAGAAGATTTTGATCCTTCGACAGGCATTGTTTACGAAGGGCTGAATATTCAAGTCAAAGGCCAGATCACTAAGGGTGACTCTATCACCTTAGAGCCGAGAGAGACATTCTCTATCTTTGATACGTTCAAAGAGGCGGCAGAACAGGCAGAAAACCCTGTGTCGGATGCATCGGCAACGGCGAAATTGCACCAAGTAACAGAAGAGTTCCATGCTGCGTTTATCCATTTAACTAAGGCGAGAACCGATGTCGGTGCACGCTTGAGTACCTTGGATATTCAAGAGCAACAACATGAAGATTTTAAGTTATCTTTGGCGAAAGCAAAAAGCAACTTTGAAGACTTAGATTATTCGAAAGCCATCATTGAATTCAATGAAAACTCTCGAGCACTCCAAGCTTCACAACAAGCGTTTGGCAAAACAAAAGACCTGACCTTGTTTAATTATATTTAATGATCAATCGGTATTTAGTGGTGAGCTGCTGTTCATCACGGAGTCGATTCTTTGCCTTATGTGCTATGCCATACGTGCGAATGACTTCAATACTTGCCGCTTTTTTATACGAAACGTTTTGTTTTTCAAGATAGCGGCAAAAAACGGCAATCAGGAGGGTATACGTTGTTTCACCCTCAAAGAACAAACAATCATAATCGCGTTTAATTTTTTGTAAGTTTTTGATTTTTATTTAATTAAAAAATTATTTATACAAAATTAAACTTGGCATACAACTTGTATCTGTGTTGGTTATAAATGATTAATACAGATCTTAAACCCTGAATAGGGTTTATCGAGTAATACACGGTCAGTGCTTATCCATATGAGAGTAAAGCTGGCCGCTTCGCAGAAAGTTTGCGAACTCATAAGGAGAGCAAAATGGCTATCAATGTAAGCACTAACGTATCTGCTATGACAGCACAACGTTACCTGAATAAAGCGTCTAATGACTTAGCGACTTCTATGGAGCGTTTGTCATCTGGTCACAAGATCAACAGCGCGAAAGATGATGCAGCAGGTCTGCAAATCTCGAACCGCTTAACGGCTCAATCTCGTGGCCTTGATGTAGCAATGCGTAATGCTAACGACGGTATTTCGATTGCTCAAACCGCTGAAGGCGCGATGAATGAATCAACCAACGTACTGCAACGTATGCGTGATCTAGCGATTCAATCATCAAACGGCACTAACTCTCCAGCAGAGCGTACTGCACTGAACGAAGAGTCAATGGCACTTCAAGATGAGCTTAACCGTATCGCGGAAACAACCTCTTTTGGTGGTCGTCGTCTGCTGAACGGTTCATTTGGTGAAGCGTCGTTCCAGATTGGTTCTAACTCTGGTGAAGCGATGATCATGGCGTTGACTAGCATTCGTGCCGATGATTTCCGCATGGGTGGTACTACGTTTGATTCAGAAAACGCGAAAGACAAAGATTGGCAAGTGCCGCCAACCGCAAGCGATCTTAAATTCGAATTTAAGACTAAAGCGGGCGAAGACATCATTCTAGATATCAACACCAAAGTGGGTGATGATATTGAAGAACTGGCGACTTACATTAATGGTCAATCTGATCTAGTGAACGCATCGGTTACCGATGAAGGTCGTTTACAACTGTTCGTTGCTGAACCTGACCTTGAAGGTGCAATGTCGATCTCTGGTGGCCTAGCGTCTGAGCTAGGAATTAAGAGTGAAGGCCGCGCAACCTCTGTTCAAGATGTTAGCTTAACTAGCGTTGCAGGTTCACAGAACGCAATCAGTGTGATTGATTCTGCAATGAAGTACGTAGATTCACAGCGTGCTGATTTGGGTGCGAAACAGAACCGTCTAAGCCACAGTATTAATAACTTGGCAAACGTACAAGAGAACGTAGACGCTTCTAACAGCCGAATCAAAGATACGGACTTTGCGAAAGAGACGACGCAAATGACCAAGTCACAAATTCTGCAACAAGCAGGTACTTCGATACTTGCTCAAGCAAAACAGTTGCCTAACTCTGCAATGACATTGTTGCAATAGTTATTGGTTGAACTTGTTGCTCGTGTTCAGACGTGAGCCATGCAGCAAGGGAAACTGGCAAGCATACTTACTATTGAGTGTTTAGCTCTCTCATCTCTCACCTGCTATCCATTTTTACGGTAAGAATGCAACGGCGAGTCGGAAATGTGTTCATTTCTCGATGATCTCCACACAGGCTCTGACGCGCCAACTAGCCCCGGTTCTCTCAAAGGAAAAGGGGCTTTTTCCTTTCTGTGTTTCTTGTTTTTGCTACTTACTTCCCTGCGAATTTTCTCGCTCTACCTTTCTTAGATCTCTATTTGACGGCTCTTCTTCACGACAAATAATTTCATCTATTGCACAAGATTTGCCTACCCCAGAGATCTTTGGTGATTGATCATTTCTCCACCTTGACTAATTTAGACGGCGATTCGTACGTTTTTTAAACAGGTTAAAATCTTTTTTCAATTGAAATCTATCTCTGTAATAGAAAGTGATGAAAATTAAGTTATTGATAAATATTAGATTAATAATTTTTTTGTGGTTTTTTAAAAGTTTTTCTAAAGCTTCTGAATTTCGCGCCGTTATTAAAAGTAACTTTGAGAGAACTACTTTGGTTTTCCGAGACGTCGGAAACCGCTATACCGGAAAATCAATTGGAGAAATCACCATGGCAGTGAATGTAAATACAAACGTTTCAGCGATGACAGCGCAACGTTACCTAAACAACGCAAACAGCGCACAACAAACATCAATGGAGCGTCTAGCTTCAGGCTCAAAAATCAACAGCGCAAAAGATGACGCTGCGGGTCTACAAATCTCTAACCGTTTGAATGTTCAGAGCCGCGGCCTTGATGTTGCTGTACGTAACGCGAATGACGGTATCTCTATTGCACAAACTGCTGAAGGTGCAATGAACGAGACAACGAACATCCTGCAACGTATGCGTGATTTGTCTTTACAATCTTCAAACGGCTCAAACTCAAAATCTGAGCGTGTAGCGATTCAAGAAGAAGTAACAGCACTGAACGACGAACTAAACCGTATCGCGGAAACGACGTCTTTTGGTGGCAACAAGCTGCTTAACGGTACTCACGGTACTAAATCATTCCAAATCGGTGCGGATAACGGTGAAGCGGTAATGCTTCAACTGAAAGACATGCGCTCTGATAATGCTCAGATGGGTGGTAAGAGCTACCAAACTGAGAACGCGAAAGACAAAGATTGGAACGTTCAAGCTGGCTCTAACGACCTAAAACTGTCGTTCACTGATAACTTCGGTCAAGCACAAGAAATCGACATCAGCGCAAAAGCGGGTGACGACATCGAAGAGCTAGCAACGTACATCAACGGTCAACAAGACTCTGTGAAAGCGTCTGTAACTGAAGATGGTAAGCTACAAATGTTTACTGGTAACAACAAAGTTGAAGGTGAAGTGGCATTCTCTGGTAGCCTTGCTGGCGAACTAGGCATGCAACCTGGCAAAGACGTAACGGTTGATACTATCGACGTAACGTCTGTTGGCGGAGCACAAGAATCTGTAGCAGTAATCGATGCGGCACTTAAGTACGTAGACAGCCACCGTGCTGAGCTAGGTGCTTTCCAAAACCGTTTCGACCACGCTATCAGCAACTTAGACAACATTAACGAGAACGTTAACGCATCTAAGAGCCGTATTAAAGATACCGACTTCGCGAAAGAAACGACTCAGATGACTAAGTCTCAGATCCTTTCTCAAGCTTCAAGCTCGATTCTTGCTCAAGCGAAGCAAGCACCGAACTCGGCACTTAGCCTACTAGGTTAATCGATTAAAAAGCCACGTTGACTATAAGTATTTTTGATCATAAGCGTTAGCGTTAGGCTTCCACAAATTAGCTCGTGGTGAGAGATGAGCGCTAAACAGACCCAGCTTCGGCTGGGTTTTTTATTGCCTGAAATTTGGTGAAGGTGTATTTGGAAAAGTGTAGTGCGGGTAAACAGAAGCAAAAGCGAGATTCCCTATCACGCTCGTTCCTCACTGTAGGGAATTACGGTGTGCAAATAACTAAAACAGTAATTCGTCATCCCAGAATCGAGTAGAACGAGATATCAGGGATCTCTTTTGGTTTTATATTCAACACCACGCTCAATAATCAAGAAAACGGGAAACTTTAGCGAATGTCGCCCTATTAATTGAAGCCCGATCACACTTTCCTTTGTTGTTGAAAAGAATATGAAAAAAAGCGCATTTTTTATTAAAGCTTCTAATTAAGGGGCCGTTAAAGGGATTGAGAGAAATGATATGTACCAATGTAAGGTGAGAGAGACACTGGTGCATAAACAAAATTGACATGTATTTGTGTGAGGTGAGAGTCACATAAGTACATTAAAAATGCCTAAAGGAGATCAACTATGGCGATTAATGTAAGCACAAATGTGTCTGCAATGACGGCTCAGCGCTACCTAAATAGCGCGGCTGAAGGTACTCAAAAATCAATGGAGCGTTTGTCTTCTGGCTATAAAATCAATAGCGCAAAAGATGATGCTGCTGGCCTACAAATCTCTAACCGCTTAACGTCGCAAAGCCGTGGCCTAGATATGGCTGTGAAAAACGCGAATGACGGTATCTCTATTGCACAGACAGCTGAAGGTGCAATGAATGAGTCAACCAACATTCTGCAACGTATGCGTGACCTTTCTCTTCAATCTTCAAATGGTTCAAACAGCAAATCTGAACGTGTTGCGATCCAAGAAGAAGTCTCTGCTCTAAATACAGAACTTAACCGTATTGCTGAAACGACCTCTTTTGGTGGTAATAAGCTTCTTAACGGTACTTACGGCAGCCAATCTTTCCAAATCGGTGCAGATTCTGGTGAAGCAGTAATGCTGACTATGAACAACATGCGTACCGACACTCAAGACATGGGTGGTAAGAGCTACGGCGTTACAGAAGGCAAAGATGCTTCTTGGCGTGTAGGTGCTGGTGCTGACTTAACAATCAAATACAACGATAAGTTTGGTGAAGCACAAGAGTTGTCTATTTCTGCGAAGGAAGGCAACGATATGGAAGAGCTAGCAACTTACATCAACGGTCAAAGCCAAGATGTTAAAGCGTCGGTAGGCGAAGGCGGTAAACTGCAACTTTTCGCTTCAAGCCAAAAAGTTGATGGTGATGTCGAGTTCGGTGGCAGTCTTGCTGGTGAACTAGGTATCGGTGCAGGTAAAGACGTTACTGTTAACGATATCGACGTAACATCGGTTGCAGGTGCAAACGAAGCTGTATCTATCATTGATGGCGCACTAAAATCTGTTGATAGTAACCGCGCATCTCTTGGTGCTTTCCAAAACCGTTTTGACCATGCAATTAGCAACTTAGATAACATTAACGAAAACGTTAATGCGTCTAAGAGCCGTATCAAAGATACCGATTACGCGAAAGAAACAACGGCTATGACTAAGTCTCAAATCCTACAACAGGCGAGTACTTCTATCCTAGCTCAAGCAAAACAATCACCATCAGCAGCTCTAAGCTTATTGGGCTAAACTTACCTCGGTAAGTAGCGGTAAACTCTACTCTGGGTAGAGTTTTACTGTATGGCTCGTAAAGGAGGGAGGGAGAGTGTTATGGAAATATCATCCAACGCATCGAACATCCAGCCTTATGGCTCACCTAATGGCATTAAAATTGCAAGCGATGAAGGTAGTAGTGCGTCGAGTATTTCGCGACTAAAAGAAGCAACATCTTATGGCAAGGTAGAGAAATCGAAAGAGGAAGCTACCGAAGCAGCGATTCAATTAGCTCAACATAGACAAGAGCTAAATGATCAAGAGCGAGTCAAAATGGTGGAGAAGGTAAACGAGTTTATCTCCTCCCTCAATAAGGGTGTTGCCTTTAAGGTCGATGAAGAGTCGGGTAGGGATGTGGTGACCATTTATGAGACCACAACCGGTGATATTATTCGCCAAATACCCGATGAAGAAATGCTTGAAATTCTAAGACGCCTAGCAGCCCAAAACTCAAATAGTCGAATATTTGAGGTGAAGGTTTAAGTCGTATTATTGAGGTGGTTTAATGAGTTTTGGCCCAATGGGGATTTCGTCTGGCATGGATATCAATTCCATGGTCAGCAAAATTGTTGATTCGGAGCGTGTACCTAAACAGCAACGAATTGACAATGAACGAACGCGAATCGATACCAGCATTAGTGCCTATGGAAGACTCAGAGAATCCCTCGATTCGATGAAAAACCTGATGACAAACTTTCGTCAGGAAAAAGCTTTCGCTGTGCGAACAGTGGAAAGTACTGATGAAGCTCTTGTCTCTGCAACCGCGACTACCGAAGCGATCGCTGGCAAATATGCCATCGATGTGTTGCAGCTTGCCCAAAGCCATAAAGTGGCTTCTGATGTACTGTCAGAGGACATGAAATTTGGCCCAGGTAAGCTGCAGGTTTCGCTTGGTGATGACAGCTTTGATGTGCAAGTTGGCGACAGATCGAAACTTATCGATGTTGTTCGCAGTATAAACGGTGCAGATAGCAACCCAGGCGTTCGTGCATCTATTATCAACGATGTTGAAGGCCCACGACTTATCGTTGCCTCGAATCAGTCTGGTTCAGACCAGCAGATCAGCATCAACGTTGAGTCAGATACCGCTAATCCCCTAAAAAAACTCGAATACAAAACTCTTGAAGAGCGCGTTAAAGCTTTAGAGAAAGCGCGCCTTGCAGCTCAAGATGTTCTTGCTCTAACTCCTGCAGGAAAAGCCGCACAACTCGTTGATGACGTAATTTCGAACGATGATCCAAATGCGAGTGAAACAATCGATGAAGACGGTAATGCCCTTCCTGCATCCCAGACCGACGCTACTTCATTAGCTGATGAAGGCTCTCAAAGCCTTAGCTACGGTGAGCAAGCCGCCGCCGACGGACAAGCTGCCCTTGATGCAGCTAAAGCGGCAAAATCTGTCATGCCGGAAGACAATATCCCAGGTTGGACGGAAACTGCATCTGGTACACTTCTTGATTCTTACTACACACCTGAACTTGAGCTTGATGAAAAAGCGATAGAGAAAGCTCCTGATGTGCCGGGGTGGTCAAATGCTGCTTCAGGTACGTTGACAGATTCTTACGTGACGCCAAAAGAAGCCCAGCAAAAGCTAGAGGCTGAACAAGCGCGTATCGAAGAAAAGATCTCACAAGAAAAAGCAGAGCTCGCTGAGAAAGTTCAAAAAGGCGAATTGACCGCTGAACAAGCCAAAAAAATTGAACGTGCCAAACTCGATCCGGAAGAGCGTGAGCAATTAGAGAAGGTCGATAAAGCACAAGCTGATCTTGCTCAGGCTCAAGAGTCTTTCGATACCTACAGTGGTATGACGGAAGTTCAAGCCGGACAAGATTCAATGGTTGTATTGGATGGCGTTGCTCAGCTCTCAAGTAACAACAATGTGATTGAAGATGCCGTGGAAGGCATCGATATTACGGTAAAAGGAAAAACACCTAAAGATAAGCCGCCGGCAGAAATTGGTGTGGAGTACGACCGTAATAGTGTTCGCCAAGACATTGAAGCTTTTGTTAATTCTTATAATCAGTTTTACCAAGTGTCTAAAAACTTGGCGGGTGTTGACCCAACGACTGGCCAAAAAGGCCCGCTGTCTGGTGACAGTACCGTGCGTAACGCCGACTCACGATTAAAAGGTGTGTTCTCATCAAGCATTGAAGGCGCGCCTGATAACCTAAAATCTTTGACCGAGTTTGGTATCACGACCACAAGACAAGGCTCGTTAGAAATCAACTACGACATGCTTGACCGTCAACTTAACAATAACTTTGATAAGTTGGGTGAGTTCTTTGGTGGCAACAACGGCTTCGCCAAAAAAGTGGAAGACGCGATTCAAGGCATTACAGGTATC
Source organism: Vibrio crassostreae (assembly GCF_024347415.1). Taxonomy (NCBI): domain Bacteria; kingdom Pseudomonadati; phylum Pseudomonadota; class Gammaproteobacteria; order Vibrionales; family Vibrionaceae; genus Vibrio; species Vibrio crassostreae. Next base: position 915,630 of record NZ_AP025476.1, read on the forward strand.
ACGGGTTCAATCCGTACTCGAGAAAAGAGCTTGGTCGAGCAAAATTACCGCCTAGCAGATGACCAAAGCGCGCTTGACCGCCGCATGGACAGCCTTGAGAGCCGTACCCACTCTAAGTTCACGGCCATGCAAGATGCGACCAGTAAGATGCAATCTCAGTTGGGCAGTATGATGAATGCGTTGGGCTAATAGATGAATAGCCAGCTAAAAGAGCTTTGTGAACTCGATCAATTAATTCTCTCTAAGCTTGAATTTAGTGAAATTAATGCTGAAGAAATAACGCTGCTTGTCGATAACAGAGAACAGTTATTGCAAAACGTGCTTCAAATAATCGACTCACACCCCGACGTTAAGCAAAGTTCTGAATGGTTTGAAGCCATTATCAGAACCAGAAAATTAGTCGAATTGATGCAGTCTGAGACGAGTCGAGTAGGTAAGGCCCTACACAAATATCGTCACGGTGCTAAATCAGTTCAACAATACAAAAAGTTTTTATAGAAGAGGTTTACTATGCGCGGTTCTTTACAGGCATATAAAAAGGTATCAGTGGATAGTCAGCTAACGGCTGCCTCACCGCATAAGATTGTACAGATGCTAATGGCAGGTGCTATCGAGCGTTTGATTCAAGGTAAAGCGGCAATGCAAGCGGGTAACATCCCGGTGAAAGGTGAGCGACTTGGTAAGGCTCTAGATATCATTATTAGCCTACGCAGTTGCCTATCTATGGACGATGGTGGCGATATTGCGAAAAACCTAGATCAACTTTATGAGTTCATGATCACGCAAATTTCTGCGGCAAATCACAAAAATGACCCACAGCCTATTGATGATGTTATCGATATTATTCGCGAAATTAAGAGCGCTTGGGACCAAATTCCGAACGAATATCACAACTTGACGTCTGCTGACGTAGGTATTTAAAGAAAAATTGCAGTTTTAACCAATCTCATATCCCTTAATTGGTTGGTTGCCTTATTTTTTTAATCAAATAAAATAGAAGCCATTAGATAGCCTAATGGCTTTTTTCGTTGCTGATTTCCTAAATTTGTCCACGTAGACCATAATCATTGATAATTTTCATTGTTTTATAGACTACGTCGCTCACCGTTTTTCCGCATCGCACCAAAATAAAGGCAATAATTCCTACTTATGCAAGGTTTGGCAAAACTGCTTGTCGTCGACGATAGCGCTCAAGATCGTCACAATTTAAGCACAATATTAGAGTTTGTAGGAGAGAGCTGCGAAGTAATCAGCTCTGAACAAGCACGTAAAGTTGACTGGTCACTACAGTGGGCCGGCTGCATTATTGGTACCATTAAAGGTAAAGGCTTCAACGCATTACTGAATGAAAAGCTTGTTCACGCCAATCACATCCCTTTACTGGTGATTGGCAAAAACAATCACCCGGTTGACGAGTTGACTAACTATGTTGGTGAGCTTGAACTTCCTCTTAACTACCCTCAATTAAGTGATGCATTAAGACACTGTAAAGACTTCTTAGGTCGCAAAGGTGTTCAAGTGGTGTCTTCGGCACGCAAGAACACTCTATTTCGTAGCCTAGTAGGACAAAGTGCTGGCATTCAAGAAGTACGTCACTTAATTGAACAAGTCTCTTCTACGGAAGCGAACGTGCTGATTCTTGGTGAATCTGGTACCGGTAAAGAAGTTGTAGCGCGTAATATTCACTATCACTCTAAACGTCGTACTGGGCCTTTCGTGCCGGTAAACTGTGGTGCTATCCCACCAGATTTACTTGAGAGTGAATTGTTTGGTCATGAGAAGGGCGCGTTTACTGGTGCGATTACCGCACGTAAAGGTCGTTTTGAATTGGCTGAGGGTGGCACACTGTTTCTTGATGAAATTGGCGATATGCCAATGGCGATGCAAGTTAAGTTGTTGCGTGTACTGCAAGAGCGATGCTTTGAACGCGTCGGTGGTAACAGCACCATACAAGCTGATGTTCGTGTGATTGCGGCAACCCACCGCAACCTTGAAGATATGATCGATGATGATTTGTTCCGTGAAGATCTTTACTACCGCTTGAATGTATTCCCAATCGAAATGCCGGCGCTTCAGGACCGTAAAGAAGATATTCCACTGTTGCTTCAAGAGTTGATGACTCGAATGGAAGCGGAAGGCAGCATGCCTATCTGCTTTACCGCTCGTGCGATTAACTCTCTAATGGAGCACTACTGGCCAGGTAACGTTCGTGAATTAGCGAACCTGGTTGAGCGAATGGTTATCCTGTATCCAAACAGCTTGGTTGATGTGAATCACCTTCCAACTAAATATCGATACAGCGATATTCCTGAGTTCCAGCCTGAGTTTAATAGCTTTGTATCTGAAGAAGAGCAAGAGCGTGATGCACTTTCCGACCTGTTCGCAGAAGATTTCAGCTTTGATCAGCAAGATGAACTTGCTGACAACGCCAATGCACCTCAAGAGTTACCGCCAGAAGGGGTTAACCTGAAAGAGTTACTCGCGGATATGGAAGTGAATATGATCAATCAAGCCTTGGAAGCGCAAGGAGGCATTGTTGCCCGTGCTGCTGACATGCTTGGAATGCGCAGAACCACTCTGGTTGAAAAAATGCGTAAATATAACTTGCAGCGATAGTGTCCAGTTTTAGATGAAAACGAAAAACTAGCACACACTTTTTAGCTATTTGGCAATTCTAGCTAAGTGAACAGATAAACCATAGTCGAGTTGTTGCTTGCTTAACTATGTGATAAATATAGCAAATAGCCTGACTCGTGTTATACGTCTCAGGCTGTTTTAGTATTTGAGGCAAATTTTTGACATGCACGTATCGAACGAACCAGAAAATCAATCACACCTAGATTCTGTTGAGCAGCAGGTTGAACGCTATAAGCAAGTACTCGATGTAATGCCTGCAGGGGTTATCTTGTTAGATACTCATGGCGAAGTGAGAGAAGCGAACCCTGAAGCGCACCGTATCCTTGGGGTTGAGTTGGTTGGTGAGAAGTGGTTTTCAGTGATTCAAAGTGCCTTCGACCCAAAAGACGATGATGGTCATGAGATCTCATTAAAGAACGGTCGAAAGGTACGTTTGGCCATTTCAGCCTCTACTACAGGTCAGCTAATTTTGATTACTGACCTGACAGAAACTCGTCTATTGCAGTCTCGAGTGAGTGATCTTCAACGCTTGTCTTCGTTAGGTCGAATGGTGGCTTCGCTTGCTCATCAGGTTCGTACGCCGTTATCTAGTGCGATGCTGTATGCATCAAACCTTGCCGCGCCGAATCTGCCGCCGGCAACAAAAACGCGTTTTCAATCTAAGCTTATGGATAGATTGCATGACTTAGAGAAGCAAGTGAATGACATGTTGTTGTTTGCCAAAGGTGGCGATAATAAGGTGGTGAAACCTTTTACCGTGGCTGAATTGATTACCGAATTTCACCCTATGGTGGAAGCGGCATTGAAAACCAGTCAGATTGATTATTGCCAGGAAGTTGAGGGCGAACAGACTCAAATGTTTGGCAACGCCAACGCCATCGCTTCAGCGTTAAGTAACTTGGTTTTGAACGCGGTTCAAATTGCGGGTAAAGAATCGCAGATTGATGTTTTTTTTAGACCCGTAAACGGCGAGCTTAAGATATCAGTGCAAGACAGTGGGCCGGGCGTACCGAAAGAGCTTCAAGGTAAAATCATGGAACCCTTCTTTACCACTCGTTCGCAAGGTACAGGTCTAGGCTTAGCGGTTGTACAAATGGTATGTCGTGCACATGAAGGCCGACTTGAATTGATATCAGAAGAAGGGGACGGCGCATGCTTTACCATGTGCTTGCCGCTGGAAAGAAGTGCTTCTTCTGAAAACGAATAAGTTTTAACTGAATTTACACTGGAGAATCCTATGGCTCAAAGCAAAGTGTTAATCGTCGAAGATGATGAAGGTCTACGCGAAGCCCTTGTCGACACGCTCGCGCTTGCTGGCTATGAATGGCTGGAAGCGGATTGTGCGGAAGATGCTCTGGTCAAATTAAAGTCTAACTCCGTTGATATTGTCGTATCTGATGTTCAGATGGCAGGCATGGGTGGTTTGGCACTATTGAGAAATATCAAGCAGCATTGGCCAAATTTGCCTGTGCTGTTGATGACAGCTTATGCCAACATCGAAGATGCCGTTGCTGCAATGAAAGAGGGCGCCATAGACTATATGGCAAAGCCATTTGCGCCTGAAGTTCTGCTAAATATGGTGAGCCGTTATGCTCCCGTAAAATCGGATGATAATGGCGACGCTATCGTTGCCGATGAGAAAAGCATCAAGTTAATGATGTTGGCTGATAAGGTGGCTAAAACCGATGCCAACGTCATGGTATTAGGCCCAAGTGGTTCTGGTAAAGAAGTGATGTCTCGTTACATTCACAATGCCTCTAGCCGAAAAGATGGCCCGTTTGTCGCGATTAACTGCGCGGCGATCCCAGACAACATGTTAGAAGCGACGCTGTTTGGTTATGAAAAAGGCGCATTTACTGGCGCGATCCAAGCTTGCCCAGGGAAATTCGAGCAAGCGCAGGGCGGCACTATTTTGTTGGATGAGATCAGTGAAATGGATCTTAGCCTACAAGCCAAACTACTGCGTGTATTGCAAGAACGCGAAGTTGAGCGGTTAGGTAGCCGCAAGAGCATCAAATTAGACGTCCGCGTATTAGCGACCAGTAACCGTGATCTAAAACAGTATGTTTCTGAAGGGAACTTTCGTGAAGATTTATACTATCGCCTGAATGTATTCCCAATTTCTTGGCCTCCGCTTTGCGAGCGTAAAGGTGATATTGAGCCTTTGGCCAAGCACTTAGTTGAGCGCCACTGCACCAAGCTTGGTATGCCAGTGCCAGTGATGTCGGCACAAGCGATCAGTAAACTCGTCAATTATCCGTGGCCGGGAAATGTTCGTGAATTAGACAATGTGGTACAGCGTGCGTTAATATTGAGCGAACAAGAGAACATCTCTGGCGAGCACATCCTTCTTGAAGGTGTTGATTGGCAAGACGCAAGCAGCCTACAACAAATCGTCGAAGGCAGTGATGTTGCTGCGCCAGAAATCAAGCCTATTGCCGAAGCAAACCCAATTAATAAAATCGCGGCTAGCAGCGAGGGGTTAGGTAATGAGCTTAGAGATCAAGAGTATGCGATCATTCTTGAAACCCTGATAGCATGTAATGGCCGACGCAAAGATATGGCTGAAAAACTGGGGATTAGCCCTCGTACATTGCGTTACAAGCTGGCGAAAATGCGCGATGCTGGAATAGATATCCCAAACTGAGGATAGATTAGTAGTGTCAGCTTTCTGACTAGTGTAATACGATATCTAGTCAATTTAATGTGTGGCACGCTAATTGCTCTGTCAATAATACAGCTAAATAGATGGTCATAATTTTGACTCCTGAGGTAGTAGATGAGAATAGATGGTTTACAAGGCGAAATGCAGGCGATGATGGTCGAAGCTGCCAGCGCGCGTCCCGCAGCAACGGGGCAAGCGGTCGGTGCAGATTTTGGCAACATGCTGACTAATGCCATCAATAATGTGAACTCATTACAAAAGACCTCTGGTGATCTTCAAGCTCGTTTTGATAGTGGCGACCAAAGCGTATCCCTATCGGACGTGATGATTGCTCGTAATAAATCTAGCGTGGCTTTTGAGGCGACGATCCAAATTAGAAATAAATTGGTCGAATCGTACAAAGAGCTGATGAATATGCCGGTATAAGTTGGGTAGTTAAATAGTGGCAGATAATAGTCAAACAACAGATTTAACCGTAAGCGATAGCAACGACCACGCACTTATTGCAGGCTCTGAGCTAGACGGAGAAGGGCAAAATCCCGATCTAGGTGAACGCAGTTCATCGAAGTTCGATATGGCTGTCGGTGATCTCGATTTACTCCGTCAGGTCGTGTTAGTCCTTTCTATCTCTATCTGTGTAGCGCTGATTGTGATGCTGTTTTTCTGGGTGAAAGAGCCAGAAATGCGTCCACTAGGGGCTTACGAAACAGAAGAATTGATCCCCGTTCTTGATTACTTGGATCTGCAAAAGATCGAGTACACGCTTGAAGGCAATACCATCTCAGTACCGGCGAGTGAGTACAACTCATTGAAGCTTAATATGGTACGAGCGGGTTTGAACCAAGAGCGAAACGCGGGTGATGACATCCTCATGCAAGACATGGGCTTTGGTGTATCACAACGTTTAGAACAAGAACGCCTTAAATTAAGCCGTGAAAGACAGCTTGCCAAAGCGATTGAGCAGATGAAACAGGTGCGTAAAGCTCAGGTTTTACTGGCGTTGCCGAAGCAAAGCGTGTTTGTGCGTCACAATCAAGAAGCCTCCGCTTCCGTATTCCTAACCCTTAAAACGGGCAACAATCTTAAGCAACAAGAAGTCGATTCTGTTGTGGATATGGTCGCTAGTGCCGTTCCGGGAATGAAAACCTCACGTATTACGGTGACTGATCAGCATGGCCGATTGTTGAGCTCAGGCTCTCAAGACCCAATGTCTGCAGCGCGTCGTAAAGAACACGAGTTAGAGCGCAATCAAGAACAGGCTCTACGTGAAAAAATTGATTCTATTCTGATTCCTATTCTTGGGTTTGGTAACTATACCGCTCAGGTTGATATTCAGCTCGACTTCAGTGCTGTGGAACAAACCCGAAAGCGTTTTGATCCGAATACACCTGCGACTCGAAGTGAATACACCTTAGAAGATTACAACAACGGTAATACTGTGGCGGGTATTCCTGGAGCTTTGAGTAATCAGCCACCTGCTGATGCCTCAATCCCACAAGATGTTGCTCAGATGAAAGACGGCGCAATGACGGGGCAAGGGTCGGTTCACAAAGAAGCGACCCGAAACTTTGAGTTAGACACCACCATCAGCCATGAACGTAAACAGAGTGGCACGGTCAATCGCCAGACGGTATCGGTAGCGATCAAAGACCGTCAATCGTTGAACCCAGATACGGGCGAAGTGGTTCATACTCCAATCCCTGCCAGCGAAATCAACGCGATTCGTCAGGTATTGATTGGTACTGTTGGATTTGATGAAAGCCGCGGTGATTTACTGAACGTGTTAAGCATGCAGTTCGCACCACAAGTGACAGATGTTGTGGCAGATGTGCCTATCTGGGAGCATCCAAACTTTAATGATTGGGTTCGTTGGTTTGCGAGTGCCTTGGTTATTATTGTGGTGGTATTGGTACTTGTTCGCCCTGCAATGAAGAAACTGCTTAATCCTGCAGCTGACAATGATGATCAAATGTACGGCCCTGATGGCATGCCAATTGGTGTCGACGGCGAAACCAGCTTAATTGGTGGTGATATTGAAGGTGGTGAGCTGTTTGAATTTGGTTCAAGCATTGACTTGCCAAACCTTCATAAAGACGAGGACGTGCTGAAAGCAGTACGTGCACTTGTAGCGAATGAACCAGAGCTAGCAGCTCAAGTAGTTAAGAATTGGATGGTAGATGGCTAACGAAATAGTTCCACAACAAACTGAAGGCGGTGAAGTGCTTGATGTCTCTAGCGTGGATATCGGCTCTATCTCAGGCGATGAGCGCGCTGCGATCTTGTTGCTCAGTTTAAACGAAGAAGACGCTGCTGGTATTATTCGTCACCTAGAGCCAAAGCAGGTTCAGCGTGTCGGTAGTGCGATGGCGCGAGCTACGGATTTATCTCAAGAGAAAGTCGGCGCAGTGCACCGTGCTTTCTTAGATGATATTCAGAAGTACACCAACATTGGTATGGGCAGCGAAGACTTTATGCGTAACGCATTGGTGGCTGCTCTGGGTGAAGACAAGGCGAATAACCTTGTCGATCAAATCCTTCTCGGCACAGGTTCGAAAGGTTTGGATTCGCTTAAGTGGATGGATCCTCGTCAGGTGGCGAGTATCATCATCAACGAACACCCTCAAATTCAAACGATTGTTTTGTCGTATCTCGATGCCGATCAATCGGCTGAGATTCTGTCACAGTTCCCAGAGCGTGTTCGTCTGGATCTAATGATGCGTATTGCGAACCTTGAAGAAGTTCAACCGTCAGCTCTTGCTGAACTGAACGAAATCATGGAGAAACAGTTTGCGGGTCAAGCGGGTGCTCAAGCTGCCAAAATTGGTGGCCTGAAAGCTGCGGCTGAGATCATGAACTACATGGACAACAACGTAGAAGGTGTCTTGATGGATCAAATCCGAGATCAAGACGAAGACATGGCAACCCAGATTCAAGATCTTATGTTTGTCTTTGAAAACCTAATTGAAGTTGATGACCAAGGTGTTCAGCGACTGCTGCGTGATGTTCCACAAGACATTCTACAGAAAGCGCTTAAAGGTGCTGATGATGGTCTACGCGAGAAGATCTTCAAGAATATGTCTAAACGTGCTGCCGATATGATGAGAGACGATATTGAGGCGATGCCGCCAGTGAAAGTCTCTGATGTGGAAGCGGCTCAGAAAGAGATATTGGGTATTGCGAGGAAGATGGCAGACAGTGGCGAGATTATGCTGTCTGGTGGCGCCGACGAGTTCCTTTAATACAGAAACCTCAAAAGCCCCACACTGTTGGGGCTTTTCTTTATCCAATTTCGAACCACAGATTAACTCCGTTTAACTGTTTGAATTTACAATGCAGTTGGATGCACTCATAGATAGGTACTGATATGTCAGGTGATAGAAAACGCGGCTTCCTTCGCCCTGAAGAAGATAATACGGTTGCCCAACCTCAGAAATGGGGGCTACCTGACTATACCTCTGATGTGAATAAACAAGCCAAAGAAACGGCGTTTAACTACGATCCTGGTTGGATGCCAACGGTTGAAGAAGCCATTGAAGATGAAGAGCTGGTTCTAACTGAAGAGCAGATCGAGCTGATCAAACAAGGTGCTTATCAGGAAGGCCTTCATCAAGGGCAAGAGGCTGGTTTTAAACAAGGTTACGAAAAAGGCAAAGAAGAAGGGTTTGCCGCTGGCCATGAAGAAGGCAATCAAGCTGGTAAGCTTGAAGGCGTGACCGCTGGCCAAGAGTACATTCAGCAACAAGTGGCCATCTTTATGGGGCTTGCCAACCAGTTTGCTCAGCCACTAGAGCTGATGAATGCTCAGGTTGAGAAGCAGCTGGTAGACATGGTACTGACCATGGTCAAAGAAGTGGTTCATGTTGAAGTGCAAACCAATCCACAAATCATATTAGATACCGTCAAAGAGTCGGTAGAGTCCCTGCCAATTTCTGGTCATGCAATTACATTGAAGCTTAACCCGGAAGATGTGGCGATCATTCGCTCTGCATATGGTGAAACAGAATTGGATTGCCGTAATTGGACGTTAGTTGCGGAGCCCGCACTTAATCGTGGTGATGTACAAATCGAAGCGGGTGAGTCGAGCGTTAACTACCGCATGGAAGATCGCGTGAAAAACGTCATTCAAAACTTCTGCGGCGCAAACCGTCACCAAGGTCATGAGTAATGCTTGAGTTAGCGAACCGTCTCAGTCAGTACAAAGTCGAAGGGCTAAAATCGCGACCAATTGCATCTGGTAAGTTAGTCCGTGTTGTTGGCTTAACGCTTGAAGCGACAGGCTGTAAAGCACCAATCGGCAGTTTGTGTTTAGTTGAAACTATGTCTGGTCAGATGGAAGCCGAAGTTGTCGGTTTCTCTGGCGATAATCTATTCTTGATGCCGAGCGAACAAATCACCGGGATCTTACCTGGCGCTCACGTCACGCCAATGACCACCGAAAGTGGTATCCCTGTAGGAATGGAACTGCTTGGTCGAGTGATCGACGGCGTCGGTAATCCACTCGACGGCCTAGGTCCAATCTATACCGAGCAACGTGCTTCATTCAATGCTGAGCCAATCAACCCGTTAGCACGCAAACCGATTTCTGAACCCCTTGATGTTGGATTAAAAGCCATTAATGGATTGTTAACCGTGGGTAAAGGACAGCGTATCGGTCTGTTCGCAGGTTCTGGTGTCGGTAAATCCGTAACTCTGGGCATGATGACTCGAGGCACAACTGCGCAAGTAGTGGTCGTAGGCCTAATCGGTGAGCGTGGACGAGAAGTTAAAGAATTTATTGAAGAGATTCTTGGAGAGGATGGTCGTAAGCGATCTGTAGTGGTCGCGGCTCCTGCTGATTCATCGCCATTGATGCGACTGAAAGGCTGCCAAACCGCACTGGCCGTCGCCGAGTATTTCCGAGACCAAGGCTTAGATGTTCTGTTGTTGATGGACTCATTGACCCGTTTTGCTCAGGCTCAACGTGAAATTGCTCTGTCTGTGGGTGAGCCGCCAGCAACCAAAGGTTATCCGCCATCAGTATTCGCCAAGCTTCCTGCGCTGGTGGAACGTGCGGGTAACGGCAACGATGAACAAGGCTCTATCACGGCTTTCTTTACCGTGTTAACCGAAGGCGATGACTTACAAGATCCGATTGCGGATGCGTCGCGAGCGATTCTCGATGGTCACGTTGTATTGTCGCGTGAGATGGCCGATGCGGGTCATTACCCTGCGATCGATGTCGAGAAATCCGTCAGTCGTGTTATGCCGCAAATTACCACTGAAGAACATGTTTTGATGTCGAAAGCGGTAAGGCAAGTGCTGTCTATTTGTCGTAAAAACCAAGATTTGGTTTCGATTGGTGCTTATAAGCCAGGAACTGACCCTGCAATTGATAGTGCCTTCACTTTGAAGCCGAAATTGGACGAATACTTGCAACAGAAGATGAAAGAAACTGTCCCGTACGACATGTGTGTCAACATGTTGAAGCATGTATTGGGTGGCTAACGAGTGAATAAGGTTAGTCATGGATAACGCATTAGAATTTTTGCTCGATCAAGCTAAAGATCAAGAGAACCAAGCCGTACTTGCGCTTAACAAAGCGAACTCTGAGCTGCAAGGTTACTATGAGCAGGTTGCGCAGATTGAAAAGTATCGACTTGATTACTGCCAGCAGCTTGTCGACCGTGGTAAGGCTGGCTTAACGGCGAGTCAATATGGTCACTTGAATCGTTTCTTAACCCAGTTAGATGAAACATTATCCAAGCAGCGAGAAGCCGAGCACCACTTTAAAAATCAAGTCGACAATTGCCAAAACTACTGGATGGAGTTACGAAAAAAACGTAAATCCTACGAGTGGTTGATGGAGAAAAAGCAAAAAGAAAAAGCAAAGTTGCAAGACCTAAGAGATCAAAAGCAAATGGATGAGTTCTCGACGCTGTTATACAGCCGAAAAAAGATGTGATCCTAAGCCACGAATGACGCAGGTGCTGCTCTCGATATTGTGAGAACAGAACTTATAGGCATGTTTCTTGCTCCGGTTTATATAAAATTGCGCGTTATGCCCACCAAAGGCATAAAAGCACCGACTTTCTTTTTGTTGTCTGATTCATGGCAGCAAAGCTAGTAGATAGAGCTCGTATATATGAATGTTAGTCTTTCCTCAAATTCAGCGGCCAACAAAACGTCATCGTTGTTGGACACCGGTTCTGCCTCTTCCAAGGTAGAAGAAACCGGAGACTCTAAAGGTTTCTTTGAATCCTTTAAGGAAGCGCTCGGCTTTGAAGAAAGTGACAGTAAAGCTGCAGTAAAAGACTCAGAAAGCACCACAAAATCTGATGCTAAACAGGCCTCTACCGAAGGTGAAGCGTCAGCTGAAGCGGATAAAGGTGATTCAGCCGAATCAAAGGCTACTGAGGAAGTGAGCGAAGCGCAAAGCAAGCAAGCAGCTTCAGGAGTAGAGGGTGACAAAGCCACGGATAAAACATCTACAGAGGCAGCGTCTGATTCCGCGGCTCAGCTCAAAGCCCATTCGAGCGCTGATAGCACTGTCGCTGATAACAATGTCGCAGATAAGGCGGTTGGTAAAGACGCGCAGGCTACGACTAACGATTCGAAAGAACAGGTTGCTCAACCCCAAGAGCAGGCTTCATCTGCGGTAGATGAGTCTAAGCAGGCATCGCAAGCAAGTGCCGCGATGAATGAAGGTAATAAGTTGCTTGGCCAGTTGGATGAGGCAAATAAAACGCTGAATCAGACTCCGAACGGCAAAGCCTTGCCACAACAGTCTCAGTTCAACCAAGCTCAAGGTAATATCCCAGGAGCTTCAGTTGCTGGTCTTTCAGTTGCAGGTGAAGCGGGTAAGCAAGTGAGCCAAGCCAATGCAGCGAATCAAGGTAGCGCTCTAGAAGTTGATTCTGAAATCGCTGTACTTACCGGAGGTAAGGGTGTTTCTCAGCTGACTGATGATGAAATCCGACAGTTGATGGATAAAGGCGTCACTCCAGAACAAATTGAAGCCAGTATGAGCCGAGAGCTGAGCCAAAAGAATGCAGCTAGTGCGGTTGCTGCCGATCAGAGTCAAGCATTGTCAGCCGCGGATATTGAACTGGCAAAGCAAGTAGATGCCCATACCAAAGCGCTAAACCAATTGAATGGACAAATCGAATCAGAGCAGTCTGTTGTCGATAGCTTGCTTCACAAGCAACAAAGTGGTGCTAAGTTGACGGTTGATGAGCAAGCCGCTTTGGCTAAAGCGACCTCTAACCTAGACCTGTTGAATCAACAGCTCGCAAACGTTCAACAACAAGCAACAGCTCTGCTAAGTCAAGCTCCGGCTGCGAACAGTGCGTCTGGTGAACCCGCTGCTATCGATTGGGATAATACGGATTCAAGCGAAACTAAAGCCTTAGCTGCGGCAGCATCAACAGCAGCTGTAGCGACGGCGGCACAACAAGTGTCAGCGCAGGCCGTTTCTCAATCAGCAAACAATGCTCTTACGGATAAGGCGGCAATGCTGCACGCCAATAATGCGCACGCGGCCCAACAGGCAGCGGCTCAACAAGCCAATCTTTCTTCACCTCAACAGCAAGCTGCGTTAGACCCTGCTTTAATTGCACAAGGGGTGGCGATGAATGCTGCGCCTGCCGCGACCAAAGCAGGTTCAACGGACATGTTACTTAAAGCCGGAGCTGGTGCAGCGGCACTGTCTGGTCTTGGAAAAGCGAGTGCTAAGGAAGATTCTAAAGATTCGACCTTTGCTCAGCAGATCGCTTCTGCTGCGGGTGTTCAAGGCGCTGCCACCGCGGGTTCTGCGCCAACTCGAGCTGAAATTCAAGCTGCTCAACAAGCGCCTTTGCAGCTTACTAAAGAACTCGCGAACGAGCAGGTAGCGGAAAAAGTACAAATGATGATGTCTAAGAACCTTAAGAACTTGGATATCCGCCTCGACCCACCAGAGCTGGGTCAAATGAAAATTCGAATGACCATGAATAATGATGTGGCAAACGTGCACTTTACTGTGAGCAATCAGCAGGCGAGAGATGTGATTGAACAAACCTTACCTCGGTTGAGAGAGATGTTGGCTCAACAAGGGATGCAGCTTGCTGATTCGTCAGTTCAACAACAGAACTCTGGTCAGGGGCAGGAGAGGTACAACAGTGGTGAGCAACAATCCGGCGCTAACCGCACAAATGATGGTCAAGGTGACGAAAACCTTGATAGTGGCAGCAATCTTGAATTGAATGTCTCATCAAAGCGTGATGGAATTAGTTATTATGCCTAGTATCAGGCTAAGAAGACTAAGTTAATAAAAACATCAGTTAATAGAAAGAACCGTTAGTTAATAGAAAGAACAGGAAGTTAGAGTAAGATATGGCCGAAGAACAAGATGCACCTAAAGGGAAGAGTAAGCTCCTCATCATCATTATAGCGGTAGTCGTTTTACTGCTTGGTATCGGTGGTGCTTTGTTCTTTTTCTTAGGCTCCGATGATAGTGCCTCTGAATCTCAGTCTCAGCCAGCCACTGCTATGGTCGCTGCAGAGCCAGTTATGTATGTTAATATTCCTCAGCCCTTCTTGTTCAATGTGACAGGTGATAAAAAAGATCGCCTAGTGCAGATAAAAGCACAGCTGATGGTACGAGGCAGCAAGAATGAAGACTTGGCTCGCTATCACTCTCCTCTTGTAGAAAGTACGCTACTAGCAACGTTCGCTTCGGCCACGGTCGATCAATTGCGCTCTCCAACCGGACGAGTTGAACTGCGAAACAAGGCGACTGAAGATATTAAAGCAAGTCTGGCTCAAGCTGTTGGCCAGCCTGTGATTGAAAAAGTGTTATTCACTGACTTCGTAATTCAATAGGTAATTTGTGACCGATTTATTAAGCCAAGACGAAATTGATGCGCTGTTACATGGCGTTGATGATGTTGAAGACGTAGAAGATGTCTTAGAAACCGAGAATGACAGTGCGGTCAATTTCGACTTCTCATCTCAAGATCGAATCGTCCGTGGTCGAATGCCGACCCTTGAACTTATTAACGAGCGCTTCGCACGTCATATGCGGATTAGCTTGTTTAATATGTTGCGTAAAACGGCTGAAGTGTCGATCAACGGCGTACAGATGATGAAGTTTGGTGAGTATCAAAACACATTGTATGTACCCACCAGTTTAAATATGGTGCGTTTCCGTCCTTTAAAAGGTACGGCGCTGATCACCATGGAAGCACGTCTTGTTTTTATTCTTGTAGAGAACTTTTTTGGTGGTGATGGTCGTTTCCACGCCAAGATTGAAGGCCGTGAATTCACGCCGACTGAAAGACGTATTATCCAGCTGCTGCTGAAAATTGTTTTTGAAGATTACAAAGAAGCTTGGTCTCCAGTGATGGGGGTTGAGTTTGAATACCTGGATTCTGAAGTGAACCCAAGTATGGCGAACATTGTGAGCCCAACAGAAGTGATCGTTGTGAGTTCGTTCCACATCGAGGTAGATGGCGGTGGTGGTGACTTCCACGTTGTGATGCCTTATTCAATGGTTGAACCGATCCGTGAACTGCTTGATGCGGGTGTTCAATCTGACAAAATGGAAACCGACGTTCGTTGGAGTACCGCACTGCGTGATGAAATCATGGATGTGCCGGTTAACTTTCGTGTGAACCTTCTAGAGCAAGATATTTCTCTGCGTGATTTGATGGAGCTGCGCCCCGGTGACGTCATTCCAATGAACATGCCTGAGCACGCAACGATGTTTGTCGAAGAACTGCCGACCTATCGTGTGAAAATGGGGCGCTCTGGTGAGAAGCTCGCAGTACAGATTTCTGAAAAAATTCAAAGACCCCATGTGGTTAAAACTGATCTCGCTTTTCTAGGCAAGGACTTAATGTCTGAACTAGAAAACAGCGATGATGACGAATAGAAAATAGATAAAAGTATAGGAATTGGTAATGGAACCTAGTGAAGATCAAAAGCTAGCAGACGAATGGGCTGCAGCACTTGGTGAAGATCCTTCAGCACCGTCAATTGATGTTGATGACGTGCTTGCGGCACCACTTGATGAGCTAACCGATTCATCGTCTCCGATTTCTGAAGATGAGCGTCGTAAACTGGATACCATCATGGATATTCCAGTGACTATCTCAATGGAAGTTGGCCGCTCTCAGATCAGTATCCGTAATTTACTTCAGTTGAACCAAGGTTCGGTCGTTGAGCTAGATAGAATTGCTGGTGAATCACTGGACGTAATGGTCAACGGTACCTTGATTGCTCATGGTGAAGTGGTTGTGGTGAACGACAAGTTTGGTATTCGTTTGACTGACGTTATTAGCCAAACAGAACGAATTAAGAAGCTGCGTTAATGAGCTTTTTGTCTCAAAGACTGGCGAGCTCTTCTCTCGGAATGACAAAGCTGTTAAGAGGGGGCTTGGGAGTAGGGCTATTAATTGTTCCCTCCATTGCCTTTGCTGCAACGCCGCCATCTCTCGATTTAGCGACCACTTTTGGGTCGCTAATTTTCGTTATAGCCTTCATCTTATTTATTGCTTGGCTACTCAAGCGCATGCAAGTGCCTGCAATGTCGAATCAGCAAGGCTTGGCGATTGTTAGGCAAATTCCTGTAGGTACTAAAGAACGCATCGCTATTGTTCAAGCGGGTGATGAGCAGTTCTTAGTCGGGATTACCACGCAATCTATTCAGCTAATTTCTAAGCTCGATAAACCTCTTACTCAGGAGATGCTGGAAAAAAGTACATTTTCAAGTCAGCTTTCCCAGCTAATAAAAAAAGATGCAAACAAGTAACGGACTTTTGAACTCATCTTACGTTTGCCAAAACGGAGCTTTCCGAATGGTTAAAGTGTTGTTGGTTCAGCTCACTCTTCTCTGCTCACTCGTATTCAGTATGTCGGTATTTGCACAGACTGAAGATGGCACCGTCATTCCGGCGAATACCGCTGGCTCAGAGTCGGTAACCATCAGCACGATGGAACAAGACCAAGCCAAATCGACAACCATGACCACGGGCAGCTTAACCGGCAATGGTGGCGGCATACCTGCCTTTACCATGACAACCAATGCTAATGGCGGTGAAGACTACTCGATAAACCTTCAGATCTTGGCGTTAATGACCATGCTTGGCTTCTTGCCAGCGATGGTGATTTTGATGACCTCGTTCACCCGTATTGTGGTGGTGATGTCTATTTTGCGTCAGGCGATGGGTTTACAACAAACACCGTCTAACCAAGTGATTATTGGTATCGCAATATTTTTGACCTTTTTCATTATGTCACCGGTAATCAATCAGGTTAACGAACAGGCGGTTCAACCTTATCTCAATGAACAGATATCGGCACGACAGGCATTCGATGTTGCCCAAGGTCCGATCAAGTCTTTCATGCTCAAACAGACTCGAATCAAAGATCTTGAAACCTTTGTTGAGATCTCTGGTGCGGAAGTGACCAACCCTGAAGATGCCTCAATGGCGGTTCTGATTCCAGCGTTTATCACATCGGAATTAAAAACGGCTTTCCAGATAGGCTTTATGTTGTTCTTACCGTTCCTAATCATCGACTTGGTGGTGGCATCGGTATTGATGGCCATGGGTATGATGATGTTGTCACCGATGATTGTATCGCTGCCGTTTAAGTTGATGTTGTTTGTTCTTGTTGATGGCTGGAACTTGATCCTCTCCACACTCGCCGGCAGTTTTGCCTTGTAGCTGGGGGAATAATGAATCCTGAAATATTCGTAGAGTTGTTCCGAGATGCCCTTTGGATGGTACTCATCATGGTTTGCGCCATTATCATCCCGAGCCTGCTGATCGGTTTAGTCGTCGCTGTATTCCAAGCCGCGACCTCTATCAATGAACAAACACTGAGTTTCCTGCCGCGTTTGATAGTAACTTTGTTGGCGTTGATGCTATTTGCACACTGGATGACCCAGATGATGATGGAGTTCTTTTTCGAACTCATCGAACGCTTGCCGCAAGTTCTGTATTAGACCGATATGGAATACCCAACGAGCCTTGTACTAGAGTGGTTAGCCAATTATTTTTGGCCATACACTCGCATCTCAGCGATGCTGATGGTGATGACGGTGACAGGGGCACGCTTCGTGTCGCCGCGTATTCGTCTGTATTTAGGTTTGGCTATCACCTTTGCCGTGATGCCCGCAATTCCTGCTGTTCCCAAAGAGATCGAACTGCTCTCTTTCCAAGGGTTCTTAACGGTGTTTGAGCAAATCGTGATTGGTGTTGCCATGGGCTTTGTTACTCAGTTTATGATTCAGACCTTCGTCATGCTCGGCCAGATCTTGGGTATGCAATCTAGCTTGGGCTTCGCCTCAATGGTTGACCCCGCTAACGGACAGAATACGCCAGTACTTGGTCAGTTGTTCATGTTGCTTGCGACCATGTTTTTTTTGGCGACCGATGGTCACTTGAAAATGCTGCAGTTGGTGGTGTTCAGTTTTAAGACTTTGCCGATTGGCAGTGGCTCTCTGACTTCGGTCGATTTTCGAGAACTCGCGTTGTGGCTTGGTATCATGTTCAAAACGGCATTAGCAATGTCGTTGTCGGGCATTATCGCGCTACTAACGATTAACCTTTCTTTTGGTGTAATGACGCGTGCTGCACCTCAGTTAAACATCTTTTCTTTGGGTTTTGCATTTGCGCTACTCGTGGGTCTGTTACTTTGTTGGTACATCCTTGGCGGCTTGTATAGTCACTATGAGCTATTCTGGATGCAAGGCGAACAACAGATATGTCGTCTAATCCGGTTAGATTGCTAGGAGACTGAAATGGCAGAGTCAGACGGTCAAGAACGCACAGAAGACGCCACGCCCAAACGCTTGCAACAGGCCAAAGAAAAAGGGCAGGTTGCAAGGTCGAAAGAGCTAGCGTCGGCGTCGGTACTGATAGTAGGTGCGATTGCATTAATGTGGTTTGGCGAATCGATGGCGAAGGCGTTGTTCGAGGCTATGCAACGTCTGTTTTCTCTGAGCCGCGACGAGATTTTTGATACCAATAAACTCTTCGAAATTGCCGGTGGTGCACTGGTGAATTTGCTGTTTCCGCTGTTTTTGATCCTGATAACCTTATTCGTTGCAGCAGTCATTGGTGCGGCGGGTGTCGGTGGGATTAACTTTTCAATGCAAGCCGCGATGCCAAAGGCGTCTAAGCTCAATCCACTCAGTGGTATCAAGCGTATGTTTGGCCTACAAAGTTGGGTTGAACTTCTCAAATCTATTTTGAAAGTAGCTCTTGTATCAGGCATGGCCATTTATCTGATTCAGGCCTCTCAGCATGATTTAATGCAGCTGAGCATGGATGTTTATCCGCAGAATATCTTTCATGCTTTGGATATCTTGCTCAACTTTATTCTTTTAATCAGTTGCTCTCTGCTTATTGTGGTGGCGATTGATATCCCGTTCCAGATCTGGCAACACGCCGATCAATTGAAGATGACCAAACAAGAAGTCAAAGACGAATTCAAAGATACTGAAGGTAAGCCGGAAGTGAAAGGGCGAATTCGTATGCTTCAAAGGGAAGCGGCTCAACGTCGAATGATGGCTGATGTTCCTCAAGCGGATGTGATTGTGACCAACCCAGAGCACTTTTCCGTGGCATTGCGCTATAAGCAGAATCAAGATAAAGCGCCGATTGTGGTTGCCAAAGGTGTCGACCACATGGCGATGAAAATCCGAGAAATTGCGCGCGAAAACGACATCTATATTGTTCCAGCGCCACCATTGGCGAGGGCGCTTTATCACACCACTGAGCTAGAACAACAAATTCCTGACGGTCTGTTTACGGCAGTTGCGCAGGTACTTGCATATGTTTTCCAGCTTAAGCAGTACCGAAAACGAGGAGGGGAGAGGCCAAAACTGCAAGATTCTAATATGCCGATCCCACCTGATTTACGTCATTAGATCAATTGCTTGAGCTCTGCGTGATGAACCTTGATAATAGCGAGCTAGCTAATCTTCTTTTTATTGAGGTGATGGCGATAATTTGACGTGAGATGTTGGTACAGTGTTTGCTGTAGTAAGCCTGAACATTATAAGCCCATAGCAAAACAGCCCTGACTAAGATCTAATCCACTTCTTCAGAGAGCTACAACATAGCGAAACTGTCTAGATTTATGAAATTCTCCCTGCCTTTTGCGGACAAGCTACCTAAAATCCCTAACCGTGCCATGCCTGCGATTGGTGCGCCTGTTATGGTACTTGCCACGCTTGCTATGGTGGTGTTGCCCATTCCAGCTTTCTTGTTGGATATGTTCTTCACCTTTAATATTGCACTGTCTATGGTTGTGCTATTGGTTTCGGTTTATACCCGTAGGCCTTTAGACTTCGCTGCATTCCCGACCGTGCTGCTTATTGCGACTCTGCTTCGATTGGCCTTGAACGTTGCTTCAACACGTGTGGTATTGCTCCATGGCCATGAAGGTGGTGACGCTGCTGGTAACGTGATCGAAGCCTTCGGTAACGTGGTTATCGGTGGTAACTACGCTGTCGGTCTAGTGGTGTTCTTGATTCTGATGATCATCAACTTCATGGTTGTTACCAAAGGTGCGGGTCGTATCTCGGAAGTAAGTGCGCGTTTCACTTTGGATGCGTTACCGGGTAAACAGATGGCAATCGATGCCGACTTGAACGCAGGTTTGATCGACCAAGACCAGGCGCGTCTGCGACGTTTTGAAGTAACCAAAGAAGCCGACTTCTACGGTTCGATGGACGGTGCATCTAAGTTTGTTAAAGGCGATGCGATCGCTGGTATCTTAATCTTGTTCATCAACATCATTGGCGGTTTGAGCATTGGTATGGCTCAGTTTGACCTTGGTTTTGGTGAAGCAATCGAAATCTACACGCTACTGACTATCGGTGATGGTCTGGTTGCACAAATCCCGTCACTGCTCCTTTCTATAGCAGCTGCAATGATGGTAACGCGTCAAAATACTGATGAAGACATGGGGCAACAGCTCGTCTTCCAGATGTTCGACAATCCAAAAGCCTTGATGATCACCGCCGCTATCCTTGGCATCATGGGTATTGTTCCGGGTATGCCACATTTCTCGTTCTTGAGCCTTGCTGTTATTGCGGGCGCGGGTGCGTATTACATCGATAAGAAAAACAAAAAGAAGGCGGAAGAACCTAATCTTCCGGCAACCGTTGAAGCGAATGGAGAAGTAGGCTCTCAGAAGGAGCTTTCTTGGGATGATGTTCAACCTGTCGATATTATTGGTTTAGAAGTGGGTTACCGTTTAATTCCTTTGGTTGACAGAGACCAAGGGGGCGAACTGCTTGAACGCGTTAAAGGTGTGCGTAAGAAGTTGTCTCAAGACTTTGGTTTCTTGATCCCAGCGGTACACATTCGCGATAACCTAGAGCTGACACCAAACAGCTACCGAATTACCCTGATGGGTGTCGCAGTAGGTGAAGCTGAGATCAAGCCTGACATGGAGCTCGCGATCAACCCGGGCCAAGTGTACGGTATGATCGATGGTGAGCCGACAATCGACCCTGCATTTGGATTAGAAGCGGTATGGATTCGTGAAGAGCAGCGTGAACACGCACAAGCTCTAGGTTATACCGTTGTCGATTCTTCTACAGTATTGGCGACACATCTTAGCCAACTGCTTACCAACAACGCATCACAGCTTATTGGTCACGAGGAAGTTCAGAACTTACTTGAGATGCTTAGCCGCTCAACACCTAAGCTGGTCGAAGGTTTTGTACCGGATCAATTGCAGTTGGGTGTGGTTGTGAAAGTGCTACAGAACCTATTGAATGAAGCTATTCCAATTCGTGACATTCGAACTATAGTCCAAACTTTGTCGGAGTATTCAGGTAAGAGTCAAGAACCTGACATACTTACTGCGGCGGTTCGTATCTCATTGAAACGATTAATTGTTCAAGAAATCAATGGTATAGAGCCAGAGTTGCCAGTGATAACCCTAATTCCTGAGCTGGAACAAATCTTGCATCAAACCATGCAGGCATCCGGCGGAGAATCTGCTGGTATTGAACCTGGTTTAGCCGAACGTTTACAGACCTCCCTCAGCCACGCTACGCAAGAGCAGGAGCTGAAAGGTGAACCAGCGGTGCTACTGACCTCTGGTGTGTTACGCTCGACTCTGGCTAAGTTCGTGAAAAACACGATCCCAAGCTTGAGAGTCTTGTCTTACCAAGAGATACCGGACGAAAAACAGATACGTATAGTACAAGCTGTTGGTAATTAAGCCGCCTAATTAGAACGGACGATCGAATTGAAAATTAAACGATTTTTTGCAAAAGATATGCGAACGGCGCTGCTCCAAGTTAAAGAAGAACTTGGCTCAGAGGCGGTGATCATGTCTAACAAAAAGGTCGCAGGTGGCGTGGAAATTGTTGCCGCTATTGATGGCGAATCTAGCCCTTCAACAGCAAGCCAGAGACTAAATAAACCTCAGCAGCCTGCACAAAGCCAATATACGCAAATGGCCGCGCCCGCAGCTCCTGCAGGGCGACGTCAACTAGACGATGACAAGGTTAGCCTGCAGTCGAATGCTGAAGGTGGACGCTCAATGACTAAGCGCTTTGCGAATATGCTAAAACAATACAGTCATGGCGCCGAGGATGAACCACAACATCGTGCTGAAAATGAAGATTCATTGTCAGCATTGCTTAATCGCCAATCAAGCACGGGTCATAACCCTCATAGTCATCAGACTCAAAGCAATCTGCAGTCTCATGGCCATCAGCAGTCTCACGGTAACCAACAGTCTCACGGCAATCTTGATTCAGCATTTGCTCGTGAAACAGGTTTGTCTAAGTTGATTGCTGAAGACCGCAGAGTCGAGCGTCCGGCACCTCGCTTGGATCCTACTCGTTATGATCGCGGTCGTGAGAACACTCACTCGAAAGGCTCTGATTCTGAAATGGAAACGATGCGCGAAGAGATGACCTCAATTCGTCGTCTGTTAGAACATCAAGTATCTGGATTAATGTGGCAAGAAGTTGAGCGTCGTGAACCGCTCAGAGCGATGCTTATTAAGCGCCTTGAGCGTATGGGTGTTTCTGCAGAGCTGGCCGATCAGATGGCTTGTTACATTCCTGAAGATACCAAACCAGCGCGTGCATGGAAGGCTTTGTTAGCACTGGTTGCTGACCAAATCTCTGTCACTCAGAAAGATATTTTAAAACGCGGCGGTATTGTGGCTCTACTTGGCCCAACCGGTGTGGGTAAAACGACAACTGTTGCAAAGCTAGCTGCACGTGCTGCCATGGAATATGGCGCAGATAACGTCGCACTAGTGACAACTGACACATATCGTATAGGTGCACATGAGCAGTTATCGATCTATGGTCGAATTATGGGTTGTCCTGTAAGAGTTGCTAAAGATTCTAGCGAACTGGCCGATGTAATATATCAGTTACGTAATCGTCGCCTGATTCTGGTCGATACTGCAGGCATGGGACAACGAGATGTTCGCCTATCTGAGCAGTTAGACACATTGATGCAAGAGAGTGGTTCCGTTATCAATAGCTACCTTGTGTTGCCAGCAACTGCACAACGCAAAGTGCTACAAGAAACAATTGAACACTTTAGAAGAATCCCGTTGTCGGGATGCATCATGACTAAATTGGATGAATCCCTCAGTCTTGGTGAATTCATCAGTGTCGTAATACAAAATGCATTACCAGTTGCTTACATAGCAAATGGTCAACGAGTTCCTGAAGATATCGTTATAGCTCAGCCAAAGTACATGATTGCTAAGGCTAATGAGTTATTAGAAAAATCTACAGAGAATGAACCTCATTACTGGAATAGCGATTCTGAAGGGCTCTAGGCGGCGGATAAATATGAATGAAAATATGATACATGATCAAGCTAGCGGCCTCCGTCGCTTAACCAAGCCTTCACTCACAAAAGTTATCGCTGTCACCGGTGGTAAGGGAGGCGTTGGTAAATCCAATGTGACGTTAGGTATGGCTATTTGCATGGCGCGCCAAGGCAAAAAAGTCATGGTGTTAGATGCCGATTTAGGGCTAGCTAACGTCGATATCATGCTGGGTATTCGTTCTAAACGAAACCTAGGGCATGTGTTGGCTGGCGAATGTGAACTTAAGGATGCGATTGTCGAAGGGCCGCACGGAATTAAAATTATTCCAGCGACATCGGGCACACAAAGCATGACTGAACTTTCACACGCACAGCATGCTGGTTTGATTCGCGCATTTGGTTCGCTTGAAGACGAGATGGATATCTTGTTGGTTGATACCGCTGCCGGAATTTCGGACATGGTGATCAGTTTCTCAAGAGCGGCGCAAGACGTGGTTGTTGTGGTATGTGATGAACCTACCTCAATCACAGATGCATATGCTTTGATTAAGCTTTTGAGCAGAGAGCACCAAGTTCAGCGATTCAAAGTTGTTGCAAATATGGTCAGAAGCTACCGAGAAGGCCGAGAATTATTTGCAAAGTTGACTTTGGTCACAGAGCGCTTCTTGAATGTGAGCCTCGAACTCGTAGCATGTATTCCTTTAGATGATAAAGTACGTCAATCAGTCAAGAGACAGAAGATCGTAGTAGATGCGTATCCTCGCTCTCCAGCTGCGTTGGCAATCAGCTCTTTGGCTAATAAAGCATTGACCTGGCCAATACCAAAAACACCAAGTGGGCACTTGGAGTTCTTTGTTGAAAGGCTGCTGAATCGTACTGAATTTATAGAGGAACCATTTGGTGAATAAAGCGCTTACTTACGACCAACATGCTAATCACAATAGCCAACAGGCTTTTTTTGAGAAGTATTCTGTGTTGGTTAAACGTATCGCTCATCACTTGTTGGGGCGATTACCGCCTAATGTATTGGTTGATGACTTAATTCAAGCTGGCATGATCGGCTTGATTGAAGCGCAACAAAACTATGATGGTACCAAAGGCGCAAGCTTTGAGACGTATGCTGGTATTCGGATTCGTGGGGCAATGTTGGATGACATTCGCCGCGGGGACTGGGTACCGAGATCGGTTCATAAAAACAATCGAGAAATCAGCAGTGCAATCGCGGAATTAGAGGGTATCCTCAACCGCGACCCGAGTGATGCCGAAGTGGCAAAACATATGGGACTCACTTTGGAGCAGTACCACAGTGCTTTAACTGATATTAATTGCTCAAGACTGGTTGGGATCGAAGATTTAGGCGTCTCAGATGATGTAATATCTCCGAATGAAGACTCTCAAGATAACACGCCTTTTCAAGGGGTTGCTGATGAGTCATTCCGCCAAGCTCTGATCGACTCGATAAAACAACTTCCGGAAAGAGAAGGCCTTGTGCTTTCGCTTTATTACGACGAAGAACTCAATTTAAAAGAGATTGGGGAAGTGCTAGGTGTCAGCGAATCTCGTGTCAGCCAAATACTGAGCCAATCTATGCAGCGTTTACGCACTAAGTTAAGTGCTTGGACACAGAACGACTAACAACACTGATCCTATTCAGTGGAGGCTAATTTGAACAAAAACATGAAAATTCTCATTGTTGATGATTTTTCAACGATGCGCCGAATTGTTAAAAACCTACTTCGCGATTTAGGTTTCAACAACACTCAAGAAGCAGACGATGGCTTGACCGCGTTACCTATGCTGAAAAAAGGCGAATTTGATTTCGTGGTAACTGACTGGAACATGCCAGGCATGCAAGGTATTGACTTGCTTAAACACATTCGCGCAGATGCAGAACTTAAGCACCTTCCAGTGCTTATGATCACAGCAGAAGCGAAGCGTGAGCAGATCATCGAAGCAGCGCAAGCGGGTGTTAATGGTTACATTGTGAAGCCTTTCACTGCTGCAACGCTGAAAGAGAAACTTGATAAGATTTTTGATCGCTTATAAGCATCAATAAGTTTTAGGTACTTCTAGATAAACGCTGACTGATAAGTTATCTGTTTATCTCGATAGCCTAAGCGCACAAAGTATGCGGAGTAAGGCCGAACTCAGGATGATTTCATTAGAACAAGCAAAAAAATTAGTAGAGCTGCTTGAGAACGATGAGCAGCAAGATGCTGATTCTCTTGTTAGAAGCATTTATGAAGATAATTTTAGTCTTCAAGACAATCCAATGCTTCAAGAAATAGGAAGTCTGACTCGCGACCTCCATGACTCTTTGACTCAATTTAATTTCGATGAGCGCATTAGCGTTATCGCAAATGACGAAATCCCCGATGCAAGGGATCGCCTTCAGTATGTCATTGATAAAACGGAAGTTGCGGCAAATAAGACGATGGACGCTGTCGATCGCTGTATGCCAATTGCAGACAACCTACACGAGTGTTTACTTCAAGTAAGGCCTCAATGGAATGAACTGATGCATGGCCGCATTGAGCTGGCACAATTTAAAGCTTTATGTCACCGCATTGATGGATTGCTTGTCCAAGTAGAGGGCGATAGTACCGAACTACGTGGACAACTGACTGAAATCTTGATGGCTCAGGATTTCCAAGATTTAACTGGGCAGATAATTAGCAAAGTTATTACCTTGGTGAATGAGGTTGAAGGACGCTTAGTTGAGATTCTCACCGTAT
Source organism: Vibrio crassostreae (assembly GCF_024347415.1). NCBI lineage: Bacteria > Pseudomonadati > Pseudomonadota > Gammaproteobacteria > Vibrionales > Vibrionaceae > Vibrio > Vibrio crassostreae. The sequence continues at coordinate 941,456 of NZ_AP025476.1, forward strand.
TTGGTGCGAATCAGACTGAGCCAACTCCAAAATCAGAGAAGAAAGCATCGATTGCTCCAGAAGGGCCAATCATGAATCCAGAAGAGCGCGAAGACGCTGTTGCTTCTCAGGATGAAGTCGACGATTTGTTATCCAGTCTTGGATTTTAAAGGTAACGTATGAGCTACGATTTAGACGAAGATATTCTTCAGGACTTTTTAGTCGAAGCAGGAGAGATCCTTGAACTTCTATCAGAGCAACTGGTAGAGCTTGAGAATAACCCTGACGACAAAGACCTATTAAATGCTATTTTCCGTGGTTTCCATACAGTAAAAGGTGGTGCTGGTTTCTTAGCATTAACTGAGCTGGTGGATACTTGTCATGGTGCCGAGAATGTGTTCGACATTCTACGAAACGGTCAGCGCAGCGTAACATCAGGCTTGATGGATACTATGCTGCAGGCGTTAGATACTGTTAATACACAGTTCCAAGCCGTGCAAGATCAGGAACCTTTAGTACCAGCAGACCAAGCTTTATTGGATGAACTTCACCGCCTCTGCAAACCAGAATCAGCGGATGAAGTTGCACCAGTAGAAGCGCCAGCACCTGTTATCCCAGAGCCTGTCGTTACAGCCCCTGAACCGGTTGTCGAAAGCTCAAGCATCAGTGCCTCATCTGTGGATGATATCTCTGAAGACGAGTTTGAGCGCCTGCTTGATGAACTTCACGGTAAAGGTGGTTCACCAACAGCACCTTCTGCACCCACACCGCCGCCAGCACCAGTTGCACCTCAGCCTGTTGCTGACAGTGGTGATATTACTGATGACGAATTTGAGAAGTTGTTGGATGAATTGCACGGCGCGGGTAACAGCCCGACAGCGGCAAGTTCAACGCCTCCTCCACCGCCAGCGCCTCCGGCAGCACCTGTTTCGGCGATGTCTGAAGGCGATGACCTGATGACTGACGAAGAGTTCGAGAAGTTACTGGACCAATTGCATGGTTCAGGTAACGGACCTTCGATTGAAGAGCTCGATGCTGCGACTAAGCCTGCAGAAGTGAAGTCTGCGGCAGTTGCACCACAAGCTGCGCCTAAGCCTGCTGCTCCGGTTGTGGTTAAAGAAGAACCGAAACCTAGTGCTCCAGCAAAAACTGAAGTTAAAGCGCCAGCGAAGAAGCAGCAAGCTGAAGCTACAGTTCGTGTCGATACATCAACACTGGATACCATCATGAACATGGTGGGTGAACTGGTATTGGTGCGTAACCGACTTGTCAGTCTTGGCCTAAACAGCAATGACGAAGAAATGTCGAAAGCTGTCTCTAACTTAGATGTTGTTACTGCAGACCTACAAGGCGCGGTAATGAAGACTCGTATGCAGCCGATCAAGAAAGTATTTGGTCGCTTCCCACGAGTTGTCCGTGACCTTGCGCGTAGCTTGAAGAAAGACATCGTTCTTGAAATGCGTGGCGAAGAAACTGACCTTGATAAAAACTTGGTAGAAGCACTTGCTGATCCTCTGATTCACTTGGTGAGAAACTCTGTCGACCATGGTATCGAAATGCCGAACGACCGTGTTGCTGCGGGTAAATCACAAACGGGTAAAGTGATTCTATCTGCCTCTCAAGAAGGTGATCACATTGAGCTGGCTATCGTTGATGACGGTGGCGGTATGGACCCTGATAAGCTTCGTGCTATTGCGGTCAAACGTGGCCTGATGGATGAAGATGCAGCGTCTCGCTTATCAAATAAAGAGTGTTTCAACCTGATTTTTGCTCCTGGCTTCTCAAGCAAAGAGCAGATCTCGGATATCTCTGGTCGTGGTGTAGGTATGGACGTTGTGAAAACGGCGATCAACACACTGAACGGCTCTATTGATATTGATTCAGAAATGGGACAAGGCACCAAGATCACCATCAAGGTTCCACTAACCTTAGCGATTCTACCAACCTTGATGGTCGGTGTTGCGGGTCACCCATTTGCATTGCCATTGGCATCGGTTAACGAGATCTTCCACCTAGACTTAAGCCGCACAAACGTGGTTGATGGTCAGCTAACGATCATCGTTCGCGATAAGTCTATTCCGTTGTTCTACTTGCAAAACTGGCTTGCTCCTAAAGCGGGTATTGTTGAACTGCGTAAAGGGCACGGCCATGTTGTTATCGTACAACTTGGTAGCCAACGAGTTGGTTTTGTTGTCGATACGCTTATCGGTCAAGAAGAAGTCGTGATCAAGCCACTTGATAAGCTTCTGCAAGGCACGCCAGGAATGGCAGGCGCGACAATTACAAGTGACGGACACATTGCATTGATTCTAGATGTGCCGGACTTGTTGAAGCAGTACGCAGCTGCGTCAAGAATTTAATTTAAGGATAAATATGGCGATTAAAGTATTAGTCGTTGATGATTCGAGTTTCTTTCGTCGTCGCGTTAGCGAGATCATCAACTCAGAGGCTCGCCTAGAAGTCATTGATGTAGCAGTAAACGGTAAAGAAGCCGTTGAGAAAGCGAAACAGCTAAGACCTGACGTAATCACGATGGACATTGAAATGCCTGTCATGGACGGCATCACTGCCGTTCGTGAGATCATGGCCGCGTCTCCAACGCCTATTTTGATGTTTTCATCGTTAACGCATGATGGAGCGAGAGCAACGTTAGATGCATTAGATGCAGGTGCTCTCGACTTCCTACCTAAGAAGTTTGAAGACATCGCACGTAACCGCGATGATGCGGTTGCATTGCTTCAACAGCGTGTGATTCAGATTGCTGCAAAGCGTGCGTTTATGCGTCGTGCTCCTATTGCACCGAGAGCGACAGCAACGACTTCAACATCTACGCCATTACGCCAACCGATTTCAACAGCAGCTGCGACTTCGACAGCGAAGCCAGCGGTTGCATCAACGGCAAAATTCAGAGCGTCAGGTAAGAAATATCAATTAACGGCAATTGGTACGTCGACTGGTGGCCCGGTTGCGCTACAGAAGATTTTGACGCGCATCCCTGCTAACTATCCACATCCGATTGTGTTAGTTCAGCATATGCCAGCAACATTCACAGCTGCTTTTGCTAGTCGATTGAACACCTTGTGTAAGATTGAAGTCCGTGAAGCGCAAGACGGTGATGTGTTGAAACCAGGAGTGGCGTATCTTGCTCCGGGTGGTAAACAGATGATGGTTGATGGCCGCGCAGGCTCTGCACGTCTAAGAATTATCGATGGCGGCGACCGAATGAATTACAAGCCTTGTGTAGATGTCACATTTGGCTCTGCAGCGAAGATCTACGGTGACAAAGTGTTGTCTATGATACTGACCGGTATGGGCGCAGATGGTCGAGAAGGTTCGCGTATGTTGAAAACCGCGGGCTCGACGATTTGGGCACAAGACGAAGATAGTTGTGTTGTATATGGTATGCCTCAAGCTGTAGCAAAAGCTGGCATTTCTACTGAAGACCTACCTCTCGACCGCATCGCGGAAAGGATTTTGGTTGAAGTTGGGTTAGCTTAGGTAAATCGAAATGATTGTTTGGAGTGTTGCAAACCAAAAAGGTGGTGTTGGTAAAACGACCACGACCGTGACTCTAGCAGGTTTACTTGCGTTGAAGGGGCACCGTGTTCTGTTGGTTGATACTGACCCACATGCATCACTGACCACCTATCTGGGTTACGACTCAGATACGGTGGAATCGAGCCTGTTTGATTTGTTTCAGTTGCGTGAGTTTAACGCGCAGACAGTAAGACCTTTGCTTTTACAAACGGAAGTTGAAGGTATCGATATTATTCCTGCGCACATGTCTTTGGCCACATTAGACCGTGTAATGGGAAATCGAAGCGGCATGGGGTTGATCTTGAAGCGCGCTTTGGCCGCTTTGAAAGGTGACTATGACTATGTGTTGATCGATTGTCCGCCAATTCTGGGGGTGATGATGGTCAATGCATTGGCTGCTAGTGATCGTATTTTGATTCCGGTACAGACTGAGTTTTTGGCGATGAAGGGCTTAGAGCGCATGATTCGCACTTTGACCATCATGCAGAAGTCTCGCAAAACGCCGTTTAAGGTGACGATTGTCCCGACGATGTACGACAAGCGAACCAAAGCCTCACTGCAAACATTAACGCAGCTCAAAGATGATTATCCAAACCAAGTTTGGACGTCTGCTGTGCCGATAGATACTAAGTTTCGAGATGCGAGCCTAAAACGCCTACCAGCATCTCATTTTGCATCGGGTAGCCGTGGTGTATTTGCTTATAAACAGTTGCTTATTTATCTCGAAAGGTTGGCGATAAATGAGCGCGAATAAAGAATCAGTATTGGCGCAGCCAAGTCTCTCCAGTGAACAAGCACTGGATGATTACTTTACTGCGTTATTAGGCGATGAAAGCTTTGAATCTGATGATTTTTTTGTTGACGAGTCGAGCGACGAATCACAATCTGAAGAGCCAGAGCCAGAGCCAGAGCCAGAGCCAGAGCCAGAGCCAGAGCCAGAGCCAGAGCCAGAGCCAGAGCCAGAGCCAGAGCCAGAGCCAGAGCCAGAGCCAGAGCCAGAGCCAGAGCCAGAGCCAGAGCGCCAATTTTCGAGTCACCACTCAAGCTACGCAGAAATACGCGCGGCTGAGTTTGAGGTTCCTAACCTTGAGGATGTTCAGAAACTACTGAGTCGTTTAGAGGCGACCAATGTTGTTGATGAACTGAACCTTGATGAGTTGATGGATCAGAACACCCAGAAAATCGCCCAGCAAGCAGATATGCAAATGTTTGATGCCGCGGTTGAATCTGTTCAGGTGTTTGAAGAGCCAGAAATTCAAGATTGGAGTCTTCCACAACCTGATTTATCAATTGCTGCAGAGCCACCGGTTGAAACGCAGCAATTTGAAGAGTTACAAGCTGAATCGCTGGAGATGGAACAAGTAGAAGTTAAGGCTGTTGAACCTGAACCTGAACTTGACGTCCCTGAGCCCGAGACAGTTATTGAACCTGAAACTCAAGCAGGAGGTGCTGAACAGTTTACCTCTTGGGAAAGTACGGTTCGCACAGAAGACTTTCAAGTTTTGTATTTTGATGTAAACGGCGTGACCTTTGCGGTGCCACTTGATGAGCTTGGCGGCATCCATCGCCTTGAAGAGTTAAGTCATATCATTGGTAAGCCAGCTTGGTATTTAGGTTTACAAACCAACCGTGATAGTCAGCTAGATGTGGTCGACACCGCAAAATGGGTGATGTCTGAGAAACTATCGGGTGACGAATACAAAGAAAACTATCAATATATAGTGATGCTTGGAGAGAGCTTGTGGGGGCTTGCGGGCACCGAGTTAAAAGGCACCGAGCTACTTAATACAGATAAAGTACGTTGGCGAGAAATGGCAGGGAAACGCCCATGGCTCGCTGGTATGGTAAAAGAAAAAATGTGTGCTTTGATCCATGTTGAAGCATTAATCGCCATGCTAAACGCAGGGCTAGATGTAAAAGCATTAAGCTAGTCATAAGCATTAGGCTAACAATAAGCGTCAAGTTAATAATAGTGGTCGGTAACGACGGCAAGAGGATTATCTATGTCTCATATGAGTGAAGTTGAAGTAAGAAAAGATCCAACCAATGATGAAGTACTTCAATGGGTGACATTCCAGCTAGAAGAAGAAACTTACGGCATCAATGTAATGCAAGTACGTGAAGTACTGCGTTACAGTGAAATTGCTCCGGTACCGGGTGCTCCAGACTACGTTCTAGGTATTATCAACCTGCGTGGTAATGTTGTTACTGTTATCGACACTCGTTCTCGCTTTGGTTTGATGCAAGGTGAAATCACAGATAACACTCGTATCATCGTTATTGAATCTGAGCGTCAAGTTATTGGCATTCTAGTAGATAGCGTTGCTGAAGTGGTTTACCTACGTTCTTCTGAAATCGACACAACGCCAAGTGTTGGCACTGACGAAAGTGCTAAGTTCATTCAAGGTGTCAGTAACCGTGATGGCAAGCTGCTTATCTTAGTAGATCTAAACAAACTACTAAGCGAAGACGAATGGGATGAGATGGCTCACCTGTAATGTTTGAAGCGCTTCCTTTAACCCCTGTTGCTCTGATTGCAGGAGTAGGGGTTTTTACGTTATTCATCGTGATTTTGATTAGCAAAGTAAAACGTGCGATTCAAAAGCAGCTCGATCAGTCACGTCTGCAAGTTCGTAATTTGGACAAAGAGCTTCAAAAATCGAGTAAGCAATTACTTGAGGTTCGCTCGGTTGTGGTTGGCCTGGGCCAAAAAGTAACTGAACAGCAAGATCTGATAAAGCACTTGAATGAGCGTATTGTTGAGTTGGAACATGCTGACACTGATGGCCGCTTGTACACACGTGCAACGAAAATGGTTCAGCTTGGTGCCGGGATAAACGAACTGATTGAAGAGTGTGAACTACCTAAAGCGGAAGCTGAGCTAATGATGTCTCTACAGAATAAGCTCGCGGGTAAGGAGAAAATCCCTTCGTTGAGAAGTAACCCTTCATCGTACGATGATCAACCCGATGCCTCTCGCGATCGCAGAGACCCGTCTCGACGTCGTTAAATTGAGCGCTTAATTCGTATTGAACAATTGATGTTTATTACGTATTCCTTTTAAAAGAAGCTTCGGCTTCTTTTTTTATGCCTGTTCTATCTATATAGAACGATGTTTATAAGTGCTTGTATCTAAGGCAATATCTTGTTTGTTGATGAAAATGTGTAAATTGTGATGCGGTGGTAACAGTTTCTTACCGACTTTGTTCTATCGAAAACGCCTAGTCCTGTTTTGTCACCATGTTGGTGTGCTACTATAGCCCTCTCATTACTCGACTAAATTTACCTATGCTAGAAGTCTCAAATTTAACTGCTATTCGTGACGACAGGGTTCTATTTGAATCGTTGTCTTTTCAATTGAAACCACGTGAACTGGTTCAGGTTGAAGGTCGTAACGGTACCGGGAAAACGACACTCCTTAGGATTATTACTGGCTTAGGTGATCGCGATGACGGCACTATCTCTTGGGATGGTGAGTCTATCGAATCGAGTCGAGACGTGTATCATCAAAATTTGCTTTTTCTTGGTCACCAAACTGGTGTGAAGCGCGAGCTAAGTGCCTATGAGAACCTGAGTTTCTATCAGTCGATTCACAGTGGTGGTACGAGCAAAGAAGAGCTTTACCACGCGTTGGCTCAAGTCGGGCTTGCGGGCAGAGAAGACGTACCTGCGGGGCAACTTTCAGCGGGGCAACAGCGCCGAGTCGCATTGGCTCGTCTTTGGTTGAGTAAGCAAATGTTGTGGATTCTCGATGAACCGCTGACTGCGATTGATAAGCAGGGCGTGAAAGTTCTCGAATCTCTTTTTTCTCAGCATGCAGACAACGGTGGCATTGTGTTATTAACCACGCACCAAGATATGTTTGCTGATAGCCCGAAACTAAGAAAAATAAAGTTGGGTGAGTAATATGATCTCTTCTATGACCACGATTATCCGACGTGAGCTGCTTATCGCATTCCGACGTCAAGCGGATATCTTTAACCCTCTGTGGTTCTTCATCATTGTTATCACGCTTTTCCCTTTAAGTATCGGCCCTGAGCCAAACCTACTTGCACGTATTGCTGCGGGTATTGTTTGGGTGGCCGCTTTGCTCTCGGCATTGCTCTCTTTAGAGCGCCTTTTCCGCGATGATTTTCAAGATGGTGCCCTTGAGCAGATGATGCTGATGCCCATCCCGTTGCAGTTGGTAGTCTTGTCCAAGGTCATAGCACACTGGTTGTTGACCGGGTTACCATTGATTTTAATCAGCCCATTGTTAGCTGTTTTGTTGTCTTTAGATTTTGATACATGGCTCTCAGTTGTGTTGACCTTGCTGGTAGGTACACCCGCATTGAGCTTTATTGGTGCGATTGGTGTTGCGTTGACCGTTGGGTTACAGAAGGGCGGAGTCCTATTAAGCCTGTTAATTCTGCCGCTTTACATCCCCATTTTGATTTTCGCGACGTCAGCTATTGACGCTGCGGCATTGGGCGTTGCATACAACGGTCAGTTGGCGGTGCTTGGGGCGATGTTAATGGGGGCGATGACTCTGACACCTTTTGCGATCAGTGCCGCACTTAGAGTGAGTGTGAACTGATAAGGGTTCCGTTATCGTATAGCTAATGTGAACCAAACGTGTCGATTGGACTCATAGAGTCAGTAAAACTGAAAGCAAGACAAATAAAATTATTATAATTATAGCTTTAATAGCTGTAAGCAATATGAAGTAAGAGTGAGATTACAACATGTGGAAATGGCTCCATCCCTATGCCAAAGCAGAAACCTCTTATCAGCTTGCTGGTAAACTTTTGCCATGGTTTTCGATCCTAGCGCTATTGTGTCTATCCGTCGGTACCGTGTGGGGGCTTGCATTTGCGCCTTCAGATTACCAACAAGGTGATAGTTTCCGAATCATCTACATCCATGTTCCGTCTGCCATCTGGTCGATGGGCGTTTACATGTCGATGGCGATTGCTGCCTTTATCGGTTTGGTATGGCAGGTGAGACTATCTGATATGGCCGCATTGGCGATGGCGCCGATTGGTGCTGTATTTACCTTCATTGCACTGCTAACCGGTGCGGTTTGGGGTAAACCAATGTGGGGTGCTTGGTGGGTTTGGGATGCACGTTTAACCTCAGAGCTGATTCTTCTATTCTTATACTTGGGTGTGATTGCACTTCACCACGCATTTGATGACCAAAAAACAGCCGCTAAAGCAGCAGGCATTTTGGCAATCGTTGGTGTCATCAACCTACCTATCATTCACTTTTCAGTAGAGTGGTGGAACACACTTCACCAAGGCGCGACGATCACTAAATTCGACAAGCCTTCTATATCAAGTGACATGCTATGGCCGCTTCTTCTTAACATCTTCGGCTTCGCCTTTTTCTTTGGTGCTGTGACTATGGTTCGTTTCCGTAACGAAATCATCAGTAAAGAGAGTCACCGTCCATGGGTTCGCAAGCTTGCGGCCGAAAAAGCGTAGTAGGGTAGGTAATTATGTATTTTGAATCTTTGAGTGATTTCTTTGCCATGGGGGGCTACGCCTCATATGTATGGAGTGCATTTGGAATCACATTTCTCGCGATGATCATTTTACTGGTCGTAAGCGTTCGTCGTGGTAAGCAATTACTTAATGAAGTACAAGCTAAGATTGATCGTCAGGCTCGTATCGATGCAGCAAAAAATATGGAGAACACTCTATGAACCCAAGACGTAAAAAGAGGCTGGGCATTGTCTTAGCGATCTTTTTTGGTATCAGTGCGACTGTTGGATTGATGGTTTACGCACTTAACCAGAACATGGATCTGTTCTACACACCAACTGAGCTGGTCAACGGCAAAGATGGTAAAAAACCTGAAGTTGGTCAACGCCTACGTATTGGTGGCATGGTCGTAGTCGGCTCTGTAAGCCGTGACAATGAATCACTACGTGTAAGCTTTGATTTGCAAGATGTAGGCCCTAAAGTAACGATTCTATACGATGGCATCCTTCCTGATCTTTTCCGTGAAGGCCAAGGTATTGTTGCTCAGGGTGTGCTTAAAAATGCAACGACAATCGAAGCGTTTGAGGTGTTGGCAAAGCACGATGAAGAGTACATGCCTTCTGAAGTTGCGGAAGCAATGAAGAAAACCCATGAGCCTTTGCAATACACGACTGAACAAAAAGAAGGAAATGCTCAATGATAGCCGAGATCGGCCATTTTGCGATGATCCTGTCCTTGGGACTTGCATTGCTGCTAAGCGTGCTCCCATTGTATGGAGCCGCTCGAAATAACACATTATTGATGAACAGCGCACGACCGTTGTCGTGGGGTATGTTCGGATTCTTAGCGATTTCGTTCTTTATCTTGTGTTACGCGTTCTACACCAATGATTTTACGATTCAATACGTAGCAAGTAACTCGAATAGCCAACTGCCTTGGTACTACCGAATTACGGCGGTTTGGGGCGCTCACGAAGGTTCATTACTGCTTTGGGTTCTTATCCAAGCGGGTTGGACAGTTGCAGTAGCGACGTTTAGCCGTGGTATGCCTCAAGAGTCTGTGGCTCGCGTACTGGCTATCATGGGTTTGATTACTGTCGGCTTCTTGCTGTTCATTATCGTAACGTCTAACCCGTTCCTACGTACATTGCCTTTCTTCCCTGTAGATGGCCGCGACTTGAACCCACTACTGCAAGACCCGGGTTTGATTATTCACCCGCCAATGCTTTACATGGGTTATGTAGGTTTCTCGGTAGCGTTCTCTTTCGCCATCGCTTCTCTAATGAGTGGTCGTTTAGATACGGCATGGGCTCGTTGGTCTCGTCCTTGGACAATCGCAGCTTGGTTATTCCTAACAGTAGGTATCGCACTAGGCTCTTGGTGGGCTTACTACGAACTTGGCTGGGGTGGCTGGTGGTTCTGGGATCCAGTAGAAAACGCTTCATTCATGCCTTGGTTGGCTGGTACTGCGCTGATGCACTCACTAGCGGTAACAGAAAAGCGTGGCACATTTAAAGCTTGGACAGTATTGCTGGCTATCTCTGCATTCTCGCTAAGCTTACTAGGTACATTCTTAGTTCGTTCAGGCATCTTGGTATCGGTTCACGCGTTTGCGTCGGATCCTGCTCGCGGTATGTTTATCCTAGGTTTCCTAGTCTTCGTTATCGGTGGTTCACTGCTGTTGTTTGCTGTTAAAGGCGCATCGGTTCGTGTTCGTGGTAACTTCGATCTGGTTTCTCGTGAAAACGCACTGCTTGGCAACAACATCTTATTGATTGCAGCCCTAGTGGTTGTGTTAGTAGGTACGTTATTACCACTAGTTCATAAACAGTTAGGCTTGGGATCGGTATCTATCGGTGCTCCATTCTTTGACATGCTGTTCTTTTGGTTAATGATTCCGTTCTCGTTCTTGCTTGGTATCGGTCCTCTGATCCGCTGGAAACGTGACAACCTGTCTAAGCTTGTTAAACCAATGCTGATTTCAGGTGCATTCTCACTGGGCTTGAGTGCGCTAATGGTTGCTCTATTGGCTGACCGCTTCAGTGGTACTGCGTTTGCTGGCTGGGTAATGGCATTCTGGATCATCTTCATGCACGGCTTTGAGCTGCATGAACGTGCGACTCACCGTCATACGTTTATGAAAGGTCTAACTAAGTTGCCTCGTAGTCACTGGGCGATGGTGTGTGGTCACATCGGTTTAGCTGTGACAGTGATTGGTATCGCGATGGTGCAAAACTACAGCATCGAACGCGATGTTCGTCTGGCACCTGGTGAAAGCTACCAGCTTGAAGAATACAGCTTCCTGTTTACAGGGGTTCGTGACAAAGATGGTCCTAACTACGATGGTTACATTGCTGACTTTGAAATTACTAAAGAAGGCAAATACATCAACACGCTTCACGCTGAAAAACGTTTCTACACCACCGCTAAGTCTATGATGACGGAAGCAGCGATTGACCGTGGTGTAACGCGCGATCTTTACATCGCGATGGGTGAACGTTTAGACGACAACAAATCTTGGGCTGTACGTATCTACTACAAACCATTTGTACGTTGGATCTGGGCAGGCTCTTTGATCATGTCGATTGGTGGCGCTATTGCTATCAGTGACCGTCGTTACCGTTTCCGTAAGCCAACCAAAAAGTCGGCTGAAGAGCAGGAGGCTTAATCCGAATGAACAAGAAGATTTTATTCATTCCATTGATTGCGTTCATGGTTCTAGCTGGAATCTTTGCAACGCAATTAATGCGCAACCAGTCGGGCGATGACCCAACTAAGCTTGAATCCGTATTGATTGGTAAGCCTGTGCCTGAGTTTGACCTAGAAGATTTAGAGCAACCAGGTAAGCTGCATGATCAAGCTATCTTTAAAGGTGAGCCGTTGCTTCTTAACGTATGGGCGACTTGGTGCCCTACTTGTTATGCAGAGCACTCTTACCTGAACAAACTTGCTGGTCAAGGGGTTAAGATCATTGGTCTTAATTACAAAGATGATCGCAATAAAGCGGTTGGTTGGTTAAAAAAGCTGGGTAACCCGTACCTAATAAGCCTGTTTGATGGTAATGGCATGCTAGGTCTTGACCTCGGCGTGTATGGCGCACCTGAAACTTTCCTAATTGATGCTAACGGTGTGGTTCGTTACCGCCATGTTGGTGATGTGAACCCGACCAACTGGGCATCGACGCTTGAGCCGATGTATCAAGAGTTGTTGGAGGAATCGAAATGATTAGAAAGGCATTGATTACTCTATTTACTGCGTTCGCAATCTCAGCGACGGTTTCTGCTGCACCCATCGAATTTCATGAATTTGATACCGTAGATCAAGAGCAGCAGTTCAAAGAGCTAAGCAATACATTACGCTGCCCTAAATGTCAGAACAACACGATTGGTGATTCGAACGCTGAGTTAGCGGTCGACTTACGTCAAAAAGTGTACGAGATGACAAAAGACGGTAAGTCGAAGCAAGATATCATTGATTACATGATTGCTCGCTACGGTAACTTTGTGACTTACAATCCACCACTGACACTAGCAACATCGATCCTTTGGATTGGTCCGTTTGCGGTGGTTGTGTTTGGATTTGGTTTGATCATTTTGCGAAGCAGAAAGTCAAAATCGAAAGCGGCAGTAGAGTCAGATAAAGACTGGGATGCAGACAAAGAAGCTCGCTTAAAAGCGTTACTCGATGAAGAGAACGACGGAGATAAGAAGTAATGACTCTATTTTGGATTTCTACCATTATCCTTTCGCTAGCGGCAATTTTCTTAATTGTTCTGCCTTTCATTAACAAGAAGGCAAACAATGACGAAATGCTTCGCGACGAGTTGAACAAAGCATTCTATAAAGACCGTCTTGTCGAGTTAGAAGTAGAAGCAGAGGAAGGTCTTGTTGATAACCAACAAGAACTGATCGATGATTTGAAACAGTCTCTGCTTGATGATGTTCCTGCACAAGAAGAGATGAAGAAGACTCAAATCTCAACGGTTGGTGTGGTTGTACCGTCGATCATCCTTGTCGTCGTTGTGACTTATGGTATGTACTTTAAGTTCGGTGCGTTGGACAAAGTTCAACACTGGCAAGAAGTGAGCTCGAACCTTCCTGAATTGTCTAAAAAGTTAATGTCATCGGAAGGTGGTGCACTAACGGATGATGAGTTGGAAGATTTGACTCTAGCGCTTCGTACTCGTCTGCATTACCAACCAAAAGATTCAACAGGTTGGTTGCTACTCGGTCGTATTGCACTGGCTAACCGCGACGCTGAAACAGCAAAAGATTCTATGGAACGAGCTTACAAGCTTGAACCTAAGAATGAAGATGTTCAGTTAGGTTTCGCACAAGCACTGATGCTTTCTCCTGATGAAGCTGATCAAAACCAAGCTCGTTTGATTTTGAGCCGTTTGATTCAAAACGATTACGTTGACCTTCGTGTGTTCTCACTGCTTGCGTTTGATGCGTTTGAGCGTCAAGACTACCCAGGTGCTGTGAAGTACTGGAGCATCATGCAACAGATGATTGGTCCACAAGACAGTCGCTATGAAATGCTTTCGCGCAGTATTGAAAGTGCTCAGAAGAAAATGGGCAATGCTATGGGCGTTGACCAAGGCAAGGCAGTTGCTGTAACACTAGAGTTATCTGGCGATGTGAACGCGGACCCAAACTCAGTGTTGGTTGTTTCAGTACACAGAGCTGATGGCTCTCCAATGCCTGTTGCTGCTGCTCGTTACCCATTGGGTACTTTCCCTCGTACCGTTGTGCTTGATGATGGCAACAGCATGATGGAAGGTCAGAAGCTGTCTAGCCTCGAAACTCTGATGGTTAGAGCTAGGCTTGATACAGATGGTAACGTTTCAACTCGCGACGGTGATTGGTACGGTGAAAGTGAAGTGGTTGAATTGGGTGCCCCAGTGACCATTGATATCAATAAGCAATATTAATCATCACTTTGCATAGGTGTTAGCTATTCCGATTTGCAGATAAACGGTATAGACTTAGCCAAACAATTGAGGCCAGCGATTGCTGGCCTTTTTTATTATTTGAATTCCTTATGGAAAAGGTGATATGTCTGTCAGTGTTTTAAGACTCTCGAGTTTACTTTTTATCGCAAGCTTAACGGTTGGGTGTTCAAGTGCGCCGGACGAAAGTGTTAACGATGATAACCTCGAAACCTCTGAATACGTCGAAGAGTCCCACCCGAATGATCCTTTTGAAGGTTTCAACCGAGCGATGTGGGATATCAATTACGAATACCTAGACCCTTACTTGGTTCGCCCTGTTTCTCTCGCTTATGTTGACTACACTCCTGTACCGGTTCGTTCTGGTATCTCCAATTTTCTAGCCAACTTAGACGAGCCATCAAGCATGGTGAACAACCTCATTATGGGCAATGGCGAGAAAGCACTCGACCACTTTAACCGCTTTTGGATTAACTCGACTTTTGGTTTGTTAGGCTTAATCGATATTGCTAGCGAAGCAGGTATCACCAAATACGATGATAAGTCGTTCTCTGATGCGATTGGTCATTATGGAGTAGGGAACGGACCGTACTTCATGGTGCCGGGTTATGGCCCATTAACAACACGTGAAGTAACTGAAACCGTCGATGGTTTGTATGTACCTTTGTCTTTCTTGAACTTCTGGGCGAGTCTAGGCAAGTGGGCATTTGAGGGAATGGAAACTCGAGCTCAGTTAGTATCGCAAGAAGCCTTGTTAGATGATTCTCCGGATCCATACGCTTTAACGCGTGATGTTTATATTCAACGTCGTGACTTTAAAGCCGAGATTGAACCTGAAGAAGTTGATCTTGATGAAGAAGACTTCATTGATGGCTATTTAGAAGATTACTAAATAGAAGACCTTGAATAACAGGTAAAAGAAAGGCTCGATGTTGGAAGCAACATCGAGCCTTTTTAATGCTTATGACTTTAGATTAAGTCAAACAGATTAGAAGCGGTAGTTAGCTTGGATACCTACTAGCCAGATGCTACCTGTTACTTCACCTTCGAAGCTACCACCAAAGTAGTCAGCACCTGGCTCAAATGGCTGTAGTGTACCAAGGTCTGACTCTTGCATTCTCGCGTCTTTTGCTAGAATGTAGGTGAAGCCTGCATCTAGTGTAAGTTGCTCAGACCACTGGTAACCAGCACCGATACTTAACCAGGTGCGGTCAGTCTCAGGAATAGTTGCCGTGCGGTGCTTTTCGCTTACTGCTGAGGTGTCGTAAGCGATACCAGAACGTAGAGCCAGTTTAGGTGTCATTTGGTAAGTGGTACCAAGTGCAAAACGGTAGTTATCTTCCCAGTTTTCTTCCTTAATACCTACGCTTTTTTCTCCCGGAAAGTCTGCAACAAGTTCTTTGAAGCTGCTCCAGTTTGTCCAGTTAATGCTCGCATGCACTGCAACTTTATCAGTAAGTTGGTGGAAACTAGCAAGTTCTGCTGTTGCTGGAAGAGCAAGATCCATTGAACCGCTCTTGTGAGCCGCAGGATTTGTCGAGTTAAAACCGATGCCTTTAGCATAGCCTTCTAAAGTCAGGTCTACTTCCGATTTGTAGGTAAAGCCTAGGCGGTTATTTTCATTGATCTGCCAAGCTGTACCAACTTGCCATCCCCATGCAGTATCGTCACCTTCCATGTACTTTAAAGTGGTACCAGCTAACGGAGATTGAGGGCTAGCAATAGCACCAAAGCTACCTTCAGCCATGATATAGCGAACACCACCACCAATAGATACGCTTTCAAGTACTTGGTAAGCTGCGTTTAGGTTCAGCTCCATCGTGGTAACACTTGCTTCGTTACCATGGTTAGCACCACCAAAGTCTTTACCTAGATCTGTTTCCATACCGTAGTTAGTACCTGCAGCAAAACCTAATGCAAACTTGTCGTTGTACTTATGAGAAACATAGAAGTTTGGGATCACTGCGCTGTGAGCGAAATCACTTGAATTTGATGGAGTCGTTGAAGCACCACCAACTGAAGTAGATGTGCCGTCGATATCAATGTTTGGGTCAACATAGATAGCGCCAACAGAAACCTGAGTGCCTTCTAGGTAAGTCAGCATTGCTGGGTTACGCCATTGCGCGTCAGCACCGTCAGCCATTGCTGCTTCACCAGCATATGCACGGCCAAGACCTGTTGCCGAGTATTCTGCAAGCTGAAAACCTGCCGCTTGAGTTACGGTAGAAGTCGAAAGTAGTCCAACTGCCACTGCTGCAGATAGAAGAGTCTTATTCATTTTCATTATTATGTTCGCTGAATCATAAGTATTTAGTGGCGTGATTCTACTTTTAGAGTCATTACTTTAAAAATGAAATTCGAATAAAACAGTGTTTTAGGGATTTAATGAGCAATTGTGACTGATTATTAGGTAAATAGTCTGAATGTTTCGTCTGTGTTGCGAAATTTGAGCGTACACTTGTAGTCATATATGGCCCCTCCAGGCTACAGCTGTAAGCTTAAATTGATGTGGGTCAGTAACCTAGGCTATATAAAAGGGTCGCATAAAGCGACCCTTTGGATATTTATGACCTAGCTTATATTAGAAGCTACGGCTGTATTGTAGACCTAGAAGGATAGCATCGGCATGAGTCGTACCAGAAATAGATGAAACGGTGATTGGACCAAATTCTGTCGATTCGTTCACGTCAACATCATCACCCATCAGGTAAGTGAAACCAAAGTCGATGTTTGACTTTTCATCTAGGTGGTATGTAAAGCCTGCTGAGAACCACTGACGGTCTGAGTCAGGAACAGAGATTGAAGTTAGCTCATCCTGTGCGCTTGTGTCGTACATGTAACCTGCGCGTAATGTCCAAGTTTGGTTTAGGTAGTACGTACCACCAATAGCGTAGTGCATACCATTTTGCCATTCGTAGTCATTTAATACACCAGCATCTTTAGCTTCTAGCTTGTCAAATGAGCTCCAGCCGATCCATTGAACAGAGTAGTGTACTGCAAATTTTGTATTTTCAATGCGGTGGTAACCAGAGAACTCTAGTAGGTCTGGCAATGGCATTAACAAGGTATCGTTCTTATATTCAGTACCTGTGTAACTAATATCGCCTTTAGCTTCAAGCTCTGGAGAGTAGTGGTACGCTAAGCCGAAGCGGTTGTTTTCATCTAGTTCAAATACTGTACCTACGTTAAAGCCTAGCGCCCAACCGTCAGCATCAACATTTAAAGCATCACCTGGCTGGCCAAGAGGGTTTGGTCGCTGAAGCTCACCTTTACCGTAGATAAGGTCAAGGCCAGCACCAAAACTCCATTGTTCGTTTAGACGGTATGAACCAGCAAGACCAAAGTTAACACTTTGTACATCTGTTAGGCCACCAAACTCGTTACCTGCGTAGTCTGCAGAGAATTCAGTCTTCGTACCAAAATTTGAGTATGCGTTCACACCCCAAGCGAATTTATCGTTAACAGGCACGATCAGGTGAATGTTTGGCGCGATTGATGTGTCACCAGCATCATCGTAATTAGCTGAGGGTGCATTAGGGTTTGCGGTAATACCACCTGGGTAGTATTTCGCATCTTTAACTTCGATCATCGAAGTGATGCTTTCAAAACCAAGAGAAAGTTCAACACTATCAAATAGTGCCATTGCTGCAGGGTTACGTGCCATTACTGACGCGTTATCTGCGATAACTGCATCACCAGCGAAAGCACGGCCGATGCCGGTTGCTGATTGTGCGTTAAGTTGGAAACCTGCTGCCATCGCTTGCGAAGACGCCAGTGTAATTGTTACTGCTAAAAGAGACTTTTTAAACAGACGCGTGTTGTTGGTAGTCATTCATTTATTCCTTTATATATCCGCCTCTACAGGGCGATTAATTTGAGCAATTGCTCAATGGTGGCTGATCCTATTCGGAAGTATACGATATACAAATCCGACCATTGAGAAATTTGAGTGGAAAATTATGGAAATGACGCCTATCTGGCACGAAAATGGTGCGAAATGCTATTTTTTAGAGTTTTAACTCTAGAGCTATTGGTTTTGTGAATGGTTTGGTGGGTTATTTATAAACAAAGCCCAGCAATATCAGTGATATAATTGCTGGGCCTTTTATGACGGGGCTTTAAGAGCGAATTAGCTCATCGGTTTGATCATTTTTGTCAGCTTTTCGGCGATTTTGGAAACATCCTCACCATTTTCACCAACAAGGATTAAGCTGCTGCCATCTACGGGTGTTACCGAGCCGGACATGCCTTTTTCATCAAAGTCGATAGGTTTGTCTGTCGGAATACCGGTTAAAAACAACGTTACTTTGCCTTTTGCGCCTTGGAAGACCATATGCACTGCGTTGGATTTACCAAAGCCACAGTGGTTTAGGTAATAGACGTGGTAAGGGAAAGCATCATCAAACTGAAAAGCAAATGGGTTCATTTTTGCGTTGATTTGCTGCGATGTGACCTGTTCATCGATGGAACTAACAAAACTCTTTTCATCAACAACATGCTTCATCGCTGTATCAACCAAACTAGCTTGAGCTGGTGAAACGAATGCGTTGCCCCAATTTACTTGGCCAACTAATAAGCCTGCAACGAATGCTACCGAGGCAGCCATTGCCATTGCTCTTCTCGCAAACGTAGGTCTTACCACTTTGCTTTCTTCGCTTGAGGTCTGATTGAACAGAATGCGATCAGCAAGATCGTCTGGCACATCCACATTCATCGCAGAGTGGATCTGTTTATCTAGCGCTAATACATCGTCTAAGAAATTACTATTGGCTTCGCTATTGGCGGTTGCATCAACAATATCTTGTGTACGTTGTTTAGGTTCCGACAATACACGACGACGAAATTCCAAATCATCCATTATGTTGCCCCCTCTCTGCCTCTTCTGTATCCAACAGCTCTTTCAACTGATTTCGAGCTCTGAATAAACGTGTCATCACCGTGTTTTTGTTGAGATCGAGAATATCGGCAATCTCATCACCACTAAAACCACCAATCACTTGCAAGAAGAGCGGTTCACGGTAATCGATTTCAAGTTTCATGATCTGCGCTTGCAACCACTGATGCTGATGGTGCGGGTCATCGCTGACACTAGCATCATTACCGTGATCGTCGATATCAACCAGATCAAACTGTTTGCGTTCAAATCGTCGAGCGTTCTCGCGTCTCAAGATAGTAATCAGCCAAGATTTAGCGGCTTTTTCATCTTGAAGGCTATCGAGTGACTTCCATGCACGAAGGCAAGTTTCTTGAACTAAGTCTTCGGCAATGCTTTTGTCTTTGCATAACCAATAGGCGTAGCGAAAGAGGTCACGATGATAGGCACGCACGAGTGCTTCGTATTTTCTTTGTTTGTCCATATCAGAGTTGACCGGACGCTTGGCTGTTTTCTTTCCAAACATTTTTATTATTGACACACGAGCCTCCATAATTGCTCTGCGTATAGCTGTCCTCTATACGTTGTGCTTTGTTTTTATATTTTTAGAGCTAACGATCGGCAGGAAATCGTAAAATCACATTAAAATTGATCTACTTCAAAATCTAAGGCCTCGAACAAGCTATAGTACACCTTGTCGTCTAGTTAGTCATTCGTGGCTAGCATGTTGAGCAAGACGACACTTCCTTTTGAAGGCTGACTTTACTTTCTCCTAATCAGGAAACTGATTATTTCAATTGGCGCTAAGTTAATTGCTTTATATACATTCCGACCACACAGCTTTGTGTGGTTTTTTTTTACCTCAAGAAAACCATTCCCTACAAAGCGATAACAGTATTTACTTACAATAGTTTAGTCTCTTACGACAACCTTTCCCCCAAAAAGGTTCGCCTGAATGTGCAGTTATATTTTCAAACAGTGAGATACTCGTATCACGTTTATTTAAACGCTCGTTTGATTTAATTAACAACTTCTTTACAATACTTCAGGTCAGACCTCTTAACTTTAAGGAGAAACCATGGGCAAACAGGAAGTCAAAACGCGTTCTGGAGAACGTGTTGCCGTTGTCGCTGGATTACGAACCCCATTCGCTCGTCAGAGCACAGAATTTAGCCAAGTGCCTGCGGTTGACCTAGGCAAAATGGTTGTGAGCGAAATGCTTGCAAGAACGGATGTCGATCCTGCGCTTATCGAACAAGTTGTGTTCGGCCAAGTCGTGCAAATGCCAGAAGCGCCGAACATTGCGCGTGAAATCGTGTTGGGTACCGGTATGGATATCAATACCGATGCCTACAGTGTCACACGAGCATGTGCGACCAGCTTCCAAGCGGCAGTTAACGTGACCGAAAGCATTATGGCTGGCACGATTGATGTCGGTATTGCGGGCGGAGCGGACTCTTCTTCTGTATTGCCTATCGGTGTTTCGAAAAAGTTAGCGGCAAATCTATTAGCGCTGAGTAAAACGAAAACTATGGGTCAAAAGCTGAAGATTCTTAAAACGCTTTCAGTAAAAGATTTGATGCCAGTGCCGCCTGCTGTTGCAGAGTACTCGACCGGTTTATCCATGGGACAAACGGCTGAGCAGATGGCGAAGACACATGGTATTACTCGCGAAGCTCAAGACGCACTTGCTCACCGTTCTCACTCTTTGGCTTCTCAAGCATGGAAAGAAGGCAAGATCAAAGACGAAGTGATGACAGCATTCCCGGCACCTTACAAAAAGTACCTAGCGGAAGACAACAACATTCGCCACGACTCAACAGTTGAAGGCTACGCTAAGCTGCGCCCTGCTTTTGACAGAAAGTACGGCAGTGTAACGGCAGCCAATGCTACGCCCCTTACCGATGGCGGCGCAGCAGTGATGTTGATGCGCGAAGGCAAAGCGGAAGAGCTAGGCTTAGAAGTGCTTGGCTATATTCGTGGCTACGCATTCTCAGCGATTGGTGTTGAAACGGATATGTTGATGGGGCCGACTTATGCGACCTCTCAAGTATTGAAGAACACGGGTCTAGAGTTGTCAGACCTAACACTGATCGAGATGCATGAAGCGTTTGCCGCGCAAGTTCTTGCGAATGTAAAAATGTTTGCGAGCGATGAGTTTGCTCAGAAGAATCTTGGCCGTGACAAAGCGATCGGTGAGATTGATATGGAGAAGTTCAACGTGCTGGGTAGCTCAATTGCTTACGGACACCCGTTTGCGGCAACTGGTGCGCGAATGATGACTCAAACATTACGTGAACTGAAACGTCGCGGTGGCGGCTTGGCACTTAACACAGCGTGTGCGGCTGGTGGTTTAGGTGCAGCAATGATCTTGGAGGTAGAATAATGTCTACGACTCTTGATGCAACAACAGAAAAAGAAACAGTCGCTCAACCAGATTCAACGTCTGCGACTGAATCAACCCAAAAGAAAACGACAGCATTTTCTCTTAACATCGATGACCAAGATATTGCTTGGTTGGCGATTGATGTGCCAAACGAGAAAATGAACACGCTACAAGCGGCTTTTGCTGAAGAAATGAAAGCGATCTTCGAGCAACTCAAAGAAAAGCAGAGCCGAGTTAAGGGCTTAATCGTTCATTCTCTTAAGCCAGATAACTTTATCGCTGGCGCTGATGTAAGAATGCTGGATGCTTGTAAAACCGCTGATGAAGCGCAGTCTTTAGCTCGCCAAGGTCAAGAGATGTTCCAAGCATTATCTGATCTTCCATACCCAGTTGTTGCTGCGATTCATGGCCCATGTCTTGGTGGCGGTTTAGAGCTCGCATTAGCGTGTGACTACCGTGTGTGTACCGATTCAGATAAGACGCGTCTTGGTCTACCTGAAGTGCAACTAGGTTTGCTACCAGGTTCTGGTGGTACGCAGCGTCTTCCTCGTTTGATTGGTTTGCTACCGTCACTCGATCTAATCCTAACGGGCAAGCAACTGCGCGCTAAGAAAGCGAAATCACTTGGTGTTGTGGATGCTTGTGTCCCTGATACCATTTTGCTTGAAGTAGCAAAAAGCTTTGTTGAAAAGAATACGGGCAGTAAAAAAGGTAAGCGTCTGGCGTCGAAAAGCCAAGCGTCGACTAAAGAAAAGCTGATTTCACGCACGGGTCTTGGTCGCAAAGTGATTTTTGAACAGGCTTCAAAGAAGACGAATCAGAAAACACGCGGAAATTACCCAGCAGCAGATGCGATTCTAGACGTCATTCGTTATGGCCTAGAGAACGGCTTTGATAAAGGCCTTCAGTACGAAGCGAAGCGTTTCTCTGAACTAGTGATGACCTCTGAGTCAAAAGCCCTTCGTTCGATTTTCTTTGCAACCACCGAAATGAAAAAAGAACATGGCGCAGACGCAGATCCAAAGGCAGTTAAGCGTGTTGGTGTACTGGGTGGCGGCCTTATGGGCGCAGGTATTAGTCATGTAAGCGTTGCAAAAGCGAAAGTACCGGTTCGTATTAAAGATGTATCAAATGAAGGCGTTCTGAACGCGCTGAACTACAACTTCAAGTTGTTCGATAAGCAGCGTAAGCGTCGTATTCTGAGCCGAGCTGGTTTAGAAAGTAAGATGCTTCAGCTTTCTGGTGGTATCGACTTTACAAGCTTTAACCACACCGATGTGGTGATTGAAGCGGTATTTGAAGATCTCGACCTTAAGCAATCAATGGTTGCGGACATCGAAGCCAATGCCAAGCCAGAGACGATCTTCGCGACCAACACATCTTCGCTACCAATCCATAAGATTGCGGAGAAGGCGCAGCGACCAGAAAATGTGGTCGGTCTTCACTACTTCAGTCCTGCTGAGAAAATGCCACTGGTTGAGGTTATTCCTCATGAGACAACCTCAGAAGAGACGATTTCAACGGTTGTAGCATTAGCGAAGAAGCAAGGCAAAACGCCGATTGTTGTTAAAGATACGGCAGGTTTCTATGTGAACCGTATTCTTGCTCCTTACATGAATGAAGCCGCACATCTGCTATTGGCAAATGAGCCGATTGAAAAGCTCGACAGCACGTTATTGGACTTCGGTTTCCCGGTCGGCCCAATTACATTATTAGATGAGGTAGGTGTGGATATCGGCGCGAAGATTATTCCTATTCTAGTGAATGAACTTGGCGATCGTTTCCAAGGCCCAGACGTGTTCGATATTCTTTTGAATGACAACCGTAAAGGTCGTAAGAGTGGTAAAGGTTTCTACACCTACAAGGGTAAAAAGAAGGAAGTCGACAAGTCAGTTTACAAGCTGCTTAAGCTGCAACCTGAACCTAAGCTAAGTGATAACGATATCGCAATGCGTTGTGTGTTACCGATGCTAAACGAAGCGGTTCGTTGTCTAGACGATGGCATTATCCGTAGTCCTCGTGATGGCGATATTGGTGCTATTTTCGGTATCGGTTTCCCTCCATTCTTAGGAGGTCCGTTCCGTTACATGGACCAAATCGGTATTAAGTCACTGGTTGAGATGATGAACGATTTTGCTGTGAAGTACGGTGATCGTTTCGCGCCATGTGATGGCCTACTGACGCGTGCTGGTTTGGATGAGTCTTTTTATAAGTAACTCCCTAGTAAGTTAAATATTGAGCCCGTATCAAGCAATTGATGCGGGCTTTTTGTTTTATTCTCGGTAATAGCAGGGGGTTGGTGTGTTTTGCCAGATATTATCGGTGTGTCGGGAGATTCCTAACTCGGTCGTTCCTCCCTCTTGGGAATGACGAAAGGCAGGTGCAAGTAAGCTATTAGTGTTAATAGGGAAATTGTGGCTAAATGCATTGCAATTGAAACTATCGTCATCTCCTAAAGCGACGAAGGAGCGTAATAGGAGATCTGCTTTTATGTTCGACCAATAAAAAAGGTTGATGCTTTCACATCAACCTTTGATTTCTAAAACACTCTTATCAACCAAGCTCAGTATCTTTCGGGCGCAACTGAAACTCATCAATAGAGCCAATCTCCACCCCTGCCGACAACTTCTCTTCCTCATGATGGGCATTACCGTGCGCATGCATAATCAGACGATTTGCGGTGCGTGGTTTTAGTTGGCTCACCACAAAACGCATCATGTCTGAACGAGTTAACCCTTTAAGATCTTCCAACACACGCTCTCTCTGATTGAATTCCAAGTCCTTATTGCCTATCGCAACCCATAAGCGTTGAGCTCGTCCTCGCAAAGTCGTATCTGGTGTCGAAATCTGATTCCAGAGACCGCGTTTACTGCTGTGCCATTGGTAGTCGTTAAGCTCTAACAACACCATATAAAAGGCATTGAGGAACTCGTCTATCGAGGCTAATAAGTCTGCTGGAGCAGCATTAGGTGATTGTACATACAATACAATACCTGGGTGTCGGTTGAGCGGCATGTTGCCTGTGCCGACCATGTAACCTAGCTGCTGCTTGGTACGGATCTCATGGAAGAAGGTGGCTGACATCAAATGGTTCGCCAATGAATACAGCGCAATGTTTTTAGGAGAAATATCAGCGCACTGGTAATAAACCACGATTGCCGAATCATCTTGGTTACACACCACTTCACGCTGGAAGCTGCCGTTTTCACCTAGCATAATTAACGGGCGCAATGACTCTTCGTAGGCTTGGTCTTGAACACGTAGGGCATCTTTTAGCGTTTCCGCCATTTTATGTGCGTCGGCTTTTTTCCAGTCGCCATACACAAACATTTCTACGTGCAGTTCAGCCAAGATTGCTTGAACAAAAGAAGAGAGTTCATCGACCTCTATCGTTTCCAGCGCTTCAATTAATACAGAATAGGGCGGGTTATTTGGCTGAAGTATCCCTGTCATCGCATTAAACAGCTGCGAAATAGGGCGATCTTGCGACGCGTTATTCCAGTTTCTGAGTAATTGATGCTTAATCGTTTCGAAGCGTGCTGGACTAAAGTCGCGTGCTTGGAACCGTTCAAGAATCATATTGAGTAGTTGTGGCTGTTTCTCGCTAAATCCAGACAGAGTGAGAGTTACCCCGCCTTGATGGGTATACATGTTGTAACCCATACCGGCGATTTCAGCCTGATAGGTATCTTTTTCCAGAGAGTCTAGGAACATCTCTACACACAAGCGTGTTTTTACGATATTTCTCGGGCTGGCGACTGAGTGCGGGCTGTCGATAGCGACATATACCACACCTTTAGGTACTCGAAATTGATGGTCTTGCAGGTGCCATAGCTTAAAGCCGTCGAGCTCTTCTAAAAGTTGTGGGTATTTAGCATCACCTTCGAGCTCAGTTGGGTCTAGATCGTAGCAAATAAATGGGTTCTTACTTGGGAGCTCAAACTGCCAACCGGGGTTAATGCACGTAAAGCATTGAACTTGTTCTGCGCTAAAAGGCGTGACTGAGTAGGGCGTAAAATACCATTTTGCTTCTCTGTCATACTCGAAACCTTGAGCAACAATGGTTGCACGCATATTGTCGACGTTTAAATAAGGAAGCAAAGAACGTTGTAATTCGTCATCGAAATGCGACATTTTGTAATCGCCATACACTACATCTTGTTCTTGGTAGTGTTGCATGTTGATAACAAGGTGGCTGACGACATCAAGCGGCTTTGCTGGCTCTTGAAAGCGGAAAGCTGACTCTAAAACGGCACGTTTTTCTAGGTAACGCCACTCTTCTATGCCTTGTTGTTCTACTAATTTGATGTACTGAAATATCGCTTGGATGATGTTATCGGTTTTGGTTAAACCTTCGATGGTCAATGAGCAGCTGACCGTGAAATCACGGTAGTTACTGCCGCTCGCCCCACCACCCGCAGAGAGGGATGTTATCCAACCTTTCTCTTTGAGTTGCATCATCAAGCTACCTTCTCCTTCGTAACCCAATAGGTGTGCGAAGAATGACAGTGGTTTAACACCGTAGTGTTCGTCCATGCTTGGCATCGGGAAGGTTAAGATAAGTTTTCGCACTTCTTTAATCGGCTCAACACGGACTTGAACGCCCGTGCTTAACTCGCCGATAATCGGTACTTCAACCTTCTTGCCTTGCAGGTTGTGATTGGTAATCGAGCTAAAGCGATCCTCAACCCAGCCTTGCATCTCATCTAAGGATTGATTGCCAGACAGAGTCAGCGTCATCAGGTCTGCAGAATATTGTTGCTGGTGGAACGATAAGATCTCTTGTCGAATCGTCTCGCCGTTTCTGTCGCCCAACGTATCGATATTACCGACAGAAAACTTCGAGAATGGGTGATTGTGATTCACCAGTTCTTTGGTAACTTGGTACAGGCGTCGCGAATCGTCGTTGAGTTTCATCTTGTATTCGGAATCAACGGCTTGGCGTTCTTTATCTAATGCTTCTTCGTTGAACAGCGGAGCGGTAAAAAATTGGCTAAAGCGATCGAGTGCGGTTTCAAAGGCATTCAATTCAACATCAAAAAAGAAGCAGGTATGTTCAGTTCCTGTCCAAGCATTGTTGCTGCCGCCATGTTGGCTGATAAAACTTTGGAACTCTCCGACCTTTGGATACTTTTCAGTTCCTAAAAATAGCATATGCTCTAAGTAGTGAGCTAAACCCTCTCGGTCTATAGGGTCATCAAAATGCCCCACATTGACGGCTAATGCGGCTGCTGCTTTTTGAGCATTTTGGTCCTGAACTAACAGTACACGTAACCCGTTATTTAAGGTTATGTAGCGGTATTGATGTTCATCATTTGGGCTTAAGTGCACAGGAGCATCTCCAGAGAAGGTGGTTTTTAAATTATGTACCCGATGATTCGGCGTGCAAACCTTGTGATCATATTTTGGGATATGAAGTGCTTTTTGGTGATTTCTAAATCACTTTTATCGATTTTTATCAGTAATTTATTTTCTTTTAACAAGATTGTTAAGAAAGTCGAACTCTTTAGCAAGTGACTTGATATAATTATTTATATAGACTGCGGCTCCCTCTGGATTGAGGGCCAAACGCTAAGTAGCGTATCGCTGATATGGGATATATCGACTTTCGAAATGTTACGTAGACAGGACTGAACATGAAAATATTCATAATGCGCCACGGTGAAGCAGAACATTTTGCTAACTCGGATGCAGAACGAGCGTTAACTAAGCGCGGTAAGATGGCGTCTCTTGCGGTGGCTCAAGCTGCAAACGAGCAGGGCATCAGCCAGTTCGATAAAGTACTTGTGAGCCCATATTTGAGGGCACAAGAAACGTGGTTAGAGATCTCTCAGGTGTTTTCTGGAAAGAAAGTAGAAACCTGTGATGATATTACGCCTTATGGAATGTCCGACGATGTGTTTGATTTGACCGTGGCAATGGCTGAAGTAGAAAAACTAGAGACCATTTTATTTGTTTCTCATTTACCTCTAGTGGGCTACCTAACAGCAGAGTTTGCAACAGGCATGGCACCGCCTATGTTTCCAACTTCTGGCTTAGCGTGTATCGACTTCAATCTTGAGACACAAAAAGGCGAGTTACTTTGGAACATCAATCCATAGTCGACGCTTAATCTAAGTTGTCTCTCGTAAGCAAAATGAAAAGGGCACCTCAAATATTTGAGATGCCCTTTGTTGTTTTTGACGTCGAGCGGATTCGAAAACCAGAATTATTTCTCAGGGATCGATAACAGAACCAATAGTGCGCCATTGCCGCCGAACTCTAACGGCGCTTGGTGGAAAGCCATCACATCAGGGTGTTGTGCTAGCCACAACGGTACTTTCTGCTTAAGGATGTGTTTGCCAATGCCGTGTTGAACGCAGGCACACGCCACGCCTTCTTTAATGCAGTGCGCAATCATAGCGCCAAGCTCACGTTTGGCTTCTTGCTGAGTCATACCATGCATATCGAGATACACGTCTGGTACGTAGACACCACGACGCAGGCGCTTTACCTCATATTTAGATACATCATCACGCGCATAACGTGTTGGGCCGTCTTCGCTAAGGTGCGGAATGAACTCATCCGAGAAATAAAACTCGCTATCACTGGCTTGTCTTGCCGTTCGAGTAATTTCTTTTTGCTTGGCATTTCTTTTTGGCTGCTGGACTATGGTATCCTGTTGCAACTTTTTAACGCCCTTTACTGCATCGTTGAACAGGGCGAAATCGTCATCGAAGTCGGTGTCTTTTTTGCTCATCAGGTTATGAATTCTAATTAGAAACGTAATTAGCAGTATTGTAGCGCTTTTCGGAGACAATTTTGGATAAGATTTTTGTAGAAGAAGCGGTATCAGAACTACACACGCTTCAAGATGTGATTCGTTGGACTGTTAGCCGCTTTAACGCAGCTGGCCTATTTTATGGTCACGGCACTGATAACGCGTGGGATGAGGCAGTACAACTTATCTTACCTACTCTTTATCTGCCGATTGATGTTCCTTCGCATGTAATGAACTCTCGTCTAACGAGCAGCGAACGTCTGCGTATCGTTGAGCGTGTGATCAAGCGTATTAATGATCGTACACCAACGGCTTACCTGACGAACAAAGCTTGGTTCTGTGGCCTTGAGTTCTTCGTTGATGAGCGCGTACTTGTGCCTCGTTCTCCAATTGGTGAGCTAATCGAAGCTCAATTCCAACCTTGGTTAACTGAAGAGCCAGTTCGTATCATGGATATGTGTACGGGTAGCGGTTGTATTGCTATCGCTTGTGCGCACGCATTCCCAGATGCTGAAGTAGACGCGATTGATATCTCTACTGACGCACTTAAAGTTGCTGAGCAGAACGTTCAAGATCACGGCATGGAGCAACAAGTGTTCCCAATCCGTTCAGATCTTTTCCGTGATCTGCCGAAAGAGAAATACAACCTGATCGTATCTAACCCGCCTTACGTGGACGAAGAAGATATGAACAGCCTGCCAGATGAGTTTACTCATGAGCCAGAACTTGGCCTAGCAGCAGGTACTGACGGTCTGAAATTGGTTCGCCGTATCCTAGCTAACGCACCAGACTACCTAACTGATGATGGTATTCTGATCTGTGAAGTGGGTAACTCAATGGTTCATATGATGGATCAGTACCCTGAGATTCCATTCACTTGGATTGAATT
This sequence comes from Vibrio crassostreae, assembly GCF_024347415.1. Lineage (NCBI taxonomy): Bacteria > Pseudomonadati > Pseudomonadota > Gammaproteobacteria > Vibrionales > Vibrionaceae > Vibrio > Vibrio crassostreae. The sequence goes on from NZ_AP025476.1 coordinate 970,295, forward strand.
CTCTAACGGTGGTCATGGCGTATTCATGATCACTCGTGAGCAACTTGTTGCTTGCGCTGATGAGTTCTCTATTTACAAAGACTAGGTTTCAATTATTAGGTTAGTGCCCCTATCTTAGGGCTGTAAGCTTAGAACCTGAAACTGAATAAGACGTTCGATTTGAAACGTTTTTATTTAAACGCCATGCAGCAATGCATGGCGTTTTTTATTGTCTAGATTAAAGATTTTTGTATTTATATCGAAGAAGTTCAGCACAATATTTAGTTGATTAATATGAGAGCTTATTACATATTGGTGTTTAATATTTGGTCGTTTTAGTGAGTTAAGGAGGATTCACGATGAGCTTTGATATATGGATTTATTATTTATTAGCGGTGCTAATTTTAACGGCATCACCAGGCCCAAGTTCTTTATTGTGCATGACCAAAGGTGTGCAATCTGGCTTTAAATTATCGATATTTACCGCCTTGGGGAGCTTAACTGCGATTACTGGCATTCTAACCTTATCGTTTACCGGACTAGGGGTAATTATTGCTTCGTCTGAAGTGGTATTTAATGTCATAAAATGGGCTGGTGCGGCTTATCTAATCTTCCTCGGCTGGAAATCACTGCGCTCTAGCCAACAAGATTATGACAAGTTATCGGATCAACAAGGCGGTGCTCAATCTGTCAAAGAAAGCGCTGCGCAGCATTACTTAAGTGGCTTTATTGTTGGCGCGAGTAACCCCAAAGCTATCTTGTTTTTTACTGCACTTTTCCCACAGTTTATTGATCCCTCAATTGCGCTATTACCACAGTTTACCGTGTTTGCTTTGACCTTCGCAGTGATGGAATTGTCTTGGTTACTGGTGTATGCCTACTTGGGCGCGAAGTCGTCAAATTGGTTGTTTGCGAAAGGTCGAGCCAAGGTCTTTAATCGTGTCACTGGAGGTGTCTTTATTGGGGCTGGTGCACTGCTTTCGACGACCAGTCGAGCATAACTTTCTGTTTTATCAGAGAGGTGAATGATTACAGAATATTCTTGATGCTGTCATAAAAGGTTAATATTAATGTGCTTGCTGCTTTTGGCGAAAAGCCGATATATTGTAGTTACACCATCACGTTCTCAAGGAGAGACATATGCAGCATCAAGAAATGATTCAACACAGTAACTTTGGCGTAATCAGTCGTACTTGGATTTTCTCTACCCTTTCTCTAGTGGGTATTCTTGCCCTAATGTAGTCAGCTTCATGGCTCTATAGTTTTAGTTTTTATTATGAAATCACTTGTTAAAAAGTCTTCAAAGCCAGAACTCTTTCTCTTATAAATGTGGCTTTTCTCATCAGGCTAGCCACTTAACTTTTTCTTAGTCATCTTCTTCTAGCAAGCTTCCCCTAGTCATTTACTCCTAGTCGCCCTTTCTCGTAGTCGTCTTCTTCCCCTAAAGCCGCCACCTTCTTCCTGTGGAATGGTTTATCACCTTACCTCTATAAACAAGCGCCATCGCACTTCTGAAGTTGTTACGAAACTGTGATAATCTTAAATCATCTTTTATCTACAGTGTACCGCTCATGTCTGTCTGGGATTCTATTTCATTTAACAATCGATTTACGGCATTACCTCGACTGTTCTATACCCCAATTCAACCTACACCGCTAAACAATGTTCAATGGCTCGCATGGAACCATAAGCTTGCGGATGAACTCGGTTTTCCGTCATTTGATGACGCCTCCGAAGAGCTGCTTGAGACGTTATCTGGCAATGTTGAACCTGAGCAGTTTTCGCCTGTAGCAATGAAATACGCAGGCCACCAGTTTGGCTCTTATAATCCCGACTTAGGTGATGGAAGAGGGCTCCTTTTGTCACAAGTTGTCGCTAAAAGCGGTGAAACGTTCGACTTACACCTTAAAGGTGCAGGTAAAACGCCATATTCACGTATGGGTGATGGCCGTGCGGTTATTCGTTCAACGGTTCGTGAGTATCTGTGTAGCGAAGCAATGGCAGGGCTTAATATCCCAACCACACGTGCATTAGCCATGATGACCAGCGACACGCCGGTTTACCGAGAGAAACAAGAGTGGGGCGCATTACTGGTGCGTGCTGCAGAATCTCACATTCGATTTGGCCACTTTGAACATCTTTTTTATACCAATCAGTTAGCTGAGCATAAGTTGCTGGCTGATAAAGTCATCGAATGGCACTTCCCAGAGTGTCTTGAAGAAGAAAAGCCATACGCAGCCATGTTTAATCAAATTGTCGATCGTACCGCGGAGATGATTGCGTTGTGGCAAGCAAATGGTTTTGCTCACGGCGTGATGAATACGGATAACATGTCAATCATCGGACAAACCTTCGATTACGGCCCGTTCGCTTTCCTTGATGAATATGACCCTCGTTTGATCTGTAACCATTCGGATTACCAAGGTCGTTACGCGTTCAATCAACAACCTAGAATTGGTATGTGGAATTTATCTGCATTGGCACACTCGTTGTCACCGTTGATAGAGAGGGCTGACTTAGAAGCGGCACTTGAACAATACGAACCGCAAATGAATGGTTACTTTAGTCAGCTGATGCGCAGAAAGCTTGGATTACTTTCCAAACAAGAAGGTGACAGCCGCTTGTTTGAATCTATGTTCGAGTTAATGTCGCAAAACAAAGTTGATTATCCAAGGTTCTTTAGAACGTTGTCGAACTTGGACACCTTACCACCACAGGAGGTGATTGATTTAGTTATCGATCGTGATGCTGGGAAGCTATGGGTGGATAACTACTTGCAACGTTGTGAACTTGAGGAGTGTTCAGTTGTAGAGCGCTGCGAAAAGATGAGGCAGGTAAACCCGAAATACATCCTCAGAAACTACCTAGCTCAGCTTGCAATAGATAAAGCAGAGCGTGGTGATAGCAGTGATATTGACGCATTAATGGTGGTGTTGGCCGATCCTTATGCGGAACACCCTGACTACGAACATCTTGCCGCGTTACCACCAGAGTGGGGTAAAGCGATGGAGATCAGCTGCTCGTCTTAAATCGGCTTATCAATGCAATACCAACAGATAGCGGTCGCTTAGTTGTGATCTCTATCTGTTTGTTCTTCTAATTTTATCAACATATCAATAATCAAATACTCGACCTGCCTATACACTATGTGAATAAGTTGTAAATTTAATAGGTTTGGGCGATGCCAACAAATACTCGAATTCTCGTGGTGGATGATGATCAAGAAATCCGCGAGCTGCTGGAAGAGTACCTCACAAAATCGGGTTTCGATGTCTCTTCTGTAGGAGACGGTGTTGAACTAGAAACTCATCTGCAAAACCAAGGTTACCCGGATCTGATTCTGCTTGATGTGATGCTGCCCGGTGACGATGGTTTTACCTTGTGTCAACGTGTCCGTAAGCAATCGAATGTGCCTATTATCATGCTGACTGCGGTGTCGGATGAAACCGACCAGATTATCGGGTTGGAAATTGGTGCCGATGATTATATTGCCAAGCCATTTAGTCCACGTCAGTTAATGGCGCGTATCAAAGCGTTATTGCGCCGCGTTCAAGTGGTGGATGACAAGCCGAGTGATGCACTGCCAAAGCAGATTATTTTTGGTGATTGGACGCTTGATACGCTTGCACACCGAATTTCCCACAATGAACACTCAGAAGAGATGGACTTGTCGGGCAGTGACTTTTCTCTGTTGATGCTGTTCTTAACTCGTCCTAACGAAGTTCTCGACCGTGACACCATCTCTTTCGCTACCAGAGGCCGCGAAGCGTTGCCTTTTGAACGAGGCATTGATGTGCAGCTTAGTCGTCTGAGAAGCCGATTGGGCGACAGCGGCAAATACCCTCACTACATCAAAACCATGCGTGGCAATGGCTATATTCTCGCTGTGCCTGTTCAGTATGAGCACTGAGCATGATCTAATGTTTATCAAGTAATGCTAATGAAGTATTTCGTATGAAATGGTTAAGTCGATTAAAACCAAATTCCTTGGTCGCAAGAACCTTGTTGTTGACTCTGTTAGCGGTGGTGATTGCTCAAGGTATCGCAACCTCTATTTGGTATAGCGAATCTAAACATAAAGAACTGGAAGGGATTCGCTCAGCCTCATCTAGCATGGCGAACATGTTTGCTTCAACGGTGACTTTCTTTCAGTCTTTACCCGTCAAATATCGCCACATCGTGTTAGACCAAATTCGAAATATGGGTGGCACGCGATTTTTTGTCTCTTTCAATAAAGAGGCTTTGATTGTTGAATCGATCCCCGATACTCGCTTAAAAACCGCCTCGATTGAAGCGATAGAAAGTGTTTTGAGTAGCAAGCTAAATAAAGTGGAATCAGTCCGTGTTGATTTCTCTCGCCCTGAACATCTCCGTTTGCTTAAAAATGACATATATTTAAGCGATCTCCCTCGATCGTGGGCACATCATACTTTAACGTTAGAACCTCTTAATCCACCTATTTTGGTCGTTCAGATAGAGCTAGCCAGTCACGAATGGGTGTATATTGCCGCACTGTTACCAGCTCCCTATGTAAAACTTGATGACACCATTCTTGGTCGTGAACAGGTGATCTTCTTGCTCTCTTCAACGCTGATTCTATTGGTGTTGACCTACTTAATGATTCGCCGCCAAGTTCGCCCGCTTAAAAAGCTAGCAAGGGCAGCCAACGAAATGAGCATGGATATTCAGCAGCCTCCACTTAACGAAGAAGGGGCGACAGAACTGGTTACCGCAACCCGAGCATTCAACCGCATGCAGCAGCGGATTCGCCGTTATGTTGCCGACCGTGAGCACCTTTTCTCTGCTATTTCTCATGATTTAAAGACACCAATAACACGTCTTAGATTGCGGGCTGAATTGTTGGAGAGTGAAGTAAAGAAAGACAAATTCAATAAAGACTTGGATGAGCTGGAGATGATGGTCAAAGGTGCATTACAAGCGGTAAGAGATACTGACCTTCACGAAAACAACGCTATTATCGACCTCAATGAGATGATGCTCTCTGTGATTGAATTGCACAACCAACATCAAACCTTGGTTGAGTTTGAGCCCACTGTGGTTGAACCGCTAGTCGCCAAACCATTAGCCATTAAACGTGTGCTAACCAACCTTATCGACAACGCTGTGAAATATGGAACATCAGCTGAGGTCGGTATCAACAGTGATTCGGTGTGGGTTATCGTGACGATTCAAGACCACGGAAAAGGTATCCCTGAAGGCAAGTTAGAGTTGGTGTTTGAACCTTACTTTAGGCTTGCCACCGACGACCAAGGACACGGTTTAGGGCTCGGGATCTGCCGAAATATCCTGCACGGACACGGTGGAGATCTCATTATTCGTAACTCCCCTCAAGGCGGCTTAGAAGCCAAAGTCTATATCCCTAGAGGCCTAGAAGTGTAATGTAACAATTGTGTTACATTGAGCTTACCTTTTGTTTCAATCTTACAAATCAGAATAAGTAGACTCTGTATTGAACCGGACGTCGAGTCCGCTAAACATGGAAGATAATAATGAAAATCAATAAAACCCTACTTACTCTATCTCTTCTTGCTGCCTCAACATTTTCTCAAGCTGGTGAAGTGGAAGTGCTTCACTGGTGGACTGCTGGTGGCGAAGCAAAATCCGCTGCGGTACTGAAAGAGATGATTGAAGAACAAGGTCATACTTGGAAAGATTTCGCTGTTGCTGGTGGTGGCGGTGAAAGTGCGATGACCGTTTTGAAAACGCGAGCAGTATCAGGTAACCCACCATCTGCTGCGCAGATCAAAGGTCATGATATTCAAGAGTGGGGTGGTTTAGGTTTTCTTACGTCTCTCGATGCAACAGCAAAACAAGAACAGTGGGATGAGTTACTGCCAGAGGTTGTGACCAAAGTGATGAAGTGGGACGGAGAATATGTGGCGGTTCCTGTCAACGTTCACCGTGTTAACTGGCTTTGGGCGAATCCTGTTGTTTTAGAAAAATCAGGTGTTACCGTTCCAACCACATTAGATGAGTTCTTTGTGGCGGCAGACAAGATCAAAGCGGCTGGCTTCATTCCACTGGCTCACGGTGGTCAACCTTGGCAAGACGCGACAGTCTTCGAAGCGGTGGCGCTTGATGTACTAGGCAGTGAAGACTACAACAAAGCATTCGTTGATCTTGATATGGACGTTTTATCTGGCGACAAAATGGTGGAAGTATTCACCAAGTTTAAAAAGATGCGTGACTACATCGACAGCAACTCGCCGGGTCGTGATTGGAACGTAGCAACTTCAATGGTTATCAATGGTGAAGCTGCGATGCAGATCATGGGCGACTGGGCGAAAGGTGAGTTTACTGCAGCAGGTAAAGTACCGGGTAAAGACTACATCTGTGCCCCAGCTCCGGGTACTGATGGCCAATTCACTTTCAACATCGATAGCTTTGCGTTCTTTGAACTAAGTGACAAAGAGAACCAAAAAGCGCAACAAGACCTAGCAAAAACCATTCTTACTAAAGATTTCCAAGAAGTCTTTAACCTAAACAAAGGTTCTATCCCTGTACGTCTCGATATGGATATGTCTAAGTTCGACCAATGTGCGTTGGACTCTATGGCAACCTTTAAAGCGAGTGCGGAATCTGGCGATCTTGTTCCGAGTATGGCTCACGGCCTAGCGACGACAAGTTACGCGCAAGGCGCAATTTACGACGTGGTAACCAACTTCTTCAATGAGAAAGATGCCGATCCAAAAGAAGCGGCAGCTAAGTTAGCGAAAGCAGTGAAAGCGGCTATCTAATCTAACTTGATAAGTGACACACAACGCACATGAGTGACGGGTTGTGTTGCTTTATCGAACCCCCAGGGTGGGTAGGCTCGTAGGGAGCCTATCTACTCTTCACTCCCAATTCTGATATGCGTGATGCTGATGTGGTGCCGAAAGGTAAGCCATTGGCTCGATTGTGCAACAAGGATAAGTTATGGAGCATGTTTTGACTGAGTCGACTCCAAAACCCACAAGGAGCCAGCCTGCACCGAAACCGAGTTTTGCTGACAGGTTGCAACATTGGCTACCTAAGATTGTGCTAGCGCCGACCGCGTTAGTGACCGTGGTGTGTATCTACGGCTACATTTTTTGGACGGCAGCGTTGTCGTTCACTAACTCTCGATTTCTACCGAGCTTCAACTTCGTTGGTTTAACCCAATATGAAAAGCTGATGGACAACGATCGCTGGATCACTTCAATCACCAACCTCGGCGTATTTGGTTTTCTATTTATGGCGATTGCTATCTTGCTTGGTGTCGGTTTAGCGGTATTGCTTGACCAGAATATCCGTCAAGAAGGGGCGATTCGCACTATCTATCTCTACCCAATGGCGCTGTCATTCATCGTGACAGGTACGGCGTGGAAGTGGATCCTTAACCCAGGTCTTGGCATTGAAAAGTTGATGCAAGACTGGGGATTTACTGACTTCAAATTTGATTGGCTAGTCGACTCCGAAATGTCGGTATATACCTTGGTTATCGCAGCACTTTGGCAATCATCGGGCTTCGTGATGGCGATGTTCTTAGCCGGCCTACGTGGCATCGATTCTTCAATCATCAAAGCCGCTCAAATTGATGGGGCAAGCTTACCCACTATTTATCTCAAAATCATTCTGCCTTGCTTGCGTCCTGTGGTTTTCAGTGCGGTGATCATCACCTCACACATTGCGATTAAGAGTTTCGACCTTGTGACGGCAATGACAGCGGGTGGCCCGGGTTATTCATCGGATCTTCCTGCGCTATTCATGTACGCACACTCATTCACACGAGGACAAATCGGCCTTGGTGCTGCCAGTGCCATGATGATGCTTGCTGGTATTTTAGCGATTCTCGTGCCTTATCTTTACTCTGAACTTAGGGAGAAAAAGTCATGATGAACAACATCAACTTTGCTCGAATGTTTATCTATTCAGCACTGCTTTTCTTCTGCTTAGTTTATTTAATGCCACTGTTTGTGATGGTACTGACCTCATTCAAAACTTTGCCAGACATTAAGGCGGGCAACCTGATGAGCTTACCGAAAGAGTGGGTGTTTGATGCTTGGTATAAAGCGTGGGATACCGCTTGTACTGGCGTGAAATGTGAAGGCATCAAAGGCTACTTCTGGAACTCGTTCCAAATGGTGATTCCTGCTGTAGCGATATCAACATTGCTCGGCGCATTCAATGGTTATGTGGTTACTAAGTGGCAATTCCGAGGCTCAAACCTGTTCTTTAGTTTGTTGTTGTTCGGTTGCTTTATTCCGTTCCAAGTTGTGTTACTGCCAATGGCAACCATGCTTGGCAAGATGGGTTTAGCAAACACAACCATCGGTCTGGTGATTGTGCACGTTATCTACGGCATGGCGTTTACGACTCTGTTTTTCCGTAACTTCTATATCTCGATTCCTGATGAATTGATCAAAGCGGCAAAGCTAGATGGTGCAGGCTTCTTTACGATTTTCTTTAAGATCTTATTACCGATCTCCACGCCAATCATCATGGTGACGGTGATCTGGCAGTTCACCGCAATCTGGAACGATTTCCTGTTCGGGGTGGTCTATTCCGGCTCAGAAACTCAGCCAATTACCGTGGCATTAAACAACTTGGTGAACACCAGTACAGGCGTTAAAGAATATAACGTCGATATGGCTGCCGCGATCATCGCCGCACTGCCAACGCTGCTGGTGTATGTCTTCGCAGGAAAATATTTTGTTCGTGGCCTAACGGCAGGATCAGTAAAAGGATAATTACCCATGGCAACATTAGATTTAAAACAGATCCGTAAAACCTATCGCAACGCGGACAACGAAACGTTAAAGGGCATCGACATCAGTATCGATTCGGGGGAATTTTTGATACTTGTCGGCCCTTCGGGGTGTGGAAAATCAACCCTAATGAACACCATTGCTGGGTTAGAGAATATTAGCTCGGGCGAGATTGTGATTGATGGTGTAGACGTGGCTCAGGTTGAACCCAAAGACCGTGACATCGCGATGGTATTCCAATCATATGCACTATACCCAAACATGACGGTACGCGGCAATATCGCCTTCGGTTTGAAGATTCGCAAGATGCCACAAGACGAGATCGATGCAGAAGTGAATCGAGTTGCTGAAATGCTACAAATTGAACAACTGCTTGATCGTAAACCATCACAGCTATCTGGTGGTCAGCGTCAACGTGTCGCGATGGGGCGTGCTTTGGCGCGTCGTCCTAAGCTGTACTTGTTTGATGAACCGCTTTCTAACTTGGATGCCAAGCTGCGTGTTGAAATGCGTCATCAGATTAAACGCCTTCACCAAAAGCTGAACACCACCATTGTTTACGTCACCCATGACCAAATAGAGGCGATGACCTTGGCGGACCGTATTGCGGTGATGAAAGATGGTGAATTGCAGCAACTCGGTACGCCTCAAGAGATCTACACCAAGCCAAACAATATGTTTGTCGCGGGCTTTATGGGTTCACCATCAATGAACTTCATTAAGACCATGGTGGATTTGGATGACGATCAGAATCCGATCATCAAAGTAACGGGTACGGCTGAACAAGAACATCATATTCGCTTGCCACAAAGTATGCGTGAGCAAGATGGTAAAGAAGTGGTGATTGGCCTACGCCCTGAACACATCACCGAGCAGGATAGTGAGGATGTGTCAGCAACGACCAAGCTAGATTTACAGTTGGAAGTCTTGGAACCTACAGGGCCAGATACGATTGCGATGGTGAAAGTGAACGACCAAGAAGTGGCATGTCGCTTGTCGCCAGAATTTGAAGTGTCAGTTGGGCAAATGGCGCCGCTGCATTTTGATTTATCCAAAGCAGTATTCTTTGATGCTCAGACGGAAGCGAGAATTGATTTCTAAGTGTTGCTAGCAAGTTAGTTTCACCAAACACCTCATCATTGGATGGGGTGTTTTTGTATCAGGACAGCTTAACTGTCATATTAGTGATAAAAAACTCATTAGCACCTATGCTTTATGAGATATTAATTTTTGGAAAAAGGATGTCTGTATGAGAGTCCAAATATTTGCAGGATCAATGTCACTTGCTCTTCTTTCCTCTCCTGTATCTGCTGTTGTTAATCATGATTTGAGAGACAGTTATATTGTCGTTTTAAAAGAGAGTGTATCGGAATCTCGGGCGAATGATATCGCGCGTGAAGTTGCTAAAGGACACGGTGTGATCGGCCATCAATATAGCCACGCCTTGAAAGGGTTTTCTCTTAAGGTCCCAGAGCAAGCTCTCAAAGGTCTTAAAAATAGGTTCCCCGAGATTGATTACATTGAGCCTGATATCGTCATGTACGCTTTGCCACGAGGGGGGAAACCTAATCGAGGCGGAGGTGGAGATAGTGTTGAGCGGGCTGTTCAACAGGTTCCTTGGGGTGTAACCAGAGTCAAAGGTGGTACTGTTGATATGAGTAATTCCTCATCTGTTGCTTGGGTTATAGACTCGGGTATTGACAGTAACCACCCAGATTTAAATGTAAACAAATCTCGAGGGGCAAACTTTACTCGCGGTAAGAAAAATAATACTAGCGATGGTAATGGTCACGGCACGCATGTAGCAGGAACGATAGGAGCTTACGACGATGGCTTTGATGTCATTGGTGTTGCGCCCGGTGTGGAAGTGATCCCTGTTCGAGTTCTGGATAATAGTGGTAGTGGTTCAATGTCCGGAGTTATTGCTGGTGTTGATCATGTTGCTCGCTATGGTGACTCTGGTGACTGTGCCAATATGAGTTTGGGAGGAGCCGGATATTCAGCCGCCTTGGATAGCGCGATTAAAACAGCCGCTACCCAAGGGATATTTTTCTCAATCGCAGCGGGTAATTCAGGGCAAGATGCCAGTGGGTTTACGCCAGCGAGTACCAACGGCACGAATATATTTACTATTTCCGCATTTGGCGAATCTAACGATAATTTCGCTTACTTTTCCAATTATGGCTCTGATGTAGATTACGCTCAACCTGGAGTCGATGTGTTATCGACCAAAACGGGCGGAGGAACGGTTTCTTACAATGGTACCTCAATGGCGGCTCCTCACTTTTGTGGAGTACTGTTAGCCACCGGAGGCTCATTCTCTTTGGATGGAGATGTGAATAATGATCCCGACGGATCTCCTGACCCTATTGCAGTGAGTAATTAACTTGTTTGATAGTTTAAGTAGGTATAAAAATGCCGTTGTAGGCAATAAAAAGCGACCTGATGGGTCGTTTTTTATTGTGAATAATCATCGAGTAGACAGTTAATTATCATCAAAGCTGATATTTAGTGTGATGTGGCTATATAAAGCTGACGTAGAAACGCGTAGGATCGAGTCAACTTTAGACCAAATACTAGGTTGCACTTTGGTGCATAAACAGAAGAATACATGAAACTAACAGCAAAACCCTCAGCTAGTAACGCTTTACTTATTTCTATTACGACACCGGACTTCAAAGGTGACGAAGCAAAAGAGTCTCTTGCCGAACTTGCTCGCTTAGTAACAACCCTAGGGTTTAAAGTGGTTGGTACTCAATCGCAGCACCACAGTTCAGCTCAACGACAAAACGTGTTGGGTGCTGGTAAGCTTGCGGAAATTGCTCATCTAACCGGTTACCAAGGTTCGATTGAAGAAGCAGAAGATGAAGACTTCCTTGATGAATCGGGCCTGTTCGATTCAGAAATCGACGAGCTAGATTTTGATGATCTTCCAACGGGCAATTTCCAATACGGTGCCGCTGATGTTGTGGTCTTTGACTGTGATTTAAGCCCATCTCAACTGCGCACTGTCGAGGCGAGTTTGGGGGTGGAAGTATTTGACCGTACTGGCATCATCATCGAAATCTTCAGCCGCCACGCTCGTACTCGTACTGCTCGTCTGCAAGTTGATATCGCTCGTCTAAACTACTTAGTGCCGCGACTTCGTGAAACGGCTGAGGGTGATAAAGAGCGTCAAATGGGTCAGGGCGCTGGTGAAACTTCACTAGAGCTAGACCGTCGTAACGTACGTGACCAAATTGCTGCGCTTAAGCGTGAGCTAGTAAGCGTACAAGATGAAATGAAGACCCGACGCACAAGGCGCGCGGAGCTTTTCACTGTTGCTTTAGTTGGCTACACCAATGCCGGTAAATCTTCGATGATGCGTGCAATGACCGCAACCGAAGTGGTGGGTGAAGATAAACTGTTCGCAACGCTAGACACCACGGTGCGTGCGCTTCAACCAATTACTCAGCCGCGTATTCTGGTTTCGGATACAGTGGGTTTCATCAAGAAATTGCCACACGATCTGGTTGCTTCGTTCCACTCTACGCTAGCAGAAGCGCATGATGCTTCATTGCTGCTATATGTCGTTGATGCTTCTGATGTTTCATTCCGCGCACAACTTGATGTGGTACACGACGTATTAGCTCAAGTGGGTGTAGAAGGTAGCGAAAAACTATTAGTGCTGAATAAGTGCGATAGATTGACTGAAGAGCAGCAATTAGAGCTTATCGAAGAATTCCCAGATGCGATGCTAACGTCAACTCGTGATCCTCTGGATATCACGAAACTGCACAAGTACATCGTTGGTGTTGCTGAAGAAGGCATGATCGAAGAAGAGATCACGATTCCTTATTCTGGCCAAGGCATAATTGGTGAGATTCGCTCAAACATGAGTGTGGTAAAAGAAGAGTACGACTACGAGTGTATTAAATTGACCGTTCGCTCAAGCGCGATTGATTTGGCACGCTTGAAAAAGCGTATGCAGAAATCTTAATCTTTTAGCTAGCTTAAGAAGAATGACCAAAAGAAAAGCGACCCGATAAGGTCGCTTTTTTTATTCGTTGAGTTTAATTAACTCTGTATTGAAATGCCTATGCCATTCTTTGCGTCGGCTTCCAACGTGCTAGCTCTGGATCAAGCTTGATACCTTGTGAGGTAAGAAGATTAACACGAGCCAAGTACGCAGCACCGTGCATCAAATGCTTAGCAAGATCGACGGCATTACGCTGTTGGTAATCGTCTAGGTAGCTGTCTTTCGCCCACGCGTTGAATGCGCCAAGTGCCGGGCCTGCCCATACTTGGTAATCCATCTCACGACCTTGTTCGCCCGTGTTTGACCAACGGCTAGAAAGCCCTAAGTACCAACGGAAGATCAACGCCATTTTGCGTTTTGGATTGCCTTCAGCGCGTTCGATCTGTTTAGGGTCGCGCTCGTTAAAGTGCGCGACAGTGCCAGCCCAAATGTCATCCAATGTTGAACGGAATACCTGCTTCTCTAGCTTCAGACGCTCTTCTACTGGAATCGCTTCAATCGAGTCGTAACGTGTGTATAGCTCATACAGTTTGTTGGCACGCATTGGGAACAAGGTGCCGCGCTTAACCACTTGCAGTTTCACGCCCATTTCGAACATGTCTGCTGCCGGAGCCATAGTCACGTCAGCCATTTCGGTTGTCGAAAGCAGCTTACGTGTGTGTTCGCTCGCGCCGGCCTCAACACACGCTTGGTTGATTGAACCAGTAACAATGTATGCCGCACCCATGTTAAACGTTGCTAGAGCAGCGTCAGGCGTACCTACGCCACCACCACAACCGACACGTAGCGGTGTTTTGAATTGGTACTGAGCTTGGATTTGCTCTTTCAGTGCCAGAATCGTTGGTAACAGGGTTACTAGCGGACGATTATCGGTGTGACCACCAGAATCGGCCTCTGCAGTAATGTCATCAGCCATAGGAACCAGTTGTGCCAGTTCCATCTGTTCTGCTGTGATTCGGCCTTCATCAACCAGAGCTTGCAGCATTTTTACAGGAGCAGGCTGCATGAATTTACTTGCGACTTCAGTACGGCTCACCTTAGCAATAACCTTGTTGCCAATCTGTATCTCGCCTTGTGCATCGCGGCTAAGACCTGCAGCACGGTAGTGAACGATTTGCGGTGTTAAACCTAAGAAGGCAGAAGCCTCAACGGTTTTTACCTTGTGCTTCAAAAACAGCTCAACACTGCCGCGTTCTAGCGCAGGTTCGCTTGGGCTGTGAATCAGGTTAAACGCGTAAGGGCCGTTTGGCAGTGCTGCTTGGATACGGTTGATCGCTTGCTCAACACGAGACGGGATTAAGCCCGCCGCGCCAAATGAACAAAGAATGCCAGCTTGACCAAGCGCAATCACCAACTCTTCAGATGAAATGCCGTTTGCCATTGCGCCTGCATAGTAAGCGTATTTAACGCCATGACAGCGACGAAAATCTTCGTCGCCTAGGCTTTGCGTACCAAGAGCTGGAGCAAAGGCGCTAACAGGTTGGCTGTTTGCTGAGCTTGCTGAATCACCCGATGCAATCTCTGCTTGTTGGCTAACGCCTAAACCTTTTTCTGGGTGGTTCACGACGTAACAAGCAAGGCTTAAGTCTTTCAATATTGTCGACATTGCCGCGTTATCAAAGCGAGTTGTGCTCTCTTCGATCTGCCAAGGCCACGGAGATAGCTTTTCGTTATTAATAGTAGTTTGAGTTGTCATACTAAATTCTTTCCTAATTCTCTGTCTCTAATGGCGGCTTATGCTTTCTTGATACCAGGAGCTTTATCGGTAGCAGGGGCTTCTTCGATACAAATCGCGATGTCTTTCACTTCGTAAATACGCAGACCATCTTTGCTCAGGTTTGCGTCGCCAACGATGATACGTTTGCCGTCTTCGTCTTTAATCGCAGTGATGTGTACATCCAGAGACATTTGCTTGTTCAGAGGGTTAATCTGACCACGGTATTTCCATTTCACTTCAGATTGGATTTGACCAAATTTCGGATTGCGGAAGCCTGCGCCAAGATCTTTGTTTAGCGCGTAGGTTTGCATCAGTTCGATGATCGCTTCGACACCTAGAGAACCAGGCATTACCGGATCTTGATGGAAGTGGAACTGGAAGAACCAATCACTAGGGTCGATCGTACGCTCAGCGTATAGGTAACCAAGACCATCTTTACCACCATCACTGGTGATCTGCACGGTATCGATGAAGTTCAATCGACCGCCAGCCAATTGGTAATGCTCTTGCACTTCACCAGTAGCAGAAACAGGTGCATTGAAGTAACGCGTCGTTTTATCTAGTAGGTTGATGTTTACATCCGGAGTGCGGTTGTTATCAACGTGCCAAGGGTGAGTCACTTTACCGTTGTCCAAACCAAGTTGATCTTTCAGTGCTGCGCCCTTGAAGTAACCAAATACCGCCGTACCTTGGTAGAAAGGCACGCCGTCAGTACTCAGTTCGAAGCTGAAGCTCTGTACGATGTTAGTACCCATCATTACCGTTGAAAGCAGACGAGAATCGTTGGTAATCGTTTTGCCACGCAAGTCGACGTTACGCAGCATTTTGCCGCTGCCATCTAGGTTACGGAAAAACAGTTCTTCACCTGGGAAGCCAAGCGTGGTGCCCATGTAGCCAGAGATAAAGCCGTTTGGCTGCAGTGAAATCTCCATCAATACCGAATAAGGCA
Organism: Vibrio crassostreae; assembly: GCF_024347415.1. Classification (NCBI taxonomy): domain Bacteria; kingdom Pseudomonadati; phylum Pseudomonadota; class Gammaproteobacteria; order Vibrionales; family Vibrionaceae; genus Vibrio; species Vibrio crassostreae. The sequence goes on from NZ_AP025476.1 coordinate 985,708, forward strand.
TCAAGGTGTGGTGGCTGTTTTCATCAAAGTACCATGCATTTTCTGGCACTTCGTATTCTGCGATACACGATGAAGGCTTCTTGAAGTCGCCACGCTTGCCATCAATCTCTACGACACGAGTGGTTAGCTGCAGATCGCCACACGGAGTACGTGGTGGAATCATGCCACGGTAGATAGAGAAGTCAGGGCCGAAACATTTCTCGATATCGCCTGTTGCGAATTCGAACATGTGGTAAGGCGTGAACGGAACTGTGTCTGGTGTGCGGTTCGGGTAATCAGGAGTTACTGGAGCTTCAACGTGTTGAAGAGGAACGACACCTTTGTTTGGCGCTGTTGCTAGGTCTTCAATTTGAGCCATTAATGGCGCATTTGCTGAAGCTTGTTGATTCACTGCTGGTGTATGGCCCAAGTTTTCGATAACAGGGGTTGCGACAGCTGTTTCTAAAGAAGGCAGGTAACGAGTACATTCGTCGTCTTCTTTGATCATTACACCTAAGTTTTGGAAATCAACAATCACTTTGCCGTTCAGCAAAATATCGATGTTAGCTTTCGCGTATGGGCGAGGGCTTAGACCAATCTCGGTCACTTCCATGCGGTAAGTCAGTTCTGCCGATTGTGGTAGAACTTGACCACGACAGCGTACTTGTTGAGGCGCATTTTCAAGCGGCTGGAAACGACCATTTTGAACAAGCGTGTGCATGCCAAGGTGCATCATGAAGAATTGCAGCAGTTGACCACAACCTTCTGCCATCAAAGAGCCGGCCATTACTGAGTCATCTTTGAAATGACAAGGGAAGTACCAATGCTCAGGCTCTAGCTGTTTGTGACCTTCAATCAGACCAAGTCCCCATGTGCCGCCTTGCGGTTCAACACGGCTGACCTTTTCGATCATCATGAATTTCTCTGAGCTGAAACATAAAGAAGGTTGGTGGCGATCAGATTGGTGAGTTGGGCCAAAACACTCTGCGATGTTTGCAGTCAGTAGGTGACGCAGTTCTTGGTGGTTAAACTGGGTTTTAGGGCAGTGCAACATTGGGTCGAAGCGTTGCTTAGTTGCAAGCTTACGAGCTTTGATTTCGTCTTCAGTGTGAATCACACCTTTGCCGTCTGCTAGCTCTTCATCAGTGAAGAAGCCTGCACAACCGTTGTCCATTTTCAGGATCATCTTGTCGCCAACGAAACATTCGTACGAGAAGAAGAACAGCAACGTATCGCCATTGCGAGCAAAGCTATTGATTGAGATATCGTAACGCAGCGTATCGCCACCACGAGGCAAGTCGCCAAGGAAAGTTAATGTGCAATCAAGCAGGCGGTAAACACGTTCGCCTTTGTTTTCAAAATCAATGCCTAAGTAGCTAATCAGCATTAGGTCACACTGACCAGATTCTACCGCGACAGCCCAAGGGATCTGACCATCGACAAGATACGGCGCATCAACTGGGATGTCGTATTCTGTGGTCATGGTGCTTGGCTTGTATTCGTTCACTGTCGCGTTGAGCTTGGTTACACGAGATACCAATAGGTAGTCAGTGGTTGGTAAGCGAACGCGGCGCGAGTAGCTATCGATGATCGCGTAGTCAGGACCAAATACATTGGCGATATCACCTTCAGCGTATTCAACCAGATCATCGTAATCCCAGATACATGGCTTACGGATAGGTTTTACTGGTGCTGGCGTCGTAAGTGCGTTTACTGGCACTGACTGAACTTGAGCTGGTTGATCTGATGTTTCAGCTGAGCTATCTAAACCAGACGTAATTGCGTTTAACTGTGCCTTTAATAGTGCATCAGCCATCTGCATGCCTTGGGCACGAGTGTGCAGGAATGCTTTGTGTACTTGCTGGGCCGCTTGCTGGTTTTGAGCAAAAGCTTGGTTATGTGGTGTTACAGACGGTTGTAATGCTGCATCCGTCTTAGCGTCGATTTGAGACGCGCCATTTTTAGCGGATAGGACATGAGTCATATTGCTGTGGTTACCTGTTAGCTGACTGTGGCGAGTTGGCGCCAGAGTAGGGGATACTGATGTAGGAGTTTCGATTACTGGCTCTACCGCGTTCTGCGCTAATGTTTTCTTCTCTAACTCTTTTTGCGCAAGGGCTGCTTGAATGCTTGCTGTCGTTGGAATCGACGCCACTCTTGCTGCTTGTTTACCAGAAGCTTTCTGTTGAATCGTTGCCAAGTTGGTCACTGGGGTTTGAGCAATATGTTGATAGATATCGCGACCACCTAATGTCACTTGCTTAACCAATTGACGTTTAGCATCGCTCGCTAGTTCATTGCTTAAACGAACGGAAAGTGACTGAGATTCAACACTCGACTGGCTTAGTAGCAGCTGTGAACATTGTCCTTCGCTGATGTTGGCAACAATCGCGCTCTTAGAGCTGATGTTTGGATTCAGAGACTCAAGGTTCAGGTTGAGCAGGCCGTGTAGCAGACTTGCCATGCCAGAAGCTGCAGAGCAGTGACCCACACGTAGACTTGCTTGAGTGGTCTTGGTTACACTTAGATTGAGAGATACAAGCTCGTGTGATGAAGACTCTGGTGCATGGTTAAGCTCAAGCAAAGATACATCGTTCGAGCCGATGCCTGCTTGAGTCAGTAACTCATCAGCAACGGCGTTGCTACGCTCGCTTGAACCAAAGGCCAATGCATTGATGCTGCCGTAAGCCGTATCTTGGTTTCCGGTGGCTCGACTCTCTTCAACAAGAACGATTGCACCAGCGCCTTCACCGACATTCCAACTGCCGTCTTGCGGTTGTCCGAATTTAGGGTCAAGTGACACTGGGCTCACGCTGTTCTTCAGAATCACATGTTCTGCGCTGCCGCTAAGGTCAACGGCTGCAATCACGACTGCATCCATGGATTCTTGCGACATTAGGTTTTGTGCGACATCGATACAACGAGCAACCGACTGTTCAGCGGCTGAAATCGTAAAGGCAGGGCCGTTAAAGTCCCACAATGAAGAGATGCGCGAAGCCATGATATTACCGATGAAACTGGTGTACTGGTTCAGCTTGGCTGCGTCCATCACACTGTCCATCGCAATGGTTTCTAGCGCTTGGTATTCGTCTTGTGTCAGCTCAATCCCCATGTTGGTAAAGCTGTCAGCCAATTGGCTATGCAGGTTTACGCGTCCACGGAATTGGTGCATCTCAAGCTCTGTTTCCATAGCGACGAGTACTGCTACCTTTTGGCCTGCTACAAGCTTGGCATCTTTGATGGCTTCGTCTGCAACTTTCATCAGTAGCAACTGCTGAGAGATCAAACGGTCATCTTCATTAGGCGGCACTTTGAAGCGTAGGAAATCGAGGTCGAATTGATCGATGTACGCGCCATTTGGAATGCCGTGTAAACCAAACTGATTCAGCAGTTCTGGATGTTGGTCTAAGCCTTTCCAGCGTTTCTTCGGCAAGGTAATGAAAGCATCGCTGTTAGTCTCAATCGCAGTGCTTAGTGCATTGATGCTTTGCAGAGAACCGAAGTGAGACGCGAGACCAGTAATGCTTAAATTAGGCGATTGTAGGCTTGGAGATGCTGACTCTAGAGTCTGGTTTGCATGACCCGTACCTGAATACGCTTCAAGCAGTAAGTGAGCATTACAACCACCGAAACCAAATACAGAAACACCCGCACAGCGCTCTGAGTTGCCCGCTTTACTTGGCCAAGGTTGAACCTGCGTTGGCAGAGTCTGTGAGCCAAATAAACCTTCTGACGACGATAGTGGCTTATCCAAATTAATACTTGGAGGAAGCACACCTTCTTTCATCGCAAAGATCATTTTCATGATCCCTGGCATACCTGCCGCAGTCAGCAAGTGACCGAGGTTGGACTTGGCTGAGCCAATCAATGGCGGGTTAGAACCATTCAATTTGTCAGCAAAGAAACGCTCCATTGAGGTTAACTCAACCTTGTCACCTAATGGTGTTCCGGTTGCGTGACACTCAATCACTTCAATGCTGTCTGGTGATAGGTTTGAAGCCTCGTAAGCGCGTTCAAAGGCTTGGACTTGTCCCTTGCTATTTGGACTTAATACGAACTGGCCACGGCCATCGTTCGACAAGCCAATACCGCTGACGACTGCGTAGATGTTGTCGCCATCACGCTCTGCATCAGCTAAGCGTTTTAGCACTAAAACACCGGCACCTTCGCCAGCAAACAGGCCTTTACTGTTGCTATCAAACGGAACCGACACACCGTGGTCAGGGTAAGCGTGGAAAATGGAAAAACCCATGTTGATAAAGAATGGGTCAGCACCGGATACCGCGCCTGCCAACATCATGTCGGCTTTGCCTGTGTTTAAGTAATCACACGCTAACTTCAATGAATACACAGAACTTGCACATGCCGCATCTAGGCTAAGTTGTACGTTGCCTAAACCTAACGCATCAGCTACTAACTTAGAGGCGTTGTGTGCTGCAGCACCGTTGATCGGGTTGAGGTCTTGAGCAGTTTCATTGGTTGGTAGCAGTGAAAATTGGTCATTAGCCAATTTATCTTTGAGTGCTTTCTCGACCACCGAGTGATACATCGGCAGAAACAGGTCGTTTGAGCGTGTGGTTGGGAACGAAAGGGCACCCATGATCACGCCTGTGCGCTCTAAAACATCGGCATTCAAATCAATGCCAGCGTCGACTAAAGCCTTACGACTGGTATCCAAAGCCCATAGGAAACTCTGGTCAACACCTTTGAATGATTCGGCTGTTAAGCGGTAGCCATTGCCATCGAAATTGAAGTTTTCGATGTAGCCACCTTTATCACAGTAAAAACGGTCTGACTCACCTTGCACACCCTGATAGCTTTCAGGTTTAGCACCTAACTTTTCAGCGCTTAATGTGGTTCGAGAATCTTTTTTGTTCAGCAAGTTTTGCCAAAAATCTTTTGGCGTATCAGCTTCTGGGTATTGGTTGGCAATACCGACAATCGCGATCTTATTGCACTTCACTTGCTGCTTATTCTGAGCCTGATATTGAGAACTCATACTAGCTCTCCTTGATGATTCACTGCGCTGCCTTGAGACACACCACTGAATTGCATAGCGGTGGTGATCTGTTGTTCTAGCCCTTGAATAAGTGGCTCGACAGACAGTGGAATTTGATGAGTAATGAGCTGACCAATGCATTTGATGAGCGTGACAATATCGTCACCGCCTTTGGCATTGGAAGCGATTGAGCAGTACTGGTCTGCTACGCTGTCGCTGCGGTTGATCTTATCGATCAATGTGCTGGTTTGACGATCGGCACCCACTTCAACGAACAGACGAGCACCTTGTTGACGCGCACTCTGGATCAACGCGGTGAAATCGAGCGTTGAACAGAAGGTGTCGGCAATCGAAAGGGCGATACTATCGCTGTCGATATTGATTGGGGCGCCAGTCGGTAGACCTGCTGCGCTGATAAAGCGGATATGCTTTGGCAACTCGTCGAACAGTGGTTGCGTGTAAAACTCTCGCACTTGGTTATGCTGGCTTAACGCTGGTGTGGTGTGCATTGCAGTAACACGGTTCGCGGCAATGCCACGCTTACCCAGTTTTTTGAGCAGAGCACGACATGTGCTTTCACAGCCAGCCAGTACGCAGGTGTCACCTTGGATGATAGCGAGATAAGCACGTGGAAACTCAGGTAACAGAGCCTCAATTGCTTGTGCATCACTGCGAACCACAAAGCTATTCCATTGGATGCTTTCGTCGATGTTCAGCTGCCAATCTTGACGCACTGCGGTGAGTTCGCCAGAAATAGCCGTGGTGAAGATCGGACTGGTTTGAGTCATCTCAATCAGCGCATGTGGGTTTTTCCAAACATTCAAGCTGGCCCACATGGAGGCTTCACCCTTGGAGTAACCCAAGGCGAAATCTGGCTGCACTTTGAATTCATCACATAACAGTTGTGTTAACAGATAACTACTGCCGACACCGGCAATTGCCAACTCACTAAGCGACATTTCTTGCGAGTCTTCAGCGTAGGTTTTCTCAGCCTGCAGCATCTCTTTCAAGTTACCTTCGCGCTCTAAACGAGCAAATAACTGTGGGAAATATTGATGAAACTCGCGCAACATGCCGGGATAAACCGTGCCAACACCAGGGTAAACAAATGCAACGCCACCTTTGCTTTGAGGCATCGGTGAGAAACAACTGCCTGCTGGCGTTTTGTAGTGGCTATTGTCAGCCATTACTTTTGGCAACGCATTTTCTAGCGCTGTGATCTCTTGTATTGCAGCCTCAATTGAAGCCGCCTGAATCACGATGTTCGCGTTAAGGCCAGCATTGTGCTGAATGCTTTGGAAGTGACTTAGGTTTGAATGCATTAAGGTTGCGATAGCAATTTCGCTGTCCGCTGAATCGCTAATGCATTTAAGCTCTTCTCTCAAGTAGGTTAGCTGAGAAAACAATTCAGCTTGGCCATTGCCAGAAACCACGAACATCAAACGATCGCTCGATAGCAGTGGCTTTGGTTCTTGCAAACCGGTTGCTTGAGTCAATATCAGGCTTGTGGCTTTTTGGCTATCGTCATTAAAGGTCAATGAAGCAACACGTGCTTTGTTCGGCTCAGTGAACCAGTAATTATTAGCTAATGAATGGCTCGGCAATGAACGGCTCGCTATCGCATTCACCATATTCAATAATTCATCAAACTGCTGCGAAGCAGAGAGTGCTGAGTGTTGCTGTTGATGGTTTAAATCTGTCGCGGGGCGGCGTGCAATATCCAGAGCAAGCTGAACGCTATCTGCGGTAGCTGCATCTGCAAAACTCGCTAAATTCGCGTGTGGGTGAATCTTGTTTTGAGCAGCGGTCAGTGCACTCAACATCACCAATGATAGAGTGTGAGAATCCAAACAAAGTTTAACAACACTACCTTGATTGACTGCCTCAATCGCTTGAGTAAGCGCTTGATTAAAACTGCCATCAACCACAACAGTCATCATCTCAGGAAGCGAAGGTGATAAGCCGGCAGAAAGCTCAGCCGCATTTGTTGGCTGAGCTAAAAGAGCGATGCGCAATGGCATCGCTTTATTAATAGGAACAGTCACTATGTCAATTGCTCCTTTTCTGCGTTCTTATTAGACTCTTTCTTCGATACTGTTGAGCTAGACTTCGGCAAAAATGCGTCATTTAAACTCTTGCTGATGGTGACTTTGGCACCTTTCATTACTGCGCTTAAATGACCATCTTGGTGGTAAAGCGAGATATCAGCTTGCAGCGAACGAGCCGTGCTTTTTATCACGTTCAGCTCTAGCCAACCTTGGTCACCATTGTGCATCGGTGCGTAACAAACAAACTCACCAATTGCAGACGGTAGGCTTGCCGCGCCGTATTTCAATCGAGCCCATACCAACATGGCTTGCAACAGATAATCTTCTGCAAATGGCTGGCTATCACCAAAACTTTGCTTCGGAATAAATGATCCGCAGTCGCTGTTTTCAATCTGAGGCAACTGGCATTGAGCCAATAAGCCTAAGTCGTCAAAGCGTTCGACTGAAGTAATACCTTGCAGTCTTGGTCCGTGAAACAGAGTGCCGTCACTGTATAGAGCTTGTGCCGTTGTTACAGGTGTTGAAGTGCTAGCTTCAAAACGTTTTGTCGACGCTTGTTGAACATCTTCAGACACTTGCACAGAGGCAACTTGCAACTGAGCTTGATACTGTGGTCGCCCTTGGCAACTGATCACCGCTTTTAGCTGATCTTTTGATTTAGCATCAGAGGAAAGAACCAGCTTCAGCTCTTGCACTTCATCAGTATCAAAAATTACACCCTTAAGCAGTTTGTAGTTGTGAACGCTAACGTTCACCCCTAACAGTTGCTCAGCCACTTCACGCATCCATTGGATGGCACACACTGTCGGTAACACTGGGTTACCGGCAATGCAGTGATCTTGAATGAAAGGCAATGCCTTAGGATCAAGATGACGTGTCACAGTGATGCTTGTATTCAGCGGACTCTCTGCAAGATGCACAGACTCCGCATTAAGCTTTTTTACAGCAGCTTCCTTGTTGTCAGAACCTTGCATGCTCGTACCAACCAGCAGTTGAATGCCAGTTTCGTTCAGTAGTTGAGAGCTAAACAGTTCTGCACCTGCCTGAAGAGGAATTACGTACACACCACGCTCTGTAAACATACGTTTCAGTGCTGCGTTTACCATGCCGCCGTCCCACGGTCCCCAGTTGAAGCTCATTACTTTCGCTTGAGGGTTACGCGCAGACAGTTGTAGAGCCGCTTTGTTTAGGATCTCGTTAGACATCGAGTAATCGCTTTGGCCTGTGTTTCCATAGAAACCCGCCGCCGAAGAGAACATCGCAATCAGTTTTAACTTGCCGCTATCAAGACCACCAAGAACCGCTTCTAGTCCACCCACTTTGGTGCCGTAAACCATGTTCAGTTCATCAAGCGTTTTGTCTTGAATGTGTTTGTCAGCCAGTACACCTGCGCCGTGGATTAGCCCCGTGATGCCGTCGAAATTCGCCAGTGTTTTCGCTACAGACTCATGGTTCGACACATCTAGACTTAGGTATTCAGCGCTCGCGCCAATCTCGTTGAAAGCGGCAAGTGCTGCGTTGATTTCAAGGCTGCTCAATACCGGTTTTAGCAAGGCATCAACTTTTTTCGGTGTTGGTTTGTCACCTGTTGCTTGTAGGTGAGCGGTAGCCGCTGGTTTTAGCTCTTTCTCTTGCTTGCCTTGTGCCCACTGAGGTAGCTCAGCTGAAGTAATATGCTTACTACGACCTGCAAGAATGAAATGAGATTTACATTGCTTAGCAAGCGTCAGTGCACATTCAAACGTCACGCCTTTAGCGCCACCAGTTACGAGAACTTTATCGCTCTTGGTGAGTTGAGCGCCTGTGTTTTTAGTTTGTGCTGCACCTGGTGTTGTAGCAATCAATGTTGCACGACCAGATTCACCGTTTTCTGCATGGCTAAGGCCGATTTCAACCGTGTTGGTATCGATATCGAACAGTTCGCCTGTGATAGCTTCAGCTAGGTGACGAGCATCAATAGAAGCGTCAGCATCCAATGCACGGCAGAACACGTTTGACCATTCATGGCTCAGTGTCTTAGTTAGACCAGATAGAGCCGCTTGGTTAAGTTCTGCATTCGCTAGTTGCTTAGTATCTAGGTAACCAAAGCCACCATCGATACGGCTTAGCGTGAAGAATACGCTGCGACCAGAAACCGCATTCAGTTGGCCATTTAGGTGCTTCGCGAATAAGAACGCTGTCGTCAGCGAAGCTCTTGAGTCTGCATTCAAGTTAACCGCTTGCTCGTTGCTTTGTTTAGCATCAACGATAGCTTGTAGGTGAATGAAGCCAGCAATCACTTTGTTCGACGTTTTAAGGTCTGTTTCGATGTCGTTAATAACCGCAGTCACACCAGCATCATCGACGCTGTTGAGTGTGTAGCTTGCGATTTCACTGTTTAAAGGTGACGCGGCAGAAAGAGCACTACGCACTACAGCAACTTGAATGCCGTTAGCGGTCAACTTTTCTGATAGAACACCGGCGTTGTGACCATCATCTGTGATCACGACACAAGCGTCTTTTGAGAAACAATCGACGAGTTTATCTGCCGCTGGTAGCTTTTTTAGCGCTACCTCATTGTGTGGAGGAAGTTCCGCTGTCGCTGTTTCTGCGATAGGCGTTACTGATTCAGCTTTTGGAGTCGCTACGGGTGCAGCAGCGGATAGCTTGTTTTGCATGTAGGTAACGATTTCACCAAGCGTACGACACTCAGCTAGGTCTTCAGGGTTTAGTTCTGGCAGCGTTGGTAGCTGGTCTTGAACTGTACCTAAAATCTCAACACGTTTGATTGAGTCGATACCAAGGTCTGCTTCCATGTCCATCGCTAGGTCGAGCATTTCTGCTGGGTAACCTGTTTTGTCGGCAACCACTTCCATCATTGTTGATTGAACGTGAGCAGGGTTTAGGTCGTTGCTCGCGCTTTCTACAGTTGCTGCAGCGACTTCTGTACTCGTAGTAGCAGTAGCGCCTAGCTTACTATTCATGTAGTCAACGATTTCACCCAGAGTACGACACTCAGCCAGGTCTTCAGGATTCAGCTCTGGCAATGTTGGTAGCTGGTCTTGAACCGTACCAAGGATCTCAACACGTTTGATTGAGTCGATGCCAAGGTCTGCTTCCATGTCCATTGCTAGGTCTAGCATTTCTGTTGGGTAGCCCGTTTTATCAGCCACTACGCTCAGCATTGTGCCTTGAACTTGTTCTGCGTTTAAACCGTTTGATACTGCTTGCACTGGTGCAGATGTTTGAGCTGCTACTGGAGCAGAAGCTGGAAGCTTACTGTTCATGTAGTCTACGATTTCGCCTAGAGTACGACACTCAGCGAGGTCTTCAGGATTTAGCTCTGGAAGAGTCGGTAGCTCGTCTTGAACCGTACCTAGGATTTCAACACGTTTGATTGAATCGATACCAAGGTCAGCTTCCATATCCATTGCTAGGTCTAGCATTTCAGTCGGGTAGCCCGTCTTCTCTGCCACTACTTCTAACATGGTTTTTTGAACGACAGCCGCATCTAGACCGCTGTTAGCTGCTGCTGGCGCACCTACTTCCGTTTGTACTGCAACTGGTGCAGAAGCTGGGAGCTTGCTGTTCATGTAAGCAACAATTTCGCCAAGAGTGCGACACTCAGCTAAATCTTCAGGGTTTAGCTCTGGAAGAGTAGGCAGTTCATCTTGAACCGTACCAAGAATCTCAACACGTTTAATTGAGTCGATACCAAGGTCTGCTTCCATATCCATTTCTAGATCAAGCATTTCCGTTGGGTAACCGGTCTTCTCAGCAACCACTTCTAGCATGGTTTGTTGAACGACTTTTGCATCAAGACCGTTAGCAGCTTGAACAGGAGCAGTTGCGCTTGGTTGTGCTGCCACAGGCGCTGATGCTGGCATCTTGCTGTTCATGTAGGTAACGATTTCACCAAGAGTACGACATTCAGCTAAATCTTCAGGGTTCAGCTCTGGTAGGTTCGGCATTTCGTCTTGAACGGTACCAAGGATCTCTACGCGCTTGATTGAGTCGATACCAAGGTCTGCTTCCATGTCCATTTCTAGATCAAGCATTTCCGTTGGGTAACCCGTTTTCTCAGCGACCACTTCTAGCATCACTTTTTCAGCATCGGCTGATTGTACTGCCACTGGTGCAGCCACAGGAGCCGGTTGCGCTTTAACTGGCACAGGTTGAGCTGCAACAGGCGCTGCCGCTTGAGCCGCTACTTGTGGTGTAGGAACGGCTTTCTGTACTGGAGCTTGCTGAGCTGCTGTCTTTTGAAGCGGTGCAGCTTGAACTGGCGCGGCTTGTACAGGAGTCGCTTGTACTTGAGCTACAGGTTCTTGAACGATAGCTGTTGGAGCCGCTTGAATCACTGGTTGAGCATTTACTGACGCAACGAAGGTTGGTTGTGCCGTTTGTACTGAACCTTGCGTCAGCATATTAAGTGCTGAGTTGTTGCTGTGCGCTTGCATCTCTAGGTAATGAGCGTGAGCTTTTAGCGTCTCTGCTTGGTGCTGGTGGAACATCTCCATAGAACGTTGTAGGTTTTCAGGAATTGCTACGCCTGCTGTTGCCATTTTCGCTTGCTCAGACATTAGGGTGTTGAACGTGTCACCGTATTGCTGAGGAATCGCAAGGAACTGCTGATGTACTTCTGCTGCTTGTTGTTGAGCATTGAAGAACGACTGCAATGAAGACTCATCTACCGTTACTTGAGCTGCTGGCTGAATAGTTGCTGGGGCAGTTTGAACCACTTGTGATTGTGGAGCAGCTGTTGCTACTTGTGCACTTGGTGCTGGAGCAGTTGACTGTTGTACATTTGAAGCTTGAGGAGCAGCCACAGGTACTTCAACGATTTCTGTTTTAATCACTTCTTTTTCCACGATTTTCTCGACTTCAACTTTCACTTCAACAATCTCAGTCTTTTCGGTGACGTTGCCCGAAGCCAATGATTGATCCATTTTCTTACGAGTAGCAGGGCTGATGTAGTTGGTTGCATTCAGCTTGATGTTCATTGGTGATGCCTTCGCAGGTTCAGCAATGTCAGCTTGGTAAGGGTCAATGTTGTCTAATGAAACACCTGCCACGCATAGTTGAACTGCAGCTAAACGAAGCTGTTGGTCACTGTCGCCTTTAGGGCTTGGGTTGATACTGATTGCGTAAAGCTCTTCGTTCTTATCAGCCAATGTTTTCTCAACCAGCTTTTGAAGAATGTTTTTCGGACCGAACTCAACGAATACACGCGCGCCTGCTTCATACATCGCTTCAATTTGCTCGCTGAAACGAACCGATTGCAGCATGTGCTGTTTGAATGCTTTCTTAATCGCTTTAGCGTCTTTGCTGTACAGCTTGCCCGTTGCATTTGAGTAAAGCGGCAGTGTTGGAGCGCTGAATGAAGCTTTATCAATTGCAGAAGCAAATGGTTTTTGAGCGTGAGCAACAAGCGGTGTGTGGAAAGCCCCAGAAACTGGCAGAGCAATCGCTTTGAAGCCTTGTTCAGTTAGCGCTTGTGCTGCTTGTTGAACCGTCGCAGTTGGACCTGCAATAACCAGTTGAGTCGGAGCGTTGTAGTTAGCAATACTCACGCCTTCAAATTGGCTGATGCAGCTTTCAACGGCTGGAAGTTTGTCTGCATCTAGGATGACTGCAAACATAGTACCGCTGTCGCCTTGTTCAGGTGTCGCTGCCATCGTATCGCCACGAGCGAAAGCTAGCTGGTAGTAATCTTCTTGCGAGATAACACCCGATGCACATAACGCGCTTAGCTCACCAAAGCTGTGGCCTGCGACCATATCTGCTTTGAAGCCAGCTTGAGTCATGATGTCGAACTGACCCATAGACACAGTACCAATTGCACTTTGCGCATTGGCCGTGTTGGTTAACACAGCTTCTTGAGCTTTGGTTGCTTCTGGTGTGAAAGTTGGAATTGGGAACAGAATTTGCGATAAGGCCGTCTTCTTGTGCTGACCAAATACTTGATCCGCTTGAGCAAGCTGTTGGCGCATTTCTGGGTAATGACAAGCAAGCTCGCGACCCATGTTGAGGTATTGCGAACCTTGACCTGCAAATAGTGCCGCGACTTTACCTGCACCGTTTTCAGCAATCAGTGCTGACTCACGGTAGCTAGTACCGTTCGGCATCTGCCAATGTGTTTTGGTTTGGCTCTCAAGCATAGAAATCGCTTGAGTCAGTTGCGCTTGAAGGTCTGCTTGGTCAGTCACGACTAAACCAAGACGAGCATGCTGATCGTTTACTTCACGTAGAGAGTGTTGCTCAGCAAGTGCTTCCAGTTTGAACGCAGCATCGGCAGCTTGAGTTGAAACCTGTTTTAGCTCGTCGATCAGTGCTTGGCGAGATTCTGCGCTGAACAACAGAGTTTGCGGTACTTGGCGCTGACGGTATTTGTCACCGCGAGCGTGCTCTGGCGTGTACTCTTCTAATACAACGTGGAAGTTAGTGCCACCAAAACCGAATGAGCTGATACCTGCACGGCGCGGTGTGCCGTCGACACGTTGCATCCAAGGGCGCGTTTGTGTGTTTAGGTAGAATGGTGAGTTCTCGATGTCCAGTTTAGGATTCGGGCTCGACACGTTGATCGTTGGCGGCAGTACTTTGTGGTGTAGTGCCAGTGCAGCTTTGATTAAACCTGCAGTACCTGCGGTTGATTTGGTGTGACCAATTTGAGATTTCACAGAGCCTAACGCAATGTGTTGCTTCTCTTCGTTGTTCTCACTGAATACCGAGTTTAAGCCACCAAATTCAGCCACATCACCTGCTGCGGTACCTGTGCCGTGCGCTTCTAAAAGGCCAAGCGTGTGCGGTGCGAAACCAGCATCATCGTAAGCACGTTTTAGTGCTTTTGCTTGTCCTTCAGGGCGAGGCGCGTAAATACTCTTGAACTTACCATCCGAAGAAGAACCGACACCTTTAATTACCGAGTAGATTCTGTCGCCGTCGCGCTCAGCATCTTCAAGACGTTTCAGAGCAACCATGCCAATGCCTTCACCAATCATCATGCCTTTGGAGTCGATATCGAAAGGTTGAATGGTTTCATTAGTGGTAAATGCAGGTGTTTTCGAGAAACTCATGTACATGGTTGGTGAGTTATCAGTACACACACCACCTGTGATCATCATTTCACTGCGACCTTCAACCAGCTCACTCAGAGCCATGCGCATTGCGGCTAGAGAACCTGCACACGCAGCATCTACTACACAGTTAATGCCACCAAGGTCAAAGCGGTTAGCAATACGACCTGAAATAACGTTACCCAATGAACCAGGGAACGAGTTCTCTTCCCAGTGGATGTATTGGTCTTGGAACTTTTTGATCAGCATTTCGCTGTCTTCGTCGTTGATGCCACTGCTCTTGAAGACTTTTTTCAAAACAGGGTATTGAAGACGAGCATTTAGGCTTTGAGCGATCTTCTGACCACCACCCACACCGAGCGTAATACCGATCTTATCGCGATCGTAACCTTCAGGAAGTTTCGCATCTTCAAGTACTTCTTTTGCCACGATCAGAGAAAGCAGCTGTGACGTATCAGTCAGTTCAAGGATATTTGGCGGAAGACCGAACTCCATAGGGTTGAAGTCAACTTCTGGGATGAAACCACCGCGCTTACAGTAAGATTTGTCTGGCGTTGTACGATCTGAATCGTAGTAATCTTCTGGACGCCAGTGCGTATCAGGCACTTCGGTAATTGCATCGATCTTTTCGCTGATCAAATCCCAGAACTTGTTTAAGTAACGAGAGTTCGCAAACATGCTTGCCATTCCAACGATAGCAATAGGCATGTCTTTAAGACGTTTATTAAGTCGAGTGTCGTCGACTGATTCCGGGGTATTTTTTTCGGGTTGGCTCATTATGAGTCTCCACTTGAAATCACTGAGGGCGATGTCGTGTTTTGAGGCTGCGCTTTTAATTGAATCGAAAATAAATCTGAAACAGATTTGGACAAACGCAGCTGAAGAGTAAGGCTACCGAAAGTCGGCCACCTGACTGAAATAGGGGGTGCGAAGTACAGTGACTTGCAGGGGTTGATTACGTTTTTCATGCTATAAGAGGGCATTCGAATGTGAGGTTGATGTCCATTTAAATCCTGTCCAAAGTACTGCTTTATGCAAAGCAGGTATCCGCAATAAAAACGTGTGATTTTGTTTAATGGTTGAGCAGGCTACCCGAGGTGAGTGGTCGATACAATGCTCCCAGAGACCACTATGATCTGTTCAGACCAGATGATTTTTCTGAACTTTTGTTTTTTGTATTTTTAATGTAATTAACTTATTGATAATTAATAAGTATGGGTGGTTTTTTAGTGTTTATACTCTATATTTTGACTTAGTGAGATCTATGTCAGATTTTTGTAAGTAACATTTAATATATGCCTGCTCCATAAGGTGGAGTGTGATCTGTGTTTTAATTTGTTATTATTTTAAAAGTTAGTTTTAAGTCCCTATATGAAGGGTGTTTCCTGCGCAGATTCTCTATGTTTATCTCAAATCATAGGTGAGTTAAATTTGTTCGTTTTGATGTTTTTTTGATAAGTGGTTTGAAGAAGTGAGCGTGAGTAAATTGGAAAACCCAGTGGTTGATTTGTGGCTATGTTCTTTGAGTGATTTGCGTGATGATATCGGCAGTAAGTCACACCTCAAACAGACACTTACGGCCGATGAAATAGCGAAAGTCGAGCGTTATCGAGTGCCCTCATCTCAAGTTCAAGCTCTGTATGTTCGTAACTACCTAAGAAAGGTGTTGTCGAGCTATTCTGATTTAATGCCTGAAGCGTGGCGGTTTGAATATGGTGAGAAAGGAAAGCCAAGTTTAGTCGCCGAACAGCAACTCAAGACGGGGTTAAATTTCAATATCAGTCATAGCAAAGAACATTTGTTAGTCGCGGTTTGCCAGAGAGAAGGGAAGCGAGTTCAACTGGGTGTCGATATCGAACATGCAAGAAGCTCGACCAATATCGATTCGATCATGAAGCACTATTTTTCAGATAAGGAATTGGCGGATTTACTTAAACTTAGTAAAGAGCTGCAGAGAGAGCGCTTTTTCGATCTATGGGCGCTGAAGGAGTCGTATATCAAAGCGATGGGCAGGGGGCTAGCCACATCGTTGCGAAGCTTTTCGTTTGATTTCTCCAATCTGACGGAGCAAACATTGCCAATTCACCCTTCGAATTTTCAACCAAAGTTGCAGGATGAAATTAGATTTCATGGTGAAATCAGCATATACAGTGGAGTTGGGTTGGATGTTACTGAGCAAACCGATATTTCTACAGATTGGCAATGTTGCTTAGGGCGGTTGGATGAGCAGTATCGCTTTGCGGTTACGCTCGGCGGAAATTTGCTACCGATGCAGATAGAGATGAGAACCTTTCCATCATCTCATCTCTTTTAAGCTAGCTTGGTGAGGTGAAGTTAGCTCGTTTCGCCAAGCATCGCTTTTAATACTTCAGCGGGTACAGGCTGAAGTTGCTTGTCTTTATCAAGGCAGACCATTTCAATATCACCAATCACAGCAGGCTTAGTGGCATCTTTGCGCCACACTTCTTGTCGCCATAGCGTTTTGTATTTTCCATCGAGTTCAAAAGAGGTTCTGATATCGCAAATCTCAGCGAACTCAACCCCATCTTGGAAAGTCATGTTGGCTTTATACACCGCAAAACCTAATCCGTGCTCATTCCACAAGGTCGCCAGTTTATCGCTGCCCAAGACATGTTCGCGCGCACGCTCGAAGTATTTAAGAAAGTTAGGGTGATAAACCACACCTGAGTGATCGGTATCTTCATAGTAAATTTGTACTGGGTGATGGTAGACCTGACTCATTGGTAGCAACTCTTGGTAAGTAGTGGATCAGTAAATCTGACTAAGTTGTGCAGCACTTTACAGGATAGGTCGAAATTACTTCAAGGCATCATCGACTATCGAGCTTTTGGTCAGACCTCATTCGGCCTTATTCATTACTAATACATTGGTCAGCTTCCACCCATTTACAAATATTCTATGTGTCATTTTCCACCCATTAACTCTTACCGCGAGTTCGCGACTACTGCAGATAGAACTGATGAAGCCTTATGGTTAAAGGCTTGTTAATAGTTTGTGTTAATGTGGCGCGCTAATTGCCTTAGTGAAAGCACGCAGTTCCCATTGAAGGGCTGCTTTGTTTACTAAGGAGAATAATAATGTTTAAGCCTCTTACCCTGCTGTCTGTATCTGCTCTGGCGCTCACAAGTTTTAATGCTGCTGCAAACTGTGACCCTGGTGAAATCGTGATTAAATTCAGTCACGTAACCAATACCGATAAGCACCCGAAAGGCATTGCCGCTTCTCTACTAGAAGAGCGAGTAAACACTGAAATGAATGGTAAAGCTTGTATGCAAGTTTTCCCTAACTCGACACTTTACGATGATAATAAGGTACTGGAAGCCCTGTTAAATGGTGATGTTCAAATGGCGGCACCTTCGCTGTCTAAATTTGAGAAATTCACTAAGAAATACCGCATTTTTGACCTTCCTTTCCTATTTGAAGACGTAGAAGCCGTCGACCGTTTCCAAAACTCAGAATCTGGTGAAAAACTTAAGAATGCGATGAAGCGTCGTGGTCTTCAAGGCTTAGCATTCTGGCACAACGGCATGAAACAAATGTCGGCGAACAAACCTCTTATCAGCCCTGAAGATGCAAAAGGTTTGAAATTCCGTGTGCAAGCATCAGACGTTTTGGTAGCTCAGTTTGAACAACTAGGCGCTAACCCACAGAAGATGTCTTTCAAAGAAGTGTACGGTGGCCTGCAAACCAAGGTTATCGATGGCCAAGAGAACACATGGTCAAACATCTACGGTAAGAAGTTCTTTGAAGTACAAGACGGCGTGACTGAAACCAATCACGGTATCTTGGATTACCTAGTGGTAACGTCAAACGACTTCTGGAAAGACCTACCTGAAGATGTACGCACACAGCTTGGTACTATCGTTCAGGAAGTGTCTGAGACGCGTAACGCAGAATCTTCAAAAGTTAACCTAGCGAACAAAAACAACATCATCGAAGCTGGTGGTGAGGTTCGTACACTTACGCCTGAACAGCGTGAAGCATGGGTAGTTGCGCTTCAACCTGTATGGAAGAAGTTTGAAAAAGACATCGGTTCAGATCTTATCGATGCAGCGTTAGCTTCAAACCAATAATACCGCTAAGGGAGTGGCGAGTATTCGTCACTCCTTATTAAAACAATTATAAGCGGAGTCAATTATGGAAAAGCCTCAAATGGAACAACCAAATTCTAGCGAATCAGCACTGGAAACCTCTCTTTTTTCCAAAGTCGGAAGAGTTACGGATGTGATTGAAGAGTCATTAATCGCATTTTTCCTTGGCGCAATGACGCTACTTACTTTTGCCAATGTGGTATTTCGATACGCATTCAATGACAACATATTATGGGCACTGGAATTGACGGTGTTCATGTTTGCTTGGATGGTGTTGGTCGGCGCATCTTATGGTGTTAAAAAACATTTCCACATTGGTGTTGATGTGATCATCAACCTTGCCCCAGAAAAGCTACGCAAAGTGTACGCGCTAATCGCCGTGACAAGCTGCCTAGCATTTTCAATCTTACTTCTTATCGGCTCTTGGAATTATTGGTACCCATTCGCGACCGATCGCGCATGGTACGAGACCGACGATATTCCAATGCCAGAGATGCTTCAGTTTCTTGCTGACTGGCTGAATGAAGGAGAGCGATACGAGAAACTGCCACGTTTTATTCCTTATATGGCGTTGCCGATTGGTATGGCAATGCTGACGTTCCGTTTTGCTCAAGTTGCTTACCAAGTCGTAACAGGCAAGCTTGACCGTATGATTGCAGGACACGAAGCCGAAGAAGAGCTGGATGCCTTGAAAGCTGATGTGTTAGCGGGTTCTGATGAAGACGCGACAGCAGTATTGGATTCGACTAAGCAGAACAAAGCGAACGAGTCGGGTACAAAATTTAACGGTAAGGAAGACTAATCATGGCAATGTTATTTCTATTTTTAATGGTAATTGCTTTCATGTTGGTCGGTGTACCAATTGCAATTTCCCTCGGTTTATCGAGCGTAATATTCTTATTGATGCATTCAGATGCGTCATTAGCTTCAGTCGCACAAACGCTGTTTAATGCATTTGCAGGCCACTACACACTCTTAGCGATTCCTTTCTTTATCTTGGCCTCTAGCTTCATGTCTACGGGTGGTGTGGCGAAGCGGATTATTCGTTTTGCTATCGCGATGGTGGGTTGGTTCCGCGGCGGTTTGGCTATGGCATCGGTTGTGGCATGTATGATGTTCGCAGCCCTTTCTGGTTCATCTCCTGCAACGGTAGTGGCGATCGGTAGTATTGTTATCGCAGGTATGATCAAAAACGGCTACACAAAAGAATTTGCTGCAGGGGTTATCTGTAACGCAGGTACCTTGGGTATTTTGATTCCACCGTCAATCGTGATGGTGGTTTACGCTGCGGCGACCGATGTATCGGTAGGTCGTATGTTCCTAGGCGGTGTGATTCCTGGCCTGTTGGCGGGCGTGATGTTGATGATAGCTATCTACATTGCGGCACGTATTAAGAAGATTCCGGCACAGCCGTTTGTGGGTTGGGGCGAGATGTTCGCAGCAGCGAAAGATGCGAGTTGGGGCTTGCTACTGATTGTCATCATTCTGGGTGGTATCTATGGCGGAATCTTTACACCAACAGAAGCGGCGGCTGTAGCAGCGGTTTACGCATTCTTTATTGCCAACTTTATCTATAAAGATATGGGACCTTTCGCTGACAAGAACAATACCAAGCCTGCGCTGGTGAAAGTGTTCCAAACCTTTTGTCACAAAGACACCAAAGACACGCTCTATGATGCGGGTAAGCTGACTATCATGCTGCTGTTTATTATTGCCAACGCGTTGATTCTTAAGCATGTACTGACAGAAGAGCGTATTCCTCAAATGATCACTGAGTCTATGCTTTCTGCTGGCTTAGGACCGATCACCTTCTTGATTGTGGTGAACGTTCTACTCTTGATTGGTGGGCAGTTCATGGAGCCATCAGGTTTGCTGATAATCGTAGCGCCGTTGGTATTCCCAATTGCCATTGCACTCGGTATCGACCCAATTCACTTAGGTATCATGATGGTGGTGAACATGGAGATAGGGATGATAACGCCGCCTGTCGGGCTCAATTTGTTTGTGACCGCAGGTGTCGCGAAGATGTCGATGATGAACGTGGTAAAAGCCGCACTGCCTTGGGTAGGCGTAATGTTCTTGTTCTTGATTATCGTCACTTACGTGCCTTGGGTGTCAACATGGTTACCAACCACCTTGATGGGGCCGGAGATCATTACCAAGTAGTGGGTTGTTTAGATACACGGCTAATCTAACGAACGGTTTTATTATCAATCGAGATAACAGCGATAGATGAAGAGTTATACTTTTTCATCTATCGCTTTCTTTTTCCCGCGCCGTAAAGTACCGCTTATGCGTCTGTCATAGCCTTTCCAGCGCAGTTTTTTCTTTCTTCGATCGCGCCCAGATCTTCTTTCTACTTCATAATGGTCATCAATAAGCACTGTATCTACAATGACAGGAATGGTCGTTTTTTCGTTCATATGCAACTTATCCTTAAAGTCGACATATGAATTATGGAAGAGGAATCTTATCTCTGCCAGTTTCGATAGACATTCAGATCAAGTTGCGCTTTGCGTTTTGTTTCGTTGTTGATTCTTTTATTTCGTAGCTTAATTTTTACTTCAAAATCTATTGTTTACTTAAAATTATCTTTGTCGATTTGATAGCGTTGCATTTTGTCGTAAAGCGTTTTTCTTGGGACATTTAATTGAGACATGGTTAATTTTATACTCCCTTCATTCTCAATCAACGCGCGCTCGATCACTGCTTTTTCGAACTCTGACACTTGGTCCGATAGGCTAATACTGGCGTCTGAATGGATCTCTGAGTTCGCACCATCCCCCAATTGAGCTAGTTTTCCGAGTAAGATGAAGCGTTCAGCGCTGTTACGTAGCTCACGTACATTCCCTGGCCAATCATGAGCCAAAAGTGCGTGCAGTTCCTTTTGTGGAAGGGCTGGGGCTGTCTTGCCATAACGCGCCGCAGCAACCAGTAAGAAGTGATGGAACAGGGCTGGGATGTCTTCTTGTCTGCTTCTTAACGGCGGCAAGTCTAAGGTCACAACGTTAAGTCGATAATAGAGATCTTGGCGGAAAGTGCCTTCTTCAGCGGCTTTCTTTAAGTCGACTTTAGTGGCCGCAATCACTCGAATGTCCAGAGGGACTAAACCATTAGATCCAACCCTTTCGATGACTCGCTCTTGCAAGACGCGCAACAGGCGAATTTGTGCTTGCATCGGCATGGACTCAATTTCATCTAAGAATAGAGTTCCGCCTTGAGCAAATTCAAATTTACCCACTCGCTTGCTTTCTGCGCCAGTGAATGCGCCTTTTTCATGGCCGTACAGTTCACTCTCAATCAGGTTTTCAGGGACAGCGCCGCAGTTGACCGCGACGAAGTTTTGTTCTCGTCTGCTGCTTTGTTCATGTAGAGAACGTGCAACTAATTCTTTGCCTGTGCCAGTTTCGCCAAATAACAAAATATCGGCGTTGGTGTCGGCAACGTGAGTGATGATAGACCGCAGTTCTGTCATTGATTGTGTGTCACCAATGATCCTTGGGCCAAGCGCTTGGCTGGCCTTGAGTGAACGTTTTAACTCAAGGTTCTCGAGGGTTAGTTGACGTTTTTCTATCGCTCGCTTGGTGGTTTCGATTAGGCGCTCATTGGCGAACGGCTTTTCGATGAAGTCATAGGCGCCGTATTGGATTGCTTGAACGGCCATCGAAATATCGCCGTGACCAGTAATCATAATTACGGGGATCTCTTTGTCTTTGTGCATCACGGTGTTGAGCAGATCATGCCCAGACAGACCCGGTAAACAGATATCAGTGATGATCACGTGAGGCAAGCCGTTTTCTTGAATCGCGAGCAGAGCTGACTCCGCATCGGGAAAGAATTCGGCATCAATGTCGGCGAGCTCGAAGCTCTGTTCAATCGCCATTCTTAGATCGGATTCATCATCAATGAAATAGACGTGACACATAGTGATTCCTTTACTTCTTTGTATTCTGGTTATTGCTGCGTTTTTGCTTGCTGTTCTTGTTCAACAAGGGGTAACTCTATACTAAATCGAGCACCACCTTGGGGGCTGCTTCCTGTAACGAGCTTGCCATTTATTCCGCTGATTATTTGTTGAGAAATCGATAGCCCAAGTCCAAGTCCGTTTTTCTTGGTGGTATGGAAGGGTTCAAAAAAGTGTCCGTTCGAAGGGGAGGTGAAGCCGGGACCATTATCATCGACATGAATCAGCAAGGTCTGGGCTTGTTGATGGTCGGACTCCCTAATCTCTAACAGAATAGCTAATTGTTTATCATCTTGTTGTTCCATCGCCTGAATCGCATTAGTCAGCAGGTTAATGATCACCTGTTCCAGTTGAATAGCGTTGGCGAGCACGCAAGCATCAAAGATTTCAGGGAGTTCGTTGACCTTAACTCGTTCACTCTTGAGCTGTGGCTTCATTAGCTCTTTCGATGAATGTAAGACAGGGAGTATTTGCAAGGTGTGCAGTTCTTCCGCGGTGGATTTCTTTGCAAAGGAGCGAAGCTGGTGGCTGATTTTCGCCATGCGATCAGTGAGTGCCGAGATTCGCGATAGATTGTCATCGACACGATCGGTTTTTTCTTTGGCAAGAAACAGTCGGCCATTGTCGGCATAACTGCGAATCGCTGCGAGCGGGTTATTTAGCTCGTGACTGATGCTCGCTGACATCTGCCCTAGCACCGCCAGTTTGGCGGCTTGGATGAGTTCGTCTTGGGTTTGCCTCAATACATGTTCTGTTTCGATACGATGTTTAATTTCGACATGCAGCTCTGATGTGCGTTCGAGTACTTGAAATTCGAGTTTTTGCTTGGCTTCGGATTGCAGCCTATCTATCTGAGCGCGTCTTTGTTGTCGATGGTGGTTGAGCTGCATTGTGAGATAAATAATCGCAAAGATAAGGCTCAGAACCACAAGGTAAGCAACTAAGTCCCACCAAACTAAGTGGGTCGGAGAAAATACCCGTATGGTGAGTTTTGGCTCGGCTAAGAAGCGAGAGGAGCTAAAGAACTGTTCTTGGACGAGCTTGTGCTGAGACTCAATATTGCTAGTAGCGCTCTCGAAATCACCGGAGAAGTGTAGGCTTTCTATTTTTGTATCGAGATACTGTCTGCTTTCTTGAATTTGAGAGTGCTGTTCTTCGCTTAGTGGTTGAAGGCTTTTGAACAGCCATTCAGGGTTACTCGACATAAATACGATTTGGTCTTTATCGTCAGCAACAAAAAAACTCTGTTTGCCTTTCCAACTTGCTTCAATCAGCGATAAATCCATCTTTACAACAATGACGCCAATAATCTCGGCGGCATAGGAGACGGGGTAAGAATAATAATAGCCTCGCTTCCCAGAAGTTGATCCTAGCGCAAAATATTGATTTTCATTGCCAAGAATCGCTTCTTGAAAGTAAGGGCGGAAAGCAAAATTACGACGAATAAAAGAACGCGGTTGATTCCAATTACTGGCTGCGATGGTGGTACCGATACTGTCTAGTAGGTAGGTGTCGGATGCTTGAATCACCGAGTTTACGTGCTCTAGATAACGATTAGTGAGTTCGATTTGCGCAGAGTTACTTGGAGAGTGCAGGGCATCGACCAGCTCTTTGTCTTTTGAAAGCAGTTCTGGAATGTGCGCGAACTTGTCCAATTGACTTGAAATATGAACTGAAAAACGGTCTAGCTTAGATTGATGATCATTTAACAAACTTTCATGGCTTGTGCTCCACACCCAATGACCGCCAAACACCATCAGTAAACTGTATGTGACCATTAATAGTATTGGGATTCTAAAAGCTTGAAACATGAAGGCTCTCCGCTAATTTCTTTGGTAAACAATCAAGCCTGTCTTCTCTCGTTTATGGTAGCAAATAGCGGTAGTTTTTGCTGAAAGCAGAGAGTGAACAGATGGGTGTAGGTTAAGGGTTTGTAACGGGGATTGTTGAAAAAGTTATCGACTCTGAGGGGTAAAACAAGAGCAAGATCTCTTTTTAAGGTTTTTAGCAAAAAAAGCCCTCGATTCCCTTGAAAAAGTCGCTATTGTCCCCATTTCTGTTGTGCTAAGTGATGATTTGATCGTTTTTGTATCACTTAGTTGGACGAATTTAGAGCATTCATCATCATGCAGAGGTGAACGGCTCGACAGAGATTAAACAGATCGCTAGAATGTCGCGTCTAAAATTTCTGTCCTGAGGCTAATCGGAGATACCTTTCTTGTTTCTGAAAACAAGCTTTATTGCGTTTTAATCGACGTGTGAAGAACGAAGATATCGCTGATTAGTCTGGTGTTTGGTTGAATAATCAATTCAGACATCAATGCTCGATTTTAAATTAGGTGTTCGGATAGAGCACTACACAAGGATGCAGCCAACAACGTCGGCTTTTGAATTAAAGCTAAGTTACGGCTCATATGCTCAGATTACTGAGCCAGTTTTGAGGTTTATATAATGCAAGTTACTGTTGAAACGCTAGAAGGCCTAGAGCGCCGTCTTAATATTACTGTTCCTGCTGCTAACATCGAAGATGCAGTTACAGCTGAACTACGCAACATCGCGAAAAACCGTCGTTTCGATGGTTTCCGTAAAGGCAAAGTGCCAATGAAGATGGTTGCTAAAATGTACGGCAAAGCAGTACGTCAAGACGTGATGGGCGAAGTAATGCAACGTCACTTCATCGAAGCGATCGTTAAAGAGAAAATCAACCCAGCTGGCGCTCCAACTTTCGCACCAGTTGAAAACAACGAAGGCGCTGACCTAGTATTCAACGCAACTTTTGAAGTTTACCCAGAAGTTGAGCTGAAAGGTCTAGAAAACATCACTGTTGAGAAACCAGCAGTAGAAGTTAAAGAAGCTGACGTTGAAGAGATGATCGAAACTCTACGTAAGCAACAAGCGACTTGGACTGAAGTTGAAGCTGCTGCTGACGCTGGTTCTCGTGCAACTATCGACTTCGTTGGTTCTATCGACGGTGAAGAGTTTGAAGGCGGCAAAGCTGAGAACTTCCCACTAGAGATGGGCGCTGGTCGCATGATCCCTGGCTTCGAAGACGGTATCGTTGGTAAAACAGCAGGTATGGAATTCGAAATCGACGTAAACTTCCCAGAAGATTACCACGCTGAAAACCTAAAAGGTAAAGCAGCTAAGTTCTCTATCAAGCTGAACAAAGTTGAAGCTCGTGAACTTCCAGAACTAAACGAAGAATTCGTTTCTAAGTTCGGTGCTGCTGACGGCGTTGAAGGTCTTAAAGCTGAAGTTCGTAAGAACATGGAGCGTGAGCTTAAGCAAGCTGTTAAGAACCGCATCAAAGAGCAAGCTATCGACGGTCTAGTTAACGAAAACAACATCGACGTACCTTCTGCTCTTATCGATCAAGAAATCGGTGTTCTACGTCAACAAGCTGCTCAACGTTTCGGTGGCAACACTGAAGCTGCTGACCAACTTCCACGTGAGCTGTTCGAAGAGCAAGCTAAACGTCGCGTAGTTGTAGGTCTTCTTCTTGGTGAAGTAATCAAGACTGAAGAGCTAAAAGCTGACGACGAGAAAGTTAAAGCTATCATCGAAGAGATGGCTACAGCATACGAAGATCCAACAGAAGTTATTGCTTACTACGAGCAAAACGAGCAAATGATGAACAACATGCGCAATGTTGCTCTAGAAGAGCAAGCTATTGATGCAATCATCGCTAAAGCTCAAGTTTCTGATAAAGAAGTTAGCTTCAACGAGCTAATGAATCAGCAACCTGCTTAATATAGTAATATCTGACGTAGAAGGTTGACGTACGGTCAACAATTCTGCTAACAATGGTCCGTATGATTTAATCATTCGGGCCATTTATTTTAGGGACATAAGAATATGAGCTACCAAGAAAAAAATACAATGCCATCGATTATGGACGCACTAGTTCCTATGGTGGTTGAACAGACTTCCCGTGGTGAACGTTCTTACGATATTTATTCTCGTCTATTAAAAGAACGTATCATTTTCTTAACAGGTCAAGTGGAAGACCACATGGCAAATCTTGTCGTGGCTCAACTGCTTTTCTTGGAATCAGAAAACCCAGACAAAGATATCTATCTTTACATCAACTCACCTGGCGGTAGCGTAACAGCAGGCATGTCTATCTACGACACAATGCAGTTCATCAAGCCAAACGTGAGCACAGTATGTATGGGTCAAGCTTGCTCTATGGGTGCATTCTTACTAGCGGGTGGTACTCCTGGTAAGCGTCACGTGCTTCCAAACTCACGTGTAATGATTCACCAGCCACTTGGCGGCTTCCAAGGCCAAGCGTCTGATATTCAAATTCACGCGCAAGAGATCCTAACGATCAAACAAAAGCTAAACAAACTATTGGCAGAGCACACGGGGCAGCCTCTAGAAGTTGTTGAGCGCGATACAGATCGTGATAACTTCATGTCTGCTGATCAAGCAGTAGAATACGGCTTAGTGGATTCAGTTCTTAATCACCGCGGTCAATAATTGCAGGGCAATTGTTTAACGCAAAGTGATTCAAATTGATATACACTCAAGCATAGAGAGTTAAGGCTAAGAGGTTAGCGAATGACAGATAAAAGCAAAGAGGGTGGTAGCGGTAAACTGCTTTACTGCTCTTTCTGTGGCAAAAGCCAACACGAAGTTCGCAAGTTAATCGCAGGTCCTTCTGTTTACATTTGTGATGAATGTGTCGATCTTTGTAACGACATTATTCGTGAAGAAATTAAAGATGTTCTTCCTAAAAAAGAATCGGAATCGCTGCCAACGCCGCGTGAGATTCGTGAGCATCTTGACGACTATGTAATCGGTCAAGAATACGCGAAGAAAGTGCTAGCAGTTGCAGTTTATAACCACTACAAGCGTTTACGTAATGGTGACACGACAGCTGAAGGCGTAGAGCTAGGTAAGAGTAACATTCTTCTTATCGGTCCTACTGGTAGTGGTAAAACACTACTTGCTGAAACATTGGCTCGTTTCCTAGACGTTCCTTTCACTATGGCTGATGCAACAACACTAACCGAAGCGGGTTACGTGGGCGAAGATGTTGAAAACATCATCCAGAAGTTGCTTCAGAAATGTGATTACGACGTAGCCAAAGCGGAACGCGGCATTGTTTACATCGATGAAATCGACAAGATTTCTCGTAAAGCTGAAAACCCATCAATCACGCGTGACGTGTCTGGTGAAGGTGTACAGCAAGCTCTACTAAAACTTGTTGAAGGTACAGTTGCTTCAGTTCCACCTCAAGGTGGTCGTAAGCATCCACAGCAAGAGTTCTTGCAAGTGGACACGTCTAAGATCCTATTTATCTGTGGTGGTGCGTTTGCAGGCCTAGATAAAGTGATTGAACAACGTGTAGAAACAGGTTCAGGTATCGGCTTTGGCGCAGAAGTGCGTTCAAAAGACGAAACCAAAACTATCGGTGAATTGTTCACTCAAGTAGAACCTGAAGATCTAGTGAAGTATGGTCTGATTCCAGAATTCATTGGTCGTCTACCTGTGACAACAACACTGACAGAGCTTGATGAAGAAGCGCTAATCCAAATCCTATGTGAGCCAAAGAATGCACTGACAAAACAGTACGCAGCATTATTTGAGCTTGAGGATACAGAATTAGAATTCCGTGAAGACGCCCTACGTGCAATTGCTAAGAAAGCAATGAACCGTAAAACAGGCGCTCGTGGTCTACGTTCTATCTTGGAGGGTGTTCTACTAGAAACTATGTACGAACTGCCATCTTCAACTGATGTAAGCAAGGTTGTGATTGATGAGTCGGTAATTAATGGTGAGTCAGAACCACTATTGATTTACAGCAACTCAGATAACCAAGCAGCTGTTGCAGAGTAGGTCTTTTTTAGACAAGTCACTCAAATTGAAAAAGGAGGTAAGCAATTACCTCCTTTTTTTTATTCTTCCATTGAATCCAGTCGTTTAAGCCCCATATACTGCTTTATAAGTTAAAGCGGAAGAGAGAAATATATGAACTTGGAACGTTCCGAGCGTATCGAAATCCCCGTGCTACCTCTACGTGATGTAGTGGTTTACCCACACATGGTTATTCCATTGTTTGTTGGTCGTGAAAAATCGATTACATGCCTTGAATCGGCAATGGAAGCTAACAAACAAGTACTACTTGTAGCGCAGAAAGAAGCGGACACTGATGAGCCTTCAATCGACGACCTATTTAACGTAGGTACAGTCGCTACTATTCTTCAGTTACTCAAGCTCCCTGATGGTACGGTTAAAGTACTTGTTGAAGGTCAGCAGCGTGCAAAGATTCACCAATTCAAAGAAAGTGAATTCTTCTTAGCGGACGCCGAATACGTTGTTACCTCAGAACTTGACGAAAAAGAACAAGAAGTGGTTGTTCGTAGTGCGATCAACCAATTCGAAGGCTTTATTAAGCTAAACAAAAAGATTCCACCAGAGGTTCTGACCTCTCTGAACGGTATTGATGAGGCAGCTCGCCTTGCTGATACGATTGCTGCGCACATGCCACTTAAGTTGGTAGACAAGCAGCACGTTCTAGAAATCTTAGATGTGACAGAACGTCTGGAATTCTTGATGGGCCAAATGGAGTCAGAAATTGACATCCTGCAAGTTGAAAAACGCATCCGTGGCCGCGTTAAGAAGCAGATGGAAAAATCTCAGCGTGAGTACTACCTGAATGAGCAAATGAAAGCGATTCAGAAAGAACTTGGCGAGATGGACGACGCACCTGATGAATTCGAGACTCTGAAGAAGAAGATCGAAGATTCTAAGATGCCTCAAGAAGCTCGTGAAAAAACTGAGCAAGAACTTCAAAAACTGAAAATGATGTCGCCAATGTCTGCTGAAGCAACAGTAGTACGTAGCTACATTGATTGGATGGTTGGTGTTCCTTGGGCTAAGCGTTCAAAAGTTAAAAAGAATTTAGCTAAAGCGGAAGAGATCTTAAACGAAGATCACTACGGCTTAGAGCGTGTTAAAGAACGTATTCTTGAGTACTTGGCAGTACAAAATCGTATCAACAAGCTAAAAGGTCCAATCCTTTGTCTTGTAGGTCCTCCTGGTGTTGGTAAAACCTCACTAGGTCGTTCGATTGCTGCGGCAACGGGTCGTAAGTACACACGTATGGCACTAGGTGGCGTTCGTGATGAAGCTGAGATTCGTGGTCACCGTCGTACGTACATCGGTTCACTTCCGGGTAAATTAATCCAGAAGATGTCTAAAGTTGGCGTTAAGAACCCACTGTTCCTATTAGATGAAATCGATAAGATGTCTTCTGATATGCGTGGCGACCCATCTTCAGCGCTTCTAGAAGTACTAGATCCAGAACAAAACAACGCATTTAACGATCACTACCTAGAAGTCGATTACGATCTATCTGATGTGATGTTCGTTGCAACGTCTAACTCGATGGACATCCCAGGCCCACTATTGGACCGTATGGAAGTGATTCGCCTGTCTGGTTACACAGAAGATGAAAAGCTGAACATCGCTAAGAGCCACCTATTGGACAAGCAAGTTCAACGCAACGGTCTTAAGCCTCATGAAATTGAGATTGAAGACTCTGCAATCATCGGCATTATCCGTTACTACACGCGTGAAGCGGGTGTACGTAGCCTAGAGCGTGAAATCTCTAAGATCTGTCGTAAAGCAGTGAAGAACATCTTGCTAGACAGCGACCTTAAGTCTGTAACGGTTAATATTGATAACCTGAAAGAGTACTTAGGCGTTCAACGTCATGACTTCGGTAAAGCGGATGAAAGTAACCGTATTGGTCAAGTGACTGGTTTAGCTTGGACTCAAGTTGGTGGTGATCTACTGACTATCGAAACTGAAGCAATGCCGGGTAAAGGTAAGCTAACGCAAACCGGTTCACTTGGTGATGTGATGAAAGAATCGATTCAAGCGGCAATGACCGTGGTTCGTTCTCGTGCAGAAAAACTGGGTATTAACTCAGATTTCTATGAGAAACGCGATATTCACGTTCACGTACCAGAAGGTGCTACACCGAAAGATGGCCCGAGTGCGGGTATCGCAATGTGTACTGCATTAGTGTCTAGCTTGACGGGTAACCCTGTTAAAGCTGAGGTCGGTATGACAGGTGAAATTACCCTTCGTGGTGAAGTTTTACCTATCGGTGGCTTGAAAGAAAAACTGCTTGCAGCACACCGTGGTGGCATCAAAACTGTACTGATTCCTAAAGACAACGAGCGTGATTTGGAAGAGATTCCAGACAACGTAATCGCTGACTTGAAGGTGATCCCGGTTCAGTGGATTGATGAAGTACTCAAAGTAGCGCTAGAACGAGATCCGTCAGGGGTCGAGTTTGACGTGAAAAAATAGTGATGCATAGCAAAAATAAGTAAAGAATTACGCTGATAGGCCCGAAAAGGCTTGTCAGCGTTTTTTTTGGACGCTAAGTTATTGATCAAAGCGGCAGCCCTTTTGCAATAAGGCTTGCGGCTAAATTAAAACCAAAATGGAACGTACAGTCATCAAGAAGTAGTCACAGATGACACATAGGGGAAAAACAGTGAATAAAACACAACTAGTAGAATCAATCGCAGAAAACGCAGACATCTCTAAAGCTTCAGCTGGCCGCGCTCTAGACGCATTCATCGAAGCAGTTGGCACAACGCTACAATCAGGCGACCAAGTTGCACTTGTTGGCTTTGGTACTTTCAGTGTTCGTACTCGTGCTGCTCGTACAGGTCGTAACCCAAAAACTGGTGAAGAGATCCAAATCGCAGAAGCTAAAGTACCTGGCTTCAAAGCGGGTAAAGCACTTAAAGACGCATGTAACTAATTTCTACGGCTGAAACCTCGGTTTTGCGAGGGGAAGGCTGTAAAATGCGTTTACTGTTTGAAAAATGATGTTTCATTCTTAAACAGTATGTGTACAAAGCACATTGAACTTATTTAAATTATGCGCATCCTACTGATGCGCATTTCTTTTTCTGATAATATCGCGTGAATAGATTTTTATTTTGAAGCCAATGCTTCATATCCGGAGAGCACTTAAATTATGATGGATCGATTACGCGAAGGCGTGAATAGCATCGCGGTAAAAATTATCCTTGGGTTGATTATCCTGTCATTCGTATTCGCAGGTGTAGGCAGCTACATCACCGGTGGCGGTAACAACGCAGCAGCTAAAGTTGGCAACACAGAAATTGCTCGTGGTGAGTTCGAACAGGCTTACCAAAACGAACGTAATCGCATGCAGTCTCAACTTGGCGATTACTTCGCTCAAATGCTTGCAGACCCTGCATACGTAGAGTCTTTCCGTAAATCAGTACTTGATCGCATGATCAACGATGTACTGCTTGAGCAGCAAGCTGAGTCTTTAGGCCTACGAATCAGTGATTCTCAAATCCGTACCATGATTCTAGAAATGCCTCAGTTCCAAACAGCTGGTCAATTCGACCAAGAAGTTTACCAATCGGCACTACGTCGTGCAGGTTTCAGCGCAGAGAGCTTCGCTGAATACATGCGTCGTGACCTAATGCGCAACCAGCTTGTGACTGCACTTCAAGGTAGTGAATTCGTTCTTCAAGGTGAAATCGATACTCAGAGCAAGCTTATCGCACAAACTCGTGACATTCGCACAGTGACACTGTCTGTTGCTGACCTTGCGAAAGGCATCGAGCTAACTGACGAACAGATCGAACAGTACTACCAAGAGAACCCTGCAGCTTACACTCGTCCAGAGCAAGCGAAGGTATCTTACATTGAGCTTTCTGCTGAAGCACTTAAGTCTCAGCTTGAAGTAAGCGATGAAGAAGCGCAGAAGTACTACCAAGAGCACCTAGACAAGTACTCAACTGAAGAGCAACGTAAAGTTAGCCACATCTTAGTTCAAGGCGATGACGAAGCGAAAGCTCAGTCTATCCTAGACGAACTAAATGCAGGCGCTGATTTTGCTACGCTAGCGGAAGAGAAATCTGACGACTTCGGCAGTGCTGACGTTGGCGGTGACCTAGGTTGGATCGAACGTGATGTGATGGACCCAGCATTCGAAGACGCGGCTTTCGCTCTTGAGAATATTGGTGACACGACTGGTCTAGTTAAATCTGATTTCGGCTACCACATCATCAAGCTCGACGAACTAAAAGCGTCTCAAGCTCAGCCTTACACTGAAGTAGCGGCAGAGATTAAGCAAGAGCTTCTAGACCAGCACGCTGTAGACCAGTTCTACGAGCAACAAACTGAGCTCGAAAAAGTAGCGTTTGAATTCCCAGATTCTCTTGATGATTCTGCAGAAGCTATCAATGCGAAGATCACAACAACAGATTTCATCTCTCAAATTGACGCTCCAGAAGTTCTGATGACGCCTGCAGTTATGCAAGCTATCTTGAGCCCTGAAGTGAAAGAAGACGGTCTAAACTCTGAAGTTATCGAAGTGGCTCCTGAACACGTGATCGTTGTTCGTGTAGAAGAGACTCGCGACGAGACAGTTCTTCCTCTAGCTGAAGTGAAAGATCAAGTTGTCGCTGCATTGTCTGCTGTACAAGCTGAGCAACAAGCGGTTGAACTAGGTGTTTCTCTAGTGAACGAACTAAAGCAAGGCAATGAAGCAGTGCTAGCGGACAACAATCTTGAGTTCACTGAACTTGAAACGATTGACCGCAACTCTCCGTTAGCAGCATCTGTATTCGCTCTAGCGAAACCAGAAGCAGGCCAAGCTGTGTTCGGTCAATCTAAAGACCAAGACGGTAACATCGTTGTTGTTGAGCTTTCTAAGGTAACGGCTGAAATCAACCCAGCTTACAGCACTCAAATTGGTGCACAGTTGGAACGAGTTGGTAACCAACAAGATCTGACTAACGTACTAAACGTACTTCGTAAAAACGCAGACGTTGAATACTACGTAGTAGGCCAAGGTCAGTAAGCATCGATTAGCCCGGTAGTTAAGCCTGTTTGGTTACTGACTACCGAGAGTCACATGCGATGGTTGTTGTTTTTCAAATTAGGTTTATTCGATAAATCAGATTTGTGAGCCAACAAACACACTGATGAAAACAAGATGTATAACGAAGCGGGTCACTTAGGTGACCCGCTTTATTTTTGTCTGGTGATTGTGTTATCTAGTGCGGCAAATGCATAAGTTACCTTTTTTTTGTACAAAGGAACGATTTATGCGCACGATATATTCAACACTACTTCTTTCATTTCTGATGCTCTTAAGCCCTGCAGTGTTTGCAGACAGCCCAACTAAAGCTGAGCTTTACGATGGCATTGAGATTACGGTTAACATCAATACCGCGACAGCAGAAGAGCTATCAGCACTACTGGTTGGTGTTGGTGACAAAAAAGCCCAAGAGATTGTCGACTACAGAGAGCAGAACGGGGCGTTTACAACTGCTGATGGCTTGGCGAGTGTCAAAGGGATAGGTGAAGCGACAGTTAAAAAGAACCGCGAAAGAATTCAGCTTTGATCCGTTTCTTTATTGGTTAGGTATAGAACGATAGCTATGAAGCCCCCGACCAGAGCACCTGCTAGGTGGGCTTCAATTGCGACACGAGCGTTAATCAGTTCGCCAGTCGTGCTAGAGGGGCCAACAAGCTGCTCCCAAGCGATTTTAGCTACTAACCCCAACACTAATAGCCAACTAGATTTCCTGCCGTTTAAAGCCTCTCTGAGCGCGAATAAGCCAAACAACCCATGCAAAGTGCCAGATAGGCCAACATAGATCTGAATACTCGAAAACAACAGAGCGATCCCAGTCACTAGACTAATCACAAGCAGAGCAAGAACAAGCTGTTTTTTACTCGGTTGAAACAGATAGCTGATGATCCATAAGCCTGCTAGATTCATCAGAAGGTGCGAGTAGTTGGTATGTGAAAAGTTTCCTGTTAGGATCCGCCACCATTGCCCCTCGGCAATCGCATTGCTATCCCATACGACCCAAGCTTGTATTGGCTCAAATTGGAATAAGACGCATAAAAGTGAAGTGAAAATTAAAACAGGGTACACATTAAATCCATGTCTCGTTATTGCCCCCAATGCAGCAAGGCTTTGAAAGCTTGTATTTGTCAGTGGGTTACACCACTCGAATCGAATGTTGAGCTTATCATTCTTCAGCACCCATCAGAAGAGCACCGTCCGATGGGAACCGCGCGTATTCTCTCGTTATCTCTAAAAAACAGCGTGACGCTTGTTGGTGAAGACTTTTCAGACAACGAACAACTGAACGCATTGCTGGCCGATGAACAGTACCAACATGTGATTTTATACCCAAGTGAAAATTCTGTGCCTGTTGAGTCGGCAACATACCCAAGCAAGAAGCTACGTGTGATTTTATTGGATGGGACGTGGAAGAAAGCATTCAAGATGTGGCAAGTGTCGAATAACTTGCATGCGTTGAACACGGTCCACTTACCCAAAGATCTCAAGGGTAATTACCGAATTCGCAAAGCACCCAGTGAAAACAGCCTTTCAACCGTTGAAGCTGGCTATCATTTGCTTAGCTTGTTAGAGAGTGATGGCGAATTTAGCCCTTTGCTAACGGCATTTGATCAAATGATTCAGTTTCAAATCAATCAAATGCCGCCGGGTGTGTTTGAGAAAAACTACTTAGATTAAGCCGTTTCAGTAAAATGAGTCAGGAATTAAAACTCGGTATGAGCCGAGAATAGTTGCTGATGCATTTTCTGCGCAAGATCATCAGTCATTGATGAAATGTAATCCGCAATCACGCGCATTTTTCGAGACTCATCTTGATGCTGTAGCCATTGCTTCTTGATGGGCAGTGGCAGCAAGCGTTCAGGATCAGCGCTGAATGTTTCAAACATATCCATGATGATCTGTTGGCCTTTGTATTCGATGACTTGAACCTGAGGCACTTGAATCACAAACTCGCTGACAAAGTGTTTCAGTTTATCAAGCGTGCCGTCCATGCTTGGTTCAAGCACCGCATTGTAAGCCAAAAGCACATTCTCAAAGCTAGCATCCACTTGCTTAATTGAAATACTGGTCAACAATGCGTTGACGATTCCACCAATCGCATCCTTTCGACGATACTGTTCACCAGAGAAAAGCATCTCTGTAATTGAATCTAGGTGTTCACAAATCCAAGGGTCGGCCATCTCTTTCAGCTGAGGGTAAGCCGATTCGATCCACTGAGCTTTGGTCACAGAACCAAGCACAATCGCATCTTCTAAATCGTGCACGCCATACGCGATGTCATCAGCCAGCTCCATGATCGAACAGTCCAGTGACTTATATTTGGTCTTATTGTGCTCAAGTGGCTCGGTATGCGTTTTTCTTTTCTGTTTTAGGAGCTGTTGGTCGCTGCTTGAAAGCGGTTCAAGCACCCAGTTAAACAACTCTTCATCATGATCGTAGATGCCTTTTGCCGGCATCCAATCTTTGGCTCGGAGCTGTCGTTGATGCTTTACAGGTTCAGACTGTAATCTCGCTTGGACTTGACTGAGCAGCGAAGGGTACTTAATTAACCCCAGTAGCGTGCGTCGAGACAGGTTCATCCCGTGATTCTCAGTGTAAGGTTCTAGCTGAGTGACAATGCGAAACGTTTGAGCGTTGCCTTCAAAGCCGCCGTGGTCGCGCATCATATAGTTGAGTGCGACTTCGCCGCCATGTCCGTATGGTGGATGACCGATGTCGTGAGCCAAACACAGTGAATCAATTAAACTGTCTGAGGGTAATAGGTCTCGAAACTCGGGTTGCTTTTTCTTCAGTTGAGCAACGATACCTGTGCCAAGCTGGGCGGCCTCAAGAGAGTGAGTAAGGCGTGTTCGATGAAAGTCATTCACCATGGTGCCATGAATCTGGGTTTTCGCTTGTAAGCGACGAAAAGCAGCAGAGTGAAGCACGCGCGCTCGGTCACGTTGATATGGGCTACGGTGATCATCTCGTCTTATTTTATGTTCATCGTCATTTCGATGCTGCCATTCTTGTTCGAGTACAAAGGGTGGTTCGAGTAGAGAATTCAAAATAGCACCTATCAAATTGATTTTATTTAGCTAATTAAAAACAACTTATACCCAGCTAGCTTATCTCGTCTAGTGATAATTCAAAGCTTGGCGCAAATGTGGTGAGAAAGTAGTCCATTTCTGGGCTTTTGCGTTGTTCGAGTGTCTCTTCCAGTCGGCGCTTGGCTTGCTCGTATTCATGATTGCCCGCACTGAGCTCTTCCAAGCATTTCAGGTAAGCACAGATGGTGTCGGCCTGCTTGACGATGCTTTGCTCTTCTTTACTCGCTGTTCCAGATATTAAAAATGGGGCGAAGTCGTCTCGGAACTCCTCTGGCAACATAGAAAGCAGTCTTTGCTCTGCTGCGGCTTCTATCTTCTTATATTCTTGGGCGATATCCGGGTTGTAGTATTTAACTGGCGTTGGCAAATCACCTGTCAGTACCTCACTGGTGTCGTGGTACATGCCAAGCAGAGCAATATGCTCAGGATTAAGTTGACCATCAAACTTCTTGTTTTTGATCAGCGCCAAAGCGTGGGCAACGAAAGCGACCTGTAGGCTGTGTTCTGAAATGTTCTCGCTTGAAACAGATCGCATCAGGGGCCAACGTTGAATCAGCTTCATGCGTGCGAGATGGGCGAAGAAATGGCTCTGTTTCATAAGTGTCCTATCTAGAGAGTGCTCCACTCGTACCTTGTGTTTGCCACAAACTGTACGAGACAGCGGATACAAAAAAGGCTCCTAAACAGGAGCCTTTTAAGCATAGAAGTGATTGAATACAAGTTAAAGTCTTTTAAAACAGCAAATTGTAGCCACCTTTCATTGTGTTTATTTAACGTCGACGAGATCGTCTTGGCTGTAAGTTTGCAAGAAGCGCTCTAGGCGACCAATCGCGATTTCTAGATCCTCAATGTGCGGCAGAGTCACGATGCGGAAGTGATCCGGTTTCGGCCAGTTGAAGCCCGTACCTTGAACCAATAGCACCTTCTCTTGCTTAAGGAAGTCTAGTACGAATTTCTGATCGTCTTTGATGTTGTACATCTTGGTGTCGATCTTAGGGAACAAGTACATCGCGCCTTTTGGTTTCACACAAGAAACGCCAGGAATCTTGTTAATCAGTTCCCATGCTCGGTCACGTTGCTCAAGTAGACGGCCGCCAGGAAGAATCAACTCATTGATACTCTGATAGCCACCTAATGCCGTTTGGATGGCGTGCTGCATTGGTACGTTGGCACACAAACGCATCGAGGCAAGCATCTCTAGCCCTTCGACATAACCTTTTGCTAGGTGTTTAGGGCCCGTTAAGAACATCCAACCACCACGGAAACCACATACACGATAAGCCTTAGACAGACCGTTGAACGTGACCATTAATACGTCTTCAGCAAGCGTTGCGACAGAGGTATGTACTGCGCCGTCGTAAAGTACTTTATCGTAAATCTCATCAGCGAAGATGATTAGACCGTGCTCACGGGCAATTTCGACAACTTGTAGTAGGAAATCACGGCTGTAAACCGCACCTGTTGGGTTGTTCGGGTTGATAAGAACGATGCCGCGAGTCTTTGGAGAGATCTTCGCGCGCATGTCGTCTAAATCTGGATACCAATCAGCATCTTCATCACACATGTAGTGAACCGGTGTACCACCAGAAAGCGCAACAGACGCTGTCCATAGTGGGTAGTCCGGAGCGGGAACTAAGATTTCATCACCATTATCCAGTAGCGCCTGCATAGACATAACGATAAGCTCTGATGCGCCGTTACCAATGTAAACGTCTTCTACGTCAAGATTGCGTAGGCCTTTTTTCTGATAGTGCTGAACAACCGCTTTGCGGGCTGAATAGATGCCTTTTGAGTCGCAGTAACCTTGAGATGTCGGTAGATTACGGATTACGTCAACAAGGATTTCATCAGGGGCGTCAAAACCAAATGGGGCGGGGTTACCAATATTAAGCTTTAGTATTTTATGCCCTTCTTCTTCCATGCGCTTAGCATGTTTGAGTACAGGCCCCCTGATTTCGTAGCATACGCTGTTGAGTTTTGACGACATCCCGATATTTTGCATTGCCGATTTCCTGAAATTAATTTAAATACTTTATTAAAGTACCGCAAAATGGCGTTTGATAGAATAAAAATCTGATGAATGTCGCATTTCAGTGTCACGTTTAGCCTTTTTGTTGTCACTCTTTTCTAAATTTTAATTAATCGCTTTCTTGGTTATTGGCTAAGATGAATAAAGGGGCGGGATCGCTTAAAATCACAGGAATGTTGAAAAGATATAGTACATTCTTGATCTAAGTGGGTACTGCCCATAAAGTATCAAACTAATATAATAATAATTTAGATGTGAACGAGGTTGATTTGTCACATTTCCAGCAAACTATCTCCGCTTTGATTGAGCGAGTACAAAATGCCCAAGCAAGCGAAGTTCGTTGTGTTGAAGTTCTAACGCAAAAACCATCGTTTGCATTTATAGAATGGCTTCATGCTCAACCGCTCTTTCCTAAGTTCTACTGGCAGTCACGCGACACTCGTGAAGAGGTTGTTGCGCTCGGACAGTTACATACGTTTTCAGATCCTGCACCTGCGTACGCGATTCTTGGCGAAGACCAACGAATCTGGGGTGGACGCTCGTTTGACGGGCACACCGCAAAGAACCGTCGCTGCATGGAATCGTTTTTCTTCCTTCCCCAGGTTGAATTAATTCGCTTTGACAACACTTGGTCGCTGGCGGTTAACTTGTCTCCTGATCGCGTTGCTTCTATCAATGCCTTAAATAAGTTATCCGTTGAAGCGGCGATATTGGCGCCGTTATCTGCTCATATTGAACAGATTAACCACGTTCCAGAAAGAGAACAGTGGGGCGGATTGGTTGAGAAAGTTCTAAAAGGCATTAGCGATGAAGAGTACAAGAAGGTCGTTTTAGCGCGTAAAACCACGCTCCAGCTTAATGCGCCTATTTGTGCGGCTCAACTCCTTAAAGCCAGCTATTTGCAAAACCACCACAGCTTTCACTTTATGTTGGTGCTGGACTCTAAACACAGCTTTATTGGCTCGACGCCAGAGCGCTTATATAGCCGACATGGTACTGAGCTCGATACCGAAGCGCTTGCTGGAACCATTGGTCGTGGAGAGAACGCTACTGAGGATATGGAACTGGCCAACTGGCTTTCTCAAGACAGCAAAAACCTCAATGAGAACCAGTATGTGGTTGACGACATCATTGAGCGTCTGACTCCTCATTCTCAAACGGTCCATGTTGAAAAGGATGCCCGCTTAGTGCGCTTGCGTAAGGTGCAGCATTTGAAGCGCAATATCCATGCTCAACTTAATAATGGTGTTAATGGTGTGCAGTTGCTTGCTGCCTTACAGCCAACTGCAGCGGTAGCGGGTTTGCCACGTGAAGAAGCGATGGATTTCATTCTTGAACACGAACCGTTTGCTCGAGGCTGGTATGCAGGCTCTGTAGGCTATATCAGCCATCAGAGAGCGGAATTCTGCGTGGCGATTCGAAGCGCCTTGATTGTAAACGATCAAGTACAGCTGTTCGCTGGAGCAGGGATCGTGCCGGGATCGGTTGCTGAACATGAGTGGCAAGAGCTGAACAAGAAGATGTCGACTTTACTCAGCCTAATTTCCGATCATCCCCCACTGGGTGTGGCGTCATGAATCACGACCAAGCCGTATTAAATAGAGTTTGGTGTCACACATTACTTGAAGAGCTAGCACGCAACGGTGTTGAACATGTTTGTGTTGCACCGGGTTCTCGCTCAACACCGTTAACTCTCGAAGCTGAAGCTAATCCCAAGTTAACCTTACACACGCACTTTGATGAGCGCGGGCTTGGATTTTTAGCTTTAGGTTTAGCTAAGGCGAGTAACAAGCCCGTTGCGGTGATTGTGACATCGGGAACAGCTGTCGCGAACCTTCTTCCTGCGACCGCTGAGTCTGGGTTAACACGAGAGAAGCTGATTTTACTGACCTCAGATCGACCTATCGATTTAGTGGATTGCGGCG
The DNA here is from genome assembly GCF_024347415.1 of Vibrio crassostreae. Lineage (NCBI taxonomy): Bacteria > Pseudomonadati > Pseudomonadota > Gammaproteobacteria > Vibrionales > Vibrionaceae > Vibrio > Vibrio crassostreae. The sequence goes on from NZ_AP025476.1 coordinate 1,025,802, forward strand.
CTAACCAAGCGATCCAGCAACAGGGTATCTTTTCGTCTCACGTTGAAACGGCGCTTAACCTTCCAAGCCCTACGATACAAGTTTCTTTGAATTGGCTGCTAACATCGGTTGATAGTGCGCTTGCGAAACAATGCAATATTGGCGGCGCGATTCATATCAATTGTCCGTTCCCAGAGCCGCTATATTCTAAGAACAGTGATGAAATGTATGCGGATTACACTAAAAGTATCGCAGGGTGGAGCTCGTCAGCCACCCCGTATTCTAATACTTGTTTACCCAATCATTTGACTGTACAGCCAGTAGCGCCAGGCGATTACCTAGAGCGTAAAGGTGCGGTGATTATTGGTTCTATTGATAAAGAAGCGGCAACAAAAGCACAGCAGTTTGCTTCTGCTTTGGGCTGGCTAATCTTCTGTGATCCTCAATCGGGCGTGAACAGTGATTGGAAGCATTATGATCTGTGGTTACAGAGTGACTCAGTTAAAGAGCAACTCAACCAGTGTGATTTTATTCTTCAGTTTGGTGAGCGCATCGTTTCTAAACGATTAAACCAATGGATTAAGTCACAAGCGGCTTCGTTCGATTCCAAGCAATATGTAGTGGTTTCACCTGATGCGCACCGTATAAATCAAGATCATCTACCTCAAACTCATATTGTTGCCAATATTGAGTCATGGATAACCGATCAACACCTGCCAACATTGTTAGGCAAACACTCTGGTTGGGCGACGCCTTTAATCGAGGTCGCAAATACCGTTCAGCAACTCGCACTCGCACAAATATCTAATAATGACCAACTGACAGAGTTGAGTGTTGCGGTTGACTTGTCGTCTAGACTTAAAGACAGAGAGTTGTTTGTGGGAAACAGCTTGATGGTAAGGCTGGTGGATATGTTGTCGTCAATATCTGCGAATCGAGTTTACAGCAATCGTGGTGCATCGGGCATTGATGGCTTGGTGGCGACGGCTGCGGGCGTGGTGAAAGCTAACCAGAATCCTTTATTGATGTTGATTGGCGATACTTCTTTGCTTTACGACATCAACTCACTGGCTCTGCTGACTCATAATTTAACGCCGATGGTTATTGTTGTGACCAACAATGATGGTGGTGCGATCTTTGATTTATTGCCGGTGCCAGAGCAGCAGAAACAGTCACTTTATCAAATGCCTCATGGTTTCAGTTTTGAACACGCTGCTGCGCAATTCCAGTTGGGATACGCTGCGCCAGAAACCTTGAATTGCTATCAAACCATTATCGAACAACATTTCGAACAGGGTCAGGGTACCTTGCTCGTGGAAGTTAAGACGCCTCCCGAACAAGCGTCTACTTTGCTGAAACAATTCAGTTCAATGCTCACCGAGGCATTAGCCTAAGGACTTTACATGCTTTACTCCGATTATTACCCAGCTGTACAAGATTCTTCTGACAAACCTTTGCTTGTTTTTTTACATGGTTTACTCGGGAGCGGGGATGATTGGAGTGCATGTCATCCATTCCTAGAGGATTTTCCTCTCCTTTGCATAGATTTACCCGGACACGGACAAAGTCGCTTTATCGATCCGGTAGGGTTTGATCATTGCTGCAAGAAAATTGTCCAGTGCATCACATCTCAACTGGCGCTCAACGATCTTCCTGCTGATTACCCTATCGTGGTGATCGGATATTCTATGGGCGGCAGACTCGCTATGTATGGGGTGACAAGCCCTTGCTTCGAGACGCTTAACCTAGAGAAAGTCATCATTGAAGGTGGCAACTTTGGTTTGGAATGTGATGAAGAAAGAGCGCAAAGGTTAGTACATGATACGCAGTGGGCTGTTCGCTTTGCACAGCAGTCGATTGAAGATGTTTTAGACGATTGGTATCAACAAAGCGTCTTTTCTTCACTAAATCATGAGCAAAGACAAACTTTGGTCATAAAGCGTAGTGGTAACCTTGGAGTATCCGTAGCAAATATGTTGTTATCTACTTCGTTAGCTAAGCAACCGGATTTACGTGCCACATTGAAATCTCATGAGCACTTATTGCATTATGTGTGTGGAGAAAAAGACCGTAAATTCATGGAGCTAGCTGAGAATAGTGGCTTTGAATATAGTCAGGTGGATTACGCTGGTCATAATGTTCATTTTGAGCAACCAGAACTGTTTTCCAACCTGATAATCCAATGTATCGCCAGTCGTCGTTAATCTGACTGAGCGATTCTCTCGTATCAAGCACTATCAAAAGCAGAGCAACACCGTCACGACTACTCGTTAGTCGTGGTCTCTAATAGAACAATGGGAATCACCATGGCTAAAACAGTAGGCATCACAGAAGAAGAACTTTACGCGGCAGTTAACTGGAGCGATGAAAGCAGTCAATACGAAGATATTCAGTACCACAAGTCTGACGACGGTATTGCAAAAATCACGATTGCGCGTCCTCAAGTCCACAATGCGTTCCGTCCACAAACCGTAAAAGAGATGATCAATGCATTGGCTGACGCTCGTTACGACGAGAAAGTAGGCGTGATCATTTTGACGGGTCTTGGTGAGAAGGCGTTCTGTTCTGGTGGTGACCAAAGTATTCGCGGTGACTACGGCGGCTACCAAGACGATTCAGGTACACATCACCTAAACGTACTGGATTTCCAACGTCAAATTCGTACTTGTCCAAAACCAGTAATCGCAGCGGTATCGGGTTGGGCTGTCGGTGGCGGTCATGTACTTCACATGATGGCAGACCTTACGATTGCTGCTGAAAACGCGCAGTTTGGTCAGACGGGTCCTAAAGTAGGTTCATTCGATGGCGGCTGGGGTGCTTCTTACATGGCTCGTATCGTTGGCCAAAAGAAAGCGCGTGAAATCTGGTTCCTATGCCGTTTCTATGATGCTCAAGAAGCATTGGACATGGGCTTGGTGAACACGGTTGTGCCTGTCGCTGACCTAGAAAAAGAAACCGTTCGTTGGTGTCGTGAAGTGCTGCAGCACAGCCCAATGGCTCTACGTTGCTTGAAAGCAGCTCTTAATGCTGACTGTGATGGTCAAGCCGGTCTACAAGAGTTGGCTGGTAACGCAACCATGATGTTCTACATGACAGAGGAAGGTCAAGAAGGCCGTAACGCATTCAACGAGAAACGTCGACCGGACTTCGACAAGTTCCCGCGTAACCCATAGTCTTTCTCCTTTTCAAAATGAGTCGCTAATAGCGGCTCGTTTTGTTTTGATGTTCCCCGTTTTTTAGGAAACTTTATGAACTCAGTGAATTCTCAGCGTCACGCTAAACTCTACCGTTATCAATTACCTATGGATAGTGGAGTGGTTCTTCGTGACAATAAGTTGAACGAACGCGTTGGCTATGTCATCCAACTAGAGTGTGACGGTAAAACTGGTTTTGGTGAAGTTGCGCCTCTGCCAGGCTTCAGCCAAGAAGATGCTGAACAAGCCGGTATTCAACTGCAACATGAATTAGAGCTTTGGAGTCACAACAACCCTCAAACGCCTTTTAATGAGCTATATCCTTCTGTTGCCTTCGGTTTTTCGATGGCGATGATGGAATTACGAGGCGAACTCAACACGGAAGGTAACTACCAGGCTGCGCCTTTGTGTACAGGTGATCCAGATGAACTGATCCCTGTACTAAATGAAATGGAAGGCGAGAAGGTTGCAAAAGTGAAAGTCGGCCTCTACGAAGCGATTCGCGATGGCATGCTGGTTAGCTTATTCCTTGAATCGATTCCGGATTTGACTCTAAGGCTTGATGCCAACCGTGCGTGGAAGCCAGAAAAAGCGAAGCAGTTCATTAAGTACATTTCGCCTTCATTACGTCAGCGTATCAGCTTTATTGAAGAGCCTTGCCAAAAGCCGGAAGACAGCTTGGCATTTGCTATTGACCACGGCGTAGCGATTGCTTGGGATGAAACACTGCAAGAAGCTGTGCGTAATCCAGAGTTTGATCTTAGCGACCTTACTGGTGTTAAAGCTGTAGTTATCAAGCCAACTCTCATTGGCTCTGTAGAGCGTTGTGTGGCAATCATTGAGCGTGCACAGCAACTTGGAATTAAACCTGTATTGAGTTCAAGCATTGAGTCGAGCCTAGGTCTGACTCAGATTGCTCGTCTGTCGCAGCAATATCTGCCAAATGAAGTGCCGGGGCTGGATACGATTGGCTTGTATCAGCAACAGTTGGAAGTTTCATGGCCGGGTTGTCAGCTTCCGGTTTCTACCCTTGAACAGCAGCAATTGATTTGGTCTTCATAGGCCGACTGTTCGGTTGGCTTAGTCAGTTTCAATCTATAACTTGGTTATCTTATGATGCGCCCACAATCTAATCATCACCCGCTCTGGGTACAGTGGGCGCAGCAAAAACCACTTCAACCAGCGCTAGTGACTACTCACCGCACTTATACTTGGCAACAAGTGTTTGTGTTGGTTAGTGAGTACCAACAACAGCTATCTCATCAAGGCCTATCTGAAGGTGATGTACTGACGATTGTAGGTAAGAATCAATCTGAAGTGATCCCTGTTTACCTTGCCGCACTCAATTTAGGTGTGGTTTGTGCGTTTACGATGCCTCAGCCTAGTTTACGCCTGAAGCAAAAGCTCGATGCCTTATATCAAGCAGATCAACAGAGCTACCTTTGGCTTTTGGACAATTATGGAATAGAGCAATCAGAGACTGCCGATTTGAATACTCAGTTGGTGACCTTGCCTTGCTTAAATGAAGTTAAGGTCGATGGTGATGACAATCGGCTCTCGACATCTCAAGACTCTAACTTCAATCCGAAAAATCTAGCGAGCATCGTATTCACTTCAGGTTCTACTGGAAACCCCAAAGCGGTCGCCCATACACTTGAGCAGCACTTATGTTCTGCGTCTGGGCTACTTGAGGTGTTTCGTTATCAACAAGGTAACACTTGGTTACTGAGTTTACCTATGTACCATGTGTCAGGGTTGGCAATTGTTCATCGTTGGCTGGCTACGGGTGGCTGCATCAAAATAGGTTCTGGCCACCTTGAAACCGATATAGAAGGTTGCAGTCATGCCTCATTGGTGGCTACTCAGTTACATCGATTGTTAAAGAGTAAGCAAGCACTTACTTTAACTCATGTACTTTTGGGTGGTAGCCATATTCCAGAGGCGCTTGGCCTTGAAGCTCAGCAAATGGGGATTGAGACTTGGCTTGGTTATGGCATGACGGAAGCAGCCTCTACGGTGACGGCAAAGCCTGTAGATGCGAGCAGCACTGCTGGTTTTGTGCTTAATCATCGTCAATTGAAAATTGAAAACCAACGTATCTATATTGGAGGCAATACCCTCGCTTCTGGTTATTACCATCAAGGTAAATTAACACCATTGGTGGACGAGCACGGCTGGTTTGATAGCAAGGATCTTGGGGAGTGGGTTGGTGAGCAAGTGTCGATTATTGGCAGAGCCGACAATCAATTTATTTCTGGCGGTGAGAATATTCACTGTGAAGAAATTGAGCGTGCACTCAATCAGCTGCCCGAAGTTAAGCAAGCCTTTATTGTGCCCATAGAAGACAGCGAATTTGGTTTTAGACCAGTAGCTATTGTGGACTGTGATGAAGTTCTAACCAAAGAATGGTTTGCAGAGCAGCTACAAGGAAGCCTAGAGCGATTTAAGTTCCCAATTGAGTACTACCGCATGCCTCAGCAAGAACAGTTAGGTATTAAGGTATCGCGCGCGGGATTAGCGCAGTGGTTGTTGCAACACCGGCGCTCTAACTAATTGAGCCGGAGGTCTTTTTGTTCACTTGGCCTGCAGTTAGTTAATTTAGCAATTAGATAGTTCAAAACAGAATTTATTATCTTTATAACCATCAATCATAATAAGCCATATAAATAACGGATTATAGAATAAGGTCTTATTATGAAAATTGCCCTCATCATTGCGGTTTTGCTGCAGATAGGCCAAGCGGTTACTTCGTCAGGGTTGACTCGCTCGTTGGCTGAACTCACCGCATTTGTGTTGGTTGTGGTACTCGTTTTAATGAAAAGAGAGAGCAAGAAGAGTGATAAGCCCCTGTTTGATTCGTGATTGTTGCAACAAAGAATATATTTACCACAAACGATAAAGGCAAAGCCCATTTGAGCTTTGCCTTTTTGTTTTGTTATTCGCTAATCTGAGTGTTTAGGTAATCGAGCAACTATCTAGAGCGTTCGTTTGCGGTCTAGGCGAGAGTTAACCACGCCAATGAGCCTGTCGAGATCATGACCCACATTGTAATACCAAACATCAATGGTTTCGGTCCTGCTGCTTTTAACTTCTCAACTGAAATACCACAGCCAATTAAGAACAAACACACTACAAGTGCTCGCTTAGACACATCAAAGATTCCTTGATAAACCATCTCAAATTGTGGCAGTAAGTCACTAACCGCGATAGCAGCGCAATAGAAGAAAATGAAGTAGGGAACCGTAATCTTCTTTTGGTCGTTCTTGAAGATCATCGCACTGATTAAAGCGATTGGGATGATCCAAAGTGCCCGAGCGAGCTTCAATGTGGTCGCTGTCGTCAGTGCTTCTTCGCCATACGCTGAAGCTGCGCCGACAACTGAAGACGTATCGTGAATCGCAATAGCTGCCCAAGTACCAAATGTTTGTTGGCTGAGTTCAAGCGCGTGACCAATCATAGGGAATAAGAATAGAGCGACCGAGTTCAACACGAATACAGTGGCCAACGCCAAACCAATCTGTTCATCGTCTGCTTTGATCGCGGGTGCCACTGCTGCTATCGCGCTACCACCACAAATCGCGGTACCAGAAGAGATAAGGTAGCCCGTTGTGCGGTCTAGCCCCATTCTCTTAGCCAAGAACCAACCAATGACTAATGTACCGATAATCGTCGTTACAATGAGACCAATACCATCGCCTGTTACCGCTAATGCTTTTTCAAACTGAATGCCAAAACCCAAGCCAACAATCGAGTAAGCTAGTAGCTTTTTGGTGAGTTTGCCGACTTCCAAGTGTTCAGGGACTAAACCTAAACTAGCAAGCAGGAAACCGATAACCAGGGCTGTCGGTGAGCTGACCCAAGGCGTTAAGCAAAACAGCGCAGCAAGATAAAACGGAACGGACTTTTTTAGGTTCATTGTATTTAGAGTCTTGTTTTGTAGTGATGTTATTGTAATGAGACCACTATACGTTCAATAAAATGATAAGTAAGTCTAAATGAATTGAACAAACGTTAAGGAAAACTTAACGCTTGTTCAGCTGATATGAATAAAGGGCTGGTTAGCTAGCGTAGAGATCCGCGAAGATTGGACACCGACAGTCGAAGAGTTTCACAAGAGGCTTCTTTAGGTGCAATAGGTTCGCCAGCTTCTATCTCTAATTTGGTCCAGAAGCGAGTGGGTAGCCCTTTGCAGGCACGGCCTTTGTAACGACTAAAGTAGCTTCCCCATAATCCTTTTAGAGCCATAGGGATCACAGGGACAGGGGAGCGTTTGATAATTAGCTCCATACCACGCATGAACTCAGCCACTTCGCCATCAGAGGTTAGCTTTCCTTCTGGGAAAATACACACGATGTGGCCTTCATGCAGGGCTCGCTCTACTTCTTTAAAAGCGTTTCGTATCGAACTGCGGTTGGTTGCTGAGATTGGAATCACCCCAGCTCTTTTCAAGAAACGTCGAATCGGCGGTAACTTGGTGTATTCCTCTTCCATCACGAAACGGATAAGACGAGGGCAAACCGCACTCAGCAGCAGTGCATCCATATAACTTACATGATTGCAGACAATTAACGCACCGCCTTTTTCTGGCAGGTGATGTAAGTTTTTATGCCTGACTCGGTACATGGTGTGAGTGACCACCCACGTAAAGAAGCGGAAAGCGTAGATAGGAACCTGATAAAACAGGTACAGCATCACCAAAGTGTTGCCCAACGCGAGCAACACAAACAGCTGTGGAATTGAAAGCTCTAGAACACTGAGGCAAACAATACCTAAAACCGCACTTCCCACCATGAACAGTGAGTTATAAATATTGAGCCCGGCAATCACTTGGGCACGCTCATCTGGCTTGGCACGTAGCTGCATCAGTGAATACAGAGGAACAATAAAGATACCGCCAGAGATCCCCAACAGCAGAAGGTAAGCAAATAGCGGCCACAGCTCTGAATAGGTTACGAATTGGTGGAAAGAGCTAAAGTTGGGTAAAGACTCCGGGATGGATATCGCCATCAAAAGACCGAAGATCGAGATACCTAAGCTGCCCATTGGCACGATGCCGATTTCAATACGGTGATTAGATAACTTATCGCAAGCTAAAGAGCCGATCGCGATGCCTACTGAGAACAGTGCCAGTAAAAAGGCGACTGAGCTTTCAGTACCGTTTAGATGCAGTTTGGTGAAGTTGGGAAACTGAGTTAGGTAAGCTGCCCCAAGGAACCAGAACCAGCTTATAGACATTAGAGCTTGAAAGGTTGGGCGGTCTTTTTTGGCAATCGCCAGTGTTGCACGGGTGAGCTTTACAGGTTGCCACTTCACTTTCAGGTCTGGTGCATTACTTGGCGCTTGTGGAATAAAGCAGCTTGATACATAGCCAAGCACGGCGAACGAAACAATACACACTGCGGCAATGAGCTTTGCGCTTTCTTCAGATGCAATGATGCCTGCGCCTAGAGTACCGATCAGGATCGCTAAGAATGTACCTGTTTCGACGAGAGCATTACCAGATACCAGTTCTTTTGTTTCTAACTGTTGTGGAAGCAGGGCGTATTTCACTGGGCCAAAGAAAGCACTCTGCGTTCCCATAAGGAACAGAAGCAGAAGTAATATTCCGTAGCTTTCATAGATAAATCCGATCGCACCCAGTGACATGATCACCACTTCAAGGAGCTTAACTTTACGGATAAACCACGATTTTTCGTATTTATCAGCCAGTACACCGGCTAAAGCTGAGAATAGGAAGAAGGGCAGAATAAACAGGCCAGCGGCCAAATTAATGAATAGATTGCTAGAAATAGGCAGCGTGTCTACGCTTGCGAAAGCAACAAACAGTAACAGGACATTTTTGAATATGTTGTCGTTAAAGGCTCCTAGAAATTGGGTAATAAAGTAGGGTAGGAACCTTTTTTGCGTTAACAGCGAAGATTGGCTGCTGTTGTTCATTGTCTTTCCTTGGATGATTACCAGTTGGTTAAGTAGTTTGAGACTAGGTTATTGATCAACTCTTTACCATCGATTGGCTCAGCGGCGAAAAATTTATCATCAACGCTGAGTAGAGTAATTCCATGTACTCCAGACCATAATACACGGCTAGCTTTAACGACTTCGCTTTTAGTATGTTCAGGGGCAATAGCTATTAATAGTTGCTCTAGCATACCTGTCATTCTATCGATGCGGTTTGATTGCCATTCAGGAAGGTTTTCACCGTTCATGTTGTGCTCAAAGATAAGCTGCCAACGGTGAGGGTGTTTTTGTGCAAAATCGTGGTAACAGTATGCAAGGTTGAATAGAGCTTGTTGAGGGTTGCTCGATTGTTCAACCGCTGCAGCAGATTCTGACGCCAGTTCATCTAATGTTTGAGCGACCACATGTAATAGCAATAGGTTGTAGTTACCAAATACATTCACCAAGGTACTTGGAACGTAACCAATCATATTGGCGATTTTACGTAGACTTAACTCGTGATAAGAGTGCTCTTCTAAGAAGTCGGTCACCGTTTTTAAGGTTAATTGCACTAATTGCTCGCGAGTATGATCGTTTCGTCTTGCCATGGGTACTTTCTATTAAATGAACATCGTTCAATATTTTAATGCTGCCCCAGAGTGCCGTCAATCCCTTCGCTAGTTTAGTAATCAATTAATAGCCGCAATATTATGATACATGTGTAAAGGCCGTGAATATTTCATTGTTCTTTGTTAACGAGTATGATTAAGGTGTCGAAAGATAAAGAACCCTATAAAGGATAATAATGAAACGATTTTTCTCACTAGTCGCGATCCTGTTGGTAACAGTCGCGGTGACGCCAATCGCGGAAGCGAAAAAGTTTGGTGGTGGTAAGTCATTTGGCAAAAGCTTTAAAACGGCTCCAGCACCAAAACAACAAAACACGAATTCGATCCGACAAGATCAAACGGGTAAGAACACAGCAGCTAACTCTAGCAAGAAAGGCCTTATGGGCGGTCTACTAGGTGGTTTACTTGCTGGTGGTCTTTTAGCAGCATTCTTTGGTGGCGCATTTGAAGGTATCCAGTTTATGGATATTCTTATCATGGGTCTGATTGCGTTCCTAGCGTTTAAATTCCTACGTGGAATGTTGGGTGCGAAGCAGGGCTCAATGAATCAGCAGAATGCACGTGGCCAACAGCCAGCATTCGGCGGAATGGGTCAGAACAAGTTTGAACAACCTAAGCAGCAACCAAACGTTCATAACTTCGAACAAGCACAGCCTCAATCACAAGGCGCTGCTGGTGGTTTCGGTTTTGGTGCACAAAGCGATGTTCCACATAACTACCCACCAGGCTTTGATCAAGCGGCATTCATCAATGGCTCTCGTGAGCACTACCGTACACTGCAAGGTGCATGGAACCACAACGAGCTAAACACGATTGAAGAGTACGTGTCTCCAAGCCTATTTGAAGATCTAAAAGCTGAGCGTAATAAGCTAGACGGTGATCAGCACACAGACGTAATGTACGTTGATGCTGAAATCGTTCGCGCAGATCATGATGGTAGCAAAGCGCAGCTAAGCCTTCAGTTTAGCGGTCGCTACCGTGATACAGCGGACGGCATTGAAGAAGATATCACTGATATCTGGCACTTAGAGCGTGATTTAACGACTCAAAATGCACCGTGGTTAATTGTTGGTATTCAAGGTTAATCTCGATAGTTAACTAAAAATGAGTTAACTTGACATTACTTTGATTATTGAAAGCCCTTACGGAGAAATCTGTAGGGGCTTTTTTGTGTCCGGTTGTTTGGAACTGTAAATTCTAAGAAGGGCGTTTGCCTTCGGCTTACAGAAGATGCAGTTCTTTAGATATTCGCGTTGCTAGAAAACAGTACCATCACGACAATTATTTAGAGTGATACTTTGTGCTAACAGTGAGTTAGGCTGAACGCAAGTTACTCATTTTACTTAGATATTCAATCGAGGCTATCTAACCAAGATAGAGGTATTAATCGTGACGACTGAGTTTTTCGAGCCGATACTAGAACCTGAAACATCACTACAGCAGAAACAACAAATAGCGGACGAGTGTGAGGAGCATGTATCTACAAACTGCTTAGGTTGCGCTGCTTACTTGGTATGTGGACGCCACATGGAAGCCTGAAGAGACTGAGCGCTCAATGATCTTTAAGAGATTCAATCTTGTTGTGAGATCTACGGATAGAAGTTTGAAGCGTTGAACTTAGACAGAAGCGGTTTCAACTTCTGTCTTGATAAAACAGGGTTTTTCAATAACGCGTTCAGAAACGAAAAAAGCCAACTCAATGAGTTGGCTTTTCGATTTTCCAATTAAGGAGAATATGGTGGAGGGAGACGGATTCGAACCATCGAAGGCAGTGCCGGCAGATTTACAGTCTGCTCCCTTTGGCCACTCGGGAACCCCTCCAGGGTGTGTCTTACTCTTCACAAAGTAAGCCTAAATTGATGTTTTCCCATAAGCCCATCAATCAGGTTGTTCTCTTAACTCTTAAAAGAGGTAAGAAGAATATGGTGGAGGGAGACGGATTCGAACCATCGAAGGCAGTGCCGGCAGATTTACAGTCTGCTCCCTTTGGCCACTCGGGAACCCCTCCAGGGTGTGTCTTACTCTTCACAAAGTAAGCCTAAATTGATGTTTTCCCATAAGCCCATCAACTAGGTTGTTCTCTTAACTCTCAAAGGAGGTAAGAAGAATATGGTGGAGGGAGACGGATTCGAACCATCGAAGGCAGTGCCGGCAGATTTACAGTCTGCTCCCTTTGGCCACTCGGGAACCCCTCCAGGGTGTGTCTTACTCTTCACAAAGTAAGCCTAAATTGATGTTTTCCCATAAGCCCATCAACTAGGTTGTTCTCTTAACTCTCAAAGGAGGTAAGAAGAATATGGTGGAGGGAGACGGATTCGAACCATCGAAGGCAGTGCCGGCAGATTTACAGTCTGCTCCCTTTGGCCACTCGGGAACCCCTCCAGGGTGTGTCTTACTCTTCACAAAGTAAGCCTAAATTGATGTTTTCCCATAAGCCCATCAACTAGGTTGTTCTCTTAACTCTCAAAGGAGGTAAGAAGAATATGGTGGAGGGAGACGGATTCGAACCATCGAAGGCAGTGCCGGCAGATTTACAGTCTGCTCCCTTTGGCCACTCGGGAACCCCTCCAGGGTGTGTCTTACTCTTCACAAAGTAAGCCTAAATTGATGTTTTCCCATAAGCCCATCAATCAGGTTGTTCTCTTAACTCTTAAAAGAGGTAAGAAGAAATATGGTGGAGGGAGACGGATTCGAACCATCGAAGGCAGTGCCGGCAGATTTACAGTCTGCTCCCTTTGGCCACTCGGGAACCCCTCCAGGGTGTGTCTTACTTTTCACAAAGTAAGCCTAAATTGATGTTTTCCCATAAGCCCATCAATCAGGTTGTTCTCTTAACTCTTAAAAGAGGTAAGAAGAAATATGGTGGAGGGAGACGGATTCGAACCATCGAAGGCGGAGCCGGCAGATTTACAGTCTGCTCCCTTTGGCCACTCGGGAACCCCTCCAGGGTGATTTTTCCTAACTCATAATGGATAGGCTAAAGAGATGTTTTTCCCAACGCATCTCTCAAGTGCGGAGCGCATCATAGCAAACACGCTAAACCTGTAAAGGGTTTTTCTTATGGTTTTGTGTTAAATGCTGCCTTTTTGGGCAAAGATGGCGAAAAGTACGCATATTGCTCGTGAAGTGAACATCTGTACTAAGGTTTACGTACTGATAGATAACACCTTGAGGTAATTGGCTTTCTGTATTCTATTCATTGTGTCTAGAACGTGATGAAACGTAAATGGAATTTAATCTAGATTTACACTTCTTGACGTTACAGCATTCATCAGTTGATAGAATACGGTTAATTTCATTTATAGATAATAATACCAATCGTAGTAAGTAACTTGTCATTCTAGCTTGTTAAAATGCTCGATAACTGCGTTAGAATTTTTGATTGTAGGATAACTACTTATCTAAAATGCTGCCTTGTTCTCAAGCCTTTTCCCTACGCTATTTTTGACCACTGACTCACTGTGATTGGTATAAACCTTACTTGCAGACCATTATTATGAAGCATAAATCTGTTTTAACCCTGCTTAGCTTGTCTATTCTTTTGGCGTCTCCAGCCGCACTTGCTAAACGTATGGGCCCTAGCACTGTCACTGTTGTTACTGAGCAAGTTGATATCCACCAAGTTAGTCAATCTCTTTCTTTGGTCGGTAAGTTAGAAGCTGAGCAATCTGTCATGATTACTTCTGAAGTGGCTGGCAGAGTGGACTCTATCAACATCAAGGCCAATCAAGATGTCACCAAAGGGCAGATGTTGGTCCAGCTCGACGATGATAAAGCGAAAGCGGCGGTTGCAGAGGCGCAAGCGTATTTAAAAGACGAGAAACGTAAGCTAGCGGAATTCCAACGACTAGTGAAACGCAACGCGATCACGCAAACTGAAATTGACGCTCAGAAAACTAATGTAGAGATCGCCAATGCTCGCCTAGCTGCTGCGAATGCTAGTCTTAAAGACTTACACATTAGCGCGCCTTTTTCTGGCACGGTCGGCTTTATCGACTTTAGCCGCGGTAAAATGGTGACAGCAGGTACTGAACTAGTGACCTTAGATGACCTTTCAGTAATGCAGTTAGACCTCCAGATCCCTGAGCGTTATCTTTCCAAGCTATCTAAAGGCATGAAAGTGACGGCTCGCACCAGTGCATGGGGAGATACTCAGTTCACTGGCACTGTAGTGGGCATTGATTCTCGTATTAACGCTGAAACCTTGAACCTTCGAGTTCGAATTCACTTCGACAACAATAATGATTACTTAAAGCCGGGCATGTTAGTGGCAGCTGATATGGACTTTCCACCGGTGGAAGCACCCATTATTCCAGTTCAAGCACTTGAATACTCAGGTACTAAACGTTTTGTTTATGTCATTGGCGAAGATAACAAGGCGACACGAACCGAAGTGTTCCTTGGTGCTCGTATCGACAACGAAGTCGTGATCGACAAAGGCATCGACATTGGTCAGAAAATTGTAGTGCAGGGCATAGTGAATATGCGTGATGGTGTTTTGGTTCAAGAGCTTGCCGTCAATCGCCCAGCTGATGCAGCAAGTGAAAAAAAAGCACAAGAAGGCGCTAACTAATGTTGTTATCTGATGTTTCTGTAAAGAGACCAGTAGCGGCTGTCGTATTGAGCCTACTATTGGTTGTGTTTGGTATTGTCTCTTTCAATAAGCTTGCGGTTCGTGAGATGCCAGATATTGAAAGCCCGGTGGTATCGATCAGTACTCGTTATGAGGGGGCGTCTGCCACCATCATTGAAAGCCAAATAACCTCCAACCTCGAAGATCAGTTATCCGGCATCAGTGGTATCGACGAGATCGAGTCCACTACCCGTAACGGTATGTCGCGTATCACGATTACTTTTGAGCTTGGTTACGATCTCAATACCGGTGTGAGTGATGTTCGTGATGCGGTAGCTCGTGCGCAGCGTTCATTGCCCGATGAAGCCGATGACCCGATTGTTTATAAGAACAACGGCAGTGGTGAAGCCTCGGTCTACATCAACTTAAGCTCGACGGAGATGGACCGAACGCAGTTAACCGACTATACAGAACGTGTGTTGATTGACCGCTTTAGTTTGATCTCAGGCGTGAGCTCGGTGGATATCTCCGGTGGCTTGTACAAAGTAATGTACGTGAAGCTGAAACCTGCTCAGATGGCTGGTCGCGGTGTTACTACCTCGGACATCACTTCTGCGTTGAACAGTGAGAACATTGAAAGCCCAGGTGGTGAAGTACGTAACGATGCAATTGTGATGTCGGTTCGTACCGCTCGTTCTTACACTGAAGCGGAAGATTTCGAATACTTAGTGGTAAAACGCGCTTCTGATAACACACCTATCTACTTAAAAGACGTAGCGGATGTTTACATTGGCGCAGAAAACGAGAACTCGACCTTTAAGAGTGACGGCGTTGTTAACGTAAGTATGGGTATTGTGCCTCAGTCAGATGCGAACCCACTGGAGGTGGCTGACTTAGTCCATAAAGAAGTCGAAGCAATTCAAAAGTTCTTGCCAGATGGTACTCGTTTGGCTGTCGACTACGACTCAACTGTGTTTATCGACCGTTCAATCTCAGAAGTTTACAGCACGCTCTTTATCACGGGTGGCTTGGTTATCCTTGTGCTTTACATCTTTATTGGTCAAGCTCGTGCAACGCTTATTCCTGCGGTGACCGTACCTGTATCTCTGATCTCGTCGTTTATTGCGGCTTACTACTTCGGTTTCTCTATTAACCTGATTACTCTGATGGCACTTATCTTGTCGATTGGTTTGGTGGTAGATGACGCGATTGTGGTAGTAGAGAACATTTTCCACCACATTGAACGTGGTGAGTCACCACTGCTTGCTGCCTATAAAGGTACTCGTGAAGTAGGCTTCGCGGTAATCGCAACGACGCTTGTATTGGTGATGGTATTCCTACCAATCTCTTTCATGGATGGCATGGTTGGACTGTTGTTTACCGAGTTCTCTGTATTGCTCGCTATGTCGGTGATCTTCTCGTCGCTAGTTGCATTAACGTTAACGCCAGTATTAGGCAGTAAAATCCTAAAAGCGAACGTTAAACCAAACCGTTTTAATCTGTTTGTCGAGCGCGTATTTGGCAAGCTTGAGTCTGGATATCGCTCGGTATTGCGCCGTGCTCTAAATTGGCGTTGGGCAGCTCCAATTATCATTATCGCGTGTATGGGCGGTAGTTATGGCTTGATGCAACAAGTGCCGTCGCAACTGACGCCGCAAGAAGACCGTGGTGTTATCTTTGCGTTTGTTCGTGGTGCCGATGCAACCAGTTACAACCGTATGTCTGCCAACATGGACATCGTTGAAGAGCGTCTAATGCCATTGCTTGGTCAAGGTTTCTTGAAGTCATTCAGCATTCAATCACCAGCATTTGGTGGCAATGCCGGCGACCAAACGGGCTTCGTTATCATGATCCTCGAAGATTGGGACGAGCGTGACGTGACCGCGCAAGAAGCACTTAATGAAGTTCGTAAGTCACTAGCTGGTATTCCAGATGTGCGCGTATTCCCTTTCATGCCGGGCTTTAAAGGTGGTTCAAGTGAGCCAGTACAGTTCGTACTTGGCGGTTCTGATTACACTGAACTTCAAAAGTGGGCAGAGCTCTTAAAGCAAGCCGCTGAAGACTCTCCAATGATGGAAGGTGCGGACATCGATTACTCTGAGAAAACACCAGAACTATTGGTAACTGTAGACAAACAGCGTGCAGCAGAGCTAGGTGTTAGCGTTTCAGACATCTCAGATACCTTAGAAATCATGCTTGGCGGACGCAGTGAAACCACCTTCGTTGACCGTGGTGAAGAGTACGATGTTTACCTGCGTGGTGATGAGAACAGCTTCAACAACGCCAACGATTTAAGCCAAATCTACATGCGAACTCAGTCAGGCGAGCTAGTAACGCTTGATACACTGACACACATTGAAGAAGTGGCATCATCGATTCGTTTGTCGCACTACAACAAGCAAAAGTCGGTGACCATCAAAGCTAACCTAATGGAAGGTTACACACTGGGTGATGCTCTGGATTTCCTTGATGAGCAAGCGATTGAACAGCTACCGGGTGACATCTCTGTGAGCTACTCAGGTGAGTCTAAAGACTTCAAAGAGAACCAATCAAGCATCTTAGTGGTGTTTGCGTTAGCGATGTTAGTTGCGTACTTGGTACTTGCAGCGCAGTTTGAGAGCTTCATTAACCCGCTGGTGGTGATGTTCACCGTACCTATGGGCATCTTTGGTGGCTTCTTAGGTCTGGTGCTGATGAGTCAAGGCCTCAATGTCTACAGCCAGATTGGTATGATCATGTTGATCGGTATGGTAACCAAAAACGGTATCTTGATCGTTGAGTTTGCTAACCAACTTCGTGACCGTGGTATTGAGTTTGAAAAGGCGATCATTGATGCTTCGGCTCGACGCTTACGTCCAATCATGATGACGGCGTTTACCACACTAGCAGGTGCTATTCCATTGATTACTTCAACGGGCGCAGGCTATGAAAGCCGAGTCGCTGTGGGTACGGTTATCTTCTTCGGTATGGGCTTTGCGACACTGGTCACTCTGTTCGTAATCCCTGCGATGTACCGACTGATTTCTGGCTCAACACGCTCTCCGGGTCACGTCGAAGCGGTGCTCAATAAAGAGCTTAGCCATGACAACGTGGGAAGAACCAGTCACGGTTAATGAACACGGAATAGTGTAACAATATTGAAAAGCCTGCGTTTGCTCCTAGCGAATTGCAGGCTTTTTTTGTATAACAAACAGAGCTCAACGAATTAATACAATAAATCGAATAAAGGAAAGTAAAGTGGCTGAATTTAAATACAAAGATCTTTCTCAAGAAGAACAAGACAAGCTTGATGCAGCAACCTTTCGTCGCCTGCTAGCACACTTGGATGATAACAAAGATGTGCAGAACATCGACTTGATGATCTTGGCGGGTTTCTGCCGTAACTGTTTCAGCAAGTGGTACAAAGCAGAAGCTGAGCAACAAGGCCTAGACTTGGATATCGATGACGCTCGTGAGCGCATATATGGCATGACTTACGATGAGTGGAAACAAAACCATCAACCAAAAGCGACGCCTGAACAACTAGCGGCATTTGAAGCGAAGCAGAAACCAGAGTAATTTGTTGTCGTTAGTGATTGATTAACAGAACAAAAAAAGAGCCCATTAACGGCTCTTTTTAATTTTGGTGTCGGTGCTTACCCTGTGGTTAAGCCAACTCACCTGTTTGCGAGAAAGCTTCCAACTTCGCTGCGTAAGGCTGTAGGTCACCGATATTCAGATTTATCCACTCGTCATTGAAGTAAGTGTCTAGGTAACGTTCACCGCTGTCACATAGCAAAGTCACGATAGAACCTTTCTCGCCACGCGCTTTCATTTCACTGGCTAGCTGAAGCACACCGTACATGTTAGTACCGGTTGATGCGCCAACCTTGCGACCAAGAATGTCAGATAACCAATGCGTAGTTGCGATGCTTGCTGCGTCTGGGATTTTACGCATTTCGTCAACCACACCAGGAATGAAGCTTGGCTCTGCTCGTGGGCGACCAATGCCTTCAATTTTGCTGAATGTGTTGCCTTTCACGTTCGGATTGCCTGTTTGGAAGTATTCGTGGAATACCGAGTTTTCAGGGTCAACAACACATAGCTTGGTTTCATGTTGTTGGTAGCGAATGAAACGGCCGATAGTTGCTGAAGTACCACCAGTGCCTGGGCTCATTACTACCCAAGTTGGAACAGGGTGATCTTCCATCTGCATTTGATTGAAAATCGAGTTCGCGATGTTGTTGTTACCACGCCAGTCGGTTGCGCGCTCAGCGTAAGTAAATTGGTCCATGTAGTGGCCATTCAGTTCTTCAGCTAAACGACGAGACTCATCGTAAATCTCATCTGAGCGATCAACAAGGTGCGCTTGGCCGCCGTAGAATTCAATCTGCTCAATTTTTTTCTTCGCTGTGCACTTAGGCATTACCGCAATAAACGGAAGACCAAGCAGGCGAGCAAAGTACGCCTCAGACACAGCCGTGCTGCCAGATGAAGATTCAATGATCGTTGTTTCTGGGCCAACCCAACCGTTACAAATCGCGTATAAGAACAGAGAACGCGCCAAACGGTGCTTCAAAGAGCCTGTTGGGTGTGTGCTTTCATCTTTAAGGTAGATATCAATGCCTTCGATACTTGGAAGGTCTAACTTGATAAGGTGCGTATCCGCTGAGCGTTGGTAGTCCGCTTCAATTTTACGAATCGCGTTGTTAATCCATTGATGGTCAGTGCACATAAGCGTTCTCCTGATCTTGTGTAGGAATTTCTTGTAATTGGTATGGTTATAATTTAACTAGAATTCGAGAGAAAAACTTTGCCATATTTGCTTTGTTTTGACTAAAATGTAGAAAATTATTCTATTTAAATGCGATTTGGTGAAAGTGTGATAGATGCCGTAGATAAAAAGATATTAAGTTTGCTGCAAGAAGACAGCACGCTGTCATTGAACGATATTTCAGAGGCAGTCAACCTAACAACCACGCCCTGTTGGAAAAGACTGAAGCGTCTTGAAGAGAACGGTATTATTGAAAAAAGAGTGGCGTTGCTGAACCCTGAGAAGCTTGATCTTGCTTTTACCGCGTTCGTATTGGTGAAAACAAGCAACCATTCTCATGAGTGGTATGGCCGCTTTGTGAATACTGTGTCGGACTTTCCAGAAGTGATGGAGTTCTATCGAATGGCTGGCGAGTATGATTATATGATGAAGGTTCAGGTTAAAGACATGAAGTGCTTTGATGATTTCTACAAGCGCTTGGTGAATAGTATTGATGGTATATCTAATGTGACCTCGACATTTGCGATGGAACCATTGAAGTACACGACAGCATTGCCGCTTTAAGCTAAATCTAGCGTTACGCTAACTATTTCTCAGTTTAGATATTGCCTCAGCGATAAAGAAAAGGATTATTCATGTTTGCAAAAGTTTCGACTGCTATCCAATTGGTGCTGGCCGTTGCCGTTTTTTACTTGGGTTACACCATCTACTCCTTTACCAATAAAGTCGGTGAAATCGTTGATACTTATCCGCAGGTTATTGAGGATTTATCGGTATTGACTAAAGGTCTTAAAGTTGAAGAGTGGCTAGAGTTTGCATCTCATGTCGACGAGCTAGCCCCTAGAGTTTTAGATACTGTCGAAGACGTGAGAAAGACGATCGATGACGTGAATCAAACCGTAGCGTCGGTCGACAACAAAATCCCTGCGATATTAGATGAAGTTAAAAATGTTCGAACGGAAGTTGAACAGGTAAGAACTGATGTTATTCCACCAACATTAATTGAGTTAAAACGATATCGCGTAGACGTAATGCCACCAATGCTCGCTGAAAGTAAGTCTTACCGCGAACAGACTATTCCTGTCATCGTCACTGAGTCTGAAATGCTACGAGCGGAAGTCCCTGGTATTTTGGCACAAGCTAATTTGTTAGCTGATAAGAGTAAAGAGCTCGCTCAGGGAGCCGCAGAGGGCGCGGTGAAAGGCGTAGTGTTATCGCCATTTAATTTACTTAGAGACGCTGGCGATGGCATCAAAACACGAGTGCAAGGTGAATTCGAGCCTACGCCAGAAGCTGAGTAGAGTTTATGGATTCGAAGTAACGACTTTTCGTTAATATTAAAAATAGAGGCTAGGTACTAAACCTAGCCTCTATTTTTTTGTGCGTATTTTGGGCTTGTAAGAAGCGTTTATCCGTTACTTAGTAAAACGCATCACACCTTCTTGTACTGCCGTCGCTACGAGCTCACCTTTTTGGTTAAAGATCTCGCCGCGCACTAAGCCACGAGTGTTCGCCGCCGTTGGGCTTTCAATCGCATAAAGTAACCATTCGTCCATCTTGAACGGGCGGTGGAACCAGATTGAGTGGTCAATCGTCGCCACTTGGAAATTTGGTGTCATGATAGAGACTTCATGAGGATGAAGCGCCGTAACTAAGAACCCCCAATCCGATGCGTAAGCAAGTAGGTATTGATGAATTAATTGGTTGTCTGGCATCGCGCCATTTGCTCTTACCCAAAGGTACTGTTTCGCTTCCGTCTTCTTCGGGTTGAGTGGATTCACAACCGTCACCGGGCGCATCTCAATCGGCTTTTCGCCACAAAAGGTTTTGCGCAGTTTCTCTGGTAAGAATTCTGCAATGTGGCTCGCTAATTCAGTTTCTGAAGCAAAGTTCTCTGGTCCAGGAATATCAGGCATTGCAATCTGGTGCTCAAAACCTGGCGCATCGCCATGATAAGAAGCGGTGAGATAGAAAATAGGGCGGCCATTTTGAATCGCTTTCACACGGCGCGTGCTAAAGCTGCGTCCATCTCTTAGGTTCTCAACATCGTAAATGATTGGCTTTTCAGGATCACCGGGAAATAGAAAATAACTGTGGAAAGAGTGAACACTACGGTCGTCTTGAACGGTATAACGAGCAGCAGAAAGCGCTTGTCCCAATACTTGACCGCCATATACCTGTGGTAGGCCTAAGTTCTCACTTTGCCCGCGGAACAGACCTTCTTCTAGTTTCTCTAACTGAAGTAAATTGAGTAATTCTTTTAAAGGTTGACTCATCGCCAGCATGCCTCTTGGTAAAATAGGTGTCAGATTATGGTGTTAATCATTTAGCTTAGTCAGATATCTGTCAATAAATCATAGGGTTTCGAGACAGAATATGAAAGCTCTCTTATAATTGCTGAGTAGATTTGCCGAGTCCGGCAAACATGTTGAGAGAAATTGAATATGAAAAAGGCTCTAATTCTTATTACGTCTTTAGTATCGTTTGGCCTACTTGTTGGTTGCCAAGCAACATCAGAAACGAATGCTTCTCAAGAAGTGGTTGCAGAGAACACTCAAGTGATTTCAGGAACAGTTAGCTACCGTGAAAGAATTGCATTGCCAGAGAATGCAGTAGTTACCGTTACGCTAGAAGATATCTCACTGGCTGACGCACCATCGACGGTTATCGCAACTCAAGAGTTCACTACTGATGGTAAGCAAGTACCGTTCGCATTCGAACTGAGCTACGACAACAACAAGATTAAAGCTAACCACCGCTACAACATGCGTGCGTCGATTCATGTCGATGGCAAACTGCGTTTCACAACTGACACGATTAAGTCAGTGATTACAGACGTAGAAAACACGCAACAAGCAGACCTACGCTTGGTTGGTGTTCGTTAATTAGAAATAGATGCCATTGTTAAGGCATCTTAATTAACGTCTTTCGATAAATGGCAGCTCTAGGGCTGCCATTTATATATTCTTAGTTTGATCTTTCCGGCATCACTCACTTCAACCCCTTCTTTAACCAAATGCCGCTTTTGTCGGTCGAATGAATCGCCCTTTAAAGAGATCTCTCCCTTGCTGTTTATCACTCGATACCAAGGCAGTTTGCTACCTTCTGGTAGGTTACCCAGCGCTTTACCAACATGGCGCGCATAGCCCGGAAATCCTGAAAAACGTGCTATGTCTCCATAAGTTGTTACTTTTCCATATGGAATTTGGTGAATCACAGCAAAGATTTGGCTCAAAAATTGGTCCATACTAAATGTTCCTAGTTCATAAATACCAATCACAGTAAGTAAGTGTTCAAAAATAGCGCAGGGAAAAAGCTTGAGAGCAAGGCAGATTTTTTTGATAAGTAGTTATTCTCCAATCAAAAAATCTAACGAGGTTATCGAGTTTTTTAACAAGCTAGGGTGACCAGTTAATTACTACGATTGGTATGGTACCACGGATCGGTAGAAGGAGAGGGCTATGGTATTTTCAACGTTTCAGTTCTTGATCACCACATTATTAGCGGTTGTTTGCGCGAGAGCAATCAGTTTAAGTGAGGGAGATATCCCGGTGCTTGCAATGGTAATTCCTGCCTTATGGATTTTACCGCAGGGGGGCATAGCTGGATTAGCTTTGCTTGTTTCCATGACTACTTATGGTCTAACCCTTCCTTTGCAGCCCATCACGCTGTCTGTCAGTGCGTGGGTACTATTCCCGCTATTGATGGTGGTCTTCTCAAGACGCAGTAGTTTGTCGGTCGTGATTATTTCTGGCTTGATCGTGACTACGTTGCAGGTCGGAATCATGGTCACGCAATCAGCAGGCAAGCTTGAAGGCGTCCCGTGGGTTACCACACTTCAAACCTTATCTATCATCGTAATTTGGTGGGCGGCAAATCACCTTAAGCCAGCCAGCCGACACAGCTGGTGGTCATTAGGCTTAATACTTCCATTATGGATAGCCGATTTACCTTATGCTGCTTTGGTGGCCTTGTGTATAACGGGCATCATGGCATCAATGGAAACGCTGACGCGCTTGAAAACGTTCCGCTGGAATAAACTATTATGTTGGACACTGCCAACGGTCGGTTTTGCGGCTCTGGTAATTACTCCAAGTATCGAAGTTCCAAGCCCTGTCTTTGTGGTGTGGTTGTGTCTATTAGGCACCGCGTGGATGACTGACTACATCATTCGTACAGAAGATAATGAAGACATCGATGTCTAGTACTTCAGCAATCCAAACTTTCCAAATGCAGGTAAATGGTGAATTTACCTGCGATTTTCTAGTGGTTTGAATAAAGGATAAGCACTTAGACCGTAATTGTTCAAAAATAGGGTGGAAGGGCTTGCAATGGTTGCTGTGATGCTTAATAATCCAATCACTCTTTGAGGCAAGCCTCTTAGAAAACGAATCTATGGGGGCCTGGTCCTCCCGCAACAATAGCTCGTGAACTCGGTCAGGCCTGGAAGGGAGCAGCCGCAGCGAGTGACTTGTGTGCCGGGATGTGGCTGGGTTCCCACCCCTTAATGAAGCCTGCAATATATGTTCGCATAAATTGCAGGCTTCTTTTCTTATTTGCACCCTAAGTCTTCATGGTCTATTTTTTGTTGTAGGTTTACAACAAAAGTGCTTTTGCTATGTACGACCAAACCAAAAAATCATCAGCTGTTCACAACATTTGTAAATTCATGAGTTTGAAAAATGACTCAGTTGTTCGAACAATGTCCATGCTTGAGTATGATTTTTGTTTTCATGCTGAATACAATCCTCAAATAGTTAGATATGAATCTCAGCCACATGGGTTTGAGTACTACTTCAATGGGCGCTACTGCCGCTACACACCAGACTTTCAGCTTTTCGATAGCATAGATACGCCTTCTCTGATTGAAGTAAAGCATTCAAGTCAGATCCTTAAACCAGATTTTCGAGCAAGGTTTAAAGAAAAGCAGCTTGTCGCACAAGCTGAGTATGGAAAAAAGCTCATCTTAGTGACCGAGAAGCAGATTCGAACTGGTTTTCTACTTAGTAACCTTAAATTACTCCATGGCTATTCAGGGATTCGTACAATCACTGATATTCAAAAACATGTGCTTCAGTTTGTTCAAGCTAATAGAAGCGTGACCCTTCATCATCTTGCACACCAACTTAAAATCTCTCCAGATGAAACATTAACAGCCGCTTTGTGCTGGCTATCTTCAGGTGAAATACAAACAGATTTTAATCAGAAAAAATTTGATTTAGAAAATTCTGTTTGGTGCTAGCCAATGAGTGATGATCTCTTTGGTTTTAGTGATGAATTTAATAGCTTCGACAATGATGTAGCTGATGATAAAACGCTTTCGACAGAATTTTTAGCAGAATACGAAAATCTTGAATTGGCATTTGGTGACTTGCCAAACAAAGAGACGGCATTGTTTCGTTTGGATCTAATTCGTTATTTGGAAAGGCGCGTAAAAGGAGGTTGGACGCCCAAAAACCTAGACAAGCTCTTGGAAGAGTATGCCCTATTGAAGAAAACTTCGGTCCCGTCATCCAGAACGATAGCTGATTGGAAAAAGCTCTATTACGAGTCAGGTAAAGATCTAGCGTCTCTTATTCCTGGGCATAGCAAAAAAGGAAACAGAAAACTAAAGAACGATTCATCTGATTTAGTTACAGAAGCGATTCAAACCAAGTTTCTGACCAAAGAGCGAGTATCGGTCAACACCGCCTATGAGTACTACAAATATCGAGTTATTGAAGAAAACCGACAATTAGACCAAGTTAAAATAGCGCCAATTTCCCAACGGACATTTTACAATCGTGTAAATGCACTGCCTCCCTATGAAGTTGCTTTAGCTCGTTATGGAAAACGATATGCTGATAATAAGTTTAAGACTGTTGGGTCAATCATTCCGGCAACGCGGCCAATGGAATATGTAGAAATAGACCACACTACAGCTCCTGTGATTTTACTTGATGATGATTTGGAGCTTCCTCTTGGCAGACCACACTTAACAATACTTTATGATAGATACTCCACTTGCATCGTTGGTCTTTCTGTCAATTATAGAGATCCTAGCTACGAGACAGTACGAGCAGCTTTTCTTAATTCAGTTCTTAAGAAGGATTGGATTAAAGAAAAGTACCCAAGTATTGAATCTGATTGGCCTTGTTACGGAAAAATCACAAATTTGATAGTGGATAACGGTGCGGAGTTTTGGAGTGATAGCCTAGAGTCAGCATTAAAGCCATTAGTAACAGATATTCAATATAATCAACGTGGTAAACCCTGGCGAAAAGCGGGTGTTGAAAAGTCTTTTGATACCTTCTACAAGAAACTATTTAGTCGTTTCCCAGGAAAAACCTTCACCAACCCTACTCAGTTAAAAGACTACAACCCGAAGCAAGACGCTGTCATTAATGTGTCTGATTTTCTCGAGCTGTTACATAAGTGGCTTATTGACGTTTATCATAAAAAAGCTGACACGAGGTACAAGAGAGTTCCCTACCAGAAATGGACAGAGTCGCAAGGAACGATAATCTTTTGTGAAGGCCCTGAAGCAGAGCAATTAAAGATTGAGCTTGGAGCTGTAAACCATCGGACTATAAGAAGAGGTGCTATTGAATTGTATTCTCTCAAATACCAATCTGATGAGTTGGAAGAATACGGTAAGCAGTACTCTAGTCGTGCAAGAAAAAGCGCTTATGTGAAAATCAAGACAGACCCAAATGATATCAGCTCGATTTACGTTTACCTTGAGGAAGAGAAGAGATACATCAAAGTCCCAGCAGTCGATCATACGGGTTATACAAAAGGCCGATCTTTATATGAACATCAACGAATTAACAGTTTAAGAAGGTTGAAAGTCCGTTTGGGAGAGCAAGACGAATCATTAGCCGATGCGTCATTATATTTGGACAGAGCTATGGATGAAGCAATAGAACGTATGAGTCGTTCTAAGTCCAAAAAATCGGCACTTCCTAAAACAACTCATGCTTCAAAAATAGCAAAGCAAAGAGGTGTTGGTAGTGAAGGGCCTAGTACCATTGTCACTACGTCACCTAAACCTATCATTGAAGTACCAAAAGAAGTAATAGATATGGGTACTACTAGTGATGACCTCAGCGATATAGAGGGGTATTAGTGAACATACTTAGTGAGCTTCAGATAGAGCAATATACCTCTTTTAGAGAGTGTTTCTTAGAATACCCTCAGCTGACGGAAATTTATAACGTCTTTGATCGAATGGTATTAAACAGTTCTCTTGGAGGGGAGCAAGAGTCACTATTGCTAACGGGAGATACCGGTGTTGGCAAGACGGCGATGATTGATAATTATGTTGCAAGGTTTGCAATTAAGGGGAGCCGCTGGGCTGAAATGCCAGTATTAAAAACTCGCATCCCAAGTAAAGTTCGTGAGCAAAATACGTTAGAAAGATTATTAATTGATTTAGATAGTCGAGCCTCTAGCCGCCGCAGGAGACCTTACAAAGAAGGAGCGTTAGAACAAGGAGTCATCAAAAGTTTAATTGAAAAAAAAGTGAAGCTTGTGATCGTTAATGAGGTTCAGGAGCTGATGGAATTCAAAGACGCTAATGAACGACAAACAATAGCGAATACTTTTAAGATGATAAGTGAGGAAGCGCAAGTTTCATTTGTGTTGGTGGGTATGCCCTATGCGACTATGCTCGCTGAAGAAGACCAATGGAACTCTCGTTTAGGCTGGAAGCGACACTTAAGTTATTTTCACCTTTCTAAGCTGAGCGAAGCTGATAAAAAAGGTTATATACCTGATGCAGAAGGGAAACGGCATTTTGCAAGCTTTGTTGCCGGACTTGCAGGCAGGATGGGGTTTGAAAAACGCCCTAACTTAACTGGGGATGAAATTCTATTGCCTTTATTTTCAGTCTGTCGTGGAGAGTGCCGTGTGCTGAAGCACTTTCTTGCAGATGCGTTACTTAATGCATTGCAATCTTCAAAGGATACGATTGATAAGCCATTATTATCGGCTTGTTTTGATACTAAATACCCTTATGCGAAACAGAATCCTTTCGAGTGTAAGTTAACAGAACTCAAGCTAGTAGAACTGAAAACAGAAACTTCGTACAACAAAGGTGCTCAATTTAAAGAAGACCGATTAATAGGTCGGTCATTTACTGATTTATTACCAGTTCATATGTTGCTGAGTAAGACACCTTTAAAAGCTCAGTGATACGCACATTGTTATTTATTCAGATTCTCCAGCAACACCGCCTTCTCTTCATCACTCATCTTATCAATTGCGCACGCTAACTCAGCGCTCAATTCGCTCCTACAGAAAAAGTAATTCAGCGGCACATCTAACTCTTCAGCCATACGTTCAAGCGTACCAATATCAGGTACATGCCTGCCTTTCTCGTAATGATTCATACGACCGCTAGCAGAACTTTGCTCCATACCAATTTTCACCCCTAAATCTTTTTGGGTGATCTTGGCTTTTTTACGCGCAGCTTTGAGCCTCGCAGGGATGGGGTTGTCTTTTTGCACTTACACATTTCTTTTCAACCTTTAGATAACTTAGATTGTCTAAGTTTTACTGATTTTTGTATACTTAGCAATCCTAAGTTTTTATTGCCTATAAGATTCACATGAAGAAAGTAACCAGAATTAACCCTCACATGTTTAACCTATTGATTGAGAAAGGGATGGATAATTTCTCCGTCACAGAAGCTAGGGATGCTTTGCTAAACAGTGCTTCAGCCTTCCCGAGCAAGGTCGAGGCTCGAAAGTATGTTTATAAGCAACTTCTATCACTTGAGGAGAAAGGTTGGCTTTCTGTCATCGGGGCTCGTAGAGACAAGCGCTACCATCAAACTAACGAATTCAAAGCGCTCACAATTGAGCCTAGAGTGGCTAGAAATAGGAAAGCTAAAGTCGATTCAATAGCTGTTCAGACTCCAAAGTGCTCTCTAAATGCATTAGCGAAAGAGAAGATGCAACATGAAGGCGAGTTGGCGATTACTCTAGGCGAGATTGAGGAGTACCAATCATTATTGACGCGTTTCCCAAATAACAAGCAAGATCTGCAACCGCTATTTAATGCAGCAAGAGAACGCTCAGCCAAGCTATTAGGCAGAATTAATGCACTAACCAACTGGATGCAAGTCGCCCAAAGCAAGGCTCCTCAATGTTAAGAGCATGGCAAGCCGAGTGTGCAGTGCAAGCTATCGAGAAATTCACTTCAAACAAGTATTCACACTTCTTCTGCCAAGCGACTCCTGGAGCGGGTAAAACCGTTATGGCCGCCGAGGTTGCGAGTCGGTTATTTGAAAGAGAGATGATTGACTTAGTGCTGTGCTTCTCGCCTTCTCTGACTGTTGCAGAAGGGATGCAAAAGACCTTTTCATGGAAGCTCGAATGTTCCTTTAATGGAGGTTTGGGTTCTCTTGGGGGCTCTTACACCTACCAATCCATCCGTTTTTTGGATGAAAACTTTTGGAGCACCGTCAGCAAATATCGAGTTTTAGTCGTATTTGATGAGATCCACCATTGTTCGTTTGATGATGAGGGGCGGTCAAACTCATGGGGGCTAGAAATTGTCTCGAAGATCCAAGGCTTTGCTCGTTATACTCTGGCGCTATCGGGTACTCCTTGGCGTTCTGATCGACTACCGATTGTCATGGCCGAGTATTCTGATCCTGATGGCAAGGTTGTTTGCGATTACCAATACGGATTGCAACAGGCCGTCGAAAATAAGGTATGCCGCCGCCCTAAAATCGTTTTAATCGATAATGAACACCTGAGTGTTAAGGCTGGCAGTGACAATCAACACTTCGCCTCTATTCTTGACTGTCTTAAACAATCTGATGTGTCTTACCAAAGCGTCATTCACAATGAAGACGCTATGAATTACATATTAAATAGTGGTTGCCAAAAGCTAGCGCAGATAAGGCAAGAGTCCCCAAATGCTGGAGGCTTAGTGGTTGCATCTTCTATTAAGCACGCTAAAGACATTCAAAAGCGACTTGTTGAGCACTTTAATCAATCAGCATGCATAGTGACTTATCACCATGATGACCCGTTAAATGAAATTGAGTCTTTTCGTCACTCAAAGGCTCAGTGGATAGTCAGTGTTGGGATGATAAGTGAAGGAACGGATATTCCAAGGCTGCAGGTTTGTTGCCATATGAGTTCGGTAAAAACGGAGCTTTACTTTAGGCAAGTGCTCGGGCGAATTTTAAGAATCAATGACTCACCCAACCAAGAAGCGTGGTTGTATACCTTTGCCGAAGAAAGTTTGATTGGGTTTGCTGAAAGAATTGAGCAGGATATTCCAGAGTCGTGTCTATTTATTAAATCGAATGAACAGACTGATGAATCAGATAAGGCGCAGAGTTTTACTCCTACAGATTTGTCGAACGATAAGATTATGGTATCAGGGGAGTCCTCAACTCAACTAAATTGGTCAAAAATCGATGGGGTTCAAAACGCTTTTTACACTGATTTCGAAGATTATGATGAGTTACGTTTAGGTGATTTTAAACAAAGAGTTATCGCAACATTCGCTTAATCACATCGTGAATAATGCGCACTCGGATTTATATAGGCTTTACGATATACTGATTAGCTATTGAGTCTCTCTACGAGTAATCCAAATGGTCAGCAGCATTAATAAAGCTAAGTTATCTGAAACCGACATCATTACCAAATTCATACTTCCTGCGATTAAAGAGGCAGGGTGGGATGATATGACTCAGATTCGCCAAGAGGTGAAACTGCGCGATGGTAAGGTGATCGTTCGTGGCCAAGCTGCTGCTCGTCAAAAAGTAAAATCAGCTGATATCGTTATTTATCATAAGCCTAGTATGCCGCTTGCAGTGATTGAGGCAAAAGCCAATAAGCATGAAGTTGGCAAAGGCATGCAACAAGGCATGGTATACGCAGGCTTGCTAGAGGTGCCATTCGTTTTTGCCTCGAATGGTGATGGTTTTATTTTCCGAGACTTAACCAACCCAACTCAACTTGAAACGGAAATTCGTTTAGAGGATTTCCCAACCCCTCAGCAACTGTGGGAAAAGTATTGTACTTGGAAAGGGTTTAAAGAAGAACACCTGCCAATTATCACCCAAGATTACCATGATGATGGCAGCGGTAAATCACCGCGTTACTACCAGCTTCAAGCTATCAACAAGACAGTAGAGGCCGTTGCAGCTGGCCAAGACAGAGCTTTACTAGTAATGGCGACGGGTACAGGCAAAACCTACACCGCATTTCAGATTATCTGGCGACTTTGGAAAGCCAAAGCCAAGAAGCGAATTTTGTTCTTAGCTGACCGAAATATCCTTGTCGATCAAACTAAAACGAACGATTTTCAGCCATTCGGCACGGCGATGACTAAGATTACAGGTCGCAAAGTCGATCCTGCCTTTGAGGTACATCTAGCCCTTTATCAAGCGCTTACGGGACCAGAAGAAGAACAAAAAGCCTACAAGCAAGTAGACCCTAACTTCTTTGACTTAATCATCATTGACGAGTGCCACCGTGGTAGTGCTTCAGAAGACAGCGCTTGGCGTGAAATTCTTGAATACTTTAGCAGTGCGACTCAAGTTGGTTTAACGGCAACCCCAAAAGAGACCGATGAAGTTTCTAACATCGAGTACTTTGGCGACCCAATTTATACC
The DNA here is from genome assembly GCF_024347415.1 of Vibrio crassostreae. Lineage (NCBI taxonomy): Bacteria > Pseudomonadati > Pseudomonadota > Gammaproteobacteria > Vibrionales > Vibrionaceae > Vibrio > Vibrio crassostreae. The sequence goes on from NZ_AP025476.1 coordinate 1,056,490, forward strand.
TACTCTCTTAAAGAAGGTATTGAAGATGGCTTCTTAGCCCCTTATAAGGTCGTTCGTGTTGACATTGATGTGGATGTCCAAGGTTGGCGACCAACCAAAGGGAAAACTGACAAAAATGGCGAAGTGATTGAAGATCGAATCTACAACCAAAAAGATTTTGATCGCACTATGGTTATTGATGAGCGTACAGAGCTTGTTGCACAAACCATTACCAACTATCTGAAACGCACCGACCCAATGGCCAAAACCATCGTGTTCTGTAACGACATCGATCATGCTGATCGCATGCGCCGTGCGTTAGTAAACCTGAACCCAGAACAGGTTAAGAAGAACGATAAATACGTAATGAAAATTACGGGCGATGATGACATTGGCAAAGATCAGCTAGACAATTTTATCAATCCTAAGAAAAAGTACCCTGTTATTGCCACGACTTCAGAGCTAATGACGACGGGAGTTGATGCAAAAACCTGCAAGCTAGTGGTGCTTGATCAAGGTATTCAATCGATGACCAAGTTTAAGCAAATCATTGGTCGTGGTACTCGTATTGATGATCGTTATGGCAAGCTTTGGTTCACTATCTTGGATTTCAAAAAAGCGACAGAACTGTTTGCTGATGAACGCTTCGACGGAACTCCAGAACGCGTGAAGGTCACGACTCCAGAGCAGTTTGAAGATGAAGACGATTTAGATGACATCATCGACGGTGTTGATGATGTCGATGCTGATAACCCATTCGGTGATGAAGACATTGACCCTGATTCAATTCAAGAGCCAGAGGCTACCTATGGAGAAGATTTTGGAAATTCCCCTGAGAATACAGGCGGTGCAGACGATTGGGATGATGAGAATCGAGTTCGCAAGTTCCATGTAAATGGAGTTCCAGTCAAAGCGCTTGCTGAACGTGTTCAATATTACGATTCAGACGGTAAGCTTGTGACCGAGTCCTTTAAAGACTACACCCGCAAAACCATGGTGAAACAGTTCTCTTCTTTAGATGAGTTTACCAAGCGTTGGAACGAATCTGACCGCAAGCAAGCTATTATCGATGAGCTAGCCGAAGCCGGTATTCTATGGGAAGCATTAGAAGACGAAGTGGGCAAAGACATGGACCCATTCGATATGATTTGCCATGTCGTTTACGATCAACCCGCTTTAACTCGTAAAGAGCGCGCCGATAACGTGAAGAAGCGTAACTACTTCACTAAATATGGCGATACCGCGCAGCAGGTATTGAACAACCTTCTTGATAAGTATGCTGACGGTGGCGTTACAGAAGTCGAAAATATTACTGTACTTAAAGTCGCTCCTTTTAATGAAATCGGAAGTATGAAAGAAATCATTAACAATGGCTTTGGTGGTAAACCTCAATATCTTGAAGCAGTACACGATTTAGAAATGGCTATTTATGAATCTGCATAGAATGTGATTTTTGACGCTGCTCGAAATGTTCATGAGCAGCCGGAGAGATATCATTCCCCTTCACTTTTCTTTTCAAATTATTTGCCGCAATTAGCGTTGATCCAGAACCAAAGAATGGGTCAACGATTAATTCCCCTTGGTTACTACTTTGGGTAACTAGAACTTCCAGTAAATCTACAGGCTTCTCTGTAGGGTAGCCTCTATAAACTCGTTTATAGGACAATATATCTGGTGTACTTAAGTTATTGAGTTTTCTTTTTCCTTTTTCAAAAAAGAGAATGTACTCATGTCTAGCTCTATAGTGGTATCCCATACCAATACAAACTTTATCCCAGATGATAGGCTTCCAGAACTTGAATCCTACTTTTTCTGCGATTGGTTTAATAACAAACATCGTTTCTTGATCACAGAATAGATAGAAATGAGAGTTATTTTTTAGCACTCGATATATTTCAGTTAACAGCTCTTCAAACCTTGAGTTTGGAAATATATCAAACCATTGATTACTTGATGATTTACTAACTTTTAACCTAGTAGTTGTTCCTATTTTTCGATGTTTTTCTAGAGATTCGTATGGTGGGTCTGTAATTAACAGATCAACGCTCGATGCTTTGAGCGTTGATAGCCAATCTACAGCATCAGTTTGTGATAGATTCATTCGATTCCTAGATTAAGCTGCTGCACGTTTTTCCATTCATATACGTCTGTGATTGAACACCTTTGTCTAAACGTCGACATTCAATACAGTAGCTTTGATAACCTTCTGGATTTCGAGCTGAAATTCGAGCTGGAGTTTTTCCAAAAGAAGATGGATAGGGGTGATAAACATGCTCACCATTATTAGCATCCGAGCAGTGTGGGCATGACTTGTATTTCATACCAGTTGCTGGGTCACGCTTATGGATCATTCCGATATTTAGACGTTTATTACAGCTACTACATGTCATATATGGCTCCTTTTTGAGGTAAAGGTATATGATATTGGTAATATATTAATCAAACAGTGACATAGGCAATGATTTCCATATTGAAGTGTAGGTTGACTATTAGTCCTTACAAATCAGCATGCGTTTAGATGATTCAATAGAGATTAACCCCCAATCAAGTCTATCGTTAAGGACGACCAATTGAGTTTCTGGAAAAACATTCAAGGCTTCATCTACGGCGAGCTTTAGTGAATCAAAGTCTAAAGTCATGGCTCTCAAATCGGTTCGTTCTCTACCCGAAATATCATACCAATGCCCTTTATACATACCTGCTTCCTTTAGCAATATGGGAATATGATTCAGGTTAGAATATGCATCTTGTGGAATCAATGCTGATGAAGTGTTTTTGTTAACTAGAGTCTTTATCTAGCCATCGCGATATATTTTTTAGCTCATCCGCTAGGCTTTCATTTAGGCACTGATGTTTTAGGTATTTAGGGGCAATAACATCGAGGTGAGCAGCTAAAAAATCTGGATGTTCGGAGATTATTGTTAAGTATTTATCGAGACGTTTTTCAGAGGTGGTTTTACGAGTCAATTGCTTTTTTAAGGCTTCATGAAATAGTGAGATATCTTCTTGGTTGGTATCTTCCAAATTTTGATAAACATCGCAGTATAGCTCCTCATACAGTACGTCAGCCAGTTGTCGATAACTCCAATTAAGAGTGTTGAGTATTGAGCGGATTTGCTCTTGCTTCTGTAATGTCCCCATTTGTCCCCAACCCCTTAGTTAATATTACCTGGTCTTAGCGAAGACACATTAATAACGATATTTTTAAGGATAAAATCATGACTAAATCAAAAGCACCAATGACACCAGAAGCCGCTGCTCGCATTCAAGGTAATGCCGCAAAACAAAACGGTGGGCAAGTTCCTAAAGGCGACTTTGCTGGCCGAGCTCAACGCGCAGCTGCTCACAACCAAAAACAAGGGAAATAGGTGTTCATCATGAACAAACCAGCTTCAAGTACACCTAAAGGTGGCGCTAAGCCGAATCCAAATTACCCAAGCACGACGGGCAAACCATCGGGCGGTGGTCGCGGAAACACACCTAAGCGCTAATAATTAAAGGAGGGGTAGCATAATGCTGCCTCTCCTTTTATGAGCATCTGTTGGCGTGTTGCTTGAATGTGCGAAGAAATATAGCTTGATCTGATTTGTAGTCTGAATATGCCACATCATTTTCTGTTTTTTCTAATGCGCATAAACAAGTTTCCCGTTTACTTTCATACCAACTTACGGACACCATGTTTTTGCTAGAATTCACGCAAGTATCGACAATCGCGTATTCCACTTCGAGAGGATACCTTTCTTTGTCTAACCCGCTTTCAACAGCGTAACCCCCTAGGGCTCCAACCAGTAAAGCGGAGCTAGCAGAAACGAGCTTTCGCTTGCTGAACTTAAACCCTTTAAAACTCTTCTCACACTCTGAACACGATATGTTTTCTGCAAACTCAATCTCATTGTCCTTCTGGCAACGAGGGCATTCTATTTTCATTATTTAGCCAACTGTATTCATGATTATGATTTTATAGTTTCAGGTTATAGATTAATGAATCTTATATCTATGGTTTCATAGAACTAACTTCATTTTTTTTGACCTAGTTCTGCTATAATTCGCCACAAATTTCAGTTGTTTAAAAGTAGAAAAACATGTCTATCAGTTCAGTTATCAAATCCATTCAAGACATCATGCGTAAAGATGCGGGTGTCGACGGTGATGCACAGCGCCTTGGTCAAATGTCTTGGTTACTTTTTCTTAAAGTATTTGACGCTCAAGAAGAAGAGTTAGAACTAGAACTGGACCACTACAAATCACCAATCCCAGAACAATATCTATGGCGTAATTGGGCGCAAGATGCCGAAGGCATTACCGGTGAAGCACTGCTTGAGTTCGTGAACGATGACTTGTTCTACAAACTGAAAAACCTAACCGCACCGGTTGACCTCAACCCCCGTGGCTTTGTTGTTAAAGAAGCCTTTAGCGATGCGTTTAACTACATGAAAAACGGTACGTTACTGCGCCAAGTGATCAACAAGCTGAATGAAATTGATTTTACTGACTCTTCAGAGCGCCACCTATTTGGTGATATCTACGAGCAAATTTTAAAAGATCTACAAAGCGCAGGTAACGCGGGTGAATTCTATACGCCTCGTGCGGTAACCCGTTTTATTGTTGACCGCTTAGACCCTAAGCTTGGCGAATCCATAATGGACCCAGCAACGGGTACTGGCGGCTTCCTTGCGTGTTCGTTTGACCATGTGAAAGACAACTACGTGAAGACGGCAGCGGATCACCAAACACTGCAAAAGCAGATCCACGGTGTCGAAAAGAAACAACTGCCACACCTACTGTGTATCACCAACATGATGTTGCACGGTATTGAAGTACCAGTACAAATCAAACACGGCAATACGCTGAACAAGCCGCTTTCAAGTTGGGACAGCAACATCAATGTGATTGCGACCAACCCTCCGTTTGGTGGCACCGAAGAAGACGGCATTGAGAAGAACTTCCCTGCAGAAATGCAGACGCGTGAAACTGCCGATCTGTTCTTACAGCTTATTATTGAAGTGCTTGATGAAAACAACGGTCGAGCAGGCGTAGTACTGCCAGACGGCACCTTGTTTGGTGAAGGCGTTAAAACCAAAATCAAAAAGATGCTTACCGAAGAATGTAACCTGCACACCATTGTGCGTTTACCTAATGGGGTATTTAACCCATACACGAGTATCAAAACTAATATTCTGTTCTTCACCAAAGGCAAGCCAACCAAAGACGTATGGTTCTACGAGCACCCATACCCTGAAGGCGTGAAGAACTACAGCAAAACCAAACCAATGAAGTTCGAAGAGTTCCAACAAGAGGTTGATTGGTGGGGCAATGAAGAAGACGGTTTTGCTAGCCGCGTAGAGAATAATTACGCATGGAAAGTGCCAATCGCCGACATCATTGAGCGCAACTTCAACCTAGATATTAAAAACCCTTATCAAGGTGAAGAGGTCAGTCACGACCCAAACGAGTTATTAGAGAGCTACCAACAGCAGCAGCAAGAGATCTCTCAGCTTCGTAATCAACTTAAAGGCATTCTAGGTGAAGCCCTGAATTCGTCTGTGGGCCCGATTGTAGGTGAGAGTAAATAATGAGTGTAGAACAGACCTCTATGAATCAGTTGATCACCGACAATATTGATGTTTGGACATCAACAGTTAAAAAAAAATCAGCTTCTGGTCGTGGCAGCAGCAAAAAGCGTGAGCTTTATGGTGTGAATAAGCTACGTGAGCTGATCTTAGAGTTAGCGGTGCGCGGTAAGTTAGTGCCGCAAGACCCAACTGATGAGCCTGCATCGGTATTACTTGAACGAATTGCGGAAGAGAAAGCGCAGTTAGTGAAAGATAAAAAGATCAAGAAACCGAAGAAGCTTGAAGACATAAACGATGAAGATCAGTTTATTGAACTCCCTCAAAGCTGGGCTATCGCTAGGCTAGGGAATTTGTGTACTAAGTTGACTGATGGCTCCCATAACCCTGCCAAAGACTTTGGCTCAGGCTATCCAATGTTTAGTAGTCAGAATGTGCATTTCAGAAGCATAGATTTTACTAGTCCATCTCGTTATGTTGATGAAGATAATTATTTAAAGGAACATGCTCGAACACAAATTGAACCTAGAGATGTTCTTTTAACTATAGTAGGCACATTAGGGCGTGCTGCTGTTGTACCTAATGATGCTCCTGAATTCGTTTTACAGCGAAGTGTTGCGGTACTCCAAACAAAAATTGACTCTGATTTTCTTACTTACTTTTTGGCTTCACCTACTTGTATCAAGTACTTTGAAGAAAATGGAAAAGGAACTGCTCAAAAGGGAATTTACTTAGGGAAATTGTCTCTAATGCCTGTATTTGTTCCATCCCTAGAAGAACAACACCGCATTGTCGCCAAAGTTGATGAACTAATGACACTCTGTGACCAACTAGAGCAACAAACCGAAGCCAGCATTGCTGCACATCAGGTATTGGTGACAACCCTGTTAGACACGCTAACTAACTCTGCTGATGCCGAAGAGCTAATGCAAAACTGGGCACGAATCAGCGAGCACTTCGATACATTGTTCACCACCGATGCGAGCATCGACCAACTAAAACAAACCATCCTGCAACTGGCAGTAATGGGTAAGCTTGTCCCACAAGACCCAGCTGATGAACCTGCTGCAAAACTGCTTGAGCGTATTGCAGAAGAAAAAGCGCAGTTAATTAAAGACAAGAAAATCAAAAAGCAGAAAGCACTACCGCCGATTGCTGATGATGAAAAGCCATTTGGGCTGCCTATGGGGTGGGAGTGGTGTCGGTTTGAAGATGTAGTTGATATTCAAAGCGGTATAACTAAAGGCCGTAAACTTGTGAATAGGGCGCTTAAGACGATTCCTTATCTGAGCGTAGCCAATGTTCAACGCGGCTTCTTGAATTTATCTAATGTAAAAGAAATTGAGTTGCCAGTAGATGAGCTTGAAAAGTTTGGTGTTCAGAATGGTGACCTATTGATAACTGAAGGTGGTGATTGGGATAAGGTCGGCAGAACGGCTATTTGGCGTGATGAGATAGAATATGTAGCCCACCAAAACCACGTATTTAAGGCTCGCCCATTCCTTCGTGAGCAAAGTGAAGTTTGGCTGGAAATGTATTTAAATGCCCCTTTCGCTAGAGATTATTTTGCGGGGTCTAGTAAACAGACAACTAATTTGGCCTCTATAAATAAAACACAACTCAGAGGTTGTTTTATTGCGGTTCCTCCCAAAAAAGAAAAGCAAAATATTGTTAGAAAAGTAGATGACTTAATGGCTTTTTGTGACCAATTGATTGAGCTTTTGCAAGAATCTCAAATTACTCAATTACATCTTACTAACGCTATTGTTGAACAGGCGGCTAATCATGGAAGATAGAGCTAAATTTAAAGTTAGGTTTACAGAAACAGAGAGAGAGCTAACTCTTGATGAGGTTCAACTGATAGCTTCATTTGATAGTTGGAATGATTTTGGATATAAAATTCGCTGTAAGTGTAAGCTTTTTAACCCTTATACAGAGAAAGAAGTGTCTTTTGAAAGCTTTATAGGCTTTCTGCCACCGTTAAAAGGTAAGGATAGTAATTTATATAAGGATTATTCGAACTACTTTAGCGCTCATGGTACTTCGTTGGCTGATATGATCGGATACATCGAGCACCTTGAATTAAATGATTCAATTGGTGAGTTTCGTTTCTTTACTATGCTTCCAAGTATGGGAGCTTATAGAGACGCGGTACACCAACTTGGTCCTGAACTCTTAGCTGACGTATTAGAAGTAATTAACGATTTGGTTTATTACAAAGATAAAAAGGCTAATTGGTTTACAGACGCAATTAACTCGGAAGCCTTTAGTTTAGGATTCATGCGCAACTCAGAGCCATTTTTTGCGTATAGCAACGCCGATAGCGTGTTAGGAGGCGTAGAAGAAGAGGTCTTTGATGGTATATCTCAGAAGCTAACTTTAAAGTATAACCTTGAGGGTTTTAAAAATGAGCATGAGATTAAGCTTAATTATGAACAGTCAGGCTATATACCTAAAAGAATAAACATCTTAATAGGGAAAAATGGGTTAGGGAAAAGTCAGGCCTTAAAATCTTTCTGTCGAGCAGCTTTAAGATATCAGGATAACTCAATATCGTTATCGGATGATACTTTCGGTGATAGGCCTATGATCAACCGTTTATTAGCAATAGCAACACCGGGGGAAACACAGAATACTTTCCCAGCAGAGCGAAGAAAAACACAGAAGTTATATTATCGAAGGTTGTCACTGACTAGAAATACACGCTCGATTGCAACAAAATCAATTAGTGAATTACTTGTTCAATTGGCTCGTAATGATGAAACAATAGGTGAACGCTCTCGTTGGTCATTGTTTTTTGACTCTGTTCAGAACGTTATGCGTACTGAAACTATTTTTGTTCAGCTAAAAGATGAAACCTCAGTACCTCTAAAAACGATTTTTTACGGTGGTGGGGAGCAAGAGTATCTAATTCGCTGGTCAAAAGTTGACCCGAATATCGATCCTAAGATTAAGTACTCTAATAAACTGCATTCAATGAGTAGCGGTCAGCTCACCTTTTTTAAGTTTGCTCTTCTCTGCTGTTTGTACATTGAAAATGGGTCTTTTGTCCTCCTGGACGAACCAGAAACTCATATGCATCCAAATATGATTTCTGACTTTGTTGAAATGTTGGATTATATGCTTGAAGTTACTGGATCCCAGGCCTTAATTGCCACTCATTCAGCTTACTTTGTTCGTGAAGTGCCTCAAGAACAAGTTCATGTGTTTAAGAAAGAAGCGAACAACGTTTGTATTTCTAATCCTAGACTGACCACATTTGGTGCGCCTGTTGACTCGATATCACGGTTTGTCTTTGATGACGATGCTGAGAGCAAACTTGCAGAGAAACTGTATCTACGAATCAAAAGGCAAAACACAACTTTTGAAGATATTGTTAATACATTAGGTGACGAAATATCGGTAGCTGCAATGATGAAGTTGCGCCAGAAGATGGAAGAAGCATAATGAAAAAGCTTTCTATTCCTACCTACGACGATATAGATCGGACTACACAAGCATCTGAAAACACCAGAATGAGTAGTTACCCCCAACTTCGAAATCGATTAGAAGATGTCACTAGCGCATATGATAACTACTTGCGGCAGTCAGGAAGCGCACTGAACATTGGACCTATAGGTATTAGTAATGGTCTAGCAAAAGCTCTGAAGACGCACTACACGAGCGAACCTGAATGTTTTTCATTTATCCCATTACTACGCAGCTCTTCTAGGCGCGTATGCCCCATGTGCGGCTCTTTGGGGACAGGAACACTCGATCATTTATTGCCTCAGGCTATCTATCCAGAATTTGCGGTTTTTTCGAAAAACCTAGTACCAGCGTGTGATTGTAATATTAAGCGCCAAGATGTTGTTTCAGGATTTTGCAATCAATTCAATACTGGTGTAAGAGTTCTACATCCGTATTTTGACGATTGCTTATCAGAGCGACAGATATATTTCTCAATAGAGCCTGTCCCAGAGTACCCGTTAGCGAAATTTGGGTTGGTATATATCAATCCGAACTGCAACGAATTCCCCTCAATCAAGTTTCACGTGGAGAGTGTCGTCCTTCCTTCGGGCATTGTGTCTGAAATGGTGGATATGTGGTCTAGCCTTTGCGAGTATCCGTCTGACAAAATTCACACGCTTCCATCAGATGCAACCATAACTATTGAATGCTTGAACGAAGCTTTGAGAGATGTACTAGGCAGACACGATCGACAAAAAACAACACCGAACAATTGGGAATCTATTTTTGTCTATTCGATAATTAGTAGTGAAAGTGCAAAAGAATGGATAGTTGAGAAACACAACTCTCTGATGGAGGAGTGAGCTGAGCTTCTACAACGTCTCAAACAAAAACCTGACTGCTATAACTCAAACCATTTTTCAGCAGAAAGATTGCAGAATTGGCAAGATTTACAATAGGTCCTTAAAGGTAGCATTGACACCATTGTTCCTGAGTAATTAGAGATCTCTGAAGAGTTTTCCAACTGGGAATACAGTCTTTGTTATTTGATGTTAGTTAACGGGTTTTTTTGGTAGCAACTTGGAAATGTACTACACTAAAACTTAGATATTCTAAGTTTTAGTGGTGGCATGTGAAAACGGACATTCAACTTTACCCTGACGAATCGCTCGAAAGCTTCTTGTTGCGCTTATCGCAAGAGCAAGGTTACGAGCGATTCTCTCATTTCGCCGAAGATATCTGGTTCGACACCATGGATCAGCATGAGGCGATTGCTGGTGCTTTCCCCTTAGATCTCAACCTAGTTAATATCTACCACGCTCAAACCACAAGCCAAATGCGGGTGCGGGTTCTTATTCATCTTGAGAACCAATTAAAGCTCAATAACTTTGGTGTATTGCGCCTAGCGCTATCACATTCAAAAGCTCAATTCTCTCCGCAATACAAAGCCGTACACAGATTTGGTTCTGACTATCCTTATGCTTTTCTTCGCAAACGCTTCACGCCTATTTGCCCGCTGTGTATTGACGAAGCTCCTTACATTCGCCAGCAGTGGCAATTTATCTCTCACCAAGCTTGTGAACATCATGGCTGTAAGCTGATTCATCACTGCCCTGAGTGTAAGTTGAGGCTTGAATACCAAAGTACCGAGAGTAGTAGCCAATGTGAATGTGGTTTTGAACTCCGAAACTCGCCAGTAGAAGGTGCGCCAGAGGTTGAGGTATTAGTTGCTCAATGGTTATCGGGAAATGATTCAAAACCCTTGGGATTACTAAAGGGAGAAATGACGTTATCTGAGCGCTATGGTTTTTTACTGTGGTATGTAAATCGCCATGGTGATATCGATGACCTCAGTTTTGAGTCATTCATTGAATATTGTGGCTCTTGGCCAACGGCATTGTGGCAAGACCTTGATGCCTTAAAAGAGAAGGCAGAACTTATTCGAGTAAAAGATTGGAAGAAGATGTTTTTCAATGAAGCTTTTGGTGCTCTGCTTAAAGATTGCCGTCAGTTACCCAGTCGGCAGTTGAGTCACAATATCGTACTGACACGGGTGTTAGCTTACTTTGCAAAGTTGATGGCAACAGTACCTTCAAGTGCGAAAGGAAATATCGGTGATGTACTGCTCAGCCCCTTAGAAGCTTCTACATTGCTCTCTTGTACAACGGATGAAGTGTATCGGTTGTATGAGTTTGGTGAGATCAAAGCCGCGATTAGGCCGCGAATGCATACAAAGATAGCGAGTCACGAGTCGGCGTTTACTCTAAGAAGTGTCATCGAAACAAAGTTGATTCGAATGAGCTCTGAAAGTGATGGTTTAAGCGTGTATCTACCTGAGTGGTAATTATGACGAAATTAAGTGACTTATTAACAATTGAAGACGAAGCAGTAAAGCAGTCTGCTTTAAAGAAGATGTTCATGCCCTATACGGAAGATGTCTGTGTTGAAGGGTGTGAAAAAGAAGCATTAACGATCTTGCTTAATCTCAGTTCAAGCCATCAAGCGGATAGATGCTCGGATTGGTTGGATGTTGCCCGTGCTAAAAGGCATTTAAAAGCCGCAGAGAACCTAGAGGCATCCCTTGATGAGATCAAATGGTTCCACACCCATAATCTCAAGTTCCCAGACTGCCGAGTTAAAGATCAGCGAATAATTGCACAGCCTCTTGTGACAACCGAGGCATTTATTTCAAACGCAGTATTAGAGCAACGCTTGGGGTGGGCGCATAACTCTGCAGTGTATCGCCATACATTGTGGTTATTGAATCCTTTCCGCTGGCAATCACAGTCCGTGAGTCTTCTTTCACTTGTTCAGCAAGAAACCTCTGTTTGGGTTGAGCTGCTAAAAGAATTTGGTTTAGGCATTAAGTCACTTGCTCGCTTAAAACATACAATTGAAGAACAACTTCCTGAAAATAGTTTTCCTGACAGTGTCAGCACTTACAGCAAGCAACTGCGGTTTCCATGGGGGGATGATTATGTTTCGGTGACCCCAGTGGTCAGTCATGCCATCCAAAGAGAGTTAGAAGTGAGATCGAGAAGTCGAGAAAGTAAGCTCAGCTTTGTGTCTTCATCGCTGCCAAACTCGGCAAGTATCGGGAATCTGTGTGGCAGTTTAGGTGGGCATATGAAAGTCCTAAACTACCCGCTAGACGTCAAACCAGCGCAGGGTGGGACGTTAACTGAAAGTCGCAAAAAGAGTGGCCACTACTTTGATGACTATCAGGTAACTAACGCTAAAATCTGTCAGGTGTTAAATCATCTAATTGGTTCAGAGCCATCAAAAACACAGAAGCAAAGGGAGAGCGCTCGTAAGGTTAGAAGTAAGATATTGCGAAAGCAGATAGCCCTGTGGATGCTTCCATTAATTGAGTTAAGAGATATCGTTGATGCTGACCCTAATCAACAGCAATTGGAACATGATGGCTCTTTAGTTCAATCCTTTTTGGCGCTACCAGAATCGGACCTAGGCTCTTTAGCTAGTGAGTTTAATCGTCGCTTGCATCTCACGTTTCAGAATAACAAGTATGCTGCGAAGTTTGCCTATCACCCTAAGCTTATGCAGGTCGTTAAAGCCCAAATCGTATGGATACTTGAACAGCTCAGTAAACCAAATGGCAATGAAGATAAGGTAACGGGTGAGCAGTATATCTATTTGTCATCAATGAGAGTGCAAGATGCGGTCGCAATGAGTAGCCCATATCTGTGTGGTGCTCCTTCTTTGGCGGCTATTTGGGGGTTCATGCACCATTACCAAAGAGAGTTTAATAAGCTAGTTAATTGTGATTCCCCGTTTGAGTTTTCGAGTTTCTCTTTTTATGTTCGAAGCGAGAATATTCAATCGATCGCGAAGCTTACCGAGCCTAACTCGGTCGCTAAAGCGCGAACGGTTTCTAACGCGAAGCGACCAACTATTCGTAGTGAACGATTGGCGGACCTAGAAATAGACTTAGTTATCAGAATCCACAGTGACAGCCGAATTTCAGACTTTAAGTCCGCGCTTAAAACGGCACTTCCCGTAGCTTTTGCCGGAGGGGCATTATACCAACCACAGCTATCGACGCAGATTGAGTGGCTAAGGACGTTTACCAGTAGGAGCGAGCTTTTCCATGTCTTAAAAGGGTTGCCAGCATACGGACGATGGTTATATCCAAGTGAGAACCAGTCGAGTGACTTTGATGACCTAGAGCATTTAATAACGAAAGACGCTGATAATTTGCCGGTTTCGATTGGCTACCATTTGTTAGAGCGTCCAACTAAACGGGACAACTCAATCACCAGTTGTCACGCTTATGCAGAGAATGTGATAGGACTTGCTCTGCGAGTTAGCCCCATAGAAGTACGTTTTAGTGGAAGAGATCACTTTTTAAACCACGCCTTTTGGTCGATAGAATGCAGTAGCGAAACTATTCTTATAAAAAACTATAGGGATTAATCGTTTATGGAACTTTGCACTCAGCTAAACTACGTTCGATCACTCTCTGCTGGCAAAGCATATTTCTACTATCTATCTAAAAGTGGTGAGATGTGTCCCCTTGAAATTGATAGAACTAGGTTGCGCGCACCAAAAGGTGGTTATGCAGAAGCGTATAAAGGGGGCAAGTTCGTAGGAAAGAATGTTGCTCCACAAGATTTAGCATACTCCAATCCTCAGTTCATCGAAGAGTGTTATGTCAAACCTGGTGTTGATGATATCTACTGTGCATTCCCCCTTCGAATTCGAGCAAACTCTCTAACTCCAGATACCTGTAGTGATGATGAAGTGCGCTCTAAACTTTCGTTACTTGCTAAAACATATGAAGAGCTCAATGGGTATCAGGAACTTGCTCTACGATACGCGAAGAATATACTGCTTGGCCGTTGGCTGTGGCGCAACAGAGAGTGTCGAAAATTGTCGATAGAAGTGACCACCAGTGATTCACAAATCTTGATTGTCGAGAATGCAACAAGGCTTTCTTGGTATGGTCATTGGGGTGAGGCTTCAGAAGAATGCCTAGAAAAGCTCACAGCCTATTTGATGCGAGCCCTTTCCGATCCGACCGAATATTTCTATATGGATGTAAAAGCTAAAATCGGAGTTGGTTGGGGAGATGAGGTTTACCCAAGCCAAGAGTTTTTAGGTAGCCGAGAAGATGGTGTTCCTACTAAGCAGTTAGCTACTGTCGAACTATTGAACGGAAAGGAAACTGTTGCATTTCATGGTCAAAAAGTTGGAGCCGCGTTGCAATCGATTGACGATTGGTGGCATGAAAACGCAGATAAACCCTTAAGAGTGAATGAGTATGGAGCTGACCGAGAGTACGTTATAGCAAGGCGACATGTTTCCTATGGAAATGACTTTTACCAGTTAGTCAGAAATACGGAGAATTGGATTGAGACAATGACAGCTTCTCAGACCATCCCAAATGACGTGCACTTTATTATGTCGGTCTTGATTAAAGGTGGTCTCTTCAATTGTTCCAAAGCGAAGTAAGGATGACTATGACGACGCGTTACTACTTCTGTATACGTTATACCCCTGTTCAAGCCGACTATGAGCTGTTAGCAGGACGTTGTATCTCTCAAATGCACTTGTTTATGGTCAATAACCGACAAGCCATCAATAAAATAGGCGTGAGTTTTCCCGACTGGAGTGATGTTACGGTTGGTCAAACCATAGCCTTTGTTGCTGAAGATAAAGAGATGATGGTCGGACTCTCTTTTCAACCCTATTTTTCTGTGATGGTAAATGAAGGTTTGTTTGAGATCTCCAGTGTTTGTGAGGTGCCTGACACTGCGGTTGAGGTGAGGTTTACCCGTAATCAAACGATTGGGAAAAGCTTTTTAGGCTCTAAGAAGCGTCGAATCAAACGAAGCATGGCGAGAGCCGAACTATCTGGTGTTGAATCATCATTACCAGTCACTAATGAAGAGCGGGTCATCGATAGTTTTCATCGAATACCAATCTCCAGCGGTTCATCAGCGCAAGATTATATTTTGTTCGTGCAAAAGGAGTCTGTCGGTGAGCGCGTTGCAGCAAACTTTAATAGCTATGGTTTAGCCACCAATCAAGAAAGCAGAGGAACAGTACCTGATTTACGTTTCTAACCCTTTTTGTTAAGATCTTTTTTTAGATCTTTAAAAACAAGGACTTACAGAACTAAGAATAAAAAGGGTATTTTTGGGTTTTGTGATGTAAAACCAGTGGCATAGACGGTTTAGTGACTATAGTTAACAGTGACCTGCCGCATAGGCAGCTAAGAACATATGTTTGCGCTGGTTACGTAGCAAGAGACGTGTCCTGCCGCATAGGCAGCTAAGAATAGGCCAGGAAGAAAGCAACCTTCCTGCTGAACAAGTAGTTAAAATCAAAGCCATCAAGTTTAAGCTTGGTGGCTTTTTTTGCTGGCTTTGAATGTTACCTCGTTACAAATCCATTGTTCGAGATATATTCATTAGAGCTCTTTCGCTAATCAGTTTCGCCAAATTGAATCAGTAGACACAATGCTTGTCCTTACAGTGATTGGAAGAGCTATAAAGTTAGCGACTATAGCCAGTTAAATTATAGTGGCTTTGATAAAAAGGTGCTTCACGATTAGCAAACATCATTAACAATGATGATTTAGTTGCGATGAATACTGACTGTGTGTTGTTTCCTGGCCTCGTCGTTAAGGCTGTACGGAGAGAGTATGTAACAGCGATATTCAAAGGTGCGAGTGAGTCGCAATGAACAAACCACAGTAAAGATTTTTTGCTTCCATCTTCGAGCGCTTCAAGAAAACCTGAATTTTCTTTTGCGGATAATGCCGCCGCTGCCGTGTCGTACTCAGAAAAGTCTAAATAGTGAACACCTATGTCTTTTTTATCGGCGAGTATGGAGGCTTGTTTGATGAAATCAGAGTGAAGTACCGCCGAGTCAGCGATAGAAATTCTAAAGTCCATATCCCAAGCGTGTTGCACAAAAAGTTCGGGAGTTATGTGATTCTCCGGTAGGTAGCTTTCTTTATTCTTATCCAATCTAAACTCAGCCTCGGTTATTATATTTACGTCTAATAGGATAAATCATGAGTAGTCAATGTACCACTGTCGTATCTTATTTTACTTGGAGCAGACTAAGATTTGGCGTGATTAAAAAAATCATCAAATGAATATTGATTTACCTGGTGATAAAGTGATATTTAACAGTTAGATACATAGATCTCTTTCTATTCAAAGATAGCTTAGCGCTCTTCCGTAAGGTGCTATACGTTTGTCATTGTAGTGCTGGTTTCGGCCCAATGTGGACATTGAATTTTTAGTAAACTACTTTCCAAATCTCTTAGAATTATTAGTCTAACAGGAGTCATCATGGACGAAAGATCGGATAATGAGCAATTGCAGTCCTCTCTCTTAAGATATCTTGAAGTGCTGCGAAGCTCTGGCTTTCGTCCGGAGTCTATAGCTCTTGGTGCGGTAATCAGCTTACTTGCCCTTCATAAGGATACGAATCGAGAGCGGATAATGATGGTATCAAGTCGAGAGATGGGTTCCTTTTTAAGAGGTATTGTTGGAGAGTTTGAAGTAGATTTCCTTGGTAGTTATCGGGATTCAAATGACATTTACCATATACCATTTGAACATCCTGCGCTCCATCATTTCTTGTATGAAGCGAGCTCTGTATATATCGACTTGGATATGGAACTCCTCGAACTGCTGGACACTGTTTATTCTATTCCTGATGGGAAAAGTGGCGAATTTGTAACACCGTGTTCAGTAGCAGAACTTATGGTTGACTTGGTCGAAGTGTCGTCAGGGGAAACTCTATTTGATCCCTGTATGGGGTCCGGTAGTTTCTTGAACGCTGTTCAGCAAACGGGATTATCTGACTTTCAATTCTGGGGGGAGATAAAAACCTCTTCAATCTTGTCGTCGTTAGGTTAAAGACTTTGCTTTCTGGTCAGCATTATAATGAACTTAGAGGGTCTAGCTTCGCGTTTGCCAATGATTTGCCTCAGTTTGACGCAGTGCTTAGTAATCCACCAATTAGAAAGTTAAGCCGTGAGGAAGCACGGGGTGTTTTTTATTCCGGTACCCGGCGTGGATTGGCTTATCAGGACATGTCAGCCAATTTTATTGAATTGGGGCTCCAGCACTTAAAACCTGAAGGAAGGGCCGCATACTTAGTTCCTATGGGACTACTGTTTCAGAGTGGAGATGCTGAGCAGGCTCGCAAAAGCTGGTTAAAATCTGGCATGTTGCAACTGGTGATTTCTTTACCTTCTAACCTATTGCAACATACGGGCTTACGATGTGCCATTTTGTTTTTTAAAAATTGTGGACAGAGAAAATCGGTTCGCTTTGTAAAAGCGGATGAATTTTTTGAGAATGGCCATAGAAGGCAAAACCGTTTGTCATACGAAAATATCAAAGTGATTCTTGACATGAGCCGTTCAGAACATCCTGGTGAAGGGTTTGTTGATACTGCCTATAGTGCCATCGCTGAGAATCAATATTGTTTGATCCCCAGCGAATATCTTCCTGTTAAGGAAAGTAATATTGGGCATTTGTCCGAGAGGTGGTCAAAGATAGGTAATATTGCTGAAGTATTTCAAGGGACTTCTCTTTCTCGGGTTGCAGAAGGAGAGCAACCTGTGATTAGGGGAAAAGATCTAAGGACAAGTCAAATTGACATAGATGTTCTGGCTAAGAAGGATCTGTCTGACTTCTCGAAACCTATTCGATATGCTGAGAGAGGGGATATTTTACTGCAACGTATAGGGGCGAATCCGGCCGCCTATTTAGTAGGATCTCGAGAACAAGGTATAGCGGTGGAAGATACCGTCTTTATAATTCGAAGTTCTAGTTTAGGTTTGGATGAAATGGATTTTATCTGTCAATTTCTCAATTCGGATCAAGTTGCCAGTCGTATTAATAATGCCAGGAGCTACTCGGTAATTCCAACCCAGACTCTCAAGTCAATCCGAGCGTTGGAAGTTCCCATACCAGACCCAAAGATTATCGACCTTGTTAGGGAAATGAATGTACTTGAAGCATCATTAAAAAATGAGTATGAGAAGGCCAGAGAGTATAAGAAGGCTCTCTTTGATGGTTATGATCCTAGTGATATTAGCAGTCGTTTTGAAGATGCACGATTTACAGCTAATGCTCTTGAGACTGCACTAAAGCAAAAGGATGACATTAAATATCGTGTAAGGACGCAGTACCCATTCCCGTTAGCTTTTGCTTATAGAAATGTATACCTTGAGCACGATTACGCAGGAATTTATGAACGGCAAATGAAATATGGGGAGCAGTTGCTGTCCTTCCTGTCTGCTGTAGGCATTGCATTGAGTGTTAAATATTGTGGTATTGGTAACAACTCTGACAAGCTTGAGTTACTTAAGGAGTTTCAATCTTATGTTCGCCGAGGTGTATCGCCCGGTGACCTTCAAACGGTACTCCAAAAATCCTGTAAGCTTTTGAGCTCCGTCGAGGAGCCAATTGCACAGTCTTTCTCCCAGATCTGGTACAAGCCTGGTGGTAAAAAGGAGTCGATATTCGCAAAAAAAGCTAGGGAAAAGCTCGTATCTAAGCTTAATGATTATAAGCATCATCGTGGCCCCTCAAATCGTTACGAAAGAAAATTAGGCGTAGAGGAACAATCTGAAATTTTAGATGAGTTGCTAGTGCATATTGAGTTTGTTTCAGATTTTGAGCTAATCCGAATCGACAAAATCGATAAGCAATGGCGTGGAGATGAGCTGATGTACTCTGCTAGTTTGCTAAAGGGAGACCATCCCGCATTTGAAAAGATTCAATTCAGCTCTGAACAAAACCTGTCTGTTGATAAGCTTTATATTCAACATAAATCCGATTTTATTTGTCTCTACCCCTTGGTTTCTCTGGCTTACAATCCCCAAACTCGTAAGGAGGAGATTTTCTCTATTGATAAAGAATCAGGAAATGGGTTTATGTTGAAAAGCTTCGAATCAGGAACATCAGTAGAGAGTAAAGGGGTCTTATCAGATTTTATCTATTGGATCGAAAAAATGCGGAGTTCTACGGATGAAGTTGAGCTATCTTAGGCTGCATTAACCGCCCTAGGGAAACTCTCAATTTGACCACAAGTAAGGTTGTGCCGAAGGTGTTAGTCACAAACTTCTAGCTCATTTTTATCCAAAGTTTGTTTTATACATGTCTACTAGGTCTATCGAGGGGCTTATTTGAATGTGGTAATTTTACTACGTTGAATTTTAGTGGTTCTGTAAATATGCAAACTTTCGATGCAATGTTATGCGAACTTATGTTGCAAATCGCTTTTTAACTCATTGAAAGCTCGTTCTAGTTATGCAGGCATATGTTGCAAGCATCACTTAAAAAAGCCGCTCTTTATGAACTGACCCCCAATAGTTGGACACCAATTATTGGGGGTCTTTTTATGTCCAAATATAGCCGAGAGCTAAAATGTATCATTGCTAAGCAATATTTAGATGGCACGTCATCTCTCTGCTTAGCAAAACAATATTCAATCTCTTCAAGACAGATACGGTATTGGGCTCAAGTCTTTGCCATCCATGGTACTGATTCATTTTTACCAACTAAGCATGCTGCCTCTGCTCAGACAAAGCGAAAAGCATTGAATTTAATGTGGACGAATGAATGGTCTCTCACGCACACTAGCGCTGTATTAAACCTCTCATCCCCTGGGATACTCTCTGTCTGGCTCAAACGATTTAATGAGCTGGGTATCAAAGGGCTCAAAATGCGCCAGAAAGGAAGACCCTCAATGAAACAGCAACCTCAACGTACCACTAAGCCTGATAATGAAATGACGCTTGAGGAGCTAAAAGAGGAGTTGGTCTACTTACGAACCGAGAATGCCGTTCTAAAAAAGTTGGAAGAGTTGGAGCAGGAAAAAAACCGTCGAACAAAGAAAAAGCGGTCATAGCTCTAACTCTTAAAGGCAAGTACCCACTAAAGCACTTACTGCACACTCTACAGCTGGCAAAAAGTGTCTTTTATTATCAGGCTCAAACGAGCAAGCGCCCAAATAGCTACGAACGTGAGCTGCGGTTGATAAAGTCAATTTATCATGAACATAAGGGTCGATACGGCTACCGCCGTATTCACTTGGAACTAAAAAATCAGGGGGTCGTGCTTAATCACAAAACGGTTCAAAGACTTATGGCTCAGCTGAACCTTAAATCGACAGTCAGGATTAAAAAGTATCGTTCATACCGAGGAGAGTCTGGAACAGCAGCTCCCAACGTGCTTGAAAGAGATTTTAGTGCGACTCAACCCGACGAAAAGTGGGTAACTGATGTCACGGAGTTCAAAGTCAAAGAGCAGAAAGTATACTTGTCTCCCATTGTCGACTTGTTTACTCAGGAAGTGGTTGCTTATAGAGTGGCCCAAAATGCCTGCTTGCCGCTTGTCACGGATATGCTGACGGAGGCTATATCAAAGCTGAAACCCAACTCAAAGCCAATTATACACAGCGATCAAGGTTGGCAATATCGCCATCGACAGTATCAGAAAAAGGTAGCGGAGAGTGGGTTAACGCAAAGCATGTCGAGAAAAGGTAACTGCTTGGATAATGCGGTTGCTGAAAACTTTTTTGCTTTACTCAAAACAGAGATGTATCACAACCAAAGCTTTGAAGATGCAGATGCTCTGATAGAGCAAATTAAAGAATACATCGAGTACTACAATACCAAACGTATAAAAGTGAAACTAAAAGGCCTGACTCCGATAGAATATCGAACTCAGGCCTTGAAAGCCGCTTAACAGAAATGTCCAACTTTACGGGGTCACTTCATTATGAGCGGCTTTTTGCTATCTGAAGCTTTCCAAAAATTAAACAACAATTTTCATCAGTGAAGCTCATTCATTCTGTGCGCTAGGCTATTCATAAATACTGTATGAGAAGTACTTGCTCGCAATCTTTTGGTGTTGACCGTTGTCGATCAGTCTTTGTATTCCACTATCGATAAGATTTTTGAGTTCATTGTCTTGTTTTCGTACCGCTACACCAATACCACGTCCGAACCATTTCTCTTCGGTGAATTTAGGGCCTGTAAAGTGATAGTCTTTACCTTGTTCTGTTTCAAGAAAACCCGCATTGAGCCCCATAGAGCCACCAAATACGGTATCGAGACGACCGTTGAGTAAATCGGTAAAGGCTTCGTCGAATGAGCTGTAACGCTTAATGTCTACATCTGGGTAAATCTCAGAAAGGTACTTATCGCCAATAGTTGCTCGCTGAACCCCAATAGTTAGGTCATTCAAGCTTTCGTCGCTCATATTGATCTCTCGATCTTTCTTCATCACAAAACGAGTAGGAACTTTGGCGTAGGGGATAGTGAAGTTAACTTTCTTTTCACGTTCTTCGGTAATTGTCATAGCCGCTATAATTGCATCGTTTTTACGGCTTAAAAGTGATGGGATAATACCGTCCCAATCAGTTTTTGAGATGATACATTTTACTTCTAATTCGATACACAAGGCGTTGGCTAAATCGACTTCAAACCCCTCTAATTCACCATCTTGCGTTGTCCAACTGAACGGTGGGTAAGCTCCTTCAACAGTAAAGCGAATTTGTTTCCAATCTTTTGCGTATGTGAACACAGAGAAAATACTGACGAATGCAACAAGTATCCATTTCATTGGTTATTTCCTTATAGTAATAAAGGATACCGATGATTAACTAATTGTTAACATTTATCAATGCGAATGCATATTGATGTGAGCAAAGGCATGCAGATCAATAAGTTTGCTCTGGTTTTATTTTTAGAAGCACTGCTAGCGTATTCAATGAGGATAAATTACGTATCTTTCTCAATTCGCAGGCAGCACAACAGCAGACGCTTCTTCCTCTGAATCTTCTTTGTCTTCGACTTGTTCAGCAACCCAATCAATGGTCTTTGTTAGATAGAGTTTATTGGTTTCGGTATCACACCAACTCTTCGACAATCCTCTTCGATTAAACTCACTGCCAATTGCTGCCAGTGTTTGGTTGCTCGAGCGCCCGTAATACAAGGTGTCACACAGTTGCAGGTTCGACATCGATTGTGGGTATGTATTAACCGACGAGGAGTTCATGCTTAGTGCTTTGGATTGATTGTGCGTGCAGCCTGTAAGGCTCAAGAAAAAGATCAATGCTAAGGCTTTCTTCATCATATCTCTGAACAGTTACCAATAGTTGGTGGGGATTATGAGCATGATTAAGTCACTGATTTGTCAATTCTTCGCCAACTGCTTAAAGAGCACGATCTTGCTCGCAACTAGAACACGTTATTGAGCTGTTTAATTCTTCGGTCAAAAAGTGCATTAACCGCCAAATGCGCAATTTTGTACAAAAGCTGAAAGAGCCTATAGAGTAGACTGATAAGTCGCTCGATAATTAACAGGCTTGGGAATTGTTATGGAGAACAAGAAACGTTCTAAAGAAAAGGCCGAATATAAGATCACGGAAGAACTCGGTGGCCTTGAAATCCTGAATGCTGAATACGAAAAGCAGAACTTCTCACGCCATAGTCACGAGGGCTACACACTTGGTGTTATAGAGCAGGGTGCTCAACGTTTCTATCGAACTGGCGGGCATCATGTTGCACCACAAGATGCCATCATTCTGGTCAACGCCGATGAAGTGCATAGCGGACACTCTGCCACTGACGGTGGTTGGGCGTATCGCGCAATGTATCCACTTCCTGAGCAACTCGCCAAAATTACTCAAGAGCTTAACTTACCCAATTACGGGGCACCTTATTTCCCAAGAGCGGTGGTTGAAGACCCTGAACTCGCTAATCAGTTAAGACTGGTGTTCAACGCGATTGATGAATCAGACAATCGCCTGCTACGAGAAACTTTGATGTACGGAATGTTGGTTAAGCTGATTAGTCGACATGGGAAATCGAGCCTTAAGCCTCAACTGGACGGCAAAACTCAGCGTCAGCTTGTTCTGGTGAAAGAGTTTTTAGATGATTTTCCGCAAGCCGATGTCTCCTTAGAAGAACTCTCTAAACTGGCGGCTTTAAGCCCGTTTCATTTGGTGCGCTCTTTCCAAAAAGAGTTCGGTCTTCCGCCACATGCGTATCAGATTCAGTCTCGGTTGAGGCTCTCTCGCAAGTTACTGAAGCAAGGGCATACGATTTCTGATACCGCGCAAGAGTGTGGGTTTCACGACCAAAGCCATTTTCATCGACACTTCAAAAAAGCCAATGGTTACACGCCGGGGCAATACATCAAGATGCTCTAAATCGGACACGTTAATTCAGTCTTTAAATCGAGCAAGTTTGTACAATCGAACCGACTCAACTCTTCTTAAATTGAATAGCTAATGTGGGAGAGAAAAGAATTATATGGATAATGAAACAATGGATAGACGAACACAGTTATGGAAGGGCGTTTTAGCGGGAATGCCCTTGAGCATTGCGGTTATCCCATGGGGGATTCTCGCAGGCTCATATGCGATAGATGCTGGGTTGAATCAACTGCAAGCTCAAGCGATGTCGGCTATTTTATTTGCTGGCTCAGCGCAACTTGTCGCAGCGGGTATGTTCAAAGCGGGTATTGGTTTAGGGACCATGTTGTTGACCACACTGTTCATCACCTCAAGGCACTTTCTGTATAGCGTATCGATGCGAGACAAAATCAGTCATCTTCCTGCGCGTTGGCGCCTATTACTCGGATTTTGGCTCACCGACGAGCTGTTTGCGATTTGTAGTGGGCAGTCTCAGCAAGAGTTTAATCGTTGGTATGCCGCGGGTGTAGGTGGAGGTTTTTACCTTGTTTGGAATATCGCGAGCTTTGTTGGCATTGTCGCGGGAAGCCAAATCCCGTCACTCAATGAAATCGGTCTCGACTTCGCGGTAGCCGCAACGTTTATCGCGTTGGTTTTTCCATTAATCCGAACTCTACCCGTCGTGGTGTGTGTGGTTGTTTCATTGGTCACCTCGGTCGCGATGTCGGTCAACAATGTTGAAGGCGGGCTGATGATTGCAGCGATTGCTGGCATGTTAGCGGGCTTTTTCAGCGAGTCATTTCAAGAGCGAACCAACGGTAACAAGACAATCGTGGAGGGGAAATAGAGATGATTTGGTTAACGATATTCCTCATGACTGCGATTGTTTTCTTTAGTCGGTATCTGTTTCTTGAACCTGCAATCCCGCTTCGACTCAATCAAACCGCAAGGCGCCTATTGCGCTATTCAAGCCCAGCGGTGTTGACTGCGATTTGGGGGCCAATTGTATTTGCTCCTGAACAAACATTTTGGCCAAGCCTTGAAAACCCTTACTTGATAGGCGCGGTGGTGACTGGCTTACTGATTTGGAAAACACGCAATGTGTTACTTACGATCGGCGTCAGTATGGGTGTGTTTTTGTTTTATAACCTTGTCGCGGTTGATTACCTTTTCTCGTGAGCTTCAACTTCAACTTTATCCCATAATTTAAGGGCCGTATAAATATGATTACTTGTTATGTTCGATATGTGATTGATCCCAAAAAGGTAAATGAGTTCGAGACATACGCAAAAATGTGGATTCCTCTGGTCGCTAAATTCGGGGGCCAACACAATGGTTATTTCTTACCGTCGGAAGGGGCGAACAATATTGCCTTGGCGCTGTTTACCTTTGAAAGTTTGGTTGCCTATGAAGAATATCGGATTAAATCGCTGAGCGATGCTGAGTGTATTAAAGCGTTTGAATTTGCGGACGAAGTTGATTGTATCGTGAGTTATGAACGAAGCTTTTTTAGACCTGTTTTAGAGTGATAGACCTTGCAACGTATAGCGTGGTGGCATCTAATGTACTGATTCACTGTTTGTGTGTTTAGGTTTTGGTAAGGAGTTAGTTTGGCTAAGAAATATTATGTGGTTTGGAAAGGTCGCACACCGGGTATTTTTACTACTTGGAACGAGTGTAAATCGCAAGTCGATGGCTTCGCTGGTGCGAGATATAAATCGTTTCCAACATTAGGCGAGGCTGAGTCTGCTTTCGGTGGTAAAACGTCGTCTGTGTCAGGCTCTACAGCGACAAAGCCAAGCTCTGCGGGGAAGGCGACGAAAGCAAAGGTTCCGCCTCTTTCAGAGCAGCAAATCACTGATATGCCTTTTGATATCAAGATCTTTACTGATGGTGCTTGTGAGCCAAACCCTGGTGAAGCGGGGACGGGTTTAGCGGTATATCAAAACAACCAATTAACCGAATTATGGTATGGCTTGTATCAACCTGTTGGTACTAATAATACCGCTGAGTTACGTGGTCTTAAACAGGCTTTTTTGCTTGCGAAAGATAAGTTAAACGCAGGCCTCTCTGTGGCGATTTATTGTGACTCGAAATACTCGATAGACTGCATTACTAAGTGGGCTACAGGTTGGGAGAAAAAGGGCTGGAGCAAGTCGGGAGGCGAGATCAAAAACCTCGATATTATTAAGCCTGCGTATGCTCTCTACCAAGAACTTGCTTCAAAAATCACCATCTACCACGTGAACGGACACGTTGGGATTGAAGGTAACGAATTGGCCGATAGAATGTCGATTGTGGCGATTTCATCGAAAGAGCAACAACTCGCTCAATATCGTGACATCGAAGATATTGAGTCTATTTTGGCATTGCGAGCAGGCTAGCTAGGCTTCTTAATGAAAAGCTAATGAAAGTCACTGAAAGCATAAGTCGCCATCATTGGGCAGTGCTAAGTTGAGCGTTACATTTCAAATTGATGTAGCGCTCTTTTGATCTTGTGGTGCTCAGTTTTCTTATGGTGCTTTGTTCTTGTGATGCTTAGCTGCCTGAGTTAATCCTTATTGAGCTGGGTTCTCTATCCAGCGAGATAATTGTTGAGCTTGTTTTATCGAATTAAAACTGTCTTTCACTCTCTGACGTGCCTCCAATCCCATTGACGCTTTATCATTACTGCTCAACTGCGCAAAACGCTCAATCGCTTCTCTTAATTCCTCAACGTTCTTTTCGCTAACCACAAAACCTGTTTCAGGTGAGACGATCTCTTTGCATCCCATGATGTTGGTCGTGATGACAGGCGTACCAACGGCCATCGCTTCTTTTAAAACCAGTGGCCCGGTATCAACACACCCTG
Source organism: Vibrio crassostreae (assembly GCF_024347415.1). Taxonomy (NCBI): domain Bacteria; kingdom Pseudomonadati; phylum Pseudomonadota; class Gammaproteobacteria; order Vibrionales; family Vibrionaceae; genus Vibrio; species Vibrio crassostreae. Next base: position 1,082,539 of record NZ_AP025476.1, read on the forward strand.
TTTCGGAAAAGCAGAAGGGCGCGATTAGGCTCTCATAGTTCGACAGTTTCTCTTTCACCCATTCGTGAGACTTGGCACCAAGAAAGGTCACGTTTCGAGTGAGTCCTTGCTCTTTGACCTGCAATTTTAATTGTTGCTCTAAATCGCCAGTACCGATGATATCGAGATGAATGTCGAGAGGTTCGGCAATCGGCGCTAGTGCATCAATAAGATGGTGGATGCCTTTCTGCTCCACTAATCGGCCAAGAAAAACAAAGCGAAGTTGCTTGGTTTCGGTTTTTGGGTTGAGTTGGAATTGTTTGGTATTAACTCCGCAGTGCAGGAGCTTAATGTTTCCTTTCGCCATGGTGTTGAAGTCAGCGAGCATGTCTTTACATACTGCAACCACAAAATCACTCGATGAAATCTTGTGTTCAATATCATAAGCAAACTCGTAAACATCATGGCCGTGAGCAACGAACGAACAGGTAATATTCAGCAGTTTTGCCGCGACGATGGCGTGAGCTGCAGTGTGCTGACAGAAATGCGCATGAACGTGTTCGACGTCGTTTTCCGCGAGTTGCAGCGCTAATTTAAAGCCATAAGCGAACAGTGACTTCTTGGGCATGCTGGTTTGCTTAGAAATAAATGAGACAGCCTTGATTAACCCTATCCAATTAATGTGGGTGACTTTACTCATCCGAACATCTTTACCTATCTCGACAATGTCGTAGTCGAACTGTTTTTCGCTGTTTTCAATTTTGAACGTCATTACACAAACATCGTGCCCACAGGCTTTCACAGAGTCGACTTCTGTTTGAATGAAGGTCTCACTGAGTACAGGGTAGGTTGGCGCCACAAATGCTACTTTCTTCATTCTTTGCTCCTCAAATCCATGTGATTAAAGCTATCAAGCCAAGGTAATAACCAATAAAGCAAGATACGAACCAAGATCAAATCGTAGCTTTGGCGGGCATTTCAATGGTTTCCTGAAGGTTACCCACCCAGAAGTAGTCCGTTTTCTCAAATTGAAAATCAAATTGAGGTTGTAGGTTTTTTGACTGGTTGTGTTTTGTCGTCATTTTGGGAATGGGCACGTAGGAGACTGATCTAGAAGTGATTTTATCGCAAGGTGCTCTCGGCATAGAACATGCAACGTTAGCCATATAACGTATAAATCTGAGGGCGTCATTATGGCTAAAGTAAGTGTTGTTATTCCTACCTACAATTGTTTGGATTACCTGCCTAAGGCAATTGGTGGCGTGCTTAAGCAGACTCATCAAGACATAGAATTAATCATTATCGATGATAATAGTAATGATGGTACGTCGACTTACCTGGCGTCAATCCATGATGATCGTATCGTTAAGTTATCAACCTTGGGTGTCGGGGCTCCTCAAGCAAGAAACCTTGGTATCGAAAAGGCGACGGGTGAATTTATTGCGTTTTTAGATGCTGACGACTTTTGGTTTCCCGAAAAGGTGGAACGCCAGCTTGAATTTCATCAAAGATACCCTGATCTCGCGATGAGTTTTACCAATTACGAGCACCTTACGGAAGACTACCAAGTGATAGTCGATTGTTTTAGTTATTGGTCGCAGTTTCAAGATCAAGAAGAGTTGTTCATTAATATCGAGAACCCGCTAGAGTTCATCATTGAAAACAATGTGATTGGGACATCGACGGTCATGGTGAGAGCGGATGTGTTTTCTCAAACAGGCAGTTTCAATGCTGATATTAAGTATGGGGAAGATTGGGAGCTGTGGCTTCGAATGAGTGAAAACCATCAGATTGGTGCGTTGAACTCCGTGCAGGTTGGTTACTTGATGAGAGCGAGTTCCGTTACCCAAACTGAAAATCTTAAATTGAGAAATTTGCAGTCGATAGAGACCATTCTTCAACATTACCAAAATGATAGTCAACGATGGAATCTACCCACTTCAAGTTTCAAAATAGCAAAGGCGAGAATACTGGAAGGCTACGCTGACTATTATCGGTGCTTACAAATAAACCGACTGGCCATCTCATACAGTATTCGTTCGTTGGTTTTGGCTCCGCAAAAACGAACGTTCCGACATCTACTTGGGGACTTTAAGAGTTTCCTAATGCCTGCATTGTAAGGAATAGGTGTCTGCTATGGGGTCACTAAAACAGTCCGCCTATTACGCCATTGGCATTGTGATGATGAAAGGGATATCACTCGTGATGGTCCCCTATATCACCCATAAGATGACGTTGGTTGAATACGGTTCTTTAGAAGCCATTGTCTTGTTGGCTGATATCGGGACGATCCTATTTAGCTTTGGGATTGTTGAGGCTATGTATCGATATGTTGGCGTCGCTGAGGGCGAAGAAAAGAGGAAATTGGTTTCTAACTGTTTCACATTGAGTGTCTTAGTGTGTGTGTTAGGGGGGAGCTTAATTGCACTTAGCATGCCACTACTGTTATTGATGCTGCCCGTCGAGTTCCAACCCTATCAAATTCTACTTCTGTTGATACCGACCATGCTCGATGGTGCGATTTCTATCCCGTTAACACTGATGCGAATGAATGCGATGGCAAAACGTTTTTGCATGCTCAATGTCTTGAAGGCGAGTGTGCAAGCTGCAATGACGTTTGTGCTGCTTGAAGCGGGTTATGGCATCGATGGTGTACTAATATCTTCCGCTGTTTCGAGTGTGCTGCTGATGCTGTGTTTACTGCGTTATCAATGGCAGGAGATGGGCTCAATTGGCAGCCTCAAGTACTCCGCTAAGATCCTAAAATTTGGATTGCCCACGTTAGTCGGTGGTGCTTCGATTTACATGATTACAGGGCTAGACCGTTGGGTGATGGCGAGTTTCGTCGGCGTTGAAGAGCTTGCGATTTATGCGGTCAGCGGTAAGTTTGCGTTGATTCTAGGCTTACTGTTGCAGCCTTATGCACTTTGGTGGTTTCCGAACCGAGTCGCTATGCTTCAGCAGCTTGGCGGTAGTAAAATTTGTGCAGATAGAGCCTTAGTCGGCGTTAACCTTGCCATCGTGTTAGGGATCCTGATGATTCTAACCGTTCCTGGTTTCATCTCATTAATTTTGCCTAGCAGCTATCACTATGCTGGCACTCTCGTCGTGGCCTTGCTTGTGATTGGTGTTATCAAAAGCGCAGGCGATTACCTCAATTTAGGCTGCTTTAGTGGCGATTCAAGTCAATCACAAATGTGGATTCAAGGTGGCTGTGCGATCTTGGCTGCGATTGGCTACTTTGTTGTGGCACCGATTTATGGAGTGTGGGGTGTGGTGGTGGTGCTTTGTGGTACTTATATCGTGAGGCTGTCACTGCTCTATATCGTGAGCCAAAAGATGGAATATTTACCTTATGATCACCGTAAATGGATAGTCGCGGTGAGTATCGGTCTATTTGCGATTGTCAGTGATAGGGTTCTTGGTTGGGTGCTGGTTGATGTGCATGATTTTGTTTTAGGCAGTTTTGTGGCGATAGTGACGTTAGTTGTCTTCATTCGATACTCCATTATCCCGGTACCACAGCCGCTACTCGATAAGTTTATGTTAGGTAAGCATTCGCATGTGAGTTGAATTCATGTCATCCCAAGTACAGCGGGTAATCGGCACTTATCTACATAATCATCTTCAACAATAAAACACTGTTCATAACGACTCGAATTAGATAGTATTTTTTAAATTCAGTGAATGCTAACCATGGAAAGATATTATGAATAAGTGGATGCTGCTCTTGTCTCTGTTTTCAGCTGCCTCATACAGCGCCTCTGATTTTTCAAGTGAGGGTGTTACTGCTCCCGACTTCAATTCACAGGATTTCAAGCCGCCAGAAGTTTCTCAACAGGAACAACACAACATCGTTTGTGAAAGCGTAGTCTGCAATTCAACATCTGTACGTCAGCCCGTTCCTGTTGTTGGAGAAGTGCCCGATAGAGAGCTTAACCAAACCATAGAAACTCTTGCGAGTGCCATTTATATAGTGGGTGAAATGGGGATTGCAGAAAACTTAGCGACACCAGAGTACGAGAAATTTTTTGAGAATTAGTTGAAAGGATACGACAGTAGGATTGGTACTGGTTTTAATAGCTGCTATAAAAGGTCATATCTCATTTAATGATACGATAACCTTGGCATATTGAGACTAGGAAATACCAATGGAAATATGGAAGTTGCTGCTGTTTATCCCGGCTTGCTTTGCGCTCAACATGACACCGGGCCCAAACAATTTGTTATCAATGAACAACGCCCGTTGTTACGGATTTCAGGCCGCCTTTATCGCTGGCTTAGGAAGAATCCTCGCTTTTTCTGGCATGATTGCTTTGGCTGCATCCGGTTTAGCTGTTGTGCTTTATACATCTGAAACTCTGTTTTTCCTTATCAAGCTATTTGGCGCGATGTATCTGTTGTGGATCGCGTTCAATCTTTGGCGCTCACAAGCAAGTCCGGTCGCGGATATTGAACGAAATAAGAACTGGTTTGGTCTTGTTAAACAAGAGTTCGCACTGGCTGCTGGCAACCCCAAAGCGATACTTATCTTCACTGCATTCCTACCTCAATTTGTCGATGTTTCAGCGAACGTAAATACTCAATTCTTTGTTTTAGGCAGCACGTTCCTTGTATTAGAAATGCTCGCGATTTCCATCTATGCAGCCTTTGGTTTATATCTACGAAATTGGTTTTCAAAACCTCAAATGGCCAAGCGTTTCAACAAAGCGTGCTCGGTTTTTCTTGCTCTATCCGGTGCTAATCTGTTGGTGAGTCGACAGTAGTTCTCATTTTGCTTGTCTAGTTTATCGTTAATCTTTTAAGGTCTGTCTATGAATATTGTCTGTGCGGAAAAACAGGAACTGGCTGATATCTACCAGCTTGAACATGCTTTATTTGGCGATCACGCCTATCCGTTGTTTTTCTTTCGTCAGGCATTTGATTGCTGGGGGAAGGGCTTGCTGGTGGCGAAACAAGATTCGCAGGTTGCGGGCTATATATTAATGACACCAACCGACAAACAAAAAGAGTATTGGGTTTTGTCACTGGCTGTTGATACTGCTTACCGAGGTATGGGGATTGGCCGTTCATTGATGCAACTGGCGATAGAAACCTTGCCACAAGGTTCCAAGCTTTTACTTACCGTTGATCCAAGTAACAGTTCGGCTTGTGAGCTGTATTTGTCGATGGGTTTTGTGACCATCAAAGAAGAGAGTAATTATTTCGGAGACGATGAGCCTCGTCTGGTCATGCAGCTCATCATCTAGTTCCCGCTTCATGTATCTGTTTAGATATAGGCATCGCATGCTTAAGTTAGCATCACGATACCGTGCATCAATACCACGCTAGAGGTGAGCCGAGTTCTCATATCCAAGTAGCCATCTGGGTCTTGGCTCTGGTTCTCTTCTCTCATTGACCTTTCAGCTCGCCAAACCGCAATGTAGCCGATAATAAGAATCAGAGTGGTGAGAAACTCTTGCTGCTCACCGAGTAGCACCGCTAGCCAAGATGCCAACACAATAACATTGCTCAGAACTAGAGCCTTGTTGCTGGATTGGTTTTCGAAGTTCTCTATTCCATTGCCCCATAAGATGCCCGACAAAAAGCTCAAGATGACCACGCTGTAAGTGATGAAGAGTGTTTCCCCGCTCAAGCTTAAAAGTTGGCTGTCGGTGAGCGATAACAGCAGGCCGAATAAAAAGGGGATTAAACCCATATAACCGAGTTTGGCCATGGTGTTACGTGTTTGAGTTGTCCCCATGTAATCTGACTTCATAACTGCTGCTCGATAGCGGTTTTAAGGGTAGTACTGGTTGGCGATGTAGAACTCGGGAAGGTTGCGACCACTTTACCTTCTTTGCTGATCAAGAACTTATAGAAATTCCATTTAGGTTTGACGCCTGCTTGTTGTTGGATTTCGGCAAAGACTGGGTTTGCTTCTGGCCCTGAGATTGATGCACGCGCCATCATCGGAAAGGTGACGCCATAATCTAAGTAGCAGATTTTAGCGGATTGCTCCTCGCTACCTCTGTCTTGGCGAAAATCATTACTTGGGAAACCAACAACCGTGAAGCCTTGGTCTTTATAGGTTTGATGGAGCTGCTCTAGTTGTTCGAACTGAGGAGTAAAACCGCACTGACTTGCCGTATTCACGATCAATAAAGTCTTACCTTGAAACTCTTCACACAGTTCAATTTCTTCGTTTGAGTTTAACAGCCTTTGTGTGCCATTAAGTATCTCTGGGCAGCTAGCTGCAAAAGCGACAGAGCTTGTTAGGCTGGTAATCAGTACGGTTGAGCATAGTAGTGAACATTTCATATGTTTGGCTCATTTTAGTTGGCGTAATGGTTATTACTCTTGAGCACGTTGAAATGATCACTTTGTGTCTTATTTACTGTCTATTTCATTAGCGTTTTAACTATCGTTTTTAATTGTGCTTTTACTCTCTGGCATAAGGTATGGAGCGACCAAACGACTGATATTCACTTTCGCACCAAGGCGAGCCGCTAACAGATACATGCCACCAATTTTTCGGTGCAGGAACAGCGCATCGGCTGGTGGTGTGTGCCAATACTCTTGTTCCATGCTCAATATGGTGCCTGCTTCACGAAGCCTTTGTGCCAAACCACTGGCTCTGAAGTCGTAGTCTTCGTCAACCAACATCGGCTCACAGGCCATTGTTACGAGGTTTAAAATAGCTTGACGTTGATCGGAAAGAATCGTCTCGCTGAAGAATCCAATTTGCTCTAACGCTTGGTTGAGCCCTTGCTCATTGTTATTAATCACTGACGAAAAGGCTAAGCGATAACCTTCGCTGAAGCGGTCACTGTATTCACGTGTTGCTCCGAAATCTAACAAGCCAATTTGTCGGGTGTTTTCAACGTAAAGGTAGTTGGCGAAATTGGGATCGGTTTGCACCATCTTAAAGTCGAACAACTCTCTGAATAGAAGCTCAAGCAAGCTGTGCATCACAAAGTCACGGGTGTCTTGGTCGTAACTTTCTATCTGTTCTATAGAGACGCCTTCGATGAAGTCCATGGCGAGCACGGATTCTGAAGAGACTTGCGGATGAATCTTAGGTACGACGAAGTGAGAGTGCTCTTTTAATGCATTGTGATAACGAGTTGCATAGCCAGCCTCTCGAGCGTAGTCCGCTTCATCATGGAGCTGTTTTTTTGCCTCTTCTAACAAGCCTTTGTAGTCGACCGACTTTGGTATCAAGCCAACAATGTTGAGCAGTGTGCCGACGTTGTCCACATCACTGTCGATGCTTTTTCGAATGCCTGGGTATTGGACTTTGACGGCGAGTTTGTCCCCGGCATCGCTATAGGCTTGGTGAACTTGTCCGATAGACGCACTGGCAATCGGTTTAAAGTTGAAGGAAAGGAATTCGGTTTTCCACTGGTGCCCAAGCGAGCTCTCTAAGACTTGATTGAGCTGCTTTGTTGGCAGTGGGTCAGCGTCGGAGCGCAGGCGAGAAAGAATGTCGGCTAATTCTGGCTCTAGAACATCGCCCGCATCCATTGATAGCATCTGCCCCAGCTTCATCGCAGCGCCACGTAGGTGCGCCAGTTGATCGGTCAGGCGAGCAATGTTCTGTGGCGTTAACAGTAAGTCTTTTGCTTTGGGTCTGTTGCCTTGTGCAAGCTGCTTGGTGCCTTCCGTTAGCACGTTGCCCGCGACCCTTGTCGCCAATGAGGCAAACTTACTGAATCTAGAAATTCGATGTGTGGGAAGGTTTCTCTCTTTTGCCGACATAAAGGTTCTCTCTGAGAATCAAGGTTGATACCAACCGTAGTAAATAACTGTTCACCCTAGCTTTTTTCCTGCGCTATTTTTGATCACTTACTTACTGTGATTGGTATGACTACAAAGTTCTGCCAATCATTACACAACCGAATGTTTTGTTGTGGTAACTTGTCTCGCGAAACAGTAAACAGAATTAAAAGGACAAAGCATGAGATTTATTTGGTTGAAAGTGGCCGTTACGGTATTGGTATTCGCAGCTCTGTTTGGCATCGTTTACTACAAAGTCGCCAGCGGCATGTCTTAACTCAATCCTATTTAATGCAGCTATTTCCGTTGCAGCGTGATTTTCCAGTTAGCCAGAAAGAGACTTTATATCGGTTCTTGGCAAATCGTAAATAACACCAATCTGCGATTGGCTTAAATATCGCCCAACGCAATGGAGCATATAGCCAACCTTTTCCTACTAAGCGCCACGCTTGGTAGGTCACGTCTAAACCTAACAGCACTTTGCCGTTCTCATCCAGTGCATGCAAAATGGTGTTGGCTGCGTCCGCATTAATCTGAGGGTAGTCTGAAAAGGCTTCACTGTAGATATCAATGGTTTGAATCTTATTCTCGATATCATACTTGGCAAGTGCCGCCATCTCTTTTGCGCACAATGGACAAGTCCCATCATAAAATATCGTCAGTTGTGTCATTGTTTATTCGCCTGTGGCTTAGCTAGAAGAACCTTCAGTTGCCCGTTAAGTCGGCACCCTTCAATTCAATCGCTTGTTATTCGATAATCTTAAAATGGCTACGCTATTGTACCTTTTAAAGATCACTCTTCTCGAATCAAAGTTCTAAAGATGTCTGACTTATACACTTTGTTCACCCTTTCAAGTCCTTGATTATTTGGTCAAATCTCTGGTTTATGGACAAATGATAACAAAACGTCCAAGAAAGGTGTGCCTTCAATATATAAACATCAACCAAATCAATTAGTTGAAGTTGGCTTGGAATATGCTCTATCGAACCTACGAATTGCTAAAGGATTTTCTCCAGTTTGGGCATGGAAGAAAACCTTAAAAGCATAAGTATGAACAAATGGAGAGAGAACATGAAGGTTATAAATTATTTACTTAGTGTGCTTCTGTTGTTTAGTAGTCCTCAGTTGGCGTGGGCTACTGTTGATGTGATGGAACTCGATGGTAACGCGACCAGTGATAATAGTGGTATTGATTGGGACGATGTAAATGACCCCAACAGCATGGTTGGGATTGCAGAATTTTTCGAAAAAGACCGTAATGGTATCGACCAAATCTTTTGGAAAGGTGGATCAAAAGATGATTCTGACATTACAGATTGGGCATTCCGTACGGCGTCACCACAACCAAAAGATGACTTTACTAATGCGTATGCCGCTGCCTTTGAAAGCGAAGGTGACTTGCTGATTTACTTTGGTGCCGACCGATATGCGAACAATGGTGATATGTACATTGGTTTTTGGTTCTTACAAGATCAAGTAGGATTACCGGCAGGAGCGACAAAAGGTGATTTCGTTGGCGAGCACGTCAATGGAGACATATTGGTCTTGATTTCTTTTCCGCAAGCCAGTGGTGGTAAACCTTATATTGAAGTGCTGCAATGGGATTTGAATAATGGTGATGTGACTGACAACATGACCAGACTGTTCCAGACGGCTGGAGACCCTAAATCTAATGATTTCGTTGGTGCAAGATGTGGCAGTGGTGCTGTCGGTGTCGAGAAGATATGTGCGATTTCAAATGATGATTCTATCGGGGCAATTGCTCTACCCAATGTACAAGGTTGGGATTATCTAGCTAAAACGGGTGAAACTACGTCTATTCCGACGGAGAGCTTTGTTGAAGGACGCCTGAACTTATCTGCACTATTGAATGATGAGTTTGGTATTGAGGATATCCCTTGTTTTAGTAGCTTCTTAGTGGAATCACGAGCTTCCCGTTCGATTGATGCGTCTTTGGCTGACTTCGTTGTCGGTTCATTTAGTTTATGTAGTATCAGCATAGCGGCGACTTGTAACACAACCAGTTTTACGGTTGATGGCATGTTCAACATCGACTACACCGTGACGGTTACTAATACTGGCCCTGGTTCGTTAGGCACTAATGGTGATTACGAAGTGGCCTTTTTATCGGAGTCACCAATTTTAGGTGCGCTTCCAGTGGTGGGTAACGGTGATGAAGTGTGGAGCGTCGGTGAGTCATTCTCATTCATGGGTAATTACCTGTCTGTAAATAATGGTGCCGTCGGTGTGATCGATGGTTCAGTGGATCTTGACGGGCTTATCGTGAATGCTCAAGCTCCCGTGGCTTACAATTGTCCGCCAATAGATTTGAGTCCAATGGTTGAGATTTCTAAGGTATGTAATAGCTTCTTAGAAGTTGATAGCGGTCAAGTTGTGCTTAAGAAAACCTATGATGTTGAAATATGTAATACCGGTGATATTCCATTGGCCATTGAATCGCTGGTGGATTCTAAGGATGATTCTTTGAGCCGTTCTGACTTACCTACCGAAGTCGTCAACAGCAGTTATTACCTCGACTTCGCTTTACCTTGTGATGATCTTGAGGATGTGACCACATGTGGTGCTGGTAATATGTGTAGTGCATTAAGTGCCGACCCAGAACTGTTTGCTTGTAAAACGGGTGAGGGTGAGTGGATACCGAACTTTGGTGATGCGATTGGTCAAGTTTGTACACAAGTAAGCAAAACCTATGCGCCAAATGTGTTACCAACTGGAGTAGACGGAATGCTATCTAATCAAGTAACAGCAACGTTTGACTCGTTGTTCTTGCAAGAAGCATTTATGGAAACATCGAACATTGCAACCTGTGATGTTTGTCCATTTACTGTACCTGAGCCATAAGTACTTTCATTAGTTGTACTCACTTAATTTCTAAAGCAGCCTAGTTCGTTAGGCTGCTTTATGTGTTAGGTAATTAATTAACTAGGCGACTTAAATTACTATTTGATGTTTTTTAATTAGCTTATATAAGGTTGTCCGAGAAATAGACAACGCTTTAGCTGATTGGGAAATATTGTAATGGTGTTGCTGAATCACACGACGAACATTTTTTGAGGAAAGTCGAGTGTCACTCTCAGTGTCGGGCGACGCATCTTTCAATTGAATCCCCATATGACGAGTAGAGAGCGCGTTTGAATTCGAAAGAACAATCGCCCTTTTTATACAGTTGAATAACTCTCTGACATTGCCCGGCCAATGGTACTGTTTCATTTGCTCAAGTGTGTCACTAGGCAGTTTGGTTTTGGATGCGTAATTGTGCTTCAGTTCAAATCGAATCAAATCTTCAATGTCTTCCTTGTGATCATTGAGTGGTACTAGGTCCAATGGAAGTACATTGATCCGATGAAAGAGATCCTTACGAAATTTACCCGCAGCAACGGCTTGTTCGATATTGACGTTGGTGGCGAAAATTACACGGCAATCTACGGGTAATTGGTTATTACTGCCGAGTCGCTCTATCGAGCTATTTTCGAGAAAGTGGAGCAGGTAAGTTTGTAGTGACAGCTCAAGATCGCCGATCTCATCCAAAAATAGTGTGCCACCATTCGCTCTTTCCACGTGTCCGACGTAGCGTTTGTTTGCTCCCGTGAATGAGCCTTTTTCAAAACCAAATAACTCTGAGTGGATCAGGGATTGTGGAATTGCGCCACAATTTACGGCGATGAAAGGTTTCTGGCTACGGGCTGAGGCCTCATGTATTAAACGCGCACATAGGCTTTTTCCTGTTCCTGTTTCCCCTTGAATCAGTACTGGAAAATCGTTGTTAGCGATCTTAGTTATCTTCTTTTTAAGTTGTTGGATGGTGCTGGATTGCCCCACCAATTGATATTGATGGCACGAATCAGGCTTAGGTTTGTGTTGCTTGGTGTCTACCATGCCATATGCATGCCCTAAATTTCGACAAAGCCATTCTGTATCAATAGGTAGATGGTAATAATCCCAATAGGTTTGCTTAATGAGCGATAAGTTGCGGCTTGGTGGTTGGTTGCAGATAGCGATTGCTTTCAAACTTGGAAAGTGAACCTTGAGCGTTGATATTTGTTCACATTGCTTGTCGATCGAGGATGATGTTAGACAAGACATCAAAATTGATGAGTAGCTGTCGCTTCGGGTGTTGAGTAAGTGAATGGCTTGTTCGGTCGTTTCTGCAATTTGAGCTTCCCAGTTATGGAGGCGCAATTCATCTACCCACTGATTATGGTGCAGGCATCTGGTGTTACATAGTAGAATCACAGAACGAGTTTTAGGCTCAGGTGATACTCTTTTTGATGGCATTGTGCTCACTCTTCATGTTTCGACTCCATGATGAAACCTACAGTAAGCCCCCTAAATATCCCATAAGCTTAGGAGCAAAACTCAATTAATTCGAGTACACAAATCTGATGGCGTTTGGCTGACAAGTGTCATTATCTCAAGCGGGAAAGCCAATCTGGTGCTTTACTTATTGATATTTATGCTTATTAATAAAGGTATTCACGAATATCGTGTTTTTACTGTTTTGTTTATTGATGATGACACAGTAAACTCCGCGCTAATCACTAACGATAAAGAGCTGATATTGATGATAATTAACGTAGCAAAAAAATTCATTTTGGCAGCTTCTGCGCTGGTGCTAGGCGGTTGTGTTAGCTATAGCGTTACTGAACAAGAAATGACGAACTACCTGCAAGATTCGGTGATGTTAGAGCAAGAAGTCGGTGTGCAAAACGTTATGTATGCGCAAGTGGCTGTCGATGACTTAGCGGTGAAAATTGGCCGAGCTGATGCCGAGCGCGTTTCTGTTCTGGCGAATACCAATGCACAAGTTCAGGTGTTTAACGTGCCGAACATGAGGTTGGATCTTGATATCGAGTTCAGTGCGATTCCTGAATATGACAAAGAGAGTGGCGAGATTTATTTGAAATCACTGCGTTTAGAGCGCTTTGAAGAAAAAGACAAACAGCTTTCTCCTGAGATCGCCAAACTACTTAAGCCTGCCGTTTCTATGATTGGTTTTGCCTTATCTCAGTCGCCAGTTTACAAACTCGACAGCAATAAGGTTCAAGAGTCATTGATTAAGTCTTCGGAACCTAATCTTGTGATTAAAGACAACAAGCTGGTCATCGAGTTATTCGATTAACCTTTCACGTTTAGCTTAGACTAAGATTTAAAACACAATGGCTGCCGATTCGGTGGCCATTTTTGTTTGTGTTGAACAAGCAAGACTTCTGTTTTTGGGCTGTTTATTAAGCTTGTTTTCTCTGGCTCATTTATTGAATTAGCTGCGTATCTCACCTTTACTTTACTCTTGTGAGCAAGTCATCGCTTCAGTCATCAAATCATAAGAAAGAAAAGGTGAACGAACTATGAATAATCCAGTAATAGCGGATAACAAGCCCGTTAAGGTCGAGCTAACCGAAGGTGAGGAGTATTACTTCTGTACCTGTGGTAAATCGAAAAACCAACCGTTTTGTGACGGTTCCCATGCAGGAACGGGCTTCAAACCAAAGAGTTTCGTGGCCGAGGAAACCGGCGACGCTTACCTGTGCCGCTGTAAGTATTCGAACAACCTTCCTTTTTGTGATGGGACCCATAGACAGTTTACGTCTGAGCAACTTGGTCAAGAAGGCCTTGATGTTCATATCCAAGCGGCAACGCCCGATCTCTCACCTGCGGCTTCTGCAACCAAAGAAGAGCCCACGGTTGAGTTCATTCATCAATTGGCACGAGATGGCTTATCCAAAGTGGGTCACCATGGGCCAATGACCTCAATGGGCGTCCCAAGATATCAATTACCTCACTGGGATGATATTCAAGTGATGGTCGCGCAAATGGCCACCAAGCCTTTGCTAGAAAATGTGCCGGTTGGTACTGAACTGATTATTGGTCCCAAAGCGAAGAAGCCGCTTAAATTGGACATCTCTTTGTTTGTGTCTGATATGAGTTTTGGCTCGCTATCTGAAGAAGCAAAAGTCTCCTTGGCGAAAGGTGCTGAACTTGCAGGAACAGGCATCTGTTCTGGAGAAGGCGGTATGTTACCCGAAGAGCAAGCGGCGAACTCACGTTACTTTTATGAATTAGCTAGCGCACAATTTGGTTACGACGAATCTAAGCTCAAAAATGTCCAAGCCTTCCATTTTAAAGGTGGGCAGGGTGCTAAAACCGGAACAGGCGGTCGCCTACCGGGTGCGAAGAACATTGGCAAGATAGCCGAGGTACGCGGTATTGAAGCGGGTACAGCCGCGATTTCCCCACCCACCTTTGTTGATCTAAAAACCGTCGAGGATTTCAAAAATTTCGCCGACCGAGTTCGAGAAGTGACAGGCGGGATCCCAATTGGCTTTAAGTTGAGTGCCAATCATATTGAAGAGGATATTCAGTTTGCGCTTGATGCCAGTGCCGATTACATCATCTTGGATGGTCGAGGTGGTGGTACTGGAGCGGCGCCAGAAATGTTCCGTGACCATATTAGTGTGCCGACCATTCCAGCGCTTGCTCGTGCCCGAGCCTATCTAGACAAGCAAGGCGTAAGTGACAGAGTCACCTTAATCATTACTGGTGGGCTTCGTGTTCCGATGGACTTCGTAAAAGCGATGGCGCTTGGCGCTGATGGAGTCGCTATCTCGAACAGTGCCATGCAGTCGATAGGTTGTGTTGCTGCTCGAATGTGCAACACCAATAATTGCCCGGCGGGCATCGCGACTCAAAAAGCCGATTTACGCCAACGGTTAAATGTCGAGAAGGCATCGAACCAATTGAAGAACTTCTTCGAAGCCTCGACTGAATTGATGCAAGTGATGGCGAGAGCGTGTGGTCATGATCATTTGAATCAGTTTAATCCTCACGATTTGGCAACGTGGAATCGCGAAATGGCCGAGCTATCTGGAGTCGCTTACTCTGGTGTCAGTTTAAGTAAATAGTATTTCGATAAAGCACACTCACTGTATTTTGGGTGTGCTTATTTTTATCTGTGCAATGCCAGTCTATGTTTAACCTTTCGTAATTAACTGCTTTATAAGTATTTTTAAATTATTTCCTATTTTTTGAAAATATCACTTTACCTCAAGTTAACTTGAGGTTTTATCATCATCCCCAATCTAAAAACATAAACAATCACCTTGTCATTTTTGAGCGTTGTTAGCTTGGAAGACGTCAGTCATTAGGTGATGAAAACAAATCAAGGGTTAGGTATGGAACAGCGTCAAATCACCGAATATTTTTCAAGAATTGGTTTATCCCAACCAAGCGATACCATAATCGAAAGCCTAACAGCGATCCATAAGCATCAACACCGAACGATCCCGTTCGAGAATTTTGATGTGGTTCAGGGGCTGCCTATTCAACTTTCTAAAGAGGTATTGCATGAAAAGCTGGTGGTTAATCAGCGAGGTGGTTATTGCCAAGAACTTAATGGGTTGTTGTTGAATGTGTTAACTCATATGGGCTTTGAAGCGAGAGCCTTACTGGGTCGAGTACACCTAGCGGGAGAGCCTACCGGGCGTAGCCATCGAGTGACGTTGGTGACGATTGAAGGCAAGCAGTGGTTGGTGGATGCGGGCTTTGGCACCTTTACTCCTCGCGCTCCATTGCTGATTGAAACCAATCTAGAGCAATCTAATGACTTACAAACCTTCCGCTTTATCGAAGATGAACGATATGGCTTCTTACTGCAGATAAAGCAGGGTGAAGAGTGGATGAACGTCTACAGCCTAGACATGACGTATGTGGGTGCCAACGACTTAGAGTCGAGCAACTTCTTCACTTCAAACAGCCCGAAATCCATTTTTACATCAAACTGTATTGCGGCACTGCCGATTGAAGGTGGGATTGTCACGCTGCTTAACCAGAAAATTAAAATTAGCAAAAATGGCTCAACAGAAGAGTGGTTACTTGAAGACGAGCCTACGTACCTTGCCGCATTACAAACGTACTTTGGTTTAGCGCCAAATGTGCCTTTTCAAACTTTAGAGAAATGTTTCTAACCAAATTCGAGGATCAACAATGAAAGTATTAGCAATTGGCGCAACCAACAGTAAAGCATCGATTAACCAACAATTGGCAGCGTACACCGCAAGCTTAGCCGAGGGCGCGCAAGTAGAGGTGCTCGATCTTAATGATTTCGAGATGCCCATTTACAGTGAAGATAGAGAAAAAGAGTCTGGCGTTCATCAACACGCGCTGCGCTTTTTTAGCAAGATTGGCGAAGCTGATGCTGTGGTCATCTCTTTTGCAGAGTACAACGGTTCATACACCGCAGCCTTTAAGAATGTGTTTGATTGGACATCACGAATCGACATGAAAGTGTATCAAGGCAAACCTGTTGTGATGCTCTCCACATCACCAGGCCCAGGCGGTGCAAGCTCTGTGTTGTCGTCTGCGGTAAATTCCGCACCTTACTTTGATGCAGATGTGAAGGGGTCGATGTCGGTGCCAAGTTTCTACGACAACTTTAATGTAGAAACGGGTGAGATCATCAATGCCGAAATGGCCGAGAGCCTGAAATCGATCATGAGTCAGATCTAACTGCTTCAGTGAGTGAGAGAATTACTACATCGGCGCACAGATAAATAGATAAATAAATAGTTAGGTACATAAATGGCCATCAAGCGATGGCCATTTAATTGCGTCATTGTCTATTGTGATAACTCTGCTGCGGTGTCAACGAAGATACCTTGAATGTCTTTCGCTTCACGTTCGGTTTGACCACCGTGTTTTAGAAACGCACCGATAATTGCTGCGGTTTTCTGCTCTTTTGCGCGCTCTAAGAAGTAACGCAATTCTAGCTCGGCACCCGCTTGCTCATCTTTGATTGAGGCTGCGATGATCTCTTTGTACATCACGATATCACGTACTTCTAATTGACTGATCACACCGAGTGTCGCTGCTAAGAAAGCCTCTAGCTCTGCCTTCGGTACGAACTGCGTAATGATGTTACGGTCTTCTGCTTGCTGAGCCGTAAAGTCGTTACCAAGCAGTAAAGCTTGTAGCGCTTTGTTTTTGCCCATGCGTCTTGCAAATTGCACTGCGCCTTGGCCACCGGTTGGGATGTTTACATGAATTTCAGGTTGTGCGAACGCAGAGTTTTCAGTGCCATAAGCAAGGTCACACGCCATCACAAATTCATTACCGCCCCCACGAGCGACACCATCAACAACAGCGATCGAGACTTGTTTCATCGCTTTGATGTTTTCAATCATGTGGTTGAATTCGATTGAGCCAGCCTGTCCACCTTGAGTGCCGTTGATCACATTAAGATCTAAATGAGCTAGGAAGAACTCAGCATGCAGTGATTTGAATACCACCACTTTAGTATCACGGTCATCTTTTAGAGATAGTACAAACTCATTGATTTCATTAATCAAATCGAAAGTTAATACGTTCACTGGTGGATTGTTGATTGATACAGTAGCAATGCCATTTTGATTAGTAATAGATAGTAGTGTCATCTTTGTTTCCTCTAATTATTTGGGACTGAATGTTGTCTCCGTTATGTGCAGCTACTATAGATTTGTAATAAGATGAGAAAAATAGTCATATTGGCACTTAATTGGTGCTTTAAATGCAACAAAGGTCGTTATGGATACATCAAGTCGTTTATTATTGCTGCTAGAAGTGGTTGAGTTAGGCTCGTTCGTCAAAGTCGCAGAGCAGAGGAACGTTGACCGTTCTGTTATCTCTAAACAGATCAGTCGTCTTGAAGAAGAACTCGATGTTCGACTGTTGAACAGAACCACTCGCTCTTTGTCGCTCACGGCAGCAGGCAACGAAATGGTCAACCAAGCTCATCAATTGCGAGCCTTGCTCAATGACACACAACGCTTGGCACAGAACTACCATTCCGAGCCTAGAGGTCTGTTAAGAATTACGAGCTCTACCATGTTTGGTCGGCAATATGTTCAGCAGGCAATATCAGTGTTTCAGAAACAGTATCCGGATGTCGATTTTGAACTGAGACTCGAAGATCGCATCGTTGATATGGTCAAAGAAGGGTTTGATATTGGTTTCCGTATAGGTAAGCCTAAAAACTCTAGCTTAATCAGTCGCAAGATAGCGAGAAGCCGACTCTTGATTGTCGCGTCACCTGAGTTCATTGAAAAGCATGGGGCTATTAACACCATAGAAAAACTAGAATCATTGCCTGCCACCATTTATGCCGCACCGGGTTTACTGATTAACCAATTTTCGTATGTCGACCAACAGGGTAAGGCACAACACTTTCAACTCAATGCGACCTACAAAGTGAATGATGTTGAGATGATTCCTAAAAGCGTAGTGGCAGGAAGTACACTTGCAGTGGTGACCGCGCAAATGCTGACTGATGAAATCACCAGTGGGCAGTTAGTCCCAATCATGACTCACCTTCAACTGGATGATTTCGGTACTTTCTACGCGGTGTATCCACATCGAGATGCCCCGATTAAAACCAAGCTATTCCTCGATACATTGAAGTCGATAGTGGGAGAATATGTGCCTATTTGGGAACAGAACATTCCAGGGTTTGAGTCCATGTACGGCAATACCTTCGCTAAAATCTAAGTGAAGCTATATGGACTAAACTTAAACTTAAGATTAACTTTAGCTATACTTAAATTCATGGATTGGAATGGCTAGATAACCGAACAAAGGAATGAACGAAGATGAAAAACGTCGTGTATTTAACGATTGGTCAACTTTCGGAGCGAAGCGGTGTCGCTCCTTCAGCGCTGCGCTTTTATGAAACCAAAGGGCTGATTGCTTCGATTCGTACTAATGGCAATCAACGTCGTTATCAATCCGCGATGTTACGACGAATTGCCCTGATTCAAGTCGCGCAGTCGATTGGTTTTACGCTTGAAGAGATCACTGAAGAGCTGTCTACCTTACCAATGAACCAGACCGCGACTAAGCGTGATTGGGAGCGAGTCGCGAAGAAATGGCAAGGACAACTCGACAGCAAAATGGCACAAATCCGCTCGCTACAAGAGAACCTCACCGGCTGTATCGGCTGCGGCTGTTTGAGTATGCAGAAGTGCCACTTACTGAACCCTGAAGACATCCTGCACGACCAAGGGCAGGGCGCTCAACGCATTGTTGATTAGCCCAGAATTAAGGTTCCCTATCTGAGATAGTCGAATCCAATACACTCTATTTGATTGTCGTTTAGCCACTGCTTGAGTTCCGGGCTGGTGAGAAGCTTATACTCCTCAACACGTTTATCACTGTAGCTCGATAGAGACTTAAGCTGTTCACAAGCCACTAATGAAGGGTGGCACATCAACTCAAGCACACCGTCAGGCATCTTACTTTGGTAGCTCAGCAATAAATCTTGCAGGCCATTCAATGATACGCCTTCGTCAAAGAAACGCATGTCGAAAGCATCAGGTGTCGATACTTGCAATGAATTTTGGCCACTTAAGATGTTATCGATTCGCCTGACAGGCAGACCGATGTGATTCACTGTACGAGTAAACGCTGCTTTTAGAGGTTTAAATACGCCCCCAAAATGATGGCTGTCGATATGATTAATCTTTAAACCCGCATCGATAGCAGCTTGGTATTGTGCGTAGAGTTCAAGCATCACTTCATTTTCATTCACATCTGATTTATCGAACAGGGTCACGTTGCTAAAGAAGTTGCCGTGTTCGTCTACTAAGCTCGGAACCAGCTCAGGTGACGTCAGTGGTTTCCCTGCGGTGACCGTAAAGTGCAAGCCTACTTCCGGCACCAAACCTTGATGGTAAAGTTCAATCGCGTGTTGTGTTCCCGGTTGGTTCATCATTATGGTGGTCGATTTCACCATGCCTGCTTTGAAGCAATCGACGATGCCATGGTTCACGCTTTCAGTGAGGCCGAAATCGTCGGCGTTGAGTATCAATTTCATCATGACCACTTATTAATATATTTGGATTCAATGTTTTGAATGAGCTCAGCTGTTACTGAGCTCATTAGCTTCTATCACCGAGCTTATTAGCTGTTATCACTGAGCTCATTAGCAACTAACAAAATGCCACATTAAGCGAGTCGATGAGCAAACGCAGGCATGAAGTCTAAGTTTTCTCGGATCGTTTCTAACAAAGCCTCATCGATGTGCGAACCACTATCGACAATAGGATTAAGAATCAAAGCGCGCTTAGCTAACGCAATATCACCTGTCATCGCTGCTTTAACCGTTAGCGTTTCAAACTCTTTCATTTGTTGAATCAAGCGCAATGTATCGCTATCAAAAGGCTCTACGTTCAGTGGCAGGATCGCGCTACTGGTGATCACCGAACTTACTTCTACCGCACAGTCATCGGGTAGACCTTGAATCGCACCATTGTTACGGGTGTTGACGTGCATGATAGAACGTTTGTTATTGTGAATACTGCTCATGAGCTCACAGGCCGCTTCAGAGTAGTATGCGCCCCCTCGCTCTTCTAATAATTGAGGTTTAGTATCGAGCGTCGGGTCTTTGTAGATCTCTAGCAACTGCTGCTCAACTTTCGCGACCAAATCCGCGCGATTTGTACTGCTTTCTGAAGCTGCAAACTCTTTGTCTAAGATATCTCTTGATTGATAGTAGTAGCGTAAGTAAGCACAAGGAACGAGGTTTAATGAACGAATCAGTTCGCCGTCCCATTCAAAGGGAGGGATGTTCTTTGGCATCATTTGGTCGTTGCCAACAATAAGTTCTTCAATCAGTTCACCCAGTTTGTCTTGGCCTTCATGGAGTACTTTACGAGCCCACACCAAGTGATTTAAACCGGCTATTTGCATCGTCATGTCTTTGCGTTCGGCACCTAGCATTTTGGCAGCACCGCGCTCCATATTCACAGGCACATTACACAAACCAACGGTTTTGATGGTCGAGTGTTTAATCAACGCTTCCGTTACCATGCCTGATGGGTTGGTGAAGTTGAGTAACCAAGCCTCTGGGCAGAGTGTTTCCATCTCTTTCGCGATTTCGAGTGCAATCGGTATGGTGCGACAAGCGTTGGAGAAGCCACCCAAGCCATTCGTCTCTTGGCCAATCATGCGATACTTTAAGGCGATTCGTTCGTCGCGTAGCCTTGCTTCCATTCTGCCTGCACGAAATTGTGAGCAGACGAAATCAGCGTCTTTAAGGGCAGCTTTTCGATCAGTGGTGAGGTGAACATGAATCTCACAACCTGCTTTCTTTATCATTCGCTCTGTGAGCCCTGCGATTATCTCTGCTTTCTCCATGCCTTCTTTGATATCGACCAACCACAGATCAGAGATAGGTAATTCGTGATGACGTTTGAGCAGGCCTTCAACGAGTTCTGGGGTGTAACTTGAACCACCACCAATCACGACCACTTTCAGTTTTTTTTCCTGTTTCATGTTATTCACCATTATATTTTTAGATTACGTGAATTAATCTATATTATAGGCAGGCATACCGACAAACCAGTTGTGATGACTTATAAATTAGTGAGGTTAATCCATGGGGTTGTTTGAAAATCGTCAACAAACGCTGTCACTGCTGCACACTTTTAGTGTCGCAGCTAAGCACTTAAGTTTTACACTGGCAGCTGATGAGCTCTTCTTAACTCAGGGAGGAGTGAGTCATCGCATTAAAAAATTGGAACAACAACTCAAATTCAACCTATTTGTTCGCAAGACGAGAAAGCTTGAACTCACACCTGAAGGTCAACGCGTTTTAGCTATGCTGAATGTTTCTTTCGAATCTATTTTTTCTGAGTTAGTGGACATTCAAACCGGAGAGTTGAGCGGTGAATTGTATATCGCGACATCGCCTTATTTTGCCTCCTCTTGGTTGATGCCACGTTTGCCTGAGTTTAGAAAACTGTATCCGAATTTGAGCATTAAACTGCAAACCAAGCAGAACCAATCAGACTTCCAGTTTGAACCCTATGACGTGGCAATTTTCTATAGCGAAGGTCACTATCCAAACCATTACAATGAACGGTTATTCAATGGGGTAAGAACCCCTGTCTGTAGCCCTGAATATGCGAAACAGTTCAACCTAAAGAAAGGCATAGAACACTTGGGTGGTGTCCGGTTTATCCATAATGGTGATATCACCGCGTGGCAGCGTTGGTTGCATGAAGCTCAAAGTAACGCTAATTGTGCTCTGCAGTGTGACTATTACAGCGATAATCGCTTGGCAATGGATGCCGCTATGTTATCGATGGGCGTGGCATTAGGGCGGTTAGAGTTTATGAAACCGCAGATTGAACAGGGGCTGTTAGTCGCTCCGCTTATGAATATTGAATCCGGTAAAGGCTATGATTTGGTGTGCCCGAAAGGCATGGAGCAACGAACTAAGTTTCAGGTGTTTACTCAATGGGTTAAGCAGCAGTTATGACCGAATAGCATGCCTAGACAAACACGAATTATAGGTCTAGTTTAGGGTGTTCTTTCAATAAAAGAAGAGGTTAGTTATGTTCAGCCATGTTTTTCTCGGTACCGAAAATATTGAACGCGCGAAGTCTTTCTATGACCCAATCATGAAGGTGCTTGGTTATAGCGAAGGTTCTGTTGATCCCAAAGGGCGCTGTATTTACGTTAGCCAAACCGGTGTATTAGGTTTAACCAAACCGATTGATGGTCAGCCAGCAACGCACGGCAACGGCATGACGGTGGGTTTTCTTGCGCCTTCTCCTGAAGTTGTAGATGAGTGGCATCGAGTTGGCGTCGAAAATGGCGGTACCAGCATTGAAAATGGCCCCGGAGCGAGAGGTTCTGACGAGCGTCGCTTGTACATGGCTTATTTGCGAGATCCTGATGGAAACAAGATCTGTGCAACGCACTTTATGCCTTAGTTATCCTTAATCCTCAGTTCACGTTATGCCTCAGTTCGGTTTAAGGCATAGTTCATTTTATGCCACAGTGGCGTATAATTAAGTCATCTCGGTTGTTCAGTGCGAACGAACCATTGCAAAGGATTGGCTAGATGACACCAAACGAACTGTTTTATGAGAGCTTTGAGCGTTGCAGAATCGACCAAGAATTCCTAGAAACATTCTTGGCTGATTTCTGTGAGCATAACCCTAGGTTTTCAGAGCGTTTTGAAAATATAGGGCTGGAGCAACAAACTAAGATGCTCAAAGCCTCAATCATCCTGATTTATAACTCTTCTGGTCTACCCAGTGTGCGGAGCTCCGTAAAAAGGCTTGGTAAGCAACACAAAGATCTCGGGATGGACATTTCAGAACAAGAGCTCAACGAGTGGTTTAATTCGTTACTCAACACCGTTAAAAAGTATGACCCGCATTATAATGATCAAGTTGAGCAAGCGTGGACAGAAACGCTTGATGCTGGCCTTAAGATCATGAAGCAAGAGTGTGTTGTGCCTGACCCTATGAATCAATAGATAAGTCACCAGCCGCTTTTCTTGAAAGATAGATTTCGTTTGAGAGGTAAGCCATGAATCAAGCTTACCTCCATTCTTAATCTTTTGATTCCTCATCAAAAGTGAGCTGCCCAACCGACCAAGAAGCCTTGTGACGCGGTGTCGTATTCAAAAGTGCCTTTGTTTTCGTAATCAACCCAAGTGGATTTATAAGCGAGGTTTAAATCTGACCAATCGTTAATTTGGTAACGAGCTCCTGTTAACAATGAGCTGGTGAAGTCAGTATCGCTGCCAAGTCCTATGTCTAAGCTAGTGTGTACCGTCCAATTTTTATTGAGCTCTTTTGTCCAACGGACACCTATCAAATAGTCGACCCAATCTTCATCTAAAGATCTTGAATTGAGGGGTGTTCCGTTACTTGTATAAAGCTTCGAATCAATATCGTTATCCCACCAACGTAATCCAACCATATAATCAATAGCGCCAAGATCGTACTGGTAGCGTTTAAAGCCTTTTGCTTCTAAAACACCTTGTCTTATCTCGAGTTTGCCATTAAGAATACCCGCATTACCGATGACCGAATTGGACTTAGCACTGAGTTCCATGAAGCTGTAATCAAGGTAATAACCCCATTGATTGTCATAAATCCCTTCTAGGCGAAGCATGGCACCCATATCGAAATTATCCATGATGAATGCTGGGTCAACATCAACTTCGCTGGATAGGTTTCCAATGGTGGTATCTCCGCGAATATTCAGAGCTTGAGCATAGATCTCAATGCTGTGCTGCCATTTTTTTGTGCTCGCTTCTTGAGCATTTACGGTTGAACTGGCAACCAACATTGATGCGATTAAGTAACGCCATTTAGCCATATTGATATCCCTATCCGGTTTAAAGAGCACACACTATAAATGTATGTATTAGTTATCCATTTCCCACATATGCAACTTGTATATATCTGATTGTAGACTATGTTTTTTATAAAGAGCCAAATTTGAAGAGTAAGGATATGAAGCCACAAAGTATTTTCTTGTTAGTCGCGGTTCTGGGCTTAACACCGATTGCATTGTCTTACGGTTATGCGCCGGTTATTTCTTTGGATTACCTTTTCGGAATCGATGCTAGCCCGATTAACGTTACCCATATCTTTCGTGCAGTGATGGGGCTGTATTTGGCTCTGGCTCTATTTTGGGTGAGTGGCGCACTGATAAAAAAGTATCGACTGCCAGCGCTATATAGTTTGGTGGTTTTCATGTTGGGTTTAGCTGCCGGACGAGTCATCAGTTTGGTGGTGGATGGCATGCCGCACTGGCTACTTTTCGTCTATCTGATCTTGGAGTTGGGCTTTGGCTTAGTCGGTTTAAAAATGATTCATAACGAGCAATCTGAAACAATATAAGGACATTTTATGAAAGGGATTTTTCACCTTCTTACTCTGAGTGTGTTGAGTAGCTTTTCGCTATCGGCATGGTCAGCTCAAGAGCAGCCAAATATCTTTGTTATCTTCACCGATGATGTGGGTATTTCAAACTTGAGTGCTTATCACAATGGCGTAATGAGCAGCGAGACTCCGAACATCGACAGCATTGCCGAGAAAGGCATGCTGCTCACAGATTACTACGCTCAGCCTTCATGTACCGCGGGTCGTTCTGCGTTCTTAACTGGGCAATTACCTGTGCGAACGGGCATGCACTCAGTTGGGCTTCCGGGTGGCCCTGTGGGTTTAAGCGCAGATACACCAACACTTCCAGAGATGCTAAAAAGCATGGGTTACATGACAGGGCAGTTTGGTAAAAACCACCTAGGAGACCGAGACGAATTCCTGCCGACAATGCACGGTTTTGATGAATATTGGGGTTGGTTGTATCACTTGAATGCAATGGAATATACGGAAGATCCAGATTGGCCAAAAGATG
Source organism: Vibrio crassostreae (assembly GCF_024347415.1). Taxonomy (NCBI): domain Bacteria; kingdom Pseudomonadati; phylum Pseudomonadota; class Gammaproteobacteria; order Vibrionales; family Vibrionaceae; genus Vibrio; species Vibrio crassostreae. The sequence continues at coordinate 1,107,488 of NZ_AP025476.1, forward strand.
GGTCGTTAGATGCCTTTGCGCCTCGTAACGTGATTTATTCAAGAGCTGATGGTAAAGGCGGACAAACCATTGAAGATGATGGTGCCTTGTCGATTGAGCGTATGCGCACACTGGATGATGAAGTAAACAAACACGCGATTAATTTCATCGAACGAGCGGTTAAAGCGGATAAGCCGTTCTTTACTTGGTATTGCCCATCACGTGGTCACGTTTGGACGCATCTTTCACCTGAATATGAAGCCATGCTCGGACAAAACGGTTGGGGGCTTCAAGAAGTGGTCATGAAAGATCTTGATGATCATGTCGGTGAGATGATGGCGAAAATGGAGGAACTTGGTATTGCCGATAATACCATCATCATTTTTACTGCGGATAATGGCCCTGAGATCATGACATGGCCAGACGGCGGTATGACACCATTCCATGGCGAGAAAGGAACAACATGGGAAGGTGGTGTTCGTGCTCCTGCGCTAGTGAGTTGGCCTGGTAAAATTCCAGCAGGAAGCGTGGGTAACGGCATCTTTGATGGTATGGATTGGCTTCCAACATTAGTGGCTGCAGCTGGTGGGCCCACGGATCTGAAAGAGAAGATGCTGACAGGTCATGATGGCTTTAAAGCGCATCTCGATGGTTACAACCAAGTCGATATGCTGACGGAAAAAGGCGAGTCGAATCGTAAAGAGATTTACTACTACGAGCGAGATAAGCTACAAGCCGTTCGCATAGGTGACTGGAAAGCGCACTTCGTGGTACAGAATCACGGTTGGAGTGGTCCGAAAGAAGAGCTTAACGCACCACTGCTGTTCAACTTGCGTCGCGACCCATATGAGAGAGCAGCTGAAGAATCTGGAATGTACTTGAAATGGATGGGGCAGAAGATGTGGGCGTTTGGTCCTGCTCAAGCTGCAGTCCAACAGCATTTAGCAACTTTCCAAGAGTGGCCACCAGTAACACCAGACTTACCAGCTGAGAAAACCGGTGGTGTTGGTAACTAGTTAAATATCATAAAAAATCCCGCTCACATTGAGCGGGATTTTTATTTGAATACACTTAGCATTGGCTCTACTTTAACGTCGTTTTTCGTTCGATGAACTTCACTGGCACCATCAGCTTAACCAAGCTCGTGTCTTGTTCTTGAATTTGGCTAACGACAATTTTTACTGATTCACGAGCAAGACGTCTGAAGTCTTGTTTGAACGTCGTGAGTTGATAGTTCAACCACTGAGTCTGCGGGATATCATCAAAACCGACCACTTGTAGGTCTTCTGGAATTCGTAGATTGAACTCTAAGCGTGCCACATCCATTACCGCCATCGCTAGATTGTCTGTCGCACAGAAAATCGCTTGAGGATGTGTGGGTTCTGAAAACAGGGTTCGAATGGTCTCTAGTGCATCAAGGTAGTCGTAGTCAGCTTCAATCACGCGAGCTTGCTTGCCTGTCAGATCTTCGAATTCAGAGCAAAAACCCGCTTCACGTTCGCCATTGGTGTAGGTAGGTACGTTACCCGTTAGGTAAACCGCAGATTTCGTTCCGACGCTATGAAAGTGCTGAGCCGCGACTTGACCTGCTGCGTAGTTATCACTTACTACATGGCTACTTTTGGTGCCTTCAACCACACGAGCATACTGAACGATAGGGATGTCGAACTCTTCACACTCTTCATAAAGCGACTTGTTGAACGTCGCAGAGGCTGCAATTACGCCATCAACACGATATTGGAAGATGTTAGGAATTGAGTGGTTGTCGTTACCGTCGACTTGCCACGGAATCAACACCGCAGAATACCCCTGTTTTTGTAACTCAGTAGAGATGAGTTGCAGCGTTTTCATGTGAATTGGGTAATCAGCATCAGGGAAGACCAAACCAATCAACTTAGATTCATTGGTGGTTAAGCTTCGAGCAAAGGCATTTGGGCGATAGTTGAGTGCTTTCGCCGCTTCGAATACTTTCTGCTTGGTCTTCTCAGACACCGAACTGCCCGGAACAAATACACGAGAAACGGTAGATTGAGAAACGCCAGCCAGTTTAGCGACATCTTTTGAAGTAACAGTTGGTTTTGACGCCGTGGAGTGTTTTGGTGAGTTCATAGACCATGCTTGTGAGCCGAATTAACAGCCTACAGAGTACCATAATTAGGTACGTACTCATAAAGCAATAATAAGGAATGATATGAAAAATAAGGAATATTGATCATTCTGAATTAAATGTTGGGTATAACCCATTGCTTGTGTTGAATGAAAAGCGCACTTATAAAAAAGCTCTGCATAACAGCAGAGCTTTAGATTACGAATTGACTCATTAAATGAGTGACATACCGCTAAGCCGCTGGCTACTTAAGCCATAAGCCATAAGCCATAAGCCATAAGCCATAAGCCATAAGCCATAAGCCATAAGCGGTAAGCTATTAGAAGTAGTAACGAATACCAGCCGCGAATTGGTCATCGCTGTTTTCGTATTTCACACCGTTGTATGAATCTTTACCGTTATCAAATTGGTATTCAGTCCACACCAAGAACTTGTTCTTCTTAAAGTGGTACTCAAGGCCTGGGATAATTAGCTGACGCTCGTAGCCATTAGCGTTGTCGTCTGTGTCTGTTAAGTAGTTAACGTTAAAGGTAGGACGCAGGCCGTTTTCAAAGTGGTAGTACGTGAAGAATTCAGCACCACGGTGGTCGTAGAACTCAGATTGGCTGGTGGTTTCCCAGTTTGAACCTTGGCTGTAGGTGAAGCCGACAAATAGGCCATCATTGGTGTAGTTCACACCTAATAAACCGATGCGCTGTGTGTCGCCATCTTTGATGTTTTGAACTGTGCTATCCACATCATCGAACTCATTCTGATGGTATGCCAAACCAACAGTTAAGCCATCCATAACAGTGTATAGCGTTGACGCGCCCATACCGTTTTTCAGCGTGACAGTGTCTGAATTCGTTTGGTTGAATCTTGTAGATACCGCTACATCTTCACGAGTTGTCTGATAAGTGAAGCCGTATTTCCAGTTGTCGTTGATGCTGTTGCGGTAAGTGATGGAGTTTTCTGCACGGCCTGTGCCTGATGAAATACCCCAGTCAGACAGGTTGTAGTAGCCTGAACCACGTGAACCAAATACACGACCCATATCGGTGAACCAAGCCACATCGTAGAAGGTAGACCACTGTTTAGTACCCGCCGCAATCTTGCCGTATTTGTCGTGCTCTACGCCAGCGTATAGAAGTCGGTCGTAAATATTGTCGCCGTTAGCACCTGAGTTGTAACCCCATTCGGCATGGCCAAAGCCAGTCCAATCGTTGTCTAAGCCCATTTGACCTTTAAGGCCGAAACGAGAACTACCACTGTTCCATTCGCCGTTATGGTCGCCACCTTTGTCTTGGTAACGAACGTCAAAACGGCCATCTAAAGCAAGGCTATCGCCCGCGTCATTGGTAAAAGTATGTGCAGCAAAAGCAGAACCCGAAGTAAGTGCTGTCAGGATCACTGCTGAAAGAATCGACTTTTTCATTGTTATACTCTTTATTCAGGCCGTAGAAAGCCGCCGTGCTTTCAAGCCCGTTATATTAGTAATGGTTTGGCAGGGTGTGCCCATCCGTGAGGCACAAGGTTGGTTATCTTGAGTGGAGCAAGTTGCCGAGGGCGAGAAGGAGCCCTCGGCAGTCATGCCTGCCTAGCGTAGGTAAGGACTAGGTAGGCAATAGGACATGGTTACAGAGTTGGATTCATGATAGATGAAGTACGCTCGAACACGTCTAGACCTTGCTGTTGTAGCCAGTAAGGAAGGTCGATAAGAACCCAGTTCTCAGATAGCTTGTCACCGTCACGGTAGTACACGTCAACTACTTGCATGTTTGCACGTACTTCACCGCCAGTCATACCTAGGAAGCCGCCTGTTGGTGTGTTTGATAGGTTTGGCCAACCGAAGAAACAAGAGAAGTTACCTTCAGCGAAACGACAAACGTGGCCGTTGAACTTCTTGTCTTTCAGGTTGTTACGGAAAGGAAGTTGGTGCTGTTGTTGGTAACGAGGAATCGTGTAAGACGCGCCGATACCACAAGGGCCGTACCAAATCATGTCTTTTGACCAGCTCTTCGCGAGTACTTCTGGTGGGCAACCCATTGCGCCGCTGTCGTTAAGAGCAGAAAGGTCATCAACCATTTTGTTTACTAGAGCAAGTGTCGCAACGCCTTCTTCTGGAGCCGCATCTTCAAACAGCAGACCATCGTGGTTACGTGGACCAGGGTAAACGAAGTGCTTACCAGTTGATGGTGGAAGTGGGTAGCAACCCGCTTGATCCATCATGCCTAGTAGATCTAGGAACAGGCCAGTCTTAGTGATTTTGCCATCAACAACACAGTTAAATTCTGCGTAGCGAACGTTCATGATCTTGCCAGTAGGGCGCATGCCTAGGTATTCAGCGTCGAATAGACCCATGAAGTGACCCATGCTCATTACCCAAATTTCGTCTGGGTTAACTTCGTTGTTACCGCCGATGAAGATGTCTTGACGACGCTGCATGCGAGTCATCGACTTCATCATTGGAGCCCAGAAAACGTCAGCTGCCGCTTGAGCGCCTTCTTGCTCACGGAATGGGTAAACGCCGCGCCACAAGTAATCTTCAGAAGTGTGTGCTTTTAAAACTTCAGCAACGTTCTCGTGAGTTGCGTTTTCCATTGCATCAAAGTATTCGCGAACAATGCGTTTAGCTTCTTGATATTTAGACATAATTCATTCTCTTTTTGTTGTCGAGTCAACATTCGGAACAGGACTCGATTTGGATTTTGTTACCGGCTGACTACTCAGCCGGATTGATGTTTGTTTCGTGTCTTTAAAGGCGTTCAACTTTTTGAGGTTTCAACTAAACGGGATTAAGCTTTTGCTGTTTCCGCTTTTTTGCTCTTGTCGAAGATGCCGCCTTTCAATGTCTCTGGTAGTGATAGCCACAGTAGACCAGCCACAATCCATACGATTGGTGAGCCCCACATTGCAGTCGCAAGGTCGCTGCGCTCTTGAATGAATACCAACACCATTGGTGCCCACATGCCGATGATACGACCACCGTGGAACAGTGCTGCACCGAAGCTACGTAGGTGAGCTGGGAACAATTCAGAGAAGTAACCACCCCATACCGCAGAAGCAGACAGACCGAAGTTGTAAATAAGACCTAGGATAGCCAGCATGTTTAGGCTGCCGATCATCACGTCGCTTGGTGCGACAAAGAATACTGAAGCCATAACACCCGCAAGGATGAAACCAAACGCGTTCACTTTACGGCCGTATTTATCGGCGATTGCACCCCATACCCAAGCACCGAATAGAGAACCGAATGCCGAGATAGAGAAGATGATGCCGATGGTCGCACCGTCGAATTGGCGAACATCTTTTAGGTACGTTGTCACGAAGCCAGAGAAGAATTGGTAGCCGTAGAAGTTAAGGCCAGCCAGTAATAGACAAGTGATCGTTAGCTTGCGGTAAGGCGCGCTTAGCATTTCACCCCAAGAGCCTTTCTTCGCTGGTGCGTTAGATGCTTCAGCCGCGGCTTGATCTTCTTCACCGTAGGCGATCACTTTCTTGTCGCTAGGCAGGATGAAGATCATCAGTGCAGCAGCAACTAGAGGAGGAATACCACCCACCCACATTAGGCTCTGCCAAGGTGCGTCGATGCTAGAAATGAACGCTGCGTACGCACCCATTGCCATTAGCGCAACAGAGAACATAGAAGAAGCGAATGCCGTCAACTTACCGCGAACCGTTGGTGTAAATAGGCCGATCATCAGGCTTACTGCTACTGTGAAGTAACCACCCAAAGAAATACCGATGATGAAACGCATCGCTGCCCACATCGCGTAGTCGGTAAACATCATGTTGATGATGGTTGCGCCACCGTTTAGTGCAGTGATGACAATAAGAGTCGATTTCTTACCAAAGTTTGATGCCACCCATGCACAGCTTAGGGCACCAATAAGTGCGCCAACCGACTGCCATGTATAGAACTGAGCGGTATCCGCCAAGTTAATACCATCATACGCATCAACGATGTATGGGCGTACGTAGTCAATAATTACAAAGTTATAACAATAGAAAAAGTAGCCCACTAGAATTGCAAGATAAGCAGCTACCCTTTGAATCATAGGAACTTCGCTCATGTGTTTTTTAGTAGTCATGACCGATAAACCTTTATTTTATATAGGGTGGTTTTAGTTTTGATTATTGTGCAGTGGTTATTGATATTCACCACACCGTCTTCGTTTCGGGAGAGATAATAGAGTTTTTGTGGTTATTAGATCCGTGATCAAAGTCAATTTTAAAATGAGTGCGTACCCATTTTGTGTATTTTAGTGATCTGGATCCCGTTAGATCGTGTGTTTGGGCTTTTTGGGGCGTTTTGAGCGTTTATTCGTCTATATTAGTGACAATACTCACACTTACTGTGGGTTTTTGAGGGAAAATATCCAATTTTGAGTAATATGGGCGGCGAATGATTAGAAGAATACAATAAACGGAATCTAAAAATGGTTACGTACTCAAGTTTTGTGGTTATTGCTCTTTATGTGTTAACTACTTTATTTATCAGCTACTTAGTGAATAAGCGCTATAGCGTTGGTGGCGACTTTTCGACTGGTGGAAAACAATTTGGTTGGTTTACGGCGGGTGTGTCGATTCTTGCAACCTACATCAGTGCGATGACGTTCGTGGGTATGCCGGGCTGGGTTTATAGCTCAGGCATGGAAGCGATGAGCGTTCATCTGAATTACCCAATAGTGATCTTTTTCGCTGTGGTTTTCTTTGTTCCAGTGTTTTACAAACTTGGCCTGACCTCGATTTACGAATACCTAGAGCACCGCTTTGGCGTTGTTGCTCGCACGATCAATTCCATCGTGTTTATTGTGGTTCAGTGTATTTCGGCAGGGGTGATTTTGTATGCGGTGGCATTGATCTTGGTGCAAGTGCTACCAGTGAGTATCTCTGAGGCGATCATCTACATCAGCCTGTTTACCGCCTTGTATACCTATGCGGGGGGCATCTCAACTGTCATATGGACAGATATGCTGCAGTCGGCAGTATTGATTATTGGCAGTATCGCGATCTTTGGTTTATTGCTCATGAAGATCGATGCGGGGGAGGTGTTGTCTCCTGAGCATCTGAATATCATCAATCTAGATTTTGATCTTGGCGTCGACACCACATTGTGGGCGGGTGTTGTGGCGGTGAGCTTTTTACACCTGAGCGTATATGGCACTAACCAACTGATTATTCAAAGAACACTGGCGACAAAAAACGTTCAGACAGCGCAAAAATCGATGCTGCTTTGTGGTTACGGCGCGTTCTTCATCTACCTGTTTTTTGCTGTTATGGGCGTTTTGCTAAGCGTCTTCTATCAAGACTCCAGCTTTGAGAACAGTAATGAAGTGATTCTCGACTTCGTGTTCAACCACACTAACCCAATCATCGTTGGTTTGGTGATCTCAGCACTGTCGGCAGCGGCGATGTCGACGCTGGATTCCACTTATAACTCTATGGCGACCGTGGCAACGTTCGATTTTTATAAGCGCTTTTTCCGTAAATCAGCCTCCGATGCGCATTACGAATCGGTGGCAAGAAAAATGAGCCTAGTTGCTGCTGCTTCGGTTGTTGTGCCTGCTTTACTGGCGGTCTCTAATGAATCAGTGCTTAAAACTATTGCCAGCCTAACTTCAATTTTTGTCGGTATTCGCCTTGGCTCTTTCATCCTTGGTTTGTTCTTCAAGCAAGCGAATGAAAAAGGCGTTATAGCGGGCAGTATCGGCAGTGTCGTAGTGGTATTTATTGCCAAATACAGTGGCATCTCTTGGCCTTGGTTTGCCTTAATTGGCACGGTTGTTTTCTTAGTGTTAGGTGTTGTTGTGAGCCGTTTCTGGGGAGAGGTGACACAGCAACAACACGAATTTATTGCCAAGCAAAAGCACTTGTTCGCTAAGCCGACCGCGAGTCATTACGGCTTGTTGGTCTTTGCGGTTGTGACGATTGCTGCTTGTACTGTTATCCCTGATTGGCTTTATGCCGCTCTTTCTTAATTGACCGATTCTCTACTGGTATATCTATGTTATCGATCTTTGATATCTACAAAATTGGTGTGGGGCCGTCGAGCTCACACACTAACGGCCCAATGATTGCGGGTTTCCACTTCACACAATTAATCGCAGACAGAATCACAGAGGTGGTGCGTGTTCAGGTCGATCTTTATGGTTCGTTATCGTTAACCGGAATAGGTCACCACACCGATAGAGCAACCATCTTGGGTTTGCTTGGCAATAAGCCAGACACGATTAAGATCACCAGTGCTAATGAAGCGATGCGACGCGCTATCGACAGTGGTGAAATGCAATTGAGTGGCAGCCACGCGATTGGCTTTAACTACCAAACCGACATGCTTTTTCACGAAGACAATCTGCCTCTGCATGAAAACGGCATGATGATTACCGCGTTTGATCAAGCTGGAAATGCGATTATCGATGAAACCTACTACTCGATTGGTGGTGGTTTTATTGCAACCGCGGATGAGCTGAAAAACGGTACCAAAACTGAATCGGTTGAGGTGACTTATCCTTTTAAGAACGCCGATGAAATGCTGAAACAAGCTGAAGACAACGGCATGAGCCTAGGTGGAATGATTCTGAAAAATGAGTCGGCCTTCCAAGATTCGGATGCGATTGCAGAAAAGGCAGACCAGATCTGGCGCGTGATGTCGCGTTGTATGGTGCGTGGCTTTGAGACTGAAGGTATTCTTGATGGCGGTTTGAACGTCACTCGCCGTGCGCCAAACTTATTGAAAAAGCTAGAAGCGAATGCAGCCGTTGAAAACGATCCAATGGAAATCATGGATTGGATTAACTTGTTTGCCTTTGCCGTCAGTGAAGAAAACGCGGCTGGTGGCCAAGTGGTGACGTCACCAACCAATGGTGCTGCGGGTGTGATTCCTGCGGTATTGATGTATTACCATCGCTTTATTAAAGAGTTGGATACCAAGCAACTCAAAGACTTTTTAGCGGTGTCGGGTGCGATTGGTATTTTGTACAAAACCAACGCTTCGATTTCAGGTGCCGAAGTAGGGTGCCAAGGTGAAGTCGGTGTGTCATCTTCTATGGCGGCTGCAGGTTTAACGGCGCTGCGTGGTGGTAGTAATGAGCAGATTTGTATTGCCGCAGAGATTGCAATGGAGCATTCACTCGGTATGACATGTGACCCAATTGGTGGCTTAGTACAAGTACCGTGTATTGAACGAAATGCGATGGGTGCGATGAAGGCGATTAATGCGTCTCGCATGGCATTGAAACGCAATAGCAAATCTTTGATCTCGTTGGATAAGGTCATCGCGACCATGTACCAAACGGGTAAAGACATGAATAAGAAGTATCGCGAAACGTCTTTGGGAGGCTTAGCGCTGATTCATTTAGCTCACCCTTGTGAATAGAAAGCGTAATTAAACGAGATTCGTTTCAAACAAAGCCCAGCCCCTAAGTTATAGAAACCTAGGGTGTTGGGCTTTTGTTTTGCTGAAAGAAAAGGGCTGTCAGGAGAAGTGAACTAGTCTTCAAGAGGGAGTTGATAACTGTTTTTCAGTTCTTTCACTGAGATGTTGGATTGAATCGCGCTCACGCCTTTTACTCTTCTTATTGAGCTAATACGCTCAAAGTACTCTTCTAAATCTTTTGCTAACACTTGCACCATGTAGTCGGCACCGCCTGCAATACAGTGACACATCGGAATCCAATCGGTAACGGCAACAAACTCTTCGAACGGTTCTGTGTTTTCAACTTCGTGGTTACCCAAGGTCACAAGAGTAAAGCCTGCTACATGAAAACCCAGCTTTTTGCGGTTTAGCTTCGCTGCGTAACCATCGATATAACCCGTCTCTTCCATGCGTTTCCAACGGCGCCAGCATGGGGTTTCGCTGAGGTTTACCTTCTCGGCAAGTTTACTGTTGCTCATGCGCCCGTCTTGTTGGATATGTCCTAAGATGGCGATATCTGTGTCATCTAACACTTCTTTGGTGGATTCTTTCTGTTTCATGGCTATTTTTGAAAAGTCTTGCTCAAATTTGGGTTAATATTAGCCTATATAGCAATTTAATTCCTAGTCGAATCTGTAAACTCTCTCCCTATAAATACTTTACTTATTAGGAGTGAGAGGAAATGAGCTCTCAATTAATGCTGGCGTTCTTGCTATTTTCAACATCAATTGCAATTACCCCTGGGGCAGGCAATATCGCATTACTTGGGATTTCAAGTCGTTATGGATTTGCTGCGACTTTACCTTTTATCTCTGGGAACGCTTTTGGCATCATCATCGTACTGGCGGGTTCTAGTGTCGGTTTGGTGAGCCTATTTACCCTTTATCCAGAGCTATACAACATTTTGAAATACGCGGGTGCGGCTTATTTGCTGTTCATGGCGTGGTCGATTGCGAACATGCAAATCGAAGAAAGCACTACCGACAATCGTTCAGGTTTCATGTCTGGTGTGCTGATGCAGGTGTTAAACCCTAAAGGTTGGATTGCTTCGTTAACTGTGTTTTCTCAGTTCATCACTCCGAACGCAGACTATCTGATTCAAGTGGTGACCATTATTGCTGGCATGGTGATCACGGGTGTACCGTGCATGTTGGTGTGGGCTTATTGCGGCACTATGCTTAAAAAGTTGCTGCAATCACCAAAACAGATGATGTTTGTGAACCGCTGCTTGGGTGGAAGCTTAGCAATGGTGGTTGCCTTTATGCTTTATCAACCCGCATAAAGCGTCGCTACAAATAAAAAAACCACTCCTAAATCCATAGGAGTGGTGTCTAAAAATCGACTAAGTGGTTAACAATAATTAGTAAGTTACTAATAACTCGCAAGTTAACAAGAACGTTTTAAGGAATGTTTGCTTAAAAGATTTAAGCGGTTTCAGCCTCTTTAACCGGAGCTGAGTTACGGATTAGGTGGTCAAACGCACCTAAACTTGCTTTAGCACCTTCACCCATCGCAATGATGATCTGTTTGTAAGGCACGGTTGTTACGTCACCCGCTGCGAATACACCTTTCATTGATGTTGCGCCATGAGCGTTAATCTCAATCTCACCGCGTGGCGATAGTTCTACCTTCGTTCCTTTCAACCATTCGCTGTTTGGCATTAGGCCGATTTGAACAAAGATACCCGCTAGTTCGATCTGTTTCAGTTCGTCTGTGTTACGGTCTTTGTATTCCAGACCCGTTACGCGATTTCCATCACCCAATACTTGCGTGGTTTGAGCCATCTTGATGATTTCGATGTTTGGCGTTGCGTTCGCTTTGTCGATAAGCACTTGGTCAGCGCGCAGTGTGTCTGCAAATTCAAGCACGGTTACGTGTTCCACGATGCCTGCTAGGTCGATAGCGGCTTCAATGCCTGAGTTACCACCGCCGATAACGGCTGTTTTCTTGCCTTTGAACAATGGACCGTCACAGTGTGGGCAGTAAGCAACGCCTTTGTTGCGGTACTCTTGCTCACCCGGAACGTTCATTTCACGCCAGCGTGCACCCGTACTTGTGATTACCGTGCGAGCTCGCAGTGTTGCGCCGCTCTCAAGCTCTACATGGATGTAGCCGTCTTCTGTGTCTTCTGCAGCAATGATGTTGGCAGCGCGCTGCTCAGTCATTACTTCAACACCGTACTCTTTTACGTGCTCTTCTAGGCTAGCCACTAGCTTAGGGCCCGTTGTCGCTTTCACTGAGATAAAGTTCTCAATCGCCATAGTATCCATGACTTGACCACCGAATCGGTCAGCAACCACACCCGTGCGAATGCCTTTACGTGCTGCGTAGATAGCTGCTGAAGAACCAGCTGGGCCACCACCGACAACTAACACATCAAATGGTGCTTGTTGGTTTAGGTTTGCTGCTTTCTTTTCAGCTGCGCCAGAATCAACTTTGTTAAGAATTTCAGCCAATGACATACGACCTTGACCAAATAGCTCACCGTTAATGAATACGCTTGGTACTGCCATGATGTCGCGAGACTTCACTTCCTCTTGGAATGCAGCGCCGTCGATCATGGTTGTCTTAACCAGAGGGTTAATTGCCGACATCATGTTGAATGCCTGAACCACTTCTGGACAGTTTTGGCACGATAGTGAGATGAAGATTTCAACATTCAGCTCTTGATCTAATTCTTTAATTTGCTCGATTACGTCAGCTTCAAGCTTGATAGGGTGACCACCACTATGAAGCAGTGCCAGTACCAATGATGTGAACTCGTGACCCATTGGTAAACCCGCGAAACCGATCGCAGTGCCTTTCTCTTGGTTCACGACCTGCATGATAGGGCTTCGAGTGCTTGCGCTGTCATCGCGAGTCACTTCAATTTTGTCTGTGAGAGAAGCGATATCATTCGCTAGGTCTTGAAGTTTGTTTGCGGTATCGCTGTCATCAAGGCTCAGCACTAACTGAACATTGGTTTTTAGGTTTTCTAGGTATGCTTTTAGCTGCTGCTTCATTGCTTGATCTAACATAATCGTGCCTGCTCTTAAATTCTGTGTCTTGGTATTGACCAATACCTTCTTGCTGAAAAAGGAAAATAAAAAAGGGGCGCAAGTCGGCAAATATTGTGGTGTTGATGTTTTGAAAGGGTGGCGCGCAACTGCCCTTTAGGAGGGGGGGCCGAAGCGCGCCTGTAGAACCGTTTTATTTGTTCTTTTTAGATAGGCTTAGATTAAATCTTACCTACTAAGTCTAGAGATGGAGCTAGAGTCTCTTCGCCTTCTTTCCATTTTGCTGGGCAAACTTCACCTGGGTTAGCGGCTACGTATTGTGCTGCTTTAACCTTGCGTAGTAGGTCTTCAGCGTCTCGGCCAATACCTTCAGCAGTGATTTCCATTGCTTGGATAACGCCTTCTGGGTCGATTAGGAACGTAGCACGGTCTGCTAGGCCTTGACCTTCACGCATAACGTTGAAGTTGTTTGTGATGTTGCCAGTTTGGTCACCTACCATGAAGTATTCGATAGTGCCGATTTTGTCAGAAGTATCGTGCCATGCTTTGTGAGAGAAGTGCGTGTCAGTTGATACTGAGTAAACTTCTACGCCGCGAGATTGAAGCTCTGCGTATTTTTCTTGTAGGTCAACTAGCTCAGTTGGACATACAAACGTGAAGTCTGCTGGGTAGAAGAAGAATACAGCCCACTTGCCTTTAACGTCTTGCTCAGTGATTTCTACGAATTCGCCGTTTTTGAATGCTGTTGCGTTGAATGGTTTGATTTCTGTGTTGATCATGTTGGACTCTCTTTCTAATTTGTAGTGTTTAACGCTATCCCGCGTCGATGGAGATATATTGCATTGGCACCGAAAATTAGTGAAATCGGACATTTCTATAGATTCAATAGGCAAATCCTATCTTTGATAGAAGAAAGCTATCGATAAAAGCTATCAACAAAAAACATTAACAAAAGCTATCAAACATCAGCATCACCCATTTGAGGAGCTATGCTCTTTAGGCTGTCCTCTACATTTGGCTTATCTCTATTAGCGTGAACGGCTATTTATAGCGTGAACATCGAGGTAGACAGTGTTTCTTTAAGTGAGCTGAGATCTCCTATTGATCCATAAATAACGAAAAATTATCATTAATATAATTTATGATAATTTCAGTTAATCGCGGTCTCTCCCTATACTCTCTTCATCGAAACGAAATACCGAAGCTAGACTTCGAAAAGCACAGAATAAAAAACGAATTGGAGAAAGTTATGAAAATGAATCACGTAGGCATCATGGTAGGCGACATGGACCAGGCAGTAGAGTTCTACACGAAAGCGCTAGGTCTAAGAATCGTAATGAACAACACTAAGGTGATGGAAGAGCGCGAATCAGCAATTGGCCGTATGTGTATTGCAGTATTTGGCGAAGGCTTCAAAGGCTTCAACATTGCTCACCTAGTAACTTCAGACGGTATCGGTGTTGAGCTGTTCGAAATGGTTGACCGTGAAGAGCGTCATAACGTTGATTTCTCTCGCCTGGGCATTTTCCACTTCTGTCTGCAGCTTCCAAAAGAGCAGTTTCATTCAGCTATCAAGCGCGTTGAAGAGTTTGGCGGTAAAGTACGTATGGATATTCACCGTTACCACCCAGAAGACGAATTAAAACAAGCACAAATGGTTTATCTAGAAGACCCGTTTGGCAACCTATTCGAGTTCTACTCTCACTCATACGAAGATACGTACGCGACTGATTACGAGTAATAGACGCCATCTACCTGTCGTAAGGTAGAAAAACCGAAACACCCCCTAAAGAGGATTGGTAGAGATACCAATCCTTTTTTGTTTGCGGTATTTGCTGTGTTTGATTAAGGGGAACGAGTAAACCTGAGTAAGTGAGTGCTTTGTGTTCTTCAGTTGCACTAAAACAAGCCGACTGTGTTGCTCTATAGTGCAACATTGGATAGAGATGAAACTTAACTGATTGATAAATATAATGTTAAACCATTGGCATATATGTTGCTCTATTGCCTTTATGTAAATTGTATACAATAAAAAATACATAAAGGAAGTCACATGGAACAGAACAGTGAATTGATCTACGGATTAGACGATCGACCATCAGTCAAAGCAGCCAGCTACGCAGCGCTGCAGCATGTATTAGCCAGCTTTGTTGGCATTATCACACCCACGCTCATTATTGGCGGTGTCCTTGGATTGGGAGAGCACATTCCCTATTTGATCAGCATGGCACTCATGGTGTCTGGGGTCGGCACCTTCATCCAAGCAAGAAAAATAGGGCCAGTTGGCGCAGGGATGATCTGTGTCCAAGGAACCAGCTTTGCATTCTTAGGTTCAGTACTAGGCGCGGGCTTTCTGGTTAAAGCGAATGGAGGCGGGCCGGATGAAATGCTCGCCACCATTTTCGGCGTCTGCTTCTTTGGTGCATTTGTCGAAATCGTCCTCTCGCGCTTTATAGAAAAGCTCAAAGTGGTTATCACGCCTGTTGTGACCGGAATCGTTATCACGACGATAGGTATCTCTTTGATAAAAGTCGGTGTTACTGATATTGCGGGTGGTGTTGGCGCTGAAGATTTTGGCTCTGGAAGTAACCTGCTGCTGGGTGCGATTGTGCTCGGAACTATAGTGGCACTTAACCTAAGCAACAACACCATGGTTAGGCTGTCGTCTATTTTGGTCGGTTTAGTTGTAGGGTGGGGCGTCGCTATTTTGATGGGCAAAGCACCCATGGTTTCTTTTGCATCTCAACCGTTATTGAGTATCCCTGTCCCGTTTAAATATGGTTTCGCTTTTGATTGGCAAGCCTTCCTACCTATTGCGTTTATTTACTTAATTACCGTGATTGAAACGACGGGTGACCTTACCGCCAACAGCATGTTCTCAGGCCAACCGGTTAAGGGGCCCAAATATATCAATCGACTCAAAGCTGGCGTGCTAGGTGACGGCGTGAACTCGCTTATCGCAGCAGTATTCAACACTTTTCCAAATACGACCTTCAGCCAGAACAATGGTGTGATTCATTTTACCGGAATCGCGAGTCGCTACATTGGCTACTTCATTGCAGCCATTCTTTTTCTGTTAGGACTATTTCCCATCTTAGGCGCGGTATTAATGACGATTCCAAAGCCAGTATTGGGCGGAGCGACATTGGTGATGTTCGGTACGGTTGCCGCAGCGGGCATCAAGATTATTGCTAATGAAAAGCTGGATCGCCGTAGAATCATGACGATTGCCATCTCATTAGGTTTAGGACTTGGAGTAATGCTAGTGCCTGACTTATTGAAAGAAGCACCCAAGCTAGCGCAAAGCATATTTGGCTCACCAGTAACGATGTCGGGCATCGCTGCGCTTGTGATTACCGGGCTGATGTCTTTGGTACCTGAAAACAAAACCAAGCCTGTGGCAAGTTCGGTACAAACCAGTAAAGCGTAACTTATACTGCCGAGAAGATACGTACGCGACTGATTACGAGTAATAGCGTTATTGCCTTCCATAGGCAGAAAAACCGAAACACCCCCTGAAGAGGATTGGTAGAGATACCAATCCTTTTTTCGTATTTGGATGTTTGGTTGAGTGACTTATCTACATGAAGTGATTAAGAAAGATACAGATTAAAGCCGTTGATAAAGTTGACGTTTTGAAGATAAAACCTTTCATGAATATGACGGAATAAAGCGTTGTTCATGAAAACATTGCGCCATCATACAGAATGGTAGCCTTGGCTGAGCCGTGACTATACTCAGCATTATATTGCTAACCAATAACAACGAAAATAGAGAAAAATGCACAGATTAGCGTTCCCAAATCACATGAAAAAACTACATATTATCTTTACTGCTCTTATCCTTATGATATTAGCCGGATGCACCTCAACGTCGGCTGTCGGCAGTTCCAAAACAAAGGAATATGCCAAGTCACATGCTCTTGCTGGTAAAGCTTCTTGGTATGGCGACAAGTTCCACGGAAAACTCACAGCAAGTGGTGAAACGTATAATATGAATGCGAATACTGCGGCTCATAAAACCTTGCCATTCGGGACTATCGTGAGAGTGACCAATACAGACAATAACAAGTCTGTTGATGTGAAAATTAACGACCGAGGCCCTTACGTCAAAGGCCGAGTGATCGACCTTTCGCACAAGGCATTTGCAAAAATCGGCAATGTTAAACAAGGCACCGTGCCTGTAAAAATCGAGATTGTTGATGACAGCAATACCTTTAGGTACAAGCACTAATTGCCTCTAAACCTGAACTGGTTAGTGAAACTTAAAGGATTGGTAGAGATACCGATTTTTTTGGGGGGGAAACCTAATGAGGGCCCAATTACATTTCGTTACTGATTGAAGTAAATCTGAAACATAGTTGACACGATTCTGAAATTTTTGAGGGCTAGCGTATGGAGTTCTAAAACGAATCCAAATAAGGAAATACCCGTGAAGCTAACACCTGTCGTTGCCGCCGTAATCATGTCTTTCAGTTCAGCAAGTTTTGCTTTTAGTTTGCAACAATCTGCCAATGAAAACAGTGAAGATCTCGTATGGACCGGGCATCTTAGCCCCGATAGCGACACGGTTATGTCTGCAATGCTCGCGGCTCATGTCTATGGTGGTACGGCGACAGTGCCTGAGCCTATCAACCCTGAATCGACGTTTATCTTGAACTACTGTAATGCGGAATCACCACGTATAGAGACAGATTACTCTTCATATCGAGTAGGGCTGGTGGACTTCAACCAAGTGACTCAACTAGCGCCAACCATCGATCAATCATCCATTGTTGCTGTGGTTGATCATCACGCTATTGGTGGCTCACCGATTAGCACCCCACAAATTGTCGAGATGGATATCCGAGGTTGGGGTTCAGCTGCCACTATTTTGGCTGATAACGCTGAAAAGCTCGATGTGACTTTACCTAAGCACCTTGCTTGTGTCGGCTTAGGCGCGATTCTCTCTGATACTGTGGTATTCCAATCGTCAACCACCACTGAGCATGATCGTGAATATGCAGATAAGTTGGCGAAGGTTGCAGGCATTTCGGATATCGAAGGTTTCGGCCAACAAATGTTGATTGCTAAATCAGACCTTAGCCACCTTTCTTCTGAAACCATTCTGACTCTGGATTACAAAAACTTTAAATATGGTGGAAAACAGGTGGGCATCGGTGTCGCTGAAACGCTAACCGCTCAACAACTGATTGACCGTAAAGACGAGCTTTTGGCGGCAATGAAGTCTTATAAAGAAGAGAACGGCTTAGATCATCTGTTCTTCTCAATCACAGATACCAAGAACAAAGAAGCGAACCTATTGTGGGTGGACGAAAGCGATTATCAAGTCATCAAGTCGGCTTTCAACGCTGAACCAACAAGCGACATGTTGACTTTGGAAGGCGTAACCTCACGTAAGCGTCAGATTGGCCCTGCAGTTCAAAAGGCAATTGAGAGCTTGTAAGTATTAAGAGAACTTTGGAAGGGATTGGTAGAGATACCAATCCCTTTTTTGATTCTTGGGCGTCTAAATGGGATTTGGACAAAAGCGTGTTGGTGCTTCCCTATTAATTGAACGATTATAGAGGATGATTAACATATTAAATAATGATGATAATTGTCACGTATCACACCCGCAAAAAATATAACTGATACAATATTCCGACTAAACAGGCCGGAGTAAGTTCATGTTTAAAAACATAAAGTTTATAAAAGATTTCGGAATTTTCAAGAATGCAAAAACAGTTGGTGGTGAATCATTTCATCAGTTCAATTTGATATATGGCTTTAACTATTCGGGTAAAACAACACTATCAAGGATCTTCAGATCTATCGAGTTAGGTGAGAAAACTGAAGGTTTTGAGACTGGTTCTTTTGAAATCAATAAACATGATGGTAATTCAATCAAAAGTAACGCTCTGCAGAAAGTAGATAACCTTCGTGTTTTCAATTCAGACTATATCGCAAAAAATGTTGATTTCGATGAATCAAGTGTTGATCCTGTTCTTATCGTTGGTGAGAGGAATATTGATCTTGAAGATGAACTAAAGCGTCTTAGAGAAGAGGTTCCGGCTTTAGAGAACAACAAAGCCAATAGCATCATAAAATCAGCTACAAAAACAACTGAGCGTAATAACCGTTTAACGGCTGTAGGCAGAAATGTAAAACAGCTTAATATTCTTGGTACAGCGCAGTTTAATGCCGCAAATGTTAAACCAATGCTACTTGAAGCTGATGTATTACATTTAAAGACAGCAGAAGAACTAGGTGCATTGCTCGAAACTGCAAGATCTGATGCTGTTTCAAGTGTAACCACAGCGACAATCGCCGTTCCAAATATGATCACGGAGCTATCTAATGTTGAGGAAATATTAGCAGCATCCGTTACGCAAATTACGATTGCGGAGTTAGAAGCTAACCATGCATTAAAACAATGGGTTGAGAAAGGTATAGATCATCACCAAGGAACAACAACATGCCAGTTTTGCCAATCAGAGGTGACTGTAGAGCGATTAGAGCAGTTGAATAACTACTTTTCAGATACCTACAAAACATTAAGCAAACGAATTGAAAGCGCCATAGCTGACATTTTAGGTAAATCAGTGACATCTAGCATGCCTGACAAAAGGGATTTGTACACAGATCTTCAGACTGGTTTTGACGACCTAAAAGACCAGGCTGAACCTATTAAACTTGAATTTGAAGCTGTAAAAAATGCATTGGTAGCTTTACTGGAAGATAAGAAGAGCAAAATGGCAGAGGTCGTCCCGTTTAATGGTTCTGATTATCCTCTACCAGATCCAACAGACTTATTGGCAAAAATTAATGCTCCAATATTTGTTCATAACGAGAGGGCATCAAATCATTCGACAGAGAAAACTAACGCCATAAACACAATTAAACGCCATTATGTTTACCAAGAAACGCAAGACTACAACCATTCACAAGCACTTACTGAAATTGAAGCATTAGATATAGTTACAAAAAATGCAGGAAACGATATTCGAACTAAGAATGAACGTATTAAGGTTATTGAAGCTGAACTAAACAATATCAATGAAGGCGCTGAAAAGCTTAATGACAATCTAAGACAGTATTTTGGTAAGACGGATATAACTATAAAATTAATCGAAGGGACATATCAGTTTATACGTGAAGAACGTAAAGCTAAGCATTTATCAGATGGTGAGCGTACAGCTATTGCTTTTGCTTACTTCATAACACAGCTGGAAGATGAAGCTCTTCAGGGCGTTCAACCAATTGTCTACATCGATGACCCAATCTGTAGCCTTGATTCAAACCACATCTACAATGTTCTTGGCATTATAAAAAGTAAGTTAAATCATGACAAAGTAGAACAGCTCTTTATTTCTACACATAACTTTGAATTCTTCAACTTGGTTAAGATGTGGTTATCGCATTATAAAGAAGTTGAAGGAAACTTTAGGCGTACAAGGTACTTCCTAATCAACAGAAAAGACAACGAATCACGTATTGATCGCCTACCTGACTTACTAAAAGAGCATCGTTCTGAATATGCTTACTTGATCAGTAAAGTTAAGGAAGCTATTGAAAGGCCGTACAATTGTGATGCTGTTGCGGTCCAGTCGTATGTCCGAAAAGTGATGGAAGTCTATTTTTCATTCAGGTTCAACCTAACTCAATTCAGAGAACACGGTGTAGATAACATTGCATTGCATTTCTTAAAAGGCGCTGCTGATGCTGAAGTGCAATCTAACACTTTGTACGAGTACATGAATGAAAAATGCCATGCCAAATCGATAGAGGTAGGCATGCAACTTCCTGCTGCAGTCCAACCACAATTAGCTCAGATATGGGATATTGTTACTACTGCAATCAAGGTTAATGATAAGCCACATTACGATGCTTATTACGCTTAAACAAAACAAAAATGGAACGCCTGAGCGTTCCATTTTTCTTATCTGATTTATCTTAAACTTGCTCGCTTGGGTGTCCCCATATTAGCTCATTTTCGTATGGGCCAGTGACGCTTGATGTTGATTCACCCACGCCCTCTGGTGCGCCTAAAGGTAGTGATCAATTTGTTTGCTCTGCTCTCAACCAAAACTCAGAAAGATCTTCAAACAGGTCGTCGTTATCTAAAATGCTTAAATGGTTTTCGTCGTAACCAAGAATTTGCTCGGCATTCAATTGAGCTGGGCGCGACAACTGGCTTGATAGGCTAATGACGCCATCGTTACTGCTGGTATTAAATAGTTCGCCCGAGTTATAACCAAAGGCTAGGAAGTGAGGGATTTGAATCTTATTATTATCAATGAATAAGTCAGCGATAAATTTACCTTCTGGGTTTAAATCAACCCATGCAGGCATTACCACGGGGGAGTACTCAACCCCTTGTTTAGCTGACTCAACACCACCGAACGGCGAAGAGATGGTCGTCACGCTGCTTACAAAATCGCATAACTGTCCAATTCGGCACTGACGAATGCTGTTAGTGACGATAAGCCCGCCCATGCTGTGGGCAACAACATGTAGTTGTTGGTTCTTATATTCACTTACAACCGTATGTAACAGATTGTTCAAGCCTTTTGAGTTCAAAGCCAAAGACAAACCAGAAGGGTAGTTGAAAACCCATATTTGATATTTAGATTGGTCGACTTTTTCAATGAGAGGGGCGAAATCTAAAGCGGTTGCATTGATCCCGTGCACAAATAAGATTGGGATTTTATTTGGATCATATTCAGATAGAAAATAGAGCCCTGCATTATCTTCGAGCAAGAATGTGAGTGGTTGCCACATACCGAGCTTTGCATTCCCTTTCTCAAAAGGAGGATCCGATAAATCCACCACGGTGCCTATATCGACGAGGTCTAACTCAATTTTCAGTAGTGAGGATAATGAGCGATCAACAAACGCGCTTGGGGCTTTGCTCTCATCAACGGTTAATGATACTTCTATTGTCGACCTGTCTTCGTGATCACGTAGGTTGATCATACTGAAAGCTTCATCGGCTTGTAGAGTAAGGTCTTGATTCTTATCTTCAAAGATAAGTAGGTAGTGGATGTTATTTGATACATGCAAGTGAATACTGTCACTGTCTATGATGCCATCGTAGCCATCAACCTCGCCTTTATTGATATCTTTGATTTGTTCAATTACCACGGCAGAGCCAGAGGCAGGTTGGCTCAAGGTAACCATGTATTGATTGGTAATGGAGTCGATAGCTTCTATCTCATTAGATAGGTTTCTAAAGTTACCGCATCCGAAAAGCGCTGAACTGATTAGCAGCACAGTAAGTAATCGCTTCATTCAATTCTCATCCTTAGATCAACTCGTTCCATCATTGAATCAATAGCCTGTGTTTAATAGTAGCAATAAAACAATGCTTAACAAAAAGGCAAGCAAGCGACTAAAAAGTTCGCTGCCTGCCTTTGAGTTTTAGTTACTCAGTGAGTGAATCTTGAACGCTAAAGCGTGTTTTTGTACACCTTACCGTCTTTCATGATCAGTTTCTGTGTATCGGTGTTAGCAACACATGCCACGCCTTCCAGTGGGTTACCGTCGATGATCAATAGGTCGGCATATGCCCCTTCAACGATTTGGCCTAGTTTGCCTTCTTGGTAAGGGTGTTGGTAAGTCGACATTTCGAACAAGCGTCCACAATTTGATGTCGCCATACGAAGTGCAGTGATGGTATCGAACACTTGTTCAATCGCACCGAGTTCATTCAGCTGAGTGGCATGCACATTGGTTTCGCCGACACAATCGGTACCAAAGGCGATGTTTCGAATGTCGTATTTCTTAATCAACTCTGCTGACTTGAACATGGCTTTACCCACGCGCTCTGTCTTGCGGTATGTCTCTTCGTTTGGCAGAGGGATCTTACGCTCTGCAATCAATGAAGAGGTAAAGTAAGAAGGAATCACCCAAATGCCTTTCTCTTTAATGATCTCCGCAATGTCGTCGTCCATGATGGTCGCGTGTTCGAAAGACATCACGCCTGCTTCAGCAGCTCTGCGCATCGCATCAGAAGTGTGGATGTGCGCAGCAACATAAGTGCCGTAGTCTGAAGCGGCTTGCACAGCGGCTTCCATCTCGTCAGAAGTAAATTGTAATGTGTCTAGTGGATCGAAGGTTGATGATGCACCGCCGCCTGCCATGATCTTGATTTGTGACGCGCCCATAAACAGTTGTTCACGTACTGCTTTCAATACTTCTGAACGGCCATCGGCCACTCGCATTGCGCCAAGCTTCATCATTGGCGAGTCTTCGTGCCCATTAGCTAAACGTTCTTGCGCTTGGTTCTGGCGGTAATCTGAGTGACCACTAGTTTGTGAAATCGCCGCCATTGAAGGCAGAATACGTGGGCCAGTTGCGTAGCCGTTATCGATACTTTTCTTAAGGCCAAGCGTGTTACCCGCTACATCACGAATGGTGGTAAAGCCGCGCATCAGCATCTCTTCTGAAATCTTCGCCGAGCGAATCGCCACTTCTTCACGTGTCATGGTATCAATCACATTGAAAGGTGCAGATAGCGTGATATGAACGTGCGCATCAATCAAACCTGGCATTACCGTGCCACCCTGAGCATCGATAATTTCATCCGCTAACGTTGTATCAACCTCGCCAATTTGTGTAATCAAGTTGTCTTCAATAAGAATTGATACGTTCTTGATTAGGTTGTTATCAACACCGTTAAATACGTTCGCGTTAGTGATTAGCTTTTTCATAGTCTGCACCTTTTTCAAATGAATGTGTCGCTGATGGAGTTATCTTATGGCGGGCAGTATTTGAAAAATGGCCATTTGGTGACAAGCAATGATGAGAGTTATCTTTTGGTGCATTTCTATATTTTTGAAAATTGCTTTATAGAGGGAAGCGAATTATTGGTGTGAGAAATGATGAATCGATAAAAACTAATAATTTCGAATGGAATGGTTGTGGTGTCATCAAATGGTAAGTTTTGCTTCGATTCGAACGCTAAGATGTATTTCAAATCGAGACTACTTATCCAATTAGAGAGAAACAGAATGACTAAATCAGACAAAGTTTACGGATTCAATACACCACAACGTCTATTCGTTGGTTACACGTTAGCTGTGCTGGTGGACTTAGTGGTTCTTAACTTCTTTGATGAGTACTGGGACTTTGTAAACATTGAATCTTTCACTATCTCTTTGATTGCGGCGTTGTTGTTGCAGTTGTTGTTGAAGCTCTCTATTGGTTTAGAGCACAAGATTGCTGAGCACTTCAAAAGCAAGCCGGGCACCGCACCTAAGGTTTACCGAGCAATCACCACTTACATCATTTTAGTGGGTTCAAAATTCGTGATGCTAGAAGCGATTAACTTGTTGTTCGGTGAGAAGGTGAGCTTTACTGGTCCTTGGAATGGTGTGGTTGCGTTCTTTGCTGTGGTATTTACGATTCTGATTGCTGAAGTGATTGTATCGAAGATCTACTTTGCACTTGATGACAAAGCCGCTGAAGGCAAGCCAGTCACACAGTCATAACGGAAGGCGAACTCATCACCCAATCTAGTTCGAAATAAAACGAGCCAGCTAATTGTTGGCTCGTTTTTGTTTGTGCGGCGTATTACCAATTCGATGCGCTTGTTAGTTTTATTTCTCGTAAACCACATCCCCACGTAACACTGTCATCAACACCTGAGTTTTGGCTATTTGCCTTGCCGATACTGTAGTGATGTCTCGGTCGAGAATGGCGAAGTCAGCTGATTTTCCAACCTCAATAGAACCTGTTACGTCTTCAATCCCAAGGCTTTTAGCGGCATTGATCGTGTAAGCGTCGATAGCGGTATAAATATCGGTTAGGCCGGTTTTACCCATGATTAAGCTGTTCGCGATTCCAACTAAAGGGTTGATGTCGTGTACGTTCCAGTCACTGCTTAGGGTGATGTTGGCGTCGGTTTTGAGTATCGCGTCTAAGTTCATCATGGCTTTGGCGCGGCGAGCACCAAGGAAAGCTTCGGCCCATTGGTGTTGATGTTTGGCTATGTAATCAGACCCGACTTGGAAATCCGCTGAGACATTGAGCTGCTTGAAGCGGGGAACATCTTCATCATTGATCAGCTCTATGTGGGTTAAGGTATAAGGTTTTTGCGAGCCTTGTTTACGCACGCTTTCGATTGCATCAAGGGATTCACGAACGGCACCATCACCAATCGCATGAATGTGCGCACTAAAACCAATTTTATCGAGCGCGCTGAGCCACTCTTTCATCTGTGCTGGTGGAATGTAGTTCAAGCCATTAGGAGACTGTGGCAGATAAGTATCTAAGTAGGGTGCGAGTGTTTTTGCTGTGCCATTAATGAAGATACCATCGCTGTACATTTTGACCTGATCGACCAGCAGCAGACGGCTTTTGTCATCGGAATACATCTTCTCGAATACTTCGAGCTGAGACGGGATCGCCATTGATGGGTAAACCCAAGGGCGCAAAGATACGCGAGCTGTTAAATCTTGGTTTTGCTCTGCTTCTAGCCAAACGTCATACCAACCACGTTTCCAGTACATTCGGCCGTCACCTATGGTGGTAATGCCGTGTGCAGCGGCTTCTTCAAGTCCGAACATTAACCCTTGATAGCTCTGTTCAAAGAGCTCGCTTTGGCTGTTCCACGCCATCTCCATGATTTGGTCACCAGCGTTATCCAACAAGATGCCGTTAAGCTTTCCGTTATCAGGATCTTTTAAATAGGCACCGCCTTGTGGGTCCGGCGATTGTTGGCTGATTCGTGCAATTTTCAGTGCTTTAGAGTTGACCCACATCGAGTGTGAGGTTTGCTCCATGATCACTACTGGGCGGTCTGGGAAGACACTGTCGATGATCTCAAGTGGCGTGTATTCAGAATTGCTGTCGAGTGTCGACTCCAGAGAAAAGCCATAACCCATCAGCCAACCTCGACCATCGGTTTCGGCGTTGATTTTACAGGCTTCTAAGTAAGGGATTTGCTCTTCGAGTGTGGCTTCAGAATCCAGTTCGCAATTACCACCCAGCTCTGAAGCAGCTTCGAAAACATGGTTATGGTTATCAATGAACCCCGGCAAAACAAAGGCATTTTCTAAGTCGATGACATCGGTACTATGCCCTTGAAAAGCTTGCGCTTGCGAGCGGTCGCCAATGAAGATGATCTTGCCTTTATGGGTAACGATCGAGTCCGACTCACGATGCCCGTAGATGTCGGCATTAGTAAAGATCTGGTCTGCGGTTTGGCTTTGAGAAAAAGCCGGTGGCACAGTACCTAGGCTCGCGAGTAATCCAATCCATGCAGTGCGCGACAAAGTGAGCTTGTTGTTCATTATTATATTTCCATGTTCCACTGTTTAGTAAGTATAGAAAGCGAGCGGTCAGTGTGAAACTCTACATGAATGACAAATAAAAACTGCAATTAATCAACAAGCTGTCGTTTGAGCAAGCCTTTCATTTAGACTCGTGTCTTATGCTGTTACGCAGATCTTTTTTGTATTCTTCATGAGAGTTATAGCCATAAAGCTTCCAAGTGTTCTCACCTTTAATGTTGTGATTGTAGGTGATCTCGCCTATCCACTGCTGACGAGTGGCAAGAATCATATCGCGAATTTTTAATAATAAAGTGTCCATAGTTGCTCTCCTGGTTAAGTTCACTTGCAGTATATTTAGCGGTGACAACCGGATGAGTATTCCTAGCGCAATATTCAATACTTTTCAGTCAATGTACTCATTTGAATGGTTTGATGCGTATACTTTCAATATTAAAAAGTCACTGAGCATCGCAATGAAAGGTTACTTGGAAAAAGTGCCACAACGAATTGGCACATCATGGCGCTATAAGAAAATTGTCGAGAACAGTAAAAGCTATGGTTGGCACCGACATGAAGAGTACGAGATAGCGATACATCGTCACTTTGCTGGCCATAGTTTTATTGGGCACCATCAAAGCGATGTGTTCCACAACCACATGATTTTGGTGGGACCAGATTTGCCTCATGCTATTTATTCTGAAGAGAACGCGGATGAATCGCGAATCTGTGAAACCCACGTGGTTTGGTTTCGCAAAGATTGGATAGAGCAATTGATAGCGTGTTGCCGCGAGCTCGAACCGATGCGTGCTTTGTTGGAGGACTCAAAGAAAGGTCTGCAGTTTTCGCCCGCTACCGCAGAGAAAGCGACGGAATTGTTGAACAAGGTGATCGACCAGTCGCCACACCAACAACTGCTTACCTTGTTTTCTTTGTTTGCGTTATTGCTTGATGACCAAGACGTAGTTCAGTTGATTAACCCTGTCTTTAATGCGGGAGACGAAGATGAGGTCAGCGATAAGCTGGATAAGATTGAAGCCTTCTTGGTGAATAACTTTATCCGAGATATCTCAGTTAACGATTTAACCAGTCACTTATACATCAGTGAGAGTAGTGTCAGGCGGTTATTTCAAAAACACTACAATGAGAGTTTTAGCCAGCGATTGAAGAAAATTAGGCTCAATGTGGCTTGTGATTTGTTGATTAACACTTCACTGCCCGTGAATTTGATTTTGGAGAAAGTGGGTTACGACAACCAAGCTAATTTCAATCGCCAGTTTAAATCCTATAAGCAGGTGACACCGACTCAATACCGTGCGGCTATGAAGCATTACTGATTCATTCACCAACGAAACAATTCCCATAAGCTTCTGAATAATTTACTGTTATATGAACCATATAAACGGATTTAACGTATTACCAAGGATGTAAGTTAGGCTCTCACATGACTTACTCGAATTACTATGAAAACAAGTCGAGGTTAGGATGAAGAAAATATTATTGCTGCTGAGTGTCATCTTATTGGGTGGGTGTGTCGGAATGCCTGAAACAGTAAAGCCCGTTCAACAGTTTGAATTGGATAGATACTTAGGAAAATGGTACGAAGTGGCTCGTTTAGACCATTCGTTTGAGCGCGGCCTCAATAGCATCAGTGCCGAATACAGCCTGCGTGATGATGGTGGCGTGAAGGTGATTAACCGCGGTTATTCGGATGAAGATGGCGAATGGAACGAAGCGGAAGGCAAAGCCTATTTTGTCGAAGGCAGCGATCAGGGGTATCTGAAGGTGTCATTCTTTGGCCCATTCTATGGTGCTTATGTGGTGTTTGAGTTGGATAAAGAGAACTACCAATACGCGTTTGTTTCTGGCCCAGACACCGATTACTTATGGCTGCTTTCTCGAACCCCAGAAGTCTCGTCTGAGGTCATGGAGAAGTTCAAAGCGATGTCTAAAGAGCGCGGCTTCAATACCGATGAATTGATTTATGTGGAGCACAGCCAATAAGCAGGGTGCTAGGTTAACGACAGTCGATTGAGCAAAAGGCACAGATGACCAATTCATCTGAGCCTTTTTTGTTTGTGCTATCTGAATTGAATAACCGTTTATGCTTGCTTACGAACCTGCAAAACACTGATCACTGAAAGTGAAAGGAAGAACGCAGGGTCGCTCCAGCCAAAGCCAACAAATATACCGGTGAAAGCGGCATACAGTGTGATGATCGCACCTAGCATATTGGTGACAACCAAGCCTTGGATGAGTTTTTTAGCACTGATTCCCGCTTCAATATCTCGCAGTAACCATGTTATCGCTGCAATACCACCAAGGAAGATACTGGTGTGTTGAGATAGAAAATAAGCGTACTTGTCATTAATTTCCACGCCGTACATAGGCCACATGACCGTCGGTAGGAAAAACAACGCGAAGGCAAAACCTGCGTAAATGATGCCGTGTAGGCTTAAAAACGTTTTATTGTTCATCTGTTATCTCTCTATCTCGTGCCTTTCACTAATTCTTTATTCATTCCATTAGCCGTTGATTGGGCCTTTGTTAATGGTAGTTAATGGCTGGTTCACGTCAAAAATCACGCCGCGAACTTCATCTACGCCCATCTCTTTCAAGCGAGCGGAATGCATAGCTAAGTAAGCCTCAGCACTGAGCTGATCTTCAAAAAGGTAGACACCACCGCCTAGTTTTTCGGCTTGGTTTTCTGTCCAGATTTTCCAGATCATGCCCGGCTCGTTGTTGATGGACTTAGCTAGGTCTATGAGTGCGTTCGACATTTCTTCACCGAAAGGGCCGTTAAATTCAAAATCAACTTGTAGTAGTTTCATGGTGCTTCTCCGTTTAGCAAATTCCGTTTAACAAAATCCGCTTAAAAATAGGTGTTTAAGACAAACAAGCCATTCTCGTTTGTTGTTGAGATTTATATTACCTGTAAAAAACAGACAGAAAAGTTCATAATATTGCCATTAACTGTCAGGATTTTAGACCGATGAGATTGAAGACTACCCTAGACCAATGGCAAACACTCTATGAGATAGACCGCGCTGGCAGCATTCAGGCGGCGGCATTGCAATTGAATAAGAGCCACACCACGTTGATTTATGCGTTGAGAAAACTGGAAGATCAATTGGGTGTGCCTTTGGTTCAGGTTGAAGGCCGAAGGGCTGTGTTATCGGAAGATGGCAAAGCCTTGTTGCGTAGGGCGAGCAGCATGCTGGAACAAGCGCGAGAGCTTGAGCTGATCAGTGAGCAGTTAGCAAAGGGGATGGAGTCTGAAATTGTAGTTGCGGTTGATCACCTATGCTGCCTTGAGCGCCTTTATAAGCCGATGGCTGCGTTTATGGCAGAGAACAACACCACCTCAATACAAGTGGTAGAAACATCACTCTCGAAGACCACCGAAATGGTCACTCAAGAACGTGCCGATGTTGCCATCATTAACCTGCCTATTACCAATTACTCGGCCGAAGCTTTTGGATTCACTAAGATGGAGCCTGTTGTAGCAAGCTCGCACCCGTTGGCTAACGTGTCATCCATATCGCTCAACCAGTTGTCGTCGCTACCACAAATAGTGGTGAGAGATTTAGGCTCGGTTGAAAAACTGGGCGAGAAAAAGGATGTGGGTTGGTTGAAGTCGAGCCAGCGTATTACGGTCGATAATTTTGACCACGCCTTTGGAGCGGTAGAGCAGGGTGTAGGGTATTGCAGGCTACCTAAACATATTGTCGATAGCCGAGGAAGTGACAAGCTCACTGTGTTGAACGTGGAAAATGGCAGTGGCTATCAAGTGCCGCTGCATCTGACTCTGCCGAAAGGTGCGAAGACAGGCCCAGCCGCAAAACGTTTCTACGAACTGCTTCTTGAATCAGCCCAGAATGCGAACTAAGTGCTATGAGAAACTTAACTATTAACTATGAGTTATGAGCTATTAACGAGGCTGGTTGCCGTTCAAGAATAGCGCGACACATTCACGAGTGTAGTGAAGCCTTTCTTCTTCTGACTCGCCGCTATCGTGGCCGAAGAACGACCAATACGCCGACTTACCATGAAACATCAGCAACAGTTGACGTGCCGCTATGATTGGCGAGCTTGTAGAAGAGAGCGTTAAGTCGCCAGACTCTATCTTTGTCTGCAAGTAATCAGCGAGTAACTTAGTGGTCTTCTGTGGCCCTGTTTCTAAATAAATAGAGGCAATTTCTGGGTGCGTGTTGGATTGACTCACCGCGTTCTGAAAGGTTTGTCGAGACTGTTCATCAAGTAACAAATCCTGAAACTTCACACCAAATTTCACCAACTCATCACCCACCGCCGCATTCATATCAAAGGCAGCAGGGCTAAGTTCGCGCTCTGTACACTTGGTTTGCATGCAGGTTTCGAAAAGTTCGTCTTTATTTTTAAAGTGAGAGTAGACCGTTTGCTTGGAAACGTTCGCCGCTTTCGCTATCTGATCCATATTGATCTTGAAGCCATGCTCAGAGAAAAGCTGGCTTGCTGCGGTTAGGATCTGCGATCTCTTCTGTTCACTCTTGATGATTTTAGTCACGTGCTGTTTCTCATTGCTTGGTACTTGGTGTTGCTCAGTTCTATGTGTCTCGTTTTACGCTAAGCATTATGCTTTTTGTGATGGTTTTATCAATCATTAACGATGAAACTTATTTTTAACACAATCAAACTAGACAGTCTAGTTTGATTTGGTTAGTCTAAAAAAAGAACATAACTGAGTACCGCATAGGAACAGTACGTATGTATAAATTGATGAAGGGAAGCGCTGTGGCAGTGGCGTTGTCGGCTTTTCTTGTTGGATGTGGCGAAAAGGAACAAGCCCAAGATTCGGTTGATTCAACCGCTGAAGCGGCTTCGAGCGTCCAAACCATTTTAACTGTAGAAACGATGGCCTTGGCGCTGTCTTCCTCTTATGCAGTGCAGCGTGAATATGTGGGTGTGGTTAAGGCGGGTCAGCAGGCCAATTTAGGTTTCGAGTTGGCCGGAAAAGTAAATGCGATTTTAGTGGATGTCGGTGACACAGTAACCGAAGGACAACCCCTGATTCGATTAGACACTCAACTGCTGCAGACTGAATCTAGCCAATTGAAAGCACAAGCCGAAGAAGTGAAAGCTCAACTGAGTCTTGTGGCCGCGAACTTAAAGCGTCAGCGCTCATTGAAAGCAAAGGGCTTCAGTGCTGAGGCGGAAATTGATTCGTTAACCAGTGAGCAGCGCGTGTTGCAGGCGAACTTACTGCGTATTGATGCTTCGGTAAAAGGCAATGAATTGAAGTTGGTTAAGTCGACGGTTCGTGCGCCTTATTCAGGCACTATCGCAACGCGTTTTGTGTCGTTGGGTGATGTGGTGAATGTCGGTAATCCTACTCTGACGCTGCTTGCTTCAGAAGGCAAAGAAGCTTTTATCGGTATTCCAGCTCATCAAATGCAAAAAGTGACCTCGCTTTCTAAGCCAAGTATTCGTGTCGGGCGAGATGATTTCGCAGTGACGCTGCTGAATCCGGGCGCAATGGTGGACACGCAATCCCGCAGTGTCGGTTTACGTTACCTTTTCCCTGAGCAAGCGTCTGTTTTAGAGGGTCAACTTGCTTACCTTAAGTTTGACGAGCAAATCGATGACCAAGGTTATTGGGTGCCGTTAACCGGTTTAATTGATGGATTACGTGGTGTGTGGAACATCTTCGTGGTGGGAGAAGACAATAAAGTAGAGCGCCGAAGTGTTCAGGTTCTGTTTGCTAATAACCAACAAGCGTATGTCAGCGGTGCCATTACCGAAGGCGAGCAGGTGATCGCGAGTGGTCTACATCGCTTGGTTCCAGGTCAAACCGTGAAGCCAGCCAGCGTTACTGCTGAATAGGAAATAGTATGAAAATCATAGAGACTATTTCCAACACTCGACTGCTTATCTTAATGACGGCACTGCTCATGGTGAGTGGTATTTCTGCGTTCATGACGTTGCCGCGTGCAGAAGATCCGGTGATCATCAACCGTTACGCGAACATTACCACCAGTTTCCCCGGTGCCAGTGCCGAACGAGTTGAAACCTTAGTTACTGAGGTGATCGAGAATAAGCTGCGTGAGCTGAGTGAAGTTAAACTGGTGAGCTCAACCTCAAGGCCGGGCGTGTCGATTGTCACGTTAGAACTTAATGACACCATCACCGAGCCAGAGCCGGTTTGGTCTCAAGCGCGTGACAAACTGTCTGACATCGAATCCATTTTACCTTCGGGTTCTCATTCTCCCGATCTCGACAGTGACCACACCTACGCTTTTACCACGATTACTGCGCTGACTTGGTCTGGTGCCGGTGAGCCTGACCGATTAACGCTTGGTCGCTATGCCAAAGAGTTAGCCAAACGATTAAGAACCTTGTCGGGCACTGAATTCGTTGATGAATATGGGATGCCGCAAGAAGAGATTCAAATCAGCTTGCGCACCGCCGATGCCGCAGCGCTCGGTCGTTCCAGTGCCAATATTGCGGAATCTTTGGAGGGGGCAGACGCTAAGAACTCGGCAGGTGAATTGGTCAGTGCCTATTCTCGTTTCGGCTTAGAAATCCAGTCTGAACTGGATTCCATTGAACGTATTAAACAAGTACCAATCGCGACTGATAGCAATGGTCATATCATCCGAATGGAAGACATTGCCTCGGTGAAGCGGGGTGAGAAAACCCCACAAGATCAGATTGCCATTATTGATGGTGAGCCGGGTGTGATTGTCGCAGCAAGAATGCACCCTGATCTCCGAGTCGATAACTGGACATCACGAGCCAACGCACTGATTGAGAAATTCCAACAGGAGCTGCCCAGCAATATCGATATCACTGTGTTGTTCAACCAGCAAGGTTATACCGAAACCCGCTTAGACGATTTAGGTAAGAGCTTGATGATCGGTTTTGGGCTTATCTTGATCGTATTGTTCGTGACCTTGGGTGTGCGTGCTGCAATATTGGTGGCGATTTCGTTGCCATTAACTTCACTGCTTACGTTGTCGATCATGAAAATGACGGGCGTGCCAATCAACCAGATGTCGGTGACGGGCTTAATCGTAGCGCTCGGGATCATGGTGGATAACGCGGTGGTGATGGTCGATACCATTCAAGCTTACCGCCTGAAAGGACAACAACGAGCAGAAGCAACCATGAATGCGTTGAAACATTTATGGGTGCCGTTACTGGGGTCGACATTGACCACGGTATTGGCGTTTGCACCAATCATTCTAATGCCGGGTGCATCGGGTGAATTTGTGGGTGGCATTGCGATTACTGTGTCTTTCTCATTGATCGGTTCTTATATTATCTCGCACACCTTAATCGCAGGCTTGGCGACCAAGCTATTGCCGAAACAACTCAGCGACGTTGATAAGAAAGGGCAGCACCATTGGTATATGACGGGCTTAAGAATTCCTGCTTTAACACGTTGGTTTTCATCTTCTGTCCGCTTTGGTGTCACGCATCCAATCATCACTATTGCTTTGGTGTTGTTGGTTCCGTTTACTGGCTACTGGAGTATGTCTCAGCTGACTGAGCAATTCTTCCCGCCATCAGACCGAGACATGTTTGAGATTCAGGTTTACATGCCGCCTCAAGCTAGCATTTACGCCACTAAAAACACCTCTGAAAAAATCGACGACATCATTCATCGCTATCCAGAAGTGGAACGTATCGATTGGCTGGTGGGCGCTAACTTCCCATCTTTCTATTACAACTTGCAGGCAAGGCAAAACAACGCGCCGTACTTCTCGCAAGCTATGGTGAAAACAGAGAACTTTGACCAAGCCAATGCGCTAATTCCTGAGCTGCAAAAGGTGTTGGATAATGAGGTGCCGGAAGCACAAATCTTGGTACGAAAGCTTAACCAAGGGCCTCCATTTACGGCGCCAGTGGAGCTGCGTGTTTATGGTGAAAACCTCGATACACTGAAAATGATTGGTGAAGATGTTCGCCTGATTCTGGCGGGTGTTCCTCATGTGACTCACACAAGAGAAACATTGCAGCCGGGTACGCCTAAGGTGTGGTTGAAGGTTGATGAAGACACCGCAAAGCTCAACGGTATTTCATTGAACCAGTTCGCAGGTATGCTGCAAACCACGCTGACAGGTCGTGAAAGCGGTTCGGTAATTGAGGGCAGTGAATCGGTGCCGATTCGTGTTCGTGTTGCGGATGATGCGCGTGAAAACTTAGCGCATCTGAGTAATATCCGTTTGCCGATCAGTTCTGATGTCTATTCCACAGGGATTAATGTTTCGACTCTGGCTGAGCTTGAACTGACCACCAGTCGTGGTGCGATTACTCGTCGTAACGGGCAGCGTGTGAATACCATCGAGGGTTACATTGAAGCAGGGGTCTTGCCTCAAACCGTCCTTAATGAGTTCCAAAAACGACTTGAAAGCTATGAGATGCCATCAGGTTACACGATTGGTTTTGGTGGCGAATCGGCTGAACGAGACAATTCAGTCAACAGTCTGATTTCGAATGTCGCAGTCGTGGTGGTATTGATGGTGTTGGTGGTGGTGATGTCGTTCAACTCATTCCGAATGAGTAGCATCATCTTCATGGTAGCAGGATTGGCAGGTGGATTAGGGTTGCTGTCGGTGTGGATCTTCGGTTATCCATTTGGTTTTACCGTTATCATCGCCATGCTCGGGATCGCGGGCTTAGCGATTAACGCCGCCATTGTGATTCTGACGGAATTGAAACTCGATGAACAAGCTTCATCAGGCAATGTGGATGCGGTGGTAGAAGCTGTGATGTCGTGTACTCGTCATATCAGCTCGACAACGATCACGACTGTTGGCGGCTTTATGCCACTGATCATTGCTGGTGGTGGTTTCTGGCCTCCGTTCGCGGTCGCGATTGTTGGCGGTACCGTATTAACCACACTTATCTCGTTCTACTTTGTACCAGTGGTTTATCACTTGATGACTAAAAATCAGCGCAAGAAAGTCGTGACTCCAACAGCCTAATCTCTCTTAATGACTATTACTCCTCTCCCTTGAGGGGAGTAATACCCGCTTAAAACATATCTTAATACCCCAAAAATCGGCTTTTTATCTTCATCTTTGGCCGTTTTCTGCTGCTCATAACTGACATGATTATCATGAAAACCAACGTGTCATTCGAATATCTAATGGGTTGTTGTCTCTAGTGATGTCTTTTGTAAATACCTTTGAAATCGTATGTGAATTCATAAACTTGATAGCTGTCACACTTTGTTTAATTCGCTCTTTCTAATGTAATCCAACATTGTTGTTTCTACTGCTTGTTTACTTTTCTCTCTCCCGTTTCCCCTTAATCCTTTTGCCCACATGGCTCGACTCATGTGGCACGCCTATATCGTGCGTCTGAATTGCATCAATTTTCCATATCTCACTTTCATAACTGGAAGGTTAGTTTCCAAGTTTGCTTGGTGAGCTTTCAATTTCAACTCCTCATAATGCGCCAAATGTAACAATGTATTTCAAAGTGTAACAATTAAGTCATATTTTTTGTGTGGTTTTAACCGTGCGGCAATGTTTCGGCTGCGTAGTGTTGTCGTTTTAATTCGGCAGTTTTAACTGTGCTGAGATGGACTTAATTCAGTTTCGCTTTGAGATGCGTCGTTTCACATGCTCAACACATAAATATTCTAATGACCATGACAACCAGTACTCGGGCGTTCGTTCTGAGGCTGGATAACCATCGAGAAAGTTAATGGAAGCTTCAAGATATAAACGCATTTTATCGAGAGCAAATCTGTCGAGGATTGGTTTGGTGGGAACCGTCCTGATGCTCGAAGGATGTAACTCCGCATTGCTCGACCCAAAAGGTAGCGTTGGCGTTCAGGAAAAGGAGCTGATTATTACGGCTCTGTTGCTGATGCTGATTGTCGTCATCCCCGTGATTTTGATGACCATCTACTTTGCCTATAGATACCGCGAAAGTAATACCACAGAAGAGTATGCACCTGACTGGGCGCACTCAACCAAGATCGAAGTGGTGGTATGGACGATTCCAATCATCATCATCGCGATTCTGGCCACCATCACTTGGCGAACAACACACGAACTGGAGCCCTCCAAACCTCTGGAAAGTGATGTGCAACCTATGGTGATCGAAGTGGTCTCTTTGGACTGGAAATGGCTGTTCATCTATCCGGAGCAAAATATTGCGACGGTTAACTATGTTGCGTTCCCGAAAGATGTACCGGTGACGTTTAAGTTGACTTCAGACAACATCATGAACGCGTTCTTTATTCCGCGTCTTGGTTCGCAGATCTACGCGATGCCGGGAATGGTGACCAAGTTGAACTTGATTGCTAATCATGAAGGTGACTTCAAAGGTTTTGCATCGAACTACAGTGGTAAAGGGTTCTCTCAAATGAAATTCACCGCATCAGCCATGGCTGATCAAGTGGCGTTTCTAAACTGGGTGGAAAAAGTGAAAGCTAGCCCAGACCGTATTGAAGATTGGGAGCAGTTCCGTTTATTGGCTGCGCCAAGTATCGCTGAGCCTGTGACTCTGTTCTCCAGTATCCCACCATTTTTATTCACTGATGTCGTGACCCAGCACCCTGGTTCAATGAACTGTTTGCCGGAAACCCAAGGATAATCGTCATGTTTGGAAGATTAACTCTAGACTCAATTCCCTACCACGAACCCATTATTTTGTTCACGTTAACCATGATCGCTTTAGTGGGTGGTTTAGTGGTGTATGCGGTAACAAAAGCCGGTAAGTGGCAATACCTTTGGAATGAATGGTTTACTTCTGTAGACCACAAAAAATTGGGCTTCATGTACATTGCGGTCGCGATGGTGATGTTAGTTCGTGGCTTTGCCGATGCCGTCATGATGCGTAGTCAGCAATTGCTTTCTGCAGCGGGTGAGACCGGCTACTTACCGCCACATCACTATGACCAGATCTTCACGGCTCACGGCGTGATCATGATTTTCTTCGTCGCGATGCCTTTGGTTATCGGTTTGATGAACATCATTGTGCCGCTGCAAATTGGTGCTCGTGATGTTGCGTTCCCTTATCTGAATAACCTGAGCTTCTGGCTGTTTGTGGTGGGTATCATCCTAACCAACATGTCACTGGGCTTAGGTGAATTTGGCCGTACGGGTTGGTTGGCGTATCCGCCGCTTTCTGGCATTGAGGCCAGCCCGGGAGTCGGGGTCGATTATTGGATATGGGCGCTGCAAATATCCGGTGTGGGTACCACATTAACGGGTGTGAACTTCTTCGCGACTATTTTGCGCATGCGTACTCCGTCTATGCCAATGATGAAGATGCCAGTATTCACGTGGGCGTCTCTGTGTGCCAACATCCTGATCATCATCTCTTTCCCAATCCTAACGGTCACCATCGCGCTACTGACTTTGGATAGATACATCGGCACGCACTTCTTCACCAATGACCTTGGTGGCAACGTGATGATGTATGTGAACCTGATTTGGGCATGGGGACACCCTGAAGTGTACATCCTGATCTTGCCTATCTTCGGTGTGTTCTCTGAAGTGACTGCAACCTTCTCTCGTAAAAAACTGTTTGGTTATACCTCGCTGGTATGGGCGACGGTAGCGATCACTATTTTAGCGTTTGTGGTTTGGCTACATCACTTCTTTACCATGGGTTCTGGCGCCAATGTGAATGCCTTCTTCGGCATCGCGACCATGATTATCTCTATCCCAACCGGGGTTAAGATCTTCAACTGGCTATTCACCATGTACAAAGGACGCATCCGCTTTACCACGCCAATGATGTGGACGGTCGGTTTCCTAATCACCTTTACCGTTGGTGGTATGACGGGCGTGTTGATGGCGGTACCGGGCGCAGATTTCATTCTGCATAACTCGGTATTCCTGATTGCGCACTTCCACAACGTAATCATTGGTGGCGTTGTCTTCGGTTGTTTTGCTGCGATTGGTTACTGGTTCCCGAAAGCGACCGGTTTCACTCTGAACGAGCTTTGGGGCAAACGCGCATTCTACTGCTGGATCATCGGTTTCTTGATGGCGTTCTTGCCGCTTTACGCTCTGGGCTTTATGGGCATGACGCGTCGTTTGAGCCAAGACATCAACCCTGAGTTCTTCCCTCTACTGGCGGTTGCGGCTGCAGGTACAGGCGTAATTGCGATGGGTGTGGTGTGTCAGTTCGTTCAGATTTACGTGAGTGTTCGTGACCGCGACCAAAACCGAGATCTAACCGGTGACCCGTGGGGCGGACGCACATTCGAATGGGCAACGTCTTCACCACCGCCGTTCTACAACTTTGCAAAACTGCCTAAGGGCGATGAGATCGATTCGTTCTGGTATCAAAAGCAAAGTGGTGAGTTTGACCCGACTCAGGAAGAAGAATACGAACGTATTCACATGCCGAAGAACACACCGACAGGTATTTATGTGTCTGCATGGGCGTTGGCATTTGGCTTCGCAATGATCTGGTACATCTGGTGGCTAGCAGCTGCAAGCTTAGTGGGTATCGTGGTGACGTGTATTCAACACAGCTACAACGACGATGTGGACTACTACGTGGAAGTTGAAGAGATCAAAGCGATTGAAGCGGCTCGACGTGCACAGCTTGAAGAAGCGAAGAAACAGTCAGTGAAAGGCGACAACTCTGGTCGTGGTAACAGCGCTGACGGTGACAGTGATAACAACAATAAAGATGACTTGGAGACGACGTATGCAAGCTAATACTCCGTCACACACTTATGATCTTGCACACTCGCATGATCATCACCACGAAGCTGCGGGCAACAAGCTGTTTGGCTTCTGGGTTTACTTGATGAGTGACTGTGTCCTGTTTGCCACGCTTTTCGCGACTTATGCCGTGCTTGAGAGTGGATCAATTGCAGGGCCGACAGGCAAAGACATCTTTGAACTGCCGTTCGTGTTTGTCGAAACCATGATGCTGTTGTTCAGTAGTATCACCTTTGGCTTTGGCATGATTGCAATGAAGCGTAAAGACGTTACCGGACTTAAGCGATGGATAAAAGTCACTTTCGTATTGGGTTTAGCCTTTATCTGTATGGAAGTGTATGAGTTCCATCACTTGATTGCAGAAGGCTATGGCCCTCAAGAAAGCGCATTCCTTTCTGCGTTCTTTACCTTGGTTGGCACACACGGTTTGCACGTAACGTTCGGTCTGATTTGGATGGCGGTGGCGTATCACCAGCTTTCAACCAAAGGCTTGAACGATAACATGTCGATGCGTTTCCAGTGCTTAAGCCTGTTCTGGCATTTCCTTGATATCGTTTGGATTTGCGTATTTACCATCGTGTACTTAATGGGGGTGATGTAATGGAACAGCATCTAGACAGCGGTGCAACGGATTATGTGAAAGGCTTTATCGCGTCACTAATTCTGACCATTATTCCGTTCTACATTGTGTGGTCACATGCGCTACCAAGCACGGAAACTTACGTGATCTTGTTCGGTTGTGCGCTGGTGCAAATCTTTGTGCACTTTAAGTACTTCTTACATATGGAAGCGAAATCTTCCGATGGGCGTTGGAACTTGGTGTCACTGATGTTTACTGCCATTGTTGTATTGATTCTTATCGCTGGCTCGGTATGGATCATCTACAACATGAACGTCAACATGAAGTTGTAGGCTAGGGTATGCTGAAAAGTTATTTGTCTATTACCAAACCGGGCATCATTTTCGGCAACCTGATTTCTGTTGCGGCGGGGTTCTTCCTCGCTGCAAAAACAGAACCAGCCAGTGCGATGTTGTTACTGACAACGTTAGCGGGTGTAGGGCTTGTGATTGCATCAGGTTGTGTGGTGAACAACATCTTTGACCGAGATATTGACCAGAAAATGAAACGTACCCAGAACCGTGAATTGGTTCAGGGTAACATCAACACAGACGTGGCATTTATCTATGCGTTAGTCATGTTGTTGGCAGGCACGGCGTTGCTGTTTCAATTCGTTAATCCGATGTCTGCGGTTGTGGTGTTGCTTGGCTATGTGTTTTACGTCTTTTTCTACACCATGTGGTACAAGCGTAATTCCGTTTATGGCACCTTAGTCGGCAGTATTTCTGGCGCGGTACCGCCACTGGTTGGCTACCTTGGTGTCACGAACTACCTGAGCTTAGAAGCCGTTCTATTGTTCATCATGTTCTGTTTATGGCAGATGCCACACTCGTATGCGATTGCGATGTTCCGTATTCAAGATTACCGCGATGCAGGCATTCCTGTGTTACCGGTCAAAGAGGGTGTCGACAAAGCACATCAGCACATGAAAGCGTATGTCGTAGCGTTTGGCGCCGTTGCTCTGGGGCTATTTTTGCTCGGAGAAGCGGGTTATGAATACCTAGCGGTGTCGGCGGCCGTTTGCTTTATGTGGACCAAAGTGACGTTCCGAAAAGTCGATTGCCTCAACTACATTCAGTGGTCAAAGACCGTGTTTAAGGTGTCCCTGCTGGTGGTAATGAGCATCAGTGGTGTGCTGGGACTGGAGTTGATTCCACTGCCTTTTTCGTAAGGTTGGAACAAGATTAACCTATCAAGCAGTTCGCACCAATAATATAAATACCCCGACGAGCGGGGTATTTTTGTTTGTCTTCTATTCAACTCTTACGTGTAGCTTGTTTACCAAGCGCCTAGGTAAGACTTGTACGATTGTAGACGAACGGTTGCTGCGCCAATCACGTCAATGAAGCCCCAGAATGGATGCGGCTTTTCTGCTGAAATCCAAGCCGAACCCGCTGCGCCGATCGGGATGTTGTAACCTTCTGGTTCAAATATCTCGAGTACGATAGTACGGCCTAAGCCATTGCCATTTTGCACTACGTGTTGGCCAACGCTTTGTGGTCCTTGAAGTGGCGAAATACTTGCTTCACCTGTACCCGCGGTAAAACTGTGTACCTTTGCTCGGAACACGTGGCCCGGATAAGCGTCTACAAAAAACTCAGCGAAATCGCCCACCTGGACATAGCCATACGTTTGGTCTGAAATACGCATCTCTAAGAACTTTTTGCTGGTGTTGTAAAGGTGCATGTTGCCCATGACAGAACCTTCCGCAATGTTCACGATAGAGACTTGGCCATCAAATTCAGCTCGGATGGTTTTTTTCTCTTGTGCCCAGTTAACTTTCTGCAAGTCGGCTTCTAATGAGGTCAGCTCAGCGTGCATGACACGCAGGTCTGAGTTGTATTTTTCAACGTCACGCATGTTGAAGATCTCTGGCGATGTTTCTGCGCGGTCTAAGTCGCGAGTCATCTGTTTGATTTCTTCTTCTTTCTGCACGATAGAAGATTCGATCTTCGCTTTGTCTGCGGCAGAATCGATATCAACGAGTGTGTAGATGATGTCGCCTTCTTTCACCATTTGGTTGTGGTCGACAAACACTTTATCGATCTGTTGACCAAAGATTGGAGACATCACTGCATGTGGTGCTTTCACTGTCGATGAGTTGGTCATATCAACCGGTGCCCACAGGCGAGATACGATAGCCAATAATCCAAGAATCACAGCACCGCCAATGGCAGCCCAAGTGTAGTTCTTAATCGTCTTCTTTAATGCGCCAGTCGCAAATAGGGACCATACAATCAGAATGTATGGAATCATCATCTCTTTCATTATGCGGCCTCGTGTTTGGTTGGTGCCTGCTCAGACGTTGCTTTTTCTGTCGCTTGTGTGTCGATTGCTGTTTGTTCGTCAGTGACATTTTGTTCATCACTTGCCTTGGACGAACCTTTAGTTTTTACAGCCTCATTACTAGAAGGCTCATTTTCGGAAGACTTAGGTTGAATACCACGACGAATCACGTCGCTGATCGACTGACCAATGTGTTTCCAGTTAGCAAGGGCGATAACCAAAGCGATAACCCAGAA
The DNA here is from genome assembly GCF_024347415.1 of Vibrio crassostreae. NCBI lineage: Bacteria > Pseudomonadati > Pseudomonadota > Gammaproteobacteria > Vibrionales > Vibrionaceae > Vibrio > Vibrio crassostreae. Next base: position 1,149,045 of record NZ_AP025476.1, read on the forward strand.
GGTTTTGCTAATGAATAGGCCACAAAGAGAGAGTGCGAAGACGATTTGAACGTGTGCACTTTTATGTTCTTTTGCTTTATGAACACCCAACTCATGGACTTGCCACATGCCATATATCGCAGCAAGAACAACAGCGAGCGTTACTGAGAATAGGTAGCCAGAGAAGAACTCGGTTTGAAAGAAGTTCATCATCATTTCGTTCGGGTGGTTATTGAACTGAGAAAGATCGATGTCTTTGGAGTGGATTTTACCCATTGGAGCCAGTGCCCACGCACCCGCTAGCATGAGTGCCATAAATAGACAGAATTTGATGAGAACCATCGCGACGGCCCCAACTTTCTGCAGAACAATTTTAAGAAATTTCATATCTCAACCTAAATAAGGAGAGAGAAATTGCAGCCTTGGTACAAGACTTTTAGATGACATCTGAAAGAGGTGTTGAACTCACGTAACCGTATAGACCTACGGAGTCAAAAGTACTAGATGACAATTAAAAATCGCTTTGACCACGTAGACAACGCATTCTCGCGAATAGAGTGTTAAAAACACCTGGCGAAATCATTCTTAAGTAACGTCTACCATTGATAGGTTCGTTTGCTGCATTGGGTTTTAAGGCCGTCGTCCGTGATGTGTGCAACACCATCATCTACACATTTTTAGGTTTTCTGTTTAGGTTAAGAATTGATTTGTTGGCGAAATAATAGGAAGTGTAACTGGTGCTATCTACGCATTATTGCGATATTGAATTATCGTAATTACGATGAATTGAGTGGTTGTTTAAAGGTGAGGTGGGTTTATTTGAACAGGCTCAAACTCGGCTTATAAAATATGTCTATTTAATTAGCCTGGATCATAGAAGTGGCTATAAAAGTATCAATAAGGCAGGTGAGAAATATTGAATACTCCGACCAGTCTAAGTGGGATTTTAATGGATTAAGCGTTACTGGCACAGCGAAGAGCGTTAGATTCCAACCTGGTGAATGTGGCAGCTATTCGAAAGAGTGAGTTGTTCTGCCATTTCTGCTCTTTACCATATGGTGCTTCCTTCTCAGTTTTGTTTCCTCAATGAGCATCTGTCGTTTCATTCTATCGGTTTTACGATAAGATAATTAAATCTATCGCCTAAATGAGCACTGAACCATGAGTAATGACATTCCGAATTTTAACTTATTGGCTGTGTTTTCTGCGGTGATGGAGCAGGGCAGTTTGAGTAAGGCTGCCGATCATTTAAATACCAATCAATCGACGATCAGCACTGCGCTCGGCCGACTGAAAAATGAAATTGGCCAAGAGTTGTTTGTACGTAGTGGGCGAGGGGTTGTGCCTACCGCGTATTCGCAAAGCCTGTATGAGCAAATCAAAGCGCCAATAAACGAGCTCAACGGCGTGTTTCAGGGTATGGCAGGGTTTGATGAAGCGAGCACGGAGCGCAGGTTTGTGGCTTCGGTTCCCGAGCATTTAAAGTGGATGTTGCTCGATCGATTTTCTCAGTTACCCAATCAAGGCTTGTCTCTTGAGGTGTATGATCAACCGGATAGTGATGATCAAGTCCATGAGGATCTATTAACTCAGAAGTTTGATTTGATGATCGACATTGTGTTGCCTGAGCATCCAAGCATGATGAGCGAAAAGCTCTACGACAGTGAGTTTGTGATCGTTTGCCGAAATGGACATCCTAGGATCAAAGGTGAGATCACCGAGGCGCAATATCTGAGTGAGCAACATGCGGTTTTGGCCAGAACACGTCGCCAAGTAAGAAGTTTGACTCACTATACTTCGTTAGACTTATCCTCGCGTAAGATTGTAATCCACGGCAGCTCTATGGCCAGTAATCTCATGCTGTGTAGCCAGACTGATTACATCACAGTTGCTCCGCTTTCTATGGCGATCCAGTTTCAGGAGCGTCTTGGTTTGCAGTTGTTCAAACCGCCTTTCGATTACCAACCTATCTCTCATTATCTTATCTGGTTGAAAAAGCAGAACACCGACCCGGCACATAAGTGGTTCAGAGAGCAGATCATTAATACGACTAATGACATGTCTAAATCGCTAAACAGTTGGCGCTCCGCTTTCTGATTGTCGCCCTATTTTTGTTTGCCAAATATCTCCATAACAAACCATCTGTATCAGGCACGTCATAACAAAAAATTATCACAATGAGAATTTATGATAATTTCATTTATTTGCTGTCGAATCGTATATTAACCCTAACAAAGAAGTGGATAACCTCCGCTCACGATTATATCGGCTCAGGTTGCTGGGCTTAAAAAGGGTGAAATATGAAATTCCTACACACAATGATCCGAGTTGCTGATTTAGAAAAGTCTATTGAGTTCTACACCAAAGTTTTGGGTATGAAAGAACTTGAGCGCCACGTAAATAACGATTACCGCTACACATTGGTTTTTGTTGGTTACGAGCAAGGTGGCACAACCATCGAGCTGACTTACAACTGGGATACCAACGAATACGAAATGGGCAATGCATTTGGCCATTTGGCATTGGGTGTAGAAGATATTTACGCGGCATGTGACAAGATTAAATCGTTGGGTGGCAATGTGACTCGTGAAGCGGGTCCTGTAAAAGGTGGTTCAACACACATCGCTTTTATCACTGACCCAGACGGCTACCAAATCGAACTGATTCAACTAGGTTAATCGAGGAAATGACAATGACAAACGCACTATTTCAACCAATTCAACTTGGTAATATCGAACTAAAAAACCGTATTGTTATGCCTCCGATGACTCGCTCTCGTGCAACGCAACCTGGTAACTCAGCAAACGAAATGATGGCGGCTTACTACGCTCAACGCGCTTCTGCGGGTTTGATTGTCGCAGAAGGCACACAGATTTCTCCATTGGGTCAGGGTTACGCTTGGACACCGGGTATCTACTCTGACGAGCAAATTGCTGGTTGGAAAAAAGTAACCGATGCCGTACATGAAAAAGGCGGCGTTATTTTTGCTCAGCTTTGGCATGTAGGTCGTGTAACTCACCCAGATAACATCGATGGTGAACAGCCAATTTCGTCTTCAGCTATCAAAGCGGAAAACGTGAAAGTCTTCATCGATAACGGCACTGATGAACCGGGGTTTGTTGACGTGGTTGAACCTCGTGAAATGACCAAAGAAGACATCAAAGAAGTGGTTGAGCAATATCGCCAAGCAGCCCTTAATGCAATCGAAGCAGGCTTTGATGGCATTGAGCTTCACGCAGCAAATGGCTACTTGATTAACCAATTTATTGATTCTGAAGCAAACAACCGTACCGATGAATACGGTGGTTCAATTGAAAACCGCCTGCGTTTCTTAGGTGAAGTGGTTGAAGCTATGGTTGAAGAGATTGGTGCTGACCGTGTTGGTGTTCGTCTTGCTCCGTTTACTTCGCTAAATGGCACAGTTGACGCGACGCCAGTTGAAACTTACACAGCGGCAGCCGCGTACCTAAACCTATACAAGATCGTTTACCTGCACATCGCAGAAGTAGACTGGGACGATGCGCCTGAAACGCCAAAAGCGTTCAAAACTGCGGTTCGTGAAGCTTTTAAAGGAGTACTGATTTACGCAGGTAAATACGACAGTGAGCGTGGCGAACAAGCGGTCGCAGAAGGCGTGACAGATATGGTTGGCTTTGGTCGTCCATTCGTAGCAAACCCAGACCTACCAGCTCGTATTCAAAATGGTTTCCCTCTAGCTCCGCACGATCCAAACACGCTGTTTGGCGGTGCTGAAAAAGGCTTAACGGATTACCCAGAATACGCAGGCTAAAAACTGCTGTCTGAAACAGAGTATTAAGATAGTATCTTGATCCTGTTAAGAGTTTATAAAAAGCAACCTTGCAGATTCGGGTTGCTTTTTGTTATTGGAACGAATAAAAATGATGAATGTAAAAGCGATGCGTGGCGAGCTTTACCTCTTGTGTGCCACTTTACTGGCGGGGGTAGGATGGATTGCATCTAAGCTGGTGGTCATGGAAATGCCGGGACCTGTGTTCATTGGTGTACGTTTTGTTGTCGCGAGCCTGATTCTACTGCCATTCTGTATTCATCATATTCGCAAGCTGTCATTTAAGCAGATCCTGTCATTGTGTGGTGTCGGTTTACTCTTGTCTGCTTCACTTCAGGTGTGGGTGTTTGCTGTTTCGGTTACGGAGAGTTTGTCGGAAGGGGCTTTCATCATGAGTTTGGCGATGATCATTGCGCCGTTTGTCTCTTGGATTCTATTTCGAGTTAAGCCAAATCGTGCATTCTGGATGTCATTTCCTATCGCGATCCTCGGTATGTTACTGCTTACTCTCACCAACGGTTGGCACGTTGAGCAAAGCCAGATCTACTTCTTGTTAGCGTCGATGTTGCTCTCGATTCATTTTGTGATGAACAAACGTGTGATCACAAACATCAAGCCAATTGCTTCGATTTGTATTCAGCTTTTCGTAGTCGGAGTCAGTGGTTTGGCGTTTGCGTCTATGACGACACAGCCGGAATTTGAAATCACCAAAACGTTGGTGTTCTGGTTCATCGTGTCGGCGGTTGTTGCAACGTCTATTCGCTACCTATTACAAACGGTAGGCCAGCACTCAGTGAACATGGAAGTAGCGGCGCTTATCATGATTCTAGAGCCAGTATGGACACTATTACTTAGTGTGAGTATGTTGGGTGAAACGGTCGAGGTGCAAAAACTGATAGGTGGAGCGGTGATCATTGCTTCGCTGTTTTGCTACATCAAATGGTCGCGGAAAAAATAAACCCTCGTTTAGGGCGAGGGTCTTATTCAGTTTCTAAGTGGTTACTTTAGCGTGAGCTATTGAGCTATTGAGCTAGACAGCGGCGACCATTTTTTTAAGTAAACCGATCATCTGTTGCTGCTCTTGTGCATCAAGTGCTGCCATTAGCTCTTCATTCAACTTCACAGGGATGGGTATTAACACCTCTTCAAGTGCTTTACCTTTCTCTGTAAGGTAGATTCTAAAAGAGCGTCGGCTGTGTGGATCAGCTCTGCGCTCTACCAGTTCAAGCTTTTCCAATTTATCTAATGTTCGTGTTGTCGTTGAGTTTTCTACTTTCGACTTAGCGGCAATATCACGCTGGGTAACGCCTTCTTCTTCCCATAAACACATCAGGGTTGGCCACAATGCGATGCTTAAGCCGTGTTTCTTTAGCTCAAGATCGAAATCTTTGGTCGCTTTGTTGGCGATCACATTGATCATCCATCCAAAACTATTCTGTCTATCAAACTCTTCTGGCATTCGTTAGTCCCTAATTCTTATGACATAACAACTATTGCTATCGTAACTAATACCGACGCAATTAGCACCAATAATGCTTTTCTATTTGATGAAAAAGCCAATTGAGTGCCATTTCCGAAATGAGCGGTAGATAACGATTGATTTTGTTTGCCTGTGATCATAGCGAGCACTAAAGGCTTTGAGCGCAGTTTGTAGGCCAAGATAGCCAATAAATGCAGTGCTACAAAAGCGATTAACATATGTGCGGCAATAGCATGACCGGTGCCGAGTAGGTCAAAAACAGCGTCTGTGATGATGACTTCTGAGTACGGTAATGTGTCGAAGAATCCTGCTATCGCGAGGCCAGTGATGCACTGGACGAATAAGGTTGTAATCATCCCCACAACCATCCAAGCACCGAGAGGATTATGCCCCGGCTTAGGTTGAGCTCGGCCTCGTAAGTACAGCCAAGCAGATCGAGGTGAGCTCATAAATTGCGAAAAGCGGCTGGTATCACTACCAATCATTCCCCAGACCAAGCGCCAAAGAATCAAACTAAACAGTGCTAGCCCTAGATAAATGTGTGGGCCATTGCCACTAAAGCCTGATGCCGCTAGACCAATGAATAGTGTGGCTTGTAGCCAGTGGTACAGTCGAGTCGGTAGATCCCAAATTTTCATTGTTCAATTTCCTGCTTGTCATTTTTCAAAGTGAGGTTAATTTACACAACAATAGTTGCGTAAGCAACTATTGTTGTGTAAATTAAATGCATCTCATCGATTCCCGATTGAAAGATCAACAAATCAACCGACCAATGAACAGGAGTGACACTATGAAAAAACTGACTATCGCTTTACTTATCGCCGCGCCAGTAATGGCTATTGCTGCAACTGAAGCTGTGAATAATCGCCAACAGGCTTTCAGCTCAATTGAAAAACTCAATAAACAAGTGTCTTCAGAATTAGGAAACCGAAATACAGATTGGAAAAAGGTTGAGGAGTTAAGTGAAATGTTGGTGGAACATGGTGATGTCTTGAACGCGAGTTTTGCCGAAGCTGATACAGGAGGTAAGGCCAAGAAGGAGGTTTGGAGCAAGCCTGAGAAATTTAACCAACTGATGTTGCAGATGAATCAAGGCTTTGCAGAGGTTTACCAAGCGAGTGTTGAACAAGACTTGTTGAGTGCAGAGCGAGGGTTAACTTCTGCGAATAAGACGTGCAAAGGATGTCACCGTACTTATCGTTCTCGTTGGTAACGATTCTAACAACGAGCTTTGAATATAGGTGGTAAAGTCGACCCCTTACCACCATAGTCCTATCGCGCAGCCTTCTTTTCTTTGTGCAATCAATTCGAATGCACTAGGGGCGGGAAAGTACGTGAGTGAATTAGTCGCGAACAGTGACTTTAGTAATCACAATATCTTCGCAAGGTACATCTTCATGTCCCCAACGAATGGTCGTTGGCGCGGCTGCGATCTTGTTTACCACATCCATACCTGCCGATACTTTACCAAATACAGCGTAACCCCAGCCTGCGTTGGTTGTTGAGGTGTGATCGAGGAAATCGTTGTCATCAAGGTTGATGAAGAACTGTGCCGTTGCAGAATGTGGTGCATCAGTACGAGCCATCGCTACAGAGCCAATCACGTTCTTTAAGCCACGGTTTGCTTCGTTGACGATGGGTGCGCGAGTTGGTTTTTCTGTCATGTCGATAGTGTGCCCACCACCTTGAATCATGAAACCTTCAATAACACGGTGAAATGTCGTGCCTTCGTAGAAGCCATCTTGGCAGTATTTAAGGAAGTTTTTCGATGTTACTGGCGCTTTTTCAAGGTTCAGTTCAATTTCAATGTCGCCAAAGTTTGTGGTCAGAATGATCATAAAGGTCCCAATATTTGAGTGTTAATACTTTGAAGGCTACAGCACAGTGGTTAGCTTATTTGAGTGCAGTATATGAAAAATTGTGGAGGATGCCAGTTAACAATGCTTCCCAAGCGGATTTATGGGAATGGTGAGTGGCTAGGGAGACTTCATATATAAGAAAGCCAGCGATGAATCACTGGCTTTGAGATGAAAAACGGACTTAGAGCGTTAGTAGGTAATTCACTAGTTGGTTGTACTCTTCGTAGCTCTTGATTTGATCCGGTTTCACGATGTATTTGTTGTTAACCAGAACTCCAGGAACACCTGTTAGTGTGCTTTGATCAAACTCTTTATCGAAACGTTTTTGCATCGAGTTCACTGCAAAGCTGTTGTATGCCGCATCAAACTTCTTCGCATTGATACCGTTATCAATGAAAACGTCACGCAGTTCTGCTTCATTTTTTGGTGTTTGTTGCTTCTCATGGATCTGAGCAAACATGGCAGGAACCATGCTTTCTTCAGCGTCTAGCGCAACCATGGTCGCGTAAGCCTTCGCCATTGGCACTGCCATGTTGTTACCCATAAAAGCGACGTGCACTTTTTGGAAGCTTGCTGACTTTGGTAAGTCTGCTTTTAGGTACTTAATGACCCCTTCAAACTTGTAACAATGTGGGCAGTAGAAAGAGAAAAATTCGGTAACGACAGGCTTGTCGGCCTTGGCTACATCAAGGATTTTGTAGTGCGTGCCTTCTTCAAATTGTGCGGCGTTTACTGAAGCGCTTAAGAGTAGAGCAGTAAAGAGGCTAAATAGTTTTTTCATGTGTTAATTTCCTAAATTCGGATGTCATTTGATACAGCAAAAATGCTGTTATAACTTGGTGGCAGAGATTGCCAAACAGGGACAAACGATTAGAAAATAGGGGGGCGGTATGGCGCTTGTGGTGCAAAAATCGCTTTGTGCGAAGATTCTTTTTCTATCAGTGCCAGTGATTCAATCTGCGGTTCGAAAGATTCAGAAACGATAAGTGGTGGCATTTTCAGTAGGCAGACCGATCCACAGCAGTGGTGCTCAACGTTGGATTGTACGCTGGAAAAAGGTGTTGGGGCGCTCTCTACAGAACTGATGTTAGAAGCAGAGAAAGATAAGCTATTGGCAGAAGTTGATTGAGCTTGGGGGGCTTGCAGAGCATTGCTGCTCGCGATGCTGTCCACACTAATGGTGGCCATTAGCATAGCTAAGAGCATGAAAGCGTGTACCCAAATTTTGTTAATCAACTTTGGCATCAATTCTTAGTCTTGGTATATGAACGTGTGTTGGTGCGAATAAAATTGTGCAACCGCTAACCGTAAAATAGGTAAAGTGCAAACGTTCCGATAATACACGACTTGTTTCAGCATCTCTAATCAAACCCGATGAAACTTGCCAGGGTTCTATTTTTGTTTGACCTATCAAGGTGCGCTGCATTCGTTAATTTTACCTCAATCCGTGTATTGATAATTAGGGAGCAGCTGTTGAATCGCTTTGCAATGGACTGCGGGTATCATAGAATCGAAAACGTATGCGAATTTTATTGATATCAACGGAAGAGAATAAACAATCAATGAGTAGTATTTTAGAGTGTATTCGTACAGTTGGACGAGGAGAAAGAGGGCGTAAGCCTTTATCGTTCGAACAAGCCTACCGCATCATGGATGAGTATTTAAGCGGAGAAGTCGGCGACGACCAAATGGCTATGCTACTGATGCTGATTCGTGTGCAGAATGAAACCAATGAAGAGATCGCTGGCTTTGTAAAAGCGTTTCAATCTCGAGTGCCAGATTTAGGTGCTGATATTGATTGGCCGTGTTATGCAGGTAAGCGTAACGATAACGCCAGTGGTAAACCTTGGAACTTGCTGGCAGCAAAAATCCTCGCTGACAGTGGTTATAAAGTCTTAATGCATGGCTACATGGACAAACCGAGCGGTAGGACACACGTTGAAAGCCATTTGCAAGATGTTGGTGTGCAAAGTGCAGAGAACCCTGAACATGCTAAGTCGATTCTTGAACAAGACGGCATTGCTTATTTACCGCTAGCTAACTTTGCTCCCGAAGCGCAAACCATGATCGGTTGGAAACACCGTTACGGATTAAGAACACCAATTAACACGGTAGTTCGAGCATTGAACCCCGGTGGTGGTCGTTTAGGTCTGCGTGGTAGTTTCCATCCTGGCTTCCCACAACTTCATGCGGAAGTTGAGCATGTCATTGGCAATAAATCCCACTCGGTGATTTCATTCAAAGGGATGAATGGTGAGTCGGAATATAATCCTAAAGTTAGCCAAACGGTGTGGATGAGCTCTCCTGATAAAGTCGAGTCGTTCTACTGGGAAGAGATGATGAACTTAGAACTGCCACTTCCTAGTCAATGTGTACTTGGTACGTCGGCTGAAGAGATGGCGCTAATGGCAAATACCGTTGTCGACAGCATGACAGCCATTCTCTTTGCAGAAACGCACAATAAAACTGAGGCATATCAGAAAGCGGTGCGCTTGTGGCATGAGTATTGTGCGCGTTAGATGATGGTGTTTAACCAATCAGAGAAGGTCAGCGAGCGCTGGCCTTTTTTATGTTTGATTTATAGCAAAGGGCTTTTTGCAAATACCCAAACAATAGAGCTACTTCACTCGCATCAATCGATGCATTTTGTCTTCGAACTGAATCTCGATCACCTGTGAGATTTTCATTTTATCAACACGATCAAGCATTCTCGCTTGGTAATCACGTTTCTTCATCCACTCTAGCGGTTCTTTAAATCCATCTTCATTAATCACAAACGACTGATCGGTAATAGAGTCTTCAAAGATATGAACCACCCAAATGCGTGATTGGAAATCCAATAACTCGTTAAAGTAGCTTTTTAGCTTAGGCATAAAGTGAGATAGAAAAGTTTGAGGAGAGCGAAGCAAAGTCATAGTGAACCGTTTGGACAATGAAAAGCGGTGCGACGGATGTGTCCAATTCGAGCGCTTATCGGTTAAAGCAGGTAATCATCGTCAATGTGATTACCTACTCAAGAACTTGCCACAAAATACGGTATTCATGCGTCGCTGACAATGCTTGTTGAGCTTGACTGTCAAGACATGTGTGATGAGTCTGCTATTTAACGAACAAGCCGAAGTCAATCTCTTGTTCTCTTTGGTATTTCACCAGCTTCACTTTTAGGTCGTGTTTTGCTGCTAAGTCAATGGCTAAGCACGACATGCGTTTTATCTCATCAACGCAGCTTGAAATAAGCGGTTTTTCTTGATTATCGATAGTGGCGATGAGTGTGTTTTCTGTACCGTCGTTACCTGCATAAACATACGCGTACATGTTGTTGTCGTGTTGCATAAACTTCCTAAATCGGGATTTCTAATTATTAGTGCGGTGAAGATTACAGGGTTTATTTACGCAGGCTAGTTCGGCTAAGTAAGGTTAAGCAAGGGAAAGTAAGGCTTTGTAAGGGCTCTTTTTTTTCTTTTTTCTGGCGTTCGAAAACGTGCTCAACCCTTTGTTTGTCTCACTTTTTTGTCTTGTTAGGTTTTGCCTATCAATAAAATTGTTGAAATCCATTTAGTAAAATCAAGATTTTAGACAACAATTAACTTAACAAGATAGAAAAATATATAACGCAAAGTATTTAGGGAGAACGCAATGCATTCTATTAAAGTGAAAGATTACATGACGCAGCAGGTTGTGACATTTACTCCTGATATGCCGTTAAGTCTAGCGTTAGACAAAGTGATGCGTAGCCACCACATGGGTGGACCCGTAATCGATGATAACGAACAAGTGATAGGCTTCCTTTCTGAGCAGGATTTACTCGAGAAACTTGTGAAGGTCAGTTACTTCTGCCAAGACACACACCTTGTGGGTGATTGCATGCACCAAGAAGTACTGTCGGTGTCACCTGACTTATCCATTATTGAATTGGCGGACATGATGCAGGTGGGCAAACCTAAAGCATACCCTGTAATCGATAATCGAAAACTGGTGGGTATGATCACTAGAACCGATGTTTTGAGAGCAATCGGCAAGAACTTGGAAGAATGCTTCAAACATCAGGTATAGTAGCGTGTTAAGAACGATTATTTTTCTCAATATCCTCAATTGAAAAAAGGCGCACTAGCGCCTTTTTTATGTATAGCACTTTTCTTGGTCGATCCTTTCTTTGTGGATCCCTAGCCTGTTGATTAGTTGATAGGGCTTTAGCTCTTGGGTATTCCAACTTTTGGAGGTTTCATGTCAAATCAAACGGCAAAGTTTGTTGAAGGTTCAACGATGCGCCACATATTGGTGATGTCGGGGGCTGGCTCTGTCGGTTTGATGGCGTTATTTGTGGTTGATTTACTCGACATGTTGTTTATCAGTATGCTCGGGCAGGTCGAATTGGCTGCTGCGGTAGGCTTTGCAGGTACGCTGACTTTTTTCTCTACCTCTGTTTCGATTGGTACTTCCATTGCCATGGGCGCATTAGTCTCCAAAGCCATCGGCTCAAAGAATCAAGAACACGCTCGAAACCTAAGCACCAGTATCATGTTGACTGCGTTTGTTATCAGTTCCACCGTAACGGCAATCATGTTCGCTTATATTCCAGAGCTGCTAGCCGCGATAGGCGCCAAAGGCATTGCAGCCGAGCGTGCTCAAGCTTACCTACAGATTTTGCTACCAAGTGGTCCTTTTTTGGCGTTAGCGATGGCAGCGGGTGCAGGCTTAAGAGCGGCAGGTGATGCCAAACGTTCGATGTGGGCGACTTTGTCGGGCGGAATTGTTAATGCGATTCTCGATCCTCTGTTTATTTTTGGTTTTGGTTGGAACATCGAAGGGGCAGCTATCGCTTCGGTTGTTGCTCGCTTCTCAGTGCTATTCTTCTCGCTTTATCCCCTGATTCGCAGCCATCAGCTGGTGGCTCCACCTTCTTTTGTGCAATGGCGCATTAATATTCGACCTATATTGGCGATTGCGTTGCCTGCGATTATCACCAATACCGCAACGCCTATCGGTAACGCGATTGTGACGACAGGTATCGCACAATATGGTGAGGATTTTGTCGCGGGCTTTGCCGTGATCGGTCGTCTAACACCGGTTTGTTTTGCGGTTATCTTTGCCTTGTCTGGCGCTGTGGGACCAATCATTGGTCAGAACTTTGGTGCAGAACGAATGGATAGAGTTAAAGAAACACTCAACAACTCGTTACTGGTGACGACACTCTATACCATCGCCGTTTGTATTCTGTTGTACTTCGTTCAAGGTTACGTCATTCAAGGCTTTAGCCTGCAAGGTGATGCAGCAATCATTGTGGCGGCTTTCTGTACCTATGTGGCGTTGACCTTTACCTTTAACGGCGCGCTGTTTGTTGCCAATACCTCTTTCAATAACCTAGGTAAACCGCTTTACTCGACAGCATTGAATTTGGGCAAAGCGACTTTAGGTACTCTGCCGTTCGTTTATCTAGGTTCACAATGGTATGGCGCTTTGGGTGTTCTCTATGGTCAAGCCTTGGGTAATGTTCTGTTCGGGATTTTAGGTATTTTGGTACTTCGACATCATATTGCTGAGTTAATGCAGGGCTCTCAAGTTGATCCAGTGGAAGATGATGTGTCGATTGTCAGCTTGAACACTCAGCCATTCTGTTCACACGATGCGGTTCTTATTGATGATGTATCGGCGAACCGTGAAGAGTGTGCGGAGCTTAAATCTCAGTAAGCTATCGGCGCTGGCATAATATTTTTGTTTTCTTGATAACTTCTTCTTGACCTTGGAGTAGCCTCCAAGGTTTATACTTTTGATGAACTTAAGGTTCTGTTGCTCGTGAGTCAGCAACAACCTCAAGGCTTTTGAGTATTAAGGAGATACATTATGTGCGCAAAACATGCAGCGTGCCGCTCAACAAAAGTGGACGTTCAACCTCAAGCGACAGGAGCAACTTGCTCTAGCCCTAAAATTTCCAGCATCACGGCAGCAGGTACTTCATCTGGCTGTTGTAGTTCTTCTTCTGCGGCTCCTTCATCGTCAGGGGATGATTGTTGTAGTTCGGACAATGGAGAAGAGGACAGTCAGTCCTTACCCTCATCTTTCGACGCTCAATTTTCGAAAAGTTGGTTGGTTGCCGGAATGGACTGCCCAGCTTGTGCAAGAAAAATAGAAAACGCGATCAGCAATATTGACGGTGTTATTCAAGCGAAGGTTCTCTTTGCTACCGAAAAGCTGGTCGTGAAATTCGATAATGAAAGCCTTGCCGACACCATTGAACAGGTCTCTATTAAAACGGGTTTCCCTCTTACGGAAGCCGGTTCAAAGAAAGAAAAACAACAACCTGAGACTTTTTGGCAAGCTCATATCCAACCTAATTTACAGATTATCGCGATTGCAGCGGCAATGCTGTTTGCTGCGCTTCTGAAAAGTACCTATCCTCAATTAAGTGAAGGCTTGTTTACGGTAACTTGTTTGCTTGGTTTATATCCGGTGGCGAAGAAAGCGGTTCAGTTGGCACGCTCAGGTACACCGTTTGCTATTGAAACCTTAATGAGTGTTGCCGCACTGGGTGCTTTGTACCTGGGTGAAACCGCGGAAGCGGCGATGGTTCTATTATTGTTCTTGATTGGTGAGCGCTTAGAAGCGTTTGCTTCATCTAGAGCAAGAAGTGGCGTTCAAGCGTTAATGGCATTGGTACCAGAAAATGCAACTAAGATTATCAACGGTGAACGTGTTGAAGTAGCAGTCAGTGAACTGGTTCCTGGTGATGTGATTGAAGTGGCTGCGGGTTCTCGTTTACCTGCTGACGGTCAATTGATTACAGACGCGGCGAGCTTTGATGAAAGTGCGTTAACCGGTGAATCTGTTCCTGTTGAACACACCGAAGGTAACAGCATTATGGCTGGTGCCGTCGTCGTGGACAAAGTGGTTCGTATAACCATCACTTCAAAACAAGGTGAAAACGCAATCGACCGTATTCTTCACTTGATTGAAGAAGCAGAGTCTCGTAAAGCACCGCTGGAACGTTTCCTTGATAAGTTCAGTCGTTGGTACACGCCATTGATGATGGTGGTGGCTTTGCTCGTTATTATCACGCCACCACTGTTGTTCGCTCAACCTTGGGAAACATGGGTATACCGTGGCCTAGCGTTATTATTGATTGCTTGTCCGTGTGCGTTAGTTATCTCGACGCCAGCAGCGATTACTTCTGGTTTAGCGGCAGCAGCGAAACGTGGTGCACTAATTAAAGGCGGTGCAGCACTGGAGCAGCTTGGTAAAATCCAAACTATCGCCTTCGATAAGACGGGCACACTGACCGAAGGTAAGCCTCAGGTTACGGATATTCAGCCTCTTTCGGGTTGGCAACAAGATGCGATGCTGCGTGTGGTTGGTGCAATTGAAGTTGGCTCTACTCACCCATTGGCGCAATCACTTGTCGCTAAAGTAAAAGATCTGAATATTGAGATTCCTGAATCACACAACAAGATCGCACTTATCGGTAGTGGTGTTGAAGGTGATGTTGATGGCGTTAAGTATCAGGTTCTGTCACCGTCTAAAATAGCGTTCGATCTTGGTGCCGATGTGGTTTCTCAGGTAGAAGCATTGGAAGGCGAGGGCAAGACGGTTGTGGTTGCTCTTGAGCTTAAAGATCAAGAAGAATCAACAGAGCAAAATACGACAGTGATTGGTCTGATTGCTTGGCAAGATACGTTACGCAGTGACGCTAAGCTTGCGATTGAACGACTCAATGATTTGGGTATTCAATCTATCATGCTGACTGGCGATAACCCGCGCAGTGCGGCTGCGATCAGCAGTAAGATTGGTATGCAATACAAGGCGAGCCTACTTCCAAGCGACAAGGTATCTTACGTTGAGGAGTTATCTCAACAGTCGCACGTTGCAATGGTTGGTGATGGCATCAATGATGCGCCAGCAATGAAAACGGCGAATGTCGGCATCGCAATGGGCGGAGGGACTGATGTTGCCTTGGAAACGGCGGATTCAGCACTAACTCATAACCGCTTAACAGAATTGCCAGCGATGATTGAGCTATCGCAAGCAACTATGAACAACATCCGTCAAAATGTTGCGCTAGCGCTCGGTTTGAAAGGTGTATTCTTGGTGACGAGCTTATTAGGTATTACTGGCTTATGGGTTGCAGTGTTAGCGGATAGTGGTGCGACAGCTTTGGTGACATTAAATGCTCTACGTCTGCTTCGATTCAAGTCTAAGGCGGATTAAGTTCAGATCTCTGACATAGATTATGTCTCATTCAAAGCGACGAATATAGAAAGCGTCTAATCTAAAAAGCGCCTTTAGCGGTAATACGTTAAAGGCGCTTTTTGTCTCATTAGTATGCAACATAGGTATACGGATTGCTTATTTTTGTGATGCCAATCGGTTTTTTGTGAAACTTGAATTCTTGTTGCGATCATTCGTGTGACATGTATCACTTCATTTTGTAATAAGCTTGGTTAGAGTGTGTTCGTACCCCACGAATTTATTATGAGCTTAAATAAGGGTAAAAAGCCCAATAAGCCAAAAGGAGCGAACTATGTCTCAAGCTGTTTTCCACTTAGGTGTTACTGAAGCAGATCTTAACGGTGCTACTCTGGCGATCATCCCTGGTGATCCTGCTCGTGTGCAAAAAATTGCGGAAGAGATGGAGAATCCAGTATTCCTTGCTAGTCACCGTGAATACACGCTTTACCGCGCAGAGCTAGACGGCAAGCCAGTTGTTGTATGTTCAACAGGTATCGGTGGCCCATCTACTTCTATCGCTGTAGAAGAGCTTGCTCAACTTGGTGTTCGTACTTTCCTACGTGTTGGTACTACTGGTGCTATCCAACCTCACGTAAACGTGGGTGACATGATTGTTTCTACAGGTTCTGTTCGCCTAGACGGCGCTAGCCTGCACTTTGCTCCAATGGAATTCCCAGCAGTTGCTGACTTCGAAGTGGCAACAGCGATGAAAGCAGCGGTTGAAGAATCAGGCGCAGCAGTTCACATGGGCGTAACGGCTTCAAGTGACACTTTCTACCCAGGTCAAGAGCGTTACGATACGTTCTCTGGTCGTGTTGTTAAGCGTTTCCAAGGTTCTATGCAAGAATGGCAAGACATGGGCGTTCTAAACTTCGAGATGGAATCTGCAACGCTGCTAACTATGTGTGCAAGTTCTGGTCTGAAAGCAGGTTGTGTTGCTGGTGTAATCATCAACCGTACTCAAAAAGAGACGCCTGATCACGACACACTAAAAGTAACAGAAGCGCGTTCAATCAAAGTAGTTGTAGAAGCTGCTCGTAAAATGCTTTAAGTTGCAAAAAAGATTTAAGTCTTAAACTGACTGCAAATTTTGAAAATGGCCGTATCGAATGATGTGGCCATTTTTTATGTGGCAGAGAAAGTAGACAAGAAAAAGTATCAGATACAAAAAAGGCGAGTGACTTAATCGTCATTCACCTTTTTAACAATCTGCTTAAGAGCATTTAGCTCTCATGAGTTTATTTGTTTTTAGTACTCTAGATCTTCACTACCACCCGCAGCCGTAAACCATGCCGTTAGGTGTGTTTTAAGATCTTTCAATTCGTCAGGGCCAATCAATGCAAGGCCAAGATCTTCTGCTCGTGTGATGTCGTTATGGCGAAGAGGGCGGAAGCTCACTAACATTGCACGTGCTTGTAGGCCACCCAATAGGTCTCTAAGCGATTCCAGTTTGTACAAGGTGTCATCACCATCGTCACGCATACCTTTGGTCTTACATTCGATGATGTGCAGCTTATTGTTCACCACTGAGGCAACATCAAGCTCGTTACGAACTTCTCGTTCACCCAGTTGACGGTATACCTGAACATTCAAAGAACGATCTTGAATGGTCGGCATGTCATCTTGGATTTGTTTCACTGTGCTGTGAACCAGAGTCTCCAGCCATTCACCGTTTGAGAAGCGGCGTGCGTCTTCATTAGCAAAAGTTAAAATACCATTGTCGTAAGTCGCAATCTTCGCTTCAACTAAATCGCTCAACAGCATGTTCAGTTCACGGTAACCTTGTTGCTTCTCAGAGAGACCAACATCAAGCTTCTGTTCTTTACGGCAGGTCGTTGCAAGGTAGTTTAATGTCGCAAGGCCTGGGCCCAATTCTAGCGCGTTACTTGCCCAACGTTCACCCAGTTCATAAAGTTTCTGATCAAGTTGCGGAGATAGCTGAACATCGCTGAACTCGCCACGAGCCCCAAATACCGTTAGGTAGTCGTCGATAGTAATGCGGTCTTGAACTTGTGCGTCTTCTTTTCCGTTCGGGTACAACCAGCACAGCTTGTCACTGTTTGGTTCAACCACGAAGATTGGCCAGTGGTAAGTACGGAATACTTCGTACACCGAAAGTAGGCGGTGACGCAGGCCACAACTCGCGTTGAGCTTCACTTCTTGACCGCGAGCTTTGAGGTCTTCGGCAAGAGTTTGGATAGATTCTTTGATTACAGATGTGTTTACGATGGTCGGAATTTCGAAAAACTCACTGGTAATGTCGCGCTTCTGTAAAACGCTGTCTAAACGTTTGTACATACTGACTTGATTCTTGTCGCCGATAAACACGATGTGAGTGCTGACCGTTCGGTTATCAAGTAAAGGGGTGAGCAAGCGAATAGGGTCTTGATCGATAATGCCAACATGAACAGCCATATAAATTCCTTAATAGCGGCTCGCTCATAAAGGTGAAAGAAAAAACGGGAAGCAGCAAGCCTTAATAATCATATAATGACAAAGCTCATAAAAAACAAGGGCAACCCTTGATAAAAGTTGCCCTAGCTCAATTAGTTACCACTATTGGGTATGAAGTCTCAACAATCTCACTAAATATCTATCGATTCTTCATTTATCTATAGTTTGAATTGATGTACTAAATCACCTTGCTGATTTGCCAGAATCGTTAGGTTTTGGCTGGCTTCTGCAATTGATGACATCGCTTGGTAACTCTTATCTGCGATGTGGTTGATGTCTTCGATATTACGCGCGATATCGCCAGACGTTTCACTCTGCTCTGCGGCTGCTTGAGAGATATGTGTGCTCATGTGGCTAATCTCTAGAATCAAGGCTTGGATCTCTTCCATCGCACTGTTTGCACTTGAAGCTTGTTGGACTGACATATCCATGTCGCTCATACAACTTTCAATCACGTTACTTGCTGTTTTCGAGCTTGATTGCAGGTTGCTGATCATGGTTTCGATTTCTGACGTTGATTGAGTGGTCTTTTGCGCTAGCACTCGTACTTCATCGGCAACAACTGCAAAACCACGACCTTGTTCGCCAGCACGCGCTGCTTCGATTGCCGCATTAAGTGCAAGTAGGTTGGTCTGTTCAGCAATGCCACGAATAACGTCAAGGATTGAACCAATCTGACTACTCATTTGTTGTAGCTCGCCCACAGCACCCACAGACTCAGTAAGGCGAACCTCAAGCTGATTGATAGTGCTAATGTTGGTGTTCATGATCTGACGACCAGACTCAGAAGCCGATTCTACTTGTTGAACCATGGTGAGTGAGCTTTGCGCGCTGTTTGCCACTTCTTGTACAGAATGAGACATCTCTGTCATTGCGGTCGCGACAGTTGCCGTTTGTTCACGTTGACTGTTCAGCTGAGCTTGCGTTTCAGAAGAAGTCTTTTGGTTTACGCTTGCTGTCTTGGTTAAGTCATCTGAAGCATCATTCAGCTTCACAAGGATATTGTGCAAGTTGTCCGCCAAGGTGTTGATGTGGCGACTCACACGGCTGAATTCGTTGTCGTAGCGAATATCGATACGTTGAGTCATATCGCCTTGAGTCAGGCCTTCTAATGTCCCGAGAATGCGAGTTAATGGCTCTCTTACGCTATGTGCTATGTGGTAACCAATCGCTGCAGCGAATACGGTCACAATGATGCCAATTGCGATCGCATTGAATAGGCCTTTGTCGTAGATGCTGCTTGCGTCAGCTAACGACGAGTTCAGTTGCTCTTCAGCGGTCACGTTGAATGAATCTAGCACTGCCATTGCTTGGTCTACTTCTACGGCTAGGTTTGCAATGTTGATATACAGAGCTTCTTTCGCTTTCAAGTAGTTGTTGTGTTTGTCCAAGACACCGCCTTTCTGACCAACATCTTTGGTGAACTTTTGAACTGATTCATCAAAGACATTTTTAAGTGCTGGTAGTTGTGTTGATAGGCCACGATAAGCGTAGTTAAGGTGAGTAACGGCCTTTTTATTTTGGTTAACGGCTTTTTGAACGAAGGCTACATCAGAGCTAGCAAGTGCATCAGAGGTAATGACTTCTGCGTCTTGCAGTTTAATGAAGTAGCTTTTTGCCATTACTTTTACAGAGATGCTTTTTTGGTCGGCCACGTACTCTTTCATGCCAACGGTTAATTCTGAATGTAAGCGTTGGAAATCGCGAGACGCTTTTTGTACTTGTTCTTGTGCTTCAAACATAGCGACGTAGTTGTTCATCGCTTCGTCTGCTTCGGCGAAGTAGCGCTCTTCCATCGCTCTTAATTGGGCGATACGTTCGGTGAGCGAAACATTGTTTTGGCTTGCTGCTTCTAAGTTACCTAGCACTTCAGAAAACGAGTCTTGTGATGCAGCAAACTCTGTACGCATTGCAGACATGCGTTCAGCGTTTTGTGTGGTTAAGAAATCTTTGAATGACTTATCAGCAGAGAGCAATTGAACACTTGTTTGATTTGAAAGCGCGACAAGTGGTAATGAGGTTTCTGAGACACTCTCAAAATTGCTGTGTATCTGATTCATGCTGTTCATCATGATGGTTATCGTGACTGCGAACATGATGATGATCAGTGCGAAACCAGCGTACATACGCTTGATCACAGATCCCTTCATGGCTTTCTCCCTAAATAAAAATGCTGACCTAATGTCAGGTCAAAGTAAAACTAACAAAATTATCAGCATTCTATTGAGCTCCGCTTGCGCATTTTATGACGCACACGTCAAAAATAACCCTCAGTTATAACCAACATGCCATTCTTGAGAGCTGAGGCTCGTTTTCTTTGATTTGAACGGTGTTTTTTATTATGCTTTAAAGCAGATTTATTGTGGTTTGATGCGGCATAGCGCATACTCAAAGCATTAAAAAATAAATGTTTTATCGGAGAGAAACATGGCTGAAGAAACCATTTTTAGTAAGATCATCAATAAAGAAATCCCTGCAGATCGACTATACCAAGACGATTTAGTAACCGCATTTCGTGATATTAACCCTCGCGCGCCAAGCCATATCCTAATAATCCCTAACAAGTTGATTCCAACAACTAACGATGTTGAAGTCGAAGATGAAGCGATGATGGGCCGCATGTTTACCGTTGCTCGGAAGTTAGCAAAAGAAGAAGGCATCGCAGAAGATGGCTATCGTCTTATCGTGAACTGCAACTCTCACGGTGGCCAAGAGGTTTATCATATTCACATGCACTTGGTTGGTGGCCGTCCACTTGGTCCGCTATTAATGAGCTAATAAAAAGTTAATGAGCTAATGAAAAGCTAACGAGTTAATGAAAGCTAATGGGCTAGATTAAACGAGCTCATTAGCGGGTTAACACTAGTAGTTAGTTGGAAAATTTGTAGTTTGTATGCCAACTTTAAGTTCTATCTGTTGTCTGAATGTCGGCATCGCCTAGGCAGAGGCTAAATCAGTAGGGTTTCAACTGGCTTGAGATCCTTTTTACAACACGTTTCGTTTTGATAATGAGACCACGAAAGGTCAGCAGACCCTAATAAAGTTGGCATTTTAAACATGCACGGAGACGATAAGTGAAGCAACAGTTTAGATTCGCTTCCATTGCCCTGTTATCGGCGTTGACCGTAGGTTGTGCGAGTATTTCAGCAGGAAGCCTATTTAGTCATTACAGCGCACAAAACAAAGCGATCTACCAAGCCGTTAAATCTGGAGATTATTCAGAGGCTCAGCAAGAGCTACCAGATTACGCGGCAGGCGACATCCTTGATAACTTTGAAAGAGGCAGAATTAACCTGCTGGATCAAAAATATCCTGAGAGTAAGTCTTCGTTTGAAGTGGCTGATCAGGCGGTTACTGAGCAGCAACGAAAAGCCGTAATCTCAATATCAGACAGTGCAACCAGCGTGGGTGCGTTGGCTGTGAATGACAATATTACCGATTATGTGCCAGCCGATTATGAGTTGGGCTTTCTTCATCTCTATCTCGGTTTAAATTACCTCAAGAAAAATGATTTAGAAGGTGCGGTGATCGAAATGCGTCGCGCCAACCAAGTGCAAGAGCAAGCGAAGAAGCAACGCGAAGCTGAGTTAGACCGGGCAGCTAACGATGCGAAGAAGCAAGGTTTGTCTGCCAATGTCGGTAGCATCCTTGCCAACTACCCAGATGCGGGTAAAAAACTGCAGTCGGTACAGAATGCATATCTGATGTTCTTGTCTGGTCTGCTTTATGAAGCTTCGAATGATCTAAATAGCGCTTATGTTGATTATCGTCGTGCTTTGGCTGTGATGCCAGATAACCAAGATATCATCGACAGAACCATGGCGACAGCCGCTCGTTTAGGGATGCGACAAGATTTAGCGACACTAGAAAAACGTTATAAGCAGTCTTCTAAAATTAATGCAGGTGAAGGGAGAGTAATTGTTCTTCAAGAACAGAGCGCTGTACAAGCTATGGACAGTTGGCGACTAGATTTACCTGTTTATGACAGTCGCGATCAGGGAGCGATATACTCTCTTGCGCTGCCATATTACCCGAGCCAAAACGTAGAGCGTTTTTCTGCATTACGAATCAGCGGGCAGCCGCTACAAGAGCACTTGATTACCGATGTAAATGCAATGGCTCAAAACGATTTATCTGAGCGTATGACGAGCATTGTTATTCGCCAAGCGCTACGTGTGGTTGCGAAAGATCGCATTCGTAAAGAAGCCACCAAAGGCGATGATGTCGGTAATATTCTGTTCAACGTCTGGAACACACTGACAGAGCAACCAGACACTCGCAGTTGGCAATCTTTACCAGCAGAGATTAAGAGCAGCACGTTTGTAGCAAACAGTGGTCAATATACGTTGGAGGCTGGCGCTAAAACGTATGACTTTGATATTCGAGAGGGGCAGACCACCTTGGTGTGGATTTCTCGACAAGGAAACAACGCAACAATGTGGCATAAACAGCTAGGGAGGCTGTAATGAAAAAGTGGTTAGTGAGCTTAGCAGCGGTTATGGCTCTGGCTGGTTGTGCTGATAATACAGCTGGTGTAAGGGTCGATAGTCTGACTCAGAACGTTTTCTTTGGTGACAATGTATTGGGCAGCCGCTTACAGGTTGAAGATATCCGCACCGATTTAGTCGACGGTCATACGCGAGGAATCGTTCGTTTAAACAGTAACTATAAAGGCGATCAACATATCCTTTATCGTTTTTACTGGTACGACGATGCCGGCCTTGAGGTCAACCTAAAGCAAGGCCCTTGGAAGCAAGCAATTGTGCGTGGCTTTGAAAGTATTTCGTTGTCAGAAGTGTCGGTAAACCCGAAAGCGACTCAGTTTAGAGTTCAGTTCCGAGAGCAGTAAGTTAGACAAAACGGATCGAATGGTTCGTAAATATAAGAATTTAAGAGTGTGGGTAACCCCACTCAGTGATAAGTTGAGGAAACAAAATGAAAAAGAGTGTCATTGCGCTACTAGGTTTAGCGGTTATTTTAGGCGGTTGTTCGAACAAGGTAAGCTACGGTGATGCACAAGCAGTAGAAACCACGACAATCGATTTCGGTTCAACTGACCTTCAAACGATTGCGGGTGAAATGGTCGATAGCATGATGGCGTCTGGTTCAGTGGCTTACATTACTCGTGAACAGCGTCCAATCGTGTTCGTTGAGCGAATCAAGAACAAAACAAGTGAGCACATCGATACTGAGTCAATCACTGACACAATCAGTACTAAAATGTTGAATTCTGGTAAGTTCCGTTTCGTTGATATGGATCGTGTTGAGTCTGTTCGTGATCAACTGAACTTCCAAAACAACGATGAGCTTGTAAACCAAAGTTCAGCGATTCAGTTTGGTAAAATGGTGGGCGCTCAGTATATGTTGTACGGCAACCTATCAAGCATCGTTAAGAAAGCGGGTAGCGATGAAGACGTATACTACAAAATGACGATGCGCCTAATGGATCTTGAGTCTGGCTTGATTGAGTGGGCTGACGAGACTGAAATCCGTAAGCAACAATCTAAGAGCCTTCTAGGCCTTTAATTTCGCTTACTTGCCAACTAAACGCAGCCAGTTTTGACAGCGTCTAATCTTGGCTGCGCATAGCTTGATCACACATAGCTTGGTCACACGCCAATGCAGTGCATGATGTGCTGTTTATGAAGAGACACTGGCTTTTGGTCAGTGTCTTTTTTGTAGGGAAATGAAGACGTTTATAGGGAATGAGCAATGGCAATTTTTTCTTGGTCTGAGGCTAAGCTTCTTGATACCAGTCTGAGTTCGCTTGATGGTTACTTTTCTGAGCCTCCAGTTAGAGCTCAGACATTAACAGGCGGTTTGACCAATCGATGTTGGAAATTGGTTGATGCCGATGGCACTGCGTATGTTTGGCGGCCAACAACACCTATCACTAAAGCCTTCTTCATCTCTCGTCATGAAGAGTACCAAGTGTTGTCGGCAATTGAGCGTCTCGGCATCGGGCCAAGCCCAGTGGTGGTGAATGAACAGGGTTTATTGGTTGAGTGGATTGCAGGTGAGACACTTTACGAAGATCTAGAGCTCGATGACCTGTTGAAAACGCTGATCTCTGTGCATCTGGTCAATACTGCGCGATTACCACTGCAACCATTCAGTTTCACAGCGCGAGTCGACCACTATTGGCTGCAGCTTGATGCGATTCATAAGACCGAAGCCTGCACTAAGGTTTATCAAGAGTGGCGCGTGGCCCCGAGTGTTACCAATGTCGACCTGTCTTTGTGCCATTTTGATTTAGGTGGTTATAACCTGGTGAGAAACAGTGACGGTATTAAGATTATCGACTGGGAATACGCTGCGCTAGCAGACCCTAGGCTCGATTTAACCTTGACCATTGCGGTTACTGGAGTGCCGGCTACTGAAGCGGTTGAGAAGTACTGTCAGCTGCGAGGTATCCATGATGTTCAGCCTTGGCTAGATGGTGTAGCAGCGTGGTTACCAAGAAGCCAAATGATGGCGATGCTTTGGTATTTACTTGCTCATCAGCTTTGGGGCGATGAAAGTTATTTGCAGGAAGCAGAGGCTCTGAGTCACACTTTATGTAGCTAGGATCACGTTTAGGAAGTGAAAAATATAATTTCTCAGCTGTTACCTTTAAAACCTTGTTTTTCGTGTTAGATTGATCAAAACGTACCAATATTCAACGGGGGAGGTACAATGATTATCTATCTACATGGCTTCGACTCAACAAGCCCGGGCAATCACGAAAAAATACTGCAGTTGCAATTCATTGATGATGACGTTCGTTTCATCAACTACAGTACTTTGCATCCAAAACACGATATGCAGCATTTGCTAAAAGAAGTGCATAAAGTGATAGAGCAATCAGATGATCCGCATCCAATTATTTGTGGTGTAGGTTTAGGTGGTTTCTGGTCTGAGCGCATTGGTTTCTTGTGTGGTATTAAGCAGGTGATTTTCAATCCAAACTTGCAACCTGAAAACAACATGGTAGGTCGAATTGACCGTCCTGAAGAGTACGAAGATATTGCGACCAAGTGTGTTGAGCAGTACCGTATGAAGAACAAAGGTCGCTGTTTAGTGGTGCTTTCTCGTGAAGATGAAATTCACGACAATAGCAAAACAGCCGCTGCACTCGAAGATTACTACGACGTAATCTGGGACGAGAAAGAGAGTCACAAATTCAAAAAAATCTCTCAACATCTTCAGGCAATGAAAGCGTTTAAGAACGCTTAATTACTCCGGTTATTTTATAAAAGCAGCACTCATTTGGGTGCTGCTTTTTCACATCTGAATCTTAGATATTGGTATTGATAAAACAGTTGTATATGTTTTATCGGTCGGTTTGTGCATTTATAGATAAGTTTGCGCAAACGTTAACTAATTAGCCGCGAATCCTCATTGTGGGTAAGGATTTTTGTTGCGGTCATCTTTTTGCTATATATAATGTTCTTAAGCAAAATATTTTGACAAATATCAAAAAAAATTGAGAGCGAGTGAAAAACTTGCCCATAATTTGCGTTCTATCTCTCAGCTAGACGCCTTTTTTATCCATGTGAGCAAAGCGACAAACGAATGTTTGTTGTTTGTTATCCCTCTAACTACTCGGTGAGCTGTCGTTATTCTTTTTCGCGGTTATCCAATATGTCACAGCCTTATCAACAAGGCCGAGTAGATACATAGAATTTATCGGTTGGAGTAATCGAGCCGAACCCCATTTATTCATTTTGTAGAGGATTGTCATTGTGACAAAAATTATCGTAGTAGGCGGCGGTGCTGGTGGTTTAGAGCTAGCAACTAAGCTAGGCCGAACTTTAGGTCGTAAGAAGCGTGCCCAGATCACTCTGGTAGACCGTAAAGCAAGCCACCTATGGAAACCATTACTTCATGAAGTAGCAACTGGCTCACTGGATGAAGGTGTTGATGCATTAAGCTACCGCGCACATGCAAAAAACCATTACTTCGACTTCCAAATGGGCAGCCTGAACGACATCGATCGTGAACGTAAAGTGATTGCACTGAGCGAACTGAAAGATGAGCACGGCGAATTGCTGATGCCAAGTCGTGAACTTGAATACGACATTCTTGTTATGGCACTAGGTTCAACGTCGAACGACTTCAACACTCCAGGTGTTCGTGACAACTGTATTTTCCTTGATAGCCCAGAACAAGCGCACCGTTTCCGTACTGAAATGAATAACCAGTTCTTAAAGCTTCACGCTAAGAACGGTCAAGGTACGGTAGACATCGCGATTGTTGGCGCGGGTGCAACAGGTGTTGAGCTTTCTGCAGAGCTACATAACGCAGTAAAAGAGCTTCGTACTTACGGCTTCGGTGATCTAGATTCAAGCAAGCTGAACGTGAACCTAGTTGAAGCGGGTGAGCGTATTCTTCCGGCTCTACCTCCTCGTATTTCAAGCGCAGCACACTCTGAGCTAACGAAGCTTGGTGTGAATGTTCGTACTAATACTATGGTGACTCAGGCGGACTCTGACGGCCTAACAACCAAAGATGGCGACAAGATCCCAGCACAAATCATGGTATGGGCAGCAGGTATCAAAGCACCAGACTTCATGAAAGATATCGGTGGTCTTGAAACCAACCGTATCAACCAGTTGGTTGTGAAAAACACGCTGCAAACAACACTGGATGACAACATCTTTGCTATCGGTGACTTGGCACAATGTACCCAAGCAGATGGTTCATTTGTTCCACCACGTGCACAAGCGGCTCACCAAATGGCAAGCTGTGCATTCAGCAACATCATTGCTAAGCTGAACGGTCGTGACCTAAAAGACTACATCTACAAAGATAAGGGCTCACTGGTTTCGTTAAGCCGTTTCTCTACCGTAGGTAGCTTGATGGGTAACCTAACTAAAGGTTCGATGATGGTTGAAGGTCGTATTGCTCGTGTGGTTTACATCTCTTTGTACCGCATGCACCAAATGGCGCTTCACGGCTTAATCAAAACATCACTGATGATGCTGGTTGGTCGTATTAACCGTGTACTTCGTCCAAACCTAAAGCTTCACTAATCAGGTAAGCCTTATAAGGGCATTTCGCTGATAATAAAAAAGAGCTCTTCGGAGCTCTTTTTTGATCGTGTTGATTGAGTACTATCGCTGGTTGCAGCTAATTGAAGTAGTTAAGAGGTTGGAGGTAGCACAGAATAAACCACGCCATCTTTCGGTTTACCGTTAAACAGAAATCGATTCTTGGCAATGGTTTCTCGCTCAGCGCCACACTTCTCTATCAGCTTTTGGCTTGGTAGGTTCTCGGTATCGCAGACAATCTCCAAGCGCGTTAACTTCAGTTGCGCAAAGCAAAATTCAAACAAGGCCAGCATCGCTTCTTTGGCTATCCCTCTCCTTTGAAAGTCATCACTCACCCAATAACCTAAACTCGCCATATTGAAGGTGTGATAAAGCTCATTGATCGCCACCATTCCGACCAGCTTATCGGTTTTTCGCTCAAAAATACCAAAACCAAACGCGTCGGCTTTCACCCAGTTCAGGCGAGTTGCTAGAATAAACTTCTCGGCTTCGACGATAGAAAACTCATCGTGGCACCAATCTACCCAAGGTAATAAACTCGGTGAAGATTTGATCAGCTGAGCAAACTCTTGAGCATCTGAGGCTTCAATGATTTTGAGGCTTAGATTTTGTGTATTGATCTGAAAGTCTGGGCTCATAGGACGTACCAAATAACATGTAATGGCTAATAAAACGCCCTCACAATGGAGGGCGTATTGAATGCTTAATACAACTTCAATTCTTTATATCAAGTTCCACTCTCTATAAGAATAGTTGAGCTGCTAGCTGAAGACTGATTACGTGGTTTATTGAGCGACGCGACGTACTTGAATCACCATGCCAAGAAGCGGGTGGTCTAGGTAGTGAGTCTCTGTACTGCGCATGCGACGTTTTTGGTCCATGCGGTAGCTTTTAAGGAACTCTTGCACTTCAACGGTCGGAGAGATCTCAGTAAGGTTACCCACCTGAACATTGCTCTCTGCACCACTTACTGGCGAGTCTAGCTCGATTTGCTGTTCTTGCAGCGTCACTTCACGAACGCTTGGCGCTTTTAAATCCAGAGTCGTTTCAGCATATAGATAGTGCTGTACGTAGATCTGTAGCTTGCCGTCTAATTCGTAAAGCGGTTTATCAATAGTCTCTTCTTGGAAGCCATCTGGGTTTGATGCAGTGACAGCACCTTTCTCAGAGCCGTCGGCATTAAACTGTTTAGAGAAGTCTTTACCTGCTTGAATGTGGAAAACAGGTGCTGAACTTTTACCTTGGTCACCTTGACGCCAAGCAGTATGCATCAGAACTTCAAAGCCTGCGTGTTTGCGTAGCTTGTCCTTCTGAGGCGTTAACTTGTATTCCGAGTAAGGAAGCATCTGCACTCCTTTCTTCGCTCGGTACTGGGTATCTTGAAATGAACCAACGCGCTCAAGTGAAATCTTAGGCTGTGTGTTTGGCCAAGATTCATTTATTTTTTCTGCATCAACAGCGCGCTTAAAAATGATCACTTCTATATCAAATTGTCTCTGCGCCAAACTTGGCAGTGAGACGAACAATAGTAGCAGTGGGATCAGTCTTTTCATTTTTACTCCGTCTTCCAGCCGAACTACCGGCTGGATAATTTATATGTGCAGTGGATTGGGTCTTATGCTGAAGGCAGCAAGTTTTGTCTGAATTCGCCCAATAAATCACTAACAAATTGAATTCGTTTCCGTCTGTCGACCAATGGTATCGTAAACTTGAACTTAGTTGGCCCTTCCATTGAAAACTTTTGCGGTTGAGATTGCAACAGTTTAACAAGGTAGTTCGGGTTTATGTCAGCATCCGGGTAGAATTCGATAAATCCGCCTTTATCGTGCGCTTCAATTTTCTTGGCTTTGATAGATGCCGCCGCTAACTTAAGCTCGGAAACCGATAATAAGTTCTTGGTTGCATCAGGAAGAATACCGAAGCGGTCGATAAGCTCGACTTTTAGCTCTGCAAGTTCATCCGTGTCACTCACGCTCGCAATACGCTTGTATGTTGATAAACGCGTGTTGATGTCTGGAATATAGTCGTCTGGCAATAGTGCAGGCAGACGCATCTCAATTTCAGTTTGTTCACGCAATAGATCATCAAGTGAAGGCTCTCTACCTTCTTTCAATGCTTCTACTGCTTGCTCAAGCATCTCCATGTACAAGGTGAAACCAACCGACTGGATTTGACCACTTTGCTCATCGCCTAATAGCTCACCAGCACCACGAATCTCTAAGTCATGGGTTGCTAGCGTAAAGCCTGCACCTAAGTCTTCAAGTGAAGCAATGGCGTCCAATCGTTTGACCGCGTCTTTGGTCATTGCTTTCGGGGGAGGTGTTAGCAAGTAGGCATAAGCTTGGTGGTGAGAACGGCCCACACGACCACGCAATTGGTGAAGCTGAGCTAAACCAAGGTTATCGGCTCTGTCCATCAAGATAGTATTAGCTGTTGGTACATCGATACCGGTTTCGATGATGGTTGTACACACCAACAAGTTAAAGCGCTGGTGGTAGAAGTCATTCATGATGCGTTCCAGTTCGCGCTCTCGCATCTGGCCATGAGCCACGGTAACGCGCGCTTCTGGAATCAGCTTCTGTAGTAACTCTGCTGTTTTCTCAATCGTGTCGACTTGGTTGTGCAGGAAGTAAACCTGCCCACCACGCATAATTTCACGCAGCACCGCTTCTCTGACGATCGCATCATCACTTTCGCGAACGAAGGTTTTAATTGCCAAGCGTCGTGCGGGTGGTGTTGCGATGATAGACAAATCACGCATACCACTCATTGCCATGTTCAGCGTTCGCGGGATTGGTGTAGCAGTGAGCGTAAGGATGTCGACATCCGCACGCATTGCTTTCACTTTCTCTTTCTGACGTACACCGAAGCGGTGTTCTTCATCGACAACCAGCAAGCCAAGGTCTTTAAACTTAATATCGCTAGAAAGAAGCTTGTGAGTCCCCACCAAGATGTCGACCTTACCCTCGGCGACATCTTGCATGATCAGCTTTTGCTCTTTAGCTGATTTGAATCGGGATAGAACTTCAACACGAATCGGCAAGTTGGCGAAACGGTCCCTGAAGTTTTCGAAGTGTTGCTGAGCAAGCAGGGTAGTAGGGACTAAAACCGCCACTTGCTTGCTGTTATCGGTACACACGAATGCCGCGCGCATTGCCACTTCTGTCTTACCAAAGCCCACATCACCACACACTAGGCGGTCCATGGCTTTTGCTTGGCACATGTCAGACATCACTGCATTGATGGCCATAGCTTGGTCATCGGTTTCTTCAAATGGGAAACCAGACTTGAAAGTCGCGTATTGGCCACGGTCGAGCACAAATTTGTAGCCAGGTTTCAGCTCACGCTTAGCGTAAACATCAAGTAGCTCCGCTGCAACATCACGGACTTTCTCTGCGGCGCGTTTACGAGCTTTTTGCCACGCTTCGCCACCGAGTTTATGCAGTGGTGCAGAATCTTCAGCGCCACCAGAGTAACGCCCGATTAAGTTCAAAGACGCAACTGGCACGTAGAGCTTGGCATCGTTTTGATACTCAAGCGTTACGTATTCGGTTTTCATGCCGCCGGCTTCGAGTGTTTGCAAGCCGATGTAACGACCAATACCGTGGTCAATGTGCACAACAGGCTGACCCGGTTTAAGTTCTGCCAAGTGGCGAATTACGGTATCGCTATTAACGCTTTTCTTATCTTTCTTACGACGCTGAACAACACGATCGCCAAGTAAGTCGCTTTCACAGATAAGGGCGATGTTGTGCTCTTCATGGATAAAACCGTGTTCAGCAGAGCCAAGGATCAGGCTGAACTTATCTTTGCCTTTAATCGCTTCGTCGAGGTTTTCAACTTCGCTTGGACGAACTTTAATGCCTCGAAGCAACTCACTCAGAGCCTCACGGCGACCTTCAGACTCAACTGAAAAAACCACTTTGCCTTCGAAGGCTTCAGTGAACTTTCTTAGGTTTGCGAGTGGCTCTTTATTCTGATGTTGAACACTGAGGTCAGGCAGTGACGTAACTGGAAGGTTGATGCGTCCAGCTTTCTCTTCAATAGATTCTAAGCTTAGGTTGACCTGTGGTTTCTGTTTGAAGTGTGCGAATAGCTCGTCTTTCTTTAGCCATAGTTGTTCAGGTGTCAGCAGTGGTCGTAATGGATCAACACCGCGCTGTTCGTATCTGTGAGCAACATCAGCAAGGAACGAATCAACAGCTGTTTCTACGTCACCAAGAACTAAGAGTTGCGCTTCATCGGCAACGTAATCAAACAAGGTTTCTGTGTGATCGAAGAACAGCGGTTGCCAATACTCAATACCAGCAGGCCAAGTCCCTTTTGAAACCTGCATATAAACCGATTCTGGTTCGCGGCGGGCATCAAACTGTTGGCGCCAACGAATACGGAAATCTTCAATCGCTGTTTCCGAGGTTGGAAACTCATGAGCAGGCAGAAGGCGAATCTCGGAGATATCTTCGATAGAGCGTTGATTCTCAGGATCGAAGGTACGAATCGTATCGATTTCATCATCAAAGAAGTCTATACGATATGGGTCTTTACTGCCCATTGGGAATAGGTCGAGAATAGAACCACGGCTTGCGTATTCACCTGGGCCAAACACTTGATCAACGTAACGATAGCCTGACTTTTCAAGCTGCAAGCGCAGTTTCTCAAGCGAGTAGAGATCGCCCGTTTTCACCATTAGAGTGTGCTGCAGCAAAAAGTCGCGCGGTGACTGGCGTTGCAATAACGTGCTGATCGGAACGATCGTGATGCCGTCTTTTAATGTCGGCAAAGCATAAAGGCGTGCGATACGATCTGAGATGATCTCTTGGTGCGGCGAAAAGCTGTCGTAAGGCAGTGTTTCCCAGTCTGGGAATAGTGCGACTTCATGCGCCGTAAACTGTTCAATTTCAGATTGTAGCTTAAGTGCGACTTGTGGGTCTGGCACTGCAAGTACGGTATGGCTATTGTGCTGCTCTGCGAGTTTAGCAATGGCCAGAGCGAGAGACGAACCGACTAGGTTACCGATGTGCTTTTTGTCACCGGCACCTTTAAGTTTAGGTAGTGTAAATATGGATTTTTTGGTCATGTTAATTTACTTGTTATCTCGGTCTAGAGAGCGTTGACGCAAGAGTTTCTGTTGTTGATGAAGTGCCGCTTTAATTAGCAGGTCTTGGTCGGTATCGCGAAGATGAGCGTATTTAAATTTGATTTCGAAACCTGAGTCTTTCGCTTCGCTAGCAAATACTTCTGCGTAGCAATAAATGGCTGCAGCTGGGTGCTCTAGGAAAAGTTTGGCTTTTACCAAGCGACCTGGTTCGATGTCTGCTTTTGAAAAGCAGGAAAACTGACTCGCACCAAATGAATAGGTGTGAGTACGAAATTTCTCATCATCTTGCTGCGACAACATAAAGCTCAACAAGAGGTTTAATTTTGAGTTTTGTGCATCCAATAAACTGGTGACATTCTTCAAGTCGCTGTTTTTCAGTTCAGCACGAGCGCTGTCAGCTAACAGATCCAATTGGCTAAATTCACTTGCCACCACAAATGGTGCTGGGATCTCAGATTCGAATTGAATTTGAGAGGGTAAAGTGAAGCCGCTGTCCATTGGTTCAATATTAGCGGTAAGGCTATGGTGAACGGTGAAAAACTCTTGTTCTGTCATGCGTTAGTTCCTTGAAGTGATCTATTGATTATCGCTATGTGGCCGCAGTAATCAAGGTCAGTTAATTGAAAGTCTCAAATAGTTGTTTGAAATTTGGCAATTTGACAAGGTTCTGTTTTTCAAGCCTAACTAATTGAGTTAATTCACTCTATATTTTCAATTAACCCCTACACAGTAACAGCAATACCCGTTACATTAACCCGCATCCCCTTTAGATGGTTCAAAGTATGTTTCATCCTATTTCGTTGTTTGTTGGCCTACGCTATTTGAAAGGCCGTTCAGGTGATCGCTTTAGCCGTTTTGTTTCTTATATGTCGACGGCAGGTATCACCATTGGTGTGCTGTCTTTGGTTACTGTTTTATCGGTAATGAATGGATTCGAAGCGCAGTTAAAAGACCGAATTCTTGGTGTTCTTCCTCAGGCCGTGGTTTATGAGCAAGGCGGCACCACCTCTCTTTCTGCTCAAGCGCCTAATTTTGCAGAGCAAATGTCTCTTAATGGTCACGTTGAGCCGATTGTTCGCAGTGAGGCAGTAATTCAGAGTCCGGCTCAGTTATCTGCAGGGCTGTTAATCGGCATTGAGCCTAATTCAGATGACCCTCTTCAGAACCACTTAATTGCAGGTCGATTGTCTTCACTTAAAGCGGGTCAGTATCAGCTATTTCTTGGTCATACCTTGGCGAGAAATTTGAAGGTGTCTATGGGTGACAAAGTTCGCCTGATGGTGACCAGCGCTAGCCAATACACACCATTAGGTCGTATTCCAAGCCAACGAAATTTCACTGTTGCTGGTATTTTTAATACTGGCTCTGATATCGATGCTCAATTGATGGTGACAGATATTAAAGATGCTGGGCGTTTGATGCGCTACAAATCAGATACCATTTCAGGCTGGAGACTATTTTTTGAAGACCCGTTTGAAGTCGCAGAATTATCGACTCAACCATTACCTGAAGGTTGGTTGTGGAGTGATTGGCGAGACCAACGTGGCGAGCTGTTTCAAGCGGTGCGCATGGAAAAGAATATGATGGGCTTGATGCTTGGTCTTATCATCGGTGTTGCTGCATTTAATATTATTTCCGCGCTTATTATGGTGGTGATGGAGAAGCAGTCTGAAGTCGCGATTCTTAAAACACAAGGCATGACCGATGGTCAAGTCATGGGAATTTTTATGGTTCAAGGTGCAAGTAGTGGCGTGATTGGGGCGCTCTCTGGTGGAGTATTGGGCGTTGCCCTAGCAATGAACCTTAATACTATTTTAGAGGCGATGGGGGTTGCTCTATTCTCATTTGGTGGCCAACTACCAATTTTAATTAACCCAATTCAAATCGCCGTTGTTGTGGTTCTGGCTATCGCACTTAGCTTGATTGCCACTGTATTCCCTTCTTATCGTGCATCGTCTGTGAAACCTGCTGAGGCCCTTCGTTATGAGTAATTTTCTTCAATGTAATGATATCCGTAAAACGTACCGTGAAGGCTCGTTAGATACAGAGGTGCTCAAGGGAGTCAGCTTTGAAATCGAAAAGGGTGAGCTAGTAGCAATCATCGGCACCTCTGGCTCGGGCAAAAGTACCTTACTACATATCTTAGGCGCGCTTGATGATGCCTCTGCAGGCAGTGTGAGTTTTCTTGGTCAGGACTTAGCATCTTTGAGTTCAAATAAGCAAGCGAAGCTTCGCAATCAACATCTCGGTTTTGTTTATCAATTCCACCACCTTCTTTCTGATTTTTCTGCATTAGAAAACGTAGCTATGCCGTTACTTATTGGCGGCGAGAAACCTGCGAAAGCAAAACAAGAAGCTCAACTGTTACTTGATAAAGTTGGGTTAAGCCACCGTGTTGATCACCGACCTTCAGAACTTTCTGGTGGTGAAAGACAGCGTGTGGCAATTGCTCGTGCATTGGTAAACAAACCTGCTTTAGTTTTAGCTGATGAGCCGACTGGTAACCTTGACCACAATACCGCACTGTCAATTTACGACTTAATGCGTGAGCTCAACCGTGAATACGATACTGCTTTCTTGGTGGTAACCCACGATGGTGAACTTGCGGGCAAGATGGACCGTCAACTTCACATGCAAGATGGTTTGTTGGTTAACGTAGAAAAAGAGGTGAGCTAAGTGTTTTCTTCTTTATCTCTATTGATAGGCGGTCGGTTTAGCCGAGCGAAACAGCGAGACAAGATGGTGTCGTTCATCTCTTTGTCTTCGACAATCGGCATTGCGGTTGGTGTCGCCGTGATCATTATCGGCTTGTCGGCCATGAATGGTTTTGAGCGTGAGCTTGAATCACGCGTGCTTTCTGTTATTCCACACGGTGAGTTTGAGGGCGTGAACGAGCCAGTAACTCGTTGGGAACATGTAATCGAACAGTCCGAAAAAAACGACAAGGTTATGGCAGCTGCGCCTTATGTAAAAATTACAGCGCTTGCTGAAAAGGGCAAAGAGTTGAAAGCGATCGAAGTGCGCGGCGTTGACCCTAAGCGTGAGCAAGAAGTCTCGAGTTTGTCTAACTTCATCGATAAACAAGCTTGGAGTGAATTTAAGTCGGGGCAACAACAGATCATCTTGGGCTCAGGTGTAGCAGATGTGCTTGGCGCTAAAGTCGGTGATTATCTGACTTTGATGATTCCAACGGTGAATGGTTCTGTGAAGGTTCAGGCGCCAAAACGTGTTCGAGTGAAAGTGGTGGGTTTGCTGACGCTTAATGGTCAGATAGACCACAGCTTGGCTCTAATCCCTATTGGTGATGCTCAAGTCTACGCAAACTTAGGTGAAGCGGTGACTGGAGTCTCTTTAAAAGTGACCGATGTGCTGAACGCGAACTCTATTGTGCGCGAAGTGGGCAATCAGCTTGATGTATACGTGTATCTACGAAGCTGGCAACAGAAGTTTGGCTTCTTGTATCGAGATATCCAATTGGTTCGCACCATCATGTACCTGGTGATGGTACTGGTTATTGGCGTCGCTTGTTTCAATATTGTCTCGACTTTAATGATGGCAGTGAAAGACAGAGCATCAGAGATCGCGATCTTAAGAACCATGGGTGCATCAGATGGTCTAGTAAAGCGCATCTTTGTTTGGCAGGGCGTATTCTCAGGTGTGTTAGGCAGTTTAGTGGGGAGTGCGATAGGTGTGTTGGTGGCACTTAACCTCACTACGCTTATTAAAGGGCTTGAAAAGCTGGTCGATCACCAGTTCTTGTCCGGTGACATTTACTTTGTCGACTTTTTGCCATCACAATTGGATATGACGGATGTTGTTGTTGTGTCCGGTACTGCGATTGTGTTGAGTTTGCTGGCGACATGGTATCCAGCATCACGAGCGGCGAAGTTAAATCCGGCCTCGGTGCTTAGTTCTAAATAATCAGCAGTCAGTTCTCTAGTAGATACAAAAAAGGATCCCAATGGGATCCTTTTTTATTGAATTCAATTCGTGTTCTTTACGACTTTCGTTACATGCCAATCTTGCAGAGGTCAGCGGCTCATCTGATTTTAACTTGTGTGCATTTTAAGTGAAGCGCATACAAGGTTAGATTGAATGACAAGGGACGGTCGTTCAGTACCTTGCTTGTCGCTTCTTCCAACTTCTTACTACTGAGTAACGCCATAAACCGCGAATACCAAAGTAGCCAGTCATTGCTGAAACCACCCCACAAATCAGACAACCCAATAAGAACGGAGGCCCAATGGTGCTCATCTGCGCCAAGATGAAGTCCCAAGACAGCTCGAAGTGAAAGGCTTGCGGCGGAACATGCATAACAAACGCCCCGACTTTATAAGCAAAGTAGAAGAGAACGGGCATGGTGACCGGGTTACTGATCCAAACAAGTGCGACAGCCAGAGGCAGATTAACGCCACATGCGACGGCAAGGCCTGCAGACATAATCATTTGACTTGGTAGAGGGACAAACGCCATGAATAACCCAACAGCGAACGCGCCAGCCGCAGAGCGACGATTAAGGCACCATAAGTTGGGGTTGTACAAAACATTGCCAAAAACTTTCAATGCTTTCTGACGCTTGATTAACTCATGGTCAGGCATAAATCGTTTGATAAACTTTCTTGGCATAGGAGGAAGCTACTCTCTTGTTTAACACTTGGTTCTTGATTTCATTTGCTGCGACAGTTGTGTCTGCCAGCTTCTGGCCTGTGATGCCACATTGGGTTTGGGCACCATTGATGCTGTTGCTACTGCTAGCATCAACAAAGTATAGCGTTTTCCGGAGTGCAAGAGGTCCAGTAACAGCATTGATACTAGTTATCTGCCTAGGGAATGCGATTGAAATACAAACGAGTCACTTATTCCAATCAGGGCAGAATACTACCATAAATGCTTCGGTTGTTAGCCTTTTTAGTGAAAATAGCCACGGTTTTGAAAGCGTAATAGTAGCCAGATCAATTAGCGGCGAAAAATCAATCTCTCCTCAATTGATAAAATTGCGTTTATTCACCCCTTTTAAGTTAACGCTTGGAGATGATGTCAATTTATCTGTGTCCATAAAGCCTGTATGGGGCAAACTCAATGAAGCAGGCTTTGATTTAGAAAAGTACTTGTTTAGTGCAGGCGTGGTTGCCAATGCAACTTACAGGGCCGATACCAAATATCGAATACACTCTAGCACCAACTTGCGAGCCCAATGGTTTGAAACCAGCCTTGAAAGGTTAAGTCGGCTGGCAAACCAAGACCTCATTATGGCTTTAAGCTTTGGGTATCGGGAGCTCATTCATCCTCAGCGGTGGGATTTACTTAAAAGTAGTGGCTTAATTCATTTGATGGCTATCTCGGGACTCCATATCGGGATTGCCTTTGGTTTCGGTTATCAGTTAGGCAAGATATTCAGGTTACTTTCACCTTCATCTCTTTGGCTTCCTACGATGTTCGGGCTCGGCTTGGCCTATTTCTATAGTTGGTTTGCTGGATTCACGCTGCCAACTTTAAGAGCTTTAGTGATGTGCGTCATCGCCAGTTATTTTTTGTGGCGTGGGCAGAATATCAGTTTGCTTCGGTATGTCGCTTTAAGTCTGTGCGTGGTTCTGCTGATTTGGCCGTTTTCAGTCTTGTCGAGCAGTCTTTGGTTATCCTTTGGTGCATTGGGCGCCGTTCTATATATCGCTTTAAATTGTCAGCATTCATCTTCAGTCTCTACATTTTTCGATCGAGTATTGTTGCTCATTAAGATCCAACTGATACTTACACTCCTGATCGCGCCGTTTTCCATGCTGTTTTTCAAAGGGGTCAGTTTAGTCTCTGTTTTCTACAATTTACTTCTTTTGCCTTGGGTATCGATGGTGACGATCCCGCTGTTGTTTCTGGCAATGTTTCTTAGCTTAATATCGGAGTCAGTGTCTAGTACGCTTGAACTCGGAGTGATAGAGAATGGTTTTGTTAGCCAACTGTGGAAGTTGGTCGACTTGTCGCTTGAGCCTCTCGTATATAGCCTTCCTTTCTCTGAGCGATTTTGGATTCAAGTCGATAATCATACAATTGAGTTATTTGTATTCCTTATTTTGTTTTTCGGCTTTGTTGGTCGATACCTCAAGCAAGCACTATCGATATTGCTAATTGCGCTGTTTGTGCTGTGGTGGGAATTCAGCAAACCCCAGCAAGAAAAGCTAACCATCGATATATTGGATGTTGGACACGGGTTGTCTTTAGTGTTGGAAAAGAACAATCAGATTGTTGTTTATGATCTTGGCAATGCGTGGCCAGGAGGCTCGGTTGTTGAGTCTTTGTTGATTCCTACTTTGAATCAGCGGGGGATTCATGAATTAGAAGGCGTGATTGTGAGTCATTTCGATTCTGACCATGCTGGTGGTTATCCGGCGTTGCTTGAAAACTACAACCCTAAGTGGATAAGAACCAGTCAGAATATTAATCAACAACCCCAATCTACCACTCCAGCTCTGCCTAATATTCAAGCATGTACTCTTGGTGAGGTTTGGAACTGGCAAGGTATTGTTTTTGAAGTGTTATGGCCTCCCAAGCAAGTGAAGAGGGCGTACAACCCACATTCGTGCGTGGTCAAGATATCAGACTCAAATACAGATTTCTCGATGTTGCTCACTGGCGATGTTGAACTAGTAAGTGAGTGGTTACTTGCCCGTGAAGGTGAACGGCTTAGGAGTAATGTCATGTTGGTTCCGCATCATGGCAGTGATTCGTCATCGATTAAGTCGTTTATTGAGGCAGTGTCACCTCAGCTGGCGATAGCTTCTCTAGCCAAAGGAAATCAGTGGGGAATGCCAAGTGCGTCTGTTGTTGAACGCTATCAGGAAGCGGGGAGTACTTGGCTAGATACTGGAGACAGCGGACAAATAACCATCACTCTTAGCAAAGAAGGTTGGCAATATCATGCGATTAGAGAACAACAAGGCGGGCAGTGGTATAGGCAGATGCTTCGTAAGGGAGTAGAATAGATAGATTATTGTGAGAAAATTAAGCGATTCTATGTCAACACAAACAGATGAAACTACCTGGGTCACATTTAAAAGACTTTGGACTTATATTCGACTTTATAAGGCCGGCCTAGGCGTTGCGGTAATTGCGCTTATTATAAATGCTGTTTCTGATACCTATATGATTTCCTTACTAAAGCCGTTACTTGATGAAGGCTTTGGTAATGCTGAATCTGACTTTTTACGTACACTTCCACTTATTATCTTTGCCATGATGTTCGTTCGTGGTGTCAGTGGTTTTGTTTCAACCTACTGTTTGAGCTGGGTCTCTGGCAATGTGGTTATGGAGATTCGTCGTAAAATATTCAGCCATTTCATGCACATGCCTGTGTCTTTCTTCGATAAAGAACAGACTGGTGCTCTGCTATCCCGAATTACTTACGATTCAGAGCAAGTGTCTGCAGCAACCAGTAAAGCGTTAGTCAGTATTGTCCGTGAAGGTGCAAGTATTATTGGCTTGTTGACGCTGATGTTCTGGAATAGCTGGCAGTTGTCTTTGGTGTTATTCGCTGTAGCACCTCTTGTGGCGTGGGCGATCAGTATCGTATCGAAGCGATTCAGAAAGATCTCTAAGAACATGCAAACCAGCATGGGTCATGTTGCTTCTTCAGCTGAACAAATGCTGAAAGGGCATAAAGTGGTTCTAACTTACGGTGGTCAAGATCTAGAAAAACACCGCTTTGATAAAGTTAGTAACCAAATGCGCCAACAAAGCATGAAGCTAATCACTGCTCAAGCGGCCGCTAACCCAATTATTCAAATGATCGCATCAGTTGCGATTGTTGTTGTTCTATTCCTTGCTAGTGTTGATTCTATTAAAGCCGAGCTCACTGCCGGTACGTTTACCGTTGTCTTCTCTGCAATGTTTGGTTTGTTGCGTCCACTAAAAGCGCTAACTAACGTAACATCTGAATTCCAACGCGGTATGGCAGCAAGTACGACGCTATTTGGTTTGATGGATCTAGATACAGAACAAAACAAAGGCACGTTGAAACCTGAAACCGTAACCGG
This sequence comes from Vibrio crassostreae, assembly GCF_024347415.1. Taxonomy (NCBI): domain Bacteria; kingdom Pseudomonadati; phylum Pseudomonadota; class Gammaproteobacteria; order Vibrionales; family Vibrionaceae; genus Vibrio; species Vibrio crassostreae. The sequence goes on from NZ_AP025476.1 coordinate 1,188,999, forward strand.
TGACGTTGCAGTAAAAGATGTGACGTTTACTTATGACGGTGCAGAGAAGCCTGCACTCGATAAGGTGAGTTTCAATATACCGAAAGGTAAAACAGTCGCACTTGTTGGCCGTTCTGGTTCTGGCAAGAGTACCATTGCGAACTTATTTACTCGTTTTTATGACGTAGACTCAGGCTCAATTGAACTTGATGGTCACGATATTCGTGATTATGAGTTGAGAAATTTGCGTGAACACTTTGCTCTCGTTTCCCAAAATGTACATCTATTTAACGATACGGTGGCGAATAACATCGCTTACGCAGCGGAAGAACAGTATTCACGTGAACAGATTGAACACGCGGCTAAGCTTGCTCATGCTAGTGAGTTTATCGAAGGCATGGAAAATGGCATTGATACCGTTGTGGGTGAAAATGGCGCGAGCCTTTCTGGCGGCCAAAGACAGCGTATTGCGATTGCACGTGCTCTATTAAGAGATGCACCTGTTTTGATCCTTGATGAGGCAACGTCTGCACTGGATACTGAGTCAGAGAGAGCAATTCAATCTGCGTTAGAAGAACTGCAGAAAGATAAAACAGTATTAGTTATCGCACACCGACTTTCTACTATTGAGCAAGCCGATGAGATTCTAGTGGTTGATGATGGCCATATTGTAGAAAGGGGGGCACATGCTGAATTAATCGCGCATGATGGCGCCTATGCTCAATTACACCGAATTCAGTTCAGCGGATAAGATTAGGTCTTGTTGTGATCGAAAAGATTTGGTTTAACAACCACCCGTTGAAATATCTTCTCTGGCCGCTGTTGTGGCCACTGAGTTTGCTGTTCAAAATGATCAGTGGCCAACGTCGTGACGCTTATCTATCGGGTAAGAAAGAGACCTACCGTCCGCCATTGCCAGTAATTGTTGTTGGTAATATCACCGCTGGTGGTAATGGTAAAACACCGGTCGTGATTTGGTTGGTTGAGATGCTCCAGGCCAATGGTTTTAAACCTGGTGTCGTTTCTCGTGGTTACGGTGCAAAAGCACCAAGCTATCCGCTGGTTTTGGATGAGAATACGCTAGCAGAACACTCTGGTGATGAACCTCGTTTGATCCGAAAGCGAACAGGAGCTCCTGTTGCGGTCGACCCTGTGCGCGCGAATGCGGTGAAGGCTTTACTGAGCGAAGGGGTGAATGTCATCATCACTGACGACGGCCTTCAGCATTATGCACTTGAACGTGATATTGAATTTGCGGTTATCGACGGTGCGAGACGCTTTGGTAGTGAGTGCCTAATTCCTTTAGGCCCATTAAGGGAGCCTATATCTCGTTTAGATGACGTAGACTTTTTGGTGAATAATGGCGGTAAAGCGCACGGGCGAGAGTTCTCGATGTCTTTGCTTCCAAGCCAAGCCGTTAACCTGAAGACAGGTCAGAAAAGGTCTGTGGCAGAATTACAGAAGCTGGTGGCTTTTGCAGGTATTGGCCATCCACCACGTTTTTTTAAAACATTAGACGATCTTGATGGTGATGTGGTTTTCACACAGGGCTTCGCCGACCATCAAGATTTTGATAAAGATGAACTTCATGCCTTAGCTAAGAAAGGCATGAATCTGATTATGACAGAAAAAGACGCTGTAAAATGCGAAGAATATGCTCAAGATAACTGGTGGTATCTTCCAGTTTCTGCGCAGTTTGATGAAGATTCGCAACAGCAAATTTTAAAAAGAATAAAAGAGGTTATGGAATACTATGGATCACCGTCTACTTGAGATCGTTGCTTGCCCTGTATGTAAAGGTAAACTAACTTTTGACAAGGATAAGCAAGAGCTTGTTTGTAAAATTGATCGCCTTGCTTACCCAATTAAAGAGGGTATTCCTGTTCTTTTAGAACCTGAAGCTCGCACCGTTTCAATGGATGAGGGTAAGTAATGTCTTATACGGTTGTTATACCTGCAAGATACCAATCGAGCCGTTTACCAGGTAAACCTCTGGCTGACATTGGTGGAAAGCCGATGATTCAATGGGTATACGAACAGTCAATGAAGGCAGGTGCTGATAACGTTATTATCGCTACCGACGACGCTCGAGTTGAAAAAGCGGCTAAAGCATTTGGCGCGACCGTTTGTATGACATCACCGAATCATGAATCAGGCACTGAACGCCTAGCTGAAGTGATTGAAGTTATGAAGATTCCTGATGATCATATTATCGTGAATGTTCAAGGTGATGAGCCACTTATCCCACCTGCTATCATTAAACAGGTTGCCAACAATCTTGCGAACAGTACAGCTCCGATGGCAACATTGGGTGTGGAAATCACTCATGTTGATGAAGTGTTTAACCCTAACGCCGTTAAAGTTGTAACCGATAAAGACGGATACGCCTTGTATTTTAGCCGAGCAACCATCCCTTGGGATCGCGATGCTTATGCGAACAACGGTACTGCAGCGGAATCGCCTTTGCTTCGTCATATTGGTATCTATGCTTACCGAGCGGGTTTTATCAATACCTACATCAATTGGGAACCAAGTACCCTAGAACGAATTGAGTGCCTAGAGCAACTACGCGTGCTTTGGTACGGTGAAAAAATCCACGTAGATGTTGCGGCTGAAGCGCCTGCTGCTGGGGTTGACACACCTGAAGACCTAGAAGCGGTTCGAGCTATTATTGGCTAAGCTTCTTTGAGCTGATCATAAAACACAGTAGAGCCTTGCTTGTTGCGAGGCTTTTTTCTATCTATCGAAAAGTACGCTATCGATAAGCGCGTGGGTGTCTTATTGACTTACGCAAACGGATATTGAGCTGGTTGCATTTGTTTATGCATCATCAACACGGAATTATCTGAGATTTACCTCGCTCGACTTCCAATTTTTCTCTATAATATGCCGCCTATAAAGTAGTGGCGAATCGCTAGTACAGAATAAAACTTACGACAAAACGTGGAGTAAAAGATGCCTTCTCAAAGCCCAGTGATTACGGTTGATGGACCAAGTGGTGCAGGTAAAGGTACCCTGTGTATGTTACTAGCAGATAAGCTAGGCTTTCATCTTCTAGATTCAGGCGCGATCTATCGCGTATTGGCTTTAGCTGCAATTCACCATGGTGTGGATACAGAATCAGAAGATGCTTTAGTACCGCTTGCTACACACTTAGACGTGCAGTTTATTGCTGAAGGCGACTTAGTTAAGGTTATCCTAGAAGGTGAAGATGTGTCTGGTGAACTTCGTAAAGAAGAGACTGGCATGGCGGCTTCAAAAGTTGCTGCTTTACCTCGCGTTCGAGAAGCACTGCTTCGTCGTCAACGTGCATTCAGCGCTGCGCCTGGCTTGGTTGCCGATGGCCGTGACATGGGAACGGTTGTGTTTCCTGAAGCTGAAGCGAAAATATTTTTAGATGCAAGTGCTGAAGAGCGTGCGAGTCGCCGCCTTAAACAGTTGCAACAGAAGGGGTTAGATGTTAAATTTGACGACCTTTTGAGCGAGATCCAAGAGCGAGACGACCGAGATCGTAATCGCCCAGTGGCGCCACTTCGCCCTGCAGAGGATGCTCTAGTGCTTGATTCCACCTCAATGAATATTGAGCAGGTAGTAGAAAAAGCACTACACTATATTGAATCGAAACTGGCTGGGTAATTTCGCCGAGCTAGTACGAACGTTGGTCGCAAGGATGATGACCGGCGAATTTATCAACCCCATGCGGTAGGATACCCATGGACGTTTAATTATTGAAGATTAAATAATGACTGAATCTTTTGCTCAACTCTTTGAAGAGTTTCTATCTGAAACTGAATTCCAACAAGGCAGCATCGTTAAAGGTACTGTAGTAGCTATCGAGAACGGTTTCGTTCTTGTAGACGCTGGTCTTAAGTCTGAATCTGCTATCCCTGCTGAACAATTCAAGAACGCTGCTGGCGAACTTGAAGTTGAAGTTGGTGCTGAAGTAGACGTAGCTCTAGACGCTGTTGAAGATGGTTTCGGTGAGACTCAACTTTCTCGTGAGAAAGCTAAGCGTCACGAAGCTTGGATCGTACTTGAGAAAGCTTGCGAAGAAGCTGAAACTGTTGTTGGTATCATCAACGGTAAAGTTAAAGGCGGTTTCACTGTTGAACTTAACGGTATCCGTGCTTTCCTTCCAGGTTCTCTAGTAGACGTACGTCCTATCCGTGACACTGCTCACCTAGAAAACAAAGAGCTAGAGTTCAAAGTAATCAAGCTAGACCAGAAGCGTAACAACGTTGTTGTTTCTCGTCGTGCTGTTATCGAATCTGAAAACAGTGTTGAGCGTGACGAACTTCTTGAAACTCTACAAGAAGGTACTGAAGTTAAAGGTATCGTTAAGAACCTTACTGACTACGGTGCATTCGTTGACCTTGGCGGTGTTGACGGTCTTCTACATATCACAGATATGGCTTGGAAGCGCGTTAAGCACCCATCAGAGATCGTTAACGTTGGTGACGAAATCCTAGTTAAAGTTCTTAAGTTCGATCGTGAGCGCACTCGTGTTTCACTAGGTCTTAAGCAACTAGGCGAAGATCCATGGGTAGCAATCGCTAAGCGTTACCCTGAAGGTCACAAGCTTTCTGGTCGTGTTACAAACCTAACTGACTACGGCTGCTTCGTTGAAATCGAAGAAGGCGTTGAAGGTCTAGTACACGTTTCTGAAATGGATTGGACTAACAAGAACATCCACCCTTCTAAAGTTGTTAATGTTGGCGACGAAGTTGAGGTTATGGTTCTTGATATCGACGAAGAACGTCGTCGTATCTCTCTAGGTCTGAAACAGTGTAAAGCTAACCCATGGCAGTCATTTGCAGAAATGCAAGCTAAGGGCGACAAAGTTACTGGTAAGATCAAGTCTATCACTGACTTTGGTATCTTCATCGGTCTAGAAGGCGGTATCGACGGTCTTGTACACCTATCTGACATTTCTTGGAACGCTGCCGGCGAAGAAGCTGTACGTGAATACAAGAAAGGCGACGAAATCTCTGCTGTTGTTCTAGCAGTAGATGCAGAGCGTGAGCGTATTTCTCTTGGCGTTAAGCAAATGGAAAACGACCCGTTCAACGCATACGTTGCTGACAACAAGAAAGGTGTTCTTGTAAACGGTACTGTTACTGCAGTTGACGCGAAAGGCGCTACTATCGAGCTAATCGAAGGCGTTGAAGGTTACATCCGCGCTTCTGAAGTTTCTCGCGACCGTATCGAAGATGCATCTCTAATCCTAAGCGTTGGCGACAGCGTTGAAGCGAAGTTCACTGGTGTAGACCGTAAGAACCGCGTAATCAACCTATCTATCAAAGCTAAAGATGAAGCTGATGAGCAAGAAGCAATGGCTTCACTGAACAAGTCTGAAGAAGGCGCGTTCGGTAACGCAATGGCAGACGCATTCAAAGCTGCTAAAGGCGAATAATAGCTTCTCGTTAAGAGAATTATAGCTATATAGCCAAGAAAGGAGCCGTAAGGCTCCTTTTTTTTTGCTTATTTTTCCGATAGGTCTATAATTTCTAAAAAGAAAACCAACGAGGGTAACTATGACTAAGTCTGAATTGATTGAAAGACTATGCGCTGAGCAAACGCATCTTTCTGCAAAAGAAATTGAAGACGCTGTAAAAGACATTTTAGAGCACATGGCTTCAACACTAGAAAGTGGTGATCGAATCGAAATTCGCGGCTTTGGCAGTTTTTCTCTGCATTACCGTGAACCTCGTGTTGGACGTAATCCTAAAACTGGTGACAAGGTAGAGTTGGAAGGCAAATACGTTCCTCACTTCAAACCAGGTAAAGAGCTACGCGAACGAGTAAACTCAGGACTGTAGCCTACTTATCGGAATTAAGAAAAGCGGCATACTATAATGTATGCCGCTTTTTTATGACCATAATATGGTGGTCTGATTAGTAATTTTCCTGCATAATCGTACAGCTAACTAACCAATGAGTGATGAACTATGAAAATTATAAAAATAGTCGCCGTTATCGCACTTTTCCTAATTGCACTGGCTTTAGGCTCTCAAAACCAAACAACTGTGAATTTCAACTATCTGCTAGCGCAAGGTGACTTCCACCTATCAAGTTTACTAGGCGTTGTATTCGTTTCAGGCTTTGCCCTTGCTTGGTTAGTCTTTGGCAATATGCACATGCGGTCTCAGCTAAAAATTCATCGCTTGAAGAAGCAACTCAATAAGCAATCAAAGCAGGTCGCTGCTGATACTAAAGCTTAAAGGCTATATTTGATGTTAGAGTTACTGTTCTTACTTTTGCCTATCGCAGCCGCTTATGGTTGGTATATGGGTAATCGTAATGCTCAGCAAGAAAAACAAAAACAATCACACCAGATCTCCCGTCAATACGTGACGGGTTTGAACCTATTACTGTCAGACCAATCTGACAAAGCGGTTGATCATTTTATTGAGCTACTTCAAGTAGACAATGAGACCATCGACACTCACTTAGCCTTGGGCAACTTGTTCCGCTCAAGAGGCGAAGTCGACCGCGCTATTCGAATTCACCAAAATCTTATCTCTCGTTCGGGGCTTACTCTCGACCAGAAAAATCTCGCACTGCAACAATTAGCTAAAGACTACATGGTCTCTGGTTTTCTTGATCGCGCCGAAAAAATCTTTGAACAGCTTGTAGAAGAACCCGACCACAAAGAGGGCGCTTTGCAGCAGTTAGTTGCTATTTATCAGCAAACTCGAGAGTGGAATAAGGCTATCCATTACGGAAATATCCTCGTTAAGCTTGGTAAGAAGAAAATGAAAATGCGTGCGACAGTAGCGCATTTTTGGTGTGAACTTGCGATGCAGGAGCAAGCTGATGGCAATCGCTCTAAAGCACTTCAGCACTTCAAGAAGGCGCTTTCTGAAGATCCTAAATGTGTTCGTGCAAGTATTGCTTTAGGTAAGTTCCACTTAGCGAATGAAGATTACCAAAAGACAATTGATTGTCTGGAGTCGGTACTCGAACAAGATATCGATTTTATCAGTGAGGTGTTGCCAACTCTTGCTGAGTGTTACCACAAACTTGGACAAGAAGCTCAACTGGTCGAGTTCCTGAAAGCGTGTATACAGAAGAAAGCCGGTGTATCTGCCGAACTGATGCTGGCGCAATTGGTTGCTCACCATGAAGATGTAGGCTCTGCGCAAGAGCTACTGACCAAGCAGCTTGTTAAAAACCCAACCATGAAAGGTTTTTATCGATTAATTGATTACCACCTAGCGGAAGCTGAAGAAGGTCGAGCGAAAGACAGCTTAACCACACTTCAGTCTATGGTTGGTGAACAACTTAAGGTTAAGCCCCATTATCGTTGTCGTCAGTGTGGTTTCTCAACACATTCAATGTATTGGCACTGCCCTTCATGTAAGGGGTGGGGAACGATCAAGCCTATTCGTGGGCTTGATGGTGAATAGATTTGTGGTCATTTTAAGACCAAATTATTAATTGCAGCTTTCGGGCTGCATTTTTATGACTGTTATTTATCACCTGCTTTGGTGATTGAAATTTTTAGAAAGTTAACTGCGTTAGGAGATGAAATGAACGACCAAAAAATCATTGTAGCTTTGGATTATGACAACCAAGCGGATGCGTTAGCCTTTGTTGATCGTATTGATCCAGCATCTTGCCGCCTAAAAGTGGGCAAAGAGATGTTTACTCTGTTTGGCCCTGAATTTGTTCGTGAATTGCATAAGCGTGGTTTCTCAGTATTTTTAGACCTTAAGTTTCACGATATCCCGAACACATGTTCAAAGGCAGTCCGCGCTGCCGCTGAACTAGGTGTATGGATGGTGAACGTACACGCAAGTGGCGGTGAGCGCATGATGACGGCTTCTCGCGAAATCTTAGAACCGTATGGTAAAGATCGCCCGTTGCTAATCGGCGTAACTGTCCTAACCAGTATGGAGCAATCTGACTTAGCGGGTATTGGCTTGGATCTTGAACCACAGCAGCAAGTGATGCGCTTAGCTTCTCTAACGAAGAACTCTGGCTTAGACGGTGTTGTATGCTCTGCACAAGAGGCTTCTTTGCTTAAAGGCGCACTTGGTCAGGAGTTCAAACTAGTGACTCCAGGTATTCGTCCTGTAGGCGCTGATGTTGGTGACCAGAAGCGTATCATGACCCCTTCTAAAGCGATTGAATCGGGGTCAGACTACCTTGTTATTGGTCGTCCTATTACTCAAGCTATTGACCCAGCTGCTGTACTTGCAGAGATCAACGGTACGCTAGCTTAAGTTTATATTTAGCTCGAGATATAAATAACAAAGGCCAGCATATTGCTGGCCTTAATTGTCTTGTCCGGATTAGTCTAAACTGGAATGAATTCTCTGCACAGAGTTTAAACTGGAGCACCACTATGGAATTTGAAGTCACTGTCTTCTGAAGTGATAAGTTCCGCTTCTACTTGCGCAAAATGAGCAATACGCTCTGAAATATCTTTACCTGCGATCTGTTCTGCTAGCTTAAGGTAATCTTGGTAGTGGCGAGCTTCTGAGCGAAGTAGAGACACGTAAAATTTCTCCATGTCTTCTTCCAAGAAAGGAGCCAATTTAGCGAATCGTTCACAAGAGCGAGCTTCAATAAACGCGCCGATGATAAGCTTATCAACCAGAGCATCAGGCTCGTAAGTCTTAACTTGTTTGATCAAGCCTTTAGCATAACGACCCGCCTCGATTGGCTGGTAAGTTACGCCTTTCTTCTCCATCAACTCCATGACTTGGTAGAAGTGATGCAGCTCTTCTTTGATCAGCAGTACCATCTTATCGATCAGATCAGCACCGTAATTACAGCCTTCTTTCGCTGTGATTTGCTTGGATACGTTGCTTTTACCACGCAGAGACTCTAAGTCTCCGATACGACGGTAAGCAAATTGCTCGTATGGCAAAATCCATTCATTCAGTTGTTTCGCACTTTCTTTATCAACTGCGTACTTGCGGATAAGGAACAAGGCACTCTGTGCTGCTTTAAGTTCACACAGCATGTGATCGCGTAGAATGATGTGCAGATTTTCAGGCTTTTTGGCTTCATCTATCCATGAATCTGGCGTTTCTGCTTTCAGAAAAGAGTGGATTGGAGCGAGTAGTTCTTGATACATGGTCAGGGAAAGTTTGTTGATAATGCGGGGATTTTATCACAGCTCAAGAGATCTCCCTATACAGAGAAAGGAAATTCAACAGCTATAAAAAAGGCCGCCTATTTAATGTAAATAAGGCGGCCTTTAATTGTTGAGTTAGACTGTTACCATTTTTTCTTTTGACCGAAGAGGGCATCCATATCGTCTTCTCGCTCTTTAGATTCGATCTGTTGTAAATCTTGAGCGTTCTTATCTTGGCGTTTTTGATCAAGCTCGTCGAGCATCTGCTGTAGCTTTTCTTTTGCTTGATTAGAGTACGAATCATTTTTGGTTGCTAGCGCATCGATACCTTTACGCAGTAACTGAATTGCTGTTCCCGGTTGCCCGCGAGAAATCGAGTCGTTTGCACGTTTGATAACGTTTTCAATGTTGATACGAATTTGAATTGTCTCTAGACGAGCGTTTTCAACCACATAAGCTTGAGTCTCGAAGCGACCCTTATTGTGTTCGTTACGGACTGTATCACGTAGGCGCTTAACGAGCTTTAGCATCATGATTGCTTGCTTGTCACTACTTGGTACGCGGAAAACTGTGCTCTCACCACCTTTGTAGTTCTCTTTGAGCTGAGTGATCTGTTGTTTTACGCTTTCAATGCGTTGGGCAAGCTGCTTATTTTTTGGATCGAGTTGATACATGTTTTCTAATGCATCAAGAATCCGATTGTTTAAGCACACAAGAAGATCTTGGCTAAACGGCATGTGATGAGCGTTGCCAATCAGTTCTTCTGTACCGTCAATAATGGTTAGATAACGAGAAGCTTCCTGTTTCTTCGCTGTTTCTACCTTAACTTTATATTGAAGCATGATGTTGTAGCCTAAAACTAACACCAAAAGAACGGCTACTAAGGCGATTATTAAACCAATATTCATATGTTTGAGTCTGCTTATTATTTTCTATAGCTAACCTGAGAGGATACACGATTCCATTGTGTATCGGCACTCGTAAATTGCAATTTCTGATTATCTCTTGTTGAGCGAAATCGGCAATCAAAACTTACCCACTAATGTATGAGAATGAGGGTTGGGTTGCAAAGCGTTAGTGATGTTTTTGTTTGTTAAGCTAGAAAAACTCAATTTTTCTGTCATTTTTGTGTTTGAAGCGTTATAACTATTAATTATATTACACGAGACTATAACGCTCTCTTTGCAAATAAGTTAGCACAGAAATGAGTAAAGGATTACGAGGTTAGATATGAAGTTACAGCAACTGAAGTACATTGTTGAGGTTGTAAACCATAACCTAAATGTTTCAGCTACAGCAGAGAGTTTGTACACATCTCAGCCAGGCATTAGTAAGCAAGTTAGATTACTTGAAGACGAGCTAGGCATTCAGATTTTTGAGCGTAGTGGTAAGCATTTAACACAGGTTACCCAAGCCGGTGAGGATATCATTCGCATCTCTCAAGAGATTTTAGCTCGTGTTGAGAGTATTAAAGCCGTAGCGGGTGAACACACTCATCCAGAGATGGGTACATTGAATATTTCAACCACTCATACTCAAGCTCGTTATGCACTGCCTGATGTGATTAAAGGTTTTACTGCGCGTTATCCAAAAGTATCGCTTCACATGCACCAAGGTACACCAAGCCAGATGTCAGAAGCGGTAGCTAAGGGTACAGCGAACTTTGCGATTGCAACGGAAGCGCTGCATCTTTATCAAGATGCGATTATGCTGCCTTGTTACCACTGGAACCGCTCGATCGTTGTGACCAAAGATCACCCTCTGGCACAGAAGCGAAATATAACGATCGAAGATCTTGCGGCTTATTCTCTAGTGACCTACGTATTTGGTTTCACTGGTCGTTCTGAGCTTGATACTGCGTTCAATAAAGTTGGCCTAACACCGCGTGTTGTGTTTACCGCGACCGATGCGGACGTCATCAAAACGTATGTTCGCATGGGCATTGGTGTGGGTGTCATCGCAAGTATGGCGATTGACCACGAGCAAGATACCGATTTGGTTGCGATTGATGCGAGTCACCTATTTGGTGCTAGCACCACAAGCATTGGCTTTAGAAAAGGCACATTCCTGCGTTCTTACATGTTTGATTTTATGGAGCGTTTTGCGCCGCACCTAACTCGCCCAGTAGTTGAGCAAGCCATTTCTTTGAAGTCTAATGAAGAGATCGAAGAGATGTTTAAAGATATCGAACTACCTGTTCGTTAATCTCTTCATTTAAAGCTAGACTCTTATTCGGCCTGTATTTACAGGCCGTTTTGTTTTCGGCTTTATTGGGCGTGCGTTTTTTAGTTCTCTTTGTCTCGAACCTTTCCATTTGAAGCTCTTACCCCTACAATCCACGCACCATAGGGGGAATCATGCATTCACGATTTACAATTCTCGACTCATTTTTGTTAGAGCACCAAGTTTATTGGCGCTCAGAGCCTTTTCACCTATGCCAAACTCAACAGCAACCATGGCAAGAGGCCAATCGTCCACTTGTTGACTGGTTAGAAGACTTAAGCATTGAAAGCATTCAAACTTTAAAAGAAAACCCTGAGCTGTTGGCCGAGGAACTGATTCGTTTCCTTCCTGATTTAGAGCTCGCGAATCAAAATATTCAGTTTGATAATACAGCTTTGGTTGGGCTCCACCTCCCTCGTGGTACTGCCGATGGTATTCCCGGTAGAAAGTTGCAACAAATCGTGTCGATGGGAGAGGCGGTACTTAAGCACCACCATGGTAAAGAGTGGCTGGAGTGGTGTTCTGGAAAGGGTTTCCTTGGTCGAATCTTATCTCAACAATCGAAGCAAAAAGTGACCAGCTTCGAGTGGCAACAATCGCTGTGCGAAAGCGGCCAAAAGATTGCAGATGCACGACGTTTAGAAATGACGTTCGTTCAAGGTGATGCCTTTTCTGAGAGTGCTGATAAGGTGTTTAATTCTAATCAACATGCGGTCGCTCTTCATGCTTGTGGTGATCTCCATGTTGAGTTAGTTAAAAAGTCCGTGTCGCATGGGCTTCCTGCTGTGACTATATCCCCTTGTTGTTATCACCTTATTCGTGACGACAACTACAAAGCGATGTCATCAGTGGCACAAGCCTCGGCTTTAACATTGAGCAAGAGTGATTTACGAATTCCACTCCAAGAAACCGTTACTGGTGGCGAAAGGGTAAAGCGACATCGCCAATTGGAGATGAGTTATCGCCTAGGCTTCAGTCAGTTACTCAAGGCTGAAATGGGGATTGATGAATACATTCCCGTGCCGAGCATCAAAAAATCAGAATTGTCTGCGGGCTTTAAAGCTTTTTGTTTATGGGCTTCAGAGATTAAAGAGCTCCCAATTCGTTTGGATACCGATTTTGAGTCTTATCTTGTTCAAGGGGAGCAACTTTTCTGGGAGATGGAAAAACTAAGCCTGGTTCAGCAAGTCTTTAGACGACCATTAGAGATATGGCTAGCGTTGGATCGCGCGATTTATTTAAAAGAACAAGGCTACGAAGCCACCATCGAAGAGTTTTGTGAACGTAGTGTCACACCTCGAAATCTGTTGGTTCATGGTGTTAAGAGCGATAGATAAACGATGCGGTTATTAGAAAGCGTGCTAATCATCGCTTTCGAACGATAGTGTTATAGAGACAAAAAAGCCAGTTCGACAAAATCGGACTGGCTTTTTAATGTGTGGATTAACTGAACGCTTCAACGAGAAAATTTGACGCTCAGTTAGTTACTACATCATTAGTTAAACATTGCGATAGCTTCTGCTGGATCTACGTATTCAAGGTCAAAGCTTTCTGCAACTTCTTTACAAGTTACTTTACCGTGAATGACGTTTAGACCTTCTAGGAAGCCTTCATCAGATAGAAGTGCTTCGCGGTAGCCTTTGTTCGCTAGCTTAACAATGTAAGGAAGTGTTGCATTGTTTAGTGCGTAAGTTGAAGTACGCGCTACAGCACCTGGCATGTTTGCAACACAGTAGTGAACTACGTCATCAACGATGTAAGTTGGGTCTGCGTGAGTGGTTGCGTGAGAAGTCTCGAAACAACCGCCTTGGTCGATTGCAACGTCAACAACAGCTGAACCTGGCTTCATCTTAGCGATGTGCTCTTTTGTAACCAGTTTAGGCGCTGCTGCACCAGGGATTAGTACTGCACCAATCACTAGGTCTGCTTCTAGAACATGCTTCTCGATAGCGTCTTCAGTAGAATAAACCACTTTTGCGCGACCTTGGAATTCTTCATCAAGACGACGAAGTGTATCTACGTTACGGTCAAGGATTGTAACATCAGCGCGAAGGCCAACAGCCATACGTGCTGCGTTAGCACCTACAACGCCGCCACCAACAACAACAACTTTTGCTGGTTCAACACCTGGAACGCCACCAAGAAGAAGACCACAACCACCGTTAGATTTCTCTAATGTTTGTGCACCTGCTTGAATAGACATGCGACCAGCTACTTCAGACATTGGTGCTAATAGTGGCAAGCGACCCATATTATCTGTTACAGTCTCATAGGCTACGCAGACAGCTTTGCTCTTGATAAGCTCTTCAGTTTGTGGAAAATCTGGTGCAAGGTGTAAATAGGTAAATAATATTTGCCCTTCGCGAAGCATAGCTCGCTCGACAGCTTGAGGTTCTTTAACCTTTACAATCATCTCTGCTTTCGCGAAAACGTCAGCAGCAGTAGGAAGAATGGATGCGCCTACAGCGATGTAATCATCGTCTGAAAAACCGATACCAGTACCGGCATTGGTTTCTACAAAAACTTGGTGGCCGTGTGAGATTAGTTCTCTCACGCTAGCTGGGGTCATACCAACGCGGTATTCGTGGTTCTTGATTTCCTTAGGTACGCCAATGATCATCCTGACTCCTCATTTTATTTTGGTTGTTTTATCTATGTGTAGGGTAATTCTGTCGAATTAATATCTAGTATAGATAGGTTCAGATAAAATTTGATACTGAATATTAAAAAGTTGTAGTATATTTTTTTGCAAGGAAGTAATAAGGTGGAATAAAAAATGGCAGACAATTATAAGAAGCCGTCCAAGGAACTAGATCGTATTGACCGCAACATTCTTAATGAGTTGCAAAAAGACGGTCGTATCTCAAACGTTGAACTCTCAAAACGAGTAGGACTTTCTCCAACTCCATGTCTTGAACGTGTTCGTCGTTTAGAACGTCAAGGTTACATTACTGGGTACACAGCATTGCTGAACCCACAGTACCTTGATGCTTCACTTTTAGTGTTTGTTGAAATTACGTTGAACCGTGGTGCGCCAGATGTGTTCGAACAATTCAACACCGCTGTGCAGAAACTAGATGACATCCAAGAGTGTCATTTAGTGTCGGGTGATTTTGACTATCTTCTAAAAACACGTGTATCTGATATGGGTGCTTACCGTAAGCTACTGGGTGATACGTTACTTCGTCTACCGGGCGTAAACGACACTCGAACTTACGTTGTAATGGAAGAAGTGAAACAAACTAATCAACTTGTGATTAAAACTCGTTAGTCACAATTGGTGAAATGAAAGAAAGCGGACATTTGTTCCGCTTTCTTGCTTTCTGGAATTGGGTTTTTCTGTTTGATATGGTTAAATCAACAGTAGTTTCATTGAAACGAGCGGCTTTTGCCGCTCGAGATGTTTTTATCCCGTTTAATTATTAAGTTGGTTTATGTTCAAGCAGAGCAGTAATAAAGTAGAAACAATCATTAAAACGAGTGAAGAGCCTCAGTCTCCTCGTTTGAGTGGTTCTCAACGTCTCAAAGAGTGCAGCCTGATTCTCGGTGTTCTCTTCTCTATTCTACTTGCCGTTGCGTTATTAACTTTTAGTCCAGCTGACCCATCATGGTCGCAAACGGCGTGGGGTGGTGACATTCAAAATGCGGGTGGTTATCTAGGTGCTTGGTTGGCGGATACACTTTTCTTCGTATTTGGTTCTTTGGCTTACCCTTTGCCTATCTTGGTGACGGTTGCTGCGTGGGTATTATTCCGCAAGCGTAATGAAGAAGAGCAGATCGACTTCATGCTGTGGGGCACTCGCTTACTTGGCCTGACTATCCTAATCCTTACTAGTTGTGGTCTAGCGGATATTAACTTTGACGACATCTGGTACTTTTCATCAGGTGGAGTCGTGGGTGACGTCTTAACAAGCCTTGCACTTCCGACGTTGAATGTTCTTGGTAGTACGCTGGTTCTTCTTTTCTTATGGGGTGCTGGTTTTACTCTATTAACTGGTATTTCTTGGTTAAGCATTGTGGAATGGTTAGGTGAATGTGCCATCAAATTCTTCACGTCTGCTGTTAATAAGGCTCGTGGCCAAGATCAAGAGCTACTAGAGCCTCAGCTAAGAGAATCAGCGGACCGCGATTTAATCGAAGAACGTCATCAAGAGCCGAGTTACCGTGATGTTCCTGCTTTAGAAGATAACAAAGAATCAACAGAGCATGATCCACTAGATCCTGCAATGAGCTTTTCTGCGACCAATGATTCGTCAGATGCGGCTGCAAGTGCGCTAGAGAGCGCTGCGCCACCGAAGCGCCATTACAATATTCACATGCCTGTTGAGGCGCCAGCGAAGCAAGAAGCTTCAGAACAAGAAGAACCTCAGGTTCAGCGCCAACCTCAAGTTGCACCTGAGTTGATCCCTGTAGCACCTGTTTACAAAGCGCCAGAAGAACCGTTAGAAGAAGGTATTGAGCGCTCGAAGCAGCTTAATGCCACTATCGAGCAGCTAGAAAACGCCGCTATGTATGAAGATGATCTTGCGGAGCAAGAACAGGTTGATGCGCATGAATCTCAAATCGCGTATCAGCAATACATGCAGAATGAGCAACAAGACGTTACCTCTACTGATATGGCTCTTGAAAGTGCAGAACCAGAGATCAATAGCTCGCCAGAAGTAACGAATGAATTCGATGTTGAAGATGTTCAGCCAGAATCTCTATACGCTTCACCAATGGGTGAGCCAGAAGCAACTGTGGAAGATGATTTCTCTGCACAAGCTTCACCATTTGATGTAACGGAAGAGCAGGCTGACGAACAGACTTTCGCTCCTGAAGTTCAGCAGACTGAAACCGAGCAAGCTGATGCAGAATTAGCTGATGAGCAATTTGAACCTTTCTCTTATCAAGAAGAACATTCAGAGCCTGAACAGCCAACAGCACAAAGCCAAGAGCCAGCTGTTGATCTTCCTTGGGAAGAAGTTACGGAAGAAGAGCCTTTCCATCAAGATCAGGATGTCGCCGCATTCCAAAGCATTGTTTCTGAAGCCCAAGCGAATATGGCAGCGGCGCAGAACCCGTTCTTGGTTCAACAAGATGTTAATTTACCGAAGCCTGCTGAGCCATTACCAACACTTGAATTGTTATTCCACCCTGAAAAGCGTGAAACCTTTATTGACCGTGACGCATTAGAGGCAATTGCTCGTCTTGTTGAATCTAAGCTAGCGGACTATAAGATCAAGGCAGATGTGGTTGATATTTTCCCAGGTCCAGTAATCACTCGATTCGAACTTGATCTGGCTCCAGGCGTGAAAGTGAGCCGTATTTCTGGTCTTTCTATGGACTTAGCGCGTTCGCTTTCTGCATTGGCAGTACGTGTCGTAGAGGTGATTCCGGGTAAACCTTATGTTGGCTTAGAGCTGCCGAACATGAGTCGTCAAACGGTATTCTTCTCAGATGTGGTTGCTAGCCCTCAGTTCCAAGAAGCGAAATCGCCGACGACAGTGGTTCTAGGACAAGACATCGCAGGTGAAGCGGTCATTGCTGATCTATCGAAAATGCCTCACGTTCTGGTTGCTGGTACAACCGGTTCTGGTAAGTCGGTAGGTGTGAACGTAATGATTCTGAGTATGCTTTACAAAGCATCACCGGAAGATGTTCGATTCATCATGATCGACCCGAAAATGCTTGAGTTATCGGTTTACGAAGGTATCCCTCATCTATTGTCTGAAGTGGTAACCGACATGAAAGATGCGTCGAACGCCCTTCGTTGGTGTGTTGGCGAGATGGAACGCCGTTATAAGCTGATGTCAGCGTTAGGCGTTCGTAACATTAAAGGTTACAACGATAAGCTTAAGATGGCTGCGGAAGCGGGTCACCCAATTCACGATCCACTGTGGAAGCCGGGCGACAGCATGGACCCTGAAGCCCCATTGCTTGAGAAGCTGCCTTACATTGTGGTTATCGTTGATGAATTTGCCGACCTAATCATGGTGGTCGGTAAGAAGGTTGAAGAACTGATCGCACGTTTGGCACAAAAAGCACGTGCGGCGGGTGTTCACTTGATCCTAGCGACGCAACGTCCTTCGGTGGATGTTATTACCGGCCTTATCAAAGCGAACATTCCAACCCGTGTGGCCTTTACGGTATCAACCAAAACGGATTCAAGAACTATCCTTGACCAAGGTGGTGCGGAATCACTATTGGGCATGGGTGATATGCTTTACTTGCCACCGGGCTCTAGTCATACAACTCGTGTTCACGGTGCCTTTGCATCTGATGATGATGTACACGCAGTTGTGAATAACTGGAAAGCGCGTGGTAAGCCAAACTATATTGATGAGATCACTAACGGCGAACAAACCCCAGAAACCTTGCTTCCGGGTGAGAAGATGGAAGGTGATGAAGAGGTCGATCCTCTGTTTGATCAAGTGGTAGAACACGTTGTTCATTCACGTCGTGGTTCAGTTTCAGGCGTACAGCGTCGATTCAAGATTGGTTACAACCGTGCTGCACGCATTGTCGAGCAACTTGAAGCTCAAGGTATCGTAAGTGCTCCAGGCCATAACGGTAACCGAGAAGTCTTGGCACCAGCGCCACCAAAAGATTAGTTCCACTAGGAACTCATACCCATTAAGTCGGTCAAATCGAAAATATGACCGACTTATGTTCTAACAGGATTATTGATGAAAAAAGTATTCGCACTTTTATTTATGAGCTTCTCAGTGTTTGCTTCTCCGAAAGAAGAGTTGAGTAGCCGTTTGGCATTGAACGCAGGCTTTAGCGCTGACTTTAAACAAGTCGTAATCAGCCCTGATGGTGATGTTGTCATGGAAGGCGAGGGCACGGTAGAGATTGCTCGCCCTAGCTTATTCCGCTGGGAAACCACTTTCCCTGATGAAAACCTATTGGTATCTGATGGCCAGAGTTTGTGGTATTACAGCCCATTCATTGAGCAAGTGAGTATTTATTGGCAAGAGCAAGCGACATCGCAAACACCTTTTGTCCTGCTTACACGTAACCAAGAAAGCGATTGGGATAACTACAACGTCGCGCAAACAGGTAACCAATTTACACTAACACCAACGGCAGCGGACTCTAATCAGGGTGACTTCCAGATTAATATCACCGAGAAAGGCATTGTTCAGGGCTTTAATGTGATTGAACAAGACGGTCAAAAAGGTGAGTTTACCTTTAGCAATGTTGACTTGGGTAAACCTGCAGCAGACCGTTTTACTTTTGTGGCGCCGGAAGGTGTCGAGGTCGACGACCAAAGAAACTGATCTAAAGAAGCAGATCGTTTGGTAGTACGTCGATAGGCATTAATGCCATCAACGAATCAAGAGATTGCAATTGAGTAATTACAGCTTAGATTTTGCGGGGGACGAAGATTTTCGTCCCCTTGCTGCTCGTATGAGACCGGAAACTGTCGAACAGTATATCGGTCAGCAGCATATATTAGGCCCAGGTAAACCACTTCGCAGAGCATTGGAAGCGGGTCATATCCACTCGATGATTTTGTGGGGGCCTCCGGGCACCGGTAAAACGACGTTAGCCGAAGTAGCGGCAAACTATGCGAATGCAGAAGTTGAACGCGTATCGGCGGTAACTTCGGGCGTAAAAGACATTCGTATTGCGATTGAAAAAGCGCGTGAGAACAAGCAAGCAGGGCGCAGAACCATCCTGTTTGTGGACGAAGTCCATCGCTTTAACAAAAGTCAGCAGGATGCTTTTCTGCCTCATATCGAAGATGGTACCGTGACCTTTATTGGTGCGACGACAGAAAACCCTTCTTTTGAGTTGAACAACGCTTTGTTGTCACGTGCGCGTGTCTACAAACTGACTTCTCTCAATACCGAGGATATTTCCCTCGTCATCCGCCAAGCGATTGAAGATAAGCAACGTGGGTTAGGTGATGTGCCTGCTGATTTTGCTGATAATGTTTTAGATCGCCTTGCAGAACTGGTTAACGGCGACGCGCGTATGTCGCTTAATTATCTTGAACTGCTGTATGACATGGCAGAAGACAACGATAAAGGTGAGAAATCGATAACCTTGCAGCTGTTGGCTGAAGTGGCCGGTGAGAAAGTCGCTCGTTTTGATAATAAAGGCGATATTTGGTATGACCTAATATCTGCAGTTCATAAGTCAATTCGTGGTTCAAACCCGGATGCGGCTTTATATTGGTCGGCACGCATGATTGCGGCAGGTTGCGATCCTCTGTATATCGTTAGACGCTTGCTGGCGATTGCTTCTGAAGATATTGGCAATGCTGACCCTCGCGCAATGCAAGTCGCGATGTCGGCTTGGGATTGTTTTACACGTATTGGCCCTGCTGAAGGGGAGCGTGCGATTGCACAGGCGGTTGTTTATCTCGCGTGTGCACCAAAGAGTAACGCCGTTTATACAGCTTGGAAGCAAGCGTTAACAGACGCGCACAATCTGCCTGAATATGAAGTCCCTCATCATTTACGGAATGCACCCACAACTTTGATGAAGGACATGGGCTACGGGCAAGAATACCGTTATGCTCATGACGAACCTGGAGCCTACGCGGCTGGGGAAAAGTATCTGCCTCCTGAAATGGGAGAGAAGCAATACTATTTCCCAACAAAACGAGGCTTAGAGACCAAAATTGGCGAGAAGCTAGATTATCTGGCGGATTTGGACGCAAAAAGCCCACAAAAACGCTATGAAAAGTAGTCTTTTTTGGATATCGTTACCTAGTCATAAAAATTCAATTAAATCGTTAGAAATTGGTCGAAATAGCACCAGTTTTAGGGGTTTAGCAGTGATTCAGTAGCAAACTACTGAATATTCAAATAACTAAAGCATAGGATTAGCAATGCTGGATTCTAAATTACTTCGAGCTGAGCTGGATGAAACAGCGGCAAAATTAGCACGTCGAGGCTTCACCCTTGATGTAGAGACAATTCGTGAACTTGAAGAAAAACGTAAGTCCCTTCAGATGAAAACTGAAGAGCTACAAGCGTTACGTAACTCTCGATCGAAGTCCATTGGTCAAGCGAAAGCAAAAGGCGACCATGAAGAAGCTGAGCGTATCCTTGCTGAAGTAGGCAACCTAGGCGCAGAACTAGACCAAGCTAAAGTAGCATTGGCCGATCTTCAATCTGAGCTAGAAACGATCACAATGTCTATTCCTAACCTACCTGATGCAGAAGTACCAGATGGTAAAGATGAAGACGACAACGTAGAAGTTTCTCGTTGGGGTCAACCTAAGACTTACGACTTTGAAGTGAAAGATCACGTTGATCTTGGCGAAATGTCTGGCGGTCTTGATTTTGCTAGCGCAGTTAAAATCTCTGGTTCTCGTTTCATCGTGATGAAAGGAAAATTTGCGCGCCTACACCGTGCTATTGCTCAGTTCATGCTGGACCTTCACACTGATGAGCACGGCTACACAGAAATGTACGTACCGTACCTAGTGAACCACGATAGCCTTTACGGTACTGGTCAACTTCCTAAGTTCGGCGAAGACTTGTTCCACACAAGCCCGCTAACTGAGCAAGTAAGTGATGTGCCTCTTAAGACTCTATCGCTTATCCCTACTGCGGAAGTACCGGTAACGAACATGGTTCGTGACACGATTACTGATGAAGCTGAACTGCCACTTAAGATGACAGCTCACACGCCATGTTTCCGTTCTGAAGCGGGCTCTTACGGTCGTGACACTCGTGGTCTTATCCGTATGCACCAATTCGACAAAGTTGAACTAGTACAAATCACTAAGCCAGAAGACTCAATGGCAGCACTTGAAGAGCTAACAGGTCACGCTGAGAAAGTACTTCAACTTCTAGAGCTTCCTTACCGTAAAGTGATTCTATGTACAGGTGATATGGGCTTCGGTTCTGCGAAAACTTACGACTTAGAAGTATGGGTTCCAGCACAAGAGACTTACCGTGAGATTTCTTCTTGTTCAAACATGTGGGATTTCCAAGCGCGTCGTATGCAAGCTCGTTTCCGTCGTAAAGGCGAGAAGAAACCTGAACTTGTACACACACTAAACGGTTCTGGTCTTGCTGTTGGTCGTACTATGGTTGCTATTCTTGAGAACAACCAAGAAGCTGACGGTCGTATTGCTATCCCAGCAGTACTTCAACCATACATGGGCGGCGTAACGCACATCGGTTAATCTAATTATTTAGCGCCTCGCGCGAAATAGATTATTTAAAAGGCTTTGCTGTAATGGCAAAGCCTTTTTTATATGTGGTTATTTTTTATACGCGGTAGCTAGATAGAGAAGCTAATTCAAAGAACCGCTACATAAACGAGAAGCTGGCGTTGGCAGCAGCATCTGCTTGTTTACACGCTAGAAGCGCCTTTCGGTAGTAGTTTTGATAGTTGTTTTTTGTCAGCTCATCAATGGTATAAAGCTGGGTAATCACTTCATCACATTGCTTGATGATAGTGAGCACTTGCTTAGCACCCATAGAATCTGGCCAAATCACAGAAAGTAGTTTCACGATGTTCATACAGACGTTTTTGATCATCGGGCAGCGCTTATGAATATCTAAGTAAGCTACAAGCACCAATTTATAATCTGACTGGCCTTGCTTAATACTGATGTTTTTCTCTTTAAGCCATGTCATTTTTTCTGTGTTGCGATTTTTCATCTCAGCACACATCGTCATCTGGCTCGACACAACGGTTTCGTTTGCTGTCTTGATGATCAACATGCCGCAGCGATTCTCAGCGACTTTAAATTCGTTCTCACAACTCATTCTGTCCAACAACCATGCATGGTGGTAAATCACAGGAAATGCGTTGAAGTCATTCTTGTCGTGAAGTGCGGTCAAAATTGTCACTGCCTTTTGATATTGCTTGGATTCCATCGCGATGTGAGCTGCTATCAATGCCAAGTCGGTTTGAAGTCCAGATCTTGCCTCGGTAGGGATCTTAGAAATCAGGTAATTGACCTGATCCAAATTCGTTTGCTTATCAATGCCATCCGACGCGCAATAGAGCAAGAATCGAATATGATTCAACTTCATGTACAAGTTGTCACGGAAGGTGTCTCTGTTGATCTGCACGTAGTTTTGATAGTGAAGTAGCGCAGTTCTCGAGTCATTCACCGACAAGCATAGATTCGCGATTGCTAACTCTCTCTCTGAATTTCCAGGGGTGAGTTCACTTGCTAATTTAAAGTGTGCAATCGCCGCAGGAATCTTGTTGCTGATCAGATTGACCTGAGCGGCTTGGTCTCGATACAAAGTGCTGGTGGGCGCTGAATCAATCAAGCTTTCGATCATACGTTGTGCTTCATTAAGCTGACCTAAGTTCGCAAGGCTGTTCGCTAGCCCAGCTTGAGCCCAATCGAAACTGCCTTCATCAAGCGCTTTTTCATAAACACGCTTAGCTTCGTCGTAGAGTTCAAGCTTTGATAGAAAGCTTCCACGGAACTGCTGAATCGTCGCAAAATATTCTGGATGGAATGCGACTAACTCTTCGCAGAACTCTAAACCCGCTTGGTAGTTGTTCTCTCTTTCAGCCTTGTAGATATTCTGCAAAACCAGCTTCTTTTTCAGAGAGCTGGTAATACGTTGCTTCAACGTTTCGCGGTTGAACGGCTTTAATAGGTAGTTATCTGGCCGAAGCTCTAAGATAGGGCGGATCGACAAAGCCGAATTCTCGCCTGTTACTAGGATAAATATCCCGTCGTCTTTTAATCTTTTGGATTGCTTCAACTCTTCAAATAGCTGTTTGCCGTTGATGGTGTTGCCAAAGTTATAATCGCAAATGATCACATCAAAGGTGGTGTCGCTGGTGAGAGCCATTGCGATACGAGGTGACTTAGCAATTGAAATCAAACGCTCTGAAAAGCCAATATGAACCAGCATATTGCGAATAGTTGATAACACTATCGCTGAGTCATCAACGATAAGTGCATTTAATTGAGTTAATTTCATGTTTATTTTAAATTATTTACTGACGTTAATTCCGAAAAGCTTGCAGGCTTTGAAGTAATAAAACCTTGATATTTGGTCATGCCAATTGTTTTTAAGTATTCAAGGTCTTGCTGCTGTTCTACACCTTCGACAATACAAGAAAGGCCAAGGTTTTCTGCCAAATTGATGCAAGCTTTCGTTAGAATCTGATTCTTTTTGTTTTCGCTAATGTTGTTTACAAAACTGCGGTCTACTTTTAGCTCAGTAAATGGCAAGCTCGACAACTGAGATAAAGACGCATAGCCCGTCCCGAAATCATCAACCGACAATCCAACCCCCAACATGCTGAGTTTTGCGATGTTCTTATAGCAATGCGCATCCAGTAGGATCGTTTCGTGCTCTGTGATTTCTAGTGTCAGTAGTGACGGATCAATTTTGTAATTGTCACATAAGCTTGCGACTTGGTCGGCAATCTCAAGCTTCAATGTTGATTGTTCAATATTGATCGCAAAATGAACCGGCTTACGCATCGACGAGATATCTTTTAGAGCCAGCTCAAGCACGGTGAAGAAAAGTCGATCCATCAGTCCAAGTTGACGCAATGTGTCCATGAAATGGAAAGGTGTGAGCAACCCTAATTTTGGATGCATGATCCGAGCAAGTACCTCAACACCCACCAATGTCGATTGTTCAACGTCATGTTGCGTTTGATAAGCATTGGTGAACCATTCATTTTCAAAGGCTTCAATGGTCTGCTGTTCATCTAACTTAACTTCGGTCGGCAGAATAGACTTAGCGGTTTGGATTCGTTTATACGATGACAACAAACGCTGGATATGCGTTTCATCGACCGGTTTCGGTATCGCTTCGACTTCGTTATAGCCAATGAGTTTGCACATGCTTTTGGTTGAATCCAACGCAGCATCAGCCATTGCACTCAAGATGACGACAGTTTGTATCGAACCTTGAGCTTCCGAAGAAGCCAATAACGACACACCATCAATCTGTGGCAACTGAAGGTCACAGAACGCAATATCAAAGCGATGTTGTTTGCATAGCTCTATCGCATCTTCACCGTTATAAGCGGTATAAACCTCATCAACGCTGTAGCGTTTAAGTAGGATCTGAATTTGTGTTGCTTGTAACAATGAATCCTCAACGATGAGAATTTTCATAGTGAATCTAACCTGTTTATAACCGCTTGAGCTGAGGCAATCGCCAAGTCCAGCTCTTCAATTAACTTGTGACAATACATAGGGTCTTCTGCATTTTTCTCACAATCCTTTGCTGCATGATTGAGAGAATCTAAGCCGAGTAGGCTTGCCGATCCTTTGATTCTGTGTGCTATCGCTTTGATGTTTGGATTAGGCTCTAGCAACATCGCTTTGTCTGAGCTGAACGAATCCAAAATAACAGTCGCCATTTGAAGCTGCTCTTCTGGGCTGTAATTCTGAGCCCATGATTGGTCTGCTTGGATCGTTTCTACCGCTTGTTGGGGCAGTAATTCCTCAATCGCACATGCGAGCTCTTCAAACGAATAAGGCTTGTAGATCACTTGATCCATACCCACGCGTTCAGCTTTTTCAATAACCAGCTTCGAGTCTTCGGCTGTGCAGCCAATAATTGGCAAGTGTTTCAGCTTGTCGAGTGAACGAATCTTCTCCGTCAATTGATAGCCATCCATGTTCGGCATATGGCAATCGGTGATGATGATATCGACGAGCGTTTCGCTGTTTTCTAGTTCTTCCATCGCTTCTTGGCCGTCTTTTACGATGACCGTCTTTAAACCAAAGCGCTTAAGCTGTTTTGCAAACAACAAGCGGTTGATGGGATCGTCATCAGCGATAAGCACAGTTCCAGTAAAGTGGTACTCTGACGCCGGAGCATGAGTCACGCTTTTGCCTTGAGCTGAGATATCGCTCAGCAATAGGTCTGGATACAGGTTCTGCCACTGTGTGGAGCGCTCAATAGCCTGACTGTAATCATTCATTTGATTATCGACTTTCCAAGCTTTAAACCACGCTAAGATCTCTCTGTCTTCAGAATGCATCGGCGTAACCACTTTTATTGGGCTCGCTGTTCCTTTAATTGGTAAGCTCACTGAAACCTTAGTGCCTAGCCCCAACTTGCTTTCAATCTTGAGGCCACCGTCCATCATGTTAACTAAGCGTTGAACCACAGTTATTCCCAGTCCTGTGCCGCCGTAGCGTCGACTAATACTGCGGTCGCCTTGTGCGAAAGGTTGAAACGCACGCGCTATTTGTTGGTCAGACATACCGCAGCCAGTATCAGTAATAGAAAGCTGAAGTTGTTCGCTCGATGTTTTTACCGTAACTAACACAAAGCCGTTCTCGGTGAACTTAATCGCATTGTTCAATAGGTTATTAAGGATTTGAGTGACTCTCAGCCAATCCAAGCTTGCTCTGGATATCGAGTCGACTTTCCAATCTAATTTAAAGTTAAGATTGTTGAGTCGAGCATTGCTTTCAAATGTCCTAAATATCGGGCATAACTCGTCGTAGATATTGCTTGTCTTCGACTCTAAATGAAGCTGATTCGCCTCCATTTTGGAGATGTCGAGAATGTCACTGACCAGCAATTTCAAACGTTCAGCTGACAACTGAGCATTACTAAGAAGCTCCATGTCATCTTTGTTTTCTATCTTGGTACTGAGCAGCTCCATCAGGCCAATCATGGCCGCGATAGGTGTACGTAATTCATGACTGACGATGGCTAAGAATAGATCTCGAGCTTTGATCGCTTCTTGCGCTTTCTTGTTAGATACCTCAAGTTCACGTTGTTGTTTTTCCCACCTTGTGAGGTCATCAAGTACCGTAATTACGTAAGGGTCTTTCTCTGATGCGTTGGCCAAACACTGACGAATCACACGAAAGTGCTGTTCGCCACCACTGCAGTCACACTTGATGGTGCTCCAAACGCCTAATTTGTTCCTTGTTTTTTCATCGTTATCTCTAAGCCAACAAAATTCTGGGTTTTCATCGTGTTGCTGTGTAAAACAGTGAGCCATTTGCTTATCAAAAGCACTGTTGGAAAGCACCAACTGGCCGCTTTTATCGTGAATCGCAATCAGGCTAGGTAAGTTATCTAGCAAGGTCGTTAGCCATTGGATCTGATCATAACTGCGTTGTTCAGACTGTTGAGCTCGGGATAGCGATAGAGACAGGCGACGTGTTCTTACCAAACCAAAAATGATCAACGCGAACACTACGCATGAGATCATTAGGGTATAAGCAATAATTCGCTCTTTACTGTAGCCATATTGTGCAGTGATGTTGTGGTGCTTCAGGGTCAATAAGTCGATTTCATTTTGTGTGGTCAATGACACCGCTGAATTAATCACATTCTGTAAGAATGTAGAGTCTTTACGAAGAATGACGCCCATTTTTCGAGAAAGCGATATGCTTTCGTCACTTGCGATAATATGAAAGATATTTCCATACCTGTTATAGACATAAAGATTCGCGATGCTTTGAGGAATGTACGCGTGAGTAATCTTTCCATTACTCATATCATTGATTAGAGAGTCAATATCTTGATATAGGACTGCGTCTGCCAAGTCAGTGTTGAGAGAGTCTTTTTGAATAAAATAACCGGTTCTATCGAGTATCGCAGTGCGTTTAACATCCCACGGTTTATTGGCTTCTGTGTAAGCCCAATCAAGCGTCATAAAAGGCTGGCTGAATTGGAACTCTTGATTGTTGGGTTGCTCGACATCGAACCCCGGTAGGAATTCGACCTCTCTGTTTCTCAACATATCAACAATGTCTTTGCCGTCTGGTGGGATGTATTCAAAAGAAACACCAAGCTTTCTTGAGATTAATGCTATTGCATCATGAATAAATCCAACCGTTTTTTTACTTGCAGGATCCAAATAAGAATATGGGTATATGTTTTCACTTACGGTGTATCGAATAGTTTGACGATCATATTCACCTTCTAGTACTTGATTAATCAAATCATCATAAAAATGGAAGAAGTAATCTGAGTAACGTAGGGCAATATCTTCGGCCTTGCTAATGAGTAAGCGATCGACGATTGATTTCAGTTGCTTATCTTCTTTTCTCATCATTATTTGAATACTAAAAGAAGGTATCTCTCTCGAGTATTCCAAATTACCTTGCCACTCTCCAGGGGTAACAACAGAGTAATAGCTTTGAATAGATGTCAAATCGAGAACGGTAGCGTCAGCATTACCTACAGAAAGAGCAGTAATTAACTCGGGCGTATTGTTTACGAATATGACTTTAGAGTTACCTTGGTCTTTGATGACCTGACAAAACATTGAATTGCGAATACAAGCCCACGTTAGCTCTTTCTTCGGGGTATTTTGTGTGTTTTCGTCTCGGTACCAATACACATTGGGTATGTCGTACAAGCTGTTAGAAAAAGCGAAATGCTTATCACGCTCTTTTGTTTGAGCATAACCAAAGGTTAGATCGGCCTCTCCGTTCTTAATAGCCTCATGTAGAGCTCGAGAAGATACGTAATCTTTAACAACTATGTCGATACCTAGTTTTTGTTCTAATAATTGAACAATTTCGGATTCGGATCTGTGATTCTTATTTATGGTGAGATCTTCCCACACTCGTTTATAGAGGTAGGTAGGTTTGGCAATAACAATCGTTTTCTTCGTTTGTAGGTACTGTAGTTGCTCTTGAGTTACGAGCTCGTCAGATGCGAAGCTAGAAGATATGGAGATAAGGATCAGAGCGATACAATTAATAATGTTTTTCATACAATGTCGGGGCCAAAAATAACCGCGGCATTTTATGATGAGTATTTGTCCAATAGGTAATACTCTTTTTCTATTTATTTTTATGATTACGATTAGTTTCGATTGTCGCACATAGTTAAGTGATAGTAGAGCGGAAACATAGAACCGAATAAATTATTGACTGTTAATCAATGCCCTTCCGGGATCGATTGCTAACCTAAAATACGGGTTAAATGCGAATAAACGCCCCTGTATTCCAAAAACGAGATAAAGACCCCGTGAATCACCAAATAACCTCATTGTTACTTATAAGTAATAGTGATTTGAGTTTTTGTGGGATTATCTCTATTAGCTAAGGTTGTATAATGCGCTCTTACCGCGGTAGGTATAGATTTCTCATTCAGATATTGAGGAGGGCTTATGGCTATAGGATGGGCTGGAGACGATAGTGTCAGCCAGCAAATACAAAATACCATTGATGATGAGATCTCTCGTGTCAGAGGAAACCTTCGAGGTGGTGAGAGTTTGCGTTATTGCGATGAGTGTGGTGATGAGATACCGGAACAAAGACGACTCGCGATCAAAGGCGTTCGTTTGTGTATCGAATGTCAGTCAATATTAGAGCATGACGCACATCGACATTCATTGTTTAACCGTCGAGCAAGTAAAGATAGCCAATTACGTTAAACTGACGGTTACCTTCAAAACAGTTAAGGCCTTACTTTTATGTAAGGCCTTTAAGTTTAATTAAGTGATTTATTATTGAAGATATATAGAAATAATCATCGCTCTTGTTCAGAACAATAAACGCATTATTTAATTACTATTTAAAGCAATGAGCATTTTGTAATGCAGTGTCGATAGCAGCGACCAATTGCTCAATATGTTGTGGTTCGCTAATAAACGGAGGCATCATATAAATTAACCTTCCGAACGGACGAATCCAAACACCTTGCTCAACAAAATGAGCTTGAATGGTTTCCATATCGACAGGTGTGTGTGTTTCAACAACGCCAATCGCTCCTAGCCAGCGTACGTCTTTTACAAGATCATGCTCTCGTAAAGGTGGCAGTAATTCAGAGAAGAGCTGTTCGATCTGTTGAGTCTGACTCTGCCAATGACCTTGCTCTATGATCGATAAACTTGCCGCGCCGACTGCGCAAGCCAATGGGTTACCCATAAAGGTTGGCCCGTGCATAAAGCAGCCCGCCTCACCACCACATACCGTATCAGCGACTTCTTTGCTCGCTAGCGTTGCTGAAAGGGTCATGTAGCCGCCAGTCAGCGCTTTGCCTAAGCATAGAATGTCCGGTTGAATGTCGGCATGTTCACATGCGAACAGTTTCCCTGTGCGGCCAAATCCGGTCGCAATCTCATCCAAAATCAGCAATACGTTGAATTCATCGCACAGCAAGCGCACCTGTTTTAGGAACTCAGGGTGGTAGATGCGCATACCGCCAGCACCTTGGACAATTGGCTCCAAGATCACGGCTGCGACTTCTTGATGATGTGTTGCTAGCTTTTCACGGAAGCTGTTTATGTCGCTAGCGTCCCATTGTTCCCAAAAACCTGTTTTCGGTGAATCTGCAAAAATGTGTTCAGGCAAAAAGCCTTTGTAGAGGCTGTGCATCGAGTTGTCAGGGTCGGTCACTGACATCGCTGCAAAGGTATCACCGTGGTAGCCATCTCTGAGTGTGAGGAACTTCGAACGAGGTTGTCCTTTGGCATGCCAGTATTGAAGCGCCATTTTAAGACTCACTTCTACGGCAACTGAGCCTGAATCGGCCAAGAATACATGTTCAAGATTGCTTGGTGCTAGGTTGAGAAGCTTCTTACATAAATCGATGGCAGGCTGGTGGGTGATACCACCAAACATAACGTGTGAAACCTTATCGATTTGGTTATGAGCAGCGGCATTCAGATCTGGATGATTGTAACCGTGAATGGTTGACCACCAAGACGACATGCCATCAATAATTCGCTTTCCGCCTTCTAATTCTAAGTAAACACCGTCTGCATTGGTGACTGGATAGCAGGTCAGAGGTGTTAACGTTGATGTGTAGGGATGCCAGATATGCTGGCGATCAAAGGCGAGATCCATAGTAACTTCCATTCTTGGTTTGATTAAAAAATAACCAGATGTAAACTTTTGATATTATCAATGTGTTGACAGTCTAAAGCTTGTCGGTAGACTAGCCAAGCATAAATGCAAACTCTAGACGCAGAGTTGTAACATCAAAAAAATAAAAAAAAGGATCGACACGTGGAAGTTCGTCATGACTGGACAGTTGCTGAAGTAACAGCGCTGCTTGAAAAACCGTTTATGGATTTAATGTTTGAAGCTCAAGTCGTTCATAGACAGTACCAAGAGCACAACCACGTGCAGGTGAGTACGCTTTTGTCGATAAAGACAGGTGCTTGTCCTGAAGATTGTAAGTACTGCCCTCAAAGTGCTCACTACCGAACGGATGTCGACAAAGAACGCTTAATGGAAGTTGAGCGTGTTTTGGATGCAGCGCAAAAAGCCAAGAATGCGGGCTCAACTCGTTTTTGTATGGGCGCTGCATGGAAAAACCCGAAAGAACGCGATATGCCTCACCTAACTGACATGATCAAAGGTGTGAAAGGCATGGGTCTAGAAACCTGTATGACATTGGGCATGTTAACGCCGGATCAAGCAGGTGAGCTAGCCAACGCAGGTTTGGACTACTACAACCATAACCTTGATACGTCTCCAGAGTTTTACGGCAGCATTATTACCACTCGTACTTACCAAGATCGTTTAGATACGCTATCTCACGTGCGTGATGCCGGAATGAAGATCTGTTCTGGTGGCATCATCGGTATGGGCGAAAGCACCAATGACCGCGCAGGCCTTCTTGTAGAACTGGCGAACCTTCCAGTACACCCTGAAAGTGTACCAATCAACATGCTTGTAAAAGTGAAAGGCACACCGATGGAAAACGTCGATGATGTCGAGTCTTTCGACTTCATCAAGCTGATTGCAATTGCACGTATTATGATGCCCATGTCTGCGGTTCGCTTATCTGCAGGCCGTGAGAACATGAACGAACAGATGCAAGCGATGTGTTTCATGGCGGGTGCGAACTCTATCTTCTACGGTTGTAAGCTACTGACGACGCCAAACCCTGATGAAGACACGGATATGCAGTTGTTTAAGAAGCTGGGTATCAACAGCCAAGAAGTGGCTCAAAAGCCAGACGAAATTCAAGAAAACGAACTGTTAGATCAAGTGGTGGAGCGCGTTGCGGCTCGTCCAACTAAAGATGACATGTTCTACGATGCCACTGTTTAAAGCTCGCATTAAAGAAGCCCTTGTTCATCGCCATGAGCAAGGGTTGACTCGCCAACTCAAGGTGCTTGAAAACAGCAATGGACCTTTGCTAAATAGCGAAGGTTCTAGTTTCATCAATTTTTCGAGTAATGATTATTTAGGCTTGGCGAACGATCCTGAACTGGTGGATGCATGGCAAACGGGTCTTTCACAATATGGAGCTGGAAGTGCGGCGTCGCCATTGGTTACAGGCTTTAGTCCTGCTCATCGAAATTTAGAGGCTCAACTGTGTGAATGGCTTGGCTTTGAACGTGCCATTGTCTTTAGTTCTGGTTTCAGTGCTAATCAAGCTTTGTTGTTTTCTCTGCTCGAAAAAGGCGACTCTCTGTTGCAAGACAAACTTAACCACGCCTCTTTGATGGAAGCGGGGATACTTTCACCTGCAACCATGAAACGCTTTAAGCACAACGACACACAGCATCTAGAGTCGCTATTAAGCCGATCTCCACAATCCTTGGTCGTGACTGAAGGTGTGTTCAGCATGGATGGCGATCAAGCGCCTCTCAGCCAGATATCTACCCTGACTCATCAATACGACAGTTGGTTGGCGGTTGATGATGCCCACGGTATCGGCGTATTAGGTGATAAAGGGGCCGGGAGCTGCAGTGCGGCACAAGTCTCACCTGATATTTTGGTGGTGACCTTTGGTAAAGCATTTGGCCTTTCTGGTGCTGCGATTCTTTGTTCGTCAGAAGTGGGTGATTACTTAACTCAGTTTGCTCGTCATCATGTGTACTCGACGGCGATGCCACCTTCACAAGCGGTGGCTTTGTCTCATGCGTGTAAGATGATTCAGACGCAAGAGTGGCGTCGAGAGAAGTTAACTGAGTTAGGAGCTCTCTATAAAGAGCAGATGAGTGGTGTAACAGGTTTCATTGATACTCAGACTCCGATTAAGCCGTTTGTGATTGGCGATGCTCAAGCTGCATTATCTATAGCGGAAGAATTGAAGCGTAACCAAGTTTGGGTCACGGCGATAAGGCCACCAACCATTCCGACAGGGACTGCGCGTCTGCGAATTACGTTAACGGCCAACCACAGTCAGAAGCAGGTTCTTCAGTTAACTGACTCGTTGCTTCAAGCAATAGATCGAAGCAACGACTCTGAAAGCAAACCAAGCATAGAATCAAGCGTTGAATTAAAGAAAGAGGCTCAGTAAATGTCACAAGAAGCAGTAGTGCATAATTACGTAAGCCAAGATAAGAGTGCGATTGCTGAAGCCTTCGGTAAAGCAGCAACAACCTATGATAAACACGCTGAGTTTCAGCGCGATGTCGGCCACCTACTACTGGATAAGCTACCGAGAGACCTCTCAGGTTTAAAGGTGCTTGATTTAGGTTGTGGCACTGGCTACTTCTCAGATCAGATGGTGAAGCGCGGTGCTGAAGTGGTGTGTGCCGATCTTTCTGTTGGAATGTTAGAAAGGGCAGAACAGCGTTGTGGTGCATCGGTCTCTTTATATCAACAAGCCGACGCCGAGCAATTACCGTTTGAAGATGGCTGTTTTGACATCGTTTTTTCAAGCTTAGCGTTACAATGGTGTGATGATTTATCGTCACCTTTAAAGGAGATGAAGCGCGTTGTAGCAACTGGTGGACGTGTGATTTTCTCAACTTTGCTTGATGGGTCACTGTTTGAACTGGAAAAATCATGGTCCAAAATTGACGCACATCAACACGTTAACCATTTTATTACAATCAATCAGGTAAAAATTGCGTTAGCGCAATCTAGCTGTACTGCTCATCAACTAGACTTGCCCACCATCACCGTTTGGTACGACACTGCGTTTGAACTGATGCGCGACCTTAAAGGTATCGGCGCTAATCACGTAAGTGGTCGCTCACAAGGTTTAACAAGTCGTCGCATGTTGCAGCTTGTTGAACGGGAATATCGAGAGTTTAAAAACCATCAAGGTTTCTTGCCAGCAACATATCAAGTTTGTTTAGGGGTTATTCAATTATGATTGATGCATTATTTATTGCAGGTACGGATACCGAAGTGGGAAAAACTGTGGTTTCAAAAGCGATTCTTCAAGCTTTGGCCGCACAAGATCTATCAACAATTGGTTACAAGCCAGTTGCAGCAGGGAGTGAGAAATCCCCTGAAGGTTTACGTAATAGTGATGCTCTGCATCTTCAAGAAGCAGCGACGCAAGATATTGCTTACGAAGACGTCAACCCGTATGCGCTATTGTTACCGTCATCGCCTCACATCGCTGCTAAACATGACGGTGTTGTAATTGATGAAGCGGTATTATCAGCGAAGCTAGAACAGCATAAGCAAAATTCTGACATCGTGTTAGTTGAAGGTGCTGGTGGCTGGCGTGTACCGGTTTCAGATGATGAATATTTGTCTAGCTGGGTTAAAAAAGAGCAGTTGCCAGTAGTACTTACTGTGGGTATTAAGCTTGGTTGTTTGAGCCACGCTCTATTAACGGCAGAAGCGATTCGTGCTGATGGCCTAAACCTAGTAGGTTGGGTCGCAAACCGTATCAATCCGGGTACTGAGCACTACGCAGATATTATTGCGATGCTTGAAGATAAGCTAGGTGCGCCAAAGTTAGGTGAAATCCCTTACGTACCAAAAGCGAAGTCTAAGAACATTGGTAAGTACATTGATGTGCAGCCTTTGCTTGCGCTTTAATTATCACCTTATGTACTAAATAAGAAAAGGGCTGCGATTGCAGCCCTTTTGCTATTTTAAGCCTTTAGATCTTAAGTTGATAAACAACCGGTCTTTTAATAGAAAGCTTGGGATTAATGTTCTTTTGTCAGTCCCATTAAAGCTTGCTGTGTTTCTGTGATCTTTGTCTGTGCAGTTTTCGGTGTTAGGATTCCGATCTGCTTTTTCGCTTCTTCTTCAGTAATCCCTAGGTGACAGCACAGTAAATCGATAGCCATTTGAGTGTTAGTACCTTCAACCATGATTCTTCCCTTTTTGTACATGGACTAGCCAATAAATCATCTGAAGTCACTGTAAACGGATTGTTATATCGACACCATACGACTTAGGTCTAATAGACTAGATTTAATTCGGATATGGTCTCGTAATCAAATGTTGCAATTTAATGCTTAACCTTGTTTTCTTAATCTAAGACTATATGTATAAGTAAGTATAAGTCTTCAAGGTTGGAATCTATTGCTGTCTACCTTGTCTATAACAATAAGTTTTATAAAAACAGCTTTCATGCGGAGATAAGTAATGAAGCGAGTAATGTTGTTCCTTGCAACCAACCTAGCGGTTGTATTGGTTCTAAGTGTTGTTCTTAATATTGTATACGCAGTCACAGGTATGCAACCCGGTAGCCTCTCAGGCTTATTGGTGATGGCTGCGGTATTTGGTTTTGGCGGCTCATTCATTTCATTAATGATGTCAAAGAAAATGGCGCTACGCTCTGTAGGCGGCATGGTCATTGAAAGCCCGCGCAATGAAACAGAACATTGGTTGATGGAGACGGTAAGCCGTCAATCTCAACAGGTTGGTATTGGTATGCCAACAGTGGCGATCTACGACTCGCCAGACATCAACGCATTCGCGACAGGCGCTAAGCGTGACGATTCATTGGTCGCAGTATCAACAGGCCTGCTGCACAACATGACGCGTGATGAAGCTGAAGCGGTGTTGGCTCATGAAGTTAGCCATATCGCGAACGGCGACATGGTGACAATGACTCTAATGCAGGGTGTTGTGAACACGTTCGTTATCTTCCTATCTCGTTTCATCGCCAACATTGTTGCGTCGAATGACAACGAAGAAGAGGGTGGCAGCAACATGATGGTGTACTTCGGTGTGTCTATGGTGCTGGAATTGGTATTTGGTTTCCTAGCGAGCTTCATTACGATGTGGTATAGCCGCCATCGTGAGTTCCATGCTGATGCAGGTGCTGCGCACTTGGTAGGTAAAGATAAGATGATTGCAGCGCTAGAGCGTCTAAAAGTGAGCCACGAGCCGCAATTAGAAGGTTCTATGATGGCGTTTGGTATTAACGGTAAGAAGTCTCTTACTGAGCTATTAATGAGCCATCCGCCACTAGATAAGCGTATTGCGTCTCTACGTAACATGTAATTTCTAATATGATTAGCCATCGCTAGTCGACAAGAAAAATCTAAAGGCTTCCTTCGGGAGGCCTTTTTTGATCTTGGCGCTTAAGATAACAAGTGTTGAGGTATCAGGTGTAGTTGTAGCTAGGTGATTAAATTGAATGAGTAGGGGGCGAGTAGATCAATTGGAGGAGGCTTGGTGTTCTTATGTTTACGATTCTTGTGTCGATAGATTTAATTCCGCGCAATAAAAAGGCTTCCACATGGGAAGCCTTAGTCTATTCTGCGATTCGAAATTCGAATCTTACAGCTTGTCAGTTAGCTCGATTGCTTGACCGATGTAGTTTGCTGGAGTCATCTCTTTCAGGCGAACTTTCTCGTCTGCAGGGATTTCAAGACCGTCGATGAATGCACGCATGCCTTCGCCATCTACACGCTTACCACGAGTTAGCTCTTTTAGCTTCTCGTATGGCTTCTCGATGCCGTAACGACGCATTACTGTTTGTACTGGTTCAGCAAGAACTTCCCAGTTTTTGTCTAGTTCAGCAAGTAGTGCTTCACGGTTAACTTCTAGCTTGCTAATACCTTTCAGAGTTGAAGTGTATGCAATGATTGCGTAGCCAACGCCAACACCTAGGTTACGAAGAACTGTAGAGTCAGTTAGGTCACGTTGCCAGCGAGAAACTGGAAGTTTTTGTGCAAGGTGGCTAAATACTGCGTTAGCTAGACCAAGGTTGCCTTCAGAGTTTTCGAAGTCAATTGGGTTAACTTTATGCGGCATTGTAGAAGAACCGATTTCGCCAGCAATAGTCTTCTGCTTGAAGTGACCAAGAGCAATGTAGCCCCAAACGTCACGGTCGAAGTCTAGAAGAATCGTGTTGAAACGAGCAACCGCGTCGAATAGCTCAGCGATGTAATCGTGAGGTTCGATTTGAGTTGTGTACGGGTTCCAAGTTACGCCAAGAGATTCAGTGATGAACTCTTCAGAGAACTGGTGCCATTCAACTTCTGGGTATGCAGAAAGGTGTGCGTTGTAGTTACCTACCGCGCCGTTGATTTTCGCTAGGATCTCAACGCTTTCGATTTGCTTGTATTGACGTTCCATACGGTACGCAACGTTAGCCATCTCTTTACCCATAGTAGAAGGAGAAGCTGGCTGACCGTGTGTACGAGAAAGAAGAGGAATGTCACGGTACTCGTTCGCAAGTGCTTTGATAGCATCAATTACGTTACGAATTTCTGGAAGAATCACTGTGTCACGAGCTTCTTTAAGCATAAGCGCGTGAGATGTGTTGTTGATGTCTTCAGAAGTACATGCAAAGTGAATGAATTCGTTAACTGCGTGAAGCTCAGGAACGCCCGCAACTTTCTCTTTCAAGAAGTACTCAACCGCTTTTACGTCGTGGTTTGTCGTGCGCTCGATCTCTTTGATACGCAGAGCGTCTTCTTCGCTGAAGTTAGCGGCTAGTTCATCAAGAAACTGGTTAGCTTCTGCACTGAACGCTGGTACTTCCTTGATTGCATCAGTAGCTGCAAGCTTTTGTAACCAACGAATTTCAACGATAGAGCGGTACTTTAGTAGTCCAAACTCACTAAAGATGCTGCGTAATGCAATAGTCTTACTTCCGTAACGGCCGTCTACTGGTGAAACAGCAGTCAATGCTGACAGTTCCATGGTGTTCTCCTGAATTGAGTTTTCTAAATTTTGAGAGGTTTATACCAGTAACAATCTCAATTGTCACGCACATTGCGCAATCGTTTGCGTGAGAGTTGTGTTGATACAAAAAACAAGCTCGCGACAAGGCGCGAGCTAATAAATTACATTCGAGCTAGTAGGATTTGAGCCTGCTCGATCATCTTCTTGCGACCGAAGATAAGGTGGCGGCGTTTACCACCAACCTGGCGCCATAACACAGCGCTTCGAATCCCTGATAGAAGCAGTGCGCGAACCTTATGTTGGCTCGAGGTTTGTTGAAGTACAGCTGGTGTGCCAGAAACCTGAATACGAGGGCCTATTGGGCTCACAACATCAAGGTAGATGCTCGCAAGGTTGCTGATCATTTGCTCGTCAAACAGATCAAAGTGTTCAGTTTGGCGCTCTGCAGTTTGAATGCGATCACCAAGCTGAGACATAGAGTCGTTGCGAGAAGATAGCTTACGCTCAAGAGCCATCAAGCTGATAATGTAACGAGTAATATCGCTACCAGCTGGAGTACTATCGATACCTTTTACTAAGCACTCAAGGCCAAGCTTTAGGTTCGCTTCACGTCCAAATACGCCAACGGTGTTCGCCGGGTTGGTATTTAAAATAGCACTGAGTGAAGCTTCGAAGGCATCTTTATCACAATGGCCGTCTTTCGCTACTTGTTGAACCAAAGCCACAGCTTGGCAAATTCCGGCGAAAGCAATAGTACGGTCATAAAGTGTATTAGCCACGTAGTAACTCCTAGTTGTCTTCTATCGTTTGTCGTTCGATTAGTTAGATGCGTTTTTCGATGATACCGCCACCAAGACATACTTCGTCTAGGTAGAACACTGCCGATTGACCTGGGGTCACAGCAATCTGAGGTTCATCAAAAATAACCTTAATGTTCTCATCATCAATTGGGATGATTGTACAAGGAATATCAGTCTGACGGTAACGTGTTTTTACCGTGCATGTCATAACTTCAGTAATTGGTGTGCGATTTACCCAATGAAGCTGAGAAGCGATCAAACCTTCTGATTTCAAAAGAGGGTGGTCTTTACCTTGTACTGCGATCAAAACATTACGCTTGAGATCTTTTTCACCAACAAACCATGGTTCTTCATTACCGCCGCCACCTTTAGTGCCACCGATATGAAGGCCTTTGCGCTGACCTAGCGTGTGGTACATCAAACCTTGGTGTTGACCAATCACTTGGCCTTCAGGTGTTTCGATGTTACCCGGTTGTGCTGGTAGGTATTTGCCTAGGAATTCAGTGAACTTACGCTCACCGATAAAGCAGATGCCTGTAGAATCTTTCTTCTTCGCTGTGATCAAGTCTTGCTCTTCAGCAATACGTCGCACTTCTGGCTTTTCTAATTCACCGACAGGGAATAGGCTGCGTGCCACTTGATCTGAGCTTAGCGTGTATAGGAAGTAGCTTTGGTCTTTGTTGCTGTCTAGACCACGTAGCATTTCTGGTTTTACGCCAGCATCAAGCTCTTCTTGAGTTGGGAAAGTACGACGAACGTAGTGACCCATCGCAATATAGTCTGCGTCTAGCACTTCATCCGCAAACTCTAAGAATGCTTTGAATTTGATTTCTTTGTTACAAAGGATATCAGGGTTCGGTGTACGACCCGCTTTGTACTCTTCAAGGAAGTACTCGAATACATTGTCCCAGTATTCCGCAGCAAAGTTGATCGTGTGTAGGTGGATACCTAGTTTGTCACATACCGCTTGAGCATCAGCAAGGTCTTCAGCTGCCGTGCAGTATTCTTCGTTATCATCTTCTTCCCAGTTTTTCATGAAAAGGCCTTCTACCTGATAGCCTTGTTGCTGAAGAAGATACGCCGATACTGACGAATCTACACCGCCGGACATACCGACAATTACTTTCTTTTCGCTGTTTCCAGAGCTGATATCTGACATGTCTAAACACCGTTACTATTACTTGGTCGCAGATTCTAACAGAAAGAGAAACGCCGTGACAGATCCGAGACCGGAATCACAGTTTCATTTGCACAAATAGTGCGCTGACTTTGTTAGAGAATCGCATGAGAGCGAGGTGAGTCGCTAGGATGTCAGAAGTATATGTGGCATAGTCGCTCGAAATCCAAGACCTGAGATAAAAAAATGTCTGAACAAAATGAATTTATGCAAGAAGAAGAGCTGATTGAGATTATCGAAAACCAGCTTGAAGATGGCGAACCTGTAAAAGTTAAAGAGACGCTGATGCGTTTAACGATGACTGGTACTCCTCGTGAAGAGGCAATTGCGGCTATGGCATGTGCACTGGCAATTGAAGTCTTTGACGTTATGAAAAACGGCGCGGAGTTCAATCAAAAACGTTACGCAGAGCATTTGGGTATGCTGCCTGATCTGAGCTTTATGGAAGGCGAATAAAAAAAAGCTTCAGCAAACGTTTGCTATAGTTTGAAAGATTGCCGCGTTAAATATAGCGAGGTAGAATCCGCCACCTATTTCCCCTTGACTTAGACTAGCCCTATGAAATTCCCTGGACAACGTAAATCAAAGCACTACTTTCCGGTTCACGCTCGTGATCCTCTAGTGAGCCAAGCTCAAAGCAGTAAAAGAATGTCACGCACTCATATTATCGGTATTGACCAAACATTGGTGGATATTGAAGCAAAGGTGAGTTCTGAACTTATTGAGAAGTATGGTTTGAGCAAGGGACATTCACTGGTTATTGGTGACGCAGCCGCTGAATCTTTATATCAAGAATTAAAAGAACAGTGCCTGATTACCAATGAATACGCTGGTGGCACAATTGGTAACACATTACACAACTATTCAGTGCTAGCGGATGACCGTTCTACTCTACTGGGTGTAATGAGCCAAGATATTAAGATTGGTAGCTACGGTTACCGCTATTTATGTAATACATCAAGCAGAATGGACCTGAACCATTTACAAGGGGTAGATGGCGCAATTGGTCGCTGCTTTGCATTAATTACAGAAGACGGTGAACGTACTTTCGCAATTAGCGAAGGACAAATGAACCAATTAAAACCAGAAAGCATTCCTGAAAAGATCTTCAAAAGTGCTTCTGCTTTAGTTTTAACGGCTTATTTAGTTCGTTGTAAGCCAGGTGACCCTATGCCTGAAGCTACAATGAAAGCGATCGAATACGCGAAGAAATACGATGTGCCTGTTGTTTTGACCCTTGGTACTAAATTTGTTATTCAAGATGATCCAGAATTCTGGAAAGATTTCCTTGAGCAACATGTAACTGTTGTTGCAATGAATGAAGATGAAGCTGAAGCATTAACAGGCGAGAGTGATCCGCTTGCTGCTTCAGATAAAGCGTTAGAGTGGGTAGACCTTGTTCTATGTACTGCAGGCCCTGTTGGCCTATTCATGGCGGGTTACACGGAAGATGCAGCTAAACGTGAAACGTCACTGCCTTTACTTCCAGGTTCAATCGCAGAGTTCAACCGTTTTGAATTTAGCCGTCCTGCGCATAAAGATTTATGTGAAAACCCAACCAAAGTGTATTCGCATATTGCGCCATACATGGGCGGTCCGGAAAAAATCAAAAATACGAATGGTGCAGGTGATGCTGCGTTATCAGCTTTATTACATGATATGGCTGCGAATAAGTACCACAAAGAAAACGTGCCAAACTCAAGTAAGCACCAACATTCATTCTTGACGTACTCTTCGTTCTCACAAGTTTGTAAATATTCTAACCGTGCTAGCTATGAAGTGTTGGTTCAACACTCTCCACGTTTATCTCGTGGCCTTCCTGAAAGAGAAGATAGCCTAGAAGAAGCGTACTGGGAAAGATAAGTTACTTTCTTTAATCAGTAGTACTATCAGTATCAGTTAGTTTCTAATACTGATAGTACAAATATAAAAAAGGCTCCGAAAGGAGCCTTTTTTGTTTCTGAATATATTGAAGTCGTAAATAATACTTTGGTCGACTTAAATATTAATTCTATTGCTTAGCGTGTAATTGATTACTCACTAAGTAAACAAAATGTTTAGATAGCAAACTCTTCTAGAGATTTACCAGCATCTAGCTGTTCTTGGATAGCTGAAGGCGTACGGCCTTGACCTGTCCAAGTCTTCTCGTCGCCGTTTGCGTCTACATATTTGTATTTCGCTGGGCGAGGAGCGCGTTTAGCTTTTGTTGTTTTAGATTTTGCTTCACCAGAAAGTGCAGCAATAAGATCGGCAACATCAATTCCATCTTTTGCAATTTGTTCAGCAATAGCAGAAAGCTTAGCTTCTTGCTCTGCTTTAGCAGCACGCTCTTCAGCTTCAGACTCTTGACGCTCTTGTACAACAATAGTCAGCTTGTCTAGCGCTTCTTCAAGTTGCTCAAGAGTTAATTCACGTGAGAACGCACGAAGGCTGCGGATATTTAATAGAGTTTTTGTTAATTCAGACATGATATTTTCCATCAAGGTAAACTAAATAATCCTCCTAATAATAAACAGAGCCTAGGAATAAAACAAATAGTATTTCTTCTATTACATATTTAAATATAAAAGTGAGATGAATCGTTGAAAATTCAAAGCTGTATTTCTATCGAATTTATAATAATTATTAAGATTATCTTAAAAACTGATATGTGACTGGTGGAGTAGTTAACTTATGTAGACTAATCTCTTATTGATTAGTTCATTAGCAAAAAGCTATTTTTCTCGGAATGATATGTTGCATTGTTACTCTTGATGAGTACAATTGCGGCTACCTGATGCGAGGTATTGGTTAATTTGTTGTTAAACTCTGGTTTGCACGGTTAATAATGTTATCGCACGTAGAGGTGCAATTATAAAAAGTAACTTCCGTTGGGGTGATGCCAATGAACGGGAATGAAAGGTGTAATTGCCGAAGTAAATTGTATATCTAAGCAATTTGCTGGGGTTGTGCTCAATAGGTACAACACTGCCATAGTCTTAATTTTAAACTATGGAGCGCTACTGTAGGGTTGGGTGAAGTGTTCACTTCCCTTTCGCTTAGTTCAACATGAGCTTGGTCAGCCGTATCAAGTTTGTCTGCAGTAGATCTCTAGCCAAATAAAAAACTGGTTTTTGAAGATCATGAATTTAATAGATTTTGCAACATCACCTTTATCTTTGCTTCCGCCCCTTGTGGCTTTGAGCCTTGCTATTGTTACCCGCCGTGTATTGGTTTCTTTGGGTGTCGGTATCATCATGGGTGCGATTCTACTTGCTGACTACTCAGTAGGTAACGCAGTTAGTTACGTGTTTACTAAAGCATCTGGTGTTTTCATCGAAGATGGTGGCATCAACACTTGGAACATGAGCATCATTGCATTCCTAATTATTCTTGGAATGACAACGGCATTATTAACACTGTCTGGCGGTACTCGCGCATTCGCGGAGTGGGCACAGTCTCGCGTTAAGAGCAAACGTGGTTCAAAACTACTTGCTGCTTTCTTAGGTGTATTCATCTTTGTTGATGACTACTTTAACAGCCTAGCGGTTGGTGCTATCTCTCGTCCTGTAACAGACCGTTTCTACGTATCTCGCGCTAAGCTTGCTTATATCCTAGATTCAACGGCTGCTCCTATGTGTGTGATCATGCCTGCTTCTAGCTGGGGTGCTTACATCATCACTATCATTGGTGGCATCTTAGTGACACACGGTGTGACAGAGTATTCGGCACTGGGTGCATACGTTCGTCTTATCCCAATGAACTTCTACGCTGTATTCGCACTATTAATGGTGTTTGCAGTGGCATGGTTCGGTCTAGACGTTGGTAAGATGCGTGAGCATGAAATCGAAGCATCTCAAGGCCGTGGCTTTGAAGGCGACAACGATCAAAAGCAAGCACACGATCTAAACGAAGAGCTAGATATCGAAGAGAGCGAAAACGGTTCAGTTTCTGATCTGGTTATGCCAATCGTATCGCTAATCGTTGCGACGGTTGCCGCGATGCTTTACACCGGTGGCCAAGCGCTTACTGCTGATGGTCAAGCATTTAACCTTCTAGGTGCGTTTGAAAACACGGATGTAGGTAAGTCACTTGTTTACGGTGGTGTTATCGGCTTAATCGTAGCGCTAGCAACTGTATTCAAACAGAAGCTGTCTATGGCAGACATCGCAAGAACGATGTGGATTGGTGCAAGCTCTATGTTTGGCGCTATCCTAATTCTTGTGTTCGCTTGGACTATCGGTTCTGTAATCGGCGACATGAAAACAGGTTCTTATCTATCGTCTCTAGTAACGGGCAGCATTGATTACCACTGGCTACCAGTTATTTTGTTCCTTCTTGCAGGCGTTATGGCGTTCTCGACAGGTACATCTTGGGGTACGTTCGGTATTATGTTACCTATCGCGGGCGACATGGCTGCAGCATCTGACATCGCGCTAATTCTGCCGATGCTAAGTGCGGTTCTAGCGGGTGCTGTATTTGGTGACCACTGTTCTCCAATCTCAGACACAACGATTCTGTCTTCTACTGGTGCTCGTTGTAACCACATTGACCACGTATCGACTCAGCTTCCATACGCGCTGTCTGTGGCGTTCGTATCGTGCATTGGTTTCATTACCCTAGGTATGACATCTTCAATTGGCATCGCATTTGGCGCAGCGTCTCTAACGTTTGTTGCTGTATGTTTTGCATTGGCTTACTTCTCTCGCTGTAAAATGGCGACGTGCAAAAGCTAAAATTGAAAGCTAATCAGTAAACTATCAGGGAGGCGTTGGCCTCCCTTTTTTGTGCTTGTTAATTTAATTTTAAGTTTCGTGAAAAAAGTTCGAATAAATGGTTGAAAAAGGATCTCAGCTTAGTTAGTGTGGAGATAAGAAAGCAAACAACTGAAGAGCTTATAAGTATGCGTAAATTAGTAATGAACATTCATCACCATCATCACCCTATCTAGTCTTTCGGGGAGATTTACGTATACCCGGGAGCAAGAATTCTCCCGGAGGTTAAGTCAAAGAATTTAGATTTAAACCCTCGGGATGACAAAGTCTTCCGAGGGTTTTTTAGTTTTAGCGCTTTTAAATAATCAATAAATTCAAATATTTGCACAGGGATACAGCAATGCAGACACAACGCCTAAGAATCGCAATTCAAAAGAAAGGTCGCTTAAGTAAAGAGTGCCAAGACCTACTTAAAAAATGTGGTGTTAAATTTAACATCATGGGTGAGCGCCTAGTTGTTCATTCACTAAATATGCCAATCGACTTGTTATTAGTTCGTGATGATGACATCCCAGGTCTTATCATGGATGGTGTGGTTGACCTTGGTTTCATCGGTGAAAATGAACTGGAAGAAGTTCGTCTAGATCGTGTTGCTCTAAAAGAACCATCAGAGTTTC
Source organism: Vibrio crassostreae (assembly GCF_024347415.1). NCBI lineage: Bacteria > Pseudomonadati > Pseudomonadota > Gammaproteobacteria > Vibrionales > Vibrionaceae > Vibrio > Vibrio crassostreae. Next base: position 1,233,312 of record NZ_AP025476.1, read on the forward strand.
GCACACTACGTCGTTTAGACTTCGGTGGTTGCCGCCTTTCTATCGCTATCAACAAAGACGAAGAATACAACGGTCCACAAGACTTAGCGGGCAAACGTATTGCGACAACCTACCCACAACTACTTAAAGCCTACATGGATGAGCAGGGTGTTGAATTCAGCACTTGTATGCTAACAGGCTCGGTTGAAGTCGCTCCTCGCGCTGGCCTTGCAGATGCTATCGCTGATTTAGTTTCTACAGGCGCAACGCTAGAAGCGAATGGCCTAAAAGAAGCAGAAGCTATCTTCCAATCGAAAGCAACACTGATTCAACGTGTTGGTGACTTCGATGCAGACAAAACCGCACTGATTGAAAAACTACTGACTCGTATGCAGGGTGTTCAACAAGCGAAAGAGTCGAAGTACATCATGCTTCACGCGCCAACCTCTCAACTAGAGCAAATTAAAGCGCTACTGCCTGGTGCTGAAGATCCAACGGTTCTTCCTCTATCTACAGACAAAGACAAAGTTGCCGTTCACCTAGTAAGTACTGAGAACTTGTTCTGGGAAACAATGGAACAACTTAAAGAGTTGGGTGCAAGCTCGATTCTAGTATTACCAATCGAAAAAATGATGGGGTAGTGACGATGAGAACCGTTGTTTGGCAATCTTTAAGTGAATCACAGCAAGACTCGGTATTAGAGCGTCCAGCTATTACTGAAGGTGCAAACATCACAGCGACTGTTTCTGATGTTATTGCAAAAGTACGAAATGAAGGCGATGCCGCGCTTAAAGAGCTGACTGCAAAGTTTGATGGTGTGACTCCAGAATCTATTCGAGTCAGTTCAAATGAAATAGAAGAGGCGTGCGCTCGTTTAACACCAGAAATGAAGCAGGCGCTAGAGCAAGCTTATAGCAACATTGCTAAGTTCCACGAGGCTCAAAAGCCTCAACCGATTAAGGTTGAGACACAACCGGGCGTTGTGTGTGAGCAAGTGACTCGCGCGATTAATACTGTTGGCCTTTATATTCCAGGTGGCAGTGCACCACTACCGTCAACGGTTCTTATGTTAGGTGTACCAGCTCAAATTGCAGGTTGTCGTAAGGTGGTGCTTTGTTCACCTCCGCCAATCGCTGATGAAATCTTGTATGTCGCGAAGCTTTGTAAGATCGACGAGGTTTACAACGTTGGTGGTGGTCAAGCGGTGGCTGCAATGGCTTACGGTACCGAGAGTGTAGCTAAAGTCGATAAGATCTTCGGCCCTGGCAACGCTTACGTAACGGAAGCGAAACGCCAAGTTAGCAACGACTTCCGTGGCGCGGCGATTGATATGCCTGCTGGCCCGTCTGAAGTGTTAGTGATTGCCGATGAAACTGCAGATGCAGATTTCATCGCGGCGGATTTACTGAGCCAAGCGGAGCACGGTCCTGATTCTCAGGTTGTGCTAGTAACACCATCTCCAGTGGTTGCTGACCAAGTAACAGAAGCGGTTCAGAAGCAATTGAAAGAACTGTCTCGTGCGAACATCGCTCAGCAAGCATTGGCTTCAAGCTTAATTATCATTGCTGAATCGATCACTCAAGCGATTGCGATTTCGAACTTCTACGGTCCTGAGCACTTGATTGTTCAAACCAAGAATCCACGTGAATTGCTGCCATTGCTAGATAATGCAGGCTCAATCTTCCTTGGTGACTGGTCTCCAGAATCTGCAGGTGACTACGCATCAGGCACAAACCACGTTCTTCCGACTTACGGTTACACGAAAACGTATTCAAGCCTGGGTTTAGCTGATTTCTCTAAGAGAATGACGGTGCAAGAGCTAACGGCTGACGGTTTGAAAGGCCTAGCGCCAACGGTAGTAACAATGGCGGAAGCCGAAGGCTTGGATGCACACAAACGCGCTGTGACTATCCGAGTTGAAAAGTTAAATAAAGCGAAATAAGGGTAGGGCATGGAAAAGTTAGCAAGAAAACAAGTTCAGGCTCTTACACCTTACTTGTCTGCAAGGCGCATTGGCGGTACTGGTGATGTATGGCTCAATGCCAACGAATCTCCGTTTGATAATGAGTACAACCTGAACTTGTCTCGTCTTAACCGCTACAGTGAGTGTCAGCCAAAAGAGCTGATTGACGCTTACGCCCAATACGCTGGTGTGAAATCAGAACAAACACTGACAACGCGTGGTGCTGACGAAGGCATCGAGTTATTGATTCGTGCTTTCTGTGAGCCGAACGAAGACGCTATTCTTTACTGCCCACCTACTTACGGTATGTACGCAATCAGTGCAGAGACGATTGGTGTTGAGCGTAAAGTTGTGCCTCTAACTTCTGAATGGCAACTGGATCTTCCTGCGATTGAAGCTCAACTCGACAACGTAAAGGTGGTGTTTGTTTGTAGCCCAAACAACCCAACCGGTAATTTGGTTAATCGTAAAGACATCATCAAGTTGCTTGAAATGACTCAAGACAAAGCGATCGTGGTGATGGACGAAGCGTATATCGATTTTTGTCCAGAAGCGTCAACCGTTGATTTACTTGAGCAATATCCAAACCTGGCGATCCTACGCACCTTGTCGAAGGCTTTTGCTTTAGCGGGCTTACGTTGTGGTTTTACGCTAGCGAATAAAGCGCTTATCGATGTGCTGTTGAAAGTGATTGCTCCTTATCCTGTGCCAATCCCTGTTGCTGACATAGCCGTTCAAGCACTTTCAGAACAAGGACTAGCGCGAGCTAAGTTCCAAGTTCTGGATTTAAGTGCTAACCGAGCGTATTTGCAAGCGGGTCTATTAGGCATGCCTCAAGTGACGGTATTTGATGGTTGGGGTAACTACCTACTGGTTAAATTCCCGAACGGCGATGAGTTGTTTAAAGCGGCTTGGGATACGGGCATCATCTTGCGTAATTCACCAATTGAAGACTGTGTTCGTATTAGTATTGGTAATCGCGAAGAGTGCGAAAAGACACTTGGATTCATTCGTAACTTTTTTCAGTAACGAAAGGCTTACCAGTAATAACATTTGTCAGTTTGAGTTGATTAATCGCAGGCTGGCAAGTGAAACCATTATTTTGGGTTAGCGTTTGATTTTAGCTAGGCCACCAGATTTAAAATTAAAAGGAAGTTCAAGTGAGTAAACAACAGAAAATACTTTTTATAGACCGCGACGGCACCTTAATTGTTGAGCCGCCAGTTGACTTTCAAGTAGACCGTTTAGACAAGCTAAAATTCGAACCGCTAGTGATTCCTAGCCTGCTTGCACTGCAAGATGCTGGTTACCGTCTAGTGATGGTGACTAACCAAGACGGCCTTGGTACCGATAGCTACCCACAAGAAGATTTCGATGCGCCACACAATATGATGATGGAGTTCTTCGAATCTCAAGGCGTTAAGTTTGACGACGTGCTTATTTGCCCTCACTTTGACGAAGACAACTGCTCTTGCCGTAAGCCTAAGCTAGGCATGGTTAAAGAGTACCTACAAGGTGGTAAAGTCGACTTCCAACATTCTGTTGTGATTGGCGATCGAGTGACTGATCTTCAACTTGCAGAGAATATGGCAATCCGCGGTATTCAATATGGCCCTGATGCAGAAACGGAAGGTACGCTTAACTGGCCACAAATCGTTAAAGATCTGACGGTTAATGCTCGCATTGCTGAAGTGGTTCGTACAACTAAAGAAACCGACATTAAGGTAGCTGTAAACCTTGATGAAACCGGTGGTAATAAGATCGATACCGGCATGGGTTTCTTCGACCACATGCTTGATCAAATCGCGACACACGGTGGTTTCCAAATGAACCTAACTGTGAAGGGAGATCTACACATTGATGATCACCACACAGTGGAAGATACGGCACTTGCGTTAGGCCAAGCTCTAAAAGATGCACTAGGTGACAAACGTGGTATTGGCCGTTTTGGTTTTAGCCTGCCAATGGATGAGTGTTTGGCTCAGTGTGCGCTAGACCTTTCTGGTCGTCCATACCTGAAGTTCGATGCTAAATTCAGCCGTGAACAAGTGGGTGATCTTTCAACAGAGATGGTGGTTCACTTCTTCCGTTCTCTAACCGACACTCTGGCTTGTACGCTACACCTTTCTTCTGCTGGCAATAATGATCACCACATCATTGAGAGCCTGTTCAAAGCGTTTGGCCGTACTCTTCGCCAAGCAATCAAAGTTGAAGGTAATGAGTTACCAAGCAGCAAAGGCGTCCTGTAAGGCTAACGTTAGCAAGGAAAAAACAATGAAAGATCAAAAAGTCGTCATCATTGATACTGGGTGTGCCAACGTTTCTTCGGTTAAATTTGCCATTGAACGTTTGGGTTACGCAGTTGAGATTTCAAAAGAACCTGAAGTTGTTCTTGCTGCCGATAAGCTATTCCTGCCCGGTGTAGGTACAGCAAGTGAAGCAATGAAGAACCTGCAAGAGCGCGACCTTGTCTCTCTTGTGAAGAAAGTAGAGAAGCCTCTGCTTGGTATTTGTTTAGGTATGCAACTGTTAGGCAAATTATCTCAAGAGAAAGGCCAAAAGGCTGACGAGTTAGTTGAATGCCTAGGTTTGTGTGATGGTGAAGTGCGTCTACTCGAAACGGGCGATTTGCCATTACCACACATGGGTTGGAACACAGTAACTTCGACACCTAACCATCCTTTGTTTAAAGACATTGAAGAAGGCGAGTATTTCTACTTCGTTCACAGCTTCGCAATGCCAGTGGGCGACTACACAATCGCACAATGTGATTACGGTAATCCGTTTACAGCGGCGGTTCAAAGTGGCAATTATTATGGTGTTCAGTTCCACCCAGAGCGATCTTCGAAAGCTGGCTCTAAGCTGATTCAGAACTTCTTGGAATTGTAATAAGGATTAGGCAGCGGCTAACGTTGCCATATAAGGAATGTAAATGATTATTCCCGCGTTAGATTTAATTGAAGGTCAAGTAGTTCGCTTATTCCAAGGAGACTACGGGCAAGTAACAGAATACAAAGTAGACCCAGCAGAGCAGTTTAACCTGTATCACCAAGCTGGCGCAGGTTGGCTGCATCTTGTTGACTTAACGGGTGCAAAAGACACAACGGCTCGTCAGTTAGACTTGATTGCTAAGCTACTTGCTAGCACGCCTGCGAACATCCAGATTGGTGGTGGCGTGCGTAACGAACAAGATGTCGTTGACCTACTGGAAGCTGGTGCACAGCGCGTTGTGGTTGGTTCTACAGCAGTTAAGCAACCAGAGCTGGTTAAAGGTTGGATGGAAAAGTACGGCGCTGAAAAAATCGTGCTTGCTCTGGACATCAACATCGATGAAAGCGGCACACGTAAAGTGGCAATTTCAGGTTGGCAAGAAGATTCAGGCGTGACTATTGAAGCGCTGATTGAAGACTACCTAACAGTGGGTCTTAAACACGTTCTATGTACTGACATTTCACGTGATGGCACGCTAGAAGGATCAAACGTCGAGCTTTACGTTGACCTTTGTAAACAGTACCCACAGGTTCAATTCCAATCATCGGGCGGCATTGGCAGCCTAGCGGATATCGAAGCTCTAAAAGGCAGCGGTGTTGCGGGTGTGATTGTTGGTCGTGCGTTACTCGATGGCAAGTTTACCGCAGAGGAGGCATTTGCATGTTGGCAAAGCGAATAATCCCTTGTTTGGATGTCCGTGACGGACAAGTGGTGAAGGGCGTTCAGTTCCGTAACCACGAAATCATTGGCGACATCGTTCCGTTAGCACAGCGCTATGCGGAAGAGGGCGCTGATGAATTAGTATTTTATGACATCACGGCATCAAGCGATGGTCGTGTCGTCGATAAAAGCTGGGTGAAGCGCGTAGCAGAAGTGATTGATATTCCTTTCTGTGTAGCTGGTGGTATTAAATCAGCAGAAGATGCAGCGCGCATTCTTGAATTTGGTGCCGATAAAGTATCGATCAACTCGCCTGCACTTGCTAATCCTCAATTGATCACTGACCTTGCTGATAAGTTCGGCGTGCAGTGTATTGTTGTCGGTATCGATTCATACTTCGATAAAGAAACCGGTAAATATCAGGTTTACCAATTCACTGGCGATGAGGCGCGTACTAAAGCGACCAAATGGGAAACCAAAGATTGGGTGCAGGAAGTACAGAAACGTGGCGCAGGTGAGATTGTGTTAAACATGATGAACCAAGATGGCGTTCGTAACGGCTATGACATCGAACAGTTAAACATGGTACGTGAAGTATGCAATGTACCTCTGATTGCTTCTGGTGGCGCAGGTGCAATGGAGCACTTTGCTGAAGCCTATAAGAAGACCAACGTGGACGGAGCGCTAGCAGCTTCGGTATTCCACAAGCAAGTCATCAATATTGGTGAACTTAAACAGTATTTAAAACAACAAGATGTAGAGGTGCGACTATGAGTTTTGAAACCGCAAGCTTATCAAAAACAGAAGTAGGCGCATTATCAGAGCGTATTAACTGGGAAAAAGTAGATGGCTTAGTACCAGCTATTGTTCAAGATTACCAATCGAGCCAAGTGTTAATGATGGGATACATGAACCCAGCTGCACTTGAGAAAACAGGTGAAACTGGCAATGTGACGTTTTTCTCTCGCACCAAAGAGCGCCTTTGGACGAAAGGTGAAACGTCAGGCAACGTATTACAACTGCATAACATCGCCTTGGACTGTGACAGCGACACTTTACTGGTTAAAGTTAATCCCATTGGTCCAACGTGCCACACAGGTACAACAACGTGTTGGGATGGAGATAAGCAAGAAGAGTCTCAGATGGTGTGGCTTCATCAGCTGGAGCAGCTACTGGCTGCCCGCAAGGACGCAGACCCTGAGTCTTCTTATACTGCCAGTCTATATGCCCGTGGCACCAAGCGTATTTCGCAAAAAGTGGGCGAAGAAGGCGTTGAAGTCGCGCTTGCGGCGACGTCGGGCGATAAGGCGGAACTAGTGTGTGAATCAGCAGATTTGATTTACCACCTAATGGTTCTTCTTCAAGACCAAGGCCTATCGATGAACGACGTGGTAAATAAACTTAAAGAGCGTCATAAGTAAGCCTCTTTAGATTTATCGAACCGCGTAAAAAATAGATAAAAGCCCCGTAAACAACCATGTTTACGGGGCTTTTTAATCATCTAAGATATTAATCTACTTAAAAAGCACTGAACCTCGTCATTCCGAGGAGCCTAGGTGACATCAGGAATCTATTTCAGCGCTTAGCTACCTTAAATCTCAGTATTACCCGCAGCACTTTTTATATTTCTTCCCACTACCACAAATGCAAGGGTCATTACGGCCAATCTTGAAGCTCTCTACGGTTTGGTTTAGGCGAGGGTCAATCTCTGGTTCTGTTAGCTCTTCATGTTCGTTTTCTTGCTCTGGGAACTCGCCATCGATATAAAACCATAGGCCGTTTTCACGAACGAAACGCGAGCGCTCTTGCATACAGTACTGCGCGCCGTCTTCATTGAAGTAAGCTTTAAATTCAACAAAGCCTTCGTCTTGGTGCGAGCCTGCCGCGGTATCGATGACTTCAAGACCTGCCCAATCACTGTCGATAGATTCGGTAATGCCTTCTCTTTGCGACTCAGCATCACAGCTAGGGTGATAGGTAGCAATTACATAATCAACCAATCCTAAAACGTGCGCGGAATAACGAGAGCGCATCAGCTGCTCTGGAGTTTCAACTGAGCTGTGATCGAGGTGCGCTGATTCACAGCACTGTTGGTAAGTATTATTACTACCGCATGGGCATAAAGACATAGTCAGATCCTGTAAAAATGGCCTCTATTAAGAGGCCATAAATGAATGCGTGGGAGTTTACCAAGAAACGATCGCTCACCAAAGCTAAGTTTCTATTGAAGTTGTTGTGTGAATTACGCTATTTCAGGGCTGGAGATAATAGTTCTTGGGCCCAAGTCGTCGCTTCGTCATAAGCTTGACCAAGTTGAGCTTCACTCAGTTTGAGAAGCTGGCGAATACGAGTCGCTTCATCCCAACGAGCTTGTTCATAAGCAACCACCATCGCCAACACAGCACCTAACACGCCTTTGCGTTGAATTAAGGCTTGTTTGATCTCTACGTCGATCGGCACCGAATCGAGTACTTGTTTCAATGGTTGGTCAAAGAGTGAGTCCAATAGAGAGAACATACCGGTCAAAAAGGCTTGTCCAGGCTCAACCTTAACATTCATCTTCTCGACTAAGAGTTCACATTGACGTGCGCGTATTACCGCTAAACCATAGAGAGAGTCCGGCTTATCTTCTTTCGCGGAGGCGATAGCCACAAGAGAAACGAACTTACGCAGCTTTTGTTCGCCAAGGTAAATAAGCGCTTGGCGGAATGAGCGAATCGTCGTTGCTGAACCACCTGCAGAGTTTACGTAGGTAAGTAGCTTATACGACATGGTCACATCAAGCGTAATTAAACGCTCTACTTCACCAAAGTCGATAGGGTCGTGTGCAATCTCTTTTAACAGCTGAACGGTCGTCAGGAATGCAGGGTTGAGCGCACGCGTTTGGATCATTTCTGGCTTGCTAAAGAAGTAACCTTGAAAGTAAGTGAAGCCTGCTTTCTTCGCTTCTTGGTATTCTTCGTACGTTTCTACCTTCTCAGCTAGGAACTTGATATCTAGCCCTTTGAGGGAGTTCATAAACATCGCTGCTTTGGCAATTGGCGTCAAACGGATATCGAACTTGATAATCGAAACGTAGGGTAAGAAGCGCTTCCAAGCTTTACTTGGTACAAAGTCATCTAACGCGATGGTATAACCTGCATCAAAGATAGTTTTGATTGCTTCAAGTAACTCGTCTGTCGGTTCGCAGTCTTCAAGAACCTCTACAACGAGGCTTTCTTTGGGAAACAGAGTAGGGACCAAGTTGATTAGGCTTGCGTAAGGGAAGTTCACGAACCCAAGCTTATCACCCAACGTATTATAGTGGGTCGATAAGAAGTGATCGGAAAGCAAACGGCTAGTAGCGAGCTCCGGCTCTACTTCAGGGAAAGTGTTCTTAGGACCATCCCTGAATAGCAACTCGTAACCTATGGTCTTCTTGTCTGTATCGAGTATTGGTTGACGCGCTACGTATGAATATTTCAACTTGGTACTGTGTTCGGTTTATTTCTGGTAGAGAGATAATAGCTAATTCAGTAGAAATTACCATACACTTTCTAAGAAAGTCTGACCGACAATAATAATCAAACTGAAAGTTTAAGAGTGACGTTAAAAGCTATTGCTAAACGCTCGATTCTGTAGTTCAAAACTTTGCGGCGTGAACACCAGCACGGAACCTTGCGTATACCAATCGCCAAGTACGATACGGGTTTTAGTGCAATTGTTGGCACTAAATGTATGGATGTCTGGACGATGAGTATGGCCGTGGATCATCAGATCAACGTTGTTTCGTTCCATCACATCTTCGACCTCTTGTTGTGTCACATCCATGATGTCGAGAGACTTAGTCTGCTTGTCATCTTTGATATCGGATTGAACCTTCGAGACGATCTTCTTCTTGATAAAAAATGGAATTCTGTTGAAGACCCATTGAAGCCATGGTTGATGTACTTTTTCTCTGAAAGCGAGATACTTTACATCTTCGGTGCATAGAGTATCACCATGTAATACAACCGCTTTTTGGCCATAAATATCGATAGTCGATACTTCGTCTAGCAGTTTCACGCCCGTTTGCTTGGCAAATTTTTTGCCGACAAGGAAATCACGGTTACCTTGAGTGAAGTAGCAAGGTACGCCTGTTTTTACCAAATCAATAAATGCTTGGCGGATAGAAGTCGCGAACTCACTTTTGTCGTCGTCACCAATCCAGAATTCGAAAAGGTCACCCAATACGTAGAGTGCATCTGCTTCTACCGCTTCTTTCTTCATGAAGGTTAGGAAGCAGTCGGTGATATCTTGTCGTGACGGAGCAAGGTGCAGATCTGATATAAAATATGTTTTCATAGGTCTAAAAAAAGGGAGCGATTCGCTCCCTATATCCTGATTTTATCGGCTCATCAATACTAACCGAAAGCGATGAATTAAGCTTCGATTGTAGTACCAGTGATGATCACTTCTTCTAGAGGTACATCTTGGTGCATACCCATAGAACCAGTGCTAACACCTTTGATCTTGTTTACGATGTCCATGCCTTCAACAACTTCTGCGAATACACAGTAGCCCCAACCGTCTAGGCTTTCGCTACGGAAGTTTAGGAAAGAGTTGTCGTTAACGTTGATGAAGAACTGAGAGCTCGCTGAATGCGGTTCCATAGTACGAGCCATTGCTAGCGTACCAACTTTGTTCGCTAGACCGTTGTTTGCTTCGTTCTTGATAGTTGCACGAGTTGCCTTTTCTTTAAGGCCAGAAGTCATGCCGCCGCCTTGAATCATGAAACCATCGATAACACGGTGGAATAGTGTGTTGTCGTAGAAACCGTCACGGCAATACTGTAGGAAGTTTGCGCTTGTTTCTGGTGCTTTTTCTTCGTTTAGTTGAACTTTGATGTCACCAAAATTTGTGTGAAGGATGATCATGATTGTTACCTTACTGTCTTTTTAATATGAAGTTCGAATTCTAGCGCATGTTGGCGGACTTTCAAATCATCAAATCATTCACTTAACTCAGATGTTTGAGGTAATTCCTGCTTTTGGGGATTACCTATTAAGGTATGACTTGTTATACTGCGAGCTTATTTTTGATTAATACACAAAATAGATAGAGATCATGCTGAAGATATATAACACGCTCACAAGACAGAAAGAGGAATTCAAACCAATTACAGCTGGCAAAGTCGGCATGTATGTCTGTGGGGTAACCATATACGATCTCTGTCACATTGGTCATGGTCGTACGTTCGTTTCTTTCGACGTAGTAACTCGTTACCTTCGTTACCTTGGTTACGATTTGAACTTCGTTCGTAACATCACAGATATTGATGACAAAATCATCAAGCGCGCTAACGAAAACGGCGAGTCTTGTGACTCTCTGACTGAGCGTCTAATCGGCGAAATGCACGCTGATTTCGATGCGTTGAACATGAAGCGTCCAGACGTTGAACCTCGTGCAACGGATTTCATCACTGAAATCATCGAACTTGTTGAAAAGCTGATTGAACGCGGCTACGCATATGTTGCAAGTAACGGCGACGTAATGTTCGAAGTTAAGAAGTTCGAAGAATACGGTAAGCTTTCTAAGCAAGACCTTGATCAGCTTCAAGCTGGCGCTCGTGTTGACATAGACTCTGCAAAACGTAGTCCGCTAGATTTCGTGGTTTGGAAGATGTCTAAGCCAGGTGAACCAACATGGGAATCACCATGGGGTCCAGGTCGTCCAGGTTGGCACATTGAATGTTCAGCAATGAACTCGTCTATTCTAGGTAATCACTTCGATATCCACGGTGGCGGCTCAGATCTACAATTCCCACACCACGAGAATGAAATCGCGCAATCTTGCTGTGCACATGGTACTGACTATGTAAACACATGGATGCACAGTGGCATGGTGATGGTAGACAGAGAAAAAATGTCTAAGTCACTAGGTAACTTCTTCACTATCCGTGATGTGCTAGCACACTACGATGCTGAAACAGTGCGTTACTTCCTAATGTCTGGTCACTACCGTAGCCAACTGAACTACAGTGAAGACAACCTAAACCAAGCTCGCGCATCGCTAGAGCGTCTATACACGTCACTTCGTGGCCTAGACCTTACTGCGGCTCCTGCTGGTGGCGAAGAGTACGTAACTCGCTTCTCTACTGCGATGAACGATGATTTCAACACGCCTGAAGCTTACTCAGTGCTGTTTGAAATGGCGCGTGAAATCAACCGTATCAAGCCTGAGAGCATTGAAAAAGCAAGCGGACTTGGTGCATTGATGCGTGAACTAGCAGACATCATCGGTATTCTTCACCAAGAACCAGAAGCCTTCCTACAAGGTGATGCGGCTGGTAACGATGACGAAGTGGCTGAAATCGAAGCGTTGATCAAACTGCGTAACGATTCTCGTGCTTCAAAGGATTGGGCAAATGCCGACCTGGCACGTGATAAGCTAAACGAGTTGGGTATTGTTCTGGAAGATGGCCCAGAAGGTACGACCTGGCGTCGTAAGTAAATCTTATAAAAAGGGCTGATTTTCAGCCCTTTTTTCTAGCAAAAATTCTCTAATTTCACCTTTTCATATTCAATTTTATTTAACAGGAATATTTCTGTGGCTCAGATGTATTTTTACTACTCGGCAATGAATGCGGGTAAATCAACAACGCTTCTTCAATCGTCATTCAACTACCAAGAACGCGGTATGACGCCAGTGATCTTCACGGCTGCATTGGATGATCGCTATGGTATCGGTAAAGTAAGCTCAAGAATTGGTCTGCAATCTGAAGCTCAACTTTTTAAAAATGACACTAACATGTTTGATGCGATCAAAAAGCTGAACGACGAAGAGAAGCGTCACTGTGTGTTGATCGATGAGTGTCAATTCTTGTCGAAAGAGCAGGTGTATCAGCTTACAGAAGTAGTGGATAAACTTCATATTCCTGTGCTGTGTTATGGCTTACGCACTGACTTCTTGGGCGAGCTGTTTGAAGGTAGCCGTTACTTACTGTCTTGGGCGGACAAGCTGGTGGAGCTGAAAACCATCTGTCATTGTGGCCGTAAAGCGAACATGGTTATTCGTACCGATGAGCACGGGGTCGCGATCGCTGAAGGTGATCAAGTGGCAATTGGTGGCAATGACAAATACGTTTCTGTTTGCCGTCTGCACTACAAAGAAGCATTAGGTAAATAAGCAAATCTCTTTGCTGTTGTTATTAACAGGAAAGAATGAAAAAACGGTGACCAAGTGTCACCGTTTTTGTTTGCTGAACTTATGTTTTTACTTTATGCCAAGCCTAGCTTTTACTTTATTGGAGACTTATTCGAATCCGAGCTTCTTCAATGCTTGATAGGCGTGGTCAACGTCATCGGGGATGGGCATCTCAACCTGAAAGCCTTTCTCTGGGTAGGATTTGATTCGTTCGTAATCAGCAATCAATGCACCTAACACCATGTCTAACGGCAACTCTTCATTAAAGTAATCATCCCAATTTTGCCAACGTGATGTCACGGTTATCTCGGACGTTTCGTCAGGCCACTGTTTACTAAAGGTCGCGTAAGTTCGTTTTTCCATAAAGGGCTTCTGAACTAAGGTTAGCCTCTTCGGTGATAACCCTTGCTCTTTCAGTAACTCATGAGTGAAGCGGACATTTTCCCCAGTGTTTGTCGCGTGTTTCTCTATGATAATGTCAGAGTCAGGCACACCACAATCTCGTGCGATAGAAGCGAATGTTTCAGCTTCTGAGCGCTCAAAGCTTCCTTCGGTAAAGCGTCCCACACCACCAGAAAAAACAATGTAAGGCGCGATCTGTTGGTGATAAAGCTCGGCTGCATATTCAGCGACGCGAGTATCATTGCTGCACAATACAAAGATGCAGTCTGAAGGCGTAACCGTGTGACCCATCGACATAAAGTTCCAAAGGGTGTCGACTGAGCGGTGCAGTTTTGTGTTGGGATATTTGTTAGCTATAGATTGTTCAGTCATGAAGTGCATCCAATGTGGATTCGAATTTAAATGAATAACCTAAATCGAGAATCTTCTTCGAAGAGATTAATTTATCTGGGGTATCAACAACAGCGGGTAGAGGCTCACTGCTGTTAGCGCTTTTCAGTGCTGCGGCATAAAACTCCGCCTTACTGACCGTATTTGGCGTCGTCACGTTAACCACTTCGTTGTGCAGCTGATTGATAGCGAAATCGACAGCGCCAATCGCGTCATCAAGGTGCAGCATGTTGGCTGGAGCTTGTGTGCTGACTTGTTTTAACTTGCTTGCGAAGCGTGATGGGTGACGGCTTGGGCCTATTAGGCCACTAAAACGAAGAATGGTGTAGTCGATACCGGAATCAATCACTGACTGTTCAGCTTGCAGCATGATTCGTGCGTTATCGGAAAATAAAGACGCGTGCTCGTTATCTGAGGTCGAAAGAGGGAGTGATGCATCCAGCTCGTTCAACACACCTGGCTTGGTTGGGTATACCGTAGTTGAACTGACCATAATGAGCTTTTTAATGTTGGCCTTTTGACATGCATTGGTGAGTTGCTGCCAGTAGTCGGCATACTCTTGTCCTGCTCCTTTTCTAAAGCCAGGAGGGAAGCTGCCAATCACAATTTCAGTGTTGTTTTCGAGTAACAGTGAATAGAGTCGCCCGATAGTCTGTTCTGGCTTTGATGAGTCAAAACTAAACACTTCACATGGGATTCGTTCGTTACCAATGGCCTCCGCTCCCGCTTGGGTCGTTTTCGTGACCATCACTCGGTTACCATGTTTTTCTAGATGTTTGGATAAAGGTGCACCGACCCATCCTGCACCGACAATAAATATAGAAGCCATCTGTACCTCACAACGACAAGCTATGGATTTACAATAAGCCTAACAAACCTTGGCCCAAAAATGAAAAAACTCCACGGCCGAAGCGAGTGGAGTTTTTACTAGAACAATGGAGCTTTATTTAAGTACGCGAAGTAGCTTATCTGCGCGCTCTGCCATCTCGATACCTTCATCTGTTAAATAACCGCCGTCTGGCTGAGTACAAAGGTTTTTTTCGAATAGGCGCTTAACAGCGTCTTGAGTTTCTTGAGCAGCCTCTTGATGAACTTTAATTCCAGTAGCAGCGCTACTTACATCAAATTGAAGAAGGAGGTTTAAATCAGCAATATGTTCAGCGTTGTACTTCATAATTAACCTATATATTCATAACGTTCTCTACCTTCACCTTAGTGCGCATTCACGGCTCAGGCAATAGCAAATAAGGAGAATTGATAAGTGATACCAAATTGATTGATTAATCATCGAGTGATGGGTTTATTTTGGTTATATTGGGTGATTTGCACCCACTTGAATCATCAATGATGTTTATTGCTAAGTGGTTGTAATATATTGTGACTAGAAATAATTTGCATTGAGCGAATATTGTATAAAAAGGATATGCATAAGTGAGAGCGAACAAAGTAGCATTAACGATCAGTATGCTATTTGCTATCTCAGGTTGTCAAAGCACACCCTCAGAGCAGACAGACGCGAACCAAACCACAAACAACAATAATGAATCTACAATAGAGGTCCGTTCATTTCAGTCTGTCCAAAGCGTTTACTCCGAATGGGAAGTTAAGCTTGAAGACCATGCTCAATTGTCTCTCTATGCTCCAGAGAATTACAATGAACTATTAGACGCATGGGATGATGCTGAAAGCATTTATGCGGACTTACTGAAAGACGAAACTCGGATAACCAAGAGCTACTCCATTTTTTCGAGCCTGACTTACGCTGAAGCCTTTGATGAAAAAATAGCGTTGATCAAATCAAATTATGACTCGATCTTAGTGTTAAAGAAGAAGGCTGACCGAGTACTCGCTGATTCGATTGTCCAAATGGATTACCTGAAGTTTCTTGGCGCAGATACCATGTTTACCTCGAGCTACAAACGTTTGTATTCAGAATACAGCGAGTTGTTCGAATATGTGCTGGTCGATGAGCTTGAAGACGCTCAAGAAGCGCAGGTGGAATTTCTTAACAATGCTCGCTTACTAGAAGTTAAAGTGGCGCATAAGAAATACATCGAACCTTTGAAGAACGAATTAGAGTTCTTGGAAGATGAAGATTTTGATGATGTTGCTCCGCTGACCTTTGCTAAGGCAGCATCTCAAATTGCGTTGGCCGAAAGCCAAGTGAAAGCCAGCCCTCGTGAAAAGTCGATCATTGAAGATGCGGTTCACGCTGCAGAGTTTGAATTGAACCACGTGCGCAGTGTCGCTCATGAAGTCAAAGTGTTGGCGAGTGTAAAAGGCGACAAGTTCGAACAGTCGGTTTTGAATGCAGAGAACCAACTACTGAGTATTTCACAAATCGTCAATGATGAAGATTACCGTGATGTTGGGTTACGTCAGCAATCTCAAAAGATTGTAGCGAGTATTAAAGCGTTAAAAAGCTCCGACATGACAGGGCTATTAAAGTCAGAGATTGAAACTTTGACTGAGCAATTGGCTAATCTGGAGTCTGAAAACCAGAAGCAAGCACAGCAATTGTCTGAAGCAACCAAGCATAGTGAGTTGCTCGGTGAGCAGATTACGAAGAGTGATGCTCATATAAAAAGCTTGGAAGAGTTGGTGGATAGCTTGAAAAGCTTAGGTGGTAAGGTCGCTAATGAAAGCGATTCCGACCTTACACCGACTAATGTTGAATCTAACCTCGAAGATGCGGCGTTAGAAAAATCATCAGAAGAAGTGATTGAACCTTCGGTTTAGCATCACTAATGTCTTTATTTGTGACTGACTTAAAAGCGCCTCTAGGCGCTTTTTTACGTTCTGTTGATCTATGTCAAAATCTGAAAAGAAAAGCTCTCAAAACACGGATATAGTGTACACCATTCTTATGGTTTTAACGTAACTTGTTGATATTTATAGATGTGTTGTTTTTATCGTTGGTAGGTTTTCATTCATCAGAGTTTTCTTTTTACTACTAAAGTCGTAAGAAATTTCAATATCATTGAAGGTTTGGCGTTTTCTTAGTTGTTGAAGGAAATTCGAGCTTAAAATAGCTCTTGAATTCAGAAATGAAAGAGAGGATTATCGCGCTCCCGACGACATGTTTCAAAATGTAAATCATCATGAATCTAAACCAATTTGACTCATTATTACCGCCACAAATGGCTGAGCGCGCTGCAGATATTGGCGTAGGTAAAGCAACTAAAGATCCAATCAAATCTTTTCTCCTAGCGATTTCAGCTGGCATCCATATCGGTATTGCGTTTGTGTTCTACACCATCGTAACAACCGGTGCTGGTGATTTGCCTTGGGGTATTACTCGCCTATTAGGTGGCCTTGCATTTAGCTTGGGCTTAATTCTCGTTGTTGTTACCGGTGGTGAGTTATTTACCAGTTCGGTGCTTACTCTGGTTGCTCGCGCAAGTGGCAAAATTACTTGGCGCACGCTCGTCAAGAACTGGGCTACGGTTTATGTAGGTAACTTGATTGGCGCATTGTTGCTGGTGGCATGTATGCTTCTGACCAAACAGTACATGTTTGACCATGGCCAGGTTGGTTTAAATGCAATGGCGATTTCCCAACACAAGATGCACCATGATTTTATCCAAGCTATCGCGCTTGGTATAATGTGTAATGTATTGGTTTGTATCGCGGTATGGATGACGTTTAGTGGACGTACACTTACCGACAAAATCGCGGTAATGATTTTACCTGTTGCGATGTTCGTATCAGCTGGTTTCGAGCACTGTATTGCGAATATGTTCCAAGTCCCTTTAGCTATCGGCATTAAAACATTTGCTCCTGCTGAATTCTGGACAATGACAGGCGCTAACCCAGCGGACTATGTTGATCTGAACATGGTGGACTTTTTGATGAACAACTTGCTGCCCGTTACTATCGGTAACATCATTGGCGGTGGTATCTTTGTCGGCATGTGGTATTGGTTGATCTACCTGCGTGACTAATAAAGGTGGCTCTATCAACAAAAGTGGCGTACTTAACTCAGTTGACGAGATGCGCTAAAGCTCAGTGGAAACACTGAACTGACTTATGACATTTACAAGACGGTCTGCATTGCAGGCCGTTTTTTATTTGTGGAAAACCTACTTCTTCACCCCTCTAATGATCATCTGAACACTCAACAGCGCTGCTCACCATATGTGTATATGTCTTTGAAAACACCGAAGGATCAACGGTAATGATCTTTTCTCGGGTGAAAGTGGACAAAAAAGGATCTATCTTGATTTGGTTATCCACAATTTCTGTGGATAACCTGTCTCAAATTCAGTGAGTAACCAGATCTAAAGGGAGTGGGGAGGTTATTTTGAAGGTTGTATTTGAGCGAGGACTCGACCTTCTTTGGTCAGGGAAGTCTTCAATGAGAGGTGAAGCGCAAGCGCCAAAGAGCAACTCATCATCACGAAAATCGCCAGCATGATCATCAGTTGATACTTAATCGCGATCATCGGTGACGCCCCCCCAAGAATTTGTCCTGTCATCATTCCTGGCAGCGTTACTAAGCCTGTGGTTGCCATAGAGGCCATGATAGGGGACATCGCTTTCTGTATTGCATTGCGTACAAACGGTGCTGCAGCGTAGGAGGGAGACGCGCCTAACGCGATTGCTGCTTCATATTCTGATTTCTGTGTTTCAAAAGCACCAAACAGGTTCTGCAATGCCACTATATTACTGCTTAAGCTATTACCCAATAACATTCCTGCGATCGGGATAAGGTACTGCGCGTTAAAAAGCGGTGTCGGTTTAATGATGAAAAAGCAGATAAACAAGACGATGGGTACACAGGTTACGGCAAGGCTTACGGCAACAGGCGCTAATAATAGCTGTCTCGGTAGCCTAGACTTCTCAACAATCGAGCTCGCACCGACAATTATCATGGCAAATAACCACAACAAATTGACCCACAAACTATTCAAAGTAAATAAATATTCTAGGTAAAGACCCACAAGAAACAGCTGAATAACCATGCGAATGATGCTAATAGAGGCTTCTTTTCCAAGGCCGAGTTTCAGCTTGTGGTTGATGGCAATGGGCAGAAAGAGAAGTGAACCGAAGAGCAACAACTGCCACCAAGATATATCAATAACGTCTTGCATAGAGCTTCCTTTTAAGTAGGTCCCCATCATATCTGAAAGTGCCAAATGATGCATTTCAGCTTCAAACCCGTCGATTCAAAAAGTGCTCAATTATTTAACAACCAAAGTACAAAATATTGGTTGTTTAAGGCATTTTTAGCTACTACTTAGTAGGTAAAACGTTAAAATTGGTTACAATAAGGTTGCGTGAGTGTTGGAATTTAACATTTGTGAAATATACTTAATTCTTCACATTTGTTAATACTTTTTAATAACTTTGTTTAACTAAAAACAACTTTGGATGAGCTCAAAAAAGTATTGATTAGCAAGGGTTATAACAGGAGATTTGATTGAACCCTACTTTGAGTATGGTCTAAAATTTGTTGTTAGATACTTAAGAACTTTAGCCCCATAGAATGGGTTACTCGAAATTACTAAATACAAAATAGGCAAAATGTATGAGTGATGTTAATAAAATTGAAACTGGCGAAAAACGCTCGTTGGAGTGGAAGTCTTTCCTCTTCATCGCGGTGGTTCTCTTTCCAATATTAAGTGTGGCTTTTGTAGGCGGCTACGGCTTCCTAGTTTGGGCACTGCAAGTGTTTGTATTCGGACCTCCAGGTGCTCACGGCGGCATGTAATGCCCTCTAGTAACAACATTTTTTAAAATCAATATTTAAGAGAGCTAAACATGAAATCATTTTTAGTTAAATTATGGCGCACAATGACTCGCCCTGCGGTACACATCAGTCTTGGTGTACTAACTATGGGTGGCTTTATCGCCGGTGTTATTTTCTGGGGCGGTTTTAACACAGCTCTAGAGCACACAAATACAGAAGAATTCTGTGTAAGCTGTCACACCATGCGTGACAACGTATACGTAGAACTACAAGAAACGGTTCACTGGAAAAACACTTCTGGTGTACGCGCGACTTGTCCTGACTGTCACGTTCCACATGAATGGACAGCAAAAATCGCTCGTAAGATGCAAGCATCTAAAGAAGTATTCGCTCAAGTATTTGGTGACCTAGATACACCTGAGAAATTCGAAGCTCGTCGTATCGAATTGGCTAAACATGAATGGGATCGTTTCTCTTCGAACAAATCTCTAGAGTGTAAAAACTGCCACAACTACGATTCAATGGATTTCGAAAACATGCGCCCAACAGCGCGTATCCAGATGAAAAACGCGGCAGAGCGTGATCAAAGCTGTGTTGACTGCCACAAAGGTATTGCTCACAACCTTCCATTAGATATGGCATCAGCAAGCGGTATTGTTGGCGAGCTAGAAAATGTAGCAAGCAGCACATCTTACGCAAATGGTTCAGACGTAATCTCTATTCGTCACCTACCAATGTATACGGATGAGACAGCAACAGTTGAAGCGGGTCTATTAAGCCCTGCAAGTAAAGTTGCAGTGATCGACGAAAAAGGCGACATGATTAAGATTCAAATCGACGGTTGGCGTAAAGCGAAAGGCTTCGGACGTGTAATCCAAGAAGACTTCGGTATGAACATCTCGACTGCAATCTTGACGAAAGAAGTATCTCAAAGTGACGTAATCACTGTTGGTGAGAAGAAAGAAGATGAGCTAACTGGTCTTCCTTGGGAAGAAGTTAACCTAGCACTTTGGATGAAGAAAGAGTCTATGGTTGATAACTTCGATCCAATCTGGAACGCAGCGGGTCAAGCGTACCAATCTAACTGTTCAACGTGTCACTCACAGCCAGATGAAGCTCACTTCAGCGCTAACGGTTGGGTAGGCATGCTAGATGGTATGATTGCGTTCGTTAACTTCGATACAGATACAGAAGCACTTGTTCTTAAGTATCTACAGAAGCACTCATCAGATTTTTCTGAAGGCCATCACTAATAAGACGTCAATTGGAGTAACACAATGGCAATTACAAGAAGAAGTTTTCTGAAAGGTGTCGCTACTACAAGTGCGGCATCGGTTATCGGTCCAAGCTTATTGGCGTCGGCATCAGCGTCTGCTGCAGAAACAGACGGCGCGTGGAAAGTCTCTGGTTCTCACTGGGGTGCATTCCGAGCTCGTGTTTATGCGGGTAAAGTACAAGAAATTAAACCTCTAGAAATCGATCAACACCCAACTGAGATGTTGAAAGGTATTAAAGGTATTATCTACAGCCCATCACGTGTGCGTTACCCAATGGTTCGCCTAGATTGGTTGAAGAAGCATAAATACAGCGCAGATACGCGTGGTAACAACCGCTTTATTCGTGTGACTTGGGATGAGGCACTAGACCTTGTTTACCGTGAACTAGAGCGCGTACAGAAAGATTACGGTCCATGGGCGCTTCACACCGGTCAAACTGGTTGGAGACAAACTGGTCAGTTCCACAGCTGTACTAACCACATGCAACGTGCAATGGCACTTCACGGTTACTCTGTGAAGAAAATCGGTGACTACTCAACAGGTGCTGGTCAAACGATCATGCCTTACGTGCTAGGTTCGACTGAAGTTTACGCACAAGGTACATCTTGGGAACTTATCTTAGAAAACAGTGACAACATTGTTCTTTGGGGTAACGATCCAGTGAAAAACCTGCAAGTAGGTTGGACATGTGAGACGCACGAGTCGTTCGCATACCTAGAACAGCTGAAAGAAAAAGTTGCTAAGAAAGAGATCAACGTTGTTTCTGTTGACCCTGTTAAAAACAAAACAGGCCGTTACCTAGAAAACGAGCAAATGTACATCAACCCACAAACTGATGTGGCGTTCATGCTGGGTGTTGCTCACGTTCTTTACAACGAAGACCTTTACGACAAGAAGTTCATCGAAACTTACTGTCTAGGTTTTGAAGACTTCATCAAGTACGTTCAAGGTGAAACGAAAGATAAAGTTGAGAAGACACCAGAATGGGCTGCAGAAATCTGTGGTGCAAGCGCGGACTCTATCCGTGAATTCGCTAAGATGCTGGTTAACGGTCGCACACAGATTCTTGTGGGTTGGAGTATCCAACGTCAAGAGCACGGTGAACAGCCTTACTGGATGTGTGCAGTTATCGCAGCAATGGTTGGCCAAATTGGTCTACCTGGCGGTGGTATCTCTTACGGTCACCACTACTCAGGTATCGGTGTATCTTCAACTGGCTTCGCTGCTCCGGGTTCTTTCCCGCTGAACATCGACCAAGGTCAATCGCCTAAGCACACTAACGCTGATTACAACGGTTACAGCCGCGTAATCCCTGTTGCTCGTTGGGTAGATAGCCTGCTAGAGCCAGGTAAGAAGATCAAAGCGAACGGTTCAACGGTAACACTACCTGATATCAAAATGATGGTATTCAGTGGTAACAACCCGTGGCACCACCACCAAGATCGCAACAAGATGCGTAAAGCATTCAAGAGCCTACAAACTGTAGTAGCTGTTGATTTCGCTTGGACTGCAACTTGTCGTCACTCTGATATCGTGCTTCCAGCATGTACTCAGTGGGAGCGTAACGATATCGATGGTTACGGTGCATACTCTGGCCGTGGTTTGATCGCGATGCACAAACTAGTTGATCCTCTGTTCCAGTCTAAGACTGACTTCGAGATCATGTCTAGCCTAACTAAGCGTTGGGGTCGTTACGACGATTACACGCGTGGTATGGACGAAATGCAGTGGGTTAAATCTCTGTACGACGAATGTCGCGCTTCAAACGAAGGCAGCTTCGAAATGCCTGAGTTTGCTGAGTTCTGGGAAAAAGGTTTCTTAGACTTCGGTAAAGGTAAGCCATGGACTCGTCACGCTTCATTCCGTGAAGACCCAGAGATCAATGCTCTAGGTACACCTTCTGGTTTCATCGAAATCACAAGCCGTACTGTAGGCAACATGGGTTACGAGCACTGTCAAGAACACCCAATGTGGTTCGAGAAATCTGAACGTTCACACGGTGGTCCAGGTTCTGACAAACACCCGTACTGGCTACAATCTTGTCACCCAGACAAGCGTCTTCACTCTCAGATGTGTGAATCTGAAGAGTGGCGTGCGACTTACGCGGTACAAGGTCGTGAGCCAATCTACATCAACCCAGTAGATGCTAAGAAGAAAGGCATCAAAGATGGCGACGTAGTACGTGTGTTCAACGACCGTGGTCAACTACTAGCGGGTGCTGTTCTAATGGATAGTTATGCTCCTGGTGTTGTTCGTATCGAAGAAGGTGCTTGGTACGGTCCGATTAACGAGAAAGTGGGCGCGCTAGATACATACGGCGATCCAAACACACTGACTCAAGATATCGGTACGTCTGAACTTGCTCAAGCAACGTCAGCAAACACATGTTTGGTAGACTTCGAGAAGTTCCAAGGCAAACTGCCTCCAGTAACTTCATTCGGTGGTCCAATCGAAGTTTCTTAAGCATCTCGCTTAAAAGCTAAGATTAAAGCTTGAATTAAAGCCCCTGTAAGCATTTTTACAGGGGCTTTTTGTATTTTAGATGTCTGTATTGCTGTTTTTAAATAAGCATTGTACAGGGCCAATAGAGGGCGTTTTTGAGACAGGCTGTAACGCTGTTTGGAGCAGTTGTAGAAACAATGAAGTAGGAAGGGAATGTAAAAAGAACCTGTGGTAGGACTTAAGCAGACGGAAACAAAAAGGCCGATACAAAGTACCGACCTTACAGAAGCCTATGGAGTTAAGTCTGATCACGTTAGATCTCAAACATAAACCAATAGCCATAAGCACAGATTAAAGCGGGCACACTTGAATACAAGGTTGCGACCAGTGCTGCTTTCGGTGCCATCGCAATCGCAGGAAATAGTGCATCACCATCATTTGAAATTGCGTTACCTACCTGAGCCGAAAGTGGTAGTGCGCCTGAAAGGTATAAGCTAGTGACCAATAATTGTGGTCCACAGCCCGGTAGCAAACCCATCAACACGCCAGCCAGGGGGAGCATGATGCCCCAGCTTGAGAATAGAGTCGCAAAATCGACATTTGCAATGACAGAGCCGAACTCAAAGAAAAGAAAGGCAACCACCACCCAAGCGGTAACAAAGTTTGTATCTTGAGCGGTCTTTTGCAGTGGATGAGAGCCCATACATTTTTCGTCCTCACTCACAGCTGATTTGTAATCCTCAATTTCACGGGTCAGACCCCATAGAAACATTGAGCTAATCAGTAAGATTGTTCCCGCCCATTCCATCGACATTTCAGGCAACGCGAGCAACTTGTTAACATCGACTTGAAAAGAGCCAAGTAGAGCCACCGCAGCACCGGGAATAATCAGCACAGACCATAGGTAGCCTTGCAGGTTGATCGCTTTTTTAGAGACGGATTCTTTGTCTTGGGATTGAGATGAGCAACTGCGAACGGCTTCATTTTGCTCAGCCTGTTTTGGACGTAAGAAGTCATCGGCATGGAATAGGTTAATGATTCGACCTGACGCTGTACCCACAATCACGCCCATCGCCATCATAGCTAAACCGGTTTTAGGCTCACTTGCTATCAACAAGAAGGCAGCATCGCCCATGGTGGAGACAAGTACAGCAACAACCGCGCCGAACCCAAGTTTGCCGGATATAAACTGTGTAGTAACCACAATCGCACCACCACAACCGGGCAGTGCGCCCATCAAAGCGGCAAACACCACTTGGTTTGAACGAGACTGATGTACAAGCTTGTTGAATACATTGTCTTTGTTGATGTAAAGGCTTAACCCGTGGTAAATAGCCAAAGTTAAAGCAACGTAGCAAGACACTGCCCAGAAGGCATCTGACAGCGTGGTCACCGTCAGATCTCGTGTAGCCGGGGCTGCAACCAATGCTGCTAGTGAGATGGGTAAAAGCAGGCGCTTAAATGAGAGTGAAAACTGAGTTGTTTTCGCAGCGCTGCTGCTTGGCAAAAAAGAGATTAGTCGATCCATAGGTGTTACTCAACAATAGTGGCTTAAGATAAATATATACGAATGATAATAATTATCAATTGCATTTGTTGTTTTTTTATCTATTGTTATTATTGGCTAAACCTACGAAACATGACCAATCTAAAAAAATGAGGTAAAGTATGGCTAATAAAGAGAGGCTCTAAAGGTAGAGTCATAATTGTTAGTGTAATAGGAAGAAACATGATTTTAGTTGTTGGTCACAAAAACCCTGATAGTGACAGTATTTGTAGTGCGTTAGTTGCAACAGAGCTTCTTAAAGCTCGTGGCGAGGAAGCGACACCAATTCGCCAAGGCGAGATCAACCGCGAAACTCAACACATTCTAGAAGTTGCTGGCGCTGAAAAACCAGAGCTTCGTACTTCTGTTGCTGGTGAGAAAATCTGGCTAGTAGACTACTCAGATCTAGCACAAGCACCAGACGATGTTGCTGAAGCAGAGATCGTAGGTATTGTCGATCACCACCGTCTAGGCGATGTGATGACAGTAAACCCAATGGAAGCTTGGATCTGGCCTGTTGGTTGTACAAACACTGTACTTTTCAACATGTTCAAGATTGAAGGTCACGCTATCTCTCAACAAATCGCTAAGCTAATGATGTCTGCAATTCTTTCAGACACAGTTGGTTTCGCATCTCCAACATGTACTCAAAAAGACAAAGACGCGGTTGCTGAACTTGCTGAAATCGCAGGTGTAGAAGACGTTGATGCATTCATCAAAGCACTTCTAATCGCTAAGACAAACATCGAAGGCCTATCTGCTGCACAGCTAGTAGAAAAAGACCTTAAAGGCTACCCATTCAATGGTCGCGATGTTGTTGTTGGTCAAGTTGAACTTGCGACTCTTGAGCAAGTAGACGGCATGATTGAAGCTCTAGAAGCTGATCTTGAAGAGCGTTGTGAGAAAGACGGTCTAGCATTTGCTGCGGTAATGCTAACTGACATCACTACTGCGCAAACTCGTCTTCTTTACAAAGGTGAGTGGGCTGAGAAATTGGTTAAGCACGAGAAAGACGGCGTATTGATGATGGAAAATACACTAAGCCGTAAGAAGCAAGGCTGGCCTTGGCTACAAGGTGAGCTTGTTTAATCAAGTCACTTAAATAATAAACGCCTGCTACTTTAGCAGGCGTTTTTCTTTGAAGTAGATTTTCTTCTTCATCGATAATGTTTGAAGTTAAAAGTACTCGGCATAAAATAGCTTTAAGAACAAAGTTACTGACTAAAGTAGGAAATTAAGATGACTACACAGCTAGACGATAAAAAAATCGCTGAAATCAACAAGTATACGGGCGAGCAACGCCTGAAGTACTGTGTGAAAGAAATCGTAGCAAACCGTGAAGTATGGATCTTAACCGATGAACACGGTTGTGTAATGCTGAACACAGAAGATGAAGACTGTGTTCCAGTATGGCCAAACCAAGAGTTCGCAGAGTCATGGGCAACGGGTGATTGGTCTGAGTGTAAAGCTGAGTCTATCTCGCTAAACAAATGGCATAGTCGCTGGACGAATGGTCTAGAAGACGACGAGCTTGCTGTTGTGGTGTTCCCGAACGAACAAGAAGAGGGCGTTATCTTGTTCCCTGATGAGTTCGATTTCGAGTTGAAGAAACAGGCAGCTAAGCGCTAGTTCTTTCGTTATACAGTAACACCGTAAGTCAGCGTTGCCTTTCTCAGGCAGCGCTATCATTCAATTATCCCACCTAAGCTTGCTTCCAACGTATATTCGTTCAATACCCAATCAACTGATACAAGGGCGCTTGCTGTGCGGCTTTAGAAGCTTGTTGAAGCACACCTGTTTTACTGTATCTCTTCAGTACCTTTCGAACGATAGGTTTTACTTCCGATTCTGTCATTCCAGCTTTCAATTCTGGTTCATACAGTAGTTGCAGTAGCACCACATCTAAAGGTGATAACAAGTCTTCTGGCGTGTGGTCGTTGAAAATAGAAGGGTAGGCTTTATCTGAATCATTCGGCAGACCTAGAACCTGTGTGATCTCTTCTACGATACAGGCGACTAGCTTACCTCGCGATCTTGCCTGATCTACGGGAATCACAATCCCAGCGTAAACAATCTCACTTTTAGAATTGGTTTGATAACCCGCCGTGCAGATAGCGTTATTTAAATGCTGAGTCGATTTGAGTTTCAGTACCGATTTCGCCTCTGACACCCACTGGCTCTGCCTCGTGTATATCCATTTAACGTTCGCTTCAGATTCTTTGCTGACGATTGTTATAGGGTGTTGAGTGACTTCGGATAGATGTTGGATATGAAGCTCGGTGAGCTCTTGATGCAGTTCTTCATCGCCCACTCGATGATCAATCCAAATCTTGATCGGTTGTTTCCATTTGGCGAGTGGTTTATTGCCTTGGGAATATTCGTGTTGCAGCGCGACGTTATAAAACGCATTTTCAACGAAGGTTCTATCTAACCAAGTAAGCGGAGTGCTTACGGCGTTAAAGCAGAGAGTTGCAAGCAAGAGGGGAAGCATTGAAGCTTTTGTTAGCATGCGTTACCCCCTCTAGTGGCGAGTGAAAAGCTAAACCAGTTTAGTGGTTGGGCGCTTTGGAGAAATGACTCTCAACCAGTCTTTGCGTGATTTGGTGAGTTGGGTTGGTCAGCACTTGATCCGTTTCACCGCTCTCAACCACATTGCCTTCGTGCATCACGATGATCTTGTCGGTGATGTGCTTAACAATACCTAGGTGTTGAGATACGTAAACGAACGACACGCCCATCTCTTCTTGCAACTCTAAGAACAAGTTAATAATTTGAGAGCGCATTGCCATGTCCAAACCATTTAACGCTTCATCAGCGACAATGATGGATGGCTGAAGTATCAAGGCACGAGCCAAACAAACCCTCTGTTTCTGGCCCGCAGCAAGCATCTGAGGGTAGAAGTAAGCATGTTCCGGAAGGAGACCAACGCGTAATAACGTGTCTTTCACGCGGCGCATACGGGCTTCTGGTGGCATGTTGGTATTTCGCTTCAATGGGCCTTCAAGAATTCGACCAATCTGAATGCGTGGATTAAGTGATGTATTCGGATCTTGGAAGATCATTCGAATCAGCTTACAACGAGTTGAATAGTCTTTGTGTTCTAGCTTTTCGCCGTTCACGCGGATCTCGCCCGCAGTCGGTTCAACCATGCCTGCGAGCATTCTCGCTAATGTTGATTTCCCAGAGCCATTCTGACCGATAAAACCAATCGTCTGGCCTGCTTCAAGGGAAAAGCTAACCGGCTTCACCGCCTGATGAATCTTCTTACGAAAAAGACCAGAGCGAGTCGTAAAGTCTTTAGATAGATCACTGACTTCTAATAATGCACTCATGATTTCTTTTTCTTCTCCATATTCAGAGGGAAGTGACAGTTAAATTTATGGTTCTTGATACGTTTAGTATGTGGGATCTCCACACATTGCCTTTGCGCGTATGGGCAACGTGGGCCTAACCGACAACCAATAGGTAGATGTTGCAACGGCGGAATTGATCCTGGTAAAGACTGTAGCTTCTCCTTGTGGGGAATCCAGTCGTTAAAGTCTGGCATCGCTTTTAGCAAAGCAACGGTGTACGGGTGCTTAGGTGCATCCAATAGTTTCTGCGTATCAGCAGATTCTACAGATTGGCCACAGTACATAACGGTAATACGAGTCGCCCATTGGGTAATGGTAGTTAAGTCATGGCCGATCAGCACGATGGTCGTGTTATTGATCTGATTCATACGACTCAACAGACGCAGTATTTGAGACTGCGTAATTGGGTCTAAATCGTTGGTTGGCTCATCCGCTATTAAGACTTTTGGTTTGGCAGCTATCGCCATTGCGATCATGACTTTCTGACACTCACCATCGGTCAGTTCATAAGAGTAACTGTCCATTAGACGAGAGTGGTCTTTGATACCTACTTTGTGCAGTAACGCTATGGCCTGCTTCTTACGCCACTTAAATCGCTGCCACCAACGACCTTCAAATGCGTGGGAAGGAATCGCTTCAATGAGTTGGTTGCCTACTTTTTCAGAAGGGTCAAGACAGGTCGATGGCTCTTGGAAGATCATCGCGATATCGCGTGCGATCACTCGTCGCCTTTCTTTCGGCGTCAGTTGCAGCAGGTCGATATTACCTAAGCGCATTCGGTCTGCAGAAACCTTCCAGTTTTCTTTACAAACCCCGACAATTGCCTTTGCAACCAAGCTCTTACCTGAGCCAGACTCACCTACTAAGCCACGAATTTCTCCTTCATTGAGGGTAATACTCATTCGATCTACTGCTTTAACCATCCCTTGAGGGGTCTCAATTTCGATGGTTAGATGTCGAATATCAAGTAACGGCATTATTCGATTCCTGCATTTAGCGCTTGGCGAACACCTTCACCGACGAGGTTAATCACGATAACTGTAAACATAATAGCTAAGCCGGGTAGGGTTACTGTCCATGGCGCAAGGTAAATCAACTCGACCGAATCTCCTAATATAGAGCCCCATTCCGTACTTGGTGCTTGAGCGCCAAGCCCCAAGAAACCTAACGCCGTGATATCAAGAATTGCAACTGACAGTGCCAGAGTCACTTCAAGAGCGACCACGGTAAGAATGTTAGGAAGGATTGAGTTCCATAGTAGGTAGAAATCGTTCGCACCATCAAGGCGAGATGCCAGAATGTAGTCCTTCTCTACTTCAGCGTGCACGGCAATGTACACCGAGCGAATAAAGCGCGGAATCAGTGCCAAGCACAAGGCAAGCAAGATATTAAACTCACCAAAGCCAAGGAATGCTACGAAGATAATCGCCAGCAGAAGAGATGGGATTGACATCACGGTATCAAGCAGGTGATTGAGCGTGCTTGATAGCAACCCACGCGTCATCCCGGCAAGTACGCCAATCAGACAGCCAATGACTGCTGCGATAAAGGTAATCACCACCGCAGCGCCGAAAGTAAGTTGAGAGCCAATTATTAGGCGAGAAAGAATGTCTCGGCCTAAGTCATCAGTACCTAGAAAGTATTCAACCGTACCCGCAGGGTCCCACGAGGGAGGGGTTAGAAGATGTCCCGTTTGCTCTTGTGCATCATGTGGTGCTAACCACGGTGAAGTGACGGTAACTAGAATGATAAGCACCAAACACCACAAGCCAAACATCGCCAGATTGTTGCTACGGAAGCTGCGCCAGAAACGTTCGAACTGGGTTGGAATCTGTTCTTCTTGGTAGACGTTATTTGTTAGCATACCATTCCTTCCTTACCAGTGGATTGATCATCGCGCCCAGTAGATCGGACAGAATATTTGCAGTCAAAACCAAGGTTGCCACTACAATTACGCCTGCTTGAATTGAAACATAATCTTGATTCGATAATGCATCCAATAACCAGCGGCCAATACCCGGCCAGTTAAAGATAGACTCGGTAATAATAGCAAGCGTTAACATACTTGATAGTTGAACGCCGACCTTAGGAATAATCGGTGGTATTGCATTTCTCAACACGTGTTGAGTGATGATCTCTCTAGTTGATAGACCCTTAATTCGCGCGGCGCGGATGTAGTTTTGAGTCATCACTTCAGCTACTGATGCTCTCATCAATCGGATTACCTGAGTCGTTGGGGCGAGCGCTAAAACAAGGCAAGGCAACGCCATATGCTCGATAACACTTTGTAGTGCGTGTGCACGGTAACGGCCTTCGGCAAAAAAGGCATCTATCATCGCGAAGCCAGTCACGTGTTCAATTTCGTAAAGCAGGTCGTATCGACCGCCAACCGGGAACATTTCAAAGTGCAGAGAAAATACCATGATCATCAACAATGCGACCCAAAATATAGGTGCAGAGTAACCGGCCATAGAGGTAAACGATATTGTCGTATCGACAAACTTACCTTGTCTCATACCTGCAATCGTGCCGAAAGGGATGCCGATAAACAGCGCAAGCACAAAGGCAAAGAAGCACAGTTCTAACGTTGCAGGGAATACAACGGCCAACTCATCGATGATAGGTACACCGTGTTTGCTTAGACCAAAGTTTAGTGTCGATAATTCAGTGATATAGCTGATCCAACCGGGCCAGAAATCTTGAATCGCCCAAGGTGAGGTTTGGTCTAATCGAAGCAGGGCAAAACCCACTAACGTCAGAATCCCCAACGTAATAATGAATAAGTTTACACGTCTTAATGTATACCAAAACATCACTGCACCTCTCTTCTGACTTGGTCAAAAGGTTGAGCATTGAACGGGCTCTGTTTAAAACCGGTTAGCGAACGATCGTGCACGCGGAATTGCACGCCGTGAGCGAGAGGGATCACAGGAACTTCTTCATTGAGAATGTTTTGGGCTTGTCGATACAAGTTCACACGGTGCCTTTGTTGATTGATCTCTAATGCTAAGTCGAGAAGGAAATCAAAGTCTGAATTACACCACATAGAGACGTTTAATCCTGCGCGTTCTGAGCTGCATGATAGAAGTGGACGCAAGAAGTTATCTGGATCCCCCGTATTGCCTATCCAGCCAGTAAGCAACAAGTCTGTTGAGGAAATAGAGGATAACTGTGTGCGGTCAAATCGATCGTCGGTATAGAGTTTCAGCTCGATACCAATATCGGCCAAGTTTGCTTGGATCAATTCTGCGGTTTTTCTTGGGCTTGGGTTGTATGCGCGTGGCTCTAGTGGTACCCACATCGAAAGCTCTAATCCAGGTTCAACACCAGCTTCTTTGAGAAGCGCAATTGCATAGTTTCGATCATAACGAACTTGAACGCTGTCTTTTTGGTAAGCCCAAGACGTAGGAGGAAGCAATGTGTAGGCTTTAGTACCTGTACCGTAATACACAGAATCAAGAATGTTCTGACGATTGATGGCTAGGTTGAGCGCTTTACGAACTCGAGAATCGCGCAGTGCAGGGTGCTCAGTATTCAGCGCGATGAAAGAGACATTAACCGCCGGTGTAGCCGAAATTTTCAGCTCTTCATGAGCTTGAATAATAGGGATCTGACTAGAAATCGGTGAGTTCAACACGTCACACTCACTGCGGAGAAGCTTGGCAAGTGTGCCTGTCCCACGTTGTGAAGTATCAAACACAACTTGGTCCATTTGTACTTCTCCCTTCCAGTAGTGCTTGTTTTTTTTCAAGCGAACTAGGTCATTGATCTGGTATTCGTCTAAGTAGAAAGGACCTGTGCCGACCGGGTTGGAATCGATTTGATTTTTCTCGTCCGCAGCAATGAGCTTATTGGCATATTCTTTAGAATGAATGACCGCATAGCTGGTGGCGATATTGTTGAGAAATGAATTGTCTGGGCGACTTAATTGGAATTTCACCGTTAGGTCGTCAACTGCTGTGATATCGACGATCAGGTTTTTGAAGTCGATTCCGGCAAACCATGGATATAGGCCACCGCCTACATAATGAAATGGGTTTGAACTATCAATGACACGTTCAAAGCTAAACACCACGTCTTGCGCATTCATGCTACGAGTTGGGGTGAACCAGTCTGTAGTTTGGAACGCAACATTTGGGCGCAGTTTGAACGTGTACTCTGTACCAGATTTATCAACAGACCAACTTGTCGCCAAGTTCTGCTTTGGTCGGTAAGTCATCGGATCAAGAGTGAGCAGTGTATCGAAGATTTGAGGGCTCAGTGATTCTGCGGTAATACCACTATCAACCAGCTGTGGGTTGAAGGTACTAGGATTACCTTGGCCGCAATAAATGAAGCCTTTTTCACGGATTTGCTCGTGATCCACACTCTCACCACATCCAGCTAGAAAGCTCAGCGTGCAGATGCTCAGTGATAGTTTTATTAGTGCTTTCATAAAAAGAAATACTTTTCGAAACGAGGCGTTAGAGGAGCCTCAAGATCCGGACAATTTAACATTTTATTTATTCGGCTCCAAATAATAATCTAGTGTGGGCAGCTATTTATCGTTAGCTTGTCCGACAATCGCGTACTTCCTCACCATTCCTCGTAATTGGTTGTAGGTTAACCCGAGTAATTCAGCGGCTTGCTTCTGGTTGTACTTGCTTTGTTTTAAGGCTTGATTGAGTAGCTTGATGTCTTGCTGCTCCTGCCATGCTTTGTAATCCAACGGCAAAGAAAAAGCGCTATCAGATGAAGTATGGCTGTTGGACTGAGCATTGCCAGTTTCTGGCGTCGAATCTTGTTCTGTTTTCCATGCTGGTTTGAATGGGTTAAACACCAAAGATTCAATAGGATATGGATTCTTACCATGTTGATAGATTGCCCGCTCAATGACGTTTTTGAGTTCTCGTACATTCCCCGGCCAAGAGTAATCCAACAGCGCCTCAACGGCTGATGGGGCAAAACCGACAAACAGCTCCAATTCCAATTCACGACACATCTTAATCGCGTAGTATTCTGCTAGCAGCGTGATGTCTTCTTTGCGCTCACGAAGAGGTGGGATAGTAATTACATCAAACGCTAATCTATCAAGTAAATCCGCTCGGAATTCGCCCTTTAATGCCATGTCTGGCAAGTCGGCATTGGTCGCACACACCAGTCTTACATTCGCACTTAAAGCTTTTTGTCCGCCGACACGTTCATATTGTCCGTATTCAATAACACGTAACAACTTTTCTTGAACTGCAAGCGGGGTTGTTGCCAGCTCATCAAGAAACAGAGTGCCGCCCTCCGCCCTTTCAAAGCGGCCTTGATGACGGCCTTTTGAGCCCGTGAAAGAACCTGATTCATGACCAAACAACTCAGAATCAATCAAACCTTCGCTGAGGGTTGAACAGTTCAGCGAGATCAAAGGCTGATCCCAACGTCTTGAAAGGTAATGCAGCCTTTGTGCGATCAATTCTTTACCCGTACCACGCTCGCCAATGATCATTATGGGTCTTTCGATTGGAGCCAGTTGAGAAACTTTATCCAAAACAGAGAGAAAGCTAGGGGATTCACCAATGAGGTTCTGCTGCATAGCGGGTCCTTGTATTAGCTGAGCGCTGATGGAAGTCATTTAGGCTGTAGTGGTGAAAAATACCAATACTTGGTTAAATTCATCATAGCATGGTTCAGATTAATCGCCATTACATTGTAAGCTACTGATAATTAATGCCTTAAAAGTTGGCATGCTACTTGGATTACTTATGGTAGGTTTAATA
Source organism: Vibrio crassostreae (assembly GCF_024347415.1). NCBI lineage: Bacteria > Pseudomonadati > Pseudomonadota > Gammaproteobacteria > Vibrionales > Vibrionaceae > Vibrio > Vibrio crassostreae. The sequence goes on from NZ_AP025476.1 coordinate 1,266,915, forward strand.
ACAAACGTAAATTTGCGAGCAAGTGAGTAAAGGGTCGAACAACGATTTAGAACGCATTTGCCATCATTGTAATTAAGGAGTTCCTCATGGGTATTTTTTCTCGCTTTGCAGACATTGTAAATTCAAACATCAGTGCACTATTAGATAAGGCTGAAGATCCTGAAAAGATGATTCGCCTGATTATCCAAGAAATGGAAGACACGCTGGTAGAAGTTCGCACTAACTCGGCAAAAGCTATCGCAGACAAGAAAGAGCTAGCGCGTAAAGTTGAAGCTATCGAAACTCAGATTCTAGATTGGCAAAATAAAGCGACACTAGCACTGACTAAACAACGCGAAGATCTGGCGAGAGCAGCGCTGATTGAAAAGCAAAAACTTGAAGACATCATCAAGAGCCTTCATACAGAACAAACATTGGTTCATGAAACCATCGAGAAGCTAACCAGTGAGATTGGCAAGCTAGAAACTAAAATTGCAGAAACTCGTGCAAAGCAGCAAGCATTGATGATTCGTAATAATGCTGCGAGCAATCGTCGTGATGTTCAAAAGCATCTGCATTCAAGCAAAACCAACGAAGCAATGGCGAAGTTTGAGCAATTCTCGCGTAAAGTGGATGAATTAGAAGCTGAAGCTGACGTTTACGCAAAAACAGGCAACGCAAAATCGTTAGACCAAGAATTTGCCGAGCTACAAGCTCAAGACGAAATTGAAAAAGAGCTAGCGAAACTGAAGCAACAAGTTGAAAACCGCGATAAATAATTTAGGAGTTTTCTATGTCAACATTTCTAATTGCAGGTCCACTGATTGTCTTCTTGATCTTCGTGGCACCGCTATGGTTATTCTTACATTACCGCAGCAAGAAGAAATCCAGTAACGGTCTTTCAGAAACGGATCTTCAGCGCCTGCACAAGCTTTCAGCGCAAGCAGAATCGATGCAAGATCGTGTGAAAACACTAGAAAAAATACTGGATGCGGAGTCGCCTAATTGGAGACGAAACTATGAGTAGAGAACTGTATCGCGATCCCATTAACGGCAAATTGTCTGGCGTGTGTGCGGGCTTAGCGAACTACTTTGGCCTTGAAGTTTGGCTGGTTCGAATCTTAGTTATCTCTGCAGCACTGCTCGGTGGTAGTTTTCTGGTCTTATTAGCGTATTTAGCTTTGACATTTATGCTTGAAAAACAACCACCTCAGTATGTTGATGAGATGAAAGCCAAACAAGAGCATACGCTGAAGCAGAAGCCTTGGGAAAAGGGGCAAACTGCGGAGTCTTTACTAGGCACTTTAGAGGGTGATTTCCAGAAGTTAGAGACCAGTGTCCGCAACATGGAAGCTTATGTCACCTCAGACACGTTTAAAGTGAATCGCGAATTTAAGAACATGTAGCGCTAAAACCTAAAAAAGATTAGATAACGGTTTAGGAAAATTTATTCCAAGCCGTTATTTTTTTTAATAATTTTCTCTAAATAAATCTTACGCTGACTGGTAAGTTACATGCGATTAATCTATGTTATAAAAATATTTATAGATATGGATGATCACCAATGTATAGAGCCTCCCTTGTCCTATTGACGGCCTTAGCTGGGTTGTCTGGGTGTGGTAAGGAGCTTCCTCCCGTACCTGAGCCTGAATCTAGACCCGCCAAACTCTTCACCGTTTCCGTCGGTAATAATGCCTTTGAACGTAGTTTTCCCGCCACCACAGAAGCTGGCGATAAAGCCGTTCTTGCGTTCCGTGTTCCTGGGTTACTTCAGACTATCGATGTTACATCGGGTCAACAGGTTACCAAAGGTGACAAACTTGCAACGCTTAACCCTGATGAATATCAGCTGTTAGAGAAGCAAGCGAGAGCCAACTTTAAGCTTGCTGATGTTCAATACCAACGTTCGATCAAGCTGCGTAAAGATAGAGTAGTTTCAGAGCAAGATTTCGACCAAGCGAAAGCTAACCACAATTCGGCTAAAGCTGTCCTAAACCAAGCTAAGGCAAATCTACGTTACACCACTCTGGTTGCGCCTTACGATGGAACGATTTCCATCATTCCTGCTGAAAACCATGAATACATCGCCGCGAAACAAGGTGTGATGAATATTCAAACCAATCAGATTCTTAAAGTCGTTTTCTTATTACCCGACCAACTTATCACGCGCTTTTCTTCAGGGTTTGAAACCGATGCAACCATGGTATTTGATGCGTTTCCTGAGAACCCTTACGTTTTGACTTTCCAAGAAGTTGATACCGAAGCGGATCCAAAAACGGGTTCATACAAGGTAACCATGGTAATGGAAAGGCCAACGGATATCGGTATTTTACCGGGAATGTCTGGCACGGTAAGACTTGTTTCTGCGCAAGCTGCTGCGACCAAAATCCCTACGTCAGCCATGATAACTGACGGCGATGATGTGTCTGTATGGCGCGTAAACAACGACGGAATTGTTGAGAACGTAGCAATCGTCATTGATGAAAAACGCCATATCGTCTCTGGGCTGAATGATGGAGACCGCATTGTCACTTCTGGCGTTAATGGACTTGAGCCGGGCGTTAAAGTTCGAGAGTGGATCAAGGAAAGGGGGCTATAACATGAAAACACTTAAAGTGGCCGCAGGGCTGTCGTGTTTAGCCTTACTAACTGCTTGTGAAGATAAACAAGTTGTAGAAGTGGACAACACACCCTTAGTTAAAGCTGTCGAGATTTCAGTCATCGATTTTAGCGACAAGCTTTATTTCCCAGCGGTCGCAAACGCGGCTGAGAAAGCTCATCTTAGTTTCCGAGTAGCGGGTGAGATCTACAAGCTTGATGTGAAAGAAGGCGAACGAGTTTCAGCCGGTGACATCATTGCAGAGCTCGACCCAACCGATTATCAATTGGATGTGGACAACGCTCAGGCGCGTTACACGGTAATCAACAGCCAATACAGACGTTCAAGTCCGTTGGTGAAGAAAGGGCTATTGGCGAAATCGCAGTTTGATGAAATCGCCGCTCAACGTCAGATCGCTTATGCCGAATTAGAGCTAGCGAAACTGCGTCTGTCTTTCACTAATCTTCGAGCCCCAGTTGATGGGATTATCTCTCGTGTGAGTGTCGACCAATATGAAAATATTCAGGTAGGCCAACAGATTGTGAACATTCACAGTGTCGAGGATGTCGAAGTTGTCATTCAGCTCCCTGACCAAATCTATGTGAATCAGCCCAATGAAACGCTGCTCTCGAACGTGGAAGCTGTGGTGCGAGTGCCAAGCGGTAATGAATACACCGCAGGTATTAAAGAGTTCACCACTGAGCCGGATCCAAGTACGGGTACGTTCACGGTGACACTAGCTTTGCCGATGCCAGAAGACGATTTAATTCTTGATGGTATGGCCGTTGATGTGACCTCAAACGGACGAGATATCGGTTTGGAGCTAAAAGCTGGCGTACTTATCCCGATCGAAGCGGTATTCAATGCCGACGGTGATGAACTGGATCGTAAAAACTCTTATGTGTGGGTTCTTAACGACGACAAAACAGTCTCGAAACAACAAGTCGTGTTAGGAAAAGCAAACCAGAAAACATTGCAGATAATGAAAGGATTAGAAATGGGGCAGCATGTCGTTGTTGCAGGCGTATCGCGATTGCGAGATGGGATGACAGTGGAAGTATTGTCTCAGGAGACGAACAATGAGTGAAGTGAATAACAAGCCTCAAAATGACGATCAACAGGGTGATGATCAGATCACAGGTGTTGCTTCTTACTTTATACGCAACAAAGTCATCAGCTGGATGCTATCTCTGATTTTTCTTATTGGTGGTGTTTCTGCATTCTTTGGTTTGGGTCGTCTGGAAGATCCTGCCTTCACCATTAAAGATGCAATGGTCGTGACCTCTTACCCTGGGGCGACCCCTCAGCAAGTGGAAGAGGAAGTGACCTATCCACTAGAGAAAGCGATTCAGCAGCTTACTTATGTGGATGAAGTTAACTCTATCTCAAGCCGTGGCCTGTCTCAGGTAACGGTAACGATGAAGAATAACTACGGGCCTGATGATCTTCCGCAAATATGGGATGAACTTCGTCGAAAAGTGAATGATTTGAAGGTCGAACTGCCGCCAGGCGTGAATGACCCTCAAGTTATCGATGACTTCGGTGACGTTTACGGTATTTTGCTCGCGGTAACGGGCGATGGCTACAGTTACAAAGAGCTTCTAGATTACATCGATTATCTAAGGCGAGAGCTGGAGTTGGTTGATGGGGTCAGTAAGGTCTCTGTTTCTGGTCAGCAACAAGAGCAAGTTTTCATTGAAATATCAATGAAGCGGATAAGCTCCTTAGGTCTGTCTCCAAGCACGGTATTTAATCTTTTATCGACTCAAAACATTGTATCAAGTGCTGGTGCAGTGAGAATTGGTGATGAATACATTCGTATCCACCCTACGGGTGAGTTCCAGAATGTTGAACAGCTCGGCGATTTGATTCTGACAGAAGGTGGTGCTCAAGGTCTTATCTATTTGAAAGACGTAGCTGACGTCACTCGTGGCTATGTTGAAGTACCAAGTAATATCATTGGCTACAACGGTAAGCTTGCACTCAACCTTGGTGTCTCTTTTGCGCAAGGTGTCAACGTGGTTGCTGTGGGTGAAGCCTTTGACCGACGACTTGCCGAGCTGAAATATCAGCAGCCCATCGGTATCGATATCTCTGAGGTTTATAACCAACCCAAAGAGGTAGATAAGTCAGTAAGTGGATTTGTGGTGAGTTTGGGGCAGGCGGTTGCGATTGTAATCGTGGTTCTGCTGTTCTTCATGGGGCTACGCTCTGGTCTGTTGATCGGTTTGATCTTGTTGTTGACCGTTTTCGGTACTTTTATTTTCATGCAGTACTTCAAGATTGACCTTCAACGTATCTCATTAGGCGCGTTGGTTATCGCTCTGGGGATGCTGGTGGATAATGCCATTGTGGTGGTGGAAGGGATATTGATCGGCACGCAGAAGGGGCGAACCCGGATGCAGGCCGCCACCGATATCGTTACCCAAACCAAATGGCCGCTGTTGGGGGCAACCGTTATTGCGGTGACTGCTTTTGCGCCTATCGGTTTATCCGAGGACTCAACAGGTGAGTACTGTGGCACCTTGTTCACGGTGCTACTGATTTCTTTGATGCTGAGTTGGTTTACTGCCATCTCGCTCACGCCGTTCTTTGCTGACATGTTCTTTAAAGGTCAAAAGGTCGACTCAGAGAACGAAGGTAAAGACCCATACAACGGGATGGTTTTTGTGATCTACAAAAACTTCCTTGAGTTCTGTATGAAGCGTGCTTGGTTAACCATGTTTGTTCTGATTATTGGTTTGGGCGCAAGCGTTTACGGCTTTGGTTTTGTAAAACAAGCCTTCTTCCCATCCTCGACAACACCGATGTTCCAAGTTGACGTCTGGATGCCGGAAGGTACTGATATTCGAGCGACCAATACCAAGCTTAAAGTGCTTGAGAGTTGGTTAGCTGATCAGGACGAAGTTGAGCACATCACGACGACTGCGGGTAAAGGCCTGCAACGTTTCATGCTGACTTACGCACCAGAGAAAAGTTATAGCGCGTATGGCGAAATAACGGTCCGTGTGAAGAGCTACGAAGTGCTTGAAGGGCTGATGAAACGCTTTCGTGAGCACGTAAATGGTCAGTTCCCTGAGATCGACTATAAGCTCAAGCAGATTGAATTAGGCCCTGGTGGTGGTGCGAAGATTGAAGCGCGAATTGTTGGTTCTGATCCAACAGTATTACGTTCAATTGCCGCTCAAGTGATGGATATCATGCGAGCTGATTCTGGAGCATTTAATATTCGTCATGATTGGCGTGATAGAACTAAGGTGTTAGAGCCTCAGTTCAACGAAAGTCAAGCGCGTCGTTATGGCATCACCAAGTCTGATGTCGATGATTTCCTTGCGATGTCTTTCTCTGGTAAATCGATTGGTGTGTACCGTGATGGTACTACGCTGATGCCTATCGTGGCTCGTTTGCCTGAAGATGAGCGTGTTGATATCCGTAACATCGAAGGCATGAAGATTTGGAGCCCAGCACTAAGTGAGTACATCCCACTTCAACAAGTAACGCTAGGTTACGAACTGGAATGGGAAGATCCACTGATCATCCGTAAGAACCGTAAGCGTATGCTGACGGTAATGGCGGATCCCGATCTACTGGGTGAAGAGACAGCATCAACTTTACAGAAACGCTTACAACCACAAATTGAAGCGATTGAGATGCCACCGGGTTATTCATTGGAGTGGGGCGGTGAATATGAGTCGTCGGCAGACGCACAAGCGTCACTGTTCACAACCATGCCTTTGGGTTACTTGTTCATGTTCTTAATCACTGTGTTCTTGTTTAACTCGGTGAAAGAGCCTCTGATAGTTTGGTTAACAGTACCACTCGCCTTGATAGGGGTTACGACAGGCTTGTTAGCCTTGAACACACCATTCGGCTTTATGGCGCTGTTGGGCTTCTTGAGTCTATCTGGGATGCTTCTGAAGAACGGTATCGTACTGCTTGATCAAATTGAGATTGAGATGAAGTCAGGTAAAGATCCATATGTAGCGGTTGTTGATGCGGCACTGAGTCGTGTTCGTCCGGTATGTATGGCGGCGATCACAACCATTCTTGGTATGATCCCTCTACTACCAGATATCTTCTTCAAACCAATGGCGGTAACCATTATGTTTGGTTTGGGCTTTGCGACTGTACTCACGCTAATCGTAGTACCTGTGCTGTATCGTCTATTCCATAAAATTGAAGTTGCTTAACGTCAACTAACCTTTGAAATAATGCCCCTTTCTGGGGCATTATTTTTATGTACGATTACTAAAAAGAGACCATCGAGATGGAAGCAAATACAGTGGACAGAACATGTGCGTGGGCACTGAAACATGAGCTTGAAAGGGAGTATCACGATGCAGAGTGGGGCGTGCCTGTTTATGATGACCAAGTGTTATTTGAGTTCATTACGTTAGAAGGTGCTCAAGCTGGCCTGAGTTGGATTACGATACTCAAAAAACGCGAAGGCTATCGTGCTGCATTCGATAATTACGAGTTAAACAAGTTAGCTGAGTTGAATGAAGACAACGTGCCGCACATCATTGAAAACTTCGATGTCGTTAAACACAAGGGCAAGATTGCTTCGGTATACAACAATGCGCGAGCTACGCTTGAATTACAGAAAGAGTTCGGCTCTCTTTCAAATGCTTTATGGCAGTTTGTTGATAATGAGGTGATTGTGAATCAATGGACCGAGATGTCTCAAGTTCCCGCTTCTACCGAGCAATCTAAAGCGATGAGTAAGTTTTTGAAGAAGAGAGGCTTTAAGTTTGTAGGGGAAACAATCTGTTACGCGTTCATGCAAGCGACAGGCATGGTTAATGACCATATCGTAGGTTGTCCGCACAAATAAAGGTGTTATTTATCGTCGAAAAATAATTGCGTTAATATAGGGAAATTCACTGGTCATTTATAAACTATTCAATATCATATGCGACCAAATTCAAACCTAGAAGACGATAGTGAAACAACAAAGCTACCAAATCTGTGATGTTAGTTATGATCCCTTGCTTCGGCAGTTTGTGCGTGACGATGGCCACGTACAAACTATCGCGCCGATAGAAGGTAAGGTGTTTCTGTTCTTACTTGAAAATGCTGGTGAGTGTGTTGAACGAGGCCTAATATTTGATAGGTGCTGGGGCAATGTGATTGTCTCAGAGCAAGCGCTCACTAACGTGATATCTAAGATTAGAAAAACGCTATCGCGAGTGACTTGTGGCTGTGCAACGATTCGTACGGTCAGTAAAACGGGTTATTCACTTGTAATCGATGAATCGATAAAACCTAGTAAAACTGAAACTGTGCCTTCTCAAATGACTGCGAAGGCATCTAAATTAAACTCTTCACCTGTCGCTCAAGAAATGTTGGCTGCAACTGAATTAGAACCTTCAGATTCAAAAGGTAATGCGCACTTAATTAAAGCGGGCTACTTAGTCGCATTGATTTGTATCGTCGTAACGGCGTTCAATCTTTTCCAAACCTATTATACGCCACTGCCTTATTTTGTTGATAAAGCCGAATACCCCGACAGCTACATAGATAATGCTAATCACTACTTTTTCCATGTTGCGCACAATGAATCCTATTCGTTGCCTGCGATCACTCAAAAGCTAACGGATGTGATACCTAGCTACTGCAATGTTGATGTTTTTGTTCGTATCTACCCATCAGTAGACCAACCCGAAGATGATGCGCTATACATGTTGATTCAAAGGAAGGATGGTGAAGCTTTGAACTATAGTGCTTCTATTTTCAATATTGAGTCGTCTTTTGATTCGCTTACTCAGTACATGGAAAAGAGGAGTGACTTTTGCGACTAATTGGCTTACTCATTCTTTGTGCGATCGCCGCTTCGAGCTTCTTGTTAGAGCAAAACGTATTAGCAGGCACTCGATGGCACTGTAAAACGATCAAAACGGATTTTTTATCTCAGGCATTCCAACCATATCAAGCACTGTACGAGCGCATAAGCCTTACTTTTCAGTCAGACCATACTTTTAGTATTAGAGAGTTTGTGACGATTACTGAGCAAGACGGTAACGAGAGTACGATGGAAAACCTTTATTCCGGATACTACGGACTTGATGGAAACAATCTGTCGATGAGTATTCTTGATGTGAGAACGGCAACGCCTTTTCATGATCCTATTATTAACAATGATTACAGTGAGTATAAAGGGGTGACGATTGACTACGCGATTGCAGTGAAGGATCAGTCTTTGTATATGTTCAATGAACATCGAATTGAAATATTCAATTGGGCGTGTTTTAACGTTCGTTAACGGCTTATAAAGCACTTTGTGGCAGTATTGGAATTACAGGCTACTGATTCGCTGAATTGAAAAAGGCAGGAATATCCTGCCTTTTTGGTCTGAGTCTGTTAACGATTTTAATTAAACGAACGCGTTGTAACGCTCTAATCCTGCCTCTAGGTCTGCAATCAGATCATCGACATCTTCTAAGCCGATATGAACACGAATCAAAGTCCCTTCGAAGTTCGGATTCGCTACTGTTCTTAGGCTGTTAAAGCTGCTTGGTTCATTCGCTAGAATCAAGCTTTCGAAACCACCCCATGAGTAACCCATACTAAAGTGCGTCATACCATCAAGTAGCGCTGTGGTCGCTTTGGTATTTGAGTTCTTCAGCACGAAAGAGAACAAGCCATTCCCGCCAGTAAAATCTCGTTTAAAGAACTCATGACCAGGACAAGATTCAAGCGCAGGGTGACGAACGTGGTCAACCTCAGGGCGAGTCTCTAACCATTTTGCCACTTTCAAGCTGCTTTCTGCGTGTTGGCGTAGGCGAACATCAAGAGTACGAATACCACGAAGGCCGAGGTAAGCGTCATCTGGCGAAACACATTGCCCCATCAGGTAGCTCTGTTCTCTTAACTGGTCCCAACATTTTTCATTGGCTACCGCAGTCCCTAGCATCACATCAGAGTGACCAACGATGTATTTGGTTGCTGCTTGAATCGAGATATCAACACCGAAATCAAACGGTGAGAAGTTAACACCAGCAGCCCAAGTGTTGTCTAACATAACAATGATGTCATGTTCATGAGCAATACGTGCGAGCGTTGGAATGTCTTGAACTTCCATGGTGACAGAACCCGGAGATTCGGTAAACAGTATCTTAGTGTTTGACTTAATAAGGTCTTGGATGCCTTCACCAAGCGTTGGTTCGTAGTAAGTTGTTTCTACACCCATCTTCTTCATGATGGTGTCACAGAAATCACGCGTCGGTTCGTAACAGGTGTCGACCATCAGAATATGGTCGCCTGTTTCTACAAAAGAGAGAATGGCGTTAGAGATTGCTGCCGTACCACAAGGGTAGAGTGCACAGCCTGCGCCGCCTTCCACTTCCACCATGGCATCTTGGAAGGCGAAATGAGTGTTGGTTCCACGACGTCCGTAAAAAAGTGTTTTGTTAGCGCGGTTAATTGTAGCTTTACGCTTCTCTTCTACTGAGTTGAATACGACAGTTGAAGCGCGCTGTACTGGTGGGTTAACGACGCCATTGGTCCACTTCTTATCACGACCTGCAGTGATCAGCTTAGTGGTTTTGTTCTCGGACATGCTGTGAATTCCTTATCAATCGGTTATCTTCTATTTAAAACATGCCAATAGCCTTCAAAGCAAGAGGGGAGCAGGAGTTTTTACGCTTTTCTTTCGCTTTTTAACCTTTTACTTAATCAATGGTGAAAGGTTAAAAACTTACGGGAGGAAGTGATGAGCCGCAATCGACTCATCATATGTATTACAGAAGAGGGTTGAACAAATAGAACAACCTTTCAAAGAAGCGATTTCGCAAGTTTCTCTGTTCCCACTGTTCTAGTACTACTGGGTGAGATGATTCTATATAAGACTGTTGTAGTTCAGAGAGCTGCTGAGTGAAGTGCACGTCATCTACGGCTAGCGTCACTTCGAAGTTGAGCCATAGGCTGCGCATGTCAATATTGACCGTTCCGATCAAACAAAATTCTTCATCGATCACTACCGATTTGGTGTGAAGAAGCCCACCGTAAAACTCGTAAATCTTAACGCCGGCTTCAAGTAACTCGGTATAGAAAGCGCGCGAAGCCCACTTAACCATTAATGAGTCGTTGTTGTGTGGGATGACCAGTTCTACATTGACACCGCGTTGCGCTGTCATTTTGAGTGTTTCTAATAAATCGGCACTCGGTACAAAGTAGGGTGTTGTGATACGAACAGAATGGTTTGCCTGATTAATCGCAATGGTTAGAACTTGCAGGATCAAATACTCCGGCATGCCTGGACCAGATGGCACGACTTGCACAGGGTGATGCGTCATTACCTCTTCAATCGGACATTCAGGTAAATCAGGAAGGATGCGCTCGCCCGTTTCCACTTCCCAATCCCAACCATGAATTGCCGACAGTACATTAACGGTTGGCCCCGTTACGCGTACCATTACATCAATCCACTGGCCAACACCTGAATTTTGCTTGAAGTGAGCGGGGTCAACCATGTTCATTGAGCCAGTGTAGGCGATGGTTTCATCAATCACGATGATTTTACGGTGTTGTCTTAGATCTAGACGACGTAAGAAAATACGCCAAGGGCTTACTTCCAATGCTTGTACAACTTGCACACCGGCGTCTTTCATCATTAAGCGCCAGTGACTTTTAAAAAAGCGCGGGCTACCTGCAGAATCAAGCAAAACTTTAACATCCACACCACGTTTCGCAGCTCGAATGAGAGCGGAAGCAACCGAATCAGTTAATCCTCCAGGGTGCCAAATATAGAAAACCATCTTAATACTGGTTTGGGCATTTTCTATATCTTCGATAATTGCGTGTAAGATCTCATTGGGAGAAGCTTGCAGTGAAAGTGTGTTTCCGCTGAGTGCAGGAATGCCCATCCGATTGTTACAAAGTTCATCAATCTTGTGGATAGGGGAGCCGACCTTTCCTGGAAGGTGGAGCTGACAATCATCTAGTTTTCGGAACCAATCACCAAATGGAGTAAACATGCGATGTGCGCGCTCAGCCCTCTTTCTACCTAGGTTTAGCTCTCCGAAAAGGAAGTAACAAGCGACACCTACAATTGGGATAATGTAGATAACCATCAACCACGCGAGAGAAACGCTGACAGAGCGTCGTTTTAGTACGACACGGAAAGTCACACCGGCTACAAGTACCCAGTATAAAGCGACAGAAGCTAAAGTTAAAAAATGGTAGAGCTTTTCCACATTGAATACTCGAAAAAAGAGACACTTAGATAGTAATGCTATTTTACGGATATGGGAATTTAAGGAATCAACTATTTACAAATTAGAGCTAAAGCTGTAAACAGGTTATAGTTGTTAAGTTTTGGTTAACTTAAGACGAAAACGATTGTTTTGTATGAAAAGGCGGCATTTAACCATAAAAATTTACATTGGTAACGAAATATATACGGTTCGGGCTTCCAATTTTATTCTTAAACTGGTTTACTTGCTATATACGAGCGTCAATCAAATCTTTTAGGCGTGTAAATTTTTTTATACGCCTTATCTTTTAAAGACGCCACTCAAAGCAAAACACAACATCACATAACACAAAAGTTTGGAGTACACGTGGCTACTAGTAATACAACCACAACACCCCGCGATACCTGGGGTTCGAAGTTAGGATTCGTAATGGCTGCAGCAGGTTCTGCTGTTGGTCTAGGTAACATCTGGAAATTCCCATACACAGCAGGCGAAAGTGGCGGCGGTGCATTCGTTGCAATTTACCTGTTTTTTGTAATCTTCATCGGTTTCAGTGTGATGCTGACTGAATTTGCGATTGGCCGTCATACGCAGAGATCAGCAGTAGGTGCATTTAAATCAACTGACCGTCGCTGGACGTTCGCTGGTGTTATCGGTGTAGTAAGTGGTCTGCTAATCATGGGTTTCTACCCTGTAGTAGGTGGCTGGTCTATCGCATACATCGGTAAAATTGCTGGTGGTCTACTAGACGCACCTGAAGCAATCGGTGACAGCTTTGGTGGCTTTATCTCAAACCCAGTTCAGCCACTTATGTGGATGGGCTTATACCTACTGCTTAACGTTGTCATCGTTATGAAAGGTATTTCTGGCGGTATTGAGAAAGCGGGTAAGATCTTAATGCCACTTCTTTTCATTATCCTTATCGTGGTATCAATCAAAGGCATCATGCTTCCGGGCGCGATGGCTGGTCTTGAATTCCTATTCAGCCCTGACTTCTCTAAAGTAGACAGCGGTGTAATCCTAGCTGCACTAGGTCAAGCATTCTTCTCACTATCTCTTGGTATGGGTTGTATGTTGACTTACGGTTCTTACCTGAAGAAGAAAGAGAACCTAGTTCAAACTACCGCTATGGTTACGGCAATGGATACAGGTGTTGCTATCCTAGCTGGTGTTGCAATGTTCCCAGCAATGTTCGCATTCGGTATGGAGCCTGCAGCGGGTCCTGGTCTGGTATTCGTTGTTGTTCCTCAGCTATTCGCTGAAATGGGCGGCGTAGTGGGTCTTCTATTTGCTCTTATGTTCTTCGTTGGTCTGAGTGTTGCGGCACTGACATCTTCAGTATCTCTACTTGAAGTTGTGGTTTCGTACCTAATCGATGAGAAAGGCATGAAGCGTGTAACAGCTGTACTGTCTGCGAGTGTCGTAATGGCGATTCTATGTATCTTCGCTTCTCTATCACTTGGTGGCTTCGGTCCAACATTGTTCGGTACTGGTGCGTTCGATATCTTCGACTTACTAACTGATAAGATCTTCCTAGCAGTTGGCGGTATGTTGGTATGTATCTTCGCTGGTTGGAGATTAAACCGCGCTGACCTAGAGAAAGAGATCACTAACGACGGTGAAGTATCTTTCCCACTATTCGGTTTATGGTACACACTAGTTAAGTACATCATCCCAGTAGCTATCGCTATCGTTGCGTTTATGGGTATCTCTTCTGGCTTCGACAGCGGTAAAGGTGCAATTATGCTACTAGGTATTGGTATCATTGCTGGCTCTGCGGTAATCTCTAAGAAGCTATAGTTCTTAGAAACCATAATTCTTAGAAGCTACAATCGCGAGCTAAAGTAAATTAAGAAACGGGGGTCATTGGCTTCCGTTTTTTTATCGCTGAAATTTGATTTTCGACGAAAAATAAAATCTTGCATAGGGCGAGTTGCTTTGTGCGAATTACTTAAATCTAATCGAGCAAATACTAGGCACTAACTGGTACAGGTTGAAAAGAAGCCCAATGATTCAATGTTTATTGAGTTAGTTGGGCTTTTTCGTAGCTGGAATCTGGGTTCAGACACGGTATACTCCACGCTCTACAATGGAGCTAGCTTTTACATGTTCGACATTCTTCTGAACCATTCAGATTTTTTACTCATTAATAAGCACCCTGGAGTCAGCGTCCACAAAGACGATGGTGACACCATGCTGCTACAAGAAGTCGCTAATGCGCTTAATGAGCCGAAGTTATATCTCGTTCACCGCCTCGATAAAATGACCTCAGGTATTCTACTGTTAGCAAAGAATGCCTCGGCAGCGAGTGAGCTTTCACAGCTGTTCGCAAAGCGTGAAGTCGAGAAGTACTACCTTGCGATTGGTTCGAAGAAGCCAAAGAAAAAGCAGGGGTTGATCTCAGGTGATATGGAGCGTTCACGACGTTCAAGCTGGAAACTACTGACAAGCAAAGAAAACCCAGCGATTACCCAGTTTTTGTCTGCAACCGCTGAACCCGGTGAGCGTCTACTTTTGTGTAAACCCTATACGGGGCGTACACACCAGATCCGTGTTGCGATGAAGTCGATCGGCTCAGCCATTGTTGGTGACCCTATTTATAATCCATCGAGTGAGGCTGACAGAGGATATCTGCATGCATTCGCGATTCGATTTACCTATCAATCACAAGCCTACGAATATGTCTGTGACCCAAGGAACCTAGATTCCTTAGGTGAGAAGTGGCATCAAGAGACCGTGTCTGCTGGTTTAGACAGTTGGCTTGAACCTTGGTCATTAACTTGGCCGAAGCTAAATACTAAGTGAGTGAAATAATGGAAGCATCAGCTTTACCTCTGTTTTTTAGTCATATTGAACAGCAACTTAATGAAGTGCCGAATGAACTACGCCGTATTTTTCACGGTCGCGGTAAGTTTTGGCCAGGTCTAGATCAACTGACATGTGATTGGGTTGATGGGCAGCTACTGGTTAACGTATTCAAAGAAGTAGACGACGAATTCTTGTCATCTCTCAAAGCTGGATTGGTTGAACTCACCAACAAAGATATCTGGCAAGCAAAGCAGGGCACAAGTATTGTTCTGCAACACCGTTATGCCGATGGCGCGCCGTCTGAGGTTCTCTGGGGTGAGTTGAATGACTCTCCGGTTGTGGTTGAGCACGGTCTTAAGTATCAATTAGACATTGGCCGTAATCAGAACTTCGGTTTGTTCTTAGACATGCGTAATGGTCGCCAATGGGTACAAGATAATGCTAAGGATAAGAACGTTCTTAACCTGTTCGCATACACTTGTGGCTTCTCAGTAGCGGCTATCGCTGGTGGTGCTCGTCAATGCATGAACGTGGACATGTCTCGTGGCTCGCTAAACAAAGGCCGCGATAATCACCGTCTGAACGATCACGATATGCGCTCGGTTAACTTCCTTGGCTACGATATCTTTAAGTCGTGGGGGAAAATCAAGAAGGGCGGCCCTTACGAGTTGGTTATCATCGATCCACCTTCGTTCCAAAAAGGCAGCTTTGCTCTAACTAAAGATTATAAAAAAATCTTACGCCGTTTGCCTGAGCTTCTAACAGAAGGTGGTGAAGTGATTGCCTGTGTGAATTCACCTGCTGTATCACCAAACTTCCTGATTGAGACGATGGTAGAAGAAGCACCAAGCGTTGAGTTTATTGAACGCCTAGACAACCCGCCTGAGTTTGTCGATGTCGACCTTGATTCGAGCCTCAAAGTTCTGAGGTTTAAGATAGGCGCTTCTGCTGACGCTTAATTGATTCTAAACATCAGTTAGAAAAAACGCCGCTCATATTGAGCGGCGTTTTTGTATCTTGTTTTTGCCGTTAGATCACTAGCTCTCTTGCTGAGTCTTAAGAGTTTGGAACCCAAAATAGATACGCATAAATGTAGTCAGCCAACACGCTGCGCCAAAGGTATAGGCGATAACAGCAAAGTGTTGTGGCCAAATACAAAAGGCAATGAAACAGGCGATGGTCTCTGTGCCTTCAGTTAATCCAGACATGTAGTAGAGCGACTTGTGCTTATAAACGGGGTTCTCGATACCTCGCTTGCCCGCCATTACCGCAAACGCTAAAAAGCTACTGCCTGTGCCGATAAAAGAGAAGATCAAAAATGCACCGGCAATGGCGTTGTGTTCTGAATTGGCAATTACAAATCCAAAAGGGATCAACGAGTAGAATAGGAAATCTAGGCTGATATCGAGGAAGCCACCAGCATCACTGATGCCTTGGATTCGAGCCAAAGCGCCATCAAGTCCGTCGCAAACCCTGTTAAATACAATAAACCCCAATGCCAATTCGTATTGCTGAAATGCTAATGCTGGAAATGCTAAACACCCAACCAGAAATCCGAATAACGTGGTTTGATTGGCTGTGATACCCAATTGGTTCAGTAACTTAGCCGACTGATTCAATGGCCATTTAATGACCTTAATGGAGTACTTATCCAGCATTGTGACTTCTCCATGGCCAAGACAGTACTTCTGCCCCTTGAGGCACATCGGCTTCGTCGTGCGTGACCATTAACGTCGGGATATTAGCTTTGGTCAATTGTTCAAACACCCAATCGCGAAATTGTGCTCTTAATTCTTGGTCTAACTTACTGAACGGTTCGTCGAGTAGGGCGAGTTTCGGCTTGGCTAGTAACATACGAGTTAAGCTTATTCTTGCGCGTTGACCACCAGATATTTGATCAGGAAAAGACTCTGCCAAGTGAGTCAGCTCTATGTCTTTTAGTGCAGCCATGGCTTGCTGTTGACGAGCGGAACCCTTAACCGAATTAGGTAATGAAAAGGCTAAGTTCTCCCATACTTTTAGGTGCGGAAACAACAAGTCATCTTGAAACAAAATGCCGACTTCACGCTGATGTGAAGGCAGGTCATCTAGCTGAATATCGTGCAACACAACGCTGCCAGAATACGAAAACTCTTCACTTAAGTGACCAGCAATCGCATCCAGTAAGGTCGACTTTCCGCAGCCACTCGGCCCCATTAAAGCCAGTATTTGGCCAGATTCTAATGTTACGTTTAGCGCTGAGAACAGCGAATCCCCATCGGTTTTACGGATGGCGAGGTCGTTGAGGTACAGACTCATTACTTAGGAAACCTTTAAAAGTAAGACGGCGATATCTAAGTTGAAGTCGGCTGACCAATATCGCTAAAGAGAAAAAGAACAGAGGCAATAAGGCCTGCCAAATGGCATAGATTGCTGTCACCCTGCGGTCGAAACCACTGGTTAGGGCAACCGCTTCTGTGGTGATGGTGCTAATACGGCCCGCACCTAGCATCAATGTTGGAAGGTACTGGGCCAAACTCACACTGATCCCGACCGCCCAAGCAAAGGTAATAGCAGGAAGCAAGATTGGCAGTTTGATTGAATACCAACTCTGAAATGGCGATTTACCCAGGCTAAGCGAGGCTTTAATCAACCCATCGTTAAAGCTTTTCCATGGGCCGTCCAAAGAGAGATATACAAACGGGAAAGCAAAGAAAACATGCGCCCAAATCACCCAGAACTCATAGGCACTACTGCCAACGTAGAGGGTCGTGACTTGCATACCAAACAACACCGAGAGTTGAGGTATCAACATCGGAATGGCGATAATGAAGCCCGGAACTTGCCACTTGTATTTGATTCTGTATTCGTGAGCAACCAGCGCAAGCAACAAAGCGACTGAAGCGGCAATCAAACCAATCCACGAGCTTTGTCCGACGGTACTCATGATGCCATCCCACTCAAACTCCCAGAAACGCATGCTATATCGGCTAGGGAGTAGGTCTGGGAAACGCCAACGTTGGGCAACACTCCAAATCACCATCAATGGAATGATAAGCAGTGATAACGCAGCAAGCACAGTAAACACGGTTTTCCCAGGAAGGTTCGCGCCTGTTCTGCCTGAATATTGCCAAATTCGAAAGTATTTAAGGATCGCCCATTCAACGAAACGTGCTAAGGCGATGATTAACGACGCTAAACCAAATAGAACAATAGCTCCGGCTGCTGCTCGCGGCAGTAGGTTAAGATCTGGATCGTTAAACCATTGCCATACTAATACCGCAAAGGTTGGCGGGTTTGTCGGGCCAATGATCAAAGCAATATCGACAACCGAGACACTGTAAGCGAGTACCGCCAGCATTGGGAAGCGAAGCTTAGTAAACCATTGTGGGAAAATACATTTCCACCAAATCTGAGCACGGCTATAACCCAGAGATGCACTGACCTTAGTGATACGTTCTACATCAATTTGCTGCAGTATCGAAATGCTCATCAGCAACAAGAAAGGTACTTCTTTGAGTGCGAGCATAATGATCAAGCCGAACGCGTATGGGTCTTTCACCAATAACGCCAATTCTGAGCTCGTCGCCGATTCGCCAAGCAAGTGATGCACGGCTCTGGCTCCAAGCCCTGTCGGGCTGAATAGGAAAGCAAAGCCGATAGCGAAAGCCACATGCGGAATAGCAAGCATTGGCGATAGCGTTAACTCTATCTTTCTCCAAAACTTGTTTCCCCAAGAGGCTTGAAGAATACAAAAGGTTAGGAAGCAGGCTATATAGCTACTTGCAATCGCTGAACCTAGGCTCAAGCCAATAGAGTGCCAAGCTCCTTCCCATTGAAAGACTTGGCTAAAACCGTTGAGTGTTGGTTCCTCTAAACCTAGGGGCGGGATGAAACTCAGTGACGAAGCCACGACTCCCGCCACCCCAGGAATGGTTGGGATAATGCACACAGCTATAACAACAAAATATAGAGCGCGTAGCATAAAGATTAGTTACCGTATCGCTTCAGCCACTCTTTCTCGAGCGCGTTTTGCCAGCTAGGGTGTGGTTCATCAACCGATTTAAATTGTTGGGTGTTTTTAGCACTGCCAGTGAGGTACTTGCTGCTCAGTACCGAAGGGTCGCCCCAAACATTGAGGTCACCTTTACGAGATTGCGCTTCTGGGCTCAGCAAGAAGTTAATGGTCACTTGAGCTCCTGCGGTTGCATTGGCATTCCAAGGAATAGCAAGGAAGTGAATGTTAGATAAAGCGCCGCTTTCTAGAGCATAGGCCTTAGTGGTTTCGGCTAGGCGACCACTTGCTTGTGCTGAATAAACAGAGTTTGGGTTGAACGTAATCGCGAGATCGAGCTGTCCATCATCCAAAAGTTGGATACTTTCTGATGTGCCTGCTGGGAATTGTTTGCCACCGCGCCACGCTACTTTATGGAATTTATCTAAGTAAGCCCATAGTGGTGCTGTAACTTCTTGGAAGTTGTCTTCTGAAACAGGCTTAGCGAGTTCTGGGCTGTTGTTGGTTAGTTCAATCAGTAGAGACTTAATGAAGCTCGTACCATGAAACTCTGGTGGTCGAGGGTAGCTTAATCGGTTCGGGAAAGCTTGAGCGTAGCTCAACATCTCTGAGAATGATTGTGGCGGGTTGTTTAGTGTCTCTTGGTCATGAATAAACACCAATTGTCCAACGCCCCAAGGTGCTTCAAGGCCTTCTGTTGGTTCAGAGAAGTCGACATCAATCGGCAGAGACTTATCGACATATTGCCAGTTTGGAAGTGATTCAGTGAATGGCCCAAACAACAGCTCGTTGTCTTTCATCGAACGGAAGTTTTCGCCATTGATCCAAACGATATCAACACTGCCTTCACTGTTCTTGCCTGCCGCTTTTTCTGCGAGCAGTCGAGTGGTGGTTTCCGCAATATCGGTTACTTTCACATGCTTCAACGTGACACCATAGTCACTTTGTAATTTCTTGCCTGCCCATTGTAGGTAGCGGTTGATCTCTTGGCTTCCGCCCCAAGCGTGAAAGTAGACAGTTTCTCCCTCTGCCTGCTGTTCTATTTGGTTCCAACTCTCTGTGGATGTTGCTTCATCAGCATAAATGGTTGCGCTGTATGCAACGGTTGCCATGATTCCTAACGTACTTACTATCTTGTTCATAAACTTTTCCATTTGGTAGTGAACGGGCAAGAGCATTGTGTTTTCGAACTCCCTAATAGTTATTCTATCTGTTTCTGAAATAAATTCTAATTCAACAGTAAATTCAATCAATTACTAGGAGCCTCTGCCATCCTAGCTACAGACCGTTAAAGCGGTGAATTAATTGCACCTAAATGAGGTTTTTTTGATATTTATTGGAGGTTGGTACGAAAAGAAGGTGAGAAGTAGCGTTTTTAATGATTAGGTTTTGAGCAAGCAATAAAAAAGGAGCCGTGAAGGCTCCTTAAATCAATATCTGGTGTCGATGATGGGTTAGTTTACCCAGTCACGAATTGTGTACGTTAGTGTGTGTACATCGTTTTTCAGTACTAGCGTATCGTTTGTTAGCGTTACGTCGCTCCACTCGCTCAGAGTAGCTGAAACCGATTGTTCGATTTCCATCGCTGAGCCCTGACACATTTTCATTGTCATGCCCATTTGTTTGATACGGAATTGACCGTCTTTCAGCTCACCTTGACCGAAGAAGTTGTTACAACCAGCCATGCCGTTTGCAGTCATCTTTTCGCCGATCTCTAGACGAGGAGCTGCTTGGTCTTCGCTTTTCACAATGTCCTTGCCATCAATTTGCGCAAGTTCCCAATTATGGTGCTGTAGATCGGTTGGTGTTACTTGCGTCGCGTTGTCACCTGTTGTTGTGCATGCTGCTAACATCATAGGTAAAGCGGCTACTGCTAGTAATTTTTTTGAACTAAACTTCATATTATAAGGCTCCAAAGGAAAGAACGAAGTTACCGAATAAGTGTAACTTGATGGGTTCAAAGTATAGTTTACAAAACACTATATGTGTCAGTATAAGGTCATAGTTTAGTATGGATTTCATGAGCTAGGCGACAAATTAATCGCTTATTTTTGAGATAGTAAGCGTAATTTTGAATGTGTAAGGAGGCACGGTGGAGCAGTTAGAGTTTTTCCAAGTTCCAAGCCCTTGCGTTGGGGTTTGTTCAAGCGATGACAAAGGCTATTGCAATGGTTGTATGCGCAAAAGAGAAGAGCGCTTCAATTGGATGTCGATGACACCGTCAGAACAATTGCACGTGATAAAGCTGTGTCGTCAGCGCTATAGAAGAAAAATAATGAAACAAAAAAACTTGGTTGGTAAGTCGGTCGACGAAGAGGGAAATACAAGTCCCCAGAGAGATCTTTTCGGCTAAAGAGGAAGTATTAAGATTTTATTTAACTCCGAAGTAACTATTACTTTACATAATGGTTGGGGTGTAATATTAAGATAGGTACCTTTGTACCTGAAGGAGTGGTGTCGGTATGAATAAAAAGAACTTAAAACTCAAAAAAGAGCCTGTCAAAGCACTGGATCGTAAACCGATCGGGGCGAAAGATGACCCTGAAGAGACTCCGCGAGATTGGCATTCGATGTCAGAAGAAGAACGAATGGAAATCCTATCTCACCTTTCAGACATGCCTTTTCAATAACACCACTGTTTCTTCAGCGTCTTTCTTAAAGCTCAGTTTTCACAAAAATGTGATTAAACAAACATGTGATTCGCTTTCGTTACACCACGATGGTACGTGCAAAATGTATCATCGGCCTCGGTGGTTTTACTGTGAATCTTAATGTTTGTGATCACTTCTACAGCCCCTGCATCGTAGCAAGCTTGTTCTGCTTTTTTAACGATATCGAGTAATTGGTTGAGTTCACCTTTCATCGTGGTTTCCATCGCACCGACTTGGAAAGGCACATCAGCAGCTTTCACAACTTCAATGGCTTTATCAACCACTTCGAAGTTGTTGCCTTCTTTAACGCGAGGTATCACTTGGAAGGCAACCATCACTTCTTTTTCTCTTTTTAACTCAGACACTTTCTGCTTACTCTAGGATAGGGAATTGTTGCAGATGATAGGTTAATGCGGAGATAAATTCTACAGCGGTTAAGCTGGCAGCTTATTAGCTTATTAGCTCATTTGACTACTTGCTACCCCAGTGGTCGCTAACCCAACCACCTATGTGCTCATCAAAATGGCTGCCACTGAATCTCTGATTACGTTCAACCGAAGTATCGCAGTCATCTTTGTTATCTATTAGGGTTTGTATGTAGTTTGCCATCGGGTCATTGCAACGTTGACGATCTCGGCGGGTTGCCACTTCCTTAATCAGTTGTAATCGATATGTAGAGCTAGCACGTTTCATTTCAATGACCTCCTGTTTTAGACACTAATAGAAAAATCTAGTTGCCAGATATAGGGGCGTCAACGTGATTTGAGAGTATTTTTTTTGAGCAACCAAGAATCAATACGTTGGCATCATAATTCACAAAAGTGTCATTTAAGTTGGCGTGTTGAGAGCAGTTTTTGGGTGTAATTTTATGTTTGATTGCATATAAAAAAAGCCCAGTAAAAACTGAGCTAATTATTCTATTTCTGGTTACTTTGTGCTATTTCGGGTTACTTTGAGCTATTCGGTTTGCTTTTAAATTGTTTAATGCTCTTCTTTTTGGCTGTTCTTCGATTTGCCATTTTGTCTTTAGGTGGACGCTTGCGAGCTGTCGCTTCAGATGCAGGTTTGTCTGTAACAGGGAAACCTTCCAACGATTGCAGCGCTAGCGGCTTATTGGTCAGAGTTCGAATCGCATTGAGGTGTTCGCTTTCACTATGGCTAACCAGTGAGATAGCACAGCCTGCGCTTCCTGCTCTCGCCGTTCTTCCTACGCGATGTACATAAGTTGCTGAGTGAGGTGGTAACTCAAAGTTGATCACGACAGGTAATTGATCAATATGGATGCCACGAGCCATCACATCGGTTGCGATAAGTACGCGAGTTTCGCCATTTTTGAAGCTTTCTAATGTTTGCTCTCGTTCTTCTTGGCTCTTATTTCCATGTAACGCACTCACACTGATCTTGGCTTTACTCAATCGCTTGGTTAATGCATCAGCATTATCTTTCGCGCCAATAAATACTAATACCTGCGGCCATATGTGCTGATTGAGTAGGGCGATGAGCGCTTGAGCTTTACTGCCTTTGTTCACTAAGTACAGAGTTTCTTCAATAGTCGCGACCACGCTGTTTTCTTGGTGTGTCGTGACTTTAACTGGATTTGAAAGAAGCTCTTCAGCTTGACCTACTAATTCCGACGGAAGTGTTGCTGAGAATAGTAGTGATTGTCGTTTCGCTGGCAGTGCAGCGGTAATCGCTTGAATATCTGGCCAAAAACCCATGTCGATCAGGCGATCAGCCTCATCAAGAACCAATGACACACATTGAGTTAACTCTAATTCGCCACTCTTGATGACACCAAGCAAGCGCCCCGGTGTAGCAATGGCAAGCTGTGGTTTCGTTAGTAATTGCTGTTGTTGGTCATCCGCGTTCACACCACCCGTTAGCGTTACCAATTTGATATCGAGCGCTGTTGCGACCGGTTCTAATGACTCAGCGACTTGAGACGCAAGCTCGCGTGTTGGAACAATGATCAGAGCTTGGAGTTCATTTACATCTTGATTGATGTTATTTAGCAAAGGTAAGCCGAATGCCAATGTTTTACCGCTGCCTGTTTGAGCTAATGCAAGCACATCTTTCTCCGCAATAATTGTAGGAATTACCGCTTGCTGTATCTCTGTCGGCTTATTGAATTGAGATGGGATCGCCGCGACGGTTTTTGCGTTAAGGGTTAGGCTAGCAAATGACATAAATGAACCAAGTATCAAAAGGGAGGTGGAGTCTAACAGGGCTGTAAATGTTAGAGAATCAGTTTTGTACGTTACACGATAAACGTATTCATTATACGTGCGAATTATGTATGTTAGCCAGACGTGATAATTAAACGTTTATCATATTGTAATGGCACTGAATGGACGTACAATGTTCGCCCTAAAAATGTTCATGAAATGAGATCGAAATGAGTTTGGACAGTATCTGGCTGTTTATTGTTATCGTGTTTTTTATTGCCATTATTCCGGGCCCTAATGCGCTGTTGGTATTAAGCACAGCATTAACTCAAAGGAAGCTGTTCGCATTTGTGAACGTGTTGGGCGTGTCATGTGGTTTCTTTTTTCACGCCTTTATCTCGGCCAACGGCATAAGCCTGTTATTGTCGAACACTCCCATGGCCTTTGAAGGGCTAAAGTGGGCTGGGGTTTTGTACCTTGTCTGGCTTGGGTATAACCATTTTCGTGCGGCGCTGCGCGCTCAAGAGGGCGTACTTTCAGTGGTAGGCGCATCGGGAAGTAAGCTTTATAACCAATTTTTCAAAGGGCTCCTTACTAATCTACTGAATCCTAAAATCGTCCTATTTTATCTTTCTATATTCCCTCAATTTGTGTCAAAAGATACGATTGTGTCAGACAGCCTAATGCTTGGTGGGATTCAAGCGATAGTGGTGTCGATGTGGTTTTTGGTTGTGATCTTAATGGCGGATACGTTTAAGCGCTTGTTGGTTCAAAAGCGTACCTCGCAAATGATGAACATCGTGTGTGGGGTTCTATT
The DNA here is from genome assembly GCF_024347415.1 of Vibrio crassostreae. Classification (NCBI taxonomy): domain Bacteria; kingdom Pseudomonadati; phylum Pseudomonadota; class Gammaproteobacteria; order Vibrionales; family Vibrionaceae; genus Vibrio; species Vibrio crassostreae. The sequence goes on from NZ_AP025476.1 coordinate 1,291,122, forward strand.
TGTGGGCTTCAGCATTCAGTTGGCGTTGTTTCAGCTTTAGGTTTAGAGCTTGATAGAAGCGTTAACCGATACGACTCATATCTCACTTTTTACTGAATCTTAGGGAATCCTTGTCTCTCTGCATAAATGCCTAAAGCATTAGGTTATAAAGTCGATATAATAATTAGCTATCAATTTGGTGAATGTGTTTGTTTGAGACCAATTGAAGCCAAAGTCTATTGCTTGACCGAATAACAGAGACAGGGAGTCACTAATGCGTGAAGATTCATTCACCCAGAAACGCAAATATTACCGCTTAAAGTACCCTCAAAAGGCACGTCCGGTGATGCGAATTAAGGATGAGCTTTTTCATGTCAGTGAAGTTTCTGAAAAGGGCGTACGCCTGATGATGCGTAATATTATTCCGGTTTACCGCGGCTTTTCAATGGCAGGCACTTTAAGGTTACATGACAACAACAGTGTTGATATTAGCGGTGCTGTATTGCGACAAGAAGGTGACGAAGTGATCGTTCAGTTATCACAAGGCCCGAGCTTTAAAGATATGGTGTCTGAACAACGCCACATCAGACAGCGATACCCAGTATTTTTTGCTAGCCTCAGAGTGGCATAGAAAGCTTTTAAAGTTAGATCCACTCATTCAAACCGATATTAAAAAGCCCAGCACTTTTTCAAGTGCTGGGCTTTACTATATATGTAAGCAAACTAACGATACGGACAGACTAAGGAGTTTAGTCTGCCTATAGTTCGTTTTATAGCTCGTCTACTGTCGCCCAAACCGCGGCTAACATGTCGTGACCAAATGCAACGCTGCGTTCTGGAGACCAACCGTAAAGTTCGTCTGCGTGGCTGATGTGATCTTTAAATGGCATCTCGACTGTGTAAGCTAAACACTTGAACTGCTCACCAATCCAGTTTGTGCCAACCGTCATATTCGCTTTGCCCGGTTCGTCTTTATCGTAACCAAACTCATCTTGGAACTCTGGCGTGATAGTCAGCAGTGCTTGCTTGAAGTGATTTTCTAGTTTAGCAATGCGCTCGTTGTATGAAGGCGTGCCTTCGCTACCTGCTACAAAGTTATATGGGATCGCTTCGTCGCCGTGAATGTCTAGACACAGATCAACGCCCGTTTCTAGCATGCGCTCACGAACAAGGAATACTTCTGGGCTACGTTCCATAGAAGGCGATTGCCATTCACGGTTCAGGTTAACGCCAATCGCATTAGTACGAAGGTGACCGCGGATGCTGCCATCTGGGTTCATGTTAGGAACCACGCGGAAAACAACGCTGTCTAGTAGAGAACGACCTACTGTATCTGTTTCATCAAGCAGACGTTGAAGTAGACCTTCGATCAACCATTCAGCCATAGTCTCGCCAGGGTGTTGGCGACCTATAACCCAAATGTTTTTCTTCTCTTCACTTGGCTCACCAATGGTTAGCAAAGTGATGTCATTGTTGTCTAGCGTGTGGCCCAGAGTTTCAAGCTTACAAGCCGGGTGCGTTTGAGCACTGTGCAGAAGATCTTGGTGACGATCGTATGAGTAAGGCGCGAAGTACGCGAAGTACATTGAATCGTGCTCTGGAATGATGTCGAAGCTTAGTGTGTCGCCATCGAATTGAGATGGGATACGGAACCACTCTTCACGGTCGTACGATGCAACCACATCATAATCTTTCCAGCCTTCAGGATACGCCGATGTTGCCAGTTGACCGATTTCTAAGTGGTGTGCTTGTTGAGCATCGCTTTCTAAGCGGAAGTGAAACCACTGAGAGATTTCAGTCTGGTTGTCTGCTGGGATAGTCAGTTGAATGTTTTGTGGTGAATCTGCTGAAACGACGTGAATGTTGCCGCTTTCGAAATTGCTGAAAATTTTCATTGTAGTTTTTATCTCGTAGTTGAGTTGCCGTAAGACTAGCACACTTTTTTTCGAGCAAACCACTAACTAAATCGTAATGAGATGTTATTTCAACTATCTACTTTTTAGTTGCCTATTTTTGAACAACCCACTTTCCAACTATCGGCGCTGGCAAGTGGTACACCCACGGCAGGCAGAACGTGTGTGGCGATCTAACTTGCTACGTTGCACCTTGCAGTAAGCGTTTTTCAATGCTCTTCGTCCAGAAAACCAATCATCGGGTTTCGCAAGAATCAGATAACCATTAAATCGTTTAACGAGCTCGATTCTGTTTTGCTCGATGAACTTGCTATCAAACCCAATTTCAAAGTAATCAAGCGCTTGTTCGATGGAGGTGAAACTCGCTATTTTTTGCTGGAATTCTGTTTGGCTCATCTCTAATTTAGTGCCGTAAATTTGCAAGCATTATAGATGTGTTCGCTAGTCCTTATTTTGATTTTAGTACGTTTTTACGTGGGGAAGCACACGGTTATTTTGTGTGGATTTTATAAATCAATATGGCCTTATTTGTTTTGTGAATATAAAACAAAATGGTTGCGCAGTCATGGTTATAAGTGATTTGTATTTAGGTCTCATTGCTTGCTTTCTTTATTATCAATAAAGACAATTTATGACGTGAATCAATAGTGACTACCCCTAAAGTATTATTCTGATCGCAATTGTTACTAATTGTTGAAGATGATTTCTAAATATGTCTATTAAAAAACGATATATCGCTCTTATTGCCGCAGTGGGTATAGGTATTGGCTGGTTAACGCTGGGCGGCACTGCTGCTGTTATGCACTACACATCGAGTACTGAGTTCTGTACTTCTTGCCACACTATGCAAATACCTTACGAAGAATATGAAGGTTCAATCCACTTCAGTAATGCTAAAGGCATTCGTGCTGAATGTGCAGACTGCCATATTCCCTCCGACCCAGTTGATTACGTAATCACTAAAATTCGTGCCTCCAAAGACATTTATCATGAGTTTGTGACTGGCAAAATTGATACCGAAGACAAGTACGAAGAACACCGTATGGCGATGGCTGAAACCGTTTGGGCTCAACTACGTGAAAGTGATTCTGCTACTTGTCGCTCTTGCCATACCTTCGATGCGATGGATAGCTACGAGCAATCTGCAGATGCTGCGAAAATGCATGAGTACGGGCAAGAGAATAATCAGACGTGTATCGACTGCCACAAAGGTGTTGCTCACTTTGCACCAGAGCCAGAGATGGACAGTGAAGCGTTCGACAACTTGATGGCATTCACTGAGAAAACAGACCCAAATGCTAACGTCGTGTACTCAGCTCAAACTATCAGTATTGGCGACCTTGGCACTATCAATCCAACGGCACGCCTAGATGTGAAAAGTGTTGAAGGTACTGAGCGCAAAATCGAGTTGCATGCTTACCAAATGAAGGGTGCAGAACAGGTGCTTTACTACGGCGAAGGTCAACGCTCAATCGTTGCGATGCTGACAGACCAAGGGCAACAGAGCCTTGAAGTTGGTGATTTTAAAACGGATGCGTACGGCAATGAATGGCGAACGGCGGTGCTAACCGCGAACGTTGATGCTCCTGTACTGGATTCACTCGAGCCAATCTGGGATTACGCTGAAGAACTCGACAACGTTTACTGCTCGACATGCCACGCAAAAATTGGCGCGAACCACTTCACCGTTAATGCTTGGGGCCCCGTTGCAAAAGGCATGGGCGAAAGAACTGACATTTCAGACCAAGATTTAGAACTTCTTACTAAATACTTCCAGAACCACGCAAAAGATGTGGCTGGCCACTAAGAAACAAAAGGGAAATAATTATGGCAGATATTACTCGTCGCGGATTCCTCAAAGGAACAAGCATGGCTGCTGGTGCGCTGGCATTTACGTCGCTAACGCCAATGACAGCGTCGGCTGCAAACAAGCGTGGTAAAGGTGTATTAACAGCGGGTCGTATGGGACCTATGCTGTGTGAAGTAAAAGATGGCAAGTTAGTGTCGACTACTAATGCACTGGCACAAACAGTGCCAAATAGTTTACAAACGACAGGTCCTGATCAGGTCCATACCAAAGCTCGTATCAAATACCCAATGGTACGTAAAGGCTTCCTAGATAACCCATCCGATCCAACAGGAACTCGTGGCGGAGATGAATACGTTCGAGTGTCTTGGGATGAAGCCTATAAGCTGATCCACGAACAACACATGCGTATTCGTAAAGAGAATGGCCCTGAATCTGTATTCGCGGGTTCTTACGGTTGGCGTTCAAGTGGTGTATTGCACAAAGCACAAACGCTACTACAACGTTACATGAGCTTGGCTGGTGGTTACTCAGGTCACTTAGGTGACTACTCAACTGGTGCTGCTCAAGTGATCATGCCGCACGTAATGGGATCGATCGAAGTTTATGAACAACAAACCACTCACCCTGTGGTACTAGAGAGCTCAGACGTTGTTGTGTTGTGGGGTATGAACCCAATGAACACGCTTAAGATTGCATGGAGTTCAACCGACTGTTCAGGCCTAGAGTTCTTTCATAAACTTAAGAAGTCTGGCAAGACAATCATCGCTATCGACCCAATGCGCTCAGAAACGATCGATTTCTTTGGTGATGCAGTTCAGTGGATTGCACCGCGCCCAATGACCGATGTCGCAATGATGATGGGTATCGCACACTCTTTAGTTAAGAAGGGTAAGCATGACGTAGAGTTCCTAAATAAGTACACCAGTGGTTACGATAAGTTTGAAGCGTACCTAATGGGTAAAGAGGACGGTATTGAAAAGACGCCAGCATGGGCTGAAGAGATCACAGGCGTTCCTGCGAAACAACTTGAGCTACTTGCTGATATCTTTAGTCAGAATCGCACCATGCTTATGGCTGGTTGGGGCATTCAGCGTCAACAATACGGTGAGCAACGCCACTGGATGGTAGTGACTCTCGCAGCAATGCTTGGTCAGATTGGCCTTCCAGGTGGTGGTTTCGGTCTTTCTTACCACTACTCGAATGGCGGTAACCCAACTCGTGATGCGGGTGTATTACCAGCAATCTCAGCTTCAATTGGTGGCGGTTCTTCTGCTGGTAATGACTGGGCTGTTTCAGGTGCGGTGAACAGTTTCCCTGTTGCTCGTATTACAGAAGCTCTGGAAAACCCAGGAAAAACATACATGCATAATGGTCATGAGCTGACGTTCCCTGACCTGAAAATGATCTGGTGGGCGGGCGGTGGTAACTTCACTCACCATCAAGACACCAACCGTTTGATCAAAGCGTGGCAAAAACCTGAGCTAGTGGTTATTTCTGAGATCTACTGGACAGCCGCTGCCAAGCACGCCGATATTGTGTTGCCAATTACTACGTCATTTGAACGTAATGATATGACGATGACGGGTGACTACAGTAATCAACACTTAGTGCCAATGAAGAAAGCGGTTGAACCTCAAGGTGAAGCGCGTAATGACTTCGATGTATTTGCAGACATGTCTGAGATGATCAAAGCGGGTGGCCGTGATGTCTTCACTGAAGGCAAAGACGAAATGGCATGGTTGAAAGGCTTCTACGATGCGGCACAAAAAGCAGGTAAATCTGCACGTGTTCGTATGCCTAAATTTGGTAAGTTCTGGGATGATAACCAGCTTATTGAAATGAAGTACAACAAGAAGGCGGCACAGTTTGTTCGTCATGCTGACTTCCGTAAGGATCCAGTGATGAACCCGCTAGGTACGCCAAGTGGTAAAATTGAGATCTTCTCTAAAACCATTGAAGGCTACAAGCTTGCTGATTGCCCTGCTCACCCAACATGGATTGAGCCTACTGAGTTCTTCGGTAAAGCGAAAAGTGATGAACTGCAACTGATGACAGCGCACGCCGCGCACCGTCTACACAGTCAGTTCAACTACGCGAAGATCCGCGAAGAGTATGCGATTGGTAACCGTGAGCCTATCTCTATTAACGTAGAAGACGCGAAAGCACGTGGCATCAAAACCGGTGATTTGGTTCGTGCATACAACGATCGTGGACAAGTACTGGTTGGTGCATTAGTGACTGATGGCATCAAACAGGGCGCTGTATGTATTCATGAAGGCGGTTGGCCTGATTTGGATAAAGATACAGGTCTATGTAAAAACGGTGGCTGTAACGTGCTTACGTTGGATATTCCAACCTCTCGTTTGGCAAATGGTTGTGCAGCGAACTCTGCGCTTGTGAAAATTGAAAAATACACAGGCCCAGTATTAGAACTGACGGCATTTGATCCACCTAAAAATGGCTAATCTCTAACGAGAAATAGCTAATCGAATGAAGCCAGCCTAACCGCTGGCTTTTTTATGATCTTTTTTGCGATGGAAAGACTATTACTTTGTGTCGAGTAGACAACTCATGATAATCAACGACGTCAAAGCAAGAGAGAAGCCCATGAATCGGATCAACCCAAAGAAGTTATTTCGTAGCAAATGGACAGCCGTTAGCCCCGTGAAGAAAGAAAAGCACTTTATGGTCACAGAAGTCGAATTTGATGAAGGGGAGGTAGTGCGCTGCATGATAGAGGCGGTAATGACCAAACGAGAAGAAGACATCAATTGGCGAGAGCTTACAGATAATCAAAATTGGCTCCCAGGTTGGAAGTAGGACCGGAAGCCTGTTTGATTAGAATTTGTTGTTAATGGCTAACTAGCGTTTATCGGATGCTCGACGCTCGCTTTTGCCAGTATTTGAGCCCCTCTAACACACCTTCAGCGTGCGTTGCTGTGCTGGTGTACACATTGTCTCTGTCGGATAGGTGAGCAACCTCAGGGTAATGGTTAGCCACCAATATCGAGTTTACGCCTTCAATTGTGAGCATTGAGGTGTCGTTGGCAGAGTCACCGGCGACACACACTTCTTCTACACTTAAATTATGCTGTTTGAGCAGGTGATGAATAGCTGTTGCCTTATTGACGCCCTTTGGTGTGATGTCCAAGTACCAATCGTGAGAGTAGGTCAGGTGTACATCCACCCCGTGCGACTCCAAGCTTGATTCGATCAATTCATGTTGAGGCTCAGATAGCTTCCCTTCAAAAGTCATCTTGTAATCACCTTGATGGTTTTCAAAGCGTTCACCCATAAAGTCGAGTGGTGCGAGTGCTGTCTCGACTTTGGATTTGTTCCACGACGCTTCTAACTGGTTGTGCCAAACATGATCGGGCTTTTGGGAGTGAACGTGATGAATTCTCGTGCCCACATCACTGATAATACTGTGTGGTTTCGGGTAGTTATCTGATGCCAAACCCACTCGAATAGAAGGTAGAGTCCTTCCTGTTGCGATGATAAAACGGATATCAGGTTGCTCGGTTAGGTAGTCAAATAACTGATTCACCCCATGAGAAGAGCCTCCATCCAGCGTCCCGTCAAAGTCACACACCAGCATTTTTATCATTCGAATTCCTTGTCTTTTTCTCTCATTCATCGCGGGGAAATGTCAATTTCTTTTATAAAGAATGGCTCAGCAGTGAGGACTCTACAAGTTGTCTTTTAGCTTGGATAATCGACGTTTAATAGTTTGCAGCAAGTGTCACAGTTGGTGTGATGTTTTGAAACTCTTGGTTGAAAAGATCGATTTTATCTCGCTGACTTTAGCCAGTTCACCTTTGGATTTTATGTCGATGCCGAGTGTGGATTTTATCCCTGTAGCAGGGTGGATGCTCAACTCTGAAACGTCATTAAATCTTATTAAATAGTTTGTATTCGAATTATTTGTGCACGAACTATTTGATGCTATTCTTGGTCTGTTTCGCGTATTAATTGCTCAAATGTAAAATAATTATTCAATAATCTATCAGTAAGTAACACATAATGTTGCAAGCGGCCCTGTTGCTTTAATGTCTTTTGTTTTCAGTGTGTTGGGTGTTTGCTGCTTTGTTTTTAATCATTAATTTTTCTAGGGTATTGGTGGTTTTGTGGGTGAGTTACAGTACGAAACCCCTTGATTTACACTGGTTATTTACTTAGAGTGCTAATCGTTTTTTGAGTTTAAATAAGTAATTTTTTAAATTTAAATAACCATTTTTAAGTTTAAATAACAGTTTTTAAGCTTAAGTAACTATAAGTTTAGATAACTAAGAAAGGATTAGACTACATGGATCCCATACTGGAAGTTAAGGGACTGTACAAGGTGTTTGGTGAAGACACCGACCGCGCTTTTACGATGATTAATCAAGGTGCGGACAAAGACAAAGTTTTCGAAGAAACAGGTCTAACGATCGGCGTTAACGATGTTTCTCTTAGTATTCAAGAAGGCGAGATTTTCGTAATAATGGGACTGTCAGGATCTGGCAAATCAACCCTAGTACGCCTTCTTAACCGCTTGATTGAACCTACCAAAGGCAATGTGCTTCTACGAGGCAAAGACATAGCCCACATCTCAGAAGATGAACTCCGCGAAGTCCGTCGCAACAACATTTCCATGGTTTTCCAAAATTTCGCATTGATGCCGCATATGACTGTGATCGAAAACGCAGCGTTTGGCCTTGAGCTTGCGGGTGTCGATGTTGATAAACGAAAAGAGTCAGCAATGGCTGCCTTAGAGCGAGTAGGCCTTGGCGCGTATTCGGAGTCTTACCCAGATGAACTGTCTGGTGGTATGAAGCAGCGTGTTGGTTTGGCTCGTGCTTTAGCATGTGACCCGGACATTCTGTTAATGGACGAAGCGTTCTCTGCACTCGATCCTTTGATTCGTACTGAAATGCAAGATGAGCTTATTCGTCTGCAAAATGACGATAAACGAACCATTGTTTTCATCTCGCATGATTTGGATGAAGCGATGCGTATAGGTGACCGAATCGCGATTATGCAAAATGGCGAAGTGGTTCAAGTGGGTACTCCTGATGAAATCTTGAATAGCCCTGCGAATGACTATGTTGAAGCCTTCTTCCGTGGTGTGAATGTAGCAAGTGTTCTTACGGTTAAAGACATCGCACGCAAGAAACCTGCTGCAGTATTTAAGAAATCTGAGCACGATGGTCCAGCTTCGGCTCTGCAAATCTTGATGGATAACGACCGTGAATATGGCATCGTTGTTGAGAAGAGCAGTCACTACTCAGGCATTGTTTCTATCGACTCCCTTCGCAAAGCCCACAAAGAGAACAAATCATTGGTTAGCGCTCAGCTAAGTGATGGCTTAACTCTGAATCCAGATTTACCAATCAATGATGTGCTTGGCCTTGTTGGCGGTGTGCCTTATTCCGTTCCTGTTGTGGACGAGCAAGGTAATTACTTTGGCGTTGTGACTAAGTCACGACTGCTACAAACATTAGATAAGGGATAGATCATGTCGTCGGAACAAACAAATAATGACCCATGGTCGCAAGCAGCTCCGTCTACTCAGCCGGCAAGTGATCCTTGGGGCCAAACAACTGAGACCGCACCATCAGCGGATTGGCTAAGCAGTGAAACCGTTGAGGTTACGCCTTTTGACCCACTGAACCCTTTTGCTGAAGCTGTACTACCAGTCGATACTTGGGTTGAGTCTGGTCTTAATTGGTTGGTTGAACATGGACGCCCACTGTTTCAGGCGATACGTGTGCCTATCGATTTCATCCTAAGCTCATTTGAAACAGCACTGGTTTCTACGCCAGCACCATTCATGTTGATCATCTTGTTTTTAGTCGCATGGCAGTTTTCAAACTTGAAGCTTGGTGTTGCTACCGCAGTATCCTTGACGTTCATTGGCTTGATTGGCGCTTGGTCTGAAGCCATGACTACGCTTTCGTTGGTGATGACATCGGTCTTCTTCTGTCTGTTGATTGGCTTACCCATGGGGATATGGCTCGCCCGCAGCAACACGGCGGCTAAATTCGTTCGTCCAATTCTGGATGCCATGCAAACCACGCCTGCCTTTGTTTATCTCGTACCAATCGTTATGTTGTTTGGTATCGGTAACGTTCCGGGTGTTGTTGTAACCATCATATTCGCACTGCCGCCAGTGGTACGTTTAACCATCTTAGGTATTCAGCAAGTACCAGAAGAGTTGATCGAAGCCGGTCACTCATTCGGCGCAAGCAAAAAGCAGATGCTTTATCGAATTCAATTGCCATTAGCACTGCCAACCATCATGGCGGGCGTAAACCAAACACTGATGCTGTCACTGTCGATGGTGGTTATCGCATCAATGATTGCGGTCGGTGGTCTCGGTCAAATGGTACTGAGAGGTATCGGCCGTTTAGATATGGGACTGGCCGCAGTCGGTGGTCTTGGTATCGTTATTCTCGCCATCTTATTGGATCGCATCACCCAAGTGTTGGGTGTGAATGCGGGCAATACAAAATTACGCTGGTACCGCATGGGACCTGTTTCCCTAGTACTTAATGCTTTAAATCGCGGTAACAAATCAGAACTTCAATTAAGGAAAAACATCAATGAATAATTCATGGAAGAGCAAACTTGCAGTGAGCATCGTTTCTACACTGGCCGTATCAACTAACGTGTGGGCAGCAAGCCTACCGGGTGAGGGCGTATCAGTTCAGCCTGTTCAATCGTCGGTAGCAGAAGAAACATTCCAAACGTTGATTGTTAACCGTGCTCTAGAAGAGCTTGGCTACGACGTGAAATCTACGCAAGAAGTGGATTACAACGTAGGCTACACCTCGATAGCAAAAGGTGACGCAACGTTCCTAACAGTAGGTTGGTTCCCGCTTCATGCAGACAAATACACAATGGCGGGTGGCGATGACAAATTCTACCGTGAAGGCCAATATGTAAGTGGCGCGGCGCAAGGCTACCTGATTGATAAGAAAACGGCAGAAAAGTACAACATCACTAATATTGGTCAGCTAACCGACCCAAAAATCGCGAAGTTGTTTGATGCTGACGGTGATGGCAAAGCAGATCTAACAGGCTGTAACCCAGGTTGGGGTTGTGAGATGGTGATTGAACATCAACTTTCAGCGTTCAAACTGGACGATACGGTAACTCACAACCAAGGTAACTACGCTGCAATCATTGCAGACACGATTTCTCGTTACCAAAAGGGCGAATCAATCCTTTACTACACGTGGACACCTTACTGGGTAAGTGGCGTATTGGTGCCTAACGAAGATGTAGTTTGGTTAGAAGTACCTTTCTCAGCACTTCCTGGCGAGCGTTCGAATGTGGATACGACGTTATCTAACGGCAAAAACTACGGCTTCGAAATGAACTCAATGCGCATTATTGCGAACAAAGAGTTTGCTAAGAATAACCCATCAGCAGCGAAGCTTTTCGAGATCATCAAACTTAACATCAATGATGTAAGTGCTCAGAACATGATGATGAGTAAAGGTAAGAACAGCTCTGCGGATATCGAAGCGCACGTAAACGGTTGGATCAAAGCGAACCAAAGCACGTTCGATGGTTGGATTACAGAAGCGAAGAAAGCAGCACTGTAACTTTGACTTGTATTTGCTCTGTCTTACCAGACATTTTGAGTGACTGTGTAGAGTCACTGAATCACCTTCAAATCAAGTGAAATGGCGACAGAGTGAACATTAAAAAGCCAGCAGTCCATTCGGATTGCTGGCTTTTTTTTCTGTTTCTATGCTTTATGCTGCAGTTCTAGCTTCTAGCTTCTAGCTTCTAGCGTTCGCCTTGAACTTCAAAGTCATCACTTACTAGGCGAGCACAGCCATCCGCTTCTAATGCCCAGTGTTCACGGTGCACGACACCAAACGCTTTGTTCATTGTCCAGCTAGCTGTAAGAATGTAACCACCTTCTGGGTGCTCTTCCCACTTAACATCTGTGTAATCAACGTCTTTGAAGCCTTGGTCAATGATGTTTTGCCAAAACGCTTGAATCGCTTCACGGCCTTCAAAAGTGCCGAATGGACGAGCTTCCATCACACAAGCCTCTGTGTATTGGTCGGCACAACCTTTAGCATCTTGGCTATTGAATGCTTTTTGCCACGCGTTAATGCCTTGCTTACATGCTTCTAATACTTGGTTGTTTAACATTGTTTTCTCTCCATAGCAGTCTTCTTTCAAACACTGTTTCTTTGATTAGGTATCTCGATAAGTTGGATTCAGTTTAGTCTTGGAAATTAATTTGAAAAACAGAGATAATAGAAAATACTGTTTGTAAAAAGAGAACAATAAAATGAGTAAGCTAAAGCAGATGTCGATTTTCGCTCATATTGTAGAGCAAGGCTCAGTATCGGCTGCGGCTGAAAAGTTAGAGTTGTCTAAATCTGTCGTCAGTCAGCACCTAAAAATTCTGGAACAAGAGCTTGGTGCTTCGCTTCTTAAACGAACAACGCGAAGACAAACCTTGACTAGTATGGGAGAGCGCTTCTATCTAAGTTGTAAGGATATTAACGTGATCGCTGAATCGGCATGGGATATGGCGAAATCGGAGTTGGAAGAGCCACAGGGACGGATTCGCATCACGGCTCCTAATGCGTTGATGGATTTGCTGGTTGCGCCTGTTATTGCCGATCTGATGAAACAGTATCCAAAATTAAAGCCGGAATTGATCAGTGATGATCAACACTTAGATTTCATGGAGCATGATATTGATCTTGCGGTACGAGTTGGCAGTTCACGTGACAGTAATCTAAAACAGAAGCGATTAGGTGAGTTTAAAGATGTGTTGTGTGGCGTCACAAGCATGCGGGAACGCGACCTTGAGTCAATTCCTTATATTGCAAACTCTTGGCAGGGAAAGCAGGTGACTCACCATTTTAGTTCCCAAACTGAAGAGGGCTTTGTCTATCAACAACAAGCTAACTGCGTCACCAATTCGTTTCACAGTTGTCTTGCTTTGATCAAATCTGGCGCTGGTATCGGTGTGATTCCAAATTTCTACCTCTCTCAGTTATCCAATGAAGTCGTCGACATGATGCCAAGCTTCCAACTACCGACTAACACGGTTTATGCGCTAAACCCATTCGCTTCAAATACGCCTATCGCCATCCAACTTTGCGTTCAAGCATTAGAAGAGAAGCTCGAATATGGATTTGTTTAAACACTGATAACCTTATTTTGTAATGGTTGGGAATACTGTCGTTAGCTCTTTTGAATCTGGAATTCTAGCCTGTACTTCGTTTCCATGTTACGCATAAGCATCTACGTTATTGTTTGTTCAGCTACGCAGCTTCTGACAGTGGCGTATTAACGATAAAGGCGATAAATTTGTCGACCAGAAGTGGGTTAAATTGTCCTTTCAATCTTTCATCAAACAGAATACGTAATGCTTTATCAGCGGGCATGCCTGTGCGGTAAGCTCTGGTTGAGGTCATGGCGTCCCAAGTGTCGACCAGTGCAATAACTTGTCCAATCAAAGGATTTTCAGAACCTCTTAGGCGCAACGGGTATCCGTTTCCATCCCATCGTTCATGATGTAAAGAACCTAAAATAGACGCCAATTCCAGCTCAGGAACTTCTAACGTCATTGAGTAAGACTCTTCAACGTGCTTATTCATTACTTGGCGTTCTACAGGCGTTAACTTACCTGCTTTATGAAGCACAGCTCCGGGCGTCCCCAGCTTTCCTAGATCGTGAACAAGAGCAGAATCGAAAATTAATTCTAACTGTTCTTCATTAAATTCTAAGTACTCGCCAAATGAATAAGAGAGTAAACACACCCTTAATGTGTGCTCGTAGGTTTCCATAGAATGTTGACGCATGGGTTGTAACAACCTGAGTGCATCGAGTGAATGTTTGTGTTGTAGAGCGAGTGTGTACACGCGGTCAATCTTGGTTTGGTTCATAGCAGTTTGCCGTGTCTATGTGAATGAGTCGGGCAGTATGGAGAGGATGAGTAGAGGAGTTAACTTAATGTGATTAAATGTTTATTAAACAGTCTTTCTCGAAATTCATAGCGAGGTTTAGAAAAATTTAGAAGTTTGAAAGGTAATGAATTTTGAATTAATAGCGTTAATTTTCAATGGTTTAATTTTTAATAATGAATCATAGCTATTTAATGGAGTAGAAGTGAGACAAAGTTCACAATACAGTTCTACTTCATTAATCAGAGTGCTTTTAATGTATCTATTCAACAGTGGTTTGTTGAAACGGAATTCAACACTAAATGTGTTTACCTCAATCAGTTTAGCGGTATTGCTAACAGGCTGTGGTGGTGAATCTAACTCCGACGGAGACCAAGGTGTTACTGCATCTCCAACAGAATCAGCCTCGATTAGTGCGCAAGATATTCAAGATAACTCGCTGGTAGAACAAAGCTTCACTATTGATCTGACTGAGCATGTTCATACATCGAATAACCAAGATTTTGTCGTAACCAATGCTCGCTCTCTATCTGGTAATACTTGCCAAGTTCAAGGTATTAATGAAGGTAGTTTCAATGTTTATTCGTCTGATGTTAACGACTGTTTGTTTGAGTATGAAGTAACGACTTCAGCTCGCACTTCAATGGCAACCTCATACGCTCGTGTTGCTATGGGGCAGAATTACTCGTCTACCACACTTCCTCGTATTACAGCATCAGCCATCGAATCACAGGTGGTGGTGGTAGATCTAGAGAGCGAGCTAGGTTCATCGTTACCGAGTGATGACTTTGTCCTGCAAGATAGTGTTATCAGCCTAGGTTCAGGTACAGCTCGTGTCTCTGGTGCACATCAGATTGAATTTACGCCAACGGCCAAAGGTCAAACCGAGGTGTATTACAGCTACCAAAACGGTGAGTCGATTCAACAAGGCTCACTGTCGATTGCGACTTCAGAAGATACTTACAATACCGCACCCACAGCGGAAGATTTCGCCTTTAGTGAGTTAGCGTTATTGGGTGAAAACATTGTGGTGGATGTAACTGATTATATCTCAGATGTGGATCTCGATGATGTACAGCTTGTCGGCGTGCAGGACTTCAACTCAACAACATTACTTTACGATCCGGCCAATATCTCTAACACCAAGTTTGAGTTCTCGTCTACACAACCAGGCGCGCACGATGTGGCGTACACAGTAAGCGATCACATGGGTGGGTACACCACTGGACTGGCACGCATAGAAGTCGAACCCGATTTCTCTTTGATTCAGGACTGGGAAGATATTGTCACTCATGATCCTGTGATCAGTTCAGACATCCGCTTTTTCGCGCCAATGACAAAAGTGTATGCCGACTACGTCAATGTCTCTTATACAGGTACGTATGTTGAGAATGGCACGCAAGGGTTGCAAGACGCTGAAATCGTGACTCAAACACTGAGCCAAGCACGCCAGTATTGCAAAGTACGAGGGGGACGTCTGCCTCTGCAACGAGAACTTGAAACGCTCGTCACCAACGAAACCAGTGCGTTTACCAATCATAACTGGCCAACAAGTAAGAAATATTGGACTGCGGAAAATGTCAGTGAAACAAACGCAGCTACGGTTCACTTGAATGATGGAACAATTGGCAACCAATCTAAAACTGTTGATATGTACACGACTTGTGTTGATTTGAGTAACTCGAGTGTGAGTGATTTTTCATCCGTCGTAGAATTAATCTCAGCTTCTGGAAATGAGTATAAATACCACATTGCTGTAACCCATCCTGATGGTGGAATGGGTGCCTTTCAAGACATAGAGTTAGAAGCTATGGATGAAAACGGTGTTTTTGATTCGGGGCTATCTTCCGAGCATCTCACTTTAAATGAAAGTGGTCTGGCACAAGTGAGTTACTTTGATACCGCCTTCAATAAGTCTGTGATATCGCTAAAAGTCAGCTCTATTAACGAGTTGTACCCATTCTTACCGGACGAGGGTGCATCCTCTCTTGATACCAAAGAACCGACTAAGTGGAATCATGTTGATATTCGATATGGTCTTTCATTACCTGAAATTGGAGAAAATGGCCTCCCGGTTCTGTTTTCATATAACTCACCTGAAGGAATGGGCAGTAGTTCGGTTTATAAAGAGAGCTTCAATGGCAACGATTTCATTATGTCGTTGCACATCCGAAATCTTGGAAACGTTATTTATGGTGCTACTTCTTTTTTCATACAGCAGCAAGGAAATATGCCTGATACGAGTTGGTATGACGTAACTCGAGCACAGCCGGGAGCGCCTTTGACTGATGACACATTTAATATTGTTACTCACTTTGCTAGGAATGAATTCAATTTTTACTTGGGGTTTAACAATTTTGTGGGGGCCATAGATACTGATGTTCAATATGTCGATAGATATTTATGGTTTCAAAAGAAAGGAGACCATCTCTATCACTATTCATCACATACAGCTGTAAGACCTGCGGAACCTGACTTTATCGCTCCTTTTGATTGGGGGGCGATTGATCCAAACAAGCCTTATTGGGTTGGGGCTGGAGGCTCAACAAATTATGAAGATGTTGAAGCCTATGTTGTAACAGCTAACTTTGCCGCATATTTTTTAGGAGTGTTTGTGTTGAAATTATATAGAGAAATGTTATTGACGGTCGGAACTTCAATGCTATTTGGCTGCGGTGGAGGGTCTGGTGATTCTGACTCTGCTTCACAACCGATGCAGCCAACTTCGCCATCAGTTGTGTCGATTGAAGCCTCTGTCGTTCAATCAAAAGCACTCGTCAATATGGAATCTGATACCACTGTTCATGTTAGTTCAGATATCGATTTTCGCTTAACTTCCGTCGAGCAAGTCGGTAACGGTGTTGATTGTGAGGTAACTTCGATTGATGGTATGACATTCACAACTTTGTCGGATCAGATTGGCGAATGCCAATTTGAATATAAAGCTGAACCTGTTGCGCAAGATATTTACGTTGGTCAAGCGTCATCGCTTGCGAGGGTGTCTGTTTCTGAAACGGCAGAAAACAATACGCTACCAAATTTGTCTGAGACGACTAACGTTGAATCAACAATCATAATTGAT
Organism: Vibrio crassostreae; assembly: GCF_024347415.1. Classification (NCBI taxonomy): domain Bacteria; kingdom Pseudomonadati; phylum Pseudomonadota; class Gammaproteobacteria; order Vibrionales; family Vibrionaceae; genus Vibrio; species Vibrio crassostreae. Next base: position 1,307,832 of record NZ_AP025476.1, read on the forward strand.
TTGTCTGAAGAGCTAGAAAGCGAACTAGATACTTCTATTTATACGGTGTCCGACGAGATTACGTTGTTAGGTTCTGGTTCAGTTGAAGTGGACTCATTGGGCAATACGATTATTTATACACCAACAGATATTGGTGTTACTCGAATTATGTACTCAATGACTGACGGTACGGCAACCAAGCTAGGAAATATTGACGTAGCGGTGTCTGATACTGGAAATACGCCCCCGGTCGCAACTGACTATATTCGGGAAGGCAAGCTCGCCAAAGATATGTCGGTTGAGATCGATTTAACCGACCATGTATCAGACGCTGAAGACAGCGTGATCTTAGATTCTGTACGCGCTTACAACGCAGAAACGGAAATCACCTCAGCAACAGACCACACTTTTACGTTTCAATCACCAGAAGCGGGGCCACACGAAGTTGCTTATACGGTAACTGACGGACGCGGTGGCTATGCGGTTGGACAAGTCTATATCGAAGTGGAGCCTGATTTTAGTCTGGTTCAAGATTGGGAAGATATTATAATCTATGATTCAACGGTAGGTGCCGATCTTACCTTTACAGCACCTGCAAGTAAGGTATTAGCGGACTACACGAATACCGCTTATACAAGTTACCAAACTCAAGATGGGATTTCTGGCCCTAAATCTTCAGAAGTTGTGACAATGAATTTAGAACAAGCGCAAGCCTATTGTGCATCTCGAAATGGACGTCTGCCGATAAGGCGTGAATGGGAATTACTTTTGGCGAATCAAGGAAACTTATTCGAGTCTCAAAACTGGCCAGCAGGGACTCTATTTTGGAGTGCGGACATGGCCTCTGAAGTATCAGGTACTAGCTTTGGTGCTACTAATGGAATTACGTCTGAATTTTCTAAGGATGAAGATGTAGGTTTCGCCACTTGTGTGATATTAGACAGCGAAGCCGTGCAAGATTTTACGACAACTTTAGAATATAGTTTTATCAATGGTGTTAAGTTTAATCTAGATGGTGTTATTACAGATCCAGATGGCAACCTAGCACCTTTTCAAAATGTGAAATTAGTCTCTGAACGAAATAAGGGTGTATTTTCAAATTACCAATCGGAATTGGAACTAGTGACTGATGCTACTGGATCGTTAAGCGACTCTTATACCGATACTTCATTCAATAATGCGGTACTTTCAGGTCATTCGAGTGCTTCGAAAGTCGACTCTATAGTCTTTAAATCTGAAGCAGCAGATTCTCAGTTGGATTTAACTGATAGTGATAAATGGCAACGACTTGCTGCTGAGCAAGAGGCATTAAAGCCTTTAACTGATTTTGGCATGCCAATATTAGAAGGTCGCAATGGTGGTAGCAATTTACGTACAATCAATGTTTATCAGCAAGATTATGTTGGTGAAAACTTTGTTGTCTATATGAAGGTCGAAGATGCAGGGGGACTGGCGCCTCAGAATGGCCGTTTTTCTTTCGCGGTACAGCAAGAGTCATCCCAACCATCTATTGAGTGGGGAAATACAAACTGGCCATCTTCTCCTAAAACAAGTAAATCTTTTGAGGTCGTGAATGATTACTGGTACCAAAATGCAAAAGTAGTATCTGGTTGGGAGCTGTATGACCAAACGAATATGGACCTTTCAACACCTGAGCGTCACTTATGGATTCAAGTGAACGACGGTATGCTAGAAATATACAATGCTGCTACATCAGATAAGCCTGAAAATCCGATTTACAAAGGTGATATGAACTGGTCGGGTATAAACCCTAACCAGACGTACTGGATACAAATAGGTAGTAGACTTGACTCTGGGCATAATGTTGCTGTTGGGATCGATACCTATGTTACTGATGCATATTTTACTAACTATTAAATAGAAATATCCTAGTAATTTGAATGTTTCTATTCGTAGATTGTATAAGCCACCATTTATATGGTGGCTTATTTATAATTATTGCTTATCTAAAAAATCAACCGTATTTATTAATGAACGATATAACATGCTTATTACTAAGCAATTCTATTTTATCGATGGTTAATATGCAGTATCGGTATGATTTGTTTTTGAAGGTGATGTTCGACTTTTGTTCTGTTGGTTCTGAAAACTTCCATATTTCAAATCCGATGTTCTTCATAAGTTCTAATGCACTTGGGTTCTTAATGATCATGGAATACTTTTTAATCTTAGTATTTCTTGCAAGAAGCTTCATATCGGAAATCAGGTTCGCAATAGATTGTTCGCGCTTCTCGGAATGACCGCTAACCACAATGTAATTTAAGTTATGATTAGAATCTAAAGAGCAGGCTTGCTTAATATGTAGGTGCTTATTTTGGTATTGCTCGAATACCTCTTCGTTGAAAAAAAAACCTAGGCTATGACTAACAATATCGCCATTAACATCGACCATTTTTCTGCCATGCGCCTTTTTTTCACTGCAATAGAGAAACAGGTCGATAGTATCAAGAGCTGAAGGATCCACCTTTGTATATTGTGAAATCAGCTTTATTCTATCCATTACTGCTTTGTCATTCTGATCTGTCATCAATGGCATGATCTGACAGTCGCAGCCTTCTTCTATCTCCCCTTTAGTGATAGATGATATTCGGCTTTGAAACGAAAAGAACCTCTCACGAAGGAAGTCTTCAAGTAGTGCACTGTCTTCGTTATCTTCTGAATCAAAGGATTTCAACGTTGTATACAAGTCCAGACCAAGGCAGTCCAATAGCTTTAGGGCTTTGTAATTACTTGGCTTTACTTTGCTATTTTCCCATCGATTTATCGTTACGACATCTACAGAGCTGAATTCATCATCTAAGTGATTAATGTATGCCGCAAAATCCTTTTGCGTTAACTTCAATTTCTTGCGCGCTTCGCGCAGTAATTGCGGAAATTTCATCATGGTAGAATATTCATCTTTGATTAGTGACATTACGTTCCGATTCGTCAGATAGTCTATTTTATCAATCGTTAATATACAGTAGCTATAATGTTTATTTTTGAATGTGATATTACATTTTTTAGCAGAAGGTTCTGAAAATTTAAATACTTCAAACCCCACGCCCCTCAAGAGTTTCATCATGTTGGGGTCTTTTACTAAAACAGAATACTTTTTAATGTTTTTGTTCTGAGAAAGTAACTGTATATCTGAAACTATATGCTCAATAACATGATCTTTTGTCTCTGAGTGTGAGCTTATATTAAAATAATTTATGCTTTTGCTTGAATTTAAAGAGCAGGCCATTCTTAGATCTAGCTCTTGAGTTTTTAATGTCTCAAATTGATGGTCTTCAAAGAAAAAGCCTACGTTGTGACTCACAATGTCGCCATCTGTATTGATGAGCTTGTGACCATGCGCCTTTTTCTCACAGTAATAGAGATATAAATCAATCTGGTCCAGTGGCGAAATATCGACTTTTGTGAATTTAGAAAGTAGTTTGATTCTGTCAATTACGTCAGTGTCACACTGCTCTGATATTAACGGCAGTGACTTAAAGTTGCGGTTGCTCTGTTGTTCATTCAGGCCTGATACAGCTGAAATTCTACTTTGAAATGAGCCATAGGATTCGTTTAAAAACAGATCGATTAACGTATCTTCTTGTTCGGACTTAAAGCTCTTTATTGTCTCAAACAAGTCCCCCCCAAGGCACTGTAAGATCTTGAGTGCTTTGTAAGCGTTAGGCTTTACCTTATTGTTTTCCCAACGATTTATCGTGACAACATCAACCGCATTAAACTCATCATCTAGGTGGTTTAAGTAGGTTGCAAATTCCGTTTGTGTAAATTTAAGCTCCTTTCTTAAGTTACGTAGCAACTGCGAAAAATCACTCATCTTAAAACACTAACCTTTTGATAATTAAATTAATACAGTTGATTCTAATTTAGACATCCGACTCGCTATTTAACATCTTCAGTAATTTGTTTTTTACGGATGTTAATTGTTCGGATTGTTTGAACTGTATGTTGCGCATGTCTCTACAAAGGCAATGTGCCAAAGTAGTGACGTCAAATCTATGGCATTCGGCCTAGAGACTTGTCAATCTACTGTGAAGTGCGCGTTAATGTTCAGATACAATCTTGCCTTTTTCTTATCCATTCTGTTGTTTCCATTCGCCTCCTATGCGGACACGGCGGGCCTAGCAATGGACCTGTCTGTTGATAGTTCGTCTTACGACAATGACCAAAAGGTGGTTTATACGCTTGTTTTAGCGAATGAGTCGGATAAAACCATCGCTGAGTTGGACGTTAAAGATGAGCTGTTAGATATCTTAACGACAGATGATGAAGGGAATGAGGTTAACGCCTTTACTCAAGCGTCAATCCAAGCACAGTCGACGTTTCTTTCATCACCAGGGACTTACAACCGTTTTGGCAATTTAGAGGCGACTGAAGTCCGTATCGCGGCGGGCGGTTCGGTGACCTACACGATGACTGCGACGGTTTCTAGTGATGCTGCGGGTACGATTGATAACGTCGCAAGTGCGAGTACTGGGCCTCTCGATTCTGTGGCATCAAATACAGAATCCATTCAACGAGGTTTGTACGAACACGATGTTGTGGTGTCAGTAGACAAGACAAATTACCAACTGAAGAATGAGCTTACATACTCAATCAAGGTGTCGAATACTGGCGATACGGTGATTCAAATGCTTGATGTTCAAGATGTTATTTCAGATATCAAGACACTCGACATTGATGGCGTTCTTCAACAGGCCTTCACTAACAATGTGAACTCTGCCAAGGTTGAAGGTGGCGAAAGTGATGCCGGTACTTTTAGCTCTTCGGGGGATTTGTCAGTCACTGATGCGTCGATAGATATTGGCGGATCTATCACCTACACAATTCGAACGACCGTTGCCGACAAAATCGTCGGCGAAATTGTTAACGACAACATAACGGCAGAAACACGAGATGCGCTGGTAACGGGTGACACAATCACAACGCCACCCACAGCACCTAATGTCACTCTTAAACATACCTTGAACCAAACAGAGAACTATCTTGTTGACGATGAGTTCTCTTACACGGTTACGGTAACCAACCAAGAAAACTCTGGTATTGCGTATCACTATTCTGTTCAGCAGCTACTTGCCGATTTAGAGACCGACTTAGGTAACGATGTCAGCAACGATAAAAATGCTACCGATACCAAGGGTAATCCTTACGAATCTTGGACCAATAAAGTTATTACTATTGGGCCTAACAGTACCTCTGAACTGGCTGATAGCGGCGTAGAATCTAACCATTCACTGGATGATGTAGTCTCTATTTACCCGGGTGAGGAGATCCTTTACTCGGTTGAAGTCGATGTAAGCCCTGTTTCAATTGGCGAAATACCTAAAGTTATCGCGCGTATAGTGGATGCTGAAGGCACGGCAGATTCTGCTGATGTAGTGACTAACCCTCTAGATACGCAAGAACTTCTGAATTCCTCATCAAGCCAAATTACCCGTAACAAGAACACAACGGATACCACTTATGTGCCTGGAATATCGGGTGAAAATGAAGTGGTCTACGACATTGTTATCTCCAACAAAGACACTGACTTTTTCGCTAACGATGTTGAAGTGATCGACAAGTTCGCTTGTATCGTGACAGAGCAAGCCGATGGTAGCACTGCTTCCGCGTTTTCTGAGTGGAAGTTGGAAGTAGATGAAAGCAGCGGGGCAGGTTCTAACTATGGTTCATTTAATTATGGGGCTTGGACTACGAACGACATCAACCTGAAAGTCGATCTAGCACCTGAGGGCTTTGTTCACTACAAGCTAACAGCCAAAGTAGCAGACACCAGTGTGGGTCAAATTGTTGATGATGGTACCGATGCCGGTTTGTGTTTGGGAGATAACCTGGGTGAGGCGGGTTCTGGCGTGCAAATGCCAAATTCCAAGTTGAAAGTACAGAAGGAAGTGGACTCTCGCTACTACTCTGCAGGTGGCACGCTCAATTATGAAATCACGGTAGAAAACAACGGTGATGGCTACGCGATCGATGTACCAGTATACGATGACATTGCATCAATCATGACCAAATCAATCACGGATGAGCCAACCAAAGCGTACTTGAGCTGGGTTGTTACGGCGAAATCTTATGCCTCTGACGGGGCTATTTCAACGAACAGCGACCCTGGCTTTAGCGATGAAATTTCAGGTAATCAGAGTAATAAGAACATCTTAGATGTGAAGGCGAAGCTAGCCCCGCATGACAAAATCATCTATAGCATTGCTGCGGTGGTAAACCCGATTGCTGATGATGAGATTCGAAATGATGTGACGGTAGATAGCGTGCTTTATTCCGACAGAGGTTCATACCCGAGGGACTACTACCTCGTCTTGGATAAGCGTGTCGATGGCAACAATGAGCAAAATGCTTATACCGATACGACCAAGGAAGTCACTTATACAATCAGTGTTACCAACCCAGAAGGGAATGGTTTCGCGTCTAATATCAATATTAAAGATGAAATCAGCACGATAGAGGCTGAGTTACTGCATGAGCCGGGTGAAACTAAGCCTGTGTTTAAATCTTGGACGATCATGGCTGACAGAGATGCGGCTTCTCCTTGGGTAAAAGCGGTCACCGATCCTGGAGAATTTTCAGATAACACCGACCTGAATGTCACGGCACAAATCCCACCGGGTGCAACCATTACCTATACCATTGTTGGCACACTCGATCGTGACGTAGACAGTGAAATTCTCTGGGGCACGTTCACCAACACGGCAACAGTGACAGGCCCAGAAACCAACCTATCAGATACCGTTCGCACCTATCCTAGCGAACCAAACCTCGTGGTTGCTAAGACCGCTCAAAATACCGACTTTGTGGTCGGTGAGCGCTCTACCTTCGATATCTATATTTATAACCGAGGTGTTGGCTACGCGAATGACGCAACGGTAAAAGACAGCATTTCAGCACTTAACTTCTTTGATAGCTGGACTGTTGTCGGTTCAACCAACACGGATAAACCGGGCTCTCGCTACGGTGATATCGCAGACAATACAGACATCGATACTGATGTGGATATCACCCCAGGAGGCTGGGTACATTACGAGGTGACAGGTGTTGTTAAGTCTGACTATGAAGAAGATCAAGTTTCTAACCGCGTTGATGTTTATGACCCAATCACAGACCGTGACCACAGCTCTTCTGCGCAGATAGATAACTCGAACAGTGCTTACGACATCAATGTGTCTTTGTCTAAAACAACCGATGTGGTTCGTTATACGCCGGGTGAAGATCTCACTTACACCATCGTCATTGGTAACAACGGTGATACCAATGAAACTGATCTTATCTTCATGGATCGATTGAGTGAGATCATCACCACGCTTGCCAATGATAAAGATGGTCAAGTAGAAGATCTTCTTGACCAAAATCCATTTGAATACTGGTCGGTTGATACTGGTTCGGGTTTCGGCCCGAATACCACTGATGATGTAGAGATCCCAATCTCAATTGACGCTAAAGATTTCGTGACTGTACGCATTAAAGCGCACGTAAAGGACAATGCTGTATCGAATGGTGTCGCAGATCGAGACGGCGGTATCATCCGCAACGAAGCGGTGTTGATTCATGATGACGATGCAGGTTGTACCGAAGATTGTGAATTCGCAAAACGTGCCGTGGCAGAAAACCATCAAGTTCACAACAACGGTACAGTGGTTCGCACAACCAACATCAACCGTTACTCTCCGGGTGATGAACTGACTTACACCATCAAATACAACTCTCAAGATGGACACGGCTATCGCAACAACGTTGACGTTAATGAACTGATCAATGATATCTCTGTTGAGTTACAAGACGGCACAACAGGCAATCCATTTTTCGATGATTCAGTAGGCGAAAACAAATTTACGGTTGCGGTGGCTAAGAGTGACCCAGCAAACGCAGGCACAACCGATGGTACAAAAGACGGTGAGGTTGTGGATGACACCAATATCGTGACCTCTATTGATATCGATGCTGGCGAAGACGTAACTTACACGGTAACCGGTACTGTTAGGCCTGACGCTGTCGGTGATATTCACTATCGAGATACCGTGGTCATCCCTGATGATTACCACTTAGATTTTGATAAAACCACCGATGAAGTGGTGTATGAGCCTGCTCAGACGGTAACTTATCACTTGGTGATTGAGAATGACGGTAAAGGTAATGCTCATAACATTCCTATTGTTGATAACCTCAAAGATATTACCGTTGATCTCGTAGACGGCACGACTGGACCTGCGTATTCAACGTGGACTATTACCTCTATCGCAACGGGCACTGATTCTGAGTATGTCGATGCAGGCGCGGGCGCGGGCAACGTTTATACATCAACAGACAGCAACCTTAACGAAGAAGCCGATATTCCGATGGGCGCCAAGCTTGAATACCAAGTGGTTGCAACCATCAACGATAAAGCCAATGGCGATATTATCAATGTGCTGACTGTCGATGGAGATACTATCTCTCACGATATATCGCAAACCGTTCGTCAAATTGATTACGAAAAAAATATTCTGGACTACTACGATACCGATGGGAACAAGATTCCGGGAGCAACGAGCTACATGCCCGGTGGCTACATCGAGTATGAAATCTATATCGAAAATATCGCAACAGCGCACGTTGATGATATTAGCCTTCGTGATGATATCGACCAGATAACGACTCAATACTACGACGGAACTCGCGGTCCGGCGTTTGATAGCTGGACCATTGAAACGTCTGCAGACAGTTCAGGGATCTCTGATCCTGATGTCGATAACTCGATCAAAGACAATCAACCGATTGATACGCACTTTGATATATCGGCAGACAACTTTGGCCGTGCAGTATCGTCACCGTTTGTGCGTTACGTCATCAAGGCCAAAATCAGTCCGAAAGCAGTGGGTTCATTCACTAACCGAGCGTATATCGATGAAGATGATGGCAACCAGTTCATTGCTGTTTCTCCACCAACGTCGATGTCAGAACCAGAGATAACATTCTCGAAAAAGGCGTTCTATGATGCAGGCTTCTCTTCGGCAAAGACAGAGTATTCTCAAGCCGCTGGTGAGAGTGAGGTTTATTACCGCGTTCAAATTAAGAACACTGGCAACGGCATTGAATATGGCTCTCATCTCGAAGATACCATTTCAGCAATTCAGACTCGCATTGCAGAAGATGCCTCGACGTCTGGCACTGACCCTGTTGGGCAACCATTTTTGTCTGGTTGGGAAGTGCAGCTAGAAAAAACGGCAGCGGTAGGTTCGATTACGGACGCGGTTGACTTTGTTTCTGGTAACGAGGTCAATATTGATAACGACATTGTTATTGCGCCTCAAGAAAGCCTAACGTTCACAATCCATGCTGAAATTCGTGAGGATGCATTGGGTGAGATCCTCAATAAAGCAAGTTATGACGGCAGTATACGCAGTGCGAACCTGACACCGCTTGGCAATAATATCAGCGTTGAAAAACGCGTGGTGTCGATTAACGGCAACCCGTTCAATGATGGGGATACCTATTTGCCGGGTGACGAAGTTGAGTATGAATTCGTAGTCACTAACCCTGAAAACGGTTGGGCGGATGATATTCAAATCAAAGACACGGTAAAGGCTATTCAAGTTGAGGTTATTGGTGGAACAATGGAATCAGCTTTTGTTTCGGGCGATATCACTCATGAAGTTAGCAATGGTATTGATGCCAACGTCGATACCTATGTTCCGAGCTATAACTCAAACAACAACCTGAATATCGAAACCGATATTGCCGCAGGTGAAATACTGACGTTTAACTTAACGGGTGTTATCCGTGATGACGCTTTGGGAACTATCGAAGCCAACCGAGTGACGGCAGAAAATGAATCTGCAACATCAGAAACGATTCCGCCACAAGCGGCTGAACTCGACTACTTCAAAACCTTGATTTACACCGATGGCGAATCTGCGGGCTGTTCAGTTCCTTCAAATGATGGCAGCACCTGTACCTACGCACCACGTGGTGATGTTGAATATCAAGTGACGTTAGATAACACGGGCGATAGCATTGCCAATGATGTGCGTGTTATCGATGCCATCCATACCATCAAAACCGAAGACGGCGATGATGCGTTCTCTGACTGGGCAACAGCGATTGCGGTTGAACCGGTTGGAACTTATGACGTGCAAGGTAACTACAATGGCAGTGTGCCGTTGAATGCGACTGTCGATCTTCGTCCTGGTGAACGTATCGTGTTCGATGTCAAAGGCACAGTTTCAACATCGGCAACTGGCACCATTACCAATACGGCACAAGTAAACGGTGACGACACCAACGACATCGTACTTGATCCTGGTCGCTCTAATATCCTAATCGACAAGTGGACAGATACACCTACATACGTACCCGGTGGAACGGTGAATTACTACATCGACATCACCAATGACGATGTGGATTCTGGTTTGTTCTCAATCCGCGACATCATCAGTGGCTTCGAAGTCGAAACGGTCGACGGTTCAATGCAAACCGCACTGACGGAGTGGAGCGTCGATTACGATGTTTTATACAACTCTGCACCATCTGATCCTAACGCGAATGATTTCTCAGAGTTAGACAAGCTCGTTGGGCAAAGCAGCCCAGACATCGATTTACCTGCTGAGTCAGTCAAGATGGCAGGGCGTGATGATGCGGGCACTGGCGGTGGTGACAAGTACACGGTTGTTCGAATCCATGTTGAAGGCAAGGTCCGTGATGACGCAATTGGTCGCTTTACTAATACCGCATACCTACGACATGGCTTAGACGATTCGAAAATAGCTCGCTTAAGAGAGGGCTACATCACGCCTAAACAGGGACAGTTGGTATTAACCAAAGAAGCCACCCCGATTGCCGAGCCTGATGCTAAGTACCAACCGGGTCAACCTATCTCCTACAAGATCACCGTGGCTAACACAGGTGAAGGTTACCTTGTGGATCAAGTCCTGACGGAGCGTATCGATACCATCATGACAGAAGTGGCGAACAGCCCAGATCAAGAACAAGCACTTACTGGCAACTGGATCATCAGTGATGAACAGATTGATGGTAGTGGTGACCCAACACTGAATGCTCGCAAAGATGTGTCCAATACCAATCAAGGTTACAGCGCCACTTACAGCATTCACCCCGGCGATAGCTATTCGTTTGTTGTCACCAATACCGTGAATGACAAAGCCAAAGGCGAGATCACTAACGTTGTTAAAGTGGCTAGCGATGATGGTGAATACACCGCAGACGCGACCTACATTCCAGAAGACGCACAAGTTGAGATCACAAAAGACGTTGATAAAGCGGAATACCTTCCGGGAGAAACACTTCAGTACACCGTGACCGTTAAAAATAACGGTTTAGGTTGGGCTGAAGACGTTGTGATTGAAGATGCGTTGAAGTCGGTAGAAACCACGATTGCTGGTGGTGAAACGAAGCAAGCCTTTGATCCAGCTTCAATTCAAATCTCGGCCGTTTCGACAACGGGTGAAACGCCAGTACCAGATGCAACCAGTGGCGAAGACCTCAACGAGACGCTCGATATCGCACCGGAAGACAGCATTGTGTTCACGATTCAAGTCACGACGAATGCGCTTGCGACCGGTGATATCACCAACATGGCATCAGCAACGTTTGACGGCACGACCTTTGATGATTCGGCAACCAGCACACCTGTGTTGGCGACGGTTTCTATCGATAAGACAGTCGACACACCATCTTATGAAGTGACCAAACTGGTTAACTACGAGGTAACGGTAACCAATAGTTCTGATGCGTTTGCCTCTGACGTTCAACTGCAAGACATCATCAGTGATATTGACGTGGATACTACTGCAGATAAAAAAGAGTCGGCATTCCTGATGTGGGAAGTGAGTTTTGAAGCTTCAGATGACCGTACTGTAGTGACTCCGAAGACTTTTGTTTTGAGTGAAGATATCGACGTCAATATGGATGTTGCGCCACAAAGTACGGTGACTTTCCATGTTAAGGCGTTGATTCGTACTACGGCGATTGGCGATATCAGTAACACGGCAACCATCACTTACAACGGTACACCACAAGATTCAACGGTAGTCATGACACCGAAGGACTCTGAGTTTATTGCGACGAAAACTAACGTACAAACTGAGTATGAGCCGGGTGGTGAGCTGGAGTTCTTGATCACTATTGAAAACACCTCTAACAACTACATCAGCGATTTAAGTGTTGTTGATGACATGAGCACGATAGAGGTGGGCTATTACGATGGCACCACTGGGCCTGCCTTTGTTGCCGGAACCACTTCTCTGGTTGTTGACTCAACCACGGTAGGAACGACGACCGAGCAAATTAGCCCGATTGAATACAGTGTGGATATTGCACCGCGTGGTACGGTTGTGTTCCGCTCAAAAGGCACAGTAGTCGATACCGCGACTGGACGTATCATCAATACAGCGCAAGTCGACGGCGGCGATGTGGTTAGCCCTCCAGTTAACACTGTGGCGGCGGTTGTTCAAGCAGAGCTCTATACAGACGCGCCTTATTACGTACCGGGTGACCAAGTTGAGTATCACTTAGTGGTACAAAACATTGGTCGTGGCATCGCTAAAGATGTCGCGCTTTACACCCAGTTCTCTGAGTCAATGGGCGACTACATCGACGGTTCTCGCAGCAATGCTTTTGATGATTGGACGCTAACAGCCTCATCGGAAGGGGCTGAAACACAGCCGGGTACGTTTGATAACGATAAAGACCTCTTCACCTTGGTCGACATCGCGCCGGGCGGCAAGATTGATTACACCTTCACATTGACCGTCAACGAAGACATGTTGACCAACATCGATGTACTTGGCTACTACCTTGATTTAACGGGTAGTCCAACGATGCGTGCTCGTTCTAAAGGCATGTTGGCGTCTGAAACGTCGATGCAGGCAGTCGCCGATCAAGTATCAGCTTTGGATTTACCGCCAGTGGGTGCAGATCTGGTTGTCGAAAAGCGTTCGGACAAACCTGAATACACTGAAGACGACGACAGTGTCACTTATTACTTAGCTGTGACCAACAATGGTCTAGGTAATGCAGCGAACGTGCGACTCACTGATGAGATCAGCGAACTGCAAAATAGCGTTGGTAATAAAGTGTTTACTGATTGGACGATTGAAGGTGTTGAAGTTGATGACACGGGCGCAGTAATTCAGCGTCATAGCTTCCCGTTGAATAAAGACCTAGACACCACCGTTAATCTGAAATCTCAAAAACGAAATGCGTTCGCGTTTGAAGTGGTGGGTACATTAGGCAAAGGTTTGGATGACGACATCACCAATACCTTTACGGCGACCGAATCTGACGGTACCGAAACCAGCGACAGCGTAACCACTCACATCAAGAAGATTCCTGATAACTCTGGGGAATTGGAGCTGACCAAGTCGGCGCTGCAAGACACCGCGCAAGTCGGCGATGCGGTCGAATACGAGATCATCGTTGAGAACAACAATGAATCTTACTTTAAGAACGTGACGGTAGAAGACCGTTACCCAGGCGGCTTGAAATACATCGTAGACACCTCGGAAATCGTGTTGAGCGGTATTGATGGTGAGTTTGGTACGGAAGACGATCAGGTTCTTTCTCAAGAGCCATCAGACACAGGCAAGCTTATGTTTACTTCGTTGAACTTTGACCCGGGCGAGAAGCTGCGTATCCGCTATCTATTGCGTGTCTCGGTAGCTGCCACCTTTGGTGACTACATCAACACCGCAGTCGCGAAAGTGGATGGTTCAGCGGTTTCCAATGAAGACACCGCCAAAGTAACCGTAGAACCGGACAAGGTGTTCGATACCTCATCGATCATCGGCAAAGTCTTTGAAGATCACAACAAAGATGGATTCCAAGCAGACGCAACCGCTTTTGATGTTGAGTTAACGGCGAACCTAGCAACGCAAGGCTACATCGCTGATTCGACACACATCATCCGTGATGGACAAGATGTTGCTGTCGAAGATGGTGCAATAACCACTGGGCTTGAGCAAGGTTTGGAGCTTGGCGATCTTTGGGGTCACTCAGTGAACCGAACACTGCCAGAAACCAGCAAAGTGGTGATTCAATTTAAAACTCGCACACAGCAGAGCTTTGATTTCTTTGTCACGACCGATGCGGGCTCTCGTATCGAGTTTGATGCACAAGGTCAGATTCAGTTTAAGCATGAATCCGATAAGAAGAAGGGACTGAGCGCGGAAAACCTCAACGTAACCAGAAACCTATATCGCGATGGCGAGGATTACCTATGGGAAATCGTTATCGAGAACAAAGGTATTTACGAAGATGGTATTCCGGGCGTTAAGTTAATGACGGTTGAGGGAATCGTTATTTACACAGACCAGTACGGTCGTTACCACGTGCCCGACCAATGGGTACTCAATAAGAAAGGTAAGAACTTCCTCGTGAAGTTGGACACTGATTCGCTATCCACCTCTATGGAAGTGGTGAGTGAAAACCCGAAAGTGTTGCGAATTACCCCGAACAAGCTCACCAAGTTCAACTTTAGTGTTCATCGCAAAGACCAAGAAAGTGAACAGAAGTAAGCCATTGGAACCGTATCTGGAAATTGTATGAAAGTATTTAGTAAGTCTCGTTTAGCAACGTGTGTGTTAGCTGCCATCCCTGTGATGGCGGTAGCGAAAGACACAGGTAAGCTTGAAAAACTCGCTTCTGAGACGACTGGCATTGAAATCACTAAGCCGAACCAAGACCAAGACAGCTCGCGCATATACCTAGAGCAAGGTGCTATTTGGGCAAGCCGTGACATCACTCGCTTTGACCCAGTATTAGATGTCAGTGTCAGCGATGAGTTGGAAGTTGAGCAGGGCACACTGCGAGACAGTGTCGGATTCACCATTACCACCAACTATGGTTACTACATCAAAAAATACCAGTTAGAGGTGTACCGTGTCGGTGATTTTGGTTTGTCTGAGCCAATCGCTGTGCTTGATGGCGATAAACTGGCAAACGATTCTGACATCAATTGGGATGGTCAAACCGATGTTGACTACCAGTTTGAGGTCGGTGAACAGTTGATGTTCCGCCTAAAAGCGTGGGACAAAGATGGCAATATGGACGTGACCACGGTTGGTGTGACGGACTTGGTGAAGCCAGACTCTGAGGTCGATATCGATCGCAACGATAACGACGATGAAGAGAGCAAAGACAAAAGTTACGGACAAGCTAAGCTGATGCGCCACAACATTCCGACCAATGCAGGCTTAGCCAAGTTCATTGGTACCGGTTTGAAAGGCGTCGATAAAGTCATCATCGGTGAAGATGAATTTGACGTTGAAGACGGCAACTTATACGCAGAGCAGTACTTACCAACAGACTCCTACATTTTTCCAACCAAGGTTGTGTTTGATAACGGTGATGAACGCCGCTACAAGCTTTACGTTCGTATCCCAGACACGTACTACGCACAAACGGGTTTGGCTGATCTTTATGTTGGTAAGAACAATGTGTCTGGCAACAGCGATGCATTGAGTGTCGATGACCAGTATCAAGATGATATCTATAACCAAGGTCGTTTAGCGTACTTTGGTCAGGGGAAATTTGGTGACAAGCTTCGCGTGACCACTCACTTCGATACTCGAGAAAGTGAGATAAAAGACATGTTCAAACATCCATTCGCATCAGACGATTCGGATGTGTTCGATATTCTCGAAGACGACGATGAACTGTATTACGGCAACTATGGTGACAGCTCAAACATCGAAAAAGTGGTCAATACCAAGGGTAAAGTCTACCTCAATGTGGAATACGATAAATCACAGTATTTATGGGGTAACTACAACACAGGGTTAACTGGTACTGAGAACAACGATTACAACCGTAGCCTCTATGGTTTTAAGGCTGATTACCGCACTCGCGATACCACACAATATGGTGAAGATCGCTTGAACGTGGTCGGTTTTACGGCTGAAGCTGACTCCTTGTATGCGCACGATGAGTTCTTAGGTACAGGTGGTTCTCTGTATTTCCTTCGCAACGGCGAAGCGGTACCGGGAAGCGACAAGGTTTACGTAAAAGTAAAAGATGAATCTGGCCTAGTACAAAACGAAATTCCGCTTGAGCCGGGTGTCGACTATGACTTCGACCCGTACCAAGGTCGAATTATTCTGACCAAGCCACTCGACAATATCTTGCCTGACAGTTTCGGTAGCGTGATTGAAAACGGAGACGACTACGAAAACTTTCTGGTTGTCGATTATGAGTATGTCCCACAAGGTTCAGACTCGCTGGACGCGATGTCTTACGGTGGTCGTGCCAAAGGCTGGATCAACGATTACGTTGGTGTGGGTGTGACGTATGCGACTCAAGAAAAAGATAACCAAGACTACGAGTCTTACGGCACTGACTTAACGTTGCGTGCGACGGAAGGCACTTACATCAAGGCCGAGTTTGCCCACAGCGAAGGTACTCAAACCGAGTCTAACTTTGTCTCTATAGATGGTGGTTTAACCTTTACGCCGATTGGCGACACGTTAGAAGATCGTGAAGGTGACAGCATCCAAATCACCGCAGTGACCAGCCTTTATGACCTTGCCCCAACTATCTTTGGTGCAGTAGGCAATGACCTGAAGCTTTGGTATCGAGACAAAGACGCTGGATACAGCTACGCGAGCAGCAGCGACGACCTAGAACAAGAAGCCTACGGTGCCGAGCTTCGCTTGCAAGCGACCGATCGTTTGGCGGTGCTGTCTCGTTTTTCGACAAACGAAGAGCGCGATATCGACGGCAACTTAGAAGCGGATACTGAAACGATTGAGGTCGAGACTCAAGTGAAAATCACTGAGCACATTAAGGTGTCTGCAGCAGGGCAACAAACCGAAGAGTTGAACCAAAACGATGAGCAAAGCGATGCGACCCTAGCCGGTGTGCGTTTGGAATACATGTGGGACAGCGACAACAGTGTCTACATCAAAGGACAAACCACAGTCTCTCAATCGGATGACTACGACGAGAATGATAGCGCCTCGATTGGTGCTGAATTCCAAGTGTTGGAAGATTTGTCATTAGGTGGTGAATATACCGATGGTGATCGCGGGCAAGTTGCTGAAGCCACCGTGACTTACGATGTGTCTGATGACCACTCCACGTACGTGACTTACGTTGATGATAACTATGAAGGTGAAAACAACGTGATTGTCGGTCAGCGTGCAGATCTCACCAACAGTGTCGATTTCTACCAAGAGAACCAGTTCGTTGATGAAAATGATGGTCACGGTCGCATCGATTCGTATGGCTTTGGCTACGACGTGACGGAAGATGTCGAGATGGGCATCGGTTATCAGCTTGGTGAAATTGAAGATGACGAGAATATCACCACAGAGCGTGAGTCCATCAGTTTCAATGCCTCTATCGATCTAGATGACATCACCTTAAATCACAAATTTGAATACCGAGTGGATAAGAGTGAAGACGACCCAGAGATAGCACAGCGTGAGCTGCAACAAATCGTGACGACCAACCGTTATACGCATCACTTAACGGAAGAATACACGCTGTTTGGTAAGTACAACTACTCAATCACAGAGAGCGAAACCACTGGCGAAACCATGGCGCGGTTTACCGAGGCGACGGGTGGACTAGCGTATCGACCGATCTACAACGATCGATTGAACCTACTTAGCCGCTACACCTACATTGCGGACTTCGATCAACTGGATCGCGATGTGGATTATCAAGACGAAACCAGCCAGATCATTGAGGTCGAAGCGATCTACTCGATCGACCAACACTGGGACGTTGGCACTAAATACGCGCACAAAGACAAAGAACAGGCCTTTGAACGTGCATCTGGTGCGAATGAGATGGTTAAGAGCGACATCGACTTATACGGACTGAGTGCTTCTTATCGCGTGATGAAGGAGTGGGATGTGACGGGTGAGTATCACTGGAAAACAGACACACTCAATGATGAGTTAGAACACGGCGCATTAGTTTCGGTGAACAAGCACATCGGTGAAAACCTAAAAATGGGTATTGGTTATAACTTCTCTGCGTTTGATAGTGATTTAACCAACGATGATGATTATGACGCTTCAGGCGTGTTCATTAACTTAGTCGGTAAGATTTAAGCCAGCCCAAAGAGGGTGAAATTAGAGACTTAAAAATTGAAAACGAAAAGTAAGTTGAGAACGAAAAGTAAGATGAAAATAACAATTGGCCTAGTCAGCGGCGTAATGAGCGCTTTGCTTCTTGCTGGCTGTGCGACCGACACCTACGTGAGTCAGGAAAATCGCGACAAGTTTGCTGGCTTAGATGTCTCTAAGTTTCTGATTAGTGAATGTTTAGCACCGGAGCGCGAAGTACATATTGCGATTGCTGAACACTTTGCATTTGATAAGTACAAGCTACGTGACCTCGACAAGATCAATCTAGATAGCTTTGTTAAAGAGATCAGGGGCTTAAAAGGGCGTATCACGATTGTCGGGCACACGGATTACAAAGGCTCGTTGGATTACAATCAGCGCCTTTCACAACGCCGTGCTAAGTCGGTCGCAGACTATCTGAAAGCGCACCTTGACCCAACGAATTACGACTGGGAAGTGAAGCACCTTGGTGAAACTCAGCCTCTATTGCTGGGTAAAACCGATAAAGACCGAGCGGAGAACCGCCGTGCATTTATCGTTTTTGAAGAGGCGCAGAAATACGAAGAGATGCCTTTCTGTGAACCACCAAAGCCTGAGCGTAAGGTGTACATGGCAATCACACCGCACTTTGATTTTGATAAGTCAGTGCTAAAGCCAGAGGACTTAACTCAGTTGGATGACTTTGCGTCTCAATTGAGTGGATTACAAGGCAACATCATGGTGGCAGGGCATACTGACCAAGCCGGTTCGGTTTCTTATAACGAGAAATTGGCGGAGCGCCGTGCCGAAACTGTGGTTGAGTATCTCAAAACTAAGCTCGACCCTAAGCAGTTCATTTGGGAAGTGAAGTCGTTTGGTAAGCTACAGCCAGCGATTAATGAGCGCACTGAGAAAGCTGATGCGTTAAACCGACGTGCTTTTATTGTGTTTAAAGAGTCTGATATTAACGCGGAACAGCAAGCTTTTTTTGGCAGCGAGCAGGCGCTTTCTGGAAATGAACAGGAAGTAATGAGCATCGAGAGCGAGCAGGAAACTTCGACTGATAATCAATAGTTAGCATTGGATTTAAATACAAAAAGGCCCCATGCATTGGGGCTTTTTGTTGCCTGCTCTATGGGCTAACTAAGGTAAAATATCTATTGAGACGGTAAGTTTTGCTTCAATTCCAGAAGCATTCGATAAGCACTTTCTCCAGACATCTCATAAGGATTGAATTGATCAGATGTTGAAAACTGTAAGTTAACCAGTTCAGTCAGGCTTGATTGTGGAATATCACCCATCGACCAGTCACCAAATTCCCGGCAATCGATCTCTTTGAAATATAAAATCATGACTTTTTTGTGCCGCTTATCATTCAGAATATGATTATAGGTATGGTTAACCGCAGTTCGTGAACCTTCAATACATTGTAGGAAATACTTATCGTTGTGGCTAAGAAGGCCAGTTAAGTGGCTCTGCTTATTACGATCGTGTGAGATCTTGAAAATTTCATCTAAAGCCTTCGAGTCGCAGCTTTCACAAAGCGTACTGACATAAATTAACCGAGTTAGGCGCATAGGCATCACTTCGAATTTTGTTCAAAAGGTATTAATAAATATAAGCCAAGCTCATGGAATTGCTAATTATTGGTAAAAATATCACTAACGATATTATTTTGGCGAAGTAAGAATGAGGATCAAGCTAAGAAAAGGCGTTAGGTACACCAATTCAGGCTATTTCAGAGTTTGTAACTCAATTGTTTGAGGGGATGGGCGAACGATCAGGCGACCGGCTTTATCGTGTGATTGTACTTCGTCATAGTAGAAGGTGCTGATAGTCACACCTTCTATTGAGTCCTGTGACCTGCTTGTAATCTAGCGTCGATGTCTATCAACGTTATTCGTTCAAAACCGAAATCGATTCGACGTTAGAAGAGGAATCAAATCGAACGTTGACCAACACACTTTCACGTTCGAAAGTCACATCATCAAAGTCAGTAGCTGCTATCTTAAATCCATTCCTTGCGAACAGACTCGTCACCGTTGTTCGTTGTTTCTGTTCCATTGCGCATGTCAGTAGTTCGTTCATCGTGATCTCCATTAGGTAACCGTGTGCATAGTGTAAGCGTACAGACTCTACATTATGAGATCAATTGCTTAATTCATAAGCCGCGTTAATGCCTCTGGATGAATGATTTGATCATTCAAATAGCTAATGGACGAGAAAGCCTGTCATTACAGTGGTTATGATTACGGCGGTGTTCTGTGACAAGGCTTCAACAACTTTTACGATAGTTATTTCTTACCCAAATTGGATTGAAATAAGTGGTTACAAAACGGCTAGGCATTACTTAATTTTTTGCTTTGCTTCTTTCTCGTAATCAATGGAGCGAACTACTTAGAACTTATCGTTCGAGGTGAAATCTAAGCTTCACGACCGGTAGTATCTATCGGGGTTGTCAATGTTAGGTGGGTATTGTAATAAGTGTTATTAATTGCATAAGCTTGATTTTAACATTCCTTTGATTTATAAATTCTCTGCGCATCAATAACTTCATGATTATATTAGTTTTTACTAACCTTTAAATAACATGGAGAAAGGCGATGAATAAGAACCAAACACGCAACGGGTTAGCGAATTTAATGCGATTTCGTAAACCATATAAGGCAACAGACTTCCTTGTCAGTTCTAATGAACTACGAGTTAAGAAAGATGTTTATAGCTTGCGTAAAATTAAACAGTTAGAAATTCGTCAATTGGGCTTCAAAGAAAACGCTATCAATATTGTTTCACTGGCTTTAGTACTCTCCGCTGCGACTTGGGCGTTTGTTCCTCAGTTTGGACTGCCTATGCTTGCGCTGACTTTTATTTTGGCTTTTGTCTCATGGCGAAAATACGAGTTGCGTGCAGAGTTCAAAGGGGCAGACGAAACCGGTGATCATTGGGTATCAGTGGCTCGTGGTTGTACTCGTGAAGAGTTCAAAATTTTGAAAAACGTCGAATTGACGTTACGAGACCAAGTTTCTTAGTAAGCAGAGTGTCGTAATAAGTTAGGTTCAATAATAAACAAGGCTCGTCACTCGTTGGCGAGCTTTTTATTTTCTGAAAAACATAGATAGAGCAGGTTACTTTTATACGTCAACGACGATATTGGCAACTGTGATCTTTATGAATTTTAAGTAACGGTATTTATAATGTTATTTGGACTTTGAACATAGGGAGAGAGTGGCGGTGAATACACGAGTAAATAAGAGTTTCGTCAAAAAGCTCATCCGGCTAATTGGTTATGTTCTGATGATAATGTTGAGCTATAGTCGACTTACCAATGCTCAAAGTATCGAGTTTCCTACTTGTGCACAGAGCGAGATTTTGAATACAGAGGTCCACCTTTATGTTGATGAATCTGTGTTAGCCGAATATTCCAAAGCATTTATAGCCTCTAAAATAGCGACATGGGAAAGCTATTCGAATCTAGTGTTGAAGAACTCCTGCATTCCTATGACGCGAAAAGTAACCAAGGTGACTTATACCTCGGCAATCGATAGCCTCTGGTTTCAAGACTTGAGCGCAGCAGAGAGGCTACTCAAATTATCGATGGAAGAGCCAATTAAAGAAATCACAGAAGACGGTCATCCTGTTTTTTCAGGGGTTGTGTTTTCTAATTATCATTCTGCGTTCGAGTCTCGATATTGTGGTACCTCATCTCCAGTATCCTATTTTTTCTCTTTAGCGATAAACTGCCCAGACTCGACAATGGAACATGAAGTTGGTCATTTGAGTGGTGCTAACCATGACTATAAAACGGTGTTAAAAGATTACGCGACTATCGAACATTTTATCGCTGACAGGTACCCGAAAGCGCCCGCATATTCATTCGGTGCTACATGTGCAGAGAGAGGCACTGTAATGTCTTATGAGCGTGATATTATTCCTGCCTACTCTAGCCCTGAAATTAGAGTGAACGGACAGCAATGTGGAGATAACGCGCATCACAATAATGCGAGAGTGCTTAGAGAGTTCGCAAATACTCATTTAAAGCTAATAGACTCCAACAAAAATTAGTCGAGCTAATGCCGAGAATAATCAAATAGTACGATGGCGTTTGAAAACAGGATAAGGAAAGTGAATGGACATAACGATAAGACCAGCAATGCCGAGCGAATTGGCTACCATTTATGCTTTGGTTATCTCAAACGATGAGTGGACTAAGTTTAATGGCCCTTATTTTTCGTATTCTCATCCGTCATTAGAAAGTTTTGAAGCGCATTCGTTCAAACGACTGATCGAGGGCGATGATCTACAGCTGGTGGTTGTCGACGGTGTACCTGTTGGAACCGTGAGTTGCTACTGGGAATGCGAAGAGACACGCTGGCTCGAAGCCGGAGTGGTGATTTATAACTCTGATTATTGGGGGAAGGGGATCGCAGCATTAGCACTTCCGCTCTGGATTACTTACCTATTCGACAACAAACAGATTGAGCGTGTGGGGCTAACTACTTGGTCAGGTAACCCGCGCATGATGTCTCTTGCTTTGAAGCTAGGTTTCCAGCAAGAGGCGAAGCTGAGAAAGGTGCGATATTACCAAGGCGAGTATTATGACTCGGTGAAGTATGGGGTGCTGCGTAGCGAGTGGATGGAGAGAGGATAGCGACAAATATCTGTTTTTCTGCTTGACGGTTCCCTATCGATTCAGTGGTAACACCCTGATCTAAAAAGCAAGAGCGAGCGTATTTCTATCAGTTAATTGATGGTGAGTATGTAATGAAGTTATCTAAAGAGAATGAATCAAGAATTATAGAAATGGCGTGGGAAGATAGAACCCCGTTTGAGGCCATAGAGCTGCAATTTGGTTTGAATGAATCACAGGTGATTCGTTTTATGCGTAGCCATATGAAGCCGGGTAGCTTCAAATTGTGGCGCGCTCGCGTCGCAGGTCGTGCGACAAAACATGTAAAACTTCGTAGCTCTGAAGTGTCGAGAGGTTATTGTCCAACTCAGTACAAGCATCGTTAAAAGAGGGGATGCCAAGTCAGTATCCCAAATCAATACTCAGATATGGGGAATGAAAGAAATGAAGGTAATGAAACAATTTTGTGCTCTACTTTTAGTGCTGCTTAGCTTCGGCATCAGTCATGTTCAAGCGAATGATACGCGACTTAAGCAAGCTTACGAAAATCACCACAGCGACGTTCAGGTGCGCGGATCGGGTACGGTGTATCGAGTAATGCCAGATGATAATAAAGGTTCTCGGCATCAGAAATTCATTTTACGACTTGATAGCGGACAAACATTGTTAGTCGCACATAATATTGACTTAGCGCCTCGTGTTCAGGATCTGGCAAAGGGCGATCGAGTTGAATTTTATGGTGAATATGAATGGAACAAGAAAGGTGGCGTAATGCACTGGACGCACAAAGACCCTCGTAATCATCACACTCATGGTTGGTTGAAGCATAACGGGAAAGTATACGAGTAAACACCTCCGAGACTTTTCCTTTCAGGCTATAAGATAAAAAGGAATTTTGATGTTTAAGCTGGAAACTGACAGGTTGATTCTTCGAGATATGGATCTCGAAGACGAGTGTGCCTTTGTTGCGATGTCTCAGGTGCAAAGTGTCATCATTGTGCGGTGGCTTTGTTTGTGTCGATTTATGTTTTAGAGTGAAATACCAGTCTTAGTTGAATTAAATAATATGGTATTTATGACGGCAGGGAAAAGTGTAAATGATTTTTGAGTGGTATATTTTTATTAGTCTTATGCGTGTAAGGTGTCAAATAGACAAAGTGCAGTTGTGAGGCGGCACATTGTCTGTATATTGTGAATAGGTTTATAGTCATAATGAGGAACCAGACATTGTGGAATCAAGATTGAATGATAACTTCAGCTAATCGTAATACGAATAGCGATATCATTATACTCAATGCAAAAAATGGTAACATACCGATAGTAACCATAGATAGTTTAAAAAAAATTCTCATTGTTAACCTCAGTGGTCAGTAAATTGACGTTAGTTTGCTTATGGGTTAAACCTTTCATTTTACTAAGGTTTCTTTGTGTATAAATGTACTGGCTTTTCATCGATGAAATGTATTCTTCATGGGTTTTTTCTAGGTTTATTAGTGAAAAATCTTGTTTTATTTTTGCCAAAAAAGACTCTTTTGTGTAAATAGGCCCGAACCAATCGATGGCGTGAAAGTCGATATAATCATCTTTTCCATTTTTTACAATTATGCCCTGATTATGATGGAAATTAGTTTTTTCAAAATGAAAACTATAATTGAATTTTATTAACCTCGCTTCAACTTTTAATCTTACCTTTATCTGGTACCTATTATTCGTAGTGTCTTCAAAAAAAATCACCTCAATGTCCTCTAAGTATTGATTTTCATGCGCTAGTATTTTAGTTTTAATTGATGAAATGTTGTTAATGAACTCTTTTATTTTATGTGTCATAAAATATCCCTTATTTATTTTAAGATATTAATTGGCATGTTTGGTTACTAATCATTTATTGTTAGTGGATGTTTTGAATTATCTCCGTAATGTCAATTTTTAAAAACAGAACACTCATGCTGAACATAAAAAATCACGGTTAATATTCCGAAAGTAAGTACTTTTTCTTGTATTAATATTTTATACATTTGGATTTTCTCGTTGATGACCAGGAGTGTGTTTTACTACAAGAAAATTTGATCTGAAATATTAAGCACACACCAATAAGCTACTGGTTCTTGGGTATCTTATATATCGAAAAGTAGGGAAGGTATGAATTAGAGAAATTCAAAATTGAAGCTATTGGAAAGGTGAATTTTTTATGCTCTTGTAATGCATTATTCATATGAATAGATGTTTGAAATTAAATGAAGGTTTTAGTGGGATTTAGGTGTTTGATTTTATTTATACATAAAGTGGGGGAGAGGAAAGTTTATTAGTTTCAGTGTATTGCGCGAGATTTACGACGTTTTTGAGGGCTCAAAAACGGTGAAACCCCGATGTTGGTAGCATCGGGGTTTCGAATTTCTAGATTTCTCGACTGGTAAGATCGATTATCTTTTCTATGCAGAAGGCTGGATTAATCCAATCTTATTCCTTGGTAGGGAATTAGATACGGATGAAGTCCATGTGCTCAACTTTTGGCTTGAACGCGTGACGTTGAACGTCTTGTGGCTTAACCTTAACTTCTGCGCCGTCAATCAGTAGAGTGATTGCTTCGTAGAATTCAGGCTTGTCCATTTGGTTGATCACGTCAGCGTGAACAAGTTCGATAGCTACAGCTTCAGCTTCGCCACCGTAGATTACAGCTGGGAATTTACCAGCGTGACGTAGGCGGCGGCTCGCACCTTTACCTAGTTCAGTACGTACTACTGCTTCAAATTTCATAGTTTTACTCTCAAATTAGTAAAAATTAACTTCACACCTCAATGCGACCTTGAGTGTGTGGTAATGCTTAGACACAAACGAGTTCATGCTTAAGCGAGCGCGGATACTAACATCACATTCCAATATGAGCAAGTAAGAAGCCCATCTCAAAGTGAATTTCCTTAGATAATGGGTTCATTTGGAGATAAAACGTTCGCTAACGCTTGTTTCGCGTATTTTAACCCCTTTTACAGCACCACTCTCATCTATTTATATCACTGCTAAATCATCAAGTTAATGAACGGAAAATGAATGTTTGCCTAAGACTTGGTTAAGGCTTGGTTCGTTAATCTTAGTGTTAATTAAACAGCAGAATGAATAGGTGAACATATGGAACCGGTAAGCATTGTCGTAATTACGCTAAACGAAGAGAAACGCATTAGCCGCTTAATGGAAGAGCTGAGCGTGCAAACCCACCAGGAGTTTGAAGTAATTGTTGTCGACTCGAACAGTGAAGATAACACAAGAGAAGTGGCACAAGCTTATGAAAACGCGTTGCCAAAATTAACTGTTCATCATATGGAAAATCGTGGTGTGAGCCTTGGCCGAAACACAGGTGCGTCATTGGCGCAATACAACAGGATCCTTTTCTTAGATGCCGATGTGAGCTTGCCTCGAAATTTCCTTGCGAAAGCGCTTTACGAGCTAGAAGAGAAGAAGCTTGAAGTGGCCGGAGTGTACATGAGTTCGAAAGGTCTGCCGCTTGTGCACAAGCTTGGTTACGGGCTATTTAACGCAGGTTTGTTTACTACCCAGTTCTTTTTCCCGACGGCGATTGGTGCGTGTATTTTCTCGACGAAACGAGCGCATGAGGAGATCGGTGGGTTCGATGAAGAGATCGTACTGTGTGAAGATTGTGACTATGTAAAACGAGCGAGCAGAACATGGCGATTTAGATTCCTAAATATGACTTTTGGCTTTGACCCACGTCGTTTAGACCAAGATGGCGTTGTGAAGACAGGCTCTACTTATCTTAAAGCCAATGTAAGACGCTTTTTTAAAGGCGAAATGCGTAACAACGAGATGAACTACAAGTTTGGTCACTACAAAGAACAGTAAGCATTGAGGTTGTTATGTTTGATGGACTAGGGCTTTTTCTGGGAGCATTGGGTGATGCTCTCATTGGCCCAAACCTATTTGTACCGGGAGAGCCCTTCTTTATCGCAGCGGGCTTTCAGCTGTATTCAGGTGCATGGATGGCGTTGGTTTTAGTGATGCTAGGTGGGTTGCTTGGTGACCAACTCAGTTATTTCATTGGTTATAAATACGGTGCTAAGGCGCAACGAAGGCTCATTAAGTTTCGTCCTAAAACCAAAAGATTAATTGCGCGCTGCCGCTATCTGGTTGCTCGCAAAGGCACGTACATCATTCTTTTTGCTCGTTTGTTAGGGCCTATTGCTTGGGTTGTGCCATTTATAGCTGGCTCGCATCGTGTACCGTGGCGCAACTTCAGTGCATTAGCCGTTATCGGCTTAGCCCTTGGTGGTGGGCAGTTTGTTGCTTGGGGTATGTTACTGGCACACGGCGTTGAAAACTTTCCGTGGCTTAATAGCCTTAAGGTATTTATCTCTGAGCATCATAGTTTGATCGTCGGGGTATTAGCGGTATTGGTTTTCACCATTATTGGTTATCGAATGAAGTGGCGACGTTTGGTACTTAAGTCGAGTGCGCTGTTATTGGCATGGGTATTGTTTGCAAACTACGCTCACTTTTTTTGGAAAGCGGATGACTTTCAGAATCAACCAGAGACGGCTCAAATAAACAAAGTCGACTGGAATTCGGTTACCTATAAAGCATTCCCAGGCAAATCGTCATTCTATTCAGCGCAAGCGATCAACGTCATTTATGTTGGCGCAACCCCAAGAGACTTAATGAAGCAATTAGGCTGGATAGAGAATCAAACATTCTCTCGAAATGAGATTGAATGGGCTGGTTATCTCGCATTGCTTAGAGACAAAACGCCACCTGTGTCTGATTTATATTGGCGAGATAAGCCACAAGATATGGCGTTTCAATTGCCGGGTAACCTGATGAAGCGCAGCCATATTCGCTGGTGGCGTGCAGGTGTTGATATTAAAACTAACCAGCCTCAGTGGTTAGGCGCAATTAGCTATGACGATGGCCTTAAAGTCACGCCTTACTCAGGCATTGTGACCGTACTTCATAACATTGACCCTAATGTTGATGAAGAGCGAGATAGGCTCGCTAATCAGATACGAATGTCACTACCTGACATCGAGCTAGACAAGTACCCATTGGCAACGGTGGAAGTGATTAATGAAGATCATGACTATTATACAGATGGTAGGATTTTAATGATTGGATCAACGACCCTGAGTGATGATTCGCAAGCTTTGGATGTTGCTGTGAACGATATATAGGGTCGTATATAAGGTCGATTGAACTAAGCCCTAGCATTGCGCTAGGGCTTATTGCGTTTAACTTTTACTGAACGTGGTTAGCCTTTGCTTAGTTTAAACACCAGAGAAGCTTTTAAGCCGCCCATTGAGCTTTTGCTGAGCGTTAGGCTGCCTCGGTAGCTGTGTGCCATTTCATTCACGATGTTAAGCCCCAAGCCTGTTCCAGGTGTGGTTTCATCGAGCCTTACGCCTCGCTTGGTCACTTGTTCGAGTTTCTCTTCGGGGATGCCTTGTCCGTCATCCTCAATGATCAATTCGACATTGCCGTCGGCCAGTTCATTAGCGTGAACTCGAATAATACTGCCCGCCCACTTGTAACTGTTTTCGAGTAGGTTGCCGACCATCTCATCGAGGTCGGTTTTTTCTACAGCGACTTCAAGTTCAGAGTCCAGTTCATTGATCATGGTGACTTCACTGGCTGCATAAACTTTATCAAATGCCATTGAGATTGCTTCAACACGTTCACAAGGCGACGACTTCACCGAAAGGATGTTCATTGCCCCCGCCATACGAGCACGACCAAGGTGATAATCTATCTGGCTTTGGATCTGCTGAATGGGTTGCTGTAATAGTTTCTTCTCGTTGTCAGGCAGCAGCTCTATTTCATTTTTCATCACCGATAGCGGCGTTTTCAATGCATGAGAGAGGTTTCCTGCGTGGTTACGTGCACGTTCTAGTAATTCTTGGTAATGAAAGAGTAGGGCATTGAGATCCGAAACTAACGGAGAGACCTCTTTCGGGTAGTTATCGCTTAGCCCTTGCTGTTCACCCTTTCTGAGCATCACCAACTCGCGCTGCATCTTACTAAGAGGTAATAGAGACCAGCTAACTTGAATACCAATCAACATCAGTACGCCGACAAACAACAACATCAGAATCAACCATACCTGACCTGTTAGTTCTGCAAGCGTCGACTCTAATGGATCTTCATCAATACCAATGGTGATGGTAATAGGATCGCTGAGTGACGGTAGGTAGATGTCTTGTTCGATGTAAATCAGCTTCTCTTTTTCAGGTCCTTTGATGGAGGTGTGAATAGGAGAACGCTTGATGGTGAGGTCCTTGTCCCAAAGAGAGCGAGAACGAATGATTTGATCTTGGGTTGAGGCGCGCCAATAGATACCACTATAAGGTTGGTTGAACCTTGGGTCAGACAGGCGTTCCGCCATGATAAGGTTGCCATTGTCGTTGGTTTCGATATTGGCAGTGAGCTCGTCCATGGTTAGGGAAAGCTGCTGCTTCATATCATCGACTAAATAGTCGTTTACCAGTTTCGGTATTCCGACACCTGCCGCTAATATCATCGCACCAAGCCAAAAAGCCGCAGCGAGGAGCAAGCGGCTTTTTAAACTGATGTTTTTAAGAGTTCGTTTCTTTAGATTCATGCATTTCCAGTCTGCCTTTGCTCATCGTTACTGAATTGTATTTCGATGATCAGTACAGGCTGTCCATTTAATTGGCTATTACACTGAGTTTCGTTGACGATTGCTTACCGTGTAATTAGATAGGGTGCTATTCAGCATTCAATTGGTAGCCAAGGCCACGCACCGTTTTGATGATCTTTGGTGCAATTTTCTTACGGATTCGACCAATAAACACCTCAACCGTGTTTGAGTCGCGGTCGAAATCTTGTTTGTAGATGTGCTCAACCAGCTCGGTGCGCGAGATAACCTTGTTTTGGTTATGCATGAAGTACGCGACAACCTTATATTCCAATGCCGTTAGGCTTACGGCTTGGCCTTGCCATAAAACTTTAGAGCTGCGAGTGTCTAGGCTTAAATCGCCAATCTGAAGTACTGGTGCTGCGCTGCCTGAAGCTCTGCGCAGTTGAGCACGAATACGAGCAATCAACTCGACCATTTCGAATGGTTTAGTCAGGTAATCATCTGCACCTGCATTCAAGCCTTCAACACGCTGGGTTAGGGTGTCACGAGCACTCAAGATAATCACGGGCGTGTTAATGTTTTCGTCTCGAATGCCTTTTAAAACGGTCAGGCCATCAAGCTTAGGCAGTCCTAAATCGAGAACAATCGCGTCCCACTCTTCGGAGGTAGCACGGTACAGAGCGTCAATACCATCTTGAGAAAGCTCCGGAACCCAGTCGGCTCCCTCAAGTGTTTCAATAATTTGTTGGCCCAAACGAGGTTCGTCTTCAACGACTAAAATTTTCATAATTGTTCTTCTTAATTCTTGTAATGACTGTTCGTCGTGCTTAACTATTCGTCGTACTTAATTAGTCGCCGTGTTTAATTGCGTCTTTAAAGTTGCGGCCTTCAATTTTTAGCATGTCCAACGTTTCGGCGTTGTATTCAACTTTGATGATGTTGTTTTGGAAGTTAATCTTTAGCTCATACACCCAAATATCATCATCTTCTTCTAGCTCGACTTTTATGATTCGGCCATGAAGATCGTTTTCTACCGCGGCATACATTTCAGAGAAAGGGCGAATATAGCCTTCTCGAACCGCTTCATAGACTTCGTCTTGATCTTCTTCGAATTCGATTCGGGTTCCTGCTTTGTGAACGTCTTGTACTAGGTCGTGACCATTATGATGTGAGTCAGCCCATGCGCCAGCAGAAACAAATAAGCCTAAGCTTATAGAAAACAAAGAAATCATAGCTTTACTAAACATAGCGAATCCTAGAGAAGGTTGATAGCGTTCAGTATAAAAAAGTAATTCTGAACAGAAAGTGAACCTGATTAATAATGAGAATTTGATACCGAAAAACTTAGCGATTAAATGGCGAAGGCTTTAATACATAACACTAACCGCCGAGTGTTAAGAACGTAATACTTACCTTTATTCTTAACCTTAACGCTGCTGTAATTCGTCTTCGAATATCTTGTCTCTCATTTTCCAAAAGCGTCCGACTTTACGTGCAATCACGAACTGAGGTGGGCGGAACCTATGTTGGTGAGCAACCACTTTCGATGGTGATGCTTCTTCAAAAGGGCGATGTCTGTCTGCTAGGTGAGGGCGAACAAACTGGTCTTTGAAGTTCTGTTTCTGTTTCTTGGTGGTTAATGACCAAAACTCATGCACTTGCGCTTGGTTTTCACCGCGATAGGTGACTTTAAGTTGTGATTTACCTTTGTCGTCCTTAAGTACGTTCAAGTCCATTTCTAAACACTCAAACACCAACGCATCTTTTAGGTTTAACGCTTCCTTAAGCTTTTTGTCTGGGTCGACTAAAGTTGCATCACACTCATGACAAATGCGTGCGGCAATGTCGTTGTCAGCGCCGCATTCACCGCAGTATTTCGCTCGGAAACGATAGTTACAGTGTTCGCGTTCGCCCGTGTCTTCATCGGTAAAGTAGCCTTGGCATTTACGACCAAAGTGCTCAAGCAAGAAGCCATTGCTGTCTAGTTTGCCCCAAAAGTTATTATTGAAGCCGCACGCCGGGCAAGGGATGGTGATGATTTCACTGTCTGAATCGGGTTTTGGATCGCCGACCTCAGGTTGGTAAAGGTCGTAACTATTACCCGCATAGTCGAGCACCAGACACTCTTTCTTACCTGGGGATAGGCGTAAGCCACGGCCGACGATTTGTTGATACAAACTGATGGATTCGGTAGGGCGTAAAATTGCGATTAAATCTACATGTGGCGCATCAAAGCCTGTGGTTAATACCGATACGTTGACCAAGAATTTGATTTTACGCTCTTTGAAATCATTGATGATTTGGTCACGTTCGAGTGTTGGCGTATCGCCAATCACAATCGATGCTTCACCTTCTGGTAATAAGCCGAGAATCTCTTGCGCGTGTCGAACTGTGGCGGCAAATACCATGATGCCTAGCTTGTCTTGGGCCAGTTCAATTATCTGGTCGACAATCTGCGGGGTCGCGCGTTTCGACTGCTCGATCACCATATCAAGCTCTGCTTCTTTGTAGCGACCAGTGCTCGCTGGCTTTAACTGTGAAAAGTCGTAGCTCAATACGGGCGCATCTATCATGCGCGCTGGAGTTAAGAAACCTTCGTCGAGTAGGTAACGAATCGGCAGTTCGAAAATACAATCTCTGAAAAACCTGGGTTCTTCAGATCGTACTTGGCCGCGGGTGTGATACTGGTAAAGCCAACCCATACCAAGACGATAAGGGGTCGCGGTTAGGCCAAGCACCTTGATACCCGAATTATTCTCGCGCAAGTGAGTGATGACTTTTTGATAGCTACTGGTCTTTTCATCGGGAACACGGTGACATTCATCGATCACCAACAGTGAAAATTGGTTAGAGAATGAATCGAGATTTCGAACCACAGATTGAACGGATGCGAAGACCACTTGTTGGTCTGTCTCTTTACGGCCTAATCCTGCAGAGAAAATGGAGCCTTTTAACCCATAGCCTTCATACTTTTCATGGTTCTGTTCTACCAACTCTTTTACGTGAGCAAGTACCAACACTCGACCTTTCGCAAGCCTTGCCAACTCTGCAATCACAAGGCTTTTTCCTGCACCAGTCGGAAGCACGAGCACAGCCGGAGTTTGGTGTTTTCTGAAGTAATGAATCACTGATTTTACAGAATCAGCTTGGTACGGGCGGAGTGTATACATATCGTGTCTTGTAAGAAGGAAAACAAATAGTGTGAAATAGCTCAACTAATTGAGCAAAGGTGACTATAATACCCGACTTAGATTAGTTGAGGTATTCATGCGTTTAGATAAATTTCTGTGCGATGCATTAGGCGTCACTCGAAGAGAAGCAACACACTTATTAAAATCCAAGGCAGTGACAGTTAATGATGTCATTCAAAAAAGCGGTTCACTCAAAGTAACTGAAGAGTGTGTCGTGGAATGGCAAGGCAATGAATTGAATGTTCATGGCCCACGTTACATCATGCTTTATAAGCCAGAAGGCTTTGTTTGCTCGCATGAAGATGGCGCAAATCGTATCGCGTTTGAACTACTCGATGAAATCAAAATGGACAAGCTGCACTTTGCTGGCCGTTTAGATATCGATACAACAGGTCTTGTGTTGATTACCGACGATGGTAAGTGGTCTCACCGTATCACTTCACCAAAGCACAAGTGCGAGAAGACGTACCGTGTGTGGTTGGTTGAACCTGTTGAAGACGATTACGTTGACAAATTCAAAGAGGGCATCCAGCTTAAGAGCGAAGATGGCCTAACACTTCCTGCACACCTAGAAGTTCGTGCAGAGCGTGAAGTGCTGCTAACGATTCACGAAGGCAAATACCACCAAGTTAAACGTATGTTTGCAGCACTTGGTAACAAAGTAGAAGCACTGCACCGTGAACGTATTGGCGAAATTGAGATGGACGAATCTTTAGAGTTAGGTGAATACCGTTACCTAACACAAGAAGAAGTCGACTCGATCTGGAAGTAACCCTTTCTATCGAAGATGTAGCCGACCAAGGATAGCGTCGGCTGATTATTTTGACTGGTACTAGGACAGTTTCAGCCATTATTGCTGTACGCATGTTTGTGTATCACTGTGCGTATTCGTGTATCACTGTGTGGATGCTCGTGCTCACATAGAACCTAGTACTTAGTCGGAGAGTTATGCAAACATCTACCCAACAGACACCAAGCTCACAACCACAAACTCCTCAGTTAGGTTGGATGCTATTTTTGGTTCTGGGTGCGATTGGTGCACTGACACCACTCGCCATTGATATGTACCTGCCCGCTATGCCAACGATCGCCAAAGATCTTGGCGTGACAGCGGGTGAAGTGCAGATCACACTTACAGCGTATACCGCAGGTTTTGCACTCGGTCAGTTGTTACATGGTCCGTTAGCCGACAGTTATGGTCGCAAGCCTGTTCTATTGATTGGTGTATTCTTCTTTGCGATCGCGTCTGTTGTGAGTGCCACTACTCATGGTATTGAAGCACTAACACTAGTTCGTACCGCTCAAGGCTTCGCAGGTGCAGCGGCAGCGGTAATAATTCAAGCCGTTGTACGTGACATGTTTGACCGTGAAGATTTCGCAAGAACCATGTCGTTCGTTACCTTAGTAATGACGGTTGCACCGCTTATCGCGCCTATGATTGGTGGTTATTTAGCGTTGTGGTTCGGTTGGCGTTCAATTTTTTGGGTATTGGCGATTTTTGCAGTGATTGTGATTCTCGCGGTGATAGTCAAAATTCCTGAGACACTGCCTGTCGACAATCGTCAACCATTGCGCTTTAAAACCACGATTCGTAATTACGCTCGTTTATGTAGAAACCCGACCGCTATGGGGCTGATTTTCTCTGGTGCGTTCTCGTTCTCTGGGATGTTCGCATTCTTAACAGCAGGCTCTTTTGTCTACATTGATGTCTATGGCGTACGTCCTGACCTGTTTGGTTACCTATTTGGTCTGAACATTGTTGCGATGATTCTGATGACGACAATCAATGGTCGAATCGTTAAGAAGGTCGGTTCTCATACAATGTTGAGGGCAGCGCTGGTCATCCAATTACTGGCTGGCGTAGGTTTACTTGTCGGTTGGGCATTGGATCTCGGGCTTTGGGGAATTGTGCCGTTTGTGATGCTATTTATTGGGACCATTTCTACTATTGGCAGTAATTCTATGGGGCTGCTGTTGAGTGGTTATCCGAACATGGCAGGAACGGCTTCATCGCTTGCAGGAACATTAAGATTTGGTACTGGTTCTGTCGTTGGTGCGATCGTTGCGATGCTACCAAGTGACAGTGCAGGGTCTATGGCTATGGTAATGGCTGCGTGTGCAGTACTGTCAGCATTACTATATTGGACATTAGGAAAGAAGGCATAATGTCAAAATACTATATTGAAATTCAGAAGTTAGTGAACGATGCGTTAGGCGAGCTATATGCTCTGCATAAATCTGGCAAAGCGATCGACGCGCCTATCGCGAACAACCTTTATCTTGTTCGTTGGGTAACAAAAGCGATTAAATCTCAAGCGTATGATCGCGTGATTGTGCCTGACTTAGTTCGTTGGCAGAAGCAGGGCCGCTCAAAGGGTAACAACTCTGATTTAACCTTTACCTTCAAACGTATCTCTGCGTTTTACGGTCAGTTCTTCCCAGAAGGAGAAGAGCCTAAAGCGCTAAAAGACAGCGATGTTGAAGCGTTTATGGACAAGATGTACGAGATGGGTTGGAGCGTATCAAGCGAAGACGAGCTAACCACTGGTGGCAAAATTCAATTCTTTACCGATGGTGAGCACTCATTTGCCTTGTGTGGTAAACAGTGTGACGACTCTTTCGACGGTGAGTTGATGGTTAAGCCAATGAACTGGTTTGTACGTGGTAACCACGCTGAGTTTATTCAAGCGGCGATGGAAGCGGGCTTTATGCTTCACAAAGTGACGGACTACAAGTCTGCTGTGAAGTACCACGGTGAATACATCGTATACCCTGCTAACCAAGGCAACCAACTGGCTGAGATCCCAATTAGCGTTATCGGCTAGTAGCGGATTCGGGATACGAGATGAGAGATACGAAGAGCGGAATTATCCGCTCTTTATCGCCTCTCACAGCGCATGTCGCTAATTTGCTGTTAAGGTCTTTTCGCATCCCGTTACCCGAATCTCGCATCTGCTTTTAGTCTTTTCGCATCCCGCCACTCGAATCTCGTATCTGCTCTTTAGCCTGCTTCTCAATTGCCTTCACCATGCCTTTAAAGATAAACAGGTGAGCAGGCATCATTGCGAACCAATAGAGTAGACCTAGAAAGCCTTTTGGGTGCCACCAAGCTGATATGTTCAATTCGCGAGACTCTCCATGGTCAGACACAGTAATCTCCAATCGTCCTAACCCGGGGCCTTTCATTCCGAAAAGCAGGGAGAGAAACTGATTTTCCTCACAGCGAATCACTTTCCATGAATCGATTTTGTCACCCACTTTTAGCTTTGGGCCTTCAGGCATTTGTCGCACAGGTACGCCGCCGCCGAAAAGAAGGTCCAACCATTCGCGTGTGCGCCATAAAGCGTTAGCGAAGAAGTAACCTTGCTTCGGGCTTCCTATCTGTTGAGCGACTTGCCAAAGAGACTCTAGTGAGGCAGTAGACATGATGCTTGCGCCTGTTTTCTTCGGGTAATAACCGTATCCCGCTTGCCAGCGTTTGAAGGCAGTTTTATCGAAGCCCCACACATTACTCTTTACGAAGTTTCCTTCAGAATGAATAGCTTGCTCAACCATATTCTCGAACGAGATAAGCCTCTGAGGGTACTTTTCTCTGATAGTGGTCGAACTGGCAATAAAGTCATGCTTTAAGCCAGCAAGCAGTGCTCTGCCTATGTTGGACGGTACAGATGTCACTACGCCTAGCCAATATGAAGCAATCTTGGGTGTGAGCAGTGATGTAGCCCACAGCCGGAGTGGACGATCGGCCGTTTTGGCAATATGAGCAAATTGGTTTCGATAAGAGACAATATCCGGCCCCCCAACTTCGAATATTTGGCTTTCTATAGGCGTGTCTTGTGCTAGCTTCAGCAGATAGTGGTTCAGGTTCTGCAATGCGATAGGGTTTGCTTTAGAATCGACCCACTTTGGCGCAATCATAATCGGCAAGTTGTACACAAAGTCTCGCATGATCTCGAATGCCGCAGAGCCTGGGCCTATGATCACGCCTGCTTGAAGTTCGGTTATCGGTACCGGCCCTTTACGAAGTAGTTCACCGGTTTTCTTTCTCGCTTGAAGGTGCTCTGAGTCACCAGTTTGAGGCTGCAGCGAGCTTAGATAGATAACGTGCTGGTTTTTAGGGCCAAGTGCAGAGACAAAGTTGCGAGCTAGGTTTAACTCGTAATCAATAAAGTCGTGGCCTTCTGCCATTCCATGGACAAGGAAGAAGATAAGATCAAAATCGGGGACTAAGGCTTGTGTCGCAGCTTGATCGGCCAAATCAAGATACTCAAGTGATAAGTTTTCGTGAGGCTCGGTCCGTGCCTTTAAATAGTCGATATGCCTTGCTGCTGCCGTGACTTGATAGCCTTGCTCAAGCAGGAGAGGGAGGAGTTGTGAGCCTACGTATCCAGAAGCGCCTAAAACCAGTACTTTCTTCATTACTACTCCATTTATATCTGTGGTTAAAAACCGAACATTGATATAATAGCGCGATATTTATCTTTATTCATCAATACGTTCCGTTTAGGTCTCTCTATGTTGCTCTCTTCAATTATTCATCACACACGCGGTGATTTTGTTCGCAGGTTGATTGCCATAGCTTTGCCAATCACCTTGCAGAGCATCATGTTCTCGAGTCGAGGCTTAGTGGATGTGTTGATGCTAGGTCAGCTTGGCGAAGCAGACATTGCGGCTGTGGGTGTGGCGAGTCGTGCGATGTTCGTGACGACCATTATGCTGGTGGGTGTCACCACCGGCGGCGCTCTTCTTACTGCTCAATATTGGGGAGCGGGCAATAGACAAGGGGTGAGAGAAAGCACAGCACTAACCTGGCTGGTTTCGACGTTGTTTGCGCTGTTGACCATCGTGTCCTTTGTCTCTTTCCCGGCACAAATCATGGGCGTGACGACTGACTCTCAAGAAGTCATCAGCTTGGGCGTTGAATACATCGTTATCACCTCATTTAGCATGTTAGCCGTATCGTGTGTCAGCAGTATGGCCGTTGGCCTAAGAGCGATGCACAAACCTGGATTGAGTACCTTCTTCAGTGGTATTGGTATCCTGTCTAACGTGTTCTTAAACTGGGTACTGATTTTCGGTAACTTAGGATTTCCGGCTCTTGGCATCAAAGGTGCGGCGATTGCGACCGTACTGAGTGGCGCAATTGAAGTGGCGACCTTGTTTGGTTACCTCTATTTCTCTAAACATTTATTAGCCTTCAAACTTTGTGATATCAAAGCTGCGGCAACGGTGGAGAAAGTCGTTCGCTTCTTGAAATTGTCTCTGCCGACAACCTTCAACTTTTTAGCTTGGGCTGGTGGCTTATTCGCTTATCACGCCATCATGGGGCAATCGGGCGTGCAAGGTTTAGCTGCGCTTTCGGTGATGACGCCCGTTGAGTCTATCTCGTTGAGTTTATTGATTGGCATGTCGAATGCTGCCGCGGTTTTAGTGGGTAACCAACTCGGTGCGAAGAACAATGAAGCGGTTTACTACCAAGCTCTCGGCTTAACGATTTTGTGCTTCTTAACCAGTATTGTGGTGGCAATTTTCCTCTACTTTATACAAACGCCAATATTGAATGCCTTTAGTGCTTTGACAGAAGAAACCCGAGCGCTTTCAGAGAAGTTTATTGTGATTCTGAGTGTGGGTATTGTCATCCGCTCTATTCCAATGACAGTGATCGTTGGTGTACTCAGAGCGGGTGGTGACGTGAAGTTTTGTCTATACCAAGATCTGATTGCTCAGTGGGTGATAGGTATTCCTTTGGCAGCCATCGCCGCTATTTACTTTAAGCTTCCACCTGAGTGGGTTTACCTACTGTTCCTTACTGAAGAAGTGATTAAGTGGGGCGGGGCGCTCTATCGCATGAAAACAAGAAAATGGATTAAAAACTTGATAGGAAGTTGAAGTAGGACGCACCAATCACATCACTTTATCGTTGGTGTGTGATCTATCTTTCAAAATACTTCCTCCTAACAGGGAATTAGTGTAGATTCTCCTTCCAAATTCTAACTAATGTGAGCTGTTTAATGTTAAAGCTGTCAGACCTATGTAAAGGCTACGTCGATGGGGGGGAGTTTCACCCTGTTTTGCAAGGTGCTGAATTAACATTAAACCAAGGTGACCAGCTAGCATTAATGGGAGAAAGTGGTTCAGGTAAAAGTACTTTACTGAACCTTATTGCGGGGTTAGACCTAGCTGATTCAGGTGAAATTGCTTTCCCTCACTTCAATATGCACGACTCTACCGAGCGTGACCGCACCGCTTATCGCAGAAACAACATCGGCCATATCTTTCAGCAGTTCAACTTACTGCCGACATTGAACATTGCCGATAACATTCGTTTTTGCCGCCAATTAAAAGGCTTACCCGAAGACAAGGGGCTCTGGCGACAGATCCTTTCTGCTTTAGATCTGATGCCTTTGCTTGGTCGTTATCCTGAAGAGGCGTCTGGTGGTCAGCAACAACGTGCGGCAATTGCTCGTGCGCTGTATATGGAACCAAAAATCTTACTGGCCGATGAGCCGACAGGTAGCTTAGATGAGCGCAACGCTGAAGCGGTAATGCGTTTGCTGACCTCTTTGGCTCGCCAATTAGAATGTACATTACTGTTGGTAACACACAGTGAGAAAGTAGCGCTGCATATGGATGGCAGGATCCGCCTACAAGGAGGGCAACTGCATGTTATGGCCCGTAGTTAAGGCACTACTCGGTCATTATCGACGTTACCCACTTCAGATTATCTTGGTATGGCTTGGTTTAACCCTAGGCGTATCACTTTTGGTTGGTGTTACTGCCATTAACCAACACGCCAAGCAAAGCTATGCACATGGCGAAAAACTCTTTTCGAATCCTCTTCCTTACCGTATTCGACCAAAACACAACGCCAATAAAATTCCGCAAGGCTTTTATATCCATCTTCGACGTGAAGGCTTTCAGCAGTGTTCTCCTTTTGATCACCACCGTATCACTGATGAAAATGGTTCAAATTTCATGCTGATTGGCATAGATCCAGTCTCTATGCTTCAACTGCAGCCGGGCGTTGCGTTAAAAGATCTCAATACGTTAAATCTAATGAAACCGCCATATCCGATCCTTGTGAGCGACGATCTCGCCGAACACATGGAGTGGAAAAACGGTGACTATATCCACCTTATGGATGGCTCTGAGCTTGGTCCATTAATGGTTGATCAAAACAACATCATTGATGGTACAAGGCTGATTGCTGATATCTCGCTACTGAGAATGCTGAAACGCAGCGCAGGCCTCTCGGTGATTGCATGCTCAGACATGTCGCCTGAGAAGTTTGAGCGTCTTAAAAACATGCTACCCAATGGTTTGACAATCTCACGCAGCTCTAAAGCGGAATTAGAGTCACTGACTAGCGCTTTTCACTTAAATCTTAAAGCGATGGGTATGCTGTCGTTTGTGGTTGGTTTATTCATTTTCTATCAAGCGATGTCGCTGTCGTTTATTCAGCGTCAACCGTTAGTCGGTATCTTAAGACAAACAGGTGTGTCGGGCTGGCAACTGGCTAAAGCACTTTGCTTAGAGCTACTGCTATTGGTCGGACTGAGCTGGATCTGCGGTAATATTTTTGGTGTCATGTTAGCCAATCAATTGTTACCTGCGGTATCTTCAAGCTTAGGTGATTTATACGATGCCAACGTTGGTTTAACGATTGACTGGAATTGGCGCTGGAGCGGCTACAGCTTATTGATGGCGTTACTTGGTGCGTTCTTAGCCTGCGCTTGGCCATTGGTACGTTTGCTTAGATCACAACCGATTCGTTTGACCTCTCGATTGTCTTTGATGCGTTTTGCGGGTACTGAGTTTACTTGGCAAGCTTTGATTGGCTGTGGCTTCTTGGTTGCAGCTGTCGCTGTGTATCAAGCCCCTCAGACTCAAGAAACGGGTTTTGCGATTATCGCACTGATGCTAATTAGTGTGGCTTTGTTTACACCGTTCTTGATGTGGAAGTTATTTAACAGCTTATCTTATTCATTGCGCTGGGTTCGTGCTCGTTGGTTCTTCGCGGACGCCGCTTCAAGCATGAGCTACCGTGGCGTGGCGACGATGGCCTTTATGTTGGCATTAACAGCCAATATTGGGGTAGAAACCATGGTGGGTAGCTTTAGAGATACTACTGATAAATGGTTAACACAGCGCCTGGCCGCCGATCTTTATATCTACCCAACCAACAATGCCGCTGCTCGTATGAGTAACTGGCTGTCAGAACAACCTGAAGTAGATTCGGTTTGGTGGCGTTGGGAGAAAGATGTTGCTTCTCCAGTCGGCAGTATTCAGGTTGTCAGTACGGGTCCTTCTGAAGGCGAACTAGAAGCGCTGACAATCAAATTAGGTATTCCGAATTACTGGTACCACTTACACCACTCTAAAGGTGTGTTGATCAGCGAATCGATGTCTCTCAAGTTGGGGATTCGCCCTGGTGACTACATTGACCTCTATGATAGCCTCGGCTCTGGTTGGCAGGTTGTTGGAGTTTATTACGATTATGGTAACCCTTACCATCAAGTCATGATGTCACATCGAAACTGGCTGTATGGGTTTGCAGGGCGGGGTAATGTAGGCCTTGGCGTAATACTCAAAGATGATGTTAATTCGGTAGGCCTTCGCAGCCGATTAGAAAGCGTATTCAGGCTTGGCTCTGAGCGTGTATTCGATAACAACAATATTCACAGTCAAGCGATGCGTGTGTTTGATAGAACGTTCGCGATTGCAGATACATTAGGCAACATCACCTTGGTTATTGCAGTCTTCGGTATCTTCTTTGCTACTGTAGCGGGTGAAGTGTCTCGACAAAGACATATATCCTTGCAGCGCTGTTTGGGTGTCTCGGCGAAAGAGCTGATTCTGACAGGTAGCTTGCAGCTGTTTGTATTTGGGCTTATTTCCTCCTTGATTGCGATTCCGCTTGGCTTGGCGCTAGCGAGCTTAATTGTTGATATCGTGATAAAGCAGTCTTTTGGGTGGTCACTCGAGTTACAAGTGATTCCTTGGGATTATTTGCAGACATTTGCGTGGGCCATGGCAGCATTGATGCTCGCTGGTGCTTTACCAGTGATGAGAATGATTCGGAACACTCCGATGAAGTCACTGAGGGATGCGCTTTAGTATGTTTTTACGGAATAGCTCAACTAAGTTAAGACATCGAATCCTGTCTTCTCTTCTATTAACCAGTTTCTTCAGCATCTTTTTAAGTGTTTGGGGCTATTACTCCTA
The DNA here is from genome assembly GCF_024347415.1 of Vibrio crassostreae. NCBI lineage: Bacteria > Pseudomonadati > Pseudomonadota > Gammaproteobacteria > Vibrionales > Vibrionaceae > Vibrio > Vibrio crassostreae. The sequence continues at coordinate 1,349,526 of NZ_AP025476.1, forward strand.
TTTCATCGATCCCGGTGAAAAGGGCGAGAATGAAGTTAACTCGGTATTGGTTAGTGAACATTTCAATGTGTTTGAGCCAGTGTTACCAGACCGCAATGTTTCGCTACCACAAGATTTTAAGTTCCACCCAGAGTTTCAACATGAGTGGTGGCATTACTTTGCGTCTTTGAAAGGCGATGATGGCAAAGACTATTCGGTTCAGTGGAGTTTTTTCCGTATTGCAACGGACGAACGTGAAACTCCTGGGTGGCAAAGCCCTCAAGTCTATATCTCAAATGTAGTGGTCTCTTCTAAGTCCAAAGTATGGAAAGAACAGCGCATGGCTCGTGGCGGCATTGGCCAAGCGGGGATGACTAACCGTCCATTCAGACTTTGGATTGATAACTGGAACTGGCGTGCACTCGGCAACACACCATTTCCAGGCCGTCTTCAAGTGCAAACTGACACTTTTGGACTTGAGCTCGACACTATTGCAAAAGGGCCATATGTACTCAACGGCGATAATGGCTATCAGAAAAAACACGACTTATTACCTGTCGCGTCTTATAACTTCAGCGCTCCATTTTTATCTTTGAGTGGTGTGTTGAACTTAGACGGCGTTACCAAGGAAGTGGAAGGAACTGCGTGGGTACATAAAGAGTGGGGTAGTGGCTTACTTGGAGTGGGTCAACAAGGTTGGGATTGGTTTGTGTTTAATCTCGATGACGGCACTGCGTTAAGTATTAACCGTTATCGTCATAACCAACAGTTGCCTTACGTATTTGGTACATTAGCAACGCGCTCTGGCAAAGTTTACCAATTGACGGAATCCGATATTTCAATTCAACCATTGCAAAATACAACGTTGATGAATGGAAGGCGGATGCCTCTGCAGTGGATCATTAATGTCCCTAAGCATGATATCAACCTCACGACGCGTATTATACGCAGGGATATGTGGCTTCCTTTTGTCATACCATATTGGGAAGGGCCGATTAAGGCGAGCGGGAGTCATGAAGCGACAGGCTTTATGCAATTAACCGGCTACTAAAAAACACCTAAGGCTATCATTTGATAGCCTTTTTTTATGTCTGAGACTTTTATCCAACCCCAATGAATTGTGCATACAGGTTCGATGATCTCATCTATACTTAATTCATGGCGCAGAACAACATTATGGAATATACGACGTATTGTTTAGTATTTGTAGGAAAAACCGAAGTTAAACATCCGAAGAAGTGATTATCTATCAATTAGACTTGGATATAAACTCGTGGTTATTCTTTGTTATTCGTTTATTTAAATAATAAATATAAGGGCGAAATCATGACCGACGTCATCCGTGACTTCTTTAAAATGGAATCTGCTGGCGGCATCATCCTAGTAATCGCTGCGGCGATCGCAATGTTTGTAGCAAACTCACCACTGAACGAAATGTACCAAGGTGTACTTCACAGTTACGTTCTTGGTATGTCTGTGTCTCACTGGATTAACGATGGCTTAATGGCTGTCTTCTTCCTTCTAATCGGCTTAGAAGTTAAGCGCGAACTTTTGGAAGGCGCATTAAAGTCTAAAGAGACAGCAATCTTCCCAGCTATCGCAGCTGTGGGTGGTATGTTAGCTCCTGCACTTATTTACGTGCTATTTAACTCAAGTAACCCTGAAGCGCTTCAAGGTTGGGCTATCCCGGCTGCAACAGATATCGCATTCGCACTGGGTATCATGGCTCTTCTTGGTAACCGTGTACCGGTAAGCCTGAAGGTATTCTTACTAGCATTGGCAATTATCGATGACCTAGGTGTTGTTGTTATCATTGCACTGTTCTACTCAGGTGACCTATCAACGCTTGCACTGACGGTTGGCTTTATCGCGACTGGTGTGTTGTTCATGCTAAATAACAAGCACGTAACTAAGCTGAGTGTGTACTTAATTGTTGGTGCGATCCTGTGGTTCGCTGTATTGAAATCTGGTGTTCACGCAACATTAGCTGGTGTAGTAATTGGTTTTGCTATCCCACTAAAAGGCAATAAGGGAGAGCATTCTCCGCTGAAACACCTAGAGCATGCTTTGCACCCATACGTAGCTTTTGCAATTTTGCCAATCTTCGCATTTGCAAACGCAGGCATCTCACTAGAAGGCATCTCAATTTCAAATCTTACAGGCATGCTACCGCTTGGTATTGCTATGGGTCTATTGGTTGGTAAGCCACTGGGTATATTCCTATTCAGCTGGGGTGCTGTGAAAACGGGCGTAGCTAAGCTTCCTGAAGGTGTGAACTTCATGAACATCTTCGCGGTATCTGTGTTGTGTGGTATTGGCTTTACGATGTCTATCTTTATCTCTTCATTGGCATTTGGTCCAACGAATGCAGATTTTGATACGCTAGCTCGATTAGGCATCCTGATGGGATCTACGACAGCAGCTATCTTAGGTTACTTCCTGCTAAGTATTTCTCTACCGAAAACTAAGCACCAAGAAGTAAAACTATAACCGGTAATTGGTTAGGTTAACGATCGAGCCGATTCCTGTGTAGCAAGAAGAGCCACTGAGTCATTCCCGAGATTCAGTGGTTACAAAGAACAAAAAGCCGTGATAGGCAACCCTATCACGGCTTTATTGATCTTGTCGCTAAGCAGTCTTTGTAAGATAACCCACGTTACACTTTCAGTGACAATGTCACGCTATTTTTCTAGCGTGGTAAAAATGGTCCATTCTTCTACGATCTGCTCACTTAACCCAACTACTGTCGCTGTTACCTTACGGTTCAGTGCGTGTGAAGTAGGGTCATCACCATCGTTTTCTAATCGTTCTTCACCATAGCCGACAATTCTCACACGCTCTGGTTCGATACCATTCGACAGTAACTCGTCTTGAACATTGTTTGCTCGTTTTTTTGAAAGGTCTAAGTTGTACTCGTTGGAACCCACTTTACTCGCATAGCCTTGTATTTCAATCGATGCACTTTTGTAGGTTGCAAGAAACTCTGCCATCGTGCTGATCTGGTCTGAGAAGATTGGATTCACTTCAAATGAGTCATGAGCAAAGAGTATTTTTAGCTGTCTGACTTCTTCCGCACGAATCGTTTCTCCACAACCATCATTGTCGACTTGTGACGTTTCAGGCGTACCAGGGCAGATATCACGAGCGTTTACCACACCATCTTTATCATCGTCTTGCAGGTCTGCAATCTGCTCAGCTTCAGGTGTCTCGATATAGGCCTCTTCCTGCTGGTTCGAACAGGCAAGTAAAGTCATCGTTAACACGGGAAGTAATAAGTAAGGTATTTTCATCATTAATACTCCACGGGCGTAGTCCACTCTTCTGGAATGTCGACCAGTAGAGCATTCAATAAAGAACCTGTCGCGTTCATCACACGGTACTTAGCGTACTGCTCTGAATAGTGGGCATCTAGGTAATCTTTACGGGCTTCAAATAGTTCGTTCTCAGTGTTGAGTAAGTCAAGCAGAGTACGTTTGCCTATTCGGTATTGTTTTTCATATGCGATAACAGTTTCCGAAGCTGAATCAACATGGTCGGATAGAAAGTTCTTTTGTTGTAACGTTAGATCCAATGCACTCCATGAGAGGCGAAGACCTTCTTCCACTTGTCGATAAGCGCGATCTCTCAGGTCTTTGGCTTTGTTCAATTGGTATGCCGCAGCTTCTGAATTAGCACTGTCTGTTCCGCCGTTGTACAAGTTATATCGCATGCGTAGCATCGCGAGGGTCTCTTGACTTGAGCCTTCATCGCCACCTGCATCATCACGCCACGACTGAGAAGCCTCGATGGAGAAGGTAGGGTAGTTCACGCCCTTTGATTGTTTGTATTGGAAGTGGGCTGAATCGACATCTGCGTTTGCGACTTTGATTACAGGGTGCTGGTCTAATGCATCAACAATGGCGTCGGTTAATGACAAAGGAATTCTAGAAATATCGGCTCTTGGGTAGATTAAGCCTAGGGGTTCTTGACCAACTACTCGTCTAAACTGGGTGTGGGTATCGATCAAATTATTCTGTGCGGCCAACAAGTTACCATGAGCTTTTGCAATCCTAGCTTCTACCTGAGATACATCCGCTGTTGAACCTATGCCTGAATTCGCTCGTTTCTTTATATCTTTATAGATTTTCTTGTGTATTGAAAGGTTACTTTCTGACAGTGCCAGCACTTCAGTGGCTTTTACTGCGTCTAGATAAATTTGTGTTACCTCAAGCGCTTTGTCTTCGGCATCCGCGATCAATTGCAAACGTACCGACTCGGCTTCTGCGGCAGTACGATCAATGTCGTACAGTGTCGCGGAACCATCCCACAGCAATTGAGTGAGAGAAATCGTCGCTTCCTTTCTTGTTAGATCGGTATCGGGGCCGTTATTTGGTGCAGGGTTTATACCTTCGTATCCAATACCAGCATCAAGATCGATGCTGGGCTTGTATGCGCCTCCAGAGGCATCATTACGTTTTTTCACGCTCACATATTCATTAAAGATGCTTTTTATCTCTGGATTCGTTGCCAAAGTAATAGCTACAGACTGTTCCAGAGTTTGAGCGGTGAGCGGTGTTGCAGTAACTAAGCAGCACATGATGGATAATTTAAACAATTTCAAAGTAGCTCTCCTTCTACTTTCAATGTCTCATCCGTTTCCCAACCTACGTTTACCGCTGAATTGAGAGAAGGGTATTAAACGAAGCTTAGGACATTTGCAAAAAAATGCGAAGTTTGTTGGTTTTTTTTTTGAATGTAAGTCGCTATTGCTATTGACTAATTTTCAAAGTGCTTTATCTGAACCACTTTGGTGAGTTGATTATCAATAGTGCCACTACTAAATTTATTGTAGGAAATAGCCACAGCGCAGAGTGGGATTGAATCCGCGTTTGGTGTGTTCTGGGTAGAAGTGGGAATATGGATATGGGAAACATCAACCTAAATATACTAGGCCTTGTTAGCGGGAGTGTAGTGCTCGACGCTCAAGGTCAAGTTAGACGTTTGTCTCCGGGCGAACAACCATCCGCTAGCGACGTAATTATCAGTTTTGATACTAGTGAAGAGAGTGTGCCAAGTGTTTCTGCACGTTTTGTAGATAACCAGGGCCAACAAAATGTGCTAGACACTGATGATGCGATCGCTCAAGTTCAGCGTGCTATTGAAGAAGGATTTGATCCAACAGAACTAGGAGATGAGTTTGATACTGCTGCTGGTGAAGAAGGCTCGAGTTTGACCAACAGCGGTAGGATTGAACGTACTGGAGCTGAAACTCAAGCCGCCACGAATTTTGAAACTGAAGGGTTTGAGTCTCAAGGATTGTCAGAAACTCAAAGTATTGCTCTTTTTGATATCATCGCTTTTGCGCTTATTTCAGGTGACACTAACGCTATTGAGTTTGAGCAGGATGAACCAATCGAGACAGGCGGCGCCTTAATCAGCGATGATCCGGACGTTACCTTTATTGGCAAAGAGGTTGTTGGAGATAATGCTCTCGGTACCTTTGTTGTAAACGAAGATGGTACTTGGACTTTCGTGGCCAACAGTCCTTATGATGAGCTTGCCGATGGCGAACAAATTCAAGACACGACAACAGTACAAACCTCCGATGGAGGCGAACAAGTCATCACTGTAACGATAATCGGTACTGATGATGCGGCTGTAGCCACTGATGACTCAGGCAGTGTGACCGAGGACATCGATGTAGATGACATCACCAATCAATTGGTGACGTCTGGTCAGATCGTGATTACAGATGTAGACAGCGACACTCCCACCTTTTCAGCTGATGGTGAGTTTAACCTCGTAGGTTCAACAAACGACTCACAGCTAGGCATATTGAGCATCGACCCCGACGGTGCGTGGACTTACGTAGTTAACAACGATGATGTTCAGTACTTGGATGACGATGAGTTCGTAACCGAGGTTTATACCGTGACAGCAAGTGACGGTACCACGAGCGAAGTGACCATTACTATTAACGGTGCAGATGATCCATCTGATATAACCGTTGGCGAAGGTGATTCAGACACAGGTGAAGTGACTGAGGATGTGGATGTTGACCTAGAGAGCAACAACTTAATAACTTCCGGGACACTGACCATCACCGATGTCGACGATAACGATGTCGCTGCTTTTCAACCAAACGGTGTGTTTAATCCTGAAGGCTCAACCAATGATACCGCGTTAGGTATGTTGACCATAACCGATGATGGCGAATGGACGTACGTCGTAGATAACGATGATGTGCAATACCTTGACGACAATGAGTTCGTTACCGAGGTTTACACGGTTACTGCAATAGACGGAACCACCAGCGAAGTGACCATTACTATTAACGGTGCCGATGATCCGTCCGAGATTACCGTAGGAGAAGGTGACTCTGATATGGGTGAGGTGACGGAAGATGTCGACGTTGATCCTGATACCAACGAACTTTCAGCGTCAGGTACTTTAACGATTACTGATGTCGACACGAGTGACATGCCAGCCTTTAAACCTAATGGTGTGTTTACCCCGATTGGGTCTACTTATGCTCTTGCTCTGGGTATGTTAACGATTACTCCGGAGGGGGCATGGAGTTATGTCGTTGATAACGATGCGGTTCAATACTTGAACGATGATGACGTAGTTATAGAGCGATATGTCGTAACCGCTATCGATGGTGTTGAACATGTTATCGAGATAACAATCAATGGTGTCAATGATGCACCTGAAGCGACGAGCTTTACGGTCGTCAATGATGAGGACGCGGTCATACCAATCCTTTTCGATTCTGAAGATGGTGGTATGCCTGATTACATCTCAGATATAGAAGATGACCATGATGACATTCCACTTAATATTAGGATAGAAAGCTTGCCAACCAACGGCAGCCTTTTGTATACCGACGAAAATGGCGTCACGAGAGAAATCGTTCAGTCTGATGTTGATAACGGTGTGTTGTTTGTTCCGAACAATATCAGTTTTGTTGCTGGACCTGGAGAGATGTTTGAAATGGGCTTCAGTGGTGATCCTGAGGATATGCCAGAACTTGTTGATGGTTTCTATAATTGGGGGGAAGAAGTTTCACCAACAGAGAGACTTATTACGCTAGATAACGGTAATACGATTACAGTAACGATCGAAGATAACAATGATAAACCGTTGAAACAGTATCAAGGCGAACAATCTCATGTTGGTTTTGGTATTGGTGATACTGATGGTAGAGGTATGAACAGCCAGGAGACCTTGGTCCTCGACTTTACTAATAATCCATTAGAGGTTGTTGATTTTGGTTTAGATGGTTTGGGTGGTTCATTTAACACTGATAGTAATGTTTATGTTGAAGTGCTCTATACCTTTGCTGATGGCACGACTCAGACGGAGCAATATCAAAAAGATCCAGGGGATACGGGGAATAGCCAAATTCTGTATGATTTTAGTTATTCTTCACCAGACAATCCGATTGTTGGGATGGAGCTGTCATCGACAGGGGGCAGTTGGGAGTTACGCTATGTCCAAGGTAACGAGGCAGTAACCGAAGACCCGCAGTTTGATTACGTCGCAGTCGATTCTAATGGTGCAGAAAGCACGGTAGAGACGGTCACGATAGATATCGAAGATCCGCAGCAATATAACGTTGTTAGTGCGGCGAGTAATGAACCCTTGTATGCACAGTCAGGTAACGATCTGCTGATTGGAGATAGCGGAGATAATATCTTCACTTGGCTAGACTCCGCGCTCGACAACGGTACTGATATTATTAAAGATTTCGAGCTTTATACTGCTGGTTCTGGGGACCTGATTGATCTCAATGATTTGGTCGAAGATCCTCAAGACGAGACTCAAATGGCAGAGTTACTTGATGCGATAGAGGTCTCTGTCGACGGAGAAGATATCGCGTTGTCCATTCCAATCAATGGAGGGGATGATGTTCAAACTATCGTTGTTGAGGGGATTGCGACTGAACTGGGTGGTTCGGTTGACCTAGGTAATGACCTAGCAGTGCTGGGAGAGCTGATAAAAAATGACGCAGCTTAATTAGATAAAGTGAAAGGTTCTAGCACTCAATGTAAGCAAAGCCCTCGATTTTTCGGGGGCTTTTTTTGTATCGAATACCAGCCAAAGAAAAGGTATCGGAATAACACACAAAAAAAGCCCAAACCAACGTGGTTTGGGCGGATACAAGTATAGGAGTTAATAAGGAAAATGCAGTAATTAAGAAAGCAGGGAGAAAAACAAGTTTGACGGCCTGTTAAACTTCTAAATACTCTGTTTTCTACATATTTTATGACCCTCCTTTTCAATTTCAGTTCCCAGAAAATTCATTAATTTTTTCTTTTTTTGCAAACACACGTCGATTCAATCGGTTAGTGCAGACTTTTATTAACTGGTACGACCAATTTGTGAAAATGTGATGTTGCTTGCTTGTTAAATAAATGTACTAAGCGTATATTTCAAACAGTTGTTTAATACGAGTGATTGAAATGGCACCAAGAAGTACAACCAAAGACAAAATCTTAGATGTGGCTGAAGGCTTATTTGCTGAGCACGGTTTTAATGACACCTCTTTACGCACTATCACGGGTAAAGCCAATGTCAATCTTGCTTCAGTGAACTACCACTTTGGCGATAAGAAGACTCTGGTTCGTGCCGTATTAAATCGATACTTAGAAGCATTTATGCCTGCACTGCAAGACGCTTTAGTGAACTTAAACTTGAACGAAACGTATTCAATGAGTGACGTGTTTGAGTCTTTAAGACAGCCACTAAGAGCACTTAACGATGTAAGGCCAAATGGCACGAGCCGATTTATGTTACTCATTGGTCGAGGTTATACAGATGTGCAAGGTCACTTGCGTTGGTTCATTACAACTCGCTATAGCGAAGTACTGACTCTGTTTACCAGCTCAGTCATGAAAGCTAATCCAAACCTCACCCAAGAACAATTATTTTGGCGATTGCACTTCACCCTAGGGACTTGTGTTTTCACCATGGCTTCCAGTCAGGCTCTCGTTGAAATTGCAGAGAATGATTACGGTAAGCGAATAGATGCCAAAGCAGTGGTCGATATTCTTATTCCATACTTGGCCGCTGGCATGTCAGCAGAAGAATAAAACAATAAAAAGCGAAACATTCACAACCAAAATAGTGAACAAAAGGATCTGAACTATGAGCTCTCTAAGACAAAAATGGGTAAGTGACCCAGCTTTTAAACTCTTTAAAAAAGTACTACCACCACTATCTAGTACCGAGAAAGAAGCGATGGAAGCCGGTAGTGTTTGGTGGGACGGAGAGCTGTTTTCTGGTAAACCAGATTTCACTAAGCTGCACCAATATCCAAAACCTCAGCTGACAGCAGAAGAGCAATCGTTCATGGATAATGAACTTGAAACTTTGCTTGCTATGCTTGATGACCACCAAATCGTAAAAGAAGACCGAGACCTTCCTGAAGAGGTTTGGAACTTCTTGCGTAAAGAACGTTTCTTCTCGCTAATTATTGCGAAAGAGTACGGCGGTCGTGAATTTTCAGCACACGCGAACTCAAATATCGTAACTAAGATTGCGACTCGCAGTATCAGTACTGCGGTTTCAGTCATGGTTCCAAATTCTCTTGGTCCAGGTGAACTTCTGTCTCACTACGGTACTCAAGATCAAAAAGACTACTGGCTACCACGTCTTGCTGACGGCACAGATATCCCATGTTTCGCGTTAACAGGCCCTGAAGCGGGTTCTGATGCGGGTGGTATCCCTGATGTCGGCACTGTGTGTATGGGCATGCACGAAGGCAAAGAGACACTAGGTATCAAGCTTAACTGGAACAAGCGTTACATTACGCTGGCACCAGTGGCGACTGTACTTGGTTTGGCTTTCAAACTGCACGATCCAGAGAAACTGCTTGGCGACAAAGAAGACATCGGTATCACTTGTGCACTAATCCCAGCTGACCACGAAGGTGTTGTGATTGGTGAGCGTCATGATCCACTTGGCCTTGCATTTATGAACGGTCCAACACGCGGTCATGATGTATTCATCCCTATGGAATGGTTAATCGGTGGTGCAGATTACGCAGGTAAAGGCTGGCGTATGCTTGTGGAATGTCTTTCTGCAGGTCGTGGTATTTCACTACCAGCACTAGGTACAGCAATGGGCCACTTAACTGCGAGAACAACTGGCGCATACGCTTATGTTCGTAAGCAGTTCGGTATGTCGATTGGTAAGTTCGAAGGTGTTGCTGAGAGCCTTGGCCGTATTGGTGGTTTAACGTATCTACTAGAAGCCACTCGTACGCTGACAACTACTTCACTCGATATGAAAGAGAAACCGGGTATCGTAACGGCTATCGCGAAGTACCACATGACAGAGATGGCGCGTACGATTCTGAATGATTCAATGGATATCCACTCAGGTCGCGCAATTCAAGATGGCCCAATGAACTACTTGGCTGCGCCTTACCTAGGTATTCCCGTTGCTATCACAGTAGAAGGTGCGAACATCTTAACTCGTAACCTTATGATCTTTGGTCAAGGTGCGACACGTTGTCACCCATACGTCCTAAGCGAAATGGAAGCGGCAGCAAACCCAGACGAGAAGCAAGGTGCGAAGGACTTCGATAACTTGTTGTTCAAGCATATTGGTCACGCGACTAAGAACACGTTTGGCGCGTTCGGTGCGGCATTAACAGGCTCTAAGTTCATTAAAGCAGATATGAGCGGCCCAACGAAGCCTTACTACCAAGACTTAACTCGCTTGAGCCGTGCGCTTGCGGTAAGTGCGGATTTCGCAATGCTAACGCTAGGTGGCGAACTGAAACGTAAAGAGCTTATCTCTGCACGTCTAGGTGATGGTCTAAGTTACCTATACATGGCGTCTGCAGCTCTTAAGAAGTATGAAGACGAAGGTCGTCAACAAGCTGACCTAGACTACGTACATTACGCGGTTCAACACTGTTTCCATAACGCGGCTAAATCTCTACAAGAAGCGTACAGAAACTTCCCGAACAAGATGGTTGGTAAAGTACTTAAAGGTCTCGTTTTCCCGGTAGGTAACCATTTTGAAAAACCAAGTGATAACCTAACAGTACAGCTGGCTGAAAGTTTGATGACTCCGGGTGCACACCGTGAACGTCTGACTCATCTTTGCTACATCGGTAAAGAAGAAGAGGATAGCGTTGGCCTAATGGAAAATGCGTTCGATGCGATGTATAGTATTAAGCCTCTTGAGCGTAAGATCTTCAAAGCAGTGAAAGAGGGTAAAGTGGCTCGTAAAGGTCTATTGCAAGATAAACTTGCTCAAGCACTGGCGGCAGGCGTTCTTACTCAAGACGAAGTTGACCAAATCATTGCAGCAGACAAACTACGCTACGCAGCGATTCAAGTTGACCACTTCAGTCATGACTATAGTGAAACTTTGACGCGAAAAGAGTTAAAACCTAAGCTAAATAGCGTTGCTTAGATAAAGAAATGACAAAAGGCACCTAATCAGGTGCCTTTTTTTGTTTTTGTCGTAGAAGTCGCAATAGACGCGTTAACAAATGGTGACTTAGTCAGCAAATATTCGCTGAGTGCTCCAACCACTTGCATTTTCACCACATTTTTACAGAAATTAGATGCCATTTGCGTACGAAACTTTTATCCTTAACCTGATTTTTTAAGGAAGTTGAATATGATCATCAAACCTCGAATTCGCGGATTCATCTGTACTACAACACATCCAGTCGGTTGTGAAGCTAATGTAAAAGAACAAATTGCTTACACAAAAGCTCAAGGCCCAATCGCAAACGCACCTAAACGTGTACTAGTTGTTGGCTCTTCAAGTGGCTACGGCTTGTCTTCACGTATTGCGGCTGCATTTGGTGGCGGCGCTTCAACTATCGGTGTTTTCTTCGAGAAAGCCGGTACTGAGAAAAAGCCGGGCACAGCTGGTTTCTACAACTCAGCAGCGTTCGACAAGCTAGCTAAAGAAGAAGGCCTGTATTCAAAAAGCCTGAACGGCGATGCTTTCTCTAACGAAGCGAAACAGAAAACAATTGATCTGATCAAAGAAGATCTAGGTCAAATCGATATGGTTGTGTACTCACTGGCGTCTCCAGTGCGTAAAATGCCAGAGACTGGCGAAGTGATTCGTTCAGCTCTAAAACCTATCGGTGAAACGTACACATCAACAGCTGTTGATACGAACAAAGACACTATCATCGAAGCAAGTGTTGAGCCTGCATCTGAAGAAGAAATTAAAGACACTGTGACAGTAATGGGCGGTGAAGATTGGGAACTTTGGATCAACGCTCTTTCTGAAGCGGGTGTTCTAGCTGACGGTTGTAAGACTGTTGCTTACAGTTACATCGGTACTGAACTAACGTGGCCAATCTACTGGGATGGCGCGTTAGGTAAAGCTAAGATGGACCTAGATCGTGCAGCATCAGCGCTGAACGAGAAACTAGGCCAAACTGGCGGCACTGCAAACGTTGCTGTTCTTAAGTCTGTTGTGACTCAAGCAAGTTCTGCAATCCCAGTTATGCCTCTTTACATCGCTATGGTGTTCAAGAAGATGCGTGAAGAAGGTATTCACGAAGGTTGTATGGAACAGATTTTCCGTATGTTCAGCCAACGTCTATACAAAGAAGACGGCAGCGCGCCAGAAGTAGATGAAGTGAACCGTCTACGTCTAGATGATCTTGAGCTTCGTGAAGACATCCAAGATCACTGTCGTAACCTATGGCCTCAAATCACAACTGAGAACCTAAAAGAACTGACTGACTACGTAGAGTACAAAGAAGAGTTCTTGAAGCTATTCGGTTTCGGTGTTGAAGGCGTTGATTACGAAGCTGACGTTAACCCAGCTGTTGAATTTGATGTTGCTGACATCTAATTCAAACTATCGAATCTAAACGAATAGGCGCTCATTGAGCGCCTATTTTTTTGTCTGCTATTTGAGTAAACAGATTAAGAGCAAATACGGGATTCGACTGGTGGGATGCGAAGAGGCTAAGAGCAGATACGGGGTACGAGTGGCGAGATACGAAGAGATTTAAGAGCGGATACGGCTACAGCGATTCGAAGGGGGACAAGAGTAGCAAATAAGGGACGTAGAGGTTAAAAGCTGGGGGCGAGGCTTGAGCTGCTTAAAACAGACCATAAAAAATGCACTAACCCAAAGTGAATTAGTGCATTCGAAATATCTAAGCTTGGTTACATTTAATGCAGTAGGTGCTAGCTAATGATGATGATGAAAGTACCTGCTAAGGTCATCAATATATTGGCTATCGCATAAGTACCTGCGTAACCCAGAGCCGGAATGGTTGAGCGAGCGTGGTCGTTTACGATGTCCATTGCCGGAGCACAGGTTCGCGCACCGATGATCGCACCAAATAGCAGCGCTCGGTTCATCTTCAACACATAAGCACCAACCAAGTAAGCGAAGAATACCGGCAGCACACTCACCACCAGAGCAATACCAATGACCTGTGGGCCAACTTGGGTTAAGTGCTCAAATATCTTACCACCGGCGCTTAAGCCGATACCGACCATAAAGAACATCAAACCGAGGTCTTTGACCATGTTCAACGCACCCTGAGGAACATAACCGAAAGTAGGGTGGTTCGCTCGTAAGAAGCCAAGCATGATGCCTGATAGAAGAAGGCCAACCGCGTTGCCTAGTCCAAATGACACCTGACCGAACGTCATGGTGATCAAACCAAACAAAATACCCAGAATGAAGAAGCTACAGAAGGCCATCAAATCCGCCATTTGACTATGGATCGAGATGAAACCAATTTTCTCTGCTAGGCCGTGAACACGACTCTTTTCGCCACTCACCTGCAGTACGTCACCTTTAGAAAGCACGATGTTTAAGTCCATCGGCATTTCAATCTGAGCACGTACTACGCGGTTAAGGAAACAGCCGTATTCGGATAGATTTAGGTCTGAAAGGCGCTTACCTGCGATGCTGTCACTCTTAACGACGATCTCTTCTTCCACGATACGTAGATCGAGAAGGTTACGGTCGAAAACCTCTTTACCGTTACGGAAGCTCGGGTCAAGACGTGCGTGGCTGTCAGGGAAACCTACCAATGCGATTTCGTCACCTTCTTGCAGAATTGCATCACCATCTGGGTGGGCAAGAATACCATTACGACGAATACGCTCTATGTAACAACCCGTTTGGCGATAGATACCTAATTCACGCAGGTTCTTACCGTCAGTCCAAGAGATAAGCTCTGGTCCCACACGATAAGCACGAATGATAGGAAGATAAACCTTACGCTGACCAGAAGCACCTAAACCACGCTCTTGAGCTATCTGCTCTGCCGAATCGTGTAGATTTACTTTCTGCAGTTTTGGAATCAGGCGAGCGAACATGATCATGCTGATTAAGCCAACCAAGTAAGCCATCGCGTAACCCACCGATAGGTTTTCGATAATCAGGCTCAAATCCATGTTTCTTGGTACTTCTGCTAAGCCTGAGTTGAGCGCGTCTTGTGCGCCTACCAAAATTGGTGTTGCTGTAAGCGCACCCGCCATCATGCCGGCAGACAAGCCAAAGCCTAAACCAAGGTAATGACTACTGAAATAGGTTAGGGCAATCGCTGTAGAAAGTACCACAAGGCTCAGAATGAGGTAGTGCTTACCGTCTCTGAAGAAGATACCGAAGAAGTTTGGACCCGCTTCAATGCCAACACAGTAAATAAACAGCATGAAGCCAATGGTGAGTGCATCTGCATTAAAAGAGAAGCCAAGATGTCCCATAACGAGGGAAGTAATCAGAACACCGATTGAATTGCCGAGTTGGAGACTACCGAAACGAATTTTACCAATGGCTAATCCAATCGATAAAACAACAAAGATGAGGAGAATGGGGTTTTGTTCTAACAGAAAAACAACGTCGATATTCACAGTGGTCGCTCAATAATTGGCGTGAAACACAGGGTAAGTTTGAGAGGTGAATTGTATCTAAATATAAATAAATTATAAGCGATATTTTGCTAATTTACTTGATTTTGACCTTATTCTTATTCCGTATGAAAACTGGTCATAAAAAAAGCCCGCTACAATGAGCGGGCTTTCTATAAATCGTACAGTCCAACGCATAAATTGGTCAGTTGTTTAAGGTCTTAGCCTCGATTCTCTTGTGAGAAATCCTAGCTTAGTCGAAAAGACCTAGGTTTTCTTTTGCGTATGCTTCAAATTCTGTGCAGCCGCCGATGTGGTCTTGGTCGATGAAGATTTGTGGCACTGTGTCTACAGGCTTACCAACAGTCTTTTCTAGGTCAGCTTTGCTGATGCCTTCAGCGTGGATGTCAACGTAACGGTAGTTGAAGTCATCGCGTTTAGCTTTAAGAGTTTCAGCATGCTCTTTTGCACGAACACAGAATGGGCAAGCAGGGCGACCAAAAATAACTACAAACATTTAATTTCTCCTAAATACGGGATGAGGCTCGTTAACTCGATTATGTTAACTATTCTTTAGTGAATGCCACTCAAAATTTCTTAAAACCAACTATGCCTCAATGCCATGGGGAAATAAAGATGGAATTACCTCTTAATACAATAGGTTTTGTCTATCAGAGCAAATAATGGTCACAAAAAGGATCCATGTTGATTTCTGATAGGTATCTAGATTGATTACCCTTAATTTAAGAGTGTGAATTACCCCTAAGAATACGACTTTAATCCATCTTTAATGCGACAAGTTGCACCTCGTCAAAAAAAGCTCATACAGAACGAGGCATCTTAATACTGATGCACGATACAAAGACTAAATTCCAACAACCAAGAGTTCGCAGTTTTGTTCAGTCATAGGCGCAGGAGGCACCATGTTTCAATTTATGACATCTACAAAGATCATCTTTGGTGATGGAGCACTTTCCGCTTCATTGTCTCTCTTTAATCAATACGGCTATAGCGTGCTATTGGTTACAGGCAATACATTAGAGCGCACTTCAGTTGTTACTGACTATCTCGATGCGCAGAGTATGCGTTATCAACACATTGCCGTTTCCGGAGAACCTAATATTAAAATGGTCGAAGAGGCCGCTATTTCTGCCCGTCGATTTAAGCCAGATATGGTAGTCGCGATGGGTGGAGGCAGTGCCATCGATATGGGAAAAGCGTTAGCTGCGGTTTTACCTAATCAAGGCAATTTATACGACTATGTTGAAGTCGTCGGGCGTAATGTACCTCTTAAAACTAAACCTCTGCCATTTATTGCTATTCCAACCACTGCGAGCACCGGCGCGGAGGTCACTAAAAACGCGGTGCTGAAATCAGGGCAAGACCAAGTGAAAGTAAGCCTTAGAAGCCCAGACATGCTGGCTGACGTTGCGATTGTCGACCCAACCCTAACTCATGGAACTAATCTGTATTTATCTGGACGAGGTGCGATGGATGCATTTACTCATCTAATGGAAGCCTACGTGTGTGGTGAACCCAACCCGTTAACCGATATGATCTGTGAAGAAGGGCTGCGTAAGTTGAGTAGTTCTGTGGTTCGGGCGTGTGTTTATGACGAGCCTCAAGCACGTTCTGATCTTGCTTTTGCTTCTATGCTTGGTGGTATGGCGATAACAAACGCCAAGCTTGGTGCTGCCCATGGTTTAGCTTCTGCATTAGGAGGCAAGATTTCAGCGCCTCACAGTGTGATTACCGCGCGCTTAGCTCCGTTCGTGATGCTGGAAAATATTGCGGTTGCGAGAGAAGAGAAAAGATTAGACATTTTAGCGCGTTATCAGCGAATCGCTCAGATAGTGATAGGTAACTCCGAAGCAAAAGAAGAAGAGGCGATTTCTTGGTTATCTGAAGTGCTGGATACGCTTAAGTTACCCAATTTGCAGGAATTTGACGTCTGTGAAGCTCAGTTTGATGAGGTTTCTGCCGATGCGCTCAAGTCAGTGGCTATCAAAGGAAACCCTTTGCCGTTAAACCAAGAGAGGCTAGTGCATATTCTGAAACAGGTTTGCGAGGAGTGCAGTTGTGGAGAAGGGGATCATGAGGCGGCTTCAATGAACCAATTTGAAGAATCTGCAGTAGAGTCTAGCTTTACCATTATCAACTCTTATGCGTCCGAGAACAGCGTGGTAGAGAAAGGCAACAGTTGGACTATTTAACGGCCTTCGATCTGTCTGCTATATAAATCAATATAAACTATTTTAAACAGACAAATAAAAACGGAGCTTTTAGGCTCCGTTTTTTAATAGCTATCTTTTTGTTCTTACCTTAGAGGCTCTTTTCTCGAACCCTAGAAGGTTAGAACTGAGAGTATTTCTCGTAACGTGAATCACGAAGAGACTCTTTAACGCGCTTCAGGTTCTCTCTGAAACCAGAACCACGACGAAGCGTAAAGCCTGTCGCTAACACATCAATAACCGTCATTTGAACAACTCGGCTTGCCATTGGCATATAAACGTCTGTGTCTTCCGGTACATCCAATGAGATAGAAAGCGAACTTGCTTTATCTAGTGGAGAGTCTTTTGCTGTGATAGCGATAACCGTTGCGCCGTTTTCACGGGCTAGGTTTGCAATCTCTACTTGGCTCTTAGTGCGACCAGTGTGAGAGATAAGAACAATAACGTCATTATCACTGCAGTTAATGCAGCTCATTCGTTGCATCACAATGTCTTCGAAACACGTGATTGGGATATTAAAACGAATAAACTTGTTTTGAGCGTCTTTGGCGACAGCTGAAGAGGCACCTAGTCCGAAGAATGAAATGCGTTTTGCTTGAGTCAGCAAGTCAACCGCACGGTTTACTTGCATCGCATCTAGACTGTTTTTAGCAACGTCTAGACAAGCCATAGTTGATTCGAAAATCTTATGCGTATAAGCATCCGGACCATCATCTTCTTCAACATTACGGTTCACGTAAGGTGTACCGTTCGCCAAGCTTTGAGCTAGGTGAAGTTTGAAGTCAGGAAAGCCCTTTGTGTCTAAACGACGACAGAAGCGGTTAACTGTAGGCTCACTCACGTCAGCCATTTTAGCTAAGGTAGCAATGCTAGAATGAATTGCAGTTTGAGGGGAAGCCATGATTACTTCGGCTACCTTACGCTCAGACTTGCTGAAATTTTCCAGGTTTTTTTGTATTTTTTCTAATGTATTCATAGTGTTCACAAGGGTATAGAGAACAACTTGCTAGTTAATATCTTTTACCAGGGGGTATGGCTGAAACAAATATCAATAAGTACAAAACCAAACTTAGATTGGGTATCGTAAATACTGCTGCATCAAATAGATATCAAGCTAACTAGCACCATAGAGTCAGTATAAACCCAACATACTATTTACTAATACAAAAACACGGCATGAATGCTTAAGAATATGACAAACCTCAACAAAATTTTAGAAAAGTACAGAATTGGAAGAGGGTTTGAGCAAAAAGAATGCAAATTGAGTATGAACTGACAGCTTAGTTACATCAAAAAGAAAGAAATTTTCAATTTGATGCAACTAAAATTGAATGGCTATGCGTTGATTTGCGTAACCAACTTGGTGATTTTACCCATCAAGTTAGGCGCTAGTTTAGAGATCTCGCGTTGTTCTTCAAGCACTGAAGAAAGAATCTCATTACCCGTTAGTGGGTTAGCTAACACGACGCGGAAAACAATGATTGGCTGGTGTGCCCAAGCTTCAGGATTTAAACGAGTACGTGACACAAAAGACTTGCCGGTCTCACGCTGCTTCTTCTGAATAAACTTAGTCAGTTCATTAAGTAACTCGTTCAGCTGTACGCGTTGTTCAGGCTCCGCTTTAAGCAGCGCAGCTTTAACTGATTCAGGAACATAGCGGTAAGTCAGCAGGCAAAGCTCTGGCTCTGATACCAACTCAAAATCGCTTTGTTCTTTAATCAGATCGGCGAAGTAACGTGCCTTGTTGATACTTTGGTCGATCAACAGCTCATAACCTGGGCGGCTAATTATGTGCATAGCTGCGTAAACCAGCATTGCCATGCCTGAACGAGAGCCTTCAAGAGTATGACTGCCTAAATCTTTTGAGCCTTTACGAAGGATGTATTGAGCGTGATGCTCAATCGCTGTCATCGCATCTGGTTTCTTAAACAGAACCATGCCTGCGCCCATAGGGATGTAAAGCTGTTTATGCGCATCGATGGTGACGGAGTCAGCCAATTCGATACCATCAAGCAGGTGACGATGATTGTTAGACATCAAGGTCGCACCGCCCCAAGCAGCATCCACATGGAAGTGACAATCTGATTCTGCACACACCTCAGCAATATCTTTAAGTGGGTCGATATTGCCAGTTTCGGTCGTGCCAGCCACACCGATCACGGCAAAAGGCTTAATCTTGTTCTGTTTTAGTTGCTCAATCTTAAGTCTTAGGTCGTCAGTGCAAATACGGTTGTCGTTATCCGTCTTAACCGATACCAAACCTTCTTGGCCAATACCAAGCACATCTGCGGCTTTCTTAAGAGAGTAGTGACCACGTTCAGAGACTAAGATGGCGAGGCCTTCATAGTCGTAGTGCTTCATGGCTTTGAATAAGCCTTCTTTCTCTACACCTTTGAACGAACCTTGTGCTTTCAGTGCATTGTTACGTGCAACCCAAAGCGCCGTAATGTTCGCGATGGTACCGCCAGAACAAAACGCACCCAAAGAGTGGTTTGCACTGTGCATCCAACGAGAATAGAACTGGTCATTATCTTGATAGATTAAGCGATGTAACATGCCCAGAACTTGGCGCTCTAGGGGAGTGAAAGCTTTGGAGGTCTCAATTTTTACTAGGTTCTGATTCAGCGCAATCATGATTTTAGAAAGCGGCATCAGGAAGTACGGCAACGCAGACGTCATGTGACCAATAAAACTTGGCGAAGACGTATGTACCGAATGAGACACGAGCGAATCGAGGAGATGCTCAGTATGTTCAGAAACAAACTCAGGTTGCTCTGGGATATGAGCATTTGAAAAATCTTTCTCAATTTCACGCAGCGGCTTTTCTTCAGCCACAATATGTTCACGTAAGAATTGATTCAGGTTTCGTGAAAGTTTGTCTTCAATTTGAGTGAGTGTTGAATCTGGGCCTTCCGGTACCGTGAAGATACGTAGAAGACTGTCGAAGCTAACATCTGCTGTTTTTTGTTCCGTAACCATAGCAAGCGAGTTATTTTTCTAATATTGACGCGAGCGGGACAATCTAAACGAAAACGGGAACAATGTCCCGTCTTAATTATGAAATCCAACTTCTCAAAAAAGCGTATTAAATGAGTGGTTATTTACACTTAATCGCTTCAAGTTTAGCAATCGACTGGTTGTAGCGTTGAAGCGCTGTGTCGATTTGCTTAGGGTGGCTAAGCAGTTCTGCAAACGCTGAACGTAGCTCGTAGTTTTGAGCATGAGGCTTTGATTGGCGGTCGTCGAACGTGGTTTTTGCTACTTTACCTAATTCGTCATCGCGCTGTGAAAGCGTCTTAATGTCGTGTTGCTCAAGTTGCAGCCAACCTTCAACTGGTTGCTCTGTTGCCACTTTGCTTGAGTCGTTTACTAAGTAGTAGTGAACGGCTGCACGATTTAGCTCAAAGTGGTGCTTACGACCTTCTAGGAACCACTCACTTACTTCTGTTAGCTCTGGATATTGCTCAGAAGTTAATGCAGTAAGGTCAGTATACCAACCTAAAGAAGCGTCGATGTACGCATCATATTTTTTTGCTTGGCACTGGTTTGTCTCAGACATTGAATCTGCTGCAAAAGAGAAAGTAGAAGTTGTAGCTAGCAGTAATGCGACGCAAAGGCGTTTCATAGTGGTTCCTTTTGTAAGTTTATTCTTTTTATAACTTTGTCGTTACAGGTTACCGTGATCGTTATTTGTTGAGCAATGACACTTAGTGTCTTTTTATTTCGGTAACTGTATCGGTGTCTTGGGCATTGGTATTCGAGTTGCATTCTAATCTAAAACAAACGCTATTCCTGCGATCTAGTTAGCAAGAGATACAAAGAACAACATCAATATCGGAACAAGCAAGCTTAGGATAAAGCCACTGACGATAGCGATAGGCACACATCGAACGCCGCCTGTTGTTTGAATAACCGGTAAGGTGAAGTCCATCGCAGTAGCACCAGCATAACCAATAGAGGTACATGGATAGCTGCGGATCAGCACTGGAATCAGTACCAAAGCAACCAACTCTCTTAATAGCTCAAGCATGAACGATGCGCCGCCATAGACAGGGCCAAAGGCGTCACCCATCAAGATACCTGCCAGAGAGTACCAGCCAAATCCAGAAGACATAGCTAGGGCTTTGAAAAGAGGGATATCAAGGATGTAAGCAGCGATCACACCGCCTAACATTGAGGTCATGATGATCGTGATTGCGATAACCATGCCGTGCTTGTTGAGCAGGATCTGACGAAGTGTCAGCCCGCTATTACGCAGTTGAATACCGATAAAGAAGAGAAGAACAAACAGAATCCATTCGCTTGCGGTATCAACCCAATCGAGGCCAATAGGCAGTACTAAGCCAGCGATAAGGCCTGAACCCACCACTAGGATCAGCTTGGCAGACTCCATTGCCATAGAAGAGAGGGGAAGCTTTTTGTTACTGCTGTCAGTCTTGAGTGGCAGTAACTTATCAATAGCGGGCAGCGCCATCAGGTTACAAACGCTTAAGCAGACGAAGAAAGTGGCGGTGTAAAGAAGGATTGTCTGTAGATTACTGCCTAAGTTATCGAGAGCGGCTAAGCTGAGTCCCATTAACGCCAGAATCACGTAGATCAACCGCGATGTTGAGCGGTTGATGAAGTCTAGCGTATGAGCGTTCGAAATTGAAAAAAGATACCCCACGACGAGTGGCGCAAATATAAAGATCATCCCTGTAAACATGCTTTCCCCATTGCATTTACTTCATATTACATTTACTTGTCACTTAACAGTAACTTAGAAGCCGCTAGTATTGATCACGTCGCTTAGCTTTGCATTAAAATCATGTTTGCTCAAGTTGCTTAATTTATAAAGCACCTCTGCACCTGTCACGTTAAGCTCAACTTCGTGATCATCGATGTTCTCATCCTTGTTTCTGAACATCAGCAGGTGGTTAGCGATTCGAGCAATATCTAAGTAAGACACTTCACGTTGTTCGTGGTTGTTGATGGTATTGCTGCATACATCAATAAAGTCGCTGTCAAAGCCCCAACGGTTAAGCACCAATTTACTGGTAGCAGAACATTGGCCTTGGAAGATTTGTAGAGCAATGTCGTGGTCTAGGTAATTGCCATTTTCGAGGTAGAGGTGGTATTCGCTAACCAAACAGAACAAGCCAATATCAGCCAGCAATCCAACAAGCAGTGATTTTTCATGTTCAAGGTAGCGGTATTCAATAGGAGAGAGCTCTTTGAAGCCGTTGGTAACCAATACCATAGTGGCGCCCAGTTCTTTGGATACAGAAGCGCTATTAACCAATAACTCATTACATTCTCTGCTTAGGTTCACTGAATGTTTGAGTTGCTCTATGGCTTGAGCTGTCACGATGTCACGAACTCTTAATATGCCAAGGCGGGACACGGCTGTCATGATATCAACACAAGTAATATTACGTCGGTTAAAGACGACAGAGTTAGCCACACGAATGACGATAGCAGTGAGGCCTGGATCTTCGAGTAGGCACTCGGCAACTTCGGCAATCCCGGTTGACTCAAGGGTACAGAGCTTTTGAATTTTCAGTACAACGTTAGGGATAGGAGGAAGTGTTATTTTTCCCGCTGAGATAGAATGGCCAACAAGTTGGGCAAACTCTGATTCTAGACCCTTTAAGAGAAGAGTCTTATTTTGTGGTAGCCAGAAAAACGATAAATGATTCATATAAAAAGTAAAAACATGTATGTCCTGCCATTTTACAAGCCACGATGCTGCGAGGCAATACTCATCCGTCCACATAACCTTTAATAATTTGAACCGGTGTATCACTAGGTGTCCAAATTCAAGCATGGTTTGATAGTTTACTGTGACGTCAATCATGAAAAACCAGAATACTCAATTGATTGATGTGAACTATGTCCAGACTTATTTTTCTTTTCGAAGTATGATTTATTTAAAGGTGGAAAACGAAACCATAATATTCACCTATAGAATAACAAAATAGATTTAAAATTTTTCGCATAACAAGCTGCTTGTCTGGTGATCAACCTAATCGGGGTAATTTGATTAAGGATCAACGGATATGACCGAGACAGCATTTATTAATTACGTGAATCAATTTGGTGAGCATCAAAAACGTTCTATGTTCGGAGGTATTGGCCTCTTTCAAAATGACGCTATGTTCGCTTTATTGAGTGAAGGTTGTTTATTCATTAGAGGTGGAAAATCATTAGATAAAAAACTGACCGATCTTGATTGTGAAAAGTATCGTCATGTAAAAAAACAGACAACAGCTACCGTAAATTACTACGATATTACGGATCTGTTTACATGTGAACATCCTGAATTGGATAGTATTATTCGTACTTCAATCGATAACTCAATTCAGCAACGTAGCTTCAAGAAATCATCAGCTAGCCGCAGATTAAGAGATCTACCAAACATGCAACTTACGTTAGAACGCATGGTTAAAAAGGCGGGTGTGGATGATGTTTCAATGTTTATGCAGTTGGGCGCGCCTGAAGTGTTTAATAAGGTTCGCGAAGCGTACGGAAACGATGTTGACCTAAAACTACTTTGGAAATTTGCGGGTGCAATTGATGGTATTCACTGGAAACTATTACAAGAGCCACGCAAGCAGCAATTACTAAAGAGCTGCCACTAAAGAAGTTTGCCTTATATGCTTAAGATTACTGTTAATAAATAAAAACCGAGGAATGTCCTCGGTTTTTTTGTTTTTGTCTTAGCAAGTTTGAGAGGCTAAGAGCTTATCTGTTCGGGCTTTAACGTTAAGTACTAGTACTTGAAACGAGCAGTGAACATAAGTTGGTCACCGTAGAAGTCGTTAATACGAGCTTCAGCACCTAGAGAGAAAAGCTCTGTAGAGTGGAAACGCGCGTAAACAGAACCTGTCCAATCATCGTTGTCATCGATAGAAACGTAACCACCTTTACCACCAACTTCTAGTTGTGGACCAAGCCATTGGCGAACACCAACGTTGATTTCCATACCGATATCAGTAGAGCTTGAGTTCTCTGGCTGAACGATACGAGCTAGCATTTCACCTGTTAGGTCTGCCCAGTTGTTTAATGGAGCGTGGAAACCAAGACCTACAGCTGAGTCGTAATCGCCTTCAAATTCTGAATCGATACGTGCTACAGCATGAGCGTTCGGGTGAATTGACTTACTGAACGCACCA
The DNA here is from genome assembly GCF_024347415.1 of Vibrio crassostreae. Classification (NCBI taxonomy): domain Bacteria; kingdom Pseudomonadati; phylum Pseudomonadota; class Gammaproteobacteria; order Vibrionales; family Vibrionaceae; genus Vibrio; species Vibrio crassostreae. The sequence continues at coordinate 1,373,736 of NZ_AP025476.1, forward strand.
CCAAATGTTACTGGGCTAGCACCGATGCGTGCTTCAAAGTAATCATAGTTAAAGTTGCTCATTACCTGTGGTTGTTCATCAACAGCTAGTGCTTGACCAGAAGCCAATAGCATAGCGGTAGTAAGTAGAATTTTGCGCATAACGACCGTAAACCTATATTAGTGTTAATTCCTTTGGTTTGAGACAAATCGGCAAACCATAAACATTGAGACAGTTTAATCTAACTCACGGAAAAGTAATCCTTTAAAATGTAAAACCTTACTCATTTAGTTAAAAAACAAGCAAATTAAGGATCAGTCTGTAACGGAGATCTCATGTTTTAGAGCGAATGAGAAAAATAGACGAACGAATTATCCAAAATTTGTATGTATTCGGGCGGTTCTTATATCGGATGCCGCTTTTCTCAGTATCTATTCACCAATTAGTGCTATTCACCAAAACTGGTGCGTTTATCCGCCATGGAAGTCAGTATACGCTCGGTATCTAAGATGGAAGTCCAGTTAAGCAATTGTTTGTCGTTGGCAATGACATAGTCAGTCAATTGTTGAGTAATCGTGTCTCTCAGTTGGTCGCCTTGCCAAGGTTTTGAAATATAGAAATCAAGTGCAGCGTTGTTAATGGCCGTTACGGTATCTTCAAGCCCAGCTTGCCCTGTGAGTAGCAGTTTACGCGTTGGCTTGGTCGCGTCGTGTTGGTTGAGTTCGATCAGAAAATCGATGCCGGTTTTTTCTGGCATGATGTGGTCGCACAAGATTAACGCGAGCTTAATACCATCTTGTCCCATTTCTTTGATTACTTGCATGGCTTCATCGACCGATTCAGCACCTTCAACCAGAAAGTTCTCTTCAAATATCGCCAAGTCCTGAAGGACACTATTGAGAACTTCAGGTTCATCATCGACACATAAAATTAGGTACTTATTCATGAGGTGCTCCTTCTTGTTTGAATGGAAGCCACACTTGCATGTTTGTATGACTGCCTACCTCTGACTCCACCAAAATAAATCCTTGATGAGCCGAAACGATTTGTTGAGAAATGGATAGCCCAATCCCTAAACCAAAGTTACCTTCTTTTTTGGTCGTGAAATTTGGGTTGAAAATGGTGTTGATGTCTTCTTTGGCAATGCCATGGCCAGTATCGGAGATTTGCACCACAAGAAACGTGTCGTCACCTTTTGTATGTTGAGAGGTAGTAATGGACACTTTGCCTCGTTCAGAAAGGGCATCGAGCGCATTGGAAAGAAGATTGGTCCACACTTGTTGCAGAGAGAGTGACTGGCACAATAAAGGCGGTAAGTTGGTGTCGTAATGCTTCTCGAGTTGGTGATGTTTGAGTCTGTTTTCAAAGATCACTAAAGTATCTTCAAGCCCTTCGTGGATATCTGTGTAGTGGCGAACTTCTTCATCTTCTCGGGCATAGCTTTTTAGGCTTTTGACCATATCGGCAATACGCTTGCTGCACACTTGAATTGAGCGGATAGAGTTCCCCACATAATGGTAATGCTCTAAGTCATTGAGCAGCTCTTTGCCTGCGACAGGGGAGTCTTTTAAGGTATCTAAAACCGCAGCGTCTTGGCTTAGGTTGAGCCTCACGGCTTTTTTGGCCAGAGCGCGATCATCGATGGTCGATGTAAGGTGTTTTACCAGCTGTCTTTCTTGTGCCGTGGATAGCGGCTTCGCTAGTTTTGAATGCGCTAATACGTCAGTCCCTTTGTTTGATTCAGGGAGCGAAGAGTTCTCAAGTATCTGGTCTAGGTGTTCAGATAGAGTTTCAATACTACGCAATATAGCTGCAATCGGATTATTCAGTTCGTGAGCAACGCCGGCTACCAGCTGACCTAACATCGCCATCTTTTCTTTTTCGATCAATTGCTGGTGGGCTGATTCCAGTGACTCGAGTGTTTGCTGAAGTTTGATCTTATTGGTGATGCTACGTTGCAAACGTCGATTGAAATGACGGAGCAGTAGATTGGTGAATAGCGGCAGCAAGGTATTGTTGGAATGCATTACCTGCGCAAAACTGTCTTTATCAAGCTTAATCACTCGCGTTTGGGTAAGAGTGATGCCAGTAGAGAATGAAGGTTCGCCTGTTACGAATGACATCCCACCAACAATGTTTCCTTTAGAGTGACGCACTACCTCTCTTTGTTGCCCCAATTCATCCTTTTTGTAGAGTGCTACTTCGCCTTCAATGATTAACCATAGGAAGCGATTGTCTTCACCTTCAACCGTTAGTAAGTGTTCTGGCGAGTAATCTCGAATGGCCTTGGATTTGTCATCTTTAGAGAATACCTCCTGCAATGCACTGACGACACGCTCGGCAAGAGCATTATCAGAAAGCTGATGGTAATCATGAATGAAACCAGACTGGAACGAATGAATCTTTTGCTCGATGTGTGCTCTGAGTAAGCGCTGTTGATCCAATGCATCACTGTAATAGAGTAGGTTTTCTGAGTCGTATTGAATGACAAAAGACGTTAGCTCTTTTTGCGCTGACTTGAATAGAACCTGATCTTGAACTGGTTTGGTTAGGCAGTGATTGAGTCGACCTTCATTCACTGCGGTGAGAATGGATTGAATGTCTGACGAAGCGCTGACTAATATCGTTCTTGCGGTATTACTATGGGGCAGCTGTTCAAGTTCAATTAGAAATTGCACACCATTAAATTGAGAATGATGATGAGTGATCACCAAGGCAACAGTTTGGTGGTGATCATGGATATCTTCTAATGCGTGATGGGCGTCTTCTATGTTCTCGGCAGTATAAATATCGAATACAGAAGCCAACGGAGCCAGCTCCGAACGTATTCTTTCAATGCTAACCGGATTATTGTCCAAACAGATAACAGCGTATTGATTCACAGCTTAACCTTAATAGTAGCGACGCTTCTAGCCTAGCAAGAACCGCTGAATAAGGATGAGAGCTAGCCGTTAATTTGTTGAGGCAATCGAAGTATCGAGCAATAGACTGATTTAACTCAATGTTTCTTGTTTGCTACTGATGGGTTAGACTAAAAAAATAGACTCGTGTAGAAAGAGAACTCATGGAACAGTTAAGAAAAATTGGTGCAATTGGCGGAGCAATCTCATTGGCGCTTTGTTGGCCGTTAGCGGTAGGGCAGATTGGACAAAATGCGATTACTGATGGCGTTGCAAAGCTTAACAATTCAAGCATTCAAGCTGAGATCGTGGAATACGATAGAGGTTACCTCTCTTCCAACGTAACCACTCGTGTGACTGTGACGGATGAAAATCTGAAAGAGCAACTTGCGATTGATGGACTGCCGAGTGAGTTTGTGATTAATAGTGCGGTTAGCCATGGCTTGGTGAGCCTAAATGCTCTGTCGACGTTTGAAAATACCGATATTCTGCCTCTAACTCTGACGACTAGCACTGAGCTGAACGGCAACACGGATTTCAACTTCGAGTTAAGCCAGTTCAATCATCAAGGCTCTGATGAGAATGGTACTTCGGTATCTATCACTAAATCGAATCTTTCTGGCCATGCTACTGTTTTAGGGCAGGTTGATTACGAGCTTTCTATTCCTTCTGTTCAAATTGATTTCGAAACCGGTGAAGAGGTAACGCTGTCTAACTTGAAAGGTGTTGGTTCAGGCCAACAAGCGAAAGGCTACTGGTTAGGAACCCAGAATTTTACTATCGATAGCTTCTTGGTTTCAGATTCTGCAATGCAGCCTTTCATGACCATTGAAAACTCTAAGTACGATTTTGAATCGCACCTAGATGAAGCGACTAAGCGTCTGCGCAGCAATCTCAAATTGGATATCGCAAATATCGAGACTAATGAAGGTCAGTTGAACAACTTAAACGTTGATTTTGAAATATCGAAATTAGATAGCGAATCGTTCGAGAAAGTCTTTGAGATTTACCAAACTAATCCAGTGTTGACGCAAGAAGACGTCGCAGAGATCATTCCATTTATCGATATCCTGTTTGCTAAAGGCTTTGATCTTTCAATGAACAACATGTCGCTAGAACTGGGTAAGGGCCAATTCGAATCTAAGTGGTTGGTGAGCGTACCGGAAGGGACAGAAAATATCAGCAGCAACCCTTCGATGATCATGCCTGCATTAACGGGCAACGTTCACTCTAGCTTTTCAAATGAGCTTGTTGAAGAGTACCCATTCATCCGTGAAGGAATCGATGAATTGCTTGTGATGGAAATGATCAAGGAAACAGAAAGTGGTTATGAAATCAGCGCTGACTTAGAAAATGGAAACCTAGTGTTCGAAAATGGACAAGAAATTCCATTAATCGCTCTACTTATGCCGGTTTTTGTTCAATAAACAGAGCAAGCTTGAATACTGATAGGGTGATTTAGCAGGTTAAGCTTAAACATTTTATACGGTACAAAACAAAAGAGGTCTTAAGACCTCTTTTGTTGTTTTTATGTTGGGTAAAACATGGTATTACTTGCATAGTTATTATTTAGCAGGAGCAATCATCCCCATGGAACTTACATTAGATAACGTATTCAACTTCAGTGCAGGCCCAGCTGCGCTGCCTAAACCAGTAATGAAACAAGCTCAAGCGGACTTCATTGATTGGAATGGTTTAGGGACTTCCGTGATGGAAATCAGCCATCGCAGTAAGGAATTTATTCAAGTTGCTGACGAGTCCGAACAGGACTTACGTGATCTTCTGAACATCCCAGACAACTACAAAGTTCTTTTTTGTCAGGGGGGCGCTCGTGCTCAATTCGCAGCTGTTCCTCTAAACCTTTTAGGTGACGCGACAAAAGCGACTTACATCGATGCGGGTTACTGGGCAGAAAGCGCAGTGACTGAAGCGAGCAAATATTGCGAAATTGATGTATTCAACGCGAAGACGTCAGTTGATGGCAAAGCGGCTGTTGTTCCGGCTAAAGATTGGAAAATTGACCCAGAAGCAGCGTATGTACATTTCTGTCCAAACGAAACCATCGATGGCATTGAAATCAGCGAGCTTCCTCAAACAGATAAGCCAATCGTAGCGGATATGTCATCTAACATTCTGTCTCGTAAGATTGATGTGTCTCAGTACGGTGTTATCTACGCGGGTGCGCAAAAGAATATCGGCCCGGCTGGTATCTGTATTGCCATCGTGCGCGATGACCTACTTGAACTCGCAAACGATGTGTTGCCGAGTATTCTCAACTACAAAGTACTTGCTGAAAAAGACTCAATGTTCAACACACCGCCAACGTACGCTTGGTACCTATCAGGCCTTGTGTTCAAGTGGCTGAAAGCTCAAGGTGGCGTTGAAGCGATGGAGCTTGTGAACAAAGAGAAAGCGGCGTTGCTATATCATGCGATTGATAGTTCTGCTTTCTACAAAAACGACGTTCATACAGCAAACCGTTCAAGAATGAACGTACCATTCCAATTAGCGAAACCAGAGCTAGATGCTAAGTTTTTAGAGTTGGCTGATGCTGCTGGTCTGAAATCGTTAAAAGGTCACCGAGCGGTGGGTGGAATGAGAGCTTCACTTTACAATGCGATGTCTCTGGAAGGCGTTCAGGCGCTAGTTAGCTTCATGAAAGACTTCGAAGAGAAGTACGCTTAATCGATGACAGGGCTTTGACTGATAAATTGCTTATGTGATTTTTATTGTGTCGAACGCACCGAACGAGATAAATGCCGCTTTTGCGGCATTTTTTTTGTCGTTAATAATAAAGGGTATGATATGTTGATTTATTGTAAGGACAGTTATTCAGGGATATGACGAATGTATCGGAATGAGCTGATCTTTCTCTTAAAGCGAAAGTATCAACTGTTTTTTAGGCATTTTTTGCTATATAACGTGTCGCCCAAAGCTGAGCCTCTAATCATGAGTCATGAATAGTAAGCCGCAGCCACTGGTTCATTGATGGGCAATTTTAAAATCAAACGTCTAATTTTTACCATAAGGAACCAAGTGTGAGGTTACTGAGTCTATTCGCGATGCTATTTCCAGCCGTTGTTTGTTCGTCCACACTTGAAATATGGGCTGGTATTAATTATGAAACAGCCGATTACGTAAAAGAACATATCGAAACGATGACTGACCATCGCGTGGAAATTCGTTCATTTGACGTCAACAGTATTCGTTCTGAACTTCTTGTCGCCGATCCTAGAGATAATACCTTTCCCGATGCCATTTGGGTTCCTTCTGACTTTTTAGGTCTTACTGAGTATATCGAATTAGCGACGCTTCCTAAGGCTTGGGTCGATACTCAACGATATGAGAAAAAAGCGCTCGATGCGGTCGTTATTAACGGTGAGCTTAAGGCGTTGCCGGTTGGTATTGGAAACCAGGTCGTTTTGTATTCGAGCAAGCCACAAGCGCAAGTTGTTACATGGGAGAGCCTAATTGAACGCTCTGCTAAGTCCGATCAAGTGAGTGTGCTTTTTCCCAACCCAAACATGTACTTCTATTTAGCTTTCTATCAGCTTTTTTCTGAAGACTTATTATCGTCAAAGAATGTTAACGGTGAAGGACTAGTTGCTATTTTTGATTTCATCGACATGTTGCAACAGAAAAATGTCATCGAATCATCGTGTAGTGACATTTGCGCGAGGCAGAGATTCATCAATGGGGAAGTCGAGTTTTTGATTGACGGCGACTGGGCGTTCAGCGAACTCGATGCAGCGTTTGGTCGAGATTTATACATCAATTCGTTGCCGACCTACCGTGGTGAAAGTATGTCTTCATTTAGTGGCGCTAAGATTTTTGCTGTCACGGAAAAAGGCATGCAAAACCCAGATAAAAAATTGGCTTTGAAAGAAGTAATTCAATATTTGCAATCAAACAGTTTCACCTATTTAGCTCACTCGAGTGCCATGGTTTCACCGTTTTATGAGGTTAATCAGCGCCGTGTTCAGGAAGGCAACCAGACCTTTTCAAATATGTATGATGAGTTTCAAGCGTCGCAAATGATGTCGAGTGACTACAAGATGGCGATCGTTTGGGAGGCGTCGGCTCGGGCGTATCAGCGTTACAAGTCAGGGATGCCAAAGAGTGAATTGCATAAATTTTACAATGATTTTGTTCAATATTACTCGGAGAATATGAGGGCAAGAGATTGAAGCTATCACTAAAATACACCATGGGTTTGGTATTGTTGGCTTGTTCAATGTTACCTGTTTACCTAGCGGGCCAACTGATACTCAATAAGCAAAATCAAAGTTCTTTAGAGCAAAAAGAAACCAAACTGGATAACTCAACAGCAGGTATTCGTCAAACCGTACAAGAGCAAATCAAACTGACAGCGAGCCTAACTCAATGGTATTCGCAAGACCGTTCACTGATTAAAGCGGGTGGTAATATCTTTTTCTCGAGTGTCGTGTGGGACAAAATGGATAGTTTCAATGCGCTAGCTGAGAGTGTGTCCGCGACTTATATTCTGGACCAAAACTGGAAGCCCATTTATGACAGTAAAGGCAGCTTGTACCACTTTGAACAGAGCCAATTACTAGAAAATTTGAAGCGCCCTCAATCGGTTTATGGGCAAGGGAAATTGTTCCACACCGAGTTTACCGAAACTGAGTTGGCGGACAATGCCACTGCAGGTATCGCTTTTGTTGCGCCGATTTTACCTTATCGCTTGATCGAAGGTTCTACATACACGCCGCAGGGGTATCTTGTCGTTCTTATGGGGTATGACAGGCTTAACACCAAAGTTACGCCTTTCCTGTATCAAAATGAGTCGGTTGAGTTTAACTATGTTGACTCAACCGACACTCAATCTTCAGAACAAAGTGCGAACCTTATCTCCATAGACAGTAAATTTTTTACCGATCAGTTGGTGCTAAACGTCAAACATCATATTTCTGACAGCGCGCGCTTATTAGAGATGCAACAAGCTCAGGTGGTCTTTGTCAGAATTTTGATGGCGACGCTTGCCATCGCTATTGTGTTTGCTCTATTCCTAAGTCGCTGGTTTTCAGGGCAGTTAAACCTGTTGGCTGAATCTGTTAAGTCTTATTCACATAACCAATCACCGACTCATAGTGTGGATGAACATCGTTTTACAGAGTTCGTAACATTGAGTCGTTTGTTAGAAACAATGTGGGGGCGTATACAGCACCAAGTCCGTGAGCTGACTGAAAGCAACGATAAACTCGAAAGATTTAACGTTCAGCTAGAGGATTTAGTTGAAGAGAAAACCAGCAAGTTAACGTATTCGCTCGCACGTGAAGAATCCCAGAAGCATCGTATTTTGAAAATAGTGCAGTTTGCATCGTCGAGACAGACGGCTGAATATCGGTTGATTCCTCAAATGGTCGATCAAGAGTTAAAGACATTACTTGCTCAACATTCGATTCAGTTTCATTTTAACCGGAAGAGTGAGGCTGACTTGATTCTCTGCGACTTACAGGGGACGGCAATTGGATATTTTGGTTCAAGCTCCTTTGATCTACTCAGTGAAGAAGATCTTCTGATTTTTGACTTATACCAAAAACAGCTAGCAGGTTGGATTGAACTCGAAAATATTACGCGGATCAACATGCCGACAGGTTGCTTGAATCGTAAAGCTTTTAACGAAGATCTCGAATTCAGTAAACGAAACATTAGCGACAATCAGAATCAGCTTTCTTTGCTCATTATTGATATCAATGGCTTAAAAACGACGAATGATGTTCATGGACATGAAGTTGGGGATGAGCTGATACAGCGCTGTGTAGGCGTAATTAGCCACGAATTGACACCTGCCAGTAATCTATATCGTTTAGGTGGAGATGAGTTTGCTGTGCTTACTTTAACGTCTGGTGAGTCGAACTTGCTCAATGTCGCAGAGATGGCTGAGCAGTTGTACATCGCTCAGGAGCAACAGACAATCGAGACTAAAGCGGGTATCTCTATTCCTGTCAGGTTCTCTGTTGGTGTCGCCTCTAGTGACTCAACAGACGTTGAGCAATTGTTCTCGGTCGCTGATGAGAATATGTACCAGCAAAAGCGTCGTTACTACCAAGCGTTGTCTGTGGTGGGAAAATAACGCTAATCACGCTGACAAATAGCTATCACGATTTTCGACGCCCATTAGAGCGGAACTGCTGCGGCGTGACATTAAAATATGCTTTAAACGCTTTGATGTACGAAGAGTCGTTTTGATAGCCAACTTGGTCAGCAATACGTTGGATCGAGAGCTCTTCATCAAGCAAAGATAACGAATAAATCAGTCGGATTTGTTGTCTCCACAACTGAAATGACGTGTTGAACTCTTTTGAGAACAAGCGCGATAACGTTCGCTCCGATGCGCCGACTTTTTCTCCCCAATCTTTTAGCGAATAATCTAATCTTGGTGTGTCTGTCAGCGCTTCGAATATCAGCTTCAAGCGCCTGTCTTCGGGTAGCAATAATTGAAAGGTTTGCACATTATCTTTCATTATTTGGTCGTGCAGAACCGCGAGCAAACGCGATACCTCACCATTACCCACCAACCCTTCGCACTGCCTTCGGATCTCTTGCAATAGTTCATTTAGAAATGGCGTGAGGGTAATGGTTCGCACTTCAGGCTCATATTCACTGCCAAAGGCAGGGTTAAGGTAGATGCCGACAAACGTCGTATGGCTCAATGCGATGGATTCATGTTGAATACCCGCAGGTACCAACAGCGCAGAAGTGTGCGGGACAAGATGCTGGTAGTGATCGGTCTTAGTTTGCAATAAACCTCTGATTGGAAAGATCACTTGATGCCAAGTATGTTGGTGCATTGCATCGATGAAACCTTTAGGCATGTCGATGGTCTTTACTAGCGCTGGTGAGCTCGGGTTAGCAGCCATCATCTCGTTGGAGGTCATGACATCGGAGTGAGAATCTATTTGGCGGGTTGGCATTGTTAATTGTCCTTACATCTCTACTCTGACATTGGCTTGTTAGGCTATCATGCTCGGCATAGTGAATGAAGTCGAGTGTGATGCCGTCTTACCTCATACAGTTCAGCAAGTATATTTTCAGTAAGAAAGTTTCCATTAATAAGGAAGGGATATGAAGAAGTTAGGCTTAGTAAACAGTGTCTTGGCAGGTAAGACCGTAGCTTTTGCACATGGAGCAAAAAGTGCCATTGATAAGCAGGTTTTCTCAGAGCGTCAGCACGCCACAGAGCTAGGTTTCACAAATGATGAACAAGGCGACCCTCGCTTTCATGGTGGCATTCAAAAAGCGCTTCATATCTATCCAAGTGAGCACTACCCAATTTGGAAACAAGAACTGGGCGACAAAGCGATCTTCCAATCTGCAGGCGCCTTTGGTGAGAACATTAGCTCAATGGGCATAACCGAAGAATCGATTTGCTTGAAAGATAAGATTCGTATCGGCTCAACATTGTTGGAAGTCTCACAGGGACGCATGCCTTGTTGGAAGCTTAACGTACGATTCGACCAAAATGACATGGCGAGAAGGTTGCAAGACACGCTTCGAACGGGTTGGTACTTCCGTGTATTAGAGGAAGGTGACATTGGTGAAGGCGACGATATTACTCTGTGTGAAAGACCATACCCAGACTGGTCGCTCGCGCGCATTATGAGTGCCGTTTTTACGGGAAGCCTGGATCGAGAAGAACTGAGCCAGATGGCTGAACTGCCACTCGTAGAATCTTGGGGCAAGTTGGTTGAACGACGCCTAGAAACGGGTGAAGTTGAAGATTGGGAAATGCGATTGGTTGGGCCAACAGCAGCATAAACTTAGATGATAAAAAATAACAAAGCCCACTAATGGAAGTTAGTGGGCTTTGTGTTTATGTTTAGCTTACGAAACTCAATTAGAGCCAGAAATTCTTCAAAGGCATCTCTGCGTCAAAGTGATGAGCAATCTGCGCTTGGAGAAGCTCAGCGGTCGCAATCGCGTCAGTTAATGCATGATGCGGCGTGTAGTCGGGTAGGTGGTATCGACGACGGCTCTGACCAAGCCTCACTGATGCTGGTTTTTTGCCTTTTAGCTTATTCCATAGGCCACCGGCCAGTTTGTTCTGGATCTGGGATTCAATCTCGAGCGTATCGAGAACTGGGAACTCAATGCCTTCTCCGAGTCGCACCTTCAATGCATTGTCCAAGAAGTCACGCTCGATTCGACGATAGTGAACCACTGGGATATGCCCTGCTATTGATTCTAAGATCTCACCCAACACTTCGCTAAGGTCTGGCGCATCAATGATGTCATTGTGAGTGATACCATGAATCACGACAGACTCTTCTTCGAGCTTCTGTTTTGGTCTTAGAGTCCAGTGTTTGGCTTGTCGCAAGTAGATGCGATTGAGCGTAAATGGCACTAAACCAATAGTAATAATGCCGTCTTTGTTTGGGTTTAATCCCGTTGTCTCAAAGTCGACAGCCAAGAACATCACTTCTGAAAGTGGCGTATCAGGCGCTGGAAGAGGCTGGCTATAAAAGTGCTTTAAGCGCTCGTCTTTCGCTCGTTCTAGCTTCTGAGCAAACTTAAATGGCCAATCGACCGCAGGTGATCTGAATAGTTTGTTCATAGGCCCTACTTAAACTTGTTGCTGGCTTGATAACGGAACTTAAGGAAGTTTTGCGCATTACTTAATATTTGGAATGCATCCTTTAGGTTACGTCGCTCGAAGTCAGACAGGTTCTCAGGCTCGATGTTGTTATCAGGCTCGATGTTGTTGTCGACATCGTGTGCTTGGTGGCGAATACGAACTAGAGAGATAAACTCCATCGCATCTTTCAAATCTTGAGCTCGGCCTTTTGGCAGAATACCTGCGTCGATAATGTCATCCAAACGTTCGAATGAGTTCTTAGAGCGAGAGCCAACCGCCAACGAGTGAACACGAATCAAATCGGCCAGAGGCGCAGTACCACGACGCTTAAGGTTGATTGAGTTGTTGTGACGGCCATCTTTCTCCATCACGAAATCTTTGAAGAAACCGAGCGGCGGTGTGCGGTTGAGTGCGTTACGTGCAAGACACGCCAAGAAGCGGTTGTTCTTGCGTGCGCGTCGAACAATAAAGCTGTTCAATTGCTCAGCCCATTTCAGACGACCATAAACGCCATCTAAGTCGAAGAAGATTGAAGCATTCAACAGTGCTTTCGGGTTTGGATCATCAATCCAATCGGCAAAGCACTCTTCCCACTGGCGACGAGTCATACGCCACGTTGGGTTAGTCGCCATGATGTCGCCAGTACAGTACACATAGCCACATTGGTCTAAGCCATCACAAATGAAGGTCGATAGCTCTTCAAAGTATTTACCGTGTTTTTTCTCGTCGTAAGTATCATCAAGAATAATGGCGTTATCTTGGTCAGTAACGAGCAGCTGCTCATCACGCCCCATCGAGCCAAGTGCGAGGAAACAGTAAGGAATAGGCGCCTTACCCAATTTCTCTTCACCCAGTTCAATAATACGTTGCTTAAAGCTACGGCCAATTACCGACATTGCAGTACCCACCATGTGGGCGTTGGCGTCTTCGTTAACTAAGCGTACAAAGCTGTCTTTTACTTGCTCAGAAAGCACCTTTAGATCTTCAATGCTTTGTTGCTGGAAGATACTACTTACAAGCAACAGCGAGTTTTGAGATTCGTAACGGACAATATCAGTCGCTTCGATAATACCGATAGGCTTCTTATCTTTAAGCACAGGTAAGTGGTGCACGTTGTAGCGAAGCATGGTCATCATGGCTTCATATACATAGGCGTTGTGATCGAGTGAGATAACCTCGGGTGTCATCACGCTAGACACTTCATCCGATGGGTCGAGACCTTCGGCGAGTACACGTGTACATAAATCTCGGTCGGTAATGATGCCAATAACTGGCGTTGAATCATCTTCATCATCTTCAACAATATCTGGATCGATAATCAGTAGGGACGAGACGTTGTCTTCTGCCATCATGGTCGCGGCTTGTTGAATCGTACGCGTTTTTTCGATCATTGGCGCTTCGCTGGTCAGCAGCGTTTTTACTTTTGATGTGGTCAGGTCGTTAGCGTCGTTGCTGTCTGAATTGGCTTGGCGCAGTCGCGCATTATCTTCTACTTCGACAAAGTCGGCGAATGAGTCGTAGTTGTCGTAAAGCTCTTGGAAGATAGGTTCAGGAATGCAGTAGAGCAGGGTGTCTTCAGTCGCTTTGACTGGGAAACGCACCTTGTTGTTGGTCAGTAGGCCCATTTGACCAAAAAGATGGCCTTCATCAAGGCGGTTATACAGTTCACCTTTACGACGATAGACTTCGACTTCGCCGCTTCGAACCATATAAAGATCATGAATTTGGTCACCAAAGTGAATTATAGGGGTATCTTGGCGGTAATAAGAAATTTCCACGCTACTGGTCACTTTCGCCAACATCTCTTCAGGGAGTTCTGTGAAAGGGGGGTATTGTGCCAGAAAGTTTTGAATCTCTAATAACTCAGCATCCATAATGATCATCCATTGGTTTGTATGATTTCATGGTACAACATTTGATAATATTTTGCCGTCACAAATCAATCTGTGAGCTAAAACCTTTTTAAAGTCTTATGGATAGACTAACCTTTCAATTAATGGAGTGACAGTTTAAGGATGATAGGAATGTCGAAGTGGAAGCTTAGTTTTGTCTCTGCGGTTTTAGCGTTTTCTCCAAGTTTGTGGGCGGACACTAACGCGGTGGATATTCTTGATTATGACCACGTTTATGCCACGGCGCATTCGGGCAGTTTAAATGAAGATGCAGGCAGTAATAACAATGCCTCGTCGTATGGATTAGGCGTCAGTTACGCGATGACGGATGATTGGTTGTTGCTGGGCGACTACAGTGCACGCTTCATTCACCCTGATGACACCACGACTCGAATTGATACACTTATGCCGGGTGTTGGTTACCGTTACAGCATCAAGAAAGATTTAGATATAGTGGCTTACTACCTGCTTGGTATCACTAAAGGTAAGGTTGAAGATAATGACACCAACCGAACTGAATCTTCAGATACTGAGTTCATCCAAGGGGTAAAAGCTGAGCTTAACTATGGTTTTGCTAAACGTTGGATTGCCAACGGTAGTGTGCAAGTGAATCGAAGTGATCTGTTTGATGAAGAGATTTATCACTTAGGTTTACGTTATCTCGTGACCAACAAGTTTGCGATTGGTGGCTCATACCAACATCGAGATGGTGAAGGTAAGATTCGTAGCGAACGAACCAATGAGCTGGGCGTGGAGTTTTTCTTAGAGTATTAACTTACAAAGTATCTAAAACTGAAAGTCGAGACACGAAAAAGCCAGCTTAATCGCTGGCTTTTGCATATCTATCGGTCTGTAAGTGCAGGTTTCTGGTCTGCAAATACAGGTTTCACTTTACGATTAAAGAACCGCAGCGATGCCTTTACATAGAGGACCCATGTTTGATTTAGTCATACCAGCAACACTGATACGGCCAGAACCAACAATGTAGATCGCGAATTCGTCTTTTAGGCGAGTTACTTGCTCTTTGCTTAGGCCAGAGAAAGAGAACATACCGTTTTGACGTTCGATGAATGTGAAGTCTGCATCAACACCTTCTGATTTTAGTGTTGTTACGAATAGCTCGCGCATCTCTTGGATACGGTCACGCATTTCTGCCACTTCTGCTTCCCATTCAGCACGTAGATCAGCATCACCAAGGATGTGAGTAACGACAGCGCTACCGTGCGCTGGTGGGTTAGAGTAGATAGAGCGGATAATGCTCTTAACTTGAGAGAACGCTGTTGTTGCTACGTCTGCAGATTCTGCAACCAGAGTGAATGCACCAACACGCTCGTTGTACAAGCCGAAGTTCTTAGAGAATGAGCTAGCAACAAGGATTTCTTTGTTGTACTTAGCAAAAACACGTAGGCCAGCAGCATCTTCTTCAACGCCTTTCGCAAAACCTTGGTAAGCAAAGTCGAATAGAGGAAGTAGTTTCTTTTCAGCAACAAGCTTAGCCAGTACTTCCCACTCTTCAGCTGTTGGGTCGATACCTGTTGGGTTATGACAGCAGCCGTGAAGAAGTACGATGTCGCCTGCAGAAGCTTTCTCTAGGTCAGCAACCATGCCTGCGAAGTCTTTATCTTTTGTTTCAGCGTTGTAGTAGCTGTATTGAGCCGTCTCGATACCCGCAGCAGCGAAAACGCCGTTGTGGTTAGCCCAAGTTGGGTTACTGATCCAGATTTTTACGTCACCCAGTTGGCGCTTGATGAATTCACCCGCTACGCGAAGTGCACCTGTACCACCTGGCGCTTGTGCTGTTTTAGCACGTTGAGACGTTACGATCTCTGCATCTGAACCGAAAAGCAGTTTCTGAACCGCTAGACCGTATTCAGCGGTACCTTCAATCGTTAGGTAAGATTTGGTTTTTTCGTTTTCAAGAAGTGCAGCTTCTGCTTTCTTTACTGTTTTAAGTACAGGCGTTTGACCATCTTCATTTTTGTAGATGCCAACACCAAGGTTGATTTTCTCTGCACGAGAGTCTTTTTTAAACTCTTCAGTAAGGCCGAGGATAGGATCGGCGGGAGCAGCTAACACTTTTTCAAACATAATCTTCATCCATGTCAATTGAGAGGGGATAGTATCTATGGGTAGTTATACCTGTATGGAATTTTTAAGACAATACGAAGTGAACAGAAAGGCTAAAAAAAATCCATTTCAATCAGATTTATTGACTAAAGAGGGTATTTGATAACAAAACACCCTACGGATTAACCTATAGGGTGCAAGAAGTTAGTGGTTTTTGAACAGATTATGCGGGCTGAGCAACAAGGCTTTCGCGTTCGAGTTCACTAGCGATATTTTTGCCATCTTTGTAGGTTGCAGCGATCGAAACAAACGCTTGTTCAACCGCTAGAAATGCGTCAACAACTTGCGGATCAAAATGCGTCCCATTGCCTTCTAAAATGATCTGTTTAGCTTGTTCATGAGTAAAGGCTGGTTTATAGACTCGCTTCGAAATGAGAGCATCATAAACATCGGCCAATGCCATTAAACGGCCAGATAACGGGATATCTTCACCAGACAACTGATTGGGATAACCACTGCCATTCCATTTCTCGTGGTGAGTCAGAGATATCTCCTTTGCGACTCTTAAGAAAGAGCTACTTCCCAACTGCTTTTCTGCAATAGATAACGCTTCGGCGCCAATAGCAGGGTGACCTTTCATTATCTCAAACTCTTCGTCCGTCAATTTACCCGGTTTCAATAACACGCTATCAGGCACACCCACTTTGCCTACGTCGTGCAAAGGCGCAGATTTGTAGAGCAACTCGATGTAGTTTGGTGTTAACAAGCTTGAGTGGATTTCTGATTTGCTGAGTTCTTGTGCGAGCACCTTAACGTATTCTTGAGTTCTAAGGATGTGTGCGCCCGTTTCATTGTCTCTCGATTCGGCGAGCGCAGATAGGCTAACAATCGCAACGTCACGTGTGGTTTTAACTTCGTTTTGCGCGGTTTCGAGGCTATCAAGCATAGTGTTGGTCATTGAGGCCATTGAACCAAGCTCGTTGTAGCCGAAAATAGGTAAGCGAACGCCTTGCTCGCCATTGGTCACCTTGTTTAATGCACACTCTTGGCTTAGGAGAATGCGCTTAATTAGTTTGCTCCAAAGCGTCATGATGGTAATCGCATATCCACCCAGCACCACCGCCAAATAAATAAACTCTTTGATTACGCTGATCTTCCCTGTGCCATCCAATAAGCGATCTGGGTTGTGTTCTAGCCAAAAGATGTCCTTGACGGCAATCATAGTTAGCATGGTGGTTAGTGTTACCAGAAGCACGATAACTAAACCAATCATTTGCTTAACCAGCGAACGCCTTTCACCAACCAGTTGGAAGTCAAATTGTCCAGTCGTCTCCATTTTATCCATTTGGCTGAGCTTAGCGTTCAATTGGAGAATGGTTCCGGTAAAGAAGCCGAATAGACTCATGCCAAACAACACCTTCAAATTGCTATCTATAGTGAATTCGTAGCTTAAGTTGTAGTAGAGCGCGAACGGGACACTTGCGGCAAAAAATAGAAGGGTATCAAGCTGCGCGAATCGACCTTGTTTAACTAATGTATGTTGCGCTAATAAATAACGACGCGCGATCCATACTAAGGCAAAAACAATACTGACTTGTGTGAAAATCTCTAACGTCGTTAAGCTCTCGAGCATAGGGCATACCCGGCTGCCGTAGGTGCCAAACAGTACGCCAGCAATGACGTATAACTTAGTCGTTAGCGATTGATTGTAATTTGAAGTATCCATCGAAAAGCCTTTGTTCTCATTCTTATTAGATTCACGACTTTAGAATTACGAATGATTAGTATAACTGACGTGAATAAGACCGGAAATTCTATCGATAGCTTTCGTGGATTGATACAAGAAACTGGTTTGTGTTAGAGATTTGTTAGCTAGGTGAGGGTTATTACCGCATTTTTATGAAGATACTTGAATAGCCTCGGTCGAGGTTCGAGGCTATTCAGTCGGTATATTTGACTCAAGTCGCGAGTGATTGAGTTCGCGACCTACTTTAAATCAAATTACTTTTTCAGATTGATTTCAGCTTCAATAGAGCCTGTTTCAATCTCAGGGTGAGATGCTAGTTTGTCTGCAGCCCATTGGTTGATGTGTTTCAGAATAGCAGACACTGCGTGTTTTTCTGTTGGTGCTTGGTCTTGTTCTACATCGATCTTTTGCTTTGGATGTGAGCCTGTCGCATCTTCAGCAATATGGAGCCAATCTGGGTGCCAGTAATATGGCTGGCCGCTCGGTGTTGTCCAACTGTGAACACCGTTTGACTCTCCTTTATAACTTAATTGGTCTGCTTCTATTTTTTTCATTGTTATCTCGCATGTTTTTGGGTTACATCAAATTATTGAGGTAGCAAAGCCAACACAGCTCCTACCGTGGGTACAAACTTAGCAAAGCTTACAAAGTTATCTGTGAACTAATTCACACTATTGTGGAAATTAGGCACGATCATATGGATAGCAGCAATAGTTGGTGGCGTAAGTGATAAAATCACCGGCTCACAGAATTTTTCTAGGTAGTACAATTAGATGGCGCGTTATGAAGAGCTTGCAAAGGACATTCGAACTCAGATAGCGAACAATACGTGGCGTTCCGGAGAGAAGATCCCTTCGGTACGCATGAGTTGTCGTAATTACAACGTCAGCAATAGTACTGTCTTACAAGCCTACCAGTTGCTAGAAAGCGAAGGGTGGATCATCGCTAAACCTCAGTCGGGCTACTTTGTCGCGCCGAGACTGGACGGCGTTGATTACGTAGAGCCTCGTGAAAAGAAAGCCATTAATGACCGCTTATTTGATTTTTTGAAGTCGAGTTCAGCCGAGGGTGTGATTCCTTTCGGTTCTGCATTTCCAGATCCCGATCTTTTCCCATTACCTACCTTGACTCGAAATCTAGCCAGTGCCGGCAGGAAGATGACGGGTGCCAGTGTGATTAACAATCTGCCTCCTGGAAGTGAGTCTTTAAGAAGGCAAATCGCACAGCGTTATCTGCAGCAAGGCATTACAGTTAATCATCAAGACATCGTGATTACGTCAGGTGCAATGGAAGCGCTCAACTTGAGCCTGCAAACGGTCACTAAGCCGGGTGATAACGTAGTGATCGAATCTCCCGCATTCTATGGTGCTCTGCAGGCTGTCGAAAGGCTAGGGCTTAACCCTATCGAAGTGGATGTTTGCCCAATTAATGGATTGAACATAGATCAGTTTGAAAACGCACTACAAAACCAAGATGTCAAAGCGTGTTGGCTGATGACGACTTTTCAGAACCCGACGGGAACCAGTTTGTCGGAACAGGCGAAGCGCCGTGTGGTAGAGATTGCAGAACAACATGAAACCTACATTATTGAAGATGACGTGTATGGCGACCTTTATTACGAAGGGCATAAACCGAAACCACTTAAGGCTTTCGATAAGACCGATTCTGTTTTGTTGTGTGGGTCGTATTCAAAAAGCTTATGTCCGGGCTATCGAATAGGTTGGGTTGTGAACACGCCTTTTAACGATGCGATTCAAAAGTTGCAGCTTCTTTCTACGTTATCGAGTAGCGCTCCCGTTCAACTTGGTGTCACCCATTTTTTAACGCATGAAAGCTACGACAATCACCTTCGTAAACTACGTAAAAACCTGTTAGTCAGGAAAGAGCGATTTATAGACGTCATTAAGCAGTACTTCCCGCATTCAATCGAGATTGAAGAACCAGCTGGTGGCTACTTTATATGGATTCGTTTCTCTGAAAAATTCGACAGCCAACAATTTCATCAACTGGCTATTGAGCAAGGTATTAGCGTCGCATCTGGCGACCTGTTCAGTGAGCAGGGCAGAGTGGATAACGCGATACGATTGAACTTCTCTTATGAATTGACAGAAGAGAAAGAACAAGCGCTTATCTTGCTTGGTAAACTTGCACATCAACTCACGAACTCGTAAAACCTTAAGTCCCTCATAAAAAAGACAATCATTCCAACTGTACGGGTTGTTTGTGGCGTAACTGTACGCCTAATTGGCAAGAGAGTTATGATTCAATAACGGTAGACCAAATATTGGAGATACCGTTATGTTGAAAATGACTATGGGAAATGAAGTTAAGCTGATTATCGTCGCGATTGTGTGTGCGCTTCTGCTTATTCTCGGCCACGTACTGCTAGCAAAAGCGTTCGCTGATATGGCGTGGGCGGAATACACCACTGCGGCTATCCCGTTCGTTATGATGGCAATCTGCGGTCTCGCAATAAAATACGCTATCGACCAAGATGTTGATTAGTTTTTGAATAACTAGTCTCTGATGGTGATAAGCAGAAGCAGAAGCAGAAGCAGCCGTCGCCTTGTTTTATTCAGAACATAAAAAAACCTCCGCGATTGCGGAGGTTTTATTTGTTCTTAACTTATAAATCGAATAGGTTTTCGAATTAGAAGTTTGCAGAGCGTGGCGTACGTGGGAATGGAATCACGTCACGAACGTTGCCCATACCTGTTACGTAAGATACTAGACGCTCGAAACCAAGACCAAAGCCAGCGTGCGGCACTGTGCCGTATTTACGTAGGTCGCGGTACCAGCTCATGTGCTCAGGGTCGATACCCATAGCAATCATACGCTCGTCTAGAATGTCTAGACGCTCTTCACGTTGTGCACCACCGATGATTTCACCGATGCCTGGTGCAAGTACGTCCATTGCTGCAACTGTTTTGCCGTCGTCGTTTAAGCGCATGTAGAAAGCTTTGATGTCTTTCGGGTAGTTCTTAACGATAACAGGCGCTTTGAAGTGCTCTTCAGCTAGGTAACGCTCATGCTCAGAAGACATGTCGATGCCCCACTCAACGTCAAACTCAAATTTCTTACCAGAGTCTAGTAGGATTTGGATTGCGTCAGTGTAGTCAACTTGTGCGAAGTCAGCGTCAACGAATTGCTCTAGACGAGTAATTGCTTGCTTGTCGATGCGAGAAGCGAAGAACTCAAGGTCGTCGCGGCGCTCTTCAAGAACAGCAGCGAAAACGTACTTAAGCATGTCTTCAGCCAGTTTCGCTACGTCGTTAAGGTCTGCAAACGCAACTTCAGGCTCAACCATCCAGAACTCAGCTAGGTGGCGGCTTGTGTTTGAGTTTTCAGCACGGAACGTAGGACCGAACGTGTAAACCTTGCTTAGTGCACAAGCGTAAGCTTCAGCATTAAGTTGGCCAGATACTGTTAGGAACGTCTCTTTACCGAAGAAATCTTCGTTGAAGTCTACGTCGCCTTTTTCAGTGCGTGGTAGGTTTTCCATGTCTAGCGTAGAAACACGGAACATTTCACCAGCACCTTCTGCATCAGATGCAGTGATAAGCGGAGCAGAAGTCCAGAAGAAGCCTTGCTCGTGGTAGAAACGGTGAATCGCTTGAGATAGACAGTTACGTACACGTGCTACTGCGCCAATCACGTTTGTACGTGGACGTAGGTGAGCAACTTCACGAAGGTATTCGATAGAGTGACGTGTCTTAGCCATTGGGTAAGTGTCAGCATCTTCAACCCAACCCACAACTTTAACGTCAGTTGCTGCTAGTTCGAAGTCTTGACCTTTCGCAGGAGACTCAACAATCTTACCTGTTACTTCAACAGAGCAGCCAGTTGTTAGCTTTAATACTTCGTTTTCGTAATTATTAAGATTATTAGGAACCACGGCCTGAATCGGGTCGAAACAAGAGCCGTCATAAATGGCAAGGAAAGAGATTCCAGCTTTGGAATCACGACGTGAACGGATCCAGCCGCGAACAGTTACTTCACTGTCTACCGCTAGCTTGCCGCCAAGTACGTCTGTTACAGGCGCGT
This sequence comes from Vibrio crassostreae, assembly GCF_024347415.1. Lineage (NCBI taxonomy): Bacteria > Pseudomonadati > Pseudomonadota > Gammaproteobacteria > Vibrionales > Vibrionaceae > Vibrio > Vibrio crassostreae. The sequence goes on from NZ_AP025476.1 coordinate 1,394,964, forward strand.
AAGTCATGTTGATTTCATTCTCCATTGAGGGACAAATTCAACTCAAAGTCTCTGGCATTGCTGCAAATAAACATACATTTGCACAATAATTAGCCGAAACATTAAGTTGTATAAACTTTTTAAATCGATTGAACATATTACCTGTCATACCGACAGCTTCAACCTTTATTCTTGCTTGGTGAAAGAAATATTGTGTCTACTGACGATAAATAGGTTTGAGGGTGTGTTTTTTGTTCGATCTTAGCGTCAGCCTTACCTGTCACCCTATGTGAGCTGTTGAACGAGCAAGGCGTAATCGAAACCTTTGTTTTCAATAATGGGAGTGTGATTGTGTTGAAACTCGCTCTATATTGGCGCGGATTCAGTCATATTGGACTTGATCACCTTCTTAATTTCCCATTAAAGCAACAAGAGGAGTTTAATATCTACGTGTTAATTACGCCGCCTTAACCCCTGCATTCTCTCTACACCCGCACTTTTCGAGCGCTCGCTCATTCAAGAAAAACAGTCGATCAGATTATGTCTCAACAAGGCAGGACTGGCTGTACAAGTAAAAGAGAATTACATGCTTAATTATTTAAAAAAACACTGGTTATCAAACGTTAAAGGAGATTCATTATCTGGGATTGTGGTTGCACTCGCATTGATCCCTGAAGCCATCGCATTTTCAATTATTGCAGGCGTTGACCCTAAAGTAGGGCTCTATGCTTCGTTCTGTATTTGTGTCGTAACCGCTTTGGTTGGCAGTCGTCCGGGAATGATTTCCGGTGCAACAGGCGCTATGGCGCTATTAATGGTTACCTTAGTGAGAGAGCACGGACTAGAATATCTACTCGCTGCTTCATTTTTAGCTGGCGTCATTCAAATCGCAGCTGGGTATCTCAAGCTTGGTAACCTGATGAATTTCGTTTCTAAATCGGTGATTACTGGATTTGTTAACGCGCTCGCCATCCTAATCTTCATGGCCCAGCTCCCTGAATTGGTCAACGTCCCTTCGAGCGTTTATGTATTAGTCGCTTTGGGTTTGGCGATCATTTATCTGCTTCCTTATTTCCCCAAGTTTGGTCGTGCAATACCTTCTCCATTAGTCGCGATTGTTGCCCTGACAGTCATTAGTTTGTTGTTCGGATTAGATGTGAGAACGATTGGTGATATGGGTAAGCTTCCAGATTCACTGCCTGTGTTCTTGATTCCTAATATTCCATTCACGTTTGAGACGCTTGCAACCATCCTGCCATATTCGATTGCTCTATCTCTGGTTGGCTTGTTGGAATCCTTGATGACAGCGACAATAGTGGATGACCTGACCGATACTGAAAGCAATAAAAACAATGAGTGTAAAGGGCAGGGCGTTGCCAATATAGTGGCCTCCCTTTTTGGTGGTATGGCGGGGTGTGCAATGATCGGTCAGTCAATCATTAACATCAAATCAGGCGGCTTAACCCGATTGTCCAGCATGATTGCCGGGGTTGTTTTGTTATTAATGGTAGTGTTTGTTTCTGATTGGTTGAAGCTGATACCGATGGCAGCATTAGTGTCTGTGATGATCATGGTTTCTATCGGCACATTCTCGTGGCGTTCTATTGTTGAGCTAAAAGACCACACACTTCCAACTAATGTAACCATGTTAGCGACCGTGGCGGTGGTGGTGTTTACTCATAACTTAGCGATAGGTGTTGCGGTTGGCGTGGTGTTATCGGCTCTGTTTTATGCACATGCCAGCAAATCCATGGTGTTTATATCCGATGAAGTGGTGACCAACGAAATGCACACCATTCACCGAGTGAAAGGCCATGTCTTCTTTGCTTCGTCTGATGCGTTTGTCGACCTATTTGATTATGACAACGCGACCTCTTTAGTGACGATCGATATATCGGATGCTTCGTTCCTAGATAACACTTCGGTTGAGGCGCTTGATAAGGTTGTGTTCAAGTTCCGCAAAAAGGGGGCTTATGTGGAGGTTTCTGGAATGGATACCGTGAGTGCGAATCTGATATTCAAACACGCGATGTACCACAAGCATAAAGACTTAACCGCGGTTTCCATTACGCATTAATCATTGTATAAGGTTGTTTGAAAGCCTGAACTAGACATTGTTAGGAAGATAAAGCGCTCATTGTTGAGCGCTTTTTTGTTGTAGAAGACCTATGGGTTCTTCTTTGTACTCGACAAAGTAAATTGATTAATCAGTGACTCAAGGTGATCGGACAGTTCTTCCAAGTCATTACTGATCCCACGAGTTTCACCAGCAGAGCGCGACGTATTATCGGCATGAGAGGTAATGGTCTCAACTTTTTGCTGCACATCTTGGGTAGCGTGTGTGGTCGATTGTGTCTGTTGTTGAATATTTTGTGCATGAGCTAGCACTTGTTTCATCTCTTTTACAACACCATTCATTTCAATTGAAAGTGCATCGATATCTGTTGAGCTTTGATGCGCTTGTTCGCAAACGCGATCAGCAGAAGCTAGCGATTCTTCACTGCCTTGCTGGAATTGATGAATGATTGACTCAATGCTGCCTGTTGCTTCTGCGGTTCGTGATGCAAGATGACGAACTTCATCAGCCACTACCGCAAACCCACGCCCTTGTTCTCCCGCACGTGCCGCTTCAATTGCTGCATTCAAGGCCAGAAGGTTGGTTTGGTCGGCAATACCACGAATCACGCTCAATATTGAAGAGACTTCTCCAGTCTGCTCGTTGAGTGTCAGTATTTTGTGTTTCACTTCTTCTATACTGCTGACTAGGTTTTTTATCTCACCGCTTGCCTCATGTGCTTGGTTAGCACTCTTGCACGCCACATCGGCGGTGTGATTAATGAGCTCCGACGCGGTTAAAGTGGCTTGCTCTACATTGACTTGTTGCGCTTGGATACCTTCAACATTGTGTTGTACTTCAGCGGTTTCATTTTGCTGATCGCTGGCGGCTTGCTCGGTAATTTGTGCAACGCTGGTCAGCTGGTTGGCAGACGCATTCAATTTGTGAGAGGTGTCTTGTACCTTCTCTAAGCTGTGAGAAACGGTACCCATGAATGAGTTGATGGAGTTCGCGAGCGTACCGATCTCATCTTTACTTTGCTCAGGCAGCCGAGTGGATAGGTTTTTATCGTTGCTGACTTGGGTCATAAAGCGAGAAGTTTGTTGCAGCGGACGAACGATAATCTTACGAATGAGCCCCATTGTAAGAACGAATCCTGCAAACGAGATCACCGCCATAATGCCAATAGCGGTTATGGTTTGAGTGTTGATTAACGAATTGACATGACTAAGGTTATATTCGAGGCGAATCGCACCTAATATTTCGCCTTCAGGCGCCATATGGCATGCCACGCAATTGGTGCCACGGTAGTTTTCACTGGATTTCATTGGTAGGGCAATGACTAAGCCTTTACCCCAATCGGCAGAAAAGGGTTCGATAACCGTTTCACCTGCTAGTGCTCGCTTGTCGATATCATCAACAGGTCTTTGATTGTCATTACCGGGACCGTATAACTTACTTACAGCGTCAGCGCGCAAAACACGAACGTCTTCAATGCCTTCTTGTGCTAACGCTTTTTGACGCAAGGTCTCTTTTTGCGCCATTGTGCCAGTCAGCATCATCATATTGAGGCTATCGAAATAGTTACTTGCCTTATCGTGAAGCTGTTCACTCAATACAGAATTAACAAGTTGTTTTTGCTGCGAATATTGAAAGTAGGTCGATATTGCTAGCAAAAAAGTGAACACAATAGCTAGGGCCACTAGAATTTTGAAGGTTATAGTTGAGCGCATAAGGTATTAATTTTTTATTTTTTAATGACGCGCATACTGTACGTGTAAGAGTCACTACCACCTATGGGGTATGGCGAATTGTGTGACCATACTCCGGTTGTGGTTATGTTTCTGTGATGTAGCAAGTTTGTGTTATGTCTTATGTCAAAATATAACGTTGAGTTGTGAATTTGATTCTAGTTAGAGGAGAGAGTCTCGGGTTCCATGGGCTAGATGTATTTATCAGCTTGTCTTTTATCAATGAAAATTATTGTATTAGAAGGTTTGGTGGTCAACTTATATCCAGATAGCTATTTTGTTCAATTTAATAGCAAAAAGTGTGGTTATAGCGTTGTGTTTCGAGTCTCATTCGATAAGATGAGAAGATCTCTAATGCTAGAGGTAGGGCAGCAACGGATACGCTGCTTCAAATACTATGGAATGTGAATCAATTATTGGACACATACATGAAATTCAAGATTACATCGCCGATTATTGAACCTACGGAAGGTTCACCACATCAGTTAACGCTTACTCACGCTTCTCGTTTTACCTCTCTTAAGACAAGCTCCCCTTTGAACGCCCTGTTCGACAACGTCTCTGCACGCTTCTTTACCGCTTATCGCTCCTATTGTTATTCGTTTTATAACTTTATTTCTATCTGAATTCCTTTGTCATCCACTTGATGCACGAAGACTCACACCTATAAAAACTAAACAAATAAGTTAAAAATAATGAATATTAAAATGATGGGTAGCTCCCTAATTATCGCTGGTACCGCTCTCGGTGCTGGTATGCTCGCGATCCCAATGGTATTAGCTCAATTTGGATTGCTTTATGGCACACTGCTGATGGTACTGATCTGCTTCGGTACGACTTACGCAGCATTATTACTTCTAGAAGCGACCATCAAAGCGGGTGGCGGTCTAGGATTAAACTCTATTGCCCGAAAAACCTTGGGTAAACAAGGCCAGTTGCTTACCAACGGTTTGCTATACGCGTTATTAATTTGTCTATTAATGGCTTACATTCTGGGCGCAGGTGACTTGCTGAGTAAGTTACTGTCTAACTTTGGCGTCGAAATTACCGCTACTACCAGCCAAATAGTGTTTACCTTGCTTGCTGGCGCTGTAGTCGCAAGTGGTACTGGCGTGATTGATAAACTCAACCGCGCATTGTTCTTCGTGATGCTTGCAAGTTTGTTTGCAACCATGGCGTTCTTGGCACCGAGCATGACTCAAGAAAACTTGATGCAGGTAACCAGCCATGACCACGTTGATTTAATCAAAACCAGTGCAATCCTGTTTACAAGCTTTGGCTTTATGGTTGTGATTCCAACTTTAGTTTCTTACAACCACGAAGCGACAGACAAACAGCTGCGTAACATGGTGATCGTCGGTTCTCTGATCCCATTAGTGTGTTACTTGTGCTGGTTGTTTGCGGTAGTGGGTAACTTGAGTGAAGAGCAATTCAGAAGCTTTAAGAACGTATCCGATTTGATGGCGGCGTTTGAGGCTCAATCTCCTTGGGTGGGTAATGTTCTGTCTACCTTCACTGGGTTGGCGTTGTTGACCTCTTTCTTTGGCGTGGCGATGGCGTTGTTCAACCAGAACAAAGACATGTTCAACCAAAATACGGCAGTAACGTACTGTATTAGCTTTATCTTACCGTTGGCAGGTTCACTGCTTGCTGCAGACAAGTTCCTACAAGTGTTGAACTACGCAGGTATCATCTTAGTGTTCTTAGCTGTGTTCGTTCCTCTGGTGATGGTTCACAAGCAACGCTTCATGAAAGTAGCAGAAGATAGATACAGCGCGGAAGGTGGCAAGCCAATGATGCTTTTCTCATTGTTGTTTGGTTGCTTCTTGCTTATCTCACAAGTGATTTAATAAAACAATTTGGTTGGGTGAATAAATCAGTCACCAAGCTTTAGCTCCAAAAGCTTTAGTTACAAAAAAAGGAACGCATCGGCGTTCCTTTTTTATTATCGGTTTATTAATTCAGAGTGATTAACAAACGACCTTAACAGCCAAACCACCTTGAGATGTCTCACGGTATTTAGCGTTCATGTCTTTACCTGTTTCTAGCATCGTTTCGATAACTTTATCTAGAGAAACAGTAGGAGCAGAAGAACGACGAAGTGCCATACGAGTCGAGTTAATTGCTTTAACTGCTGCAATACCGTTACGCTCGATACATGGTACTTGTACTTGGCCAGCAACTGGGTCACACGTTAGACCTAGGTTGTGCTCCATGCCGATTTCTGCAGCCATACATACTTGCTCAGGGCTACCACCCATAAGCTCAGCAAGACCAGCAGCAGCCATAGAACATGCCACACCAACTTCACCCTGACAGCCAACTTCAGCACCAGAGATAGAAGCGTTACGCTTGTAAAGACCACCGATCGCGCCAGAAGCAGCGAAGTAACGGATGTAATCTTTCTCTGTCACTGTTTGGATGAACTTATCGTAGTAAGCCAATACCGCAGGGATGATGCCACATGCGCCGTTTGTTGGTGCCGTTACTACACGACCGCCAGCTGCGTTTTCTTCATTTACTGCGAAAGCAAACATGTTTACCCAGTCAACAACCGACATTGGGTCGTTAGTTGTTTTTTCTGAAGTCATTAGCTGTTGGCGAAGTGCTGCTGCACGACGAGGTACACGCAGTGGACCAGGCAGGATACCTTCAGTATTCATACCGCGATCCATACACTCACGCATCGTTTTCCAGATGTTAGCGAAGTAAGTGCGAGACTCTTCGTCTGAGTGGAATGCTGCTTGGTTTTTCATAACCAGTGTACTGATAGAAAGACCGCTTTCTTTACACTGATTAACCAGCTCTTCAGCTGTAGTGAATTCGTAAGGTGCTTTGATTGGGTTTTCTTCTTCTTTGCCGAAGTTCTCTTCGTCAACGATGAAACCGCCACCAATTGAGTAGTACGTTTTTGAGTATGCAACTTCGTCACCAACCCATGCATGGATGCTCATGCCGTTCTCGTGTAGAGAAAGGTTGCTAGTGTGGAAGTTCATACCGCCATCACGTGGGAACGATACTGTATGACAGTGCATGCCAACAGGAAGGCGCTCAGTTTCTTCTACGCGAGCAATGAAGCCTGCAATAGAATCGATATCAACACGCTCAGGAGTATTGCCAGCAAGACCCATGATGATTGCGATATCTGTGTGGTGACCTTTCCCTGTCAGTGATAGTGATCCATATACGTCCACGGTGATTTTAGTGATGTCGCGCAATTTTCCCATTGAACGTAGGTCATCAATAAACTCTTTACCCGCTTTCATTGGTCCAACTGTGTGTGAGCTCGATGGACCAACACCGATTTTATAGATATCAAATACACTAATCATAGCGATTACCTCAAAAAGAGAGCCTCCCAAGGGGAGTAGGGAGGCTCATTTATTATCATTATATTTTTTGTTTAATCTCGCGATATAAGATGGATGTCATCTTATAAAAAGGGCTTGAGATTAAAGAGCGCCGTAGATTACAGAACTAATAGCCGCTAGACCACATAAAGCTGTAAAGATTTGTACAGGTGCTGAAGTTTTGTACTTAGCCATTGCTGGTACTTTGTTCATTGCGAATACAGGCATTAGGAACAGGATAGCTGCAATCATTGGAGCACCCATTGTTTCAATCATACCTAGGATGCTTGGGTTAACTACCGCAACAATCCAAGTTGTAACAACGATGAACGCTAGAGAAGCTTTCTCAATCTTAGAGATTGAAGAACCAGAGCGAGACTTGATTAGACCAACAAGACCTTCGTGAGCACCTAGGAAGTGACCGAAGTAGCTTGAAGTAATCGCTGCGAACGCTACTAGAGGACCCATGTAAGAGATAAGTGGAGACTCATGTACGTTAGCTAGGTAAGAAAGAACAGAGATGTTCTGTGCTTGTGCTGTTGCTAGTTGCTCTGGAGATAGAGAAAGCACTACAGAGAATACGAAGAACATTACAAAGCCCATAAGCATCATTGCTGCGCCGCCAGTGATTTGGTCAGTTTTCTTAACTGCGTCTTCACCGTATACACGACGTTGCTCTTTAGAGAACTGTGAAATGATTGGGCTGTGGTTGAAAGAGAACACGATGATTGGAATAGCAAGCCAGATAATAGAAGGCATTGTTGACCATTCTGGGCTTACGTCCATCATTGAAGTGTTCCAATCAGGAACTAGGTAGAAAGATAGTGCTAGTAGGATGAATACTAGTGGGTAAACCATCGCTGACGTTGCTTTAAGCATCAGCTCTTTACCGAATACAACACCTGCTGTCATAGCAAGGATAAGTGCACCAGAAAGAAGAGGACGTGGAATAGATTCCATACCCATTTGGTTTACTAGGAAAGAATCAACCGTGTTTGTGATACCAACACCGTAGATAAGAACGATTGGGTAGATAGCGAAGAAGTAAGCAAAAGTAATAATGTTTGCGCCAGTCTTACCGAAGTGCTCTTCAACTGTGTCTGTAATATCTGCTTCAGGGTTTTTAGCTGACAGTACGAAGCGAGCTAGAGATTTGTGTGCGAACCAAGTCATCGGTGCCGCGATTAGAGCTAGGATAACTAATGGCCAAAAACCACCCGCACCAGCTTTGATTGGAAGAAATAGTACGCCAGCACCAACTGCTGTACCGAATAGTGATAAACACCAGGTAAAATCTTTATAGTTAAACTTGCTTGAATCTTTAACGGCATTTGCCGAAGAAGTTGTTGTGTTCATGTTAAATTACTCATTTTTTGGGAACAGGAAATAAGTCGGGGCTAATTCTGCAGAATTTTCTTCTACAAAAAATAGATCTAAATCATGTAATGAAACGGCGTGTCACATGATATGCGAAAAACGGATTTTTGATCACGAAAATAGCGTGCCACAGGTGATTTATGTTTATGCTTGGTATTAGTTTTTTTTATGCGAAAGGGCGGGTTGTATAGATCTATAGCAAGTAAACGTTTGCGTAAAATTGCATTAATAATTCTGTTCCATACAAAGCTTGCGATTTGTTAACAGAGATTAAACAAAACGTAGTTGCTATGTAATTTGTTGCACTACATGCTGCTGCATCGATTGGATAATTTGCGCCGTAACGCCCCAAATTAGGTGCTCTTGGAAGGGCATCGCAAAAACACGATGCTTGATTTGTTTGAAGTTAATAGTGTGGCTGTGTAGCTTGGCTTGGTCTAAAACATAGGTGGCTGGCACCTCAAAAATAGAGGCAACTTCATTCTCATCGATGATGGCTTCATAGTCAGGATCGACCAGAGCAACAATCGGTGTCACAGAAAATTTACTAATAGTACTCAAAGCGGGTAATTGCCCAACAATTTTAACTTGATCCGATCGAATTCCTACTTCTTCATGGAGCTCTCTAAGTGCAGTAAATTGCATAGAAGGGTCTGAGAGTTCGTGTTTACCGCCAGGAAAACTGACTTGGCCAGGATGATGCTTTAAATGAGACGCTCTTTTAGTAAAAATGACATGTAAACCATCTTCTCTTTCAACTAAACCTACCACCACTGCCGCTTTACGTAATTGATCGCCACTGATATGCGAAACACGCTCTACTGACTCTGGGTGATAGCCAACGGTAGGGTTTAGTTGGAATTGTTGAAGGAAGTTTTCTTTATTCATATCAAGCCAATATATTGATTATTATGATTTTAAGTATAGACATAACCGTGGGCTGATTACCAATTTTGAGTGTGTCTTCATTTACTTACCTTTAGTTTAGCGATTAACTAGGCGTAATTAAGGGCCACGTAGTGACTGACATCCTTAAAATGCCGGTTTTTGCTATATTCAATATGTACACATCTGCGAGTAAGCGTTACCCATGTCATAAAATTGGGTTACGAAGCGTAGATTTTGCGTTTAAGAATTTGATAACAATGACTTAGTGAACCATTCTAAAAAGAAATAGAAGAAAAGGTATGAGATGAAAGGAATCATATTCACCGAATTTTTAGAGCTTGTTGAAGACAAGTTTGGGTTAGAGCTTTTGGAAGAAGTTCTAGAGATGTCAGAAGATGAAGGGATCTACACATCTGTCGGAAGTTACGACCACAAAGATCTGGTTAAACTCATCATTAATCTGAGCAAAAAAACCGATATAGATGCAGCAAGCTTGCAACGCGTTTTCGGGCAGTCCGTATTTAAGAACTTATTAGCCTCATTGCCGAATAAAGCGAGCCTTGCTCACAGCAATACCACCTTTCAATTTATTCAGCACGTAGAGCGCTACATTCACGTTGAAGTGAAGAAGCTTTATCCAGATGCTGAGCCACCTGAATTCAGTTTTATCACCACGACCGAAGCACAACTTGTTTTTGACTACAAAAGCGCAAGATGTATGTCTCATGTTTGTTTAGGGCTTATCGAAGGGTGCGCTGAATACCACGGTGAATCTATTGCGGTGGAGATGACGCCACAAAATGATGACCAGAGCGTGGTTAGGTTTAATCTCAAAGTAGAAAAGTGATATGGATCCGGCCTCAGCCCTAGAGAAAAAACTTAAACGCCAGATTGCTGCGCGAAAAGCAGCAGAAGCTTTGTTGGAACAAAAGAGCCTTGAACTTTTTGAGGCCAACCAACAACTCGAGCTTGCACTGCGTCAGTTAGAGAAGCGTTCCAATGCAAACATACGTCGCATTGAATTCCAAGAACAAATCGACAACCTGTTGATTGATTTCGGACGCGCTTTTCTGAGTAATGATCTTGATGACGTCATGTTGTCACAATTGACGACAAGTGTGACCAACAGTTATCTGATTGAAGCCAGTCGTTTGATTTTGCCTCCCAAGCTGCTCCCTCAATTACACACTTATGACTATGGTGATGAAACCGTCGAGGTGATAGAGCAAGATATTCAAGAGCCTCATTGGCAAGGCAACCACCTTACCGTGCCATTAGAGGTTGAAAAGGTCATAGTCGGCGCGTTAATTGTGAAGGTCAGGGTGTTAGACCAAGATTTCGAATTCATCCAAAGCCAACTGTTGTTAGTTACCGACCTTATTTGTAGTGCCTTAACCCACCAGCTTGCTATCAATCGAAACATTGAATCACGTAAACGAGCAGAAGAATCTGAAAGAGCAACGCGTGACTTTGTCGCAATGATCAACCACGAATTAAGAACCCCGCTTAATGGCCTACTAGGTAGTGCCGAATTGATCAGCGATACCGAACTGAATAGCTCTCAACGTGAAATAGTGAACAACTTAAGTCAATCTGGAGAGTTTCTCAGAACCATCATTAATGACCTATTGGATTACAGTAAAATCAACGCGGGAATGTTGGAGTTAATACCGAAAAAGTTCGCGCTTCATGATTTGAGAAATACTATCGATAGTATCTTTACCAATCGAGCACTTGAAAAGCAGCTTAAGTTTGATGTTGATGTAGACAAAGGTGTACCGAGCCATTTCTATGGTGACTTAGAGCGTATTACTCAACTGTTCGTAAACTTGATTGGAAACGCCATCAAGTTCACGGATAAAGGACATGTGAGCGTTGAGATTAAATGGTTGAGAGACCAATTTATTTTTTCCGTAGAGGACACTGGAGTTGGGATCGCTCAATCCTCTCATAAGACACTGTTTGAACCTTTTACTCAGGCGGATAATTCAAGTAGCCGAAACTACGAAGGGACTGGGCTTGGTCTCGCCATCTGTCGTAAGCTAGTAGGTTTGATGCACGGTGATATTAGCGTGACCAGTGTTGTTGGCTCAGGCACGACTTTTACCATCTCGATTCCTCTTCAAGTTGTCGATGTGCCAGCAGAGAATGACAGTGTCACTAAAGGCTTTGAGTCAGAGGCGGAATTGTCACTGCTTAAAGTGCTGGTGGTTGATGATATTAAGATGAACCAGATCATCATCCAGCAAATGCTACGCAAATACGAGATAGAGCCTGCTATTGCCACTAATGGAATCGAAGGGCTAGAGCTTGCTTCTGACAACGAATACGACATTGTGTTCATGGATTGCAGAATGCCCGTTATGGACGGCTTTGAAGCGACAGAGAAGCTAAGAAAGAAAGGGTATTCTAAGTCTATAGTTGCTCTCACTGCCGGAACGACGCTTGAAGAGCGGGAACGCTGTATTCAGTGTGGAATGGATGACATTTTGAGTAAGCCTTACACCGCCAATGATCTTAAAGAGATGCTTAAGAAGTGGGGTGTCTCTGCGGTGAAGGTTGCGTAAACGGGCCAATAAAGCGTTGTGAGTTATGTACGATAGTTTAAAGACAAAAAACCGAAGTGATCTTGCGATCCTTCGGTTTCTTCTTATATAGAGCTTTTGCTGGCCGTTAAGCTGCGGAACTCGTCATTAAGTCGCGGAACTAGCAGTTAATGACACTAGGTTTAGCAATCTTCAAGTACCGGTAGAATTCGACTTAGCTTATCCAGTGTTTCTTGGTATTCAGAAGCACAATCACTATCAAATACTACACCACCGCCAGCCCATGCATAAAGCGTGTTGTTCTCTGCGACCAAGGTACGAATGGTAATGCTGGTGTCCATTCTGCCATTTCGGCTGATGTAACCAATACTGCCGCAGTACGCTGAACGTCGATGTGGTTCTAACTCTTCAATGATCTGCATGGCGCGAACTTTTGGTGCGCCAGTAATCGAACCGCCAGGGAAACACGCTCTCAGGAGGTCCGTCGCAGAATATTGGTCATCAAGGTCTGCTCGTATCGTGCTTACCAAGTGGTGCACCGCAGGGAAGCTTTCGATATCGAACAACTTTGGTACATGAACTGTGCCTGGCTTTGCTACTCGGCCAATGTCATTACGAAGTAGGTCGACAATCATTAGGTTTTCCGCCTGATCTTTATCGGCGCTTGCTAGGTCCTGCGCGTTAGCATCATCAATCACGTGGTCGTCAGAACGCGGGCGTGTGCCTTTGATTGGCTTGGTTTCAATTACGTTGTCTTTGAGTTCTAAGAAACGTTCTGGCGAAACACTGATGATTGCGCAGTTGGCCAAACGGATAAAGCCAGAAAAGGGCGCTGAGTTGTACTGCTCTAACTTGTCATAAGCCAACCATTCACTGCCTTGGTATTGGGCATTGAAGCGCTGAGCCAAATTAATCTGATAACAGTCACCGGATAACAGATATTCTTGAACACTATCGAACTTGGTGGCGTAGCTCTCTTCGCTCATATTGGATTGCCATGGTGTGGTTAATCCAAAGGCTGCGTGTGTTGGCTTTGATTGAACCAATTGCTGCATCAGCCAATCATGATGTTGTTCGATATTATTGCCGACAATACAAGCTGTCTTTAATTGATGGTCAACCACTACAGCCCATTCATACAAGCCAACCGCCATGTCTGGTGCTTCAATATCGCGCTTTGCGCGTGAAGGCAGGGTCTCGACTCTGCGGCCTAAATCATAACTAAAGTAGCCTAAAGCGCCGCCAACGAATGGCAACTCAGCATGATCTTTAGTCACAGGCAATAATTGTTGCTGATATTGGTCGAGTAGCTCGAAAGGATCAGAGTCTGAAACCTCGCACGTCTCATTAACATTAACGGTCGTTTTTGCACCGATTGTCTCGAAGGTGGCGATGGGTTGAGCAACTAAAATATCGTATCGACTATCAACGTGGCTTTCTGAAGCGGAGCGTAATAGCATTGCCCACGGCAGATTTTCAACATGGGAAAACAGCTGTTTAGCTAAAGTTGATTGATATTCAAGCGGCTTGATTTGGATAGAGCGAAATTCGTTGTTATTCATTTGTTTAATTTGTGACAAAGAGTTCGATCACTGCATGGCGTGTGAGAGGAAGCAAGAGTATCATAAATTGAAAATAAAATGGGTTCTTGATTAGAACGGTGCAAACCACATGGTTTAGTTTAAAGCTATGCAAGCGATTGCTAAAGCAACTAAATACAGCTCAACATAATAAAAAGCTAAGCCAACTAGTCCGGTTAGACAAAACAGTCAAACCAAGAACCCACATGGAACCAGAACAATAAAGAGGCATGCAATGACGGTTATTCGTAAGCAAGATGTGATCAGCAGTGTCGCTGACGCACTTCAGTACATTTCTTATTATCACCCTTTAGACTTTGTCCAAGCCCTAGAAAAAGCGTACGAGAAAGAAGAGAGCCAAGCAGCTAAAGATGCGATCGCTCAGATTCTTATCAACTCGCGTATGTCTGCGGAAGGCCATCGTCCAATTTGTCAGGATACGGGTATTGTTACTTGTTTCGTGAACATCGGTATGGATGTTAGGTGGGAAACGGATCAAACAGTACAACAGATGGTTGATGAAGGCGTTCGTCAAGCTTACAACAACCCAGATAACCCATTGCGTGCATCTGTCCTAATGGATCCTGCAGGTAAGCGTATTAATACCAAAGACAACACACCAGCGGTTGTTCACATTAATATGGTTCCTGGCAACAAAGTTGAAATTCAAATCGCAGCAAAAGGCGGCGGTTCTGAGAACAAAACCAAGATGGTTATGCTTAACCCTTCTGATGATATTGCAGAATGGGTAGAGAAGACGCTACCAACAATGGGCGCGGGCTGGTGTCCACCGGGCATGCTAGGCATAGGCATTGGTGGTACGGCTGAAAAAGCAGCGGTACTAGCAAAAGAATCTCTGATGGAACACATCGATATTCAAGAGCTTATCGACAAAGGTCCAGAGAACGCTGAAGAAGAGCTTCGTTTAGATATCTTCAACCGTGTAAACAAACTGGGTATTGGCGCACAAGGTCTTGGCGGTCTAACGACTGTGGTTGACGTGAAAATCAAAACAGCGCCAACGCACGCAGCCTCTAAGCCTGTTTGCTTGATCCCGAACTGTGCAGCAACACGTCACGTACATTTCACATTAGACGGCAGCGGCCCTGCAGAGCTAACACCACCTAAGTTAGAAGAGTGGCCAGATATTACTTGGGAAGCAGGCGCGAATACACGCCGTGTTAACCTTGATGAGATTACTAAAGAAGACGTTCAAGAGTGGAAGACTGGCGAAACGGTTCTTCTATCAGGCAAGATCTTAACCGGTCGTGATGCAGCGCATAAGCGTATTCAAGGGATGCTTGAAAGTGGTGAAGGTTTACCAGAAGGCGTCGACCTGAAAGGTAAGTTCATTTACTACGTAGGCCCAGTTGATGCAGTAGGCGATGAAGCGGTAGGTCCTGCTGGCCCAACAACGTCTACTCGTATGGATAAGTTCACCGACATGATGTTAGAAGAAACCGGCATTATGGGCATGATTGGTAAAGCAGAGCGCGGCCCTGCAACGGTTGAGTCAATCAAACAACATAAATCGGTTTACCTGATGGCGGTTGGTGGTGCAGCTTATTTAGTGGCTAAAGCAATTAAAAAAGCACGTGTGGTTGCGTTTGAAGATCTCGGTATGGAAGCGATCTACGAGTTTGAAGTTGAAGACATGCCGGTAACGGTTGCTGTTGACTCGAACGGCGTGAACGCGCACCAGATCGGCCCTGACACGTGGAAAGTGAAAATTGCTGAAGCTGAAAAAGCATAATTTACCGAAGTCAAAAGTCGTAACAGGCGCTAGCTTCAGCGTTTGAATTGCAATTTTTGACAGAAAGTTAAAGACAAAAGTGCAGCATTATCTGCACTTTTGTCATATTATCAATGATATAGTGATAAACACATAGTTTGATATAAGAATATAGGAGAGAGGAATGCCTCGTTTTATTCAGATCCTACAGATTATCTTGGCAGTGGTGATTGGTGCTTTTGTTGGCTACGACCTGATCTTGAAAGGGATCAGTATCTTTGATAATAAATACGTGACGATTACCTGTGCACTTTGGCTAATCGCAGAGATTGCACTGTTTGTTATCTACAAGTTGATTGAAGACGATTAAACGTCGGATATCGTGCAAAAATTTTAAAGCCCCTGATTATGAATGTAGTCAGGGGCTTTTATTCATCTAGCATTAAGAATGTGTATTGCATACTAATCACCATAAGCATAAGCATACAATCTATCCCATCTGGGAAAGAACATAGGCTTGCCTCGCTATTATCATAATCAGCTAGCCTAATTATCACGGAGTCGTTCAAATGAAACACCTAACTCAAGAAATGAGTGACTTTATAAGCAGAGGAACGGATTCTCATATTCGAGTAGCGGTCACGGGGCTCTCTCGTGCGGGTAAGACAGCATTCATTACTTCGCTGGTCAATCAGCTTCTTCATACGTCTACCCATAAAAACCTACCACTGCTTGCATCGGCGAGAGATGGAAGAATTATTGGTGCAAAGCGGATCCCTCAACACAACATGATGATTCCACGTTTCTCATATGATGAAGCGATGGAGTCGTTGAATGCACAGCCACCAGAATGGCCGGTGCCAACGCGTGATGTCAGTGAGATTCGTCTAGCTATCAAATATAAGCCAGCGAAGGGCGCAAAAAAACTACTGAGTAAAAACAGCACCCTTTATCTCGATATTGTCGATTACCCAGGCGAATGGCTGCTTGATTTACCCTTACTGGATATGGATTTTGAAACCTGGAGTCAGTCTCAATTCGCTGCGTTGAAAGGGGATAGAGAAACCTATTCGCAAGAGTGGAACGTAATGCGTGGTGATATCGACTTGCTAGCAGAAGCGGACGAAAAGAAACTGGTCGCGATTGCCGATAGCTACACCCAGTACCTTCATACTTGTAAAAGTAACGGACTGCATTGGGTACAGCCGGGTCGATTCGTATTACCCGGTGAGCTTGAAGGCGCGCCTGTGCTGCAATTCTTCCCGTGTATCGCACCTGAGGGTAAGTTCTCAAAAACAAGTAACTATGCGGTACTGAAAGCGCGTTATGAAGAGTATCAACAGAAGGTAGTGAAAGCGTTCTACAAGAATCACTTCGCGACGTTCGACAGACAAATCGTGTTGGTGGATTGCTTGCAGCCACTCAATGCGGGTTATGACTCTTTCATGGATATGCGTGGTGCACTTGAACAGTTATTGAAGAGCTTTAAGTACGGTCGAAGCAATATCTTAAGACGCTTATTCGCGCCGAAGATCGACAAGATCTTGTTTGCAGCCACTAAAGCTGACCATGTGACACCGGATCAACATCCGAACTTGGTGTCACTGTTACAACAGATGGTTCATCCGGCTTGGCAGCAGGCGGCATTTGAACACATCGACATGAGTTGTATGAGCATTGCGTCTATTCAAGCGACCAGCGCGGGTTATATCTCGTCGGGATCCGACAATGTTCCGGCGTTGCAAGGTGTGACTTTGGATAATGTCCCTCAAACCATGTATCCGGGAGAAGTGCCGCGTAAGTTGCCCAATAAACAGTATTGGGAAACCAACCAGTTTGATTTCACGAGCTTTAGACCGATGGAGCAACATTCTGATGAGCCTTGCCAACATCTAAGAGTCGACAAGGTTTTAGAGTATCTCATTGGCGACAAGTTGAAGTAATTGAGGCAATCAAAATGAGTGAATTAAAAACAAAGCAGGTCTTTGATGAACCGTTGAAGACCTCTTTTGATGAGCGAGACAAGAGCGAAGTTGGCCCGGATTTAGGCGCTCAACAACTGTTCACAGAGCAAGAGAAATTTGTCCCAGTTGCACCGCAAGTGGAAGCCGATCTTGATGGTGAAGCTGAACAGCAATTGGAACAAGTGATTCGACCGAGTAAAAAGAAGAAGTGGTTTGGAACGGGTCTATTGATCGCTTTTTCTGGCCTCGTTGGATGGCAAGCAATTGATTCGGTCATTACCGCGATTCAAACTGCTGACTGGCTTGCATTAGGTTGGGCAGGCTTTATTGCTGCCATTGCTTCATTGGGTTTAGGCGCAATAGGCAAAGAGCTATGGAAACTGCGCTCGCTTAAAGACCACTTTAGTGTGCAAGAGCAGAGTGAAGAGCTCTTGCAAAGCCAAAGTGTCGGCAAGGGTAAAGCGTTCTGTGAAAACATCGCCAAGCAAGGCGGTATTATTGCTGAGTCACCTTCGTACGATAAGTGGCGAAACAGCATTAACCCAGCACACAGTGATGCAGAAGTGTTGGATATGTACGATGCGTTGGTTGTTGCTCAGCAGGATAAAGTGGCTACTCAAATCGTCACTAAGTTCTCGACCGAATCGGCGGCTTTGGTTGCAGTGAGTCCATTGGCTGCTGCTGATATGTTGCTGGTGGCGTGGCGTAATTTCACCATGATAGACAAGCTTGCTGATGTGTATGGCATCGAGCTTGGCTACTGGTCTCGTATTAAGCTATTTAAACTGGTGTTAATCAACATGGCCGCTGCAGGAGCCAGTGAACTCGCGATTGATGCGAGCATGGATCTCGTCTCGATGGATCTTGCAGGCAAAGTCTCAGCTCGAGCAGGGCAGGGGCTAGGTGTCGGTATCCTTACGGCGAGACTGGGCTTAAAAGCCATGACATTGCTGCGTCCTATGCCTTGGCATAACGAACGAAAAGTAAAACTGGCAGACCTCCGCAAAGCTGTCCTTTCAGAAATAAAGCGTATTACTCTCAAATAAAGCATTGAAAGCTCAATAGTTTGAGAAGAAGAGTAAACATATGTTTACTCTTCTTCTTGACTGAACTCAGAGCTTAATCCACACTACTGTCAACTTATCCTGACACCTATAATAGGACTATTTGTGCGTCTTGAAGTATTGTGTGAAGACAGACTCGGCTTAACGCGTGAGTTGCTCGATATCTTGGCCTCAAAAAGCATTGATTTAAGAGGAATCGAAATTGATGTTAAAGGCATTATTTACCTAAACTGCCCTGATATCGATTTTGATGCTTTTAGTGAACTTATGGCTGAAATTCGCCGAATTTCAGGTGTGAAGGATGTACGTAAAATCCAATTTATGCCAAGCGAAAGGCATAACACAGAGCTGATTGCTCTGCTGGCAAACCTACCTGACCCTGTGATTGCGATTGACCTTAAAGGCTCAGTCGACATGGCGAACCACGCTGCACTGAACCTCTTCAACAAGCAAGAAGACGAAGTCATCGGTGAACCGTTAGCGACGTTCGTTCCTAGCTTTAACTTTGCTCGTTGGATTGAAGGCGATGTAACGCGCCATCGTGAAGTTGTCGTGTTGGATGGTTTAGATTTCTCGATTGAAATCCTACCAATTTACCTTGGTGGTGATGTCAACGAAGCGGTACTGGCAAGTGCAGTAATGACGATTCGTTCTTGTAATCAAGAGATGAACTCGCCAGATTCAATTCCAGAACAGAACAACCTAGGTTTCGAACACTTTGTTGGTGTCTCTAATCGCCATAAAGCTTTGATCAGCCAAGCTAAGAAATTGGCTATGCTGGATCAGCCTCTATTAATTGAAGGCGATACGGGTACGGGTAAAGAGATGCTAGCAAAAGCGTGTCATAACCGTTCAAATCGTTCTTCTTTCCCATTCTTGATTCTAAGCTGTGCATCAATGCCTGATGACGTAGCGGAAACGGAATTGTTTGGTCATGCACCGGGTTCGTTTAACCATGAACAAGGACATAAAGGCATTTTCGAGCAAGCGAATGGCGGAACGGTCTTTTTAGATGAAATTGGCGAAATGAGCCCACATCTACAAATCAAACTGCTGCGTTTCCTACAAGATGGTTCATTCCGTCGTGTGGGTGAAGAAGAAGAGATGCACGCGGATGTTCGTATTATAGCATCAACGCGCCATCGCCTTTCTGAATTAGCAGACTCCGGCTCGTTCCGTGAAGACTTGTTCTACCGCTTGAATGTACTGACTCTGTCTATCCCTGCATTGCGTGAACGCTCAAACGACGTAGCGCCACTGTTGGAACTGTTCGTTGCAAAGTACGCGCAGCAATTAGGTATGTTAAAACCAAAACTGACTCAAGAACTAATCGACCAGCTTGGTAATTACCAATGGCCGGGCAACATTCGTCAGTTAGACAACATGGTTCTACGCGCATTAACAGAGTTGGATTCAGACACGCTAACGGTTGAGCAATTCCACTTGCCAAAGCTTGAAACCATGACAGCAGGAATGGCGAACTTAAGCTTAGATGGTTCTCTGGATGAGATCATGAAAGACTATGAATCTCAGATTCTAGAGAAGCTTTATCAGTCTTTCCCATCAAGCCGTAAGCTTGCAAAGCGTTTGAATGTATCTCACACCTCAATTGCGAATAAGCTTCGTGATTACGGTATCAGAAAGAACTGATCGAATAAGAACAAGATTATGGAAGATTTGAGTACACCAGAGCGCATTTATAAGCATGATGGTAATCTGATTCTACGCACGGCTGAAATTGATGACGCTGGCATGATCAGCGAGTACTTTCAGGTTAACAGAGAGTACCTGAAACCTTGGGAACCGATTCGCGAAGATGCGTTCTTTGATAGAGCGAGTTGGGCGCAGCGACTGATCAAGTTAAACGAGCTTCATAAAATGGGGCTAGGCTATTACTGTTTACTGATTAACGCTGACTCTAATGAAATGTTAGGCACCATATCGTTCAGTAATTTGTCGCGTTTTCCGTTCTACGCTTGTAATGTCGGTTACTCATTGGCTCAAAGTGCACAGGGGCACGGTTACATGCGCAGAGGCTTGAGCATGGCGAAGGACTACATGTTTGATGTGCAGAACATGCACCGCTTAATGGCGGGCTACATGCCTCACAACGAACGCAGTGCGGGTGTATTAGAGCATCTTGGTTTTGTTCGAGAAGGCTTTGCCAAAGATTACCTACAGATTAACGGTAAATGGGAAGACCATGTGCTGACCGCGTTAGTTAACCCAAATTGGGAAGACAGACGCACTGTTTAGACGCAGTTGTAGTTAACAACGCGCGTATTTAAGTAAACAGGCTAACAACGAATTTAAAGGCAGCGAATATCAAGCGATCTCTAATCGCCGCTGTATCAAAAAGAACAGATAGGCATGGTAAATCCATCAGCCTGAGAAGATATTTGAGGAATTTTGATGTCATACACAACTTTGGACGAATACCAAAGAAAATGGATTTTCACCCACCAGTCAATGCCGCTTCCAGCAGAGGACTTGGAAAAGATTAAGCCAATGACACAGGCAAGAGCATCTCAGTTCTGGAAAGAGAACGTGAGTCCTCAAAGCCCAGACGCAGAACGACTAAGCTCGCAAGACTGGCCAAGCAAAGCATCGAACTGGAATGAAGAGATCAGCTGGATGGCGCATTGGGAAGCGGATGAGCCTGAAATGCCAGAAGAGATCCTTAATTTTATCGATTGGCAAGATGACGTAACTGTTTATTTTTGTTACGAAAAATACAATGTTCTTGAAACCAAATGGGCGATTTTCAAGAAGCATTGGAAAAACTTTTTGTTCTACGATGATGGTCCAATTCTATTAGGTCGTCGTCGCTCTGAAGCACTTTGGTTTGCGACTAATGGTACTGTGAAAATCGGTAACCGAGCATAAGCCGACAAAGAATTTTAAGCGGTAGAAAAGCGAGCATAGCGCTCGCTTTTTTTGTGCCTGTGGATCTTTGAAGATCGTTGCGAAACGCCCACTGTTTGAACCTAAAAATTGAATCGAATTCCTACTCGTTTAAAAACGGAAATTTATGAAATTGAGATCGCTATCTCATTGGCTTAGTTGAAGTTTTATGGTGTTGGGCTATCTTTATAGTACTGCCTTAGTGGAGGTGAAGTATTATGATTTGGGATACTCTCGAACGTGTAAATAAACTTCGCAAGGAAGCAATGGAGGATCCAGAGTTTTTGGATTCAGCAAAAATGCATGAGGAATGGCTTTTAAGCGAAACTCATAATCAATCAAACAAAGGAGCAAAAGAGAAGAAACCGAAAAAGCTATCTGACATTTATGAAAACACGGATTTTCCTATCAACCCAACTGGAACGAAACATTAACAATGATGAACTGCAACACGGCTAAGGCTCTTAACCAAAAAGCGATAAGTCGATTAAACATACCAGCCTTAAGCCACCCATAAAAAAGCCACTTTCAACGAACCGAAAGTGGCTTTTTCTTTTCTCGTTAGCTTCTTTACTCGTTAACAACTAAAGCTAATCGTTTTAAATGCTAGCTATTGATCAGGCTTAAGCCGCTTGGTAATGCGTCACCAAACACGCGCTTAGACTCGCTCTCAGAAAGCTCAGTAACTTCACTTACTAGCGTTAGCCAAGACTCTGGCACCTTGCTTTGCTTGAGCTTCTCAATCACTTGATTACGATAGTCGTCAGAGATATCAAACTGACGGTCGCCGGTCTTACGACAAATCATCACAGCAGCGAAGGCGATCATCTGCTCTTTATGCCAGTTCTGTTCAAGCAGTTTCGGTAACCACTGTTCAGCTTGCTCTCTAGGAATCACGCTGTGTTGGCTACCATACAAAGGTGTTCTTGATGCTAATCGACCTAGCGCCCACCAGTGCGCTTGTTCAAATTGGTTATGATTAATCGCTTTGCTTAAGAACCAAGTCGCTAATAGAACCTTGTCTTCCACTTCCAGTTGTTCAAGTGACGCTGCCAATCGCACCATGGCTTCATAGCCATTGTCTTGTGCATCTTTGGCCGTTTTAGGGTTTTTCATTGCACCTGGGTGAAGGTACTTCGCGATATCAGCCAAGATGGTCTCTTGCTGCTCTTGGTTTAAACCACCGGCAACACGACGCCAGAACACCCACCAGTCTGTCCAGCCTTGATGGTTCTGGAACTGAATGTTCTGTTGATAAAGTCCCCAAATTTGCTCAATACGCCATGAATCCGTTGGATCACCAAAGCCAGGACGCAGCGAGTAACCAGCCAAACGTAGCCAGTTCTTCTCGTGTGCTTCTGAGCGGCGACGACGCTTACGACCTAATGAGAAGGTATCGAACAGGTGACGAAGGGTCGTGAAGTCCCATTCATCGCGTTTACCCAATCGCTTCTCAAGATCTTTAGATAGTGTTTTGATCTCTTTCGATTCAGCACTCTTTTTGTTGCCGCTGTACAGACGAGAAATCAACTCCTTACACTCATCCAATCTTGGATGAAGTTTAGAGTTGTCGGATTCATCGCCTTGCTTGTTTCTGACTTCGAACTCAAGCAACCAACGCTTGGTGTCATCTTCTGTACTCACACACTCCATTTTCAATGTGCCGACTTCCGTTAACTGACAAGCGAGTAAAACTTCGACTCGTTCTTTTTGGTTGGCTTGAAGTTCTGCAGTACCTGAGCCTTCCAATGTAGAAATATACGGTGGAAGAGGAGAAAACAAGTCCGCATCCACATTGACCATCACACCGTTTTGAATGGCGGTGTCGTGAGCAATTTGATCGTGTGTTGAAGTCAGTAGATTAAATCGTACTGGCTCACCTAAAGTCAGCGAGAAACGACGGCTGTTTAAGCGTATCTCTTGGCCTTCTTCAGTACCTTTGGCAAGCAGACAAAGCGCTTTGCCCATCTTGTTCTTCTCTTGTAGATGCAAGAAGTACGAACGAGCAGCACCACCACCGATTTTCAGTTGCGCGCCACGACGAGCTTTACCAAAGGCAACTGCGCCTAGCGCCACAGACCAGTCTGGGTGAGGGTTATCTAATACTGTGATTGGAGCGCCGTTCCAGTTACCTAGTAGCTGAGTAATACGCTCTGTGACAAGTTCACTGTTGAACACACCGCCGTTAAGCAGCACACCAACAGGGATAGCAGGCTTAGTGTCATCGAACTCAATCGAGTCTGAGTTTTCCAGCGCAGCTTTTGACACTTGTTGATGTGTCGTTAGGAACTCTGCAACATGTTTGCTGACCGCAGGATCGGCAACGTAAGGCAGGCCGAATTCAACCACGGCACTGCGGCGTTTGTCTGGTGTTTCAGTAAACTCAGAAAGCGGGAAGAAACCTTCCAATGCGATTTGATGAACTTCTTGTTTGGTTAAACCAATACTCTTGGTACCGCCAAGTAGCTTTGAACCGCTGCCCAGCATAGTGATTTTCACATCATCGGGTGCATTGGCAGAAAGCAGGCTCTCTTTTGCGGCGCGAGTTTGTTGAATCAGTTTGGTTAGGCTAGAGGCATTCAGCTTTTTGTTTTGATTGAAGCGTTGCTCAGCAAGGTGAGCAAGGGCTAAATCGAGGTTATCACCACCCAGCATCAAGTGTTCGCCAACGCCAATACGGTCGAGTGCTAGCTCGTTGTGGCCTTGCATGTCCGAATTGCTATTAGCATCGAATTTGGCTTCAATTAAGCTCAAGTCGGTAGTACCACCGCCGACATCACACACTAAGATCAATGGGATCTGTTGAAGCTCTTTCGCAGCAGTTTGTTGATGACGAGCGTACCAGTCGTAACATACCGCTTGAGGCTCTTCGAGTAATAGAATCTTGCCTAAGCCTGCGAGTTCTGCGGCTTCAAGTGTCAGCTTACGTGCTGTCTCATCGAATGAAGCCGGAACCGTCACTACAACATCTTGGTCTTCAAGTTTGTTGCTTGGGTTGCGGTAGTTCCATGCTTGGCGAATGTGATTCAGGTAGCTTGCACTTGCGACAACTGGCGAGACTTTATCAACATCAGCTGCGCCTGCCCAAGGCAGAATGTCGGAGTTACGATCCACCGCTTGGTGTGATAACCAGCTTTTAGCACTCGACACTTGGCGGCCTTCAACCTTAGCACCCAATTCACGGGCCCATTCTCCAACGATAACGTTCTTAATATCGCCTTCAACTGGGCTTGGTTCCCAGGGCATAGTCAGGTCAGAAGGGGAGATTTGACCTTGTGCAGGGTGGTAACGAAATGATGGTAGTAGAGGCTTGCGAACCACTTCACCGGGGCCGATGAGTTGGTCAATATCGAAAAGAGAAACGGGAGCATGTTGTAGGTCGTCGTTGATTTCACAGTAAGCGACAACCGTATTCGTTGTGCCTAAGTCAATGCCGACTAAAAAACGAGGAGTTGCCATACAAAACCTTATTCTTCCAGAGTGATGACCAGTTTTTTGATAGCTTTGGTCTTATTGTTGTTATTCGTAAACGCCATTCCTGAAAAACAGGTAGGACTAGGTTGAGAACTGCATTGATAAAGTAACGGCACCCGCTAAGGTGCCGTTGATTCATTATGCTTGTTCGTTTGAGTCGCTATTCGTATCTTCACGAACGTCAAACTCAACATGCCATTTCTGACCATTATCAGTAGCAATCGCTTCTAGGTATAAGGTACCTAGCTCAGTAACGCGAGAAGCCAGAGTAACTGGAACCACTTCACCTTCGCGACGGCCTTCTGAAACCGGCAGTGTCACTTGAATTTCAGGAAGTTCGTCTAGTTCTTCAGGCGCCCAGTGATCAAGGTGAGTACCTGCTTGATCTTCACGGCGTGTCGTTGAACCGAAGAATTGGAAGTGAACCGGCTGGCCAATCACTAGGCCGAACTCTTGGCTAGGTACTTGAACGCTTGAACCTTCTTCCATACCAAATGGTGCAACACACAGTGCTTCCATTGGAGGAGCCATACCTGGGATTGCTGGCATCGCGCTTTCAATTCCTACGTAGTAAGAAGAAGCGATACCGCCACGGATACGAACGCCTTGGCCACGACGAACTGCGCCGTAGTAAGAAGCACCGCTTGCAACCGCTAGGTCCAGATCTAGACCTGAAAGTTGTTTAGCGAACTCTTCGTCAGCATTGATCAGCCATTCGTTGATCGTATCTGTAAGACGATCAGCAAGTAGGTTTGATTTTAGAACACCACCATTGAACAGGATTGCTGTTGGTTTGATGAAGTCTGCTGCTGGCGCCGCTTCTGCACCTGGCATACCGGGCATGTTTGCAAACGGGTTGAAATCTTGCTGAGCCGTTTCGCTATTTCCAGAAAGCGCGTTTGCTTGCTTAGAAAGGAATGCGGCAATGTGACGAGTAATCCCTGCGTCTTGAGCGTAAGGCAGACCCATTTGAGTCAGTGCGCCACGCGTCTTTTGTACTGGGTGCTCAGTCACAGCAACTTTAGGGAAGAAGCCGTCCACTAATGTTTGTTGTACTTCTTGCTGAGTCAGTTCTGTTTTCAGTGTCGCGCCAAGTAGTTTAGAACCACGGCTTGGTACAACGATAGGCACAGATTGCAGTTCAGCATCGTTAAGCAGTGCTTCTTTCGCATCACGACATGCGTGAGTCATGGCTTGAACCTGCCAAGGAGCCAATTCTTTGCCTTCTTGAGCCAGTTTCATTTTCAGGCGGTAAGCCAGTGCTAAGTCCATGTTGTCGCCGCCAAGTAGGATGTGTTCACCTACAGCGATACGATTCAGGCTTAAGTTACCGTCGTCTTGTGTTACTTCAACTAGCGAAAGGTCGGTTGTACCACCACCAATATCGACAACAAGAACGATGTCACCAACGTTTACTTCATCACGCCATGTGTCGTTGCTGTTATCAATCCAGCTGTAAAGAGCCGCTTGTGGCTCTTCAAGAAGCGTTAGGTGAGTGAAACCAACATTACGTGCAGCTTCTGCTGTTAGGTCACGAGCCGCAGGATCAAACGAAGCAGGAACCGTGATCGTTACGTCTTGGTCTGCCAGTTTGTGTTCTGGGTTAGCGTGGTTCCATGCGTCTTTAAGGTGCTCAAGGTACAGTTCAGTTGTCTTAAGCGGAGATACTTTTTCTACTTCTTCAGGGCTGCCTGCAGGAAGGAAAGCATCGCGACGGTTTACACCACCGTGGCATAGCCAAGATTTTGCACTTGCTACCAAACGGATAGGGGTTTTAGAGCCAAGGTTACGAGCAATCGCACCCACTAGTGCTTTCGGCTCTGAAGACCAAGGAAGAACGCGAGATCCCGCATTCATTTCATGTTCGTGCGGCTGGTATAGGAACGAGCCAAGTTGGCTGCGAGTTTCTACTGTACCTGGCGCCGTAAGCTGAGGGATTGGCATCACCTCAACGCGAGCGTCTTCATTGGTTGTATCGATGAAAGACAAAACGCAGTGTGTGGTACCTAAATCGATACCGACACTGAATTTAGGTGCCTGATGCTCTTGTGAATGCTCTTGTGAATGCTCTTGAGCTGAATGACTTTGGTGTTCCATTATAGCTCCACCTCTGCCGGTGCAATTACAGATGCATCGTAGTTTTCAGCAAGCTTAGGCAGATTCATGTCAGTTGCTTTCCAACCTTTGTGAACCAGTGTGCCGTTGAATGGCGCATTGCCTGTTACGTTGCCTGTTAGGCGAATTTCTTGAGGGTTGAAACCTTCAGCGATAGTGATACGTGTTTCTTCATCTTCGCTGCGGATATGAGAAAGCGTTACGTAGTCTGCTAATACTTTTTGGCCGCCAGTGTGAATAACACGAGCTGCTGCGCCAACTTCTTCATCAGAGAATGACGTTAGGTCTTCTTTTAGGAAGTCAATTAAACGCGCTTCTTGCTGCATGATAGACAGTAGCTGCATCGCTGAATCAGTTGGGGCTGTTGCCAGCTTAGATTCAACTTCTACTACTTTTTCGATAACACGTTCAACTTCAACAACTTTCTCTACTTCGACAATTTTTTCAACTGGCTTTTCAACTTCAACTATCTTCTCTACTGGTTTTTCTACGACTTTCTCTACCACTTTGGTTTTACGAGAAACGGCAATTAGCAGTAGTAAAACGCTTGATGCAGTTAGGCCTGCGTGAAGCATATCAAACGTTTGTGGGATTAGGTTCAAATCAACGATCATAGTGATTTCTCTTTAAAATTGATTTAACGGTATATTCGTCGGTTCAAAGGAATATACAGGTTGGAAAGAAACTCAGTGGCGTGAAGCCGAATTGGTCACTTTCAAGCTATAAATATGGGTGGATACTAGCATATTCAAGGCTTAAGAGTGGTATTTAATGCTTTCAATCAAGTGGGTTTTTAGTGTGTTAGCTTGAAATTTAGTCGAGATTTGCCTGAATATTGGCCTCTGATGTGAGGGGGAGGTAAACAATGCCTGTTTTATGTTAGTTTTTAGACCAAACATAAATGGAGCATGATTCCCTTCCGTTATATACTTTTAACTCATTAGAGCCTATTTGGAAGCCACATGCCCCACACAACCGACCCACTAACAGGGTTGAAGAGACGAACTCTCCCATTGGTCGTATTTTCGGTCAGTTTTTTGATTACTGTGTTGTGTTTTATATTAGTCGCGCTCAATCAAAACCGCGCATTAAATATGAATCTGGATAGCTTTGCTACTCACCAGACATTGAGCTTGGAAGCGTTTATCGCTAATGATGTGGCTTATATTGGTTCCGGTGCTAATTTTTTCTATTCTAACGACCCTGAAAACTGGGATAAATTTGATCGTTTTGCCCAGCAAACCATTAATGACTCAAAAAGCTTAATCGGCTTGCAGTGGATGCAAAAAGTGCCGGCAGACGAGATTGCCGAGCATACCGATAAGATGAAAGCAAAATACCCGTCTTACGAGCTGTATACAATCCCAAAACATGAAGCTAAAACCTATGGCTACGTCTTAGATGGCGAGCCAGCTTTTATCGCGACTGACTTGTATCCCAATACTGCTGCTAACGACAAGGTTCTTGGCTTTTACTCTTCTCGTGAGCGATTCAAGCGTGTCTTAGAAAACATCAAACAGACCCGCGAAGCGAATATTTCAGACAAGGTACGTCTGATACAAGACGGCCTAGATCAAGATACCCCAAAGAGCGGCATGTTGGTTTACCACCCAGTATTTGAAGGCGAAAGCGACAATTTGCTCGGTGTTGTGATTGGTGTGGTTCGCACCACATATTATTTCGAAAACCTTTTGGCATCAGCGGTGGGTGATATGGATGTCTATATCCGTGTTACCGATACCGGGTTCGAGGCGGAGGATTCGCCAATCTTATTTGAAACCGAAGGTTATGAAGCGGTATCTGGGCACCACATTACCAAGACAATCGCACTGACTAATCGTGACTGGAAGATCGACTACAAGATTGATTCATGCATCTCTTTCTATGGTTACCTTGTATTAACCGGAATCGCTTTGGTTGGTACAACCATCTCTTTGCTGCTGGCGTACATCGTTAACATGCAAATCAGAGAAAAAGAGCGCTTGTATCGAATGCTAGACAAACGAACAGAGGAGCTTCGCTTCTTAGCTGACCACGATAGTCTGACGGAGATTTATAACCGACGCGCTTTCAATAAGAAGCTGGATAAGGCGATTGAGCGAGACCAACCTTTTAGTTTGATTGGGTTTGATATCGACAAGTTCAAAGGCATTAACGATGAGTTTGGGCACCCGGCAGGTGACGCTTTGCTGATTCATGTCATCAAGTTGATTTCTGTGAACCTGAAACAAGGGGACGACCTGTTTCGTTTAGGTGGTGATGAGTTCTGCATTATCTCTAGCATCTCGAATCATGAAGCTTTGAATCGTTATTTAGAGTGCATCCTGAATACCGTGAGTCACTCTCATTGTGAACACAAAGGTCGACAACTTAGTTGTACCCTGAGTATTGGTGCTGCCATTCGTAGTGGTGAGGACTCTGAAGAGATCATGCAAAAAGCGGACAGCATGCTCTACCAAAGTAAGTCAAATGGCCGAAATAGAGTCACAATTGCAGGCTAAATGAGCACTTGATGCAACTGGGGTCGAGTTCTTTATTGGGCTCATGTACAATTTCACGAAATTTTTGACGAGAGAATTAGGCGACGTATGAATCACAATCGAGTGGTGTGTTTCGATTTGGAAATGTGCTGTTGGAGCGAAGACGGTGTAGGGACAACAGGTGAGATCATTGAAGTTGGTCTTGCTGAGATTGATCTCGCATCCGGTACTATCGTGAAGCGCGCACAGTATTACGTTAAGCCAGAGAAAGACGAAGTCTCTCTGTTCTGCGCCGAACTCACGGGCATTACACCGCGCAAGATCGAAAAACAGGGTCGCCCTCTAGAGTCTGTCATCAAGTCGATGATTAAGAACTTCGGTGGTCCCAAAAAAATCTATGCAGCGTGGGGGCGTGACGATCTTATCTTACACAAAGAGTGTATTGAAAAAGGCATCGAACCGCCGTTTAGCGAGTTCTTGAATATCGCAACGCTTTATCGAGTTCAGAATCGATTGAAAGACAAACGCATTGGTCACCGCGCTGCTCAAGAAGCGAAAAACATTGAGTGGGAAGGTCGTCAACACTCGGGTTATGTTGATGCGTATAACTTAGCTAAGCTAACGCTGACTATGCTGTAGTCATTTGCATTAAACGGGCGCTTGGTTAAATACATAAAACCAGCCAGATTCTTGTGAGTTATCCAAATCAAAGCCACCTAGTTATCAGGTGGTTTTTTTCTATCTGCTATTTGAGGGTGATTACTATCCAAAAAACCTAATTTCAGTGAGTGGCTTATCAATAGTGAATGGCTACATCGCTTATTTAATGAGTGAATAATATTGGTTTGAAATTTAGCTTTTTAATTAATATTAAATCGCAGGTTGCAGCCTTGATTGGGTAGGGCTAGATGATAGCGTTAGCTCACCCAAAACAAGGAGAATAGGATGAAGCACATTATTAAGTATGGATTGGCACTGGGGGCGCTAAGCGTCAGCGCGCTAGTTTCGGCAACCCCCGTTGTATTGATAAACACTTTTTCAGTCGAGCCAGCCCATGAAGCCGCAACGTTAGCGTATTGGGAAAGCGCAAGAGACGTATTAGAGCAGCAACCTGGGTACTTATCGACCAAGTTACACCGTTCTTTAAGCTCGGACGCAACTTACCGCTTCATCAATGTCGCTGAATGGGAAAGTAAGAAGCAATTCCATGATGCGATACAGGCGATGAGAAAAGAGTTACCACCTTTAAAAATCGAAGGGGTTTCTGCTGACCCTAACTTGTATGAAATTGTTCGCGACTAATTAGGAAACCACATAATGAAAACAACGCTAGGAACCTTTTTAGCTATTTTTAGCTTTCTATTTTCAGCCCTTCTATTTTCTAGTTATAGCCATGCTGCGGCATACGGTGTGTCAGTAGCTTGGAAAACCGATGACGCTCAAGCGGTATTTGAGGCAATGCCGCATCAGAAAAAAGCATTTGCTAACTTAATTGATGCGGGCTTAGTCCACGACATGTTCGTATCTGAAAGCTTTATCGGAGATAAGAAATTTCCGATCATCAAGTTTGTGATTGAAGCGGATAGCGAACAACACGTTCGAGAGTTGATTGGTAACTTACCATTCCAATTTAAAGATCTTGTAGAGGTGACTGAAATTAGAGACATCGGTAATAAGTGGTTAAACACTGAAGTCGCTTTCAAAAACTACGCAGTTGAACTCGCTTGGAAAGAGCCAGAGAATCAATTCATTGTCGACGAGATTATTAGCCAAGATTTACAAATGGTTGTCGATTGGAGCGCTCAAGGCGTGATTACTTCTGCTTATTTAAAACATCAAGAAATAGCACAAGAGAAACCAAACCAAAAAGCGATGATTAGGCCAATCTACTCAATGGCAATATTGGCTAAAAACGAAGCACAAGCACGCAAAGTTGCCAATCAGTTGAATGCAGTAAAGCTAGGCTTTGCTGAAGTCATGGTCAGTGAGCTGGGCTTTAAACTAGATCTATAGAAAATAAGAATTATAAAAAATGAGAGACGTAGAAACGAGCGTTATAGATATCATTCGATGTAACTTCGTTTCCATAGGCCTGGTTAGTTGAACTAAGAGTTAGGCCTCGTACTAAGGTGAGTGAGTCTGCATGACTGACTCACCTTATCGTTGTTTTTCTTGTTACTTGCTGAACTTATATTTGGCTTAATTATTGGCTAAACTTATCACCATTCTTTTCTATGTATGGTTTGGCATTAGCTCGACCAAACCAACACCTTTTTGATGACCTTTTTATTTATGAACACCTCGCCGAAATGAACGCCAGTAGCCCTGAAAAAATCATCTTAGACGCCTCGGGTATCGAGTTGGTTAACAACACACTCATTGATTCGGAATCTGGTAAGCGGGTCACCTTATCCCCCTCAGAAGGCCTGATTCTTGAACATCTAGTTAAGAACAGCCCAAAAGCCGTTGGTCGAGACTTTTTACTTGAGCATTGCTGGCCGGGCAGGGTTGTGACGGGCAGTTCACTTAATGTCGCGGTGAAGAATCTTCGCACGGCATTAAATTCGTTTGAGTGTGATTGCAAAATCTTAACGGTGCAAAAGGAAGGGTACAGTTTTAGCCGACCTCAACAGCTCGGTGGTTACCTATTAACACCCACTTCAGCTATTCAAGTTGAAGTGATTGACGAAACCTCTGCTTCAAAGAGCTCGAGTACTGAACGCGGCAACAATGAACATGAGCCTGTCTTAACGAAGCAACCGTACTCTTATAAACAACGTCAGGTGCAGTACTTTATCGCGCGTCATCGCTCTCGTATCGCAGGAATATTAGTCAGCGCGTTTCTTCTTATGCTGTTTTATCAATTTGCTTTTTTTATGGATAAGACCAGCTATCGCGGCATGGATGTTTATCACGACAGTTTGAATTTTGATCAAGAACTGTTAACCGAGCTGAATAGCGTGTCAGAACTCGGTGTTGATTCTCTCTACTTACATCGCATTGGCGTTGGATGTCAGAACATTCAAGCCGTTGCTTTGATAAACGGGCGTTGGAAAGAGATGAGCCATCAGTTTAAATCGCTCTCATGTGATGAAGACGATGAGCGAGGACAATCGATATGAATCGTAAGTTCTGGATGCCCATCTTATTAACGTTTTTTGTGATTCTAAATGTAGGTTTAATCTCTGGGATCGTAACCAAAAGTACCTATAAATTCTCAGCAGAGTATCCAATGGTAGGTTGGGAAAAAATCTCACTGCGATTGGAAAATGGTCGAGTTAAAATGCAGTACATTGGATACGACATCGATGGGAATGTTGTTCAAACCAAGCAGATGTTTGGTGTGTTCTTACGTTGGGGGAATCACTACTACCTTTACCAATTGGACCAAGACCAAGCCCAAGATAAACAGGTTTTCAATATCAAGCACTTATATATTCAACAAACACAAGGCAAGCGTAGCGTTTTGGTATCAAATCAGCGCGGCCTTTATGTGACTAAAAAGGGCACGCCGTTAGAGCTCAAAGGCATCATGCATGGCGATCGATTACGCTAATACAGAGGTTTAACGTGAGTAGAGATCGCTTGATTAGCTTTTACCGAGGACGTTCAACTTAGTCTTGATAAAGTCACTGTGGTCAACGTAGAGCAGTTCTGCTGTTTTACGGATCACAGAGTCTTCGATAGGGTCAATTTCCCCGTCGGCGTGCGCCACTTCCCACATCGCTTTGATTAAATCGATTCTCACTGGTTGAGAAAGATCTCTAAGTTGAGATGTAAAGTCATACAGCGATACTGATTGCTCTACTTTCGGCTCTGCTTGCGCTAGCAGCACCTTCGCTTGTTCTTCATCTAAATCCAGCAAGCGTTGAAGAAGCTGTAGCTTAGCGACTCTTTCTGATTCATTGATCTGATGGTCGGCTCCCGCGACTTCACACAACAAACTCGCGATGGCGATGTTCGGTGATGTGCCTTGGTTTTTGCTTAGGTCCTGGCCTTCAATCAATTGTTTAAACATTGATGTGAGAGAATTGAACATAACGAGCTCCAGTTAAAATTTGTATCGGGTTCCGTAACGCTGATAGCTAAAACTACAAGTATAACTATAACTATTGGGTCTACAGAGTGTGATCGCAAGCGTCTTTACTAAAAACTGACATTACGGATACGCGAGCGATAAGGAGCACTTCCTAGTCCGGTTTTGGAAAGCGGGTGACCTTGCCATCGCCACTGAGTGTCGTGATCGATTGCGGTTTCCCATCGGTATCTAGCCTCAATTCACCAATCGCACTGCGGTTTGAAAGGCGATAGAAGGTCTGATTGTCAGGGCTTCGCTTTTCGATCTTCAAGCGTTTACGCTTAGTGAAGTAGTTCAAAATTGAGCGAGGGCTGTACAACAGACGGTCCCATACATCGCAGAATTTAAGCAGCGGAGCAGGGAACTGGTTTTTAATGCCACTACAGGTAATCTGATAGATGTTCGGGCTGTTGCGACGATACCTAAGCTTGATGTCATAAGCAAAGGAGTAGTGAACATCGCCAGAAAGCACCACGAAGTTGGTCGGTGTTTTGGTATGGGTAAAGATGCTGATCAGCGTATTCGCACTGCCCGGGTGTGCCATCCAGTTTTCAGCGTCAATCACTAATGGCTTGCCGATTGTGGTCGCCATCTTTTGCAGTGTTTCAATAAACTTCACGCCAAACATCGGTGCAGCAGAAACGATCACCACTTTATCTTGATTCATTAACTGATGCTGAAACTCAATCAAGGCTTCCCAGTCCATTAAACCTGAAGGCTTATTCATGCGTGACTCTGAACGCCAACGGCGGGTTCGAGTATCTAACACAATGACTTTAGGTGAGGTATCTATTGTGTAATGCCACTCTTCAAAGCGATTCAGCATCTCAATGAAGGCTTGATGCTTGTCTGGCTCGATGTTGCCAACAGAGTGAGTAGTCGCAGGATTACCGGCTTCATTATGCGTTTGTTCAGTAATGCGCGGATGATCGACAAAAAGCTGTTTTGCTTGCTCGATGAACGCTTCGTCGAAGCTCTCAGGCTTGTTACCCCAACCCTGACACATCCAGTAGGCGGCAAGGCCATTACCAATCACTTGAGTGGCGAACTGATTTTGGTCGACGGCGTATTCCCAACCCACTGTAAGGTTCCAATCATCAGTAACATCGTGATCGTCGAAGATCATGTATGTTGGGATATGCGCGAACAGACGTTGTACTTGCGGTAAGCCAGCAATGAAATCATCGATGATGACGCTTTCATCACGCCACTGTTGCTGCTCTGCAGGTGTTAATTGACGACCAGCCTGCTTGAAATCATTTTCAATTAATCGCTCACGGTTGATGCATTGCCACAAGGTAGGAGACCAAACCAGCAGGTACATTGCGATGAATTCAGACAATGTGACCAAGTGGTTCTCACAATCAGTCGAGCTGAAGATAGGAATCCCG
This sequence comes from Vibrio crassostreae, assembly GCF_024347415.1. Taxonomy (NCBI): domain Bacteria; kingdom Pseudomonadati; phylum Pseudomonadota; class Gammaproteobacteria; order Vibrionales; family Vibrionaceae; genus Vibrio; species Vibrio crassostreae. The sequence goes on from NZ_AP025476.1 coordinate 1,429,693, forward strand.
CGTTTAGGGAATAACTTATCGAGCAGCGAATCCGAAGTGTTGTGGTGTGGCAGTAGGTGATGGCGTTGATAGAGGTGATATTCACTCTCAAACAAGGCATTACTACTGTTGATTTGGTTAACCTGTGAATCGGTTGGTAACTCTTCACCAATCAGACCAAGCAGTTGAATCACTTGTTGAATAGCATCAAGCGTTGGGCCTGCCACATGATCGGCGTAGATCTGATCGCCGCTCATCATCAGCATATCGGGTCTTTCTGCAACGGTTTGCTCGGCAATCTTGTTATCGGCTGCGACTAGGCTGTCTTTGCTTGGATGATGCGGGTTACGGCAAGATCCATGAAGAATGTAATCAGCCGAGGTCGATATCTTAAACTCAACGTGAGATTTGCCATTGTAAACAAGGTGAGGGGCGAGCTCTTTTAGTGAACCTGAGTCTGTGTGAATGTCATACTCAAGAAGCGTATTAGTCGGAAACTGACCTTGTAAGCGGATGAGTGTCACCCACGCATGTGTGCCGACTTGAATCGAATCATGCTCTTCAAGCGAAGAGGTATAAAACGGTTGGTCTTGCTCTACGTTGGACTGGCCGATTTCTTCAACGAGATCTGTTTCGTTAACATACAGCTCAGCCCTGCCTATGAGAGGCGAGCTGGTGGCTAACCAAATTACCACTTCAGTCGCGGTGGTTTTTCTTAAAATGGGTCCGGCGAGTAACAGGGGAAGAGATGATGTCGTAGAGGGTTTCAATACGGTACCTAAAATCGTTAGTGGCTAGTCGTCGTGGTGTTCTTTTGTTTAGAGCTTGTTCGTGTCTGGCTTTGTGGTTTCAAGCTTTGATGCTTCAAGTTCTACTGAGTCAAATTCTGTTGTTTTATTCTCTGCAATCTCAGGCTGGGTTGCTTCCAGCTCTGCCATTTCAGATTCAGTTGATTCAAGTATTTCGATAACTTCCGAGCTAGAAAGTTCATGGCCCATTAGAAATATTGCCAATAGAGCATCGGCTTTGGTCTTGGTATCGGAAGTGTCGTCTAAAACCTGCTCTAATTTTTCACGAATCATGGCGATTTCGTGTTCAACAAAACCACGGCCTTCGTCATCCCCTTGGTTTTCTTCAGGGGCGTTATCGAACTCCATAAACAGCAACTCACCGTCTAACTTTGTGTTAACCAGTCGCTCTGGCAACCATTCCTCACCCATAACGATATCTGGGTCGGAATCATTGGGTAAGTGGTCTATAATGTTTTGTAATTCTGAGACTTTCACAATACTTTCATTTAACCGAGAATATCCTACATTGTAACGGTCAATGCCGAGCAAACCTAAAAATAGTTAGCCATCACGGTTAATAAATGTCTATTCAGTAACACAATATTTATTACAAAGAGTAATTACATAAGAATGAAGCTCAAATATTTACCGACTCTCACTTCATCGGGTGCGATTCTACTTGGTAGCGCGTTCCTAAGCACTAATGTGTGGGCCGCTGAAGAGCAAGAGTGGGGCATTGCAGCAATGTTCCGTACTGCTAGTATCCCTTATGACACGTCAGGTGGTGATAAGACCGTCAGCTCGTTTGTCCCAATGTTGTTCTTTAAAAACGACTATGTGTTCATTGACGGTACTGAAATGGGGGCTTACCTCTACCAAACAGATGACGAGAAATGGTCTTTTAATGCTATTTCTCGCATGCGGTTTATTGATATCCCAGCATCTGAGCAGAACGCGATTGAGGGTGATACAGCTGACTTCGGTGGGCAACTTGCGTACCAGTTGGACGAGCAGTGGGCTGTTGAAACAGAAATCATGAGTGACAGTGAGTTTAACCTCCACGGTAACTTGCGTGCTAAAGCGAAGTATGAAACAGGCGATTGGGAGTTCTACCCAAGTGCGACACTGCGTTATAAAAGTGCTGACTTCAACAGTGAGTATTACTCTGCAGCGAGTGAAAGCATTGGGGCTGGTGTTGACTTAAATGTCGGTGTTGAAGCGCGTTACCATGTAGTTTCAAACTTATACTTATTGGGTTCAACCAGTGTCACTCGATTGGACGATAACGCTTACGATTCGTCGATTGTCGAAGATCGTTATCAAGGTGAACTGTACCTTGGCTTTGGTTTCTTTAACGATAAAGAGAAAGCGCCGAAACCTAAGTTGAGCAATGCGCCGTATTTACGTGTCGCACATGGCTGGGCAACACCGTCGAATATCGGCGACATCATGAAGTTCAACACAGAGAAAGACGAATACAACAACCAACTCACATCGTTCTTTTACGGTCACCCTTTAACGGATGAGATCTTTGGTTTCCCGTTGGATATCTATCTAACGCCGGGTATTGCGCATCACTGGAGTTCAGACGTTCAATCCAGTAGCACGGAATACATCATTGCAATTAAAGCGTACTACACCTTCAACTGGCCAACTCAGTGGCGATTCGGTGTCGCAGAGGGTATGTCTTATATAGATTCGATTACTTATATCGAAGGCTCTGAAATGGATCGTAAGGGCTACACGGCAAGCCACCTGTTAAACTACTTGGACTTCTCATTTGATGTGAACGTCGGTGACCTTATCGGTAAGAATGACCTCAACAATTTATGGTTTGGTTACTCATTACATCACCGCTCGGCGATCTTTGAAAATGCGTCCCAGTTTGGACGTATCAAAGGTGGCAGTAACTACAACACGGTTTACTTCCAATACGAGTTTTAAGGTTAGTTTTGAGCCGTAGTTTACTAAGTACGACTTACATTTGACCTCGCTTTCATAGCTCCTGCGAGTGTTAGTGAGATTAATCAGCCTGATAGCAAAAGGTTTTCCCTTTGCTGTCAGGCTTTTTTGTTTGAGACTTGTGATATAATCGCGCGAGTTTAATAAGTATAAGAATAGGACACGCTTTGACTTCGTCTCCGGAAAAAGCAGATAACAACAAGAATGCAGCCCAATCGAGTTCCTCAAAGAACAACACTGCATCGAATAAGTCTGCTGAACAATCAAATGCCAAAAAAGCTGAACAATCAGCGACAAACAACAAATCATCTCAGAATAGTCCAGCCTCTCTTCGTAAAGCACTCAACGAATGCATGATGCGCGATCGCTTCCGTTTGAGTAAGCGAATTGCTGGTGCGAGTAAAATTAAGAACGAACAAGCTAAGCACGCTGTCTTTGATGAGATTGCGTTAGACATTGCTAAGTCAATGATGACGGCAACTCAGCGTGCTGCGCAAAAACCAACGATTGAATACCCAGAAATTCTCCCTGTTAGCCAAAAACGCGACGACATCGCGAAAGCCATTGCTGAAAACCAAGTGGTTATCGTGGCGGGTGAAACGGGTTCGGGTAAAACCACTCAGCTACCAAAAATCTGCTCTGAGCTTGGCCGTGGTCGCTTTGGCCTAATTGGTCACACTCAGCCTCGTCGTCTTGCTGCGCGTTCGGTTGCGAACCGTATTGCTGAAGAGATGGAAACGCAGCTAGGTGAGTTTGTTGGTTATAAGGTTCGATTCAACGACCAGATTTCTGACAACACACAGATCAAATTGATGACCGACGGTATTCTACTGGCGGAGATTCAACACGACCGTTTTTTAAACCAGTACGACACCATCATCATCGATGAAGCGCACGAACGTAGCCTGAACATCGATTTCATCATGGGTTACCTGAAAGAGTTGCTACCAAAGCGTCCTGATCTGAAAGTGATCATCACGTCGGCAACCATCGATCCAGAGCGTTTCTCTAAACACTTCAATAATGCGCCAATCATTGAAGTGTCTGGCCGTACTTACCCAGTAGACACGCGTTACCGCCCATTAGGTGGTGATGAAAGTGACTCAGATCGCGACCAAATTGAAGGCATCTTTGAAGCGGTTGATGAACTGTGTGATGAAGGGCTTGGCGATATCTTGATCTTCATGAACGGTGAGCGAGAGATTCGTGATACCGCAGATGCATTAAGTAAACGCAACCTTCGTGATACTGAGATTGTTCCGCTATACGCGCGTCTGTCCGCGGGAGAGCAGAACCGAATCTTCCAGTCTCACACGGGACGACGCATCGTTCTGGCAACCAACGTGGCAGAAACCTCATTAACCGTTCCGGGCATCAAGTATGTTATCGACCCGGGTACGGCGCGTATTAGCCGTTACAGCTACCGCACCAAAGTACAGCGCCTACCGATTGAGCCCGTGTCTCAAGCGAGCGCAAACCAGCGTAAAGGTCGTTGTGGTCGTGTTGCGGAAGGTATCTGTATTCGTCTGTACTCTGAGGAAGATTTCGAGTCACGCCCAGAGTTCACGGATCCAGAGATCCTGCGTACTAACCTAGCGTCGGTTATCCTTCAGATGACAGCGCTTGGCCTAGGCGACATTCAAGCATTCCCATTTGTTGAAGCGCCAGATAAGCGCAACATTCAAGATGGTGTAAGGCTGCTTGAAGAGCTTGGTGCGATTGCGACTGTTGAACCGTCTGCGAACAAAAATAAGAATCAAGGCGACGATAAGAAGAAGCTCACGGCGATTGGTCGTAAGCTAGCGAAGTTGCCTATCGATCCGCGTCTAGCACGTATGGTCATCGAAGCGCCACGCAACCGCTGTCTACATGAAGTGATGGTTATTGCGTCTGCACTGTCGATTCAAGACCCGCGAGAGCGCCCGTCAGACAAACAACAATCGTCTGACGACAAGCACAAGCGCTTCTTCGATAAAGAGTCTGATTTCATCACGTTTGTGAACCTATGGGATTACATCAAGCAGCAGCAAAAAGCGCTGTCGAGTAACCAGTTCCGCAAACAGTGTAAGCAGGATTACCTGAACTATTTACGTATTCGTGAATGGCAAGATGTGTACTTCCAAATTCACCAAGCGATGCGTGAATTGGATACCAAACTGAACACAGAACCGGGCAGTTACGATGGCATTCACATGTCACTGCTATCAGGTCTGCTTTCACACATCGGTATGAAAGACCAAGAGAAGAATGAATATCAAGGTGCTCGTAATGCGCGCTTCCATATCTTCCCTGCGTCTGGCCTATTTAAGAAACAGCCTAAGTGGATCATGTCTGCTGAGCTGGTGGAAACCTCAAAGCTTTGGGGTCGTGTTATCGCCAAGATTCAACCGGAATGGATTGAACCGCTAGCGAAACACCTGATTAAACGCAGCTACAGCGAACCACATTGGTCGAAGAAGCAAGCGGCGGTAATGGCACACGAAAAAGTGATGCTTTACGGAATCCCGATTGTCCCTAAACGTCTTGTGAACTACGGAGCGATTGATGCAACTGTCAGCCGTGAGTTGTTTGTACGTAGTGCATTAGTAGAAGGTGAGTGGGAAACCAAACACACCTTCTTCAAGCAAAACCGCAAGCTACTGCAAGAAGTGGAAGAGCTTGAGCATAAATCGCGTCGTCGTGACATCTTGATCGACGATGATGAACTGTTCGATTTCTATGACCAGCGTGTTGGCGAAGAGGCAGTTTCAGGCCGTCACTTCGATACATGGTGGAAGAAGACCAGCCAGAAAACCCCTGAACTGCTGAACTTTGAAAAGTCGATGCTGTTCCGAGGTGATGCTAGCCACGTTACTGACTTGGATTACCCGAACTTTTGGCACCAAAACGGTATCAAGCTCAAGCTGAGTTACCAATTTGAGCCTGGCGATGACAACGATGGTGTAACGGTACACATTCCGCTGCCTATCTTGAACCAGATCGACCAGAACGGATTCGATTGGCAGATCCCAGGACTACGTCAGGAATTGGTGATTAGCCTAATCAAGTCATTACCTAAAACGCTACGCCGTAACTTTGTGCCTGCGCCAAACTACGCCGATGCATTCTTGGCTCGTGTTACACCGTTAGAAGCGCCGCTGTTAGACTCTCTTGAGAAAGAGCTACGCCGCATGACGGGTGTAGAAGTGGTACGTGATGACTGGAAGTTAGACCAGATTCCAGAGCACTTAAAGGTAACATTCCGCGCTGTCGATCATCGCAAGCGTAAGCTGAAAGAACAGAAAGATTTGCATGAGTTGAAAGAGAGCCTGAAAGACAAGGTTCAAGAAACGCTTTCTAAAGTAGCAGACGATGACATCGAGCAGCAGAACCTGCACACGTGGAGCTTTGGTGAATTACCAAAAGTCTACCAACAGAAACGCGGTGGCTACGATGTTAAAGCCTTCCCTGCGCTGGTGGATACCAAAGACAGCGTAGAGATCAAACTGTTCGAAACCGAGCAAGAGCAGATCTCGGCAATGAAATCGGGTCAACGTCGTTTGATCTTATTGAACGTGCCGTCGCCGATCAAATACTTGCACTCTAACTTGCCGAACAAATCGAAACTTGGCTTGTACTTCAACCCGTACGGACAGGTACTTGATTTAATCGATGACTGTATCGCTTGTGGTATTGATAAGCTGATTGAAGAGAAGGGCGGTTTGGTTTGGGAACCAGAGCAGTTTGAAGCACTGAAAGAGCACGTACGTGCAGAGTTGGGTGATACGGTAGTTGAGATTGCTCAACAAGTTGAAACCATCTTAACCACGGCATTCAGCATCAGTAAGAAGCTAAAAGGCCGTGTCGATCTTTCTATGGCATTCGCACTTTCTGACATAAAAGCTCAAGTAGAAGGTTTGATTTTTAAGGGTTTTGCCACAGAATGTGGGTGGAAACGCCTGCCGGATATTCTACGCTATATGAGAGCGATTGAACGCCGCATGGAAAAACTGCCAATTGACCCGAATAAAGATCGTCTTCATATGATCAAAGTTGAGTCAGTAATGAATGATTACAAAGAACTGCTGAATAAAATTCCAAAAGGGATCGCGGTTCCAGAAAATGTAAAAGAGGTGCGTTGGATGATAGAAGAGCTTCGTGTAAGCTTCTTCGCACAGCAGCTCGGTACGCCTTACCCAGTATCAGATAAGCGTGTTAAAAACGCGATTGATGCTTGCTAAAGGAATAAAGCTAGACGCAATAGCAAGGTTTGGGTATAAATCTTGCTTATTGCATTACTAATTAAATAGTTACTACAAAAAGGGCGACTTGGTGGCAATTTATTACCACGCAAGGCCTGCCACTAGGACGAAAAGGTCGAATATGAAAAAAACGTTATTGGCACTAGCACTGCTAGGTGCATCTTCAACAGCTATGGCTGATTCTTGGTTGTACGGCGGTGTTATGGGTGGTCAAAACTCATTAGGCAACGAAGAAGAAACAGCGATGGGTATCCACGTAGGTACAGGCATCCTGCCACTAATCGGTATTGAAGCGGGTTACTGGGATCTAGGTTCTTTCGACAGCGTTAAGTACGGCAACCGTGACCTTACAAACCTAGATGCAAGCACAGCTTACCTAGCGATCAAACCAAGCATCGACTTCGGCCCTCTTCACGTTTACGCGAAGGCTGGTATCCATTCCTACGATCTTAAATCTGATGGCTTCAAGCAATCAGGTGAAGATGTAATGTACGGTGTAGGCGCAGAATACTTCATCTTTGGTCCACTATCTGTCGGCGCTAGCTACCAAAACTTCAAAATGAAAGATGACGACTCAGGCGTATTCACGCTAAACGCAACTATCCACCTACTGTAATCAATCAGTAAGACGATCGTAAATAACGGTCGGATAGTCGTTAAAGAGTTCGTTAGAATTCATAAAAAATGCCAGCTTGATAGCTGGCATTTTTGTATCTGTTCAATAGTAATGTGGCTGACTTAAGCGGTATTACTTAAGCGGTATGAGTTAAGCGAGCAGCGCTATTTTTTGCTGTTTAGAATCTTCTGGATTCTTGGGTTAATCGCTTTACCGTGTTGGCTTTCATACTCTTCGCGTTTCAAGTCGTTTAGGTTCTTCACTGAGTTAGCGGCAAGAAGGAATTGCGGTAACTCCGTTTCTAGCATGCCTTTCTCATCTAAACGTTTTGCTTCCAAGTAGTACTTCTTAAACAGGCCATCAAGCTTGTTTTCCGCAGTGCGCTTCAAGTCATACAGCTTGTTTTGAATCAGCCATTTCTCAATCTTGTTCACCGCTGTGCGCGACAACACACGGATACGGCTATCCAACAACTCTTCTTCCGTCAAAGAATCTTTCAGGATCCATAGCTCACCCATTTGCGGCGGCCAACTGTTGCCAAGCTGAATGCGCTCATGACAGTGCATTAGCACTCGGTTTAGGCCGTCTGAATCAACAGAGTTAGCAAACTCAATGAACTTGCCACTTGGCTCGCTACCGTACTGATATTCCCACTGCGTTTCGTATACGCTCAAGAAAGAGCCGAACACATGGATACACCAATCGGTTAGTTCTAATTCTGCGGCATCCTGATCAACAACTGGCACTTGTTGAGACGCACCAGTGCTAGCAGCATTAGGTGTCGCTACTTCCGTACTCTGTGCTTCAATAACGTCAGGTACTGCGGGATCTTTAGGCAGCACTTCCGGAACAACAGGTTGAGCTTGCTCAGAAGGTTGGCTTTTTGCCTTTTTGAATGAGCTGCTGCCTGAAGCGTTCAGATGGGCTAAGCTTTTGTCGATACCCATTTCCTTGAGCTTGTCCTGCATTTCCTGAATATTGAGAGGTCTTCTGCTGTTGTTGTCTTTCATTTTGCTTCTCGTTAACTAACCAGTACTGCAACTTGGATTCGATGCGTGATATTGGCATTAGTTCATTGGCTTTGGCTTTATACCAGAGGACAAATTTTTTCCATACTAAACTATGGTCACCAGCAAGGCCGGAGAATTTAAACGCACGTTCCGCCCATGTTGGAATGATCTCTTCATCCAAATCATGCGTTGAAACGGTGTTGCTGTTCATTGAGCCTCTGCCTTGTGGGCGAGGGGCATGTTGCATGTGTTGCATTGGCGCCGGAGCAGGCTGAAACTTAGGTGCAGGTGCAGGTGCAGGTGCAGGTGCAGGTGCTGTAGAGTAGACCGGAATACTATTGGCCGGTTGAGCCTCAACGTGCGCTGCAGCTTGCTCTTGCTCAATGAGCATTTTGAAAACGTGAATCTCTTTTTGATCTCGATAATCTACTTTCACCTTATCGAGAAAACCTTGGTCGACTAAACACTTAAGACAGTCGGCTAAACCAAACGTAGAGAGAGCACAAAGTTGACCTGCTGTCTGTAGGCACACATTGGTGTAGCCGAATTCGTCAGCACCGTCTGCAAGCATCAATAAAACTAGCTTTTCTGCTGGGCTAGAAGTATTCACTTGCCAAGCTAAATAAGAATATTTGGCGCTCAATATCGTGTTCTCAAAAAAGGTAAGTCGTTGTCACTATTGTAAGTCACCCCTTACCGAATTTATAGCAACTTAACAGAAAACGGCATTAGTAAGCCAAATATTGACCATAAGGAGACATCTGCCCTAAAAAGTAAGCCTACAGTCATTCATTCTTGTGGTTAGCGCTAGGAATCATTGGGCATGAATGCGCATAGCAGCTTAAAGTGACGACATTCTTTGTTAGGTTAAGAATGACCAATTCACTTTCGCAATCTGTAGGTCAAAATACGGGTCTTCTCTTAAGGTCGACTATTGATGATTGTCTTATCGACTCCCAATCCACCTATCCATTCAAATCCTGAATTTAATTTATAAAACACCTTGATATGATCAATATTTGCGCTATTATGACGATAAGTCAGAAATGACGAAGCGTCACAAAATGGTTAACTACATGAATTTACTATTCGTGTTAATATATTGGATAGGAGCGTTTTAAATACTGGCGAAGCTTAGGTAATGGCTAAGCTCATATACGGACTGAGAAATTATGTTTGGCTTTGGTTGTAAAGGCGATAAACAAGGTATCTTTGGTTGCAAAGGCGTGTTGTCTAAAAAGCAGCAGTCTATTGCAGACCGAGAAGTAGAGTTGATGTTGTTAGCAAAAGATCTGGTTCGAGAACAAGGGTTCGGGAACCTCACGATGGACAGGCTAACGGCAGCAAGTTCTTATTCTAAAGGTACGATATACAATCACTTTTGCAGCAAAGAAGACGTGGTTTTAGCCTTGTGTATTCACTCTTTAAAGACCGAGGCATTGATGTTTGCTCGTTCTGGAGAGTTTGAAGGCAACACACGCGAAAAGATAGTCGCACTGCACGTTGCTTACCGAATCTATGCGCGCATGGAACCGGTATTATCAACCTGTGCGATCATGGCAAAAAGCCCGTGGGTACTAGAGAAAGCGTCTAGTGCACGCGTAGCCGAGATGAATGAACTGGAAGAGCTGGTGATTGAACAAGCCGACACTATGGTTAATCAAGCCGTAGAAGCCGGTGATCTTAAGTTCTCTTCTGGTGTGGGTTCTGATGCCATCGTGTTTGCTAACTGGTCAATCGCATTTGGTTCAAATGCCTTGTCACAGAACGCATCAAACAGTCACTGTATTAAGCGGTTACAAGACCCGTATTCAGTATTACACAACGCGAACATGCTACTAGACGGCCTCAATTGGCAGCCCCTTTCTACCGACTGGGATTACCGTAAAACTTGGCGTCGTGTAGAACAAGAACTGTTCAGTGAAGAGATCGCTTACTTAGAATCTGTAGGTCGATAGCTTCCATTAAGCCCACACATGTGGGTTTATTAATAACCATTTTTGACGATTCGTCACAACTTGAGATTAACCGACTGTGGTTGCTGTTTTCTTGAGTGTTTGACTAAGAATTGTGTCTTTTGTCAGCTTCGGCTGGCTTTTTATGACACAAATATGACGAATCGTCACAAATGGAGACTGTGATGAAACATGACAGCCAGAAGCCCGCTTTCGATCAGCAAAATCGAGATAACCCTAATGCCGATAGCGTAAACGCAGATCTAAATAACAGTTGGCACTCAATACCTACCAAACGTTCGTTTATCGTTCTGCTGGTGGTGTTTTCAATCATCATTCTCTCTGCATTAGGGGCTAAGAACCTCTACTTTAGAGGGGACTACAACATCTTCTTCGAAGGCACCAACAAACAGTTGATGGCGTTCGATGAAATCCAAACCACCTTTGCAAAAACCGACAACCTTGCGATTGTTGTCGCCCCTGAAGATGGCAATGTCTTCACTCCTGAAACCCTCACCCTAATTCAAAACCTCACGGTTGACGCGTGGCAGATCCCGTATTCAAGCCGTGTGGATTCTCTTGCCAATTATCAGCACACCGAAGCCATTGAAGATGACCTCTTGGTAGAAGACTTGCTGTATGAAGAGTACGAACACACACCAGAGCGCATAGCCAAAGTAAAACAGATCGCCCTCAACGAGCCGTTGCTCAAGAATGCCTTGGTGTCGGCTTCTGGCGATGTGACGATTGTTAACGTGACCGTACAACTGCCAGAAATAGATAAAACAGCAGAAGTACAAGAGGTGATTGCGGCGATTAATGCCATGATCGGCAAGTACCAAGCTCAGCATCCGAATGTGGAATTCCATAAAGCGGGCATCATCGCCATGAACAACGCATTTATGACTTCGGCTCAACAAGACAGCTCAACGCTCGTGCCGTTAATGCTGCTAGTGGTACTAGTGTTCCTGACCTTTATGCTGCGCTCGTTCTTTAGTGTGGTGGCGACGCTTATTGTGATTATCTCTTCGATTGTTGCCACCATGGGTTTATCTGGTTGGGCAGGGATGTTCTTGAGTACCGCAACCGTCAATGTTCCTACCTTAGTGTTAACTTTGGCGGTTGCTGATTGTGTTCACGTAATCGTGACCATGAGACAAGCGATGCAACGCGGGATGGAGAAAGCACAAGCCATTCAATACAGCATTAAGCTCAATGCTATGCCAATTCTGATCACCTCAGTCACTACTGCGATTGGTTTCTTGATGATGAACATGTCGGATTCACCAGTGCTGCGTGATTTCGGTAACTTATCGGCACTAGGCGTACTTATCGCGTGCTTCCTCTCTGTGACTATGCTGCCTGCACTGCTAAAACTGCTGCCTGTGAAACGACTACCTGCTAACCCTGAGGCGGCAAACAAAGTCACCTTCATGGATAAGCTGGGCGATTTTGTCGTAACTAATCGTAAAGCACTGCTGCCTATTTCTACGCTAGTGATTGTGGGTGCCGCCGCGTTAATTCCACTCAACAAAGTGAACGATGAATCGGTGAAGTATTTCGATACTTCAAGTGAATTCAGACAAGCGGCCGACTTTATGGAAGAGACCGTAAGCGGCATGACGACCCTTAGCATCGCTGTGAAAACCAATGAGTCTCAAGCGATTGCCGATCCTGTGTTCTTGCAAGCAATTGGCGACTTTACTGATTGGCTACGTGTTCAACCAGAAACTGACCACGTGGCAACGCTTTCTGATGTGTATATGCGTTTGAACAAGAACATGCATGGCGACGACGAAAGCTACTACAAGCTGCCGCTTAACCGTGAACTTGCCGCGCAATACTTACTGCTTTATGAGATGTCTCTGCCTTATGGCTTGGACTTGAACAACCAGATCAACGTCGATAAGTCATCGATCAAAATGGTACTTACCGTCGATAACCTCGGCAGCGTTGAGCTAGTGGAACTCGAAGAGCGCATTTACTCATGGTTTGCGGCAAATGCGCCTCAGTATGAAGTAGTCGCGTCGAGCCCATCACTGATGTTTGCCCACATTGGCGAAACCAACATGGCGAGCATGCTCTCGACTCTGCCTATTACCTTAGTGCTTATCTCTGGCTTGATGATCTTTGCGTTGCGCTCAGTTCGCTTAGGCATGATCAGCCTAGTGCCAAACATTGCGCCTGCGATCATTGGCTTTGGTTTATGGGCGCTTATCTCTGGTGAAATCAACCTTGGTTTGTCAGTCGTGGTCACGCTCACATTGGGTATCGTGGTCGATGATGCAGTGCACTTCTTAAGTAAATACCAACGCGCCAGAATGGAAGGGAAATCAGCAGAAGAAGCCGTTCGTTACGCCTTCCACACTGTTGGCCGTGCGTTGTGGATCACCACGGTGGTGCTTGTGGCTGGTTTCTCTGTACTGGCAATGTCGAGCTTCAGACTCAACTCCGACATGGGCTTACTCAGCGCGATTGTGATTTTCATTGCGCTGGTGGTCGACTTCATCTTGCTACCGAGCTTACTGATGATCTTCGACAAACAGACGCACTATGCAGATAAACCTCAGCACGAATCGCAACCATCTAATGCCGAGTTATCTAGAACAACGCAGCCTAACTCGACTGCCGAACTGACTACATCGACCAAATAGGGAATTGTCAGCCTGCTGCGGTGGGCTGATTCAAGGAGATATTTATGAAAAGCGTTAAACAATCATTCGTTACTACACTATTTGCTGTCAGCTCATTGAGCGTCGGTACGTTAACAATTGGCACATTCGCCGCTTTCCCAGCGTTAGCAGACCCGGCGAAAGGTTTAGAAATTGCTGAGCAACGCAAAGCCGTTGATATGGGGTGGGGCGATTCTGTCGCGACCATGGAAATGCTACTTCGTAATAAACAAGGTGAAAGCAGCACACGCCTAATGCGATTGAAATCTTTGGAAGTCGATGACGATGGCGACAAAGGCTTAACCATTTTTGATGAGCCACGTGATGTAAAAGGTACGGCTTTCCTAAACCATTCACACATCACCAAATCCGATGACCAGTGGCTGTATCTGCCTGCATTGAAACGTGTGAAGCGTATCTCTTCACGCAACAAATCGGGCCCGTTTATGGGCAGTGAATTTGCTTACGAAGACTTGAGCTCGTTTGAGCTAGAAAAGTACACCTTTAACTACATTGAAGACGCCAAAATCGAAGGTGTCGATACCTTTGTTTTAGAGCAAGTACCGACCGACAAAAACTCTGGCTACACCATGCAAAAAGTATGGCTAGACCAACAATACTACCGCCCCGTTCAAGTGGAGTTTTACGACCGTAAAGGCGCATTGCTGAAAACTCTATCGTTCCAAGACTACAAACAATACCTAAACCAATACTGGCGCGCACACACCATGTCGATGCAAAACCACCAAACAGGCAAAAGTACGGTATTAACTACGACAGATTTAGCCTTCCAGACCGGTCTTAAAGACAAGGATTTCCAAAAGAACACACTAAAACGTGCAAAATAAGGCAGGAATATGAAAAGGATTGTGGCAACAGGAACCCAGTTATCCTTAACTTTGGCAGCGACCGTCGGGCTTATGCAGGTGTCGTTGCCATGTGTGGCGGCAGGCTTTAGCTCTGAATTCGTAGAACAGATCACCCCGGAGCTCGCAGGGCAGTTTAACCTTGAACACAGGCAGTTCTTTAGTGAAGGCTTACAGGGGCAAGACAAAGGGCAAAGTTCACTGGTGTTACAGCCAGAGTTCTACTGGGAGCAACAAGAGGGCAATGGCAGCTTTACCTTCACGCCGTTTTATCGGTTAGACAGCGAAGACGATGAGCGAACCCATGGCGACGTTCGTGAAGCTCTGTATCTAACCTATTGGGATGATTACGAACTGCGAGCGGGTGTTGGCAAAGTGTTCTGGGGTGTGACCGAATCGGCGCACTTGGTGGATGTGGTAAACCAAACCGATGCTATTGAATCGGTCGATGGTGAATCTAAGTTAGGTCAGCCAATGGTGCACTTCACCTCGATCAAAGATTGGGGCACCATAGACGCCATGTTACTGCCGTATTTTCGTGAGCGTACCTTTGCGGGCGAAGATGGACGCTTAAGACCAACGGTGCCAGTATCGGATGATGCGCTTTACGAATCCTCACGAGAAGAAAAGCACGTTGATGTGGCGCTGCGCTATAGCCAAATGTACGGCGATTGGGATGTCGGCTTAAGCTATTTAGGAGGTACGAACCGTGACCCTTATTACCGTGTTGAAAGTAATGAGCTCAAGCCGTATTACGCACAAATGCAGCACTTTGGACTTGATGTGCAAGGCATTATCGGAGACTGGTTATGGAAGCTGGAAAGCATTTATCGCGACAGTTACGATAACCATACAGGCGTAGCAACAGGCTTTGAATACACCTGGGTTGGCGCGCTTGAATCGTATTGGGATATCGGCTTCATTGCTGAATACCTGTATGACAGCCGAGGCAATAACGCCCAAACCATCGGTCAAAACGATGTGTTCCTTGGAGCTCGTTTCGCCTTGAACGATGAAGATGGGACTGAGGTGCTTACAGGCATCACTCAAGACTTAGATAACAGTGATGTCTACAGTGCGAAGTTAGAAGCCTCGAGCCGCATCAACAACAACCTTAAGTGGCGGTTGAATGCTTGGTTGTTTGAGAACGAAACCCCAGAAGACTTGCTGTTCTTCGCGCGCAAGGATGACTTTGTTGAGATGGCGTTGGAATATTATTTCTAGTGTTAGCTTCGTGAGGCGCTCTTGTTATAAGGGGCGTCTCAAATTTAAGATGAGTTATATTTAGAGTGTTCAATATCTTCTTTTTATAAAATGGATCAAACAATCTAATAGACCCACAGGTAAGATGGTTATATTTTTTCGAATATCTATAACCTCCGAATATGCATGTAAATCGTGCTGGTGGTATCGGCCTTAAGGGATTTATGAATTCATTTAATTGGGATAAAAACTTTGAAACAGGCATTGGTGTTGTAGATGAACAGCATCAATATCTTGTTGGTTTTATCAACCACTACGGAAACCTGTTGTCAGAGAATGCTATCTCTATTGACGACATTAACGTCGCTTTACTCGATCTCACACGCTATGCCGAATTTCACTTTAAAGAGGAAGAATCTTTGATGAGGGATTGCGGTGTGTATGAGTTACACATTGAAGAGCACATCAAAGTGCATCGTGTATTCATGCAAGATATCTACAGCATGCAAGCTTTCATCTTGGAAGAAGATCAGGTGTCCGCACGGCAGTTACTTGATTTCTTAATCCACTGGCTTGCTTATCACATCCTCGGCATCGACCAAAACATGGCGCGACAAATGACCGCCATAGAAGAGGGCGCGACACCTCTGCAAGCCTTTGAAGCGGAGGAAAAGCAGCAAGACCCTTCGACTGTGCCTTTGTTGGCGGCTCTTAAAGGCTTATTTGAACAAGTCTCTGAACGCAATAAGCAGTTGTTACGCTTCAACCAGTTACTCGAAGATAAAGTTGAGGAACGCACGGCTGAATTAAAAAGAGCGAACAAGAGACTTGAAGAGCTGTCATTAACCGACTCTCTCACTAATTTGCATAACCGTCGTAGTGCTTTTAAACAGTTAGCGCTGCATTGGCAAGACTCTAAAGAACTTGGCATGCCTTTAGTGTGCATTATGATTGATGCCGACCACTTCAAGCGCATTAATGACACTAGCGGTCATGATGCAGGCGACTTGGTGCTAAAAACCCTCTCGCGTGAACTGAAAAACACGTTCCGTAATGATGATATTGTTTGCCGGTTAGGTGGCGATGAGTTTTTGGTTATCTGCCCAGACACCGACCTTAAAGGTGGGATGTACATAGCGGAAACCGCTCGACAGAAAGTGTCTGAATTAGAGGTTGAAACCAGTAATCAAGTTTGGATTGGCAGCATTAGTGTTGGTGTCGCTGAAATAACCGAAGAATTCGGCTCAATGAACGATTTGATTAAAGCCGCCGATGAGTCCGTCTATTTAGCGAAAAACGCGGGGAAGAACAGCGTTTGTTCGATTCAGATTTAGCGTTCAGGTCATTTCCAAATTAAGGAGTGGAACCTGTAATTGTTCCACTTCTTCCTACTCCTCATTAATATCCTGTTAAATTTGCCGTGTTTTTAGTCAATAACTTGTTCTTTTAGCGATTCAATTTGGCATTGGATGCGTGTTTGATTACTATGTGTAGCTATCTAAAAAAACTAATCATCCGATACGGACACTACCAACTGGTAGATGAGGAAATGATGCAACATCTAGAAGAGATCATTGCTAATGCAACGACTGCTATTGATACAGCAGATTCGTTAGTCGCACTTGATGAAGTGCGAGTTCAGTATTTAGGTAAGAAGGGTGAACTAACTCTTCAACTACAAAGCCTAGGTAAACTTCCACCTGAAGAGCGTCGCACTGCTGGTCAAGAGATCAACAAAGCGAAAGGTGCTGTTCAACAAGCGATCGCAGCTCGCAAAGACGCACTACAGCGTGCAGAGCTTGAAGCGAAACTAGCTGAAGAAACTATCGATGTGAGCCTACCAGGTCGTCGCATTGAGAACGGTGGTCTTCACCCAGTTACTCGCACAGTTGAGCGTATCGAACAGTTCTTTGGTGAGCTTGGCTTTAGCACTGAGTCTGGCCCTGAGATCGAAGATGCATTCCACAACTTTGATGCACTAAACATCGCAGACGATCACCCAGCTCGTACTGATCACGATACTTTCTTCTTCAACCCTGATCTAATGCTACGTACGCACACTTCTGGTGTTCAAATCCGTACGATGGAAAACGGCAAACCGCCATTCCGCTTCATTGCTCCGGGTCGTGTTTACCGTAACGACTACGATCAAACTCACACGCCAATGTTCCACCAAGTGGAAGGTATGTTAGTTGATGAGAACGTAAACTTTGCACAACTTAAAGGCATTCTTAACGATTTCCTTTGTAACTTCTTTGAAGAAGAAGTTGAAGTGCGTTTCCGTCCTTCATTCTTCCCGTTCACAGAGCCTTCAGCTGAAGTTGACGTGAAACGTAAAGATGGCAAATGGCTAGAAGTTCTAGGTTGTGGCATGGTTCACCCTAACGTACTTCGCTCTGTTGGCATCGACCCTGAGAAATACTCTGGTTTTGCATTCGGTATGGGTGTAGAGCGTCTAACGATGCTTCGTTACGGCGTAAATGACCTTCGTGCGTTCTTCGAGAACGACCTTCGTTTCCTTAAACAATTCAAGTAATCCGGGGCAGTCAAAACTATGAAATTCAGTGAATCTTGGCTACGCGAGTGGGTTAAACCTGCAATTAACAGCGAAGAGCTAGCTCACCAAATCACTATGGCTGGTTTGGAAGTTGACGATGTAGAACCTGTTGCTGGTGAATTCACCGGCGTTAAAGTAGGTAAAGTGGTTGAGTGCGGTCAGCACCCAGACGCAGACAAACTACAAGTTACAAAAATTGATATCGGCGAAGAAGAACTTTTAGACATCGTATGTGGTGCATCTAACTGTCGTCTTGGCCTAACTGTAGCAGTAGCAACAGTTGGCGCAGTACTTCCTGGTGACTTCAAAATCAAGAAAGCAAAACTACGTGGCGTTCCATCGCACGGCATGCTTTGTTCTTTCTCTGAGCTAGGTATCGACGTAGAGTCAGACGGCATCCTTGAGCTGCCTGAAGGTACAACGCTAGGTATGGACGTACGTGAGCTTCTTGAGCTTAACGACGTAACTATCGACGTAGACCTAACAGCAAACCGCGCAGACTGCTTCAGCATCCGTGGCCTTGCTCGTGAAGTTGGCGTACTAAACCGCGCAGACGTTACAGAGCCAACAGTTGAAGCTGTTGCAACAAGCATTGAAGACACAGTATCTGTTGAAATCAAAGCAACTGATGCTTGTCCACGTTACCTTGGCCGAGTGGTTAAGAACGTAAACGTGAAAGCGGAATCACCAATCTGGATGCAAGAAAAACTGCGTCGTTGTGGTATCCGTTCAATCGACCCAGTTGTAGACATCACAAACTACGTGATGCTAGAGCAAGGCCAACCAATGCACGCATTTGATCTAGCTAAGATCGAAGGCGGTATCGTGGTTCGTCTAGCAGAGCAGGGCGAAAAGCTAACACTTCTAGATGGTAACGAAGCTAAACTAAACAGCAACACTCTTGTTATCGCTGACCACAACAAAGCACTAGCAATCGCGGGTATCTTTGGCGGTCAAGATTCAGGTGTGACTACTGAAACAACAGACGTACTTCTTGAAGCTGCATTCTTCGCACCGGATCACATCCGTGGTCGCGCACGTGCTTACGGCCTTCACACTGATTCTTCACTACGTTTCGAGCGTGGTGTTGATTCAACACTTCAAGCAGCAGCAATGGAGCGTGCAACACAGCTTCTAGTTGAAATCTGCGGTGGTGAAGTTGCGCCAGTAAACGGCAGCGAATCTGAAGCTGATCTTCCTAAAGCAAACGTAGTTGCTCTACGTCGCGCTAAGCTAGACAGCCTACTAGGTCACGAAATCCCATCTACAGATGTAGTGGAAATTCTTACTCGCCTAGGTTGTGAAGTTGAGACTACAGACGCAGGTTGGACGGCGACGTCTCCATCTTGGCGTTTCGATATCGCAATCGAGCAAGACCTAATTGAAGAAGTAGGTCGTATCTACGGTTACGATAACATTCCAAACCAAGCGCCTAAAGCGGCACTTAAAATGAATGACCACAAAGAAGCTAACCAACCGCTTAAGCGCGTTCGTGACCTTCTTGTAGACCGTGGCTACCACGAAGCAATCACATACAGCTTCGTAGAACCAGAACAGCAAAAACTTGTTGTACCTGGTGTTGAGCCGCTAATCCTGCCATTCCCAATCTCTGCGGACATGTCAGCTATGCGTCTTGGCCTAATCCAAGGTCTACTAAACACAGTTGTTCACAACCAGAAGCGTCAACAGTCTCGCGTTCGTCTATTCGAATCAGGCCTACGTTTCATCCCTGAAGCAACTGCTGAAAACGGCATGCGCCAAGAAATGATGCTTGCGGGCGTTATCTCTGGTACTCGTGGCGAAGAGCACTGGGACATTGCAACTAACACTGTAGATTTCTTCGATCTTAAAGGTGACCTAGAAGCCGTTCTTGAGCTTTCTGCAAACGAAATTGCATACAGCTTCAAAGCAGCTAAGCACCCAGCACTTCACCCAGGTCAAACTGCGGCTATCGTAGTAGACGGCAAAGAAGTGGGTATCATTGGTACTGTTCACCCAGAACTAGAGCGTAAGTTTGGTCTTAACGGCCGCACTATCGTATTCGAAATCGAATGGGCAGCTATCAACACTCGTGTGCTTCCAGAAGCAGTAGCCGTATCTAAGTTCCCTGCAAACCGTCGTGATATCGCCGTTGTTGTTGACGAAGCAGTAGCTTCTGGCGACATCGTAGAAGCGTGTATCGCTGCTGGTGGCGAATTCCTAACAGGCGCTAAACTGTTCGACGTATACGTTGGTCAAGGCGTTGAAGAAGGTAAGAAGAGCCTAGCTATCGCACTTAGCCTACAGTCTGTAGAGCGCACACTAGAAGATGCAGACATCGCTGGTTCAGTAGATGCTATCGTAGCTTCAATCTCAGAGAAATTCGGCGCAGCACTTCGCGACTAATCTCTTCTGATAGATAGAAAACTAAAGGCCTCGCATTGCGAGGCCTTTTTTGTAAGAAGAACGCCCACTCAATAAGATATAAGAATGAAGACGTTATAAAGTTAAGGGGTGAAAAATGGCACGAGCCTAGGAGCTGATTAGCTTCATTACTCGTTCTAGTTCGTAACTTGACCCGTTTTGGTCTAGTACACTAATGATATCCACATAATCATCATGAACTTTATATTGTTTAATTCGTGGTTTTTTTGGGTTCACATAAGGAGTAATTACTTTATTTTTCTTCAATTCTTTCAAAACAATAGAGTTAGCATGTTTTTCTATTCGCTCAGTTTTTTGTTCTTTTAGAGTACCTCCAGTATCAAAAAGTTTGAATATTTTCTTGACATCATCTACGAGACTTTTGTTTTTTTGATCTTGTTGGTTATTGCTGCTTACAATTAAGTCATGTATTCCTGATGTGTCAGAGTTAATAAACATATTGTCATGAATTTTAGGGATCGTTACGTTATTCCTAGGCTCTAAGTGTTTGAATTTACTGGATTTAAATGTTGTTCTTTCATCTATTTTACACTCCCAGAAAAATGGGTAGTTCTCCATCCATACATTTTTTATCTCTCTATTTCTAAAGTCGAAAATAAGTTTATCACTATCCTTACCAAATAAGTTTATTATAGAGAAATACTCGAAGTTTTCACCAAATACATCTTTTATTATATTTGTACAATCTTCAATGCCTAACTTTCCGTATGTATTTTGATGACAGGATAGTAATATGCAAATGAGGCTTGATATAACTCTTCTATGTAGTATTTTTTCATTTTCTTTCAGTTCTTTTATGCTGATTTCTATAAGATCTATAATAAATATTTCTAAATCTTCATCAAAATTAACTCTTTTGGATATCCTATTAGTAAATGCAGTATTGTATTTAACAAACTCAGATATGGCACTAATTAGTTCGTCACTATTCTTAGCAGAGTCTTTTCTATTTAAGAAGCTACATATGTAAAGATTTAAAAAGAATTCTTTAAAGAAATCATATTTGAATGAGAGCAATTTTGAAGAATTATCAAAATTTACTAGAGTGTGACCTTTGAATAACTCTCCAATGTCGTTTTTATTTCTAAGTTCAATGTGAGATAAAAGATTTGCTACATTTGACTCATGAATTAGTCCATTGTGGAAAATTGATAATTTCATGAAAAACTGAATCTGAGAGTCAACATCAACATTCTTTAATTTTTGGATCTCTCGATTACATATTCGTCCTATGAAATAATCGTCGGTGAGTTCTTTCTTTAATAATTGAGTTTCTATGTCATCGCGGTTTACTACCCCAAATTCTCTTTTTTGTTTTATCATATCTGATATTAAATCTAATGTGTATGGAATGTAAACATATCTGTTTTTATCTGAATTACCAGTATCGAATTTAAATTCGTCTGCATATTCCATACACTTTCTAAATTCTGATGATTCTCGACTGTATTCTTTGGTAAAAAAACTTTCTGTTAACTCTCTAGTAAAAGGGCTTAACTCAAGTTTGCTGATATTATAATTATCATCAGTGTTTAAATCCCAAAAATAATCCCTGCATGTTAATATTATCTTGGTTTTTTCATTGCCTATTAAATAACTTTCAAAAATACTCTCTATAAATGAATTAACGTCGAACCTGTTGTTTAATTTTGCTATTACTTCGTCTATCCCATCAACGACAATTAATATGTTGCCATTATCTATAGATAGTTCTAATAATTCTTGGTTGAATTTGTTTTCAAAGTCATTTACTTTTGCATGAGCATTGTAGAAATAAAATAAATTATCGATCATACCCTCTGTAGATATTTCATCAATGATTCTTTTTGAATCTATAAATACTACACGATACCCATCGGAAATGCCTCTGTTGAATAAATGTACTTTATCAAGGAAGTATTTTACCAGTGTGGTTTTTCCTACACCACCATAGCCTTTTACGACCATTAACGGATTAGAACTGGTTGAGAACCATTCGTTTAGTAGCAGGATCGCGTTTTTGTCATTACAACCAACTGTGCTGGGTTCAATAAAGTTCTTTATTTGACGTTGTTTTTTAAATTGCCCATCGTGATAAGAGTCTTCGCCTAGTAAGTCACTATATAAATGTTCTCTAGCAAAGCCTCCCAGAGTATATACTTGCTCCGCTGAGAATTTAGATTTTACACCTTCGAAATCAATGTTTATACCATCATCGACGAGAATATATTTCTTAGAACTTTGACTTATTATCTCGTTAGAAATAAGGTGTTCTCTTGTCTTGATTTGATTGGCGTTCTTAAATAGATATATAATGTCAAACTTACCTAGAAAGTCTGATTCTAAGTTGTAAACCTCAAATAATATTCGTTCTTTCCATTTTTTTTCGGATTTATATCCGACTTCTTTAAAAACAGAATTTTTATTCAAGAAAAGTCGTACCGTCTTTTGGACACTCCTACCAATGTTACTCTCTTTCTTTACTCTTGGAGTACGTTCAGTAAATTTTTCGTTCAATAATCTAATAGTTGTAGGGCATGCATTTTTTACTTCTGGTTCACCGTTATCTTTCAGCGCTCTAACGAAAACATTACCTAGTTTTTCTGTTCTGTTCTTGTCTTTGAGATCTTTATATAAAACCAATAAACTTCTTGTAGGTTTTATATTAAAGTATAATATATTTTTACCGTTAAACTTTTCTTCCGTGAGTTGATAGCAATCTTTAACCTGCTTTTCATCTTCAAAACAAAAATACGTTTTTAGTTTCTCATCTATTTTATCCTTTAGATCATCAACGGTTTCAAATCCAATATTTTTTATGCTAATGTTTTTAAACCTATCTAGGTTTTCCTTTGTCTCATCCACACCTATAATTAGATATTTATGATCATCTACATGATCTGATGTACAGTTGACTAACGCAGAAAAGTCTTTGAGGAACTCTCCCCATTTCCGCTCGTCAACTGATCGACCTGACCAGTACCACTCCGACTTAAACTCTAAGTAAACTTGTTCGTCTTGTTCGCATAAGCTGCTGATTAATGCTCTCATAATCTGTCACTGATTGATTTTGTTTAGCATTCACTATAATTATTCATCAGATTGAACATAACTATGAAATCAGGTTTGTGTGCGCTAGCTCATTAGATAATTTTAAAATTTGTTATGTTGAACCAGCTGCATATATACACCCCCTTTGCGATAACATCAAAATCGGATGGCTTTGCTCTCATAATCTAAAAACTAAACTTTTAGATCCATGGTCTTGACCTGTTTAATGCTTCACACTTTATAGTGGCTATATTGATTGAGAGGGGCGCTTTCTGCGTTCCCTCCAAAGTAAGTAGAGAGACACTATGAAACGTTTAATTCTAAACATCACATTCTTGGTATTCATGGCACTTGGTAGCATGAATGCCATGGCTCATGACTCAACAGTTAAGTACGGTATTGCGATATCTCACGATGGTGAGCAAATTGCGTATGGCAAAAGTGGGAGCGGGGAGACGGCGCTGATCTTTATTCACGGTTGGAGCTTAGACAGCAGGCTTTGGCAAAACCAAGTGAGTGAGTTTTCAAAGCAGTATCAAATGATAACCATGGACTTAGCAGGGCACGGTAACTCGTTGTTAAACCATCACAGAACGAGTGCAACATCTTCTTTATTAAAGTGAAATATTAATGTCACGGTAGCATATTAATTTAGCGTATGAATTTTTATTCCGTATATAGAAGGACTTATGAAAAAAATTGGGATTTTTGCCACGATTGGCGCTCTGGCTATCTTCGCTTTACCAACTCACGCAAGTAATGTCTCTGAAGGCGATGTTATTAATCTTGGTCTCCATGAGTTAAAACCAACTCAACCATCTGTGGGTTACGATCAAATTATGTACAAGTTGGGTCGTTACCAATTTGACCAAGAAAAGATGTTTGATGAAATCTGTGAAGCCAACGGTCAAAAAGGCGTAGTGAGCATCAAAGACCAAGCACACCCGAATATTCCTTCGACTTTCACCTGTGAAATGGAAACAGGTGCGCGTAAAAAAGACATGAAGACTGTGGTTATCGCACCCAGCGGTGAATACTACCTGACAGACGGTCACCATACGTTCAATGTGTTCTACCGCATGCCGCAAGGTGGCGCATCGTTCAATGTGAATGTGGTGGTTGATAAAGATTACCGCAACCTCAAAAACATGGACGCGTTCTGGAACCAAATGGCAAAAGACGGCAATACATGGCTGTTTGATAACAACGGTGAAGCGATTAGCTATCAACAACTTCCAACCTCTCTTGGGCTAACCAACTTCGCTAACGATCAATACCGCTCACTGATGTACTTTTCTCGTGGTGTGGGCTGGAACAAGCCAAGTCAGCCAGTCCCGTTCTTAGAGTTTTACTGGTCTAAAGAAGTACGTAAAGCGATTGATGCGGCAGACTTTGATCTGAATTCTACCGAAGGTTACGCAAAGGCAGTCAATGCGGTCAGCAACCATATCCTATCTATGGATACGAACAACGTTGGTGGCTCAAATCTTTCGGTTAAACAGATGGGGCAGTTTAGCGCATACAACCAAAAAGGCTTCGATAAACTGTTCAAAGAGCGTGGTAAGGTTGACTACATGCTGCGTTACAAAACAACATCGACCGCCAACGGTTTAAGCTATGACTTAGCAGCGGCGTCAGCTCCTGCACTAAAACAATTAGACTCATTTACCCTTGAAGCAAACTCAAGCTTTAATGATTACCCAGCAGCTTCTGCTGATGGCATCGTCAATGCAATTGTAGAGATCCCAACAGGTACTTCCGCTAAGTGGGAACTAAGCAAAGACAATGACAAGCAAGTTATCTGGGAACACAAAAAAGGCGCTCCACGCGTGGTTAACTACCTTGGTTACCCAGGTAACTACGGCTCTATCCCACGTACTGCACTACCAAAAGAGTTTGGTGGTGATGGCGACCCATTAGATGTGATTGTTCTTGGTCAGTCTGTACCACGTGGTGAAGTTGTTCCTGTACGTCTGATCGGTGTGATGAAAATGCTAGATGATGGCGAGCAAGACGACAAACTCGTGGCCGTTCTCACTAACGATTCACCATTTAAAGATGTTTCTTCTCTAAACGAGCTAAACAATACCTACCCAGGTGTTCAAGACATCGTTGGCCTTTGGTTTGAAAACTACAAAGGCCCAGACGGTGGCATGGAACTGCAAGACTGGGGCGATGATGTGGAAGCCAACAAGATCCTTGAGGCAGCAAGAAAACACTACGCTGTGAATTAAACTGCGGTTTGATTATTGGAATTGGACTTAAGCCCTTGTTGCGTTGCAATGAGGGCTTTTTCTTTGGCGCTGTGGAAATGTAGCGACATATACTGGGTTTATGAAGCTTTTGGACAGAAATGAGTTTCGGAGAACCAAGTATTAGCAAATCACGAATTAGCATAAGTATGGAAAGTCACTAAGCTCACTGTCCAGTATTGATGGTGCACATCATTCAGAGAGAAGGTATGTCTGCCCCGTTGTGCTTAATTCCTAAACGATATACTGAGTTTCAGGCATACCTAGCCCCGTAAGCTTGTTCAGTGCTTTGATCATTGCGTAAGTCTCACCAACCTGAGCGTTGTAGTTCCTCAAGCTTAATTTTCCGCCTAACAACTGTTTCATTCGATACATTGCTGTCTCTGATAGTGAGCGCTTATGATAGCCATACCGATTTTTCCACTCCTTGTTAGAGCCGTAGAGCTTTTGGCAACCTACTGCTAAGTTGCGAGGATGCCCTTGCTCCCAGAAGGCTGCCCCTTCGCGTGGCGGGATGAGCGGAACCGCTTGTTTGCTCTGTATAGCATCATGGCAATTCCTTGTGTCATAAGCGCCATCGCCTGATATCTCAACGATTTTACGACGTGTCTGCTTAAGTAAGTTGGGGAGCACTTCGCCATCGGTTACGTTAGATAAACTTAACTCTGCTGCGATTATTTCGTGGGTACTGGTATCTACAGCGATATGCAGCTTACGCCACACTCTTCGCTTCCCGTCAGTACCAGCTTCTTGACCTTCCATTCACCTTCGCCATAAACTTTGAGGCCAGTAGCATCAATGGCCAGGTGTTGTATTGCTCCTCTGGTTTTGTTTTTAAATGAAACCTCAACTTCTTTAGCTCGACGACTTATACAGGTGTAGTGTGGACAAACAAGCGGGATGTTAGCTAGTTTAAATACTGAGTCTAGAAAACCTTGCAACACTCTCAATGGCATAGAGAAAACGCGTTTCACCATCAGTGCGGTAGTAATGGCTAAGTCACTGAATCGGCGTGGTCTAC
The DNA here is from genome assembly GCF_024347415.1 of Vibrio crassostreae. NCBI lineage: Bacteria > Pseudomonadati > Pseudomonadota > Gammaproteobacteria > Vibrionales > Vibrionaceae > Vibrio > Vibrio crassostreae. The sequence continues at coordinate 1,456,272 of NZ_AP025476.1, forward strand.
CACGCTTGCCTTGTTTGTTTTGCTTCCACTCGGCTATCGTTTCCTCATCAATCCAAAAGGTCAAAGAGCCACGGTTTATTAAGGCTTTATGTACTGTTGCCAGTTAGTTGTTTTGTAACGAGGTTTAGGCATGAGGCTACGACGATTAATGGGGGTAGCCGATCAGATCGTAGTTTCTTGATTAAGTTCCATCGATTTCAGTAACAAAGCCACGTTTAGGTTCAATCTTGAAATTTGGACAGAAAAAACGAGTCTGTAGCAATAAAGCTCCTCATCATAAAATTCGTTAACCCAAATAAGTTTATATCTACATGAACTAAAAAAAGAAAAAAGATTTTTTTGTTCTATCTTTAAATTGAACACCTTGTACATACTTAGAATGAACGCTTTACTCAAATACAACGTTTGGCAGGGAAAATGAAAGCAGTCAAAAAAGATCTCATGGGCAATTTCAAATATTCGGAAATGCCTTTTTCATGGAAAACAAACACCGACCAATTTCAAATTGATATTGCGGGATTGACTGATAGCCTTAATTCTAAGGTCGCTATCAATAGTATTGATGACTTTTGGGAGCTGTTTTCTAAAAGAGATCAAAAGCTCGTCATGGAACATTTTCGGCGAGCTGCAGAAGGTGACACGCCCGAACCAATCAAGGCATGTATTGCTACACACAATAACAGTATTGTTTTATGTGTAGTGGCAGCTAAAAAAATGACAGGGCACCTTATTTCTGGTGTTGTTATTCCTCTTTTTATCACACCGATCTCGGAAGACATCTCTTCGTTTTTCTACCAAATTTTTGAAAACAAAAGCCACGGTATAGTCATCACCGACGAACAGACACGAATTATCGCGTGCAATACCTACTTTGAGAACTCGTCCGGGTACAAAATAGATGAGTTGTTAGGACAAAAAACGTCCATATTCAATGCGAGGAAACATGGCGATGTTTTCTTTAAAGAGATGTGGAGTAAACTTACCAAAGACGGCTATTGGAATGGTCTCATTCTTAGCGAAGGTAAAACGGGGACAGTAAAACCGCAAGAGCTGAAAATTCAACGTCTAGAGTCTATCAGAGGTGGTTTTTATTACCTTGGAATGACTCAGGACTTATCAAACAAGTTGTATCGAGTAGCGGGTATAGAACATGGTGGTATAGAGCTATTAACACAGTTACCTGGTGAAGATGAGTTTTTCTTAAAAGTGAAAGATACAGCAATCGCTCTAAATGATAATCAAGGCCTAGTGGTGATTTCATTTATTCCTTGTTTTGATAAAGAGTTCGAATTCGAGAGCAAAAAGCAACTTGCAAGTGCTTTGGCCTACTATGAAAAAGATTGTTCCGCAGGCTTTATTAAAAAAACCGTGTTTTCAATCGCCATTGTATACGAACGCAACCAAGACAAACCCCATTCGCTCTCCATATTTGATGCCATAAAAGTGCGGTTTAAGACTCTTAGGCAACGAGTTGACCCTGCGATATACACAGCTATCACCGAGTGTACCATTGGTTGCTCTGTACTTGGGTTAGATGCAAACAATGAAACCAAACTTCTTTCACACTCACTACAAGCAATGTATGAAAGGCATACTTCAGGAAGCAGAAATATCTGCTTTTTCAACAGCGCCTTACATGAAAAAATCAAGCGCCGTGAAATCCTAGAAGATATTGTTAATCAGTCAGTCTTGAACAAGGAGATGGAGGTTTTCTTCCAGCCCATTGTCAATACATCAAACTGGAAGGTAACCAAGTTAGAAGCTTTGTGTAGATTTCGGGATTACAACGGTAATTTGTTAAACACCCAAGAGATGATAAAAGTCGCTGAGGACATGAAGTTAGTTTCTGATTTGGATTTAGCTATCGCAGATATGGCTATAAGCTCCCGTAATGAGCTCGTTGAGCTTTATGGGACAGGTGTAGAGTTGACTATTAACATTTCACTAAACTCAGACAAGCCAATGAAAGCGCTTTTCCGTGATTTATTCAATCTGTTTAAAAAGCATATCCAACACCTGCCTTATATCACCGTTGAGTTAACTGAATCTGCGTATTTTGACAGCGAGCAGAAGGACTGCAACTTACTGTTTGATTTGAGAAAAAAGGGACTAAAAGTTGCCATTGATGACTTTGGTACCGGATATTCTTCTTTTTTCTACTTAAGGGGGGGTAACTTTGACTTACTTAAAATTGACAAAGAGTTTGTGTCAGACCTTACCGTTGGCTCTCATAATTATTACATCGTAAGAATGATCACACAGCTTGCTCATACATTGAATGTGGAGGTGGTTGCAGAAGGCGTTGAAACGCTTCAAGAGGTTAAAATTCTTAACGATCTGAAAGTAAACTATATGCAGGGTTACTACTTTGAACGACCTCAACCTATCAATAAGCTTTCGCGTAAAACCGTGAATGTCGATGGTATTAACGCTCTCGAAGAGCCCAATACCGAGGAGGCAGAGCTGATGTCTTACCCACCAATATTAACTCCCCAGCATACCCTGCGTGAAATTAAGGAGCTCTTAGAAACAACTCAGTTCACTGCATTTCCAGTCGTTATAGACAGAAGGTGTGTAGGAGTGATTACTAAAGAGCAGTTTAACTTGCATGCCACTCCGGCAATGGGAACAGACAGAGAAACGACGCATGAGTATCAATCTATGTTTAAAGTGGCTAGTGCTATGATGAACTCAACAATCACAAGAGTGCACGAAACCATCCATGGCGAGGAGATACATGAAAAGATACGCAATAAAAATCCGTTCCCATGGGTAGTGATTAACGACTCAGACGAATACGTCGCTATTATTGATATTTATAACATCGTTCATTTTCTGAATGCCAATCAGTGATACTCAATCTTGGTATGCTTCTTTATTTAACTCAGTAACCAATCCTGAAACTATGAGAATGGGCTGACTAGACTTTTTCCGACAGAGGCGATGACGTTAACTCGGTTTTCAAAATAGCTCAGAACACTCATAATAAGCCCGCGCCTCTCTTCAACAAGACATTTTAAAATGGGATTGACAGTCTAGGGGCATCTTCCACACTTATGTTTAAAAACTCATGTCCTGACGCAAATGATGAACTTGATACTCCTATTTTCTACAGTCATATACGGCAATATAATGTGCTACTGACCGCATAAATCCCCCGTGGAGCTATCGTTAATTTCTCTACACCTTTCACAAACATCTCTTGTCGTCATTCATATTTTACAGATAGAAAGATTGGTATCCATTGCCTCGATAATGTAAACACAAATAAATCATTATTTGTTGAAAAAACCATCCACTCCGTTTTATCACCTACATGCGCATTGGATCGCCATCAATATGTTTGACACATTAGTAGAGTTTGGGCCGATTGTTAGATATTAACTTAACAAACTGGAACCCGCTGACTTGGTTTGGGGCAGAAATAAGTTGGTTAAGTTACCACTTCAAAAGAGCTCTTTGTCTAAATCTTTATTGACCTGTCTACAACTTCACACTTTATAGTGGCTATATTGATTGAGAGGGACGCTTTTTGTGTTCCCTTAAAAGTAAGTAGAGAGACACTATGAAACGCTTAATTTTAAACATCACACTCTTGGTATTCATGGCACTTGGTAGCATGAATACCATGGCTCATGATTCAACGGTTAAGTACGGTATTGCGATATCTCACGATGGTGAGCAAATTGCGTATGGCAAAAGTGGGAGCGGGAATACGGCACTGATCTTCATTCACGGTTGGAGCTTAGACAGCAGGCTATGGCAAAACCAAGTGAGTGAGTTTTCAAAGCAGTACCAAGTGATCACCATGGACTTAGCGGGGCACGGTAACTCTTCGTTCAACCGCGAAGAGTACAGCATGGTTGCATTTGCTGAAGACATCAAAGCCGTAATCGAGAAAGAACAAGTCGAATCCGTCATCTTAGTTGGGCATTCCATGGCTGGTGGCGTAATTGCAGAAGCCGCTAAACTAATGCCGAAAAGAGTGAAGGGCATTATTGGTGTCGACACATCGCAAAACGTGGCGTTAGCGGTTTCACAAAGCGACCTAGATGCAATGACCAAACCGTTTGAAGAAGACTTCCAAGCGGGCATTACTATGTTCGTGAAGGACTCGCTACCAAAAGACGTAGATGCGGATTTACTTTACTGGGTAACGCAAGACATGGCATCAGCGCCGCCAGCTATCGCGATAAACCAGTTCCGCCATTATCTAGGCCAATATGTAACAGGCGAAGCACGCCGTGCGTATGAGAACGTGAACGTGCCAGTAATATTGGTTAACGCTCGCTTATGGCCAACCGATTCAGAAGCGAACAAGAAACACATCAAGGATTACAGCATTTACTACATTGAAGACTCAGGCCACTTCCCAATGCTAGAGCAACCACAGCAGTTCAACACAACGTTGATGAAAGCGGTGAAATCAGTGAAGTAGGGCGCTGTAGTTATTAAAGGATGTTTGTACCCGTTAGACAGATAAAACGAAGGCCTCGCGTGTGTGAGGCCTTTTTGTTCGTTGGAGGTTTTGCTAGCTACATTCATTTCAATTTGCGAGTCATACCCGCGTCTTTCACTCGTTTATGGTCCTTAAACGACGGCCTCATAGTTATATAAATGCTCTATCAACCACCTCTAGATACGTCATTAGCGCTGCTGTTCTTGGTAAGGGCTGAACGAATCTAGTGGTGCTTTCTACTGATAATAATTTTAACTATGTGTTTAGGACGTCCTGCTATGGCTAAGAAAATAATATTCATTCATGGTCGCGCTCAAAAGCCCGATAAAGCTCACCTTCAAGCACTCTGGTATGAGGCTATAGAGCATGGCTTGCAGCGAGATTGTGAAGGCTCAAGTTCAGTACAAGCTTTTAAAGATGTCGATAAACGGTTTGTCTATTACGGTGAACTATCAAACACATTGTTAGATAAACCAACGGAAGACCCTGCAAGTCGACAGCAAGCGTTGTCTGAACTCAAAAAGTACAAGACAAGCCAGTTCAATAAAACAACGTATAACAAGGTATCTAAAATTGGTTTTCTAAAAGAGGCGTTAGCAGATACTTTTTCATCGCTATTTGGAAAACTGGGTGTGGCTGAGACACTCATAACGAAGGTCGCGCCGGACATGGCACATTATTGGTATGAAGATACCTATTTTGGTAGCGATGTCAGGCATAGGTTAATGGTTGAACTGAAGGAAGCGCTTGATAATCAAGATGATGTGATGATTGTATCGCACAGTCTCGGGTCGATGATCAGTTATGACGTGTTATGGAAATTGTCTCATTACGGAGAGTATAGACACGACTATGGTGCGGACAAGAAGGTTAACTTATGGCTGACGCTCGGGTCACCGTTAGGAGATGAAAACGTAAAAGATAGGCTTAAAGGGAGCCGTTTGGAAGATGAGAAAAAGTACCCTTTAAACATTCAGCAATGGATAAACATATCGGCAGAAGATGATTTTATCTCTCATGACAGCAAAATTAGAAATGACTTCAAGGATATGCTCAAACTGGGTTTGATACCCGGTGGAATGAAAGACATCCACCCAGTTTATAACCTCAATATTCGCAACGGAAAAAGCAATCCGCACGCTTCCATCGGTTACCTCATTAATCCCAAGTTTATTGCAGTATTGGATGAATGGCTCTCTAGTTGATTTGATTTACCATCGCCAATTGCATCGGTGTTCGTTCGTTGAAACTTAGATAAAACAAAGCCTCGCGCGTGCGAGGCCTTGTTGTTTGTGCTGACGAGACAGCTAGCTTGAACAATATTAACTACTCTGTGTAGATCGCTATTCCATTAACCGTCTGTTCCGAAATAGGGATTAAGTATTGGTAGTCTGTGCCGACGCCTCCCAATACTACAGAGTTGTTGCTTCCTGTCGCTTGAAGCAAAACACCATTAGCTCCTAGTTTAGCCGCCTGCTTTTTTAACTCTTCGATTGCATAGTCGATGGAGCCTTGTTTTGTCATGCCTGCATCACTAGATGCGTCAACTAAAGCTATTTTTTCATAGTTCTCAGGCGCTTCAAGATAAAGCGTAACCTCTTGAGGTGTAATTGGGTCTCTTGCTTCTCCGACTAATATTGCTGAACCAGATGCACAGCCAACTAAAAATAGCGTGATAGAAAGAGCTAAGGTTTTAAAGATATTCATTGGGGGTAGATCTGTTTCTGGAAATAGGCGCGGAGTATAGCGAAATAAGACCACCCTTTGGTTGTGGGTATTGTAACAAGTTGCGTTATTGCTTGTAAATCAGATGTATAGGAGACTTCACCGACAATCCTATCCTAACCTCCCCTTGGTTTATGTCTCTTATCTCTTGTAATGGGAAAGGGGAGGAACTGAATACCGATCGTGACAAGTGCAACTATATGTTCCGCGACAAATAATAATCTCCAATGAATTTCTCAAAGAAGTAAAAGCTCTCTGAATACTTACCAATCCCAAGAAATAACATTCTAAAAATGATCGTGTAACAATTTGTTAACGAGTTGTATTGTTTCTGTGTTCTTTGTCTTAGTTGCATATCGTTACCAAGCTCAGAACATACCATTATTTTGAGGATCTGAATATGAACGGAAAACTAAGAACGGCTTTATCGTTAAAACTTAAGAAGCAAGATATCTCTAGTCAACCTCCAAGACTGGTACGCTCAAATGCTGCTTTTGAGCCGAATCCAGCCCCGTCAGAACACCACAAGAAAGAGTCTCGCTAACTAGCTTGCTCCCTCTCGATAAGGCACTCGAGAGAGTGCTTTATTGAAGATGTATGCTGAGGAAAGGAATGGTTTATGAATAATATACAAAACAGTCTCTATGGTTTATTTGATACTCAAGGTGTGAGTCTTTCCAAAGAGTACAAGGATTGCATCGAGAAATATTTAGTATCTGATTTGTCTTTCACTTCTGAGATGATGAATGGTTTGGCTCGAACTATTTTTCAAAATAAAAAGATGATGGCTTACTACCTTTTGCATAATGCAATCGATGAAGCTAAAGGTGCGGCAAGGTTACGAATGATCGCAGAGCGGTATGCTGATGATGAGTTAAGGCCGCTGATGTTGCGTCATTATAACGATGAGATGAATCATTCTACGTTGTTTGCCAGCCTTATCCCTTTTACCGGGTACGAGACAGAAACGCATGAACATGAAGTTCAATATGAGTTAGATAAAGTCATGAACTTTGACGATGAGCTTAAGGCATTCCTTTTTAGGGTTCACTCTATTGAAATACGTTCGTGGCGTTTACTGTTACTGCATTTGGCGATCATCGATGAGTCTGACGATGATTACATGAAAAAAATGCGTCCAACGATTCAAAAAATCTTAGAAGATGAAATGCAGCATGTGTGTTACACCGGGCAATATGTCAGTCGTTGGTTACATGCTGAACCACATTTAAGCAAAGTTTTTGTTGAGTGCATTACCCACACGAATAAAGAAACATGGGAAGACCTCTCTTCGATGGCTTTATTCATGCGCGATCATATTCAAGATTTTCTCTTAGAATCGGCGGCTTAAATGACTCTCTGGCTTAGGATTTTAACATCGCGAAGCTCATTCGCGATGTTGGTTTTCATCGCCATCGCGTCAGTGATAGCGAATACGGGGTGGCGAGTCGTGATGAATAACTTCGCCGTAGATACTGTTGGTATGACGGGTGCTGATGTGGGGGTATTGCAGAGTGTTAGGGAAATCCCAGGCTTGCTCTCATTTACTGTTTTGTTTCTGTTGTTCATCGCTTCAGAACAAAGAGTCGCGGTATTTTCGGTTGCAACATTAGGGCTCGGAGTAGCATTGACGGGGTATTTGCCTTCGATCTATGGCTTCTATTTCAGCACGACGATCATGTCTATTGGTTTCCATTATTTAGAAGCGGTGAACAAATCACTCTCAACACAGTTGTTGGCGACTGAGAACTTCAGTGAATCAATGGGGAAAATTCGATCTGCTGCCTCTTTCTTCTCGATGGTGACTTTTCTGTGCATTATGGTCGCTAGCTATCTTTTTGACGTTTCAGATAAGGCGATTTTCTTTACGTGTGGAGCAATATGTTTTTGGCTGGCAGTTTACTTGGTCACGTTTAAAAATACTCATACAGAGGTTAAACAACACACCAAACTCATTGTCCGACGTGAATACACGACCTATTACATTCTTACCTTTTTGAGTGGGGCAAGAAGACAGATCTTTGTGGCATTTGCTGGCTTACTGATGGTGACTAAATTTCATTATACGATTGCGATGATGGCCGCTTTATTTATGGTATCCAGCTTAGCTGCAACGCTTGCTCTGCCTTATGTTGGGAGATTTATCGACCGAGTAGGGGAAAGGCAAGCTTTGATCATTGAGTATGCCGCGTTAGTGTTGGTGTTTCTAGCTTACGCATTTGTGGATGATCATTATGCTGCTGCGGGGTTGTATGTTATCGACAGTATCATTTTTAGTTTTGCGATAGCTTTGAACACCTACTTTAAAAAGACAATTCGGGAAGATGAAGTGGCTTCAACGGCGAGTTTATCATTCACCATCAACCATATTGCAGCGGTGTTCCTACCATTTCTGTTGGGAATCATCTGGATGTCTGGTTATCAATGGGTGTTTGTTTCTGGGGCCGTGATTGCTTTGATTAGTCTGTTGGTTTCGTTGACTATGGGTACGCAGCTTCATCAGCGAATTAATGGATTCGATAAGCTACAGAAACAATAGCGACAATCATTTATCTCACTGGTTTGATTGATAAAACAAGGCCTCGCGTGTGTGAGGCCTTTTGTGCTCCGACAAAAATAAAGCTTAATCGAGCTTAACGAAAACTCGGGATAATCGCCGGAATTCCCGGTAGAAGGCCAACCAGCGCCATCACACTTGTTAGCACAACGAACATAATGCCTGGCAGCACCCAACGGCTCATCTTGCTCAGTTCGCTACTACGTTCTTTACAACCAACTAAGCCTAAGTTATCTAACAGCATAGTGAGAGCCCAACCAAATGCAGGGTTAACGAGCGCTGAGGAAAATACAACAATCGCTGCTGATTGGGTGGTTTTCCCTTCACGCGTCATTTCCATTCCAGCTTCTAACAATGGAACGAATACACCAACAATCAGCGCTACACAAAGCACAGGTTGCCAGATAGCTAAATCCATCGGGTAGCCCCAAACTGCGGCGATGATACAGAACAGAGCCGTTAGCAAAGCACCCGCAGGAATAGGGCGTTTAGCAATAGCAGCTGGTACGATGTAAGTACCCCATGAAGACGTAAAGTTAGTACCACCAAGCAGAGAACCAAACGTTTGACGAATAGACGCTGTAGTCATGGTGTCGTCAATGTTCATGTGTACTTTTTCAGTACGTTCTGGGTAGCTGATCTTTTGGAATACTTGATGCCCTAAGAAATCTGGAGACCACATCGCTACCGCTAGAATCGCAAACGGCAATACCACCATGAAGTGCTCAATCGTTGGTAGACCTAGCATCCAGCCTGTATCTTCTCCCCACCAATACATAGGGTTCATGTTAGGTAAGCCTGGCTCAGTGTGGAAAGCGAATGGGGCACCCATGGCAAATGCAATCGTACCACCCAGCAAACAGCTAAGAGGTACAGCTAACCAACGCTTACGGAAGTGCTCCAAGAGCGCGTACAGAATGATGGTGCAAAAGATCACAACAAAAGCGATGTGGCTCATGCCGATTCCTTCAGCCCAAGCGAATAGCTTTTTCACTTGAGAAGCGGTTCCCACAAAGCCAAGGTAAAGCAGCAAGCCACCACACACGCCTTTACTGGTGAGGTTAGCCAACATACTGCCGCCTTTACTGATGGCTAACAACAAGCCAAAAGCGCCAATCAACAAGCCAAAGGCCATTGGGTGTCCGCCCGCTGCAACCACAATCGGGATTAAAGGGATAAGCGGGCCGTGTGTACCGGCGAGGTTAGCGGTCGGCAATAGGAAACCAGAGAAAATAATAATGAAAACAGAGGCGATGAGGAGTTCATAACGCACGTTTTCTAGAATAAAATCTTCATTTAACCCGAGCGCTCCGGCAAAGGTGGCAGCAATCGCGCCCACCATAACCACTTTACCAATGGTCGCCGCCATCGCTGGGATGGTGTCTTCTATCTCAAATCGATAATCTTTAAACGGCAAATTTGGACGCCAGCGCTTAGGCGACATGATTTGTAATTCGTGTTCTAGATACTGTTCTCGGGAATCAAATTCCGATCTTGGTTTATGTTGTTGTTCATAGGTGAGTTCATCCTCATTGGCTTGAGGCTTCTCTGTTTGTATATGTGCGGACTCTAAAGTAGTGCTCATTTTGATTCCTTTCGTTCACACTCTGAGGTGTGTTATTCCAACAAACGTTGTTGACTCACGGCATGAAGTGTAAACAATGCGTCAACTTATCATTAAAAAATCATTAACATTCAGTTGTTAGTACCTTATACCAAACCCAAAAAAACAAATAGACTCAGTCGGTTAGACATTAGTCGTAGAGTCGGACGACTAGTATTAGACCCTGTAGATAGTATGTGTCTGTTTATTGGTAGACTCTTAATTTCAGGAATAACAAAGTCACTTTCAACAACAAATGGTTCGACTCTAAAGGCCCAGAAAAAAGTCCAACGACTTACATTTGGCTGCATGCTTGGTTGCGTTGTGGTGTGATTTGATAGTGACATCTGGTCCGGTTTTATACTGGATATAATGGGGCGATAAACAGGGGTAGGGATTGCCTCTAGTAACTCAATTTCTCCTACGTTTGGCCCCTGATAGTGTTAGAATCTCCGCATCAGAATTATCGAGAAACTAGGTATTTATAAACAATGTTTATCCATCACGTAAACGGCATCGACTGGCTGGTGATTACAGCTTTTGAAGAACTGAAACCGATGTTTATCGAAGATGCTGGTCCCATCCCAGCTTACTTCTCTACCACCAGTGAATTGAGCCTGATTGATCAAGCCAAGCGTAGCTATGGATTTTTGCCTAAACTCCGCGGTGTGATCACTGATACCGGCACGTATCAAAGTGAAAATCTTGAAGAAGATTTGAACCCACAGCTAGCGTGTATAGTGGAAGGGCGTGGTCGGGTGTTTATCTATCACGGCGACTATGTGGCTTTTGTGGATGACGAGCAAACCTTCATTACCCGTATGGACTGATAGTGACTCAGTGAGTTGAGATCTGCGAATTGGTAAATCGGCGAGTTAGCTCCCCTAGAATTAAAAACTAAAGGATTAATACGATGGTAAAAACGGTCTCATTGGTACTTGGCAGTGGTGGCGCAAGAGGCTTGGTTCACGTTGGAATCATCCGTTGGTTAATCGAGCATGGCTATCAGATAAAATCCATCTCTGGCTGTTCAATTGGCGCACTTATCGGTGGTGTCTACGCTGCGGGCAAGTTGGATGAATTTGAAGAGTGGGTCACCAGTATCGACCAATCGGATATGGCGATGATGTTGGACTTTTCATGGCAATCGAGCGGGATGTTCAAAGGGGACAAGATCATCGACACACTACGTGAATTGATCGGCGAGATTTCAATTGAAGATCTGCCCATCCCTTATACCGCTGTCGCTGCCAACGTCGCCGATGAAAAAGAGGTTTGGCTGCAATCAGGCTCTCTGTTTGATGCCATTCGCGCCTCCATCTCTTTGCCACTGTTCTTCACTCCACATGTCATTAATGGTGAAGTGCTGATTGATGGAGGAGTGCTCAATCCCGTACCGATTGCACCTACCTTTAGTGATAACACAGACTTTACGCTAGCTGTGAACTTAGGTGGTGAACCTGAGATGCTTCAACAGGAAGTGATACCGGTTTCCCTGCCCACAAAAGAGAGTAACCTGCATGAGAAGGTTGTTCATTTTATCGATAATCTCGGTAGCAGTGTAAAAAGCAAAATGAGCTTCAATTTTGCAGCCTACGACATTGCCAACCAAGCGTTTGATGCGATGCAATCGACCATTGCTCGTCAAAAACTGGCCGCTTATCCTGCCGATATTACGCTTGAGATCCCTCGTAATGCCTGTGGCACCTTAGAGTTTGATCGCTCACAAGAGATGATAGATAGAGGCTACCATTTGGCACAGGCTAAATTAGGCAACCGACTTTAATGTATTTGCTGCTGAATGAGAGTATTTATGGAAACTGAACTAAAAGAGCTTGAACTCCACGAGCTTATGGCAACAAAAGATGTCATCGTACTCACTAGCTCAGAAGCAGCTGCCGTATCTTGGCTGATAGGGTGCTATCAAGAGAACGCTGATATTCAGGTTATCGAGAACGCACATCAACTAGATACTGAAGCGGTTTTGGCGCAATGCCGAGACAGCCTGAGTGAAAGTAAAAAGGTTATCCTTACCGCACAGTTTCGTAGCCAGCTCCCTATCATCAACATCGCTTCGCTGTGTAATGAGCAGCGAAAATCACTGATCAATATTGAGTTGTTAGGCTGGGATGAAGAAAATCGCCTTCCTCATTCTTATAGCAGTTTCTAGCTTATAGCGGTTTCTAGTTAACAGCATTCGCTATGTAGCAGCCGTTTTAGGTAGCAGACAATGCACACCATCACTTCAAATGTCTGCCGCCATCAAGGTGTAAAGTTCTTCCAGTCATGTAGTGACTGGCCAACACGAACTTGATGCCATCTATTATTTCCTCAAAGCCCGCTTCTGTGGGAATCAGAGCTTTCTTCAGCGCTTTGGTTTTGTATGCCTCATCGTCATGTTCATTAAACTTAATCATGGCTGGAGAGAGGGTATTTACTTTGACCTTGGGAGCCAGCATTGCTGAAAACGACAGCGTTAGGTTGTTGAGCGCCGCTTTACTGGCCGCGTAAGCGATGTGTTTTTTACTGCCTTTTTCTGCAACGTAATCACTGATGTGGATGATGTCTGACGTTTTATCGCCAGACATCAATTGGTCTTTGAGCGTTAAATTGAACAGATAAGGTACGGTGGCGTGAATCGTTATCATCTGGTGCATGATTTGAGATGCATTTTCACTGGGGTTCTTCTTGTTCTCAGGCTTCCAGTCTGAAGCGTTGTGTATGACGGCTCGAAGTGTCTTATATTCTTGACCAACGTAATGAAGAAAGCCCTCTAGGCTGCTTTGTTGATAAAAGTCTACCTGCTGCAAGTCGGCTCCACTATCGCGCAACAATTGCAGTTGAGGATAGTCGCTGCGGTAGGTGCCGACCACGTTGTATCCATCCGCTAAAAGTTGTTGCGCCAGTGCGAAGCCGAGTCTTTTTCCAACGCCGGTTATTAGAATCGTTTCACTCATCGTAAAAACTCAGCTCTGGTTTGAGGGTTAGTTTTGAAAATTCCACCGAGAGCGGTTGTTGAGGTTTCAGAGTTTGCATCCATGACGCCTCTAGATTTAACGCAATAATGAGTGGCTTTAATCGTCACGGCCACATTTTCTGTTTCGACTAGAGTCTGTATCGCGACTAGGATTTGCTGAGTAAGGCGTTCTTGCACTTGAGGGCGCTGGGCGAAGAATCGAACAATACGGTTGATTTTAGACAGCCCCAATATCTTGTTTTCAGGGATGTAGGCCACTTCTGCTAAACCATCGATGGTAATGAAGTGATGTTCGCACGTCGACGTTAAATCTATGTTCGATACCTTGACCATTTCATCAACCAACATTTTGTTTTCTATAACGCTGATTTTTGGGAAGTTATCGTAATCGAGCCCTGAAAATATCTCGTGAACGTACATCTTTGCAATGCGATGAGGTGTTTCAGCGAGGCTGTCATCGGTTAAATCCAGTCCAAGCGTACTGACAACTTCCGTCAAAAGTCCTTTGATGCGGTTGTACTTCTGGTTGGGGTTCATTTCGCTCGGTGTCATCGGGGTTTCTAGTCCCTTTTCGAGCAAAGCTTCTCTTACTTTTTCGGCTTCTGTATTCAGCATGACTCTCTCCTTTTGAGTTAATTTTCGAGCTCTGCTTCATAGCTAAGCGTGAGTGAAACGGAGTCGGCAAAACGTAGGGCATGAGGCTTATCAATTCTCACTTGAGCGTATCGTACCCATGGATGATCGATACAGATGCCGAGTACGTCGCTGGTTAACTTTTCTAAAAGCAGAAATCTTCCGGATTCGACATGTTGAATGATCTTCTTGCAGATGTTTTTGTAGTTCAGTGCGTTGTCCACGTCATCAGACAGACAAAGGTTGTTGGCAGGGTAGTGAATCTCTGCATTGATAACGATGTCTTGCTGCTTAGACTTTTCTTCTTCGTTGAAGCCGATGAAGGTTCTTAGTCTCAGGTTTGTAATGGTGATAATGGCGTTGTGATTCATAACAGTTTCCAATCCTTAGAGAGTGAAGTCTGGTACGTGCTTGTTTTAAGAAAAGATCAGTAAAGCTCACGCGATTAAGAGTTCAGTTGTTCTTTCTGCAGTCATGTGAAGGCTAAGTAAAATTAAGCTCGAAAGGGATGGGTTTGGTTTTCTGACTTAACTGATCGAAGTTTTCCCAGAGCTGCTGATATGAGATGTCTAGAGTAGGGTGACGTTCTTGCGCAGCAATATCAGCTAATGGTCGAAGCACAAAAGCGTACTCGGTGATTTCGCTTCTAGGCAGCTCTACGCTATCGATAACACCCACTTGATTACCATAAAGAAGGATGTCGATATCCATCGTCCGTGAAGCATAGGCTTTGGTTTGGCGTTTGCGATCATTCTCTGCTTCGATTTGATGTAGAACCTTAACCAGCTCTGCGACTGGGAGGTCACATTCGAACCCAACAACTAGGTTAAGAAAGTTATCCCCTTTAAAACCGACAGGCTCGCAATCGTAGAATTTAGAAATGTGTAGGGGCGCAAAGCGATCATGCAATGCTTTGAGAGATTCTGTGACGTGATGTTCGCGGTTAATGTTGCTTCCGATGCTGACATAGACGGTGGCCATAGTTTTCCTTCCTTTTAATCAGCCTATACGTCCAACTCGCGATCAAGATCAGCAATGCATCCTCTTAAAGGTAGGAAGACAAAAGAAAAATACGGTTCTGTTACAAGTTTTGCCCGTTTTGAGCCCGAAAAAAGGGCACCTGTGAGCTAGAAAGTGCCACGAGTCAAAACTCGGCCTATGAAGGTATTGGATAACTATTTTGTCAGTGGTTTTGCTAAGTTAATAGAATACGGATTAGTTATAGCATCGAAAACACCGCTTTACTGAAGTTGGCTCGCCTCAAATAGAGGTGCATCTGGCTTTTTATCGTTACCCATGTCAAAGCTCATGACAACAATTCTAATCAGGAGGTTAGATTAATCAGGCCACAACATACAGCCATCAATCGAACGGGCAAAGCGATGTGTCATTCCAAAGCTCAGAACTAGACCTATTCTCTGGTGCCACATATTTTAACTGTATTCAGGCAAACTCCCTTTCTTCCACGCTGCGATAAAATCATCTTCTTTTAAGGGCTTAGATAGTAAGAACCCTTGTACTTCCTGGCATCCTTTGTTTCGAACATAATCTAACTGACTCACGGTTTCTACGCCTTCTGCAATGATATTGAGATCATAAATTTTGGCCATTTCTATGATCACTTCGATAAGCTGTTTGTCTGTTGATTCAGAGTCAATTGCGTTGACGAACATACGGTCGATCTTAAGCGTATCAATAGGATAATTTATTAGTTGGCTAAAGGCCGTATAGCCGGTACCAAAATCGTCAAGAGAAACTTTCACTCCGAGTTCTTTCAATGCCTTAAGTCTCTCAATATTTTGTTCATCACCGGGTATAAAGCAGGTTTCGGTGATTTCCATTTCAACCATGTGGGCTGGAATCTCATAGCGCGTCAGTAACCCAGAAAGTACATTAACAAAGTCGGAATTATGGAGCTGCCAAGATGAGAAGTTAATCGCTAATGTACCATCAAAATTCAGCTCTTCTATCCAGCCGGACAGCGTTTGCAGAGCATTTTCAAAAACCCAATAATCAATATGTTTAATTAAACCTGACGATTCTGCTACAGGTATAAAATCCGCTGGCCCGTAGGAGAGAAGAGCCTCGTGGCTTGTACGGATTAGAACTTCTGCACCTTTTATTTTACCTTTTTCGATATCATAAACTGGCATATAGGTTAGATAGAACTCGTTAGATTTAATCGCCTCTTTCAAGTCTTCATTAATTTGAGTATGACGCTTTATTTCTCTATCCATCTCTTTTGAGTAGAATTGATAATGGTTTCTTCCCGCGACATTTTTGCAGGCATACATCGCTGAATCAGCATTGTTAACCAGTTCGGTGACAGAGCTAGCATCATCAGGGTAAACGGAAATACCGACACTGACCCCAATATCAAATTGAGTACCATCCACCTCGAAGCCGTCCTCAAAGAGAGAGAGAATTCGATGGGCAAATTCGGTAAGTATATCTAAGTCGTCCAATCCACCAACTATGATGGCAAACTCATCCCCAGATAGCCTGGCGAACTCAAGCTCAGAGATAGTTAGATTTCCCCACTCAAAATCAACAAAGCTCTCGACAAGGCGTTCTGCAAACACTACGAATAAGTGGTCACCAACATGATGTCCGTACTTGTCATTTACGTGTTTAAAGTTATCAATATCAAAGTAGATAACGGCGCACTTTGTATCTGTTTCGGTGCAGTTACTCATTATACGCGTGATATCTAGATTGAATTTTTTCCTATTTGGTAAGCCCGTCAGAGAGTCTCTTTTTGCCAGATCATCGAGATCAGTAATCAAATTAATGTACTTATTGGTAAGGATGGAGACTTCGTCGTTACTTTTGGAACGCTCTATGTAGACTAAGTCATTATGATTTACGGACTCTACTTTCTTAGTCAGTCTCTCCACTGGCTTAATGATTTGTTTTACGATAAGCCACTTTAGTAGTAAGAAAGTGACAGCAGTTACTGACAAAACAATAACAGCGTAAAGAGGTTGAAAGGGTTTATACAACTCATTAAGGTGTATTTGAGATAGGCAAACCTTGATAGACCATAAGTTATGTATTAACTGAAAACCCAATTCATAACCTGGCAGGGTAATATCTTCTATCTGTTCTTCGTTCCCCAGCGAATGCGAAGTAGCATTAGGTTTAAGTATTAGTTGAGCATCGGGACCAAGCTTACTTTTCACAGATTCTTGAAATTCATCGTAGTGCCTAACCTTAGAGCGAACCACTGCAGTAAGTAACGTCTGTCCATAAGAAAAGGTTGGGACAGTAAAACTCTGCTCAGGTGTAAATGTTTTTACAACCAAAAATTCAGGGCCTTCAACACCATCGTTCAGTTTGTAGGTAGCAGCGTTAACGTGAGCCACACCTTTCAAATCTAATGCTTGTTGAATCGTAACAAGGTGATCCGTCACAACCGTATCAGCAGAGTATTTTGCAAATGGATCCGACGTATTAAAGTAGATAAGCTCTTTGCCATTAATATCCACTAGAGCAAAGCTCTCGATCGAGCTGTGATTGAGCTTTAATTGATTGATATAAGCCGTTAGCTCTTTCTCCGTGTAATATTGAGCAGTGTCATCATATATTTCAATAAGATACTTTTGAATGTAGTAGTTCTCTAGACTCATTCTAATCGCAGAATCGAGCTCTCTAAGCGCTTCATTAAGCTCATGAGAGATATGAGTAAGTTCACTTTGTAATTGTTCCGATAGCGACGAGTTCAGTTGCATTTTTTGACTGGTATACGAAAACACTCCGGCGATGGAGAAAATTACCACCATAACAGGGAGCAGAATATAATTGATCTTTAGCGACAGTTTCATTTTTTTGTTTTATATCTTTGGTTATGAATAACAAAGAGTATTTGGCTTCTCAGGTCTGAAGCTTCTTTGCTTAGTGTCTTATAGGTAAACGATGAACCGCTGTCTAATCCCGTTGGGAACAACTCTTCATCTAACAGATAATCATCAGATGCTAAGCCCAAAACGTGTCTGTTCGAGCTTGCGAACCACATCTCTTCTGCATTTAATGCCGATCTTTCAGGTGTGTTAATAAAGTTAAGGAACTCTATCGACGCTTTGCTAATAGGCCTGTCTTTATGGACACTAAAGCATTCATGCCACATCAAAGTACCTTCTTGAGGAATGGTATAGATCCAATCATCTTGCTCTGTATACGACGCTATTTGTTCTTTTTCTCCTGAATAGATAACGGCAACTTCCATTTTAGAGCCAGATTTTTTATCTAGAGCGTAGCCAATAGCCGCTCTTATTACTAATAGCTGTTCACGGACCTTCATTAACAGTTTGTACGCTTGTGCCAATTCGACTTCATTTTCGGTCATAGGATCGAACCCTAACGCCAATAATGCGATTGCAATGGTATCTACATCGTCATCAGGAATCACAACCGTTTGAGGGTGTTTTAATGCGTAGTCGAAAACGTCCATCCAAGAGGTTATACCTTCGGCGACTTTTGAAGACCGAAATGCGACCCCCATGGTACCGTTAGAGTACGGGATTCCAATGCCCCCGCAAGCTCTGCGAGATACCTCAGTAAAGTTTGAATTACCTTCCTTCAAAGTATTAGATAAATCGCCTAAAATGCTTGCTCTGCCCAGTTCACCAATGGTTTGCCCGTCAATGATAAACAAATCATAGGCTAGGGCTTTGCCAGAGTACACCACGGCATCACGCAGCATTTCATTTTCAAAATAAACTTGAGAAACGGTATGACCGTACCGTTCTTCAAACTCTTCTATCAGAGTGTCAGAGATATAGTCTTCCCACGTGAAAATTTTTAGCTCTTCAGCAAAACTCTGTGCTGACAAAAAAATAGAAAAAGTTAAAGCAAAACAAGTTATGAAACGCATCAGATACCTATTACTAATTGTTTTCACTGGAGTTTAACCATAACGTTGGTTTTGGTCTTATTTATCAAATATAGACGTAATTGTACCTCATTCTTCAATATATTAGTGAGATGTATATTAGGGATCGTGCAAATAGTTGATTTGTGGGACTAGAGTCGACATAGAGAATTGAAAGTGTAAAACACCGTTAAACGTTATTTTTCATATTGGATCAAATCGGAGCATGTTCTTTACAACTACAACTACAACTACAACTACAACATCACCAACTTGCAACTCGACGTCGTCAGTTTACTTTGAGAAAAAGTACTGAAATTCCAGTAGCTCGATCTTCCACGGAGTAATTACGTTAATGCGGAATGGGGCTAAATATTTGTTGGTGCAGTTCAGGGATGATGAAGAGCAGTTTCTAGCGCCCCATAAACCCAAAACAGCTGCGCCCTGCATTTACCTCACAGGCAGCTTGGTCTTTGTTTTTACCTGACCGAAGGCAAAGCTGGATTCAATAGAAGCAATATTGGGCAGGCGAGTTAATTGCTTGCGGATGAACTGCTCGTAGCTTTTGAGCGATTCACTCACTACATGCAATAGGTAGTCGTGATTGCCCGTCATCAGAAAGCACTCTAACACCTCGTCAATCATTTCGATGTGCTGTTCAAAGTCGCGCATGTTCTCTTCAGTGGGTTTTTCAAGTTTCACCAACACAAACACATTCACAGGCAAGCCACATGCTTCTTGGTCGACACTGGCGTGATAGCCGCGAATAATCCCTTGTTTCTCTAATGCGCGAACTCGGCGCAAGCATGGAGAGGGTGACAGTGCCACGCGATCGGCTAACTCTTGATTAGTCAGCCGAGCGTTGCTTTGCAGTTCAGCCAGTATTTTCTTGTCGATCTCATCCATTGGCATATCCCATCAATATTGAAGTTTATTTGGCAATATTATTGCTCAAAGTGTATGTCTTACTTCGCAAATAGCAATTTTTAGCATCTGTGCAAAACTAAAATTAAAGGAGGAACAATAAGCATGGAATGACTTAGGAATTATGAATACATCAACTCAACTTAGCCCGCTGCGTAAAACAACCAAACATGAACAAGCAGAAGCCCTAGCCATTGAGCAAGCAAAGCACTTTGGTATCGACCCAAACAGTGATTACGGCATCACGCTTATCGAACTGGCGACGACACTGTACAAAGCCAATACCAAGACTCACGACCTTTGGGCATTGACCGTTGATGGACTTTCAGAACTCGATAAAAGTGACCGAATCGCTTGGTTTAACGCCAAACGCTTCTTGTCATTCCAGATAGCTAAAATCCTCGATAACCTACAAAATCCGATGCGTGCCACTTACCAATCCATTGCCACCAATAATGGTCATTTTGCGTCTAAAGGTGCGTATCCAATTTTCGATAATGTGGCTGCTATCTTCTCGGCAAGCCCGGTTATTACGCGCACTGCCACGTATTTGTTTGCGTGCACAGAATGGATTGAAGATGCGTTCAACGGTAAAGAGCCGCTGCACGATATCTATTCTCGACTGCTTAACCCAACATCGATTTCACTGGCTAACCACATGGTTGATATTGAGGCAGGCTCTAGAGCCAACGAATACCTCGCGTGGAACTTTAATTCTGGCATGGCGGCCATTGATGGGTTGTTGAGTCACTTGCTCGGCCATGAGGACATTGTATTGGCTTCACGTAACATCTATGGCGGTTCTTACCAGCTGTTGGAAGATTGGTTTGGTAAGCCTTCGAATCTGAATATCGCGGTAGAGTGGGTGGATGGTTACTCAGGTGATGAGTTTGCGACTCGCCTTGATGAGGTTGCCGAAAAATACTCTGATCGCCTCGCCGCGGGTAAGAAGATCTACGTTTACCTTGAGTCACCGTGTAACCCGCATGGATACGTGTTGGATGTTGCGAGTATAAGCAAAGCTGGTCACGTTCGTGGTTGGGATGTGATTGTTGACTCGACAGTAGGCACCCCATTGCTGCACCCAGTACTCAAACGCGACGATGTGATGGAAAGGCCAGACTATGTCGTTCATTCCTACACCAAAGAACTGGCGGGTTCTGGCACCACAACGGCTGGGGTTGTGATTGGCCGCAATGAGACTATGTTTGTGCCGAAAGGAGAGGAGGTCACTTTCACCAAACCTAACGGCGATAAGGCAACCATTCCATGGAACGAAACGCTGTTTTGGAATGTGTATTACATCAAAGGCGCTTTCTTAGATGCAGACAAAGCGTTTGAAGTGCTCAATGGCATGAAAACCTATGAGATGCGTGTGGTGCAAAAAACGATTAATACACTGACTCTCGCAAAGATCTTTGATGCTCACCCGGACATCAATGTGTCGTGTCCTGCTTTGCCAGACTGTGATAACTATGAGCATTGCCAGAACAACATGTACTTAGGATTACCCGCGGCGCTGTTTACTATCGATATGGAAGGGAACGGCCATCGTGCACCAATCAATCGAGATGGGTTTAAACAGTTCTTCGATATGCTTGAGCCCGCAATCGGTATGCAAGTGAGCCTAGGGCAAACCAATACAGTCGCGTTATGTCCGGCACTGACCACGCACTCAGAGCTGAGCGACGAGGCTCTCAATGAAGCCGGCATCAGACCAACCACAATGCGTATCTCTATTGGCTTAGAAGATCCTCGCATGTTCATTGCTCATATTATCGAAGCAGCGAAGTTATCGATTGACCGCAAACACGCTGATTTCTCATCGAGCTTCCCGAGTAACGACCGTATCGATGAAATCTATATGCAAACTTATATGGATGTACACCAGAGGTTTGTGAAGAACTTGCCGAAGTTTAGTCAGCTCACTCAGTAAATAAAAAAACACCCTGCTGACTTATTAATCGGCAGGGTGCTTATCTCTAACCAATTTCTTAGTCCTTGGTCTGATGACCAGTCTTCTTGGCGAACTTTTGCATAGCCTCAGCAAAGGTTGTTGTCCCGCCTTTCGCTTTAACTTGAACGACTTTATAACCTAGCTTTTCCAGTGCTTGGCGCTCTGCTAAAACCGCTTTATCGTCTGGCAGACTACCCTGTACAGGCTGATGAATGTAGCACCCTTCTAGTTGACCATCTTCGACCAGTTGGTGGTGTTTCAGTGCATTGATATCAAAATTCATAGTCAGTCTTTTCGTTTAAATGGAGAGTCTCTGTGGCAAAGGCCGCAAGTCTTTATAATTCTATGGTTTGTACCATACGGCATTTTAACTATAAGAAGCTAGTGCAAATACAGTAATCAGATACCAAGAAGTCAATCTCAATACTTTTGCTTAACTGAACGTGATCGCGTGTCATCAAATGGCAATTAACGCTTACTACTGGTGGGTAATATGGCGTCAGATTTCAGAGCACCACTACTAACTAAGAGAGTGTTTTATGTTCAAGAAAACACTGATTGCCGCTTCTTTAGCTATGACAGCAGCTTACTCAATTGCTGCCCCTGCGCCCGTTCAGGAAACGGCACCAGTCGCTGTATGTACTGGTTTCAATCACAGATTGATAAATTGAAGCGCTGTAACACTCTTCTATTGGCATAGCTCGCAATAGCTTGGTTGATTGGAGAGTGAATCAAGGCTTAACGTTGCCAATGTTTCTTTGAAAGGGGAGTTTTGTAAGGCGGTGGAGAGGGTGTCAACTTCCTTAGTCGAGAGCAAACTGGCGTGCCTAAACAGAACGTAATCTAATGCAACGTGTAGATATAACGTTGAGAAATCTGGCTGAAGTAAATCATGGGTGTTATTCAGTTGTTTGACAAGTGATTGAACACTTCTTTGAATACCTTCCTTTCCTCTAACTGTCAGCACATTTTGCTCAGCGTCAAAGCGGCTCAATGCAGCGCAGCGAAATGCTACTTCCATGAGAGTCTTACTCATTCCTAATAACGACATGCGTTCATCGTCACTCGTCTTGGTTGTTGTGAGTGTCGTAGTTGGGTAAGTTTGTAATAGAAACTCACAAATCATTAAGCTCTCGGTGAGTGCAATACCATCACTGGTTTCTAGAACCGGAATGGTACTAAATGGATTGATTGTGACTAATGCTTGGGGTGTCTGCCATGGATCGACCCATTCAAGTTCAAGGGGTGCATTACATAGATAGGCAGTGGCCACCACCGCTCGTGAGAATGGTGAGGTATCATTTAAATACAGTTTCATGAGCGATTCCTTTGCTAAGAACTTATTTGAGCAGTGTTTAGTCCCTGCTGTTTGGTTGATGTAAATGCAATGCAGAGTATTGATAAAATCAGCGCACTCGCACTGAGCATAAATAGGACGTTGTAGCTGGTGAGTTGCGGAGCGTACTGAGCCATAACAAAGCCAACCACGCCTTGCGAAACAGCAAAGGCCATTGTCATTGCTCCCCAAGATTTAGTGTGGAGCTGCGTGCCAACGAGTTCTAAGGTGTAAGTTGAGACGAGTGTTACGATACCCGGAGTGAACATACCGACGAGTAGCGACGAAACAAAAAGCGCAACTTCACCTGTGTTTATTAACGGAAGCGCAACGCCAGTCGCCTTACAAATAAAGGCAGCTAATAGCGCTTTTTTGAGCCCAACCTTATCACCCAATATACCGGTCACTATTGGCCCGAGCGCCGATCCGATACCAAATACGGCCCAATAAAAGCCGCCGCTAGCAAAACTCATCCCCAGCTCACGAACAATATAGTCGACCCAAAAAAGAGTATGAGGTAAGTAACCAATAGCGCTAAAGGTATAGGCTAAAAGTACAAGTCGAATACTGACACGTTTACGCTTAGACAAGTCCCTAAACGAAGCTGGGCTCATCGCACAATCACTCTGTTTAGCCTCAAGACTCCATGTTTTCCATGTCAGAACAGTTGCTAGAAAAGCGATGGCTCCCATACCTAACCATGCGCTTTCCACACTTTGATAGATAAGCAGAGGTATGATCGTTCCTGAGAGCATGGCACCAAGCCCGATCCCTGAGAATACGACGCCACTGATTCTTGCTTTCATCTCTTGTGGATGAAGGCTAGCAATCATGGGTGGTGCGAGCACCATAAGAATGGCTCCCGATATTCCTGCAATGGTTCTCAATGTTAAAAACCATTCAAAGGGGGCAGTCTTTAAGGCACAACCAAGATAACTAAAGCTGCTCAATAAAAGAGAGGTGCGTATGAGTGTACCGCTTGAATAGTATCGCTGTAGAAAGCTTGAAGCGGGAGCCCCAAAGATATAGCCAATGAGCGTGGCAGCGCCAAGGGTTGACGCATCTTCACTTGAGAACCATCCGCTCTGTATGAGCACAGGCATCAAAGCAATGTAGGCAAAGCGGCCAATGCCATTGCCGACTAATGTTGCCGCAAGCCCTGCGAAAGTGGCGCGGTTTAAGAGTTTCATTTGCTGCATGTCGCGCCTGATGTTTGTGTTTGTAACATCACGCTAACATTTTAATCTGAGTGCTCTCAAATGAGTTTTTACTCTAATGCTTGGAGTTTGATGGTGATTTATATTCTCTGTAAATGTCAGATCGGTCATTTACATCGTCAATCTGTTTGTGATGGTAGGGAAGGGGGAAATGGACTATCAACTATTGCAAGAGTTGGGGAAAGTATCTGGGAGTTTACTTTTCTATATTCTGATTAATTATTTGTTCCACCACACCATTCAATATTCCCAGAATCATGGCCTTCAATTGGATATTTATAGCTTCATCACTTCTGCTGGAGATCGGCCAGCAAACCATAAGTCACACATTGCTTTCATCTTTGCTTCACTACTACGGAAAAAATGCTCATAGCCTGCGCAAAGGTAGTTGTCGTGGGAGCTATTAGCTCTAGGAATAAAGCGTTGTTTTGGGCAACCTCCGTTGCAGAGTTTTATATATGGGCACTGCTTACACTTTTCGCTGAGATCTTTCTTCTTGATACCAAACTCGTAGTTCTGGGTACTGAAGTTCATTTCATTAATCGTTTTTGAATGAATGTTCCCTAGTTTATGCTCCGGATAAACATAATGGTCGCAATTGTAGATGTCTCCATTTGCTTCCATCGCAAAAGCACTGCCACACCGCGGAGCCATTGTGCACATATTGCCTTGTTCACCCGCCCAACCTGCGAGAGTGTTATCGAAATAAGGCACGAATATCTGACCAACATCATGCTTCACCCAATAGTCAAAGATGGTTGCGAGGAACTGCCCAAACTTTAAAGAAGGTACACTCCATTTCGTCAACTTAGCCGAGCTATCATGCTCTGGGTCAACTAAATATAAGCCTTCAAATGTCGGCTTGGTTGCTGTTCTTTCGACTAAGGGAATATATTGATGTACTTCGCTACCCAAAGCTTTTAAATGTTGATATACCTCCAATGCATGGTCAACATTGTGGCTGCCAATGACCGTTAAAGTATTGAACTGAACGTGATGTGCACGCAATAAATCGATGGCTTGTACTACCTTGCGGTAGGAACCTTTGCCAGAGCGACTCGTTCGATATTTGTCGTGAAGATGCTCTGGTCCATCAATTGAAATGCCAATCAAAAAGTGGTTTGTTTTGAAAAACTGACACCATTCATTATTGAGTAATAGGCCGTTAGTTTGCAGCGTATTCTCTATGGATTTCCCTTTCGCATATTTGTTTTGCAATTGGACTGCTTTTTTATAGAACTCAATCCTCATCATCAAAGGTTCGCCGCCTTGCCAAGCAAAAGTCACATGGTCAGTATGTTGAGCCAATATGTGTTGCTCAATATAAACTTCTAACGTTTCATCCGACATTTTCCAGTTAGTATTACGCTCGGGGTATAGCTTTTCTTTCTCAAGATAAAAGCAATAGTCACAATCTAGGTTACACACAGAACCTGTTGGTTTACTCATAATATGAACAGACTTAGATACTTCCATATTTATTCCTCAGATTGTGCAGGTAGGATTTTATGTCCTACCTGCCTAACGTTAATGACAGTCGTGCAAATCGTTGTTACTTTTCAGCTTTTCTAAAACCGTCAGGTATATACTGAGTGAAATCAACGCCTTTGCAGTCCGGTTTGTACCCCATAGGTGCAGGGAAAGGAATGGTGTCACAACTTGCCGCAAGATTTTGTTGAATCGCGACGTTTCGTTTAACGACTGTAGGGAAAATACGGACGCCATCAGCTCGCATGTCATACATTTCTTGAGGATCGCTAGACAGATCATAGACAGCTGGGATCTGACGTTTAACAGGGGCTTCTGGCATAATATCTTGATCGTAGAAATGCAGTTTCCAATCATTCCATTTGTATGCCTGAATGATTTGTCCATTACTGATATAAAAACCATCACGATTAGATTGCTCTATGTCGCCTTTCAGATGAGCCCACTGGCTAATACCATCGATATGACGATCAGATGGCATCTCATAGCCGACAAGTTCGCCAATTGATGGCATGACATCAACAACATGCACAATTTCATTACTGACGTTTTTCTCCTTCACAGTGCCTGGCATAGAAGCGATAAATGGCACACGTATTGAACCTTCAAGCGCTGTAAAATAATTGCCTCTCCATGGCGCCGCTATGCCATGGTGAGGGTAGTGCCACTCTGGACCGTTGTCTGACATAAAGATAATCAATGTGTCTTTTCTTGCATCGGCTTTATCAATGGTGTCGATGATTTGCCCTGCACGAAAATCAATTTCATGTAAAACATCGGCATAATCTCCTTTGCCTGTCACTCCTGCAAAATCTGGGTGAGGAATCGTAGGCAGGTGAGGCTGAGTGAAGGAGACAAAAGTAAAGAAAGGACTGCCTTCTTCTAATTGTTGACTGATGTGTGTAATCGCTCGTTGAGTGACTTGCTCATCAATAGTTCGGCGAGTCTCTAAATTAAAGTCCATGACATCTTTTGTCTTTCCATCGACGGTGTCTTGGATTTTTGGGACGTACCCATCTTCGTTTTCAAAGTGGAGTTGTGATGAATAGAGCGATTCATCTGAAGTATTAAGCACCCCAAAGAAATCATCGAATCCTTGATCCAAAGGTGTGCGACCTTCAGTATCTCCAAGGTGCCATTTACCATACATGGCGGTGTTGTAACCTTGTTCCTTTAATTTATTGGCCATGGTTACCTCCCAGTTCACCATGCCGTAATCCATGCCCCAAACAACCTCTGTTGTTGCCGTTCTCAATGGGCGTCTACCAGTCATAAATGCCGAACGAGTAGGAGTGCATTGAGGCTCAACATTAAAGTTTGTCAGCCTGATGCCTTCTTCTGCTAATTTATCTAGGTTTGGTGTCGCGACGCCTCGCGTACTGCCATACGACTGAAGCTCTCCAAAGCCCAAGTTGTCGACCATCATAATGACCACATTGGGTTGCTCTGTTGCCGTTGCTGATAGGGAAGGCAGTACACCGGCTAAAACGGTAGCTAACACGCTTTTTCTCATCATATTTGCTCCAATGAACATTTCTAATTGATTTCTTTTGAAAAGAATAACGCCTGGGCTTAGAATTTGAAGTGATGGATATTTATGAAGGGTATAACTATGAGGAATAGTGAGTTTTCAAAGATTAGATCGCTTGATCTCAACTTACTAAAAACATTGCTTGTTCTATTAGAGCAAAAGCATATATCTAAAAGTTCAGAGCTGCTGTTTATTACTCAACCTGCTGTTAGCAAGCAGTTATCAAAGCTTCGAGAGATGTTTGATGATCCTCTTTTGGTGAGAGTTGGGAATCAATTGGTGCTCACGCAAAAAGCGATTCAGTTATATCCCAAAGTCGATCTGCTATGTAATCAGTTCAAAAACTTAGTCGATTCAGAAGAGCTTGATTTAAGTGAGGTGACACAGAATGTCACTATCATGCTTTCAGATTACGCAAGCCCTCATTGGATGGCGCAAATCATTAAAGATGTATCAACGCATGCCCCTAATGTGACGGTGACCTGCAAGAGTTGGAGCTATGAGAATATAAAGAAACTGACCTTGGGTGAGATCAATTTTGCGTTAGGGTCTCTGCCAGAAGGCCTTTCTGGGTTCGAGACTCATGAAATCGGAGAGAGCTCTAGTTCACTGATTGCGAGACGTGAGCACGCGATTTTTTCTATTAACGACCAATTAGAACAGTCTCTTTCAAGCTTCCCGATTGTTAAAATTCGAGGCTCGCACCGATATCAGAACATATATGATGAGCTGATCGGCGAGAGCCCGGTACTGCTTGACGAAGCGACACTCTGGTTAGCTCTGGAAACCGTCAAATCAACGGACGCTTATCTGGTTGGGCCCAGCAAATTTATTGAAAGCATTGATGACAAAAACTGCTACAGCAGCATCCCATTGCCAATGTTAAAACCCATTCCCATTTCTATGTGCTGGTCTATCGGGCTTAGTGACGACCCTTTCTATAACTGGATGAAAGATATGATGATTGAAATAGGGAGTCGCATCGTCAACGAATAGCAAGGACGACAGAGTGTCCTTGCTAATTACTCACGTTAGCTTGCTTTGGAAGCTTCGTGCTGTTCAATCATGAACGCAATGGCTTCATCGCTTAAACAAGATTTACTCACATATTGGCGCTGTTTTCCAATATGAAGGATAAAGCCGAGATCGGTCTGCTCAAGTTGGTCGATGTCACTCCACGCGATAGTGTTGGTGGCTTTGTGGTTTTTGTAACTCACCCCGTTAGCATCACCTTGAAAGACTATTTTGCTACCAGCGCCAGAGCTGATTCTTTGTCTCCACAGCCACCAGGTTCTTTTGCAGTACACGCTGAATGCTTCAATCACACTCAAAACAATAAAGAACCAGCCAACATAGCCGTTAGGTAATAGTTCAAACTCCAGTAGAGCCACACCAAAAATAAGAAACAGTATTCCTTTTAAGTAGGCTTTTGGAAATTGAGTCGGAAGGCTTGTTTGATCATAACACTCTGCGAAAAACGTCTTGTCGAGGGTATATTCTGTGGTGAAACCGGATTCTTTTGACATGTGTGGTTACTTTAAGGTTCTCTGTGAGTGGACTTTCTTTCAATTAGGCATTCCATGCTGCGCTCTTGCAACTTGAGCATTGTATCGCTTCTCGGTATTTTTCTTTAGCGGTTTTGAGGCTCTTTTGTAAATCAATACTACTGGCAATATTGACTCTGCCTAGGGTTTAATCAGCTGCCCATTCGTGTAAACGGCTTAATTAATCTAGCAACTAATTTTTATTTCTATCGTCGTACGCTTGTCTTGCTTGTTCGACTTGTTGCTTGTGTGTGTCAGCCCAACATACTAGCGCGTAGAGCGGCTTCACAATATCGCTGCCTAATGATGTTAGCTCGTATTCAACTCGAACAGGTACTTCTGGATATACCGTTCTACTCACATAACCATCTCGTTCTAAATCTCTTAGGGTTTGAGTGAGCATTCGTTGTGAGATGCCTTCGATTCTTGATTTCAGAGCGTACTTATCGATTCCGTAAATCTAATTTTTCACACGATAGTTATTGGCATATGCTAATAACTAGGCGTATTCTGAGCTCCTGACCATCAATAACAGGGAGTTACCATGTTATATGCAGTACCTTGCCGCGACCTTCATGTCGGCAATCACTTTGCTCGTTCTCCGGAGATAGCTATTGTCGATGAGCGACAACAAATCAAGCATCTTATCCCTTTGGTTGAGTTAGATAGCCCGTGCAATAAGAAGAAACAATGGATGTCTGTTGTTAAATCTTACGATGTGAAGGCTGTGGTGGTTCGACACATAGGGAAGAAGATGTTGGCGCACTTGTTCAACAACGATATTCGTGTCTTTGCGTCTAAAGGAAAGGCGGAACTGGTTACTTTGGACTTCAACAATCTGCAAGAAGTGACCGAGCTTGATTATGGTCGAGAGTCGAGAAATAGCGGGTGTAGCAAAAAAACGTGCGTCGAGAAAGGACACAAGAAAGAAACGTCGATTCTCACGCCCCAGTTGAACAGATTCAGTGTTATTCGAGGTATCAGGAAATGACCTTCTTACTTACACTCATGGCTTTTGTTGGTGTTGTGGCATTAATGGCAATAGGCGTGATTTTTTCACGTAAGCCAATCAAAGGGAGTTGTGGAGGGCTCGCGCAGTTAGACATCGAGCGCGAATGCAATTGCAAGGATGTGTGCGAAGAGCATAGCCGAACGTTGTATCAGATCACTGAGCCATCAAGTTAAGTCTTGGGAATCAGTGGTCTTACGCTAAATCATTTCTGGTTAGGACACGAGTTAAGCGCCTTGAATGACCAACGCATGGCCGTTGACGATGCATTTGGCGACTTTGGCTCGTGCTCGCTTAATGATATTGCCGAACGTTTGGCGAGACACCTGCATTTGTTCGGCGGCTTCAAGCTGGCTCAATCCTTCTTGATCAGCCAAGCGTAAGGCTTCTAACTCTTCTAATAACAGTTCTTCTTTATGAAGCTCGTCCATAGGAATGCCATTAGGCTTAAAACAAGAGTAAGCCGCACGGGTACATAACTGGCGATGTTTTTTTGGTCGAGCCATATCAATCTCTAGGAATCTAAGGGTAAAAAGGAATAAGGGTAAGTATGAAGGTTTTCATTCCTCACAACCATCGGCGCTGCCAAGTATGCAGCCAAGGTTTTTTCGCAGACAGCCCCATTTGTTTTGAAGCCGTTGGCGAGCGCGAGACTTTAGTCAATCATAAAGCCTTGGCCAATCATGAAGCTTCAATTAAGTATGAAACTTTAATAAAATATGAAGCTTTTGCCAAGATTGTACCAACAGATAAAGTTGAGGGCTACGATGGCATCATGCAGGGCGGTATTGTTACCACATTACACGACAGCGCTATGCTGCATTGTTTGTTCCAAAATAGTATCAATGCAATGACGGTGAGTTTAACGTCTCGCTTTCATCATCCAATAGCTATTGGTCAAGAGTTAGAAATTCGCGCTCAATGGGTCAAAAGCAGACGCAACATTCACTTCTTAGAGAGCAAAATCACTCAGAATGGGAAGCTGTGTTCATCGGCACAAAGTCAGTTTATGTCTTAGGTTTACAGCCCAATATTTTGCAGAATAATTAGGGTTCTCTATAGTTAAAGTAACAACTATTAAAGCTAGGGCAGCATTGAATTTATCACAAACTCTTTTCACTTCTGAGGACGCTAAGGTGTGTTCGTTAGGCGAGCCTTTGCACTCGATTCAATTCATCGCTGCCTTTTTCTGGAGGGCTGCTGATGCAAAAATTCTTCAAATCGACACTTCGATACTGTGCTCTTTCAATCGTTTTACTTTTTCCATTCTTCAGCACTTTTGCTTCATCTGCTTCGCTTAAAGTTGGTGTTTACCCTTGTCCGCCTTTTGTTATTGGCTCTATGGATAATGAGTGGGATGGACTCAGCATTGAGCTGTGGGAAAAGATAGCCCAAGACATGGACGTTGAGTTCACAGTAGAAAATCATCCTCTCGATGATTTACTCAGCTCCATTGAAGCGGGGCAAATCGATATTGGTGTCTCTTGTATTTCAATCACGCCAGAACGTGAACTGTTCGCCGATTTCTCACACTCATTCTACGAAACCCACCTTGCTATCGCAGTGAAGAAGAAAGGCTACCTAGAGACTTTACATTCGATATTCTTGAACCCTGCGTTGTGGCTCATTATTGGAGTGATCGTGTTTGTCGCTGGGGCTATTGGCGCATTTTTCTATGCATTGGAACATGGAGAAAACGAAAAGCTCTATTCCATGAAAAGCCGTACGGGGCGTTGGCTAGAAAGCTTTATCTTAGGTTTGCTTTTTATTACCCGCGGTCCCTTCAATTATTTTGAATTTAAGAGCTTAACTGGCCGAATTGCGACAGTGTTCATTGGTGTATTCAGCATGCTTTTTATCGCCAGTATTACCGCTGTGTTAGCGAGCAAACTCACGCTTAGCCAGGGCTCTTCACAGATTAAAGGTATTAATGATCTTGCCAATGTCAAAGTGGGCGTCAAGGTCGCGACCACATCCTCTCTGTTATTGACTAGCTTTGGCATCAGACACGAGAACTACATCGATATGCCAAGGCTTTTGGTTGCTCTAGAGGAAGGGGAGGTAGATGCAATTGTAGCCGATGATGTAGTGCTCAAATATATGATAGGTAACGGCAGAATGAGCGGGCAGTTTGAAGACTTAGAGGTGTTACCGTATCAACTAGAGAAACAAAACTATGGATTCATCATCACGGAAAATAACCCGTATGAAGAAGAGATTAACCGCGCACTGCTGCAAATTCGGGAATCTAGGAAGTGGCGTAAAATCTTAGTCGAATATTTTGCGGATAAGTAATCGACACCAGTGACAAGCTTTGAGCTTTCTGGGTATTTATCGTTACAGCTGGTCAGAATTAGAGACTTTGTTTTTCTTGAAGTATTTGAACGCTGTCCAAACGACATAAGCCGCAACGCCCACAATCAATGCAGAGCGAAGGAGAATAGGCGCATCATGTTCAAGTTGGCTAACGTGAGGAACAATACTCGCAAACAACCGACTGGTGAACAGCAGCCCCATAACTAACATAATAACTTTATTCATGTGACCTGCCTTTCAATGAGATACGTTACACAGAACAAATTATCGGCGGGTTAGGTTATCAACGCGACCAAGAACGGTTCTGCTTGGAAATAAAAGCATGCGCTTCTCAAACGTCACCGTCAACGCGATATCGGTCTAAAGCCAGTAAGCTAAAATTTCGTTTTTGGAAGAGGGTTGTTCTGTCAGATGCAGTTAGAGCACGGGACCATTAAAGGAGTTAAGGAATCTACAATAGTTATGTCAATGTATTGGTTTATTACTAACGTAGCCAAAGCAGTACGCTGAGTATTTGTCAAGTTATTATCTTTGAAATTTACAACTCATTTAGAATTATCAACTTCAAAGATAATATTGCTTAACGAGATCAGATTATTCGGATCTTACCGTGTCGGATATATCTTTTCGACTACCGATAAGGCCATGCAAAATATAAGGTTATGTTCAAGGCAGGTATACTTAATACCAACTTCTCCCGTGTTGAAATCAACGGATTTTGCGACATCTTCTTGAAAATTATCAATGACTAACTGTAATAAGCAATCCTTGTCTAATACATTCATAAGTTTTCCTAAATACAATGTGGTTGCAGATGCATATTAAAGAACAGGTTCCCGTCATTATCAAGGAAAGCGAAAGAATATTTTTCGTATAAATCACGTGTCTCTATACTTCTTAATCATAATAAAATCTGAACATCTACTATATTGTGCTTTGTATTTTACCTATCTTGAAAACCATCAATTAATAGCAAAAAACAAACCAACTATTGTGAAGGTATGACGAACTTTTTTCGGTGAACCTGAAAGGGTGATTGACCAGTACACGTGAGAATAGAGGGCTTGCTTACAAAGGAATATTTTTATTTCAACGATATATTAGGGATTAATTATATAAGTATATTAGTTTTTGGTTATAAAGTTTGAATGTAAAGGCGTTCTTAGATAAATACGCTATAGCCTTAATGCTTTTAATGTTGATTTCTCCCTCTTTATTTTTGATAGGCTAGTATTATTTTATGTTGATATGAAATTGACTGCATTTATGCGTTGTGCTTGCTCTTGGATTTGTTTATCTAACCATTGGGTAGGTCTGATGTTCGTTTTACTTACATTAAAATCCAATTGAATCAATGGCTAATGGTTGGTTTTTGAATGAGAAAAGGATCAAGTGTCTTCCTTTTCAGCGCGGTGTGGCATGGATGACCCACACAACAAGTTGATTGTTATCTAGTTTAAATAGGGAAATATTATGACAGAGCAAGAGTATGATTACCCAGAGTCGTACAATCTAATTTCAGTGACAGACCCTTCCAGTAAAATCAAGTATGCAAGTCCCCATTTTAATGAAGTAGCAGGCTATCAAGAAGGAGAGCTCGTAGGTGAGTATCACAACGTAGTTCGTCATAGTGATATGCCTAAAGCCGCATTTAAAGACCTATGGGGCCATATTCAGTCAGGAAGTAACTGGATGGGTATGGTGAAAAATCAACGGAAAGGTGGTGGTTATTATTGGGTTGATGCTTTTGCTTCTCCGTTAAAAGAAGATAACGAAATTGTCGAGTACCAGTCTGTTCGGTTTAAACCCAAAAGAGAATACGTTGAACGAGCAGAAAAAGCGTATGGAACTTTAAATAGAGGAAAAACACCATTCAAGCTCATGTTACCGAAAACAAGACTTTGGCAACGTCAGACGTTCATTTCAATATTGTTAATCGGGCTCGTTTATGCGCTTCACGTTAATCAATTCGTAACCTTACCGCAAATTTTGTTGTTAATTTTTATGGGTAGTTCGATATCAATTTATATCCTTACGCGTCGCTTGGAGAGCATTTGTAAAATAGCAAAAGATGAATTCAACAACCCTTTAATGGAACATATTTATTTTGGCAAGGTGGACGATATCTCCGAAATTGCTCTGGGAATGAAAGTTCGGAAACAATATGCCAAAGCGTTATTAGGCAGAATTCGAATTTCGGTGAGTGATTCATGTGAAATGACCCTAAAGCAGGCGAATAAAACCGCTGAATCGAACGCAACCGTGTCTGAAAACCTTGAAAATCAAAAAACAGAAATCGATATGGCAGCAACCGCCATCAACGAAATGCAGGCGGCTTCAAGTGAAATTTCTCAAAATGCGCAAGGAACTCTCGATTCTACCTTTAGCACTCAACAGGAGCTTTTATCTTGTCAGAACGAGCTAAATCAAGTCGAAGAGAACTTCGTTGAGCTCACCAATGAATTAGACAACATATCGACAATATCGCTATCTGTGGAGAGGGAGACACAACAAATAAGCTCCGTCATCGAGATGATCAACGCGATTGCCGATCAAACCAACCTATTAGCACTGAATGCTGCGATAGAAGCTGCACGAGCTGGTGATTCAGGAAGAGGGTTTTCGGTTGTGGCAGATGAAGTAAGAGTGCTTGCTCAGAAAACACAAGAAGCAACAACAGAGATTCAAGCGGTTATCGAAAAGCTGTGCACAGGCAGTGGTCAGTCAGTAACGGCCGTTAAAAACGGTACTGAAAAAGCGAAACGCACTCAAACGACGATTCAATCGACTCTAGAAAGCCTCACATTATTGAGTGAAAAGGTTCAAGGAGTAGTTGATAGGAATAATCAAATAGCGGTCGCTATTGAAGAGCAAGTTAATGTCTCAGAGGAGATTAACCAGAATATTCTTTCCATACACAGTAAAGCTGAAGCTTCTCACGACCTTATGGAAGACAGTAAAAAGCAGTATGAGCAAAGTGTACTTAGTTTGAATGAGCTAAGAAAAGGAGTGGCTCGATTTTAAACTTAATTGAGCAAGTGGTTAGCTGGTTTTGGTTATACATTCTTCAAGCCTAGAGTAGGTAATTAGGGTTGCTTTTCGAAGATGCTCGTTTAAATGAATAGCTACGCAAATAGACAGCTAAAAGGGAGCGATCTTGATGATGAGAGATTTGTTTTTCTTTGTTTATTATTCTGATTTATGATCGTATGCAATCTTAGGGGGACAAATGTCCTCCTGTTTGTTTCTGTCGGCGCAATAAGATAGGTGCTACTAAAAAAATAAATAATAAAGGACATCCCTATGGACCTATTCGCCCTACTTGATATCAACAATACTCTAGTCAATATCCCAATAGGGGGTGGCTATGCAATGAGCTGGATCGAAGCGTTCGGCACAGTATTTGGCCTGTTGTGTATTTGGTTTGCAAGCCAAGAGAAAACCATTAACTACTTGTTCGGATTACTGAATGTCACCTTATTTGCGGTTATCTTTTTCCAAATTCAGTTATACGGACTTTTACTTCTTCAACTCTTTTTCTTCTGTGCCAACATTTACGGTTGGTACGCATGGACACGACCTAATG
This sequence comes from Vibrio crassostreae, assembly GCF_024347415.1. NCBI lineage: Bacteria > Pseudomonadati > Pseudomonadota > Gammaproteobacteria > Vibrionales > Vibrionaceae > Vibrio > Vibrio crassostreae. The sequence continues at coordinate 1,492,004 of NZ_AP025476.1, forward strand.
AGCAAGGTGAAACATTAGAAGTTCGTTGGTTGAGCCAAAATAAGCTCGTAGCAACGGCTGCAGCGTGTGCGATTTCGATTGCTTTGCTAACTATGTACATCGACCCATTCTTTTTTGCGCTAGCAAACATCGCGGTTGATAGTCTGAACCTATTTGGTGCGGATTTAGCGGAGCCAGTGCTTGAACCGGATGCGTTCCCATTCTGGGATGCGACCATGACCATTCTATCGATTGTTGCTCAAGTTCTTATGACACGTAAGTATGTTGAAAACTGGATCCTTTGGATTGTGATTAATATTATCAGTGTTGGTATTTACGCGACGCAGGGCGTTTACGCAATGTCTGTCCAATACGCTATTTTGATGTTTATTGCGGCGAACGGTACTCGTGAGTGGGCTCGTACAGCTAAACGTAACAGTGATAAATCACTGACTCAAGCAACGGCTTCTTAGGAGTTAAAATGGCAAAGCAACCTCATATTGGTGTTGATGAAACGCAAATTGCTCCGTTAGTCATTGTTTGTGGCGAGCCAGATAGAGCGAATCGCATTGCGAATTTACTTGAGCATGCTGAACTGGTGTCTGAAAACCGTGAATATCGAATTTTCACTGGTACTTACCAAGACAAAGCAATATCGGTTTGTAGTACTGGCATTGGTGCTCCTTCGATGATTATTGCAGTCGAAGAGCTTAAATTTTGTGGCGTGACTCATATCGTAAGAGTCGGCTCTGCGGGTGCGATGCAATCACACATCGGGCTTGGGGAATTGATTGTCGCAGAAGGTGCGGTGCGCGATGAGGGGGGCTCTGCAGCTTACGTTAAACCGTCGTATCCGGCTTATGCGAGCTTCTCTCTGCTGAAAGAGTTAGATGGGTTCTTGCAGCAGCAATCGACACCTTACTATTTAGGAACGGTTCGCTCACACGACAGCTTTTATACGGATGACGAACAGGTGCTTTGTCAGTACTGGAACGGCAAAGGTATATTAGGTGCAGACATGGAAACATCGGCACTGTTTACTGTCGGTCGCTTGAGAGGGGTTAACGTAGCTTCCATCTTGAACAATGTTGTCTTGTACGAACAAGATGTAAAAGACGGTGTTGGACAGTATGTTGATGAAGCAAAAGTGATGATGGACGGTGAACGACTTGCATCACTAGCCGCTTTGGAAGCGTTAACCGCTCAGTAAGAGCTGCAATAAACTGAAGATAAAAGCGATGGGAGACCGTCGCTTTTTTATTGTTCTCTCCATTGGTTTAAGCCGCTACAATCGCTATAACATCAACAGCAGTTCATGCAATGAGAGACAGTTAGTATGAAGATCGAACCATATTCAAGCGGACGTTTTAAAAACTACCTAGAACAGAAAAGCTCTGAATTCAAAGCTCTCATTTACCAACACCAAGTCAGTTCGCGCTATTTTGATAAGAATGATGAAATTCTGCGCCAAGGTGAACAGCTTCAACACCTCTATGTTGTGCCTGCTGGGAAAGTCTCCATGAGTATCTCTGCAGCTAACGGGCGACGCTTTCAGTTAGGGGAGGTGAGCTGCGACTATCATATCTTTGGCGAGATGGAGTTCTTCACTCAAACACCTTGCCAATGGAATGTAGTGGCAGATGAACATATGCAGGTTGATGTTATTTGTATCCAGAAACTATCAGAAGCATTGCATGATAAGCCGGAGATGATGTTCTTTTTCGCCTCAGCACTAGCCGAAGATTATCAAGACTCGATGGGCATTTACACCAATCGTCTTTTACATTCGATTACCTACAACATTGCCTACGATTTACTGGTGCAAAGCCAGACCAATACCGTGTTAGGCGGCTTCGATAAAGTGAACCAAGAAGCGGAACGCTTTGGCACATCAAGCAGGGTGTACCGCAGAGCAGTCAAAGACTTACTCGATAGAGGTTTCATCAAGAAAGGGCAACAAGGGTTGGAGATTATCGACCAGCAAGCACTGCAAGCCTTTATTGGCTCCTACGAATAATAAAAGAGCTTGGCACTTACTCAAATGCCAAGCTCTGTTTTCAATGTTTACTATTAACTACTCATATCTATTTATGAGCGACTTACTACTAGCAACTAGCAACTAGCAACTAGCCGGTAAGTGTCCGCGAACCATTACCGGCGACTAAGTATTAATCCTTAAGCTTTTGCATACATGAGTGTTCTATAACCACCGATTAAGTTACGTGCTTTAAAGCCGTTGTTGACGAGTTGGCGATAAGCCACGTTACCACGTAACCCGACTTGGCAGTAGATTACAATCTCTTTGTCTATTGGAAGCTCACTCATTCGATGACGTAGTTGGTCGACTGGAATGTTGATTGCTCCTTCAATAAAACCACCACTTTCTAGTTCGCCAGGGTTACGAACATCGAGTAGGAGTTGGTTGTCGCTTAATGTTTCAATCTCATTGAAATGAATAGGTGTCGCGTCACCTGTAATAATATTGTTGGCAACAAATGCGGCTTGGTTAATCACGTCCTTGGCACTCCCGTAAGGTGGTGCATAGGTTAATTCTAGGTGTTGAAGTTGATCAACGGTCATACCTGCACGTTGAGCTACTGCCATAATATCAATGCGCTTATCAACGCCATCTTTACCGACGGCTTGCGCACCCAGTATTTTCCCTGTCTTAGGATCGAATAACATCTTGAACGAGACAACTTGTGCGCCGGGGTAGTAGCTCGCGTGGCTTGCAGTATGAACGTAGACCTTTTCGTACTCAACACCATCACGTTTAAGTTGTTTCTCGTTTTTGCCCGTTGAAGCAACCGCGAGGTCAAAAATCTTACAGATAGCGGTGCCTTGTGTACCTTGATAGGTTTCACTGCGGCCTAGCATGTTGTCGGCAGCCATACGACCTTGACGGTTTGCAGGGCCAGCAAGTGGAACGAGAGTTTGTGCACCCGTAACAAAGTCTTTTTCTTCGACTGCATCACCCACAGCGTAGATGCTAGGATCGCTAGTCTGCATCATTTCATTGGTGTAGATACCACCGAGTTCACCAATTTGAAGTCCTGCTTCTTTTGCCAACTTAGTCTCAGGGCGCACACCGATAGCCATGATTAAGATGTCAGTGGTTAGTGACTCACCATTGCTGAGAGTAAGGTTTAGTTCCCCTTCAATATGCTGGTGTTCGGTATCTTCACCAGAACCGATGCTGGCTATATGTTCGTTCGGTACGTACTCGATAGCTTGAAGCGCAACGCCTAGTTTAAGGTCAATACCTTTCACGCGAATTTCAGAGTGAGCAAAGCCCGCCATTTCACGGTCGACAGGTGTCATCACCTGATCTGCCATCTCAATTAGCGTGGTTTTAACTCCCAATTGGTGGAAGGCTTCCATCATTTCTAGACCGATGAATCCACCACCGACAACCGTTGCGTGCTCTGGCTTGTTCATCTGGATCGTTTGAATGATACGATCCATGTCTGGGATGTTACGCAGCGAATGGGTTAGTGGGTTATCAATACCAGGGATTGGCGGTACGATAGGGCCTGCGCCTGGGCTAAGGAGCAAGAAGTCGTAGCTTTCAGTATACTCGCTATTATCCAATAGATTCTTAACAGTAACCTGCTTGTTGTGTCGATCAATGGATATGACTTCGTTCATAACACGAACATCAACGTTAAATCGAGCTAAGAAGCTTTCTGGAGTTTGCAAGAGGAGTTTACTTCTATCCTTAATGTCGCCGGTATGGCAAGCCGCAATTGGCGAACGAGACGAAACTTCCTCTTTCGAACATGATGATTTCTGCATCTTCACTAAGGCGACGAGCGCGTGCAGCAGCTGAAGCACCTCCAGCTACGCCTCCGATGATTACAATTTTAGTCATACGTTTACCTATTACTGTCTCTAAGTTTAACTATACAAATTGCCGAGCATAGAGCTTGTATCTTCCTAATGATCAGGACTGGTTAGTCGCCGGCGATTGAGTAGTTTTCGAAATACCTAGATACTATAAAGACGTAAATTAGCATTGTCTAATGTTTGTTTTATTAGTTTTTTCTAATTTATAAGGCTGTAAACCTAATTAAGGTGATTACTTTGGCGCGCATTAAATTAGGATTATTTGAAAATGCATTGCCGACTAAGACGACTCTATTCTATTGAAAGACGCCTTAGTCGGTGAGGGGAGAGGTTTAGTTTGAAGCTGTCACCTCGGGTTTGAGCGTTTGGTCTAAGAGCAGTGATTAGACTAAAGCACGCTAGTGAAGGTAATACGCGTTAGCTAGTTGAGTACAGGTTAGCCAAATTAACTCGAATGAGCATAATTAACAGAACCATGGGTATAGTGGTTCATTTCATTTTTGAGGTCTTGTTCATACTGATCTAGCCAAGCATAACGCTCGCGATATAGCTTACGCTTTTGACGTTTTAGCCCCTCAAGATCTTTCCTGTTTGGGTTTGTCGGTAGACGATAAAAATAGTCATCATGCACCTGTCCATCGTGTTCTTCCCACAGACTGTCGTATTTAAGGCTGATATCTTTGTTTTTCTTGCCGTAGCGCAATGAGTTCGACACATGGCCAGACTCTTTTACCGCATAGATATTGTCGAGACCCAAGTTAATAGCGAGCAATCGTAGTGTTTCTACCATGAAGGATTTAGGTCTTAAACCGTAAAAAGCTTTGGTGAATGTGCGGCTAAATCCATTGTCATTGGCTCCACCCTGAATACCGCCGATGTAGATGTTGTTGTCGAAAACAGTAAATGAAATGGTATACATTTTTTCGAGTTGAGAATTGGTCAATGAAACTGTGAGTTCACCTTCTTTTCTCGCGTTTCTTTCAAAGCTGAGATTAACTAGATAGATGCGGTCATCGATGTCTAGTTTTAGAAGATTGAGTCTTTCATTGTAGATTTGTTGACGTGCTTCTGTTGCGAAGGTGTTTTCAAACCAGTCGTAGTGCTTGGACAAGATGTCGATCTTTTCTTTATTGCTAAAGCCAGTACATAGGTAGGGAGTCACAAATTTAGACAAGAAGTTGGGCTGCTTGATAAATAACAACTTTCTCTCTTCAGAGTTGAAGTTATCACTCATTTTTCGAGTGGCTGAATAATAAAACAGAGCTCGAATGGTAAACTTAATTATGGCTTTGTATTTACCCTTATTTTTATGGGTATTGGCTTCAATCCCCATGCGAACGACATTCATAATCACCTCAAAGAAGAAGTATTGTTCGAACACAGTTGTGTTACGAACCCTTCCAATAATCTCACCAATAACAAGAAAATGATGATAGTGAAAAATGCGATTTGGGTATGTATGGGTATGTATGACAATGTAACTAAGCCAGTTACTTAGTGTTCATATTTTGGACGGTTGGGGTCGTGTTTTAGTGGGTAGAAGAGCTAGGAAGCGATTGTTTGCTATAGGAACCTGTTTCTAAAACCAAAAATGCCACTACAAATCTGAAGTGGCATTAGAACGATAACAAACTATCACTTTGCTTAAACTTAAACTTTAGTTCTTACATAAACTATAGTTCTAACAGTTTGGCCAATTCACGCTCTTCAAGAAGCTCTTCAATGCGTTGACGAGTCTTAGGTGTTTCGGCTTGTGCTTTAGTCGACTTGCCAGCTTTTTTGCTTCGGCTCGTTTTCGCTTTTTCCTTAGTCGTCATCGTAATCTTCCTTGTGTTTTTCTGTGTTACAGGTTGCACGTCTCTTTTAGTGCTTTGCCTGCTTTAAATGCTGGCGTCTTTGATGCTGCAATCTGAATCTCTTCTCCGGTACGCGGGTTGCGACCAGTTCGAGCGGCACGAGAGTTAACTTTAAAGCTACCAAATCCAAGGATCGATACGTCATCACCGTTAGCAAGCGAAGAAGATATACCTTCAACTAGCGCATTGAGCGCTGTGCCAGCTTGGTCTTTTGAGATGTCTGCAGAAGTCGCGATGTGTTCAACTAATTGAGATTTGTTCATAATCTATATTCCTTATTGAGTACGGCTGGCGTCTACCTTTAGCACCTAGCTTATGCGATCTTATCAACGGCAACTGAAATATTGTCAGTGGTTCGGTAGAGCTTTGTAAAGTAACCAACAGGATTGACTATAAAAGCATCTGTCGGTTCAATCAATGCAATTCATTGATTATTATTGGTTTATAGACATGTCGCCCAAATTAACTTGAGAAAAGTCATTCGGATTGTCCGTGAGGTTCATAATCCAAGTCGAAACTGTCATCTGTCATGTTTACAAACGAAAGAGTAAAAACAAAGAAGCCCAGCTTAATTGCTGGGCTTCTTGTTGTGTTGTCAGAGAGATTTGTTAATTCAGAACTATTTAGTAATAAAAATTTGTTCTGTTTCTAGCGAAGTCATAGAGCGAACTTGACGCCAAATGTAGTAGAAAATACCCAACATCATCAACATGCTTGGGATGGCGATTGCTGGGTAGCTGTAAAGTGTCAGCTTGCCAAGTTCTTCATTGAAGGCAGCGGTGCCAGCAGGGCTAGTCACAATCCAAGTTGCTAGGAAGTAGTTCATCGCAGAAGAAAATGCGAAAGTACTCGCGAATAGGTAGTTTGATGTCATTAAGCAACGGTCGAACTGCGCCTGCTTACCAAACTGCTTTAAACGCTCTTCGATAAGAGAGATATTTAACAGAGCTGGTGTGAAGATAACTTTCTGAATAAACGGATAGCGGGTGAAGGTTGAGCCAAGGACCGCTAAACCAATTAGACCTGGGATTAATGCTTCTTTTAGCGCTAACCAACGAGTGTCTAGCTCAAAGAAACCAATGCCACCTGTTAAAAGTACACTGACAAAGCCAAGCGCTGCTATGAAGTTGAACTTCTTGTTGCGGATCAACTCCATGCCACCGTAAGCAATAGGGAAGGCTAGTGCGACAAGTAATGCTAAGCCTGTTCCGAGATGCTCATCTCCACTGAACTTCATTAAAATGAATGAAGGAAGAAGGACGTTAAATACAACTTCGAAAAGAGGACTCGATTTTTTGTTTTCTGTGCTACTCATAATTTCTAAATACATTATGTTATGGATTTATTCTCAGGGATTGTTGTTTACCTTGCGCAAGATGTAAAGCCTTAAGACACCATGCTGTGTAACGACATGTGACATCAACGACACCTCTGAACTTATTTGATATTTGATTTATGGCTTTGTGCTCCTGAGTTTGCTGTTAACGTTGGACTTTGGTTGATCAACCTGTGCCGTTATTCTTCCCAAAGAAAGACACCACCAACTGACTCTGTTTAATACATTAATTCAAAATTTAGAGTTTACCATTCTCTAAATCAATGGGTTACGATGCGTGCACTTACTCACATATATCAATATTTCAGTTCCTCATCGGTTTCTTAATTTATTTTAAAGCGTAAAATATATCGCGCTTGCAAACCGCTTTGGCAACCAATTTGTTCGCCACGGTTCTTTACTTCCACATTATAGGTTTCCTATGTTCAAGAAACTCTCGCTTAAAAATAAACTGGCGATCTCAGCCAGTATGGCCATTATCCTGGGGGGGATTTTGGTCGAGGCATTGTCTTTTCGTGCTTCACTGCAAAGGTTGGATACTGAAGTTGAGCAGCGCTTAGAGGGCGCATCGGCTTCTTACAATCAATATGTATCGGATTGGATCTTATCCAAAGAGCGTGCGCTTACTTCTCTTTCGAAAGAATCCAAACAAGAAAGCTTGGTGACTCACCTAAAACAGGTTCGTGATTCTGCGTCTTTTGATAATGTCTTCTTAGCGTTTCCTGACGGTTCGCAAAAGAATGCGAACGGAGTGGTACTGCCGCCGGGTAATGATGACCCACGTTTATGGGGTTGGTACACCAATGCGGTAGCAAACCCAAGTAAAGTGTTTATGGACAACCCAACGGTTGCAGCTGCAACTGGGGCGAATGTTGTGTCGTTGGGTACTGCCATGCAATTACATGGTCAACAGGTTGTGTTAGGCGCGGATGTTGAAATTACCGACATTCTTAATAGCCTAGAGCAAGTGATTCTTCCGGGTGAAGGTTACATGTTCATCGCGACCAATAAAGGCACGGTTTATACGCACCCTGACACCAAGTTACTGAACAAAAATATCAGCTCACTTGGGTTAGATTTTGCGGATGTACAAAAGGCGCTGACTAGCGGTAAAGACACTTCTATCGAGTTGAACGGCAGCGACTATGTTCTGTACGCACGTGCGATTGATGGAACGAGCCTGATTACTGTGAGCGTTGTTAACCATGATTCATTGGTTGCGCCACTATTTGATGCAGTGATTGGTCAAGTGTTGGTGACGCTACTTGTGGTAATCGTATGTACCATACTGTTTAACCTGTTGTGTACGATTCTATTCCGTCCGTTGAACCACGTATCTCAAGCACTGGCGCAAATCGCGAATGGTAGTGGTGATTTAACTCAACGCATTCATGTTGAAAACCAAGATGAAGTGGGCGAGTTGGCTCATAACTTCAATACTTTTGTTGGAAGTTTACAGCAGTTGATTGGCCATATCCGTGGGCAGTCAGAGCAGCTAAACAGCCAGTCAGAGCAAAGTGCTCAGCGTGCGAACCGTTCTGTGGGTGAGCTTAATCATCAGCAGCAAGAAATCACTATGGTCGCGACGGCTGTAACTGAAATGGCGAGCGCAACGCAAGAGATCGCATCGCATGCCGAGCAAACAGCAAAAGCGGCGCAAGATTCAGCGACAAGCACTAACAGCGGTCACGCACTGGTTGTAGATACCAAAGGTTCAATCAATAATCTAGCCAATGAAGTGAACGAAGCGGGTAGTGTGATTAGCGAACTTAACAAGCATGCTCAAGAGATCTCGACTGTACTCGCAACGATTCAAGGCATTGCAGAGCAAACCAACTTGCTTGCTTTGAATGCTGCAATTGAGGCGGCTCGTGCTGGCGAACAAGGTCGTGGCTTTGCTGTGGTTGCTGATGAAGTACGTGTGCTTTCGCAGCGTACTCACTCTTCAACAGAAGAGATCAAATCAACGATTGATATCCTACAGCGCACAACGACCCAAGCCGTTGAGCTGATGGAGAGCAGTTCTAAACTGGCAATACATTCAGTAGAAGATGCCGACAGAGCTTCGCATGCGCTTGAAGAGATCAATACGGCAGTTGCTTTGATCAGTGATATGGCGACTCAAATCGCGACTGCCGCTGAAGAGCAAACGCACGTGACGGGTGAAATTACCCAAAACATTACGACCATTAAAGATGTCACTGACCACTTGGTTGTGGGCGCGCAGGACAGCTTAACTGAGTCGAACGAACTTAAGAGCCAAGCCGCTGGTTTAAGTGACAAAGTGGCGACTTTTAAGCTTGCTTAACGGTCTTGTTCTCTGATGCCTGATCAGTGAATGAACAGTAAGCAATAAGCCAAAGCGACGTAGATTACGTCGCTTTTTTTGTATCTGGTGAACGCTTTTTTAGCTCGCTTTTGAAAACTCTCTAAGCGCGCTCATTGCTTCGTCTGCTTTGTCTTTTTGAACGAAGATATGGTCATGGTAATAGCCAGCAATCACATTGGCGCTAATGTCGTATGAGCCTAGCTTGGTAGCAAAAGCAGCAGTTAACCCCACCGCTTCAAGGCTTGAGTGTACCGACAAAGTAATCAAGCTAAACACGCCATCGAAATCGAGTTGAGCTTGGTGTGCTGCATCCTCAGCGAGCACCAAGGTTAAGCCTTCTTTTTCACGAAAGGTCGCGATTGGGTCGAGTTGAATATAATCTGCCAACGCTCCGTCGACAGTACAGAAAACATAATTACCTTCGATGAGCTCAGGTGACATCGATTTGAGAAGAACATCTAAATCGGTAATGGCAGCCATAAATATTTCCCTAATAGTATTAACGCACTCGTTGATGCGGATTGGATAATCTAACCACGATAGAGTCGGGTGGAAGATAAGTAAAATGAATAATCCTTATTCCGCATCAGCTTTGTTAATGACAAGGCTTACCTACCAACTTGTCGATTGTTCCATCTCGTTAGATAGGTGATCGATAAAGGCTCTTAACAGCGGTGTGACTTGTTTACGTGTTCCATAAACCGCGTGCACACCTAGCGTTTTCGGTTTCCATTCAGAGAGTAGAGGAACCAATAGCCCGTTTTCAATTAAGCCTTCCACCGAAGGAAGCGGCAGTAAGCAGATACCGTTGCCTTTGAGTGTGGCAGAAAGCAGAACCTCAGACGTATTCGCACTGATGTTCCCTTTAATCGGCACTGATTCCAATCCATTCGGGCCATTAAACGTCCATGCGGTTTTACCAAAATAACTGAATGACAAACAGTTGTGGTGAGCTAGATCTTGCGCGTCTTTGGGTGTGCCTTTCTCTTTTAGATATTGAGGCGACGCACAAATCACTGAACGACATTCACCGAGCTGCTTCGCGACAATATTGGGTGTTAGTTCGTTGGTTATGCGAATGGCTAAATCGATGCGTGATTCAACAAGGTTGACGGTTTGATCGGTAGAGACGATATCAATTGAGACCTTTGGCCACTTGCCGATGAAGCGGCTGATCACGTCCATCAAGAAACTGTCGACAATCGAATAACTCGCGGTAATACGCAGTTGGCCCTTCAAGTGTTCTCGGCTCTGGTTTCTGATACCTGCTAAAGATGCTTCAAGGGCAAGCAGTTCTCGCGCGACTTCAAGCGTCTCTTTACCCGCACTGGTTAAGCTCAAGCTTCGAGTGGTTCTATGAAGCAGGCGCGTGTCCATCCAGTTCTCGAGCTCACCCAAATAGCGCGTGACTTTGGTTCGAGAAAGCTCAAGGTGTTCGGCTGCCGCACTCAAACTGCCGCGCTCAACGATGGTGACAAAGACATTCATTGCCTCGAGTTTATCCATTGTTCTTATTACCCAAATGTTTTTTGAATCTAATCGCTGCCAGAAAATAAGTATATGTCCGAAAACTGCAACAGTGAAAGTCAATTTGATGTCTATTTCATCTAAATTCAATCAAATAAGATATTTGCACACTCAATGAGTTGGCAGGCGTTCAGCTCCGAATAATGGAATAAAACTATGAAGAAGTTATCTAAAAACCTTTTATCAAGAACCGCGCTTTTAGGAACAATGAGTTTAGGAGCTATGCTAGCTGAATCGAGTGTTGTCTCTGCAGCGGAGTTAAACATCACTCATTACAATCCGGGCGAAAATGCAATATTCCCAGCAACCTCTGTGCTGGTTTCGGGAGAGAGGGAAGTGATTCTGTTTGATGCACAATTTAGTGTCGCAGACGGGCAAAATCTGGTGGATCAAATCAAAGCGACTGGCAAAGAACTATCGATGATTTACATCAGCAGCGGTGACCCAGATTTTTACTTTGGCTTAGAACCGATTGTGGCGGCATTTCCACACGTAGAGATCGTTGCCAGTGAAGCAGTTGTTGCACATATCAAGCGCACCAAAGATGCCAAGCTCGAATACTGGGGGCCAATCTTAGAAGACAACGCACCGTCTAAAGTCATTGTGCCAACCGTTCTTAACGACACTACGCTAAGCATTGAAGGTGAAACTATAGAGGTGAGAGAAATCAACACACACCAGGCTTACTTATGGATTCCGTCTGAGAAAACTGTGTTTGGTGGTGTGTCGGTGTATAGCGGCGTGCATGTATGGATGGCAGATACCGCATCGAAAGAGATTCGTAGCCAGTGGTCACAATCTTTGGAACGCATGAAAGCACTTGAGCCTGAGGTGGTGATTCCGGGTCACTACTTAGGTGAAATGCCAACGGGTACAAATGGCGTGCAATTTACATTGGATTACGTAGCTGACATTGAAGATGCGTTGGTAAGTACAAGTAAGCCAACGTCTGTTGATATCAGTGATTACATGAAGAAAGCATACCCACAATTTAAGGCGACGGAAGGCGATCTAGAACTGGGTGCCAAAGTGCTAAGCGGTGAGATGGAATGGCACTAAGTTGAATATCTCGGTTGTGTCTCAGAAAAGCCTGAAGATTGTGTGCTAGATTTATTGGTGATACACAACTGGAGATATCGATGATCTGGCTTTCGGTGAAAGTACTACAGATTGGACTTGTCTACGGATACAGGAAGTATCAAAAAACAAAAAGAGCGCCTATTTAGGAGCTCTTTTTTTTGATGTTTTAGCAGCGTGTGGAAAGAAAACTCGCCATTATCCGGTTTAATAGTCAGTATCTAAATTGACTCTGAAATGTCACATCATCAATAAGCGAGTTTATGTTGAAAATCGAATCTATTACCCCTCACATCGGTGCTCGTATCCACGGCGTCGATCTCGCTACATGCAGTGCGACTGAACTTGATGAGGTTTATCAGGCGCTTCTAACCCATGAAGTGATTTTTCTCGATGCTCAAACCCTTTCGCCACAACAGCATTTGATGATTGCAAAGCGGTTTGGGCAACTCGAACCAGCGCATCCGTTTTTTCCTCGCGTCGAACATGTGCCTCAGGTCTGTGTGATAGAAACAACACGTGGTAATGCCCCGATGGAAAGTTATTGGCATACCGACTTAACCTGGCGGGAGCTACCATCTAAAGCCTCTCTATTGCATGCTCAACATGTACCGGATGTCGGTGGCGACACGATTTGGTGTTCGATGACCTCAGTGTTCGATTCATTAGATGAAAGCATGAAAGAAAAGCTAAGAGGCTTATCGGCAACGCATTCGTTAGTCGCGTTTGAGGGTATTGAATCGGACCAAATTGAGCTAGATTGGCATAAGTCGTTGCTGAAAACCGCGCAAGAAAATCCGCCAGTAGAACATCCTTTAGTACAAGTTCATCCAGAAACGGGCAAAGAGACGCTATATATCAACGAGCAATTTACCCGTTACATCAATGAACTCAAGCGTGAAGAGAGTGATTCACTACTTCGCCAGCTTTTTGAAATTGCACGACGACCAGAGTATCAAGTGCGTTTCAAATGGAACAGGGGCTCAATGGCGATATGGGACAACAGGGTCACTCAGCATTATGCTGTGATTGATTACGGTGATACGCCAAGAAAAATGCACCGAGTAACAGTGACCTAAGGTTGTAAATCAAGTACAAGTCGAAGCGCCTAAATATTTTGACTCATCGGTTAATGTGATTTATTTTTAGCGCTAATGTTCAACTCAAGACAAACATAAGGAGGATTTTTATGAAAGTGTGTGAATTTAACTTCGCGCATATTTTTTGGTACGACCAAAACTCAAGTTTTAACACTATCGTGCTGCGATAACCAAAACTTGAGCGAAGCATTTCAATATAACCTTCAATAGAGTTTCTTCACTCTAGTTTACTTGGTTGTTGTCAGCGAATGACGACAGCGCTTTTTTGCGCTTGAAACTTGAGTAAACAAATGACTACATTAATATCTACATCATCCATTTCTTACGATCTAACATCATGCCGATTATTTGATGGGCTTTCCTTTACCATTAAGAAAGGTGACCGCATTGGCCTTATTGGCAGTAATGGCTGTGGCAAAAGCACCTTACTACGTCTATTAAACAAAGATTTACCAGACTATGTTGGTAGTGTTTCATTCGCCTCGTATGCTGAAGTCGCGCTTATTGAGCAACATCTCCCTAAACGACTGCTGACTATGTCGATGCTTGATGCCGTTGTCGATAACCTGCCACCAGAGATCCAATTATCCGAGCAATGGCGTGCTCAAATCATCTTGTCTAATTTAGGCTTTGACGAAAGCTATTGGGATCAGCCGATTGGCACCTTAAGTGGCGGTCAATACGCACGAGTACTGGTGGCAAGAGCCCTAATTGTCGAACCCGACGTTCTACTACTGGACGAACCGAGTAACCACTTAGATTTGCCAACCTTGCTTTGGTTAGAGCAGTTTCTGATGGATTGGAAGGGCACTTTTGTGATGGTGTCACATGACCAAAGGTTACTCGATCATGTAACCAACTGTACTTGGGTACTGCGTGATAAAAAACTGCAAACCTTTAGTCAAACCTGCACACAAGCAAGGAAGGCTTTAGAGGAGAAGGACCGAGCTGATGCTGAAAGGCAAGAGGCGGAACAAAAGGAGATTAACCGCATTGAAAAGAGTGCGCAGCGATTAGCTATTTGGGGTAGGGATTTCGATAACGAAGGCCTCGCACGCAAAGCCAAAAGCATGGAGAAACGTGCCGCGGGTTTACGAACGACCATGACGCGTTTGGATACGATTGAACCATGGACACTAAGCCTGTCAGGTGAGTCAATGAAGGCTAATCGCTTACTTGAACTAGCTTCGGTGCCAATCGCCGCCGCACAAGATCAAGCGCCATTGTTCGAAGTTCTGTTCCAGCAGATTAAGAGTGGTGATCGAGTCGCTATCTTAGGTAAGAACGGCGCAGGGAAATCTTCATTGTTGAAAGTGCTATGGGCAAGCTATCAAGCCTCTCAACTTGAAGATAATGGTTACTTCCATCCTCAAGCTGAAGTGGGTTATTACGACCAAAGCTTGAACCAACTGTGCGATGAACATTCTTTGATAGATTCGTTGTACCCGTTTTATCCTGTTTCTCAGGAAGCTAGAAAAATGGCTTTGATCAGCGCGGGTTTTTCTTATGAAAGACACGATCAAAAGATCGCTGAACTGAGTGGTGGTGAACGTTCCCGGCTACTGTTTGTCGGGCTATCTTTGGCTAAGTATCACTTCTTGTTGCTTGATGAACCAACGAACCACCTGGATATTGAAGGTAAGGAAGAGTTGGTGAACTGCTTAACTCAATTCGAAGGGGGGCTACTGTTGGTCAGCCATGATCGAGAGTTGATTGAAAAATCATGCAATCGATTCTGGTACATCAATGATGGTCAACTTGTGGAAATGACTTACTTAGATGCGGTGTATGAGGCGATGTCTGTCGGTAATCAGGTCGTTAGCTTAGAGGCGAATGACACAGCGCCAAGCTCGGTGTTGTTATCCAAATCTGAGTTTATCGAAAATCACCACTCAAATACGACACAAAACGATGAAGAGTTGCTTTTGGAAAGGCTGTTGGAGTTGGAAGAGTTACTGACACAAGACCAGTCTCGAAAAGCAAAACATCAAAAGCCAGATCTTCAACATAAATGGCAGCAAGAAATAGAAACTATCAATATGAAATTGGAGCTTCGTTAGCTTTACATATCAGTTAGTTCTACATATCAATTAGTTGTAAATTTCAATTAGCTGCGCGTGTTAGTTTGCTAAAAATCTTGGTTAGCTGCGCTCGCCAGTTGACTCGATATAACATTGATGAGTTGTGTGTGCTCGGCTGTGATCGCTGAGCACGCATGACCAAAGACTCTTCGTTTATTCAGAGTCGGCCAAAGGCTCTTTAGTTATTCTGAATCCGCTAAAGGCTTTTGTTACTTTTGTCAGTATTTATACTGACTCCAAATTCAAGTTTAAAAGCAAAAACCTTGATATATATTTGATTCAAACCTCACTGCTCGGAGGTGATGTGTAATATAATCGGCGCCTAAATATAAGAATAAAAATTAAACCATAGAACCAGTAAACGTTAGGGCTTAGAGAACAAAGTATTTCGTATGAACGCTATTCGCAAAGTTTATCAATACGCAGAACCTAATCTCACCCTTGTAGGTTGGATGGGCTTTGTCGGCTTTCCCATTTACTACATTGTGTGGGAATTTTTGTTCCCACAACCTTATGAAAACCTACCGCTGCGTCTAACGTGTTCGGTACTGTTCTTAGGCATCATTTTCCGTAATCGTGTGCCATTTGAATGGCGCAAATACCTTCCGGCTTATTACCAAGTTGCGGTAACCCTCTGCTTGCCGTGTTTCTTCTTTTACATGCTGCTGATGAACAATTGGTCCAATGTTTGGGTCATGTCTTTCATGTCAGCTATATTCCTGCATATTTTGTTGGTGCACGTCACTAAAGTCATGTTCGCTCAAACTTTTGCCGGAATCGGAATTGCGACGTTATGCGCTTGGGTGGCACAAGGTTTCTACCTAGAAATTACAATGGACTGGACGCATGTGCCCATCTTCTTGTTTATCTACTTGTTCGGTAACTTGTTCTACTTCCGTAATCAGGTGGAACACGAGAACAAAGTGTCACTGGCGAAGTCTTTTGGTGCCGGTATTGCCCACGAAATGCGAAACCCATTAAGTGGTTTGTTGACCTCTATTGATGTCATGCAATCCATACTACCGAACCCTAAAAGTGGCGACCACAAAGGGCAATATGCGCTGAGTAATGAAGACGTTATCCAGTTGCGAGAAGTGGGTGATGAAGCGATGGAGATCATTCACTCAGGTAACGAAACGATTGATCTGTTATTGACTTCAATTGACGAAAACCGAGTCTCTCGCTCGACCTTTAAAAAGCATTCGGCGCAAGCGGTCGTGGAGGGTTCGATTGCCAGCTTTAATTACAAGCGCGCAGCCGATAAATCTGCAATTTCTTTAGACGTACAAAGCGACTTTGACTTCTTAGGAAGCGATACCTTGTTGAAGTACGTGATGTATAACCTGTTCAAGAACGCATTCCATCATCGCAGCCCTGAAGATTTCCATATTCATGTCACGATGTGCAGTGATGAAGTAACCAATCAAATCATGGTGACGGATAACGGCTCTGGCATATCAAGTGATGTGATTCGCCGTATCTTCCAAGACTTCTACACCACAGGCCAATCAGGTAACTACGGTTTAGGCTTGCCATTTTGTCAGAAGGTAATGCGCTCGTTTGGTGGCGAAATCAAATGTCAGTCGGAAGTGGAGCAATGGACGCAATTCACGATGACGTTTCCAGCTCTGACATCCAACTCAGTGAAAGAGATTAAGAGCGAACTGACTAAGTTAAAGGGCGTGGTGATGATCAGTGATCAGAAGGTTCTGACCAGTAAAATGACCGAGATGTCGCGTTTTATGGGCTTTGACCTCACTATTATGGATGTCGCTTCTGCGCTTAAAAATAAGGAATATCAGTTCGAATTTGATTTGGTTTTCGTTGATATGGAGAGCTTGGATCTACGAGCTAGCTGCTTGGAGAGGATTGAATCACTGCTTTCGTTTACCGAAGCTCGAATCATTTACCTCTATGAGCATCATCCGATTAGGCGTGTATGTAACGTCACTTTCGAGCCTATTTGGGTGGAAACACAAGTTTGGCTACTCAATACCAAAGCGACCATCGACCGTTTACTGTTCGATTCCAATTACGTGATGCCGTCTGTGCCAGTAAAACCGTTAGAGGCTGCGAACAAACGTACGATTATGGTGGTGGATGACAATGAATCTTTGCGCCGTTTTACTGCTATGTTATTGGAAAAGCAGGGCTTTGATGTGGTGCAGAAAGAAGATGGTCAGCAAGCGTTAGATGCGTTGGATAGCGACGATATTGACCTGATTCTCATGGATATCGAAATGCCAATCATGGATGGTGTGGAAGCGTCTCGCCGAATTCGAAGTGCCAACAAGGCATACTCTTCAGTGCCGATTATTGCCCATACCGGTGATAGTTCGCCCGTCACTTTGGAAAAAATGGAATCATCAGGCATGTCTGATTTCATCGTCAAACCCGCAGATAAAAACCGACTGTTCGATAAGATTGCTCACTGGATCTAGTGAATGTCATAGTTTGAGCTACACGACCATCGTGTCGGCGACTCAAATGCAAGAAAGAGCTCAGCGAATTGCTGGGCTCTTTTTGTTTAGCGACATGGTAGCGTCCATTCAGTCCTGCCGTTTTTAGTTAAAGAATTAGTGTGTTCAGAGCTATACGAATTCTAACTCTGGGTGATGGTACGCCTCATGACAAACCGTGAGCACATGGTCAATGTCTCGTGGAGTCATGTCGGCATTCACTGAAAATCGGATGATGTTCTTATTCTTCCCTGTCGCTGGGCGGCAGAACACTGCACCGAACACATCACGTTCTTCAAGGAAATCGCGCACTCGCTCTGTATTTCTTTCATTACCACACTCTAGCGAGACGATTTGAGATTCACTACGGATGTTAAAGCCAATCCGTTTTAGACCCGTAATGAGCGACTGTGCTCGCTTAAACAGGGCTTGTCGTTTGTCATCTGCACCTTTAATCACCTCCAATGTTTTCTCTAAACGAATCACTTCTTGCGGCAATACGGTTGAGCTAAAAATGGCAGGATAAGCAACAAACGGCAAAGTATCAGAGAGCTGTTTGGGCCCAAGGATCGCGCCTGCACGATAAGCGAAGGTTTTGGCTAAGCTGACCGTGATAAAGTCGACTTGGTCAGTGAGCCCGAGAGCTTGCACTAAGCCTGCACCTTTTTCACCGTGTGTCCCTAATGAGTGCGATTCATCGACGATAACAGCGCAATCAAACTCTTGCGCCATTTCGTAGATGTCGCGGAGCGGGGCAATGGTACCAATGGTGCTGTAAATCGAGTCGACAACAATCACACCAGAACCATGACGTCCCAGTTGCTTACGTAAGTGACTCATATTGTTATGCATAAATGGATGAGCTGCCGCGCCTGCTGCGCGAATACCTTCCCATAGCGACATATGTGCAAAGAAGTCGATATACACCGGCGTATTTGGCGGACAGATCGTTTGAAGCAACCCAATATTGGCTGCCCAACCAGACTGAGAAAGCAGGCAGGTTTCCATTCCAACATAGTTGGCGAGTTCGGTTTCAAACGCAGGTTTAGACTCTGCATCTTGTAAGAAAATCGCAGACATTACCACATTGTCGTCGTGGTCGCTGATCGCCGCTTGGTGAGCTTGTTGGATTGCTTTGTTATGTGACAAAGACAAATAATCATTGCTCTGCATGACAACGGAGTCGCGCGATGGACGTTTACCCAACACCAAGTGTTTTTGGCTTTGGTTCTGGGTGATTAGGTCTTGAATATAGAAGCTCAAGCGTTCTTCAATAAAGGAAGGTAATGTTTTGTTTTTGGTTTTATCACTCATAATAGTTCTCTTCAAATATAGGAAAACGCCAGCGCTGACGGCTGTATATTGAAGATAAAAAGTGGTGTGTCATTAGCCAAGTTGCATAATTTTGTGGGTGCTTGCAAACTCAGCATTTAAGGGTTTTGAGGCGAATGGATTTCCTTACGGTAACGAGCTTTAACCCAATTCCAATCAGAATAATAACCGCCTCTTTTATAACAAATAGCGATGAAGGGACTAAGAGTCAAAGCCGTGAGAGAAAGCTCTTAGAAAAGGCTAACCACTGACACATTGATGGATAAGTTTAATCAAGTCATCCAACTGCTGTTTGGCTTCTCCCTCTAACGAATAACCAAAATTGATGCGTAGACAGTTGCTGTAGAGATCAAGAGTGCTGAACAGATGCCCAAGCCTGATATCAAGGTTTTGTTCGGCGACCGCTTGAGTAAATGCTTGTTGATTTAGATTGGGTATTTGTAACCAAAGCACCATGCCACCTTGTGGGTTACTGATCTTCACATCTTGAGGAAGGTGTTGAGTTAAATAGCTGAGGTATTGTTGGCGCAAAGAGAGGATTTGAGAGCATCTTCTTCTAACGTGTTTGGCGTATTGGCCTGATTCGATAAAGTCAGCAACCGCGAGTTGAGTCGGCAGGGCGACGCCATAGCTAGCAGCAGAAAACTGAGCCTTGTACTCGTCTATGTATCTGCCAGGCAAACACCAGCCTAAACGATAACTGGGTGAAAGGCTTTTCGATACCGACCCACACCACATCACGTATCCGCCTTTGTCATAGTATTTTGCTGGCAGAGGCGTGTGTGATGAGTATGACAGCTCCAAATACACATCGTCTTCAATGATGGGTACTCGATAGTGGTTCGCTAATTCAGCCAGTTTTTGCTTTTGACTGGCAGACATATTGATCCCTTGAGGATTCATATGGGAGGTACAGAAGATTGCTGCATCCACACGTTTGTTTTTCAGATGTGTTTCTAGCTGTTTTAGGTCGACACCGTCATCCAAAGACGGGATCTCGATGATCTGGCGTGACATCTTGCCGAGCAACTCCAGAATACCGTTGAAGCAAGGAGAGCTGATGGCAATGGTGTCACCTTCTTTGGTGCAGGATTCGAGAGCGGCTTTAATCGCCGACATACAGCCTGCCGTGATCACCATTTCGTCAGGTCCAAAGTGGACATCAAGCTTGGCAAAGTGGGTGGACAAAGCTTGTCTTAACATCGGCTCGCCCTGCGTATCAGGGTAGTGATTAAGCCTGTCGCCCATACGTTTGATAGAACGGCGGAAACTGCGTTCTAGTTCAACAATCGATTGTTCATCATTAGTGGTGCTAGAGACCCCTAAAGGCCCATTGATTGAGTTGTGAGTCGATGAAGTTTGCTTAACTTTGGAAATCTTACTTTCAAACTGCGCCCACTCAGGTGTTGAATGAACAGGCTTGTGAGGCGAGACAAAATACCCCGCTTGCGGGCGAGAATGAATCCAACCCTGTGATTCTAACTCTTGGTAACAGCTCACTACAGTCGACATGCTGACGGTTTGTTGCTTAGCCAATTGACGAAGCGAAGGCATACGCCCACCTTCAGGTCTTTTCCCACTTTCAATCTCATTAATAAACTGATTGGCAAGTTTTCTGTAGATGCTCATTGTCACGACCGTTATTAACTGTACTGGTTTTTATTGTAAAAATTGTATCTGTACCGGTTTTATTGTTCAAGGGATACTCTTTTAAAACAAAGGAGGGGTCAGTATGAAAAGAAATGATTTGTTGTTAGCGGTGTTCGTCATGGCAATTTGGGGATTCAATTTCTCGATGATCAAAATGGGCGTGACCAATGTGCACCCTTTGTTGGCAACGGCTGCGCGTTTCTCGCTAGCGGTGATTCCAGTGATATTTTTTGTGGCGAGACCGAATGTCGCTTGGCGCTATTTAGTCAGTTATGGCTTTGTGTTCGGTGTGGGTATTTGGGGCATGGCTTCATGGTCAATCACAGCGGGGCTCTCATCAGGGTTGTCGTCTGTATTGCTTTCTACCAACGTATTAATTGGTATGGCCGTTGGGGTATGGGTTTTCAAAGAAAGTACGTCGGTTCGTAAGTTAGTTGGTGCGATGTTAGCCATGTTTGCACTCGCAGTCTTAGTCTCGGCGGCACAGGGTAATATCACCGTTAATGGCGTGATCTTGATTATGATTGCAGCGTGTAGTTGGACGCTAATGGGCGTGATTGTTAAGGCATCTAAAACCACTCAAGCTTTTGCGTTCAATGTCTGGGGGATGTTGTTTGCTCCAGTACCATTAGTGTTATTTGCAGTGATGCTACACGGTGATCAAATTATCTGGCAGGGCATCGAACAATGGGATTGGAATACGACGATTGCTGTTCTGTTTCAGGCTTACCCGACCACCTTGTTTGGTTACTGGGTGTGGAATAAGTTGTTAATCCAATATCCTTTAAGCACAACGGCACCGTTAACCTTACTAGTACCAATCTTTGCATTGATCAGCGGTTACTTTATGTATGACGAAGTATTGTCAGTCGCTCAAGTGGTTGCATCGGTGCTGTTTTTAGTCGGGATTGGTTTGATAGTGAAGCCTGCGAAGGCTTCTAATTCTCAAGCTACAACGAAACTCGCAGAACAAAAGTGATTGATAATCGGACAGTATTCAATGAAACGGATAGAGTTCAAATGCTTTGAATAACAATAAGGCCTCGCACTTGCGAGGTCTTACTCTATGTCGAAGAAGTGAAGTTACTTAAAGAATTAATTAACAGCACTCTATTCACTTGCTCTCAATGAACTAGCTCTTAATTAATAACTCTATTAACTAAGCGATCAAGTCACCATACACTTGAGTAATTGGCACTCTAGTTCTTCATCCATTTGGTGCCCGATCACTTCAATTCTAGTTTCGGCACACTCATCGAGTTCTGATTCGGTCAAACCATCCTCTGTTAAGTTGTAGCCAAAGATACCATTTGGAGTAATGAACACTGCTTTCATGCGTTTGACTTTCAAGCCGACTAGAAATCGTCGTAAACGCTGGTGGTCGAACAGTTTGTCAGCCGCGAATCGCCAACCAATACTTTCAAACCCTTCACCTTGGTTACTCGCCTTTATCATACCGCTCTCTGGCATCGGTAATTCTGAAGCGAGTGGCTTATCTTGCTTATGATGGTGGTGATGGTGCCCATGAGCTTGGTGGTGATAGAAATTACTGTTTCCATCAAACTCGTCGTATGGGATCTTACCATGATGAGCAAAGATCAGCTTAGTGTCAGGGTGACAAACCTGAGCAATGTACTCGGCCAGCTTTTCTGCATCGCCATTGTTATATAGGTCTACTTTATTACCGATAATCGTATCGGCAATGGTAATTTGTTGGTTGAAAGTATCATTCTCTGAATAACTTGTATCAGACAGTTTACGAGCATCGACCAAGGTGATGTTCTTTTGTAGTGACAGCACTTTACGATAATGCTCTGAAGATAATACTTCTAACACTTCTTTTGGGTGGCCGAGTCCAGTAGGTTCAATCAGTAAGCGGTCTGGTTTCGCCTCAGAAAGCAATTGATTGAGTGCTATCTGCATCGGTAGCCCTGCGGCACAACACATGCAGCCACCGGGTACTTCACGAATAAAAACTCGCTGCTGTTTGGTTTGATTGCCTTCGAATAAGCTTCTATCGACGCCAATTTCTCCAAATTCATTTACCAAAATAGCCCAGTTTTCATCTTCGGGTTTGTTCTTCATTAGGTTGAGAATCGCGGTAGTTTTACCTACGCCGAGAAAACCGGTAATGATATTGGTTGGAATACCCAAGAGAGGTTTGTTATCAGAGCTCATTGGCAATTCTCCTATAACCTTGCACAAGGGTATGGTTGGCCGAAACAACAGACTCTGAAAACGCAGAATACTCAGGTGGTACCTTTGAGATATTGTTCAAATCAAACCCTGAACCGATGTTGGTCATTGGTGGTACATGGAAGCTTTCAGGTAAGTCGTTCCCGTCCACCACACAGTTATGGCGAATTACACAACCTTTGCCAATCACCGCATTAAAGACTACTGAGTTGAAGCCAATAAATACGTCGTCACAGACCTGACAAGGACCATGAATGATCGTTCGGTGAGCGATGGATGAGCGTTCACCAATAGTGACGGCTGCGCCAGCTTTTGAATGAATAACCACACCATCTTGAATGTTGGTGTCGCGCTTAATCACGATGGCTTCCATGTCACCGTGTTCGTTGACCTCGTCAGCTCGAATCACAGCGTAAGGGCCAATAAACACGTTGTCTTCAATGATTACCTTGCCACAAATAATGGCAGTCGGGTCAATGAAAGCGGTCTCCGATACTTCTGGCATGTGACCGCTTGGATTTCTTCTTAACATATTGATTTCTTTTTATTGATGGTAATAACTGCTGAACTAACGCTCAAATGAGAGCCTCATTGCAGGAGTGACCATGTCACTCGATATTTGTTTTGATGTATCAGCGGTATGCGTATCTTGGTTCTCAGGGGATTCTGGATTGCTATATACCTTGGCGCCATTGACCCAGGTGTGCTTGATCTGAGCAGAGAATTCGTGCCCTGCGAACGGTGACCATCCACATTGATACAAACTATTTTCATTGCTGACTAGAGTTGGTGTCTGTGGGTCGACTAATACTAAATCGGCGAAGTAGCCCTCACGGATATAGCCGCGTTCCTGTATCGCATAACGGGTCGCTGGGTTATGTGCGGTTTTCTCGACTACCTGATCGACAGTCAAGGTTCCAGCATGTACGTGGTCAAATAGGCTCAACAAGGCGTGCTGTACCAGAGGTAACCCTGCTGGTGCTTGTTCGTAAGGAACTTGTTTCTCTTCCCATGTATGTGGCGCGTGGTCTGTTGCGATGATGTCGATTTGGCCCGTGCTCAACGCTGTTAATAGAGCGTCTCTATCACTAGGGTATTTGACGGCTGGATTACACTTAATTTGGTTACCGAGCGTTGTGTAATCTTTATTGCTAAACCATAAGTGATGGACACAAGCTTCTGCGGTAATACGTTTTCCCTGAATGGGTCCGGCTTCAAACTGAGCGAGTTCTTTTTCTGTCGTGATATGCAACACATGAAGTTGGCTATTGTGTTTTGTAGCTAGCTCAATCGCATAAGAAGAAGAGGCATAGCAGGCGTTGTCGTCTCTTAGAATAGGGTGATCTTCAATCGTGAAAACTGCTTTCTCTTTTCTTAATTGTTCTTGGTTTTTCGCGATAACAGGCCCGCTTTCACAATGGGTGACAATCAGGACGGGAGAATCACGAAATATGGCATCGAGTGCTTGAGGATCTTCAACCAACAGGTTACCTGTTGAAGCGCCCATAAACACCTTTACACCACAGTGCTTGGTTGGGTCGAGTTGCTTGATTTGTTCTAGGTTGTCTTCGGTTGCTCCGAGATAAAACGAGTAATTTGCCAGCGAGCTTTGTGCTGCAATATCGAATTTTTTTTCTAAGGCTTCAATGGTCGTTGTGGCAGGGTTTACGTTTGGCATCTCCATATAGCTGGTAATACCGCCTGCAACCGCAGCTCGTGACTCAGTGGCGATTGAGCCTTTGTGTGTTAAACCCGGCTCACGAAAGTGAACTTGGTCGTCAATCATTCCAGGGATTAAGTAACAGCCTTGAGCATCGATGACCTCATCGTTTGGGCTCGGTGAAATGTGGTTTGCGATCTTTTCGATTCGCTGGTCGACGACCAATACATCCGTTTCGGTGACGATGCCTTCGTTAACCACGCGGGCATTCTTTATGAGCGTTGCAGACATAACGTTTCACTTTCTCCTTGTTGATGGGGCAAATACTATTGGGAATGGTTAAGAGAGTAGGAGCATCATTAAGTGGAAGCGGTCGCATCTTGGTTAGCGCATTCATCGCACACACAACTTATCTCTAACTGAGGGCTAACAACGGTGAAGCCTTCTTGCTTAGCGTGAGATTGAAGGTCGCGAATAATGGCAGGGTGGATGGTTTGCTCGCTGATCTTGTCGCATTTGGAGCAGATCAAAAATTGGGGGATGCCATGTTCATGTTCACAAAGAATATGGTCGCAAAGTATGAATTTATTGGAGACTTTCAGTTTATGCGCCAAGTGGTGCTCTTCTAAGAACTCCAACACTCGATAAACCGACATCGCCTGAACATTCTGATCAAAGTGCTCTTTACAGTAATCGACAATTTCATAGGCAGACAGCGCTTTGTCAGCGTGTACCAACGCACGCAATATCAACAGTCTCTTTGCCGTAAACTGTTTGCCATTGGTTTTGCAGCCGTGTTTTACATGCTTAATGATCGCTTCGACGTCTCGCATTCAATCCACTAAATTAAAAATAATATAGAGATGTTATAACATAACAATTTAAGTGGTGAAACGTACTTTTGGTTTTGTTAGTACTAAGTGTGACTATTATTAGTTTTAAATGAAGTAAGGAAATGCGACGTTTTTAGGTTGGATGCGGAGGTTCCGTTGGGTAATACCGTTTTAAAACGTCAACGAGCGTGACGCATATCTGCATTCCGATATTGACCCAATCGAATTAAATGCTGAAATGATACGAATCTCATATTTAATAACGCTTATTTAGTAACCTCTGTTGAGTTCGATATCAAATCAAGTGGCTGATTTTATTGGGTATCGGAGAAAAGTCTCAGAAATTAATATTTAGAAAACTAAAGTTTTAAATATTGGTTAATTTGATTTGGCTGGAGTATAACTCTGTTTGATGGCCGGGAAGTAGAGGTTTTTCAGCTATATGTGTGAATTTAGGAGCGAGTTATCTTTCTGATTTGAAAGAATAATTCAATAGTTCAGATAAAAAAGTTGGCGAAAATCAGAAGCTTGGCATACACTTTCCTTGTAAATGACCTTATCTCATTGATTGAATAGGGTAAATGCTTTGGCGCTACTGGCGATAGTAGCAATGTTTAACATAGCTTTGAGGAAAGTTTTATGGCACTCACGAAGGCCGATTTGGCTGAGAACCTGTTTGAGACACTCGGATACAGCAAGCGGGATGCCAAGGAAACGGTGGAAGTGTTTTTCGAAGAAGTTCGTAAAGCACTCGAAAATGGCGAACAGGTAAAACTGTCTGGTTTTGGTAACTTTGATCTTCGCGAGAAAAACGAGCGACCTGGTCGTAACCCGAAAACTGGTGAAGACATTCCAATTTCTGCTCGACGTGTTGTTACTTTTAGACCGGGACAAAAATTAAAGGCCCGAGTCGAGAATATTAAAATCGAGAAGTAGCCAAGCAATAGACCACGCCAAGCGTGGTCTTTTTGTTTTTGTGGTTCATACATCGTCTGTTGACTTTCTTGTCGCTAGTTCCCCTTAGTAGTATGACCTTACTCTTTTTTCTTAGTTGCTCTCCTCGTTAATCACCATTAGTGACATCTCTATATTTTGCTGTCTGATAGGAATGGAGTAAGGAAAGCAAATCGAGAACGCCAATAACAAGAAAAGGCTGCGATTATGCAGCCCTTTGTCGTTCTTGTTTATGATAATTGCTTCGTCAGTGACTAAGCTGCTTTGATGTGCGTTGTAATGTACGGTTGCCATGCTTGTTGGTAAAGCTCTAAAGATTGACGTCTTAGGCTATTGATTTGCGCCGCTTCGATATCGTTGATTGGGCGTTTTTCTGCAATAGCGTGACGCTCAATGCCTTGGATAATTTCGTAAAGCTCGTGTTCAGGGCCACTTTTCACATCAGCGATGGCTCTCAAGTGAAGTTGAACTTCAGCAATAACATTAGTTTTAGGTAAACGAACCAAAAGGTTCAAATCACGATAGCCAGAATCAGCCGGTGATTTGAATTTGTTTTTCACTTTTACCACATCCGCTTCGCGGCTTAGGGCTTCGTAAACTTCGACCAAGCTTTCTACATCGTTAGCGATGATGGTTGCACGGGCTAAGTCGGTAATTCTTGATAC
Organism: Vibrio crassostreae; assembly: GCF_024347415.1. Taxonomy (NCBI): domain Bacteria; kingdom Pseudomonadati; phylum Pseudomonadota; class Gammaproteobacteria; order Vibrionales; family Vibrionaceae; genus Vibrio; species Vibrio crassostreae. The sequence continues at coordinate 1,518,884 of NZ_AP025476.1, forward strand.
ATCGCCATCTAACTCAAGTTCAATTTTCTCTTCTGCTCGAGCTTGAGATTTAACGCCAGCGAAGAGTGCGTCTGAGTTAGTCAGTAGGGCAGTACTTTTACAGATGGTTTCTAGTTCAGCCTGTGCTTGGTGAGCTTTGCTGTACAGAATATCGAAGTCGGTATAAGGCTGAGTCGGACGTGAGTCGAATGCTTTGATGCCGTATAAGCCGCTAAGGCTGTGGCGGAATACGTTTGATGAAACTTGGTTTTGCGCAGGAGTGCGCGATTGATCAGTTGAACTTGTTGAAACAGGTGCTGCTGCGAATGCAGGCGCTCGGCTCAATACTAGAAGCATTAGGGCCGTCGTACGGAGAAATACACTCATTCAAACTCCAAAATACAAGGTTACAAAAACGGGTAAATCAAAAGGGGTAACCAGTAACGCATAAGAGTAAAAACAGCTTAACTACACTAACCAATCTCGCTATATATTAGATGGGGCTAGTTAAGACCGAAACCAACTCTAACGTTTAATATTGCTTTAAAATGTGAAGATATAGACAAATCATTTAAGCGTTTGTTCCCAAATTTTGAGAACTTTGAACCTCGGCAATCTTCTTTGCTAACTCGCGTTGTTTTCTACTCTGACTCATGTCGTTTTCAAGTTTGAATCAAGCGAAGGTTGCTCTTACTTCTCTATACTGTACCCTTGCATTATGACTGTTTAACATGAACGAAAGATGAATAATCCTGAATTTTGGCACAATAAATGGGCAGCCAACCAAATTGGTTTCCACCTTGAAGATGTAAATCCGCTTCTTATCGAATTTTGGCAAAAGACTAACCCTAGTTACGACAAGAGTGTCTTCGTGCCTCTTTGTGGTAAGAGTGAAGATTTGATTTGGTTAGCGACCAAACATGAAGAAGTTCAAGGTGTCGAATTAAGCCAGATCGCAGTTCGCGCATTTTTTGCCGAGCACCTTTACACGCCGACTGTGACTCAAATTAGCGGTCAGCACGAGCTGTACCAATTCGATGAATTGAACATCTATACAGGCGACTACTTCACAGCGCCAATCCAGCCTGTCGATACCATTTATGATCGAGCTTCTTTGGTGGCTTTACCTGCTGAGATGCGCGTGCAATATGTGGAACGTTTGAAGCAACTGTTAAAGCCAGGCGGCAAGATCTTATTGGTGACATTGGATTACGACCAAAGCGAAATGGCAGGGCCTCCGTTTAGCGTGCCTAAGCTAGAGATCGATCAGTTATTTGCAGGTTATAACATCACTTTGTTGAATCAAGATATTGCAGATGATGAACATCCTAAGATTGCGAAGAAAGGCTTGTCTCGATTCAGTGAAGAAGTGTATTTGATTGAGTCTGACGCTTAAGCTGAGTTTTCTTTTAAGCCAACAGCTAAAACGAACAAAAAGACGGGCTCGATAGCCCGTCTTTTTTATTGTTCAGATTTGAAGTTGTGATTGTTCAGAATTGAATAGCTGGTTAGTAAATCACTTTTACTTTTGCCGCGCTTTCAATGGCATCTTCGATCGCTGTTTCTGTGCTGTTGCGACGAGTTAACGCCACACCAAGACGACGGCGACCATCAATGTCAGGCTTACCAAACAGACGGACTTGCGTTTGTGGTGCGTCTAGCGCCTCTGCAAGGCCTTCAAAACGGATATTCGTTGATGTGCCTTGGCCTAAGATAACCGCTGATGCACATGGGCCGTATTGAGTAATTGACTTAATTGGCATACCTGTAAAGGCACGAACGTGTAGTGCGAATTCCGACGAGTCTTGAGACATCAAAGTAACCAAGCCAGTGTCGTGTGGGCGAGGGGACACTTCATTGAAGATCACGTGGTCGCCTTTAACGAACAGTTCAACACCAAAGATGCCGTGACCGCCTAGCGCGTTAACCACTTGCTCTGCCGTGTATTGCGCGGCTTTCAGTGCGTTGTCTGACATGATCTGTGGCTGCCATGATTCACGGTAATCACCGTCTTCTTGGCGGTGGCCGATAGGGGCGCAGAAGTGCACACCGTCGACTGCACGAACGGTAAGTAGTGTGATTTCGTAATCAAAGTCGATGAAGCCTTCGACGATCACACGACCCGCGCCAGTACGACCACCTTCTTGCGCGTAGTCCCAAGATTTTTGGATATCTTCTTCGGTTTTGATAACGCTTTGGCCTTTACCTGAAGAACTCATTACTGGCTTAACAACGCAAGGCATACCTACGAACTCAACGGCAGCGGCGAAATCTTCAAAGGTGTCGGCAAAGCGGTAAGGCGAAGTGCTTAGTTTCAACTCTTCAGCGGCTAAACGGCGAATACCTTCACGGTTCATCGTTAGCTTGGTTGCATTGGCCGTTGGAACGACATTTAAGCCTTGCGCTTCTAGCTCTACCAACTTGCTGGTCGCGATAGCTTCAATTTCAGGAACCACATAATCTGGCTTTTCTAGCTCTATGATAGCTTGCAGTGCATCGCCGTCTAACATGTCTAATACATGGCTACGATGCGCAACTTGCATTGCTGGTGCGTCTGCATAACGGTCACAAGCAATAACTTCCAAACCTAAACGTTGGCACTCGATAGCAACTTCTTTTCCGAGTTCACCTGAACCTAATAGAAGTACACGAGTAGCATTTTCACGAGTAGCAGTACCAAACATAGAAATTCCTTCCGATCTTTTGAACGATTGATTGAAAACGGGGTGATCATACTTATTTCAATGACAAAAGCAAACGTTTGCGCAAGTTGTTGCGTTAATTACAGATATAAAAAAAGCAGCCCTGTTAAATAGGGCTGCTTATTTAAATTTTTGTTAATTAGATGTACTTAGATTGCTAAGTAAGTCACTGGAATGTCGGGATTAATCGCTTCTAATGTAGATTGCGTATCCGCTAGGTGGCTGATGCTACCTTCTGCGATTTCAACCAAAGCAGCACTTTCAATTTGTTCAAAATCGAAGCCCGCCAGTTTAAGTTGAATCAATGCCACTTGCAGAGGGGGCAGGCTCGGGTTAAACGCAGCATTTTCTGCGTAAGCACCCGTGAAGATCTCACCTGACGTTAGTTGTAGTGAAACACCGCTTAGGTTTTTGGTGTAAGGAGCATGGCTGCGGTTTAGTGCTGCTAGCGCTTCTACAACAATAGGCGTTGTTTCTTCGGTCGTGTACTTATGATCAAGCTTAGTCATTAGGCCAGTTGTTACACCTAAGTCTGCAGGGCCGAACGAGTCTGGCAGGTACTCCTGCAGAGACATTTCATCACGCTGTGGAAGCTGAACTTTAAGTTCTTTTGCTGTTGTCAGTTCGTTCATGAATTGACGACAGTGACCACAAGGACTGAAGTTGATCGTGATATCTGAGATACCTTGTTCGCCTTTCATCCAAGCGTGGCTGATTGCAGATTGCTCTGCGTGAACCGTTTGACCAAGTTGAGCTCCGGCGATTTCAAGGTTTGCACCAAAATACAGAGTACCAGACAAACCGCGCACGATTGCACCAACATAAAAGTCAGATAACGGAGCGTAAGAATACGCTGCGGCAAAAGGAAGTAGCGCAATACGTAGCTCGTCATCCGCTAAACCACTTGCTTGCAGTAAGCTAGCAAATTGTTCTGGAGACAATGTCGCGTCAAAGTTGTCTGCTAATACGATGTCACTCAAAAGTGCTTTGATTTCTGTTGGAGCACTTTCCAGCGCCAGGGTAATACGACTGTTCATGTTGAATCCTTAATTGACCTTAGGCTTTAAGTTTATGCAATACTCAGGAATTTTCTGTGACAAGGATCACTATTGAATTGTTGTTGTTACATTGGTTTGCATAATTAGAGTGAGGTCACACTTGAAATCGATTACAAGAGCCATTTATACAGTTGATATCGCACTTATTGCTCGTAAAAGACCGTGACTTGACTGCTCTTGCTGAATAAATGCGAATAAAAAGCCCAAACAGACACTGTAAGTAACAGCATTCTGGTTGGGCTGAATCGCGTAGTGATTGTTTCGATTAAGAATAGAACCAAACTACAAGCGAAAATATACTCGGTGCGATAATCGAGGTAATGACGCCACAGAGAACAAGCGCTAGAGAACTGAATGCCGCATCTTCTTGATTCTTTTCAGCACATGTCGCAGTACCTAATGCGTGAGATACCGTTCCCATTGTTAACCCTCTGGCGATTGGGCTCTTAATACCAATCAGGTTATAGATTGGGTAAGCAAAAATTGCCCCAAACAGACCAACAATCAAAACCAGAATCGCAGCAATAGCCGCTTCACCACCTAAATGACTTGAGACTTCCATTGCTATAGGTGTAGTGACCGATTTACCTAGTAGGCTGGCAATTAGGCTCAGATCTGCTTTAAAGGCGACCGCAATCAGTGCTGTTGTTGTCATCGACATCACACTGCCCAGCGTGCAAGCAAAGGTGATGATGCGCCAGTTCGCTCGAATTTGAGGTAACTGTTCATATAGCGGATAAGCAAGCGCCACAACCGCAGGCTGAAGCATGTAAGTAATCCAAGTGTTGTCTGCGTAGTAGGTCTCGAAAGGGACTTTGAAGAACAACAGAATTGGAATAATGATGCCAATGCTGATCAATAACGGGTTACACAGTGGTGAGTTCACTTTTTGGCTTACCCAGCGAGCAAACAGGAACACTACAATAGTGAGTAGAATCCACATGATTATTTACCTCTCGAAAGTAAGCGGTCTAAGAACCATGATAAAGACACCAATACGATGAGCGTACCGCCAACGGCACTGGCCATGATTGGCAATGCATTGGCAATAAGCATGTCGAAGTGATCCATTAACCCAACACTGATTGGGACGAACAATAAGATCATCAAACGAATAATCAGACTGGCACCGGGTTGTACCCAGTGTGATGGAACAATACCTATCACCATGGCGGTAAACAGAATCAACATGCCAAAAATACTGCCTGGAATTGAGGTCTCTAGATATTGTTGTAACGCGTTGCCTGCAGTGAGAGCACCTATGATTAAGGTGAAGGAGATTAAGCAGTAAACGAGTTTGATCAATCTTTCTTTCAAAGTGTCACATCTCTTGATAATGAATTAACTAGCTAGCTTTTCTACGTATTGATAAACCGCTTTCAAGATAGCCATTTTCTTCTCGTCGCTTTCATGTTCATGCGCGAGGTTTTCTAGATTCAGCATGTACTCTTCTAAGCGACTCTCGTAAAACTCACGACAATGGTTCGCCCATTTCAGCTGCTCAGCTTCATCAAGTGTCCATGGGAAATGACGAGCGCGGTAACGGAACAACAACGGCTTAATACGCTCGTCACTGAAAGTGATGTCTAAAGCGGCCAAGTTGTTCGGGTCAGTTTCACGAATGATGTTCATCGCGGTCTTATCTGCTGGAGAGAAGAAGCCATCGTAAAGGTGTGTGTCTACATCATCGCTTTTTTCGTATTCACGCTCTTGTGAGTACAAGCCAATCAACTTTTCACGAATCTCTGGATGTTCACGTAATAGGGCTAGATTCTTCAAACACTGTTGACGATCGATACCGATCGTTTCAGCATTTTCAGCGGTGAGCGTTTTTGCTGGCGCGAGAATAGGGCACTTGTTGAGTTGTACCAGTTTGATTGGTACTGGCAGTTCGTCTTCAGCAAGCTCGCTGCGCTTGGTATAAAGCCTTTCTCTTAGTTCATCCGCATCCATTTCCAGTAAAGGGCTTGGGTCTTTCGCTAGGTCGACCACAATAACCGCGTTTTGGTTAGTCGGATGCCACGCCATAGGCACCACCCAGCTTGTGTAATTACAATCACGACCAAACATGCCTGACACGTGCATTAACGGTGTCATGTTGACGATGTCGACAAGCTCATTCAACTTACGCTTGTGGCGCATGTTGTAGAGGTAATCAAACATCTTAGGTTGTGCGGCTTTCAGCTTTTTCGCGAGTTCGATAGTTGCGATAACATCGGCCATTGCATCGTGCGCGTTCTCATGTTCAATGCCATTTGCCACAGATAGGTGTTCCAGTTTAAAACTTGGGTAACCTTCTTCATTCTCTGGCCAAACAATGCCTTCAGGACGCAGTGCGTGAACAGCGCGCATTACATCCAGTAGATCCCAACGTGAGTTGCCGTTCTGCCAGCTCCACGCATATGGGTCGATGAAGTTACGGTAACAGGTGTAACGCGTTACTTCGTCATCGAATCGAATGCTGTTGTAGCCAAGGCTTGTGGTGTTTGGTTTTGCCAGCTCTGCATGAATCTTGGCGATAAACTCAGGCTCAGGTAAGCCTTGAGACATGGCTTTTTGTGGTGTGATGCGAGTGATCAGCGCAGCTTCAGGTGCAGGAAGATAATCAGCAGGAGGTTGGCAGTAGATAACCAAAGGTTCTCCGATAACATTGAAATCTTGGTCGGTACGAACACCTGCGAATTGACTCGGACGATCTTTCGCTGGGCTCACGCCCCATGTTTCGTAATCGAAAAAGAAGTAGGTTGGCTGATTATCTGAACTCATTGAATTTCCTGAACAGTAAGCGGACGACGTTTACTGTGGCTGAAGGTTAGTTTTGTTCAGTATCTGATAGTATGCGGTACGCGTGCAACCCAGATCACAAATAAATTGCCGGAAAACGGTGCTTTACTATTCAATCGAGTCAACAGGGAAGCTTTTGAATCGAATTGTGGCGATTTCTTCGTAACGGTTCTGCCTGTTTACGGTTCAGATGAGCGGCGGTGGTGGAGAGTCAGGGTCACTATCAAGGTACAGATGTTTAAGCTATCAGACGACCGTTTAAACCGTTACATCTTCATGCCTAATGCTCTCCCCAATTTAGTTGTCTTTCGGCAATATAATTCACTTAGCTTTGACGATTTATTGATTATTAATGAGTGTAGGGGTAATCATGTTGGATAGTTCTACGTGTCTCATTTTTAATACTGTTTAAAACTTATGTTTAAACTGGCTAATACAGAAACTTATTATTTCATTTTTATTACAGAACAATGTTAATACTGGTTTGTTTCATTTGTGAGACTATATTGCAACACGGTGATCTATATAGTGATTCATTTAAATAAAATGCTTGGTTATTACTTTTGTTTATTGTGCAGACATTTTAAATAAAACGTGTTTTATAAAAATAATGACGTATAAAATTAAAGGGATTAAGTGTAAAACCAGTTTTATATATAATTAATAAAAACACCTAAATACCACTATTTTTGTTAGTGTTATTTATATCAATTTGCGTGATCTTATTCTCACTGCGCCTCATTTCTTTATAAATTAGTGTCAATGTATATATTTTATAAATAGGATTGCTGTTACTTAATTGTTAACTCTGATTAACTATTAGGTAACCCTAATAATAAAGCCGATTTTATATAAAGGATTAAAGAAATGAACAAAGTCTTTAAGGTTGTTGCTGTATCTGCACTTTCTATCTCTTCAGCGAACGTTTTCGCTGTGAGTGACACTTTTGATGCAACACTAGAAGTAAAACAAGCAATTACAATGACAAAAACAAGTGATCTTGACTTCGGTATCATCACTTCAGACAACACAACGGACGTTGTTATCGCTCAAGGTGATGCTGGAGCTGCGGCATTTACTCTTTCTGGAGAATCTGGTGATGCAGTAACAGTAAGTATTTCTGATACTAACTTGGTAAACGGCGTAAATACGATTGCAGCTGAATTCGACTTTAATAACGCTATTACTCTTACGGGGGGTAATGCGAACCTTAATATTGGTGGTACTGCACGTACTTCAAGTGCGACATTAGTTGCTGGTACATATACTGCTAACGTTGCAGTAGATGTAACTTACCAGTAATTAAATGAAACCAGTGTAATATTGTGGCTGCTATAAAGCAGCCGCTTTTACTATGAGTGTTCTATTCAAATACGCGATTTATATTGGTCTGATGATTTACTCCAGCCCTTTTCATGCGCTAGAAATTATTCCTGAGAATATGGAAGTGAAATTTCCGGGCATGTATATCTCTGGGTCGGGCCAGAATGCGGATTCAAACCCATCCAATAGTCAGGTTTATGTGGTTCGTTTTTATGTTGAAGGTGAGCCTGGTAAAAAAATCGTGGTTTCTCTCCCTTCCAAGCAATATCTAAACCATTCTCGTAAATCCAAACGCCTGCGTATTAGAAAGTTCTATTTTGGTTGTGGCTTATCAAAGCGTGGTAGAGCCAAAATCAAAGGGAATGGAAGAAGCAAATTATTGTGTATTGGTGCCAAAGTGAAAATCGGCGCTAACCACCCAGCAGGCCTTTACACCAGTACAATCCCTTTTGAGGTTAATTATAAATGAAGTTGTTTATCTCATGTGTTCTCGGCTTAATCTTCACAACACAAGCCTATGCTCAGTTACTCATCGCACCGACTCGTTTTGTGCTGGATGCCGACACTTCAGTGACTGAAAAAATCGTCGTCGAAAACAATTCAGATCAACCGATTCGCTTGGAGATAAAACCGATTTATCGCCCGGTAAAGGCGAGTGGCTTAGTTCGAACTGACGCTAATATCTCGCAATCAGAAGATATCGCGAGTTGGATTAAAGTGTCACCACCAATAATTCGTGAATTGAAACCCAACCAAAGACGCACTGTTCGCTTACGCATGAACGCATTGCCAGACGACATGCCAGATGGCGAATATCGAGCTTACCTATGGTTTTCGCCTATCGCGAAGGCTGTTGAAGCCTCACCGCCTGATTTATCCAGAAAGGTTCGTTCTAACAACGGTTCTGCGTTTCAACTTAACTTTCATATCAACAGTTATGTACCGGTTTACGTGCAAAAAGGTGAGCAGGTACAAGATGTGAAGTTTCAATGTGATGGTCAGAACCTAAAGATCACGAATGACGGCAATTTCCAGTTCAGCGCTAAACTGAATGTCGATGAACACAGTGAAAAGGTGGTGTTACTTCGTAATGCAGAGTTAACCAAACCGCTACCGAAGGGCTCAAAGGTTTCATTGGTGCAGAACGACCAGCCTTTGTACGAATGTGTTCTGTAGCTTGAACTGTGTGTTGCCAGTGATTGTGCGCTCAACTGAGTGACGACAAGATCCATGTTTCAACATTTGGCTTGTCGAGTTGCCTTGCTTTGTTCACTGTTTCCATTTGTCGCTCTTTCACAGTCAGAAGGGGAAAGTGAGGCGATTGAGCTTTATCCTGCTCATATCGAAGTTCGAGTAGGGCAAGTCGGTGATAGTTTCTATCGTGTCATGATGGATGATTACGAAGAGCCGTTTATTTCGATATCAAATGCCGCGTTTTCTCTGCTAGAGATGAATGGGCAGTGCGATGAGAACGGCTATTGCGAAATCTACTTGCCACAAGACGTTGGGCGAGAGTCTCCCCCTTATATCGTTGATACTGAGCAAGCCGCCTGCTATCGCGATGACAACAATATCCAGTCGATCAAATATCAAGTCATCGACTCAGAAACTTACATCCACTGGTACAGCTTACAAGCTTGTATCCCGGCTAAAGTGCGTTGGGATATTGATGATTACCGACTCACCGTTTCTCCAGAATTTAGCTCATTGACTGAGTTGGAAGCGGCTATTTCTAAGATGAAAAATGAATCACGTAAGAAGGCCGAGGATCTCAAGCGAGCTGAAAACACGCCAGCTTTCGAACCTGTTGCCGCCGTGGGTTTGGCGACTCGGTTAGCGACTTCGGTTTATCACGACAGTGAAACTGGCGGTGATATTTACGCAATTTCAGACACCATATTAAGCTCTGAACACTTCTTGTCTCGCTTGTCGATTGATTCACGAGAAGATAACCCCATCGTTTATTACAACATTGCGGTAGAAGCTCATGACGGTGAAGGCTCTCTGGAAGTCGGCCATGTGTTATTAGATGGCAGCGTCTTTACCGTGAATCAAACCCTCGAAGACGGGCTCTATTACACCAATCGAAAGCGACAGACAGAGTTCGGCAACCTTCAACTCGAACGAACCACTCAACCTAACATCAGCATCGATGTTTTGGTTAATGGCATCTATCAAACCACTTATCGCTCTGATGAGTTTGGACGCTTCGTTGTTGAAGAAGACAATATTTCCCCCGGTGACACCATCAAGTTTCGCTACTACTTGTCGAAAGGGGTTTGGCAGGAAGAAGAGATCACCGTCGCCGGTTTAGAAGATGCGTTTCTGCCACGCAACGAGTGGGGCGTGCAAGTGGTCGGTAATGAAGGCGCAGACCGAGCGGGCGCAGTGTCACTTGAATATGGGCTCGCCGATTACTTCACCGTGGGTAGCGCCTTTATGAGGCAACACGGCAAAGATCTGATTGGCTTTCAAGGACGATATTTACCAGCGCACTGGTTTGCGGGCGATATCGGTTGGTTGCCGGAGTTCAATCGCTTTCCAATGGAGTTTGATATCTTGATCAACGGCGATCAGTCGGCATCGATAGAGCTCAATAAAACCGATGAATTGGACTTAGAGTCGATGGAGTACGACGTTTTCAAATATAACTTGTCGCTTTCAAACCTAACGGCCTTTTTGACGGTGAGAGATGATGACGACGAATTGAACGTTGAACCTAAGCTCAACTCGAAAGTGGCTCGTAATTTGTTTGTCTCATACGCCGGTGATTATCGATATACCAAAGCTTCTCACCAAGATGATTATCTACACACTATTGGCTTGGCAAAAAGTGGGTTTTCGGATACATCGTGGAATATCTCTGGAACTGTTGATGGCTCGGGTCATCATGAACGAACGGAATTATCCCTAAGGAATGCGTGCAAAGAGTGCCTGTTAGATCCGTTGGAGGTTTTTCAAGAGCTCACCACTAATGTATCAGCTCGCTATCAAAAGCAGGAGGTTTCGTTTACGGCTTCTTTGGAAGCTCGAGTGAATCCTTATTTGCTCTTTAAATTGGAAGGAACTGAAGACCGATACGGTGTCGAGATGACGACCGAATTCGGCGCGAAGACTTACTTTGATGAAAGCATTGGTGAGTTTGTTGAGTGGAATCGATACAACCATTCTAAGCTGACGGGCATTGTTTACGATCACCACAAACAGCCCATACAAGGTGTAAGCCTACAAATCTTGGATCAACGAGCGGTCAGTGATGCAAAAGGCCGATTTGAATTCTCAAGTGTTCCGGCTCGAGATAATCTGCCTATCTATATTGATGAAGGGGCACTCGACCTTAACCTTACACCGATTCAAAACCCTGTGTTTGTAAATACCAAACAGGTAGGACTGACCCACGCGCATATCGAAATGGTAGTGTCGTTTGGCGTTGATGGCACGGTAGAAGGTGACCTAGAAAACAGTGCTTATCTGCACTTTAAACATATCCAGAAAGGCACCGAGTATTCGAGCGAGATTGAGAGCGATGGCTTTTACATGGTAGAGGGGCTCATCGCGGGCAAATACATTGTGACTTTAGAAATGGGAGACAAGCGATACGTGCAAGGTGCCGACTTGGACGGCGATTTCTGGGTAAGCGACCTCACATTCAACCTCATTGATTTTCATAAGGTGTACTAGATCCGATCGCTTTGATTAGTCTGATGGAGGTGAGAGTATCAATCGCACTTTCTGTTTCATGGTTAACTCTCGGTTCTTCAAATCTTTGAATATGGCCTTCCATTCTTGAAAGGTGACCACTATCGGGTTAAAACTGTTTACAGGCTTGGTGACGCCGTAACGTACGGTTTCAACTTCAGGTTCGAACGTACCAAACAACTTATCCCAAATGATCAAAACACCGGCGTAGTTCTTATCTATGTATTGCGGGTTTTTGCCGTGATGCACACGGTGGTGTGATGGGGTGTTAAAGATGTATTCAAGTGGTCCTAAGCTTCGTATCCATTGAGTATGTACAAAGAACTGCAAACCTAGATTCAGAAGCACCACAAAGATGACCCATTTAGGGTCAAAACCTATGATGACCAACGGTACCCAGAATAGCCACATCCCAGCAAGTGGGTACATTAAGCTTTGACGGAAAGCCGTACTGAAGTTCATCTGTTCTGAGCTGTGGTGCGCGACGTGTGCTGCCCACATCCAGCGAACACGATGGCTTGCTCTATGGAACCAGTAATAGCAAAAGTCTTGCAACACCATCAACACAATGAAACTCAGCACGCCCATTTCAATGTCCATTAAACGCCAACCAAACATCAAGAGATACAACTGCACGACCAATAACCCGGTGAGCAAATCGGAGAGTTGATGCATTCCCGCAAGCGTGAAGTTACACATCACTTCTGAAAGTTTATAGCTGGAATTATCTGGTAGTCGACCTTGCTTCTGACCGATAAAATACTCAGCCAACATGCACACCACGAATAAGGGCGCTAATACCAGCAGTAGCCATTCTGGGTGATTGATTAATGCGTCGATATTCATGTTTTATCCTTGTTGAGACGCCATACGCGTTCTTAGTATCAAGCTTACTTAGACTTGATCGTCTGAGATTCAGTCAGCAGAATTTCGCTACCAGCGAGCAAAGTGATCTTCTGTTAGACCAAGAACATCATCGAGTTGATGTGTCACTCCATTGTTGTCTTCAATCGAGCCAGAAAAGTGACCAACGAACTGACGAAAGTTACTTTTTAACAGCCATAAATTGAGCTTTTCGCTGCGATTATTTAAGGGCGTAAAGGTCAGGTTTATACGTCCATCTTGTGATGTTATCTGCCAAGGTAAATTCGTGTCTTGGCGATTAAACGTAAACTGCACCGGATGAAGTAAGTGTCTGCTTCCATTCACCCATAAAACGTTTTCGCAGCCTCCGGTTTCATTGACGCCCGCTGCGAGGTTCAGGCCAATATCAGTGCCATTGGATTGCGCGTTGATGCTTGCCCAGCGCCAACTGGTTTCACGCCTCATGTAACCCGCTGAAAAGTCATACCCGGCACGAGCTTGCGTGAGCTTTAATGATGTTCCCTTGACTTGGATGTCGCCGCTGATGCGCAAAGCATTGTGCTTTTGGGTGTAAGTCCAACCTGAATAACCCGTTGGGCTGCACATCGACATGGGCAAGCTGTCGGCTTCAGGCTCTAAAACGATATCGGCCTTGATGAGTTTGGTATTCAAACGAACTCGCCATTGTCCGCCTTCGATATCGAAAGCAATGCTTTGGCTTGCGATGCTTGTTGTTCCTTCGTATGGTGAAGGCGTTACTTGTTTATCAAACCCAAACGGCCTCAACCAAGACGACTCTTCCAGGTGGTTGTTTTCAATATCGTACAGATAACAAAATGCCGAGCCCAAGTAGCGAATATCCGCGATAGCGACACCAATAATGTGTGTGTCGGTGACGATGCTGACAAATTGGAATTGTTTGTAGTGGAAGTGCTTCTGCCAAGGAGCTGCTTTTGAATCCATCGAGTTTCGGTAGTCAAAGTTCTCGATGTTCAGGTGTTTTGGGATGCCATCGAAATGCCCAACCGTCGGCTGACCATTAGAACCAATCAAACTGTGTGGAGCAGGGGTTGTTTTTATCATTGCGATGGTTCACATAAATTTAACAATTAACAGCATTGTGCAATGAGTAACGTAAAATTGGGAGGTCATAATCGGACAAGAGCAGGTTATCAATCACGATTTTGTCAGTAGTGTTGTTGAAGCTGAGTAGTCATGTTTATGGGAATGGGCTCGATATAAGGAGAGACGATTGGAGATTATCGCGGAGTATAAGCCGACCGGACATCGGCATCAGTTGGGTACATTAGATATCGCGCTGCTGTTGAATACGTTAGAGCAACGAGGTCTCGATATTGAAAGGCTACTCAATGATGTGGGTTTGCCGAACATGGATTGGCGAGACCCAAATGGGAAGCTGACTTACGCGGATAAACTTGCGTTATTTAGCGTGGCGAATCAGAGCTTTCCTCACGATGGCTTAGGGCTTTGGCTGGGGGACCACGCTAGCTTGAGCCACTTTGGTGTGTTGGGTTATGCGCTATCGACCAGTCAAAATGTCGGGGAGGCCATCAAGTCGGGCTTTAAATATCTGCGCCTGAACGGGCCTATTTTCTCGGTTAAATTGTTTCTAGATTCCGAGCAAGCAGTGATTCAGATTGAGAACACCTTGGAAGTGGGCGATCTCCTGCCTTTCTGCAGTGAGTATTTCTTGAGTTCAATCGTCTCTTTGTTCAAAGAACTGACTGGTCATGAGTTGGATATTCACACTTTGGCTTTGCCTTATGCTCGCCCCAATTACGCCAAGCTTTATGACGAGCGTTTCCAGTGTCCGGTGATTTTTGAACAAAGCCATTGTGAACTGCGTTTTGATGTCTCGGTTTTGTCACAAACCTTATTGACTCATGATGCCGCGACACTGAAGCGCTATCTTACGTCTTGCCAGTCGATAGTCGAGACGCTGGACTCTGAGCATCTGCTGACTAACCAAATCAAAACGATCTTTTATCAAACCGCAGGTAGCTTTCCGACTATAGAGCAACTCGCACTAGAGTTTGGTTGCAGTTCTCGCACACTCAGGCGAGAACTGGTCTCTCATAATTCCAGTTATCAAGCCTTACTTACTGAAGTCCGAGTCGAATTAGCCAAAGAGCTATTACTCGGTACAAGCATGAGTATTGATGACATCGGTGAAAGGCTTGGTTATAGCGATCCTGCAAACTTCAGAAGGGCGTTTAAAGGGTGGCTGAGTAAAACGCCCGCGCAGTTTCGGGATGGCTTAAGTTAAAGCGTTACTTACTAAAAAACTGCTCTCTGAAATCGGTGACTTGCTGCTGATAGTAACTGTCCCAATCTTGCTGAGTCCAAGTGGCATAACTTGAGGTTCGCTGAGAGTCTAAGGTCGCTTTGAGTTGCTCAAGTTGCTCGTGATAACTCATCACCGTCTGCTGTTGTTGCTCCACTTGTTGTTCACGCGCGGCGATATTATCGGCTTGTTCTGCATCTAGATATGTCTCTTGAAGTTCAGCCTTAATAGTCGCCAGCTCGGCAGAACTGTAGTTGTTTGGCAGCAGCGAGACAGCAAGCTCGTATTGTTGAGCCGGAGTTTCGGCGTTTATCGTTCCCGTTGTACCTTCCCATTCCGAGAGCAAAGCTTGATAGTGTGAGACAAACTCAGTCGCTACGACTTCCTCAAATGTGTTTGTGCTAAGCGTAAAATCCAAATGCGCAAATTGATCGGCAAATAACTGGTTGGCTAACTCTCCCCAAATCTCTTGTGCAGCCTGCTTAAACAGTTCAACACGTGCTTCCAAAGAGTCGATGGATTCGAGTGGTATTGTGCTTTCTCTTACTTGCCAATCGGCCGAGAGCTTTGGGTAATTACTTAATAGCTCAAACCATTCCATCGGTAACTCAGATTTCAACTGTGCGAGTTGTTCAGTGCAATTTCCTGTTTGTTGGCAAAGCGTCCAAAACTCATTGAGTTCATCGAATAGAGCTTTACCTTCAAGTTCGCTTAAGTTTTTAACATGCGTTTCTCCGCCCGATGATTCTGCTTCGGCTTGTTTGTTCTGCGATGCTGCATTTTCCGAACGGGCGGTTGCAGTTGGCGTGGAATTGTCGTCAGCAGTTGTCGTAGAAACCCGTTGTTTTGCTTCTGTGTGTTGAGCAGAAGATAGCGGTGTTTCAGTGGATTTTGATGACCAAGAATAGCCAATAATGCCCGTCGTTAAGACGAGCATTAGGATTAAGATGACTCGATGCATTATGGGTTCACCGAGTTACTTAATGAGGGCGCTAACAGGGAAGTGGTCTGAAAGGTTGTAGTGCTTCCATAACTCACTGCTTGTTGATCTTGGGACATCCACACGATTGTCGTTATGAGCTTTAGCAGCATACTCTGAACTCACCACTACATAATCGAGATACTCAACATTCTCGCCACCCGACATAGGTTCGCCTGCAAAGTTGTTGATGCGAGGGTCAAAAGTAGACGCGGTGTAACCTGAATATTGTGGCTCTTCAGCTTGCAGGTTAGCGAACATCTCTTGGTAGTCGCCTGGGAACTTCAGCTTGTTCACGTTGAAATCGCCGCTGTAAATCACCGTTTCTGAGGTTGGTATATTCAGTGATTGAGCAAGTTCACGCATCTGTCTAAATTGACGCTGACGATAGTCACGCGCTGTGTCCGTATCGAATGATGCGGTGTGAGTGCCAAACACATGGTAAGCCTGACCATTCTTGATGACCTCGGCGTAATTCACGCCCTTATCAGCGAAACAATCTGTGCCTGTACAATCAGGGAACACGTATTGCGCTTCGTTGACGATAGGGTAGCGGCTGACAATGATCACGCCGCCGTCATAGATGTTAATCCCGTCTTTATCGAGCATTTTGGTCTGATAAGGATACTCTTTTGCAAGTTCACGCAAGAATTCATCTCTGCCGTTAGCAAACACCTCTTGTAGCGCCAACACGTCATAGCCCTTTACGTATTGAGGGATCAGGTCATAGCGGTCACCAATATGCGAAGCGATGGCAGGCAGCGCCCAGATGTTATAAGTCATGACTTTGAGTGTATTGGCATCTGGCTCTGGTTGCTCATCCACTTTTGGTGGAGTGATGGTGTAATAAATATCATCGTAGCGCGCCGTAGAATCGGCTTTAAGTGCTAGCTCTGCATTGACCCCGAATGCATCGGTTGTGCTGCGATGAATATTACGATCGTCATGCAACGTTAAGTTGACGTCTGCGGCACTCAAGCCATGTTGCAGTGTCGAGTTGTACCAATGTCCCTTCATGGTTTGGTTGAGCGTGACACTCTCACCCACAGCGTTCGATACCACAGTGTCAAACTCATAGGTCTTCCCAGATTTCACACCAGTCCAGCGATTGAAACTGATCAGCTTCTTCGTCTCCCAAGGGCCAATCTGTTCAACATGTTGCTGCCACTCATCACCGAATTGAAGCTGGTCGGTACCCGTGTGATTGGTTTGAATCGTCATTACTTGGCTAGTGTTATTGGTCAGGTACACATCGGTGTCTGCAATAGCCGAGGTTGAAATGAATGAAGCTGATGCAAGTATTGCACTCAGGCAAGTCCATTGAGTTTTCATTTTCACGTTATCCTTACTGATTGGTTTAAAGAATAACGTAGTAAAGAGTTGTGACATTGGAGTTATAGCTCTATGGGAATTATCCAAATATTAGATATATGCCATGGTTTTATAAATTAGATTACTCATTGAAAATTAACATATTGCTTTGCCTGAATGATAAGTGATACGCGCGCACGCTAAAAAATAGAGGAACGATTTGGGTTTGAGGGTAAGTCACTATTGGTTGTTTTCGTGGAAATCATAGGTCGGTAAATAACCAGAAATGGATGCTGTGAATCACGATAAGGGAAAACGCTAACCGCCTTGCTCTATCAGCATAAATTTTGCCATTGTTCAGTAAACAGATTCCTCAAAAACAGGTATGATAGTGTCGTTTTTAATCCTGAACTGGGAAAGTCATGGCAAAGTTAACACTCCAAGAGCAAATGCTTAAAGCTGGCTTGGTAAATGAGAAAAAATTAAAGAAGGCGAAGAAAGGCTCTAAAAAGTCTCGCGTTCAGTCTCGTGAAGCAAAAGCGGCAGCTGAAGAAACTAAACTGGCGCAGCAAGCGAAAGACAAAGAGCTAAACCAACAGCTCAAAGAACAGCAATTGAGCAAAGAAATTAAAGCTCAAGTGAAGCAACTGATTGAGATGAACAAGCTCGAACAGAAGAACGGTGAGATCAAATACAACTTCACCGACGGTACGCTAGTTAAATACCTTTACGTAGAAGAGCTGACTCAAAAGCAACTAAGTAAAGGTATCTTAAGTATTGCGCGTCAGGGCGAAAGCTATGTGGTTATTCCAACAGCAGTAGCGAACAAGATTGCTATGCGCGACGAAGAATCTATCGTTGATACGCAGGCAGGTAGCACAGATGAAATCGACGAAGATGACCCGTACAAAGACTTCGTGATCCCAGATGATCTAATGTGGTAATGGTTAACTAATTACTTCTGGATCCGCTGTACTTTATGGCGTAGAAAGATCATAAAAGGCCCTGATGGTACTACCATCAGGGCCTTTTAATTTTAGCCGACATGTCAGTGTGCTTACGCTCTTTAATTGAGATGTGCTTTAAACTTTCTCACGTATTAAGCGTTAATCAGCAATAATCTCGGCAATATCTAACGCTGAATCTTGTGGGTAGTCTTTGAGCTGATGATATTCAATATGAGATTGCTCATACCCGTCAAAATAGCAGTCACCGATTTCGTTACGTGGACAAATGTGTACATCATCTCGTGAGATGAGCTCTGTTGAGCAACATGGACAGTATTTCATAGCTCCTCCTGTTAGGGGTCTCTGTCTTTAGCCGGCTTCATTAACTCAAACTTTTGTGTCGTTGTGATTGCACTTTTAAGTCAGCGTTGACCAATTCAAAAACGTGATGATTAGACGCGTGCTAGCAATTATTGAGTCAGACAAGGAACTTAAAGCTTGACCCAACTAGTGTTGAACAGGATTAATCATCAGCTGAGCCTCTTGGTACCCAAGTTGTGCTAAAGCTTCTGGGTCGAAGTCAGTCACGACCTCAATCTCACCTGCGTGGTAGGTTGTGTGGTCACCAAGCGTTGCTATAACATCAAATGAGTCCACAGGGTGCTGTTCTCCAATATCGATCATGCCTGAATATTGAGACTCAGCGCTAAACTGGCCCGTTATGTGAGTGTAGAAGGGACGAACACTTGCTCCCGCGGCATATTGCATGCTGCTTAAGCCATTCGCGTTAATCGCCCAACTCCAATCCCACCATTTCATCTCACCAGGAATATAACGGTGATCCCATTGATAGCGAATGTTCGCTTGTTCTTCGCTGTTAGCACCCATGGTGAAGGTGTGTGAGATTGTTGGACGGTTTGTTGGGTGCGAACTTAGTGCATTGCCGCTATAGCGTAAGAAGCCGGTGAAGTTGACGTCGTAACTCATGTTCGCTTTGATGCGGTACGGATAAGAGATACTTGAGCGATAAAACTCGACTCTAAAAGGTAATACAGAATTAGCTGGCACTGTGATGATGGCTTGTCGCTCTGTTGGTTCAGAGCGAGAACCATTGTTGGTGTCAGAGAAACGTTGGTCTTGTTCAAGCACTACGGTTACATCTGTTTTCCCAACCTGAGGCCAAGTAAAGTTCTCGTTGATCACTACTGATTCTGAGAGGTCAAAGCTGTTGGTTTTACGCCACTGGGTAGATTGCTCAAAATGAAGGTCAACGATGATCTGCTTTGGTTCATCGTCGTCATTAATCGCGTAAGCCGACACTGTATTAATCAGCGCTTGTTCTGGTTCGCTAACCTCACCATGAGAAAATGCCGTGCTATCAAGTGTGTAAGAGAAGTTATCGACCGTGATTGTTGTCTTTTCGTCACAGCGTTCACCAGAGCATGAACCATCGCTGTTACCCTTTATCTCCCAACCATCGTTAAGCTGTTTGATCCCCATATCTTGGCCGACGTAGCGTCCATTGTCGCCGCCAACCCAAGCGTAACCAAGGTTGTGTGCTAAGTAACTTAATGGGCGAATAAAGCTCGCATTATCGCTGACTAAGGCTCGTTGAACCTCAACGTTGTTGTGCTCTTCAATGGCTTGTTCCTGATAGTAAGGCAAACCTGCGTCTGGGCGGTTGGGATAACACCATGTGTCGTCACTGTCTTGGTCTCGTTTAATGAGGCCGTGATAGCCTGAGCCCATGATTACCCAATCATCTTGAAGGCCTGCTATATCCCACACGTTCATGCGAGAGATAAGCGCTGTTTTGTGTTCTTGTGCTTCGGTATGAGTTAGTGGGCGATAGTCGGAGCGACACACATCTTCCCCAAGTTTGTCCAAGACAATTTGGTCTGAGTATATTTTTGAATGAGCCGTCAAAGGTATTAACGATAGGGCAGTGCTAAATAGAATGGTTTTACTGACGTTGAGCATGAATTAATTCCTAGGTGCCATTATTTGGCTATTGTTTTTAGATGCGATTTATATGTGTTTTTATGAGTGTTTTTTACAGCCGAGGGACTCTAGCGGGGTGTACTCTGTCATATAAAACAAAGCCAAAAGTACTGAAATGAATTGAAAATAAATACTTATAGATATCAGAGGGTTGTACTGATCAACTTGTCGTTTGATAAAGACTTATCTTGATTGATTTCAAATACTTTCAGCCATCCAATTAATGGGCGGTTAATTGTTGAACGTTTGTGTTTCTGTAACTTTGTTATTTAGGAAATGGATTTGGAAAAATAAGTCAGCAAGATTGATTAGAAAGAATTATTGCTTACGGATTGGGGAGTGGAGACGTAAGCCTAAATAAGAAAGAATATTGTGATAGGTAGGATCAAAAAAGCAGCAAACAACCTTTCGATTATTGCTGCTTTTTGTGTGTATCGAGCGAATTAACTTAATTGGACGCGATTAAGCATCCCCAGGCTTTTCCCGTTTGCTGTTCCAACCTATAAGGTTGTAGATGTTGTAACGAGCAAACCCGATTTGTTCGTGCAGAGCAAAGTCTGTTACCGCAAAGTTATACCACAGTGGCAGCCATGAAATTTGAGCCGCCATGTAATCGGCTCTTACTGGAATCACGTTCAATCCAAAGTGGTTGAAGTAAAGTTCACTACGGCGAATGTGTAGGCCAGATGAAACCAGCACAATGTTGTCGAATTGGTGATGTTTCATCAGGTCGCTGGTCAGTTGCGCATTTTTCCAAGTGTTCACGCTGTTCGGCTCTTGGATAAGGTCTCCCATTGGAACGCCAAGCCTAAGCAGTTGTTGCTCGTAAATTTCAGCCTCTGTGACACCATTGTTCTGAGCGTCACCACCACTGATGATCACTTTGCATGCAGTTTGCGTTTTTGCACAGTCTTTATATTGGCTTGCCGTTTCACTGATTCGGCCATAAGAGAAAAAAGCGGGTTCGAACTCTTGTGTACTTTTAATTAGCTGCGTTCCTGCACCCAAAAGAACAATTGCATTATTATCCGACCACTGGATCTCAGGCTTACTTTCGTAATTCGCTTGCAGGTCGTCTAATAAATAGCTAGGGATAAAACCTGAACCAATCAACACAAATGACGATATAAGAACAAGAGACAAAAAGGTGGAAGTTGCTCGCCATTGAAGTAAGCGTGTTATCAAAACGAAGAGTAGAAGAAGTAAAAGTATAATAAAGCTCATGGTGATCCCGTTACCGAACTGGTGTCAATTTGATGCAGCATATTGAGGTGTTGCATCATATATCAATCATGATGATGCTTCATAGTTAACTCATTGTATTATTGAACAAATGCACGATTTATTGCGATTAAATACGATCACTAATCGGAGCACGAGTAAAAGCGCTTTATTATTGTCCAATAACCCCTATTAAAATATAGGTATATAAACTGAGGGGATTATTTTAACCCTATTTCGTGTTATTTAATTTAGTTACTTTCGCTTGCCTTAAATCACTAACTCATCATTTATCGACTCAAATTTTCAAAGTAATTCTGAACAAACTTAATAAACACTTGATGCTTTTTAGCAGGGTAGATGACTTGTGGATAGAACAGATAAATACTGTTCCCTTGTTGTAAGCACTCGTCAGGTAATACTCGCTCTAACTCGCCACGTTCAACTTCTTTGTCAACGTAATAACTTGCGATACGAATAATACCGCTTCCTACCATGGCTTGTTGCTTGAGTAAGTGATTGTCATTGCTTGAGAGCCAGCCTGACACATCGATATTCGCCGATTTTAAAGGCCACTCGGTTTGATGCAGTGTCGCTAAACATTGATGGTTGCTTAAATCACTCACGCTGGTGGGGCGACCAAATTGATTAAGATAGCTGGGAGTTGCAACCAAATCGTGTTGGTAGGTAATCAATCGTTTCGCGATCATGTTGTCTGGCGGGGTATTAGTGGCACGAAAGGCGATATCGATATCATCTTGGTTGAGATTAAAGTTGGTGTAACTACTATTAATCTCAAAGCGAACCTCAGGGTATTGCTGTCTAAACTGCTGGCAGATATCGAACAAGAACACCTCTGTAAACATCTTGGGTGCCGTAAGGCGTAAAGTGCCTTTTACGATGTCGTGCTGCTCCGAAACACTGCGCTCAAGCTGCAATACTTGCGAGCGAATGGTTAAGCCTTGCTGTAGGGCACGTTCGCCTTCTTGGGTTAGTCGAACACTGCGCGTGGTTCTTACAAGAAGAGGGCACTGCAAGTCGCTTTCTAGTCGTTTGATTTGCTCTGAAAGGTAGCTCTTGGATATACCAAGCTTTTCCGCTGCCTTGGTAAAGTTAAGTTGTTGAGCAAGTTCTACAAATAGGATCAATCGTTCTATTCTTTTGTGCTCGTTCATTCGCGTATTCCTTCAAAGCTGCCTATTTATATTGTTCGCTATACCAAACAATCATTTCGTAACTAGCATATTCTGTTTTTTTAAAAGAACAATATGATAGAGGCATATTTATTGGCATCAAACCTTCTAAGCGAGAGCAGGTATGACGAACAGCATTGATTCAACAAACAAGAACGATAATCAAAAGAACATCCCACTATCAAACCATCTAGAGGGTGTTGGGCAAATCGCCTATGGATGTATGGGGCTTGGAGGTGGCTGGAACGACAACCCGGTAACGGCGTCTGATGTAGCTCAAACACGTAGCGTAATCGACACAGCACTTGAGTCGGGAATCAACCTGTTTGACCATGCTGATATTTATACCTTCAGTAAGGCAGAGCAAGCTTTTGGTCAAGCATTACAGCAAGCCCCCGAACTGCGTGACCAGATGTTCATTCAATCCAAGTGTGGTATTCGCTTTGAAGGTGAGGGCAACGTTGGCCGTTATGATTTTTCGGCAAATTGGGTAAGCCAATCGGTAGAAGGCATTCTGAACCGTTTAAATGCAGAAAAGCTCGACGTGTTGCTTTTGCATCGTCCTGATCCGTTGATGGAGTTGGATGAACTGGCAAGAACGCTTGAGAACCTGAAAGCTCAAGGCAAGGTGGATTTCTTTGGTGTATCTAACATGAACAGTCACCAAATCCAGTATCTACAGTCGGCGCTCGGTCAGCCTATTGTCGCGAACCAAATTGAAATGAGCTTGGCAAAGCTTGATTGGCTTAATGATGGCGTGATGATTAACTCGCAAGGGCATCATCAATCTGATTTTGCTGCAGGCACGCTTGAACATTGCCAAATGAAGGGCATTCAATTGCAAGCTTGGGGCTGCTTGGCACAAGGTCGTTTTGCAGAGCAAGGGCTGTATTCAGAACAAGAGGACGTGAAAAAGACCGCGCATTATGTCGCGCAGTTAGCGAATCAATATGGCGTAGAAAGTGAAGCGATTGTGTTGGCGTTTTTACTTCGTCATTCAGCAGGTATTCAGCCTGTCATCGGCACTACGAATCTAAATCGAATCAAGGCGTCTGCGGTTGCGACTCAGATTAATCTCACTCGTGAAGAGTGGTACAACTTATACGTGTACTCACGTGGTCAGGCGTTGCCATAGGGGATGAACATGTTGAATCAAAAAATCGTACAGCAACTCGTGTACAGCGCACTCGACATTGCAGGGCACAACGACCAGGCCATCGCGGTGAGTGTATGTGATACACATGGTGAACTGCTAGCGTTCTCCCGAATGGACAACGTCAGCGTTCAAGCGGGTTTGTTGGCTCAGAATAAGGCTTATACCTCTGCTAGAGACAGACAACCGAGTGGTAACTTGGGCGCTTGGGCAAGAGAAACAGGCAAAGACCTCAGTTACTGGACCGATTCAAAGATCACTGGCTTCAAAGGTGGTGTTCCAATTGAACATCAAGGGCAGGTGATTGGCGCTATTGGTATCAGCGGATTGAGTGAAGACGACGATGAAGCATTAGCTGAGAAAGTAATTCGATTGGTGCTTTAAGTACCACTGTTTACAAAGTGGCTCTGACATAAGACAGACAATAAAAAACCGATGCACATGCATCGGTTTTTTTGTTGGTCGAGCTGTTCGATTCAGAATTAAGCGTTTGCTTGTTCCAAATCTTGTTGCTTGTCTTTCTTACCTAATAGGCGACTTGTGATTGTACCGGCTGTCATCGCACCAGATACGTTAAGCGCTGTACGAGCCATATCGATAAGTGGTTCGATAGAGATAAGCAGTGCTGCAATCGTTACTGGAAGGCCCATAGCTGGCAGTACGATAAGTGCTGCGAACGTTGCACCGCCACCCACACCTGCGATACCAAAAGAGCTAACCGTGATAATTGCAATTAGAGACAGAATGAAGTTAATGTCCATTGGGTCGATACCAACCGTAGGTGCAACCATAACTGCTAGCATTGCAGGGTAGATACCCGCACAGCCGTTTTGACCAATTGTCGCGCCGAAAGAGGCTGATAGGTTAGCAATTGCTGGTGGCACGTTTAGCTTCGTGATTTGAGCTTCAACGTTCAGTGGAATCGTTGCTGCAGAACTACGCGAAGTGAAAGCGAACGTTAGAACAGGCCAGATTTTTTGGAAGTATTCTTTCGGGTTTACACCAACAAAAGAAACCAACACACCGTGAACAACGAACATCAATAGAATTGCAACGTAAGACGCTACGATGAAACCGAGTAGGCTTAAGATGTCAGAAGCGCTTGATGTTGCAACTACTTTCGCCATTAATGCTGCGATGCCGTATGGCGTTAGTGCCATGATCATCTTAACTAAGCGCATCACGATAGATTGAGCCGCTTCAACGAACGTACGAATTGGAGATTCTAGCTCTTCTTTCTCTGCCATTACTTTGCGTGCAGCAATACCCGTTAGCACACCAAAGATAACAACCGCGATGATAGACGTAGAGCGAGCGCCCGTTAGGTCTGCAAATGGGTTGGTTGGAATGAAGCTAACCAGCATCTGCGGAATTGTTAGGTCTGAAACGCTGCCAATGCGGCTTTCTAGCGTTGCGATACGTGCTGTTTCGCGAGCACCTTCTGTTAAACCTTCAGCAGATAGGCCGAACGCTTGAGTCACAATAATACCGACAATCGCAGAAATCGCTGTGGTTGCTAGCAATACAGAGATTGTGATGCCAGAGATTTTGCCCAGTGAGCCGCCTTTTTCAAGCTTCACTACCGCAGCAATCATTGAAATCAATACTAATGGCATGATCACCATTTTCAGTAGGCCAACGTAACCACGACCAACAATGTTTACCCAGTCTAGCGTTTCTTTAATAACAGGGTTGCCTTCACCAAATAGCAGCTGAAGACCTAGGCCGAAAGCACTACCAAAAACTAAACCTAATAGAACTAAGCGCGATAACGTGTTTTCTTTTTTCTGCTGTCCGTAGAGAAAGAAGAGGATACCAGTGAATACCGCTAAGGCAGCGATAGCTGAAAATGTCATTTGTTTTCCTTATGAATTTCTTTGGATCGATAGGGCGCTTAGATATATGGGCGCAAATACTGTTAGCTACAGTAGCGACCTGTAACAAAACGTAAAATAAGGAAAAGTAATTAAATAGAACGATAGGTAATATCCACTGAATGGAATGAGTGGATATCCAACATTGTGGTGAATAGATGAGCTTTTTAGCGATATTTTGCCAATAAATTAAGCATGTCGCTTGACGAGTAAATTTCGATATTTTGGAAATTATTTTCGAACAATCGAAACAACATGGCTTGTGCGACGTCTTTCGACTGAATCGGGCGCAGGTTTTTGAACTTGCCGAACATAAATGGTGACAGCAGAGGAAAGATGCTCTGTAGCAGTTTTTCATCGACTCTTGGTTCTTCTCGTTCACCCACCAGTGGCCCGGGGCGTGCGATGAAAAGTTGCTTGAAGCCAATACGTTTTAAGTTTTGCTCCATTTGCCCCTTGCAACGAAGGTAGTGCGAATAGGAATCTGGTGAAGCGCCATAGCTAGAAACGACCGCGACGCGTTGAACCCCAAGAAATTTCATCGACTGAGCGACTTGGCTAACCAGCTCCACATCGATTTTGCGCAGTGCTTCTTTTGATCCTGCCTTTTTCTTAGTCGTACCTAAGCAGATAACGCCAAGATTTGGCGTGGCTTGGGTATCGTCCCAACTGGTGACTTGCAGGTCGCTGTGAATAAGCGTGTGGAGCTTGTTGGAGTCAAACTGTGAATTTAGTGCTCTTCGAGATAGGGCATAGATATGATCGACGGCAGGTTCGTCGGTGAGCAGTTTCATCACATGTTGGCCAATTAGCCCAGTAGCACCAGCCACAACGACCGATGTTTTGTCTCCAGAAATGCTCATCCTAACCCCTTACTCGCTTCACAAGTGCTTGTTTAATATAAACAGTGTTTGAATTTTAAGCGAATAAAAGTTTGATAAATGAGGGGCGAATGCTGAGTGGCTAATGACGTATTTAATATAGAAGGGATCTGAATCCGGTATTGGTTGAGTCTCAAACATAACAAAGCCCGCTGGGCGACGGGCTTTGTTACTTGCTTTGCTGCTTACTAGGTGAAGGACAGTGGGATTTTCCTTACCTTTTTGCTGGTTTTCTTACTTGATTTATTTGGCTTTCTTTTACTTGAGTTCGGAATCATTACACCTCCCAAATCGCTGTTCTGTTGAGTATTTCTATCGCTTGTGTTTCTTTGTGTAGCGTCAGTGTTGTGGGAATTCACTGTATGGGTACTTATCAATGGAGAGATTAACAAGTGCTTAAGATAAAGCATAAACGATGCCAAAATGTAAGTTATTGATAAATCTGTTATCAGAATTGTTGGCGTTATAGGGTTCGTCAATTTGATTGTCAATTTGAGAAAAAACCAACGTGATCTGTCTAAATTAAGAACACTCTCTGCGGTTTCTAGTACTTAGCCATAGATACGACTCTTCTTAACACGTAAACTGAGTCGTAATTCACATAGACCAAGGACGTGCTATGAACTTCAAGCTTGATACTCTTGCTCCCACTCAGATTTATCACCTGATGACACAAACCGTTGTTCCTCGCCCTATTGCGTGGGCATTGACGGAATCTTCTGACCAAGAGTACAACCTAGCGCCTTTCTCTTATTTCACACCCGTTTCCAGCAATCCACCGCTACTGATGTTGTCGGTCGGGAAGAAGCCATCGGGCGAAATCAAAGATACCACACGTAACGCCCTTGAAACGGGTAAGCTGGTGATCCATATCGCGTCTTCAAGTTCTGCAGAAATAATGACGGCAACAGCTGCCACTCTCGATCATGGTGATTCTGAAGTAACCGCGAATAATATTGAGCTGGTTGAATTTGAGGGCTTTTCTTTACCGAGAGTTAAAGAGTGCGCCGTGGCTTTTGGCTGCACATTGTATGAAGTTAAAGAAGTCGGTGAAGTACCGCAATGCCTTATCTTTGCTCAAGTTGAACAGGTGTATATCTCTGGAGGTGTGATCGATAAAGAGAGCGAGCGCTTGAAGATTGATGCACTAGCACTTGATCCTTTATCTCGACTGGGCGGCGGTGAATACGCGACGCTTTCTAATGTGTTCTCTGTAGCACGCCCTAAATAGCTTTCCTAACTAAACCGTACCCAGAATAAGCGTTTATAAAAACTATGTTAGATACCCAATACTCGCAGTACATCCAACACCGTATTGACCAAAAAACCAAGCCACATGGCGCGCTTGGCTTACTAGAAAAAGTCGCGCATCAACTGGCATTGATTCAGAGCCAAGGCAAACAAGCTGCGGTTGAACACATCGAATTGAATACGCCAAGTATCATTATATTTGCTGGCGACCATGGCATAGCAGATGAAGGTGTGAGTATTGCTCCAAGCGCGGTAACACAGCAGATGGTGTTGAACTTCTTAAACGGCGGAGCGGCGATTAACTGTTTTTGTGCTGTGAACCACATCGATATTACGGTTGTAGATACTGGGATTTTGTTACCAGTCGAATCTGATAGCCCAATGCTGATCTCTCAGCGTTTAGGTACGCGAACCAATAACTTTGCCAATGAAGCGGCAATGAGTTTAGAAACGGTGGAACGTGGGATTGACCTAGGTAGCGAGCTTGTATCTAGAACCATTTCTAATGGCACCAATATCATCATGTTTGGTGAAATGGGCATCGGAAATACCAGCAGCGCATCAGCGATCTTAAGTGCATTAGCGAATCGTGCTGCAGCGGAGTGTGTTGGCCTAGGAACAGGCATCAACAATGAACAGCTTGCACGTAAAGTGGCTGTGGTTGAGCAAGGTGTTGCGCGTTGCAAAGGTTTAGATGCGACTGAAGTTAAAGATATTAAAGAGGTACTAGCACAAGTCGGCGGTTATGAAATCGTTCAAATGGTCGGTGGTTTCCTTGGTGCTTACCAAAACAGAACACCAGTATTAGTCGATGGCTTTATCGTGTCGGTTGCGGCGTATGTCGCGACCTTAATTGAACCGAACTGCCGTGACTATATGATCTTTGCACATCGCTCTGAAGAGTCAGGGCACAAAATTCTGTTAGAGCTGCTAAGAGCTGAGCCTCTGCTCGATCTTGGATTGAGATTGGGCGAGGGCACTGGTGCAGCTCTGGCGATGCCAATTATTCGTGCGGCAGCCGAGTTTTATAACAACATGGCGAGCTTCGAAAGCGCTGGAGTCACGGTTTAATGAGTGATACTCCAGAAGGATCGTTGAAAGATCGAGTCACTTATCAATGGGAGCTGTTTGCGCTGGCGATGGGTTTCTTTTCTCGATTGCCAATGCCAAAGAACACGCCTTATTCAACAGAGCGAATGAATCGTTCTGGTCGCTACTTTTCAACGGTTGGTTTGTTACTTGGTGTGTTGTGTGGCGGTGTGTTCTTGTTGCTTAATACGGTATTACCGAGTTCGATTGCCATCTTCTTGATGATGAGTTTCAGCTTAATGCTCACCGGCGCTTTCCATGAAGACGGCTTGACTGACATGGCGGATGGCATCGGTGGCGGTATGACACTTGAACGCCGCTTGAACATCATGAAAGACAGCCGAATTGGTACATATGGTGCGTCTGCGCTGATCATGGCATTGCTTGGTAAGTGGGTTCTGCTGCAAGAGCTCGTCAGCTTGACTGGGGTGTTTATGGTCATCGTGACGAGCTACACCTTTAGCCGAGCGATCGCAGCATCGCTGATTTACGACATGCCTTATGTCAGTGATTTGGACACGAGCAAGAGTAAGCCATTGGCCAACAAGCAAACTAAAGGTGAACTTGTCTTTTTATTGTTTGTGGGCGTACTGCCTAGCCTGTGGTTTGGTCTTGAATTCGCAATGGTTTTATCGGTCGTCGCCTATCTGTTCAGAGCAGGTTTCAAAAAGTGGTTAACGGCTCGAATCGGTGGCTTTACTGGCGACTGCTTGGGGGCAGCACAGCAGTTGATGGAGTTATTGATTTACCTGGTATTCATTACTGCATTTTACAATGGCTTTCTATAACGGTTTCCTATGACAAACACGAATCAAATTAGTCAAACAAGACAGCGAAACAGCTATCTGGTATTGGGCGGGGCTCGTTCAGGTAAGTCGAGTTTTGCAGAGCAACAAGCATTATGTGCGTTTGAAGCATGTTCAAATGGACGCCTCAATTATATTGCGACAGCGACGTATCTTGATGACGAAATGCGAGAACGAATCTCGCACCATCAACAACGTCGTGGAGAACAGTGGATCGAGCATGAAGTACCCGTTGAGTTAGCCGAAAAACTGCAGTCTTTTGAGAAAGAAGATGTGGTGTTGATTGACTGCCTAACATTGTGGTTGAACAACGTCATCTTTGAACTGGGTGATGATGCAACCAATGAGCAGATTGAAGCCGTGGTTGAAGTTTTGGTAAAAAGCGTCGAGCAAAGTCCGGCACAAATTATCATGGTGTCTAATGAGGTCGGTTTAGGTGTGGTGCCACTGGGTAAAGTGTCGCGCTTGTTTGTTGACAATGCTGGGCGAATGAACCAAGCGCTAGCTCGCGTTGTTGAACGAGTCACTCTGGTCGCAGCAGGGTTACCACTAAGCTTAAAACCATCCAATCACTTGCTTGATACTCAAGCCTAGGTCACGCACATGGTCAATGGAACAACCAAAAACATCTATCTGCTAAGACATGGCAAAGTCGAAGGAAAAGCTGCACTCAATGGTTTATCTGATGTATTGGTGAGCCCTGAGCTTCAAGAACAGATATGTCAGGCGCTTGCTACACAAGACATTACCTTTGATAGCGTGGTTACCTCGCCATTAAGACGATGTGGTGGTCTCGCGAGCTTGTATGCAGAGCGTATGTCTGTGCCTTTGTCGGTTGCACCTGGCTTTCAGGAAATGAACTTCGGTGAAGTCGATGGTGTCCCATTTGATGAACTTGAAGACAAGTGGGGAATGCTAGAAACCTTTTGGCAAAACCCAGCAAATCATCAATTGACTGGCGCAGAAAGTTTACAGAGCTTCCACGACAGAGTAACTCAAGCTTGGTCGCAACTTTTGAACAATCCAAGTGACAATATATTGTTGGTTACTCATGGTGGTGTGATTCGTATTCTGTTAGCGGAATGCCTTGATATCGATTGGAAAAATCCGAGTTTGTACTCGAAGTTATCGATAGAAAACGCGTCGATAACTCATATTCAAATCACTCAGTTTGCACAGAGTGTTATCAGCGTTAAATCGATAGGGCTGCCTGTTCTCTGAGTGTTCAAAAAACACAGTTTAAGAATTAACAATCTATTAGATCTGTAAATAGACACAGATCTAATAGATCGAAATATAAAGCGGCGCTCACAGCCGTTATACCTGATTGGTATTACTACCTACGTGAAAGGAATTTAGTCATGACAACACCGAGTTGGGATCTAAGCATTGCTTACAGCGATCTTAATGATGCAAAAATCGAACAGGACATTGAACTCATTCAGCAGTGTATTGAGCTGTTGAACTTACACGTTGAAAAGCGTCACATAATTTTAGCGATGCAAAACGCGATTCAGACTTCAGAAGCGGCAGGCACGTTACTCAGCACGATCAACACTTTCGCTAATTGCCACGCATCGGTTGACGCGACACACACAGAAGCGAAAGCACTGCTTGGTCGTGTTGCGAAGCTGAACTCTGAAATGTCTCAAGCGTTCAGCCCTTATGAAGACACCCTGATTCACGCTGAACCAGAGTTTATTGATGCGGTTTTAGAACACGAGAGTGCCGATGTTGCAGGCCAACGCTTCGCGATTGAGAGCTCACGTAAATTAGCAAGCAGCCGACTCAGTGTTGCTGAAGAGCAGTTGTTAGCGGCTATGAAGGTTGATGGCCGTGATGGGTGGGGGCGTTTATACGACAACCTAACCGGTTCTTTAAAGCTGTCACTAAAGCTGGACGGTGAAGAGGAAGCTCTGGGCTTTTCTCAAGCGGCGAGCTTGTTGTATGGCAGCGAATTCGACAAACAAGAACCGGCATGGCGCGCCGTTCAAGGTGCGATGAAAACGCATCAAGAGTCTTTTGCTTCGATCCTAAATGCATTGGCGGGTTGGCGACTGACTGAAAACAAAAAGCGCTCGAAGATTAGCGATGTGCATTTCTTAGATCCAAGCCTACACGGCAGCCGCATCGTACCTGAAACGTTAGACACCATGATGTCTGTTGCGAAAGCTAATCGAACGGTTGGCCAGAAAGCGGGTTTGTTGATGGCAAGAGTTCACGGTTTAGATGAAATGAAGCCTTGGAATCATTTAGCAGCAATGCTACCACTCGGTGACGCTGAATCTAAGATCTACCCATTTGATGAAGCGATCGAAGTGATCAAAACTGCGTTCGCTGAAGTAAATCCAGAGATGGCTGATTTCGTCGCTTTGATGGTTGAGAACGGTTGGATTGATGCAGCTCCAGCTGCGAACAAACGTCTAGGTGCGTACTGCACCAAGTTTGCAGCGACACGCACACCACTTGTGTTCATGACATGGAGTGGCAGCCGCTCAAACTTAATGACATTGGCGCACGAACTAGGCCACGCGTTCCACAACTGGGTGATGAAAGACATGCCGTTGTGTCAAACACGCTACCCAATGACGCTAGCAGAAACGGCTTCGATCTTTGCTGAAAACATCGTTCGTGACCATCTATTGAAGCAAGCAAAAACACGCAATGAGAAACTTGAAATGCTATGGGAAGAGCTTTCTTCTTCTTTGGCATTAATGGTGAACATTCCTGTGCGTTTTGAGTTTGAAAAAGCTTTCTACGAGCAGCGTGAAAAAGGTGAGCTAACGGCTCAGCAGCTGTGTGACTTGATGGAAACGACTTGGAAAGAGTGGTACGGCGATGCAATGACAGAAGCCGACCCTTACTTCTGGGCGAGCAAGCTGCACTTCAGCATCTCTCAAGTAAGCTTCTACAACTACCCATACTTGTTTGGTTACCTATTCAGTAAAGGTGTTTATGCTCAGCGAGATGCGAAAGGCGAGCAATTTTACGGCGATTACGTGTCGTTGCTTCGTGATACAGGCAGCATGATGGCGGAAGAAGTCGTTCAAAAGCACCTTGGTATGGATCTGACTCAAGCGGATTTTTGGCAACAAAGCATCGACATGGTCAAAGTTCAAATCGATGAATTTGAAAGATTACTCGATCAGGAAGATTAATTGATCTCAATCTGTTCATGGCAGGTAAGAGCTGTGTTAGCTTACGTGGCTCTTATCTTGCTGAGATGACCTGAGACAACCAAAAGCTGCTCTAAATAGCGAAAGTTATTTGGAACAGATGTCGGTTAGTAAAATCAGCAGGTAATACAAAAATATATGGGTAGTATTTGTGAGTGATAACGGAGTTTCTATTGATAAGTGCGATCCTAGCAACACAATTTCTATGTACAATTTATTAACATACGGCCGTGCAATTAAGGAGTAGCGCATGACGAAGACCCTCTTTCGCCAATCATTTCTTTTTGACAGCCTAGATCTTGAGCAAGAAGTGGTTGCAGGACAGACCGTACTGAGTAACGGTGTTCAAATTAAGCTTCATCAACGCGGTGTATTGGAAGTGATTCCCGCAGAGTACAATTCTGAAACCAAGAATATCATCTTTTCAACAGGTGTTCATGGCGACGAAACTTCACCAATGGAGCTGATTGATAAGCTCATTGAGGATATTGAAACAGGCTTCCAAGTAGTGACAGCAAGATGTTTATTCATCATTGCTCACCCGGAAGCAACCAATGCGCATACTCGTTTTCTTGATGTGAATATGAACCGTCTGTTTGATGAAAAACAGCACGAAAGCAACCGAGAAGTGGATATCGCGAAGAACCTTAAGTACTTGGTGACTGAGTTTTACAAAGAAACGGTACCTGCCACTCGTTGGCACTTAGATCTGCACTGTGCGATCCGTTTGTCTAAGCATTACTCTTTCGCCGTAAGCCCTAAGGTTCGCCACGAAGTTCGCAGCAAAGCTTTGTTCGACTTCATCAACAGTGCTCACGTTGAAGCTGTGTTGTTATCGAATGCGCCAACGAGCACTTTCAGTTGGTACAGTGCTGAAAACTTCGAAGCCCAAGCACTGACAATGGAGCTAGGGCAGGTAGCAAGAATTGGTGAGAACCAACTTGATAAGCTAACTGCTTTCGATTTGGCAATGCGCAATCTGATTGCTGAAATAGAACCAGAGCATTTGCCGAAGAAAACCATTACATATCGCGTAAGCCGAACGATTGTTCGTTTGCACGATGACTTTGATTTCATGTTCTCTGATGACGTGGAGAACTTTACCGCGTTCAAGCACGGAGAAGTGTTTGGTCATGATGGTGATAAGCCATTGATGGCGAAGAATGAAAACGAAGCAGTGGTATTCCCAAATCGTAACGTGGCTATCGGTCAACGAGCGGCCTTAATGGTGTGTGAAGTTGAAACACGATTCGACCACGGTCAGCTTGTGTACGATTAATACCGAGTCGAGTTATAGCAACGAAAACAACCTCTCAACTGGTTGAAATATCAAGGTTCACATTACGGTGTGAGCCTTGAGTTTATTTAGGGATACAGGTAAGGTTACGCGAACAATTTCAAAGTAGCTTGATATGGATTTCCAACAACTTCTTCACCAAAAACAGCGCAAATGGAACAGAGCCATTTATCTGATGACAGCACTGCTTGTCACGCTGAGTGCGATTTACCTAATGGTTGGCGATCTCTTCATTTCCCCTCTGGACACCTTATCCACGTTAGAACAAAAACTACTGATTGATTTACGCTTACCTCGATTATTAGCAGCGATTGCGATCGGGGCAGGGCTAGCTGTATCTGGCGCTAGCTTGCAAGTCTTATTAGGCAACGTATTAGCAGAGCCAGGAGTGCTCGGCATTTCTGGGGGCGCAAGCCTCGCCATGGTGATTGTGCTGTTCTTCTTGCCGTTTGCGCCGACCCCAGAACTGTTCATGATTGCTGCGGTTTTAGGCTCGCTCTGTTTCACCGTGATACTGGTGAGCATGGTAAAAACGATGCGACTCACCACGGCTAAATTACTGCTGGTGGGTGTTGCATTAGGCATTCTTTCTGGCGCGATGGTGACATGGGCGTTCTATTTTAGTGATGACTTAAGTCTACGCTTGTTGATGTATTGGCTGATGGGTAGCTTGGGTGGTGTAACTTGGTACCAACACTCGCTCACGTTAGTGATGATCCCCGTTATTATCTGGTTGTGTTTGCAAGGCAGCAAACTAGACAAACTGATGATAGGCGAAACGCATGCCGCACAGTTAGGCGTGAATGTTCCGAGATTACGTTGGCGTTTAATCTTTGCTGTCTCAATTTTAGTCGGTTGTGCCGTGGCATTAGGCGGCGTGATCAGCTTTGTTGGCTTGGTTGTGCCACACTTATTGCGTTTAGCGATTGGTACTGATAACAAATATCTGCTTCCTTTGTCTGCCGTTGCTGGTGCTGCATTGCTTGTATTTGCTGATATCTGTGCAAGAACCTTATTAGATTCCGCAGAGCTGCCTTTGGGTGTGATGACCACCAGTATTGGTGCGCCTATCTTCATTTGGATGTTAATTAAAAATCATGATTCAAATTAAGAGCCTGAGCGTCGGCGCTCGTTTATTACCACTATCATTTGAGCTCAAGCAAGGGCAGGTGACTCATGTTATCGGCCCGAATGGCAGCGGTAAAAGTACCTTACTCGAAGCGATATCTGGCATTGGTGATGGCTATAAAGGTGATATAAAGTTCGACGGGCAGGATTTGTCACAACTGTCGCTACAAGATTTATCATTACATCGTGCTTATTTATGCCAAAGCGCAAGGCCAGCCTTCAACTTGGAAGTATTCCAATACCTTGCGTTGTCATTGCCAAGTTCATCGCATGGCCTTGAGGCTGAAATCAACGCAGCTTTGGAAGAAATCAGCCATATGTTAGACATTGCAGACAAACTTCATCGTTCAATTCAGACACTGTCTGGTGGTGAATGGCAACGCGTTCGCTTGGCGGGCATGTGTCTGCAAATCTGGCCGACACTTAACCCCTACGCGAAGCTGCTGATCCTCGACGAACCTGCCGCTCCGTTGGATATTGCACAAGAAGCCTTGTTGTACAAGCTCATTGAACGAGTAGCAGAGAAGGGGATCGCAGTTATCATGGCTAACCATGATTTGAACAGAACCCTAAGACACGCAGACCAAGTGTTGCTGCTCGATAAGGGCGTACTGCAAGCATCAGGTACCGCTACAGCAGTGCTTATTCCAGAACAACTAGAGTCCGTGTTCAACACTGAAGTCAAAAGTATCTCAGTCGATAATCAAACCTATCTGCTGTTTGGTTAGATAGGGCGTTTGTCTAGAAAGAGTATTTGCTAAAAGGTTATTTGGTTAAGCGGATTCTTGGGTTCAAGACGAGTTAGTAAAGGAAGCGAATATGTTTAGATACATCCAAAGAAGAAGAATCAAAAAGGTGATTAAGTCATTGTCTGCAAAGATGGTGAAGAGCTACGGAAGCCGTGATTTCTTCTCGATTGGACAGGTTGAGACGAGCTCTAATGAACTGAGCAAGCGCCAACAACAGATTGCTTTAGCCTTGTTTGCGGATCCAAAAGACCTTGCTGTTGAATTGGCTCCCACTATCTAGCTGTTACGTAATGATGTGTCGAATGACTTCTTCGGTGGAGAAGAGTACACAGCGCGAGATGTACTCAATCTATTGGGTGGCGGCGGTTGGAAGGGCGGTCGTATGGACGATGACATGTCGCATCGTATGGGCATGAATAGCCGTTATTAATTGCCTTATCATTACTCAACTTGTGTACAACTCGTGCAGCATACTTAATGTATATATTGGAAGCGGCTTAATCATTAAGCCGCTTTTTTATTCACTTTGAATAATGTTGCGTCAATCAAGACGGAATACTGAGATCCGATAATTCGAAGCAACATCATCTATCGACAACGCATTTCTTTGAGTTGTGTGACTCTGATTCCTATCAATATAAAACCCGCTGTTATTGATAAAATTGACGTATATATTTTTCGTTGTTCTTCAAATAAAAACTATAAACCCTCGAAGTGCAATTTTGATTGGTAAGTGACCAATTGATGTGATGTGCAGGGTAAAATAATAGAGAGTGGGAAAGTGACAACAATAAATAATAATATTCTAAAAGTAGCAGTAGGTATGGCTATGCTATCGAGTGTGCCTTCAGTGGCAAATGCTCATGGTTGGTCTGAATTTCCAAGTGCGCGTCAGAACACGTGTTACGAGCAAGGCGGAATCTGGTCGGGTACACCACCTAATGCTGCGTGTGCTCAAGCAAAAGACATTTCTGGTTCATATCCGTTTGTTCAACGTAACGAATACGCTAAAAATGTTCAGGATTTCAATAATATCAATGCTGTAAAAGCGGCGATTCCTGACGGCACGTTATGTTACGCCAATGATTCGCAAAAACGCGGTATGGGTGCGCCTCATACTGGTTGGACTCGTACTGAACTAAATACTGGTACGTTTGAATATGTATTCAATGCGACTGCGCCACACAACCCTTCTTTTTGGGAGTTCTACCTAACGAAACCAAACGCAGACCTAAGCAAAGGCTTAGCGTGGGGAGACTTAGAGCTTATCCAAGAAGAGGGTAACGTTCCGGTTAATGGTGGTAAGTACCGCATTAACGTCACTATCCCTTCAGACCGTTCTGGCGATGCGATTCTATTCGTTCGCTGGCAACGTGATGATGCTGCGGGCGAAGGCTTCTACAACTGTTCAGACATCACTATCGCGGGTGGCACAACCCCTCCACCAGAGCCGGGTCCAGAGCCCGATCTAGTGCGTGGTGATCTGTTTGTTTCAGACCAATTTGGAACGCCAGAAGTTGGTGATACAGTTAAGTACGACATCATCAACAAGTATGGTGAAGTAGCGCGTAGCTTCGACATCGTCATCGATGCTTCAAACATTAACGATTGGGCTCGTTTGTTGGCTTCAGAAATCAATGGTTGGCATGAAGAGTTTAAAGATGGCGCGATCTTCATTGGTGACTGGCACGCTGAAATGCAGCACTACATGTACTTCCAAAACGATCCTTCACGTAACTTCTTCAACTCAAAAGATAGCCGTGCTTCTGGTCAGTTAACGCTGATTGATGGTGGCGACGGTGGTGTTGAACCACTGAAAGGTGACATCTACGAGCTAGTGAAGAGTGACAATGTTGTGAATGCTGGCGATAAAGTTGTGATTGCAACAAGCGAAGCGGCGACATTGACTCAAACTCAAGGTTCTTCAGTAAGTATCCAGAATAACGGCACGGCTTCTATCGTAGTTGATACCGCTAGCATCACTGCAAACGAAACTTTATCGTTTATGGCTAGCTCAATTGAAAACGACAGTGTTGAAACCTTCACGTTCGAAGTGATTGCTGATGACGGTGGTGTAACACCAGACCCCGATCCAACGCCGGATCCTGATCCGACTCCTGACCCAGACAATGGCACTTGGGACTCATCAGCGACTTACCTTGGTGGCGAAGTCGTGA
Organism: Vibrio crassostreae; assembly: GCF_024347415.1. Lineage (NCBI taxonomy): Bacteria > Pseudomonadati > Pseudomonadota > Gammaproteobacteria > Vibrionales > Vibrionaceae > Vibrio > Vibrio crassostreae. Next base: position 1,556,831 of record NZ_AP025476.1, read on the forward strand.
CTTACTCGAACCAGTCATGGAAAGCGCAATGGTGGGTTCAAGGTGGTACAAACCCTAAAGCGACCTACGAAAATGAAAAATGGGGCGTTTGGCGTCCAGCTCAATAACTCCATAGGTTTCACGATATGGGCACACCTGAGGTGCCCATATCTAATGACCTCGAGTTTAACTAACCTTGATTCCACGAATTTATTTCTTCAGAACATCCAGATACATTCCTCACGTCAGCCCCAATAAAAACAATTTCATCTAACCTATTGTTAAATATTTACTATTTGGTAATGTGTCTAGTTGCACATTGAGGATGTGCATCACATTTAGCGAAGAATAATAGTAGGAGTTGCGATGAGTATTATAGTGAGACGGTCTGAACCGTCAGATGCAAAGGGAATAAAAGAAGTTTACGAATGCACTAATGCTTATACCGGTACGCTGCAACTCCCAAATCCATCTCTGGAAAGCTGGCAGAAACGAATCTCTAATATTCCCGACAACGTATACTCGTATGTCGCAATGATTGACGATGAGATTGTTGGCAACTTGGGAATGGAAGTGTGTGTGAACCCAAGGAGACGACATGTCGCTTCATTTGGTATGGGTGTTAAAGATGATGTACTAGGCAAAGGTGTTGGTAGCCAACTGCTCGCAACAGCAATCGATTTGTGTGATAACTGGATTAACATCAAGCGAATGGAACTCACCGTCTATACCGATAACGAAAGAGCCATCAGCCTGTATAAGAAGTTTGGATTCGTGATTGAAGGAGAGTCTGCAGGGTTCGCTTTCAGAAATGGCGAATATGTGGCGGCTTACCACATGGCGCGACTGGTATAGCACTCGGCTACAACTGACACTCGGCTACAATTAATACACAGCTGCAATTTACACAGTTACAAATCATTGACAGATAATAAAACGCCACGTTATTTAAACGTGGCGTTTGCTATTTTGGTTCGCTAGTACTTCAAACCGCTACAGCCATAACCTAAGTTCAGCCGTAAACTTAGTTAAGCCGTTAGTGGCTCAAGGTTCGCAGGGCGGTAGTGTACCGATTTTAGTACTTTACCTTGGCGAACTGTCTTGCCTTCAGATACGAAATCTTCCGCACACTTCGCGATGATGTATTCGCCTTTTTGAACCGCCATCAGTTTGATGCTCTGCTCAGCATAGAAAGCTTCCGTTTCTGCGTATTCTGTTTCGTTACGACACACTTTGCTCATGTTGCTTGAGTGTACTTCGTCCCAACAAGGTAGAAAGTCGATTGAACGGTTTTTAGAAACATTCAACAGTAGGTCGATCAGGTAGCTGATTGCTAGGTTGTCTTCTACTTTCGACTGACCAAGGTGGACTAAACGTCCCATCAAAACATAAACGCTGTCTACAATAGCGTCCGCTTGTTCGATTTTAGAGTCAGCTTCTGCAAGTTCTGTTAGTTCTTCGATCGCTAGAGAGGTATGTAGCGTATCGCCTTTTTCGTCCATTGTTTCAGGAGCAGCAACAGGCAGATCAAAAGTACTGCGGAACTCTTCAATGTCGCGGTAAAGGTGATCGTAGATTTCTTGGCTTAGTTGAGAAAGGTTCATTTTCCTATCCATTCTGTTTCGTTAATGGATTATTTTATCAAAGCTCGGAATAGGGTGCTAACGCAAAGTCGAAGAAGTCGACTTTTATTCATTGGACCAATGAGGTATTTTGCATACAAACCGATTGATTATTATGTTTTCTGCCCTTTATTAGTAATAAACTCAATATTGGTGTTGTCATTTATCTCGTCAGCAGTGGGATCTCCGTTATGTACCAAGCCAGTGAAAGCGAAATTGTTATACGCCGTTTGTATCAAATCACCAATGATTATCGAAAGGGCTTCGATATTCAGATCGCTCAGCTGCTTATTATGGGGCTTGAACGCTTCAACCTTGATATTGGTATCTTATCGAAAGTCGATGGTAATTCTTATTTAGTTGAGCACTGCGTTACACCTGAAGGGGTAGCACTCAATAGCGGTGACACCTTCGATTATCGTTCGACTTATTGCGAAATTACTTGTAAATCGATTGGTCCTATCTGCATTGAGCATTGTGGTAAGCACGATAAGTATGCGACTCATCCTGCCTATCAGTCTTTTGGTTTGGAGTCATACATTGGTATTCCCATTTTCGTTAATGATGAGCTTTATGGCACCTTAAACTTTTCAAGCCCAGAGCCTTATCATCGTGAGTTCAAAGAGTTCGATATCGACGTGATGAGGCTAATGGCCTCATGGATCGAAGTAGAGCTGGTTAGAAGACAACAAGAACGAAAACTCAAAGAGCTCAATGAGAAGTTAGAGTACCAAGCTATGTACGATCCTTTGACACATTTACCAAATAGACGTTGCTTGTTCAAAACGTTGAATGCGGAAGTCGAGCAGTTAAAAGGCTCTTTAGGAAAAGGAACCTTGGCAATTGTCGACATCGATTTCTTTAAACAGGTCAATGACACTTATGGCCACCAAATGGGTGATGTTGTCTTAAAGAAAGTGGCGAACGTGCTAAGTAATAACACTCAAGAGGGTGAGTTTGTGGCGCGTTTTGGTGGTGAAGAGTTTATTCTTTGGTACCCAAATAAAACACCAAGTTGTGTAGAAGATAAGTTCATGACTCTTTTGCAAGAGATGAAGAAAATCACGCTGGATAGAAAGCCTGTTACTATATCAATCGGTGCGTGTCATTTTGAGTTGAGTACAGGGGATACCAAAGGGGAAAGGATGTCGGCGTTAGATAAGCTAATCAAAGTTGCCGATGAATGTCTGTACATTGCGAAACAAAATGGACGAGATCAGTTCATTTCTCGTCCATATCATCAAGAGCGCTCAGGAATATGAGCCAGCATGTTAGCGATTAACTGAACAGGTAAGGGAATAATTTACGGCGTTCTTCAGGTGTTAACGACTCAACTCTTGCGATGTTGGTATCAGGAATCGCTTCAGGGTTAGGGTAGTGCTTCAGCACCTTTTCCATACTCGCTTCACGAATTAAATGATAAACCGGATACGGAGAGCGGTTGGTTAGGTTTTCATCGTCTTCTGGAGCTGCACCACCAAAGCAATAGTCTGGGTGGAAGGTTGCAACTTGGTAAACACCTTCCCAATCTTCTTGCTTGATCAGCGCTTCAATCCAATCAATGAACATGTTGTAGTCGAAAAAATCTTGCAGCATGTTAGGTACAACCACCAAAGTCGTCTCTAATTCCGCGACTGGTGTGTTATCTAACTCTACGAAATGCGTCATGATGTCTTGCAACAACACTTCTTCCGTATTTGCTTCACTCACAAAGATCTTAATCTGTTTATTACGTTGTGGCTTGGCTGCGAATGGACACAGGTTTAGGCCAATAACGACATCGTCTAACCACTGCTTTACTTGGTCGTGGATGATTTGAAGATCTGTGCTTTGAGTGTTCGACATAACAGGTTCCGAAATGAAATTTTTCGTAGGATATCAGAACGGTCGTTAATCAAAAGCAATAATTGAGTTACAACCTCAGTCGTACTTATGCTTGTGCGAGTTTGGACGCCGATACTTGCTGCTGTTTTAACTGGTAGACCCAAGCAAATATTGCGACATAGAAGATCGAGCCGCCTGCAATCACGCCATTCCAACCGAACAGTTGCCAGCAATATAGGAGTAAGAAGCCTCCTAAACTGCCACCTATGTAGTAGTGTACTAAGTAAAGTGCCGTTGCTGTCGCTTTGGCGCTCGGTGCTTTTTGGCTCACCCAAGAGTAGGCAAGAGTGTGGGCGAAGAATGCACCGCCACTAATCAATAACAAGCCAGCTAACATGAACGGGACTTTATCGACGGCAGAAATTAGCATCCCAATCAGGCTAATACACACGCCCATTAATATACCGTTTAACGGATCAAAGCGAAGTGTCCATTTGTTGGAGAGCTTAGAGCTTACCGTTCCGGCCAAGTAACATAGGAATATAAGCGAAGCTAAACCCACTGGCACAGAGTGAGGCGCAGATACTAGCCTAAAGCCCATTACCGAATACAGGTTAACGAACAACGCGAAGTTAGCACCACCAATCAACATCGCGAGCCACAAGGTACGGTTTCTTAAGTGCATCACAACCGAGCGGTTATGATGAAAGAACAACCCTTTCTGTGGTTTGAAGTTTTGTTGATCAGGCAATCTAAAGGCGATATAGAGCGCGCCAAGCAAAGATCCGACAACGAAAAACAAAACCGTTGCGTGCCAGTCGAAATAATCCGTAATCAAGCCACCCAATACACGCCCGAAGATGCCACCTAAAGAATTAGCCGCAATATATCCTCCAATCGCGACTGCGAATGCTTTGGGTGATAACTCTTCGACCATATAGGCAACCGCCACGCCCGCAAAAGCAGCGACTGCGATTCCCATGAATGCTCGGGCAATAACAAGTTGCAGTAGAGTGGTTGTGAACACCATGCTCAGCCCGATTAGCGGGATAGCAAATAAGCTGAACAGAATGATGGGTTTTCGACCGAAGGTTTCAGAAGCGATCGCCCAAGGCACCAAGCTGATGGAAAGCCCAAGTGTTGTCGCGGCAAACAGCCAGTTGATTTGAGTTTCAGATACTTGGAAGTGCTCCGCCATGTGCGGCAAGATTGGCTGAAAGAGGTAAAGGTTACAGAAAATGATAAACGAGCCAATCGCCAATGATTGGGTGATGCGTTTGTATTGAGGACTGCCTTTATCAAACATTTACGTTGTGCCTGCACGAGTTAGTAAGCTATTTGTGAACAAGTTATCAGTACAAGTGTAATTAAAGAAATATATTAAAAATATCACCTCTATATATTTAATATATCGCCATGCTTGAATCAAAACCACTTCGACATTTTCTGGCTGTTGCGCAGTTTGGTAACTTCACCCAGGCCGCCAAAGCGCTGCATATCGCACAGCCTGCATTGAGTATTTCTATTAAAAAACTCGAACAGACGCTTGAGTTGATTCTCTTCCGTCGAGGAGATAAATACGTAACATTAACGGAAGAGGGAAAAGTATTGTTCGAACACGCCAAGAGGATTGCTCAACAGTTCGATGATGCTCAACTCGCAATGAACGAGTTAAAGGGGTTGGAGAAAGGAGAAGTGCGGTTAGGCGCTCCAAGCATGATGGGCAGTTACTTTTTCCCGCAAGTCGTGATGGCATTTAAAAGCCAATACCCAAACCTAAAGTTGACCTTGATTGATGCTGGCACCGCATCTATTCGAGAAATGTTGTTAAACGGCGAACTGGATATTGGTGTAATCAACCATGAAAATGTGCCAGATGACCTTGAAACTGACCACCTGTTAAGCTCAGAAATGTTAGCGGTCGTTGGCAAAGATCACCCACTGGCAACGCAACCATCCATCACCTTTGAAGAGTTTTTTGCTCAAGAGCTGATCATGTTCAAATCAGGCTACTTCCACCGTGATTTTATCGATGCGACTTGTAAGAAGTACAACCTCGATATGACCATCGCGTTCGAAACCAATTTATTGCCGATGATCCTTTCTATCGTGAAGCGAGAGTTTGCCATTACTGCGCTGCTTAGCTTAGTTACAGAATATGAGTCAGATGTGGTGGGGCTACCATTTAAAGATCCGGTTAAATTGAATTTGTCTCTAGCTTGGAGAAAAGAAGGTTACTTATCAAAAGCAGATAGAACCTTTATTGATTTCGTGAAGCAGTATGTGTGATTAAGTCAGATATAAATAAACAAAGCCCGAACATCCTTGGTTGGACATTCGGGCTTTGTTTGTAGAAATATAAGTCTCTAGAGCACGTTAAGTGTTCTTAGAGTTATACATCTTATCGAAGTTCTTCTGATTCCAGCCGACCATCACCTGATCGCCGATCTTAAGCACGGGGATAGAACGAGCACCCATCGCTTGCAATTCTTTACGGCCACGCTGCATCTTTGCATTCGTCAGGCGGTAAACAATTTTCTTAGAGTCTAAATACCTTTGGGCATCTTTACAGTGCGGGCATTTGTCTGCGACGTACAATACAACACGTTTCATTTTTTCATTCTCTTGGTGAATCTCGTTAAAGTGTAACGAATCCTAGGTGATTAGAAAAGTGTGATCAGTTACACTATGCGGCTCAATTTTCAAGACCACAACGTATTGTCGTGGTGTAACTTGTACGGTCTTTCAGCATGCATCCTTCTTTACGCTATATTCAAGGCTATCCTAAGCACATTCTTGATCCTGTGACTCAACTTGTCGAGTCGGGTAAATTGGTGCCTTGGTTTGAAGCTCGCTACCCAAAGAATCATGAAATAAAAAGCGAGAAAGCCCTGTTTGACTATGCGATTGAGATAAAAAATCGCTACATGAAAAAAACACCACCGATCAGCAAAGTGATTTACGACGGCAAGATACACCTAATCAATAATGCGTTAGGTCTTCATTCTTACGTTGCGAAGAATCACGGTGGAAAGATCAAATCAAAGAATGAAATTCGTATTGCCAGTGTTTTTAAAAATGCACCAGAACCTTTACTTAGAATGCTGGTGGTACACGAACTGGCGCATATCAAAGAGAAAGAGCACGACAAAGCCTTTTACCAACTATGCTGTCACATGGAACCGGAATATCATCAACTTGAGTTGGATGCCCGTTTATTCATGATGTATTTAGATTTAAAGAAGTAGCCCAATGAGCCAATCACAAAATAGAAAGACGCTAAGCCTGTCGAAAAACAGTACTTCATCAGCAAAAACAAAAGACAATCAAGCTGATGTTAAGCCAAGTACAGCTAAGCCAAGCAGCGACAAGCGTATTTCTACAAAGAACACATCAGATAAAAGCCGCAAGAGTAGTGCACCGAAAGGTACGGGCAATAACAAAGCAAAGCGACCTTTTGCAAAAGATAGCAAAGGGAAGCAGGGCGCGAATAAAGGATCATCAAATAAGGGTTCTTTTAATAAAACGGCTTTTAACAAGAACGCAGCTCAGAAAAGACGTTCTTCTGAAAAACCTCAAGGTGGATTACACCCAAGAAACCAGCACACTGGTCGTTATGACTTTGAGTTGTTGGTTGCCTCGTTGCCTGAGCTAAAAGAGCACCTGATCAAGAACCCAGTAGGAGAAGACACCATTAACTTCTCTGATCCATTGGCCGTTAAGCTACTCAACAAAGCTTTGTTAGCACACCACTACGGCGTTAAACATTGGGATATTCCTGCTGGTTACTTGTGCCCGCCAATTCCTGGCCGTGCAGACTACATTCACAGAGTGGCCGACATCCTTAATAGCGATGGCCAAGGCGAACCATATAACCACGCGTCTGTGAAAGCATTAGATATTGGGGTTGGTGCAAACTGTATCTACCCGATCATTGGCACCACGGAATACAAATGGCGTTGCACAGGTACAGATGTTGATCCTGTTTCCATCAAAACAGCGAACTTCATTGCGGAAAGCAACGTTAATCTAAAAGGTAAGATCCGAGTTCGCCTACAAGCTGACTCTGAATCTATCTTTAAGGGCGTGATTAAGGGTAATGAACGTTACGATGTCACTATTTGTAACCCTCCATTCCATAGCTCCCTTGAAGAAGCGGAAAAGGGGTCACAACGTAAACTGGATAACCTAGCGGCGAACCGTGCTAAGAAGGCAGGTCAGTCATTTAAGCCAGAAATGAACAAGAAGCCAGCCAAGCAAAATAAATCAACTAAGCAAGATAAACCAACCTTAAACTTTGGTGGTCAAAAAGCCGAGCTTTGGTGCCCGGGTGGCGAAGCTGCTTTCATCATGAAAATGGCGAGAGAGAGCCAGCTTTTTGCTACTCAAGTTTTGTGGTTTACGACATTGATCTCTAAGAAAGATAACGTCGATATGGTTCGTTCAGAGCTGGGTAAGCTACGAGCTAAACAAGTGAAAGTTGTCGAGATGTCGCAAGGCCAGAAGGTGAGTCGTTTTATCGCATGGACCTTTATGGACGATGAACAAAGACAAGAGTGGATCGCGCTTAAGTAACGACTGCACTTAATTAAGATATTAAGTCGAAATTATGAACGGGCTTGTTGTTAACGCAACAAGCCCGTTTTTTGTGTTTTGCATATTCGCTAAGCAGAAAGCAACTCATCTAACTTACTCTGATATTTCTGCTCTAGGGCTTTGTTCCCGGCTTTGTTTTCGAGATCGACCAAGATTTGAAGTGATGGAATTTGATAGCCATAACGCTGGTGGAATTTGAATAAACGAAGTCGAGCTTCATTGTAATCGGCTTCACTTACTTCGATTTTAGAAAGCTGTAATATCGACTTTACTCGATTTGGGTCATGGTCAATGGCGCGAGTGAAGTAGTACTTCGCTTGGTCAGTATTGCCAGCCTTAAATGCGCAAAATGCCGCGTTTTCATAACTTGCAGACACCAAGTAGTAGTAGGGTTGGTCGATGGCTCGATTGAAGTACTTGTCGGCTTGTTCGTATTCGCCCTGTTTACACAAAAATGTACCGTAGTTGTTCAATACATTACCGTTTCTAGAATCGAGACTGAGTGCTTTGCGGTAAGTGGTTCTCGCTTCGTCTACTTCGCCCACTTGTTCGTAGTAATGCGCCATTGAAAGTCGAGCACGGTAGTAGCTAGGTGCGTGCTTGATAGCCAGCTCAAGATTTTCACGCGCTCTTACCATATTGCCTTGTCCCATATAGCCCAAACCTAATTCGATTCGAGATTCAGACATCGCAATAGGATCGCTTTCAATTTTTGGTGGTCCTTCAGTGACAGAGACGCAACCGACCAACGAAAGCGAGGTGAGTAGTACCAAACTTGATAACGAAAGGGGGCGGTGCAACGAAATCGGATTTGAGAATGACGGCTTGGCAGGCATGTGAAGCTCCTTATGAACACCAACCCATCATATGAAATCAAACCCATTGAAGTGGTAAATCTATTATGGAATGCGACTCAACCACCATAAAAAAACCGCGTCCAATTTGGAGTCTTATCAACAACCTATTGAACACGGCTTTATGTGTTTGTGAATCGGAAGAGAGAACTTAATCGTCTTTGGTAAAGTTGTCTTCGCTGAAATGCTCCAGATCGTAAGGCGTTTGTTGGTAAACGCAGTAGTTTAGCCAGTTAGAGAATAACAAGTGGCCATGACTACGCCAGCTTGCAACAGGCTTGTTGTCTGGATTGTTGTTCGGGTAATAGTTGATTGGAATAACAGGCTCCATGCCTTCACCTAAATCACGAATGTATTCATTGTGAAGTGTATGGGAGTCGTATTCAGGGTGACCCGTTACAAACACGTTTCGCTTATCTTTGGTTGCTGCTAGATATACACCCGCAACATCAGAAGTCGCAAGAACATCAAGGTCGGTATGTTCAGCTAAGTACTCTTGAGAGAAGTCCGCATAGCGAGAGTGCGGTGCCAAAAATGTATCGTCGAAGCCACGCAGAATAGGATGGTATGGGTTATGTATCTCGTGGTTATAAACACCAGACAGCTTCTCTTTACGAGTGCGTTTTGGCAAATCATACAATAACTTCAAACCAGCCTGAGCCGCCCAACATACGTATAGCGTTGAAGTAACGTGCTTGTTTGCCCATTCCATGATGGTTTTCAGGTGATCCCAGTAGATAACATCTTCAAATTGAACCAAGCCAAGCGGCGCGCCAGTGATGATCAATCCATCAAAGTTTCTTCCTTTGACCATTTCAAATTGGCGGTAGAAGTTATCAAGGTGTTCAGTCGGTGTGTTTTTGCTCGGTCGGTCATCAATGCGCAGCAGCTCTACGTCCACTTGCAATGGGCTGTTTGATAGTAGGCGTAAGAATTGAGTTTCGGTTTCAATCTTCTTCGGCATTAGGTTGAGGATCAAGACTCGAAGTGGACGAATTTCCTGTGTCGATGCTCTTGATAACGGCATAACGAAGATGTTTTCTTCACGAAGAACATCGGATGCTGGCAATTGGTCTGGAATGCGAATAGGCACAGCTTTCTCCCTAAGCTAGATATGTAGACGTCTATACATCTAAATCTATAGTAGTTTGATACGCTTGTCGATATGCAAAATGGATAGATGTAAATTATTTGTGTTTTCTATCAGAAGCAATCCACGGGCATAGAGGGGAGTCTCATAGCATTCAGTGATTGTCTGAGTCGAGTGTAAGTACTTGGTTTTCGGATATTGAGCAAAGGCAGTTATCAGAGAAACTCGTTAGTATTTGAGATAAACTTGAGCTTTCGAATTAGCCTGTAAAGTGACAGATGAAGTTAATACTCATTCGAGGGTTGCCTGGTTCGGGCAAGTCAACAAAAGCCAAAACCTACGATGCGTTACACGTTGAAGCCGATATGTATTATGTGAATGAGCAAGGTGAATATCACTTTGACCCTAGACAGCTGCAACAGGCACATGAGTGGTGCCAAAACACGGCTGAAAATGGTCTAAAGCAAGGTCTTGATGTCGTGGTCTCAAATACCTTTATTAAGCACTGGGAAATGAAGGCTTACCGCCAACTAGCACGCAAATATAAAGCAGAATTGATTATCGAAGTCTGCCGAGAGCAATATGGCACTATTCACGACATCGAACCGTCTGTGATTAAGCGTATGTCGAAAGATTGGCAAGAATAGCCTCGTTCTTCCTCTGCTTGCATGGCTGTATGGTAAATAGAATTAAATTAATAGAACAACTCCAAGGTAACGATTGAAATGGCAAAGCGCTCTGTTGTGGTCGACATGACTTCTTATGGTATCTATTCTACATGGGATTCCAAATCTAAAGATCTTCCAAAAATCCAAGAGTTCACCACCATCGTTGATGCTGAAATCGACGTGGAGTTTGGCTATATCCTGAATATAAAAAAAGCCAAAGGTGAGAAGATTCGTTACTGCATTTATCACCCGAACATCACCACAGACAAAGGTGAAGTGCTCGAACCGTTCGATGGTGAAGAGTATGTCGGCAACAATGATTGGGATTTCTACTTAGGTGACACTATCTGGGCACCTGTCTCGAACAAACTAGGAAAATGGCGTATGACGGTTGAGCTAAAAGGCAACATCATCGCCGACAAGACATTCGACCTAGTAGCAAAAGACGAAGGCCAATTCTGGAAGCGTAGGGGGTTTTAGGTTCGACCTTCCATGTTCACCTAAACAGCAAAAAGCCGAGCATCGTGATGATGTCTCGGCTTTTTTCATTGTGCTAGATAGAAGTGACTACCTAACTAATGGATTCGATTATTGCGTTACATAAGCCACAACAAACTCAGTTATAGCGACCATGTCTTTCACTGCAATGTACTCTTCAGTGGTGTGAACTTTCGCCATACCAGTAGAAAGGTTAACTGTTGTTAGGCCTTTCGCGTTGAAGTTGTTTGCATCACTACCGCCGCCAGTGCGTTTAGTGTTCGCTGTTACGCCAAGCTTCTCAAACGCTGATTTGATAGAAAGAATGTGCGGGTGATCGTCTGCAATAACGAATGCATCGTAAGCGCGCGTTGATTCGATTTCTACTTCAGCGCCGAACTGTTTTGCACTCTCTTGGAATGTCGAGATCATGTGTTCAACTTGTGCTGTTAGTTTTTCACCGTTTAGAGAGCGAGCCTCAGCCACGACTTTAAGCTCTGGCATTACGATGTTAGTTGCTTGACCGCCTTCAACAATACCCACGTTTGCTGTTGTTTCTTCATCGATACGAAGCAGGTTCATCTTAGTGATAGCGTCTGCTGCCACTTGAATCGCACTGATGCCTTCTTCTGGTGCTAAACCAGCGTGAGCAGGGCGACCTTTGATCTTCGCAACGACTTTTTGTTGGCCAGGTGCTGCATTTACGATAGTACCGATCGGACCGCCTGTATCTAGCACAATAGCGTGCTCAGATTGGATGTAAGACATATCGAAGTTCAGAGAACCGAATAGACCGCCTTCTTCGAATACGGTGAATGCGATTTCAATCGTTTTGTGTGCTTGGCCTTCAGCTTGGATTACGCGAACCGCTTCCATGATAGCCGCAATACCAGACTTATCGTCACCGCCTAGGATCGTGTTGCCTTTTGAACGGATGATACCGTCTTCGATGATTGGCTCAATGCCGATACCTGGCGTTACTGTGTCCATGTGGCAGCTGAATACTGTGCTACCTGGAAGTGTGCCATCTAAACGTGCGTAGATGTTGAAACCGTTCGATACTTCTTCCGGAACTGCCAGTTTGTGTACGTCAAAGCCTAGTTCGCCTAGCTGCTCAGCCAGCGCTTCAGCGATAGCTTTTTCGTTGCGTGATTCACTATCGATTTTCACAAGATCACAGAAATGGTTGACTAGACGTTGTTCATTAATTTGGGTCATTGTTAATTCTCATTATGCTTCCGCTTGTTCGAAAAGAAGCCGCGGAGGTAGGAACAGGAAAATCACTATAACGCCAATGAGATAGATGATTGTCTGAGTTAAATCAAGAAAGTCGCCTGATTATTCTAATTAATGAGAAAAACCCAACTCAGATCCACCGATGCGCAGGATTTTAATCTGTATATCTGTCGGGTATAATGTTTAACCGCTTTGAAAACCCGTCGATAAAATTGGAATGCAATCAATAATGGCACTTATAAATGAATAGAAACAATGTGTTAGGTTCATTCCTTCTAGTCGTGCTTATGAGCGTTGTACTTGGGTTGTATTTGCTCTACCCAACTTATGATGACGATTTAAAGCATATTCGCCCTGAAAATCCGAGTGTGTATAGTCCCGAGAAAGAGTTATTACTCTCTCAGTATGGATCTACATTGATTGATATTCTCGATGTATCTCGTGGTGACCCTAATTTAGCTTCCCAACAACTTGAGGCTCTCCAAGCCAAGTTTCCAGACCAAGATAAAGCCATCTATCGTGCTTACGAATTGATGATTCTGTCAAACCTCGCGCAACATAAGTTGGATACCGAAGCGGTTTCAGAATACGTCAGACAGATTAAAGCACTCGCACAACACGAACACATGGGTTGGCTAAAGGCCCAATCATTGGTTGAATTGGCGATCGAATACATCAGTAAAGGGGAGCTAGCGGAATCTGAAATCCAAATCAGAGCAGCGATAGATATCGCGGAATCGCTCCACTATGAAGAGTTGTTGATTAAGGCCTATAATACGGCTGGTGTCATCAACAATATCCGCAATGACTTTCCTGAGGCTCAATACTTTTTCCATAAAGGCTTAGATCTGGGCAAGAAGTACCCTCATCACATCTACAACAGCAAGTTAGTGTCTAACATGGCATTACTTTATATCTATTTGGAAGATTGGCCTAAAGCGCTCGAGCTGATTCAAAAAGCCAAAAAACTCTATTACAACAGCGGGCTCCTCGAAGCTTCTACCATCGGTGTGTTACATGTGAATGAGTCTTTTGCCTATCTGCGAAGTGGTGAGTTAGTTAAAGGCCGAGAGGCGTATCAAAGTGCCGCCAAACTCAATGGCGATAACGTCAGCGAGCGATACAAAATTATCTTGTTAAAAGCAGAGAGTGATGTGTTGTTGGCGGAAAAGAACTTTGAGTCAGCACGGCAAGTCGCAAACCTGTGCCTTAGATATCCGGGAGTGGACAAATACACACTTCAACTGGGTCAGTGTTATTTAAACAGAGCCTTAGCTAACATTGGTTTGAATCGAGACAATTTTGTCTTTGCTGATCTTAAGCGGTCGCATGCAATGTTCGATATTGTTGGCTCTCGCAGCTGGAAAGTCCTCGGTTTAAGAACACTCGCAGAATATTATGACTCGAGAGGCGACAGCGAGAACGCGCTTCGCTACTTTAAGCTCTACTACAAGGGTAACAAGGCACTGTTGTTTGACAAGCGACAGAGCGATATTTTCTTGCTCGAACAAGATTTTGCAACGGCATCTTTAGCTAAAGAGAATGAACTGCTAAATGCAGAGAAGGAGCTTGGTGAGCTGACATTAGATAAGCAGCAGCTACGGAATCGAATTGTTGTCGCCTTGGGTATCATGGTGATGATAAGTGCCACATTACTTTTGATAAGGTTGCGCTCGATCCAGAAGACCAACAAAGAGTTACTCAAGCAATCTACAAGATGCGAACTGACAGGCTTATATAACCGACGTTACTTGGAACAACTTCTAACACAACCAATGTCATTTAATACTTCACAGTTTGGAATCAGTCTGGTTATTCTAGATCTTGACCATTTTAAACGCGTTAATGACACTTTTGGCCATGATATTGGTGATGAGGTTTTAGTGGAAGTAGCAAGGCGAGTAAAACAACATTTATCCCCGAATGACGTCGTGGCTCGCTGGGGTGGTGAAGAATTTGTAATGCTGTTGTCTGGTTCCATTGAGCCTGAGCAACAGTTGAACGTTATCCGTTTAGCTATTTCTGAAACGCCAATTGATACACACTCCGGCTTTTTAAACCTCACCACATCGATAGGGGCGTCGATTGGTATTACTCAAGAGCAACTCAACCATGATACTTGCAAGAAGTACCTCAAAGCCGCGGATGATGCATTATATCAAGCGAAGGAGTCGGGTAGGAACCAAGTTATCATCGTTGAAAATTAATCGCTCATCAGGAAACAAAAAACCATTCTGATCTTCGAGAGATAAGAATGGCTTCTGGGATACTCTGAAAACGCTAATATCAAAGTTTGAGTTAAAGGTGTGGTTTACTTAGCGGTATATCGAGTTTATCTATATGAGTTATTTAGCGACGCCTTGCAGCATTTCAACCAGTTCGCCCTCTGTAGAAGGTTCTCTTGCTAGTTCAATAACAGCGGAAGCGCCACCTTTTAACATGTAAGCTCGAGTTCCGCAGTGGTCATAGTGGAACCACTTACCGTCTACACATACATCGGTATAACATCTTGGGTCTTGTTTGAGTTCCATATCAATTTCCTTATTAACATTTGCCTAACGTTTTTCAGACTAGTTGATCACAAGTTAAGGTAAATTGATCTAAATCAATCTAGAGTGTAATTGATGATTTGAATATCAAATAGGAGAGATGTGTCTAGCGTGGGAGCGAGCTCTCGGTGATTGCAGCGCTCAAAGGTCGTGATTCTGGTTGGTAACTCTCGCTCTTTTGCTTGCCAGGTGATGCTTTTCTACATACGCTAGCCAATCTCTTAATCCCTATGCAGACTTGATTGTGTTGGAAAATGACTAATATCTTTATCGTTGTAATTGTTCTGGTTGTATTCTTTTACTTTATTCAAAAGTATGTGGTGAAACATGATGACACCAAAGACCATGCTTATCAGAAGAAAGGGGCGTTGATGTCGGCGCAACAGGCGACATTCTATAATGCGCTTAAATCCGCTGTGGGTAACCATGGGGAAGTGTTTGCCAAAGTCAGCATGTCGAACGTACTTGTTCCTGCTAAGACGAACAACAAGAAGAATTGGTTTATCGCCAACAACAAGATCTCTCGTAGTTACTTTGATTTTGTCGTCTGCGACCCACGAACGTTAGAACCCCGTGTGATCATCGAACTCGATAACGGTAAAGAGCTCAATAAAGGGAAGGTCGACCGCGAAAAGCTACTGATTCACGTCTGTAAATCGGCAGGTTTACCTTTGATTGGTGCTTCGATTAAACACAGCTACCAAGTAAGCCGTTTGAAGAGGTTACTGGCAGCGCACATTGATTTAATCGAACCATCCAAAGAAGTTCGATTTTGTAAGAAATGTGGTAGCCCGATGATCATCAAACTGGCAAGCCAAGGCGATTACAAAGGTCGACGATTCTTCACTTGTAGCCGCCAGCCCAACTGTACCTATACCGAAAACTACAACGTTGTATTCGATGTAGATGAGGAATAACGTAAAGCAACACTCAATACTTAGTGTGATGTAACTCAACTTTATTTACGTTTCACGTCTAAAAATTCAACGTATTGGTGCGAATAAGAGCAAACGGTTGATTCAAGTGTAATTTCTACTTGCGCCGCAATAAATCAGTCGTTAATATCTTCCTCGTTCTAAAGGAATGCGTCCGTAGCTCAGTTGGTTAGAGTACCGCCTTGACATGGCGGGGGTCGGTGATTCGAGTTCACTCGGACGCACCATTCCTTCTTTAGTTTTTATTGCATAACTATTGAGTTTGTCACAATGGTAGTAATAAAAAATTAGAACATCGCCCGCTTAGCTCAGTTGGTTAGAGTACTTGCATGACATGCAAGGTGTCACTGGTTCGAGTCCAGTAGCGGGCACCAAATTCGTTCTTTATGAACAAGCAAAAAGCCCACCTAGTGTGGGCTTTTTTGTGCCTATAATTCCTCTCATATTTCATATACAGGCTTCCAGTTCTTGTGATTCCCTGTGTCTCTTGCTAGCTGGCGTTGTAGACCTAATTAGGCTTGTATCTAGGGGAGTGTAGTCTCTTTCATCAACCTATCTTTTGCCTGTCTAAATCGCTTGTATGAGGTTAAGCGAAAGCTAAGTCGCCCCAGAGTGGCAAGATGCGGGTATTATCCTAAATAACCCCGTAGTGAGCTTGTAGACGACCAATCGACAATCACTCTCGTAGATTTACTACCAAGCACTTAAATCTAGATTTCGCGATCAACAAATGACGAGTAAAGCGATAAATACTCTGAAGTTGTTTCTATCAATTAAATCGAAGCAATGAAAGGTTATAGCTGTCGTTAAGTTTTGATTGATGAGCTATAGAATAAACAAAATATAACGACGCCAATCATATTTATTATCTATGGATCGTTTCGGAACTATATCAAGATGTATAGCTTTACTTGTATTAACCCCGAAGCTGGCTAATGTACACAGAATGTAATTGCCAGATTTTACGAGAACGTTATTGAGCTAAATCAGCAACAAATGTTTGTTTATATTGAGTACTGGTTTGTAGCTCCTTTTTGATCCACTGATTAAACAAGCTAAAGTCAGAATGTATTTGCCAGAAAAGGGAAGCAATAACTCGTTTACCAAAAAAGTCAGGGTGATCGGTAATAACCTTAAGTTTATGTTCTTTGATATTACCTTCAATAAGAAACCCCGGTACAAAAGCAATGCCTTTTTGAGCTTTACATAAATCGATGATGGTTCCTAAATCATCGAGCCGCCATAGGTTATATGCTGCGATGTTAGACAAGTTAAGCAGCTCTTCACAACCGTCCATTAATAGCACTCGCTGTGACGGTGCGTGAGACTTTAAGGTGACTAAGTCTTCATGAGCCACCCACCAGCAGTTAACGTGGAATAGCTCCTCGATGTTGAAGTCGTAATTGGTCTTGTGGTAAGGATTACCCAACGCTAGGTCTATCTTCCCTTCGTTTATATAGTTACCTAACACGAAGCTGGGTTTCGTCACTACAAGTAAGTCTACATTCGGGAATGCTTCCGAGAATGCTAGTAGTGTCTTCTTTACGTTTTTATTGAACACCAATGGATCGATACCCACGCGGTAAACTATCTGGTCAGATATATTCATCTGCTGGGCAACGGTGATTAATTCCCGATATTTTGATACCACAGGTAAAGATAATTGGAATAGGCGTTCCCCTTTCTTTGTTAACCAGACTTTAGAGTGCTCTCTATTAAATACGTTGAAACCTAAGTCTGACTCAAGATTTTGAACAGCTGTGCTAACTGTTGACTGTGATTTTCCAAGCTTGCGTGCAGCAGAGCTAAATGAACCTTCTTCAACTACTGCTATGAACGAAACAATATTTTCGAAATGTAGTTTCATGATTCGACTAACCTTTGACACAAAGAAATTATATTTATTATTGTTTGTTGATTCGAAGAACAATAGCGTGATGATACTTGTATTTCAACAGGTTTTATAATGAATAATAAAGCCTAATAAATTATCAATTGGGTTATGTCTAAAGGTTATATAAGTTGTATATAACAAAAAAGATTGAGCTACATCTTACTTTTTCAAGTTTATAAATTTAAATTAATATAGATTTCTGACAGTGATTTTAACTGTAACTCATTGTTGATAAAAGATTTGTTACGTTTTCTTTTAATTTTAGTGTTTTTATTTTGATCAATTTTCGCTCTACCTATTGATAAAGTCGATAGGGGGTATTTTCCCCAGAGTGGGTGGGCTAATTATAATGGCGACGAATTTTCAACAGCCCTTATAGGAACAAATAATGATTACTAAGCTATACGTGAAAACAAGCATGTTTTTATCACAATTCAAGAACGATGAGCGCGGCGTAACTGCGATTGAATATGGTCTTATTGCTGTTGCAATGGCTGTGCTAGTAACTACAGCGGTAGGTGCTGATGGCTTCATTGGTAAGCTAGAAGGTGCTTTTGAAGATGTAGCTACGGCTATTGATACTGCTAGCAGCTAACATCAAGCCTTATTGGCTAATGTAGAAGATATCGAGAGATATTCATGCCAGACCTGTGTTTACATTGGTCTGGCTTGGTTAATTTACGGTGTAAAATAAGATTTGTTTTAACCAAACTTAGGTGGTATTTCCAATTTTTAGTCATGAATTGTATTTAGTGACTTTGGCAATATTGAGTATATATGCGTCGGCTACTGATTTTCTCTATCGTAAGATACAAAATTACGCCTTGCTCGTACTACTCTTCTTGCAGTGTTTCATATCCCCATTAGATATCCAAATTATGAGTTTTTTACTGATGTTAGGTGGAGGACTTATTCTTTATAAGCTGATTTGGATTGGAGCGGGTGATATTAAATACGTCGTTATTTTGTCTCTTGCCATCCCTGTTGATGACTTATTATTGGCGTATATTCTGACGGCTTTTGCTGGTGGTATTTTAGCGCTTACTTATCTAATAAGTAAAAAATTAATAAGAGGAAATGCCCATAACCAAGAGGGTATTCCATATGGAATAGCAATTAGCATTGGATTTTACTTAGTAATTTTAACTCAATCTACGCCACATATATGAACCTCCAAAAAATGAGCACATTATGAGATCCCGACTGGTATTACTTGTGGCCATTGCTGCCTTAATCGTGGGTGCGCTAGGCGTTATCGACCTGTTCAAGAGTGAGCCCCAACCGAAAGTAGCGGCTGAAACGATCATTGAAAAAAATGAAAAACATGTTGCCGTTTGGATGACCACCAAAGCCTACGAAAAAGGGCGTGCAATCGACGCACAAGGTGTCGTCAAACAACAGCTTCCTTTAAGTGAAGCTTTAACGCTGGGTGTTAGAGAAGACGCTCAAATCAGCTTTGCTCCTTCCACTTTGTTAAATCGCGACCTTAACGCCAGTGAGGTGGTACTGCCTGAATATCAAGTGACACCAGGACAGCCAGGATATGTAGATCTTTTGATAACAGAAGGCATGACGTTATACCCACTTAAAGTCAGTGATAAAAACCTAATCAACGATTACATCCGACCAGGTTCGTACATCGATATTCTCACAGTGAGTTCTCCTAATGCCAACTTGGCTGGAAATATCGATAAGCCAAAGCGCTTTCGAGGGGTGAAGGCCTCGATGTTTCTTAAAAATGTCAAAGTCCTCAACATCGGAAATGACGAAACTGGCGACAGTTCAATTACCGCTCGCGCTCCGAGTAAAGAGGATGGACTGACTACGGTGGTCATCGAAGTTAGCCCCGACGAGTTACCAAAACTTGCATTAGCGCAACGAACAATGCACATCGAAATTTACCGAAGCCAAACCTACACGCAACCTGAGTATGCAGAGGTGCGCAATATTATCGATAACTATACCGGGATTGCTGAGTTACGTGGTAACGAGA
This sequence comes from Vibrio crassostreae, assembly GCF_024347415.1. Lineage (NCBI taxonomy): Bacteria > Pseudomonadati > Pseudomonadota > Gammaproteobacteria > Vibrionales > Vibrionaceae > Vibrio > Vibrio crassostreae. The sequence continues at coordinate 1,576,548 of NZ_AP025476.1, forward strand.
GCAACCCGAGAGAGGCTTTGTGATGATGATTCACCATCGAATCAAGCAAGTACTGTTTGCTTCCATTCTAGTGCCGCTGATTGGCTTACTTTCTATAACAAACGCTTTTGCCGCTGATCGCTCAATCACGCTCAACGATGGTCAGCACATCAAATTCAAAAGCCCGATTGGTCAAGTGTTCATCAATAACCCTGATATCGTTGACTACAAAGTGATCAACGACAACACCTTGGTAGTCTTCGCCAATAGCATTGGGCAATCACGTTTAATTGTCTATGGAATTGACGATGAGGTGTTGCTGTCCGATCGTATTATTGTCGATTTGGATCTGACGGATATTAGACGCCAACTCAAATTTCATTTCCCTGACGCTAAGGTCAAGGTTCAGTCTGTAGGAGAGCAAGTCGCTGTCAGTGGCCTTGTTGATTCCGAAGCGACTCGTGACGACATCTATCGTTTGGTAGCGACTCTATTGGGACGAGAAAAAACCGAGAAATGGGAAAAAACTCAGAAGCTAGAATTTAAATCTGACAGCTCAAATTACGAAGAACCCGAAAGCATGGTATTTGCCCGCAATATGACGTGGGAAGGGATCATCGAACGTATTGAAGTTGCGACCACTCAACAGGTGAACGTCAAAATCTCAGTTGCTCAGGTAACGGAATCGTTTGGACAAACCGTTGGTGTTGATTGGAGTTCTGTGGGCTCAAGTGTTGGTGAATTTGTTTTCGACCAGTTCGATGCGGCAAACCTGAGCACGTTAATCACAGCGTTAGGCAATGATCAGATTGCAGAGGTATTGGCTGAGCCTAACTTAACCGTGTTATCTGGTGAATCTGCAAGCTTTCTTGTGGGTGGCGAAGTGCCCGTTATCGTTTCTACCAGCAGCAACGTCAACATTTCATTCAAAGAGTTCGGCATCAAACTCGACCTAACGGCGAAAGTGCTTAGTCAAGACAAGATCCGCATGCAATTAGCGCCTGAAGTGAGCGAAGTCGAAGGTTATGTTGAAGCGGCAGGAATCAAAGTCCCACAATTGGCTTCACGACGTGCCATGACAACCGTTGAACTGGCCGATGGCGACAGCTTCGTTCTTGGTGGCTTGATGAGCAGTGCTGATTTGGAAAAAATGCAAAAAATCCCTTTCGTTGGCGATATTCCTGTACTTGGTGCTGCATTCAGAAAAGCAACCACAGAAAGAAAGCGAACTGAGCTGATCATCGTTGCTACCGTGAATCTCGTCGAGCCAATTAAGCCGAAAGACATTCAGCTGCCTTACATCAAAAAGACCTCTACATTGGCGCGTTGGCTTAACGTCGAATGGGATGGCAAGTCGGTGACGTCATCTGATGCAACGATTCGCCTGTTGTCGCAAGGAGGGTTTATCCAATGAAGAAATTATTATTGATGGCGTTATTTACCACGTCACTTTTCGGCTGCGCCTCTGAGCAATACTTTGTCGGACAGGGTTCTGAAGCCTTGGTGTACAAAGAGCACCACAGTTTTGAGTTTGCGATGAAAAACCGCGCTGAAACGACCAAACAGATTACTGCTTTAATTCAAGATATTGAGTCGATGGACAAAGAAGCGACCTATGTCGTGGATTACAAATCTCCCCGCACCAAACAGATGTTGCAGGCGATCTTTAAACAATATCCTTCACACCTTATCGCGCCACAAAGAGTGACGTATCGAAGCGCTCAATTGTTGCCTACTGATCTCAATATTCAGGTGACGTTAACGCGTTTGAAGACTCAAGAATGCAAACCAGCGCAGATTCACGTTCGGTTGAGGCAGCAAGATTGCTTTGCTGAATCGATGCGTTTGAAGCAAGTGGCTTACAAGTCTCGTTTGGTAGGAGAGCAATAATGTTTGACCTAACGAAAGCATTAACAACCAAGGCCAAGCCAGTTCAGACCGGAGCGACAGGTGTTGCCGGATGTACATTGTTCTATCAATCTCAAGAGTGTTTAGACCTTGTTCAAGAAGTCTTTCGATTTGAAGGATGGAATGATCCTGCTTGTGTCAAAGCCAAAGCCGGTTTAACCAAACTGACAGAGCAACAAAGCAGCCACATTGTGATTCTAGAGCTAAACGAATCAACCAATGTTGTTGAAGATGCTAAATCCTTTGCTAGCAAACTGCCTACACACAAAGGGGTCGTGGTGATTGGCAAAGAGGACGCCATTTCTACGCTGCGTTCGCTCAAAGACATGGGTTTTTACTACGTTTTCTGGCCGGTGAACAAGCAGGAGTTTGCGGACTTCTTAACTCACGTGAGCAAGAACCTTAAGACTTTCTCTGGTGTGAGCCAAAAACGTAAAGCTAAGCGAGTAGCGATTGTCGGCGCTAAAGGTGGCGTAGGTGCGTCGTTTATCACTACTGAGTTGGGTTCACTGTTGTCGACTCAAGGCTCGGACACGATTCTTGTCGACCATCAATATGCCGATACCAATATTGACGTTTTGCTTGGGCTAAAAGACTTTAAGCCGAGAACCATTGATGAGTTTACTGCGCCATTGCATGAAATGGATGAAGAAGGAGCGCTGAGTTACTTAATTAACGCTCGCAAGAATTTACGTCTGTTGGCGATTGATGGCGACATGAGTCAAACCGATGTTCTTAATTACAACCAAACTTTGTGTGAGTTGTTAGCGCGTAACGCTAACTTCATTATTGAAGACTTTTCAGGTGGTGTGGATTTCAAAGTTGAACCTCAACTCTTGGTAGAAAACTTTGATGTGGTGGTACTGGTTTTAGATGCGTCGGTGTCTTCGGTAAGAAGTGCGAAGCGATTGTTTGAGAAAGTGTCCAACTTACAGCTTTCGTTATCTTCCCGCACGCGCGTGATAACAGTGGTGAACTATCACCGCCCGGAAAATGCTTACGTTTTACAAAAGCCCGACCTTACCAAGTATTTGGGCGCCAATGTCGATCTAGAAGTGGATTACTGCAAAGCGTTAGCGCACATCATTATTGATGGTAAACGCGGGCACAAGCACGACCGCCATATCAGTCGTTCTATGGAGCAGCTGGTGAAGCTGATTAATGGTCAACCTATGGATCAGAAGGGCATGAATTCTTGGCTGAAAAAGGTGCGTGCTAAATGAGTTCTAATAAAGACTTATACCTCGCGTTTCGTGGCCAAATCTTTGAAGCCCTAGATGCAGAAGCGGTTCAGAAAATGAGCCGCCGAGACCTCGAATCCCAGATACAAGCAGCGGTAGATTTGCTCGCGAACAGCTACCAAAGGCCGATCACTTCGATGATGAAGTCAGGCTTGGTGAAAAGCTTAATCGATGAACTGTTTGGTTTGGGGCCTTTGCAGCCTTTGGTCGAAGATCAGTCCATTTCCGACATCATGGTGAATGGGCCAAACAACATCTTTTTCGAACGACACGGCAAGGTCAAAAAATCCGAAGTTTCGTTTGTGAATGAAGAGCAGTTGTTAGCCATAGCAAAACGTATTGCTTCACGTGTTGGAAGACGAGTGGATGAGCTTTCTCCAACAGTCGATGCCAGGCTTGAAGATGGCAGCCGTGTGAATATTGTGATTCCGCCTATTTCATTGGATGGCACATCTATCTCTATTCGTAAGTTCAGAGAGCAGAAGATTGGCTTTGAAGATTTGATTGGTTTCGGGTCTATGTCTCCAGACATGGCGCGAGTGCTGATGATCGCTTCTCGCTGCCGCATCAATGTACTGATATCTGGCGGTACTGGCTCAGGTAAAACGACATTGCTTAACGCGTTATCTCAATACATTGCCGAAGATGAACGTATTGTCACCATTGAAGATGCGGCTGAACTGCGTCTGCAACAACCTAACTTGGTTCGACTCGAAACACGTACATCGAGTGTTGAACAAACTGGAGCGGTGACTCAGCGTGAGCTAGTGATCAATGCACTTCGTATGCGTCCAGACCGCATTATTCTTGGTGAGTGTCGTGGCTCTGAAGCGTTCGAAATGCTGCAAGCCATGAACACCGGGCACGATGGTTCGATGTCTACGTTGCACGCCAACACGCCGCGCGATGCGATTGCTCGTGTTGAATCGATGGTGATGATGGCTAACCTAAATCAGCCTCTTGATGCGATCAGAAGAACGATCGTCAGTGCCGTGCAAATGATTGTTCAGGTTAACAGGCTGCGCGATGGGTCTCGCAAGATCACGAGCATCTCTGAAATCGTGGGTCTTGAAGGTGAGAGCGTAGTGATGGAAGAGATTTATCGCTTTCGTTATGACGATGCGCATTACGGAGAAACTGTTAAAGGCGAATTCGTCACCGACGGCATTATGCAACGATCTGAGCTTGTGAAAAAAGCGCAATTTTTCGGGCTCTATGATGAGCTCATCGCCGCGTTTAAGGGGGCATAGCATGCTTTGGATTTCATTAATCCTATTTGCGTTTGTGCTGCTTTTGATCCGAGATTCAAAGGTCAAAAAGGTCTACCAATTTTTCAATATCGAAGAAGCGGAAGCTGAAAACTTTAATGCGATTAACGTGAAGTCATTGGTACGCAAGCAAGGCTGGCAAAAATTCAAAGATTCCATCTCACCAACATTAATGGTGTTGGGCCCGAGATCGTCGTTGTACATCGCCTTATATATAACGGGCAGTCTTATCGCGTCTTGGTACATCGTTACTGATCTACTATCCATCACCAATTCTTGGCTGGTACTGGGTTCATCTTTGATGTTTACCTTTTTCGGCTATCGTTTTCTGGTCACAAGAAGGCGTCGAGACTTTGAGAATACGTTCCCTGATGCGTTGAATATCCTAATGAGTGCGGTTACTGCGGGTGACAGTTTAATGCAAGCCATTAGTTATGTGGGTGATGTGATGCACAACCCCATTGGGCGCGAGTTCAAGCTAATGGGAGAGCGACTGAAGCTAGGTGAGTCTCCAGAAGTGGTGCTTCAACGCTCATGCAAAAACTACCCGTACCCAGAGTTTCTGTTCTTTACCGTGACGATCAGGGCAAACATCGCTCGCGGGGGGCAACTAAAGGGCGTGTTAGCTCGTCTGATTAGGGTTTTGGTTGACTCTCGAACACTTGAGAAAAAGAAGATGGCGATGACGTCGGAAGCCCGAATTTCAGCCAAAATCGTTGCAGCCATTCCTTTGATTTTTATGATTATTCTCAACTACGTTAATCCCGCTAATGTGGATTTTGTTCTCTATGACCCAGAGGGAAGAATCATATTGTTTTACGTGTTGGGTAGTGAGCTTTTTGGTTTGTTCATTGTTTGGTTATTAGTAAGAGGAGTACGCGCATGATGTTACTGGCCTCCCTTATTGTGCTGTTCTTTTCGTTACTCTTTTTAATTGTCGATTCGATTCGTAAAGAGCAACGACATAAGAAAGTTGCGCTCTATATTGGAGACGATGCTGTTCGTGCACCTTCGCGTGTAAACCGATTTTTTGTTCGTTTTGGTAAAGAGCATCGACACGAGCTCGAGCAAAAGATGATTGAGGCGGGCTATTACAACACCGAATGGGCGAAATTTTATTTCCCTGCCAAGTTATTGGTATTGGCGTTGATTTCAGGGTTGGTGCTGTTGGGGGATATGACATCAACTAACAAGTTGCTCGTCGTTATTTTCTCGCTGATTGCCGTCATCGTCGTGCCAGATACCTTGCTGCAAATGCGACGCAAGATGTTGATCAGTAGAACCTCAGCTCAACTGCCGTATTTACTCGACATGATGTCGGTATGTGTGCAAACCGGTATGACGATTGAAGCCGCATTGGTCTATTTGGGAAAAGAGCTTGCTGAGTTTGACTCAGACCTTTGTTACCAAATCAAGCGTACATCCGATTCGGCGAAAATACACGGACTTGAGAAAGCGCTCAATGATCTGAGTGAACGCATCCCAACGCCACCAGTACGAAGCTTTGTGTTGACGATTATCCAAAACCTGCAATACGGAACATCTGTGGCGAGTGTGTTAAGTGATCTCGCTGAAGACATGCGAAAAGTGCAAATTCTTACTGTTGAGGAGAAGGTGGGTAAGCTCTCTGCGAAGATGAGTGTGCCTTTGATCCTCTTCATCATGTTCCCGATCGTTATCCTGATTCTCGCGCCGAGCATCATGCAAATGACATTGAGCATCTAGGGAGAATTAAGAATGATTGGAAAACGTATCGGCTTCATTTTGCTCACGTTGAGTGTGTTGACGGGGTGTCAATCGGCACCGTCACAACAAGACTTACAGCTTGCCGATGTCACTAGTATGGAAAAAGTGAAGAACTATGATGGCTTGATTAGTTATTACAAATCCCAGCTAGAGCAAGGCTTCGAAGATCCAGAGGTGAAAGAAAAACTGGCTTGGGCATATTTTCACAAAGGAGATATCGAATCGGCTGACTTCTATGTTCAACACTTGCAAAAAGAGGGGGTTAAAAATCCCAACTTGTACCAGTTAGAAGGGCAAGTGTTTGATGCAAAAAATGACATTGAAAGTGCGATTGCTGCATATGTAACTTCTATCGAGGCAGGAAATAGAGCAGGGCAAATTCACGTCTTGCTTGGTGTGTCTTACACCAAAGTTGGGAAATACGATGAAGCACAACAAGAGCTCAACCAAGCACGTTTACGCGGTTATGACGATGTCGTCGTTAAGAACAACATCGCAATGATTCAAATGGCTAATGGCGAGTACCAACAAGCGATTCAAACATTGGCTCCGGTTTTAAAAGAAGACCCAGCGAATAAAACCGTTAAAGCTAATCTGGCTATTGCTCTGATGAAAACTCAGCAAATTGACTCGGCCAAAAAGTTGCTCAAAGGTGACTTCTCAGCAGAAGAGATTCAGAACATCGCTGCTGAATTGACTCAATTGGGAGTTAATGATGAAGCGTCTTAACAAGCAGAAGGGCGTGACGGCGATTGAGTTTGTATTAGGTGCGCTTGTTCTGTTTTTTGCCACCTTTGCGATCTTCGAATCGAGTTACCAAATCTACGTTGTGAACATGACCGAGTATTCGCTGAGAGAAACTATCAGGAATACCAAAATCTATGAAGGTAAAGGGATCAACGAACAGTACGAGAATAAGTTTAGGTCGTTAATTGAAGACGATGACAACCTGTGGAGTTTCTTAATTGATAGCTCTCGTTTTTCTATCGCGGGTCAGTACTTCAAAACCTATGACGACTTTATCGCGAACAGGGGACACTCAGATCAAGGCTTGAACTTCAACTATGACTTGGCAGAAATTACAGTGACTTACCGCTACACACCCGTAATTAAACTGACCGGTGCCGTTGACAGAGATATCTCACGCACCATGGTTTTGAACTTAGAGCACGAGGGGTGGAAAGATGATGCTCCGTAAGCAATGCGTGCTTTCCAAAAGACGCCAGCAAGGCTCGTACACCATTGAGTTAGTTTTCATTCTTGTGGCCTTATGGGGCGTTTATCTGTTTGGGGCTGACTTGAGCTATCAATTGCTCGCACGTGCCAAGCTTGATCGATCCAGCTTTGCCTTAGTCAATGTTATCAAAGAGCGTACTCGTTATTTTGAAGCCGATGTGTTGGCAGGAACGAACCTATCTGTGACCAACGCAGAGTTAGAAGACATGACGAAAGTAGCAAGCCGAATGCTCAATACACCAGTAGACAATGTGGCCATCAAGATTGAAGCGTTGACCAATAAAACGAATGTCGCTGAATTCTCAACCAGCAAGTATCGAAGCTTAAATTGCCAAACCGATTCGATTCTCGATCATGCGGATCTAGCGCCTGTAGAGAAGGGGGTTGTGTATCCATTGTACCGAATCAGTCTTTGTGAAGAGGAAAGCTCTTGGTTCAAACCCTTCTTCAACGGTGGCACGAGTACCACCGTTAAGATTGGCTCTTCTTCAATAATGCCAGGGAGATAATGAAATGAAAAGGCAGTATGGGCGTCATATCAATCGCCAGCATATCAGGCTCCAAAGACAACAAGGGGTTGCCGCGGTGTGGATGGGCTTATTGCTTGTTCCAATCATGGGCATGACCTTTTGGGCGGTTGAAGGCACACGTTATGTTCAAGAGACCAGTCGATTACGAGATTCCGCAGAGGCTGCAGCCATAGCAGTGACTATTGAAGATCAACCGGATCAGGCCCGTGGATTGGCGACCAAGTATGTCGAAAACTATGTTCGAGACATCAAATCAACCAACCTTTCTGCAGACCGTTTCCACCAAGCGGAAGACGAGGGTGCTGGGGTTCTTGAATACATCCAATACACAGTGAATGCCAAGACGACACACGACTCTTGGTTTGCGAGTAGCTTTATCCCGTCTTTTGATGAGCAGCAAGACCTGGCGGGCCGTTCGTTAGCGAGAAAGTACCCGGTGTATCTTGGTGATAACAACATCGACATTGTTTTTGTGTCGGACTTTTCCGGTTCAATGAACGACAGATGGGGTTCAAATCGAAACAGAAAAATCGACGATTTGAAAACCGCCATCGATGAAATATCCAGCAAAATTCTTTGCACATCGATTAAACAGGACTATGTCGATGGAGAGTGGAAATACGTTTGTGATGAGCCCGGAGAAGATACCACCGGAGACAAGCTGCTTAACCGAGTTGGCTTTGTGCCATTTAACGTTCGAACGAGGGAAATTGTCTCGGGTAATAGAGCCAACGCGACAAGCCAATTGAGCTACAAAGATAACTATAAAACCAACGTATCGCCTTATTCTTACAACGATGTTAACTGGGATTACTGGCGTACCTATTCGCAAGATTATGTGCTTGATTGTGCGTACTGGAAATCATATTGCCCAAACCCAAAATCGGACAATCAAAAGTACGCCAAACGTATCAAGGATGTGATTAATCAAGATAATTACCGAGTTGCTGACGTATACAACTATGTAGATTTATCGACATCAGTGTCGACGATGTTTACTGATAAGTCGGGGTTACAGCCTGATTTCTATGGTGTGAGTGGAACTCGTCTATTTAACGCGCATGGTTCTTCCGATTCATCGCAGTTTTCCAACATTCGCCTATCGAACAAGCTTTCAGACTTGAATCCGATTAATTCGATGTGGGCAGATGGTGGTACGGCTGCTTTTCAAGGCATTTTGAGAGGTTCTCAAGTTCTCCATGACGGTGACCCGAACAGTTCCGATCAAGAAGAACAACAGGCTTACAACAAAAAAATCAAGATGCTGCTCATTTTAAGTGATGGGCAGGAAAGTCCTGATAACGGCATCCTCAGAGGGTTAGTCGACAGAGGTATGTGTGACAAAGCAAGAGAAGAGATACCGGGCTTATACATAGGTGTTATTGGTATCGATTTTCGAGCGTCCCAACAGAGTGGATTTCAAGACTGTGTTGTCGATCCAAATGAAGACATTATCGATGTATCTAACCTAGATGAATTGATTGAAAAGATAGAAGAACTCATCCGTAAAGGCTCAAAAACAAGCGGAATCACTAAGTTGTACTAGAGGAAAATATGAAAAAGTTAATGATCAGTTCAATCGTCCTATCGACATTGCAACTTAGTTTTATCGCTAATGCGGAAGAAGGTATCAACGTTTATTGCGACACGGCATCCAGTGAATATCAGCATAGTGTAAGAGTTGATGATGTCGTCGGCATCGCACAGCATAGACAGAGCTTTCTACAAATAGAGCAGCCTTCTGATAGCAACGAGTTGAAGCAAACTTTGGCCAGTCAATCTAATCTGGGGATGAATCAATCGGGATGTAAGACTTGGATCAGTAATCAAGAGCGTCAAGGGTTGTTGGCCCGTCTTCATTTTGGTTTTGATCAACACAACTTAACGCCGATGGGCAGCAAAGCATTGAGTCAATTAGCTGGTGAGTTAAAGACTAACGGCAGTTCAATTACGGTGGATGGCCACACCGACAGCACAGGCGAAGAAGGTTATAACCAAGCTCTAGGCCTACAAAGAGCGCTGACTACGTCGGATGGCTTAATTGCCGATGGTGTCGAGAAAAACCGTCTTGTTATTCGTTCATTTGGTGAAAGTGAACCTATCGCCTCTAACTCAACCGCAGAGGGTAGAGCCAAGAATCGACGCTCAGAAATTTGGGCCTCTGTGAACGATGCCGCTGACTTAGAAAATTAGGATGTAGGGCTTGGTTGTTGCTTAGTGCTTAGTGCTTGGTTGCTGCTTAGTACTAGGTAATAACCGGCCTAGATTGTCGCTCTTGGGATTTTTGTTACAACGTATACTAATGAATATTCGATTAAGTTTAACCGTCTGATACTAAAGAAATATTAATGCTTTTTGATAAGTTCTCTTCTGAAGGGATGCAAAGAAATATCGATGTCGATACTTGGGTATCTATATTGGATAACATACGAGACATAATGGACGCATCGAATGCGGGCATCATCATGATCTCTGATTTGAGTTGCTCTGGTTCTGAGAGTGTGTGGAGCTCCTCAAACATATCGTGTAACCAACATAAGAGCAGAATTAGCTGTTTTTGTGAGTATGTGCATAACGAAAATCGCACGGTCTATTTGAGTGGTTATGCTGGTGGCGAATCCGCCTCTGCAACAGGAATAGATGCCTATAAGTCTTTTTGCGGCGTTCCTGTTAGGGATATAGATGAAGAAGTGTTTGCGGTGCTCTTAGTGTTTGATTTAAGCCCAACAACATATACCGAAAGCCAAGTTAACTTGATTGAGAACATATCGACTCTATTGCGTTCTGAAATCCTATTAAAAGAAGAGAGCAGGATTTTATACAAAAACAGTCATTTTGATATCATGACTACGCTTCTCAATAGAAGGGGATTCTTCCATGAATTCAACAAAGCAAACATCAGTGATGGCGAGATCGTTTGTTTATATTTTGATTTGGATAATTTGAAATATATCAATGACACCTATGGTCACTTCAAAGGCGATGACTATATCTCTGGCTTTGCGTCATGCATAAAAAATAATTCAAAGTACAACATTATATCGGCTAGGGTCGGCGGTGATGAGTTCATTGTCGTCATACATTCAGAAGAGACGGGTTATGCTTCTAAGTTGGTCAATAAAATTCACGCTGAATTCGATGACTTCATTGAAGGTTTTCGCTGCGATGATGAGGTTTCTCTAGGTTTTTCATATGGTTTCGGTACGGCGGATTCTCGAAGTTTCAACATTATTAATTTAATAAAGTCGTCCGATGAAAATATGTATCTCAATAAGAAGAATAAGACGTAGTCTATTTTTCGAATTATCTATTTTCTATACGTCTTCTACATTTAACGCCTCTACCGGATGTGAATAACGGCCGAAATGTAGAGGCCAAGTGCCCGTTATATCTAGATGCTGGTCTATATAGCTAGATATTGGTCTATATAGTTAAATATTGGTCTATATAGCTATAGAGTAGTCAAAGTAACTAGAGCGTCGTCAAAGCCACGCACCTGCTACCCGCTTTCTACGGCTATGTTGTCAAGCCAGTATATATCAGCAAGAAGATGAAGATCTTCAATCAATGCTTGGCCATTGTCTTCAGTAACTTCTGAAATATCACTAGGGAAGTCATCACTGAGATCGACAATTATTACTCGTTCGTGCTTTTTTAGCTTCCGTTTTACAATATCTTCCAAATCGGCCATGCTTTTCTCTCGATGGAAAATAATCATCACACTTTGCCCCTCTCCGATATCGTAGATTTTATAACGTCGATCATTGAGGTAAATAATATTGAATTTCATGTTATCGATTCCTCGGGATTTAAATAATCCGCCAAAATAAAAATGTTGAGTTGGGATTAGACGTTAATTTTTAACTCAATGTCGTTTGAATTGAGTTTGCTCTACTTGACTGAATGACTCAAAGAATTAGAGAAATTCAAATGTGGACCTCTCAAGTCATATTTGAATTTCTGTAAACCGTATTCAGAATACTGTTGGCTATTTATGATCACCGCATTCATGGTTTTCTAGGAAAGGAAACCTAATGCAGCAAAGGAGATAGGTTCAAATAAGAGCCTAATTAGCATCAAGTCACAGTTGTTAACCTAATGAAAAAATTCAGAACAAACCTTTTGCCATTCACTCTTCTAGTCAGCGGTTTCTTCTCAAGCCTTGCATGGTCTTCGAGCGTAATGTTGGATGATATTTCGGCAATAGCGAAGCTTATTTATGACAGTGACCCTCAAGTTCAAGCAACGAGCGACGTTAAACAAATCAAGAATAATCAATCTCTGACGTACCGAATTACAAAGGAAGAAGCGGAAAGCGATTTGTGGTCGATCGTTATTATTGATGGACAAAGTGATGAGATGGCAGACGGTGGTCAGAAATTACTTACCAATATCGACAACATGAATTTTCATCGAGAACTTGACGGCAGCTTACTCATCAAAATATCGAAGCACCGACCAGGCGATGTAAATACGACGAACTGGTTAAAGGCACCAGAAGGCAGTTTTTACCTTGTGAAGTATGTGTACTTATAGGATAGAGAAATGAAAAGAATATTTGCTTATTTCTTGCTGATTCTCTTACTGATTAGCGCAATACCGAGCTTTTTTGGCGAAAAGCCTGCTTTGGTTCTAAATCACGCTGACAGCACCTTATCCATTGAGCCTTTACTAAGCACGTTAGTTGAAAATCAGATAACTCCGTTAGGTATTGATAATCGACAAGACGAAACTACGTTAATCTTTGAAAGCAAAGCAGAACAACGAGAAGCGCAACAGGCATTGTCATTGGCGTTTCCTTTGGCTCATTCTCATTTTTCATTCGTCAGTGCCGCTCCTCAACTCTTCAGTCACATAGGGCTAACGCCGATCAATCTTGGGTTGGATCTGCGTGGTGGCGTGCAGTTTATGTTGCAAGTAGAAGTCAATGAAAGTGCGAGAAGTTTGGTCGAAGCGACGTCTACCAATGTCCGACATTTGGCTAGTGCACAAGGAATACGTAGTCGAATTACTGATATCGATAACAATGGATTTTCGGTAATTCTTACCAACTCGAATAGAAAGGATTCCAACAATACTCAAAGCTTAACCGATCAAATGCGTTCGCAGTTTCCCGAATGGAAAGTCAGCGTAAATGAGAATGTATTGCGTTTTACGCTTGAAGAAAGTGTCCAGGAGGAGCAAGCAAGCCTCGCTATGCAGCAAACCTTAAATATCATGCGTCAGCGTATTGAAAGTTTAGGCATCACTGAAGCTGTAACCCAACGTCAGGGCGCTGACCGTATATTGATTGAGCTTCCTGGAGTTCAAGACCCGCAAATTGCAAAGCGTGTTATTGGTGCGACGGCGACAATCTCTTTTCATACGGTTGTAGATTCAAGCCAAGCTGCACAGGTTCATGACACGCGTGATGGAGAACCTGTACGTCTGTCTAGGCAGCCGGTGTTAACGGGAGAGTACATTATTGGTGCATCCGCATCGGTTGGCGAGTTTGGACAACCTGAAGTGAACCTAGTGTTGAGCAGTGCGGGAGGCAGCAAAATGTCTGACTTCTCACGGAGCAACATCGGTAAACCTATGGTGACCTTATACAGCGAATATCATCAAGATCACAACAACCAACTTGTTCAACGGCATGAAGTGATCAACATCGCTACCATCCAAAGCCAATTAGGAAGTCGTTTTAGAATTACGGGGATCGGGCAGATTTCTGACGCTCAAGACTTGGCGCTAATTTTACGTTCTGGCTCATTGACCGTACCTGTAACCATTATTGATGAGCAAGTGATTGGTCCAAGCCTAGGTGAAGAAAACATTCAAAAAGGTCTACTTGCTGTATTGGTTGGTTTAGCTCTGACATTTTTGTCGATGCTTGTTTTGTACCGAAGATTTGGCGTTATTGCTTGTGCCGCGCTTATCACCAATATTGTCATGATTGTGGGTTTCTTATCATTGATACCGGGAGCAACGCTTACTTTGCCGGGTATTGCGGGCCTTGTACTCACCATGGGCATGGCGGTTGATACTAACGTTCTGGTGTTTGAACGAATCAAAGAAGAAATGCGTTCAGGAAGATCGCTATCGAGTGCGATACCGAGAGGTTATAAAGAGGCTAGAAGTACGATTATTGACGCAAACCTTACGTCGTTGATCACTGCGATTATTCTGTTTGCGATTGGTTATGGTGCCGTGAAGGGCTTTGCCATAACACTCGGGATTGGACTGTTGACCAGTATGTTTACGGGATTATTTTATAGCCAAATGTGGATGACAAAACTTTGGGGGTATGAGAATGACAAAGTTTGACCAGTTGGTCGCTGATATTCAGTGGTCAAAAGTAAGGTGGAACGGTTTATTGGTTTCACTTGGGTTGATGTTTATATCAATTGTCCTGATATCGACCAAAAGTTTCACGCTTGGGCTTGAGTTTACCGGTGGTATCTCTCATGTTGTCAATACAGATATTCCAGTGACTTTGGAAGCGATGCAGTCAGCTTTGAATACGGTATTTGATGAATTACCCAATCTAGTGCCCGATGTTACCTACCAAACTTGGCAGTTACAGTTTCCTATCGGCGGAACGGGTGAGTTGGAGTTGTTGCAGTGGTTGAGAGCCGTGGAATTGGAACTAGGTCATCCCCTTAATCTAGTGTCTAGCTCGGTTGTTGGTGCGCAAGTCGGTGAGCAATTATTTGAACAAGGTGGTTTGGCTCTGCTCGTTGCATCTATCGCTATTATGTTTTATTTAACCGTGCGGTTTGAATGGCGATTAGCCTTGGGAGCGATTGTTGCTCTGTTACATGATGTGCTGGTGGTTTTAGCGTTGTTTGTCTTGTTTTCGATTGAATTTAATCTGACGGCACTGGCGGCATTGCTTGCGGTCGTGGGGTATTCACTCAATGACTCTATTGTGATCGGAGATCGAATCCGTGAGTACCTGACCCGTAGACCGAATCAAAGTACCAGTGAGTCAACGGATCAGGCGATAAGGGCGTCGTTGTTTAGGACTTTAGTGACATCTGGAACGACGTTATTGACAGTAAGCAGTATCGGCCTTATCGCAGGTGGCACATTAAGTGGCTTTGCGTTTGCATTGTTTGCCGGGATTATTGTGGGTACTTGGTCTTCGCTGGTGATTGGAACCGCAATACCGGAAAGGATTGGTTTGTCAGCTGATCATTATAAGCCCAAAGCTCCTTTGTTAGATGAAGGCGGTCACCCTATTCATAGCCAATAACTAATAGTCAATAACTAATAACTAATAGCAAATTTAAGCTTTATGGCTCCTATATTGGAGCCTTTCTTTTGCCTAAGAAAATTTAATCAGTGTCTAAATGTTATTGTCGTCATTACATTTAATATTATCTAATAATAATGCTGTTGGATTTAAATATAAAGTAAAGATAATAGTATGTCTCTATCATTAATTTTGTATTAGTAATGATTTACAGTGACCTCTATTTTGAATTTCTGTAATTCGTCGTAAACAAGATGCGATTGAGTACAATTACCTCGACATTAAATATTAAGGAATACATTGTGAAAAAAATCGTATTAACTATCTCTGCTATTTTACCTTTAACTCTTTCAGTTGCTGCAAATGCAAATCAGGACATCGATTTTTCAAACCCAGTGTCGACGTATTCTTATGCAAACCTAGGTTATGATAGTGATGGGTTTACCGCAGGTATTGCTGCAAGTCAGGATTTTAGCAATGGTTCAGCCATGCTTGAGTACATTGGAGCGAATGATTTTTATCAACATAACTTTATTGCGACATTAGCGAATAGCAATCGTGATGCAGCATTGCAACTGGATTATCTTTGGGATACGGATTATCGCGATACAAGCAAAAATTCACGTACGGTTTTTATTAATGCGATAAATACAACATCGATTGACTCTAATTTCAGCATCTCTCCAAAATTAGGTTTAGGTTTAAATAACAATGACCTATCAAAAAATACAAGTTATCTAGCGAGTGCGGCACTGACCATGACCTACGCATTTAATCGTGTCGTTTGGCTTGATATTACACCAGAATATACTTACAGCTTTAATGATCAAAAACAGAAAGTCGGCGGTAAAGATAGTTACCGAGATTCATCCATTGAAACCAATCTAGGCTTCAAAGTGACACCGAATCAGTTTGTTGAAACAACATACCGCTACGATGAAAATAATGATCATTATACAGGTATCCGCTACAACATGAGATTTTAACAGACAAGCCTCCATTGTTAAGTTGCTGTATTTATTTCATTGATGAAGTGTACAGTCTCTTAACTAGTCGCTGTTTAATAGTCGCTGTTTAATAGTTAATAGTTAATAGTTAATAGTTAATAGTTAATAGTTAATAGTTAATAGTTAACGCGAATTCTGTCCATCAATGAATTTTTATTAAATATTTAAAGAATAAAGGTTTTCATGCATGAAAATAATAACCGATCAACCATTAATTCTCTACGGGAAAGTACCCTTTAAATACATCTACTTTTGGTTGTCTTCTTATGTGGTGGTTATGTGTGGGTTCTTGTTTGTGATAGGGGGAATGAGTTGAAACGATTTGTACCAAATAGAGACGTTGAATCGTACTGTGACGTTTAATCGCATAGTGAAGTAAGCCACTATGCGAAGGTTAATTAAATCTATTTATGATTATATCCGTAACGTTAAAAATGACATGAAAATCAAATAACCAAGAATAATGGCAATAAGTGGAAAGTATTTCATGGATTATCTCCATCAATTTTCTGATGACTATTTATCGCATGATTTCTTCGAGTGAAACATGAATTAGAGAAATTCATTATTACTCAAGTCGCAAAGAACCGTTCTTGATTTATGTTAATTATTATTGGCGCCATCAGTGAAACTGTATGAACCCAGATAGAGCCTCTCTACTAAATCAAAGGTCAATTATGGTCACTCGACTTGTAACTCTTTTCTTTTCAACCCAAATTCTTTTGCTTAGTTCATTGGTTCACGGTCAAGACAAGCTCGGCTTT
This sequence comes from Vibrio crassostreae, assembly GCF_024347415.1. Taxonomy (NCBI): domain Bacteria; kingdom Pseudomonadati; phylum Pseudomonadota; class Gammaproteobacteria; order Vibrionales; family Vibrionaceae; genus Vibrio; species Vibrio crassostreae. The sequence goes on from NZ_AP025476.1 coordinate 1,593,464, forward strand.
GTAGATACCTCAACGCCCAATAGCACCTTGTCTGGTTTTATTACGTATTCTGAGCACGTGCTCCATTATTGGCAGCTTGAACAACTCCATTTACCTGAAGCCCAACATGCTTATGCTCAAGTAATTCGTACCATGGATCTGTCACATCTTCCTAATCGCAGTAGAACCGTAGTCGTGATGGAAAGAATCATTTTGCTCCACGAAATTCTAAATAGGTTAGGGCAAGACGTTCAATTACACCCTTCAGAAACTACGTCGACAGAAGGTGAGTCTGGGAGCCAGTGGCGTCTTGCGAACACCGACATCTTAATCGCTAAGCAGATGAGTGGTGAGAAAGTCGGCCAATATCTATTTACGGCCACATCCGTTAACAGCTTATCTAAATGGTATCGTTTGATATCAATGTCCACTGAGAAAAATGAACATGACATTGATCTATACCATGAGTTTCTAATTCTCCCTGGCCCGCTGTTTTCAATCTCAGTGATTCAGTCTTTACCAGAAAGCTTTAATACCTTGTACGCATCGATTCCTCTTTGGCAGTGGTTCGCTTTAGTAAGCGTATTTTTACTATGTCGATTTATGATTAAGTTAAGTTTTTCTTTTGGTGAACGCTGGAACTTACATTGGTATCGAAATGGGTTGAAATGGCAAATTGGCCGCCAGTTATCTCTCGTTGGGGTTGTCTTTATACTGTTTATTACCCGAAAAGTGATTGATGACGGAATCTGGATCACTGGAGGTATCTACCAGTTTTTGTCTACCTCTTTTCTAATTGGGCAGTTTTTCTTCGTTTCGTGGTTGATTATGACCATCTTCAATTACTTTGCTGAGCTGTATGTATTTAATAAACACGAAGGCAAGTATGTTGATTCCTCTTTAATTACGGTACTCGCGCGTATTTTTGGTGGCCTTACGATTGCCATTTTGGGCATTTACGTGGTCGATTTCATGGGCTTTTCAATTTCTCCAATTGTTACGGGCTTAGGCGTTGGTGGTTTAGCGGTGGCGCTCGCTATTCGCCCGGTATTGGAAAACGTGATTAATGGACTGACTTTGTATGCTGACGGTGGAATTAAAATTGGTGAGCTGTGTCGCTATGGTGACAATTTAGGAACGATTGAGAGCATAGGGCTACGTTCTACGCGAATCAGAACATTAGAACGCTCTTTAATCACTATTCCCAATTCCGAGTTTGCCAACATGGAAATTGATAATCTAGAACGCCGTGACAAGCGCCGGATGAATCACCGTTTGAGGTTACGTTCTGAGCTGACTCAAGATCAACTGAAACTCCTTGTTGTTGGTATAAGGCGGCTGCTATTACAACATCCTAAACTCGATGAAGATCCGGTGAGGGCAAGGTTTGTAGGTGTCGGTGAGTTTGCGATACATATCGATTTACTCGCTTATATTATATGCAAAGACCATGACGAGTTTCTTGCTGTTCAAGAGGACGTGATGTTTTCGGTGATGCAGCAAATTGAAGCCGTCGGTGCCCAGTTGGCGTTCTCCAATCAATACCAACTTACGCAGGGACTTAAACCCATTGATGAGGAACTAAAAGAGAAAGCGAGCGAAACAGTTAAGCAATGGCAAGATAATAATAACTATCCGTTTCCTGACTTTAGTTATGAATTTAAAGATGGGATTAAAGACAGCATTATGTATCCAGCCAAGAGTTCAGCAGTTCGAGCAAATGCTAATGGCTAGAAGAACACGCTAATGGCTAGAAAAACACGCTTTACCTAAGGCTATTATCGCTAATTTGAATTTCTCTAATTCATCGTGTTTACCTTCTATTTACTCCAAAGTAGCGTCAAATATTTAAGCTACTTTGGAGATATCTATGCCTCGTGTTCGTCCTTCGCGCATACTTCTTTCTTTATCTGTTTTACTTATGTCAACAGGATGTTCGACCGAAGATTCACCACTCATAGGCGATACTCCTCGCCCTGTTCGTTTGACTGAAGTCCAAACCGTGGGTCATCAAGAAATAAGACGTTTTCCAGCCCAAGTCTCTGCGTCTAAGGAAGTTGAGCTTGCTTTCCGAGTGGGTGGTGAAGTGGTGGAATTTAACTTAAAGCCATCTCAACGAGTAACAAAAGGAGAGATCATTGCTCGACTTGATCAGCGAGATTTTAAAACGGAAGTTGCGTTAAAAAAGTCGGAGTTTGATTTAGTCAAAAGAGAATTAGATCGCGCAACGCAAATGATGAATAAAAATCTATTGGCTCAAGCTGAATTTGATGGCATTCATGCTCGCCTTCAAGTTGCACAAGGTTCTCTACAACTAGCTGAAGATAGGCTGAAAGATACTGTCATTACTGCACCTTACAGTGGTCGAATAGCAACGACTCACATTGAAAATCATCAACAAGTGCAAGCTCACCAAGGTATCGTTCTTTTGCAAGATCATGAAATGATTGATCTTACTATCCAGTTACCGGAGAACGTACTCAGCCAGATGGATGCAAAGAGAATCGACCCATCTTACAAGCCATTAGCGACCTTTAATGGATCGGCGGTTTCCTATCCTGTCGCTTATAAGCAGCACAAAACGCAAGCAACAGCAGGCACACAAAGCTATGAGGTGACCTTTACACTGGACACACCAAAAGATAATCACACAGTGTACCCAGGTATGGGAGCGACGCTTCATCTTGATATCGATAAAATCATTGCCGATAAGCAAGGTACGCAACGTTTTGTCATTCCTGCCAGTGCCATTTTGGATAATGACCTTTTGGGGCAATCGCAAGTTTGGGTATACAAGGATGGACAAGTCTTTCCGTTAGATATCAAAATTCAAGGCGTGTCGTCGCGTGGTGCAGTGGTTTCTGGAGATTTATCTCAGAACAGTTATGTGGTGAGTGCCGGTGTGAGTCAATTGTCACAGGGTATGAGAGTTACGCCTATTGTTCGTGAGCGAGGTTTATAATGAACCTGACTAATTACGCAATTAAAAACAAAGTCATAAGTTGGCTAGTGGTTGTCATCCTATTAGTGGGCGGTGTACTTTCTTTTCGTGGTTTAGGGCAATTGGAATTTCCAGCATTCCCTATTCCACAAGCCATGGTCAACACCACGTACCCTGGTGCCTCTGCAATGCAAGTTGAGGAGGAAGTCACCTTACCGCTTGAACGTGCGATTTCTCAGCTTGAATACGTTAGAGATGTTGAATCTTTTACGACTGCGGGACTTTCTCAGATTGCGGTGATATTAAAAGAGACCATACAAGCAGAACAACAACCTCAGGTATGGGATGAATTGCGCCGTAAGGTGAATGATATTCAGCCTAGAATGTCCCCGGGAGTGAATCCATCGCAAGTCATTGATGATTTTAGCGATGTGTATGGCATTCTCTACAACATTACGAGTAATGAATACACTTATCGCGAGCTGCAAAATTACGGTGAATACCTTCAACGTGAGCTTCTTGCCATTAAAGGGGTAAAGAAAGTTAACTTGGCCGGGCTAGTCTCTGAACATATTGTGATTGAGATTGCCCAGCAAGATCTTAATACGTTGAATCTCGATCCTGCTTGGCTTTCTCGTTTGATTCAAAATCAGAACATGGTGTCCAATGGTGGTGATTTACTACTTGATGGACAATCGATCCGAATCCATTCCTCTGGTGAGTTTAATGAAGTTGAAGCGTTAAAGTCATTTAAATTTAGCCCGCCGGGAAGCAATGATCTGATCCAATTAGGTGATATCGCAGAGGTAAGCCGTCAGTTTCAGGATAAAGCTTATACCTTGTATCGTAACAATGGTGAACAAGCCATTTCTCTTGGGATCTCGTTTGCGAACAGCGTCAATGTGGTTGATGTGAGTGAACGTGTCAGTAATAAATTGTCTGAACTCGACTTTGCTCGCCCAATCGGCATTGAATTGAACAAAGTGTACGACCAAGGCGATGCGGTTGATAAATCGGTGTCTGACTTTGTGATGAGCTTAGTGGAAGCGGTATTGATTGTTATTGTCGTGTTGTTATTTGCAATGGGTTTGCGTTCAGGGATTTTAATGGGGGCTATTTTATTACTGACTATCCTCGGTACCTTCATTGGAATGAGTATTCTAGGCGTTGAGATTCAAATCATTTCGCTTGGTGCTTTGATCATTGCACTCGGAATGCTCGTTGATAATGCAATAGTGATAACGGAAGGCGTATTGATTGGTCTTAAGCGTGGGCTTACCAAACGTCAAGCAATTGAATCTGTAGTTAAACAAACGCAGTGGCCACTGCTTGGCGCGACACTGATCGGTATTATCGCGTTTGCTCCGATTGGATTGTCTGCCGACGCAACGGGAGATTTCTTAGGGTCTTTATTCCAAGTATTAGCGATCTCGTTGGTGTTAAGTTGGGTACTGGCGATCACGTTAACGCCTTTCTTCTGCGAGCTGATGTTTAAAGAAGAAATAGCCAAAGGGGACTCAGAGCAGGTCGACCCTTATCGAGGATTGATATTTACCTTGTATCGCACGGTTCTCAATACCGCATTGAAAAACCGTATTGCGACTATGCTCATCACTCTGACATTGCTCATCTCCGCTGTGATTGGTTTTGGCTCTGTAAAACAAGCTTTTTTCCCACCATCGAATACCCCCATTTTTTATGTAGATGTGTGGCTGCAACAAGGCACTGACATTCGTGAAACCGAACAACGCCTAGAACAGATTGAACATACCGTGAGTGAGTTTAATGATGTTCATAATGTCACGACCGTCATAGGAACCGGTGCACAGCGATTCATTCTGACTTATGCACCTGAAAAGTCATACAGCAGTTACGGGCAATTGATTGTTGAAGCTAAAGATTTAGCCGCGATCGAAAGTATGTTGCCCCAGATGAGATCAAAACTTGAAAGTCTACATCCAGACAGTGATTTTAAGTTTAAGTTAATGGACTTAGGGCCAGCCCCCGCCGCTAAGGTTGAAGCGCGTTTTTATGGTTCAGATCCACAAGTATTGAGAAAACTTGCTGCCCAAGCGAATGAGATTATGCGCAATGAGCCAAAAGCAACCGCAGTTCGTCACTCGTGGCGAGAAAAGACTCAGGTGCTTGAACCGCAACTTGATGGTGCCGCGGCAAGGCGGGTAGGGATAACCAAGAGTGATCTTGATAGAACCTTGTTACGCAATTTAGATGGAGAGCAAATAGGGCTGTTCAGAGATGGTAGCCATATCATGCCGATTGTTATGCGTGCGCCAGATGGAGAACGTTTTGATATTGACAGATTACCTGAGCTACAAGTTTGGAGCCAAGACCAAAGCCGTTATATCCCAATAACACAGGTGGTTTCCGACTTTAACCTGACGACGGAAGACTCATTAATTGTTCGCCGAAACTTTAAACGCGTGATTTCTGTTATGGCAGATGTGACACCATTTGGTGATGATACGGCTGAGTCTTTACGCCGTTTGGTCGCACCAAAGATCGAAGCGATTAAACTCCCTCAAGGTTATCATTTTGAGTGGGGCGGTGAATACGAAAGTCAGCAAAAGGCCACCAATAACCTAATGGGTTCATTGCCAATGGGCTATCTGATCATGTTCTTGATTACGGTATTATTGTTTAACACCATTCGCCAGCCTTTGGCGATTTGGCTAACCGTACCGTTAGCATTGATTGGTGTGAGTGCGGGCTTACTGTTAATGAATATCCCGTTCTCGTTCACGGCATTACTAGGGTTGTTAAGTTTATCAGGCATGATTGTGAAGAATGGCATTGTGTTGGTAGAGCAAATCAATATCGAAACCGACCAAGGTTCGAACCTTAGCCATGCGATTGTGGATGCCAGTGTAAGTCGTGTTCGACCTGTCTGTATGGCAGCAATTACCACCATGCTTGGTATGGTTCCATTGGTTTTTGATGCCTTCTTCCAGTCGATGGCGGTGACCATTATATTTGGGCTAGGGTTTGCTACTTTATTAACATTAATCGTATTGCCTGTGATTTACGCCTTGCTGTACCGAGTAAGCTATCGTTAACACCTCAATGTTCAATACCTCTCATTAGGAAAGAACGTCCAGAGTTGTTCAATATAAAGCTGATGCTAACAATGTTGGTATCAGCTTTTTCGTTTGTATTAGCTAGGAAAAATGAACGATTTAGTATTCAAACTCGATTGAAGATACATGCTGTCATCAATGTATCAACTGAATCAGTTAGAAAGCTACCTGTGTGACAGCCTTAAAACGTCCATACCTTGCTATCGAATCTTTGTGAGGAAAACCTAGGCAGATTTCGTTGAAGGTGTAAGCCTTTACCGGGTAGACAGGGGCTTTAAATGTGAGAACAAAAAGTCATGGGGTGATTAGAAGATTGAGTGTGTATCTTGAGGGGATAGCATTGTGATCTGCTGGAGTGGAAACTGGATGCTTTTATTTAAACAGAAAACCCCACACAGATCGCTAACCTACAGTGTGGGGGATACGAAAATTACAGCAATACGCTGATGTCTTGTACGATTTCAGTGATACCGATAGTAAAGAACTGCACACCCATGCAGATAAGCAGAAAGCCCATAATACGAGTAAAGGCGTTAATACCATTCTGTCCCAAAGCTTTAAGTAACGGGTAAGCCATACTCAGAATAAAAGCGGCGACTAAGCTAACGACACCAAACCCTCCAATTACCCCTGTATAAATACTTATCTTTTCTAACTCTTCCTCGCTAGACGCGATTTCAGCGGCAAGGCTAATGATCAGTGCCATTGTTCCGGGGCCACACAACGATGGAATGGTAAGCGGCACCAATGCGATGGAATCTTGCCCGACACTGCCATCCATGCTTTCTGGTTTTGGAAACAGCATGTTAAAGCCAATAGCACAAATGATAATCCCGCCACCTAAGCGTAAGCTCGGAATTGAAATACTAAACAGTTCTAAAACGGAAGCACCAATGAAGAAGGTGACACACATAGCAATGAACAGGTAAATCCCAACAGTTTTCGCTTGTGAAACGATGTAACTTTTGTCTCGTCCTTTACTTAAACCAAGAAGAACAGTAGCGGCGGCTGGAGGGTTCATCATCGGCAATAAGCCAAGAACGGTGAGAGTCAAATAAGTGAATAACGTTTCTAAATGCATACGGTTCCCTTTTATATTTTGGGGTTTATGTGTATTTGAGCGGCGGCTAAATAATTAGGTAATGACTTAATCTAGAATCAAAATAATGACCAAATGACCAAATGACCAAATGACCAAATGACCAAATGACCAAATGACCAAATGACCAAGCTAGAGAAGCATTAGTTGAGCAAGATACAGAACACTAAAGAACGAAATTGCATCGGTTAATGTGGTGAGTAACGGACTCGATAACATAGCTGGATCGAGGTTTGCGCGTTTGAGGGCTAGGGGTAAAGCGCCACCGATCATTACTGCTAGCGTTGACGATACCGTATAGGCAATGGCGACAATAACTGGTAACAAGTGACTTTGCTGGCCATGAGTGAGTAACATAAGAAGGGCGATGACCAAACCAATAGCGATGCCATTGAGTACACCTATCGGGAGCTCTTTTATGACAACAAACAACCAATCTTTGGCCGAAATATGTTCTGTAGATAACTCTCGAATAGAAACTGCGACGGATTGATTCCCAGCAGCACCTGATAAGTTGGCGACTAAGGGTAAAATGGCTGCCAAAACCGCAATTTGTTCAATAATGTGTTCGAAAGAAGCTATGATCGATACGGCGGCATAGCTCAATATGACTGATGGCAACAAAAAGGTAAGGCGTCGGATATTACGCTGCAGTAGTGGCATGGTACGAAACTCGTCGCCACCAAATATACCGCTTGCTTCGCGTTGTTGTTGTTTGGATTTTTCGTATAACGCTTTATTCAATTGAGTGTAGCCAACAATGCCTATTTGAAACCCATGTTCGTTGATAACAGGCACAGTTGCGTGTGATGTGGAATCGAGAATGCTTTTTAATGATCGAAGGTCAAAATCTGCACGCACTGTTGGGATGCTGTTATCGATATGGTCAACCACCTTTTCCCAAGATTGGGCGAGAAACAATTTACGAGTTTTGACCGTACCTAAGTAGTTACCACGTTTGTCGTGCAGGTAAATGTAGCGCCATTCAATTAGCTCAGAGCTTTGCTCACCTTCACGTAAAATGGCCTCCAAGTCTGAAATGGTGGCCCAACTTTCTAATTTAATGATTTCATTCTTGCAAATACGCCCAACGGATCCGCTAGGAAAAGACATTGACGCTTTCTCTTCATTCTCCCAAGTCTCAGGCAGTGAAGCTTCGAGGGCTTGATGAAGCTGTTTAGGTAAGCCACGTAATAATGAGCGGCGAACGTCAGATCGCATGTGCAAAAGAATATCTTTTGCACTGTCGATAGGTAGTTTTGTAAATAACAGTTCACGTTCTGGTTCTGTTAAGTAATCCAGAAAGTCAGCAGCAAGTTTAGGCTTTTGAGAGCAGATTAATACCCAAAATTGTTCTCGCTGCTGGTCGCTGAATTTTCGAATAACGAATGGAAGATCGGTAAGGTTAGCATTGTCGATCTGCTTGATAATGTCAGTGCTATTGGTGGATTGTATCGCTGTGATCAACTTGGAATACAGTCGTTCGGCTTCAGTGTTAGGTAGTGGTACGGCTATCAAGGTCATAGTAATTGGCTACATTGCAATGTGGTTTCGTTTACGGATAAGTCGGATAAATAGGGTGATGAAAGCAATTGCCATCAGTGACAAGCTGGTGAAGAGAAACCACCTAGTGATTAGCTCTTGATATTGGTTTAGAAATGGATGACGCATAATGGATTTTCCTGCATAAAGCAGTGTTAACGCCCACACGATTGAACTGGTCATGCTGATCATGACTGTGCGGATAAAACTCAGGCGTGCAATGCCCATCAGCATAGGGGTTAACACACGAACGAATGGAACAAAGCGAGATACGAACAACGATAGGAACCCAAATTTATTGAGAAGGTGCCTTGCTCTCGGTAATGATTCGTCGGGTAATACGACTTCAACTTTGTCCATCCAGCGTGAACCTTCTAACCAACGCCCTTGTAGATAACCGACAATCGTACCTAAGCAAGCAGATAGGCTTAGAATAGTAAGGGCGGTATAGAAATCCACAGCACCTAATCCAACCAGCCCTCCAACAAATAACACGAGCCCATCACCTGGGAGAGGTAAAAATACAAAACTCGATTCTAGAAATAACACCATCGCAAGCAGTAGCAGCAAGATATGGAGTGAGTTGATCTCGAGTAGCGTGTCAAAATCTTGTACCCAAATGGCGGATAATATTTCATTCATACTCTTTCCTTAGTGGCATAAAACAACGTACCAGCCAAATCGAATGGTTTGGCTGGTACGTGTGGTATTAATCGAACATCAAAATCAAATAGGCGAAAAAGAGAACAAGGTGGGTCGCGCCATTAAGTGAGTTTGTCCTGCCGCTACTAAAGCTAACGCTTGTCATGAGAAGTGTGGCGGCCAGTAACACCATTTCTGCAGGCTTTAGGCCTAATTTAATGGGTTGGTCCAATACTCCTGAGATGAGTAAAACGGCCGGTACGGTCAGCGCAATCGTTGCTAATACCGAACCAAAGAACAGGTTGATAGCACGCTGCAGTTGGTTTGTGAGGGCTGCTTTGACGGCTCCGACGGCCTCTGGTGCAAGAATAATAAGCGCAACGATAAGGCCGCCAAGCGCTGGCGGGGCGCCCATAACGCTAATGCTGTCGTTAATTGGTATGGCTAAGCTTTTTGCAAGAAGTATCACGATGATCAAGTAGCCAATCAACATCATGGTGTGAAATAGATTGCTACTTACCGGGCCGTGGTGGTCGTGTCCACTTTTATTGTCGGCATCAATGAAGAAGTGAATATGGCTACGTGTTTGTACGAACAGAAATACGCCATACAACGCAATGGATGCGAGAACCAGTGTGCCCATTAAGCTCAATGACATGTTTCCGTTCTCACTGCTGCTGGTAAAGTTTGGCAAGATCAAACAAAGCATTGCGAGTGGAATAATGGCAACCAAATACGCTTTAATGCCATCCAAATTATAGGACTGAGTGTGATACTTCATCCCACCCACTAATAAAGTAATACCGACAAATCCATTCAATACCGCCATGATCACAGCGAACATCGTATCTCGGGCAAGGACAGGATTTGGATCGCCAGTCAGCATCACGGAAGAGATCATAATCACTTCTAATGAGATTACCGACAATGTCAGAATGAGTGTACCAAATGGGTCTCCTAGCTTGATTGCTAGGGAGTCTGAGTGACGTACAACCGCGAAAATTGCGGTCATTGTGATATAAAAGAGTACGGCAGTAGTGATGACATAAGAGAAGATTGAGAGACTTGAGGTCAGCATGCTTTCACCAAAAGTCTTGAAAAATATAACAGTCAAAATACCGAGGAGCAGTGTTTTTTCTTGCTTCAAAGTCTTATACATTTTGAGCTTTTCGTTGGCACCAACATCGTCAGTTCCCATTGACTTTGTTAATTCGCGAATGTTCACTACGTCCTCCATAAGGTAGTGATCGACTCGCAGTTTATGGTGGTTCGGAAAGCCTGAGTATGAATTTGAGAAATTCATAAATGCGTTTATATCTACCCCAACGCTGAATTTCTCTAATTCGGCGAGTTCTAGTTTTTAGGTTTCAATATTGGCTTAAGGTCGTTGGCCATTCAGTTTGTTTTCAATATGTTTGATGTTGAATTTACGAAATCAGAAGTGGAACGTTTGACTTATATGCTGGTGGAGAACCGTTGGAATACAGTCTTTACCGCACAAGGCTGATGTAGGGGGAACCATCCTATGCAGATGGTCTGTGTCATGGAGGTTATATTAATGGATGTATAACGGGCACGCCTGAAAAACGACCGACAGCAGATGTGATGTCGAGTGACTCCGTAGTGATGGGGTCACTCTATAGTCGCGCTATTATTCAATGGGTTAAGTTAGTCTATGAGCTAAGCTATTCCATAAACTAAATTACGCTATGGACTAAATTGTTATATCTCAGGCTGAACAACGTTATCGAAAAAACTTTGCATGGTTTGGTGTAACAGTTGGTTCAATGGAAAACCACGTTTTGATTGTAAGTAACCACCATTGATTTGTATCGTTCTCATCTCTTTTGGAAGAGTAGGAAGAGGGTAACAGCTTAGTTCTGGGTCCCCCTTCGTCAGAAATGAACTACCAAATAAAATCGCATCAGAGTTCTTCAACTTGTTGAGTAAAACTCGAATACTGTGGGTAGTCAAAACAATATTGGCCTTAAAACCTTTTGTTAAATAAAAGTCTTCAGCGGGAGCTCGTTTGGAGTTGATTCCATCCGCGACTATACGAGTAATAGGGAGGTGATGGATATCTTCTAAGGCGCTACTCGTGCTAAGTATCGGATGGTTTTTACGAGCCACGATACTGAGTTTGATTTCTTTTAAACTGTGTTGATAAATTTCTTGTGGCAACGGAAACTCAGAAAAATGGAGCATGTAATCTATTTGACCACTCAGTATTTCACTCAAGCTTTGTTCTTGCCAGTAAACCAGTTTAAAGCTGGCAGTAGGTAGTGCTTCTCTTAATGCACTAAAAATGCCATCGCCGTATTGTTCGAGTAAATTAATGTTCATCGCAATAGTAATTTCGCCGGTAAATTGCAGTGGTTCAAAATTATTATACGACTCAACAACTTTTAATAATGGCGTGAACATTTGGTCGGCTGCTTCAGCTAGTTTTTCAGCAAGCTCAGAAGGCTCGACACCATGAGCTTTACGAATAAAAAGTTGATCACCAAACGTTTCTCTTAGCTTAGCCAGACCGCGGCTGACACTGGTTTGAGATATCCCTAATTTGTCTGCGGCTAGGTGTGTATTGCGTGTCTCTACGACCGCTTGCAATAGTTTCAGTAGGTTTAAATCTAAATCGCGAAGTTCTTTCATCGTCAGCTCTTAACTATTGAGAGTCTTTCATTGTAGTGTTCAACGCGAATGACGCAAACTCATTTTTGCTCGAAAATGTGTCAGCATGACGACCACTCGCTAGGTTTACTTTAATCTAACGTTACGACTGTTAATGTCTGATGATTTCATGAGGGATGTATGACCCCAAAAGTACAGAAACGACTCAATGGTTTATGAGGTGGTGCATTCCTGTGCAATTAAGGCACTTATCTTCTTCAGTATTGGTGGTTCATTTGAAACGCTCGTAAAAAAGCCTCGCGTTTACGAGGCTTTTGGGTGAGCTAAGTGACTGTCTTAGGTGAGCTAAAATACTGTCTAAAGAAGCTTTCTTTGGAAGTGAATCCTAGCCTCTAATGATCATTTGCTCACGCTCTGGACCGACTGATACCATTACAATTGGCACGCCCATCAGTTCTTCGATACGAGTAACGTAATCTTGTGCCGCTTGAGGAAGGCTTTCAAAGGTTCGACAGCCCGTGATGTCTTCATTCCAACCTGCCATATCTTCATACACAGGTTTTAGCTCAGCCGTTTGTGGCCAAATCGGGTTCTCAGTGTGCTCACCTGAGTAAGCAGTACAGATCTTAAGTTCAGACAAACCAGACAGGCAATCAATCTTAGTTAGTGCGATTTCCGTTGCAGCTTGCAGGTCAACGCCGTTACGAGTTGCCACTGCATCAAAGTAACCCATATCACGTGGGCGACCTGTTGTTGCGCCGTATTCGTTAGAGCTTTCGCGGAAGCTGTCTTGCTCTTCCATTGCAGTTACTAGCGTGCCAGTACCAACAGACGAACTGAACGATTTAGCAACGGCAATAACACGCTCAGGGCGAAGGGCAGGTAAACCACTACCAATGCCTGCATAAGCTGCGGTTACATTTGAAGATGTTGTCCAAGGATATTCACCGTAGACAAGATCGCGACCTGCGCCTAATTGAGCTTCAAACAGTAAGTTGGCGTCTTGAGATTGCAGTGCTTTAAGCGGCTCAGTTACGTTGCAGATGAATGGGCGCCAAGCTTTAGTCACTTCAAGTAGCCATTCTGTCATTTCAGAAGCTGTCTGAGTGAAATCACATTGAGGGTATAGCGCTTTAAGTTGAGGCATCTTCCAATCAAGCAGGAATTGAATGCGCTGCTCTAAAATCTCAGGTTGATTTAACCAACCCACAAGAATGCCTTTCTTCATCACGCGATCGCCGTACGCTGGTGCAATACCTTGACGTGTCGAGCCATAAGCACCATCGCCTAAACGCTCTTCTTCAAGCGTATCTTCAAGGGCGTGTAAAGGTAGACACAATGTCGCACGGTCTGAAATCGCCATTTTCACTTTGATGCCAGCCGCTTGTACTTCTGCGATCTCTTCAGTTAACGCAGCAGGGCTGATCACCATGCCCGGGCCAAGAACCGCCGTACAATCAGGATTAAAAATACCACTCGGTAGTTGATGCAGTTTGAATGTACCGAAGTCGTTTACTACGGTATGGCCAGCATTGTTTCCGCCTTGAAAGCGAATGCTAGCAGAAGCTTGGTCTGCTAAAAAATCAACGATACGGCCTTTGCCTTCGTCGCCCCAGTTTGCGCCTACAACAACAATAGATGGCATAATTTTTCTCCTGACTGATTGAGAAATCATGTTAGGCCTACAAAGTGGATAAGAGAAATTAATTATCTTTATTATCTTGATAAGGATTCCATATAACCCTAAGATCTTAAACCACAAGCGAGATTCCCTATCACGTTCGTCCCTCACTGTAGGGAATGACGGGTTGGGGTAGTCCCTTATTTTGGGGATTGGTGTAAGTAACACGAGGGAGAGACATGATGCTCGATATTAATTTGTTGAAGACGTTTGTGACGCTTGCGGAGTACAAGCATTTTGGGAAAGCGGCCAATGCACTTCATATGACGCAACCCAACGTAAGTTTGCACCTAAAACAACTAGAACAACAAACACGTATAAAGTTGATTGAGAGAAGCCCATTTCAATTGACTCAAGCGGGTGAGCGACTATTGGAAACAAGTCAAAGAACGTTACTTGAACTGCAAATTTGTCAGGCCGATCTCAATGCCATTAACGACCTTAAAATCGGGACGTTAACTATTGCCGTGAGTGACATCATTTCTCGATTTTTGTTGATTCGCCCGTTCCAGAAGTTTAAAGCGCAGTATCCCGGTATTGATCTTACGCTATTGAATACCACGTCATCTCAAGCATCGAGTTTAGTTAAAAATGCTCAGGCGGATATTGGCTTTGTTATCGCCAAAGAACAGCACAACGAGTCATTATATTTCACTAAGCTTCAAGAGCTTTCTTGGTGTGCACTTGGCGATGGGTTTGATATCCAAGATTCTGATGCAGAGCTCACTTTGATTCTACTAGGCCATGATACGAGAACACGTGACTTCATCGATGAAGGTTTACCAAGTTTAAACCTACCCAATCACAGAGTCATGGAAGTAGGGAGCGTAGACGCTCAAATCGATTGGGCAGAAGCCGGTTTTGGTGTGGCGATTGTCCCTGAATTTGCAATATCAACCAAGCAACATCTGAAATCAAAAGTCACACCATTGGCGAACTTTTCTAGTACGAGCCTTGGCTATATTGTGAGGCAGAATCAAGTCTTGTCGAAAGCGACCAAGCAGTTGTTAGGATGGGTGAATGATGAGATTAACCTGTTGCAAAACCAATAATTCCATCGCCAAGTCAGATCTATCTAAGCCTACCTAGCGTGGGCTTTTCTGTGTCGGTAAATCACCGTTCTTGCTCAAAGCAATAGGCTACAGAAATAACTTAAATCTCTCATCATCCATTCCTTCTGTAAATCAGAGCCTTAAAATTCATCGTTGACAAAGTTTGATTATCAAACTAAATTTCAATCAATTGCTTTGATTGTCAAACTACTTGTCAATCAAAGTTCTCTTATTGAGAAAGATCGTCTAACTACTAACACAATCTAAGGACGCCATTTTGAGTTTTCCAACACGACATCAACACAACTTTTCTTCACATAATCAAAAAGGTGAAAAACGTACTTTCTATGTTCTCTTGTTAACTATCATCACCATGGTTGTCGAGATCGTTGCAGGTACCATTTACGGTTCTATGGCGTTACTTGCCGATGGTTGGCACATGGGAACGCATGCTGCAGCGTTTGGTATCACCTTGTTCGCATACCGTTACGCCAAGAAGCATGCTGACAGTGAACGTTTCTCTTTCGGTACTGGCAAAGTCAGTGTGCTAGGGGGCTACACCAGCGCGATTGCATTGGGTATTGTTGCGTTATTGATGCTGGTGGAGTCAGTACATCGCTTGTTTAACCCACAAGCGATTCAATTTAATGAAGCAATTATCGTTGCGTGTATTGGTTTGACGGTAAATGTCGTGAGTATGTTTTTGCTAGGGGATCATCATCATGACCACGGACACGATCATGGACACGACCACTCTCATTCTGAACATAAGGGACACAGCCACGACCATAGCCATCAACATGGTGAACATCAAGAACACGCAGCTCACAAAGGACATCATCACGATCACAACTTGCGTGCGGCCTACATGCACGTCTTGGCCGATACATTGACTTCTCTGTTGGCGATTGTTGCTCTACTATTTGGTAAGTTTTACGGTTGGAACTGGTTGGATGCCGCAATGGGTATGGTTGGTGCGGTTGTGATTGCCAAATGGACAATGAACCTCATGAAACAGACAAGTCCAATCTTACTCGATCAGAATATTGACGATGAGTACCGCAACGGCATAACTGAAGCCTTAGCTCCTTATGCCGCCGTAACCGACTTACACATGTGGAAGGTGAGCGGGCATCACTACTCAGCGGCGATTACTCTTGAATCAAACAGTGATAAAAGCGTCTCTGAATATAAACAAATGCTCGCCAAGTTTGATAAGATTAACCATCTTACTCTTGAAGTGCACTCAAACGGCCATGCGAAATATAGAACAGCTTAATCAAATACTGACTGAGTTCTACGATAAAATGTCTTCGTGGGAGCAATCTGTTGTCAAAGAAACGGGTTACTCCCTAGCGCAAGTACATACCATCGAAGTGCTTGGTATGCATGGTGCGTTAAGAATGAAAGAATTGGCAGAAAAGCTTGGCATTACTACTGGCACACTTACTGTTCAAATTGAGAAGTTGGTTAAGGCAGAATTGATTGAACGCCATGAACACCCAACGGATCGTCGTGCGATTGTGGTGGCTTTGACCGATGAAGGTCAGAAGATCCATGTTCACCACAACCAACTTCACTTGAATTTGGTTAATGAGCTGACGCAAGACATCGAAGAAGACGAGAAAGCGGTGTTATTGAAGTGCCTAACCAAGATGGTGAAAGCGTTTTAGTCGGCCTTAAGTTCGCAGCATAACTTATTAGCCGCAAAGCGATTGATTAAGAAATCCAAAAATGGACCAGACTCGAATTGAGTAGGTCCATTTTTTTCGCCGTTTACGCTCAACGTTACAATCACCAATCGATGGGTTTCCCGTTTAAAAAAACAAGTCAAAACCTCTAATATTACTCTTCGCTCGTGCTCCTCTGGTGAGCCAAAAAATTGTCACTTCTAACCTCAAGGTCAATAATGGTACAAAGTGTTTTAATTCAAAGTCTTACATAGCAAGCCATTCAGGGCTTCACACTCCGTCAAATAGCTGTCTCTCACTTTTATCATTCAACTAATGTACATGTAATCGATTTGTGTTATTGATAAAATTAACTTTAGTTGGCTATTTCATTTGCTGTTTAAATGTAATTGAGAACGTCATCGCTAGTGGACTTAGAAGCCACAGTTTTAGACGCTCATTATCGATATAAAAACCATAACAATAACCAGATCGCACGAGTTGAATATCCATTCTTTGATGCGACTCATTTAGATACTCATAGTTAATTAGTAAAGACGAGCCATGTATATGAATATAAAGAAAAAGCTTTATTCGTTGGGGATGTTCTCCATCGTCGGTATGATTTCACTGCTGTTTACTACATCACAATTTGCAGACACCACCGCTCAAATGAGCGAAGCCAAACAACTCACCAAAGAACTTGAAGTACGACTGCTCAACCTTCGCCGTAACGAGAAAGATTTCTTACTGCGTAGCGATATGAAATACCTCGACAAGTTTGACGTAAACTACAACAAATTCTTAGCGTCTGAATCTGAGCTCGACGTCGTGCTGAAAGATTTGGGCTTAGCCAACAGTACACACCTACGTGAAGACATCGAAACCTACCACACCAGCTTTGTTAACCTAGTAAAAGCGAGCGAAGTTTATGGGCTAGCACGTGACAAAGGCCTGTTAGGGGAGTTTCATGTTTTGCTAGATAACATCAGTGCGACAGCCAGTGCTGAACAAAAAATCGAGCTTTACCTGTTCAATGACTTAATTGAAAAGGGTGAGTTCGATCCGAGTGTTCTTTCTATTACTTCTAACGCTGGAAGCTCAAGTGCTTTGATAGATGCTGCGCGTCAAGTGGTTGAACAGAAGCGAGTGATCGGTTTAAAACATAACGAAGGCCTGCTAGGTGAAGCCCGCTCTGGTTCACACGCTATCGAAAGTCAGTTTAAAGAATTCTCGGCGGTGCTAGACCAACAAACGCAGCAAGAGATGGACAAACTATCGCTGATCAACAACATCCTTTGCGTCACGTTGCTTGTGTCGATCATTCTGTTCAGCTGGTTAATTGTCCGTTCTATCATCGGTAAAATTGAGTCGCTGCTATCAGTGATTCGTAACATTGTTGACTCTAACGATGTGTCTATCCGTTCAACCGAAAATGGCAAAGATGAACTTGGTACACTAGGCGAGTACTTTAATCAACTGTTGGATCAACTTGAAGGCTTGATTGCGGCGTCTCAGTCAAAATCTCTGCAGCTAACTCAAAGCACATCTAACATGCATGATGAGCTTGAATCGGTGATTAAACAGTTCGAAGTTCAAGCTAATCACACCTCAACAATGACAACGTCAGTACAAGAGATGGTACTGACGATTGGTGAGATTTCTGAAAGCACATCGGTTGCTGCAGAAGGTGTTCATCAAGCAAAAGTGAATGCTGACAAGGGCCGCGAAGTGGTTGTCGCGACCATCGATAATATTACTCAGTTGTCTGAACGCCTTTCAAGCAGCCAAGATTCGATTAGCTCACTGAACCATCATGTTGATCAAATTGGCGATGCAGTAAACATCATCCAAGGCATTGCAGAACAAACCAACCTATTGGCATTGAACGCGGCGATTGAAGCGGCACGTGCGGGTGAACAAGGCCGAGGCTTTGCCGTTGTAGCAGACGAAGTACGTGCACTAGCAAGCCGGACTCATCAATCAACCACTGAAATCACCAGCGTTGTTACCGCAATCCAAAGCCAAATGAACGCTTCTATGACTGAGATTGGCGAGTGTAACCAGCAAGGCCAATTGACTCTGAAAGATTCAGAAGAGCTTGATGCAAGCCTACAGCTCATCCTAAGTGATATGGAGAGTATTCAAGGTAACTCTGAACGTATTGCTTCTGCAATTGAAGAGCAGGGCGCAGTGATGACACAAGTAAGCGACTCAATCACTGAGCTGAACACTATCTCGAATGATAATAACGCTTCGGCGCAGCACTGTTTAGTCGAAGTGGATAAAGTCGCTGAGCAAGCAAACGATATGGACCAAGCGGTCGCGCAGTTTAAGACATCTTAGAATCAACCTAGTTGCATTAAAGAAGTGCAGCCAAACAACTCAAGCGAAAGGCGCGGATTATCTGCGCTTTTTTGTACCTAATGGATAGGCAAGTTCATGAACAGATAGAAATAAGAATAAGGCATTCCAAAATAGACTTAAGTATCTGTGATATATAAGTAAAATAATGACAGACTATCGAATGAATGAATGAATGAATGAACGAACGTACTGGCGCGTTTCTGACAAACGGTTAAATCTATAGGAAGAGGGATAACATGCACTACGACGTATTCAACGGAGACGCAGACGGCATAATCGCGTTGTTACAACTGCGATTAAGTGAGCCAAGAGAGACCGTACTCATTACTGGTGTAAAGCGTGATATTAAGTTGGTCTCTCAAGTTGTTACTCAAATTATGGAACCGGGTAAGCAAGGTGACGTTTCTTCCGTTACCGTTTTAGATGTATCGATGGAAAAAAACCTACCTGCATTACACTCACTGCTAGACGCCAACATCAATGTATTTTATTGCGACCATCATCGAACTGGGGAAATACCGGACTCTAGCCATTTGGATACTCTGATTGATACCGCGCCAGAGAGTTGCACGAGCTTACTGATTAACCAAAAGCTAAATGGTGCGTATGTGGCCTGGGCAATCGCGGCTGCCTTTGGTGATAATCTAAAAACTGTGGCCGTACAGCTAGCGAATGAAAGTGGATTCGATCAACCTCAAACAGAGTTCTTAGAAGAGTTAGGTATCTTGGTTAACTACAACGGATATGGCTCGTCATTGAGTGATTTACACTTCACACCCATTGAGCTCTACCAAACTCTTTACCAATACCCGAATCCGTTTGATCTTTTTGATGATAAAAACTCTGTGTTTTACCGACTACGCGCTGCTTATCAAAATGATCGCCAGCAGCTATCAAACCTTGTTCCTGTTTATGAAAGTGAAGTCGCACGTGTGTTTGAATTGCCTGGTGAGACTTGGGCAAGGCGCATCAGTGGTGTATTTGGCAATGAAATTGTTAATCAAGATCCAAATCGAGCGCAAGCCGTATTAACGAAAAACCAAGATGACGAATCTTATACCGTGAGTTTGCGAGCGCCGTTATCCAATAGGACGGGTGCTGACCAAATTTGCTCAAGCTTTGCAACTGGTGGAGGACGCAAAGCAGCGGCTGGTATTAATCAACTTAGTGAACTCGACAAGATGAATTTTATTTCTAAAATTGAGACTTATTATTCACCACCTGGCGAGTAAATAGACTAAAAGTTTAAGATTTAACCCGCCAGAAAGCATGCATTATTATCTTAATTTTCAATTTCCGATTTAATTCACTAGCATATTTCTAGTTATTAGTTCTCATTGTTTTTAGTGATATCACTCGCAATGTGAAACCTCATAGAGCCAATGGTAACGGAGTGTGCGAGGGTTAATGTTCATTAGTTAGCTAAACATTTTTTCTAATTTTATTAATTTAGATATCACTTAATTACCTTGGTGAATTAAGTTGTTTTACTTATTCTCCAGGTAAATGTCTTTTGCTATAAATATCTGCTTTTAACATTTTAATTTGAATGAAAAGTCAAAATCATATTGATTCTAATATTCAATCCGTGACTTAAAATCACAAGTTAAATCAAAGGTCATCTTTTCCTATAAATTCTATTACTTCTCTATAAATATTCATGATTACAATGAATTGGTTCGGTTGTGATTGGCACAGCTGTTAAGTAAGGAAGTGGGACTAATGTTGAAACGTAAAGCTCTACAATTAGCAGTATCGGTCGGCATGGCGGCCATGTCTGGCGCTGTTTATGCGAATGGTTCAGATATGACGAATCCAGACTCTGGCGTCGTGGTTGGCTATTGGCATAACTGGTGTGACGGCGGTGGCTACCAAGGTGGTAATGCGCCATGTGTGACGCTGGATGAAGTGAACCCAATGTACAACATCGTGAATGTATCATTCATGAAGGTTTACGATGTGGCTGATGGTCGAATCCCAACTTTTAAACTGGACCCAACCATTGGGCTTTCAGAAGAACAATTTATTGACCAAATCTCTGAACTCAACAAGCAAGGTCGCTCTGTACTGATAGCGCTGGGTGGTGCAGATGCACACGTAGAGCTAGAAACCGGTGATGAAAGAGCCTTTGCTGATGAGATCATTCGTCTTACGGAGCGCTATGGCTTCGATGGTCTAGATATCGACCTTGAACAAGCCGCGGTAACTGCAGCAAACAACCAAACGGTAATTCCTGATGCACTTAAGCTAGTGAAAGATCACTACCGTGCTGAAGGCAAAAACTTCCTTATTACTATGGCGCCTGAGTTCCCTTATCTAACGACGGGCGGTAAGTACGTTCCCTACATCGACAACCTAGAAGGTTACTACGACTGGATTAACCCGCAGTTTTACAACCAAGGTGGCGACGGCATCTGGGTTGAAGGTGTCGGTTGGATCGCTCAAAACAATGATGCGCTAAAAGAAGAGTTCATCTACTACATTTCTGATTCTCTAATCAACGGTACGCGTGGCTTCCACAAGATCCCACACGACAAACTTGTGTTTGGTATCCCTTCAAGTATCGATGCAGCAGCAACCGGTTTTGTTCAAGAGCCACAAGATTTGTACGACGCGTTCGATAGCCTAACGGCGCAAGGTCAGCCTTTGCGTGGTGTGATGACGTGGTCTATCAACTGGGACATGGGCACTAACAAGAACGGTCAGCAATACAACGAACAGTTTATTAAAGACTACGGCCCGTTTGTTCATGGTCAAGTGACACCCCCACCAGTTGAAGGTGAACCCGTACTGAAAGGTGTTGAGAACTCGCGCATTCTGCATGGAACGGCTTTCGACCCAATGGAAGGCGTAACGGCAACAGATAAAGAAGATGGCGACTTAACATCATCAATTGATGTTGAAGGTTACGTTGAAACCAGTGTTATCGGTACTTATGTTCTAACCTACCGAGTAAAAGATAGCGATAACAACGAAACCACTAAAGCAAGAACGGTAGAAGTTTACAGCCAGAAACCAGTCTTCGATGGCGTATCTGATACTACTGTTGTGCTAGGTAACGCATTTGACCCAATGGCGGGTGTGACTGCCAATGATGCTGAAGATGGTGACCTAACGAGTTCTATTACACACACGGGCAGTGTCGATGTGAATGAAATGGGCAACTACACGCTTGTATATAGTGTTACTGACAGTGCACATCAAACTATCACTGCTGAACGTAAAGTGTCTGTGACTGATGGTTCTAACTGTGCAGCAGCATGGGATGCTGACACCGTTTATGTTGAAGGTGACCAAGTGTCACACGACGGCGCAACGTGGGGTGCGGGTTGGTATACTCGTGGCGAAGAGCCGGGAACAACAGGTGAATGGGGCGTTTGGAAAAAAGCGTCAGACAGTTCATGTGGTGGCAACCCAGACCCAGGCGGCGATCTAGAGCTAAACGTAACTGGCCTTCAGTCTGAATACATTCTAGATAATGGCAATGTACATTTAGAGTTCACACTAACGTCAAATGAAGCACTTGATGTCACTGCAATGGTAATCAATAACGCAGGCACTGTTGTTGAACAGACAAAAGTGAATCTGACTGATAATCGTACCGTTACCATGGATTTGTACGACGTAGCAGAAGGTCAGTATAAACTTGAAGTGGTTGGTACTGCGAAAGACGGCGAAATGGTGATGGTAGATAACTCGTTCTCGGTAAAAGAAGAGGGCGGTACAACACCACCTCCAGGTGATTACCCTCCGTATGAAGCCGGAACGAATTACGAAGCGGGCGATATTGTAGTAGGCAGCGATAATGGCTTATACGAATGTAAGCCTTGGCCATACACAGCATGGTGCGCAAGCGCATCTTACGCTCCAGCAGACAGTCAATATTGGCAAGATGCTTGGACAAAGCTTTAGTCTTGTAGCTCAACGCTAGCAATATAAAGTAGACGATCAAAGAGAGGCCATTGTGCCTCTCTTTTTTTGTTTAATGCTTTTTCACTGAGAACTTCAAAACCTTACCTAATCTTAAACTCGGCTCTGCATATTGCTCTAGATCAAAATAAGAGTGATTATCAATTGTATTACTTGTTAGTAAGTTGCACTATGCGCTCATTGAATTTTCTATATTATTAATATTTGCAAAATGAATCTTGCTCAAGTCGACCTCAATCTACTCGTTATTCTTAAACACCTTCTTGAAGAGAAGCACGTTTCCAACACGGCATTGGCACTGGATATGAGCCAACCTACGGTGAGCCGATCACTTCAAAAACTGCGTACCGTTTTCAATGATGACCTATTGGTGCGAGCGGCTTACGGCTATGAGCTAACACCAAAAGCAGAAGCCATTAAGCAAGACCTCAATTCTGTCCTTACACGCTTAGAAAAGTTGGTTCATGGCGATGTGTTCGAACCACAAACGAGTGACAGTACTGTTCGTTTCTTCGGTTTGGTTCCTCAGGTTTCGCATTTATTGCCAAAGGTAGTGGCGGAGATCCGCAAGCAAGCGCCAAACATGGTCGTTGATATCGATTCTATTCCGAAACGACATTTCGAACCTTTGTTGTCGGGGGATGCGCATTTTGTATTGTCGACCCATGAACCTTTAAGTTCAGAGCAAAACTTGTATCGAATGTTCGTGATAAGCCGTGATTACCGTTTATTGATGAGCAAAGACCATCCGTTGGCAGATAAAGAGATCACAGTTGATGACCTGTTGAATAGTCAACTTGGTCAAATCTCACTGCAAGGGGATAAGAAGCTCTCGATCGAAAGTCGATTTAAAGATCTTGGCTTAATTGATAAGCAACGCCAGTTGTCCATTCCAATTCAGCTTTCCAATTTTAACGTTGCACCGGATATGGCTGAAGCAACCGACATCATTTTCCATTTACCGACACCTTTTGCTCAACAAGCCGCTAAGCAAAGAGATCTTGTTTGTAAACGAGTGCCTAAAGCGTTGCGCCACCCATCAGAAGATGTCTACTTATACTGGCATAAGCGCTTTCATAACGACCCTATGTGTCGCTGGGTTCGCAATATATTTAAAGAGCTCTATACATAACTTCCATCCACAAGGTGAATGGAAGTTATAGGTACTTATCGAATTGAATATAGATCTCTTTTGTTATTTGAATGGTGAATAGCGAGAATCGATTTTTGGTATGAAACTTTCGTTGATAAGAATGGTGACCGGTTGTTTAATGCAAACCATTATCATTACCAATCACATATAAGAATAAATATCATGTCTGAGAGATCTCTTTTGATTCGCAAACCCCTTTCGATCGCAGTCGCTGTTATTTGTACCTCGCTTTCAGCTAACGTGTTAGCGCAGGAAGAAGCGCAAGCAACAGATGAGCAAATGGTAGTTACGGCAACTCGTACCGAAATGGCACTAAAACAAGCGCCAGCTTCAATGTCGGTTATCACTGCACAAGACATTGAAGACAGCCCTGGTATTACCTTGGCTGACATCGTTGCTGAATCAACCAGTGTTGAGTCTGACTTCGATAGCACACGAGCTGGTCGTCAGATGATCTCTATTCGTGGTATGGATTCTGATTATACGCTTATCATGGTAAATGGCCGTCGTCTCAGCTCGGCAAGTGCCATCATCCGTGGTAATGACTTCGACCTTTCTACTATCCCTGCTGATTCCATCGAACGTGTTGAAATCATCCGTGGCCCAATGTCTGCACTTTATGGTTCAGATGGTATGGGCGGTACAATCAACATCATCACTAAGGCTCCGGAAAACGATTGGAGCTCTACATTGAGTATGGACACTTCATCGCCGCTTGATGGTGATGGGGGCGAAGAGTACTCAATGGGCTTCACAACGTCTGGTGCATTGATTGAAGATGAGTTGTTCGCTCGACTTTCTGTTAATCAAACAAGCCGTAATGCATGGCAACCATATTCTGGTACACACAGTTCTGGCTACGACCGTTCAGACGTAACAGCTCTAGAAGAACGCGACACGCTAAGCATGCTTGCAAGCCTGACATGGCACATGACAGATAACCAAACCATCGATTTTGATTTTGGTTACAGCGATGACGAACGTGAATCAGCGGCAGAAAGTGCGAAATCGGTTATTGAGTCAGACACTCGTGTCGTGCGTCACAGCCAAGCAATTACACACAGTGGTTTCTGGAGCTGGGGTGATACTCAAGTTCGTTATTCGCGCGAGAACGTGACTGATAACGATGCAGCCGATCTAGGCAATAACTTCAGCAGCGATATCGAAGAGCTCACTCAAATTGTTGAAGCATCTGCTACCACTTACCTTGGTGACAGCCACACGCTGACATTTGGAATGGACTACCAGTTAAGTGAACTAACTAACAAAGAAAACCTATCGAGCGGAACGTCGGAAGCATATCAAGGCGCATTGTTTGTGCAAGACCAATGGGTCATGACAGACAGCCTAACCGCAACGTTCGGTGGTCGTTTGGATAAACACGAACTGTACGGCGAAGAGTTCAGCCCACGTGTGTACTTGGTTCACCAAACAACGAACGACCTAATCATTAAAGGTGGTGTAGGCAAGGCATTCAAGGCCCCAACATTGACTCAAAACCAATCTGACTACACAGTTTCAAGCTGCAAGGGTGGTTGTGCGTTGGTGGGTAATGAAGATCTAAATCCAGAGACAAGCATTAACTACGAACTTGCGACGGTATACACACAGCCACGTTGGAATGTAGAAGCGGCGTTATTCCGCAATGAGATTAATGACCTTATCGAAAGAACACAAGGTTACTGCCCGCAAGGTGGTGATTGGAACGAAAGTGCTCTTCAATGTGAAAACCCTGACGGTACACCAACGGGAGATTTGGGCGCGAAGACGTACCAAAACGTGTCTGAAGCTATCATTCAAGGTGTTGAGCTTGGCGGTATGTACCAAATCTCTGACGAGTGGGCCGTTTCTGGTAACTACACTTACCTAGATACAGAAGACAAGTCGACAGGTGAAGAGCTACTTGAGCGTTACAAGCATTCAGGCTTTGTGAAACTTAACTGGAACCCAACTTACGATCTAAGCACTTTCGTGAGTGCACGTTACCGTGGCGAGCGCCAGATTGACAGCGACCTAACGCAAGACGCTTACACAACATTGAACATCGGTACGGTTTACAATGTGAATGACTCAGTACGACTACGTGCAGGTATCTCAAACCTAACGGATGAGTCAGTATCAGATGAGTTAGAGTACATTGGTTATGTTGAAGAGCCACGTACCTACTACATAGGTATGACCGCTGACTTCTAATCAATCTGTGTTTGATTCGGTAGGTAGATACATATAAAACAAAGAACCCACATGACTTAACGTCGTGTGGGTTCTTTTGATTTGGGCGCTCGTAATTGAGTGCACATAGGTATCGAAGAGTGTTAGATTTTTACACAAGTGACAAGAGCATTGCCGGACTGAGTATCCCAAGGAATCAGCTTGTCGTAATCGTGCTCGAAGATATTAACCTCAAAGTATGGCTTCAATATCTCGATTAACTCCTTAAACGAGAATGCCACCATCGGGTGTTCATCATTCCAAACTTGAGTTTCACCTGCAGTCGTTTTTTCGATACTAAGCATTAGCGCTTGCTTATCACCCTCACCAGAGTAATACCAACCCGATCGGAAGGTAAAATCATCTTGTTCTTGGTTTGTGGTGTGTCGAACAAACAGATCATTGCTGATCTTATCTTTATCGACAACGTTAAAGCAGAACACACCGCCTTGTTTTAGCGCTTTGTGAACGCTAGCAATGCACTCTTTTAACTTCTCGATGCCATCGTTGTAGTGGATCGAATACAAGAAACAAGTAATAAGGTCGAACGGCTCAGAGACTTCAAAATTACTCATGTTCTGCACAGAAAAGCTAGCTTCAGGGCAGCGTAGTTGAGCGATATCTAACATGGGTTGGTTTAAGTCAAGCCCGTTACTTTGATAACCATAATCAATAAAGTGACGAACGTGTGGTCCAGTACCACAACCGAGGTCTAGGTGAGTTTTTCCTTCATTTCCAAAAATCTGATGTAGCCTACGAACGCAGTGACTTTGCGCTTGGTAGTCAATATCAACACACATTAAATCATAGTAACCAGATAGGTCGGTATAGAGCGCGTTGGCGGACATGTTTGCCTGCAGCATTTGCTGAAAAAATTGGGGTGGCGCATCATATATCGAAATTGGAAAATCGCAATCAAATATTAGATCAATGAAAGCGTTTTATTTTCTAACTTATGGTCGTTTTAAATGGGACCGATTAAAGGGACGTTTAAGCTGCCAACAACATCAGTACGCGTGTCATCGCTATTCCCTTTGCTCTGACTACTTATTCGTTAACTGAAATAGGTTTTTCTCCCTCGATGTTGCGACCCCAAGGGCTTTGGGAGCGCTTTATGACGAGACTAGATTGGAAAATTATGGTATCTAGGTAAACTAAGTGTGACATTTACAATTTTATGATAAATCAGTAATTTTACTGGTTTTAACCCAGTTCTTGAAAAGGAAACAATTCAGGAAAGTAGGTCCGTAATTAAAGCTAAATAAGCGAGCTAAACAAGGAAAGTTAAGACAATGGAATCAGCACCAAACGCAAAGGACTCTGTGGAAATCGGCACTTCAATAATCATCAAGCTTGATGATTTATCGGGTGGGGAAGTAATAGGCTTACTAGAAGAGCACCTCGCTGATATGTACGCAACATCACCACCCGAAAGCGTTCATGCCCTGGATCTGGATGGGCTCAAGTCGCCAGAGATTACCTTTTTTAGTGCTTGGAAAGACAGTCAATTGCTTGGATGTGTCGCGATTAAAGAGCTTGATACCCAACACGCTGAACTCAAATCGATGAGAACCTCACAGTTTGCTCGAAAGTCAGGTGTTGCTAGCCAACTTTTACAACATGTATTGGATACCGCAGCCATTCGCAAGTATCAAACAATCAGTTTAGAGACAGGTTCAGAAGACTACTTTAAGGCAGCGCGTAACCTGTATGAAAAGTTTGGCTTTGGATACTGTGAACCATTTGCAGATTATATATTGGACCCGCACAGCCAGTTTATGAGTATTGAGTTGCGTTAAGAGGATAGCCTTAGATGTCGACTTACTTTGCAGGTTTCTCCCTTGGACTTTCGCTGATCCTTGCGATTGGTTCTCAAAATGCGTTTGTTTTAAAACAAGGTCTCAAGAATCAACACGTATTGGCAGTTTGCGCTGTATGTGCAATTTCTGATGCCTTACTCATTAGTTTTGGTGTAACAGGCTTTGGCTCCATCGTTAAGCAGTTTCCTCTAATAGAGCAATTTGCTCGTTTTGGCGGAGCGATCTTTTTAGGTATGTACTCTTTCTTAAGTTTTCGGTCGGCATTCACTGAAAATCACGCTTTAGAAGCAAGTGTAAAAACCAAAGACTCATTAACTAAAGCGATTGCGATGTGTTTGGCGTTCACTTGGCTTAATCCGCATGTGTATTTGGATACTGTGGTATTGCTGGGTTCTATCTCAACTCAATATCAACCTAATCAAATGTTGTTTGGTGCTGGTGCCGTATCTGCGTCGTTTGTGTTCTTCTTTTCACTTGGATATGGCGCACGCTTCTTGGCTCCAATGTTTAAGAACCCGAGAGTGTGGAAGGTGTTGGAATTTGTCGTTGGCGTGATCATGGTGTCTATTGCAATATCTTTGATCGTCTAGCTGCGCGTAATTAGGCATTCAAACATATTATCTAAAGTGACTACTTAAAGTGACTACCTTTAGTTACTTCAGTATTTAATTATTTCTAGAAATAACGAATTAAGTAATTTATGCGTATGGCCACTGACACCTAAAACCGCTCTAACGTTGAGCGGTTTTTTTATGTCAAAAATAACGATTGCTCACGCTATGGGCGGAGTTGGTCCAAAGCCTGAAATTAGTTGGTTTTCACAAGCTTATAAAAGGGAATTATCTCGACTATTTTGGTAGATTAAAAGTATTACAGACTTCCAGTGAGCAGCAATGAAGATTCTTCACACGTCCGATTGGCACCTTGGCCAAAACTTCTACAATAAAAGCCGTAAGAATGAACATGAACGGTTTTTACAATGGTTACTTGAGCAAGTTACAGAGCACGACATTGACGCGATCATTGTTGCTGGCGACATTTTCGATACCAGTACACCACCGAGTTACGCTCGTGAGATGTATAACAAGTTTGTGGTCGATTCGAACAAGATCGGCTGCCAATTGGTGTTATTAGGTGGAAATCACGATTCAGTCTCTGTGCTTAAAGAGACCCAACAGCTGCTCAAATACATGGGTGCAGACGTGATCCCAAACACCAATGAAGATCATGCGACTCAGGTTGTCGAACTAAAAGGCAAGAGCGGCGATGTAGAAGCGCTGGTTTGTGCCATTCCTTTTATTCGCCCTCGCGATGTGTTGACCAGTCAGGCAGGTGTCACAGGCGTTGAGCGTCAGAAGCAACTTGGTGATGCGATTAAACAGCACTACCAAAATGTTTATGATGCGGCGGTTGCTAAGCGCGCGACGTTTGAAAACAGCGAGCACATGCCGATTATCGCTACCGGTCATTTAACGGCTATGGGTGTCCAACAATCGGATTCGGTACGTGATATCTATGTCGGCAATCTTGATGGTTTCGCCGCTGATGGCTTCCCAGACGCAGACTATATTGCACTTGGACATATCCACCGCCCACAAGTGGTGGCAAAGCGTGAATACATTCGTTATTCAGGCTCTCCAATCCCACTAAGCTTTGATGAACTTAAATCTCAAAAGCAGGTATGTGTGGTTGAGTTTGTTGAGGGTGAGCGCACCATTTCTCAATTGCCCGTTCCTACATTCCAACCTCTAGCTGAAATCAAAGGTGACTTGAGCGAGATTGAATCTCAGCTTAACCAATACATAGGTTTAGATAGCGACCAAAGCGTGTGGTTATCGATAGAAGTGCAAGCGCAAGATTACTTGTCGGATCTACAAGAGCGCATGCGTTCATTAACTGACGGTTTGAATGTGGAAGTACTTCAACTGCGCCGAGCAAGAGAGCGTCGTAATCAAGCATTAGAGCAAGAGTCGGCAGAGACCTTATCTGAACTGAGCCCGATGGACGTGTTTAGCAAGCGTATTGCCTTAGAAGAGTTTGAAACGGATTCTGAAAAAGCGCGTTTAGAGCGAATGACAGTGAAGTTTAAACAAGTGATGGTTGAAGTGTCTGAGAGCGCTCAAGCGCCAAACAAAGTAGAAGAGTAACCAGTATGAAGATTTTAAGCCTAGAATTTGAAAACCTGAACTCTTTGAAAGGACGTTGGAAGCTCGACTTCACCCAATCACCGTTTGCAGAAAATGGCCTGTTCGCGATTACTGGCCCAACAGGTGCGGGTAAAACCACCATTCTTGATGCGATTTGTTTGGCACTGTTCCACCGCACACCGCGTTTGAAAAGTATCGCTAAAGGCAACAACGAATTAATGACGCGTGGTACGGGTGAGTGTTTCGCTGAACTGGAATTTGAAGTACAGGGCAAAACTTACCGCTCGAACTTCCACCAAAAGCGAGCGCGTGGAAAACACGATGGCGCATTACAAACGCCAACGTGTGAATTTGCGGATGCGGACACCGACAAAGTCTTAGAGACCATGCTGACCAAGAAAACCAAATTGGTGGAGCAGGTAACAGGTCTCGATTTTTCACGCTTCACTAAATCCATCATGTTGTCTCAGGGTGAGTTTGCGGCGTTCTTAAATGCCAATGCTAACGACCGTGCAGAGCTACTTGAAGAGCTGACGGGAACCGAAGTTTATAGCCTGATTTCAGAGCGTATCTACGATCATTTTAAGTCGAGTGAAGAGTCGCTTAATCACCTTAAAGCGAAAGCCGAAGGTGTGAGCTTACTGTCTGAAGAGCAAATCCAAGAGCTAACCGCAGATCGAGAAACGTTAGAAGCCGAGCAGAAGCGTTTGTCTGAGCAGTTAAAAGAGTGGCAAGCGCATCTAAGCTGGTGGAAAGATATGACCAAAGCTGAGCAAACTATTGCGACCAGTGAGCACGATCTTAAAACAGCTCAAGATGAACTAGACCGTAATCAACCTTCACTCGAGCGTTTAGCAAACAGTGAACCGGCTGAAAAGCTGCGCCCAATGCACAAAGATTTAAAGCGTTGCGAACAAGAGGTGAGCACTACTCAAGCTCACTTAGATAACAGCATCAAGTTACTTATTGTTCGTGATGAAGAAAAGCAAGATGCGCAAACGAAACTGACGCAAAGCGGTGTGATTGTCGAACAGGTTAAACGCGAGCAACAAGATCAAGAGAAGATCATTGATCTCGTGCGTCCGCTAGATAACCAAATTGCCGTGCTTAAAGATAAACAAACTGTGGCCGTTAATGCAGCGAATACGCTGAACGAGCAACATACTCAGCAGCGCAATCAACAGGCTGTTATAGTCCAAAAAACAGAGGTACTGAAGCAACAGGACCAACTCAGCACTGAGTACCTAAATACACATCAAGCTGACCAATATTTAGAAAAATACTTAGGTCAGTGGCAAGCCAAAGTTGAACAAGTTCGTATCCTAGAGCGTCAGCATTCAGAACTACTAAACTCAGCGAAGCAAGCTTTGTCCGCAGTGGATGCTCAGCAAGCGACTATCAAAACTGCTCAAGAAGTAAAAGTAACGCAAGACAAAGCATTAGCAGAATCGGTTGTGACAGAAAATAATACCAAGCAGCAATGGGAAGCCTTACAAGGCAACACTAGCGAACAAGTGTTGAATGCGCAAAAAGACCTGCTGGAGTTCTGGAATCGCAATACGCACTCGTTATTGGAAATTAATCGTGGCTTCCTAAATGCTCAACAACAGTTGCACGCGAAAACACAGGCACATCAAACTAACAATCAGTTGGTCGACAAACTTTCGAAAGAACGTGAAGTGCTGGTGGATCGATATAAAGAGAAAGAGACGTCTCTTGAGCGATTAACGCGTTTGATTGATCAAGAAGGCGAATTAGCGAAATACCGTGCAGCTTTAGAATCTGGATCTGAGTGCCCACTGTGTGGTTCAACAGACCATTCGATCGAGCAGTCGCAAGATATTGCAAATCTGGTCTCGCAAAAAGATCGGGAAAACCTAGAGTTGGCAGCCATTAAGAAAGAAGGCCAAGAGCATCGTCAGCAATTAGATTCTCTTGCCCCTATGATTGCAGCGCTTAACGATGACATCCTGCGTGCACAAGCGGATATTCAACAAGCCCAACTGAATTGGCAAGGCATTGTTGGTAAGCTTCAACAGGGCTTATCAGATTTCGCTGGCACGGCTCCAGAGCTAGCTCTGCTAACGATTAACGATTTAGGCAATGAAGCTACGGTCGCGACCTTTGCTCAGCAGTGTGAACTTCAACTAAGTCAGATCTCGCAGCAACTGAAGGCATTGGGTGATGCCAAAGCGCACTATGCGGAAGCTGAGAAACAACGCTTGTCTGTAAGTGTTATGGCTGACAAGGCGCAATCTAACCTTGAGTTGGCTGAGCAACGCTTAGCTGATCTGAATAAACAAAACCACATTACAAACGAACAAGTAGCTAAGACAGCTCAAGCGAAAGATCAGCAATGGCATTCGTTGAAAGAGAGCATTGTTCAAACCGCTATCGAAGCACCTGAACTTGAACATATCGATGATTGGTTTACTGCGAAATCACAAGCATCAAGCACATGGCAGCAAACCAAACAGCAACAGGCCGATATTGAGAAGCAACTGATTACTCAAAATGCCGAATTGAAAACCTTAGATGACAAGCTAAGTAGCGCAGAGAAAGAGCTCGCGACATTGACGCAAGAGAGTGAGTCTCTAGTGTCAGAGCTCACTCGTGTAACTGCCGAAAGAACAAAGTTATTTGGTGACAAAGACATTCAAACCACCAGTAATGCGATGAAGCAAAAAGTCACTGAAGCGGTTAGTGTATTTGATGCCGCTCAGTTGGTGCTTAACCGTTGCGAACTTGAACATCGAACCGAGCAAACTAAACATACCAGCTTCTCTGAAGAGCTGACCAGCAAGCAGTCAAATCACACACAAGTGTCGAATGCTTGGCTAGAAGCGCTGAAAACTAGCCCATTTGAAGGAGAGGCTGATTTTGAAGCAGCATTATTAGACGAAGAGGTTAGAACTCAGCTTCAAAGCCTCAAGAAGTCTATAGATGAAGCGATTGTCAGTGCACAAGCTAGGTTGAACACTGTCAAGGCGACGGAGGTGGAGCTACAAAACCACGAAAATGCTAAAACATGGCAAGAGCAAGACCAACAACAAGTTGAACTTGCGACGACTGAATGCCAAAACGCACAACAAAGTCATGCAACAAAGATCGGCGCGATTTCTGCCAATCTTGAAACTGATAGCCAGAACCGCAGCAATCAGCAAGATCTGTTCAAGCAAATCGATGAGCAACAAGTCGAGTTTGATGATATCTCACGTCTTAACTCGCTTATTGGTTCTAAGAACGGCGACAAATTCCGTAAGTTTGCCCAAGGTCTAACGCTGGAAAATTTGGTGTACCTTGCGAATAAGCAGTTGCAGCGTTTGCATGGTCGTTACGAACTTAAACGTAAAGCCGACGATGGGTTAGAACTGCAAGTGCTGGACACATGGCAGGGCGATGTGATGCGTGACACGAAGACGTTATCAGGTGGCGAAAGCTTCTTGGTGAGTTTAGCGTTGGCATTAGCGCTTTCTGATCTTGTCAGCTACAAAACCAGTATTGATTCTTTGTTCTTGGATGAAGGTTTCGGCACCCTTGATAGTGACACATTGGACATTGCCCTAAACGCTCTCGATAACCTGAATGCGTCTGGAAAGATGATTGGTGTTATTAGCCACGTTGAAGCACTGAAGGAGCGAGTGCCCGTTCAGCTTAAAGTGACAAAACACTCTGGCTTAGGTGTGAGTGAGATGGAGAAGCAGTACAAAGTTGTCGCTTAGGTTCTTGCTATATTCATCAGTGCAGAAATAGAAACATAGCTAGATGAAGCAGATCCCCCGACTCAGTCTTTCCTCCTTCTCGAGGATGACGGAGTCGGGGGCTGTTATCAATCATTCCGCCGCCACTCCTTAAAGTCAGGAGCGTTCAAAAAGTAGCCGTCACTCCCTAAAATGAGAAACGAGCGTAATAGGGAATCTCCAGTAAACGCAGGAAGTGGACTCATCCAAAAGGAAACGACCATGCACAAGAAGCCTCATTTACCGACCAAGACATGTCCCGTTTGCCAAAAGCCTTTTGCATGGCGTAAAAAGTGGCAGCGTTGTTGGGACGGTGTTATTTACTGTTCAGAACGTTGTCGTCGCAACAAGTCTTAGTCTTCATACACTCTATTCTCTATCAGCCAAGTCCGGTAAACCGATATTTCCTTCCTTTGTTATCATTTTGATGTTCCTTTAATCGTTTGGTCATTCATTTCTTAAGTTAATATTTCTATCTGTAAGATAAGTGATGTATAAAGGCGGCATGAAGATACCTAAAAGAATACAGCCTTTAGTTGACGATGGTTTGGTCGACGAGGTGACAAGCCAACTCATGAGTGGCAAAGAAGCATCGGTGTACATTGTGCGCTGCGGCGATACGATCCGTTGTGCCAAGGTATATAAGGAAATTAGCCAACGTAGTTTCAAAAAAGCGACTGCGTATCGTGAAGGCCGAAAAGTACGAAACAGCCGCCGTGCTAGAGCGATGGAAAAAGGTTCTGGTTTTGGCCGTGAGCAACAAGAAAAGGTTTGGCAAAGCGCTGAAGTGGATGCCTTGTATAAACTGGCAGAAGCGGGTGTTCGTGTGCCTGTCCCTTATGGCTGTTTTGACGGCGTATTGCTGATGGAATTGGTTACGGACGACGAAGGTTACGTTGCCCCACGACTTAATGATGTTGTTATGTCACCTGAGCAAGCCATCGAAGATCACGCAGTGATGATGACCTACGTGGTTAAGATGTTGTGTGTCGGTTTGATCCATGGAGATTTGTCTGAATTCAACGTCTTGGTTGATGAATACGGTCCGGTGATTATCGATCTGCCACAAGCGGTTGATGCTTCGGCGAATAACAATGCCGAGTGGATGCTGACTCGTGATATCAATAACATTCGTGACTATTACGCGCAGTTTGCCCCTGAACTGGCGAAAACAGAGTACGCCAAGGAAATGTGGGCGCTCTACGAAAAAGGCGACCTTAAGCCAGACAACAAGTTAACTGGTGAGTTTACAGAAAGTGATGCTTTGGCAGATATCGATGCGATTATGCATGAGATAGACGCGGCCAGAATTGAAGAGCAACACCGACGTGAACGTGCTAAGGAAGAGAAAGACGGAGTGGACGAGAGTAAGTTCAATTGGGCTGAATCTTAAGCCTTTGCGCTATTCTTTGTTCCGAACCATCTCTTCTTAAAACGAATTAACCCAACAGAACAACTGCTCTGTTGGGTTTTCTTTTATTCGTTCTTACCAAGTCAGTTGTTCACCATCGTATGCGTATAAATGTCCGGTTTGTTCAGGCGTCGCAGTGCGAATAATATCAACCAATTGATGGGCGACATAACTCGACTCAAACAGCTTTCCTTGCGGCACA
Source organism: Vibrio crassostreae (assembly GCF_024347415.1). Classification (NCBI taxonomy): domain Bacteria; kingdom Pseudomonadati; phylum Pseudomonadota; class Gammaproteobacteria; order Vibrionales; family Vibrionaceae; genus Vibrio; species Vibrio crassostreae. Next base: position 1,628,777 of record NZ_AP025476.1, read on the forward strand.
TTGTTTTGGAAAGGTTTCGATAGAGCGGTGTCGGTTGTACCGGGGTGCAGTGCTAACACGGTACCTTTCTTGAGTGTTCGTTGCCATTCAATCGACATAGTTTTTATGAACATGTTAAGCGCCGCTTTAGATGAGCGATAGCTGTACCAACCGCCTAATCTGTTATCTGAAATGCTGCCTACTTTAGCTGATATCACGGCAAATTTTGGATTGTCGCTGGCTTTAAGGATTGGAGTGAAGTGCTTAGCCAATAGTAAGCTAGGTAGGGTATTGACGGAGATATTTTTCAAAAAGAACTCTGGGTCGATAGACGACAGATTCTTTTCTGGCCCTGAGTCTGGCGTATGCAGCATACCGACGCAGTTTATTAACCAATCCAACCTTTCAAATTGAGTGCTGAGCTCTTTTATATCTACTTCGCTAGTCGCATCGACTTGGTGCCAATGTAGCCTGTGATCTTCTAGATCAGGTTGTTGCGAGTGATAAGTGGCGTCGACATGCACATCGAGAAAATCAAAGCGAGACAGCTCAGACAATAGGTGCTTAACCACGGCAAAACCGATGCCGCCGCTTCCACCAATAACCAATATGTGTAATCTGAGTTGCTCCACCATTATAAGTCCTCCAAGTTAGTCAGTCGTTGTTCTGCTGTATCAAGTATTGCTTGCTGGTCTTGTTCATCCATGTTGTCCCAAGAGCGATACAACATCCCCATTCGTGGGTTACGATTTAATGCGTCACGGTGTTGATTCATAAAACGCCAGTACAAGCTATTGAATGGACACGAGCTTTCGCCACTGCGTTCTTTGATCTGATAATGACAGCCTTTGCAGTAGTCACTCATGCGATTAATGTACGAACCGCTGGCAGAGTATGGTTTGGTTCCTACGATCCCGCCATCCGCAAACAGTGCCATACCTCGCGTATTTGGCATTTCAACCCATTCAATCGCGTCAACGTAAATGCCAAGGTACCAACTGTCGACTTGGTCGGGCGCAATCCCTGTGATTAAGCAGAAATTGCCAGTGACCATGAGCCTTTGAATATGATGCGCGTAAGCAAACTCTAATGACTGACCAATCGCGTGCTTCATGCAATTCATTTTGGTTTGGCCATCCCAAAAGTAATGCGGCAATTGGCGATCGGCGGCGTAGTGGTTTTTGTTAGCGTACGCAGGCATGTTCGCCCAATACACCGCACGTATGTATTCACGCCACCCCAGAATTTGACGAACGAAGCCTTCGACTTGTGCAATATCGATAGTTGGAGCGTTTGACTTAGAAGAGGCTTGGTAGGCGGAGAGTGCAGCATCAATGACTTCTTTGGGGCTAACAAGTTTACTGTTCAGAGAGAACGAAATACGGCTGTGATACAAGCTCCATTTAGAGTCGTGTTCTGTGGTCATCGCATCTTGAAAGTGCCCAAATAACGGTAAGCAGACTTGGCAGAAATGCGCGAGCAGAGACAAACTTTGTGCGCGGTTAACTGGCCATAATAATTGGTTGCCGACTTGACCAATGGTTTGTACGTGGTGGCGTTCTATTCGCTGCAAAATGTCGGTTATGTCATTGGTAAACATCAGAGGTTGAGGCAGTTTTTCAATGTCTTGCTTCCTGAGCTTCTTTCGATTGCTCGCGTCGTAATTCCATTTGCCACCAACGGGCTTTCCGTCTTCTAGCAAAATGTCGAAACGCTTTCTCATTCGGCGATAGAAGTGTTCCATCATGATGCGCTTATCTTTCGGAAACTGTTGTTCGATCTCTTCGAATGGAAAGAGGAAGTGTTCAGTATCACAACAGCCTTTGGCTGCATTGGTGAGTTTGAGCTTGTTCATCTGCTCTAAGAGGCGATATTCATCTGGCCTTTGATATTCAAACTTCTCTGCGCCGAATTCATGTACATAGTGCTTTAGAAGTGTATCTAGGTTTTCAAATTGGGCTGTGTCATCTAAGGTCAAGTGAAGTACTTGATGGCCTTGTTGTTTGAGTTCGTTGGCAAAGTAGCCCATTGCAGAGAAAAAAGCCGCCACCTTTTGGATGTGTGATGCAACGTAGTCAGTCTCTTGTTTAAGTTCGGCAATGATATAAATGACGTCATCATCAACCTGTTGAAACCAAGAGTGCTGGATATTGAGTTGGTCGCCTAAGACAAGGCGCACGGTTTTGAAGTTCATAACACATCCTGATTGTTGGTTAAGACAGGTTCTTTGTTGAACGTATTCCACTTGTTGATAAACACATGGTCTGGGTCATACATATCGGTCTGCCTAGCCAAGTCGAAATGGTGCGATTTCGGTTGTGCTTGGTTGGCATTCTTTTGCTTGTTGGTTTGAGCGCTTACCTGAGGTCTTAGCTCTCCTGCAATATACGCCCAGTTACCCCAGTTTGAGCCCACGTCATAGTCGATAAGTTGGCTCTCAAAATAGGCTGCGCCGTGTTGCCAGTCGACGCCCAACTCGTAAATCAAACAGCTTGCGGCTAACTGCCTTCCGCGATTAGACATGTAGCCTGTTTCATTAAGCTGGCGCATACATGCATCGACAATCGGATAGTTGGTGTTAGCGCTCTTCCATTTGGCAAAATTAAGGCTTGCTGATTGAGTGATATTTTCTGCTGTAACGGGTTTTGTGTATGAGCCCGTAAATAGAGATGCCTTCAACGACATGCTCTTCCAATAAAAATACTCACGCCACAACAGCTCGAAATAGATCCAATAGGTTGAATCGTTGGGCCCATGATGCGACTCAAATCGCGTGAGGTGCCTGCATATTGTTTTAGGTGAGACACAACCTAATGCGAGCCACGGTGAAAACTTGGTCGAGTTTTCGATACCGTCCAGTGCATTTCTTGTCTGTTTATAGCAGCTCGCGTAATCCTGTGAGAAGTAGTGTTCGAGATGCAGTAATCCCGATGTTTCACCGCCTTTGAAGCTGTGGTCTCGTGCCACGTTGCCAATCTTGAAAAGGGTTTCTTTGGAGTGACAGTGTGACATTTTTGTTAGGTCTGGTGCCGGTGGTAAATCGGTTATGGTCAAACTTTGTGTATCTATAGCCAGAGGCTCAATGAGCTTTCTGAATTTGGTAAACGAGCGGGGGAGTTTCTCTAACGTGAAAGGGAAGTCATCGAGTTCAAACAGAGGCGAGTTATGAGATTGAATCGCAGTTAAGTTGGGGCAGCAAGTCAGCGTTGACTGCATTAGCTTTTGCTCGTCATAGCCACAGTGAGCATTCGCAAATAAGTGAGTCACGTTTAGTTCAGAGATCATTTCGATTAGCGATTCTTTTACGTTATCGCTGTTGTCTCGGCCTTGTGTTAGGACGATGAGTGTTTGTTCTAGCGCGTTGAGATTAATTGCAAGGTCGCTTATCGACTGTGAAATGAAAGCCGCGCGGCGAGCGCCATATTGTTCTTCTTGAGCGAATTGTGAAGAATAGTGAGACAGAACTGGTTCGACAGCGACACAAACAAGCTCATCGACGATCTGGCTTGCTTGATTAAGTAGTGTGTTGTCGTTAATTCTTAAGTCGTTGGTAAAAAGATAGAGACCAATCTTTTTCATTGCCTACACTCGTGTTTTGTTAATTATTAGACGCTTACGAGTTGATAGGCTGACAAGATCACAAATGAACACTCTGAGTGGGTAATAGCAGGTTTCGGCCAGGATAAGGGAGTTTAAGAGGGTATCAAGCCAACCAATAATACCGATAGAGGTTGGCAATGCAGGCTATTTTTGAGTTTCTAACTGCAGCTTCTATTCCATAGGAATAACGAGAATATCGATAGGAGACGTATCGATGATCTGTTTAGAATGGGATATGAGCTTATGCCAGAAATCATGGTGATGACCACATAGCAATAGGTCGATGCCGTTTGCTTCGATGACATTTTTGAGCTTATCGTTCAAATCGCCGGTTCCCACGAAAATGTGCTTGATTGGGTGCTTGGCGTAGGCCTCAAACTCTTTCAAATGCTTAACGGCATCTTCATTGATCGGTAAATCACCATCATTTGCTTGAATGTCAACGAGTTCTGGGTAAATTTCTCCATGTGTACCATCGATATAAACAAACGAAATGCCAGCCTCGAGCTTGTCTGCGAAGAAAGTCGCTCTATCAATGAGAATCTTGGTGTCGTCAGACAGTTCAAGTGCGACCAGAATATGTCGGTAATCCATAATTAAAGCCTCTTGTTGTGAGTTATGTAATAAGCATAGTTTTTGTTAGAGCAAATGATATCGAAGAGATCTCATATTGCGTAAAATTATCATTCAATGTTCTTCTAAGCACTATCGTATTTATATCGCTTTGATTGATAAGAAATTTACAAAAGGTTGATATAGTGGTTCAAGCGTTAGCTTATGCTCTTAGATAGGCTTGATAGTTCAATGCGCCAATAACGAAGAGGCATCAATGACAGCACTACTAACCATTCCCACTCGAACATTAGGTTTCGACTACGATATTGAGATCCGAGATTGGTCTCAAAAACTCGTCGGCTTTCATGTGTTCGAAGATGGTAGACGACCACTTGATGGGGGCATTGGGCTTAGCCTAAACCTCGTTGAGCAGTTTGATGTGAATGGTCGCTGGTTAGATTCGTTGCCTGCTCGTTATCGTGAAATCACCGATGACTTTCCTGAGTATCAATACCAAATGTTGTGGTTAGCTGCGAACACTTACGAAGCTGCACAGCTACTTGAATTAAGGCCTGTTATTCTTGCGTTGATCTGTATGAAATACAGCGTCGATAATCAGAAAGCATTGGAACTGAGTCGCCTAGGACAAAAGAGAATCTTAGCCAAACTGGGCTTAGACGGCAGTAAAGCGACGCTCAAGTTTATCGACAAGTTAGAGCTGCATTACAACGTCGGTGATGAGCTTGACCATATTGTGCGAATTCTTGAACCGCTGCAAAGGCGTGTGCTCAAATTCAAACATTACTCTAAAGTAGGTTACACAGCGCTGCGTTTGGATCAGGTTCATCCGTTTTTAACCGGCAGTCGATTAGGCATTGCGATGGTTGAAGAGGGCAGGCTCAATGCACCTTCAAAGATGGCTATGTTCCAAGATGCGATTTTACTGGGGCAAGATTTGGAGATGGACGATCCATTGCGCGCTATCACGAGTCAAAATTCCTTTGCTATGTTTGAGCAATTGCACGATAGATGGACAGAACAGCGTCAATTACGTCGTCTAGAGGGAAATCGCCCTGTTGACATGGACATCCCTTATCCAGTTCCTTTACTCGGTAATGACAACATTCATCCGCTATCTGATTACTACGACCTTGAACAAGAGGGCGTGGAACAAAAACATTGTATTGGCGTTTATCACAATCGGATCATGAGCGACCGTTATGTGGTGTTTCGAATGTTTAAGCCTCAGCGCTTAACCATTGGCCTACGCCGTGTTCCAAGCAAAGCCTTTCCGTTTGAGATTGACCAGATCTGTGGGAAACGAAATGCACCGCCGTCGGAATCCGCTCGCCAAGTTATTCACGACTGGTTAGAAGCGAGTAAGCAACAGTATCCTAAGCAATAGCTATGAAGTAGAAGGAATACAGGATGTTTCAACAAGGCGATCTTTGCCCGCATTGTGGTTTGATTATTGTGATGCCTACGGATCTACAAGGTGAGTGTTTAGGGTGTGGCGAAGAGATCAATCAAGACCCTGCAGACGACTATGACGAAGAAGAGTAGCTTTATCGACTCTGATATAAACTAAGGCTAGGATGGCTAAATCACCCTTTTCAAAGGACGGAAAAAATGCAGAAAGTAATCTTTAGAAATTGCGATGAAAGCTCTCCTTATTGGAGTGAATTAGAAGACTTATTTCAAAGCGAATGGTCGGATTTCAAGTTTAAAGACACCTATGAAGAAAACGTAAATCTCCCTCCGGTAATCACAGTACTTCGCGATAATGTGGTCATTGGTGGTTTGGCGTATTCCTATTTTCAGGAACCTCATAAAGTTCGGGATGTGGTGTGGGTTAATGCTGTTTATGTGGATTCCCAGTGGCGTGGCCAAGGTATTGCGAGTGAATTGATTAAGCGTGCAGTCGCGCAAATGCCAGAATACTATCGATCTCAACCTCAATCCTTGAAAGATTCAACGCCTAACTTATACGCCTACACCAATATTGCGCCTTTGTACCTATCTCTCGGTTGGTCAATTGTCGAGATTGCAACCGACCCCAATCATCATGTAATGAGCGTTTCGTTTTAGATTCAAGATCCAAGTTCTAAGAACCAAGAACCAAGAACAATCTATAGTTAACGGCGAAGTTTGATTCTTACCGCCTCTACGGTGATCAATTTAGCTTAATTCCACGCTTACTCGAAATAGGCCCCGCCATTACAAACTACTCCCCCTTGGATTCATAAAGTGGTCATTTTTGTTGGTTGTCCCATATATATTGGATCCAACGCAAAGCACTTAGAGGTAAAGACATGAAATTGAGTCAAATCACAATCGCACTAACGGCTTCTCTATCAATGAGCGTGTTCGCTCACGATATTGGTCACGAGCATGAACACGTTGACGGTGGCTGGAATAGCAAAGCCGGGTTCGTTTCGGATGTCGATTATCAGGCAAACCTGTTTAACACCCGTGGTAAAGATGAAGAAACCATTATCAAGCGTTCGATTTGGCTCGCGGAAAAATACGACTTAAAACGCACCCCTGAACAAGTGGCGAGAGCGAACAAGGCTCGAAGAAAATATGAAAAGGCCATCGCTATCAACTCTATTCTGCCATCATCTGTTGGAATCATTGGTAATACACATGACAACTTCACCAAGGCAGTAAAACGTAATCGGGATGCAGGCATCACACTGGCGTCTGCAACCGTTTATGCGTTTCCAGGTTCGCTAGATGAAGGTATCACGGCTTACGATGTGATTGCTGCTTCAGATGAAGTTGTTGCAGAACAAAATATGAAGAAAGTCGACACGGCAGATGACATTCGAAGTGCGAAGCAAGAAGGCAACATGGCGGTGATGTATAACACGCAAGGTGCTGACTTTGTTGCGGAAGACATGGATTACCACGCGCACCATGCCTATGAAAAGGGCATCCGCACCATGAATTTCACATACAACAATAACAACATGTTGGCAGGCGGCGGCACCGAGCAAAACCTTGGTTTAACTGAACTTGGTCAAGAGTGGGTGACGACAGCGCAAAGTAATAATATTGTTGTGGATGTATCTCACTCATCTAATCAAGCTGCGATTGAAGCCGCTAAAGTCGCGACAAAACCGATCATAGCATCGCACTCTAACGCGAAAGGTTTGTGGGATGTATCACGTAACATTTCAGACGAAGCCATTAGAGCCATTGGTTCAACGGGTGGTGCGATCTGTCCGACAGGCGTCGGCATGTTCTTAAATAAAGAGGCTGATGCTTCACCAGAACGTTACGTTGAACACGTCGTTTATATCGCAGATATGATTGGCAAGGACAAAGTCTGCTTCTCAACGGATTACGTGCACAATATCTTGGACTATTACAAGCGTGACATCGCTAATACCGACGTTTATCCACCAGAGTTAGGTTTTGGTGCACCTATTAGTAATATTGCGGCTGAAAATATCTGGGATGTTGCAGCGATTCTTGAAGACAAATACGGCTGGAACGAAAAAGAGGTACTAGGTTTTTTGGGCGAAAACTTGATGCGAGTGTATCAAGCTAACTGGAAGGTTTAATTGTTCGTTCTTATTAAAGTAATTCATTCTACAGTGAGCATTTTGGCACGATTAATTTAAGAGTCGGTCGTTATAACGTGAGCTGTTTCGAATACTTTAACGGCGTCATACCCCAAAGCTTTTTCATTGCTCGTGCGAAATGGGTGGAGTTCTGATATCCGACTTCAATGGCGATTCGGTTCATGTCGAAGTCGGTATGCAGCATTAGTTCTTCCGCTCTCTTAGCCTTGATCGCGAGTATCAAGTCGCGATAGTGGGTGTGTTCTTTGGCTAATTTCAACTGTATCTGCTTCGGATGGATGCCAAGTAGGTTGCTTAAGGTCTCTAAAGTGGGCAGTTTATCGAGCGCATAGGGAGTTAGAGCCAGTTCAATGACCTCCCTAGTGTTGTCAGGCTGATTGTCGCTGATAGCTGCCGAGGACCCGAACGTTTGAGATCTCATGGTTTGGGAAGGATGCTTGGCGTCGTTGGTTTTGCTTCGAAATAGCGGGCTCACTTGCGATAACGTGTCATTTTGTACGAATATCTTACTGACGGCGCGACCAGAAAATACGTGCTGATCACCTAAATATTTGGCAAATTCCGGCTCTGGTTTACTTTTTGAAGCCAGCCAGATGAGCTTTGGCCTCCAATTTTTTTGTAGATAGTGTCCGATAAGTTCAATAAATAAAGTCAGCACGTACGTATCCATGGCATCGTTCGCAAGTGTGGTTTGATAGTGATGATTGCGGCGAATGAACAGGCCATCAGAATCACTTTCTAAATCAAAGTAATTGAAAAGAGAAAGGTGTTGATTGGCAAAGTGACAAAATCGGGTAATGAATTCATATAAGCTCCGGCTGCCACAGAATAAATCATCCAGATCTTCTGCGAGCAGGGGCTTTCCAGATTCAATGGCCGTATGAAAACCGAACTCGGCTATATTATTCTCTTCGGCTAACCCCATAATGGAACGAACAGGAAAGGCAGGAACGGTTTTGCAATGCGGAGCGAATACCAGTTGTAAGTAGTCTTCAAAGCCCTTCTCTTGAAAATGACGTTCGAGACCTAGCCCAATTTTACGAGCATGGTTGATAATCGGTTTAGCGAACAAAGGGCTGATAACAATGGCTTCACTCGTGTGGCTCTTCATTGAAATGTTCCCAATATGAAAATTTGAAAAGGGGCTTTATGCGTTAAATACGTTTAACAGCATACGCTTCACTGAGCATTGGTATCAAGTCAATATCAGCGCTGTGTTAAGCGAATGGGGAATTTGATGTATTCATTTTCCTCACAGGACATTTCGCATTCAAACAGAGCAACTATCGCTGCTAAATCAGACAACTAGATGCTGAATAAAACGATCAATACGATTTATTGCAGCAGTTGTTGAGCACAAAGCCTATATTGACTAGAATGACGCACTTTTTTTATTTACGTACATACAGGTAATGAACATGAGCGATACTAATTCAAGACCAGCTTTACCAGATCATCTTGCAGGTAACCCACGCAGCCCACACCACGTTGCTGAGTGTTTCGAATACCCAATTGGCATTCGTCTAAATGGTAAAGAGCGTACTGATGTTGAAGAATACTGCATCAGCGAAGGTTGGGTTAAGATCCCTTCTCCAAAAGCGCTAGATCGTTTTGGTCAGCCAATGCTTATTACTCTAAAAGGCACTGTAGAAGCTTTTTACATCGACGCATAATCATTTCGTGTGGTGAGCTAATACTTCGTGTAATTAGCTAATGTTGGTCTAATTAGTCAATACAAAACCACCAAGCGTTATTACCTAAAAGGGTCTAGAGAAATCTAGACCCTTTTTGTTTTTCAAATCCATTGGGCTATTACTGTTACCAAGCGATACCTGCACCAATTGAGAACTCCAAGTCTTCACCTTCTGCTTTATCGAAACCTGCGGTCACAACAAAGCCACTGTCCATAATGTAGGTTGCATCTAAGCCACCCACTTGTTTGGTTGAGCTATCAGAGAACTCACGGCTATCTAAAGTTACGTCCGTGTGGGTACGCTTAATCCCGTAACCTGGGGTGATGTATAAGTTTTCGGTGATACCAATAGGGGCGTGAAACTGATATTCGTTATCGCGTTGTTTGTATTCGTACGAGCCTTCATCTTCGTTATAAGCTGATCGGGTAAACTCAATGCCATAACCTATGCTTCCCGGGCCGCGATATTTGATGTAAGAAGCAGACCAATCTCTCCACCCACGTTCAGCCGATAGACCAAATGTAATCGCAGTTTCTTCTTGGTTTTGTTCATAGGCTTGAGCGTTAGCCACAGTGAACAGCAAGACAGCGGTTAATGTCAGAAGGGGAAGCTTTTTGATGGTCATTGGATCTCTCGCTTGTGTATACAAAATATCGGCGAATTCAAAGTATTGAATGCCAGTAAATTAGTAACCTAGTCCGGATCTTCCTTGAGCTTTTTAGTTATGTATTCTTGGTTGATGCTTGAGCGGCATCCTCTTGGATTTGAGGATGCCTTTTTGATATGGGAATGGGGGTAATTGTTACTTCAAAGTACGTAGCTTATTGACCTGCATCTTTGCACGAACTTTGGTAACTTCTGCTTGCGAAGGTAAGTTATCTTTTACCTTGTTCTTAATATCAGCGACTGGGATGAAGTTCCACTGACCGTCGTGATACTTAACCACAAATGTCTCTCGATTCATCTCTTCACGGAACACCCAAACACCATCGTCTAATCGTTTAAAGTCTCCAACCACGTCGCCGTTGGTGTCTCTCACTGTCCAAAACGTGTATTCAGTATCTTGGTAATTCTCTTTGCTACCCTTAATTTCTTTATCGCCAACCGAGACGGTAACTTCGTCACCTTTAACCAAGATTTCTCCGACAAAGCGGTCATTCACATGAATACCATATAAGGTTTCATTTTCATCTGACCTGAGCTTTGTTGCTGAAATATGCGCATTTCCGTTGTCACGATTGAAGAAAGGAATATCACCTAACTCTGGGATGTGTACAAACCCGAGATCCGCTTGATCGATTTTATCTTTCAATGTCGGGGCATCAGCACCGTAACCTGGGTCAGATTCAGGATTCTCGTATCCGCCATCAACGTCTGTGTCTCCAAAGCCAGGGTCGATATTTTCATAGCCGTGATCCCCATCGAATTGTGGTTGTGCGGGATCTGAGGTTCCGCCAGATGAGCAACCCGCAAGAACGGCAGTAAGGACAAGCGCGATAAGTGATTTGTTCATGATGTTTCCTATCGTTGGGTTTGTTCTAAACAGTTGATGCGCAGAAAGTGTGTCTCGAATGCCAATAAGTTTGACTTAGTTGCTCTGCTACATCGCTTGAAGTGAACGATACGCAAACATGAGTGTTCAATAAATAAACTGAATCATAGTTATGACATCACGATTAGTTATGTTTTACCTGGCTAAAAGAACGCTAGTGGGGATGAGTTGTATATGGAGAGTAGGAGACTGCGGTCTGTTGTTCGCGGTAATAACCCACAAAACTCAGCACTCAATATGCAGCCAGAACAATAATACGACGTGTTGTGCTTGTTTTGTGCTCGATTGCTCAATTTGGGCTAGCCATTGTTCGGTTAACGATTGGTTGAATAGTAAACGGAACGTCAAAAATATGAAGCGTGGTCTAATTAAATGAAACTAATTTGCTGTATTTAAACAATTTTATTGTTAATGGCTATATGCATCACAGAAATTATCCCTGAAGCACATACAATCCCTCCTGTTTTCGAATGAGCGTAAATTTTTTCGTTCGAGCGTTTTATTCTTCCTTCGCCCAATAACATGAGGTTCCTATGTTTGGAATATTCAAACCTATGGCGCATATCGATCGCTTGTCATCAGATAAGATTGATAGCACCTACACACGACTACGATGGCAGCTGTTTCTCGGTATCTTCGTTGGCTATGCGGGGTACTACTTAGTCCGTAAAAACTTTAGTTTGGCGATGCCTTATCTCATTGAACAAGGTTTTAGCCGCGGAGAGCTAGGGGTTGCATTAGCGGCGGTATCTATCGCTTACGGCTTATCTAAGTTCTTAATGGGCAGTGTTTCTGACCGTTCTAATCCTCGTTACTTCCTCAGCGGTGGCTTGTTAATGTCGGCACTGGTGATGTTCTGCTTTGGCTTTATGCCTTGGGCAACAGGCAGCATCACTGCGATGTTTATTCTGCTGTTCTTGAATGGTTGGTTCCAAGGTATGGGTTGGCCAGCTTGTGGGCGAACCATGGTTCACTGGTGGTCACGTAAAGAACGTGGTGAGATCGTGTCGGTATGGAACGTTGCTCACAACGTGGGTGGCGGTTTGATTGGTCCAATGTTCTTGTTGGGGCTGTGGGCTTTTAACGACGATTGGCGAACCGCTTTTTATGTTCCTGCATTTTTTGCCACTCTCGTTGCTATCTTTGTTTGGTTTACCGTAAGAGATACGCCTCAATCTTGTGGGTTACCACCGATTGAAGAACACAAAGACGATTACCCAGATGATTACGATAAGTCTCACGAGACAGAGATGACGGCTAAAGAGATCTTCTTTAAGTATGTATTCAATAATAAGTTGTTGTGGTCAATCGCGATTGCTAACGCGTTTGTTTACCTTATCCGTTATGGCGTACTCGATTGGGCTCCGGTTTATTTAAAAGAAGCAAAAGACTTCTCAGTAGATAAATCATCATGGGCTTACTTCCTGTATGAGTGGGCTGGTATTCCTGGCACGTTATTATGTGGTTGGATTTCAGATAAGTTATTCAAAGGCCGACGCGCACCTGCAGGAATCTTGTTCATGGTTCTAGTGACAGTCGCTGTGTTGGTATATTGGTTAAATCCAGCGGGTAACCCAACGGTTGATATGTTGGCATTGGTTGCGATTGGTTTCCTTATCTATGGCCCTGTAATGCTGATCGGCTTGTATGCACTGGAACTTGCACCTAAGAAAGCAGCAGGTACAGCTGCTGGTCTAACTGGTTTGTTTGGTTACTTAGGTGGCGCGGTTGCTGCGAACGCAATACTCGGCTTTATGGTTGACCATTACGGTTGGGATGGCGGCTTCATTATTTTGGTCGGCGCTTGTGTGGCTTCAATCATCTGTCTGCTTTACGCCTTCTTAGGTGAGCGTGCGCACCATAAACAAAAAGATCTCGAACGAGAGAAAGAAGCGCTAGCTCAGTAGTGTATTTACTGAATCACATCTATAAATAACAACAGAGGCAGGTATATCCTGCTTCTGTTTTATCAAGGAAAACAATAATGAAAACAACGTCACTGTCTCTGACCTTATTAGCACTAAGCTTATCTGCAAATGTATTCGCCGATCCTTTAGTGATTGCGCATCGCGGTGCTTCTGGTTATTTGCCTGAACACACATTGCCCGCTAAAGCGCTCGCTTATGCGATGAAACCTGACTACATCGAACAAGATGTCGTGATGACCAAAGACGACCAATTGGTGGTTTTGCATGATCACTATCTAGACCGAGTCACCGATGTCGCGGATCGCTTTCCAACACGCGCTCGTGCAGATGGCCGTTACTACGCGATAGATTTTACGCTTGCTGAGATCAAATCATTAAAGGTGACTGAAGGTTTTAACCTTGATGAGCAAGGTAACAGAGTGGCAGGGTATCCAACGCGCTTCCCAATGTGGCAGTCTGATTTCCGTGTCGCTACCTTTGCTGAAGAAATCGAGCTGATCCAAGGCTTGAATAAGACCCTTGGTTATAACGTGGGTATCTACCCAGAAATCAAAGCACCTTGGTTCCATCGCCACGAAGGCAAAGACATCTCTAAAGCTGTGCTTGCGACCTTGCATCAATATGGTTACCTATCGAAAGACGACAAAGTGTATTTGCAGTGTTTCGACGCCAATGAACTTCAGCGCATTAACGATGAGCTCATGCCAGCGATGGAAATGGATCTCAAGCTCGTTCAGTTGATGGCCTATACAGATTGGAATGAAACCATGACGTACCAAGGTGACAAAGAAACGCCTTACAGTTACGACTGGATGTTTGAAGCTGGTGGCATGGAAAAAGTGGCGACTTATGCGGAAGGAATTGGTCCTTGGAAGCCAATGTTGGTAGACGATGCATCGACCAAAGATAACATCATTATTAAACCGTTAATGAAGTCAGCAAAAGACGCGGGCTTAGATGTTCACCCGTACACGTTCCGTGCCGACCCAGGAAGAATCCCAGCTTATGCTGATAACTTTGATGGCATGTTGGATGTCTTTTACAACCAAGTCAAAGTCGATGGTGTGTTTACCGATTTCCCAGACAAAGCGGTCGACTTCTTGAACCGTTAGTATCCTGCCAATTACGAGCGACTAGTAACGAGATATTCAGAGCTAAAAGCACAGCCTAAAGACGCTTTTAGCTCTTTCTGTATAAGCCTTAAAATCCAATCCATGTTCTTCTTTCTCAGCCCACATTTTGATATTCACTCGGTTTACAGCGATAACCTGACTTGATAGGTTACTTCCAATGCAGTCAAATGCTTAATCTATAAGTATTTATCGACTCGACCTTATATTGAATTTGGAAAGATCATGGAAGAAAGAAGCAAAGCTTATCTCGATAGCTACCTCAATACATTGTCAGCAGACGTTGCCTCGCAATACACCTCCTTTAGTACAGACTATTATTGCGCCGACGAATACAACGCCAACCTATGCGCGCAGCTGATACTCAAAGGTGAGAAGCAAGCATCTTGTAGCCTTGAATATTGGTATAGCCACGAAGGAGAAGCGATGCCTGTCGTAGGGCATTTACAAGTCGTCACCGATTGGGATGGCAAACCGGTTTGCATTGTAGAGATCACTTCAGTCTCACAGTGCAAATACAACGAAGTGACTGCGGAGTTTGCTGCCGCCGAAGGAGAGGGCGATAAAACACTCGAATGGTGGCGAGAAGCGCACTGGAATTTCTTCTCTCGTGAGTGTGAAGAACTCAATATAAACCCAAGTGAAGACATGATGCTGGTACTTGAGCGTTTCAAAGTGGTTCATCAATAGTGAAGTCCCAGTGAGTATCATGTTGAATCTCAAGGCGTGGCACTTTAGCTATCTTTGACTAAATCAAGATAGCTAGACTCCGAACCGCTACTGTCCTTGGCAAACATCACTGCAACTCCACATTTGGGCTATGTTGAACAAAATAGCTACCAACTCTACTTCGATATCGCCTTCGACAACATTCTGTCCTATCAAAAGGGTGGCATATAGCGATAGAATCCGCCCAAAGAAATAAAAAGGCAGAGAAGTATGAGCTTAACAATCAGAGAAGTCGCGGTAGAAGATGCACAAGGCATTATTGATGTATTGAATCCAATCATTATCGAAGCGCGTTATACGATCTTGGATCAGACTTTTACTGTTGTTGAAGAAAAGGGATTCATTGAGTCGTTCCCAAAACGTGGTGTGTTTAGCGTTGCAGTCAACGAAACGACCAACCAGTTACTTGGTTTTCAGAATGTCGAACCATTTGCTACTTACACTAAGGCCTTTGACCACGTTGGTATTATTGGCACTTATGTTGATGCAAATAGCCGTGGGCAAGGCGTTGCAAAACAGTTGTTTGATTACACATTTAAAGCAGCCAAAGCGAAAGGTTACGAAAAGCTATTCGCCTATGTAAGAGCAGACAACGAGCGCGCGTTAGCGGTATACCTTAAGCAAGGTTTTGAAATCGTCGGAACGGCTAAGAAACACGGTAAGATTGGCGACCAGTACTTTGACGAGATCCTTATCGAGAAGTTTTTATAGGCTCGCTTAAACACTAGAGAACTCATCGTATGCAGGAGGCAAGATGACAAAGCTAATCGAATTAACAGAAATAGTCCTATTCGACTGGGGCAATACGCTGATGGTCGATTTCCCAGACGCACAAGGGAAGATGTGTGACTGGGAAACCGTACAAGAAGTGAGTGGTGCTCGCGCATTACTGGCTGAACTATCGAAAACTCACCAAGTTTATGTTGCTACCAATGCCGGTGACTCCAGTAAAGACGACATCATTCGTGCCTTTGAGCGCGTTGGCCTATCTCAATATATCTTGGGTTACTTTTGTAAGGCGAGCATTGGCTTTTCTAAGTTCGAGTCGGGGTTCTATCCTGCCATTATTTCTAAGCTCGGTGTTGCACCACAAGACATCACCATGGTTGGCGACACCTTAGAAAAAGACATTTACCCAGCACTTGAAGCGGGTTTGCAAGCGGTGTGGTTGAACACGGAAGGAGTTGAGGTTAAGTCACAGCATCCACGTATCGTGCAAGTTAAAAGCCTAAGCGAACTGTTGGAGAAGCGCGATTAATTCTCTGATATTAAGTTCAGATAAAGCGCTTGTCTGTTTTGACGCCAATCTCTCATCTCTTTGCTGTCTAATCCTCTAAGCTAAGTCTAGTTTCCACTATGAGGGCTAGGTTATGAGTATCGAACGTCACGGAATATCGGTTGGAATTGAACGTGTTAGCGGTGAAACCATTGTTGTGTTCAAAGCGAAAGGCAAACTCACACACGATGACTATCAAGCAATGATGCCAATTCTAAAAACCACGCTAGAAGAGCTCGATTCATCTAAACTCAAGATGCTGGTCGATATCTCCACCTTAACGGGTTGGGAGTTACGTGCTGCTTGGGATGATTTCAAACTGGGATTAGAGCTCAATTCGAAGATAGACAAAATCGCGATTTATGGTGATAAAAGCTGGCAAGAATTCGCTTCAAAAGTAGGGAGCTGGTTTGTGTCTGGTGAGATTAAGTCATTCGAAGACCATGCCTCTGCGCTTAAGTGGTTAGTCGATTGATTCTATCTACGAACAACTAGAAAGCAATCCGTAAACAACGCCAATGACAGTTGACGAGCATTGTCTCGAACGCTGTCATTTTTCGGTTTGGCAATGATATTTCCTATTCGATTCAATAGAGTATATTCATTGCAGCGTGTAACATACCCAGGCTTTGTTTGGTCGCGACTAATGGTGTGGCTAGATTCAGTAATAACGAGAACTAAAACAGAAATAAGGTCTAACGACATGCATAAGGTAATTGATAAGCTGGCTTGGATATTCATCAAAGACGGCAAGCTGTTGATGGTGAGATCCAAAGGCAAAGAACTGTTCTACCTACCGGGTGGTAAGCGTGAAGCTGGCGAAAGTGATGAACAAGCACTGCTTCGCGAAATCAAAGAAGAGATCTCAGTTGACTTAGTGCCTGATTCCATCAAATACATCGAGACGTTTACAGGACAAGCTGATGGCAAAGCGGAAGGCGTATCGGTGCAATTGACTTGTTACCTTGCTGATTATACGGGCGAACTGTCTCCAGATGCTGAAATCGAAGAGCTTAAGTTTATTGATGGCAACGATAGAGCGGTATGTTCATTGGCAGCACTGGTTGCGCTTGATTGGTTAGAAGCGAACCAGTATTTGGCTTAAGGTTTTAGCTGCTATTAGCTGTATTATTACATATTAGTTAATGCTGAAGATTGATCTTCAAAAGATCATCGATTACGAATAGCTTGAAGGGCGGCTGTCTTTCATCAGCAGGTCGAGTTTTCTTTGGGCTTTCTTCGTGTCTTGTAAATCCACCACCTCAATCATTTCACACTCATCTCGTACCATCTCATTAATTCGGCTTGGGTAGTGTCGGCAATCTTCTGGTCGGTCTAAGTAAATACTGCATGTGTACTTGGCTTGAGCCATGGTGTCTTTCGTCGGAACCAGTTCCAGAAAAGGGCAGCGAGATAAACGTTCGCCAGATTCAGGGTCAAACCATATCTCGCTTCCTCGAACATATTCAAAGATGGCTGGGTTGAACAGCTCCCACAAATCGATCTCTTCTTGAGTCGCGGCAAGGTCGCCATCTCCGTATTTGATACAGCATTTTCCGCATTGATTACAATCTTTCATTATCGACTTCATAAGTTGGTGAGCTTTTATCATTTTACCACTGATAGGCGTGGCACGTTGACTTTGTTGTTCATGGTTAAGCCGTTACGGGGCGGGAGCTTGGAATTACGGCGCTTAAAGTCAATTTATCTATGTACCACCACTCCAATAAAAGCTGTAAAAAGTGATACAATTTGCGTCTCTCACGTAATTCAAGCAAAGGCATCAAAATGAGAACCGTATACACCACCGAAGGCAACATCAACGCAAAGAAACAGAAAGACGCTTACCCAAAGTTGGCGCTATGTGACAAGTGTGTTGGTGGCTATGTGGTTATCGAGCAAGGTGAACGAACTTACAAGCCTTGTGCTAAATGTGGTGCCGACGATTAATGCGCCTTGATAAATACCTATGTAAAAGCACTGACCTAACCAAGCCTGAAGCGATTGAACGCATCCATAATGGCGAAGTGAACGTAAACAGTGAAACAGTCACCGATGAATCGACTCAGGTTCATGAAAGCAACGCCATCTTGTTGAATGGCACACCGCTTAAGTTGCGTGAATTTCGATACCTTTTGATGCACAAGCCAGCGGGTACTATTTGCTCCAATATCGATGAAGTTTATCCTTCATTGTTCAACTACATCGAGATAGACAAAGCATCAGAACTGCACATCGCAGGCCGCTTAGATGCCGACACCACAGGCTTAGTTTTGATTACCGATGATGGGCGCTGGTCATTCAACATTACGCTGCCAACCAAGTCGTGTAAGAAGGCGTATCGCGTGACATTGTCACGAGATGTCAAAGACGATGTCGCTGACAAGTTCAAAGCGGGCATTCAATTGCAGGGCGAGCAAAAACCGACGCGTCCAGCAGAGCTCGAAGTGATTACCAGTAAAGAAGTGCTGTTGACCATTACAGAAGGTAAGTTTCATCAAGTGAAACGAATGTTTGCTGCAGTAGGGAATCGAGTTGTTGGCCTACACCGTGAACAGATTGGTGACGTTCGTTTGGATGTTGAAGCAGGCCAGTGGCGTTATCTAACTAAAGCCGAAGTCGACTCATTTCAACAAGGCTCTGAATAAGAGCTCTGAATAAGCGCCGTAACCACTTAAAGCGTTAAGGGTGTCAGCACCGGAGTATCAGTACTATAAGGATGTAGGATGGAAAACCTAAAAGTCTCAGAAATTAAGTCTTTCGTACCCGCGAAAGACTTCGATTTATCCAAGCGTTTTTACCAGTCAATCGGCTTCGAAGTGATGTCTGAATTTCACGATATCGCCTATCTGCGTTACGGCGGTTGTGCGTTTCTTCTGCAAAACTTTTATGAACCTGCGCACTGTCACAATTACATGATGCACTTGCTGGTTGAAGACGTAAAAAGTTGGTATCAACACATCCAAAACTCTAATGTAGTGTCGGAATTTGAAGTTAGCATTTCCGAGGTTGTTGAACAGCCTTGGGGAATGCTTGAGTTTTGTATCACTGACCCAAGTGGTGTGTTGTGGCGTGTGGCTGAAAACATTAGGCCGCGTTAATTCATCCAACTTGCATTAAGGCCAGTGAAAACTTCAAATTATCCATCTGTTTCTTTATTTATGCCGACATAAGGCAATGATCAAATAGGTTCAAACATGGATATAAAGGCTAAAATGCACAGCCAAGACGTTTACTACTGTGACGACGTTGATTTGGTTGCTGAGCAAACTCAATGCTTAGAAGTGCTATACGACTTCAACCACACTCGCCCGAGCGAAGGTGATAAACGCCAGCAGATCATGAAGCAGTTGTTCGCCGAAGTCGGTGAGGGCTGCTACATTGAACCACCATTACATGCGAACTGGGGGCGTCACACGCACCTAGGCAATAACGTATACGTGAACTTCAATCTAACTCTGGTTGACGACACAGACGTATTCATCGGCGACAACGTGATGATTGCGCCGAACGTGACCATTGCCACTGGCACACATCCCATCAGCCCAGAACTCAGGCTAAAAGCAGCGCAGTTCAATGTTCCCGTTCGTATTGGCAACAACGTATGGCTTGGCGCGCACACCGTCGTGCTTCCCGGTGTCACCATTGGTGAAAACTCAGTAATAGGCGCAGGGAGCATCGTCACCAAAGACATCCCAGCCAATGTCGTCGCAGTCGGCAACCCATGCCGTGTGGTTCGCGAAATCAACGAACGCGACCGAGAGTATTACCACAAAGATCGCCGCATTCCTGATGAACTAAAGTAAGCGATTTTTCACTTATCTGAAATCAGCTGTGACATAAGCCATTGTTATGCAATGGTTTAGTTGAATATTACTTGTGCATCTTAGAAACTAGTCAGAATTATTCTGGGTTTAAGTGCAGAATTTTTCTGTCTGATAGCTGTTATGTGCATGGAGGCACTTTGAAGAAACTAAGAGTAGCTTTAATGGTATTAATACCGTTAGTAATGCTGGCAAAAATCTACTACCCCGATTTCGCAGCTAAAAGAAGTAACGAAAACCAGAAAGAACAATTCCAAGAACTTTTACTGGGGGGAGATGACAATAATGCATCCGTCAGTTCGGTATCCATATATGAAAATGTAATTTCATTGAAAATCAATATTCACAATGTCTTGTTGACTGAATCAATGAAAACCAAGTTTTCTCAGAACTCACATCGAGTTTTTCCTAAGAGGGTATGTAGCAGCGCAGGCCTTAGAGATTGGCTGAAAAGTGGAAAATGGATTTCGATAGATGTTATAGCTAACAGTAACAAAACAGTAACAAACGTTAGAGTAACAGGTGAAAATTGCACATAACAAGGTGTTATAGCATATCCATAATTAAAGGAATCAGATGAACAAAATACCAATAGTTTTAGTCATGGTCTGCATGATTGCTCTCGGTTTTATGTTGGGGGCTGGCTTCTACTCTGGTGAACGACACACAAGGATTCAAGGTGAAGGTTTCCCTTTATTTGAAGTCAAAGTTGCCAGCCATTTCCCTGTAAAACCTCTGGAAAAATTCAATATTACAACTGATAGTCCAATTACTACCTTTCGAGTTCCTTTAGCGATAGAAAGCGACCCTCAGCTTAGTTTTCTAACAGACTTCGAAGTTACAATAGATAACGAGTCTGGCTTGGTGGGGCGAGTTAAAATCGAGCGAGGTTTTGTTACTAAGAGCGAGTGTATTGCTGCACTAGGCACCTTGGTCAAGAAGCTACAGGTTCACTATCCAGTATTTCAGTTTGAGGCAGGTAAGTCGAACTACTCGAAAACGGTTGGAGATTTGCGAGTTGGTGCTTCATGCTCAGTTTATGAAAAATCCCCATACGTTTCGTTAGAGTACTATTTAGAAAGTAACTCCGTAGCAGATAATATCCTTAAAGCTTTTATGCAAAGTTAAAGCTATAACAACAAATTTAATAGTGATACACAATGCTCGGCACTTTTACTTCAAGCCGGCTTAGTTTTTATAGCACATTGGTTTAGGTAAGGTGTTGGTGTTATATGCACAAGTGGTTCGCCCTTACATTGTCGTCGTTCTTACCTGTTTACTTAGAATCAAATAGCTAATGATTCCACCGAAGACGGGGAAGCCTAATTATAAGAATAGTATCAGTCCTTTTCTCTGAACTTCATTGTTAGCTAGTACGATTATGAGTGGTAAAAACCAAGTAATGACCGCAGATGTGAAAAGAGACACTCCTAAAATTGTAAATATCATTTCATTGTGAACGCCTGAATAGTTTACTAAAAAACTTAGTATCAACATGAACCAATACAGCTTAATAAAATTCACAATGCTTGGCATTCGCACTATGCGTAGGTTCAAGTGTTGAAGGTGGTATCACGTTCAACACTTAAGCGCGCATCATACTTCCTGAATTAAAGTAACTATCCATATCTAGTCTTAATAGTTTGTTTAGGTTCACGGTGCTTTTCTGAACCATTTGCTAGAGTGAGATTTCAATGAGCATAGAGGTTTTGTAATGGGAACTGTAACCGGTTTGGTGATTTTAGCTGCTATAGATTGGTATCTTGTTCGTAAAACAGGGCTTCATATTCATAATTGGATCTCTAAGAAGTATGCCGCGTTTCTGTCGGAGAAGGAAAACAAAAAATAACCTTTCTTATTAAGTCATCGGTATAAAAAGCGTTATCTGCTATTCATTTTACACACATTGCAAAGATTGGAGGTTTCATGAAAGGTAAAGGAAAGTGCCTATGTGGCTCGGTTGAGTTGGAAGTTGAGTACGCCAGTAATGAATTGGGGACTTGTCATTGTAGTATGTGTAGAAATTGGTCTGGCGGCCCTATGTTAGCCATTGATTGCGCTGACTCAGTTAAAATATCAGGTGAATCAAATGTAGTGAGATATAAGTCATCAGATTGGGCGGAAAGAGGATTCTGCGGTAAATGTGGTACGCACTTGTTTTACTTTTTGGTGCCAAATAATCAATATCATCTTCCTGTCGGTTTATTGATGCCTGGGGATGACTACAAGTTAACTCATCAGATATTCATCGATGAAAAGCCCGAATACTACGAATTTAAAAATGAAACACAAAATATGACTGGTGCAGAAGTATTTGCCCACTTTGAAAGTGGAGAGTAAATATGAAGACAGATTTTTCTAAACTAGCGACAACCGAGTACGGCAACATACTAAGTAACGACCACTTTATTAACTTTAGCATTGGTCCTCTTTGGCGAGGAATGCCGCGAATTTGTGGAGAAGCGTTTACTGTCCAGTTAACGTCTGGTGATAATTTAATGCTTCATTCAGCCATATACGAAGCACCAGAAGGTTCCATCATTGTAGTGGATGGAGCTGATAGCGAATATGCAGTAGCTGGTGGTAATGTATGCGCAGTCGCGAAGAGTCGAGGTATCAAAGGCTTTATTATTGATGGTGTCATTCGAGATTTGAGTGAAATTTCAGATATGAAGTTTCCAGTTTTTGCGAAAGGTGTTCATCCAGTTCCGGGAAAGAAAGAGGTTTATTCTGAATTGGGCGCTCCAATCACTTGCGGGGGAGCAAAGGTCTCTACGGGAGATATCATTGTTGCTGATGCAGAAGGTATTGTCGTTATTCCTAGATCCAGAAAAGACGAAGTGTTTTTAATTGCTTCAAAGAAAGCAAGTAAAGAGGCGTCACTAACACTCTCTGAGTGGGAAGAAAGTCACAGGGCTAAAATAGCCCAAGCAATAACGTCTGCGAAACAAAAATCTGAAAGCACTTTAAGCTGATTCGCAATGCGCGGCATTTCTATCTATTAACAAGCGTTAGACAATAACGAATAAATTCACCCATGGAGAAGAGAGTGATCGTACGGACTGCGACGAAAGAAGACTCAAGTGTCTTGTTAGAGTTTATTGAACAAAAAGCTGACTTTGACCGAAGTATGAAAGGGTTTAGCGGTGAAATCTCGACAACTATAGAGAGAATCGAACGCACACTATTTAGTGATTACGCATTTGCCCATGCTTTAATATTGGAACGGAATAGTGACCCTCTTGGCTTCGCACTGTATCACTATCGATATTCATCCTTCAGTGGAGAGCCATCAATCTGGCTTGACGACCTACTGGTTATAGGAAATCAAAGGTCAAAAGGGTATGGCCGTGAACTTATGTTGGCTTTAAAGTCACAAGCGGAGTCATCGTCTGCCTCTCACATCTCATGGACGGCAAGTCCGTACAATAAGAAAGCGCATGATTTTTACAAAAGGTTGGGTGCAGAGGTTGAGCGAATTGATGGTCAAAGACCTTATTTCCGTTGGGTAATGTACGACTCGTGATCAAATAAAAAGAGAACTATGAAAATAACGACGCTGGTTGATAACTCTCGACTGGATAACAGGAAAGACTTAGCCGTTGAGCGCGGGCTATCATTGCATATTGAAACTGAATCGCTAAAGATTTTATTCGATATGGGAAGTGGCAATACGTTTTGTCAAAACGCACCGTTATTGGGGATTGATATCAAAGATGTAGACCTCGCCGTCATATCACACAGGCACCATGACCATTGTAATGGTGCTGCCGATTTTGTTGCTCATAACTCTAAAGCCAAAGTGTTTCTGAAAAATTGCGAACAGAAAAGCTATCATTTCCGGGCTTTCGGTTTAAAAAGTGACGTCGGGATCAATACGGGTTTATTAGAAAACAGCAATGAACGGTTAGTCTTCGTCAATCGTACGACCGAGATCGCTCCCAATGTCTTTGCTATTACTGATATTAGCGCGAAACACGAACAACCTAAGGGCAATAAATACCTATATACGCAGTCGAAAAATCAACGAAAGCGTGACTCATTTGATCATGAATTACTGTTAGTGATTAAAGAGTCAGACGGTTTAGTTATATTTACCGGTTGTGCTCATAGTGGCGTTCTCAATATGATTGATACAGCGGTTACTCTGTTCCCAGGAGAGAGAATAAAAGCCGTTGTCGGGGGCTTCCATCTAGTGGGGTTACCATTGTTCAATAGTATTGGTGGCACAAAGCAAGACATTAGAGATCTTGGATTGACGTTGTCTCAATACCCCATTAATAAACTGTATACAGGGCACTGCACAGGCAAGAAAGTTTATGGCTTGTTGAAAGAAGTATTAGGCGAGCGTCTGGAAGCAATGCCGACAGGTCGGCGTATTCATGTGTAGCGTTGGTCAAACCTTAGATGGATGTTAGTTAGGTCACGATGAATAAAAAAAAACTAAAGAACCTCATTCAACAAGTTCCTGAGCTAATCGAAACAGCAAAAGTATGTCGTGAGGTGGGCTTGCCAAACTTCTATATTGCAGGCGGTGCTATCACTCAAATCATCTGGAATGATATCGAAAACAAACCGCTTCTAGACCAAGTTAAAGACTTCGATGTTGTCTATTTCAATAATGCTTCAGCCCTCACTGAGGACGAATTCAAAAACCGCATTCGTTCGCGGTTAAGCCATTGTGTCGACGTGGACGTAAAGAACCAAGCGACCATTCATGAGCATTACGCTAAGAAGTTCGGTTGCTTCATTCAACCATACGATCGTGTTGAACAAGGTATCGAGTCTTGGCTTTCTGCATTTGCTATCGGGTTTACTTTGGATGATTCAGGCGGCATCAAGGTGTTTTCACCATACGGTGTAGAGGATGCGTTTGATATGCTGATTAAACCGAATAAGCGAGCAATGACAGAAGCGAACTACAACAAAATGACGGCTGGTTATAAGGCCCGATGGCAGCAAGTAAAAGTATTCCTTTGGGATTGATCGATAGAGCTTTACGAGATGATTCTCAACATTTGGTATTTAACTCGGCTCGGCGTTAGTGGTAAATTTGAACGCAATCTCAGAATTGTTAGTCACTTAGCTGTTCGTTTGTCTTTTAGTAAGAATTAAGGAGTTTTAAGTGAGTCAGGAAGTAAGAGTAGGTGTCGCTGCGGTTATTCTACGTGAAGGGCGAGTGTTACTTGGAGAACGAATTGGTTCTCATGGGGCTCATACTTGGGCAACGCCGGGCGGACACCTTGAATGGGGGGAAAGCATTGAAGAGTGTGCCAAACGCGAAACACTTGAAGAGACGGGCTTAGTCGTTAGTGCATTTGAGAAGCTCTCTTTTACCAATGATATTTTTGAGAATGAGAACAAGCACTATATAACGCTGTTTGTTGTTACTTCTGACGCTAGCGGCGAACCAGAGGTGACAGAGCCAGATAAATGTAAGCAATGGAAATGGTTTAAGCTAGATGAGTTACCTGAGCCATTGTTTCTTCCTCTGACGAATCTGTTGAGCGATCAGGTCATCCTTGGGAAGCTAGCGCAGTAATACAAATTGTTAGTTCGTTGCTATGTGAATACAGGGAATAATCAAATGGAATTAAAGTGTCACTGTGGAAATGTGAGCTTAGAACTGAGCTCGCTTCCAGACGAAGTCGGGGAGTGTAATTGTTCTATCTGTCGTCGTTATGCTGCCGCTTGGGCGTATTTTTCTCCAGAGCAAGTTCTGATCAACTTGAGCGAGAAAACTGAGTTTTATTGTTGGGGTGATAAAGAAGTCGAATTTCATCGTTGTAAGTCATGTGGATGTTTGACGCACTATGTAACGACAGAGAAATGCTCCGCAGATATTTTGGCCGTGAACATGAGAATGGCCGAAAATGAAGTGCTTGCAAGTATCCCAGTTCGTAAGATCAATGGCGCAACGTACTAAGTCAACTAACAAGGTACTCTCACTGCGCCTTGCAGTATTGAAACGGTAGGTTTGGTCGTATTAAGGAGATGTTCGATGTTCAAGTGTCCAAATTGTGGGGCGTCGGTTTCTATTAAAGAGAAATCAAAGTTGCATCCTTCCAAGCACATACCATGTAGACAATGCGCTCAAGTATTGAAGCCTTTTACTATTTATTACTACTCACTCTTTTTTGTTGCTCCTTTTACGGTTTCGACTTCAATGAATTATGCTGGGTTTAGCACTTTTGGTGCCATGGTGCTTAGTTTTACATTGTTTTACGTGTTGTTTGTGTGTCAGCCAATAAAGAAAGTAACGCAATAGCCCTCTAGCATTAAAAGAAGAGGACTAATCAGTAATAAAATAATGAGACAGGTAAATCATGACGTTACGAGTAGTTCCGGAGCTTTATTGTTTCGATATTAATGTGAGCAAATCCTTCTTTGTCGATGTGTTAGGGTTTGAAGTTAAATACGAGCGCCCAGATGAGGAGTTTGCTTATCTAACGCTTGATGGTGTTGATGTGATGCTTGAAGGGATTGCGGGCAAAAGTCGAAAATGGCTTTCAGGTGACCTAGTGTTTCCGTTAGGGCGTGGTGTTAACTTCCAATGGGATGTTATCGACATCGAACCTCTTTATCAGAGAGTTAACGAAAGCGCCGCTGATTCTATTTACTTAGCGTTAGAGTCGAAGTCTTATCAGTGTGGTGATTCGATTGCGACTCAGAAGCAGTTCATCGTTCAAACTCCAGACGGCTATTTGTTTAGGTTCTGCCAAGATATTCTTTAACACATAAACCTTATTGGCTATTCAATTCTTATGAGACACACGGCTAACTAAATACCCGTATATACAAGGAGAGTACAGTGGTCAATATTCGAGAAATGGCTATTTCAGACTATGACTCAGTGATCGTGTTGTGGTGCCAGACAGAAGGCATGAGTATTCGCGATGCTGATTCAAAAGAAAGTATTGCGAGCTATTTAGAACGTAACCCTGGTTTGAGTTTTGTGGCTGTGAGAAACAACGAGATCATTGGTGCTGTGTTGGTCGGAACGGATGGACGTCGTGGGTATTTACAGCACCTAGCTGTCTCGGCCAACTTTAGAGGGCAAAAGTTAGGTTGTAAACTTGTCGCAGAGGCGGTCAACGCACTTGCAGAGTTAGGCATCCCGAAGACCCACTTGTTTGTCTATAACGACAACATCAACGCTCAACAGTTTTACGAAAAGTTGGGTTGGTTTCCTCGAGATGAAGTTCGAATGTACTCGTTTAATAGCTCGGATAATAGTAACGTTTAGCCTTAACGGTTCGTGCTGGCTGTGCTTGAATATGTAACAGACTCGCGCGTGGCTGCCCAATACTTGGAGTATTTAGAAATGTTGTTTTCTCGTCTGTCTAAACCATTGGTTCATGGCTCCGAGTTATGTCCTGAACTGCTCAATTTCTTAACCGAGCATAAGAGTGATTTCGAAGAAAAGTTAATCCCTGATCTGTCATATATCGATGATATGGCGCATGTAGTGAACGGCATTAAAATCAAAGACGTTCTATACATCAATGCGAATCAATACCGACTTCAATATTCGTTTGATTGGGAGTTGTTTCTAGGTTGTTCGGATAGGAACGAAACCGGTGTAGAGAATGGAAGTGTTCTATTCACTCTTGAGGACGATAACGTTCTTAATATCAACTTCCCAAACTACGGTTCTCGAGACACCAGCGATGAGCTTTAGTGCTTTTTCGTGCGTGTTATACAGAAGGAACAACAATGATAACTATCGAAAGGCTTGAAGAATCACATGTGGCGTTAGTTCAGGCTATCCAACTCGCCGATGAACAGGTTAAGTTCGCAGGTACCGCTGCGGAGTTTTTATTAGACGGCAGTGAAACGACGCACTTGCACGTGATTAAGTCTGATAACGAAGTCGTTGGCTTCTTTAAGCTGGATATCGCTTACCCAGATTTTTATGAGTTTTGCCCTGAAGGAAGCATTGGGTTAAGAGCTTTTGTGCTTGATAAAAACCAGCAAGGTAAAGGTTTAGGAACAGGCACGGTGAAGGCTTTGTTTCCGTATTTAAAAGCGAATTACTCAGCGTATGAGTCCATTTACTTAACTGTGAATTGTAAAAATCCCGCAGCATTTAACTGTTATAAGAAAGGCGGCTTCGAAGATACCAATGAACAGTATCTAGGTGGCGCAGCAGGCCCGCAATTTATCATGCGCGGTCGAATTGCTTAGTAATATGAAACCGATTAATTGTTGATGAGAAACACCTGCACAGCTGTATGCAGATTGAGAGTCTTAAAGAACACGAGAAGGAAATTTGATGAAGGTTCAATATCTTGAAGTGGTTACCTCAGAAGTCGATGTCGTTTGTGCTACATACGCTCAGCTCTATAACGTGAAGTTCAGTGGTGCTGATGTTAACCTTGGTGGGGCGCGCACTGCAAAGCTATCTAATGGTGGGGTAATAGGCATTCGAGCACCGCTTCGTGAAACTGAAGAACCAACTGTTCGTCATTACACACTGGTTGAGGACATTCAGTCTGCAGTAAATGCAGCCGTGAAACTAGGCGCCGAAGTTGCGGTGCCGCCAATGGAGTTACCACGTCACGGCATGTGTGCTATTGTTATTCAGGGTGGCGTCGAGCTCGGATTCTGGCAGTTATAGGTGATGCGTAGCTTTTAGATTATTAAGGGCGGCTACGACGATTGACGATGCGACACCTAGTGTCTTTTCCTGCTTCGTGGCATCATTCCACGCAGTTAAAACCCCAACAAGATATGTTATGAAACAGAATATTGTCCACATTGCACTCGTGGTAAAAGACTACGATGAAGCGCTTGATTTCTACGTAAACAAGCTCAAGTTTGAGCTCATTGAAGATACGTATTTACCAGAAGAAGATAAGCGTTGGGTTGTTGTTGCTCCACCAAATTCAACCGGTGTAAGCCTATTACTTGCTAGAGCTTCCAAGCCAGAGCAGCTTGATTTTATCGGTAACCAAGCTGGTGGACGCGTATTCCTATTCTTAAACACCGATGATTTCTGGCGTGATTACGAACGTATGACGTCTTTGGGCATTAACTTTGTCCGAGAGCCAAAAGAGCAAGGCTACGGCACCGTTGCTGTGTTTGAAGATCTTTACGGCAACTTGTGGGATCTGCTTCAGTTAAACCCTGAACACCCTATGGCTAATAGGTAGAAAAGCTTAACCCACAACCTTAATTCTAGTCATATGGATTGGCAGGAGCGACATGGAAGTTACAAGGTATCAACCCAAGTATTTAACCGCTTTACAGACGCTCTATCTAGAATCAAGACAGGACACCTTTCATTGGGCTGATACTGACGCTTTTAAGTTATCCGATTTCGATTTAGATACAAAAGGTGAAGAAATATGGGTCGCCGTTTCTGGCAATAAGGTTTTAGGTTTTGCCTCTATTTGGAAACCTGAAAGCTTCATCCATCACCTCTATGTTTGCCCGCGAACGCTACGTTCTGGGGCAGGCTCTGCTTTACTCAATACCTGCAAACAACATTACTCTGATCTGACTTTGAAGTGCTTGACTGCTAATGAAAACGCCATTGGCTTTTATCAGTCGCAAGGCTTTGTTATCTCATCCACAAAGGGAGAGGGATTAGAGCGTTATCACTTAATGACTTACCAATTTTAGTAATAATAAGCTTAGTAATAACAATCATGGCAATCACAAGCGCTGCAATTACAACAAGGGTCATCAAGTCGGGAGTTAAACCAAGAATATGGAAATAAAACAGCTTTCAGCGACGGAGGTACTTCCGGTTAGGCATCAAGTGCTTTGGCCTGATAAACCGATGTCGTTTTGTATGGTGGCAAATGACGAACAAGCAACGCATTACGGCGCGTTTGTTGGTGAGCAGTTGGTTTGTGTCGCGTCTATCTATATCCAAGGCAATGAAGCGAGGCTGAGAAAGTTTGCCACGCTGCCTGAATTCCAAGGGCAGGGAATCGGTTCAAACGTGATTGAGCATGCAACCTCTAACCTCAAAGATTCAAACATCCAATATTTTTGGTGTGATGCGCGTACAACGGCTTTAGGTTTTTATCAAAAGTTTGGGATGGCTGTAGAAGGCTCTGAATTTGAAAAATCGGGCGTTGCGTATTACAAAATGTCGGTTCATTGGGAGTAACGACCCTTTGTCGCTCTTTTAACCCTCAGCTCCGATAAATCATCAACTTAAGTTAAGGAAGCTCATCGTGGAAGAAATCAAAGGCATTCTGCAATTCATGGTCGAAATTGAACAATTAAAGGATGTTCATCGACAGACAAAGCCGGTTGGATTGGACCGATATGAAAACTCGACAGAGCACAGTTGGCACGTCTGTTTGAGCGCGCTCATGTTGAAAGACTATGCCAATGAAGAAATCGATATTACGCGAGTGATGAAGATGCTGCTGATTCATGACCTTGGGGAAATCGATGCCGGAGACACTATTATTTATGCCAGTGAAACCGAAGAAAACAAGCTCAAAGAGAGAAACTGCGTCGAGCGCCTGTTGAAATCATTGCCGAGCCATTCAAGAAGCGAGTATTTAGAATTATGGCTTGAGTTCGAAGCGGGCGAGTCAGCGGAAGCTCGATTTGGTAAGGCGATGGATAGAGTGCCGCCTTTGCTTCATAACATCCATGGTGGTGGCCACAGCTGGAAGAAGCACAACATATCCAAAGACAAAGTACTGAGTTTCAATGGCGAGCGTATTTCTAAAGGCAGTCGTGCTCTATGGAAAGAACTAGAAGTGCAACTTGAAGGGGCTGCGGACAAGGGGTTATTAAAGTAAAAGTTAATTTCATACCTTAGCGTAAGATTAGCTTTAGTGGTTCAATGAGGGAAATCACGATGGTAACTGATTCAAGATGTATGGCACTTCTCGTACGTCTCATTTCTTTCTAATAAAACGCTATTGGACCACAATAAGTTCGAGAACCGAGTGATAAGTTGTTAGTATGCATCAACTTTATAAATATTAGTTGGTTTATATAAATGCTTGATAATAAGTATATTAAACACCCTTATCACTGTGAACAGTGTAACGCACTTACCCCGCACCTTGCTGTTAACGCTTCCGATGCTCAATCTAAAGCGGAAGCTGAATCTGAAAAGAACCAATGGAAGTTAGGTGTGTTGATGGAGTACCTGATGACGTTATTGTTTAAAGGTGACCATAATGTTCCCGGTATTTATGTCGACAGTGATTACGAATACCAGTGTGAAAAATGTGGGACTAAATCGTGGCATTAATTGGGTATGAAAATTTGATGTAAATCTCCTGACAACAATAAATATGAGTCAGAAACCACAAGGGACTGTATGGAAATCATATCCGAAATTGAAGTGTCTAAAGAGCAACATCAAGCCATTACTGACCTGAGAAATAGCGCCTTCCCCGATCATCAGGTAGAGCGTTCTTATTATAAACAGCTCCCTCATATGCGAGCTCTAGAATACCGTGAAGGACGACTCGCAGGTTATCTTGGTCTTGATTACCGTATGATCAGTGTTGGTGACAGTGCGTACAAAGTATTAGGTGTTATTGATTTTTGTGTTGCTGAGAATGTCCGAGGGCAAGGTGTTGGTACATCTATGCTGTCTGAATTGGATGAGTATGCAAAGAATAGGGATGTCGATTTCATTATTTTGATATCAGACCTTCATGATTTCTATTCCTCACAAGGCTATGTCCAAACTCCAAGTACTAACTCTTGGTTAAGGCTTCATGAGCACCTTAGTTATGGCGTCGCTGTTGAAGAGATTAATGACCTATATGTAAAGTCATTGAACGGAAAGCAATGGTGTTTAGGGGATGTTGATTGGCTTGGCTATATGTATTAGCTCTCTTCTTTGAAGTGACTCCATGAGCTAACGAATGGAAGAACGCTTAGCTAAACTGATGATAATAAGACGCATTAGAAAAGTGATCCTCTCTGCAAACTGAGAATGGAAACGCGTCTATACTGACATGGGTTACGTCGCTGATTTTAGAGGTGGCGCTATGAATGTAAGTTTGATTAGGTTAAATCTCAGAGGTGACGATGAAAAAATTACTACCACTATGCGCCATTTTACTCTCGGCATCATTTTCAGCTGCGGCTTCTGATGGTTTGATTAAATACCAAAGTAATTACTCAGTGAAAGAGACTGCTGACCGCTTTGAAGAAATCGCCAAAAGCAAAGGCTTGACCTTGTTTGCGAGAATCGACCATCAGAAAAACGCGAGTAAGGTCGATCTTGAATTGAGACCAACCGAAGTCATCATCTTTGGTAACCCGAAAGTAGGGACACCATTAATGCAATGTGCTCAAGAAGTCGCGATAGATTTACCGCAGAAGGTGTTAGTCACTGAAGATTCTAGTAAGAAGGTATGGTTATCTTACAACGATCCTAATTACTTGGTAAATCGTCATGCGATTAATGGCTGTGATGAAGTGATTAAGAAGATTTCAGGTGTGCTTAGTAAGTTATCGGAAGCGACGGTTGCTAAAACGAAATCTTGATTAAGTGCCATACGCCTTAGAGAACTTACTCGATTGTCTCTCTGTGTCGTTGACAATATAAGCGCAATATATAAAAGTGGTTCTATGAAACTGAACTTAGCGCCATCTAACCAACGAATTATCATCATTCCATAGGAATGGTGGGATTGTTGATGCGCTTTGTTTATCGAACCCACCCGTAAGGTGGGTTTTTTGTATCTGTCTTATGGGTTTTATCTGAATAGAGAGGAAGTCATATGAAAAAGATCGCGGTTTTTGGCAAGCCTGGGAGTGGAAAGTCCACAGTCAGCAAAGCGTTAGCGCTAGCTACAGGTATAGAGCTTCACCAGTTGGACTCTATTGTTTATAAGGCCAGTGGAGAGTTTGTTGAACGTGAAGTATTCGAGCAGGCCCATGAGAGTATACTTAAGTCAGAAAGCTGGATCATTGATGGATTTGGCCCATTAGGTTCATTCAACGCACGTTTAGATGCCGCTGATACTTTGGTTTATATCGACCTTCCTTATCCCATTAGTTACTGGTTCGTCACAAAGCGAATGCTAAAAGGGATGTTCGTTAAACCTGAAGGCTGGCCTGATGGAAGTTCAGTTATAAAAGGTACGATACAAAGTTATAAGACACTAAAACTCTGCCCAAAATTTTGGAATGATGACTTTAGAGCGCGATTAGAATTTCACGCAAAAGAGAAAGAGGTTCACATAATCAGAAGCGTGAGTGAATTGAATAACTTTGTTCATCGACACGTGTAATGGTCATTAATGCCGCGCGTTGCTTTCAACGTTTTGGTTTGCTCATAACTTCATGAATATGTTTAGATTTAATTCAACGTGTAGCATATTTGTCATATATGTGGTTTGTGCTTTGAATTAAGGCGATAGATATTATGTATGGAAGTGAGAAGACGAGAGCGTTCTGCTGTAACTGTAAGGAACTGACACTCCACAAGTACACTATGTTCAGTAACCAAGCCGAAAAAGCGCCACAACATGAAAAGAAGCCAGGGTTGCTTGGAATGATTTTATCGTCGCTATCTTCAAGTGGCGGAAACGGTGACTATAAATGTACAAAGTGTGGAACCAATTTACGTACACCAGACAACTTAGACTGAGTTTGGCTTATACAAATAAAAACGGGAAGACCTCAATGATCTTCCCGTTAGGTATTACTTAATTCATCGCGCTATTGGTAGTTTTAGTGAGAAGCCTTATGCGCAACACTTCTTGTATTTCTTACCGCTACCGCAAGAGCATGGATCATTACGGTTAGGGGTCTTTTCAAACGTCATCGTTTTTGGCTTGTTTAGTAGAGTATCAAGCTCGATGGTGTTCTCTTCTTTGTCCGCGTTTACTGTAACGGTAACGAAGATAGTATTTTCAGCAGCTAGTGCTTCGACTTCTGCTTTGCGTGCGTCAGTTTGAACCATTACAGCAATTGGAGATTCTTCAGTACCCGCTTTCACATCGCGGTTTACGTTGTAGCCTGCAAGAACGTGGTTCTGTCTTGTTTCGATACGGCCTTTGAAAAATAGTTTCGACATTGGGTACTCATTAAAAATGTTGAAAGGCGCTATTTTTAATGGCGATAGCGCAATGGAGCGGGGATTATACGCATATATTGCAATTGATAAAGCAGTGATGTGAGTAAAGGCTGTTTGGTTTTTGCTCGCGAGCAACGGATTGTTATCTAGCTTTGCTCTGATTAGATAAATTTTGAAATTCAAGACAATAAGATTTCCCTTAATACGCTTTTGAATGATAAATTCAAATTGTTAATTTAAACAAAGAGATAATGTATGAAGTTAGATGCCATCCTGTGGGATTACGATGGAACCTTAGTTAATTCCGTTCCAAAGAATATCGCAATCACAAAAGACATCATCTCTTTAGTCGCGCCACACTTGTCAGGTGACAACTTACCTAAATATTTGCTTAGCGAAGCGCTTTATCATGAAGCCAACCACGGGGCTAAAAACTGGCAAGCCT
Source organism: Vibrio crassostreae (assembly GCF_024347415.1). NCBI lineage: Bacteria > Pseudomonadati > Pseudomonadota > Gammaproteobacteria > Vibrionales > Vibrionaceae > Vibrio > Vibrio crassostreae. Next base: position 1,663,102 of record NZ_AP025476.1, read on the forward strand.
TATATGTCGACTATTACGGCTTATCCCATGACGAAATGTTGGTCGCTGGTGGAATGTGGGCTGAGCATCAAGAGAAAAACCAAACAGCCGTTGCCTTGTTTGAAGGAATGGAAACCGTGGTTAGTCAGTTCGCTCATCTTCCACATGGGATCTGCTCTCAAAACTCTCAATTGAATATTCGTGGTGTGCTCGACAGTTATGGCATCGGCGATTTGTTTAAATCGGTCGTGGGTTATGACGATGTCTCGAACGGCAACCAAAAACCCCATCCATTTGGTGGTGTGAAATGTGTCGAGAACATATTTGGCGTTAATCAGACTAACGAGCATTGTTTGATGTATATCGGTGACCATGAAGCAGACACACAGTTTGCTCGCAATATTGAAGCCGCGCTGGGTAACAATGCAAAAGTGATTGCCGTAGCCGCAGGTTATAGCCGATCGGAACCTGAAAATTGGCAAACCAAGCCCGATTACATCGCTAACAGTGTCGATGACCTTTTAACGATCATCGGTAAGTACGCATAGAAAGCTAAGTCCGCATAACGAAGCAGACGTTTACAAATCACCACACCTGAATGGCTTTAAGGAAGAATAATGACACCAAAACAAGTGGTATTAGGATATTGGGATGCAATGCGCACCAACGACTTTGCCAAAGCGGCCGAATGGCTAGCGGAAGATTTTCAAGGGTATTGGCCTCAGTCGTCTGAATTGACGGTAGGGCGTGATAACTTCACAGCGATCAACTCTGAATACCCAGCGAATGGGATTTGGAAGTTTGAGCTGAACTCGATTGTTTGCGAAGGTGATACTGTCGTGACAGATGTATCAGTGACGGACAGCGTATTAAACGATCGCGTGATTACCTTTCACACGGTTGTTGATGGTTTAATCCAAAAGCAAACTGAGTTTTGGCCAGATGGCTTTGCTGCACAAGAGTGGCGTGCAAAGTGGGTTCAGATAGCGAGCCCTGAATCACTCAAGTAACAAGGCCAAATGCAGAACACCAAATAAAATAACTCGAAGCTCACAATAGAGTATGTGCATAACAACAATGAGATAAATTAAAAGTCAGCGAGTTAGGAGATTTCATGAACAAGGTCGTAATCGTTACAGGCGGAAGCCGAGGTATTGGTGCCGCTACATCGAAGCTATTAGCAAAACAAGGCTATGCGGTGTGTGTCAATTTCATACACAATGAATCAAAAGCTGATGAACTGGTGAATGAGATACGCGAGCAGGGCGGTACTGCTATCTGTGTGCGTGCCGATGTGTCAGTAGAGTCGGACGTAAAATCTCTGTTCGAAATTGCACGTCATAAGCTTGGGCCAATTACCCACTTGGTCAATAACGCCGGGATCTTGTTTACCCAATCTGCACTAGAAGACATCGAAATTGATCGCTTTGAAAAGGTCATGAAATCGAATGTCTCAAGCTGTTTCTTATGCAGTAAAGCCTTTATCAAACAAGCCGATGGTGCAGGGTCGATTGTGAATGTATCGTCTGCCGCTTCTCGCACAGGTGCACCGTTTGAGTATGTGGATTACGCAGCATCGAAAGGTGCGATGGATTCACTGACCAAAGGACTATCACTTGAGCTTGCAGCGCGTAACATCCGAGTGAATGGCGTAAGGCCAGGTTGTATTTATACTGAGATGCACGCAGACGGCGGAGAGCCTGATCGCGTAGACAGACTAGCTTCGCAGCTACCGTTACAACGAGGTGGCACACCAGAAGAAGTCGCGAACTCTATCGCTTGGTTGTTATCAGATGAAGCTTCATATGTCACTGGCTCATTTATTGATATTGCGGGCGGTCGATAGGGCCTAGGGGCTCTAAAATTAAGAGAACGTAGGCTCTAAAAAACGCTTGTGAAGAACCACGCAACAAAAGTACCTAACTAAAAGAACGAAACTAAGAGTACAAACATGAAAAACTATTTTGAAAGCCCGTTTGTTGGCAAGTCACTCAAAGAACAAGTGACTAACCCAAACATCATTGTGGGCGAACACAGCTATTACTCAGGTTATTACCACAACCACAGCTTTGATGATTGTGCGCGATATCTTTTACCTGATAGAACAGACATCGATAAGTTAATCATCGGCAGTTATTGCTCGATTGGCTCTGGTGCCGTGTTCATGATGGCGGGCAACCAAGGGCATCAAAACCAGTGGGTGAGTACATTCCCGTTTTTCTATCAAGAGGATGAGAAGTTTGAAGGTGCGATAGACGGCTTTGAACGCTCAGGCGACACTGTGATTGGTAACGATGTGTGGATTGGCACAGAGGCCATGATTATGAGCGGTGTTAAGGTCGGTGATGGGGCTATCATTGCAAGTCGAGCGGTTGTGACTAAAGACGTTGCACCATACTCGATTGTCGGTTCGAACCCAGCACGCCACATTCGATACCGCTTTAGCGAAGCGGAAATTACACAGCTACTAGAAATGAAATGGTGGGAGTGGAGCGAAGAGCAAATCAAAGGTGCAATGTCGCTGATGTGTTCTTCAGATATCGGTGGACTTTACCAATATTGGAAGGCACTCAAGTAGTCGCCTTCCCGATATAGCTTCGCGTGAAAATATATTCCCACATGATGTTTATACAAGAATACTCAAACAAGTGAAAACTTACTGAATTGCTTCTACGTACGTCAGAATATCCAGAGTATCTTGCTTTGTGATTACACCTTGCCACGCTGGCCTGCCTTGCTCTACATCGCCTTCTAAAATGTCATCCGCCAAAGAACTTGGACTGGTAAAAAAGCCGCTCAATTTATTAGCGATGTTAGCGGGCTTGTGTGGCAATGAAGCGGCTGTAGGCCCGTCTCCGTGACCTTTGTCGCCATGACACACCTGACAAAGTTGTCGATATTTGGTTTTGCCATTGGCGAAGTGGCTCGCATCGACTTCTGAGGCAGCACTCGCACTAAACGCCATCATTGAAGCGACTAAACCCAAGAAAGCTAACACGTGTAACTGGTTGATGTATTTCATTGTTTTATTCTCGATTGTTATTTAACGGTGCAAGAATAAATAAGCGTGAGTAAAAGAAACGTGAATGACTACAGCGAGACTAAACTAAACTTAACTTAAATTCGCTTATGTGATTAAAGGTAAGCAATGTGATCTAAGTAAATGATTGATTATAAACAGTTTGCATAGTACAGCGTGCCGCATTAGCGTGATGGATGAATGGGAGGCATTATGATTAGTTGCAGTGATTACGATTATATTGAAATTGTGTGTATGCACCGGTACCCAATTAAGCTGACTTTGAATTCTGGTGAATGGATTGAAGGTGTTGCTTTAGATACTAAGCGTAACCAAGACCGAGAAGAGTGCATCAAGCTAAGTGTTGAAGGTCGAGAACAACTTGTTGTGTTGACTGAAATTATCGAATTAGAAGTGTGTGTCGACAACCCTCATTTTAAGCAAATATCTTTCAAAACGTCATAGGGTGACATATGAATAATTCAATAGAGCAAGGCTACTGCACATCTTGTCGTGAACGTACGCAACATGTTGTTGTTTTGGTGAGAAAGGAAAGTGCATTTGCAGGCAAGCCAAACCAAAAGCGACATGAATTTATCGCAGGCGTAATTAAAGGGTGGTTTTTTGGGCCTTTTATCGCCTCTATGGATGAGTTTTCTCGTCATGTTGTGTGTGAAAAGTGCGGACACAAAGAGATTCAAGATTAGAATTCGATTCAACGCGTACTGAACCTTCTGGTTTAAGAAAATGGCTTAGGAAATAGAAGAATGAAAGAACAAATATTAGAAGCGGTAAAAGCATATGGTTTCTCGGTAAGAACCAACAATACCGATGAGGTTGATCCGGCTAAGGCGCAAATTGGGCAATTGTGGCAAGGCTTTTTCGAACAAGCTTTTCCTAAGCTGACCCCAGACTCAAAGGTCTACGGCGTTTACACCAACTACGAGTCAGATTTTACGGGCGAGTTTGATGTTATCGCGTGTACCAATGCGCTTACCGATAATAGTTTAGATAATCTAGTTGAAACCAATATCGAAGCAGGCAAGTACTTAACGTTTTCTGCTGAGGGTGAATTACCGCAAGCTGTGATCGACCTATGGGGTGAAGTGTGGGCGTATTTCAACGCAGCAGACTGCCCACATGTTCGAGCTTACACAACAGATTTCGAATTCTACAAAGGTGAAACTGAAGTCGAGATTTCGATTGCGATTAAGTGATTGGTTTAAAATGAACAAAAGGCTTAGCTTAGACTGTGGTCGCTAGTTAAGAGACAGTAGTTACCGGTAAAGAGACAACGGAACCCCAGTTAAGCCTTTGAATATCTGCTCATTACAAAGAAGATACAGTGTCACGTAATTACCTTGGTTGCCATGCTGTCTCTATCCTTGAATTACCCTTATCCACCAAAAAGACAATCTTGCTTAGTTTCATTCCACAAAGGGTATTGCTTCATTACTTGGGTGTAGAGCTTACTTTCGAGATGCGCTCTTAACCAACGTCCTACGTTTTGATATTCCGATTTCACAAACCACTTCTTTTCGACTCGCACAAACTGGCTGACAAAAGGCATCACCGCAAAATCGGCCAAGCTTGGGGTTTCTCCAAAAAAGTAGGGCTGATCGGTGAGTCGCGCTTCCAGCTGACTAATGAAGGTTTCGCAGGCTTGTCGGCGTTGTTCAACATCGATGTTTCGGTAACGAACCGATGCACGATACTTTTCTAAATAGCCAATAAATTCTTCATCGTTGGTTTTAATGAGTTGTTGCACTTGTTCGCTAAGTATTGGCTCACTTGAACGCAGAAGATCTTGAGGATCGTTCTGTTGAAGTGCCCAGTTCATCACATCCAAGCTTTGTTCAATGACTTGTCCGTTGGGTAACACCAATACCGGTACTGTCCCTTTTGGCGAACTGGCTAATAGTTCGCTAGGCTTGTCTTTGGTAATGATTTCTCGAAGTAACACTTTTTGCTGTGATAGTGCGATGCCCATTCGTCCGCGCATTGCATAAGGGCAACGGCGCAAAGAATAAAGGATAGGTAGATCGGATTCGTTCGGCATTATTGAGGTCATTTAGTTTGAAAAGTGTTGTACGGTGGTAAAGAGATCGTGATGTGGGTAGAATACGCGGCTTAAAAATTATAAGTAAGTGAGCGACTTCAAAAATGAGCAGAAAAATTGAGTTATTAGCCCCAGGTGGCGATGTAGAAGCGATAAAAGCCGCCATCGTAGCGGGTGCTAATGCAGTTTATTGTGGTTTAGACACCTTCAACGCTCGTAACAGAGCCTCTAACCTATCGTTAGACGAATTGAATGGTGTGATTCGCCTTGCTCATGAATACGGCTGTGAAGTGTTCCTGACTCTTAACGTTGTGCTATTGGAGCATGAGACAAAGAGCATCACCAAGCTGCTGAACCAGCTTGTGAACACCAAAGTCGACGGCATCATCGTTCAAGACTTAGGTTTGTTCAACCTAGTGAAGAAGCATTTCCCATCGTTAGACGTTCACGCATCGACTCAGTTAACAACGCACAACGAAGGCCAGATTAAGTTCTTGTCTAAGATTGGCGCGACACGCGTTAACTTATCTCGTGAATTGAACCTGCCTGAAATCAAGATGCTGACGGAAGTGGCACACGATCACGACGTATTAACCGAAGTGTTCGTACACGGCGCTCTGTGTATCGCATTCTCTGGTCAATGTTACTCAAGCTCAGTAAGTGTGGGTAACTCAGGTAACCGTGGTCGTTGTAGCCAAGCGTGTCGTGATGAGTACGAAATTACCAACGCGGGCAACAAGTTCCCACTCAACCTGAAAGATAACTCAGCATACTACGACCTACCTGAATTAGTTGACGCGAAAGTCGACTCACTGAAAGTAGAAGGCCGCATTAAAGGCGCACACTACGTTTACACCGTGGTAGACACATGGCGTAAACAGATTGATAGCTTTGTGGAAAGTGGTTTGTTGATAGAAGACGATTCGAACCTGCACAAAGTATTCAACCGTGATTTCACCAACTCTTTTCTAAAGGGCAACCTAACGAAAGACATGTTCATCGATAACCCGCGCGACAACAGCATGAACTACGCTGTTGAGAAAGCGACGGAGCAGAACAACGAAATCTCAGTAGTACAAATTCAAGAAGTGACCAACGAACTTCACCAAGCGAAAGACGTTCTTGGTAACGAAATGCGTGACAAGATCGAGTTCCTTGATATTCGCAAAACACCAGTAGTACTGTCGTTCGGCGCAAAAGTGGGTCAACTATTTACGGTGACTGTGAATACGCCTAAAGAGAACTTTACTCTTCAATCTAAATCGCTATTGAAAGCGGTTGAAGAGAAGGCGATCACTCAAGAACTGCTTGAGAAGCGATTCAAAAACGTGAAGAGCGCGGTTCACACACTAGAAAGCCACGATTTTAGTGAATTGGATGCGGACTTGCTGATTCCTCTTAAAGAGGTTTCGGACCTGAAAGACGAGATCGACTTCATTCTGAACGGCTCTGTGGAAGTGATTAAGCACGTTGAAGTGCCTGCACTGCCTCAACACCCTAAAGTGAACGAGAAGCCGACTATGTCGATGCTTATCGCTGACGTTGAAGACTTACACCTATGTGATGTGACTGACGCGGATGTTTACTTCAAACTGCCAGAAAGCTTCAAGAAGCGTTGTAACAAATACATCGACATCTTGGCAGCAAACCCACGTTTGATTCCTTGGTTCCCAGCGGTATTGATCGGCAAAGATTACGACGAAGCGGTTCGTATCCTTGAAGAGATCAAGCCGGCGCGCATCGTGACCAACAACACGGGTATTGCGTACAAGGCTTACGAGATGGGTATCGAGTGGGTTGCTGGTCCATTCATGAACACGACCAACTCTCACGCATTAGTGACGCTGAAAGAAGAACTTAACTGTGCAGGTGCATTCATTTCGAACGAGATCAACAAAGGTCAGATTCGTCATATTCGCCGCCCAGAGAACTTCAAACTGTTCTACAGCATCTACCACCCAATCTTGATGATGACCAGCCGTCAGTGTTTCTTCCAAAGAACGGTAGGCTGTAACAAACCAAGCATTGAAGCAGGTTGTATGCTGAAGTGTGAGAAAGCGACCACGATTACTAACGTGAAGGGCATCTCTTTCGCGGTTGATAAACAGAAGGGTGGCTACCCAAGCATTTACAACCACGAACAGTTCTTAAACCATGATGCAGTGACAGATTTCTCTGGTCTGTTCGACGAGTTCTTCATTGACCTAACCAACATCGGTGCAGGTTCTAAAGAAGTGAAAGATAAAGTCGAGCTTATCAAGCATTTCGAAGCGCTACTGAACGGCGTAGAAGGTTCACAACAGAACCTAGAGCAGATGGTTGAAGTTCGAACTAACGCTCAGTACGTCCAAGGTCTATAGGGTTCAAGGTTTATAGCTTCCAAGGTCGAGAGCACTCAAGGTCTATAAGTCTTAACCGCTGATAAGCATTCTGAACCAATAAACAAAAGGCCACTCAATCGAGTGGCCTTTTTAATGTCTGAAACTTTCTGAGTCTTTCTCAATCAGCGAATACGTTATTCTGTCACGGCTTCTTGTTTGAAGCATGGGCTTTTCAACGTGTTCATCTTTTCGATTTCATTGGTTAAGCGTAACGAGAGCAGGGCTTTTTGGTTTGAAGCAAAATCAAACATCACGATAGTTGCGGTGCCGATGGTCGTCAGTTTCTGCTGAGCCTTACTGACAATCGCGTATTCCATAGTGAACCGGTCATCTTGAATGTCGGTAACACGTGAGCCAACCATCAAGGTATCTGGATACGTGACTGGGCGGAAATACTTACAGTAAGTGTCACCTAGAACAGGACCAACTTTGGTAATCGCCATCTCTTCCATTAGCTCGACGTGTTTGAAAAAATCTAAGCGAGCGGTTTCGAAATAGCGAAAATATACGGCGTTGTTAACGTGATTGAGTGCGTCCATTTCTCCCCAAGCGACAGGGATTTCTGTTACTACCGGGTAGTCAGATAATAGTGCTTCCATGCGAACTCTCTTATGCTTATCTGTGTAATTAACGTTATCGACTTACCCTTCATCGGGATAAGTTGTTATTGGAATAAAAACCCTACCGCCAAATTAACAAAACTGCAACACGTGTGATTCAAGTTTTTGAAGCTCGAAACCACACAATGTCAGTCACTTAGTTACACCTGCACGCAATGGTTAGGCACTAAGGTGTTTGAATTGCAGCTCAACCAAGCGTTGGTACAATTCGCAGCTATTGATGAGAGACTGGTGGTCGCCGATGTCTACTAGCTGTCCTTTATCGAGCACCGCAATCTGGTCGGCGTGTTTAATTGTTGATAATCGATGGGCGATAATGATCGTCGTTCTGCCACGCATTAACTCTTCTAACGCTTGTTGTACGTGATGCTCACTTTCGCTGTCTAGTGCACTGGTTGCTTCATCCAACAATAGAATATTCGGATCTTTCAAGATGGCACGTGCGATAGCAATACGCTGTCTCTGTCCGCCAGAAAGCCTTACACCACGCTCACCAAGAAAGCTGTTGTAGCCATCTGGTAGGTTCTGAATAAACTCGTGCGCGTGTGCTTTCTTAGCCGCTTCGATAACTTGCTCGTCTGTTGCCTGCGGGTTGCCGTAGCGAATGTTATGGAACACATCATTACTGAACAGAGCAGGTTGCTGCGGCACCAATGCCATCTGCTGTCTTAGCTCGTTAGGATCAAACTGATTTAGTTCAACGCCGCCTAACGTCACTTTACCCACTTGTGGGTCGTAGAAACGTTGCAGCAGCTCGAATAGGGTAGTTTTACCTGCGCCAGATGGGCCAACCAGTGCCAATACTTTGCCTTCATGGGCAGTGAGCGTGAGGTTGCTTGTTGCGGGCTGGTCCGGTCTTGATGGGTAACAGAAGGTCACATCATCAAATGCGACCTCTGGCGTTACGTTAGCAAGCGAAGTTGGATTCGCAACTGGCGCAACAATATGGCTTTCAACTTGTAGGATCTCGATTAATCGCTCGGTCGCACCTGCCGCTCGTTGCAGTTCGCCCATCACTTCAGAGATCGTTCCTAGCGATGAAGCGACCATAATCGCGTAGAACACAAACGCTGCCAGATCGCCCGCCGACATCGTGCCGTTAATCACATCGCTACCGCCAACCCAAAGCATGCCAGCAATCGCACTGAACACGATAACAATCACGCCAGAAATAAGGATCGCGCGCTGTTTTACACGTTGACGACCAATCTCATAAGCCTTTTCTACTTCAATCGCGAACGATGCTTTCTCTTGTGCTTCTCGACTGTAGCTTTGCACCGTTTTGATATGCTCAATAGCTTCACCAGCGTAAGAACCCACATCAGACATTGAATCTTGGCTTTGACGAGAGAGCGCTCTTACACGTCGTCCGTATACCAAAATCGGAATCAAGATAAACGGAACAGAGGCCAACACGATCAGCGTTAGCTTAATGTTGGTCGCGAACAACATGATGATTGCACCAGCACACATCAGCGCGCTGCGCATCGCCATAGAGAACGATGAACCAATAATGCTTTGGAGCAGAGTCGTGTCTGTTGTTATGCGTGACATGATGTCGCCACTGCCATTGGTTTCAAAGTAACTCGGGTGCAGTGTCACAACGTGATTGAATACTGATAAACGAATATCCGCACTCACACGTTCCCCAACAGAAGACACCAAGTAGAAGCGGAAGAAGGTACCAATCGAAATCAACACGACCACGACCATGATGAATTGAATTGCGCTGCCTAAATCTGAGAGTGATTGTTGGCTAAAACCTTGGTCGATGAGAAGGCGAATACCGTGTCCGACTGAAAGGGTTAAGCTAGCTGTGAAGATCAACGCGATCAACGCAGCAATAACACGACCTTTATAAGGCTGAATGAATTTACTGAGCTCGAACAGAATACTGAGGCTTTTCTTCTCAGGTTTGGGTTCTGGCGCTTGTTGAGTCGATCGTTGAGTCTGTCGCTGGTTTGAGTCGAGCGTAGAAGAGACATCGTTTTGCATATGACTGCCTTAATGTGTTGTCGCTTTAAAATAGATGGCTTGTTACTTGTTACTTGTTACTTATTGCTTATGACTTATTGCCTGTACTGCGCGTTGTTCGCTGGGAAGTAATTGCTGTTGAGAATAGAACCCATTAAAGCATTTATTGCGCTGTGACGCTCCCTAGGAAACTCAATTTCCAATATTTCCTCACCTATAAATGAATAATTCGAAACGACCTGAAAGGAAAACTAAGCATTCTGATTCAGTCAGTTCGATACTAAAGTAGGGGAGTTACCCCTAATTTTTATGCAAGTAAATTGGCGTTTATAGGAGAGTGAACTCATAAGTTACCAATCGAACGATGATTTATAAATTGATAGCGAAACGATTGCTTTTTGTCTCGATATTAACTTTATCAATGACTTGCAACTTTTGGTTGTAAGACCAGTTATAGCGACTGTTTTTTGTGCAATATTTGTTACAAAAATTCAACAAAGTAGTTTTTTATACATTTTTCTTGCATAAAACCTCGGATTGAATAGAATAACCAACAAATGACAATTAATGCAGTATTGTGGCATGAGTATTCAAGTAAAGAGCATCAACAAATCATACGGTGATACCCAAGTTCTTCACGACATCAGTTTCGACTGTGAGAGTGGCGAAACCTTGGTATTGCTTGGCCCAAGCGGCGCGGGCAAGAGTTCATTACTGCGTGTATTGAACCTGCTAGAAATCGCGGACAACGGCGAGTTAGACATTGCGAACGAGCAATTCGACTTTTCAAGCCAAATCCAAGAGAAGCAGGGGCTTAAACTTCGTCGTAAAGTCGGCATGGTGTTCCAGCAATACAACTTATGGCCACACATGACGGTGATGGAGAACTTGATTGAAGCACCAACCAAAGTGGCGGGTTTGGATAAGCAAGAAGCGATTAAGCAAGCTCAAGAAGTACTAAAGACACTTCAACTTGCTGACAAAGCAGACGCTTGGCCACTTCAACTGTCTGGCGGTCAACAACAGCGTGTTGCGATTGCACGTGCGCTGATGATGAAACCGGATGTGTTGTTGTTTGATGAACCAACAGCGGCGCTTGATCCTGAGATCACCAACCAAGTCGTGAGCATTATTAAAGAATTGAGCGGAACGGGCATTACCCAAGTGGTCGTAACGCACGAAGTCGATTTCGCGAAGAAAATTGCTAGCCACGTTCTGTACCTAGAGAAAGGGTACATCGTGGAACACGGCACCAGCGACGCATTTATTAACCCGCAGACTCCAGAGTTTGCTGAGTATCTTACTCATTAAGTAAGTCAGTTATTAAAGAAAGTTGACTCACTAGATTTAGCTAAACACAACATCAATTAAAACAATCAAATTATAAGAATGGCCACAGGCCGCTATTACACAGTATTCGGAGTAACAAAATGAAAAAGATTCTACTAGCTTCACTTATCGGCCTTGCTTCTTTCAACGCAGCAGCTCAAGAAGAAATCAAATTCGCAATGGAAGCAACTTACGCACCATTCGAATACATGGATGAGAACAACCAAATCCAAGGTTTTGATGTAGATCTAGCAAACGCACTTTGTGAAGAGATGAAAGCGACATGTACTTTCCACAACCAAGCGTTCGATAGCTTGATCCCTGCACTTAAATTCAAACGTTACGATGCCGCTATCTCAGCAATGGACATCACTGAAGCGCGTCTTCAACAAGTAAACTTCTCTAACGCTTACTACGATAACTCTGCAGCATTCATCTCTTTCGAAGGCAAAGTAGCAGACCAAGCCGCTCTAGAAGGCAAGCGTGTTGGTGTTCAAAATGGTTCGACTCACCAGAGCTACCTACTTGAGCAAATGACTGGCGTAACAGCAGTACCTTACTCAAGCTACCAAGATGCATTCATCGACATGAAGAACGGTCGTATCGATTCTGTATTCGGTGACACAGCCGTTGTAGCAGAATGGTTCAAGAAAGAAGACAACCTAACGTACGTTGGCGACCAAGTAACAAACCAAGAGTACTTCGGTAACGGCTTTGGTATCGCAGTAAACAAGAGCAACCAAGAACTTGTAGACCAGCTTAACGTTGCACTTGCAGCAGTGAAAGCGAACGGCGAATACGACAAGATCTTCAACAAGTACTTCGGTAAGTAATTTATGGAATTAACGGGTTACTCTTTAGGGCTCGTCGAAGCAAGCTGGATGACTGTTCAGCTTGCGTTCGTAAGCCTATTGGTTGGATTGGTTCTAGCAGTTTTGTTTGCAAGTGGTGAGATGTCTCGTCGTATTGCAATCAAATGGCCAACGACTGCATTTGTGACGATTGTTCGTGGTTTACCAGAAATTCTGGTCGTACTGTTTATCTACTTTGGTTCGACACAAGTTCTGTTCATGATCACTGGCGATTTCATAGAAGTGAGCCCGTTCTTATCTGGTGTTGTTGCACTGTCACTTATTTTTGCTTCTTACGCTTCGCAAACCTTGCGTGGTGCATTAAAAGCAGTAAGCAAAGGGCAGAGAGAAGCATCAAGCGCGCTTGGTATTTCTCAGTCTCGTGCATTCTTTCGTATCGTGTTACCTCAAGCGGTAAGACACGCACTACCAGGGTTAACCAACCAATGGTTAGTGTTACTGAAAGACACTGCATTAGTTTCGCTGATTGGTGTAACAGATTTGCTGAAACAAGCACAACTAACATCAGCGGCAACGCACGAAGCATTTACTTGGTACGCGACAGCAGCAGCAATCTACTTGGTCATCACTTTAATCACACAAAGATTGGTAAAAGTGATTGATGGTAAGTTCTCTATTCAAGGTTTGGGTAACAAAGGGGCAATGGCATGAATCAACAATACCTCTCTCAAATGCTTGAAGGCTTAGTAACCAGTCTACAACTCACAGGTGCTTCATTACTTGTTGGCTGTATCTTGTCACTGCTGATGACGGTAACGCTAATCCTAAGAATACCTGCGATTCACTGGTTCACTCGTGGCATCATCACGCTGTTCACCGGCACACCATTATTGGTGCAGATCTTCTTGGTGTATTACGGCCCGGGTCAGTTCGATTGGGTTCGTGAAAGCTTCATGTGGACTTGGTTAAGCCAACCATGGTTCTGTGCGATGCTAGCATTAGCTTTGAACACTGCCGCATACAGCACGCTACTGTTCAGAGGCGCATTCAACGCGATTCCAGCAGGGCAGTGGGAAGCATGTCGCGCACTTGGCATGGACAAAGTAGCAACGCTTAAAGTGTTACTGCCATACGCTTTGCGCCGCGCTGTTCCAGCTTATTCGAACGAAGTGATTCTAGTCTTCAAAGGTACGTCACTGGCCAGCACCATTACCATCATGGATTTGATGGGCTACGCTCAGCGTATCAACGGCCAAACCTACGACACACTTACCGTGTTCGGTATTGCTGGCGCATTCTACTTAGCAGTAAACGGCATACTAACGTTGATCTTCCGTCAGGTAGAGAAGAAGGCCCTCGCATTCGAAGCGGCGTAAGCTAGCCACCCACAAGCTTAACTAACGTGTAAAGCCTGCCATTTATGTCCCATAGATGGCAGGCTTTTTTGTGTTTTGGGGGATGTGTAGGGGTGCTGTGTTTATATCCAGTTTAGGAGGGGCTTTGTCAGGTCCATACGGTACATGAATATCTTGCTACCCATTATTTTGCGTGTTTATCTGTGCTTTAAGTCACTGAAATTATGAAATTAATTGTGGTAGAGTTCCTCTCATATGAAACTGGATGGGAATGATTCTGTATTTAGATGCAGAATTTTTCAGTCTAATAGCTGTTAGCCTAATCCAATAGTAAGTGAGTCTATATGACAGATAACATTTGGGAAGATAGAGAAACACCAGATCTTGAGCACATTCTCGAATTATTCAACAACGCTGAGTTGGGTGCATATCTAACAGGTCATTTATTGCTTGAGTCAGTACTTGTTCAATTAATAGAGTTGAAGCTTGACGATAGTGAGAAGATAAACCCATTTAACATGAGTTTTCCTAATAAGGTTAAGTTAGCGCTAAATCGCGGTTTAATTGGTCAATCAATGGCTGATTTCTTGATCGAAATGAATCGTATTAGAAACAGGTTAGCGCATCGTTTAGGTGAGCCCATTACTTTTGATTTAATCTTTGGTTTAGCCAAAGTTGCTCATTTGGGCGGCGTCGATTTTTCTGATGACACAATACATTCTGATTATCAGCTGTCTCAGCAGTGGTATGGGATTCAAGGAATCATCCAAGAAATATTCCAAAATGCCGCACAAGACCTTTCATTTATGATGGAAGAGCATGGTGGGGAATTTCAGTTTACTTAGGCTAACAAACGACTTTGACGTCAATGATTAGTTTTGGCTGTATTTTTATCCCACATGGCGTCACCTCTCAACATAGAATTAAGGGTCACAACCATCTTTCGTACACACGCGATTATTGCGACTTTCTTAGGCTTCCTGGCAGCTAAAAGTAGAACATAAGTTGCCTCGAATACGGGGTTGCATAGCCGACATCATTGCCATATATAACACTGTGCGTACTTGCGCTCGACCGCCTTGGTTTAAGGTCTGGTCGTAACGTCACTTACACCTATACATAGTTTTGCTTTCTAAGAGGGATTGAACATGAATCAAGGGATTTTCAAGAATCTGAAGCTGGCATTAGGTGTTGGTTTGGGTGTCGCCATTCATCAGTACTTTTTATCACGGATAGTGCGTTTGATTTCTATCGACCAATTGTGGCGCTTGGGTTTACGTTTGTCGTTAGCAGTATTGGTACACTTCTGAAAGATAGAATCATGCGTAACAAGGAGACTAAAGGGGCATCATGACTAAAATCTATTTCGTGTGTGGCTTTATAGGTTCAGGTAAAACGACTTACTCTAAAGCGCTTGCAGAAAAGCATGGCGCCTTTCGTTTCTCGATTGATGAGTGGATGATTCCTTTGTATGGCGAGCATATGGAGCGTGAGGTTTTTGATCGCCGGGTGGCTACGCTACAAGGTTTATTCAAAGACTCCGCAATGCAGCTGTTTTCCTTGGGGATTCCGGTAATTTTTGACTTCGGTTTTTGGCGTGAGTCTGAGCGAGATTCTTTTACAAGCTGGGCATCAAAACTAGGTGTGGACAGCGAAGTTCACTACCTTGATGTTCCCTTTGAGACTTGTAAGCAGAGAGCATTTAACCGTAACTCGGAATTGAATGGTAAGTCTTATGAAATGACACCTGAAATGTTAGATCTGTTTTGGTCTTGGTTTGAGGTTCCCACTTCAAATGAAAATGTTGTTTGGGTTTAATAGGAAGCTCGATAACGTATGTAGTCAGGCGCGAAGGTGAGTGGCGTTTTTGTTATCTAGCTTGTGTTCTAAGTCTCACGTTACATTGGGTTTATGAAAGTCTGAGTCGTCCATCGAATAGTCGTGTAACAAGGGCATTTCTCATGCCGTATTTTTGGTAATTAGTTCTTCCTGTCGATTATCGAATTTGTCCTAAACCCACTATAAGGCAGGGAGCCCCAATGAATAGAACGCTATGGTTCGCACTCATTTCGCTTTTGTTTTCAATGACAATGGTATTTTGTACATACAGTTATGGGACAGAGAGCCACGTTGAAGTAATAACACTCACTTTAGTACTGTCGGGCCCTCTAATTTTCACTTTTGCGCTTGTTGTCATTTTTTGTGGCGCACCAATCACTAACAGGTACAAGTTACTTGGAACCGTCGCCATTTGTGTGCATGCATTTACAGCCTCACTGCATCTGCTGTGGAACGGTTTTATGTTTGTCGATGTGATTAATAAACAAGGCTTAGGTCCGGGACAAGGTTATTCTGGTTTGATACTTTGGGTTGGTAGTATCAAGGCGATGCTACTTGGTTTGGTTGTGGGAGTATGCCTGTATTACTTGTTACGATTATTTAGAAAGGCCGCAGTAAGATAGCTGTTGGCTAGTTAATGGGTTGTTTCGTTTTCTATAGGAGTTGTCGCTGTGTTTTATAGTAAGGAATTCAACAAGGGATTGCTGCTCATCCTTGTTGCGATAAGTGCTTTCGTTGTCGTTACCTCTGAGAATAACCCCGGGACATTAGTCGCTCACGTCATCAACGGTTTAATCGCTTTGCTCTTTTTCTCGATGACAATTGAGGTCAAAGACAATGTACTAAGCTGGTATTTTGGTTTTGGCTTTTGGCGTAAGAATGTAGAAGTATCAGACATTGCAGAGACATCGTTCTATCAAAGCAAGTGGTATCAAGGTATTGGCATCCGAATGCTGAGCGATGGCTGGTTGTATAATGCATCGATAGGTTCAGCGCTGAAGTTAAGCTTGAGCAATGGAAAGCATGTTTACATTGGTTGTAAGGATACGGACGGTTTAAAGCTGGCCTTGAAAACCGCTAACGAACAGATAACTGAAAAATGATTTACTACGCTTGGCACTTTTCATTTAAAATTGGACTAATGTTTAAGGCGCTATGTTTTAAGTTGGCTGCATCTTAATATCGCAATAAGTGAATCGGAGATTGAATGGACAGAGCACTCAAAACACATTTCGACGAGTATCCAGATGATGTTCTATCTCGGCTTGAAGAGTTGCGTTCGTTAATCTTTGAGCTTTGCTCTGATTTGGAATTAGGTGAAGTCGAAGAGTCTCTGAAATGGGGCGAGCCGAGTTACAGCGTTAAGACGGGCAGTCCAATTCGAATCGATTGGAAATTAAAATCGCCAAATAACTATTACTTGTTCTTTAACTGTCAAACGAAGCTAATCGACACATTCAGAGAATTGCACGATGGCACATTGGCATTTCAAGGTAATCGGGCAATCATCTTGAACCTAACTGAACCACTTCCTAAAGCACCAATCAAGCAGTGCTTAGAGTTAGCCTTAACTTATCAACAACGAAAACATCTACCGCTTCTTGGCGCGTAATTCTTACGCGCTGTCATTATATTTCTTAAACTGGTTATCTGTGTTCTAGCTATCACTCTTTAAAGCGTTAAGACTGTACCATCTTGATTAGTATCAAGAGGCTAGGGAAGCTCTATAACCAACGCTGATTGTATTGCTTACCGTTTAAAAAGTTGTTCTAGTCACCTTGTATTTCAGACTTAAAAGGAAGTTGTATGAATTTAGATAAAGCCAAGAAACGTATCGCAAAGCAGGTTAAAAAAGGCGACCACGGATACCCTAAAATCACGTTAGCGTACTACGGAACGACCAAAGATCTCGCAACGGAAGTCGCAGTTCAATTTATGCTGAGTGAGGGCGATGGTGTCCAAGAAGAGCGTTTTTCTTGTGAAACCGAAATCCGACATAATGAACTAATCCAAACGACGTTACTCAAGATAATCGAGCGCGCTAATGTGAACTCAGTGATTGAAGTTGAAGGCGTGGCTGTTCTTTAGTTGTCTTAGTATCAGTCGGTGCGTTTGAAATTTTCTACTCATAATTTATCAAGGAAGGAACATTATGAAATTAGCTCAGTTAAATATCGCTCTGGCTAAATACCCGTTAGATGCGCCGGAAATCAAAGAGTTTGTCGATAACTTAGAGTTGGTTAACGGAATCGCAGAAAGCAGTGAAGGGTTCGTTTGGCGTCTGAAAGATGAATCTGGTGACGCCACCAACATCCAAGCTTTTGATGATCCTAATATGATTGTGAACATGTCGGTGTGGGATTCTGTGGATTCGTTAAAGGACTTCATGTTCCGCACACATCACCGTGATTTCATGCGCCGAAAGGGGGACTGGTTTCATCGTTTACCTGAAGATACTTATGTTCTTTGGTGGATCGAAGAAGACCATATTCCCACACTCGAAGAAGCGATAGAGCGACTTGAACACCTCAGAGAAATCGGTGATACGCCGTATACCTTCACTTTTAAAACCAATTTTACAGAGTCAGAAGCGCCAAAATAGCGTTCATAGATAACCAACATTATGTTTTTAGACGTTTTATGGTAATTCCCGTGAAGATGAGCCGGTTATTGGTATGATGTATCTATAGTATTCGAGAGGTTTTATGATGTTGAAAATGAAAAGTAGTGTACTTACGATGTGTTTATTCGGTTTCAGCATGAGTGCTACCGCTTCAACACTGGAAGAGTGTGCCAAACTTCTTCCTGACGGTCACACGTATAAAGTAGAGATCATTTTAGACGTAGATAAGACTGAGAAGGATCCAACGGTGAAAGGCAGTTTTGGTGTGACGGGGGGAGCGGATGCGCCAGATACTTTTGATATCGGTGATTTTGTCGAGTGCGCAGGTCCTCTGATCAAAACCGTAGATACAGACAGCAACGATGCGTCTAATTCCTAGTCACTGGTTGTTGCGTAAATAGTTCACTTTCGTCATGGAAGACATGAACAGGGGTACTTAAACTAGGTTGAGGTGAATAGGGTAATTATGGGCGATTATTTAGATATTTGGTTTACGGTTACCTCCTTAGTTTTTATTGTAAGCTTACTTTCAGCTCTTTTTGTTGGGGTCTGGCGTAAAAATATAAAAGCGTTGATTCTATTAAGTGGAGTCGCAGCAATCAGTATCGTTCTGTTTCTCTCTCAGAAGTATCAAATCCGAAAGATCCTCGCTCAAGAGCTGAGCGTGTCGAGTTTCGTTGTGGAGGCTCATGAGGAGTTTGAGGAATCTAAATTGTTAGATTCTTTGAGAAGTAGTAACTACGTAACGATGAATAGAACGAAACCTTTGTCAAAAAGTAAAGTTCGTATTGTTATTAACTCTGGCGAGGTTGAGTTATTGATAGCTCAAGACTCTAAGAACGAAGAACTGTTTTGGGTCTATTACCCTAAATACCGATTTAGTCGTTTAAACCCAATAGGAAAGGTACGTATCCGTTAAACATGGGTGCACAATTGCCACAGCGACTTTCAGTAACAAAAATACCGCCGACGATATCGGCGGTATTTTTTATTAGGCTTATTGCATCGTTCAGCTGAGAACAGAAAGATTAGTTAACGTGGGCTAATTCGACACTCTGTGTTTCATTAGCGACTTTCCAATCGCCACCTAACGCTTTATACACTGCAATCGTGGTATTGGCTGTTTGCAATTTAGCGGCCACTTGGCGATCTTGCATCATCTTTTGTTGCCTTTGAGCATCCAATACCGACAAGTAATCGACTAGGCCCGCTTTGTAGAGCGACTTTGCCTTGCTCACCGCGTTATCGACGGCGAGGGTGGCTTCATCGATGCGCTTTTGGTTCTCTTGGCTGCGACCGTACGCGAACAAGCTTGAATCTACTTCAGCGAATGCGCTGTCTACCGAATGTTGGTAGTTGAGTGCTGCCGAGCGAAATCTTGCCTCGTTCATATCTACCAAAGCTTCACCTCGGCCACCATCAAACACATTCCAACTGATGCCTACAGACGCAGCCCAACCAAATGAGTCGCTACTGAACAAGTCATCAAAGCTTCCCGCTGTTACGCCTGGTGTGCCAGTTAGGAAGAACTTTGGATAGCGATTGGCAATACTCGCCCCAAGCTCTTCGTTAATCGCAGCCATTTCACGTTCGGCGATTCTGATGTCTGGGCGTTGCTCTAACAAATCTGAAGGTATGCCTGTTGGGATCACATCTTTCATTCTTGGCAAGGTAAATTCGCCCGCTAAACGTTGGTTGACGTTCGCTAGCGATTCCCCCAACAACACCGCCATACGCTGCTTGTGAACTTGTTCGGCAATTTCTAACTGCGGAACTATCGACTCTGTGGCTGCGAGCATCGCTTTGGCTTGAGCGAGATCTAACTCAGAGCCATAACCGCTGCGAACCACTTTGGTTACCAACTCAAGTGTGCGTTGTTGGTCTTGGATGTTTTCCATTGCTATCGCTTTGCGTTCTTGCGCGCCGCGGTATTGCAGGTAGTTGTGAATCACGTCTGCGGTAATTAAAGTGTTCAAACCCGATTGGAATATCTCAGCTTGTTCTACTCGAATTGTTGCTGCGTTGGATTGTCTGTCGATACGTCCAAACAAGTCCATTTCCCACGCAATGCTCGCGCCTAAAAAGCCACCATCGTGTTGTGCTTCAAGCAACGACATACCTGTGGCTGATTCAACCGCGTCTGACGCGCCAAATACAGGGCCGAGTAGGGAGTCGTTCTCACTCAATTGATAGTTGTAGTAACCACCGCCAACATTCACAGTCGGCACTTTGAAAGATTCAACGACACTCTTATATGAGTTGGCAATGTTGATTCGCTCAGCTGCCAGTTTGAGCGGGATGTTCTGGTTTTGAACATCGGTCACCAATTGGTTAAGCGTTAGATCATTGAACTGCGTCCACCAATGATTATGTTGTTGGTTTGTCTCACTATGGCTTTCACTGTCTTGGCTATACAAGAAGGTTTCTGCAATGGTGGTTTTCGGCTCTTCGTAATCAGGACCAACCGCACAGCCAGTAAGTAACAAGGCTAGGGCAATAGGAGCCACTTTAAACTTAGGTAATAGATACATGTTTACTGCTCCTTATTGAGTGATGTTGGTTCGCTGGTTGTCTGTATTGCTAGGCGTTGTATCAAGCATGACCACCGCATCTTTAATCGCGTCTGACACGCTTACCTTTTCTTCTCCTCGGTAGAAGAGTTTGTACAACGCAGGCATAACGAACAGAGACAACACGGTTGCAGCCGCCAAGCCACCGATAATCGTTGCGGCCATTTGGTCGAACAGGAGATCCGTAAGTAGCGGGATCATGCCAAGTGCTGTGGTGAGTGCGCCCATTGAGATTGCCATAGTACGGTTTACCGTCGCTTCTTTGATGGCATCCGACAGTGTGCGACCGTCTTTACGTTCAAGTTCAATCTGGTCCATCAGTACAATACCGTTTTTGATGATCATGCCTGTCAGGGTTACTGCGCCGATCAATGCCATAAAGCCGAACGGTTTATCCAATAACAACAAGCTGAACGTCGCCCCCGTCGCCGCAAGCGGTAGAGTGGTCAGAATAATCACTGGTTGTTTAAAGCCGTTAAACATCGCGACCAGAATAATCACCATCAACAGCATCGCTTTAGGCAGTTGTTTTAGGATGTCACTCACCGCCTTATGCTCGTCGTAGTATTCGCCACCCCATTCAAGGCTGTAGCCCGGTGGAAGTGCGATGGCTTCAATGTCATCGATTACTGAGTTTCTAACAGCAGCAGGAGTGGTATAACGGCCAACACCGGCTTGTGCAGTAATGGTTTTCACTCGGTCACGACGCCAAATCATAGTTTCTTCGCTTGTTAGTTCAAAACCATCCACCACTTGCCCTAAAGGCACGCTGTGTAAGCCCAATAGCGAACGAACAGGCAATGTTTCTAGTGATTCTAGGTTGTTATATGTGCCTCGAAGCTGAATGGTGATCAGCTCATCGTTTAGGTTCATTCGACCCAGTGGCATGCCTTCAGAGGCGCGCTTCATTGCGAATGCGATGTCTGCTCGGTTGATACCAGCCAGACGAATCTTGTCTTGGTTGATGATTGGCTCAAGCACTTTGCTTTTTTGTCGCCAATCGTCACGCACGTATTTGGTATCAGGGTGCGCTTTTAAGATGGCTTTCGCTTGATTCGACAGGTCATGCAGCACGGCTACATCTGGGCCTGAAAAGCGAGCTTCGACACTGAATTTATCTGAGGTCGCCAGTTTTAAACCTCGGAATCGCGGATCGGCGTCAGGAAACTCTTTCGCTAGCCATTTGTCACCACGAGCAATCAGTGTGCTGAGCGATGGGTAATCAACAGCGTTAATCAAGATCTGACCATAAGCAGGGTCGAACGGTTCAGGCTCAATGGTTACCGAGAAACGCGGTGCGCCAGCGCCCACATAGGTTGAAATATTGGTCACTTCTGGCTGTTCAAGTAACCATGCTTCAATGCGTTCCATGTCTTGTGAGGTTTGCTCTATCTTCGCGCCATTCGGAAGCCAGTAATCAAGGAACAAGATAGGGCGATCCGCTTGCGGGATGAAGTTAATCGCTATGTTCGGAATCGCCAACGCGGTGACCAGAATAAGTGGGACGAGGGCAGTCAACGCTTTGATTGGATTATCGACCGTCCAGTTCACGCTTTTGCGGTATAAGCTCACTTTAGAGTCGGTTTTTTGTTTGGTTGGTTTGATGAACATCCAGCACATAAGAGCGGTGAAGGTCATTGCTACAAACCAAGACAACAGTAGCGAAGAGGCAATGATTAAGAATACTGAACTGGCAAATTCAGCGGCATCGGTCTGAGAGAAGATAACCGGACTCGCACCCATAATCGCGATTACTGTTGCACCAAACAAGGGTGTCGCTGTCTCTTTCACAGAATCAATGGCTGCTGCAGTTCGGTCGATACCTTTGTTGATCTTCACGATCATCATATCGGTAATCACAATTGCGTTATCAACTAACATGCCGAGCGCAAGGATAAACGTACCCAGAGACACACGATGCAAATCGATCGCCGCAATGTTCATGTAGATAAGCGTGAGTAGAATCGTCAATAGCAGGCTTGAACCAACAATCGTTGCACTCTTTAGACCCATGAAAATCGACAACACAACAAACACAATCGCGACACTTTCAAGCAAGTTGCTTACGAAGTTATCTATCGATTTCTGAACTTCTTCAGGTTGGTTAGCAACGGTCGCGACTTCAACACCTAAGGGCAGTGATGCTTGGAACTCGTCAACCACTCGATTGATATCGTCACCCAAAGATACAACGTTCACGCCAGAGACAGGGCTCATTGCAAGAGTTACGGCTGGTACGCCGTTGTAGCGGTTTTCCGTCATCATTGGTTCTTGGTAACCCATAGTCACATCAGCAATGTCACCAAGTCGAATTAGACCTGTCCCCAAATCACTGACACCACCTTTGATCATAAGGTTGTTAATATCAGCGAGTGAAGTGAATTGGCTAGATTGCTGAACACGAATACGCTCACTGCCCGCAGCAAATTTACCCGCATCAAATGTTGCGTTTTGTGTATTGAGTTGACTCCAAACCTGAGCCATCGACAAACCATATTGCGCTAAACGTTCGTCCGGAATATCGATATGCACTACGCGAGGTTGAACGCCATGCAGCTCTACTTTTTTAATGCCGTCGACGGTTTTAATGCGACGTTGTAACTCTTCTGCATAAGTGCGTAGTTCTGAAGGAGAAGCGTCTTCACCGTACACAGAGAAAAGCATGCCGTACACTTCAGAAAACTCATCTTGCACAATGCTGATTTGTGCTGTGCTCGGTAGAAGCATTTTCATGTCTGATACTTTACGGCGCAGTAAATCCCAATCTTGTGGCAGTTCTTTTGAGTTCAAAGACTCTTTTAAATCGACAAACACCATCGACATGCCCGGACGAGACAAAGAGCGCAGGCGGTTTAAGTTCGCCATTTCTTGAAGCTTGGTTTCTACCGTATCTGTTACCTGTTGTTCCACTTCTTCGGCTGAGGCGCCGGGGTAGAGCGTAACAACAACGGCCGTTTTGACAGTGAAGCTAGGGTCTTCGAGCTTACCGAGATCAAAATATGAGTACAGACCAGCGATGACACTCAACACAGTGAAGAACAGGACGAAGGTTCGTTGCTTTATAGCAAAATCAGCTAAGTTCATGGTGCGTACCTACAGATCTTTTACTTGGATTGATGAGAAATGTTGACCTTCTTGCACGTACTGCGCGCTACTCACCACCACATAGTCGCCATTTCGAAGTTCTGATTCGACACACGCGGTATTCTTACCGAATGACGCTACATTGACGGGCACAGAGATGGCTTGTGAGTTTTTGATGGTGAAGACCTGTTCGTTGCCTGATTGGTTAACGATGGAGGAATAAGGCAGGCAGAAATTGTCGCTGCTTTCCCCCAGTTGTGTGGTGAGGGTAACTGCTTTACCTGGCAACAGACTGAGTGTGTCGTCATTTGCCAAATCGTCTAGACGATAGGTGACCGAATAGGTTTGTTTGATTGGGTGAGGGAGTGTAGAAATCTCAGTCGCATGACCAGTAATAGACTTCTTTGCGTGATACCAACTGATGGTGGCTTGCTGTTCGGCTTCGAATTGATGAATCAGGTTTTCAGGCACATCAATGGTCACCTCAAGCTGTTCTGGCTTGTGGATAGTGAAAACCGAGACACCCGGCAGCACTTGTTCGTATTGGTCAAAATTAGAAGAGGCAACCACACCATCGAATGGGGCAAGCAGGCGAGTGTAGCGAACCGAGTCTTTTGCTCGGCGTATGTTTTGTTCAACCACTTTTACGGCGGCTTCACTGCGTTCGTAGCCGCTGATCGCTCGGTCTAAGTTCACGTCCGCAATTGCATTGTCATCAATCGCTTGTTTTACGCGAGCTAATTCGGCTCTTGCGAGTTTATGTGCTGATTTGGCTTCTAACGCGCGGGCTTGTAATTCTTCTAACGCCACTTGGTAATCGTGTGGGTCTAACTGAGCAATCGCTTGACCCTTTTTCACGCTATCGCCAGTTTTGACTAACAATTCTTGAATGGTGCCGGGAACACGAAAAGCCACACCTGCCGTTTCAACCGACTGAAGTTTGCCTGTGAAGGCTTTGCTGGCTTGTTGAGGTTTAGATTCGAGTTGTACGACTTGAATTGGACGCTCTTCCGTTACTTTAGATGAATCTGCAGTTGGTTCCGTAGAAACAGACTGGTTGCAACCGATAAGAGGGAGAAGAGTGGCTGCGAGTAGAGAGTAGCGATAGATGGACATCATGAATTGCTCCTAAATATTGATGGAGCAATTCTATCGAGATGAAGTCTAGAGATAATCAGTGCTAACGGTATAACACTGTCACACTATTCATGACAATAATTAGAGATTTGGTAATTCTTGTAATAAGAAATCAATCAATAATTGGCTAGCGTGGCTGAGAGCTTTGCGTTGTGGATACAATAACCAAGCTTCTTCTTGTTGCATGGTGTGATCAGGAAAAAGATTGATCAGTGAGCCTTCTTTAAGTTCTTGTCTCACCATCAATTGAGGCAATAACGCGATACCTCGATGACGGGTAGACGCACCTTTCACAAAACCAATACTGTCACTAACGATAGACGGTTCTACCTTTACAACTTGGCCTGATATTTCCCATTCCTTATCAACATCACCACTTGGCCAACGGAAACAGACAAACGGAAATTTAGACAGCTCTTCAAGCGTTGTAGGTTTACCTGATTTAGCAATGTATTCAGGGCTAGCAACGAAAATACGCTGCAAATCCATTACCTTACGCGCGACAACATTAGAGTCACTCAGACGACCTCCATGCATTGCAAGGTCTAACCCTTGTCGATACATGTCGATAAAACCGTTACTGATGCTGCGAATATCAAGTTCAATCTCTGGGTAAAGGTCTTGGAATTTGAATAGGGTGGCTTGAACGATGTCACCGGTTTCAGGCAGCAAACCTATTTTGACTCGACCATGTGGTACTTCCAACAAGTTGGAAGCCATGTGATTGGCCTTTTCAAGTGCGCTTAAGGCTTTCAATAGCTCGTTGTAATAGAGTTCGCCAGATTTTGTGACTGACAAACTGCGTGTTGTACGAAAGAACAACTGAATGTTCAAAGACTTCTCTAAGTCATTGATGCGGCGACTAACGTTCGCTCTTGGCAGGTCTAATGCATTCGCAGCAGCGGTAAAGCTACCCAGCTCAACCACGGTGGTGAACAATTTAAGATCTTCGATTTTCATTGAAAGGTCCTTCGAACACAGGCTAAGAATGTTTCGCGGTATCGTATATCAAATGGTATATAAAATCGAAAAAAACCAATGAGTAATTAACGACTCATTGGTTTTAATAGGACTTGAATCAAAAACCGTGGGACTAAGGCGAACGGAAACTGACAATTGGCTGCAAAGTCTAGTTTTAACGGCCTCGACCATCGACCATCACAACAATCGTCTTAGTGATGATGCTTAGGTCAGCCGCAATCCAAGATTTCATTGAACACAGGCTTAATGCATAGCTATGATCGAAGCCAACTTTACGACGTACATCATCAATGCAGGTGTCGTAACCTTGATTCACTTGTGCAAGCCCAGTGATACCAGGCATTACGCCATATGTACGGTCAGCGAAGTAAGGAATTTCGTTCTCTAGTTTGGTGTAAAAAGTAGGGCGTTCAGGGCGTGGGCCAATTAGAGACATTTCACCTTTCAATACATTGATCAGTTGTGGCAGTTCATCAAGACGAGTCTTTCTCAAAAAGCGGCCAACGGGTGTGATTCGTGGGTCATTTTGTGTAGCCCAAACCGCACCAGAACGAGACTCTGCATCTTGATACATGCTGCGGAACTTCATGATTTCAAATATCTCCATTTTCTCCGGTGTTGATTTACCCACACGAAGTTGACGATAAAAGATTGGGCCTCGTGACGTAAGGACAATGGCCAGCGCAATAAATGGAAACACCGGAGACAAGATAATCAGTGCTAGCAAAGAGCTGACAAAGTCGAACGTACGTTTCGCACGAGAGATTTTGTTTTGGTATAGGTTTTGGTTTGATAATTGGTCAATGTTTATCATGGTCAGTCCTTAACGATTAGCTCGAGTCCAAGGTGAGTTTTCTAGTCCAAATAGGTAACGTAAGCCACCAATAAAGTTGGCGTAATGACCAACGACTAAGTATGAAATTAACGAAATAGGTTTGATTATTAGGCTTTTCGGCAGAATACATCCCAATAAACCGATGCTGTATACAACCACTTGCGCCCAAAGCAGAACTTCAAATAGCAGGTATTCTTTAAGTAAAATTGAACACACTAAGCACACAATCATTAAATATGGTGTTAGTAGGCGAAGTCCTTTGCCTGAGAAGAACGCAAACGCGATGCCTTTGAACTTCGGGCTGAACAAGCCAAACAATCGAATCGCTTGTTGCATGTTGCCCGCTGAAATACGAAGTCTTCTTTTGAAGTCTGTTTCTAGGTTCGATTCTTCTAGCTCTAGTGCCACCATTTGGGTTTCATACTCAGCAATGTAACCTTGTTTTACGATTTGCATAGGTAAAATGAAATCATCATTGATGGTATTTAATGGAAGTAGTTCAAAGAGGTGTGTTCTGAACAAGTAGAAGGCGCCATGAGAACCTAAGCTAGACCCCAGTGATGCCTCACACTGTTTAACGGCTGTTTGATATTCCCAGTAGGTGTTTTCTCCCTCGTTACCTGTTGGGCATAATTGGTATGTTGCATTTACTACACCCACCGCGTCACTTTCAAAGTGAGCAGCTGCAATTAACAACGCATCCAATGAAATCAATGCTGAAACATCACTAAGCGCTGTAATGTCGCTATTAATATTTGTCACTTCTTCGTTAACTACGGCCACTTTACCTCTGTTTTGTGTGTGGTCGTGTATCTCAAAATGAATGTCGCTACACATCGCCTCTTGGATGGTCATCTGAGCAATGTCGACGGTTTTATCGGTACAGCCATCACAAGCGATGATCACTTCCAACTTCTTCTTTGGGTAATCTAACGAAGCGAGATTACGAATCTTGTCTGCTATCCATTGCTCCTCATTAAAAGCGGGAACAAGAATGGTGATAGTAGGAAGTGTGCAGTCTTGTTGTGCCTCTTTATAACAACGATGACTCTCTTGAACTTGACGTGCAGGGTGGTTTTTCGCGTACCAGCGCAGCAATAAAGGGTAGGCTGCGTGATGATAGACAATCAACGCACCTGAAAATAAACAAAGTCCGGCAAGTAACCAATCTATCATGCGTAAGCTCCTTCTGAGATGTCGTTGTAAGACGAAACCATTTCGATGATGTCGAAGTTCTCAAGCACGTAGCGTCGAGGTGATAAAAAGCGTTCATTTTGATTCTCTAACAACGCATTGGCTAATCCTGTAATACTGCCTTTTTTAACGAGTGTTCCACTGACTGGGCATAAGGTTTCATCGACAGCGCCAACGTCCATTGCGACGGTTGGAATATTGCACGCTTGAGCTTCGAGTGTTGAAAGAGGCAACCCCTCGTGGCGAGAAGGAAGGCAGAAAGTATCCAACGCTCCGTAAAACGTGGTCATGTCGTCGACTAGGCCGAGGAAGATGACTCGGTCACTGAGATTCAATCGGCTAGTGAGTTGCTCTAGTTGATTGCGTTTCGTACCGCCGCCAGCAAATGCAACAACCATGTTTTCAGGTAGAAGAGTCAACGCTTTGATGAGTTGGTCTTGGCCTTTGACGTGTTCTAATCGACCTGCACAGCCGATGATGTGTTTGTCTGTTGGTAGGTTCAGGTTTGCTCTTGCATGCTCTTTCGACATTGGCTTAAATTTCTCACAATCCACACCATTTTTGATGGTAATGATGTTCTCGTAAGAAAAAGCGGTGTGGAGCTGGTTGTAAACACGTGTCGCGTCGGCAACCAACGTTGGCTGAGCAGCTTTTAAAGCAAGCGCTTGTAAACGACGACGTTTACTATTGTTTAGGTGCCAAGCATCATGTTCAGTATGAATTCGAGTTGGAACACCCGTTACGCGTGCGGCATATCCAGCATAAAGCAGGGGGCCGATGTGATGGGTATGAACCACATCAGGTTGAATACCATTAAATGCTTTAATCAATTTGATGATGATATTGAATTGCACACCTGGGGACTTATCCAAAAAGACGATCTGATTTTGGTACTGCTCTAACTTAGGCCAGTTGTTGATCGAGTCTTGTTTTGTTCCTTCTAGACTGACAATCAACACTTGGTCTGTTGGTTTAGCAAGGCGCAGTAGGTCTAGGGTCAGAGTCTCCAAGCCGCCCGGTGCAAGGTGCTGAACAACATGTATTATCTTTTTGCCATTCTTTGTGAGTTGCTTTCCCATAATTTCGTCCCTTACGCTAACGTTCTAATGTTTCTTTTCAGCTTCCAAAATTGTTCTGAAGTTAACATTGCACGCGGCGTGCCAAATAATTAGTTTCTATTTTTCAATGGGTTACGATTGCCGGTCGTTACGTGGTGATCAATTCTCAAAATGGGAATCAAAACAGAAGGTAAATATGGAGCTGTGGAAAGAAGGTTGAAGGGTGTGAAACCTTAGGAGGAGCCTGACCTTAATAAGCCATATCAGAAACGAAAACACCAACGTGTTGTTGGTGTTTTCGCATACGTGATTAGCAGGTTAACTAGGACTCAAAGATTTAACTCATTTTGGGAATAACGGTTATAACAGAAACACCCAAAATATCTTCAATTTCGCTTTTACGTTTGATTGAAGAGTCGAAAAGTTCGAACAGGATTGCTAACCCTGCACCTAAGCCAATACCCGCAATTAAACCAGCAAGGATAAATATGAAAGTCGGCATGTTAGATTTGATGCTCGGCGTAAAGGGTAAATCAATGATCTTCACACGTTTGTTTTCCTCAAATACACCGAGAGATCCCGTTAACTGCGCCATTTCGTAACGCTCAGTCAGTTCATCATAAAGTTGACGTTTGATATTCACATCACGTTGCAATCGATACATTTCTTTGGCGTTTTCACCAAAGTTATTGGCTTTGTTTTCCAGTTCAAAAATCATGGTGCGAAGGCTTTTTGTTTCTTCTTTTAATGATTCAAAACGTGCGCGAACCAATTGCAAGCTGTGAAGCTGTGTTACTAACAAGGGTTGCGTGTCAGAAAGCTTGTTCAATGTTGTACTACTTGCTATGTCCCACAACTGGTCATTATTCATGCTTGGTTGTTTTAGTTCTAATAACACTTTTCTTTCATTTTCAAGTCGTTCTAACTCGCGAACTTTTGCCTGCACTGCGCTGTGTTGGTCAGTGTATTTGGCTTGTAGCAAAGTCAAAGCGCTACGGATATCGATGATCTGATCTTCTAATCGTCCGATAACAGGATTCGTTTTTGAAAGTTGTTGGTCTATTGAACCTAAGCTTTTTTGAACGCCTGATAGTTCGGCTTCTTTTTCAGCCAGTGTTTGTTTCAACGAGGCCAATCGATTCAAACTTTGGCTCTGAACTTCTGGAGTTGAATGCACGTTTTCGTTCACATATACCGCGAGTGCTTCTTCTGCTTGAGCGAGCTCAGCGCTTCGTTCATCTATGTGAATTTTAAGGAAACTGCTTGAGTCTTGGATAGAAGAACGTTCTGGTGCCAACAACTGCTCAATGAAATGTTCACTAACCGAACGCAGCGTTGCCTCCATACCAACTGGCGTATCCGAACTTAGGCTTATCTTTAGGAAGTCTTTCCCTAGTTGTGTGACGGACAAACGTTGAGATAAGTCAGTAATGATCTCTTGTTTTTCGATGTCCGACATATCAGGTGTCGTTAGTTCAAGTTCTTGCGCCACAGAATAAAGTACATGTCGACTGTGCAATAAGGTGCGAAGTGCACTCATGCGGTCTTTCAGCATGGTGGATACCGCGATGTCTTCAAGAAAAGGGTTCATCTTAGCGGTTTCTTGAATCAACATACTGGTGTGCGCGTCGTATTTGGTTGGTGCTAACTTACTCACGCCAAACCCGACGAAAGGAAGAATTAGAATCGGCACCAAGATAACGTAACGTTGACGCCAAGCTGCGTTTAATAGAACCAACAGTCGTAGTTTTAGGTTATTCATAATAGCTCCAACATCCAATGTACGAAGTTACCACGGTTCTGCCAGCTGTCTTGTTCGACGACAGAGATAGGTGAATTGCTTAGCTGGCGCGCATGATCAAGCGCCCAAATCATTTGGTTGGCACTGCCAACCGTGGTTACGTGCTCTTGGTATGGAAGCAAAGCAGGGAACGGTGTTGCGATAATTGGTGTACCAGCCGCAAGGTATTCCATTAATTTGAGTGGACTGCAAGCTCGGATCTGCTCGTTATCAACGAAGGGTAATAAGCTCACATCCCAGTGCTGCGAATAGCTTGGCAGAGTGTGGTGTGGGCGAGGGCCTAAGTAATGCACATTACTCAACTTTGGCAGCATTAGCGTATCAAGCTCGTTTGGGCCAATGAATACAAAGTCCCATTCAGGCGCTGCACTGGCGACGCGTTCTATCATGTCGTAATCGAGCCACTTTGAAAGACTGCCGTAGAAACCAGCAACAGGGCGATGGCTGCTTGGTAGATCTGTTGCTCGAGGTGCGGGAGTTGAAAAAAGACTCACATCAACACCATGTGGCAAAAGCTGTGTTTTGTCTTCTGGGAACTTAGTCATCAACTTATCGCTAGCCGCAAAGATCAGGTCTGCTTTTTCTATCAGCTCAGATTCATGCTTGGCTACCGTGTCATGATCGACACCAGCTAACGCACTAAAATCGTCACCACAGTAATAAACCACCGATGACTCACCTAAGTGTCCACACAAATCAACCGCTGTCGGAAGGGAGGTCCATAGAATCGGCGCTTCCAGTTTGAGTTCAGCAATGATCGGTTTTAACTGATGTAACATCATAAACTTGGCTAGCTTTCTTGAGATTGCGGAGTCTGGTGCGGGTATTGTTTTTAAGTTAACGACTGTAATGTTGTCGTGCCCCTCAGAATCAAGCATGTTCTGCGTTACCGCTTTAGTCTTGCCAAACAACTTGTTGAACGCTCGTGTAGCATCTTTAGCTGACAGCTTCGGTTGTCTTAAACCAATCGAGTTAACCCATAACACTTTATGACGCAGTGCCAAATGACGCACGAGATGTTGTGTTGATGATGGAAGGCCACCGAAGTCTTCTCCGAATACAATGAGATCACGCATGGTCACCTCCATGAGTTTCTAATGAATCAAATACGTCTGACTCTGTCACTTCTACTGACTTTATCTGTCCTACCACTCGTGCGGGGTTACCCGCAGCAATAGCAAAAGCAGGGATACTTTTCGTTACGACACTGCCGGCAGCAATCACAGCGCCTTCACCAATGGTCACTCCGCCTTTTACCGTAACATTTGTGCCTAGCCATACATCTTGTTCAAGAATGATATCGCCGATTTGTTGTGGGTCGTCGCCTTCACCTAGTGCTCTGCGTTTTGCATCAAGAGGGTGACCAGAATAACCAAACAGGAATGCGCCACCTGCAATACGAACGTTATCTGAGATGATGACGCGCTTACCAACTGCAATCGTTGACTGCCAACCGATGTCGACATTGTTACCAATAGACAACAGCGGGTGCTCTAAACCTTCTAGTGGCTGGGTACACCCAGAAAATGTTGTGTGGCCAGACACTCGACAATCATCGCCGATAGAAATTTGTAGTGGGCCGCTGACGAACGGAAGACCGCCATACAGATATAAACGTTTACCACTTTGGGCTACTCGACCTTTGAATGCAGGCGTCCAATAACAAAAGCGCGTAACCCCGCCGATGATGTTCACAATAAGTTTGTGTACTTGGTATAGAGCGCGATTGAAAATTTGTGGGGTCGGTAATTCGGCACTTCTGATATTTTTCAAAATGAAAAACACATTCCGAATTCGAGAATTCGGGTGGAACTTAAGCCAATGTTTGAATTGGTGGATAGATGCTGACGTCATAATGAAACTCCTTATGTATTGTTATATAGGAGTACTTTCATATACTGTGCCACAAACTAACTCACTATTTTTCAATGGGTTAAAATAAGGCCTTTAGATTTTCTCATTTTGACAAGCAGTTTGGGATACGTTGGAAACACATACAGTGAGTGCAGCGAGTATGTAAATGGGCCAGTTGAAACCCTGAGTTAGGAAGGTTCCCGACACAATAGTACCGATAAGGCCGGCGTAAACAGCGTAAGCTACCGCGTTAAGTTCTGGTGGCACGTGTGTCGTAGAATTTGAAAGCCTTTCGAGAGTTACGCGCGAAGTTTTGATCAATGAGACAATCAGAATGACAAAAACAATCAGGCCGATGAAGCCCGTTTCGGCCAATACGCCAAACCAAGTACTGTGAACAGCGTGGTTCAGACCGTCCCAATGAGAGCTGTAAAAGAAGTAGTTAGAGAAGAAGTTGTTTAGCCCAACGCCAGTCAGCGGGTTGTCTATCGCCATTTTTATCGCCGCTTCCCACGCATATATCCTACCCATGGCGGATTCATCGATGCCTTGCTCTGCTGCGCCGCCAGACGCGCGATCAGAGATTCCCGCAACCAGATAAAGCACAACGGCGGCAACTGAACCTAACGAAATCAACAAGACTTTAGAACGAACCAACTTCCAGGCAAAGATACCAATTACAGCGATGCACCCCAATAATCCACCACGGCTTTGAGTTGCTATGATTGCTGCAAGCAACAAAACACAAACTAAAGCACTGATAATTCGTTTGAAATAGGAAATACCCGGTGTACTCGCTTGGCTGATTGTGAAGGCGAGTGGGAACATAAGTACGAGCGACAGATCGTTCGGGTCGCCGAGCATAGAACCAAAATCTCGTCCTATGGTGACCCTTGAACCTTCAACCAACCCAATACCGTTTATGGAGTTGTAGACCGCAATCGCGCTTACTAAGGCGCCGGCGTAAATGATAGTCATCGCCGTTTTCGCCAAATTCTCTGTGGTATTCACGAGCCAAGCAATCGCTAGGGTCATGACTATTATCTTCCAATAAACGCCCGTGAATTCTGCTAATGCGATAGGTCTATTAGAGGCAAAGACAACCCCTATGGTGGTTAAAGCCCAGAATATCGCCAGCCAATTGAATGAATGGTGCCAAAAGATCTTCAGTTCTCTGCTGACCAGTGAATGCCATAAAAGGGCTGACAGAGCGCCCATCGATAACAGTAGAGGTATTTTAAGCGGATAAAGTTGTGGTAACGCCTCATGAATACGGAAGAAGGAAAACACCACAAACAAAAGTACAAACCAAAACGCTTTGTTGATAACGAAAAGAGCACCCAAAGGAATGAAAGCAAGGACAATCACTACTACTGGGTGAGGGACCAGATACCAAGCAACGCCAATAATAAGGCTCAAGAAGGAGAGCCCGACAATCAACGGTGTTCGATTCACTTGGTCTCGCATTGTATTTTCCTTCACCTAGCTAAATTCCAACTAAATAAAGTTATAGCAAGGTGAATGCCAAATATGTTTTATATTTAACTATCTGTATTTAATGGCTATTTTAGGTAACGGAATCACCTATTTGAGCGTAATTCAAAATGAGAATCAAATTGGCAGCGGTATGAGTCAAAGATTATTCACAGAGGCATGCGGAGTTTAAGGTGTTTAGTTACCGTAGCACGCCAATATTTGTGGAATGACAGCTTGCGGGGAGTACTGTTCAATAATCGTGTTTCTAGCCTTTTGGCTCATGACGTATTTCTCTTGGCTAGAAAGACCAAGCCATTCAATTAAGCATGTTTGGAGTTGTGTTTCGCTTTGTGCGATATAGCCGTTGGTTTGATGTTCAATCAACTGTGGAAGATTACCAACGTTTGTTGCGATAACAGGTATTCCACGCGCCATGGCCTCGAGCGCTGCCATGGGTAACCCTTCGTATCTGGATGGAATAACCAAAACATCAATGGTTTGCCATGCACTACTCATGTTGGTTTGATGACCATGAAACGTGAGATTTTTGCAGTTACTGGTTTCTAACGCTTGTCTTTCCGGACCATCACCAAATAGATGAAAATGGTGAGCAGGGTTAGCTTGAGCAAGCGTAACAAATCGGTCTGGTGCTTTTTCATGACTTAAGCGACCTACGAATCCAACGTGATAAGTCGAATCTGCAATCTGAGTCTCGTCAGAAACATGAGGTGAGCGTGGACGTTCAGGAATCGCGATGAAATTGTTGAGTAGCGTGGTTTTCGAAGGGAGCTTTTCTTTAATTTTATCGCTTACCACCAATGAATGATCAGAAATCACGCTCGTGTATCGATCTAAAAAGTCATAGAGCCACACTTTTCCAGTTGGAGTTTCGCCTGCGTGATAGGTTGATATTTGACGTGTTTTATCGGAACTACTCATCGTTAACTTGGCCAGCTTAGCGACAATACTCGCTTTGTAGCCATGAGCATGGATGTGTGATGGTTGGAATTCAGTAATAGCCAGTTTCAGCTGTGACAATGCATTACCCTGACTTGGTGCGATGTCGCTGAGATGACAAAAAGGAAGTTTAAGTTGAGTCAAACGAGTGATGATAGGAGGAAGAGGTTCGAACTTGGTAAGCAGTATCACTCGTGCTTTACATTGATGCTCAATCAAGCCTGATGCTAACTCAATAACATGAGTTTCGATTCCTCCAAAGGTTTGGCTGTCGATTAACAGCCAAATCTCTTGTGGCTCAGGGGTTGTAACCTCCTGAGCTTGAACAGAATGGACTTGGTTAAGCCCTTCAAGGTTAGGCTTGATTGTACTCATCTTCCGATTCCCAAGCCTGTTTCTTACGATAAACCGTAGAAGGGCTGAGCTCCAATAACACGGCCGCATTCAACACGTTGCCATCGCAATGATTAATAGCATGTTGAATGGCCTCACGTTCAATCTGCCACATTGGACGAATAGCACCTTCCGTAGTAGTAAACGCAGGTGTCATCGGTTCGCTTTGAGCTTGAGGTGCTGATGTCTGTTCCAACTCTTCAGGTGTGATAGGTGGCAGTTTAGTTTCGGCTACAGGAGCAGGGGTGTTAGCAGCTACTGGCGCGACGTTTCGTATCGGTGTGACACTCTTTGGTTTTGTGCTTTCTGCTTTATTAATCGGCGGAGGCAGCATCTCTTTGGTTACGCTCGTTTCATTGTTCAACACCACGATGTTACGAATGATGTTTTGCAATTGACGAACATTACCTGGCCACGTGTAGCGTTTAAGAAGCGCTTGAGTTTCTTTGTCGATAGATTTGAATTTCTTCTTGTCTTGTTTCGCGTACAGCTTCAAGAAGTGATTTGACAGAGTGACAATGTCACTTCCTCTTTCACGTAATGGTGGCATCTCGATAGGCACTACATGTACGCGGTAGTAGAGATCTTCACGGAATCGACCTTCTTCCACTTCGACTAATGGATCTCGGTTTGTCGCACAGATAATTCTGACATCGACTTTAATCTCACGGTTACCGCCCAGTGGCGTGAAAGTACCGGTTTGTAGGAATCTAAGAAGCTTTTTCTGCATCTCCAATTCCATTTCACAAAGTTCATCGAGAAACAGTGTGCCACCGTGTGCTTGCATTGCTGCGCCTTTACGGTCTGTTGTCGCTCCGGTAAACGCACCTTTAACGTGGCCGAAAATTTCACTTTCCATCAAGTCACGAGGAATAGCACCACAGTTAATGGCAATGAAAGGCTTGTCACCACGTTGGCTCTCTTGGTGGATGGCTTCAGCACACACTTCTTTACCAGTACCACTTTCGCCATTGATGAATACACTAGCAGTAGTAGGGGCGACGGAATCAATAATCTTGTAGACGGCTTGCATTGGTAAACATGAACCAATGAAGTTATGAAAACGGTCGCGGTCGAATTTGCTTTGAATGTTGTCGACAAGGTTTTCGAGCTTGGCTCTACGTAGATGCAAACTCACAGACGTTTTTAAACGGTCGGCTTGAATGGGCTTTTCTAAAAAGTCTTCCGCACCGCGCTGAATGAGGTCTACGGCGATATTCACCGAGCCGTGCGCCGTTGCGATGATAACGGCCGTTGGAATATCATTTTCGCTGATCCAATCCAAAACTTCTTCTCCCGGCATGTCGGGCAGTTTCAAATCTAGAATAACCAGCTGTGGAGAATGTCTTTCAATAAATGTTTTGGCTTCCGCACCTGTCTCGACATGGAATATGTCGTAGGGCTCGTCTTTAACGTACTGTTTGTACAGTACGGCGAGGGAGGTGGAGTCTTCAACTAACAATACTTTAGGGCGCATTGTGTATTCCTTTTGAAACTTTATCCTAACCAATCAATAACATAGTGACATGTAACCATCAATACGATTCGAATGTAATTGTTATCTACCGCATGCAATCTCTTAATATCACTTTGTGTTGTGGGAGTGCGCTGTAAATAGATACATGAGCTGTGAGAAAACGATCAGCTGAATCCCACTTCTTTTCGTTCAAGTAGGGCTTTGATTGAGCGGTCTGCAAGTTCGAGCAACTCATCAATTCGAAGAAACGCTTCGTCATGTTCCTGCTCTAAACATTGTTGCTCTAAAGCACGTGATAACTCGCCCAATGGACGGTTACCTAACGAAAGCGCAGTGCTGCCGAGGGTATGTACCTCAAACTCTAGTGTTTGAGCGTCTCGATTACTTGTTGCTTCTCTGATCGCTAATAAACGAGTTTGTGATTCCGTCACGTAATGGTCGATTAATATGGGGATGATGTCCGCACTGGTGTCCCGAATCATTTGCTCCAGAACGCTTTCATCAACAAGCTCGAGGTCTACTTGGTTTGTTACATTTTGAGGTGTGTCTGACGTTAAAGTCGAATTCATCAAACGAAGTCCTTTTGTTAAGTCGTAATCCAATACGTCTGCTTGAGCTTAATATCCATAGGTACTATTAAGTTTTAGTCATTTTCTAGAATAATTTCAACTGCTTGCCTTAAAAACTATCGCATTGAATCGTGCTGATAGACGTTTTTGCGCACTCAAGCTATGGATGTAACGAGTTGATTTCATGTGTTTTTACTCATGAAATATGCACTTAAGTGTCTAATGAGCGATTCGTATAGAGAGCCGACATAACGGAAAGGCTGAACAAAACAAAAGGCCACTGCATCAAATCAATACAGTGGCCTAGGTTAAGTTTGTAAGTAGTACCTTGTTAAGCTAAGAGGCTTTATCAATCTTTGGCTTTGGGGAAGGTTCTACATCTTCCTCGCTATTTTCAGAGAAGATATCCGCTACAGCACTTCTCTCAAGTTCACCTTTAAGGTTACCTTCCTCATCGACAACAGGGAGCGAGTAGTCACAAGACATGGTGTCTGGCAGTACTTCTTCAATCACAGCATCGGGTAGAACCGCTGGCACTTCTTCATATATCTCGTCGCTGAAGTCGTGCACCGTTGAATCTTCTACCGCATCTTGCAGGCTCTCTTTGGTCACAAGCCCTTGATAACCATCATCGGTTACGTGGTATGCGTAATCGTGTTTAAGCATCTTCATTTGCGCTAATGCGCCTTCAATGGTTTCTGCTGTGATTCGGTATAGAGGAGGCTGCATCACTGTTTCTACAGTCAATGCTCGAGCTCGGTTAACGTCTTTTACGAACGCTTCAACATAATCGTCGGCAGGATTCAAAAGAATCTCATGTGGCGTGCCTTGTTGTACCAGCTCACCGTCTTTCAAAATTGCGATTCGGTCACCTAAACGTAGAGCTTCGTCCAAGTCATGGGTGATAAAAACAATCGTCTTATGAAGCTTTTCTTGAAGCTCGATAAGTTGATCCTGCATTTCGCTACGAATTAAAGGATCGAGAGCCGAGAAGGCTTCATCCATCAGCAAGATTTCAGCGTTGGTACACAGAGCGCGTGATAAGCCGACACGTTGTTGCTGACCACCAGAAAGTTGGGCAGGGTACTGATTACCGTAGCCTTTCAAACCCACAGTTTCTAACCACTCGTTGGCTTTCGCTAAACGATCTTCTTTCTTGATGCCTTGAACTTCCAATCCGTATGCAACGTTTTCAACCACAGTTCGGTGAGGCATTAGGCCAAAGCGCTGGAATACCATCGACATTTTATGACGGCGGAACTCTTCCAGCTCTTTCGTGTTAAGGCTCATTACATCTATGCCTTCAACCGTGATTTTGCCTTCAGTTGGGTCAATCAAACGGTTGAAGTGTCGAATCAAAGTCGACTTACCAGAGCCTGAAAGACCCATGATAACGAAGATTTCGCCACGATTGATTTCGAGGTTAATCTCTTTCAAACCAACGGTATGGCCAGTATCTGCAAGAATCTCGTCTTTGTGTTCACCGTTTTTAACTCGGTTCATCACCGACTGCGGCTTAGGGCCAAACACTTTAAACAGGCCACTAATTTCGATTAATGGTTTAGTCATGTTTGAATCCTCCTAGGTGCGCATTGGTTCTTCGCGCATAAGCCTGTGAAGCTCGG
Source organism: Vibrio crassostreae (assembly GCF_024347415.1). Taxonomy (NCBI): domain Bacteria; kingdom Pseudomonadati; phylum Pseudomonadota; class Gammaproteobacteria; order Vibrionales; family Vibrionaceae; genus Vibrio; species Vibrio crassostreae. Next base: position 1,702,103 of record NZ_AP025476.1, read on the forward strand.
TCAAATAGAATCGCGAGGGCAACGATGGCAAAGCCGTTCATTAAGCCCAAAGTGAAGTATTGGTTGGTAATCGATTTAAGAACCGGTTGGCCTAAGCCTTTAACACCAATCATAGACGCAATAACCACCATCGACAGTGCCATCATAATGGTTTGGTTGATGCCTGCCATAATCGTTGGCATAGCTAGCGGCAATTGAACACCCCACAAACGCTGTTTCTTGCTCGCACCAAATGCGGTTGCCGCTTCTAACACTTCTTTATCAACCAAGCGGATGCCTAGGTTAGTTAGGCGAATAACAGGAGGGATTGCGTAGATAACTACAGCGATTAGACCTGGGATTTTACCAATACCAAGCAGCATAACCACTGGGATCAAGTAAACGAATGCAGGCATGGTCTGCATGATATCGAGTAACGGGGTCACGACGGATTGCACACGATTAGAACGTGCCATCGCAATACCAATCGGGATACCGAGGAAAATCGAGACTAAGGTACACACAGTAATGATACTGAGTGTCCGCATTGTATCTTCCCACATTCCAAAATAACCAATGAGAAGCAGTGAAACGACACAACCTAATGCCAGTTTCCATGATCGACTCGCGGCGTACACTAAGGCAGTACACACACCAAGAACGATCAGCCATGGAGTAGAAATGAGGAGTTTTTCAAACCAAACAAGGAAAGAGAGAAGAGGGTCAAATAATGATTCAATCGTTTCGCCGTATTCACGGGAAAATTCGCGGTAAGCACCATCTAGCGCTTTTTTTATTGCTCGTAAATCAGAGCGTTCCATCTCTGGAAAGCTTGATAACCAATTGCTGTCGGCCATTTTATATCCTTATAGTTCGGAGTAACTTGTCCTTACCATTCGTTGAATATGAGTAAGAACAAGGCTCCGAATTATGAATAACATCAAGTATAGCGACGTTATTTCCGTTTTAATGAAGTCTAGTTTTTGCTGAAATATAGCTAGTTTTAAAATCTAGCAGTTACAGCTCAGCTTCAATTTTCTTAGCGACTTCGTCTGAAACCCATGGGTGCCATACTTCTGGGAATTCGCTTAAGAAATGTATACTCGCTTCTTCACCATCAGCTTGGTTGTCTTCCATCCAAGCAAGAAGTGCGTTCATTTTGTCGTTAGTGAAACCACGTTTTGTAAAGTAGTCATACGCTTCCGGTGCGCGTGACGCAAAACTTTCAGTGGTAATAGTGTGGACAGGTGAAGGCGGGTACATGGTCGCTTTAGGTGATTCACAGCCTTCTTGAGTCGTACAGTTGATGAATTCTTCTTTATCAACGCCACTGCCAAAGTCGACTTTCACCATGTCGTACTTACCAAGAACCGCAGTCGGTGCCCAGTAGTAACCAAACCAAGCTTCTTCACGTTCGTAAGCTTTCGCGATAGAACCAGATAAACCGGCACTCGAGCCTGGGTCAACAATGGTAAAACCACTGTCTTCTAGGTTAAGTGCGTCAAACAAGTTAGCGGCACTGATTTGACAGTTCCAACCTGCTGGGCAGCTGTAAAATGCGGATGTATCTGGGTCTTCAGGGTGCTTAAACAAAGATGCGTTTTTACGTACACCTTCAATGGTTGCCATTTCTGGGTTTTGTTTAACGAGGTAGGCTGGAACCCAAAAACCTTCTTCACCACCATTCACAAGTGCTTTACCTGCGTAGCGAAGACGTTTTTCTTCAACACCTTTATCAAGGGCATCTTTCAGGCTGTTACTCCAAAGTTCTGGTGCAACATCCGGTTGGCCTTTCTCAATCATCGACGTGCCAGTTGGCATTGTGTCGCCAGGGATAAGTTCAGCATCACAACCGTATCCGTGTTCTAGGATAAATTGGTCAATGTTGGCGATTAAAGTTGCAGAGTTCCAGTTCATGTCTGCGATTGTTACGCTGCCACATTCTCCAGCGTTAGCATGACCACTGGCTGCTGCAACTAACAAAAATACGGAGCTTAACTTGTATTTCATATTGAGTTTCCTTTCTCTTTAATAATACAACCAAGCTAATCAAGGTCTGTTGACTAACTAAATTGCTCGATGGTGATCCTTTCCGTGTACTTGAACCATTTGAGCAGAAGGAGGGATAGCGGGAGATGAGTAGGTAAACCAACAAAGCATAAAGTGTGATTTGCTTGATTTATCCACTGTGTTTCACAGCCATCGGATAACTTTGTCAAACTATTACAAATTCGTCAAAAACCACCTCTATTTATAATCTTAGGGAATAATCGTACGAATTCCATCTTTGATGCGATTTACATGGCGCTTTAACAGTCTGTGTCACATTACCGCGAAAGTTAGGCTAGGGGCTGTTGATCTTTGAGTGGAATTGAAGGTGGTAAGACCATAATTGGCGTGTGTGAAATGCGTTGAATGTTCTTGAAAATCTTATTTTTAGCATTAATTTCGTCAAAAATAACAAACTAAGATTTGTTCGGGCAGAGAGGAAGGTGCTTCTAACGCCAACCTGAGTGGAGTCTGTCACTTTTAAAATGAGAGCGGACATACCTAATAGGAGATGCTACATAGGTAGGTTCAAAAACTCATTTTGATAAAGCTTGTTGGCTAGGCGGTCGCGAAGCTTAGACGGAAGAAACTTCATTCGATTGATTTGTCTAATCAGTTCTTGGGCGAAGCTTGGATTACTCTTCATGTTCATTACACAACCCATCAATGAAATGCTTTGTGCATCGAGAAGCTTCTTGGCTTGCTCTAGGTGATGACTCGACGTTTCACCATAAGCAACGACAAGTAACGCACAATCACACGCGCTCGCCACAGATTGAGCAGGAATATTACCTTTGTTGATATTAAGTAGTGGCGACGTATCAATGACTACACGGTCGTATTTACTTAACCACTGGGTCACCGCTTTTTTAAGCGTCGCTGGATCTTTGTAAGCTAACTGAGTTGATGCAACTTGTGGAGCAGGGACACCAATAAACGTTCGTTGAGACTCTACGTGCTCAATAAGCTGCGCTGTGTGTTCTTCTTCAAGCATATGCAAGTTCTTAAACGCAGAGTTGAAAAGGTTGAGGTCAACATACAAGGTAGAGTGACCCGCTAACAAGAAGCGTTCGGCCAATGCTGTTGCGATAGATGTTACGCCGTCACCTGAATGGCAAGCCGTCACACAGATAGAGCGTTGTCCATTCAATTCGGAAGCTAAGTACAGTTGTTCAACTTCGGCATGCGTTGCTGAAATAGTCATTATAACGCTCCTATTAACACGATAGTGGTGGTAATACGTAGGATGTCATCTAAGCCAACACGGGCTTTCTCAATAAAGCTTTCACGACGGTCTGGAATGTAAATCGTATCACCTGCACGCAGCACTGGTAGGTTGTAGATGTTCGCCGTTTTACTGAACTCAACAAGGTCGAAGGTACGAGCTTGGCCTTGGCAACAAGACATGTTCACAATAGTAATCTTCTCCACATAAGCATTGTCAGTAGGGCCTGCCGCTTCTGCCAAGATATCTAAGATAGTCATGTTGTCGTTAAACACGTAACGACCCGGGTTATTGATCGCGCCCAGTACTCGAACCGTTTCTTCTTTTGGCGTATCTAACCAGTTTTTACCTTTCTCAGGGATGTAGATGGTGTCGCCAGTGGTAACGTTTGGCAGCAATGATTCATCACCCGTTTCGAAGTATAGTGATAGGTTTAACTTACTGACTTGAGAGTAGGTTTTATCACGGTGAGTCACACGTACATTGTGTATGTCGGCATCTTTAGTTGGGCCATCGGCTGCAGACAAGATATCTAGAAAGTGCATATCTTTAGTGAAGCGGTAACGACCAGGTGCATTCACTTGCCCGAAGATGTAGATCGAAGCATCTGAGCTTTGACGAACCCATTGTGATTTATTGTCTGAAGGATCTTGTGGTAAGTCGTGAACACGCACAATAGAACCAGCTCGGATTTGAGGCATTTGGTCTCGTGGCGCACCATTACGGATAAAATCATCTAGGTTAAATACGACTAGCTTTCTACCCGTCACAACTTCAATTTTTGATGTATCAGCACGCAGCGTAGGGCCACCAACGTGAGCGAGTAATCCCATAAAGTTCATTTCATCTGACCATTCAATACGACCAGGTCGGTTTACCTCACCAATAACATTAACCGCTCTGTCTGGGGTAATCTTCAACCAAGACTTCTCATTCATGTCGGTTTTCTCAGGAACGAAAATCGCGTCACCCGCTTTTATGCTCGGTGGGTTAGAGTTCGGTAGGCCTTCTGTGTAAGCCGCTAAGTCAAACTTAAGCACTCTGCCATCCGCTTTAATTACTCGGATTTGTCGTGACTCTGCGAATCGAGTTGGGCCGCCTGCGTTCGCAAGGATGTCCATGAAGGTCGCATCGCGTTTGCCTTCGAAAGCGCCGGGAGCAGCAACTTCACCCATTACGTAAACCATGTTCGCCCCCGATTTAATCTCTTCTTCTTGTTTCGGAACAAAAATGGTTGAGCCGGGTTGCAGAGTTGGCAACAAGCTTTCATCGCCAGAATCCAGGTAGCGCTTAAGGTTGAACAGAGTAGGTGTGTTGTTTGAAATTACGCGAATTTGCTCGACACTGGCATAACGGGTTACGCCTCCAGAGCGCATCAGCACATCAACTAGGTCAGTGTTTTCTTTGTAAGTAAACGAGCCGGGTGCGTTCACCTCACCAAACACCTTGATGGCGTTGCGAGAATCTGCACTGTCGCCAGAATTTGCAAGCTTTGCTGCATCAAACTCTTGTTCGATATTCCCCACAAGTGGGGAAGCTGGAACAAACAGAGAGTCTAGCGATTGCAGTGTCGGTAGGTTAGCTTCGTCACCGGAATCTAGAAAACGTTTGTAATTGAACTCTTTTTTGTCGGCACCACGTTTTAAGATCAGTTTGTCGAGCTGTGCGCCCGGACGTAAACCGCCCGCTGCATACAATGCCATTTGGATACTAGAACCCAATGCAAGCGTGTATTCGCCCGGCTGTTCTACATAGCCTTGAACATAAATAATGATTTGTTGTTCTTTCACATACACAGATGCGTTAGAAAGATCTTTATAAGCCGTAGCCAGAGCCTCTAGGACAACTTTGTTCAGCTGCTCAGTGTCGTATCCAGCAACGAATACCGTTCCGACTTCTGGAAGGGTGATACGACCACGTTTATCGACTTGAAAGCCTGTGTTTAGGCTGCTTTCGCCGGGAACATTAACTTGGATAAGGTCACCGACTTGCACAGCGTCTGAAAACTCGTCATTAGCTTGAACAAAATTCGCAGAGAAAAGTGAGAATGTGATGAACAATGTGATCAGTGTTTTCATAGTGCACCTCCCATCTTCGCTGCGTTCTTAGGCGAGATAATTTCAATGCTCACTCGGCGGTTCGTTAATAGAGTGCCTGCGGTTTCACCCTCAAAAAGCGGTACCGTTTCACCAACAGACACAGCCTTGATTCGTTGTGGGCTAAGGCCAAAGATGGTGAGGTAACGTTCGACCTGTTTTGCTCGTCCAAGTGCTAGCTTGTCGTTGTACTCTTCTGAGCCTGTCGCGTCTGCGTGCCCAGTAACAATTAAATCTAACGATTTGTTTTCTTTTAGAATGTAAGACGCTTCAGCCAGTTTTCCCATGTACTTAGGGTTTACTTCGGTAGAGTCTTGCGCGAATTGGTTATCAACATTTAACAGGTCATACAGCTGTTCAATCACAGATAACCGCATACGGAACTGGTTTTCATTTTGAGGCGGTTCACAGCGAGCTTGCGAGGTAACGTAGTCGAGTTGGAATTCAAGTTCATTAAGGCGTTTTCTTTGGATAACAAGGTCGTTGGCGGCATCGAGCAACAGACCACCTTGCAGTTCTCGTGCAATACGATTTTGCTTTTCAATGGCTTGAACAACGGCAGCAGGGAAGCACCAGCGCGCACCTTCTTGGATTAGGGCATCTAAATGTAGTTTTGCTAGTTGCCAATCAAAACGTAGTCCGTGTTCAGGACCAAGCGGCTCATCGGGCATGACAGGAGAGAAGTCAGAGTTCTGATAGTTGATGGAATCATAACTTTCCGCTAAACCTCCGGTGCCTTGTTCTGGGTAACTTGTGCAACCCAGAACTAGGACAGACAGAGAAAGGGCTATGTAGTTTTTAAGTTTTTTCATGCCAACGTCCTTTGTTTTTCTTTTTATTATTATTTTTAGTTACTTCTAGCTTAGTGGATCTTCATGAATTGGTAGGATTTTTTGAGTTAACCGGGATAGCGTGGCCAATACGCAGTAGATTCATAATTTCTAGTGGCTGACCTGATACGTTTTCCAAGCGCATATTTCTTTCACGTTCAGTTAGGCGTTTGAACATATAAACAATCGCGCCTACACCTGAAGAGTCCAAAAACTGCACTTCACTGAAATCGACTTCGATCTCTTGGTGACCATCATTTGAAATCACATCGTCAATGTCTGTCTGTGCATCGCGGCTACCCGCTGCGTCTAAATCACCGAAAATAGAAAGAGTCAGCGTTGTTGTGTTTAGGTCAATTTTGCGTAATTCCATAATGATATCTCCTTGAATGCATGAGTTTAGAATTGCACTGAATGTGCCAACTTTTATGTTGTTTATTTTCAATGAGTTAGAGTTTTTCTTTGGGTGGGTGTCATATTGAGAAACGCCACTTCTCAATATGAGAAGTAAAAATGAATGGATTTTTGAGAGTCACAATTGATTGATATTGCGAATGAAACGTTAAGTTAAATAAGACTGAAGATTGGATCGCATCTCTAAGGAAATCTCATGTACCGTAATTCGAGACCACATAGGATAAAAATACTTGAAGGAAAAAGTACTCGAGTAAATAGCAGATCAAAACAGAAAGCGGATAAGGATTAGATGATGAGATTAACCAAATTGGCGGTTGCAACACTCTGGGCATTCTCCTTGCCATCTCACTCATCTTATTTACCGCCTGAACAGTTAGTATTAGCCAATACCTATAAACAAGGGATAGACGTTTCTGAGTATTGGACAAGTGAGAAACTCGATGGTATTCGAGCCTTATGGGATGGAAAGCATCTTTATACAAGAAATGGTAATCGAATTTACGCACCAAGGTGGTTTACAGAGAGCTTGCCAGAAGTGCACTTAGAAGGAGAGTTGTGGGCTGGACGAGGGAAGTTCCATCTTGTTCAATCTACGGTGTTAGACCACACTCCTAGCGATACCGCTTGGCGACAGATCGACTTCATGCTCTTCGATATGCCAGGTGCAGCCGGAGATTACCAAAAGCGTTATTACAACATCTTGCATTGGGTGAGCGTAATCGATGAGTCACACGTCGGTTATGTTGAACATTCACCAATTAAGAATGAAGAAGCGTTGTTTCACCAACTCGACAACGTAGATGAGCGACATGGCGAGGGTTTGATGCTTCGCAAGATCACTAGCCGCTATCAAGCAGGTCGCAGCAATGACTTATTAAAACTCAAAAGGCACCATGATGCTGAAGCCACAGTGATTGGTTATAAAACCGGAACGGGCAAATACAAAGGAATGATGGGTTCCATCTTAGTTCACAACGAACAGGGCGTAGAGTTTTACATTGGCAGCGGGTTTACTGACAAAATGAGATTATCGCCACCCGAGATTGGCAGCCGTATTACTTTTCGCTACAACGGCCTCACTCAAAACGGAAAACCAAAGTTCGCAAGGTTTGTCAGAGAGAAGAGTGACTATTGAGTCGTTCGATAGTGTGATTTTAATAATTTAGAAAGCAAAAGAGCCCTGAAAATCAGAGCTCTTTTTTGACGTCTTAGCGAGGTACACGAATGCTAGTTATCACAATTGTTGCTAGCTAGATTATCGAGAACTGAACTCTAGTTGCACTTCATCACTTTGTTTATGCATCCAGTGTAGGCGCATACCCAGCATAATCGCGGCCGATGTTAGACCGACAATGAAACCAATCCAGAAACCGTGCGCGCCCATAGGTTCAACAATCCAATCTTTCATTCCTAAAATGTAGCCGATAGGAAGACCAAGCAACCAGTAAGCCACGAAGGTAATGTTGAAGATCGAGCGCATGTCTTTGTAGCCACGTAGAGCACCTGCTGCGATAACTTGGATGGCGTCGGTGCACTGATAAACCGCAGCGAACAAAAGTAATTGCATTGCAACGGTAATTACCGCGGTGTTCTCTGTGTAGAGTAATGACACCTGCTCTCTGAACAATACAGTTAATGCCGCCGTCATTAAGGCTGTGACTAAACCAACAATGATACCTACGTGTGTCGCGATTTTTGCTCCTTCGGTGTTGTTTTCACCCAACTTATGGCCAACACGAATACTCACAGCCGCACCGATACTCATTGGAATCATGAAGACTAGCGAAGAGAAGTTGATCGCGACTTGGTGCGCGGCAACTATCAATGAGCCGAGCGGAGCAACCAACAGAGAAACCACTGCGAACAAGGTTACCTCGAAGAAGATAGCGGCAGCGACAGGGAAACCAAGTCTAAACAGGCGGATTTGCGCTTTGAGCTGAGGCTTATGGAATGTGCCGAAGATGTTGATTTTCGCTAAACGTTTTGATGTTAAAACGTAAGCAAACAGCAGTGCAAACATCACCCAATATACGATAGCCGTTGCAACGCCACAGCCAACACCACCCAGCGCAGGAGCACCAAGTTTTCCGTATACGAACATCCAGTTAAGCGGGATGTTCAATAGCAAGCCAATAAAACCAATCACCATTGCAGGCTTAGTTAAAGACATACCATCAGTAAAGCTTCTCAATGTTTGGAACAACAAAAATGCAGGGACAGCAAACATCACCGCATTCATATAGCCGATGGTCTTTTCTGCCATGAGGTGTTCAATGTCCATCCACTCCAATATCAATTGCGTCTGGAACAGCACGCCAATGATAGGAAGGGAGATGACGAGCGCTAAAAACGCACCTTGTTGAATCTCAAATGGTATTTTTACTTGTCGACCAGAACCATTCAGTTGTGCAACGACAGGAACCAACGCCATCAATAAACCAACACCAAATAATATTGATGGTAGCCAGATACTTGCTGCAATTGAAACCGCCGCCATATCTATAGCACTTACGCCACCGGCCATTACGGTATCAACAAAACCCATTCCAGTTTGTGCAACGGATGCGATTAATACTGGGGTCGCAAGCTTGATTAGATTCGAGGATTCTTCTTTGTAACGATGCACAAACAACTCCAAACAAAAGGGAAAATTAGAATAATAGTGTAGGAAAGGACATTCTGAAGGAATCAGAGACAATGATCTTAAGCTTCCACTGGACGAATCATAAAGAAATGTCACAATAACTGCTATGAAAAACTGTTATTAGAATGATAAATAGGAATCTTATGTTTACAGGTATCGTTCAAGGCATGGCAACACTCGTTGCTATCAACAAAAAAGAGTCGTTTCAAACGCATACCATTGAGTTAAGTGACGAAATGGTTGAAGGATTAGCCATTGGTGCTTCAGTAGCTCATAACGGTTGTTGCTTAACGGTAACGGAAATTTCAGGTAACCAGATTGCTTTTGATTTAATGCAAGCGACATTGCGATTGACGAACTTAGGCCAATTGAATGTTGGTGACAAAGTGAATGTTGAGCGTGCAGCAAAGTTTGGTGACGAAATTGGCGGGCATAGCATGTCTGGCCACATTACTCTGATGGCTAATCTCGTTGATGTGATTAAGACAGAAAACAACCGCACGCTTTGGTTCGAGCTGCCGCAAGAATCAATGAAGTATGTGTTAAGCAAGGGTTACATTGGCGTTGATGGTTGTTCATTGACCATTGGTGAAGTGGAAGAGAGCCGTTTCTCTGTCCATCTAATCCCAGAAACGCTGAATCGTACTCTGTTTGGCGGCCGTGAAGTAGGCGACCAAGTAAACATTGAGTTTGATCCTCAAACACAAGCAATTGTTGATACTGTTGAACGCGTACTAGCAAACCAAAAATAGTGGTAGCAGTTTATCAACAGCGTTTGCCTCAAAAGCGCTGACTAAGCAAACGTCGAAGACATTAAAAAAGAGCACATTTAGTGCTCTTTTTCTATTTTTGTGTATTTCTAGGTTAGCCTAGAAATCGAGAGTAGATCTAACTCGACAAGAGAGTAAGTGTGTTAGAAGACTTGTTCGTCGTCTGCATCAATCGAGAGGTTGATTCTGTCTCTTACTTCGTCTACTTGCATGTCGAGATGAATAGCATTGCAACACGCTGGGCAATCGTCATAAAAATCTTGGCTTCCATTTGAAGCATCTAGCGTTATGCTGATTGCATGCCCACAGTGGGGGCAGGAGACATGTTTTTCTGTGTATTTATGCATAGCAAATTCTCCTCACTGTAACTCGTCCCAATCCTAGTAGCTTTATAGATCGCAATAGCTTGTATAGTTCGTAGTAGCTTTATAGAACGACTTAGCTAGCTGCGATTGGTATTAAACGGCCTGTATCTTCTGAATGCATGCCTCAGTTTGAGCTAAATACTCGCCGCCAAATTGATTGCAGTGGTTGAGAAGATGGTACAAGTTATAAATGTCTTTGCGATCAGTATAGCCAACGTCTAGTGGATTTACGCTCTGGTAACCGTCATAAAACTCTTTTGGAAACCCTTCAAACAATTCCGTTAAAGCTAAGTCACATTCATGATCGCCCCAATAACAAGCCGGGTCGTAACAGATTGGTCCAAAGGCTGAGTTTGCAACGTTGCCATTCCAAAGATCACCATGAAGCAAAGACGGGCGAGGGTTGTGGCCAGCAAGACGCATATTCACCACATCAACGATGTCATCAATATCACCGAATTCGATGCCTTTTTCTTTTAGCAGTTGTAACTGGAAACCAATACGCTGCTCAGAGAAAAAACGACCCCATTTCTTATGCCAAGGGTTAGGTTGAAGCGTACTGCCGATGTAGTTATCTTGATCGCAACCAAACTCTTTTTGCTCGCCCCATTGATGAAGCTGTGCAAGCTGTACGCCGAAATCGAAGCTATTGTTGCCCGTCTCCAGCGGCTTGGTTGGCAAGTAATTGAGAATAATGAACGAGCACTCCTTGGTTTTGCCAATAAGCACTAATTCAGGTACGTAAACGGTGGAGGTTTCTCTCAACAAGCGCAAGTTCTCAGCTTCAATTTCAAACTTAGGTAAAAATTCTCGCTGATTCACTTTCACAAAGTAACGTTCATTACCATCGCTGATCATATAGCAATCGTTAATGTCGCCACCAGAAACCTTGGTACGCTCAGTAATCTGAAAGTTAAATAGAAGAGTATCTGAAAGTTGTTGAGAAATGGCCTGCCACATAGGAAATCCTCAAAGACTGAAAGTTAAAAAGATTGAAGGTTAGAAATACTGTTTGTTTAATAGCAATAGTTTAGGATAAATCTGAGCAATTTATAGACGCACTCGTCAATGTTCTTAGCTCTTCTTCAGCTTATGCAGAATCAATTGGCCGAATTGTGAACTCGAGCTGATACAAGCTCGTTGAAATACAAACATAAATTGAAACCCTGACGTGGTGAAACAGTTTGGAAGTGGTCTCACAATCGAAACCGTTTTAATCGCCACAAACTGGAAAAGTGGTTTGAGCTTGTTATTGTCTCCCCACCAATTTAGATGAACTTTTAGAGTAAGCTGAAAGGGCTATTGTTAACTGGCGCAATACTTTACTTCAAAGTTTGTCTTAAACTTTGTTAGGCGTGAATTTACTTTTGGTTTAAGTGGGCAGGTACACCGCATAGAGCTATATCGATTTAAATTTAAGCTGAAATACTAACTAGGATCATTTTAATGCGGTTTTGGGCAATAAAGTGATGACAAATAGCGTCATTTACATAGTATTAGGCAAGTACGTATTAATCTGCTTTAGAGCTTAAAACGGAGAATTATTGTGGTTGTAGAAACCGATGGCTATTTGGCTTTGATCGAGCACCTATCATTTAATCTGGACGTCTTTACCAATAGTAATGGCGATACAGGTAACGAGAGTGTTGAAGACATCATCACAGACATGATTTCAACGAACATCATGGCTATTTTCGAGCAAAACCCAGAGTTGCATTCGAGCGTTCGTTTTCAGCTATTGAAAGAAGCAGATGCCGTAGTAGCTGACCTTGGTGAAGTATTAGCGGGTGTTTGGGCTAAGAAAGCGACCAACGAACAAATTGTATTTCTTGATGAATATATCGCGTTAGTGAAGAACCTGTTTGATACGGCTGTTGCTAAATACGACTAGCTATTCGCGTATCACTCTAAAATAGTAAAAGGCGTTTAAGCCGTAACGTTTCATGTTATGTCGTTCAGCGGTGAATCTTTTGAATCGCTATAAACGCCTAAAGTGCCAAAACTTGGAAGCCCAATAAGGGTTGTCCAGCCTCGATATAATCACACCTTTCGATGTAGAAGCATGTAGGAATTGATTATTTCCTAAGTAAACTCCAACGTGTCGCACTGTCATCGATGTCTTAAAAAACACCAAGTCGCCACTCGTTGCCTGCCCATACGCTATTTCTTTTCCCTTTTTACTCTGGTCTATTGTGGTTCTTGGCAGGGCTTGTTGAGTCGCATTTTGGACGGCTATCTGTACAAAAGCAGAGCAATCTATACCTCTAAATGAGGTCCCCCCGAAATGGTATGGCACGCCTTTCCACTGTTCATACACGCTCATATAAGCGTTTGTAGTCAATTGTTCTGATTTTGACAGAGGATTCTGTGCTGTTTGACTAAGCTGAGAAGGCGATGGTGACGAGCTACAAGCAGCCAATGTTGCTAAAGTTATTGTAACTACAGCCATTTTTTTGATTTTCATATGTAACTCTTCTGACAAAAAACTGAAATAAAAACGTCATCAAGGACTTCTAGTATACGGAATAACTTAAGGATATCTCTTTTCGTAGTCAAACTGGATTGCACATGCCCGACACAAATTTATCAATAAAACCCTCATGTTATACATTCTCGCTCATTCAAACCGTCACTGCTGTATTTATTTCCATTCTTTTACTTGTTAGTTTTTTATCAATGGTTAGCATTCGGGGCGTTGAACGGGTCGGGGGACACTTTGACGCACTCTCGGAACAAGCATTACCCCTTGCTCTACATAATGCCGAATTAACGCAAAGCGTTTTAGAACAAGTAAAACTTCTCACATACAGCACCCAATCAACCGACTTAGATACACTGAATGCCACAAGGGGCTCAATTGACCAACTTGCCACAGAGAGTAATACCACGCTAGAGGAACTCCTTTTTATCTCCCAGTCTTTTCCTGAAGCGATCTCTTTAGAGCAACAACAAAACCTTGTCGATGACATGGCACAACTGCAAGCTATGACCAACACGGTACTGCTGGCGCAAATAGAGATTCAAAGTAAGCAAAATTTGATCGATAGTAAAATGGGCGAGTTCCGTTATGGCGTTGGATCTATCGGACCAGAAATGAACCGTATCAGCTCATTCTTAGTCGAAGACAACCCAGAAGCGAGCGATGCCGCAAATCGTTTTACATCGAGCGCGTCGGCAATGGCGAACACCTTCTTGATGCTAATGATGCAGTCTGACATCGAAAAAGCACAAGACGAATATCGCCAATTAAGAAACCGAATCGCGGGCCTTAACTTGGCTTATAGCGACTTTGCTGATTGGCATCCAGACATCGCGGAGTTCGCAAGCCTTACCGCACCTTATGAGATGGTAAAAGAGGGCTTCACAGAAGAAGGTGTGATTAGACAAATATTGCTTAAATTGGAACTGGTTAAACAGCAAGAGCACAACCTAGCCGAAGTGATTACCTTGGCGAATACCGTAATTAGCACCCTTAACCAATTATCTTCGACTGCTGCACACCTGATTGATGAAAGCGAACTGGTCGTAAATCAAACCATCACCAACATTGATCGTGTGTTGTTTATTAGTGGACTAGTGATTGCTGTGATCATTGTGATCTCATGGTTAGTACTGCGCCGCTGGGTAAACAAAGGACTGAAAAACATTACTCAACAATTGAGCTTGCTTGCAGAGCACGATTTCTCTAAGCACAGTGCATTGGTAGGGCCATTAGAGTTACAAGTGATTGCTTCGAAACTGAATACCGTTGTCGATTCGACCGCCGACTCGGTTCGCTTGGTGACTCGTAACTGTGAAACACTTTACCAGACGGCTGAAGTAAGTCACGACGCTGCGGAGCAAACCAATTCGAGCTTGAACGAACAGAACGAATCACTTCAGAACATGATCACCACGATTACTGAACTGGAAGCATCCATTGGTGAGATTGCTCGTATCTCTAACGCATCTAACGATGATGCACAAATAGCAGAAGATGAGTCAGTCAATGGCAGCCAAGTCGTTGGGCTGAACCAGCAACGTTTGCATGCGTTAGAACATTCACTAAGCATGAACGAAGAATCAATGGCCGACCTTGATGGCCGTGTAAAACAGATTCGTGAAATGGTCGATATGATCAGTGGCATTGCAGAAAACACCAACTTGTTAGCACTGAATGCGGCAATTGAAGCAGCGCGAGCAGGAGAGCAAGGACGAGGCTTTGCTGTCGTTGCCGACGAAGTACGCAAATTAGCGAGTGGCACGTCTCAACAAACCACCAACATTCGCAATATGATGAATGAGCTGGTGGCTGCGGCTGATCGCTCTCGAACGTCTGTTACTGAATCTCGAAGTGAAATGGTCAATGCACTGCAAACCAGTGGCGATGTGAAGCAAGCTTTTGAAAAGATTGAGGTTGCGGTTAGCCAGATTAAAGGACGTGTTGAACAAATCATGGTGGCGACAGAGCAACAAGCACGTGCAACAGTAGATGTGACGCATTCCATCACTCGGGTTTCGGAACAGGGTGAGAATACTAAATTACAGCTTGAATCCATGATTGAAAGCTCAGAGCAAGTCGGAGAGATAGCAGGGCACCAACAAGCTATGCTTCATAAATACGTAATGAAATAAACGAGCTGGTTGAAGTAAACAAGCGTGCTGAGTTAAGCCTTACAACACAAGAGTTGAAGCACTACCTGCGCTTATATCCCTATCGATACACAAACGCCCTTAAATTCTCACAAGAATCTAAGGGCGTTTTGTTTTCGGATTAAGATAACTTTGGTATTAAGATAAGTTCATCTCAATACAAGTTTGAGACTCAACTGAATTAGAACTTAGTCTTTCGTTGTCGGGAATCGTGCAAATGGCTGACGCAGCATCAAATCTAGCCTTTGTTCTTTCCCATCGCGTATCTCAGGGACGCCAATGGTTACCTTGTCGTGACCAAGCTTAGGTTGAGCGCGATAGGTTTTGAACCAAATGTCCCACACCGATAAAAAGAAACCAAAATTCGAATGCGTTTCTTTGATGATTATAGAGTGATGAACTCGATGCATGTCAGGCGTCACAATCACTTTGCGTAATTGCTTATCGAACCATAATGGCAAACGACCATTGCTATGATTGAACATCGCACTCACATTCAACACCACTTCGAAGATCACGACCGCTAAAGCCGGTACGCCCAGTACAAAAATCAACGCCACTTTAATCAGCATCGATAAGATCATTTCAATCGGGTGGAAGCGTGTGCCTGTCGTTACATCAATATCCAAGTCTGCATGATGAACACGATGAAGTTTCCAAAGCAGGGGAATACGGTGGAACACGAGATGTTGCGTGTAAATGGCAAGGTCTAACAACACGACACAGAGAAACACGGTGACTTCAAAAGGAAGCATGATGTTATTAAACAGACCCCATTGATTTTGTTCAGCAATCAGCGCCGCTTCAAACGCTGCAACGGGGATTAATGTTGCCAACAAAATGCTATTAACCGCCATCAATGAGAAGTTATTTCCCCAACGAAACCACTTGTTTTGAGTAAGTGCTTTTCTAGGAGCACGGTACTCCCACAGCGCACACAAGATGAAAGCGGTGATAAAACAAACAAGGCGAAGTAGCGATGGGTCCTGCATAAGAATTCCTTCTATCATTATCAAGCCACTGTAAGTACAATCGTGCCACTTTTCTAGTTCTATCTGTCGTTATTGTCCATGAGAATTCACGCTTTCCACCGTTTATACCAACACCGTTTATCTCTTTCCACCAAACCGTTTAACGCGCGCGGATGTAAAGTGGTTCGGTGTGAGTACTGCAAAATCAAACAAGACAGCTGTATCTGTGAGCACCAACCGAACATAGATACGAACGTCGCGACCATGTTGATCTTGTCAGACAACGAAATCTTAAAGCCAAGTAACACCGGCCGTTTGATTGTGGACACAGTGAAAGACAGCCATGTTTATCTTTGGCATCGAACTGAGCCCAATGTAGAGATGTTGGATGTTCTGAAAGACGAGAAATACCAGCCTGTGATTGTGTTCCCGGAAGACTATACCGATGACAAATCGCGAGTGGTTCAAGATCTGCCACAAATGCGTGATCCAAATAAAAAGCTGTTGTTGATTTTCATCGACGGTAGCTGGCGTGAAGCAAGACGTATTTTCAGACGCTCGGAATACCTTCAAGATCTACCTGTGTTATCGATTGAGCCTGAATCGGTTTCTCAATACATGATGCGTAAGTCAGACAACGACCAACACCTTTCAACGGCAGAAGTAGCGAGCTTGGTATTAAAGCAAGCTGGTGAAGAGCAGGGCGCGAAGACTTTACAACTTTGGTTCGAAGCATTTCGCGAAAGCTACATGCTAAGTAAGACGCGTTATAAGTCGGATCCGACCAAACCTAGCCTGAACGCTTTCATAGAGCACACTAAAAGTGAGACTTCACTCTAACCTTTAACCGCTTTGTGCTGACTTGTTGTTCAAACAGACTCGAACACAAGATAAGTTTGTTATCTATCACGGTTTGTAGGGGGAGTGTTATGGATAATGTTCCTCAGTTGTTTTATTTAAAGAATTTATTTGCCCGAATTTAGGGAAAAATTGGAGAGATTTCATGTATTACGGCTTCGATGTTGGCGGCACAAAAATTGAATTTGGTGCATTCAATGAGAAACTTGAGCGAGTAGCAACAGAGCGTGTTCCAACACCAACGGACGATTATCAGTTACTGCTTGATACAATTGCTGGTTTGGTAAAAAAGTACGATAGCGAATTCTCTTGCGAAGGCAAAATTGGCCTTGGTCTTCCTGGCATGGAAAACGCAGACGACGGCACAATGCTTGTTGTTAACGTACCAGCTTCAACAGGTAAGCCACTACGTAAAGATTTAGAAGCGCTTATTGGTCGTAGTGTAAAAATTGAGAACGACGCAAACTGTTTTGCGCTTTCAGAAGCGTGGGATGATGAGCTTAAAGATGAACCATCAGTTGCAGGCCTAATTTTAGGTACTGGCTTCGGTGGTGGTTTAGTTTACGAAGGTAAAGTGTTCTCTGGTCGTAACCACGTTGCAGGTGAGCTTGGCCATATGCGCCTTCCTATCGATGCATGGTTCCACCTTGGCGAGAACGCACCGCTACTAGGCTGTGGTTGTGGCAAGAAAGGTTGTCTTGACAGCTACCTATCTGGTCGTGGCTTTGAGTTGATTTACGAGCACTACTTCGGTGAGAAGAAGAAAGCGATTGAGATCATCCAAGCATACAATGAAGGTGAAGCAAAAGCTGCAGAGCACGTTGATCGCTTCATGGAGCTATTGGCTATCTGTTTCGCGAACCTGTTTACAGGTCTTGACCCACATGTTGTTGCACTGGGCGGCGGTCTTTCAAACTTTGAACTGATCTACGAAGAGATGCCAAAGCGTGTGCCTAAGTACCTGCTGTCTGTAGCGAAGTGTCCTAAAATCATTAAAGCAAAACACGGTGATTCAGGCGGCGTTCGTGGTGCTGCATTCCTTAACATTAAGTAATCGCGACTTAACGTTAAGCTAGCTAAGGTTAGATAGTTAATAAAAATGCCGCAATCTCGAAAGAGGTTGCGGCATTCTTTATTGTTTGGTGTTTTCGTTTAGTTAGCTCTTAGCTCTAACTACAAACGAAAAGCGACCTATCAAGAAAAGAGCCAGAGGGCTTACTTCTTCTTTTTACCAACACCAAGGTTGTCTTTTTGCTTCAACGTAAGCTTAGTAAAGCCAAGCTTGCGGAAGTAGTTGTCTTGGTAGTTACGAACCGCTTTAGTATCAGAAATCAACTCAAGCTGTTGCTCAGTTTTTAGATACTCAGAGATGTCGATGCCTTCCGCTGCAGCAACAGCTTCTTGGATCGTGCGGTGTTCTTGTTTTGAAAACAGTAATTCTTTGTCTTCGTCTTTGTAAGTGTACAGAATGGTACGAGCCATGGTGCTCTCCAATAGAATTATTACTTTGCGCGCACTCTACATAAAAACCGTACGTGGCTCAAGGTAATGGTAATAAATCTTAAGATTATCGTTCTAAACGTTTAGCGTAATTTAAGCTATTTGCCTTTTAGGAAACGAACAAGTTGTTTTTCACCAAACGAAAATAACAAAAAGCCCCTTAACATTGAAAAATCAATATAGGGGCTTAGTCTATGTCTTGGCGAAGATCTTCCAAATCAACTAAAAAGCAGCTAAGTCAATTTAGGTAATTGCTTTGAGTTAAACACGACCTTGCAGAGGTATGATCGTCACTGTTTCGCCGACTTTCACGGTATCAACCGCTGGCGAGATTTCGATTAAGCAGTTCGCTTCGCTCATTGAACGTAAAATACCTGAACCTTGCTTACCGGTTGTTTTCACTTCAAGTACACCTGATTCGTTCATTGAGAACACTCCACGGCTGAACTCAGTACGACCTTGACGAGAACGTAATTGCTCAGTTGCTATCGCGTTCGCTTTCACTGGTGTCCAGTTAGTTTGACCTTGTAGCTTGCGGATTGCTGGTTCTACAAAGTTAATGAACGACACCATCACGGCTACTGGGTTGCCAGGTAAACCGAAGAAAGGTTTATCTTCAATTTTTCCGTAAGCAAGAGGGCGGCCTGGACGCATGTTGATACGCCAGAAGTTAATCTCACCCAACTTATCTAACGCGAGTTTGATGTAGTCAGCATCACCAACAGACACACCACCAGAAGTCAGAACCATGTCGGTCTCTAACGACGCAGCATGAAGTACATCCATCATCTTTTGTTCGTCATCTTCGATAATGCCGTAATCAACGATGTCGCAACCTAGCTTTTGAAGCATACCGATAATAGTAAAACGGTTCGAGTCATAGATAGAGTTCGGCTTCTGCTCACTACCCGGTGCTTGAACTTCATCACCCGTAGAGAACACACCGACTTTAACTTTACGCAGAACAGGGCATGTACCAAAACCTAACGATGCCATCATGCCCATTTCTGGCGCTTCGATTCGTGTGCCTCGCGTAAAGACAGGTTGGCCAATTTCTAGATCTTCACCCGCCATACGGACATTTTGTCCAACCGAGATTTTCGCGTCAGGGAAGCTAACCTTGTCACCTTCCTGAACAGCTTGCTCACGCATCACAACAACATCAACGCCTTCTGGCATTGGCGCACCTGTCATGATCTTAACGGCTTCACCTTGTTGCACGGTGTGCTCGTAGCTGTGACCCGCCATGACTTCAGCAACAATGTTGTAGCTGTCCAATTCTAGGTCTTCACTACGAATGGCATAGCCGTCCATTGCAGAGTTGGTGTTCTGAGGCACGTTGATTGGCGAGATAACATCTTCAGCCAGAACACGGCCATAGCCTTGCTCTAAGGAAACAGATTCCGTCAATTCTAGAGCATCAATGCTATCAACAATTTTTTGCTGACCCTGAGTAACCGTTAGGCCGGCTGGAGAGAAAGAGTCGCAACACACAACTGGCGTGTTGTCTTTTGAAGATGCACATGAAGCGACTTTATCTTTTTTCGAAGTAGAGTCGAACGATTGAGCGTATTCAATGATGAAATCACGAATTGCTTCTAAGTCGCTGATCGCCATTTGCGGCAGTTCAGATTCAACTTTGCTGTCTGCGGCGATAGCAATAATGTTGTCATCGTTTGGATAAAGCCAAGGTTTACCCACTTCGTCGCGGTGAAGCTCAATCTTAGGGAAGGCGATGTTCTTGCAGCCTTCAACCAGAATTAAGTCCAACGTGTTGGTATTGAAACGTGTAAGCAGGTAATCAAAGTCCGCTTCGGCTTCTGGCGTTTCTGTCATCATGACATGACGGTTACGAGAGCTGATCAACATTTGATTCGCGCCTGCTTTGCGTAGGCGATAGCTGTCTTTACCCGGCTTATCGACATCGAAATCATGGTGAGCGTGTTTAAGAACGCCAACTTTTAAACCTGCGTCGGTTAACAAAGGTAACAAGGCTTCAAGTACGGTCGTTTTGCCTGTACCGCTATAAGCAGCAAAGCCCAATAGAGGAAGGTTAGGGCGTTGTTTTGAATCTTTCATTATTGAAGCGTTCCGAATTGGGTGAGTTCTTCTGGCGTGTTGAGATTGACAAAGCAGTTAGGAGAATCGCTAAAATCAACGTATTCGGTAACACACTCTTTGTATAGCAAGATGATTTTACGATCACCACGTTCTAAAAACGCTTCTAACTTTGGCAGAACACGTTTGTGGAATAGGGTGAATACAGGTTGCTTAAATTCGCCATCATGAGCGACAAGAATGTCACTGTCTTCTTTAACCGCAGAACAAAAGCGCTCAACAAGGTCGTCACTGATTTGTGGGCTGTCGCAAGGAACAAAGCCAACCCAGTCGGTGCTAGCGTTTTTAAGGCCTGCATGTATGCCACCCAGCGGACCAGGGTAGTCAGGGAAAGAATCGGAAACAACCGGAGCAAATGCTTGGTAACTGTCTAAGTTACGATTGGCATTGATAGTGATGCTGACATCTTGTTGTGACAGCTTGTTTATAACATATTGAATAAGCGGAGAACCGTTGAGCTCAACGAGTCCTTTATCTTTTCCGCCCATACGGCTGGCCTGTCCGCCAGCCAAAATAACCCAACTAGTTTGCGTTGGAAGCAGCATAAATATTCTCTTGTGCTTTATCTTTCTGAATAACTTGCAGAAGCGGGGATTCGGTCAAAGTATTGTCTTTAATCCACCACTGCTTCTTACATAAATCGGTTAACGCGTTAGTTTGGTGACTGGTGATGACTAAACTCGCGCCTCTCTGAAGAAGATCTTCGGCCATAATCACCAATCTTTCAATAGATTCTTTGTCTAAAGAAGCACTTGGTTCATCCATAAGCAAGATTGAAGGCTTAAGAATCCAAGCTCGAGCCATTGCTACGCGTTGACGCTCCCCCCCAGACAACACAGAGATGTGCTCATCTGCCAGGGTTTCTAAACCTACCATTCTCAATGCATTAATTATTTGAGCTCGCTTATCTTTTTGGCTCTCTTTGTTAAAGCGAATGCCATAAGCGACATTTTGGTACACAGAGCCATCAAATAGGTAAGGGGTTTGATGTAGATAGATGATGTCTTTGAATTTTAGTCTAGGAAACAGGTTATGTTGCCAACTTTGTGTCGGACATTGAATACGACCAGAGCTTGGTTTGATCAAACCTGACAAGATTTTAAGTAGGGTCGTTTTGCCAACACCGTTGTCTCCTTTGAGATAAATGGCATCGTTGGGGCCGATCGACAATTCGGGAATGTGGAACAAAACACGCTCTTTGTAGCGCATTGAAATTTGCTGCGTTGTTATTTTTATACTCATGACAGCGTTCCTAAGTTCTTAGATAGCCTTTTCCTCTCACACTGGAAAGGAAAAAGTTAAGGGCTAATGCCAATGCTAATAACACCATACCGAGGGCGACACCTTGAGCGAATGCGCCTTTGTGGCTTTCCATGGCGATAGCCGTTGGGATGTTTCTTGTCATCCCCATAATGTTGCCACCGACCATCATTGAACAACCTACTTCTGTTACGATACGAGAAAAGGCAGCAATGGTTGCAGCCAATAGAGGAAAACGTGTTTCCCAAATCAAGGTACACGCAACGCGTGTTGTTGATACGCCAAGTGTGCGCGCTGTTTCTACCGCTCGGCGGTCACTGGCCTGCAGAGCACCATGCATCATCGCAACTAGAATAGGGAAACAGATCAGCATCTGACCTAAAATCATCGCCTTTTGGGTGAACAGTAATTGCCAATCACCTAACGGGCCAGAGCGAGAAAGCATCATGTACATCAACAAACCGATAACCACGGTAGGGATCGCTTGCAGGGTGTTGATCACTGAAAGCAGAGCCCATTTCCCGGGGAACTCGGTATAAGCCAATAAGAAAGCCATAAGGATTGCAGGAACAATCACTAATGAGATGGCGGACAAAGACACGCTGAAGGATACCGCAACGATTTGCCACAATTCGTGGTCAAAACTCACTAGTAGATTCATTGCATCAATCGTTGTTTGCCATAGGGTCATGAAGTATCTCGTGTGAATCGATAATAGGTTTTTATCGGTAATGACTGATGTTAATCATAGCTGACACAATATATTTGAGCCTGTATTGGTCAGCTATTGTTTTTAAGCGTGATCATAACTGATTCGTTAAGTGTAGTGTTTGTTGGTTTGGACCACCTCTTCAACACTACTCTTTACTTACAGCCAACGACTCACGACTTAGAACAAACTATTCTGCACTTGCAACGAACAGTTGTTTGCCATGCAGTTTAAAGTCGTTAATCAGTTTCTGGCCTTTAGGGTTAACTAGCCAATCACTGAATACTTTCGCAGCTTGGTAATTGATGCTTGGGTAGCGTTCAGGGTTAACAAGAATCACTTGGTAAGGGTTAAATAGGTTCTTATCACCTTGGAAAAGGATTTTAAGATCCAGTTTGTTTTGGTAAGCCAACCACGTACCACGGTCTGTCATGGTGTAGCCTTGCATTTCAGACGCCATGTTCAGAGTTGGGCCCATACCTTGACCAACACTGCGGTAGCCACCAAAGTTTGGTTCGATTTTAGTTTGCGCCCAAATACCCATCTCTTTCTTATGAGTACCAGAGTCGTCGCCACGAGACACAAACGTCACGTTATTAGTCGCGATCGCTTTGAACACATCTACCACTGCTTTTTGAGATTCAATTTTTGCAGGGTCGCTTTGTGGGCCAACGATGACAAAGTCGTTATACATCAGCTTACGAGGTAAAACGCCGTAACCTTTTTCTACGAAATTCGCTTCAGCCTTTGGTGCGTGAGTCATCACCAAATCCACGTCACCATTTTCACCCATGCGAAGTGATTTACCTGTACCCGCAGCCAGAACATCTACTTTGATGCCAGAATCTTTTTCGAACTCAGGCAGTAGGTAGTCCAGTAGACCAGAGTGATAAGTGCTTGTGGTTGTCGCCAACTTGATATGAGTGGTGTCTTCCGCACTGCTAGCCGTGTAACTGACGATAGATAGAGCTGCAATAGTTAAGGGAATTGCTTTCATTATTATTATGTCCATTCTGTTATAAATGAATGACATGCCTTCAGATTTAAAGGGCTCAAAGAAGGGCATGTGCATAAGACGCTAATTGTTGTAATTAGAAATCTACACCTTACAAGCAATCTTAATGCCAATAAATCATGCATCAGATCTCATTAAATTGCTGTTATTTCGGACAAAACTGCGCCATTTACCCCGTTAAAATGAATCAAAACATGAGCTAGGACAAAATGTCGCACATTGTCCCTGTTGGACAAAAGGTTAATTGGTACACTCTGTCCCAACTTTCCTCACCGGCTAATCATTATGTCTTTACCTAGTTCATCTGCATCCAATCTCAACCCGAACACATTGACTCAGTATCAGGCGTTTTCCGTTTTGGTCGTCGATGATGAGTTGGGTATGCAGGCTATCTTAAAGAAAGCACTAGGTAAGTTCTTTGGCAAGGTGTCGAGTGCAGGGTCGGTTGAAGAGGCTGAAACGCTGCGCTCGAGTGAACATTTTGATCTGATTGTTCTTGATATCAACTTACCAGGTCGCTCTGGTATTGAGTGGGAAGAGGCGTTTAACGACAACGACAAACGCGCCGATGTGATTTTCATGACGGGTTACGCCGATCTAGAGATGACCATATCTGCACTTAAGCTTGGTGCTTCAGACTTTATTCTTAAGCCCTTCAACCTAGAACAGATGATACAAGCCGTTCTGCGTTGTATGGACAAGCGGCTTGACCAAAGAATGCAGTACGCGTTGAAGCGTGATGTTAGCCGTCATATCAAGACCGAATTAATCGGCAATTCAGACAAAACCAAACAGCTTAAACTGCTTATCAGTCAATTTGCACCATCTCGAGCTTCCGTTTTGATAGAAGGCGAGTCGGGTACAGGTAAAGAGTTGGTTGCGCGTGGTGTACATGAAGCCAGTAAACGTACTGGTCCATTTGTGCCAATTAACTGTGGCGCGATTGCTCCAGAGCTTCTAGAAAGTGAACTGTTTGGACACACCTCTGGCGCATTTACCGGTGCGAAGAAAAACCGTGAAGGCCTTTTCCGAGTCGCAAGTGGTGGCACCTTGTTCCTTGATGAAATCGGTGAAATGCCGCTGCCAATGCAAGCAGCGCTACTACGTGTGTTAGAACAAAGAACCATTCGTCCTGTTGGTAGTGAGAAAGAGATCTCTGTGGATGTACGCGTTGTAGCGGCGACCAACCGAAACCTTCAGGAAGAGGTCGATAAAGGGCACTTCCGTCGCGATCTATTCTACCGACTTAATGTACTTAAGATTGATGTTGTGCCGTTGAGAGAGCGTCCATCAGATTTAATTGAGCTTGTTCCATATTTTACTCGTCTTTTATCAAGCGAGCTTGGGATGCCTGTTCCAAATTGGGCTCATGAAGATATATTGGCCATGAACGAATACGAATGGCCAGGGAATATTCGTGAGCTTAAAAACTTAGTCGAACGATGCATTCTTTTAGACAAGCCACCAGCACACTACTGGCGAGAGATTAATGGCGATCCTGTACCGGCTAACATTTCAGTGACGGTGTCACATGGAGCAGAAATGCCAAACTTGAATAATGCAGATGTTGCCGAGGGTTATCCAAACACTTGGACACTTAAAGAAGTGGAAAAATCTCATATAGAACAGCTTGTTAGTTTCCATGATGGTAATAAGTCGGCTGCTGCGAGAGATCTTGGCGTGGCACGTAAAACGCTAGAGCGTAAATACAAAGATTGGAACACAGAAGGCTCTGAATATGCCGATTAGACGTCATTGGTGGTCAAAGTGGACGTTCCGATTCAAAACCATGGTGCGTTACCGCTTATTGTTCCTAACATCTGCTCCGATCATTCTGACTTTATGTGCACTTGTAGCTATCACATTGTATTGGTCTGTTCATTACACGTGGCAGGGCGCTTTGATTGATGTCGATGAGCGTTTAGATGTTGCCGACAACAGTATCCATCTAATTCAAAATCAGCAAGCATACAACGTTCGAGCGTTTGCCGAGTCTTATAACTTTCAAACCAAACTGGCGAGCGATCTTTCACACGAAGAGCTAACGAGATGGGTGTCTGAAAACAAATCTCGTTATGAACTCGACTTTCTACGCTGGCGCAGTGTCGAGAGTATGGCTAAGAAACTCGAATATCTAAATTTGACTCACAAGTCTTCGTTTTTCAGCGTGTTAAGCCGTAACGAACTCAACTACCTCGATAGTGACCTCGCTAAAAAAGCGGAAGTTCCGATGCTCAATGGGCAAGAAGTTGAGACTCGCGGACTGGTAAGCCGAACCGTTGTATCCATAAAAGATGAACGTGATCATGTGATTGGTTTTCTGGATGGCGGGATCTTACTTAATAACAGTACTCAACTAGTCGACCAAATTAGTAATCTTATCTACCCAAAAAGAGAAGGCTTTAATCGTCATATAGGTACGGTCACGGTCTTCCTCGATGACCTTCGCGTCAGTACCAATGTACCTTTAAGCAGTGAAGAACAAGCTGGGCGTGCAATTGGTACTCGTGTTTCTAATGAGGTTCACTCAAAAGTTTTAAATGAAGGTAAAGAGTGGCTAGATCGAGCGTATGTTTACGATGCTTGGTACATCACGGCTTATCAACCAATCCATGACCAGTTCGATAACGTGATTGGTATGCTTTACACCGGTTATTTGATTTGGCCGCTGATAGAAACGTACCTGACCAACCTTGGTGAAATTAGCATTACCATTGTGTTGCTGTTATTGGTATCAGGTTTGATCGTTCACCGTGGTGCGCGTGATCTTTTCAATCCAATAGAACGCATCCACAAGGTCGTCAAGCTAGTCCAGATGGGGCAAGACAAGCGCATTGGCACGTTAGGTTTGGATGATCAACACGAACTTACACTGCTCGCTAAACAGTTCGACAAGATGCTAGATTTGCTCCACGAACGTAATCAAGAGATTCAACAAGCTGCGTCTGAACTTGAGTGTAAGGTTCACTCTCGTACCGCGAGTTTAAAAGAGAAAACTGAAGAGCTCGAATTGCACATCAAACTACTTAATCAAGCCAGAGATAAGCTGGTGGTCAATGAGAAATTAGCCGCATTAGGTGAATTAACCGCAGGCATTGCTCATGAGATCAATAACCCAACTGCAGTGATTCTTGGCAACGTAGAATTGATGAAGTTTGAACTAGGCGATGACGTGAGCCGTGTAGACGAAGAAGTCCACGCCATCATGGAGCAGATAGACCGAATTCGAAACATAACGCGAAGCCTGCTTCAATACAGCCGTCACGGCGGCGTGCAAGATGAAATTACGTGGCAACATATCAATCCAATTGTCGATGAAAGTATTACGCTCGTAAAAACAGGGGCGAAAAAGAAAGGCATTGTGTATGTCTTAAAATTGAATGCTAAAACCTCGGTCGAAGTGAACCGCAACCAATTGCTACAGATTCTGGTTAACCTACAAATGAACGCGATTCATGCGATGGAAGGACAGGGCACATTGACGATCTCAAGTGAAGACTGGATAGAGAATGGCGTGTCTCATGGGGCGATTGTTCATGTGGAAGATGAAGGTTGCGGTATCAAGGAAGAGCAGCTGAAACGCATTTTCTCGCCTTTCTACACGACCAAGCGAGATGGTACAGGCTTAGGCTTATCCGTTTCTCAAAGTATCTTGAGCCAAACGGGCGGTGAGATACGTGTTGAATCCGAAGTAGGTAAAGGAAGTCGATTTAGTATCTACCTTCAACAAAAAGCCACGCCTCAATTGCTAGTATCAAATCTATAAGCTCTAACAGCCAATTCACCGATATTATCACCCGATAATATTTCTAACGCGCTTGGGCTATTACACGAACGTTTTAGCCCAAGCACGAAGATTCCGCACTACTAATCTATCGCCAGCCAAATCTCAACCTCCGCCTGTTTGACGTACACCTCTTTTTAGTTATGTAACACGGTGTATATCTTTCGATCTTGATGCATATCATCTGAACTGTACGAATTTTTGATAACTTGGTCGAAAATCCATAATCAAAACAAATAATAAAGTCAGTCAGCTATGAAATTAAGTAACCTATCTATCAAATTAAAACTCGTCTCCATCGTCATTTTATCGGTCGTTCTACTGGTAATGGCATCCACCTTTAATTTAATGCAACAGCGTGCTAGTTCGATGGAAGAGCGGCAAGATAAACTCAGCGCTCAAGTTGAAACCGCGGTAAGTTTGGCAAACTACTATTACAGCCAACGCAGTGTGCTGGGTGAAGAGGTCGCAAAGGATCGTGCGCTACAAGCCATCAAAACGCTTCGTTATGACAACACTAATTACTTCTGGATTCTAAACCAGCAGCTCAACATCATTAGTCATCCGTTAAAACCAGAGCTTGATGGCACCAATGCCGGAAACCTTAGAGATGGCGCAGGTAAGCATCACTGGCGCGAGATGGTCACCATTTCTCGCACTCCTGAAGAGAAAGGCTTTCTTGATTACCAATGGATGAGCCCGCAAGGTGAACTCAAAGACAAGATCTCATACGTTCAGTTGTTTCCAGAATGGAACTGGGTGATCGGTTCTGGAATCTTAGTCGCGGATATCCAAGAGGCGTTCTATGCCTTAGCTATTAAGGAAGGGATGGTAGCGGTTGTTTTATCTGGCTTACTGTTCGCTATGGGTTACGCGATTTCCAACAACATCCTTGTGCCACTGAATAAGCTTATCGATAACACCCATAAGATTGCTGATGGGGATCTTCGTGTACGCATGAACATGACACGCAAAGATGAGTTAGGTGATATGAGCCATCAGATAGATACCATGCTTGATAAACTACAAAGCACGCTTCGCACCGCCAATGAATCTGCAGATTTGTCTAGCAACATGGCAAGTCACATCGCGCAAGCCAGTGAAGAGGCCGCAACCAGTGTTAACGCTCAACATGCGCAGCTGGAATTACTGTCTACTGCGATGACTGAAATGAGTGCGACTATCTCAGATGTTGCAGTGAATGCAGAGAACACGGCCGCTAGTACTAATAAGGTGGTCGATCATGCAAACCAGAACGATCAAAACATGCAGGTCACTTCTACAACCATTTCTCAGGTTTCTGATAACATCTCGACAGCGAACAACTTAGTTAGAGATCTGCAATCAGGCGTTACTGAAATAAGCCAAGTTGTCGGTGTGATTCGTGATGTATCAGAACAAACGAACTTGTTAGCGCTTAATGCGGCAATAGAAGCAGCTCGAGCGGGAGAGCAAGGCAGAGGATTTGCAGTTGTGGCAGATGAAGTCCGTAACCTAGCGAGCCGCACTCAGAATTCAACCAATGAAGTGCAATCCACAATTGAGAAACTGACTCAGCAAGCAGAGCGCACCTTTAAAGCAATGCAAAGCAGTAACGAGAAGGTTGACCACAGCGTTGTCGCGTCTAACGAAACACGCCAACAACTGGATGTAATTGTGAATGAACTGCACAACGCTAACGACATGGTGGCTCAGATTGCCGCAGCGTCGGAACAACAAAGCACAGTCGCAACGGAAATGAGTGAAAGTGTTACTGGTATTCATTTAGCCGCGAATGAGGTTCTGCAGGCATCGCAATCGCTCGCAGAAGACAGTCAGAAAATGGCCAATACCACAGAGCATCTAACAGAACAGTTGAAGTACTTTAAGGTATAAACCCCAAAGCACTTAGCGTTAACACAGATAACACCACATAAAAAAACACCTCCGTACTCGAGATAAGTTCGGAGGTGTTTTCGTTTGTTGCTGACTAGGAGAGCAATTAACTCTCAGAGCGTTAAACTAACTGCGACTAATGCGCTGCCACTGAGATCTTCGGTGGGTTGATGTTGTGCTTCTTAAACTCTTTCATCACTCGCAGGGTAATGTCGGTCTCAAACAACTTCTCATACGCGGTATCCACTACATAAGCCTTACACGTCAACTGTATCGCAAGGTAGTTGTCGGTGATCGTCTGTTTAACCAGAACAGTCACTGGCTTTGGTAAATGGATGTAGCGACTTGAAGACGCCGCTTCTTGAATCAAGTCGCGGGCTAGGGTGATGTCTTCATTCATTCCGACATAAAACGGAATCACCACCTGCATATCCAAGGCACCATAGTTACCACTGGTGGTCACTTCGTTTAAGAACTTGTTGTTCGGAATCGTAATGATGTCGTCATTCAACGTTCTCATACGCACAGAACGTAAACCAATAGTGATAATGTCGCCATAGTTACCTTCAAACGTGACACGGTCACCAACTTGAAATGGTCTATCAATCATTACCGTGATACCGGCGATGAATGATGCTGCCAAATCTTTAAGTGCAAAACCGACAGACACGGCGAGGGTACCACCAATCAGAGCCAGTATTTGGTCGTTGATTCTAAAGCTCATCATGAACACAATCAGACCCGTGCTCACATAGATGAAGAACTGCATAAACGACTGAAGCTTTTGCAGCAGCATTCGGTATTGCACGAATTGGCTACCAAAGCTCGTCACCATCGAATTGATGAACTTAAGCAGTAACCACATCGCACCGATAACGATGAGAGAGAAAAACACACCGCTCCATCGCACAAGGCTCGCAATTTTAGAGATGTTTTCTACGTTAGCTAACTCTTCCGTCGCAAAGGTCGGGAAACTGACAGCACCTGCCAAGCCAACAAATAGTAGGATAAATAACTTCTTCATTTTACTTCACCAG
This sequence comes from Vibrio crassostreae, assembly GCF_024347415.1. Lineage (NCBI taxonomy): Bacteria > Pseudomonadati > Pseudomonadota > Gammaproteobacteria > Vibrionales > Vibrionaceae > Vibrio > Vibrio crassostreae. Next base: position 1,732,237 of record NZ_AP025476.1, read on the forward strand.
TAGATGTTGACGGTCGAGAACGTTCGTAATATGGCGGAACCAGTGCTCAGAAATCCGAGCCTTTTCTTCATGCCAACCAATATAACCACGGCTTTCAAAGTAACGCAGAATCCCCGTTATCTCTGCCGTGCTCAGCTGTGTACATTCAGACAATACTTCCGGAGAAGCGATTTCCAGTTGTACGATAGAACGAAGTACAGCCAGCATAGGTTTCGGCATATTTTCCAGCTCCTGGGCTTCAGGGACATGGAACAGACGCACCACTGCTTGATCTGTCTCTTTGTTTCGGTTCAAAGAGAGTCGGAAGAAACGCAGCGCAACGGTAGGGTTGCCATCAGAATAGTGCCACAAAATTCGATAGAAACCTTGGCGTGCACGTTCTTCTTCACTCATATCATCTTGGTCCCATTGCTTAGGGACTACTAAACCATCAAAAGACAACGGCTTCTCAAGCTCCGTATTGATACGGCTATTTAGAAGTTCACCCACTTGTTTCTCTGTCCAACGCGGAAGGAAACACACCAAGTCAAACAGCAAACGTTCGCCACGCGCTCTATCCACAAATCGCCAGCTTGATTTGGCGATCGATATCACGACACGGTGGTTCTTTTTAGAACGACGCAAAAGGTTGGTCAAACGAATCAAATCAGACAGGCCACCGACCATTGGCTTTACCAGCCGTTGTGCGTTATCAATCGCGATAAGGTAAGTGGTATTGTTCTTACGAAGATGCGCTAATATTTGAATTTCAGTCGCTTCTTCGTCCAAGCCAATGCTCACGGCTAAATGCGCTAAAAGCTCTTGGTAACCCGCATAAGGGCAACTCACGTATACAGGCTCAGCGTTAGAGACTTTGTGCAGTAAGGTATATAGCAGCGTTGTCGCGCCGACACCACGTTCGCCAGACACAATACAGATAGCCGGGCTGTCTGACATTAAGTAGCGTGATAACTGCTTAATTTCATCTCCTGCGTAATCTATCAACGTACTGTCGATATTACCCGGAAGAATGTATTCATAGGTTTGATCGCCTTTGATTCGAACCAAGTTTTGCTGATTCTTATCAAGGTCAGACTGTTTAGCAACTTCAATTCTAAATAGATAAGCTAAGGCCTGGCTAAACAAAGTGTAATTGGATAGCAGGGCCATAATTCGATGTTGAAAGTTGTAAACACTCAACCACACGATGCCAATGGCCGTCGCCAATATATTAAGTAAGAAGGTATCCTTGCGGTTTACTGCCCAATTCACCCAAACCGGACGATCAGAGATGTGTTGCAACGTATCGAAGACCTTCGCTCTCCATAGTCTGAGAACTGAGATCGTGACCAGCACAAACCAGAAAAACAGAGCGCTGTAAATCCAGCTGTAAATCGTACCTTTGCCTAGCGTAATACTTGATATCTGGAGAATCACACCCGCAACAATGAAGCTCCATACATAACGGCGAATAGTCGATAGGCGTAGTGCTATCACTTCTTGATTTGATGTACGACCTAAACGGTAGGCAAATTCCAAAATAAAGCTGATGGCAATCGAACCACCTAGAATCCACCAAGTGAAGATCTCCAGGAAAATCAAATGTTGAAGACTAGGGATACTAGAAAGCACTCTCAATGACAATGTGATGGCAATTAGCCAAGCAATCGCACGATCAGCGCGGCTGATATACCAAATCACGCGAACCAGAAAAGGAGGGTTCGTTTTCGCTTCAAGAAAGTTAATTCGAAACAGTTCAATCAAGCGGGTGCTGTTGGCAAGCCACCACGCTAAACCAAAATAGATAAACAACACTTTTAACGATGCGCCAATCACTGGCACTGGCGAAATAAAGATGTCTTTAACAAGCGCTTTAAAGCTACGAATTTGGAAATAAACAAGATACTCAATATTGAGTTTGGTCAATTCCCACTCTTGCTTAAACTGGGTCACACCATAGGGACCAAAACCGGTTAAACGCTCTTTGTTTGCAGAGTTGGTCTGCTCTAAAAGATGCTGTTTACTTACGTTCAAGCTATTCAGCGTGACGTAACTGGTTTGAACGGCAAACCATTGATCGGCGTCGCTGTTATCTCTGTAAGCTTTTATCTGTTGCTCGAAGGTTTTGATTTCCTGTTTTTGAACTCGCAGAACTTCGGCAAGCAGAATATTGACTTGGCGTCTGTCCGACGGCTCCATAAAGAGAGGATCGGGTAACGAATCAATTCGATCATCGAGGTCAACAGCAGAATCGGATACCTGCGGCTGAGATTGTAAGTCATATGCCAAGTTGGCATGACTAGGCCAAGAGAGAATGGCCAAAGTGAGGATTAAGAAGCGCGATAGTGAACGCATAAAAGTCTCTTAGAATTATGAGGTTAGGATTACTATAGTTAGATAATCTGACTTTGTGAAATCCAACCCCGTATCGGGGGCGAGTACTTTATTCCTGTTTCGATCGATTTTGTCATGAAATTGTCAGGGATTAGGCTAGTCTTGGCTATGTCTGTTGCTGCTTTGATCGGGTTGGTTTTACTGTAACTGATCAGCATACGATATATTCAATGGTCGGCATGATTTGGGGCGTTATATACCGCCCATAATGGGGCGCTGTTCGATATTTTGTATTTCCTGAAAATCGACGGCTTTTCGGCGATAAATAGAAAATCAAAAATGTGATTCAGCTCAAACTATGATTTGGCTAGGTTATCACTCACTTAATGGCCAGTAATTGCAATCAATACTTGCAGTTAAAGCCCTGAACAAGTAACGTTGCGACGTTTTTCACATTAAGAAGGTAATGGCATTGATCTCCACAGCAAATATCACCCAACAATTCGGCGCTAAGCCACTTTTCGAAAATATTTCAGTTAAGTTCGGCGAAGGCAACCGCTACGGTTTAATCGGCGCGAATGGCTGTGGTAAATCGACGTTCATGAAGATCCTATCTGGTGAACTTGAGCCAAGTGCTGGTAACGTAAGCTACGATCCAAACGAGCGCGTTGCTAAGCTAAACCAAGACCAATTTGCTTACGAAGAATTCACGGTAATCGACACGGTTATCATGGGTCACAAAGAGCTTTGGGCTATTAAGCAAGAGCGTGACCGTATTTACTCTTTGCCAGAAATGAGCGAAGAAGACGGCATGAAAGTGGCCGACCTTGAAGTTCAGTTCGCTGAAATGGACGGCTACATGGCAGAAGCGAAAGCGGGTGAGCTTCTTCTTGCAGTAGGTATTGAAGAATCAATGCACTTCGGTCTGATGAGCGAAGTAGCACCGGGTTGGAAGCTTCGTGTTCTATTGTCTCAAGTACTGTTTGCAGACCCGCATATCATGCTTCTTGACGAACCAACGAACAACCTGGATATGGACACCATCAAATGGCTGGAAGATACGCTAAACCAACGTAACTGCACAATGATCATCATTTCGCACGACCGTCACTTCCTAAACTCTGTTTGTACACACATGGCTGACCTTGATTACGGCGAACTTCGTCTATTCCCAGGTAACTACGATGAGTACATGACGGCAGCGACTCAAGCTCGTGAGCGTCTATTGTCTGACAACGCTAAGAAGAAAGCACAAATTGCTGAACTTCAAACATTCGTATCTCGTTTCTCTGCTAACGCATCGAAAGCGAAGCAAGCAACGTCTCGTGCTAAGCAGATCGATAAAATCCAACTAGACGAAGTTAAAGCGTCTAGCCGTCAAAACCCATTCATCCGTTTCGAACAGTCTAAAGAGCTATTCCGTAACGCACTTGTGGTTGAAAACCTATCTCAAGGTTTTGAAGAAGACCTATACAACAAGTTCGACGGTATCTTCGAAGTAGGTGAGCGTGTTGCTATCATCGGTGAAAACGGTGTAGGTAAAACAACACTACTTAACACACTAGCTGGCGCACTAGAGCCACGCACTGGTGAGTACAAGTGGTCTGAAAACTCAAACATCGGTTACTACGCTCAAGATCACGCACACGATTTCGAGACAGACATGAACCTGTTTGATTGGATGAGCCAATGGCGTCAAGAAGGCGAAGACGAGCAAGTTGTTCGTGGCTTCCTAGGTCGTATGCTATTTGGTCAAGACGACATTAAGAAATCTGTAAAGGTTATCTCTGGTGGTGAGCAAGGTCGTATGCTTCTTGGTAAGATCATGATGCACAAGCCAAACATCCTTCTTATGGATGAACCAACGAACCACATGGATATGGAATCTATCGAAGCGCTTAACCTGGCTCTTGAGAACTACAAAGGCACATTGTTCTTCGTATCTCACGACCGTGTATTCGTAGACTCGCTTGCAACTCGTATCCTTGAAATCAAAGATGGCAAGATCAACGATTTCCGCGGCACTTACGCTGAGTTCTTGAAAGCACGCGGCTAATACCGTGTAGTGAGAGCTGATACGTAAAAACACGTTAGTACGTATTCAAAATTAGAAAGGCCTCTATCTTAGCAATCAGATAGAGGCCTTTTGTTTTTCCATACCACACGAATCAACTAGCTTGCGCTAATCACTAATACTTAAACTGCGCGACAATCTTCTCTAGCTTCACACTCACACTCGAGACTTGTTCACTGCAACGTACCGACCCAGAAACCACAGTATAGGTGTCACTAGCAAGGTGAGCGATATCAGTAATGTTTCGGTCAATCTCAACAGAAACCATCGATTGCTCTTCAGACGCTGTTGAGATCTGGCTGTTTAAGTCGAACATCTCGCCAACTTGGAAGTGTATTCCTTCTATGGCATTCACCACGTCTTTGGTTTGGTTTTTCACCAGCTCAGTTTGTTCTAAGCTCGCTGTCATCTTAGCGACGGTCTTGTCTATTCCAGTGGTTAAACCATGAATCGTGGATTCTATTTGATGGGTTGAATCGTTGGTCATTAGGGAAAGCTCTCGCACTTCGGACGCAACCACAGCGAAACCTCGTCCATGATCGCCGGCACGCGCTGCTTCAATCGCAGCATTAAGTGCCAATAGGTTGGTTTGCTCAGCAATACCTTGAATGGTCGTCACTACCTGATTGATTTCACGGCTCTGTTCTTCGAGCTGAACGATGAGATCTTGCGACTCTGCAATGTTTTCTACCAAGACATTAATACTGTCGTTTGTTGATTGTGTCTTTTGTAGCGCTTGATGGGCATTTTCTTTGATCTTCTCGGCATTGGTTGCGGCATTTTCGATGTTCGCCGTCACCTCATTACTCGTCATCACTAACTCGTTAACTGCCGTTGCTACCGATTCAGATTGCTGCTTTTGTTTCTCTGCATTGCTCATGCTTTTAACCGCCGCTTCTTCAGAGCTGCATGAACTGTCTGTCAACACCGTCATCACGCCGGATAGCTCTTTGATGTTACCGTGCAGTTTATCGATGAAGGTATCGAACGAGTGGGCAAGTTGAGCGAGCTCGTCGTTACCTCTGGCGTTCATTCTGACGGTTAAATCTCCATCTCCATTTGCAATAGACTCCATCATCACGTTTATCGCTTTGATACGACCCAGGATGTTGCGACCGATGAACACCAATAACAGAGAAAGCAGAGCGACGATAGCTGCACCAAACAGATGTAACATGTTTTGTGTGTTTCTAACTGCCGCTGTAATCGCTTGGCTTATCTCATTCTGCACTTCTTCAATGGCTTGTTCTGTTTGATGAACATTGCTACGTAAGGCGCCTCTAAGCCCCAACTCTGCAGACAAACCTAGATTGCTGTTAGCAACCAACAGAGTTTCAACCGCGGCCTTATATTCGGAATAGGCTTGTTCAGTCGCAATCGAAGTTTGGGAGTAGGGTTCAAACTCAACAAGAGCATTGGTTAACGCCGCATTCGTTTGGCTATTAATATGTGCGAGGTAATGGAAGTCTTTTTCGATCAGCTCTAACAACGCAAGTTCCAGTGCCAAACTTGATTCTGATTCGATTGCTGATTTCAGCGCTGTTCTTTTTCCATCGAGGGTTGCGACAAAGCCTAAAGGTGGGGTTGTGCGTTCAATGTCGTTCACTTGATTGACGATCTGATGGAACTGTTTCTGGTACTGATGAAGGGTATCGGAGATTTTAGTCATTTGATCGGTAAGGTGAAGCTCGTGCGAGGTTAGGGTTTGGTTCAACGTCACCAATCTTTGATTCAATGTGTCGGCAGTTTTATCGAAACGCTCTGCGTATTTTTGATCGTGTCGAGACAAAAAGTCTTTCTCATGTCGCCTAAGCGTTAATAAATCGACTGAGCTTCTAAGGTTTTCGGTCGCAGCGAGCTCCAATGATTCCAATTTGTCTAAGCTGAACTGCTCGTAGATGGCATAGATAAAAACAGAAATAAACAGGGTGAGGTTGATTAAAATAAACTTACTGCGAATAGAAAGAGACAGCAAACGATTCTGAGGTTCCGATGGATTGTTCATGGTTAACTCCCTTTAGCCTATGACGTTTCATGTCCATCAATGTTTAATAGTTATTAGATACATTTAAATGATGGATATGTAACTAATAGCTTATAGGGCTCGTAAAGCAAGATTGGTTTCGTATTGAAAGTTAAGGAGATGTAATTGTGTAAAGAAACGGAATTAATAGCCTTATGCGCTTAACTTAAATTGGGCATCATCGTTTCTCGAACCAACGACTTATCCCTACTTAAATAAAAATGCCGTTCATCAACCTTAATGAACGGCATTGTTTATTCACTCGTAGCAGGGGGGAGATCTAGTCTTCTGACGACGCTTGCTCACCCTTTACATCAAAATCGATCTTGTCTGCGCCCGTGAACACTTGGAAGCGTAAACCTTTTGCGCGTGCAATAGTGGTGATGCCGAACTTCTGAGCAAGGTCTAAGCCCATTTGTGTTACACCAGAACGTGATAACAGAACAGGGATACCCATCTGAGCAACCTTAATTACCATCTCAGACGTTAAACGACCTGTGGTATAGAAGATCTTGTCTTCACCTGACTCTTTGTTAAGCCACATCTCACCAGCCAATGTATCAACGGCATTGTGTCGGCCAACATCTTCAACAAACGATAGAACCTTGTCGTCTTTACAAACCGCACAGCCATGTACCGCGCCTGCTTTCTTGTAGGTATCGTTATAATGAGTCAGCGCTTCAAGCGCTGTGTAGATTTCAGATTGCTTAATCTTGTTTTGAGGCACTTGGTAATCTTCCAACTGCTTCATTACGTTGCCATACATAGTGCCTTGACCGCAGCCAGAGGTTACTGTCTTCTTCTTAAGAGCTTGCTCAAGTTGGCTTGTATCTTCTTTGGTGATAACCGCAGCAGAGCTGGTTTCCCAATCGATGATAATAGATTCAACCGCTTCAGGATCGGAAAGGAAGCTTTGGTTTTTCAAATAACCTAAGACTAATGACTCAGGACGAGAGCCCAATGTCATTAAGGTTACGATCTCTTTCCAGTTCAACATCACGGTAAGAGGGCGCTCACACGCGATCTGTTTCGTTAGCTTTTCGCCATATTCATCAAACACTTCAACTTCGATTGTCTGAAGTGGGTTCTCACTGGTTTTTATTATGTTTGGTTTTACCACAGTCATTTCCTACTTAATGAGATAGCGATTTTATGAGATAAGAAGTCAACAAGAGCAATAAGGCTCTCATTCATCAATGCGCTAGTTTGTTAGTTCGCTATAGCCTAGGTTTCGATTAACGTTATCGAGCGCGCCATAGCTCTGAGAATACATAGCTCTGTGAATAACATTAGCGAATTAGCTAAAGCAAATCTTATTCCAAAATAACGGGGATTGATGGAAACATGAAGCATTAGATTAAAATAGCGCAAAATATGAGAGTTCACTGGGTGGGGTTGTCTGAAATAACCAGTATCGACTAACGTTATAATGACAACTTGATAACGAACGCTATAGATACGCTCTCGTAGGTAATCCGTATTGGCGTGTTTATTGCTTTATGGGGTGTATATGATTGCGCACAGTACAAAATGTCCTAAGTGCATTCAGACCAAAGAAAATCAATTGGGTGAAGTATGTCTGAGATAAAAGAATTCCAAGAACAATATGAAAAAACAGAAGCAGCTTGGCCAATCGGTGTCCAAAGAATAGAGAAAGAGATCAAAACAGGTATCTGGGTAACCACACAATGGGAATTGACGGGGTTTGAACTGTCGCCAGAAGACGATACTCAAGACGTTTGTTTACTTCAATTACATAAAGACGAGCGTACAGACTATCGTTTCAACCTTAGCTCTCAACAACCTAAGCTTTTCTTAGTGATGGATAACGTCGATTCTGGTGTTGAGCCAGTCATTCAGTTACTTACGGCATCACAAACCGTTGCTGGGCAATACATGGACGGTGACAACCAAGTCCTTTCATACGACATTCCTTTGCCTGTACAAGCTTGGATGGAAGCATTCATTGGCCGTCATGGCGAGTTACTAGAAGCAAGACGTAAGAAACGTAAAGGCGCGGGTCGATCAAATGGCAACTAACTTTTTTAGCCGTTGGTCTCAACGAAAGCTCGATGAATCGTCTGATGAACCATTAGAAGCGCAACAAACGCTTGAGGAAGCCGAGCTTATTTCTTCAGAGGCTTCGTCTGCTGCTTCATCTATAGGTGCAGAAACATCAGAGTCATTAGACCGTCAGATTTTAGAAAATAGAACTTTAGAAAATGGTTCTCCAGAAAGCAATGAAGAAACTCATGCTGTCGATTCTCAAGCTATTGACTCTCAGGAGATAGCATCCGAAACGACTGAAGACTTGTCTGTTGCTCAATTATTGGTGTCGGAAGCATCTGAGAGCGTAAAAAAAGCGGCCTTGCGTAAATTATTCCTCTCAGAAGAGTTCAACGTTCGTGATGGTTTAGATGATTACGACGACGATTACAGTAATTTGAAGTCTCTTTCTGAAGGGGTTGCGGAAACCTTGCGTGATTGGGTTAAAGACAAAACGGAAGACGAAACCACACCAGAAGAAGAGCAAGCCATTGATAATAAAGATGAAGGTGAGGTTTTAGGAAATTCTGAAAGCGATCTTGAGGTATCTGATAATGAACTTGAAACGTCAGAAATTGACGAAATAACAGAACAAGAAAATGAACTGTATAAAAATACAGTACCAGATATTGACGCTACAATGTCAGACGAAGCTGACCTGAAAAAGATGGGACAAAATATACCACACAAAGAATAGGTACATTTTGACTAAACACTCAATGAGCCGCTTGCGACAAAATGTCCCAAGCGGTTTTTTTATACGCACAATAAACGCTATAAATCATTAAACTACTGATATATAGGGATTATTAAACTGGCATGGCATTTGCTAAATAACGTTCATTATCAACTTTTTTGTAGATAGACGAGTTCATGGTCTGACGAACGGCACACTGGCTAAAGGGTTAGTTGTTAACGGATTACTCAGCAAGTTCTCTATCGCTTACTACAATGAAAGTTGAACAGATTATCCATGTCCAAAGATGGAACTGAGCAATGCTTAAACAATTATTAGAACAAGCAACTTCAAATAACGCTAAAGCAAGACTGTATGCATTTGAAAATACAGTTGAGTTAACAAATCTGATTCCACCTACTGTTAGCTACGAAAGCGGCGGTAATACTCTTGTTATTGGTCCAACTGCGATCATTGAAAGTGCTGCGGCGCAATTACCTCAATTGACGAGCCTAACCTTATTGTCGACAGACGGCGAAAAGGGCACAAACCCAGAACTGTATTTCGCGAATTCGGTTCAAGTCTCCGGTTTCCTTGGCACGTTTGAAGTTGTGATCGAAAGTAAAGGCACATCAAGCAACCTAGCGAAAGTCGCGATTAATCACGATTGTTTCGATGTTGTTCTAGACCTATGTCTGAATAGCTGCATGACAGAGGAAGTACCTGTACCAGGTTATTACCCAGTAGGTCGTGGCTATCCAAAACTGGCTGAAGCACTGGAAGAGATTCCAACGCTAATGGGCACGTTTGATAAACCTAAGTTCTTCCGTCTAGACACTGACCTTTGTGCGCACAGTTCTCGTGGCGTAAAAGGTTGTGAGCGTTGTGTTGATGCTTGTCCTGCTGGCGCACTATCAAGTGAAGGCTCTGATAAGACCGGCCATAAGATTGAGATCAACCCTTACCTATGTCAAGGCGTTGGTACTTGTGCAACGAGCTGTCCGACAGAAGCAATCTCTTACGCATTGCCTAATCCTGACGATACTCAAAAATTCATTGAACGTACGCTAGCGAATTACGAGCAAGCGGGCGGTCTTGATCCTATCGTGCTTATCTGTAGCTCACGTCATGAAACTTACAACGTGATGGCTCTTAAAGCGCTACCAGATAACGTGATTCCAATTGTCGTAGAAGAACTGCCATCTATTGGTATTGATACTTGGTTTGCAGCTTTAGTAAATGGCGCAACTCAGGTTCTGTTTGCAGCATCTCGCTTTATGCCAGAAACGATCATTCGAGTTCTGAATAACGAAGTAGGGATCGCACAAGAACTGCTAGACCAAATCGGTATTCCAAAAGAAACCATCGATATCCTGTATCTAGAATCGCTACGTGAAGGTCCTCCAACACTTTGTGTGGATTCGTTCGATCTTGCACTTGGCGATCTTCAAGGTAACAAGCGTCAACGTCTATTTACAGCACTTGATGCGATGTCTTCAGCTCGAATTCCAGTTGAGAACATTGTTGAGCTTCCATCGAATGCGCCATATGGCACGGTTTCGTGTGAAAGCAAAGATTGTACTTTGTGTATGAGTTGTGTGGCTGTGTGTCCGACACGTGCACTTCATACCGACGGGGCTTCTCCATCACTTAAATTTGTAGAACAAGACTGTATTCAATGTGGCTTGTGTGAAAAGGCATGTCCTGAAAATGTTCTGACTCTGACGCCTCGTATGAACTGGGTAAAAGAAGAACGTCAGAAGGCGGTTGTGATTCATGAAGAGAAAGCTGCGGAATGTGTACGTTGCCATAAACCATTCGCACCTCAGTCTATGATCGACATGTTACAGAGCAAGTTACGCGGTCACTCTCACTTTTCAGATGAAGCAGCGATCAATCGTATTGCGATGTGTGAGGACTGTCGTGTGGTGGATATGTTCGATTCAATGGCGCAAGACCCATTGAAACAATTGAAATACTAGGAGTTAGCCTTGGAAACTAATTTGGATCAGGCACAAGAACAGACACTAAGAACTGAGATCTATTTGGTTCTATCTGCACTGTTTCGTAGCGCACCTTCTGAAGAGGTGATCGACTTTCTAAAAACGCTAGATATTGAAGCGTCTGAAAGTGCAATGCAAAAAGCTTGGATTGCTATTCAACAAGCGGCAACAGAATCAAATCGCGAAGCGTTAGAAGACGAATATCAAGATCTGTTCATTGGCATTGGCCGTGGAGAGATTGTTCCATTTGGTTCTTGGCATCGCACTGGCGCCATGATGGAAAAACCATTAGCAGAGATTCGTCATGATTTAGAGCTTTTAGGCATTGAACGTGATGATCAAGTAAAAGAGCCAGAAGATCATATTGCGGCATTGTGTGAAGTAATGGCAATGCTAACCGGTGAAGAAGAAGCCCTGCAACAAGCGATTTTCAATAAGCACCTTGGTCCTTGGTTCAACTCTTTTACGCGTCAGCTTGAAAGTGCAGAAAGTGCCAACTTCTACAAATCGGCCGCTCAGCTGTGTGAAGCATTTTTAACGTTAGAACAAGTGCGTTTTAGCGTTAATACAAAAAGCAGTAAGCATAAATTAAAGATTGATGTGAAAAACGTCACTGATTACGAGTAATCGAGCAGTACGCGATTATATCGATAGAGGGGCATTAAGCCTCCAAAAGATCTACCGTAAGGTAAGGAAGCAATGATGAAAGATAATAAAGAAATAAACACAAGCCGTAGGGACTTACTCAAAGGCTTAACGACTGCAGCCGTAGCTGGTGCCGTTGTCGCTGGTACAACTAAAGTGGCAACTGCTTCAGAAACGGTTGAAATGCCGAAAGAAGACATGAAGAAGACGGGCTATCGTGAAACGCAACACATTCGCGATTACTACGACACGCTTTAGGAGATAACGGATGAAACTTGTCAAACGCTCCGATAGTGTGAGCAAAGAAACCAACCAACTGGGTGTGTCTCGACGTGCCTTCATGAAAAACACCTCATTAGCGGCTGGTGGCGCAGTAGTAGGCGCAAGTCTATTCGCACCGGGCATGATGAAGAAAGCACAGGCTAAATCAGTCGATCCAGAAGCAAAAACAGAAGTGAAACGTACTATCTGTTCTCACTGTTCTGTAGGTTGCGGTATCTACGCTGAAGTACAAAACGGTGTTTGGACAGGTCAAGAGCCTGCATTTGATCACCCATTCAACGCTGGTGGACACTGTGCGAAAGGTGCAGCTCTACGTGAGCACGGCCACGGTGAACGTCGTCTTAAGTACCCAATGAAATTGGAAGGCGGTAAGTGGAAGAAGCTTTCTTGGGAACAAGCGATTGAAGAGATCGGTAACAAAGCGCTAGAACTTCGTAAAGAGTCTGGCCCTGATTCGGTTTACTTCTTAGGTAGTGCAAAGCACAGCAACGAGCAAGCTTACGCATTCCGTAAGATGGCGTCGCTTTGGGGAACGAACAACGTTGACCACCAAGCGCGTATTTGTCACTCAACCACAGTAGCCGGTGTTGCAAACACTTGGGGTTACGGTGCAATGACCAACTCGTTCAATGATATGCACAACTGTAAGTCGATGCTGTTTATTGGTTCAAACCCAGCAGAAGCTCACCCAGTGGCAATGCAACACATCCTAATCGCGAAAGAGAAGAACAACTGTAAGATCGTTGTTGCGGATCCTCGTCGTACACGTACTGCTGCTAAATCTGATCACTATGTATCACTTCGCCCAGGTTCAGACGTTGCGTTTATCTGGGGTGTGTTATGGCATGTCTTTGCTAACAAATGGGAAGACCAAGAATTCATCCGCCAACGTGTATTCGGCATGGACGAGATCCGTGAAGAAGTTGCGAAGTGGAGCCCAGCAGAAGTTGAACGTGTAACAGGCGTAAGCGAAGAAGACGTTTACCACACAGCGAAACTGCTTTCTGAAAACCGTCCGGGTTGTATCGTTTGGTGTATGGGTGGTACTCAACACACCACAGGTAACAACAACACACGTGCTTACTGTGTACTTGAGCTTGCGCTAGGGAACATCGGTAAATCAGGCGGCGGTGCAAACATTTTCCGTGGTCACGATAACGTACAGGGTGCAACTGACCTTGGCGTACTGTCTGACACGCTGCCAGGTTACTACGGCTTGTCTGAAGGCTCATGGCGCCACTGGTCGAAAGTTTGGGATATCGACTTTGATTGGATCAAAGGCCGTTTCGACGACAACGCATACGGCGGTCAAAAACCAATGAACAGTGCAGGTATTCCTGTCTCTCGTTGGGTTGATGGTGTACTTGAAGACAAAGACAAGATTCGTCAACGCGAAAACATCCGCGCGATGTTCTACTGGGGTCACGCAGTGAACTCTCAGACTCGTGGTCCAGAGATGAAGAAAGCGATGCAGAAGCTGGATATGATGGTTATTGTTGACCCATACCCAACGGTTGCAGCGGTAATGAATGATCGTACTGACGGCGTTTACCTGCTACCAGCGACGACTCAGTTTGAAACCTACGGCAGTGTAACGGCATCGAACCGTTCTCTACAGTGGCGTGACAAGGTGGTAGATCCTCTGTTCGAATCTAAGCCTGACCACGAAATCATGTACCTTCTTTCTAAGAAGCTTGGTTTCTCTGATCAGCTGTTCAAAAACATCCGTGTTGAGAACAACCAACCATTGATTGAAGACATTACTCGTGAATTCAACAAAGGTATGTGGACGATCGGTTACACAGGTCAAAGCCCAGAACGTTTGAAAGAGCACCAACAGAACTGGCATACATTCCACAAAACGTCTCTGGAAGCAGAGGGCGGGCCTGCAAATGGTGAGACTTACGGTCTTCCTTGGCCATGTTGGGGTACGCCAGAAATGAAACACCCAGGCACACATATCCTTTACGATACGTCTAAGACTGTCGCTGAAGGTGGTGGTAACTTCCGCACTCGTTTCGGTGTTGAGTTTGAAGGTCAAAACCTACTGGCTGAAGACAGCTACTCGAAAGGCAGCGAAATCAAAGATGGCTACCCTGAGTTCAGTGACAAACTACTGAAACAACTGGGTTGGTGGGATGACCTAACAGCAGAAGAGAAAGCCTCTGCTGAAGGTAAAAACTGGAAGACCGACGTTTCTGGCGGTATTCAACGTGTGGCTATCAAGCACGGTTGTATCCCGTTTGGTAATGCAAAAGCGCGTGCGATTGTTTGGACATTCCCAGACCGCGTGCCACTGCACCGTGAGCCGCTTTACACACCACGTCGCGACCTAGTTGCTGACTACCCAACATGGGATGACAAAGAGGCGATCTTCCGTGTACCTACGCTTTACAAGTCGATTCAAGAGCAAGACAAATCTGGTGAATACCCGATTATCCTGACTTCTGGTCGTCTGGTTGAGTACGAAGGTGGTGGTGAAGAGACACGTTCTAACCCTTGGCTAGCAGAACTTCAACAAGAGATGTTCGTTGAAGTAAACCCGAAAGACGCGAACGACATCGGCTTTAAAGACGGTGATGATGTTTGGGTTGAGGGTGCTGAGAAGGGCCGAATTAAGGTGAAAGCGATGGTTACACGTCGTGTTAAACCTGGCTTGGCGTTCATCCCATTCCACTTCGGTGGTAAGTTCCAAGGTGAAGATTTGCGTTCTAAGTACCCAGAAGGCACGGATCCTTACGTTATTGGTGAAGCTGCTAACACAGCAACCACTTATGGTTACGACCCTGTCACGTTGATGCAGGAAACGAAAGTAACCCTTTGTAATATTCGTAAAGCGTAAGGAGTCTTAAAATGGCTAGAATGAAATTTCTTTGTGACACCAAGCGTTGTATCGAATGTAACGGTTGTGTCACTGCATGTAAGAATGAAAATGATGATGCCCTGGAATGGGGTATTCAACGTCGTCGCGTTGTCACACTGAACGATGGCGAACCGGGTGAAAACTCTATCTCAGTAGCGTGTATGCACTGTACTGATGCGCCATGTATGGCGGTTTGTCCTGCAGACTGTTTTGAACATACAGAAGACGGCATCGTACTTCACAATAAAGATCTGTGTATCGGTTGTGGTTACTGCTTGTTTGCTTGCCCATTTGGCGCACCTCAATTCCCTAAACAGGAAGCATTTGGTGAGCGCGGTAAGATGGACAAATGTACCTTCTGTGCTGGCGGCCCTGAAACAGAACCAGGTTCTATAGAAGAGCGTCAGAAATACGGTGCGAACCGTATTGCTGAAGGTAAGCTTCCAATGTGTGCTTCGCTTTGTTCAACTAAAGCACTGCTAGCGGGTGACGCAGAGAAAGTTTCTGATGTTTTCCGTCAGCGTGTAGTTGAACGTGGTGCGAAAGGTGCAGGTTGGACAGACGGCAACGACCTTTCTTACGATGCGACTAAGAGCTAAGTAGGAGAGACATATGCTTACAATGTTTAAGCGTCTCTTCCTTGTTGTGCTGCCTATGTTGGCAGCACTAACAATGCTTTCTCCTATGAGTCATGCATCTGAGACGAACTCATCACAAACTCAATCGAGCTCTGCTCAACGAGAAATCACTCAACTTGCTGGTGCCGATTTTTGGCGACAAGTAAGAAATGGTGAAGAAGGTTACACCACATCTCAATCGGCTGAACACGGTGTGTTAATCAGTACTCCAGGTCAGACGTGGTACATATTGAAAGAGAAGTGGATGTCACCAGCCGGTGCCGTCGCTATCTTTGGCAGTATTGCTTTCGTGACTTTGATGTACGTTGTGATTGGACCGCTAATGCTAAGCGCACCAAGAACAGGTCGTAAGATCAAACGTTGGTCTCGACTTGATCGTGCATTGCACTGGAGCATGGCGTTTACCTTCTTAACACTGGCATTCAGTGGTTTGATGTTGGTTTACGGTAAACACTTCTTGAAACCTTATATCCCAACGGATCTATGGGGCTTCATTGTTCTACTGGCTAAGCAATACCACAACTACATCGGACCGATTTTCTATGTGCTGTTGATGGCTGTTCTGATCAAGTGGTGGCGCAAGTCTATCTTTAAGATGGTCGATATCCAGTGGTTCATGAAACTGGGTGGCATGGTAGGGAAACATAAAGGTTCTCACCCATCTGCAGAGTTCTCGAACGCGGGTGAAAAAGCACTGTTCTGGCTATTGATTGTTATGGGTAGTGTGGCTGCGATCAGTGGCTTGGTTTTAGACTTCCCAATCTTCGGTCAAACGCGTCGAGATATGGAGCTTTCAAACCTAGTCCATATGTTAGCTGCTTTGATCCTTATCTGTGGTTTCGTGTTCCACATCTACATCGGCTTGTTCGGTATGGAAGGGGCACTAGAAGGCATGGTAACAGGCGAAGTTGATGAGACTTGGGCTAAAGAGCACCATGACCTTTGGTACAAAGAAGTGATGGAACAAGAGAAAAACGGCGTTGAGCAAAGCGCTAACGCAGCAACAGAGAAAACGGAAGGGGTGAATAAGAATGAACAAACCTCATAAAGGTATTTGGGTCGCTTACATACTAAGCTGCTTTACACCATTTACTTGCCTTCTCTCTGGTGTGGTTGCCATCATCTACGCGGGCTATCGTTTAGATAAAGGCGAAGACGGGGAAGTAGTGGATACCCATTACTACGGACTGATTCGCTCGTTCTTCTTGAACCTGACGTTCTTCGTGGTGCTTATCGTAACGGTAGCGACCTCTAATGGCGTGTTAATCGGTGTGAACGATTACTGGTATCAAAACCATATTGTCGATGACATCGCTTACTACATTCCATATGTAGGCATGTTGTTCGGTGGTGTTGCGATTGTGGTTTGGTTTATCCGTATGTATCAAGGCATGCAGCGTTTAAGTCAAAACCTACCGCAAAGCCCGTCGACAGGGCCAAACCTGTAACGCTAACACGTTAACGACATATCTAAAGAAAGCCCAGTGATTCAAATTCACTGGGCTTTTTGTTTTTAGGCTATGGAACAGTAAATTGTTGTCAGCCGCTCTCTGTATCAGAACCTACTTATTGGCCGCTTCAATATGGTGCAACTCCCTTATTTGGTGCAATTGTCGTGGTTGTTTTTTCAATTTTTAATAACCATAAAAGTGCACGTAAATATTTAGACCCTAATAATCAATGACTTAAAATTAAAATCTGTTGCACGAAAATTACCCTTAACACTTGGAACACATCTTGCGTTTACTGTTGAGTCTTTAATTAATTACAACATTGAATCGCACGATATCAGTGCAAATCAGATAAAGCGAAGGAGAATGCTTTAATGAGTGAAACGGTGACTCAAGTTCATAGTGCAGTACAAACCCTTACCCAAAGTTCAGATACTTTATTCCTACTACTTGGCGCAATCATGGTCTTCCTGATGCATGCAGGCTTTGCTTTTCTCGAAGTCGGTACCGTGCGAAAGAAAAACCAAGTAAACGCGCTGGTTAAAATCCTTTCCGACTTTGGTGTCTCCGCCATCGCTTATTTCTTTATCGGTTACTGGGTTGCTTACGGTGCACACTTTTTTGCCGACGCTGAAACGCTCTCACAAGGTAATGGTTACGAACTGGTTAAGTTCTTCTTCCTAATGACCTTCGCTGCGGCAATTCCAGCGATCGTTTCAGGGGGTATCGCAGAGCGTGCACGTTTCTATCCAATTTTGATCGCAACGTTATTTACCGTTGGTTTCGTATACCCATTTTTCGAAGGCATCATTTGGAACGGTAACTTTGGTTTCCAAGATTGGCTAGAAGGCCAGTTTGGCTATGGTTTCCATGACTTCGCAGGCTCGGTAGTGGTTCACGGTGTCGGCGGTTGGATTGCATTGGTTGCGGTTTACTTCTTAGGGATGCGTAAAGGTCGCATCCGCGCGGGTAAGCACACTAACTTCGCACCATCGAACATTCCATTTTTAGCACTAGGTTCTTGGATCTTATGTGTGGGTTGGTTTGGCTTTAACGTGATGTCTGCACAAGCAATCAACGGCATCAGCGGCCTAGTGGCGATGAACTCACTGATGGCAATGGTTGGCGGTATTCTTGCGGCGCTTGTTGCTGGTAAGAATGACCCGGGCTTTATCCATAATGGTCCTTTGGCTGGCTTAGTAGCAATTTGTGCAGGTTCAGACTTAATGCACCCATTAGGCGCTTTGGTGACAGGCGGTGTGGCAGGCGCGTTGTTCGTTTACTTGTTCACGTACATGCAAAACAAAACACAGATTGATGATGTATTGGGTGTATGGCCTCTGCATGGTGTATGTGGCGCTTGGGGTGGCATTGCAGCGGGTATCTTCGGTCAGCAAGCATTCTGGGGCTTAGGCGGTGTGAGCTTTGCTTCTCAAGTGGTTGGTACACTGGCGGGTATTGCTGTTGCTCTGATTGGTGCTTTGATTGTTTACGGCGTGCTCAGCAAGCTAACTGGCCTACGTTTAAGTGAAGAAGATGAGTTCAACGGTGCGGATCTTTCAATCCATAAGATCTCATCTATCAACGAAGACTAACGTCGTTCACTTTGATGGGTTTAGGCTCATCAAGTAGGCATCAGTTAAACAGAACTAAGCGGCTTCGGTCGCTTTTTTTGTTTCTATGAAAAGTAAAACCGAGAGTTTGAGTAAGAACGGTCACAACTATCAAGCGAGTTATGTCACAAATAGCCAATGAATTCAGTTGCCTAAGACTATGGTCTAATCCCTAAAACTATTGTTGGAATTTGAACAGTGCTAAGCTGTTACAAAGTGACATATTGAAAAGGACGTTATATGCATTTCCCATATCGAAATATCGTAATTCTTACTGGCGCCGGCATTTCCGCGGAGTCGGGGATTCAAACATTCCGAGCACAAGACGGATTATGGGAAAACCATAAAATCGAAGATGTCGCGACCCCTGAAGGGTTTGCAAAAGATCCCGACTTGGTTCAAGCCTTCTATAACAAGCGTCGCCATGGTTTACAAGGTGAGGGCATTCAACCAAACTCAGCCCACAAGGCGCTAGGTGAGCTTGAAGACAAACTTGATGGCAAAGTAACAATCATCACTCAGAACATCGACAACCTGCACGAGAGAGGCGGTAGCAACAACATTATCCACATGCACGGTGAACTTCTAAAAGCACGTTGCAGTGAATCGAATCAAGTTATCGAATATAAAGATGACATTGAAACTGGTGAACTTTGTCACTGTTGTCAAATTCCAGCGCAAATGCGTCCTCATATTGTGTGGTTTGGCGAAATGCCATTAAGAATGGGTGACATCTATTCAGCACTCGAAGAAGCCGATCTCTTTATCTCTATCGGAACTTCAGGTGTTGTTTATCCAGCTGCAGGCTTTGTTCATGATGCAAAAATGCACGGTGCACACACTATCGAGATAAACCTCGAACCTAGCGCAGTTGAAAGTGAGTTTGAAGAGAAGCGTTACGGCAAGGCGAGCATCGAGGTACCTAAACTCGTCGGGGAATTGTTATGTTCAGAGAAAGGTTCTTTAACGGCCTAAGCCTTGTCTTTGATAAAGCGCATCAGTTTCTGAATCTGAAAAAAATAAAGCGGCTTACGCCGCTTTATTTACTTAACTGATTAACTAACAATAACTTAGTTGTTCACTTTAAGTTTTTGGAAGTACTCGTCATAAATGACGCTCGCTTCACCAACTTCATCTTGCCATACACCGTTATCCATCACTGCTTGTGGTGGGAAAACGTTCTTGTCTTCAGCAAATTCTTTTGGAAGAAGAGGGTAAGCGGTTTTTACTGGAGTCGGGTAGCCGATCTCTAGAGCAATTTTCGCTGCGTTCTCTGGGCGAAGAAGGAAATCGATCATCTTATGAGCGGCTTCGATGTTCTTAGCACCAGATGGAATCGCTAAGCTGTCCATCCAGAAGATAGCGCCTTTCTCTGGCCAGATAATGTCAATCGTTGCGCCTTCTTGGCGTGCCATGTAAGCAGAGCCATTCCAAAGCATACCAAGTGACACTTCACCCGCTAGGTAAGGGTTCGCAGGGAAGTCTGAGTTAAATACCAATACGTTTGGCATCAACTTACGAAGTTCTTCGTACGCTTCTTTGATTTCTTCTGGGTTGGTTGTGTTTGGAGAGTAACCCAGTTTAGATAAAGCGATATGGAAAACCTCACGAGAGTCATCCATCATCATCAACTGACCTTCCCACTGTGTATCCCACAGGTCGCCCCAGTTTTTCACTGAAGACTTGTCTAGCATATCTGAGTTGATACCAATGCCCGTTGCACCCCAAATGTATGGGATTGAGTAGTTGTTGCTTGGGTCAAATGGCTTATCTAAGTAATTTGGATCCAAATCAGCAAAGTGGCTTAGCTTAGTTTTATCAAGCTCTTGAAGCATGCCTTCTTTACGCATCTTAGAAACGAAGTAAGTAGAAGGAACCACTAAGTCATAACCCGTACCTTGAGTTTTTAACTTAGCGTACATGCTTTCGTTAGACTCATAAGTAGAGTAATAAACCTTAATGCCCGTCTCTTTTGTGAAGTCTTCTAATACTTCATTTGGGATATATTCAGACCAGTTGTAAAAATACAGTTCTTGGTCAGCTGCGAAAGAGGGTGTAGAAAGTAAAGTAGCAGCACACAATGCGCCGGTATACAGTGTTTTTTTCATTACTGTTCCGTTCATTTGTTTGATTTGAAGTTGGGTAGTGAGCCCAAAGTAAAAGGATTCCTAAAAATCGCGGTATATTATAGCAGCGATATAATAAAATAGGCAGCCTAAGCTGCCTATTCATTGATATTCTTATTTTTAACTTGTTGATTATCTAGCTAGGCTTGTGAAGTAAACCTATTACTTAGTCGCCATTAGATAATAAGCTAAGTTACTGACCTGCTTTAAGTTTCATGAAGTAATCTTCGTACTTCACTGTCTTGTCGCCAACTGCAGCTTGCCATTCAACACGGTCAAGATCTTCTTGAGACGGGAACAGAGCAGGGCTGTCTTTGAACTTCTCGTTAGACGCTTTAACTGCCGTTAGGTAGCCAGTATCGCGAGAAATCTGCTCAGCAATTTCAGGGCGAAGTAGGAAGTCGATCATCTTATGAGCCGCTTCTACGTTTACCGCACCAGAACTGATTGCAAAGTTATCAACCCAACCGATACCGCCTTCTTTAGGGAAAACCAGTTTGATTGGTAGACCTTCGTTTTGCGCAGCGGCAGCAGAACCGTTCCACAGCATACCAAGTCCAACTTCACCAGACATATATGGCGCGCCTGGGTTATCTGAGTTAAATACTAGAACGTTTGGCATCAGCTTTTGTAGCTCAGCGTACGCTTCGTCGATCTCTTTCTCGTTTGTTGTGTTACCAGAGTAACCTAACTTACGTAGTGCGATGTGGAACACTTCACGAGTGTCATCCATCATCATTAGTTGACCTTCAAGCTCAGGCTTCCATAGATCAGCCCAGCTTTGGAAATCTTCTGGATCGTACATGTCAGTGTTAACAGCAAGACCTGTGATCGCAACTACGTGTGGAATAGAGTAGTCGTTACTTGGGTCGTACGGCTTATCTAGGTAGTTAGTATCTAGATTCTTGAAGTTGTTCAGCTTAGTTTTGTCGATCTTTTGTAGCATACCTTCGTCACGCATCTTAGATACGAAGTAAGTCGACGGCACAACTAGGTCGTAGCCTTTGTTGTGTGTTTTTAGCTTTGCGTACAGGGTTTCGTTCGACTCGTAAGTCGAGTAGATAACCTTGATACCAGTTTCATCAGTGAACTGTTCTAGAATCTCACTGTTGATGTAAGGTCCCCAGTTCATGAATACCAATTCTTTGTTATCTTTTGCAAATGATGGTGCAGATAACATTGAAAGCGCACATGCACTACCAGCTAATAGAGTAGCCCATTTTTTCATTGACGTTAGCTCCAAACTAAACGTTGCCCGAAGGCAGTAGATAGAAAAACAGAATGGCAATTTACCATTCTGTTTATGATTAACACTTTTTTGAACTTGAAGTAGCTTAACTTCTTACCAAGCCTGTCTCTTTATAGAGTAGGAGACTTACTTGATTTTTTCTCTCGCTAATAACTGAGAAATGATCACCAGTATTAACGACACCACTAACATCACTGTTGCTAGGGCGTTTACCTCAGGAGAGATACCCACTTTAACCATTGAGTAAATCTTCAGTGGTAAGATTTCATACGTTGGACCGGTTACGAAAGAACTGATGATCACATCGTCCAGAGACAGAGTGAAGCTCAATAACCAACCCGCAGCAACCGCTGGCTTAGCAAGTGGTAAGATGATCTGTTTTAGGATCGTCCATTCGCTCGCACCTAAGTCTTTTGCTGCTTCTAACATCTTCACATCAAAGCCATTCAAGCGACTGTAAACCGTTACCACAACGAACGGTAGACAGAAGGTAATGTGAGCAGCAAGTAGGGTAAAGAACCCAAGTTGTACACCCATTACTAAGAACAGAGCCAGTAACGAAATTGCCATTACGATATCTGGTGACATCATTACGATGAACAACATGCCATTTACGATGCCTTTACCTTTAAATTGGTAACGGAATAGGGCTACTGCTGTAAGGCTACCGACAATCGTTGCGGCTGTTGCTGAGAACACCGCTACATTGATCGAGTGCCACGCAGCCTGCATTAGGCTGTCGTTGTTAATAAGCGCGTCATACCATTTAGTCGTGAAGCCACCCCATTTCATACCAAACTTATTGGCATTAAACGAGTTAGCAATCAATACGATAATAGGTAGGTATAGAAAGGCGTATACCAGCGCCATAAAGCTGAACTTAACTGTGCGCCCCATTAGTCTAGCTCCACTTTCTTATTCAATAGCTTACCTGCTCGGTAGTAGGCATACAGCATCACAGCCATTGCCATGGTCAGTGCGATACTCGTCGCTGCACCAAACGGCCAGTCTCGAGCGTTGAGCACTTGGCTCTTAATCACGTTACCAATCAATAGGTTCTTAGCTCCGCCTAATAGGTCAGAGATGTAGAACATACCTAACGCTGGCAGTAGTACTAATAAACAACCGCCGATAATGCCCGGCATTGTTAGGGGCAGTACAACTTTCAATAGCGTTTGCAGTTTGTTCGCACCTAAATCTTTAGCCGCTTCTAAATACGTATCATCCAGTTTCTCAATCGCTGAATACAGCGGCAGAATCATAAACGGAAGTAGGATGTACACTAAACCGATCATTACTGCGGTTTCTGAGTACATGATACGTAGCGGTTTATCAATGATATCTAGCGCTAACAAACTTTTGTTCAAGACACCTTGCGTACCCAGTACAATCTTCAATCCATAAGTACGAATCAAAGAGTTAGTCCAAAATGGGACAATCACTAGGAACAACATGATTGGACGCCACTTCGCAGGCATTTTTGCCACGATGTAAGCGAACGGGTAACCAATAATTAAACAAAGTAGGGTTGCGACAATTGCCATATAGAAAGAGTGCATCAACACTTTAAAATACAGCGGGTCAGCCAAACGCACGTAGTTATCGAGGGTGAAGGTCATCTCGATCAAGTTCGCTTCATCACGAGTTAAGAAGCTAGTACCGATGATCATGATGTTTGGAATCATCACGAACAGCACTAACCAACCTGTGATTAAAGCAACAATTGCGTTTTGTAAATTAAACTTCTTGCTCATCTTCTAATACCACTTCCCAGCTCTCAACCCAAGTTACTGCAACTTTTTGGCCCAGTGAGTGATCAACATCAGGGTCATCTTCGTTGAAGAATTCGCTAACCATGACACGCATACCAGATTCAAGTTCTACGACTGAATCTAATGTCATGCCTTTATAGGTTCGCTCGACAATATGGCCAACAATACCGCGTTGCTCAGACTCTTTAATTTCTTCGATACGAAGATCTTCAGGGCGAAGCAATACTTGCAGTTTTTGACCCGGTGTGACGTCTTTATCGTGATAGATAACCGACTCTTCACCTTCGATTGTCGCAACAATGCGTTTTTCATCTAGACGAGATTTCGCTGTCGCTTCGAATACGTTAATTTCACCAATGAAGCGCGCTACAAATAGGTTCTTAGGCTCTTCGTAGATCTCTCTTGGTGTTCCGTCTTGTTCAATCACGCCATCACGCATAACAATAATACGGTCAGACATAGACAGCGCTTCTTCTTGGTCATGCGTTACAAAAATGAACGTGATACCAAGTTGGCGTTGTAATTGTTTCAGCTCGATTTGCATCTGTTTACGCAGTTTGTAATCCAGAGCAGATAGAGATTCATCCAACAAAAGAACTTTAGGCTTATTAACGACAGCACGAGCGATTGCAATACGTTGCTGTTGACCACCAGATAGCTGGTGTGGCTTTCGTTGTGCCATTTGTTCTAGGCGCACCATTTTCAAAGCATCCATTACACGAGGTTCAATCTCGCTGTTTGGAACTTTCTGCATGCGTAAGCCAAATGCCACATTGTCGAAAACGGTCATATGTGGGAATAGGGCATAGCTTTGGAATACAGTGTTTACATGCCTTTGTTCAGCAGGAACTTGGGTTACGTTTTGTTCAGCTAATAATATTTGACCACTATCTGCCGTTTCAAAACCCGCAATCATTCTTAGTACGGTTGTTTTACCACAACCTGATGGGCCTAAAATCGTGAGAAACTCACCATGATTTACGTTTAAATCCAGATTGCCGATGACTTCCTTACCATCGAAACTTTTACTGATGCCAGTTAGCTGTACTACTGGCTTTCCTACTGATTTTTTAGCGTTCAACGTCTGTTTTTCTCCACCTTGGTTCTATTTGAGACCTGTTGTTATACACCTTTAAGGCGCGCATCATAATCACCAAAAACGTGAATTCAAAGCATTTTTTACCTTTCGAAGATAAAAAATTTCGCAGGTAAAAGTAAACATCCTTTACCATACTGTTATTTACTGGGTTTACACCCCAACAAGTGTCTAATTATTAACCATTAAGACGCAAAAGCAAGCCTTGTTACAGAATCATATTTTAGTTTGTATCCGACATATGAGTATAATGAAGGTAATTTTTTATCAATAAGTTAGGTGGTCTCGCTTAATCGGCGCACCTAGGTATAAATATGAACAACGACATCGAAAAAGATTTTAATTTGGGCGGTAGTATCAACCGTGCACTTTCTGGCGATTATGAGCTCAAAGCAACGGCTGTATTCCAAGAAGCTTGGAAACATACGATAAGTCACTTTCTTTCGTTTTCCCCTGCGATTATTGCTTTGATGTTTGTGCAGCTCGCTATCTTTTATATCGCACTTAAACTACAGCTTGGTGATCCCGCGGTTATATTGGACGCGGTTATCGACCCAGAGTCGTTTACACCACAAATCGTTGAATCGATTTTTATTGCGAACTTTAGCTATGAAGTGATCAGTGCACCTATCTATGCTGGTATCTGTTTAATGGCCATGAGCCACGCTGCTGGTCTACAAACCAAAGTACGCCACATCGGTAAAGGTTTGCAGTTTACGGTTCCCGTTATCCTAGTGACTTTATTTAGCCTAATGCTTCAAGGCATCGCAGGTATGATTCTGCCGTTCTTATCTATCTACTTCTCACTTGCGTTCAGTCATTCGATTCTGCTGATTTGTGATAAGAAAGTGCCGCCAATGCAATCGCTTCTGCTTTCATTAAGAGCGGTAAACAAGAAGATCTTCGTGGTCGCGTCTATTTACCTAATGGTTATGTTGATGTTCATCGTGGCTGCGATGATGTACGGCATTGGCTTAATCTTCGTTCTTCCATTCTTCTTCCACGTGAAAGGTATCCTTTACCGTGAAATGTTTGGCATCAAGTTGAAACTGATTGCTTCAGATCGTCCAAAGAGTGATGACGATAACAACGACAGCAATAACGACGACAATAACAAAAACCCACAGGTGTTCGATGCATAAAGACACACAGGCAAGCGCAAGCAAATCACTTGCGCTTAAAGTGACGGCACTGGCTCTTGTTGGCTCTATTTCACTAATTGGTCCTTATATTTACCAAGAAGAGGAGCGTCGACGTACGACAGAGCAGAGCGCCAATTCCAATGACCAATTTGGTGACTTGACGGTTTCTTCGAGCACACCAAACTTTGCGGCCATCGAAGATGTGAACGAGAAAAAGGACACATTTTTTTCGTTCCTACGTCCAAGCATCAATATTGAAAACAAACGTATCACCAAAGAGCGCGCGTTTTTAACTAAGCTCTCTGAGTCTGGTTTAAACAAAATTGATTCTGAAGACGCGTCTTATGCGAAAAGGTTAGGGATGTTATACAGCTTACCTGTGCCTAGTGAAGGTTTAGATCAGGCATGGCTGACAGAGATGCTTAATCGCGTCAATGTACTGCCAGAAGCGCTCGTACTGACACAAGCAGCGAATGAGTCAGCTTGGGGAACGTCGCGTTTCGCCACCAAAGCGAACAACTATTTCGGACACTGGTGTTACACCAAAGGTTGTGGCCTTGTTCCTCTACAACGTAACGAAGGTAGCTCCCATGAAGTTGCAACATTCTCTTCAAGCCAAGAGTCTGTGCACCGTTACTTTATGAACCTAAACCGAAACCGTGCTTATGCAGACCTAAGAGCAATTCGCGCAAAACTAGCGGCACAAGGCGACGATCTGTTAACGACCGAAACCGCGACAGAGCTCACCAACGGCTTGCTAAAATATTCTGAGCGAGGTTCAGACTATGTGACTGATTTACAAGCTATGATCCGTCACAACGAGTTATACTGGAAAAAGTAACTCGATTTGATAGTCATTTGTTGAGCTTATACGATAAGTTTGACCAAATAACATCACATAAAGAGCAGCTCATTGGCTGCTCTTTCTATTTATAAACGCTCAACTTCGACAAGATTATAATAATGAAAAAGACAGCACTCGCTTTATTAGCCTCATTAGGCCTTGGGGTTTCTCTTCCAGCTTCCGCGCAAGAGTACATGTTCACGTATTCTAAGCTTTATACTCAACTGAAAAACAACACCAAAGAAGGGCATGATGATGTCAAAGTTGCGGTCTTCTTTGTTGATCAACAAGCTCAGCAAACCTGTCACATCAGCAAAGCTTGGATGGAAAAAGAAGAGCACTACGAAGAGCTAAAAGTCTCTCCTGCGAATGAACTGCTTCTACCTGTAGATCAAAACCTTCGTTCAGCTAATCCTCTTATCTTTGTACAAACTCAAGAAGAAGAGTGTGCGTATTCTTTGGTTGTGATGACGCAAGAGCCTTTAGCTGGCACAGTAGAAGTAACTCAACTAGAAAACCTATTACCACAGATGCAGGCGATGCTTGAAGATGTCAGCGGTATGTTCTCTGGTTGGTTCACGCCTGATATCCAAGGGTTAACGCTGGAATTCGCTAATAAGCTTGAAGGCAACATAGAGCTTTCAAACGGCAAGCAACTACCAATCAAAGAAGGGCGAGCGAAATTCACCTTAGAAGAACTGAATGGAAGTGACAGCATCACGTTACCAGAACCAACAGTTCGCGTATTGCCGTACATTCCCGCGCAATAATTTTTAAAGGAATTATTGTTAGCAGAATCAGTCTCCAAACTTTCATGACATATCTTAAAGCAGCCTGATCGAATTAGAGCAGGCTGCTTTTCTTTATCTGTGATACCAACCGAGAGCTTGTGAAGCCGCGTTTCCCTACCGCTTAGGGAGCTTATCGAACAATAAAAGCCGAATCTTTCTAATACTCAGCTTGTTTATCCTGCCGTTACTATTTCAACATGAAATAAAAATCCGTATAATCCACGCCCTAAAACAGTCCCACTAGCAATCTACAGTCGGTAATACGACGGTGTGAGAGTCGCAATGAACCAAAACGATAATAGAAAAGAAACACTTGAATTCAACAAACTTCAGAAACGTCTGAGAAGAAATGTTGGAAATGCCATCATCGACTACAACATGATCGAAGAGAATGACGTAGTAATGGCATGTATTAGTGGCGGTAAAGATTCATTTGCGATGCTAGACATTTTGCTACGTTTACGTGAAGCAGCGCCTATCAAGTTTGATGTTGTGGCAGTAAACCTAGATCAAAAACAACCTGGGTTCCCTGAACACATTCTTCCTGAGTACTTTGAAACGCTGAACATTCCTTACTACATCGTAGATAAAGATACGTATTCAGTGGTTAAAGAGAAAGTGCCTGAAGGCAAAACAACGTGTGGCCTATGTTCTCGTCTTCGTCGTGGTACTTTGTACTCATTCGCAGAGAAGATCGGCGCAACTAAGATCGCACTTGGTCACCACCTAGACGACATCGTTGAGACCATGTTCCTAAACATGTTCCACGGCGCGCGCCTAAAGGCTATGCCACCAAAGCTTCGTTCAGATGATGGTCGTAACGTTGTTATCCGTCCACTGACTTACTGTCGCGAAACGGACCTAATCAAATACGCTGAGCACAAAGAGTTCCCAATCATTCCTTGTAACCTATGTGGTTCACAAGAGAATCTACAGCGTCAGAACATTAAAGCGATGCTAATTGATTGGGATAAGAAAACGCCAGGTCGTGTTGAGAAGATCTTCAAGTCAATCCAGAACGTAAGCCCAAGTCAACTGGCTGACCGCGAGCTGTTTGATTTCGTGAACCTTCCTCTAGACCGTAGTGAAGATCGCAAAGCATACGAATTCGAAGAAGCTGAAATCTCATCTTCAAACATTGATGAGTCAATGTTCATCGACGTAACGAACGTTTAGCCATTTGAGTCGATAAAGATGATATTAGCCATTCTGTATTTGGAATGGCGTTGCTCTAGATAAACAAAAACGCCTCAAGCAATGCTTGAGGCGTTTTTTTATGAGTTGAACTTGTAGTGAAGCTCTGTGCTTAAACGACTTAACCTTTCGAAAGGTTAGGGTCTAATGGGCTCACGTAACCAGACGGTTTAAGAGCCAACACATCACAGTTAATTTTGTCGATAACATGCTCCGCTGTATTACCAATAAACACGGCAGACAAGCCAGTACGACCCGTGGTACCCAGAATAACCATTGCAGCGTTATTTTCAGAAGCCACACGAGGAATAACATCTTCAGGCAAGCCTTGCTCAACTACAGTTTGTTCTTCACACATACCGTGCTTTTGGCGAAGCGCTTTCATTGCCGTCAAGTGGTGACCACGAACTGCGTCAGTATAAGACGTTGGATCAAACTCTGGCAGTTCAATCGTGATATTAGCAGGTGTCACTGGGTAGGCATTCACCAAGAACGGTTCAGCATCCAAACGACCCGTGATCTCTAGTAACCTGTCGACCATAGTGTCGTTAAGCTCTAAGTGAGCTTCTGTTTCCGAACCCACATGAACTGAAGCAAAAATCTTCGCGTGATCTGGCCAGAAATCATTTTTAACCAATAGCACTGGGCTAGGGCATTTTCTCAAAAGATGCCAATCAGTTGGAGTGAATATGACAGATTCCAAGGTATCGTGTTTGCGCGTACCTTTGATTAAGATGTCATGCTCGCCACTGTAAACCTCGGCAATGATCGCTTCATACGGGCGGTTATGCCAAACCACTTGTACATTAAATTCAATAGAATCATCTAGGTAAGGTTCTGCGACTTTATTCATCCAAATTTCGCGTTGGTGAATTACACCTTTGCGCATTGCGTCTCTTTCATCGATAGAGAGCATAGATGTCATTTCATACGAGAAGTCGTATATCGACAAAAAGAAAGTGATGTGGCTTGTTGAGGTGCTTTTCTTGGCAAGTTGGATAGCACGAACTAGAGCAGGTTGCTCATCGTGATTAATGTCTGCGACAACTAAAATTTTGTTATAGATACTCATAACTAAGCCTACTTTTCAGACCGAACATATAAATAATGTAGCGTAGTTATGGAGAGATTAAGAGAAATATAAGAGGTTTTAAGAGAGAAACATGATGTAGCTCATTATTGAACTACATCATTGATATCTAGACTATTCTTTTGAAACGCCAGCAAGTTCCATCAACGCATCGTGATCTTCGATAGTGATATATTTGCCTTTAACGCTCAAGATGTCTGCTTTTTGGAAACGACCTAAAAGACGGCTGATTGTTTCAACAGTCAAGCCAAGGTAGTTACCAATATCGCCACGAGTCATCGTTAGGCGGAACTCACGCGGGCTGAAGCCACGCTGAGAGAAGCGAGTAGAAAGGTTGTAAAGGAATGCAGCAAGACGCTCTTCCGCGTTCTTCTTAGAAAGAAGCAGAATCATTTCTTGGTCACCTTTAATCTCGTTACTCATCAGGCGCATAATTTGCTGACGCAATTTAGGCATTTTTCCTGATAGGTCATCAAGAATCTCATATGGGATTTCACATACCATAGAAGTTTCTAGCGCTTGTGCGAAACTAGGGTGTAGGTCACCAGTAATCGCATCGAAGCCAACAAGATCGCCCGCTAGGTGGAATGCAGTAATCTGCTCATCACCTTGCTCGGTAATCGTGTAGCTCTTGATCGTTCCAGAGCGAATAGCGTATAGAGATTTAAGCTCGTCACCGGCTTTAAATAACTCTTGGCCTTTTTGAATAGGCTTTTTTCTCTCAATGATCTGATCAAGTTGATCGAGTTCAGATTCATTCAAAGTAAACGGAATACAGAGCTGGCTAATACTACAATCCTGGCAATGGATCGCACAACCACCAGACTGAACACGTTTCGTCACAGGCTTTTCAGAAATCATAACAATCTTTCACTATTTGATATACGTCAATATTTTAGCATTCCTTAATCCTAAAGGGTAGTAAAAAAACCGGATTTAAAGAATGGCTATACGGTATAAATAATGAGCTGTAGCGCCATATATCCGGTATAGAAGCCGTAAATGAGGATTAAAATTGCGCCTAGTTGGCGAAATAAGTCAGCTTGTTGCAGTTTTTTGAGGAAATTGGCACCCATGCCAACTGTTAACATTGCCGGAAGCGTGCCTAAACCGAAAGCAAGCATGATACCGGCTCCGTTGTACCAACTTCCTGATACGGCTGCCCACGTAAGCATAGAGTAAACCAGGCCGCATGGAAGCCAACCCCAAATAAAGCCAAACGGCAAAGCGTGGCTAGGGTGCTTCAATGGTAGAAATGATTTACCTAAAGGAGATATATAGCGCCATAGTTTCTGTCCGATCTTTTCAAAGAACAACAAGCCGAACCACCATTTACCGATATACAAACCTAAGACGATCATAAAGCCAGCAGCAAATAATCGCAGCCAACCCAGCAGAGCGTTAAAATCGCTTAGCTGACCTATCGAAGAAATTGCGCCGCCAATCACACCACCAATCACGGCATAACTTAGCAAGCGTCCTAGGTTATAAAGCAGGGGAATAACAGGGGAAGGTTTACTGTTGCCAATCGAAAGAAGCGACGCAATACCACCACACATTCCCATGCAGTGGCCTGCGCCGATCAATCCAACAACAAAGGCTCCGATCCAATCAGGCGTCATCGTTCTTTTTGTCTACGTTAGTTTGGCTTTCGCTGTAAGCTGTCTCATTCTTGACAGGTTTGCTATCAGAATGGTTGTGAGCCTTTTCGTCTTCATCAAACAGAATGTTGTGACCTTGACGTTCTAGATCTTCAAACTGTTCGCTCTTCACCGCCCATAGAAAAATACCAACAGCGATGCACACTAGTACAATCGCAATGGGGATCAGGATGTATAAACTTTCCATTATTTACCTTGCTCTTTTAAAAGCCTTAACGAGTTAGACACAACAATAATAGAGCTGGCAGACATGCCAACAACGGCGATGTATGGAGCAACCAAACCTGCAACAGCCAATGGAAGAATGAGTAAGTTATACCCTAATGACCAAGCTAGGTTTTCACGGATTATCTTACGCGTTTTTAACGCCAAAGTACGCGACTTAAGTAATCTATCGAGTTTATCACCCAACAACACCATATCCGCAGAAGCTTTCGCCACATCCGTACCGCCACCCATAGCAACTGAAAGGTGAGCACCCGCAAGAATAGGGGCATCGTTAATGCCATCGCCAACCATCATGGTAATGTCACTTGCATCTCGAGAGTTCAAGTAAGCAAGTTTATCTTCAGGCTTCGCGTTAGCAACAATGTCTGTAATACCGATCTCTTCAGCAACAGGCTTCGCGTTAATCAAAGAATCGCCAGTAAGCAGAGTCGTTTTGATTCCCGCTTCTTTAAATTGCTTAATAAACTCGATGCTTTCTTTGCGAATGGGATCTTCATAAGTAAACGTTGCGATATGACGGCCCGCCATCGACAAGTAAATACCGTTACTTTCCGATGGTTGAGCTTCACCCAAAATGAACTCACTACTGCCGATCGCTACTTCCAAGCCATTCCACTCACCAGTAATACCTGAACCGATCACGTTATTGACAGACTCTACTTCAATATCATCTGAAATATGAGTTTTAAACGCTTTCGCAATAGGGTGGTTAGCGTGTTGCTCCAAGCTCGCCGCTACTTTGAGACAGGTGTCTTTATCAAGCTCAGCGAAGGTTTCAACTTGGCTGATACGAATATCACCCTCAGTCAATGTGCCTGTTTTATCAATGATCAAGTGATTCACTTTGCACAAGGTTTCAAATACATGGCCTTTACGCAGCAAGATACCGAAGTTACCCATACGAGAAGTGGAACAGGTAATTGCCGTCGGTGTCGCGAGTGACAGAGCACACGGACAAGTCGCAACGAGTACAGACAACATGATCCAGAAAGCGTCTTCTGGTCGTGTTTGGTGCCAGTAGAACCAAGTGCCAAATGAAATGATCAAGATAACCGCAACAAAGTATCGCGCTACTACATCGGCAATTTCAGCAATTCTAGGTTTAGAAAGTTGCGCTTCATCTTGCAGGCGAACGATATTGGAAATCACCGAATCCGCTTTTGATGTCATCACTTCCAGTTCAAACGACTCGTCACCATTCAATGTACCAGCGAAGACAGTATCACCCTCGTTTTTTACTACGTGGATAGATTCACCAGTCAGCATCGATTCATCAATATGAACTCGACCAGACAGTACTTTGCCATCGGCAGGAATGTGTTCACCCGGAAGAACGCGAATTTGGTCGCCAACTTTTAAGGTTTTTACCGGAACTTGTTCGCCATCTAACGTTGTTGCCATAGCAGGAACGAGCTTAAGCAGGTTACCACTAGCAGCAGCTGCTTTACGACGAGCGCGCATTTCAAGGAAACGACCAAGCAGTAAGAAGAAGGTAAACATCGAGATAGATTCGAAGAATACTTCACCTTTCTCTGTCACCGTTGCGACCAAACTTGCAACATAGGCAAACAACAGAGCAATCGACACAGGCACATCCATACCCAATGTTCGCCCTTTGAGGCTACGCCACGCATTGATATAGAAAGGCAATGCAGAGTAGAGCAAAACCGGTGTTGCGAAGATTAAGCTGACCCAACGGAAGTAGCTTTTGAATTCGGGCTCAAGGTTACCAAAGACTTCAAGATAAAGCGCCACAGCCAGCATCATGACCTGCATGGTTGCTAAACCAGCAATACCAAGACGATAGAGATAATTCTTCATCGAACGGTGATAGGCGGCTTCTTGTTGATCAGCCTCGAATGGTGCGGCTTTATAACCTAGGGTGTGGATTGCAGACAACAGCTCGCTCAGTTTAGCCTGAGTGTTGTCCCAACTGAGCAGGGCGCGGTTAGTCGTGGTATTAACACGAATACTAACAACCCCTAACTTTGAAGAGACTTGCTTCTCAATAAGCCATGCACAAGCAGCACAAGAGACACCTTCTAGTGACAATGTCACTTCAGAGGTATTTTCAGAGTTACGGACGAACTCCAATTGAACATCTTCGTTGTCGTAATGACTGAGTGCCAGAAGTTGCTCTGGCACGAGATCCGCTTTTTCAGCTGGAGCGGTACGATATTGGTAGTAAGAGACCAAGCCGCTATCAACGATTGTCTGGGCTACGGTTTCGCAGCCCGGACAACACATCTGCCGCACCGATCCTAAGATTTCTACTTTAAAATCCGTTTCCGCTGGTACATCTTCACCGCAGTGATAACAGGATTCACACATAAGCTTTAGTTCGTTAGTTGAGTAGGAGTATCAATAGGGAAGTTCATGCGACCTTGCACTAACCATTCAGAATTATGCGGAGAAAGCTCGATAAACCATGGACCTTGCATTTCATGGTCCAGAGTCAACGTGTAGTTGCCTCTCGCATCAGCGGTCAGTAGCTGAGTAAAATCACGGTCAGGCAGCGTTCGGTGCACGAACATTGCGCTAATAGCAGGGAAGTGGTCTAGCTTGCCTTTGTCGAGAGTAATGATAACCGAGTTACCTTTCTCGCTAACTGAAGCTGATAGGCCAAGCTCTTTAGCAACGTTTACTTTTGAAATGTCGACATTAATACCTTTACCTTTTTTATAGTAATCTTCAGTAACAACGTGAACTGAATGGTTGGTAAGTATCGCGACTCGAACCAACGTTAGCATAGAAACGCCAACGGTTAGGAAGAGCAAAAACCACGGCCAAAACTGCTTATACCAAGGTTGTTCCATATTATTATTCTCAATATATACAATGAAATAAAACTATTTTTTACAAACACTTAAGGTTATAACTGTAAAAGAAAGACAGCCCCTTAAGAAGGGGCTGTTATCATTATGTTACTCTTTATCTGAGTTGCTGAGGCTCCAGACGTAGGCTGAGACGAGCTGAACCTTATCCTCACCGAGGATGTCTTTCCAAGCCGGCATTACACCAGAACGTCCGTACATGACTGTTTCCGTCACATCAGCGCGAGAATCACCGAATAGCCAGTCGCGGTCAGTTAGGTCAGGTGCGCCAACAGCAGGGTTACCCTTACCATCAGTACCGTGACACGCTGCACACACTACAAAGCGAGCTTTACCAGCCTCTGCTTCACGTGCGTTTACGCTACGACCAGAAAGGCTAAGCGTGTAGCTAACTACTTCTTTTACGCCTTCTTCGCCAAGAGCGTCTTTCCAACCTGGCATTTGACCGACACGACCATGCATGATGGTAGTAACGATAGCTTGTGGTTCACCACCATATAGCCATGCGTTATCAGTTAGGTTCGGGAAACCTTTCTGACCACGAGCATCAGAGCCGTGACACTGAGAACAGTTTTGTAGGAACAAACGTTGGCCCACTTTGATTGCGTCAGCATCTGATGCAATGTCAGGGACAGAACGTAGACCATTTTCGTCGTGAGCTAGCTTTCTGAATGCTTCACCAAAGTAGGTGTCTGCATCATCAAGCTCTTTCGCGTATGCATCTAACTGTTTGTTTGCTTGCGCAGCAGCGATTGCAGAGCGAGACTCTTCTACGCTACGAACTGTTTGGTTTGAACTCGTCCAACCTAGTAGACCTTTAAAGTTGCCAAGGCCTGGGTATAGAGCTAGATAAACAGCTGCAAACACAATTGTGCTAACGAAAAGGTATGTCCACCATTTAGGAAGTGGGTTATTAAGCTCACGAATACCATCGTATTCATGGCCCATATCATGACCTTCTTCTACACCTGTTTTATCGTTGGAACACCAACGAAGTAAGGCTGCACAGCCAATCAGCGTACCGATTGTGATTACTGTTACCCAAATACTCCAGAATGTACTCATTACTTCGTCACTCCTTGATTTTTATCTTTCGCAGGTGCTTCATCAGCGAACACTAGGTTTGCATCTTCGTCGAAGCGCGACTTACGATTTTTACCGAAAGCCCACCAAACGATGCCGATGAAACAAGCAAAAACAGTAACAGTCCAAACACTTTGAAATGTAATAATGTCCATAATTATTCCTTATTTCATTGCGTGGCCAAGCGATTGAAGGTAAGCGATGATTGCATCCATCTCTGTTTTTCCTTCAACATCTTGTTTAGCGTTAGCAATTTGTTCGTCTGTGTAAGGAACACCAAATTGGTTACGGAAGATTTCAAGCTTCTGTTTAGTCAATTTGCCATCAAGTACATTCTCAGCAAGCCATGGGAAACCAGGCATGTTTGATTCAGGAACAAGTTCACGAGGGTCGATAAGGTGAACACGGTGCCACTCATCAGAGTAACGATCACCAACACGCGCTAGATCAGGACCAGTACGCTTAGAACCCCATAGGAATGGGTGTTCCCAAACGCTTTCGCCAGCTACAGAGTAGTGACCGTAACGTTCCGTTTCAGAGCGGAAAGGACGAATCATTTGGCTGTGACATACGTTACAACCTTCGCGAATGTAGATATCACGACCTTCCATTTCCAGAGCAGAGTAAACGCGTAGATTTTCTACAGGTTCAGTCGTCTGCTTTTGGAAAATAAGCGGGGTAATTTCTACTAAAGCACCAAAACTGATAGCAATAACGATAAGAATCGCTAGTAGGCCAACGTTCTTCTCTACCAACTCATGGCGATTATTTGAATTTGAGCTCATTCTAAATCTCCTTAAGCCGGTTGAGGGATAGCTTTAAGGCTATCTTTAGGTGCAGAAACAGTTTTGTACGTGTTGTATGCCATTAAGAACATACCAGATAGGAAGATGAAACCACCTAAGAAACGTACAAAGTAGAACGGGTAAGATGCTTCTACAGATTCAACGAAGCTGTAAGTTAATGTACCGTCAGAGTTAACTGCACGCCACATCAGACCTTGCATCACACCTGAGATCCACATTGCAACAATATAGAAAACCGTACCAATCGTTGCTAACCAGAAGTGAACATTGATTAGAGATACAGAGTACATACGCTCTTGACCAAATAGTTTAGGAACTAAGTGGTAAACCGAACCGATAGAAACCATTGCAACCCAACCTAACGCACCAGAGTGAACGTGACCGATAGTCCAGTCCGTGTAGTGAGATAGTGCGTTAACCGTTTTGATTGCCATCATTGGGCCTTCGAATGTCGACATGCCGTAGAATGATAGAGAAACGATTAGGAAACGTAGGATTGGGTCGTAGCGAAGCTTATGCCACGCGCCAGATAGAGTCATAATACCGTTGATCATGCCACCCCAAGATGGAGCAAACAGAACCAAAGACATAACCATACCTAGAGATTGAGTCCAGTCAGGAAGTGCTGTGTAGTGTAGGTGGTGAGGACCAGCCCAGATATACAGAGACACGAGAGCCCAGAAGTGAACAATCGACAAACGGTAGGAGTAAACAGGGCGACCAGCTTGTTTAGGTACGAAGTAGTACATCATACCTAGGAAACCAGCTGTCAATAGGAAGCCTACCGCATTGTGTCCGTACCACCATTGCACCATTGCATCGATCGCACCGGAATAAATCGAGTACGATTTAAACGCAGATACAGGAACAGCCAGGCTGTTAACGATGTGCAACACGGCAACCGTGATGATGAAGGCTCCGAAGAACCAGTTCGCTACGTAAATGTGCGATGTCTTACGCTTAATCATGGTTCCGAAGAACACGATTGCATAAGCTACCCACACAAGAGTAATAGCAATATCGATTGGCCATTCAAGTTCTGCGTATTCTTTACCAGAGGTTAAACCTAACGGTAAAGTAATTGCAGCGGACAGGATAATCGCTTGCCAACCCCAAAAGGTAAAGGCTACGAGAGGGCCACCAAAGAGACGCGTCTGACAGGTACGTTGTACAACATAATATGATGTTGCAAACAGCGCACTTGTACCGAACGCAAAAATAACCGCATTAGTATGCAGGGGACGTAAACGACTGTACGTCAACCACGGCGTATCAAAGTTTAGCTGTGGCCAAACTAATTGAGCGGCAATCAAAACACCAACGCCCATACCGACAATACCCCACAAAATTGTAACTAGGGTAAATTGACGGACGACCGTATAGTTGTAGTTTTGTTCAAGCTGCTTTTCTTGGCTCATTTGCATGCTTCCAATTTCTTATTTACTACACTTTACTTCCAACACGACTCACGTCGTAATGCCACCCAAATTAGAAAAGGAAATTCAGCCTATTCAGGGCTTTATTTCCACTTGCTGATTTTAAAAAAAAGTGGCATTTTCAACGCGACACTATACTTGAATTAACAAATCAATGACAGAGTAGTAACCTTACGCTTGGTCAGGAATTGGATTTTTATTTAAAAACTTTGAACTTTGTAACAAGGAGTAAAGATTATAATGGCGGCACAAAAGCTAACAAAAGGCAGGCTTGTTCAAATTATCGTCATGTTGGTTATTTTAATAGCTGCATTTACTTGGAGAACAGTAACATACGATAATGACGAAACAGTGAACTGTATCGTTTCAAAACCTTGTGAATTTGGTATTGATAATCATAATGTTTTAATTTCGGGCGATAACCTAGGGTATTCGATCGAAACATCTAAAACTGGCAAATTTATCATTAGCTATAATGAAAGCGGAATTCTGAAAGAAAAAGGGCCATCAGATTGGCTGTTACAAACTAATGATAAGAATTCCTCAATAACGGTTACATTTCCACAACAGGTGAGCACGTTTTCTGTAAACCTGTCTAAAGAGTAACAGAGAGAAAACTGGGGTACGCCTCGGTTCTTTTGATAGAAATATGTACCAAATCAGTGAAACACAATGCATTAAAGTGTTATAAAGAGAACATTAATAAAGTTTCCCAGAATCTATGAAATTTCTATCAAAAGTCTCTTACTCCCTAGACGATAAAATCGCAGTAGATGAGTTGCTCAGCGGGGTTGAAAACGCTGACGATATTGCTTGTCTTATTTGCTACTGCACAGAAGAATATTCGACACTCGCTGTTCAGAGATATTTCGTAGACGCTCTCCCTAACACTCCTG
The DNA here is from genome assembly GCF_024347415.1 of Vibrio crassostreae. Classification (NCBI taxonomy): domain Bacteria; kingdom Pseudomonadati; phylum Pseudomonadota; class Gammaproteobacteria; order Vibrionales; family Vibrionaceae; genus Vibrio; species Vibrio crassostreae. The sequence goes on from NZ_AP025476.1 coordinate 1,771,112, forward strand.
TACATGGCTGTACCACTTGTCACGGCATTATGACAGAAACTGGGTTTCATTCTGGTCCGGTAATTGGCGTACTCATCATTTATGACTCGGGAATCAACGCCTACGGTACAGGTATCGAGCACTTTAGCGACTCCATAGACCGCAGCACCTTCAGCGCGATCGACAAAGCACTTAAGAACGCCAACCGAGAGGGCGAAATCCCCGATCTTATCTTGCTGCATTCCACTCCTGGTAATGAAGAGAAGGTGATGGCAGCTATCGATAAAAAGTTTGGTACTGAGGTGCCTATTATTGGCGGTAGTGCTGCGGACAATCAGGTTTCTGGAAATTGGAGCATCTTCACCGAAGAGTCGCTATCTATAAATGGCGTATCTTTAACGGTGGTGTTTGCGTCTCAGTCAATCTATTCCTCTTTCAGTGCAGGTCATACGCCTACACGTTACTCAGGCACTGTGACTAAAGTACGAAATAGAATTTTGCTGGAGATAGACCATCGGCCAGCTGCCACAGTTTATAACGAATGGACCAATTTTCACCTAGGTGGCAGTGACGATGGCTATATCTTTGAAAAATCGTCTGTTTATCCTTTGGGGAGGAAAGTTGGCTCATCTTACAACTATCCGTATTTCAAGCTCTCTCACTCTATCCGAGAAACAGAGTGCAACGGGATCGAGCTCTTCACCGACATTAGTGAAGGTGACACCATCTATCTAATGCAAGGCTCTAAACAACAGTTAATAAGCCGTGCCGCTAATATCATTCATTCTTCTTATTACAACGATATGGATCTTGAAGAGAAGCTCGGAGCAATCAACATTTTTTGCGCGGGCCCAATGCTCAACCTAAAGCAAGATATGGAAGAGGTTTGCGAGCAAATAAATCAAGCACTTAATGGGCTTCCATACATATGTCCGTTCACGTTTGGTGAGCAAGGCAGGCTCTCTGGTGGCGAAAACGCACACGGGAATTTAATGGTATCGTCTGCAACGTTTTATAGGTTGAAAAAGTAATGGGTTCTGAAGGTCAAGAAGCGCTGCAAGAAGCTCGTATTGAACTGCAAAAACTAAAAGCCCGTGAGCGAAAACTGGCTGAAGAGAACAGAGTGATCTTATCAACCATCTCTGCGATCAGTAAGGCGAGTAACATATCTGAGATATTCTCTAGCTTGGAGTTTGTCCTCAAAAAATACATTAGGTTTGATGATTTTATCGTGGTATCAAGGGTAGGGAACGAAGGCAGTTTCAAAACCCTGCTAACCAATAACAAAGTCTTCGAACAAATGAATTGGAGCGATTGTGGCAAGCTATCGCGAGTCATCAATGGTGAATGCGCCATCCTTTTCGAACCCAAGTCTCTTGGGGAATTCAACTCTCTGCATCCCATTGTTCTCGACCAAATCAACTCCGTTCTAATTACGGGTATAGATAGCGGACTAACACAATCCGTCATCATCTTTATCCACTCTAATACCAAGCACTTTAGTATTGAAACCAAGGCCACATTAAACCGTTTCCGACCGTTGATAGAACGTGCTGTTTTCGATATTGAGAATAAAGAAAAGCTTGAGGCAACCGTTCGAGAACGTACAGCAGAGCTTGTCACAGCAAGAAAAGACGCCGAAAGAGCTAATAAGGCAAAGTCTGAATTCCTCGCAATGATGAGTCATGAATTAAGAACACCGCTAAACGCCATTATTGGCTTAATAGACACCCTCAAATCCACATCATTGAACGAAGAACAACAGTCTATACTACTCAACATGAGCACATCATCTGAGCTCCTATTGGCAATTATCAGTGATGTGTTGGATTTTTCTAAGATTGAATCTGGATGCTTCTCGTTAGCGCCTCAATGGAGCAACGTAAGCGACACTGTAACTTTTGTGTTGTCTGAACAAAAGAAGACAGCAGACGATAAAGGTTTGTCGCTAACCGTAACCAGCGATATCCCTGAGGGTGAACTTCATTATCTCGACCCAAGTCGTTTGGCACAAATCCTATTTAATCTAATTGGCAACGCCATTAAGTTCACTGAACGTGGGCATGTCCATGTTTCTATCAAGTACCAGCAGAGTTCATTCTATATAACAGTAGAAGACACAGGGATTGGTATCAGCTCACAACAACTTTCGTCGCTGTTCAGTCCATTTGTGCAAGCTGATAGCACAATCACACGCAGATTTGGCGGCACAGGTTTAGGCTTGGCAATCACCAAAAGACTGGTTGAGCTGATGCAAGGGCGTATATCGGTAGAGAGTGAACCAGGAAAAGGTTCTAAATTCGAAGTACAACTGCCAGTACTAACCAGAGTCACGAACAATCTGGCCAACATTGAAGATAATGATTGTCCACGAGATTTAAGAAGCCGTTATTCAGTGTTAGTTGTCGAAGACAACCCAACCAATCAAATGGTGATCAAATTAATCCTAACGCGACAAGGCCACGAAGTTTTCATCGCCAGCAATGGTGAGGAAGCGATTGGCTTTGTGGAAAGAGCCAACGACTCGATAGACATTATTTTAATGGATGTGTCGATGCCGGTAATGGATGGATTAACCACAACCAAATACATGAGAGACGCGAACATCAAAACGCCAATTGTCGCGCTAACAGCACACACATCAGTTGAAGACAAATGTTCGTGCTTAGATGTTGGTATGAATGATTTCGTGACCAAGCCAGTAAGAACCAAAGAGATCACTGAAGCAATTGATCGATTGATGCTTGAAGTCTAATAAACGTATTCTTAATCGAAGATTAGGAAATATGTTTATTAGGTATTTTATGGTAAATAGCCTTACTGTTAAATAGAACGCCGATTTGGTAGATAAATAAGAGGCAGGGCATCATATGAAGATACCTGCCTTATAAACACCAAATCCAATTTAACATAATATACATAATACGCACTAAGACGTAAGTTCTTTCTGGGGGCTATCTAGCTGCTCTTGGGCTTTAATCTGCGGATAAACTTTCATGTAACCTAACATAGCTTGTAGAGTTTCTATCTCATCATGCATGTGGTCATAAAGATTAACTGACATTTCAGATGGACATGCTCCAGATTGCAAGAACATTGATAGATGGGCAATGTTATTTAATTTATCTTCTGCATCGCATAACGTGTATTCTTTAGCGGTCATAATCAACTCCGTTTCAGTTGGTTGTGTTCAAAGCCCGTAGCTGTGTCACCAGTTACGGGCTTTATTTTTAGTGTTTAGTAGAATCGGTTCTAAATGGATTTGAAGATGGTAAAGACATACGGCCTTTAAAATCATCTGGTGCTATAACAATAACCTGGTTCCCCAAATCAAAAGCCACAACAATGATTGCTCTGTTCTTCAATTCAAGAAATTCTATGGTGCATAAAGCCTCTGAATATAAATTAAAATTCATAGCTTGATCAGGTAAACCAGTCCAAATCTTGTTCAATATGGCATCAGTCTCTTTGTATTGAAGAAGAAAATCATCTTGCTCTGGGTTGTGAATGAGCCAACCATGAAATTTGGCACTCTCAGGTAAGCCTGCAACTTTCTTTAGTTCTTCAGGTTTAATTATGCTCAAAGTTAAGCCTCAATCGGAGTAATTAATTGACCAAAGCGCTTTAATTCTAGCGCTCCAAAATTGTTAATAGCATAGCTAGAACTATGAAGCGTATATAACCCAGCTGCGTATGGTGTTTGATCCTTTTCCATTGAAATTTTAATGAGTGAAGGAAATTTACCAACTAGATAAGCATAGGCATCTTGCTCATAAAAAGTACGTGATGGTTTATCATCTTTTGCTCTTGATGTGCGCTGTTCTACACGTTCATCTTCTTTGAAAATCTCAATTTTAATCATGTTTAGCCTTATGCTGTTCTTAGTTGAGTAACACTGGTATCTAACTCTAAAAGCTGTCTAGTCATAGGACCAAAATCAGGTTCGACATACCAATCAGGAACTTGTTTTGAAAAATCTATGCTGATGATTTCGCATAAAGGAACAACTTTATTCATGCCATTACCAGACAGGTTTTGAAGTTGAGCCTTAGTAAATCCAGCATCGAGTAACATATTCAGGTTGTTATAAAAACTCCTACGAGCACTAAAAGAACGCTGAACCTCTTTAAAGCCTTCATTGATTAAGCGGCGGTAAAATGAAAATGCCCTATCCGCTTTAGCGAAACTAACTTTTCCTGTTGGGGTGAACTTCTTGTAAAATTCTCTGAGCTGTCCCTGTACTCTCTCATCATCATAAATATTCATAGCTTGACCTTTGAATGTGTTGTCTATCAGCTTTCCATATGTTTCTTTCCAGAGTTCTTCGATTAACTCTTTGCCTGTTTCTTCTTTTAGCTGATGTTGATATTTAATTAAGTCGTGGATATTTGTAGGTATGTCTAATTGCTGTAATTTTCGTTTCTTAATTTCGGATTCAAAGCGAACTAAATACTTTGAATAGTGAAGTATTCTAGGGTCAGACATGGCGTCAAATACGAATTGAGCGTGTTTATCACCTTTCTGTGCTTTATCCGAATATTCATTGTACTGCTTGATAAACTCATGATATTTAGAATAAATTTTACCTCCCCAATAGGACGAGTTGGTATTGTGCTTACAAGTTGTTTCATAATCGTATCGAGAAGAGCGAACCTGACCATGAGAGACATTTCTAAAGTGGTTAATAGCTTGTTTACATTGCTGTTCAGTTTCAACTTGAGCGGAAAAAGTACAGTCAAGTTGCAATACTTGAGCAAGATCCCAATCAACCATCAAAGCGAGTTCAGGATTCGATAAAGTAAGAGAAGAATAAAATTCCGAGTAAGCCAGCAAAATGCAATTAGAACCGAAAACGTTATGACCCTGAATAATTTTGGCCGGACTAGCTTTCAACTCGATATGAGGGGGAATGTTTACTGAACCATTATGAAACTTGAGAGCAATACCCGTATAACTCGATGGTACTTGCTGAAATGGGATAAATTCACTAAATACACTATTGATGTTGCCAAACTCGTCTCTCTCAATTGCACCAGAACCAATAAATCCAGTATCAGCAGCAACTTTAGCCACATTCAACTCTTGATAATATGCAGAACTACCCGAAGCACGACATTCCAGATGAAAACAATATTCAGATTTAAATGGAACCATTAATCGGAGCAAATCGAGCATATTAAAAAGCCTGTCAAGTACGTTTTTTTATAACTTAACCTCTACCATTCATAACTTCAAGAGCTGCATACAAAAAAGTGGTGTTACAATAATAAATAAACGTACCTAAAGGGGTCTTTTCATGCTTAAAGATGTAATTAAACAAGCGAGAATGAACAAAGGATTCACGCAAGAACAAATAGCTGAAAGAGTAAAAGTTGCCAAACAAACATATCTAAAATGGGAAAATGGTGAAACAGAACCTAAAGCAACACAGATAAGACTATTGGCCGAAAATCTAGATGTAACAGCCGACGAAATATGTAATGGAGAATTAGATACCAAGTATAGTCTTGAGACCTTCATCTATGAGATGGCAAGTGCAACAAGGTATAGAGACTTAGAAACATTAATTACTTGGAAGCATGTTAGTGATCATAAAAAGTTCATCAGTGATCTTAAAGTTGATTGCGAAGGCGATCCATATGTGGCAGATGAAATTAACAAAACTAAAGATGATGCTTATTGGGCTGCACAAGCCGAAAGTAGGTAAATGTGCAAATATGGCACAAGGGTAGACTATTAAAGGAAGTCTACCCCAACTAACGTGATTTACATCACATGTGGATATTCGAAAAGGAAAGCCCCGACCCCGCGCTACGCTTGCCTCGGTGTTCGGTGGCTTTTTCTCCTTTTCTCCTTCTCACCGTCCTTGCTCAGTCTTCGCCGTCCTTGTTCGTCGTCAAACGTCGAGTAACCGATAGAAACGAAAATTGGGAGTGCTCTGTACCAAAAAGCTATTCTGGCAAAATGAAAGGAAGGTTTTATGATCTTCTTTTGAGGGAGTAACGCTTCGCTGCTTTTCGGGCATTTGGGGAAGTTATGCCCAAGAACTGTATCGAGTGCCCTTATCCCTGCGGGGCTAAATTATGAATCAAAAATAAGATTTGATGAATCAATTTTGGGTTTTGATTACTAATGCGCATTGTGCAAATTATGTTACGGGTTAACTTCTAACAACGATTTTCCTAACGGGCATCAAAAAGGCCAGACAAGCTGACCTCCTCATTGAGCATGTTACTCACCCACGTTCTTATTCAGTTAAGCAAGCAAACCACTCAACATAATTTAGACCCATAATACGCACTAAGACGTAAGTTCTTTCTGGGGGCTATCTAGCTGCTCTTGGGCTTTAATCTGCGGATAAACTTTCATGTAACCTAACATAGCTTGTAGAGTTTCTATCTCATCATGCATGTGGTCATAAAGATTAACTGACATTTCAGATGGACATGCTCCAGATTGCAAGAACATTGATAGATGGGCAATGTTATTTAATTTATCTTCTGCATCGCATAACGTGTATTCTTTAGCGGTCATAATCAACTCCGTTTCAGTTGGTTGTGTTCAAAGCCCGTAGCTGTGTCACCAGTTACGGGCTTTATTTTTAGTGTTTAGTAGAATCGGTTCTAAATGGATTTGAAGATGGTAAAGACATACGGCCTTTAAAATCATCTGGTGCTATAACAATAACCTGGTTCCCCAAATCAAAAGCCACAACAATGATTGCTCTGTTCTTCAATTCAAGAAATTCTATGGTGCATAAAGCCTCTGAATATAAATTAAAATTCATAGCTTGATCAGGTAAACCAGTCCAAATCTTGTTCAATATGGCATCAGTCTCTTTGTATTGAAGAAGAAAATCATCTTGCTCTGGGTTGTGAATGAGCCAACCATGAAATTTGGCACTCTCAGGTAAGCCTGCAACTTTCTTTAGTTCTTCAGGTTTAATTATGCTCAAAGTTAAGCCTCAATCGGAGTAATTAATTGACCAAAGCGCTTTAATTCTAGCGCTCCAAAATTGTTAATAGCATAGCTAGAACTATGAAGCGTATATAACCCAGCTGCGTATGGTGTTTGATCCTTTTCCATTGAAATTTTAATGAGTGAAGGAAATTTACCAACTAGATAAGCATAGGCATCTTGCTCATAAAAAGTACGTGATGGTTTATCATCTTTTGCTCTTGATGTGCGCTGTTCTACACGTTCATCTTCTTTGAAAATCTCAATTTTAATCATGTTTAGCCTTATGCTGTTCTTAGTTGAGTAACACTGGTATCTAACTCTAAAAGCTGTCTAGTCATAGGACCAAAATCAGGTTCGACATACCAATCAGGAACTTGTTTTGAAAAATCTATGCTGATGATTTCGCATAAAGGAACAACTTTATTCATGCCATTACCAGACAGGTTTTGAAGTTGAGCCTTAGTAAATCCAGCATCGAGTAACATATTCAGGTTGTTATAAAAACTCCTACGAGCACTAAAAGAACGCTGAACCTCTTTAAAGCCTTCATTGATTAAGCGGCGGTAAAATGAAAATGCCCTATCCGCTTTAGCGAAACTAACTTTTCCTGTTGGGGTGAACTTCTTGTAAAATTCTCTGAGCTGTCCCTGTACTCTCTCATCATCATAAATATTCATAGCTTGACCTTTGAATGTGTTGTCTATCAGCTTTCCATATGTTTCTTTCCAGAGTTCTTCGATTAACTCTTTGCCTGTTTCTTCTTTTAGCTGATGTTGATATTTAATTAAGTCGTGGATATTTGTAGGTATGTCTAATTGCTGTAATTTTCGTTTCTTAATTTCGGATTCAAAGCGAACTAAATACTTTGAATAGTGAAGTATTCTAGGGTCAGACATGGCGTCAAATACGAATTGAGCGTGTTTATCACCTTTCTGTGCTTTATCCGAATATTCATTGTACTGCTTGATAAACTCATGATATTTAGAATAAATTTTACCTCCCCAATAGGACGAGTTGGTATTGTGCTTACAAGTTGTTTCATAATCGTATCGAGAAGAGCGAACCTGACCATGAGAGACATTTCTAAAGTGGTTAATAGCTTGTTTACATTGCTGTTCAGTTTCAACTTGAGCGGAAAAAGTACAGTCAAGTTGCAATACTTGAGCAAGATCCCAATCAACCATCAAAGCGAGTTCAGGATTCGATAAAGTAAGAGAAGAATAAAATTCCGAGTAAGCCAGCAAAATGCAATTAGAACCGAAAACGTTATGACCCTGAATAATTTTGGCCGGACTAGCTTTCAACTCGATATGAGGGGGAATGTTTACTGAACCATTATGAAACTTGAGAGCAATACCCGTATAACTCGATGGTACTTGCTGAAATGGGATAAATTCACTAAATACACTATTGATGTTGCCAAACTCGTCTCTCTCAATTGCACCAGAACCAATAAATCCAGTATCAGCAGCAACTTTAGCCACATTCAACTCTTGATAATATGCAGAACTACCCGAAGCACGACATTCCAGATGAAAACAATATTCAGATTTAAATGGAACCATTAATCGGAGCAAATCGAGCATATTAAAAAGCCTGTCAAGTACGTTTTTTTATAACTTAACCTCTACCATTCATAACTTCAAGAGCTGCATACAAAAAAGTGGTGTTACAATAATAAATAAACGTACCTAAAGGGGTCTTTTCATGCTTAAAGATGTAATTAAACAAGCGAGAATGAACAAAGGATTCACGCAAGAACAAATAGCTGAAAGAGTAAAAGTTGCCAAACAAACATATCTAAAATGGGAAAATGGTGAAACAGAACCTAAAGCAACACAGATAAGACTATTGGCCGAAAATCTAGATGTAACAGCCGACGAAATATGTAATGGAGAATTAGATACCAAGTATAGTCTTGAGACCTTCATCTATGAGATGGCAAGTGCAACAAGGTATAGAGACTTAGAAACATTAATTACTTGGAAGCATGTTAGTGATCATAAAAAGTTCATCAGTGATCTTAAAGTTGATTGCGAAGGCGATCCATATGTGGCAGATGAAATTAACAAAACTAAAGATGATGCTTATTGGGCTGCACAAGCCGAAAGTAGGTAAATGTGCAAATATGGCACAAGGGTAGACTATTAAAGGAAGTCTACCCCAACTAACGTGATTTACATCACATGTGGATATTCGAAAAGGAAAGCCCCGACCCCGCGCTACGCTTGCCTCGGTGTTCGGTGGCTTTTTCTCCTTTTCTCCTTCTCACCGTCCTTGCTCAGTCTTCGCCGTCCTTGTTCGTCGTCAAACGTCGAGTAACCGATAGAAACGAAAATTGGGAGTGCTCTGTACCAAAAAGCTATTCTGGCAAAATGAAAGGAAGGTTTTATGATCTTCTTTTGAGGGAGTAACGCTTCGCTGCTTTTCGGGCATTTGGGGAAGTTATGCCCAAGAACTGTATCGAGTGCCCTTATCCCTGCGGGGCTAAATTATGAATCAAAAATAAGATTTGATGAATCAATTTTGGGTTTTGATTACTAATGCGCATTGTGCAAATTATGTTACGGGTTAACTTCTAACAACGATTTTCCTAACGGGCATCAAAAAGGCCAGACAAGCTGACCTCCTCATTGAGCATGTTACTCACCCACGTTCTTATTCAGTTAAGCAAGCAAACCACTCAACATAATTTAGACCCATAATACGCACTAAGACGTAAGTTCTTTCTGGGGGCTATCTAGCTGCTCTTGGGCTTTAATCTGCGGATAAACTTTCATGTAACCTAACATAGCTTGTAGAGTTTCTATCTCATCATGCATGTGGTCATAAAGATTAACTGACATTTCAGATGGACATGCTCCAGATTGCAAGAACATTGATAGATGGGCAATGTTATTTAATTTATCTTCTGCATCGCATAACGTGTATTCTTTAGCGGTCATAATCAACTCCGTTTCAGTTGGTTGTGTTCAAAGCCCGTAGCTGTGTCACCAGTTACGGGCTTTATTTTTAGTGTTTAGTAGAATCGGTTCTAAATGGATTTGAAGATGGTAAAGACATACGGCCTTTAAAATCATCTGGTGCTATAACAATAACCTGGTTCCCCAAATCAAAAGCCACAACAATGATTGCTCTGTTCTTCAATTCAAGAAATTCTATGGTGCATAAAGCCTCTGAATATAAATTAAAATTCATAGCTTGATCAGGTAAACCAGTCCAAATCTTGTTCAATATGGCATCAGTCTCTTTGTATTGAAGAAGAAAATCATCTTGCTCTGGGTTGTGAATGAGCCAACCATGAAATTTGGCACTCTCAGGTAAGCCTGCAACTTTCTTTAGTTCTTCAGGTTTAATTATGCTCAAAGTTAAGCCTCAATCGGAGTAATTAATTGACCAAAGCGCTTTAATTCTAGCGCTCCAAAATTGTTAATAGCATAGCTAGAACTATGAAGCGTATATAACCCAGCTGCGTATGGTGTTTGATCCTTTTCCATTGAAATTTTAATGAGTGAAGGAAATTTACCAACTAGATAAGCATAGGCATCTTGCTCATAAAAAGTACGTGATGGTTTATCATCTTTTGCTCTTGATGTGCGCTGTTCTACACGTTCATCTTCTTTGAAAATCTCAATTTTAATCATGTTTAGCCTTATGCTGTTCTTAGTTGAGTAACACTGGTATCTAACTCTAAAAGCTGTCTAGTCATAGGACCAAAATCAGGTTCGACATACCAATCAGGAACTTGTTTTGAAAAATCTATGCTGATGATTTCGCATAAAGGAACAACTTTATTCATGCCATTACCAGACAGGTTTTGAAGTTGAGCCTTAGTAAATCCAGCATCGAGTAACATATTCAGGTTGTTATAAAAACTCCTACGAGCACTAAAAGAACGCTGAACCTCTTTAAAGCCTTCATTGATTAAGCGGCGGTAAAATGAAAATGCCCTATCCGCTTTAGCGAAACTAACTTTTCCTGTTGGGGTGAACTTCTTGTAAAATTCTCTGAGCTGTCCCTGTACTCTCTCATCATCATAAATATTCATAGCTTGACCTTTGAATGTGTTGTCTATCAGCTTTCCATATGTTTCTTTCCAGAGTTCTTCGATTAACTCTTTGCCTGTTTCTTCTTTTAGCTGATGTTGATATTTAATTAAGTCGTGGATATTTGTAGGTATGTCTAATTGCTGTAATTTTCGTTTCTTAATTTCGGATTCAAAGCGAACTAAATACTTTGAATAGTGAAGTATTCTAGGGTCAGACATGGCGTCAAATACGAATTGAGCGTGTTTATCACCTTTCTGTGCTTTATCCGAATATTCATTGTACTGCTTGATAAACTCATGATATTTAGAATAAATTTTACCTCCCCAATAGGACGAGTTGGTATTGTGCTTACAAGTTGTTTCATAATCGTATCGAGAAGAGCGAACCTGACCATGAGAGACATTTCTAAAGTGGTTAATAGCTTGTTTACATTGCTGTTCAGTTTCAACTTGAGCGGAAAAAGTACAGTCAAGTTGCAATACTTGAGCAAGATCCCAATCAACCATCAAAGCGAGTTCAGGATTCGATAAAGTAAGAGAAGAATAAAATTCCGAGTAAGCCAGCAAAATGCAATTAGAACCGAAAACGTTATGACCCTGAATAATTTTGGCCGGACTAGCTTTCAACTCGATATGAGGGGGAATGTTTACTGAACCATTATGAAACTTGAGAGCAATACCCGTATAACTCGATGGTACTTGCTGAAATGGGATAAATTCACTAAATACACTATTGATGTTGCCAAACTCGTCTCTCTCAATTGCACCAGAACCAATAAATCCAGTATCAGCAGCAACTTTAGCCACATTCAACTCTTGATAATATGCAGAACTACCCGAAGCACGACATTCCAGATGAAAACAATATTCAGATTTAAATGGAACCATTAATCGGAGCAAATCGAGCATATTAAAAAGCCTGTCAAGTACGTTTTTTTATAACTTAACCTCTACCATTCATAACTTCAAGAGCTGCATACAAAAAAGTGGTGTTACAATAATAAATAAACGTACCTAAAGGGGTCTTTTCATGCTTAAAGATGTAATTAAACAAGCGAGAATGAACAAAGGATTCACGCAAGAACAAATAGCTGAAAGAGTAAAAGTTGCCAAACAAACATATCTAAAATGGGAAAATGGTGAAACAGAACCTAAAGCAACACAGATAAGACTATTGGCCGAAAATCTAGATGTAACAGCCGACGAAATATGTAATGGAGAATTAGATACCAAGTATAGTCTTGAGACCTTCATCTATGAGATGGCAAGTGCAACAAGGTATAGAGACTTAGAAACATTAATTACTTGGAAGCATGTTAGTGATCATAAAAAGTTCATCAGTGATCTTAAAGTTGATTGCGAAGGCGATCCATATGTGGCAGATGAAATTAACAAAACTAAAGATGATGCTTATTGGGCTGCACAAGCCGAAAGTAGGTAAATGTGCAAATATGGCACAAGGGTAGACTATTAAAGGAAGTCTACCCCAACTAACGTGATTTACATCACATGTGGATATTCGAAAAGGAAAGCCCCGACCCCGCGCTACGCTTGCCTCGGTGTTCGGTGGCTTTTTCTCCTTTTCTCCTTCTCACCGTCCTTGCTCAGTCTTCGCCGTCCTTGTTCGTCGTCAAACGTCGAGTAACCGATAGAAACGAAAATTGGGAGTGCTCTGTACCAAAAAGCTATTCTGGCAAAATGAAAGGAAGGTTTTATGATCTTCTTTTGAGGGAGTAACGCTTCGCTGCTTTTCGGGCATTTGGGGAAGTTATGCCCAAGAACTGTATCGAGTGCCCTTATCCCTGCGGGGCTAAATTATGAATCAAAAATAAGATTTGATGAATCAATTTTGGGTTTTGATTACTAATGCGCATTGTGCAAATTATGTTACGGGTTAACTTCTAACAACGATTTTCCTAACGGGCATCAAAAAGGCCAGACAAGCTGACCTCCTCATTGAGCATGTTACTCACCCACGTTCTTATTCAGTTAAGCAAGCAAACCACTCAACATAATTTAGACCCATAATACGCACTTAGCGTGTTATTAAGTGAGACAGTACAAACTACGTTTGTTGCTCCTTTATGCTCTACAAGCAAGCTTATAGCAGCAGAAAGCGAGCTTAATCTAACTATCATGGTCAACATCAGCCAAAGAGAAAACCTGAGCGTACATAAGAAGCCCCTGTAAGCTCTCTATCTCGTCAAGCAAATGCTCAGTAATACCAGCACGAATATCATCCGTATAAGCCCCAGATTTCAAAAACATAGAAATACTATGCAGACGGTTAACCTGGTCTGAAAAATCAGACAGGGAATATTTCTCGCATGATTTTTTCTTATCCATCTCACTAAGCGAATAAGTTGGAGCATTGCTATCGGCGTGTGTATTTACAATAATTGTATCCATATGATTATTCCTAATTTTCGTGGTTGGGGTTTCATACATTCAGGGACGCTGTAACGTCCCTGAATGCTCACAGCAAAAAATCAATCTATACGACCTTTCCTTAGGCAAGACAGCATATATCTCTTCAAAGCAACTGTTGGAGAAGACTGATCGCGTTTACATAGCTTTTTAAAATCCTCCTTAAGCTCAGAGTTACAACGAAAGTTAAAATTCGAATCCAAATTATCAGAGTAAGACTTGCTTCTATCCTCATGAATTTGGCGCACTTTCTTGGTGTCCCAAGGACTAGGTATATCTGACATAAAGCACCCTATTGCGATTGCATTGAAATCACAAAAAGAATAACAAACCATATTTGCAATTACAAGAGATTCGCAAATGATTTTTTAAGACAAAAATAGCGAAAGCTAACTTATTGATTAATAAGAAAAGGCAGTGAGGAAATACAATATTTAGACAAGAGTACACTATTAAAGATAGTGTACTCTGAGAAACGAAAGCCCCGACCCCGCGCTACGCTTGCCTCGGAGTTCGGTGGCTTTCTTCCGTTAAAAACAAGCGAAGCTAGGAACGAAAGAAAGAAGAGATTCAAAAGAAAGAAAGTATGTCATTTTTTGACATACTGGTATGTCATGCAATAACAAACTCAGAATGTTAGTGCGCATTGTGCAAATTATGTTACGGGTTAACTTCTAACAACGATTTTCCCAACGAGCATCAAAAAGGCCAGACAAGCTGACCTCCTCATTGAGCATGTTGCTCACCCACGTTCTTATTCAGTTAAGCAAGCAAACCACTCAACATAATTTAGACCCATAATACGCACTTAGACTGTTAGAGCAATTTAGTAATGTCCGGTTTGAGCCATTTTAAAATGTCCGCCTAATCTAACGTATTGGTCTTTTTAAGCATGCAGCAGCGCTCTTTAAGATCACAAAAAACAAATAGCTATATGTACCCAACGTATGTACCGTCTGTAATTCGATCTCCGTGCACACAAACTTTATCAACAGAAAGCTTTTCTCTTCTCGTTTCCTGATTCATGCTCATGTTTGTAGTCATTTTTGCTGTGTTGTGTGTGAATCTTGTGGGCATTGGTTGTTGTTTTCTTTTCAGATTTCACACAGGCGACCATCTTTATTGATAACACCAAAACGACACCTTTATCAGTAGCCAATCAAATTGAATTATTTTACCTACAACCGTCACCAACTTTTCATGTGGCTCTTCTTCTGGCGCCAATGTTCGTACTAACATCTAAAACCGTTAACATGCGTACGCGTTTCACATGGGTACTTTAATGTCACGCTTAGTTTATGGGATGTCGTTGGAATCGATCTAGAGCATATATCCGATAGCTTTCAGGTATTTACACGAAGCTTATTAAACTCAGCAGTCCCTGTTTACCAACCTCACCCAGACAAACTAAAAGTTACGTTGTATCTTATTTTCAACAAGCGAATGTTAGATTACTGTCGCTCAGCTGCCAGATAAACCACTTAAACAGGCTACTATTTCATGTTTAAATTTTGATCTATCAAACAGTTATATGAATATATTTGGTGATTAGGCAATCAAATGCTATGCATTCAGGTCTCAACTATGAATTAAAGTGTTAACATCAGGCAATTTTGTAAACTAGGTGTTTGATATGTTGCCTAAACTTTATAAGTTCAGATCCCTCCATGATAGAAACATACAGTCGATTGCCGAGTGTTCGCTGTGGTTCGATTATGCTAAAACTTTCAATAACCCTTTTGAATCTAACCACATATTCAAGAATGAACTTCAAAACAATTTCAAGGTTATGTGTTTTTCTCAATCCAGCGACCACCCTATACTATGGTCTCAGTATGGCGACAACTTTAAAGGTATGTGCATCGAGTATGACCTCAACTGCTATAACGGTGAGGCCAATCTCAACTGTTTCGAAGTCCAATACGAAGATGAGCCAAGCATGTTCCACTCAGCATCGTTGGGGGAATTGCAAGGATCTGAATTGGGATCTGAAATGTTCAAGGTTAAGCACTCTAATTGGTGCTACGAAAAGGAATACCGTTGGGTGCTATCTGATGAGGAAATGATCGGTAATAAGCTCTACCTTAATAGAGAATGCCTAAGCTCGGTGATTCTGTCAGAGCACGCTCCTGCCGACAGGAAGTTGAAAGTTCTGATGACTTGCCAGCGCCTTGGTATACCCGTTAAGCATGCAATTGCCAAGCAGGAGTCGTTTACATTCGAAGTGGTCTGTTAAACGGTATACAGCAAGATTTACAGGCGCTTTCATTAAGTTACAGTGCAACAAAAAAGAGAGCCACATTTAATGTGGCTCCCTTTTTACATGTTCGTCGTCAGTTTTCCAGGCACTTGATCTTGCATCTGCTCAATCGTCGCTATAGACATTTGAACAGTTGAAAACCAATAAGGTCGGTGCTTAACGTTAAATAACTCACTATTCTCTAACGCTTCGAAAACAGAATACTTCCTACCTTGAGCCAAAGCTGCCCCATAAACCGTTCGCTCAAGTACAGGAGTGTCATTCACTTCCTCTAGAAGTGCCCTCTTTATGAACTGGTTTCCAGGGCTCCAATCTATAAATTCAACGAGGTTTTTTAGTAGTTTAAGCTCTAACTGCTCGACCATCGCTTCGAGAAACTGTGTATTTGGCATCACCTCAGTACAAGCATAATATTCGTCATGTTTGTCACTTGCTTCACGATAACCAAGCATCGTTTTTACCAATGCGTCTTCAAACGTGGAAGAAAAGTGGTTACAAATTAGAAACAAAGGCAGAACTCGCAACACGCCAAGTAAAATTCCTACGTTTGGGTCTTTAACCGACGTTTCTTGAAGTCGAATTCGAGTCGCATTTGACGTCACGACCAAGTGCTGCCAAACCTTAGGTGTGATGTGTTTAATGTTGCCATCATTCCACTTGATCAGCTGTTGACTCATTAACAATGGGAACAATAAACGACAATTTTCAATACCTATCTGTCGTGCTGCAATTTTTGGATCGAGAATCACCTTAGATTTCTTTCCATATTTATCTGCAAACTCTTGATTGGAAACAAACTCGATTAAACTTGAGCTCAATGGCCTACTTTTCGCGGATATTTCATGGAGTTTGGAAAAGTTTAAAGATGGCGAATACGCAACACTAGCGAATTGATTGTAATCGGGTAAGTCTGAAAACAACGAACTTATTAAGGTACCTTGAAGCTTCTCAAGCATTAGCGCAGAAGCGGCATTGCTGACATCATCGATAACGTATCGTAAGGTTTGTTGCTTCGCGTCGACTTTCTCGCGATGAGCATTGACTCTATCCTGCTCGCAGCGCAATAAAATACGTTGGTTGTGAGATATGCGGTCAGATTCATCAAATATGACGCTATCACAATACCTATTTTCCAAACTTAGTAACGTGTCTACTGTAGATTGTGCGAGCTTATATTCAGGTGAGATTAACCATCGATTAAAGCGAGCTTCAACATTGATTGAGACCTTCCTTGAGATCTCAACGACTTCAGGGGTATAACTTTTATTTGCTAACAACAACCGTGACTTTCCTTTGCCGTAAATGCTCTTGTATCGGCATATCCTGCCTTTATAACAAAACTAATATTAATAGAAATTAGAGATTGGTTCACGAAATTGTTTCAATAAAATTAAGGATATTTAGTTATAGTGCGTTGAGAGTGGCTAGTGTGTGATATGTAGCCGGATATACTTTTCTGGAAAGCTGTATTTGAACCTTTTCTTCGTCGGTAGATTTTTTGTTGCCTGCTTGCAAACTTTACTATCTCCAGACGTTCTCACCTTTTTGATTCTTGCGTAACCTTTAGAGTGCTTCATCTCAATCATCAGATCGCAATAACCCTCGAAATCAACATTACTCTTGTAGAGCCCTTTCATGACGGTGACTTTTATCTTTTTGGCTACAGGATTAACCAATGCATCGTCGGGAAAAGCGACTGGGGATAAAAAACATAATAGTAATACTAGGTATCTCATACTGCTCTCTCTTTGTTGAGGGTGAGAACAGTATGCGGAGATTTAAGAGAAATGAAGGATTAACTTAGTATGAAGATTGACTAGCTAGCGCGTAACTCTCAACGATTACGCTTTCTTTGAGCCTTTAGACTTAAAACCATTATGCGGGAACACGTTACGAATACGTTGCTGTACGTTTTTAGGCACATCTTTAGTGAACTTGAGATTGTAGCCAGAACGTTTTGCATACACTTTTAGCTCACCTTTAAAGGTATTGTTATGACCAATCTCTTGAAGGTTATGCTTAAAGCTCGGTGGAAGATGCCCTTTAACTTGTTCGATCGCCCCGTCACTAAATTTAATTTTCAACACCGGTCGATCGACTGCTACTAACCAAAAAACTAATACCGCACCGATTAAGATTACGTACATCATAATGTCACCACTACTGTTGATGGTTATTTATCGTCAGAAAGGAGTTTGCTTAAGTCTTCTTTAAGGCTAGTCACCGTCTTGCTGGCCTGTTCACTACGAGACGCTTCGCTAACCAAATACTCGATGGCGTCGGAAAGCGTACAACCTAGCTCGTTCGCTCGTTGAGATAGTTTTTCCCATACACGATAATCAAGGTCGATTGATTTCTTCTTGGTGTGAACTTGTTCAGCATTGAAGTGGCGCTTTCGCTTAGCTCTGATCGCTTGTTTAAGCTTGTTATCGAGCTCAGGAGACATGTTGTTAGAGATCCACTCAAGAACACCCGTAGGCTGGTGTTCCAGCTTCAATAAGGCTTGAACAGCAACATCAGCTTCACTTGAATCAATATGGCAAGTGATCGATTCACCTTCTTTCCATTTTTTGACCAGATAGTTCCATTTCCAACCACATTCCAAGTTTTCAAGTTGCTGATATTTCATGTCTAATCTCGAGAGTTAATCCTAGTGACAGCGTAACCCAAAATGGGCTGTTTAACAATTATTGTCTTGAAAGAATAGACCAAGATCATACTTATATTAGCTTAGTGATTAGTAACTACCACATAGAGCTACAAGCGAGATCGGTTTTTCTATATACTCCCTACCTCATTATCATAATCAGAAACTTAAATGACTCAAGTAGATTGGCGACATGTTACGCCTCAGTACGACGAATATAGCGCTCAATTAGAGCAATTCCCTGACATCTCGCCTTTCCCGTTTTCAGATATTCAACATAGATTCAAAGATGCGCTAACCCGCTTTGTCCGTTTGTCTAACCTTTCGCGTGTTTTACTTGTAAACGCTCCGGACAATTCGATCTATCGTCAAATGATTGTTGAATCTCTAGTCACTGCTTTAGATGATCACACTCTACCGGTTATAAAAACTGAATCTTTAAATGCTGCCTCTCTTTTTGACCAAGTTCAATCGAAAGACGGTAAGGTTGTTGCGACAAAACCTGGCCTCCTGGCTAGAGCAAACAACGGTTATCTGATCGTTTCAGCAAACTTGATCTTAGCAAACCCAGGAAGCTGGTTACTGCTTAAATCTGCGCTGCTTGGTGAAGCCGTAGAGCCTATCAGCAGTAATCCTGAGCACTTGAACCAATCTCCAACTTTGCCTCTTACCTACAACATTAAGTTGATTGTGGTTGGTGATAGAGCTCAATTAGGTGACCTTGATTATCTAGACAGCGATATTCAAACCGGTTTTTGCCTATTTAGCGAAATTGAGCAAGATATCAAGATCTCTGAAGAGAGTTTGACTCAATATCTTGGTTACCTTAAGTGGCTTCAACTACGCTATGAACTGCCAACCATCACGCAACAAGCGTTGACGGGCATTCTTACTGCCGGAGCAAGAGAGACTGAAGATCAAAGCTATACTCCATTATGCCCTATTTGGCACAATGCGTTATTGAACGAAGCTTTGATTGAAGCTAACAATGGTGAGATTGATATTCACCATATCCAACAAGCTCAACAACACAAATACAACCGAGAGTCGTACCTACCAGAACGCGCTCTTGATGATATTCGAGATGGCCAAGTCATTATTGAAACTGAAGGTGAACAAGTTGGTCAGGTTAATGGCCTAACAGTCATCGACGTTCCAGGGCACCCGATATCGTATGGTGAACCTGCACGAATTTCCTGTGTTATTCACTTTGGTGATGGTGATATTGCCGATGTTGAGCGCAAAGCCGAACTTGGTGGTAATCTTCATGCAAAAGGTATGATGATCATGCAAGCATTTGTGAGCAGCGCACTCAACCTTGAAGATCCGCTACCTTATGCCGCTTCTGTGGTATTTGAGCAATCGTATTGCGAAGTAGATGGCGATAGTGCTTCTCTTGCAGAGCTTTGCTCTTTGGTGAGTGCTTTGTCTGAATACCCTATCAATCAACAAATTGCGGTTACTGGTGCAGTGGACCAATTTGGTCGTGTACAAGCGGTTGGTGGGCTAAACGAGAAAATCGAAGGCTTTTACCATGTGTGTAAGCACAATGGCTTAACTGGCGAACAAGGTGTGATCCTTCCAAGATCGAATTTAAGGCACCTCGCACTGAAGCCAGACCTTATTGAAAGCATTAAGAATGAAGAATTCCATATTTGGTCAGTGTCTAATGTAGATGAAGCAATTCCTCTCATTATGAACAAACCATTTAGAGACGATGAACAAGAAAGCGTTCTGAGCAAAATTGCGGAACGTATTGAAAACTTTGAAAGACATGAGCACCCTATTGGAATCGTTGGACGCATTAAAAACTGGTTTGTCTAGTACTGATCGGACTTGTTTAGCGTACACCTGTTCACTAATATGCACCTATCAAAAATCGGAGTAATTGATAATGCAAAACAAACGTGATTCTTACACTCGCGAAGAGCTTCTAGCATCAAGCCAAGGCGAACTATGGCCACAAGGTCCTCAACTACCAGCACCGAACATGCTAATGATGGATCGCATCACTAAGATGTCAGAAACTGAAGGTGATTACGGTAAAGGTTTAGTTCTTGCTGAGCTGGATATTACTCCTGACCTATGGTTCTTCGATTGTCACTTCCCAGGTGACCCTGTAATGCCGGGTTGTCTAGGCCTTGACGCAATGTGGCAGCTTGTTGGCTTCTACCTTGGTTGGGTTGGCGGCGAAGGTAAAGGTCGAGCTCTAGGTGTTGGCGAAGTGAAATTCACTGGTCAAATTCTGCCAACAGCGAAAAAAGTAACTTACGAGATCCACATGAAGCGTGTTGTTAACCGTCGCCTAGTTATGGGCCTTGCGGATGGTCGCGTACTTGTTGATGGTAAAGAGATCTACGTTGCTAAAGATTTGAAAGTTGGCCTTTTCCAAGATACGTCAGCATTCTAATCTAATAGTTAGATTTTTAGTAAAGCAGCCCATGGCTGCTTTATTTTCATTTCAATAAATTTAGTTATAGTGCATTAAAATATCCCGTATTAAGCTTGAAACAGGATAAATCCACCAGCGATACGCTTATGATAGCGAAACTAGAATGCTACATAGCTCTAGGAGTCTTTGTGTTGTTCTGAAACTAACAAGGCTCCAGCCGTTGTAATCAACAGACAATGGAGCCCTGACCTTGAATTCTTTACGCCCTATCTACTTATAGAGACCTGATTGCTTATCATCTTTGGCATCACGCCAACCACCTAACCAATAAGACCGAGAGTCCATTTGGCTATATGGGCAAGCTTCTTGCGACCTACCATTTAAACCAGCTTTGTAGCCTTGAGATTGTGCTCGTTCTAGTCGATCACGCTTTTGTCTCTTCATAGTGCAGTCCTCATACGGGTGTTCCATTTACTAACATACAATGATTACAACTTTGCGGAGTTTTTGTGACTCCAACTTTAAGAATCGATCAGATTTTCACTTTTCTCAAGGCGAAAAAAAGCCCGAGTTCAGAATTGTGAACTCGGGCCCAAGAGATAAATTATTTAAATTTTCTGCGGAACCCTAACAGACCAAGCACAGTCAAAGTTAACCAACCTAGGCTACCACCTTGACGATCAACTTTCTCTGAGTCGGCACTACGAGTTTGGATATCAGCTTTAGTTGCACCGGCAATTGGTACAAGCTTAACTGCAACAACCTCTTCTACCGCGTTAGATGACGCGCCACCACAGTATGAGTTGTGAGACGTTGTGTCATACGGTTGAGTCGTTCCTCCAACTGTACATTTGATAGCAGTAGCAGAGATCACACCAGCATCGTTAATGTCAGTAGCATCAATAATTCGGAACTTGTTGTTCTCTCCGGAAACATTACCATCATTTGTTAGATCATCTAACCACCAAGCCTGACCGTTAAAGATGTCTACACGACGAGCTTCAGTTGATGAAGACACGTTATAAGGATATATAAAGCCTCTGTGTCTTCTTTCACTACCATCAACCTCACGAGTGGTTTCTGCATCTATTTGGCCAACAAACTCATTAAAGTTGTTAACTGCTTTAGCTTCACCGCTCGAACCACCAAAGAAGATACCACCAGACAAGTACGTTGCTGTTGGGTTTTTGGCATCGGTTACAACGAAAGGCTTATTACCTGCACTACCACTCTCTGGTACATAACCATTACGCTTAGAATAACCAACAGCGAACAAATTATCGTTGATGTCAGTCGCTACAGAGTTACTGTATCTAGCATCGTCGTTAGACGAGCCTGACTTAACCTCTGCACCGCTAATCTGTGTAGTCGTCCATGTTGCACCAGTAAGATCTAATGAGTCACTCACAAAAACACTGGCGTTCATGTCTTGTAGGTCACCATTACCATCTGCAGTATTATAGCCAACACCGTAAAAACCAGAACCTGATTCAACGATTGAACGCATACTGCCTTGAGCAAAGTAATCACCTTGTTTAGCGTCACCGCTGCGAATCCAATCGATTTCTTTGGTCGTAGTACCGTCCCAGATCGCCGCTTTAGAAGCATAGGCCTTATCTGGTTCTGATGTATCAGTCGGAACAAACTCTTCAGAGACACTACCTACATTGTAAACTTTGCCGTTACTCGCTTTTATCGCACGCCACGCACGAGTTTCCGAAGTACCATCTGGAGCAACGGAGTCGGTGTGAAGCGCATTATTACGGATACCACCTTCAGATTTTACCCCCAAAGGTTCAACTTCTGTCGCAGATTTGGCATACAGTGAGTTAATGACAGTATTTCGACTCGTAAATGTATCACCACCTTCTACAAATGCTTTTGCATTGACGTAAGTAAGGTCATTTCTTTCCTTGCTCCAAGTATCATTCCAACGGTTTTGCGCCCAGCTTTCACATGTAGAATATCTTAGCTCTCGGTAGCAATAGTTTTCGAAATCATCGAACTCTTGGATGTATTGGAACGGAGCGTCCATAGCGAAAGGCACTTCTTCACGATAACTTACCGCTTCAAGAGTATCGCGAGTTTCACCAGCCAGTTTAAAGTCGCCACATGCAACACTACCAACAGTGCCGGTAGTAAAACAACTTTCTGTTCCGGTTACTGTTGCAGGTTGAATTGCTACACCAAAGGTCTCTGAAGCACCCGTAATTGAGCTAGGAGTGGCAACTTCTACTACTTGATAGAGCGCAGCATTCGCATTAGTTGCAGCAAAAACTAATGCTGCAACTGTTGTTAATTTAAATTTAGTACAAGTCATTATTACTTCTTAACTTTCCTGTTGTAGTGCCTCGAGCTCTTCCCAGCGCTCAAAAGCAACTTCAAGCTCCTGCTCTGCTGCAGATAGCTTATCTAATACTGGTTGTGTCTGCTCTACAGATTTTGAAAAGAAGCTTGGATCGTTGACTTCTTCCTGAAGAGTTTCAATTTGAGTTTCCAATTCTTCTAAACGCATTGGTAGCGCTTCTAGTTCTCGTTGTAGCTTATACGATAACTTCTTAGGTTTAGCTTTAACTGGCGCAGTTTTGGGAGTTTCCTCAACTACTTTCTCAGGCTTTGATGGCTTTTCAACCTGTCGGTACTCTAATGCTTGTTTTCTTTGCTGCTGAGCATCGTGGTAACCACCAACAAATTCTTCAATAACGCCATTACCTTCAAAGATCCAACTTGTCATAACCGTGTTATCAACAAACTGACGATCGTGGCTCACTAAAAGAAGCGTACCCTGATAGTTGGCAAGCAAATCTTCTAAAAGTTCCAAAGTTTCGATATCTAGATCGTTGGTTGGCTCATCGAGAATCAATAAGTTGTTCGACTTAAGGAAGATACGAGCTAGTAACAGACGGTTTTTCTCACCACCAGATAGTGCTTTAACAGGAGTACGAGCACGTTTTGGAGAGAATAAGAAATCTTGTAAGTAGCTTAGTGCATGACGCTCACGGCCACCTACAGTGACTTCTTGCTTACCATCCGCTAAGTTATCGATTACAGACTTCTCAGGATCTAGAATTTCACGATATTGGTCAAAGTAAGCGACTTCAAGCTTAGTACCGCAATGTAGACGACCTGAATCTGGCTTAAGTTGATCAAGCAGCAGTTTAAGTACCGTACTCTTACCACAGCCATTCGGGCCAATTAGAGCGATACGATCACCACGCATGATATTGAAGCTGAAGTCTTTAACAATCTCTTTGCCTTCGAAGCCAAAGTTAATGTTTTCAGCTTCAAATACAATCTTGCCTGAACGCTGGCCATCGTCGATTTGGATAACGGCTTTGCCCTGCACTTCTCGACGGTTTAAACGCTCTTCACGTAGCTTCTTAAGCGCACGCACACGGCCTTCGTTACGAGTACGACGAGCTTTAATGCCTTGACGAATCCAAACTTCCTCTTGAGCAAGCTTCTTATCAAATTCAGCGTTTTGCATTTCTTCTACACGAAGCGCTTCTTCTTTCTCAACAAGATAGTTTTCGTAATCACCCGGGAAAGAGCTCAATTTACCGCGATCAAGATCGACAATACGTGTTGCCATCGATTTAATGAACGCACGGTCATGCGAGATAAAGATGATTGAACCGCGGAAGTCTTTCAGGAAACCCTCTAACCATTCAATGGTCGCAACATCTAAGTGGTTAGTCGGTTCGTCAAGTAGAAGCACGTCAGGGTCACATACAAGCGCACGAGCAAGTGCTGCTTTACGTTGCCAACCACCAGACAAATCCGTCAGTTTGGTTTCTGCAGTTAGCTTAAGCGCCGCCAATACGTTGCTTACGCGATCTTCAAAGCGCCATGCATTCGCATGATCCAATTGCTCTTGAACACGAGTAAGACGATTTAGGTTCTTTTCACTAGGGTCAGTACCGATGAGATCCAGAAGATCATGATAGATCTTCAGCTGTTCACCGATTTCAGCTAGGCCACCAGCAACGTAATCATAAACGGAACCTTGCTCATTGCGCGGTGGATCTTGCTCAAGGCGCGACACAACCACATCTTGTGTGATTTGCATCTTGCCGTCGTCCATGATGATGTTCCCAGACAGGATTTTCATCAACGTAGACTTACCAGCGCCATTGCGCCCTACTAAACACACACGTTCGTTTTCTTGCAGTGCGAAGTCCGCACGATCTAATAATGGGTGATCGCCAAACGCTAATTGCCCATTATGAATTGTAAGTAATGCCATTCTTCTTTAACCAATCATTAAGTTCTAACAAGCCAAATGGCCAGTTAAGCTCTGAGCTTTGAGAAAGATCAGAGCTTTCAAATTTGAGCACCGGAATAGTGACCCCGTAACGGGAAAAGAGCTCATCATCGAATGCAATGTCGACAACGTTGACGTGATGGCTAATGTTTAACTGTTCCGTGAGTTGGAATGCCATCTCACATAGATGGCACCCTTCTGTACTGTAGAGAGTCAGCACTATATATCCTTATACAATCTCTTAACTACTTGTGAGTAATCAACCAGCAGTTATGAATGTGCTTATTGCGAGAGAAGTCCAATGGAAGCGTCTTAGCAGAGATGTTCTGAGCCTTAAGACCTAATTCATCCAGAGCTTCCAAGTCCATTTTGAAGTGACGCTTGTTGTTAGAGAACACAATCGTGCCTTCTTCACGAAGAAGACGCTTAAGGTTTTCCATCAATTGAATGTGATCACGCTGAACATCAAAAGATTGATCCATACGCTTAGAGTTTGAGAACGTAGGTGGATCAATAAAGATCAGGTCGTAAGAACCCTGCTCTTTAACCAACCACTGTAAGCAATCAGCTTGCACAAATTGATGTTGACGACCAACACGGCCATTAAGCTCCATGTTCTGTTTTGCCCACTCAAGGTAGGTATTAGACATATCAACCGTTGTTGTAGAACGAGCGCCACCTACAGCAGCATGAACAGATGCACTGCCTGTGTAAGCGAACAGGTTTAGGAAATCTTTACCTGCGGCCATCTCACCGATACGACGACGAGTGATCTTATGATCTAGGAACAAGCCTGTATCTAGGTAGTCGTGAAGGTTAACAATCAGCTTAACGCCGTATTCGTTCACTTCTAGGTTAGATGAGTCTTGAGCCATCTTCTGGTATTGAGAACGGCCTTTCTGCTTCTGACGAACCTTAAGCACGACGTTGTTTGCTTCAACGCCTGTTACTTGAATTGACGCACGAATGATATCGGTTAAACGACGCTTAGCTTTATCTTCCGGAACATCTTTAGGCGCTGCGTATTCTTGAATCACAAGGTGACCTGGGTATACGTCAATCGCTACATTGTATTCTGGTAAGTCAGCGTCGTAGATACGGTAACAATCTAATTGCTCTTTCTTAGCCCACTTGCCAATTTTACCGATGTTCTTTTTAAGTCGGTTTGCAAAGTCAGGAGCAATCAGCTGTTCTTGCTCGCCCGTTGGACGTTCTGACATCGGACGATCTGAAATTGAGTAGTTCTTTTGGTGACACGGTAACGCACCGTTATTCAATTTGAACTGTTTGTCTGCACGCATGCGTAAGCAGCTAAGTAGTTCGTCTGAACTAGAGAAGATAGACGCGTTACAACCGCCAAATTCAGCTTTAAGCTGTGCGCCGAATGCCGTGTACAGTGCAATTAGGCCAGGCTCTGTACCCAGACGCTCACCATAAGGTGGGTTAGAAACAATCACACCATCAACAAATTCTGTAGGGCGTTTAAGCCTTGCAGCGTCACCTACTTCGAATTCAATCAACTCTTCAACACCAGCACGACGAGCATTGTCGCGCGCTGTTTTGATCATGCGTTCATCGTTGTCGTAACCATAGAACTTACATTCTACTTTCTTAACGCCACGACGACCTTGAACGTTCGCTTCAGCTTTAACTTCAGCCCAAAGCTCTGGTTCGAAATCTTCTAGTGATTCAAAACACCACTTCTGGCGTTTAACACCAGGAGCCATGTTTGCAGCCATCATTGCCGCTTCAATCACTAACGTACCCGAACCACACATAGGGTCTAGGAAAGGCTTAGTTGCATCCCAACCACTACGGAGAAGAATCGCTGCAGCAAGCGTTTCACGCAGAGGTGCGCGACCTGATTCAGGACGGTAACCACGTTGATGAAGACCGCTGCCAACCATATCAACACCAAGAATCGCTTTATCACGGTGTAGACGAACGTGAATACGAACATCTGGGTTCTCTTTGCTGATAGAAGGACGAGGCAAAGACTTCTTCTCGAAGCAATCAACAACGGCATCTTTTACTTTCATCGCACCGTATTGGCTGTTACGGATTTCGTTGTTCGTACCATTAAAGTCAACAACGAAACGCTTAGAGCTATGGAATTGATTTACCCAGTTAACCGCAGTGGTTGATAGGTACAAATCCATGTCATCCATACAAGTGAATTCAGAAAGGACACGTACAAATCGAGAAGCCAAACGGCTCCACAAACAACAACGATAAATTTGCTCATTGGTCGCTTTGAATTTAACACCTGCTTGAACAGGTTTTGCGTTTGTAATCCCTAGTTGGGTTAGTTCTTCAACTAATAAATTCTCAAGGCCGTTTGAGGTAACCGCTAGATATTGATTCATAGTGTTCTTTTATTGATAAAAATGAGCTCGATTATACCTGAATTTGTAACTAGAGCATCACACTAAACGCGTCTTTTCATTGAATCTTTCGACTAACTGGCTAGCAAATGCACAGTCTTGAAGCGATCGCTTACCCACATCCCCTTAGAACACAAGACCTATCGAACCAACTCCATTTCTGACCATTTGTTAACCAAAACAGCAATGTGAATTTATATTCACCTTTAAATTGGTATATACCAAAATGGATTTATGGGTGAAATTTAGCTACAAAAGACCAAAAACAGGGAATAAAGATGGACAAATTACACTTCTAGCGATGAAAACAGGCTGAAATTAAGGCGAAAAAATAGTCGTAAGTTCACTATTTAAATGGTTAAGCAGTGATGTATTTATCAGGATGAGGTTTTTTAGGCACAAAAAAATCGGCTATTGAGCCGATTTTGGGGAAGGTTTGACAGGTTTACGCGTTGCGATGTGTGTGAGAAATGATGGACTGAATAGAAGGCTAACCGACCATCGCAATGTGCGTTTGATGAAGAATAGCGTTCGCGTCTATCATTCTATCGTGCATGACCTTAATCGAGTCGCCAAAGCGTAACCCTTTTGAAGGTGTAAGCAGAAACTCTTCTAGGTCGACAAATGCACATAGGCTCGCGCACTCTCCCACTTCTAATACAATGAAATACCCTAAGCTATGCTCGTTATTCATTTGTACGATATCCCCTTCTTGAGGATATTCATGCCCAGCGCCCTGTGAGTCGAAGAACCAACTCTTAGGCTGTACAGGCTTATGGAAGCGTTTTGCTGCCACACAATAAAGCGCGAGTTCAGCTTGGCGAGGCTCAGACAGTTCTAAGCCAGAAATTTGTTCTTTGAAAGTTTGGTATGAAGATGCGTCATCAACGGTGAATTCATTATCTCTAAACGCGCAGTCCACCAGCTTATTGCGGACCAGATTCGTTTTGAAAATCATATCCTCTCCGAGGTTTAGCATTAATGAACATTGCTGCTCATCGTAATACCAACTCCATGTATCGCTAGGTTTAAGCATCATTTCGTCTCACACTGTTGAACCATTCCATTAGGTAAAACGCAAAATTACCTTCAATTACAGTAATTTTACTGAGCAATAGGCAAAAAAAAAGAGGAAATGAATTCCTCTTTCTTATCGCTTTTCTCTACAACTCAGTGAGTTACAGTGTCTCTTTTAGTAAGACGATGCCAGATTGTCGCTTTTCAAGAATAAAAGCAATTTTCAGCTTATAGATTTTTAACGATGTCGCCAACTAGGCCTGGACCTTTGTAGATGAAACCAGAGTAAACTTGTACAAGCTTCGCGCCTGCCATCATTTTCTCTTTTGCAGCAACATACGAGTCAACACCACCTACTCCAATGATCGGCAGTTTGTCACCAAGCTCTTCGTGAAGTTTGCGAACTACTTCAGTGCTGCGAGATTGAACTGGACGTCCACTTAGGCCACCCGCTTCATCGCAATGTTTCATACCTTCAACGATTGAACGATCCAATGTTGTATTTGTTGCGATCACACCATCGATCTTATTTTTGATCAATGATTCACAAATTTGGCGAATTTCGTCGTCGCTTAGATCCGGAGCAATCTTAAGAGCAAGAGGAACATATTTACCATGCTTCTCTTCCAGTTCAGATTGTTTGGTTTTAAGTTCAGACAACAGATCGTCTAGAGCTTCGCCGTATTGTAGAGAACGAAGTCCTGGAGTATTTGGTGATGAGATGTTCACAGCAATGTAACCAGCGTATTGATATACCTTCTCCATACAGATCAAGTAATCTTCAGCGCCCTTTTCAATTGGTGTGTCTTTGTTCTTACCGATGTTAATACCTAAGATGCCATCGTAGTTCGACTTCTTAACATTCTCAACAAGGTTGTCGACGCCTAGGTTGTTAAAGCCCATGCGGTTGATGATACCTTCAGCTTCAACAAGACGGAATAAACGAGGTTTGTCGTTACCCGCTTGTGGACGTGGAGTCACTGTTCCTACTTCTACGAAACCAAAACCCATAGCGCCAAATGCATCAATACATTCGCCGTTTTTATCTAGGCCTGCCGCGAGGCCAACTGGGTTTTTAAAAGTAAGACCCATGCACTCTACAGGTCGATGAGGTAATTGTTGGCGATACAAAAGATCAATTGGTGTGCCTGTAAAGCGTTTGAAATTTTGAATTGCAAGATCATGTGCCTTTTCGGCATCAAGTTGGAAAAAGCCAGTTCTGGCTAGACGGTAAAGCATTGTGCCTCCGATAGAAAAAAGCCCCGTGTAAACGGGGCGATATTATTTACTTATTTACCCAACTATTCAATCTATTACTGTCTGTAAGGGTAAGATAATCGAGTTTGCTAACGAATGAGGTTCATTATTAAGCAAACGTTACCGTTTCAAGCTCTGATTATCTATAGGGAATGCTCCTTATACCTCTTCAGCCACCAGCTCACTAATACAGTGAGACTTGTACGAATAGTTAATTTATCGAAAACTGTTTAGCCAAACGAAAAAGGCAGACCTAATGGCCTGCCCTTACAGTTTTTCGTTTCTATCTAGCTATTAGTCTTTCGACATACAGTTTAAATTCAGTAGCATCAATTCACGCAACGCCACTGAGAACTTAGCAAACTCATGAACAGAGCCCACTTTGAATTCGTTCAAGATGCTCTCCCAACGATGCAGAGAAACAGAGTTACTTTCCATCCAGTCATCAAGCGCTTTAATCACATCGATGTCTGAAGCACAGCCACAGTTAAGTACTTGGCCAGTTAGCTGACGTTGTTGCCAATCCAGATCTTCTCTGAATGCAGCACGTGCCAGCGCTTGCCAGTTGTTGTCTACAGCTTGGCCATTGATTTGCTTCAAGAACCAATGCAGTGACAAACGGTCGCCAAGGTTGAAGTAAAGCTTAGACGCTTGTTGTACTGTTTTACCTGTTTCACGAGCTACTGTGGATATATCCAGTGCTGAGTACAGGCTAGACAAACGAGCCACTGAATTAGCTAGCTCAGCGTTTACACCTTGGTCAATCCATAGTTGAGCCATTGCTTGATGCTCTTCTACTTCTGATGCGACTAGGTTTTCGTCCAGTTTTTCAGTAATCGCAGCCACATCACCTTGGTAAAGCTCAATCAATGCGTTCACTGACTGTTTACCCGTACGGTTTCTTAGCAACCAGCGTGCTAGGCGACGAAGCGTACGACGCACATGGTAAAGCAATTCGTATTGAGCTTCAGAACTTGAGATGTTGTCCAGTTCACGGATGCTCTTTAGTACCTTACCTAGACCGTAGATTTCACGTGATGCCGCGTAAGCATTCGCAATATCAACAATGTTCGCGCCCGTCTCTTCTTGCAAACGAGTCACAAAGTTACAGCCCATCTCGTTAACCATTTGGTTAGCAAGCGCAGTTGCAATGATCTCGGCACGTAGTGGATGGTTATCCATGTGCTGGGAGTAGTTACGGCGTAACTCTGTTGGGAAGTATTGCATCAGTTGTTGAGCATGGAACTCATCATTCGCAATATCATCACTTACAAGATCTTCTTTTAGAACCATTTTACCGTAAGCGATCAATACTGATAGCTCAGGTCTTGTTAATGCTTGGCCTTGCTTCTCACGCTCTAGCAGCGTTTCGTCATCTGGGATGTATTCCAAACCACGGTCTAAATATCCTGCTTTTTCCATTGTGTGGATGAAGCGGATTTGCTCTTTCACTAAGCCAACACCTTGATGCTCAGTCACAGAGATGGACTCAGCTTGGCAGTACGCATCATCTAGTACGATTTCACCAACTTCATCTTCCATTGACTCAAGCACTTGGTTACGT
This sequence comes from Vibrio crassostreae, assembly GCF_024347415.1. NCBI lineage: Bacteria > Pseudomonadati > Pseudomonadota > Gammaproteobacteria > Vibrionales > Vibrionaceae > Vibrio > Vibrio crassostreae. The sequence goes on from NZ_AP025476.1 coordinate 1,802,311, forward strand.
TGCTTAACGGTTAGATCACCATTAGACACTAAGCCATTCAAGAAGATCTTAATGTTAACTTCGTTATCCGAGCAATCTACACCACCAACGTTATCAACAAAGTCAGTATTCACTCGACCGCCCGTTAGAGCGTATTCAATACGACCCAATTGAGTCATACCCAAGTTACCGCCTTCACCAACCACCTTAGCTTTTAGGTCACGGCCGTCAATACGTAGCACGTCATTTGCACGGTCACCCACATCAGTATGAGTCTCGCTAGAAGACTTAACGTAAGTACCAATACCGCCATTCCAAAGTAGATCAACCTGCATAGACAAGATCGCTTTGATCAAGTCGTTTGGTGCCATAGAAGCTTTCTTGGTACCCAGCATTTTCTGAATTTCAGGTGTTAGGGAAATAGACTTCGCTCGACGAGAGAAGATGCCACCACCTTGAGAAATCAGGTCTTTATTGTAATCTTCCCAGCTTGAACGAGGCAGATTAAACAGACGGTCACGCTCTACCCAGCTTGATGCCGACTCTGGATTCGGGTCAATGAAGATATGCATGTGGTTAAACGCAGCTTGTAAGCGAATATGCTTAGATAGCAGCATACCGTTACCAAATACGTCGCCCGCCATATCACCTACACCAATTGCAGTGAAGTCTGTGCTTTGACAGTTGATGCCCATTTCACGGAAGTGACGTTTAACAGATTCCCAACCACCTTTCGCCGTGATACCCATAGCTTTATGGTCGTAACCGTTAGAACCACCAGAGGCAAACGCGTCACCTAACCAGAAGTTGTACTCTTCAGCTACCGAGTTCGCTAGATCTGAGAATGTCGCGGTACCTTTATCGGCAGCTACAACCAAGTACGGGTCATCTTCATCGTGACGAACAACACTCTTAGGTGGGATAACCTCACCTTCAATGATGTTGTCTGATACGTCTAGTAAGGCACGGATGAAGCGCTTGTAACAACGTTGACCTTCAGCAAAGATCTCATCTCGGCCAGACATAGTGTGTTGACGCTTACAAACAAAACCACCTTTAGCACCAACCGGAACGATAACCGTGTTCTTAACTTGTTGCGCTTTAACTAGACCTAGAATCTCAGTACGGAAGTCCTCTTGACGGTCTGACCAACGTAAACCACCACGTGCTACTTTACCGCCACGTAGATGAACACCCTCAATATCTGGTGCGTAAACGAAGATTTCAAACGCAGGAACCGGCGCAGGGATATCTGGAATCTCGCTTGGTCTCATTTTCAGAGCCAACCAAGGTTTAGACTGCTTGTTCTCATCTACTTGGTAGTAGTTAGTACGAAGCGTTGCAGTGATCATTTCCATGTAGCGACGAATGATACGATCATCATCCAAGCTCTCTACATGATCCAACTGTTCAGTGATCTTCTTAATAAGATCTTGTTGGCCTTTCACGCTGCCCTTCAGTTTAGGATCGAAACGCTTGCCGAATAAGCTCACTAGCCCTTTTGCTAACTCTGGGTAATGAGACAATGTGTCTTCAATGTATTGTTGGCTGAATGGGAAACCCACTTGACGCATGTAACGAGCATAAGCACGTAAAATTGAGATTTCACGGCCAGAAAGACCAGCGCCAAGTACCAAACGGTTGAAACCATCGCTGTCTAACTCACCCGCCCAAATTGCTGCGAACGCTTGTTGGAAAAGATCGCGCGCTTCGCGAAGATCGATAGTCTTATCGCTCTTGTGCAACATCGAGAAATCAAGGATCCAATATGTCACACCATTAGTTTTACGCACTTCATAAGGTGATTCACCAATAACGCGTAGGCCAAAGTTTTCAAGCATTGGCATAACATCAGAAAGGTGAATTGGCTCATCGCTGTGGTAGAACAACTTCAAACGAACTGCTTTTGAATCTGCCGCCTCTTCTTGAGGACGGTAGAAAAGCATACCCAATTTGTTGTCTTCACTTAGTGCTTCTAAACGTTCAATATCCGCAACTGCAGAACCTGGCATCATGTCTTCTTTGTACGAACGTGGGAATGCACGCATGTACTCTTTCGACAATGGAAGACCTTTGCTCTCACCGAAGTTTGCAATGATTGATTCAGACAGGCGGTCATCCCACGTAGACGATACTTCCATTAAATTTTGCTCAATTGTTTTCACGTCCACATCCATGTTGTTGTTATCAACACGAACAATATAGTGCGTTCTCGCCAGTGGGCTTTCAGAGAAGTAAGTTGTGAATTCAACCTCTTCTTCACAACCAAAGTACTGCTTCAAGATGCGTTGTGTTTGGCGACGAAGCTCAGTGTTGTAACGATCTTTTGTTACGTAAACCATGCAGCTAAAGAAACGGCCAAACGGGTCTTTGCGAACGAACAGACGCAGAAGATCGCGATCTTGCATTTGTACTACGCCAGTACCCACTTCAAGTAACTCTTCTTCTCGAGCTTGAAGCAGTTCATCACGTGGGTAGTTTTCAAGAATGTTGTGCAGTGCTTTGTAAGAGTATGAACCCTCACGGTAACCACTCGCGTCTAAGATTCGGTCTACTTTCTCACGAACAAGAGGAATCGTTTCAACGGTTTGGTTATAAACAGCAGACGTGTAAAGACCAGTAAAGCGGTGCTCACCAATGACCTTACCGTTCTTATCGAACTTCTTAATACCGATGTAATCGTTGTAAGCTGGGCGGTGAATGCGTGAAGCCGTGTTGCCCTTGGTTACAATAAGTACATAAGGCTTTTTCGCTTCAAGGCGTGCCGAATCAGAAAACTCAGACAACTTAACGTTGCGTACACGATCTGAATTCGCAAACAAACCAAGACCTTGCTCCTTGGTCGGTTGCAGTTCAGTGTCGCCGTTAACTGAAACTAGGTCATATTCCTTATAACCCATGAATGTAAAGTTGTGTTCACCTAACCAACGAAGAAACGCCAACGTTTCATCAAAACGTTGGCCATCTACAGGAATGCTCTCTTTCTGCTTTTCTACTTGATTGGTTACTTCTTCAAGTCTTTCAACCATCTTCAACCAATCGTTCACAACTAAGCTAGTATCGGTAAAGATATCCAGTAGCTCCGTTTTAAGAGCTGTCATTTCAGCTTTACTGCTAAGACGGTCTACTTCGATATGGAAAAGCGATTGGAATGCACCTTCGTTATTGCTAACACCGACAACACTGCCCTTATCTGAGCGAGAGATTTGTGTTGGGTTATGAAGCATAAGGTGAGAAGAAAGGTCTAGGCGAGTAAGTGCCATTTTTACAGAATCAACAAGGAACGGACTGTCTGGAACGACTATCTCAACGATAGTATGAGTAGACTGCCAACCTTGACGACTTACCGTCGGGTTGAAAACGCGTACAGAGATTTCGTCGGCTTTCTTTTCATTGATGTGATGCCATAAGCTAACTACAGCACCATATAAATCGGATTCGTTTCTCTGAGTTAGATCGTCGTGAGAAACGTTACTAAACAAGTGTTGAGCAAGTTGAGTTACGAGAGGTCGATGAGCAAGGTCAAGTTTGTCTTGAATCAGCTTGTAAACTTTTTCAAGTAAAACTGGAACCACAGTTTCACGTGCGGTCATAGTCACACTCCACAATTAGAATTATATTTTATTATTAGGGGGATCACTTAAGCTAGTGTTTGAAACGTGCCGCTGAGCGCTTTTCTACTAACGAGTTAAGCAAAGGTAATGCATTCATTTATTGTAAAAGCATTATTGAAAAATAGTTAATTGTTTTGGAGGTGGTAAGAGGTGAAATGTTTGATTATGTGATTAAGATTCCTTTTAACTCACTAGGCACGCCAAGGTTTACAGAGCTTCCAACTTAATAAACTTATTTTTTTGGTCAGTTGTCAGCCTAAACTGCCCTCTAACCCCTATTTGTGTAAGAAATGGTCTGAATCGAGTTGCAGGTAACTGTAAACGTAAACCTGTTGTTGTTATCACTTGAACTTTACTTGCCGCACCAGAATAGCTGGCTAAAAACTGCTGATATGAGATGTTAAGTTGGAAAATATAGCGATTCATACGATACCTGTATAAATATACAGTGCCAGTATTTTTTGGCACTTGACGATGTCTGACTGTGAAACCTAGCTTGAAACTGAACTTGAAACTGAACTTGAAACTGCTCTAGCTTATCGAAAATTCGATGAACCAGAAACAAAAAATCAGTGGCAGATATTCTCTACCACTGACGACTTTTCTTGATAAGTAAACAGATTTAAGTAAACCGTTACTTGAGAACGTTTAACTTAAGCTTCTAGTGCCTTCGTTACTTTCTCAAATAAGTCTTTAGCTAGGTTGTCCATCCCCTTTAAAGTCTCAAGTTCTTTCTTGATCAGAGCTTGGCGTTCATCATCGTACTTACGGAATTTAAGAAGCGGGTCAATCAGACGTGAAGCAACTTGCGGGTTACTGCTGTTAAGCTCACGCAAGATCTCGCCAGCAAACTCATAGCCCTGACCTGACTTGTCATGGAACTGTACCGGGTTCATGTTTAAGAATGAACCAACCAAGTTGCGAGTTCGGTTCGGGTTCTTCAAACTAAACGCTTGATGTGACATCGATGCTTTGATCACTTCAAGAGCATTGGAACTTGGGTTTGTACCTTGTAGAGCAAACCACTTATCCATAACAAGACCATCGTGTTTCCACTTGTCGCTGTAATCCGCCATCAAGGTTTCACGACATGGTAGTTGCGCACTGTTTGCCGCACCCATTGCTGCCATTGTATCGGTCATGTTGTTTGCTTGTTGGTACATTGCAACAACCAAATCGTTACCCTGTTCTGTGTGCGCTAAGTAACTTAGGCAAACTTTACGTAAAGTGCGCTTACCAATCGAATCGTGATCGATTGTGTATTCAGTGAGAGCATTGCTGTGATAAACCGCAGCTAACTCGTCTTCAAGCTCAGCGGCTAATGTTACTTTCATTGAGTTAAGAACAGATGCGACCGCATCAATATCAACACGCTCGTACCAACCTGATACTTCATTATGGCTTGGCAGTGAAAGCATTTCTGCGATAAACGCAGGCTCTAGTGAATCACTCAGCAGTACGCCACGGAATGCATCAACAACAGAATCAGAAAGCTCAAATGCTTGACCCTGTTGAACCTTCTCAACGTTGCTGCGAATGTACTTCGCCAATAGCATTTGACCAGCATCCCAACGAGAGAACTCATTGCGCGCATTCACCATCAAGAAGATAAGCTCTTCATCTGAATAGTCGTACTCCAATTTCACTGGCGCAGAGAATTCACGAAGTAGTGATGGGATTGGTTGTTCAGAAACGTTTTCAAACACGAAGGTTTGTTCCGCTTCTTTGACATCTAATACGTTATGAACTGGCTTTCCGTTACATTGTAACTCAACAACATCACCTGAAGCCGTGTACAGCTCGATATCCAGAGGGATATGCAAAGCCTGCTTTTCAGTTTGCTCATGCGTTGGTGCCGTTAATTGGCGAGTTGTTAACGTGTATTGTTTGTTTTCTGCATCGTAATGACTTTCAACAGACAGCGTCGGCGTACCAGACTGGCTGTACCATAAGCGGAACTGAGATAGGTCAACGCCAGATGCATCTTCCATTGCCGCGACGAAGTCTTCACATGTTGCAGCCGTGCCATCATGACGTTCAAAGTAAAGCTTCATGCCTTTTTGGAAACCGTCTTCACCCAACAATGTGTGGATCATTCGGATCACTTCGCTGCCCTTTTCGTAAACAGTCAGTGTGTAGAAGTTATTCATTTCTATCACTTTTTCTGGACGAATTGGGTGTGACATTGGGCTTGCGTCTTCAGCGAATTGTGGCCCGCGAATAATACGAACGTTGTTGATTCGGTTTACTGCGCGAGAGCCAAGATCAGACGAGAACTCCTGGTCACGGAATACGGTTAAGCCTTCTTTCAGACTTAACTGGAACCAATCGCGACAAGTCACTCGGTTACCAGTCCAGTTGTGGAAGTATTCATGGCCGATTACCGCTTCAATACCTAGGTAATCTGTATCCGTTGCAGTTTGGTCGTTTGCTAGAACAAACTTAGAGTTAAATACGTTCAGGCCTTTGTTTTCCATCGCACCCATGTTGAAGAAATCAACGGCAACGATCATGTAGATGTCTAAGTCGTATTCAAGATTGAAACGCTCTTCGTCCCACTTCATTGAGTTAATCAAAGAAACCATCGCGTGGTTTGCACGGTCTAGATTGCCTTTATCAACAAAGATTTCTAGGTCAACTTTGCGACCCGATTGTGTGGTGTATGCGTCACGAAGTACATCGAAGTCACCCGCAACTAAAGCAAATAGGTATGCCGGCTTGGGATGTGGGTCTTGCCACTTCACCCAATGACGACCGTTTTCAGCTTCGCCTTCATCTACACGGTTACCATTGCTTAATAAGAATGGGTTTTCTGCTTTGTCTGCGATTACTGTGGTGGTGAATTTCGCCAACACATCTGGGCGATCCATGTAGTAAGTAATACGACGGAAACCTTCGGCTTCACACTGAGTACAGAACGCACCACCCGACTTGTACAAGCCTTCAAGTGCGCTATTCCCTTCAGGGTTAACTTCAGTAACGATGGTTAGAGTAAATTCTTTTGGAAGGTCATTCAGCGTCAGTTGAGTTTCAGACTGCTCGTACTGAGTCCATTCGTTGCCTTCAACCAAAACAGAAACCAACTTCAAGCCTTCACCATCAAGTACTAATGTCGCGCTGTCTTTCTCCTGCTTAACACTAGAAATAGCCGTAACAATGGATGCTGAATCGTATAAATCGAAAGTAAGATCGATATCAGAAATAGTGTGAGATGGTGATTGATAATCTTTACGATACTTGGCTTGAGGTGTATGTGCCATGACGGGTTCCTTTTGATCGTTATACGTAATTATTTGTTAACTGTATATATCTAAAGGTTGAACGCCAAGAACACAAGAGGAATATTAAAAAAAGGAGGCATTGTAAGAAAATGCCTCCATGTTTTGCTATTTTATCAATCAAATCAGAAAGGAAAGGCTAAGAAATGAACTGTGTACCATATTTTCAACGAGCCGATGTTATGGATAAAACTCGTACTTAACGTATGCGATTAAGCACTGCGAACATGTCTCCCTCTTCACCTTGCAGCGTCAAGACATCGCTGTTCAGTGTATATCGAGTACCGTGTTCACCGTTCTCATAAAGTAACACTAGCTGGTCGCCTTCGGTGTAATACACACCGCGACGAATGACTTCACCGCCTTCTTCATCTGATACTCGAAACATGAAAATAAAATCAGGTTGAAGCACTAAATCCATTTTTTGAATGTTACTCGCACGCAAATCGCTTCCAGACAGTTCGGCGCTTGACCATATTCCAGCCAGAGCGTTGGGCAAGGCTTTGGTGAACATAACACCATTAAGATTCAGCATATTATGATTGCTGCTGTACGCGTAAACTTGGGGCTCAGAAGTATTCAAACCCAAAATAATCGTATCTTCATTGGCGTTATACAAACCTTCCCAATGATCAACACTATAGTCTTTCTTTTGGATATCGATAGTGAATGAGTAATTGGAATCGAGAGTGAGTTTGATTGCTCTAAAGTTTTCAGTACCTTGCTCAGGATCTGGATTCATCAAATACCAATCGCCAAGCAACAAAGGAAGGTCAAAATGAGATAGATTACTATCACTTTTTGATTGTTGACTGTTCGAAGCAACCTCGCTCCCAAAAGCAACAAAACTTAAACAAGATAAAATTAGTAGAATCCACTTCATATGTGCCCCCTCGTTTTCTTTAAGCTTAGGCACGTAATGATTAGAAAGCGAAAAAATATGATCCAAGTCACTAAATTTTAAGTGCGAAGTAACTTAAATGTCATTATTCAACGAAAAACAGAGCTAAATGCCCCTTAACATTGAGTGTTCTTTACGACAATCTCAACGGTTACAATCAGATATTCCTGTCAAATCATAGACACAAAAAAGCGAGCCTAAGCTCGCTTTTTAAATAGTACGTCTTTAAACAATCACCTTTTAACAGGCATTCTGTTTATTTCTTGATCATATCCAGCATGATAGCAACTGATTCATCAAGATAAGCATCCGGGGCTTCGTAGTCTTTTGGAATATCATCCAACGTTTTAAATGCCTCTAATTTAGCAGCTTTTTGACGTTGGTTAATACGCTCTAGACGAAGCGCATCCGCATCATCACTCTCTTGTTGACGAACCTTTTCATTAAGAGAAAGGTCGTTGTCGTCTTTATCTGCCTTATATTTTTCAATATCTTGCGCGATAAAGCCAAATTCCATGTCTGTTGCGATACGAGCTTGGTGTTTAGCCGTCAACGCTGCGATTTGCTCATCGTTACGCTGTAACACTGAGTACTTCGCTTTGTCGATGCTGTCCCAAGGAAGAGCATTGTCTTCAACACTTTCACCAGTATCGGCAGGATCAATTGGCGTTGGGTAAGCAATATCAGGCACTACGCCCTTGTTTTGCGTACTACCACCATTGATTCGGTAGAATTTCTGGATTGTGTATTGAACGTAACCCAACTCTTTATCGAACAAATCATAAATATGATTCAAAGAGCGATGCTGTTGCACCGTACCTTTACCGAAAGAGTTTTCACCCAAGATAATTGCACGACCGTAATCTTGCATCGCTGCTGCAAAGATTTCAGATGCTGAAGCACTATAGCGATTCACCAATACCGTTAACGGACCTTGGTAACTGATTTGGCCATCGGTATCACTGTTCACTTTGACACGACCGTAGCTATCACGAACCTGAACAACAGGTCCCTCTTTGATAAACAAACCAGAGAGTTCGGTTGCTTCAGTCAGTGCACCACCACCGTTGTTTCGAAGGTCAACAATAATACCTTCAACACCTTGCTCTTTAAGCTCGGTGATCAGTTTATCGGTATCTTTAGAAAGACCAACATAGAAGCTTGGTACTTCTAGTACACCAATCTTCTTGCCGTCTTTCTCGATCACTTCTGATTTAACAGCGCGGTCTTCTAAACGAATCTTATCGCGAACAATTGTGACAACGTGACTTTTTGCATCTTTACCATCTGGCAAGATCTGTAGCTTAACTTTGGTCCCTTTCGGGCCTTTGATAAGTTGTACTACATCGTCTAAACGCCAGCCGATAACATCAACAATCTCTTCGCCATCTTGACCAACGCCGACAATGCGGTCGCCATCACTCAATTGTTTGCTGTTTGACGCAGGGCCACCAGCAACTAAAGATCGAATAACGGTGTAGTCGTCTGTCATCTGAAGTACAGCACCAATACCTTCTAGAGATAGGTTCATCTCGGATTGGAATTGCTCTGCATTTCTTGGAGAAAGGTAACTGGTGTGCGGATCAACTTCACGCGCGAATGCGTTCATGTAGATCTGGAAAGCATCTTCGTTGTGCGACTGCGTAATACGCTTCATCGCATTGTTGTAACGCTTTTCCAAAACTTCTTGAATCTCTGGCCACTCTTTACCAGTAAGTTTTAGATTCAACGCATCGTATTTAACGCGTTTTCTCCAAAGCTCATTCACTTCAGCGATATCTTTTGGCCATTCCGCTTCGCTACGATTTAGCTCAATACTTTCATCGGTATCAAACTTAATCTCTGTATCTAGCAAAGACAATGCATATTGAAAACGTTCAAAACGCTTCTGCATAGACAGATTATAAACATCAAATGCAATCTGGTTATTGCCCGATTTCAGCTGATCATCAATTTGTTTAGATGACGCAGAGAAAGAGTCAATATCAGCTTGAGTGAAGATATTACGATTATAATCCAGCATCTCTAAGTAACGATTAAAGATAGCTTGAGAGAAATCATCGTTGAGATTGAAGTGTTTATAGTGAGAACGAGTAAATCGAGAAGTAACACGTTTACTAGCAGTTTCGTGTTGGACCTCAGGAGCGAGTAGAGGTAAATCGTCCTGATCTAATTTGGCTTCGAGAGCCTGAGCTGAAGCTGCTAGCCAAAAGCTAGCAGCAATCAGTGTCAATTTTGAACGGCATTTCATGCGTAGGAGTATCTCCTTTAAGCGCGCAAGTGCTCCGCTTTAACAACCATTTGTAGGCCGTTTGCTAACTGAACACGCACATCTTCCTTATTGATTTCAACAATGGTCGCAGCCATGTTTCCTTTACCCATGTTCACATTCACTTCTTTGCCAGCGATGAATTCGTCAGCGTTCAAAGCGCGTGTTTCTACAGGCTTTTCTACTTTTGGTGCTTTAGGCGCTTGACGACGAGGCTGTTGAGCTTTCTTCGCCTTAGGTTTCGCTTTGCCTTCTTCACGAGCTTTTTGTGCTTGTTCTTTACGACGAGCCTGAACTTTCGCTTTGCTTTCTGCAAGTGTAGCTTTAGCGTGTTCAACGTGCTCTTCTTCTAGTGTGCCACACGCGTTGCCGTCTAGGTCAACACGTTCTGCGCCAGCTTTTACGCCGTGCAGGTAACGCCATGATGATGTGTACTGTCTTAACGCTGCACGAAGCTGAGTCTTACTTACTTTTTCGTCTTCATTAAGACGTTCAGCAAGATCTTGAAAAATACCAATTTTAAGTGGCTTCGCTTCACCTTCTAGAGTAAAGCATTTAGGGAAACATTCAGCAATATATGCGATAACTTCTTTGCTGTTTTTTAACTTTTCAGTGTTTTCCATGTGGGTTCCTGGTTTTTGCGGTTTTCCGCGAGCATTAAGAAAATATTTTTACGTATTATAGAGAGATGCTTGGGAAAAACCACAGTAAGAGAATAATTTATGCCTTGTTCGCGTGCGAATTAAGCAGCTTTTCCACTTCTGCCATGAAAAATGTCAATCCGTCCTCGTCAATTTGAGAAAAACGGCCAACATTTGGGCTATCGATATCAAGAACACCCGCTATTTTTCCACCAATAGAGAACGGAATTACGATTTCTGAGTTACTTGCAGCGTCACAAGCGATGTGACCTTCGAACTCATGAACATCATGAATGCGCTGAACTGTATTCGTCGCAACCGCAGTTCCACACACCCCACGCCCTACCGGAATTCGCACACAAGCAGGTTGGCCTTGAAAGGGACCCAGTACAAGTTCGTCTTTTTCCTTAGCTTGATCTTGCTTCATTAAATAGAAACCCGCCCAATTCAAGTCATCCAATTCCATGAACAATAATGAGCTGATATTAGCAAGATTAGCAGTTAGATCGGTTTCTGATTCAATTAATGCAACGGCTTGTTTGGTTAAGCGTTGGTAATGTTCTATTTTCATATTAACTTCCAATTAAATTGAGACTTCCATTATCAAGAGAACGCAGTAGAATGCGGCCATCAAACTAAATAGGACTTATTCTCATTACAATGAACAATTCAGAAGACACTATTAGCCGTTCTTGGTTAATAACTCAAGTAAAAAAACACAAGTCCAAATTACTGTTTGCTAACATTATTGCCATACTTGCAACTCTCATCAGTGTCCCTATCCCGTTGCTCATGCCATTAATGGTTGATGAAGTATTACTTGATAAGCCGGCTTCTGGCTTAGATATGATGAACCACCTACTTCCAACATCGTTGCAGACACCCACTGGCTATATTGCACTGACTTTACTGTTAGTCATTATCATGCGTACCGTTAACCAAGCGTTGAACATTCTACAAGGGCGTCAATTCACGCTCGTCTCCAAAACAATTACCTATCAAATGCGTAGCAAGATGATAGATAAGCTTGGCCGTATTAGTATTCGACAATACGAGACCAAAGGCAGCGGCGGTATTAATGCTCACCTAATAACAGACATAGAGACAATCGATAAGTTCATTGGCTCAACGCTATCTAAGTTCCTCATCAGCTTCTTAACTGTGTTCGGCACCGCGATCGTGTTGTTATGGTTAGAGTGGCGTTTAGGGTTGTTCATTCTACTGGTCAATCCTGTTGTTATTTATTTCTCTCGTAAACTAGGCAGCAAGGTTAAGCACCTTAAAAAGTACGAGAACCAATCTTTCGAACGCTTTCAGAATCGCTTGGTGGAAACCTTAGATGGCATTTACCAACTGCGTGCAGCGAATAAAGAACGCATTTTTCTCGATGAGCTTAAGGTTCAAGCAAACCAAGTAAGAATCGATGCCGACAAATACGCTTGGCAATCTGAAGCTGCTGGCCGCGTTTCGTTTCTCCTCTTCTTGTTAGGTTTCGAGCTTTTCCGCGCTGTCGCTATGCTAATGGTTCTATTCAGTGACTTAACCATTGGTCAGATTTTTGCGGTATTTGGTTACTTATGGTTCATGTTGGGCCCGGTTCAAGAGCTGCTAGGGATTCAATTCTCTTGGTATAGTGCAAAAGCGGCACTGCAACGCATCAACGATCTACTTCAATTAGAAGAAGAGAAGCGCCCGATTAGCAAAGTAAACCCGTTTTATGAAGATCAAGAAGTGACAGTCGACATCGAAGACGTTACATTCTCTTACACATTAGAAAACACTGTTTTAAATAGGCTATCACTACACATCCCTGCAGGTAAGAAAGTCGCTTTGGTGGGTGCGAGTGGTGGTGGTAAATCTACCTTAATCCAGTTGCTAATTGGGGTTTACCAAGCGGACTCAGGTTGCATTCGCTATAACGGTGAAACAACCGACGACATCAGCTTTGATGTAATACGTAATCAAATTGCCGTTGTTTTACAACAACCTATACTCTTTAACGATACATTGAGGCATAATCTGACCCTTGGTGCTGAATACGATGAAATGTCGTTGTGGCGTGCGCTTGAAGTCTCTCAAATGCAAGATGTCATCAAGCAACTCAGCAATGGCTTAGATACACAGATTGGTAGGAATGGCGTCCGACTGTCTGGCGGTCAACGACAACGCTTAGCAATAGCTCGTATGGTGCTGAGCAATCCTAAGTTTGTTATTCTTGATGAAGCGACATCTGCACTCGATACAGCAACAGAGTCAGCACTGCATAAAGCGTTGAGCGAGTTTTTGAAAGATCGCACAACTTTGATAGTGGCTCATCGATTATCAGCGGTGAAACAAGCCGATCTAATCTATGTTTTAGAAGATGGGCAAGTCACACAAACGGGAACACATGGTGAATTGGTTGAACAACAAGGACTTTATCAAACACTCTACGGCAGTGTGCAATCGCACGCCTGATGTTTGTAGTCCTAAGCATTTAAATCGGGCATCGAGCCTAACTGACGTTTCAACTTGGGAGGTCGCGTGACCTCCCCATTCCCCACCAACCCTTTATCAACTCAGCATCAATGCGATAGTAGCTCAGTGCGCCTTTGTCAGGGCTGCGAACTCCCCGTTGATAAAATGGACATCCCTTTAGGGAAATCCGCTTACTGCCCAAGGTGTGGCACTCAGCTTTATAGAGGCGGCACTCCTAGCCTGTCTGGAAACCTAGCAATCGCTGTCACTTGTTTATTGCTATTTATCCCATCGCACTTTTTCGAATTCATCAGCATTCGCTTGATTGGTGTCATGATACCCGCGACTTTACCATCCGGCGTCTTTACCTTAATGGGCGAAGGTTTCCCTTTGCTTGGTTTGCTGATTCTGTTCTGCAGTTCGATCGCTCCGTTGCTTGTATGTAGCTCGGTGCTCATCACCCATGTATCACTGCGTTTTAAGATCTTCACACCCTTTCGCTATGCATTAGCCATTATTCAGACCCTCAAACATTGGATGATGTTGGATGTGTTTCTGGTAAGTTTGGCGGTCTCATGTTTCAAACTGCAAGATTACTCAGATATTTTTGTAGGCCCAGGATTGGTTGGCCTGATTCTTCTGCAACTTTTCAGCGTATTATTGGTAAGCCGTATCAGTGTGCGTCGCTACTGGGAAGCTTGGGCAAAAGAATCTGACTACTCTTTTGCTGAAAGTAAGAACATACACTGTCACAACTGCCACCTATCTCAACCGGATGGACATACTTGCGTGCGTTGTCACCATGACTTATACCACCGCAAGCCCTACTCTATACAGAAGACATGGGCTCTGCTGTTTGCCGCATCAGTGGCTATTGTGCCAGCCAACGTTATTCCGATTTCTATCCTTATAACAAACGGACAAAGGCTAGAAGACACAATAATTTCTGGTGTCGCGTCGCTGATAAATAGCGATATGTATGGCATTGCAGCGATCATTTTTATTGCCAGTATCGTCGTGCCCGTCGCGAAAATTCTCGGCCTCGCATACATCTTAATCTGTATCAAGATGAAGCGCGCCGTTTACCACAGACAACGCATGACCATCTATTTCATTGTGAAATGGGTGGGGAAATGGTCGGTGATGGACCTGTTCGTTATTTCGATCATGATGACCTTGGTCGACCGTGGACAGATTTTAAACTTTACACCAGGTTATGGTGCAGTCGCTTTTGGCGTCGTAGTTGTTCTCACGATGCTGGCAGCGGAAAGCTTAGATCCTAGGCTAATTTGGGATAACTACACCTCTAAAGATGAGTCAGTGAATGAACAACGATAACCAATCACAAACGTCATATTCACCAGAAGTAAGGAAAAACAAAGGCATCTCACCTTTGTGGATTCTACCGATATTAACCGTTGCATTAGCCGGTTGGTTGGTCATGAAATCGATACACGATGCTGGGCAACGTGTGCAGATATACTTCTCAGATGCCGCAGGTTTAGTCGCAGGTCGAACAACGATTCGTTACCAAGGCTTAGAGGTGGGTATGGTGCGTGACATCACCTTGTCCAAAGATTTATCGAGCATCTACGTTGATGCTGACATCTACCCAGAAGCTAAGAAGCTTCTCTCAAAAGGCACTCGTTTTTGGCTTGTGAAGCCAACGGCAAGTTTGTCGGGTATCTCAGGGTTAGACGCTCTTGTTTCAGGTAACTATATTGCTATACACCCGAGCGAAACCAAAGAAGACCCAGAAACCGTTTTCCAAGCCTTAGAATCATCCCCTTCCGACTTACTGGCTTCTGAAGGTTTGAATATTTCACTGACGACCAAAGATCTAGGCGGTGTGTCTGTTGGTTCTCAAATCGTTTACCGCAAAATTCCAATTGGTGAAGTTTACAACTACCAACTAAACGACAACGCTAAATCCGTTACGATTCAAGCGTCGATTAAAGACGAATACAGCCATATCATCACCGACCAAAGCCGCTTTTGGAATGTCAGTGGTTTGGGTGCAAGTATTGGTTTTTCTGGTGTTGATGTTCGCTTAGAAAGCCTAAGTGCATTGCTTGGCGGTTCAATTGCGGTCGACTCTCCAGGAGAAGGCCAACCGGTTGAGATGAATACCAAGTTCAAGCTCTACCCAGATTTGAAAACAGCGGGTCGTGGTATCTCTATCAAGATCGCCGTTCCCGATGATAATAAGATCAGTGCAACGGGTGCTCCGATCATGTATCGAGGAATCGAAATCGGTCAAATCACTGACTTATCCTTAAGTGAAGGGCGCGAAAACGTCGTTGCATCTGCCGCTATCCAGCCTGCATTCAGTGACTTTTTGAATAGCGGCAGTAAATTCGTTCTAGAAGAAGCAGAACTATCGCTTACAGGCATGAAAAATATTGCCAACTTAGTGACAGGTAACTTTTTAACCTTGGTACCGGGTGAAGGTGAAAAAGCACGTCGATTTACTGCGATCCGTAAAAACGAGTTCAGTCAGGAACAAGAAAAGTCGGTCGCGATTCGCTTAACCTCAAACAATTCATTCGGGCTGGATGTCGGTACACAGCTTCTTTACAAAGGTATTGCTGTTGGCTCTATCATCCATGTGGGATTGGTTGATGGTGTTGGGACGGGCTCTGATAAACACGAAGTCTTCATGGATGCACTTATCGATAATGAATACGCGCACCTTATCAAAAGCCACAACCGTTTCTTTGTGACAGGCAGTGCGACGGCAGAACTAACCGAATCAGGCCTGAGTGTTACGGTCCCGCCGGCGAAGCAGCTTCTTACTGGCTCAATTAGCTTTGTGAGTGAAGGCAAATCTGAGGCTAGAACGAATTACCAGCTTTTCCAAAGTAAATCGTTAGCAGAAATCGCCAAGTTTAATCAGTCGGGTTCAAAGACGCTTTCGTTGTTTGCGAGTGAACTACCATCAATTTCTAAAGGCAGCCCACTACTCTACCGCAACCTACAAGTGGGTAGTATTTCTGATTTTCAGCTTGCAGACGGTGGCGTAAGAATTAAGGTCACGATCGAAAATCGTTACACGCACTTACTCAATAAACATACCGTTTTCTGGAACCGTTCAGGCGTTGAGGTTGATGCGTCGCTATCGGGTATAAGTATTAAAGCTGCACCGGTTAAAACCCTTATCCAAGGCGGTATTGCTTTTGACTCTCTGCCGGGAATCGACAACAAACTCGGCGATGTGTGGAAGCTTTATAAAGATTCGAAATCCGCTCGAAAATTTGGCCGCGCGATTACCATCACCTCTTCCGGCGATCAAGAAGTCAGCAAGGGCATGGCGATCAAATATCAAGGTGTCACTGTTGGTGAGGTTACTTTGGTGATTCCGAACTTCAACAAGGGCGGTATTGAAATTACTGCGCGTATTTTACCAGAGTACGTCGACAAGATTGCGGTGGCGAACAGTCACTTCTGGTTGGCTGAACCTGAGATTGGCCTTAACGGCATCAAAAACGTCTCTGCACTGCTCTCTAAGCACATAAATGTAGATCCTGGCAAAGGCGAAAGAAACACGAAATTTAAGCTCAGCAAGGGACCAGTGCAGCCTGAAGGTAAGATATTCCAGCTACAAAGCGAAACGCGAGGCTCGGTATCTGAAGGCACACCTATCCTATTCCGTGAGCTAGAAATCGGCAGTGTTATCGATGTTCAGCTAGGCGAGTTTGCTGACCGTATCATCTCTACAATTCAAATCGAGCCAGACTATGCCTACCTAATCCGCGCAAACACTGTGTTCTGGAACGTATCGGGCGTCGATGTCTCTATCGGTCTGTCAGGCGCAAACATCAAAGCTGGAACGGTAGACAGTTTATTACGAGGTGGTATTACATTCTCAACGCCACCGACGAATGAACTTCAACCAGTGGCTAGCGAAGATCAGTCTTTCTACCTCTATCCTAAAGCCGAAGATGAGTGGAAGTCATGGAGAACTGCGATTCCTCGCCCATAGTGAATCCCCTGACATTCCAGGAAGATTAATTCTTCATCAAAATGCAGCCATTAGGCTGCATTTTTGTTGTTTGCTGTAAATATGGTTTAGGGCGGCCTCATTTTGCTTTAAACTCCACGCATTAATGCAATAAATCGAGATACTCTTTTGCACGCTAACGTATATATTCCTGAAGAATTCCTAACGCACATCGAAGCAATCATGCCGAGTCATCTAGATATGGCTTCTTTTGTCGCATCATGCCAAAAACCACTTCGTAAAAGTATTCGAGTCAACACATTGAAAATCAGTGTTGAAGACTTCCTAGTACGAGCAAAAGAGAAAGGCTGGGAACTGGAACCTGTACCTTGGTGCGAAACGGGCTTTTGGATTACAGCGGACGAAAGTGAAGCGCCACTAGGTAATACGGCAGAACACATGTCTGGTCTTTTCTACATCCAAGAAGCCAGCTCGATGATGCCACCTTCGGCACTTTTCCAAGGCGAAGCTGATTACCAAGCGGTGTTAGACACGGCGGCTGCACCCGGTTCTAAAACAACGCAAATCGCTGCGCTAATGAATAATCGCGGCGTATTGGTTGCCAACGAATACGCAGCAAGCCGTGTGAAAGTCCTTCACGCTAACATTGAACGTTGTGGCGTTCGTAATGCCGCTCTAAGTAACTTTGACGGTCGAGTTTTCGGTGGTTGGTTACCAGAACAGTTTGATGCTGTACTGCTTGATGCACCCTGCTCTGGCGAAGGTACCATTCGTAAAGACGCTGATGCGATGAAGAACTGGACGTATCAATCTGTGGTCGACATTGCCGACACGCAAAAAGATCTGATTGAAAGTGCATTCCATGCGCTTAAACCTAATGGTGTGTTGGTTTACTCAACGTGTACGCTTAGCACCGAAGAGAACCAACAAGTGTGTCATCACTTAAAAGAGACCTTTGGTGATGCGGTTGAATTCGAATCTCTGGAGTCACTGTTCGACAATGCAAAAGCAACCACGACAGAGGAAGGTTTCCTTCATATCTTCCCACAGGTGTATGACTCAGAAGGTTTCTTCGTTGCACGTATCCGCAAACTAGCGTCTGTAACACCACCAGAAGTTAAAAAGCGTATGGGTAAATTCCCATTTGAAAAAGCATCAAAGAAAACTCAGCAAGAAGTCGCTGAACAACTAATGAGTGCTCTCGATATCGAACTGCCAAGTGACACTCAAGTTTGGATTCGTGACAAAGACGTTTGGCTATTCCCAGAAGCGCTCGAGCCGATGATCGGTGAATTCCGCTTCTCTCGTATGGGCATCAAGATCGCAGAAACCCATAAAAAGGGTTACCGCTGGCAACACCAAGTGGCAACGACGCTAGCCACAGGCAATGAAGCCATCATTGTAGACCTTAGCATCCAAGACGCTCGTGAGTGGTTCATGGGACGAGATGTTCGCCCGGAAGGCTTGTCAGGTAAAGGCGAAGTACTAGTGAAGTACAATGGTACAATCATCGGCCTTGGTAAGTGGGTTGGCAACCGAGTGAAGAATGGTTTACCACGCGAACTCGTCCGCGATAAGAACCTTTTCTAGTCGCTCGATAAAAGCTCGCACTGTAATGAAAAAAAAAAAGCCCAAACAACGTTAATTGTTTGGGCTTTTTCTATTCTTGTCGGCAACTTTATTTCGAGGGAAAGCATTGTAAAATCAATAGTTAATTATACAAATATCAATTCAAGTCACTATTTTTAATAACAAAAATCGCTTATTGGAAAATTTAAACTAGACTTCAATCTAACAGTTAAAGAATTTAAACGATTAGCGTAGGCTCTTCGGAGCCCTTTCCCCTAAGCCCAAACAGGAAGGTTTGGGCTTCTTTTTGACCACCAGACTCGCTTATTTGGTTAAGCGAATGCCTTCTTTGTCGATCGAGATTTTGCCAGACTTGTACAAACCACCAATGGTCTTTTTGAACGTACCTTTACTGGTTCTGAATGCAGAGAAAATCGCATCCGGTGAAGACTTGTCATTCAATGGCAAGAAGCCACCTTTCTTTTCAAGCAAGTCTAGAATCTTAGTGCTTAGGTCATCCATCTTAGCGACGCCAATCTTCTGAAGAGACAAGTCAATCTTACCGTCTTCTTCACGAACATTTTTAATGTAGCCTTTCAGTGTTTTACCGATGAACAGCTTACCGATGATGTCAGATGGGAAAATCATGCCCCAGTGCTCGCCATTCACGATTGCTTTGTAACCCAATTGGCTACGTTCAGCGATGATAAGATCCACTTGTTCGTTTTGCTTATAAGTCGCAGGCGTGTTGTCTAACCACTTGTTGAACTTTGTTGTACCTACAATGCGGCTAGATGCTTTATCAATATATACATATACTAAGATTGACTGACCTTCGTTTAAACGGCCACGTTGCTCGCTGAAAGGAACCAATAGGTCTTTACCTTTCACGCCCCAACTCATGAATGCACCAGTGCTGTTTACACCTTCAACGGTCATCAAACCAAACTGCCCTACTTGAGCAATCGGTTTTTCAGTCGTTGCAGCGATCTGGTTGTCAGAATCAATGTATAAGAAAACATCTAACTTTTGACCAATTTCAACACCTTCAGGAGTAAATCGTTTCGGCAGCAACACGGTTCCATAGTCGCTAGCGTCAAGGAATACACCGAAGTCTGCTTGTTTTACTACTTCTAAGTTGTTTATTTGACCAATATTAATCATCAAGATTGTCTCTACTTTAAATTTGGCGGAGATTATACGTGATCTCTGATATGCTTTCGCTAGTTTCATTCATATTTTTACATTCTAGGAGCCATCGTTGATCACCGTTGATAAACAAGATGCGATAACACTTAAAATTAACCATGCCATGGCTAAAACAAAAAAGCTCGACATGGACGTTTATCTATTCATTCCCGGTGAACTTGGACTGACTCCTGAAGTCCTTTCTGAAAGCGCATTTTTCTACAGCTCGATCACTCAAAAACGTGCTTATTACAGTGATAAAACACTGCTGCCTTTGGTGCACAGCCGTTTAGCAAAACGTGGTCGACTGTCCATTACACAGTACCGTGTCAGTTTGAGTTTGTTCGCCTATCAATATGTTATCGCGTTAGATAAAGCGGTGAGTAGCCTGAATAAAAATGATAGTGACGACGTAACGGCTGATGAAGTAGATGAAGTTATTGAGCTCGCGTTAGACATACTAAAAAAGCTTCGTCGTAGTATTCCTTATGAAGAGAACCTCAAACGCTACTACGCAAACATTGATAACTACCTTTCATGGTACACAGAGCAAAAATTCTTATCGTTGGTGTCACATATGCCACGTGGCAGCGAATACTCGACGATAAAAGAGCGACTCTTGACGCTTTGTGATAAGGAAACCGCTCACCGCAAGCTCAACCGTTACAACTCAGCTAAGGTACGTGAAGACGTCACCCGCCTGAGTAACAAGATGCGACTGCTGCGACGTTTGATAGAACACCCTATCGTACTCAAGGAGAAGACAACTTCCATGGGTAAAAACGTCAAACGTGCCGTTAAAGGTATTGCGACAGGTTTGGTGATGGTTGTCGTAACCACTACCGTAATCTTGGCTCGTGACTTTCTTGGTGAGATTACCGCCTCCTTCATCGTGGCGATGTCATTCATCTATGCGTTGCGTGAAATCTTCAAAGATGACTTGAGAGACATCCTGTGGCGATGGCTACGTAAAGGCAAGCCGAAATGGAAGCGTCGTTACTATGACCCAACGACCAATAAGTCTGTCGGCCATAAACTGGAATGGTTGGACTACGCGAACTTTTCGAAGCTTGCAGATCGTATTCAATCAATTCGTAAGAAGCGTGTAGTGCAACGTGAAGAGCAGATCTTGCATTATCGCTCTCATACTGAGATGTCGACATCGACGTTCATGAGTGGTTATGAAGAGACCCGTGAAACTTTATCCATCAGCTTAAGAGCGCTGACACGATTAATGGATAAGGGTTCAAATAAGGTATATCGCTTGAATGAAGGGCAAGTCAGCCGTGAATCAGTAGAAAAGCGCCACTTACTCAACCTGATCATTAAAGAAAATAATCACGATAACGAACCGACCTATTACCGTTGGAAAATCGTGATGAACCGTTCAAAGATCGTCGACATCGAGCAAATCACTCAAGAATCTTAATCTTGTTACGGTATGTGGATATTCAATTCACATACCGTTCTTGTCACTAATTCAACGGTTACCTTTTACTTTCAAACTATTTTCGAGACGGGACTTTCTTAATCGAAAGCGTTAGCGTGAACTCGGCCATCGGCTCGTCGCCATGCAAAGATGGGCAAGTCGCGATAATAGTTACGGGTTGATTCACTCGCTCCCCAGTGGACATGGTTTCTGCAAGCATAGTGTTGATCAACTCACCGTCGTTACAAGTGAAATGCACATCGCCTTCTGGACGCTTTAAGAAGTTACCCGTCACCTCTTTAAATGCCAACGAAATCTTTTCACCTTGCTGCTGAGATTTGCTCATCGCAAGAAAGCCCCCCGCCACATCAGCACCCACAGCCAATACGCCAAAGTACATGCTATTAAGATGGTTCTTCGTTCGTCTTTTAAGAGGGATTTTGACCTCAACATGTTGGTTATCCAGTGCGAGCAATTTTGGCCTGCACAGCCAGATCAGAGGCACTTTGAAAAAACCAAACATGCTCAAGTAGAAATTTGCTTTTTGTAGAGGGGTCAACATTCGGATTACCTAGTCAAATCAGTCATCAGACCAGTTAATCGATTAGCGATAGGGATGTCAAAAAAATGTTACAAAAAAGAGATATCATCGCATAATGATATCTCTTTCATTCTCAAAGCTTTAGCGCTTCAAGCAAGTTGATTTAACTTAAACAGCAAGCCGATTTATGCAGTCACGACCGTTTCTACGCCTTCAAGATCGGCAATGTAACCTTGTAGACGCGGGTAATCAACCAAGCCTTGAGTCACCAGCAGTACAGGCTTCTTCGCATGCAGCGTCGCTTTAACAATCATATCTAACAAGGTAATAACAGCCTCGTTTTGTGGATCGAAAGCGTGTTTCTGAGCTTCATTGTCCTTATCTACACCTAAAGTGAAAGACGCTAAGCTATCAACGTTTACCACAACACCATCAAAGTAATGCAATAGACGTTCGCTCAATAACACTGCAGACGGCACATCACATGAGAACAGTACTTTCAAACCATTCAGGCCGCGTGGTAAGCCTTGCTCTGCAAGCAGATCAATAATCTTAGCTGCATCGCTTAATGCTCGTACATACGGTACAACCACTTCAACGTTAATGCCCTGCTCTCGCAACGTTTTAATGACCTGACACTCTAAAGCGAAAGCCTTGCTGTACTCTGGTGTCGCGTAACGAGCAACGCCACGAACGCCTAGTGCTGGGTTAATCTCTTCAGCTTCACAGTTACCGCCAAGCAGCGAACGGAAGCCATAGCTGTCTGCACTGCTTAATGCGATACGAACAGAAATGTGATTTGGCTGAACGGCAGCTTGAATCGCAATCACCAAGGTCGAAACAAAATGCTCATCAACTGTTTTATCACCAAGGATCGCATTTAAAGACGTTTTTTCGATATCAGTAAGTGTATCTAAATGACTTTCAATACTTGGGTGGTAGAAGACGCGGTCCATTACCAATTCGGATAATGAAACGTATAAGTGGTTGGAATTATTATTATCGTTGTAAGAAGGCAGCACATCACCTAAAACAAGTTCTGGGTGCAAAGTGCTTTGATTTTCTTGAGTCATTGCTGCTCCAGCATTTTTATGTTGTGTTCAAACGAAAATACCGATAGCTGCCTGTTAATACAAGTGAAAATCCCTTATTTGACGCTGGCCTGCTGATAAAAATAAGAATATTAGCAATAACTGAGATAACTTTGACTCAATAGAGTTTATTCCTCTGTTCAATTCCGTTATCTTAACCACTTCGCAATAGAATAAAAAAGCTATCACATGCCATTAAAAACTGATGAGTTGAGAACCCAAGCTCTGGGTCCTATGCCAACTCCTGCCGAACTAGGCAATGCACACCCTATTACTGACGACGTTGCTGAGCGCATTAAAAATTCTCGCCGCCAAATCGAAGACATCCTAACTGGTCGTGATAACCGCCTATTAGTTATCGTAGGCCCTTGCTCTGTTCACGATACAGATGCGGCACTTGATTACGCTGAGCGCCTAAGCCAGATTCAAGACCAGTACAAAGATGAACTGTTCGTTGTAATGAGAACCTACTTCGAGAAGCCTCGTACGGTTGTAGGTTGGAAGGGTTTGATTACCGATCCAAACCTTGATGGTTCATACGCACTTGAAACGGGCTTAAACAAAGCTCGTAAGCTTCTGTTAGACATCAACAAGCTTGGCTTAGCAACAGCAACTGAATTCCTTGATATGATCACAGGTCAGTACATTGCAGACCTTATCACTTGGGGCGCGATTGGCGCTCGTACAACTGAATCTCAGATTCACCGTGAAATGGCTTCTGCACTGTCTTGCCCAGTTGGCTTCAAGAACGCGACCAACGGCAATATCAAGATTGCTATCGATGCAATTCGTGCAGCGCATGCGTCACACTACTTCTACTCTCCAGATAAGAATGGCCGCATGACGGTTTACCGTACTTCTGGCAACCCATACGGTCACGTTATTCTACGCGGTGGTGATAAAGGCCCTAACTTCGACGCTGAATCTGTAGATACCGCATGTAAGCAACTGGCTGAATTCGACCTGCCTCAACGTTTGGTTGTAGACTTCAGCCACGCTAACTGTCAGAAACAGCACCGTAAGCAGTTAGAAGTTGCACAAGACATTTGTGAGCAAATTAAATCTAACAAGAACCAAATTGCAGGCATCATGGCAGAAAGCTTCATTGTTGAAGGTAACCAACCAATGACCGACATCAACAACCTAGAATATGGCAAGTCAATTACTGACCCATGCCTAAGCTGGGAAGATACGGCAACAATGCTAGACATGCTTGCAACAGCAATTAAAGATAGAAACTTAGCTTAAGGAAACAACACAATGCCATCATTTGACATTATCTCTGAAGTAGAAGCAGTAGAACTGCGTAACGCGGTAGACAACGCAAACCGTGAACTATCGACTCGTTTCGATTTCCGCGGCGTTGAAGCAAGCTTTGATTACAAAGATGAATCAGTAAAATTGACTGCTCAAGACGATTTTCAACTGAAGCAAATGCGCGATATCCTTCGTAGCAACCTAACAAAGCGTAATGTTGATCCTAACGCGATGGAAGCAAAAGCGGCAGACCAAACAGGTCGCACTTGGCACCAAACGGTTATCTTTAAGCAAGGCATTGAAACTGATGTAGCGAAGAAGATCGTTAAACTAATCAAAGACAACAAAGTTAAAGTTCAAGCTTCTATCCAAGGCGACAAAGTTCGTGTAACAGGTAAGAAACGTGATGATCTACAAGCTGTTATGGCTCTAGTTCGCAGCGGTGAGCTTGGTCAACCATTCCAGTTTGACAACTTCCGCGACTAATTTTTGAGTATGAGCGACCGCTTGTTTCAGTTGCTCATTCATCATCACAATGTCCTGTTTGAAAAGCAGAAAGCCACTTCTTTATGAACTGACCCCCAATAGTTGGACACCAATTATTGGGGGTCTTTTTATGTCCAAATATAGCCGAGAGCTAAAATGTATCATTGCTAAGCAATACTTAGATGGCACGTCATCTCTCTACTTAGCCAAACAATATTCAATTTCGTCAAGACAGATTCGGTATTGGGCTCAAGTGTTTGCCATCCACGGCACTGCTTCATTTTTACCAACTAAGCATGCTGCTACTGCTCAGACAAAACGAAAAGCATTGAATTTAATGTGGACGAATGAATGGTCTCTCACGCACACTAGCGCTGTATTAAACCTCTCATCCCCTGGGATACTCTCTGTCTGGCTCAAACGATTTAATGAGCTGGGTATCAAAGGGCTCAAAATGCGCCAGAAAGGAAGACCCTCAATGAAACAGCAACCTCAACGTACCACTAAGCCTGATAATGAAATGACGCTTGAGGAGCTAAAAGAGGAGTTGGTCTACTTACGAACCGAGAATGCCGTTCTAAAAAAGTTGGAAGAGTTGGAGCAGGAAAAAAACCGTCGAACAAAGAAAAAGCGGTCATAGCTCTAACTCTTAAAGGCAAGTACCCACTAAAGCACTTACTGCACACTCTACAGCTGGCAAAAAGTGTCTTTTATTATCAGGCTCAAACGAGCAAGCGCCCAAATAGCTACGAACGTGAGCTGCGGTTGATAAAGTCAATTTATCATGAACATAAGGGTCGATACGGCTACCGCCGTATTCACTTGGAACTAAAAAATCAGGGGGTCGTGCTTAATCACAAAACGGTTCAAAGACTTATGGCTCAGCTGAACCTTAAATCGACAGTCAGGATTAAAAAGTATCGTTCATACCGAGGAGAGTCTGGAACAGCAGCTCCCAACGTGCTTGAAAGAGATTTTAGTGCGACTCAACCCGACGAAAAGTGGGTAACTGATGTCACGGAGTTCAAAGTCAAAGAGCAGAAAGTATACTTGTCTCCCATTGTCGACTTGTTTACTCAGGAAGTGGTTGCTTATAGAGTGGCCCAAAATGCCTGCTTGCCGCTTGTCACGGATATGCTGACGGAGGCTATATCAAAGCTGAAACCCAACTCAAAGCCAATTATACACAGCGATCAAGGTTGGCAATATCGCCATCGACAGTATCAGAAAAAGGTAGCGGAGAGTGGGTTAACGCAAAGCATGTCGAGAAAAGGTAACTGCTTGGATAATGCGGTTGCTGAAAACTTTTTTGCTTTACTCAAAACAGAGATGTATCACAACCAAAGCTTTGAAGATGCAGATGCTCTGATAGAGCAAATTAAAGAATACATCGAGTACTACAATACCAAACGTATAAAAGTGAAACTAAAAGGCCTGACTCCGATAGAATATCGAACTCAGGCCTTGAAAGCCGCTTAACAGAAATGTCCAACTTTACGGGGTCACTTCATTTATCGGAAGTGGCTTTTTATTTATCTGGTCTGTTTAAATCGAAGTCCTAGCTGGTAATCAGCCAACTCAACTAAGTACTTTGGCCGCTGACAGTTTTAGGTCTTTGCCGACCAACAGATTAAACTCCACGCTTGCTGGTGGAATAAACACACACACTCGCAATTTCTCAGCTCTTGCTTGCTCAAGCTTGGTTGATAGCTCTCCGCTGTTAGCATAGCTCTCTCTTTCTGCGTCTCGGCGGCACAGGTCGATAAATTCAAATGGACAATCGCTCGGTGAAAGTACGAGTTCTGCCTCTTGCATCAAACGTAAAGCCTTCATAGACAGCAACTCAACGTCCTGCTCGAATTCAATCCAAGTCACCTGTCCTTCGCTATCAATGCCTTCCGTTAGCGCTTGCTGATAGTAAGACTCTAACTGCTCTCTGTCAGTCACCTGCTCGATAAAACTGGATGACAAGAAACGCTCCCAAAACTTACGACGCTCGTCGACGGTTGGGAATGACTCTTTGATCGAATTGCGTTTTGATGCACCGAAATCTGCTATCAAACCTATATTTTGTGGCAATACCGTTTCGAGTTTTTCTCTAATATTTCTCACCAAAACAGGTGATGCACCGCCACTAGAGATGGCAATTTGGATCCTTCCGCGATTAATCATTGATGGCGTAATGAAGTCACAATAGGGTAAATCATCAACCACATTGACAAGAATACCCAATTTTTTTGCATCATTATGTACTTGATGATTCAAGCTTGGGTTGTCTGTCGTCGCCCACACCTGCAGGTAATTATTCGATATGATCTGTGACGAGTAAAAATTTTGCACCCAGTGAAGTTTATTTTCATCAACAAGCTGCTTTAAGTAAGGTGCGACCTTGGGAGATACCAAAGTCACATCAGCCCCAGCGCGTAACAAGCTGTCGACTTTACGGCAAGCAACCTCACCTCCACCAACCACTAAGATTGGCTTATTTTCTACATCCAAAAACATTGGGAAATAACGCATGTTCTTCCTTGAGATTACTTCAATAACTATTCAGCCATGCTACCAAATTTGGAGCATATTCATAACTATCGAAGTGCAATAAAAATATTTATTGACCAAATTTCAATCTTTTTTAAGGTTAATGCTCCACAACTGTGACATTCATTCAGAACATTTATCTAGTCAATTATCAATATAAAACTCTAAATCTCGTTGCACCAACAGTGTGAACTGTTGCACTATTTACATTCAGTTAACATTTGGTCATTCTAATTGTGTTCGGATTTGTGATTTCATTCAAAATTCTTTTTAAATTATACATTTGTGAAACTACGGATCCTTTCCTAACCTTATAAACAGTTGCTTAAATCGCACACAGTTTCATTTGCAAAATGCAACTCTTGTAATTTGAGCAACAAGGTCATAGAAAACGCAACACATAAGAGACACTCAAACGAGCACGAGTATCAGGTGTCACCTGGTTAACAAGGAAGGATACAAATGACAAATAAACTAACACTTCTTGCTTCAGTAGTAGCTGCATCAACTGCGATGATGGCAACATCAGCATCAGCGGCAGAAAGCACTCTGGACAAAGTCACATCTCAAGGTTTTCTAACTTGTGGTGTAAGTACAGGTCTTCCAGGGTTCTCTAACCCTAACTCAAAAGGTGAATGGGAAGGAATTGATGTTGAGTATTGTCAAGCTCTTGCAGCGGCTGTACTCGGTGACAAGACTAAAGTTAAGTATGTACCTCTAACCGCAAAAGAGCGTTTTACTGCGCTTCAATCTGGCGAAATCGACGTACTATCTCGTAACACAACATGGACACTACATCGTGACACTGCTTTAGGTCTGAACTTCGTAGGCGTTAACTACTACGATGGTCAAGGCTTCATGGTTAAGAAAGAGCTTGGCCTAACAAGTGCTCAAGAGCTTGATGGCGCTTCTGTATGTGTTCAATCAGGTACAACAACTGAACTTAACCTAGCCGATTACTTCCGTAACAGTGGCATGTCTTACAAGCCAGTGGTATTCGATACGGCAGCACAAACATCTAAAGGTTTCGACGCAGGTCGTTGTGACGTGCTAACGACTGACCAATCTGGTCTATACGCACTTCGCCTAAACCTCGCTGACCCTAAATCTGCACAAGTACTTCCTGAAATCATCTCTAAAGAACCTCTAGGTCCTGTTGTTCGTCAAGATGATGACAAATGGTTTAACGTTGCTAAGTGGACACTTTCAGCAATGATTAACGCGGAAGAATACGGCATCTCTTCTAAAAATGCAGACGAAATGCTTAAGTCAAAAGATCCAAACATCAAACGTATTCTTGGTGTAGACGGTCCTAAAGGTAAAGGCCTTGGCATTCGTGACGACTGGGGTTACCAAGTAATTAAGCAAGTTGGTAACTACGGTGAGAGTTTTGAGCGTACTGTTGGTACAGGTTCTCCACTTCAAATCTCTCGTGGTGTAAATGCATTATGGAATGCGGGCGGCTTTATGTACGCTCCACCAATCCGTTAATAAATTTTCAAGCATCAATTAGGGCGGAGTTTTCCGCCCTATTTATTAAATGGATTTGAGGTTATAGTAGTATGAAACCTAATGAAACTATTTCTCCAGCGCAGGCAAAGCCACAGCCCAAAAGTGCCAACTTATTTTACAACCCCACTTTTCGCTCCATCATTTTCCAAATTATCGCCGTCGGGGCGCTTTGTGCTTTCTTTTACACGATTGTAAATAATGCGCTCACTAACTTAGATTCCCGTGGTATCGCCACTGGTTTTGATTTTCTCTCCCAAGAAGCTGGTTTTGGCATAGGCTTAACACTGATTGAATACGACGAGACCTTCTCATACGGTCGTACATTCTTTATCGGTCTTCTCAATACCGCTTTAGTTTCAGTACTAGGCATCATGCTAGCCACGATACTGGGCTTTAGTATGGGTATCGCTAGACTCTCTTCAAACTGGCTAGTTAGCCGATTTGCAGCTGTCTACATTGAGATATTCCGAAATATCCCCCTTCTTTTGCAAATCTTTTTCTGGTACTTCGCCGTACTGCAAGCCTTGCCTTCTGCTCGTCAAAGCATGAGCCTAGGTGAAGCAATTTTCTTGAACGTACGTGGATTGTACTTCCCTGCTCCAGTGTTAGAGCAAGGCAGTAGCATTGTTATCGCATCATTGATTGTTGGTATCATCGCTACGTTTATTATCAACATTTGGGCTAATAACAAACAGAAACTTACCGGCCAACAAACACCGATGTTTCGAATTGCTGCAGCGTTGATTTTAGGCTTACCGTTGGTGACTTACTTTGTTATGGGTATGCCTATCTCTGCGGATTACCCTGTTTTAAAAGGGTTTAACTTCAAGGGTGGTATTAGCATAATCCCGGAGCTTGCTGCATTGATGCTTGCTTTAAGTATCTACACAGCAGCGTTCATTGCCGAGATTGTTCGTTCAGGTATTAACGCCGTAAACCATGGGCAAACAGAGGCTGCTATGTCTCTAGGAATCCCACGATCTAGAACCCTTAAGCTTGTCATTATCCCACAGGCATTAAGAATTATTATCCCACCACTAACCAGTCAGTACCTAAACCTGACCAAAAACTCATCACTTGCGATGGCCATTGGTTACCCTGATCTTGTCTCTGTATTTGCAGGAACAACATTAAACCAAACTGGACAAGCTATCGAAGTAATCGCGATGACAATGGGTGTCTACCTGACCTTGAGCCTATTAACATCTGCTCTAATGAACATATACAACCGCAAAGTAGCGTTGGTGGAGAGATAAGATGAGTACACATCAATTTCAACCTGATCTTCCGCCTCCAGCGAATACCGTTGGGCCAGTCGGTTGGTTAAGAAAAAATCTATTTAATGGACCAATTAACAGCGTCGTCACTGTGGTTCTTGCTTACTTTGCTTTTACCCTTATATGGGCAGTAGCGGATTGGGCATTCATCAGTGCCGACTGGATAGGAACCACACGCGATGCCTGCACTAGCGAAGGCGCTTGTTGGGTCTTTATTAGCGTTCGTTGGGAGCAATTCATGTATGGCTTCTACCCAGAAGCTGAACTGTGGCGACCTCGCCTCTTCTACGCTACGTTAGCCATTTTTGTGGCCTTACTGGCCTACGAAAAAACACCTAAACGTACGTGGATCTGGTTGTTCTTCGTAAACATCTACCCATTTATCATTGCTGGCTTGCTATACGGTGGTGTCTTTGGGTTAGAAGTTGTCGATACCCATAAATGGGGTGGTCTACTGGTCACACTGATCATCGCACTTGTTGGTATTGTAGTGTCACTCCCTATTGGTGTTGCACTTGCGCTTGGGCGTCGTTCAGAGATGCCGATCATTCGTAGTATGTGTACCGTATACATCGAAATTTGGCGTGGCGTACCGCTCATTACCGTTCTATTCATGGCCTCAGTTATGCTCCCGCTCTTTTTATCAGAAGGAACAGAAACCGATAAGCTGATTAGAGCACTTGTTGGGGTAGTACTATTCAGTGCAGCCTACATGGCAGAAGTAATTCGTGGTGGTTTACAAGCAATACCAAAAGGCCAATACGAAGCGGCTGATGCTCTGGGACTAAGCTACTGGAAAAAGACAGGGCTTATCATTCTTCCTCAAGCTCTTAAAATCACGATTCCTTCAATTGTGAACACCTTCATTGGTTTGTTCAAAGATACCAGTCTTGTTTTAATTATTGGTATGTTTGATGTGTTAGGAATTGGCCAAGCCGCGAATACCGACCCTGAATGGCTTGGGTATTCAACAGAAAGTTATGTATTTGTCGCGTTAGTGTTCTGGGTGTTCTGTTTTGGCATGTCGAGATATTCGATATGGCTAGAAAACAGACTTCACACCGGTCACAAACGATAATTAACAAGATCAAGGACGTATTATGACGCAGCAGACAGAAAACAACTCTCAAGGTCTTATGATCGAGTTGAAAGACATGAACAAATGGTACGGTGAATTCCACGTACTTAAGAACATCAACCTAGAAGTTAAAAAAGGCGAGAAAATCGTTATCTGTGGCCCTTCCGGCTCAGGTAAATCAACGATGATCCGCTGTATCAACCGATTAGAAGAGCACCAAAAGGGTCATATCTTTGTTTCAGGTAATGAATTGACGGAAGATCTCAAGAACATCGAAGCCGTTCGCCGAGATGTAGGCATGTGTTTCCAGCACTTCAATCTGTTCCCACATCTGACGGTATTAGAGAACTGTACTTTGGCCCCTATCTGGGTCAAAAAGATGCCGAAAGAAGAAGCTGAAGCGATTGCGATGAAATACCTAGAGCGTGTGAAAATTCCTGAGCAAGCAGACAAGTTCCCAGGTCAACTTTCAGGTGGTCAACAACAGCGTGTAGCTATCGCTCGCTCTTTGTGTATGAACCCTCAAGTGATGCTGTTTGATGAGCCAACGTCGGCACTCGATCCAGAAATGGTTCGTGAAGTATTAGACGTAATGGTTGAGCTAGCGGAAGAAGGCATGACAATGCTTTGTGTGACGCACGAGATGGGCTTTGCAAAAGAGGTAGCAGATCGCGTTATCTTCATGGATGCCGGTGAAATCATAGAAGAGAACAACCCTGTCGACTTCTTTGAAAACCCACAATCAGACAGAACGCAGAACTTCTTAAGTCAAATCTTACACCATTAATGTGTTATGATGCATAAACTATAGAGGCGGCTTAGATCGCCTCTTTATTTTTCAAGGTTATAGATGGTTTTCTAAAGTTCTAAATAACTGGCTATGACGACTAAAGGTTGAAGATCGTATTTTAGCTATACTTAATTACAGCCTAAAGAAATACTTTGTTACACCTTCAGAAACACTTAACCGACTATTTTTATTATTATTTTACGTATACAGGAGGAATGAAAGACTTGATTTTTCGAACTTTCACCCCCATAAATGTATTAATAACTATTGAAGTCACCTTACGAGGAAGATTATGAACAGCCCTATGTTTTCACGCACAGCATCTCAAGAAAGTGCTCTGCAAACCAATAAAGTGTTGCGTAACACCTACGCATTACTGTCTATGACACTACTTTGGTCTGCTGTTGTAGCAGGCGTATCCATGGCGATGAACCTTCCTCGCCCGGGTCTTATTATCATGCTTGTTGGCTTCTACGGCCTACTTTTCCTAACAGAGAAGAACCGTGACAACAGCATGGGTCTAGTCTTCACATTCCTATTTACAGGTTTCTTAGGCTACACCATTGGTCCAATTCTTAATATGTACGTTGGCGCAGGCATGGGTGATGTAATCCTAACTGCACTTGGCGGTACAGCACTGGCGTTTATGGGCGCATCAGCTTACGCGCTAACAACTAAGCGTGACCTGTCGTTCCTTAACGGCATGCTATTAGCTGGTTTTGTAGTACTGCTTGTAGGTATGGTTGCAAATATCTTCCTACAGATGCCTCTACTATCATTGGCAATGAGCGGTATGTTCATCCTATTCTCGACTGGTGTTATCTTGCTTACAACGCAAAACATCATTCGTGGCGGTGAAACAAACTACATCTCTGCAACGATCAGCTTGTACGTATCAATCTACAACATCTTCATCAGCCTGCTAAGCATCCTAGGCATCATGGGCAGCGACGACTAATCGTTCCCATCATTGAAGAATATCTAGCCCAAGAGCCTACCTCTTGGGCTTTTTTGTATCTATAAGTGCGATATTTCTATGGATAGCTACAATTTCAGTTGAGAAAGATAAACTTGGTCATGTACCCTACCCGCATAGTTAATTGGATTCTGGATTAAACATGTTTGAATATAACGGCAAGCAAATCGAAACCGACGCTCAAGGCTACCTATTGGATTACACGCAATGGGAAGAAGGTATGATTGAAATACTTGCTCAAGATGAAGCTATTGAACTTACGGATGCACACTTAGAAGTCGTCCATTTTGTAAGGAGCTTTTACGAAGAGTTCAATACCTCACCAGCGGTTCGTATGCTAGTTAAAGCGATGGAAAAAGCGCACGGCCCAGAAAAAGGTAACAGCAAGTACCTATTCAAGTTATTCAAAAAAGGGCCGGCAAAACAAGCAACCAAGCTCGCCGGTTTACCTAAACCAGCAAAGTGCTTGTAAAAACCTAACCCGCTTTAAGTTATTTAATTACGCTCGATATAAATACTGTAGTGCCATAACTACAGTATTTTAAACGTCCCTACACGTACGTCTTGGCGCTCACTATCTTTAACTTGATGCATATCTACGTTATCTACTATTGCACTCGACGGGCCAATGTTGAGCCAAGCATGCAACTTCTCTATTTGTTGACTCTCTCCGACAGCTAATACTTCAACTCGACCATCATTTAAGTTCTTCGCATAGCCTGAAAGACCCATAGCTTGCGCTTGCCTACTGGTGTGGTAACGAAACCCAACACATTGAACTACGCCTGACACGACAAAAATATATTGTGAACTTTCCATAACGTTGCCTCATAATTTATATGAATGATATAGTTGAGCTTCTATTCATTCACCACTTATTGGTGGACTTACTTCGAGTATAACGATTATGAAAGAAATCCCATTTCGTTGGATTGACAAATATCTCATTCACCTAAAAATCCAAGAAAAGTTCTATCTACTCTTCTTATTACCTCTTCTCGCCCTAGTTATATTAACTCTCGTTTTAGATAGCGCCGCGGACTCTTTGCTTGCTCACCTTTATCAAGAAGAAATGCTCTTGATGAAAGGACTTATCGAAGCAGGTCAACTCACTAAAGATCAAGTCGCTCAACTTGTCAGCAGCTCTGAAACCATCTCTTTGGGCTACGGTGCTGGTTCTGTTTCGGTGATTAATGGTGCATTCAGCCTAGTTGCTAACCATGACCAAAACCTTTGGTCTGCTCTGTCTACGACTCAGGTTTCTATCATCGCTGTAACCCTAACGCTTATCGCGCTGGGTGTTTACTACATCATGACCTTCATCGGTGGTGCGATGTTCTCTATGAACAAAGCTTTAAACACACTGGCTAATGGTGACCTAACTTGCCGCATGAACTACTTCTTAGTTCGTGATGAGTTTAGTGAAATTGCTATTACGATCGACAAGGTAGCAGAGCGTGAACAAAACATGGTTCTATCAATTCAAGAGTCTGTCGCTCTAATGCAGCAGATCAGCTCGGACTTAAACCAGTCAACACAACAAAGTTCAGACATCTCTGGTAACCAACAAGAACACCTGAATAGCTTAGCAAGTGCAACGGAGCAAATGGCTGCTACGATTCGCGAAGTAGCTACCCTTGCTCATGAGTCTAGTTCACAAACGATGGACGCTCGCGGCGTTGCGCAGAGTGGTCAAGTCAAGGTTTCAAATACATTGGAGTCTATCTCTAACCTATCTCAAGAGATCCAATCCGCTTCACAAGCAGTAGAAGAACTTGATGCCAACGCGGCGCAGATCGATGAAGTGGTCGCAACCATCAATGGCATTTCAGAGCAGACTAACCTATTGGCACTGAATGCTGCCATAGAGGCTGCACGTGCAGGTGAGCAAGGTCGTGGGTTTGCTGTTGTTGCCGATGAAGTTCGTGCCCTTGCTGGTCGTACTCAACAAGCAACGGTTGAAATCCAAAGTATGATTGAGTCATTACAACGTAACAGCCAATCACTGACCAAACTGATGGAAGTAACGGTAAACAATGCTGGTGAAGGCCAAACACTGATGTCGGAAGTGAACGTTGAGATCGGTTCATTAGCTGAAAAGAACCAGTCTATTTCAGATAGCAGCACTCAAATTGCTACCGCGGCTGAAGAACAAGGCGTAGTCGCTGACAACATTGCACAAAGTGTTGAAGAGATTCGTCATCAATCAGACAGTATCTGCGAGATGATCAGTAAGAGTAATTCCAATGTCGACCAACTTCGTAAACAAAGCGATACGATGGAAGGTTTACTGACAGGTCTTAAAGCTTAATACTGATATCCAACCACTAAGTGTTGATTAATCATACTAGGGCTGCTTCTGCAGCCCTTTCTTATTTGCTTTTCACCTGTACTTCCCCGACAATACCCCTCCTTCAAATTCAACAAACAGAGTAAATTATGACTCCTTCAATTCATCTAGCTAAAGGCCGAGATAAATCACTACGCCGCAAACACCCTTGGGTATTTTCTCGCGGTATCGATAAGGTCGAAGGCGAACCAAAACAAGGTGAAACTGTAGACGTATATGCTCAAAATGGTCAGTGGCTTGCAAAAGCGGCTTACTCACCAGAATCTCAAATTCGAGCTCGTGTTTGGACATTTGAAAAAGAAGAAATCAACAAGGCGTTCTTTGTAAAACGAATTCAAGATGCACAGTCTTTACGTGAAGACATCATCGAACGTGACGGCCTATCGGGTTACCGTCTAACAGCTGCAGAGTCTGATGGCCTGCCTGGCATCACAATCGACAAATACCAAGACTTCCTTGTTTGCCAACTGCTAAGTGCTGGCGCTGAGTTTAACAAAAGCGTGTTGGTTGAAGCGTTAATTGAATGCTTCCCTGACTGCAACATCTACGAGCGTTCAGACGTGGCAGTTCGTAAGAAAGAAGGCTTAGAACAGGTTGTTGGCGTTCTTCACGGTGAAGAACCACCGAAGTCTATCGTGATTGAAGAAAACGGCGTTAAGATCAGCGTGAACATTATGGAAGGCCACAAAACGGGCTTCTACATGGACCAACGTGATAGCCGCAAAGAATCGATGAAGTACGTTAAAGGCAAAGATGTCCTTAACTGTTTCTCATACACAGGTGGCTTTGGCCTTTACGCACTTAAAGGCGACGCGAAGCGTGTTATCAACGCTGACGTATCTCAACTTGCTCTTGATACGGCTAAATTCAACGCTGAACTTAACGAGTTTGATATCTCGAAAAAGCGCGCTGTGTTCCTTAACGCTGACGTTTTCAAACTGCTTCGTGAGTACCGTGACCAAGGCACTAAGTTTGACGTAGTGATCATGGACCCACCAAAGTTTGTTTCAAGCAAGAACAACCTAACTTCAGGCGCTAACGGCTACAAAGACGTTAACATGCTTGCAATGCAAATCCTGAAACCAGGCGGCACCCTACTCACCTACTCTTGCTCTGGCTTAATGGGTACAGACCTATTCCAAAAGATCATCGCTGATGCAGCATTAGACGCAGGCCGCACTGTTAAGTTCGTAGAGCGCTTCGAGCAAGCAGCCGACCACCTAACAGACACAGCCTACCCAGAAGGGTTCTACCTGAAAGGCTTTGCTTGTAAGGTTCTTTAATTTTAGAGCTTTAGAATCTCTCTTTTATAGCAAAGCAGACGTATTAAAAAAGGGCCTTTCGGCCCTTTTTTAGTATTGGTCAGGTAAGTTCACGAACAACTGACTCACCAAGTTGGTCAAATCACCATTAACAACAGAGCCATCACCTTGTGAATTTACCGAGTCGAACTGATTACCTACGTTGTCGAGAACAATCGTTTGACTTTGGCCTGTATTATCTGTGTTTTCTGAAATGGTAATCACGAGGTCTTTATCACCGCCGCCATTATCAACCTTTTCAATAGTGATATGATCAAGAAGATCAAACATTGAACTTTCGTTTGGTAACAACTCAGAGATATCAAGATGGTCTTCCCCTAGAGCAAAATCGGTTATCGTATCGACATCACCTTGGAAAGGTTCGTCGACCCACTTGAACAGATCATCACCATCACCACCAGTTAAGATATCATCACCAAGACCACCAATAAGCGTATCTTCACCACCTTGACCGTAGAGGATATCGTCGCCTAATCCACCTGTAATGGTATCATCGCCACCACGAGTATCACTGTCTGCATTAAACAACTCATGGTTATCTTTAACATATTCGTAGATTTCCATGCCTGCAGGTTCTGCACCATTCAACATCTGTAAGAACGTTGTTAGAGCTTCCATACCCGAACCATCAGCTAACGCATCTGGACGAACAAGGCCATTATCACCCCATGGCAAGTTATCTGTATTGATAACATCACCAAACAAAATATCGTTACCGGCACCGCCGCTTAGATCATCACTACCTACAGGCAGTAGCGTAATTTCGTTGCTACCTTCCTCAAGTGCTGCATCTAAGCCTTGACTTGACTGAACGATTTCAACATCGCCTGTCGTACTTGTTACTGTCTTGATTATAAAGTTGTCTAAGTATACGTCTGCTGTGTATCCGCTTTGGTCTTCATAAACAGAGAGTACTAACTGGTACTTACCTTCATGAAGTAGATCTGTTTCAATCGAGCCAGTACTACTTCCAGATGATACACTTACCCATGCTTGAGTTTGTTCATCAAATTTCTGAACACTCCAGCCAAACACATCACCGCCACCAAAATAGTTACCCTGTGATGCATCAAATGTCAGAACTGACGCTTCGCCGCTAGCAACAACAAACTCGGGGCTGGTCATCGAAGCTGAGCTATTAATATCACCCGTATCGGTTAGCAAGATGCTTGAGTTAGTCAGTACTGCTGTACCACCGGAAACCGCAAAGTTCTCAAGGCTCCAAGATTCACCTGTACTAGAGCTGAAGTTTGCAAGTTGCGTTGTAGTTGATGAATAAGTGTACGAAGAACCATTGTCACTCACGAAGTGCTCTAATATTTCAGAATCAATGCCATCTCCGATACCTATCGTTCTAACTTTTGATACATCCGCTAGCTCATCGAAAGCAGTAATAGAGTCAGCAAACTCATCAAACTGGGTAGTAGAGCCGCTGCTGTTTGAACTGTTCGACACAGTTGGTTTTCCATCAGTTAAGAAGAACGTTAAGTTTTCATAACTCGATGGTTGGTCACCATCAGCAAACCAATCTTTAGCAGAATCAAACGCAGCCTCGTAGTTAGTTGCGCCATCCGCAGTCAAATCATTGATCGCTGAGTTGACTGTCTGCTCTAAGTCTGACTCTTCTAAGTTTTGTAAATCTATTTGTATGCTCGCACTAGCCTCAAAACCAATCAACGCCAGATTTATAATACCCGGATGAGATGCAATATCAGCCAACATAGCAATAAGTGATGCTTTAACCACATCTAACTTAGACTGGCTACTGTAACTATTGAGTGCGTCTTTCATACTGCCTGACATATCAACAACTAAAGCAATATTGTAATTCGTCGGTGCGACTGAGTTATCCACAACACCGCCAGTATCTCCAAACAGTACGTCGTCACCATCAAAGCCAACGATCGTGTTATCACCATTTTCATTACCTAAGCTAGGCGCTATAACAATACCGGTTTGAGTATCAGCAAGTACTTCTGAATCTACAGGTTGACCTTGACCATCGACCTCGTAAGCGCCTGCTGTAACAGTCAGAACTGGTGCCGTATTAACTGGTGCTTCAACAATGACTGTTAACTTCCCTACACTATCTAACTCAGCCGGATCAATCACCCAGGTTCCATCAGCTTGTTTAGTACCTGTCGAGAGCGTTACATCGGAAGGTACATCACTCACGACTAATGAACTTACTTGCTCGCTACCGTCGTTGTCATTCAGAACGATATCAATGTTAAGTTCATAAACCTCAGCAACTTTAACTAGGGTACCGCTCTGAACTTCAAACTTGCCGTCAGAGAAATACAACGACTCGATACTATAAAAGTCATGATTTGCATTCCCTGTTCCAGTATGAGTTAAGCGAAAATCTGGAGTTCCTGCTGTACTAAAGGTGTAGTCTGTACTTTGGCCTGTTAGATATGCTGCATCATTGCCTGAACCACCATAGTATGCTGTGCTCGTTGTTGGGCTACGAGAAATGAGAACATCATTGCCAAATTCTCCAGTATCATCACCTAACAAATTAATGCTTGTTGATGCATCTATACCGCCAACCAAAATGTCACTACCGTCGCCGCCTTGTAGGTTTTCAGAAACAACGCCAAGACCGCCGTCATTGCCGACAATAATGTCATCGCCTTCTCGGCCAAGTACCTGCATATGATCGCCATTGTTGTATACAACAGTATCATTGCCACCAAGGGCATCTAGCCAAGCACCACTTGTAGTCTGAAGATGGTTGTCGTCGCCATCAGCATTTGGGTCTACTGTCTTATTCGCCAAGCTAGATTCTATGTTTGCAACAATAGAGTCAGCAACATTTCCACTAACACTGGTTAAGTTGGCGGAAACCGCCAATCCATTACTAATTGGCGCAACTGTTGTTGTTACCGTTGCACTACTGGTCAGGCCTGAACTATCAACAATGGTATATGTGAACGACGCACTACCCGTCACATTACTATTTGGCGTGAAGGAGATCTCACCACTGTTTTGATCGTATAAGACCGTTCCGTCAGCTGAACTAAATCCATCCGCGACAATCGTAAAGGTGTCACCGGTATTTGGATCGTAATCGTTAGCAAGAAGCAGTGACGAATCTACAATTAAAGTTTCACCCTCTTGCACAGACAGAATATCACCGATCAGCGGGAAATCGTTTAAGTCATGCTCGCCATTATTGTAATTACCATTGCCATCAACCGTACCAAGATTGATGTCTAGGTTAGCAGCACCACCTTGGTCCCAATAAACGATTTCAATAGAATGATAACCATCACTATCAATCGCAAATGCGTCATGTAAGGTAGTTGTAGACGACTGGTTCTGGTCAACAGTAGCAACTTCAACCCCATCAATTAATACCGTGTAGCCATCATCAGCGGTCACTTTAAATGCATAATCACCGGCTTCTAGATAGACTGAACCACTAATTTGAACAACACCGTCAGTATGAGCACCAACGGTACCTTCAACAGAGCTAGAGTCATCATTTAAGAAGTCTTCAAACTGACTTTGAGAGCTCAAGCCATTGTTATTTCCATTTAGCGTATAGTTGATATCTTTGGCGTCAAAGGTTAGGTCTGCTTCTTTGCTAGCAATAACATCCAATGCATCTTGAATCGAATCAATATTGCCATTAACGCTATCATTTGAGCTGTAATAGTATCCAGATAGTCCACCAAATACTGATACCGTATCATCTTGAGCAACTGGGGGCTGATTGGTCGCATTGGACGTAATAGTCAGTTGAGCCACTTCATCACTAAGTAAACCGCTAGAATCAACTGACTGATAATCAATTTCTTCAGAGAGATCAGCACTAACTACATCAACGCCTTTAAGCGTGATATTGGAGTTTCTATTAGGATTATCAGAACCGTCTTGAGTAGTGAATACTCTTAATTCAGTAAACCCTCCATCGACTTGGATGTTAACTGTCGCATTCCCGTTGCTATCGATGGACAGTCCGTTCTCGCCTGATTCATCGCTATCGAAGAAGAACGTCCCAACAACATTACCATCTTCATCGAGAGCGAGTACCTCAATACGACCGCCAGCATTATTTCCCGCATTGTAGTTTCCGAATACGCTACCAAATTCAATATTAGCCTCTGTAATGGTTGCACCAGATTGAGAATAATCAACAGAGATATATTCCTGGTTGCCACCGCTAACTACATCCAACTCTCCGCTAGTTGAATTCGCATTAGTTGACACACCAAAACCATCCTCTTGGTTTTGACTGTCGTAAACCAAATAAGAATTTGTATCGATTACATTAGCGTCGGTTGGGGAGCTACCATCGTAAATCCCCGAGCTTATTAATACATTGCCCTGTAAGTAACTTACGCTGCTAGACCCATTGTTGACTTGGCCTGCAAAAGTACTTGCTACAAAATCAAGCTTATCCACAGCATTGGAATCTTGTTCATATTCGACTTGAGCGTCACTACTGATTATATCTCCAGCTTCAATGAGTACTTTGCCACCACCACTAACGTCGTAAAGGTTACCGAACAATGGTTCTTCGAGAATTTTGACATCAACCGGAGTACCAGCAGCATCATCTTCTATATCGCCCACGTTATCTTGACTACCCGATTGACCACCATCAAACGTAAAGAACGCTTCGTCTTGGTTGTTTAGGGTAACTGAGAAGTCTATTGCGGTTGGTTTGTCGTTCGCACCATTGATGGTGATGGTCACCACCTGCTCGGTGCCGTCTTCCGATTTCACCGTGAAGGTTTCAGTCAGTGGCTCTGAGCCCACGTTCAACGCATCGACCGTCTCGTTGCTGTTATCCAGCTCGTAGGTCCACTCGCCATTCGCGTCCACACTGAACGTGCCGTAATCGCCCGCCACATCACTTTGAACTTGGAACACGTTGTTGGTGTTGTCGACATCGTCCGACAACAGCGTACCCGTCGCGGTGTTATCCGCCGCATCTTCGGTCACGTCGCCTGCGACATCGCCTGTGATGTCCGCGCCGTCGTTCGCACCATTGATGGTGATGGTCACCACCTGCTCGGTGCCGTCTTCCGATTTCACCGTGAAGGTTTCAGTCAGTGGCTCTGAGCCCACGTTCAACGCATCGACCGTCTCGTTGCTGTTATCCAGCTCGTAGGTCCACTCGCCATTCGCGTCCACACTGAACGTGCCGTAATCGCCCGCCACATCACTTTGAACTTGGAACACGTTGTTGGTGTTGTCGACATCGTCCGACAACAGCGTACCCGTCGCGGTGTTATCCGCCGCATCTTCGGTCACGTCGCCTGCGACATCGCCTGTGATGTCCGCGCCGTCGTTCGCACCATTGATGGTGATGGTCACCACCTGCTCGGTGCCGTCTTCCGATTTCACCGTGAAGGTTTCAGTCAGTGGCTCTGAGCCCACGTTCAACGCATCGACCGTCTCGTTGCTGTTATCCAGCTCGTAGGTCCACTCGCCATTCGCGTCCACACTGAACGTGCCGTAATCGCCCGCCACATCACTTTGAACTTGGAACACGTTGTTGGTGTTGTCGACATCGTCCGACAACAGCGTACCCGTCGCGGTGTTATCCGCCGCATCTTCGGTCACGTCGCCTGCGACATCGCCTGTGATGTCCGCGCCGTCGTTCGCACCATTGATGGTGATGGTCACCACCTGCTCGGTGCCGTCTTCCGATTTCACCGTGAAGGTTTCAGTCAGTGGCTCTGAGCCCACGTTCAACGCATCGACCGTCTCGTTGCTGTTATCCAGCTCGTAGGTCCACTCGCCATTCGCGTCCACACTGAACGTGCCGTAATCGCCCGCCACATCACTTTGAACTTGGAACACGTTGTTGGTGTTGTCGACATCGTCCGACAACAGCGTACCCGTCGCGGTGTTATCCGCCGCATCTTCGGTCACGTCGCCTGCGACATCGCCTGTGATGTCCGCGCCGTCGTTCGCACCATTGATGGTGATGGTCACCACCTGCTCGGTGCCGTCTTCCGATTTCACCGTGAAGGTTTCAGTCAGTGGCTCTGAGCCCACGTTCAACGCATCGACCGTCTCGTTGCTGTTATCCAGCTCGTAGGTCCACTCGCCATTCGCGTCCACACTGAACGTGCCGTAATCGCCCGCCACATCACTTTGAACTTGGAACACGTTGTTGGTGTTGTCGACATCGTCCGACAACAGCGTACCCGTCGCGGTGTTATCCGCCGCATCTTCGGTCACGTCGCCTGCGACATCGCCTGTGATGTCCGCGCCGTCGTTCGCACCATTGATGGTGATGGTCACCACCTGCTCGGTGCCGTCTTCCGATTTCACCGTGAAGGTTTCAGTCAGTGGCTCTGAGCCCACGTTCAACGCATCGACCGTCTCGTTGCTGTTATCCAGCTCGTAGGTCCACTCGCCATTCGCGTCCACACTGAACGTGCCGTAATCGCCCGCCACATCACTTTGAACTTGGAACACGTTGTTGGTGTTGTCGACATCGTCCGACAACAGCGTACCCGTCGCGGTGTTATCCGCCGCATCTTCGGTCACGTCGCCTGCGACATCGCCTGTGATGTCCGCGCCGTCGTTCGCACCATTGATGGTGATGGTCACCACCTGCTCGGTGCCGTCTTCCGATTTCACCGTGAAGGTTTCAGTCAGTGGCTCTGAGCCCACGTTCAACGCATCGACCGTCTCGTTGCTGTTATCCAGCTCGTAGGTCCACTCGCCATTCGCGTCCACACTGAACGTGCCGTAATCGCCCGCCACATCACTTTGAACTTGGAACACGTTGTTGGTGTTGTCGACATCGTCCGACAACAGCGTACCCGTCGCGGTGTTATCCGCCGCATCTTCGGTCACGTCGCCTGCGACATCGCCTGTGATGTCCGCGCCGTCGTTCGCACCATTGATGGTGATGGTCACCACCTGCTCGGTGCCGTCTTCCGATTTCACCGTGAAGGTTTCAGTCAGTGGCTCTGAGCCCACGTTCAACGCATCGACCGTCTCGTTGCTGTTATCCAGCTCGTAGGTCCACTCGCCATTCGCGTCCACACTGAACGTGCCGTAATCGCCCGCCACATCACTTTGAACTTGGAACACGTTGTTGGTGTTGTCGACATCGTCCGACAACAGCGTACCCGTCGCGGTGTTATCCGCCGCATCTTCGGTCACGTCGCCTGCGACATCGCCTGTGATGTCCGCGCCGTCGTTCGCACCATTGATGGTGATGGTCACCACCTGCTCGGTGCCGTCTTCCGATTTCACCGTGAAGGTTTCAGTCAGTGGCTCTGAGCCCACGTTCAACGCATCGACCGTCTCGTTGCTGTTATCCAGCTCGTAGGTCCACTCGCCATTCGCGTCCACACTGAACGTGCCGTAATCGCCCGCCACATCACTTTGAACTTGGAACA
The DNA here is from genome assembly GCF_024347415.1 of Vibrio crassostreae. NCBI lineage: Bacteria > Pseudomonadati > Pseudomonadota > Gammaproteobacteria > Vibrionales > Vibrionaceae > Vibrio > Vibrio crassostreae. Next base: position 1,846,194 of record NZ_AP025476.1, read on the forward strand.
CGTTGTTGGTGTTGTCGACATCGTCCGACAACAGCGTACCCGTCGCGGTGTTATCCGCCGCATCTTCGGTCACGTCGCCTGCGACATCGCCTGTGATGTCCGCGCCGTCGTTCGCACCATTGATGGTGATGGTCACCACCTGCTCGGTGCCGTCTTCCGATTTCACCGTGAAGGTTTCAGTCAGTGGCTCTGAGCCCACGTTCAACGCATCGACCGTCTCGTTGCTGTTATCCAGCTCGTAGGTCCACTCGCCATTCGCGTCCACACTGAACGTGCCGTAATCGCCCGCCACATCACTTTGAACTTGGAACACGTTGTTGGTGTTGTCGACATCGTCCGACAACAGCGTACCCGTCGCGGTGTTATCCGCCGCATCTTCGGTCACGTCGCCTGCGACATCGCCTGTGATGTCCGCGCCGTCGTTCGCACCATTGATGGTGATGGTCACCACCTGCTCGGTGCCGTCTTCCGATTTCACCGTGAAGGTTTCAGTCAGTGGCTCTGAGCCCACGTTCAACGCATCGACCGTCTCGTTGCTGTTATCCAGCTCGTAGGTCCACTCGCCATTCGCGTCCACACTGAACGTGCCGTAATCGCCCGCCACATCACTTTGAACTTGGAACACGTTGTTGGTGTTGTCGACATCGTCCGACAACAGCGTACCCGTCGCGGTGTTATCCGCCGCATCTTCGGTCACGTCGCCTGCGACATCGCCTGTGATGTCCGCGCCGTCGTTCGCACCATTGATGGTGATGGTCACCACCTGCTCGGTGCCGTCTTCCGATTTCACCGTGAAGGTTTCAGTCAGTGGCTCTGAGCCCACGTTCAACGCATCGACCGTCTCGTTGCTGTTATCCAGCTCGTAGGTCCACTCGCCATTCGCGTCCACACTGAACGTGCCGTAATCGCCCGCCACATCACTTTGAACTTGGAACACGTTGTTGGTGTTGTCGACATCGTCCGACAACAGCGTACCCGTCGCGGTGTTATCCGCCGCATCTTCGGTCACGTCGCCTGCGACATCGCCTGTGATGTCCGCGCCGTCGTTCGCACCATTGATGGTGATGGTCACCACCTGCTCGGTGCCGTCTTCCGATTTCACCGTGAAGGTTTCAGTCAGTGGCTCTGAGCCCACGTTCAACGCATCGACCGTCTCGTTGCTGTTATCCAGCTCGTAGGTCCACTCGCCATTCGCGTCCACACTGAACGTGCCGTAATCGCCCGCCACATCACTTTGAACTTGGAACACGTTGTTGGTGTTGTCGACATCGTCCGACAACAGCGTACCCGTCGCGGTGTTATCCGCCGCATCTTCGGTCACGTCGCCTGCGACATCGCCTGTGATGTCCGCGCCGTCGTTCGCACCATTGATGGTGATGGTCACCACCTGCTCGGTGCCGTCTTCCGATTTCACCGTGAAGGTTTCAGTCAGTGGCTCTGAGCCCACGTTCAACGCATCGACCGTCTCGTTGCTGTTATCCAGCTCGTAGGTCCACTCGCCATTCGCGTCCACACTGAACGTGCCGTAATCGCCCGCCACATCACTTTGAACTTGGAACACGTTGTTGGTGTTGTCGACATCGTCCGACAACAGCGTACCCGTCGCGGTGTTATCCGCCGCATCTTCGGTCACGTCGCCTGCGACATCGCCTGTGATGTCCGCGCCGTCGTTCGCACCATTGATGGTGATGGTCACCACCTGCTCGGTGCCGTCTTCCGATTTCACCGTGAAGGTTTCAGTCAGTGGCTCTGAGCCCACGTTCAACGCATCGACCGTCTCGTTGCTGTTATCCAGCTCGTAGGTCCACTCGCCATTCGCGTCCACACTGAACGTGCCGTAATCGCCCGCCACATCACTTTGAACTTGGAACACGTTGTTGGTGTTGTCGACATCGTCCGACAACAGCGTACCCGTCGCGGTGTTATCCGCCGCATCTTCGGTCACGTCGCCTGCGACATCGCCTGTGATGTCCGCGCCGTCGTTCGCACCATTGATGGTGATGGTCACCACCTGCTCGGTGCCGTCTTCCGATTTCACCGTGAAGGTTTCAGTCAGTGGCTCTGAGCCCACGTTCAACGCATCGACCGTCTCGTTGCTGTTATCCAGCTCGTAGGTCCACTCGCCATTCGCGTCCACACTGAACGTGCCGTAATCGCCCGCCACATCACTTTGAACTTGGAACACGTTGTTGGTGTTGTCGACATCGTCCGACAACAGCGTACCCGTCGCGGTGTTATCCGCCGCATCTTCGGTCACGTCGCCTGCGACATCGCCTGTGATGTCCGCGCCGTCGTTCGCACCATTGATGGTGATGGTCACCACCTGCTCGGTGCCGTCTTCCGATTTCACCGTGAAGGTTTCAGTCAGTGGCTCTGAGCCCACGTTCAACGCATCGACCGTCTCGTTGCTGTTATCCAGCTCGTAGGTCCACTCGCCATTCGCGTCCACACTGAACGTGCCGTAATCGCCCGCCACATCACTTTGAACTTGGAACACGTTGTTGGTGTTGTCGACATCGTCCGACAACAGCGTACCCGTCGCGGTGTTATCCGCCGCATCTTCGGTCACGTCGCCTGCGACATCGCCTGTGATGTCCGCGCCGTCGTTCGCACCATTGATGGTGATGGTCACCACCTGCTCGGTGCCGTCTTCCGATTTCACCGTGAAGGTTTCAGTCAGTGGCTCTGAGCCCACGTTCAACGCATCGACCGTCTCGTTGCTGTTATCCAGCTCGTAGGTCCACTCGCCATTCGCGTCCACACTGAACGTGCCGTAATCGCCCGCCACATCACTTTGAACTTGGAACACGTTGTTGGTGTTGTCGACATCGTCCGACAACAGCGTACCCGTCGCGGTGTTATCCGCCGCATCTTCGGTCACGTCGCCTGCGACATCGCCTGTGATGTCCGCGCCGTCGTTCGCACCATTGATGGTGATGGTCACCACCTGCTCGGTGCCGTCTTCCGATTTCACCGTGAAGGTTTCAGTCAGTGGCTCTGAGCCCACGTTCAACGCATCGACCGTCTCGTTGCTGTTATCCAGCTCGTAGGTCCACTCGCCATTCGCGTCCACACTGAACGTGCCGTAATCGCCCGCCACATCACTTTGAACTTGGAACACGTTGTTGGTGTTGTCGACATCGTCCGACAACAGCGTACCCGTCGCGGTGTTATCCGCCGCATCTTCGGTCACGTCGCCTGCGACATCGCCTGTGATGTCCGCGCCGTCGTTCGCACCATTGATGGTGATGGTCACCACCTGCTCGGTGCCGTCTTCCGATTTCACCGTGAAGGTTTCAGTCAGTGGCTCTGAGCCCACGTTCAACGCATCGACCGTCTCGTTGCTGTTATCCAGCTCGTAGGTCCACTCGCCATTCGCGTCCACACTGAACGTGCCGTAATCGCCCGCCACATCACTTTGAACTTGGAACACGTTGTTGGTGTTGTCGACATCGTCCGACAACAGCGTACCCGTCGCGGTGTTATCCGCCGCATCTTCGGTCACGTCGCCTGCGACATCGCCTGTGATGTCCGCGCCGTCGTTCGCACCATTGATGGTGATGGTCACCACCTGCTCGGTGCCGTCTTCCGATTTCACCGTGAAGGTTTCAGTCAGTGGCTCTGAGCCCACGTTCAACGCATCGACCGTCTCGTTGCTGTTATCCAGCTCGTAGGTCCACTCGCCATTCGCGTCCACACTGAACGTGCCGTAATCGCCCGCCACATCACTTTGAACTTGGAACACGTTGTTGGTGTTGTCGACATCGTCCGACAACAGCGTACCCGTCGCGGTGTTATCCGCCGCATCTTCGGTCACGTCGCCTGCGACATCGCCTGTGATGTCCGCGCCGTCGTTCGCACCATTGATGGTGATGGTCACCACCTGCTCGGTGCCGTCTTCCGATTTCACCGTGAAGGTTTCAGTCAGTGGCTCTGAGCCCACGTTCAACGCATCGACCGTCTCGTTGCTGTTATCCAGCTCGTAGGTCCACTCGCCATTCGCGTCCACACTGAACGTGCCGTAATCGCCCGCCACATCACTTTGAACTTGGAACACGTTGTTGGTGTTGTCGACATCGTCCGACAACAGCGTACCCGTCGCGGTGTTATCCGCCGCATCTTCGGTCACGTCGCCTGCGACATCGCCTGTGATGTCCGCGCCGTCGTTCGCACCATTGATGGTGATGGTCACCACCTGCTCGGTGCCGTCTTCCGATTTCACCGTGAAGGTTTCAGTCAGTGGCTCTGAGCCCACGTTCAACGCATCGACCGTCTCGTTGCTGTTATCCAGCTCGTAGGTCCACTCGCCATTCGCGTCCACACTGAACGTGCCGTAATCGCCCGCCACATCACTTTGAACTTGGAACACGTTGTTGGTGTTGTCGACATCGTCCGACAACAGCGTACCCGTCGCGGTGTTATCCGCCGCATCTTCGGTCACGTCGCCTGCGACATCGCCTGTGATGTCCGCGCCGTCGTTCGCACCATTGATGGTGATGGTCACCACCTGCTCGGTGCCGTCTTCCGATTTCACCGTGAAGGTTTCAGTCAGTGGCTCTGAGCCCACGTTCAACGCATCGACCGTCTCGTTGCTGTTATCCAGCTCGTAGGTCCACTCGCCATTCGCGTCCACACTGAACGTGCCGTAATCGCCCGCCACATCACTTTGAACTTGGAACACGTTGTTGGTGTTGTCGACATCGTCCGACAACAGCGTACCCGTCGCGGTGTTATCCGCCGCATCTTCGGTCACGTCGCCTGCGACATCGCCTGTGATGTCCGCGCCGTCGTTCGCACCATTGATGGTGATGGTCACCACCTGCTCGGTGCCGTCTTCCGATTTCACCGTGAAGGTTTCAGTCAGTGGCTCTGAGCCCACGTTCAACGCATCGACCGTCTCGTTGCTGTTATCCAGCTCGTAGGTCCACTCGCCATTCGCGTCCACACTGAACGTGCCGTAATCGCCCGCCACATCACTTTGAACTTGGAACACGTTGTTGGTGTTGTCGACATCGTCCGACAACAGCGTACCCGTCGCGGTGTTATCCGCCGCATCTTCGGTCACGTCGCCTGCGACATCGCCTGTGATGTCCGCGCCGTCGTTCGCACCATTGATGGTGATGGTCACCACCTGCTCGGTGCCGTCTTCCGATTTCACCGTGAAGGTTTCAGTCAGTGGCTCTGAGCCCACGTTCAACGCATCGACCGTCTCGTTGCTGTTATCCAGCTCGTAGGTCCACTCGCCATTCGCGTCCACACTGAACGTGCCGTAATCGCCCGCCACATCACTTTGAACTTGGAACACGTTGTTGGTGTTGTCGACATCGTCCGACAACAGCGTACCCGTCGCGGTGTTATCCGCCGCATCTTCGGTCACGTCGCCTGCGACATCGCCTGTGATGTCCGCGCCGTCGTTCGCACCATTGATGGTGATGGTCACCACCTGCTCGGTGCCGTCTTCCGATTTCACCGTGAAGGTTTCAGTCAGTGGCTCTGAGCCCACGTTCAACGCATCGACCGTCTCGTTGCTGTTATCCAGCTCGTAGGTCCACTCGCCATTCGCGTCCACACTGAACGTGCCGTAATCGCCCGCCACATCACTTTGAACTTGGAACACGTTGTTGGTGTTGTCGACATCGTCCGACAACAGCGTACCCGTCGCGGTGTTATCCGCCGCATCTTCGGTCACGTCGCCTGCGACATCGCCTGTGATGTCCGCGCCGTCGTTCGCACCATTGATGGTGATGGTCACCACCTGCTCGGTGCCGTCTTCCGATTTCACCGTGAAGGTTTCAGTCAGTGGCTCTGAGCCCACGTTCAACGCATCGACCGTCTCGTTGCTGTTATCCAGCTCGTAGGTCCACTCGCCATTCGCGTCCACACTGAACGTGCCGTAATCGCCCGCCACATCACTTTGAACTTGGAACACGTTGTTGGTGTTGTCGACATCGTCCGACAACAGCGTACCCGTCGCGGTGTTATCCGCCGCATCTTCGGTCACGTCGCCTGCGACATCGCCTGTGATGTCCGCGCCGTCGTTCGCACCATTGATGGTGATGGTCACCACCTGCTCGGTGCCGTCTTCCGATTTCACCGTGAAGGTTTCAGTCAGTGGCTCTGAGCCCACGTTCAACGCATCGACCGTCTCGTTGCTGTTATCCAGCTCGTAGGTCCACTCGCCATTCGCGTCCACACTGAACGTGCCGTAATCGCCCGCCACATCACTTTGAACTTGGAACACGTTGTTGGTGTTGTCGACATCGTCCGACAACAGCGTACCCGTCGCGGTGTTATCCGCCGCATCTTCGGTCACGTCGCCTGCGACATCGCCTGTGATGTCCGCGCCGTCGTTCGCACCATTGATGGTGATGGTCACCACCTGCTCGGTGCCGTCTTCCGATTTCACCGTGAAGGTTTCAGTCAGTGGCTCTGAGCCCACGTTCAACGCATCGACCGTCTCGTTGCTGTTATCCAGCTCGTAGGTCCACTCGCCATTCGCGTCCACACTGAACGTGCCGTAATCGCCCGCCACATCACTTTGAACTTGGAACACGTTGTTGGTGTTGTCGACATCGTCCGACAACAGCGTACCCGTCGCGGTGTTATCCGCCGCATCTTCGGTCACGTCGCCTGCGACATCGCCTGTGATGTCCGCGCCGTCGTTCGCACCATTGATGGTGATGGTCACCACCTGCTCGGTGCCGTCTTCCGATTTCACCGTGAAGGTTTCAGTCAGTGGCTCTGAGCCCACGTTCAACGCATCGACCGTCTCGTTGCTGTTATCCAGCTCGTAGGTCCACTCGCCATTCGCGTCCACACTGAACGTGCCGTAATCGCCCGCCACATCACTTTGAACTTGGAACACGTTGTTGGTGTTGTCGACATCGTCCGACAACAGCGTACCCGTCGCGGTGTTATCCGCCGCATCTTCGGTCACGTCGCCTGCGACATCGCCTGTGATGTCCGCGCCGTCGTTCGCACCATTGATGGTGATGGTCACCACCTGCTCGGTGCCGTCTTCCGATTTCACCGTGAAGGTTTCAGTCAGTGGCTCTGAGCCCACGTTCAACGCATCGACCGTCTCGTTGCTGTTATCCAGCTCGTAGGTCCACTCGCCATTCGCGTCCACACTGAACGTGCCGTAATCGCCCGCCACATCACTTTGAACTTGGAACACGTTGTTGGTGTTGTCGACATCGTCCGACAACAGCGTACCCGTCGCGGTGTTATCCGCCGCATCTTCGGTCACGTCGCCTGCGACATCGCCTGTGATGTCCGCGCCGTCGTTCGCACCATTGATGGTGATGGTCACCACCTGCTCGGTGCCGTCTTCCGATTTCACCGTGAAGGTTTCAGTCAGTGGCTCTGAGCCCACGTTCAACGCATCGACCGTCTCGTTGCTGTTATCCAGCTCGTAGGTCCACTCGCCATTCGCGTCCACACTGAACGTGCCGTAATCGCCCGCCACATCACTTTGAACTTGGAACACGTTGTTGGTGTTGTCGACATCGTCCGACAACAGCGTACCCGTCGCGGTGTTATCCGCCGCATCTTCGGTCACGTCGCCTGCGACATCGCCTGTGATGTCCGCGCCGTCGTTCGCACCATTGATGGTGATGGTCACCACCTGCTCGGTGCCGTCTTCCGATTTCACCGTGAAGGTTTCAGTCAGTGGCTCTGAGCCCACGTTCAACGCATCGACCGTCTCGTTGCTGTTATCCAGCTCGTAGGTCCACTCGCCATTCGCGTCCACACTGAACGTGCCGTAATCGCCCGCCACATCACTTTGAACTTGGAACACGTTGTTGGTGTTGTCGACATCGTCCGACAACAGCGTACCCGTCGCGGTGTTATCCGCCGCATCTTCGGTCACGTCGCCTGCGACATCGCCTGTGATGTCCGCGCCGTCGTTCGCACCATTGATGGTGATGGTCACCACCTGCTCGGTGCCGTCTTCCGATTTCACCGTGAAGGTTTCAGTCAGTGGCTCTGAGCCCACGTTCAACGCATCGACCGTCTCGTTGCTGTTATCCAGCTCGTAGGTCCACTCGCCATTCGCGTCCACACTGAACGTGCCGTAATCGCCCGCCACATCACTTTGAACTTGGAACACGTTGTTGGTGTTGTCGACATCGTCCGACAACAGCGTACCCGTCGCGGTGTTATCCGCCGCATCTTCGGTCACGTCGCCTGCGACATCGCCTGTGATGTCCGCGCCGTCGTTCGCACCATTGATGGTGATGGTCACCACCTGCTCGGTGCCGTCTTCCGATTTCACCGTGAAGGTTTCAGTCAGTGGCTCTGAGCCCACGTTCAACGCATCGACCGTCTCGTTGCTGTTATCCAGCTCGTAGGTCCACTCGCCATTCGCGTCCACACTGAACGTGCCGTAATCGCCCGCCACATCACTTTGAACTTGGAACACGTTGTTGGTGTTGTCGACATCGTCCGACAACAGCGTACCCGTCGCGGTGTTATCCGCCGCATCTTCGGTCACGTCGCCTGCGACATCGCCTGTGATGTCCGCGCCGTCGTTCGCACCATTGATGGTGATGGTCACCACCTGCTCGGTGCCGTCTTCCGATTTCACCGTGAAGGTTTCAGTCAGTGGCTCTGAGCCCACGTTCAACGCATCGACCGTCTCGTTGCTGTTATCCAGCTCGTAGGTCCACTCGCCATTCGCGTCCACACTGAACGTGCCGTAATCGCCCGCCACATCACTTTGAACTTGGAACACGTTGTTGGTGTTGTCGACATCGTCCGACAACAGCGTACCCGTCGCGGTGTTATCCGCCGCATCTTCGGTCACGTCGCCTGCGACATCGCCTGTGATGTCCGCGCCGTCGTTCGCACCATTGATGGTGATGGTCACCACCTGCTCGGTGCCGTCTTCCGATTTCACCGTGAAGGTTTCAGTCAGTGGCTCTGAGCCCACGTTCAACGCATCGACCGTCTCGTTGCTGTTATCCAGCTCGTAGGTCCACTCGCCATTCGCGTCCACACTGAACGTGCCGTAATCGCCCGCCACATCACTTTGAACTTGGAACACGTTGTTGGTGTTGTCGACATCGTCCGACAACAGCGTACCCGTCGCGGTGTTATCCGCCGCATCTTCGGTCACGTCGCCTGCGACATCGCCTGTGATGTCCGCGCCGTCGTTCGCACCATTGATGGTGATGGTCACCACCTGCTCGGTGCCGTCTTCCGATTTCACCGTGAAGGTTTCAGTCAGTGGCTCTGAGCCCACGTTCAACGCATCGACCGTCTCGTTGCTGTTATCCAGCTCGTAGGTCCACTCGCCATTCGCGTCCACACTGAACGTGCCGTAATCGCCCGCCACATCACTTTGAACTTGGAACACGTTGTTGGTGTTGTCGACATCGTCCGACAACAGCGTACCCGTCGCGGTGTTATCCGCCGCATCTTCGGTCACGTCGCCTGCGACATCGCCTGTGATGTCCGCGCCGTCGTTCGCACCATTGATGGTGATGGTCACCACCTGCTCGGTGCCGTCTTCCGATTTCACCGTGAAGGTTTCAGTCAGTGGCTCTGAGCCCACGTTCAACGCATCGACCGTCTCGTTGCTGTTATCCAGCTCGTAGGTCCACTCGCCATTCGCGTCCACACTGAACGTGCCGTAATCGCCCGCCACATCACTTTGAACTTGGAACACGTTGTTGGTGTTGTCGACATCGTCCGACAACAGCGTACCCGTCGCGGTGTTATCCGCCGCATCTTCGGTCACGTCGCCTGCGACATCGCCTGTGATGTCCGCGCCGTCGTTCGCACCATTGATGGTGATGGTCACCACCTGCTCGGTGCCGTCTTCCGATTTCACCGTGAAGGTTTCAGTCAGTGGCTCTGAGCCCACGTTCAACGCATCGACCGTCTCGTTGCTGTTATCCAGCTCGTAGGTCCACTCGCCATTCGCGTCCACACTGAACGTGCCGTAATCGCCCGCCACATCACTTTGAACTTGGAACACGTTGTTGGTGTTGTCGACATCGTCCGACAACAGCGTACCCGTCGCGGTGTTATCCGCCGCATCTTCGGTCACGTCGCCTGCGACATCGCCTGTGATGTCCGCGCCGTCGTTCGCACCATTGATGGTGATGGTCACCACCTGCTCGGTGCCGTCTTCCGATTTCACCGTGAAGGTTTCAGTCAGTGGCTCTGAGCCCACGTTCAACGCATCGACCGTCTCGTTGCTGTTATCCAGCTCGTAGGTCCACTCGCCATTCGCGTCCACACTGAACGTGCCGTAATCGCCCGCCACATCACTTTGAACTTGGAACACGTTGTTGGTGTTGTCGACATCGTCCGACAACAGCGTACCCGTCGCGGTGTTATCCGCCGCATCTTCGGTCACGTCGCCTGCGACATCGCCTGTGATGTCCGCGCCGTCGTTCGCACCATTGATGGTGATGGTCACCACCTGCTCGGTGCCGTCTTCCGATTTCACCGTGAAGGTTTCAGTCAGTGGCTCTGAGCCCACGTTCAACGCATCGACCGTCTCGTTGCTGTTATCCAGCTCGTAGGTCCACTCGCCATTCGCGTCCACACTGAACGTGCCGTAATCGCCCGCCACATCACTTTGAACTTGGAACACGTTGTTGGTGTTGTCGACATCGTCCGACAACAGCGTACCCGTCGCGGTGTTATCCGCCGCATCTTCGGTCACGTCGCCTGCGACATCGCCTGTGATGTCCGCGCCGTCGTTCGCACCATTGATGGTGATGGTCACCACCTGCTCGGTGCCGTCTTCCGATTTCACCGTGAAGGTTTCAGTCAGTGGCTCTGAGCCCACGTTCAACGCATCGACCGTCTCGTTGCTGTTATCCAGCTCGTAGGTCCACTCGCCATTCGCGTCCACACTGAACGTGCCGTAATCGCCCGCCACATCACTTTGAACTTGGAACACGTTGTTGGTGTTGTCGACATCGTCCGACAACAGCGTACCCGTCGCGGTGTTATCCGCCGCATCTTCGGTCACGTCGCCTGCGACATCGCCTGTGATGTCCGCGCCGTCGTTCGCACCATTGATGGTGATGGTCACCACCTGCTCGGTGCCGTCTTCCGATTTCACCGTGAAGGTTTCAGTCAGTGGCTCTGAGCCCACGTTCAACGCATCGACCGTCTCGTTGCTGTTATCCAGCTCGTAGGTCCACTCGCCATTCGCGTCCACACTGAACGTGCCGTAATCGCCCGCCACATCACTTTGAACTTGGAACACGTTGTTGGTGTTGTCGACATCGTCCGACAACAGCGTACCCGTCGCGGTGTTATCCGCCGCATCTTCGGTCACGTCGCCTGCGACATCGCCTGTGATGTCCGCGCCGTCGTTCGCACCATTGATGGTGATGGTCACCACCTGCTCGGTGCCGTCTTCCGATTTCACCGTGAAGGTTTCAGTCAGTGGCTCTGAGCCCACGTTCAACGCATCGACCGTCTCGTTGCTGTTATCCAGCTCGTAGGTCCACTCGCCATTCGCGTCCACACTGAACGTGCCGTAATCGCCCGCCACATCACTTTGAACTTGGAACACGTTGTTGGTGTTGTCGACATCGTCCGACAACAGCGTACCCGTCGCGGTGTTATCCGCCGCATCTTCGGTCACGTCGCCTGCGACATCGCCTGTGATGTCCGCGCCGTCGTTCGCACCATTGATGGTGATGGTCACCACCTGCTCGGTGCCGTCTTCCGATTTCACCGTGAAGGTTTCAGTCAGTGGCTCTGAGCCCACGTTCAACGCATCGACCGTCTCGTTGCTGTTATCCAGCTCGTAGGTCCACTCGCCATTCGCGTCCACACTGAACGTGCCGTAATCGCCCGCCACATCACTTTGAACTTGGAACACGTTGTTGGTGTTGTCGACATCGTCCGACAACAGCGTACCCGTCGCGGTGTTATCCGCCGCATCTTCGGTCACGTCGCCTGCGACATCGCCTGTGATGTCCGCGCCGTCGTTCGCACCATTGATGGTGATGGTCACCACCTGCTCGGTGCCGTCTTCCGATTTCACCGTGAAGGTTTCAGTCAGTGGCTCTGAGCCCACGTTCAACGCATCGACCGTCTCGTTGCTGTTATCCAGCTCGTAGGTCCACTCGCCATTCGCGTCCACACTGAACGTGCCGTAATCGCCCGCCACATCACTTTGAACTTGGAACACGTTGTTGGTGTTGTCGACATCGTCCGACAACAGCGTACCCGTCGCGGTGTTATCCGCCGCATCTTCGGTCACGTCGCCTGCGACATCGCCTGTGATGTCCGCGCCGTCGTTCGCACCATTGATGGTGATGGTCACCACCTGCTCGGTGCCGTCTTCCGATTTCACCGTGAAGGTTTCAGTCAGTGGCTCTGAGCCCACGTTCAACGCATCGACCGTCTCGTTGCTGTTATCCAGCTCGTAGGTCCACTCGCCATTCGCGTCCACACTGAACGTGCCGTAATCGCCCGCCACATCACTTTGAACTTGGAACACGTTGTTGGTGTTGTCGACATCGTCCGACAACAGCGTACCCGTCGCGGTGTTATCCGCCGCATCTTCGGTCACGTCGCCTGCGACATCGCCTGTGATGTCCGCGCCGTCGTTCGCACCATTGATGGTGATGGTCACCACCTGCTCGGTGCCGTCTTCCGATTTCACCGTGAAGGTTTCAGTCAGTGGCTCTGAGCCCACGTTCAACGCATCGACCGTCTCGTTGCTGTTATCCAGCTCGTAGGTCCACTCGCCATTCGCGTCCACACTGAACGTGCCGTAATCGCCCGCCACATCACTTTGAACTTGGAACACGTTGTTGGTGTTGTCGACATCGTCCGACAACAGCGTACCCGTCGCGGTGTTATCCGCCGCATCTTCGGTCACGTCGCCTGCGACATCGCCTGTGATGTCCGCGCCGTCGTTCGCACCATTGATGGTGATGGTCACCACCTGCTCGGTGCCGTCTTCCGATTTCACCGTGAAGGTTTCAGTCAGTGGCTCTGAGCCCACGTTCAACGCATCGACCGTCTCGTTGCTGTTATCCAGCTCGTAGGTCCACTCGCCATTCGCGTCCACACTGAACGTGCCGTAATCGCCCGCCACATCACTTTGAACTTGGAACACGTTGTTGGTGTTGTCGACATCGTCCGACAACAGCGTACCCGTCGCGGTGTTATCCGCCGCATCTTCGGTCACGTCGCCTGCGACATCGCCTGTGATGTCCGCGCCGTCGTTCGCACCATTGATGGTGATGGTCACCACCTGCTCGGTGCCGTCTTCCGATTTCACCGTGAAGGTTTCAGTCAGTGGCTCTGAGCCCACGTTCAACGCATCGACCGTCTCGTTGCTGTTATCCAGCTCGTAGGTCCACTCGCCATTCGCGTCCACACTGAACGTGCCGTAATCGCCCGCCACATCACTTTGAACTTGGAACACGTTGTTGGTGTTGTCGACATCGTCCGACAACAGCGTACCCGTCGCGGTGTTATCCGCCGCATCTTCGGTCACGTCGCCTGCGACATCGCCTGTGATGTCCGCGCCGTCGTTCGCACCATTGATGGTGATGGTCACCACCTGCTCGGTGCCGTCTTCCGATTTCACCGTGAAGGTTTCAGTCAGTGGCTCTGAGCCCACGTTCAACGCATCGACCGTCTCGTTGCTGTTATCCAGCTCGTAGGTCCACTCGCCATTCGCGTCCACACTGAACGTGCCGTAATCGCCCGCCACATCACTTTGAACTTGGAACACGTTGTTGGTGTTGTCGACATCGTCCGACAACAGCGTACCCGTCGCGGTGTTATCCGCCGCATCTTCGGTCACGTCGCCTGCGACATCGCCTGTGATGTCCGCGCCGTCGTTCGCACCATTGATGGTGATGGTCACCACCTGCTCGGTGCCGTCTTCCGATTTCACCGTGAAGGTTTCAGTCAGTGGCTCTGAGCCCACGTTCAACGCATCGACCGTCTCGTTGCTGTTATCCAGCTCGTAGGTCCACTCGCCATTCGCGTCCACACTGAACGTGCCGTAATCGCCCGCCACATCACTTTGAACTTGGAACACGTTGTTGGTGTTGTCGACATCGTCCGACAACAGCGTACCCGTCGCGGTGTTATCCGCCGCATCTTCGGTCACGTCGCCTGCGACATCGCCTGTGATGTCCGCGCCGTCGTTCGCACCATTGATGGTGATGGTCACCACCTGCTCGGTGCCGTCTTCCGATTTCACCGTGAAGGTTTCAGTCAGTGGCTCTGAGCCCACGTTCAACGCATCGACCGTCTCGTTGCTGTTATCCAGCTCGTAGGTCCACTCGCCATTCGCGTCCACACTGAACGTGCCGTAATCGCCCGCCACATCACTTTGAACTTGGAACACGTTGTTGGTGTTGTCGACATCGTCCGACAACAGCGTACCCGTCGCGGTGTTATCCGCCGCATCTTCGGTCACGTCGCCTGCGACATCGCCTGTGATGTCCGCGCCGTCGTTCGCACCATTGATGGTGATGGTCACCACCTGCTCGGTGCCGTCTTCCGATTTCACCGTGAAGGTTTCAGTCAGTGGCTCTGAGCCCACGTTCAACGCATCGACCGTCTCGTTGCTGTTATCCAGCTCGTAGGTCCACTCGCCATTCGCGTCCACACTGAACGTGCCGTAATCGCCCGCCACATCACTTTGAACTTGGAACACGTTGTTGGTGTTGTCGACATCGTCCGACAACAGCGTACCCGTCGCGGTGTTATCCGCCGCATCTTCGGTCACGTCGCCTGCGACATCGCCTGTGATGTCCGCGCCGTCGTTCGCACCATTGATGGTGATGGTCACCACCTGCTCGGTGCCGTCTTCCGATTTCACCGTGAAGGTTTCAGTCAGTGGCTCTGAGCCCACGTTCAACGCATCGACCGTCTCGTTGCTGTTATCCAGCTCGTAGGTCCACTCGCCATTCGCGTCCACACTGAACGTGCCGTAATCGCCCGCCACATCACTTTGAACTTGGAACACGTTGTTGGTGTTGTCGACATCGTCCGACAACAGCGTACCCGTCGCGGTGTTATCCGCCGCATCTTCGGTCACGTCGCCTGCGACATCGCCTGTGATGTCCGCGCCGTCGTTCGCACCATTGATGGTGATGGTCACCACCTGCTCGGTGCCGTCTTCCGATTTCACCGTGAAGGTTTCAGTCAGTGGCTCTGAGCCCACGTTCAACGCATCGACCGTCTCGTTGCTGTTATCCAGCTCGTAGGTCCACTCGCCATTCGCGTCCACACTGAACGTGCCGTAATCGCCCGCCACATCACTTTGAACTTGGAACACGTTGTTGGTGTTGTCGACATCGTCCGACAACAGCGTACCCGTCGCGGTGTTATCCGCCGCATCTTCGGTCACGTCGCCTGCGACATCGCCTGTGATGTCCGCGCCGTCGTTCGCACCATTGATGGTGATGGTCACCACCTGCTCGGTGCCGTCTTCCGATTTCACCGTGAAGGTTTCAGTCAGTGGCTCTGAGCCCACGTTCAACGCATCGACCGTCTCGTTGCTGTTATCCAGCTCGTAGGTCCACTCGCCATTCGCGTCCACACTGAACGTGCCGTAATCGCCCGCCACATCACTTTGAACTTGGAACACGTTGTTGGTGTTGTCGACATCGTCCGACAACAGCGTACCCGTCGCGGTGTTATCCGCCGCATCTTCGGTCACGTCGCCTGCGACATCGCCTGTGATGTCCGCGCCGTCGTTCGCACCATTGATGGTGATGGTCACCACCTGCTCGGTGCCGTCTTCCGATTTCACCGTGAAGGTTTCAGTCAGTGGCTCTGAGCCCACGTTCAACGCATCGACCGTCTCGTTGCTGTTATCCAGCTCGTAGGTCCACTCGCCATTCGCGTCCACACTGAACGTGCCGTAATCGCCCGCCACATCACTTTGAACTTGGAACACGTTGTTGGTGTTGTCGACATCGTCCGACAACAGCGTACCCGTCGCGGTGTTATCCGCCGCATCTTCGGTCACGTCGCCTGCGACATCGCCTGTGATGTCCGCGCCGTCGTTCGCACCATTGATGGTGATGGTCACCACCTGCTCGGTGCCGTCTTCCGATTTCACCGTGAAGGTTTCAGTCAGTGGCTCTGAGCCCACGTTCAACGCATCGACCGTCTCGTTGCTGTTATCCAGCTCGTAGGTCCACTCGCCATTCGCGTCCACACTGAACGTGCCGTAATCGCCCGCCACATCACTTTGAACTTGGAACACGTTGTTGGTGTTGTCGACATCGTCCGACAACAGCGTACCCGTCGCGGTGTTATCCGCCGCATCTTCGGTCACGTCGCCTGCGACATCGCCTGTGATGTCCGCGCCGTCGTTCGCACCATTGATGGTGATGGTCACCACCTGCTCGGTGCCGTCTTCCGATTTCACCGTGAAGGTTTCAGTCAGTGGCTCTGAGCCCACGTTCAACGCATCGACCGTCTCGTTGCTGTTATCCAGCTCGTAGGTCCACTCGCCATTCGCGTCCACACTGAACGTGCCGTAATCGCCCGCCACATCACTTTGAACTTGGAACACGTTGTTGGTGTTGTCGACATCGTCCGACAACAGCGTACCCGTCGCGGTGTTATCCGCCGCATCTTCGGTCACGTCGCCTGCGACATCGCCTGTGATGTCCGCGCCGTCGTTCGCACCATTGATGGTGATGGTCACCACCTGCTCGGTGCCGTCTTCCGATTTCACCGTGAAGGTTTCAGTCAGTGGCTCTGAGCCCACGTTCAACGCATCGACCGTCTCGTTGCTGTTATCCAGCTCGTAGGTCCACTCGCCATTCGCGTCCACACTGAACGTGCCGTAATCGCCCGCCACATCACTTTGAACTTGGAACACGTTGTTGGTGTTGTCGACATCGTCCGACAACAGCGTACCCGTCGCGGTGTTATCCGCCGCATCTTCGGTCACGTCGCCTGCGACATCGCCTGTGATGTCCGCGCCGTCGTTCGCACCATTGATGGTGATGGTCACCACCTGCTCGGTGCCGTCTTCCGATTTCACCGTGAAGGTTTCAGTCAGTGGCTCTGAGCCCACGTTCAACGCATCGACCGTCTCGTTGCTGTTATCCAGCTCGTAGGTCCACTCGCCATTCGCGTCCACACTGAACGTGCCGTAATCGCCCGCCACATCACTTTGAACTTGGAACACGTTGTTGGTGTTGTCGACATCGTCCGACAACAGCGTACCCGTCGCGGTGTTATCCGCCGCATCTTCGGTCACGTCGCCTGCGACATCGCCTGTGATGTCCGCGCCGTCGTTCGCACCATTGATGGTGATGGTCACCACCTGCTCGGTGCCGTCTTCCGATTTCACCGTGAAGGTTTCAGTCAGTGGCTCTGAGCCCACGTTCAACGCATCGACCGTCTCGTTGCTGTTATCCAGCTCGTAGGTCCACTCGCCATTCGCGTCCACACTGAACGTGCCGTAATCGCCCGCCACATCACTTTGAACTTGGAACACGTTGTTGGTGTTGTCGACATCGTCCGACAACAGCGTACCCGTCGCGGTGTTATCCGCCGCATCTTCGGTCACGTCGCCTGCGACATCGCCTGTGATGTCCGCGCCGTCGTTCGCACCATTGATGGTGATGGTCACCACCTGCTCGGTGCCGTCTTCCGATTTCACCGTGAAGGTTTCAGTCAGTGGCTCTGAGCCCACGTTCAACGCATCGACCGTCTCGTTGCTGTTATCCAGCTCGTAGGTCCACTCGCCATTCGCGTCCACACTGAACGTGCCGTAATCGCCCGCCACATCACTTTGAACTTGGAACACGTTGTTGGTGTTGTCGACATCGTCCGACAACAGCGTACCCGTCGCGGTGTTATCCGCCGCATCTTCGGTCACGTCGCCTGCGACATCGCCTGTGATGTCCGCGCCGTCGTTCGCACCATTGATGGTGATGGTCACCACCTGCTCGGTGCCGTCTTCCGATTTCACCGTGAAGGTTTCAGTCAGTGGCTCTGAGCCCACGTTCAACGCATCGACCGTCTCGTTGCTGTTATCCAGCTCGTAGGTCCACTCGCCATTCGCGTCCACACTGAACGTGCCGTAATCGCCCGCCACATCACTTTGAACTTGGAACACGTTGTTGGTGTTGTCGACATCGTCCGACAACAGCGTACCCGTCGCGGTGTTATCCGCCGCATCTTCGGTCACGTCGCCTGCGACATCGCCTGTGATGTCCGCGCCGTCGTTCGCACCATTGATGGTGATGGTCACCACCTGCTCGGTGCCGTCTTCCGATTTCACCGTGAAGGTTTCAGTCAGTGGCTCTGAGCCCACGTTCAACGCATCGACCGTCTCGTTGCTGTTATCCAGCTCGTAGGTCCACTCGCCATTCGCGTCCACACTGAACGTGCCGTAATCGCCCGCCACATCACTTTGAACTTGGAACACGTTGTTGGTGTTGTCGACATCGTCCGACAACAGCGTACCCGTCGCGGTGTTATCCGCCGCATCTTCGGTCACGTCGCCTGCGACATCGCCTGTGATGTCCGCGCCGTCGTTCGCACCATTGATGGTGATGGTCACCACCTGCTCGGTGCCGTCTTCCGATTTCACCGTGAAGGTTTCAGTCAGTGGCTCTGAGCCCACGTTCAACGCATCGACCGTCTCGTTGCTGTTATCCAGCTCGTAGGTCCACTCGCCATTCGCGTCCACACTGAACGTGCCGTAATCGCCCGCCACATCACTTTGAACTTGGAACACGTTGTTGGTGTTGTCGACATCGTCCGACAACAGCGTACCCGTCGCGGTGTTATCCGCCGCATCTTCGGTCACGTCGCCTGCGACATCGCCTGTGATGTCCGCGCCGTCGTTCGCACCATTGATGGTGATGGTCACCACCTGCTCGGTGCCGTCTTCCGATTTCACCGTGAAGGTTTCAGTCAGTGGCTCTGAGCCCACGTTCAACGCATCGACCGTCTCGTTGCTGTTATCCAGCTCGTAGGTCCACTCGCCATTCGCGTCCACACTGAACGTGCCGTAATCGCCCGCCACATCACTTTGAACTTGGAACACGTTGTTGGTGTTGTCGACATCGTCCGACAACAGCGTACCCGTCGCGGTGTTATCCGCCGCATCTTCGGTCACGTCGCCTGCGACATCGCCTGTGATGTCCGCGCCGTCGTTCGCACCATTGATGGTGATGGTCACCACCTGCTCGGTGCCGTCTTCCGATTTCACCGTGAAGGTTTCAGTCAGTGGCTCTGAGCCCACGTTCAACGCATCGACCGTCTCGTTGCTGTTATCCAGCTCGTAGGTCCACTCGCCATTCGCGTCCACACTGAACGTGCCGTAATCGCCCGCCACATCACTTTGAACTTGGAACACGTTGTTGGTGTTGTCGACATCGTCCGACAACAGCGTACCCGTCGCGGTGTTATCCGCCGCATCTTCGGTCACGTCGCCTGCGACATCGCCTGTGATGTCCGCGCCGTCGTTCGCACCATTGATGGTGATGGTCACCACCTGCTCGGTGCCGTCTTCCGATTTCACCGTGAAGGTTTCAGTCAGTGGCTCTGAGCCCACGTTCAACGCATCGACCGTCTCGTTGCTGTTATCCAGCTCGTAGGTCCACTCGCCATTCGCGTCCACACTGAACGTGCCGTAATCGCCCGCCACATCACTTTGAACTTGGAACACGTTGTTGGTGTTGTCGACATCGTCCGACAACAGCGTACCCGTCGCGGTGTTATCCGCCGCATCTTCGGTCACGTCGCCTGCGACATCGCCTGTGATGTCCGCGCCGTCGTTCGCACCATTGATGGTGATGGTCACCACCTGCTCGGTGCCGTCTTCCGATTTCACCGTGAAGGTTTCAGTCAGTGGCTCTGAGCCCACGTTCAACGCATCGACCGTCTCGTTGCTGTTATCCAGCTCGTAGGTCCACTCGCCATTCGCGTCCACACTGAACGTGCCGTAATCGCCCGCCACATCACTTTGAACTTGGAACACGTTGTTGGTGTTGTCGACATCGTCCGACAACAGCGTACCCGTCGCGGTGTTATCCGCCGCATCTTCGGTCACGTCGCCTGCGACATCGCCTGTGATGTCCGCGCCGTCGTTCGCACCATTGATGGTGATGGTCACCACCTGCTCGGTGCCGTCTTCCGATTTCACCGTGAAGGTTTCAGTCAGTGGCTCTGAGCCCACGTTCAACGCATCGACCGTCTCGTTGCTGTTATCCAGCTCGTAGGTCCACTCGCCATTCGCGTCCACACTGAACGTGCCGTAATCGCCCGCCACATCACTTTGAACTTGGAACACGTTGTTGGTGTTGTCGACATCGTCCGACAACAGCGTACCCGTCGCGGTGTTATCCGCCGCATCTTCGGTCACGTCGCCTGCGACATCGCCTGTGATGTCCGCGCCGTCGTTCGCACCATTGATGGTGATGGTCACCACCTGCTCGGTGCCGTCTTCCGATTTCACCGTGAAGGTTTCAGTCAGTGGCTCTGAGCCCACGTTCAACGCATCGACCGTCTCGTTGCTGTTATCCAGCTCGTAGGTCCACTCGCCATTCGCGTCCACACTGAACGTGCCGTAATCGCCCGCCACATCACTTTGAACTTGGAACACGTTGTTGGTGTTGTCGACATCGTCCGACAACAGCGTACCCGTCGCGGTGTTATCCGCCGCATCTTCGGTCACGTCGCCTGCGACATCGCCTGTGATGTCCGCGCCGTCGTTCGCACCATTGATGGTGATGGTCACCACCTGCTCGGTGCCGTCTTCCGATTTCACCGTGAAGGTTTCAGTCAGTGGCTCTGAGCCCACGTTCAACGCATCGACCGTCTCGTTGCTGTTATCCAGCTCGTAGGTCCACTCGCCATTCGCGTCCACACTGAACGTGCCGTAATCGCCCGCCACATCACTTTGAACTTGGAACACGTTGTTGGTGTTGTCGACATCGTCCGACAACAGCGTACCCGTCGCGGTGTTATCCGCCGCATCTTCGGTCACGTCGCCTGCGACATCGCCTGTGATGTCCGCGCCGTCGTTCGCACCATTGATGGTGATGGTCACCACCTGCTCGGTGCCGTCTTCCGATTTCACCGTGAAGGTTTCAGTCAGTGGCTCTGAGCCCACGTTCAACGCATCGACCGTCTCGTTGCTGTTATCCAGCTCGTAGGTCCACTCGCCATTCGCGTCCACACTGAACGTGCCGTAATCGCCCGCCACATCACTTTGAACTTGGAACACGTTGTTGGTGTTGTCGACATCGTCCGACAACAGCGTACCCGTCGCGGTGTTATCCGCCGCATCTTCGGTCACGTCGCCTGCGACATCGCCTGTGATGTCCGCGCCGTCGTTCGCACCATTGATGGTGATGGTCACCACCTGCTCGGTGCCGTCTTCCGATTTCACCGTGAAGGTTTCAGTCAGTGGCTCTGAGCCCACGTTCAACGCATCGACCGTCTCGTTGCTGTTATCCAGCTCGTAGGTCCACTCGCCATTCGCGTCCACACTGAACGTGCCGTAATCGCCCGCCACATCACTTTGAACTTGGAACACGTTGTTGGTGTTGTCGACATCGTCCGACAACAGCGTACCCGTCGCGGTGTTATCCGCCGCATCTTCGGTCACGTCGCCTGCGACATCGCCTGTGATGTCCGCGCCGTCGTTCGCACCATTGATGGTGATGGTCACCACCTGCTCGGTGCCGTCTTCCGATTTCACCGTGAAGGTTTCAGTCAGTGGCTCTGAGCCCACGTTCAAC
Organism: Vibrio crassostreae; assembly: GCF_024347415.1. Classification (NCBI taxonomy): domain Bacteria; kingdom Pseudomonadati; phylum Pseudomonadota; class Gammaproteobacteria; order Vibrionales; family Vibrionaceae; genus Vibrio; species Vibrio crassostreae. The sequence goes on from NZ_AP025476.1 coordinate 1,867,928, forward strand.
GCATCGACCGTCTCGTTGCTGTTATCCAGCTCGTAGGTCCACTCGCCATTCGCGTCCACACTGAACGTGCCGTAATCGCCCGCCACATCACTTTGAACTTGGAACACGTTGTTGGTGTTGTCGACATCGTCCGACAACAGCGTACCCGTCGCGGTGTTATCCGCCGCATCTTCGGTCACGTCGCCTGCGACATCGCCTGTGATGTCCGCGCCGTCGTTCGCACCATTGATGGTGATGGTCACCACCTGCTCGGTGCCGTCTTCCGATTTCACCGTGAAGGTTTCAGTCAGTGGCTCTGAGCCCACGTTCAACGCATCGACCGTCTCGTTGCTGTTATCCAGCTCGTAGGTCCACTCGCCATTCGCGTCCACACTGAACGTGCCGTAATCGCCCGCCACATCACTTTGAACTTGGAACACGTTGTTGGTGTTGTCGACATCGTCCGACAACAGCGTACCCGTCGCGGTGTTATCCGCCGCATCTTCGGTCACGTCGCCTGCGACATCGCCTGTGATGTCCGCGCCGTCGTTCGCACCATTGATGGTGATGGTCACCACCTGCTCGGTGCCGTCTTCCGATTTCACCGTGAAGGTTTCAGTCAGTGGCTCTGAGCCCACGTTCAACGCATCGACCGTCTCGTTGCTGTTATCCAGCTCGTAGGTCCACTCGCCATTCGCGTCCACACTGAACGTGCCGTAATCGCCCGCCACATCACTTTGAACTTGGAACACGTTGTTGGTGTTGTCGACATCGTCCGACAACAGCGTACCCGTCGCGGTGTTATCCGCCGCATCTTCGGTCACGTCGCCTGCGACATCGCCTGTGATGTCCGCGCCGTCGTTCGCACCATTGATGGTGATGGTCACCACCTGCTCGGTGCCGTCTTCCGATTTCACCGTGAAGGTTTCAGTCAGTGGCTCTGAGCCCACGTTCAACGCATCGACCGTCTCGTTGCTGTTATCCAGCTCGTAGGTCCACTCGCCATTCGCGTCCACACTGAACGTGCCGTAATCGCCCGCCACATCACTTTGAACTTGGAACACGTTGTTGGTGTTGTCGACATCGTCCGACAACAGCGTACCCGTCGCGGTGTTATCCGCCGCATCTTCGGTCACGTCGCCTGCGACATCGCCTGTGATGTCCGCGCCGTCGTTCGCACCATTGATGGTGATGGTCACCACCTGCTCGGTGCCGTCTTCCGATTTCACCGTGAAGGTTTCAGTCAGTGGCTCTGAGCCCACGTTCAACGCATCGACCGTCTCGTTGCTGTTATCCAGCTCGTAGGTCCACTCGCCATTCGCGTCCACACTGAACGTGCCGTAATCGCCCGCCACATCACTTTGAACTTGGAACACGTTGTTGGTGTTGTCGACATCGTCCGACAACAGCGTACCCGTCGCGGTGTTATCCGCCGCATCTTCGGTCACGTCGCCTGCGACATCGCCTGTGATGTCCGCGCCGTCGTTCGCACCATTGATGGTGATGGTCACCACCTGCTCGGTGCCGTCTTCCGATTTCACCGTGAAGGTTTCAGTCAGTGGCTCTGAGCCCACGTTCAACGCATCGACCGTCTCGTTGCTGTTATCCAGCTCGTAGGTCCACTCGCCATTCGCGTCCACACTGAACGTGCCGTAATCGCCCGCCACATCACTTTGAACTTGGAACACGTTGTTGGTGTTGTCGACATCGTCCGACAACAGCGTACCCGTCGCGGTGTTATCCGCCGCATCTTCGGTCACGTCGCCTGCGACATCGCCTGTGATGTCCGCGCCGTCGTTCGCACCATTGATGGTGATGGTCACCACCTGCTCGGTGCCGTCTTCCGATTTCACCGTGAAGGTTTCAGTCAGTGGCTCTGAGCCCACGTTCAACGCATCGACCGTCTCGTTGCTGTTATCCAGCTCGTAGGTCCACTCGCCATTCGCGTCCACACTGAACGTGCCGTAATCGCCCGCCACATCACTTTGAACTTGGAACACGTTGTTGGTGTTGTCGACATCGTCCGACAACAGCGTACCCGTCGCGGTGTTATCCGCCGCATCTTCGGTCACGTCGCCTGCGACATCGCCTGTGATGTCCGCGCCGTCGTTCGCACCATTGATGGTGATGGTCACCACCTGCTCGGTGCCGTCTTCCGATTTCACCGTGAAGGTTTCAGTCAGTGGCTCTGAGCCCACGTTCAACGCATCGACCGTCTCGTTGCTGTTATCCAGCTCGTAGGTCCACTCGCCATTCGCGTCCACACTGAACGTGCCGTAATCGCCCGCCACATCACTTTGAACTTGGAACACGTTGTTGGTGTTGTCGACATCGTCCGACAACAGCGTACCCGTCGCGGTGTTATCCGCCGCATCTTCGGTCACGTCGCCTGCGACATCGCCTGTGATGTCCGCGCCGTCGTTCGCACCATTGATGGTGATGGTCACCACCTGCTCGGTGCCGTCTTCCGATTTCACCGTGAAGGTTTCAGTCAGTGGCTCTGAGCCCACGTTCAACGCATCGACCGTCTCGTTGCTGTTATCCAGCTCGTAGGTCCACTCGCCATTCGCGTCCACACTGAACGTGCCGTAATCGCCCGCCACATCACTTTGAACTTGGAACACGTTGTTGGTGTTGTCGACATCGTCCGACAACAGCGTACCCGTCGCGGTGTTATCCGCCGCATCTTCGGTCACGTCGCCTGCGACATCGCCTGTGATGTCCGCGCCGTCGTTCGCACCATTGATGGTGATGGTCACCACCTGCTCGGTGCCGTCTTCCGATTTCACCGTGAAGGTTTCAGTCAGTGGCTCTGAGCCCACGTTCAACGCATCGACCGTCTCGTTGCTGTTATCCAGCTCGTAGGTCCACTCGCCATTCGCGTCCACACTGAACGTGCCGTAATCGCCCGCCACATCACTTTGAACTTGGAACACGTTGTTGGTGTTGTCGACATCGTCCGACAACAGCGTACCCGTCGCGGTGTTATCCGCCGCATCTTCGGTCACGTCGCCTGCGACATCGCCTGTGATGTCCGCGCCGTCGTTCGCACCATTGATGGTGATGGTCACCACCTGCTCGGTGCCGTCTTCCGATTTCACCGTGAAGGTTTCAGTCAGTGGCTCTGAGCCCACGTTCAACGCATCGACCGTCTCGTTGCTGTTATCCAGCTCGTAGGTCCACTCGCCATTCGCGTCCACACTGAACGTGCCGTAATCGCCCGCCACATCACTTTGAACTTGGAACACGTTGTTGGTGTTGTCGACATCGTCCGACAACAGCGTACCCGTCGCGGTGTTATCCGCCGCATCTTCGGTCACGTCGCCTGCGACATCGCCTGTGATGTCCGCGCCGTCGTTCGCACCATTGATGGTGATGGTCACCACCTGCTCGGTGCCGTCTTCCGATTTCACCGTGAAGGTTTCAGTCAGTGGCTCTGAGCCCACGTTCAACGCATCGACCGTCTCGTTGCTGTTATCCAGCTCGTAGGTCCACTCGCCATTCGCGTCCACACTGAACGTGCCGTAATCGCCCGCCACATCACTTTGAACTTGGAACACGTTGTTGGTGTTGTCGACATCGTCCGACAACAGCGTACCCGTCGCGGTGTTATCCGCCGCATCTTCGGTCACGTCGCCTGCGACATCGCCTGTGATGTCCGCGCCGTCGTTCGCACCATTGATGGTGATGGTCACCACCTGCTCGGTGCCGTCTTCCGATTTCACCGTGAAGGTTTCAGTCAGTGGCTCTGAGCCCACGTTCAACGCATCGACCGTCTCGTTGCTGTTATCCAGCTCGTAGGTCCACTCGCCATTCGCGTCCACACTGAACGTGCCGTAATCGCCCGCCACATCACTTTGAACTTGGAACACGTTGTTGGTGTTGTCGACATCGTCCGACAACAGCGTACCCGTCGCGGTGTTATCCGCCGCATCTTCGGTCACGTCGCCTGCGACATCGCCTGTGATGTCCGCGCCGTCGTTCGCACCATTGATGGTGATGGTCACCACCTGCTCGGTGCCGTCTTCCGATTTCACCGTGAAGGTTTCAGTCAGTGGCTCTGAGCCCACGTTCAACGCATCGACCGTCTCGTTGCTGTTATCCAGCTCGTAGGTCCACTCGCCATTCGCGTCCACACTGAACGTGCCGTAATCGCCCGCCACATCACTTTGAACTTGGAACACGTTGTTGGTGTTGTCGACATCGTCCGACAACAGCGTACCCGTCGCGGTGTTATCCGCCGCATCTTCGGTCACGTCGCCTGCGACATCGCCTGTGATGTCCGCGCCGTCGTTCGCACCATTGATGGTGATGGTCACCACCTGCTCGGTGCCGTCTTCCGATTTCACCGTGAAGGTTTCAGTCAGTGGCTCTGAGCCCACGTTCAACGCATCGACCGTCTCGTTGCTGTTATCCAGCTCGTAGGTCCACTCGCCATTCGCGTCCACACTGAACGTGCCGTAATCGCCCGCCACATCACTTTGAACTTGGAACACGTTGTTGGTGTTGTCGACATCGTCCGACAACAGCGTACCCGTCGCGGTGTTATCCGCCGCATCTTCGGTCACGTCGCCTGCGACATCGCCTGTGATGTCCGCGCCGTCGTTCGCACCATTGATGGTGATGGTCACCACCTGCTCGGTGCCGTCTTCCGATTTCACCGTGAAGGTTTCAGTCAGTGGCTCTGAGCCCACGTTCAACGCATCGACCGTCTCGTTGCTGTTATCCAGCTCGTAGGTCCACTCGCCATTCGCGTCCACACTGAACGTGCCGTAATCGCCCGCCACATCACTTTGAACTTGGAACACGTTGTTGGTGTTGTCGACATCGTCCGACAACAGCGTACCCGTCGCGGTGTTATCCGCCGCATCTTCGGTCACGTCGCCTGCGACATCGCCTGTGATGTCCGCGCCGTCGTTCGCACCATTGATGGTGATGGTCACCACCTGCTCGGTGCCGTCTTCCGATTTCACCGTGAAGGTTTCAGTCAGTGGCTCTGAGCCCACGTTCAACGCATCGACCGTCTCGTTGCTGTTATCCAGCTCGTAGGTCCACTCGCCATTCGCGTCCACACTGAACGTGCCGTAATCGCCCGCCACATCACTTTGAACTTGGAACACGTTGTTGGTGTTGTCGACATCGTCCGACAACAGCGTACCCGTCGCGGTGTTATCCGCCGCATCTTCGGTCACGTCGCCTGCGACATCGCCTGTGATGTCCGCGCCGTCGTTCGCACCATTGATGGTGATGGTCACCACCTGCTCGGTGCCGTCTTCCGATTTCACCGTGAAGGTTTCAGTCAGTGGCTCTGAGCCCACGTTCAACGCATCGACCGTCTCGTTGCTGTTATCCAGCTCGTAGGTCCACTCGCCATTCGCGTCCACACTGAACGTGCCGTAATCGCCCGCCACATCACTTTGAACTTGGAACACGTTGTTGGTGTTGTCGACATCGTCCGACAACAGCGTACCCGTCGCGGTGTTATCCGCCGCATCTTCGGTCACGTCGCCTGCGACATCGCCTGTGATGTCCGCGCCGTCGTTCGCACCATTGATGGTGATGGTCACCACCTGCTCGGTGCCGTCTTCCGATTTCACCGTGAAGGTTTCAGTCAGTGGCTCTGAGCCCACGTTCAACGCATCGACCGTCTCGTTGCTGTTATCCAGCTCGTAGGTCCACTCGCCATTCGCGTCCACACTGAACGTGCCGTAATCGCCCGCCACATCACTTTGAACTTGGAACACGTTGTTGGTGTTGTCGACATCGTCCGACAACAGCGTACCCGTCGCGGTGTTATCCGCCGCATCTTCGGTCACGTCGCCTGCGACATCGCCTGTGATGTCCGCGCCGTCGTTCGCACCATTGATGGTGATGGTCACCACCTGCTCGGTGCCGTCTTCCGATTTCACCGTGAAGGTTTCAGTCAGTGGCTCTGAGCCCACGTTCAACGCATCGACCGTCTCGTTGCTGTTATCCAGCTCGTAGGTCCACTCGCCATTCGCGTCCACACTGAACGTGCCGTAATCGCCCGCCACATCACTTTGAACTTGGAACACGTTGTTGGTGTTGTCGACATCGTCCGACAACAGCGTACCCGTCGCGGTGTTATCCGCCGCATCTTCGGTCACGTCGCCTGCGACATCGCCTGTGATGTCCGCGCCGTCGTTCGCACCATTGATGGTGATGGTCACCACCTGCTCGGTGCCGTCTTCCGATTTCACCGTGAAGGTTTCAGTCAGTGGCTCTGAGCCCACGTTCAACGCATCGACCGTCTCGTTGCTGTTATCCAGCTCGTAGGTCCACTCGCCATTCGCGTCCACACTGAACGTGCCGTAATCGCCCGCCACATCACTTTGAACTTGGAACACGTTGTTGGTGTTGTCGACATCGTCCGACAACAGCGTACCCGTCGCGGTGTTATCCGCCGCATCTTCGGTCACGTCGCCTGCGACATCGCCTGTGATGTCCGCGCCGTCGTTCGCACCATTGATGGTGATGGTCACCACCTGCTCGGTGCCGTCTTCCGATTTCACCGTGAAGGTTTCAGTCAGTGGCTCTGAGCCCACGTTCAACGCATCGACCGTCTCGTTGCTGTTATCCAGCTCGTAGGTCCACTCGCCATTCGCGTCCACACTGAACGTGCCGTAATCGCCCGCCACATCACTTTGAACTTGGAACACGTTGTTGGTGTTGTCGACATCGTCCGACAACAGCGTACCCGTCGCGGTGTTATCCGCCGCATCTTCGGTCACGTCGCCTGCGACATCGCCTGTGATGTCCGCGCCGTCGTTCGCACCATTGATGGTGATGGTCACCACCTGCTCGGTGCCGTCTTCCGATTTCACCGTGAAGGTTTCAGTCAGTGGCTCTGAGCCCACGTTCAACGCATCGACCGTCTCGTTGCTGTTATCCAGCTCGTAGGTCCACTCGCCATTCGCGTCCACACTGAACGTGCCGTAATCGCCCGCCACATCACTTTGAACTTGGAACACGTTGTTGGTGTTGTCGACATCGTCCGACAACAGCGTACCCGTCGCGGTGTTATCCGCCGCATCTTCGGTCACGTCGCCTGCGACATCGCCTGTGATGTCCGCGCCGTCGTTCGCACCATTGATGGTGATGGTCACCACCTGCTCGGTGCCGTCTTCCGATTTCACCGTGAAGGTTTCAGTCAGTGGCTCTGAGCCCACGTTCAACGCATCGACCGTCTCGTTGCTGTTATCCAGCTCGTAGGTCCACTCGCCATTCGCGTCCACACTGAACGTGCCGTAATCGCCCGCCACATCACTTTGAACTTGGAACACGTTGTTGGTGTTGTCGACATCGTCCGACAACAGCGTACCCGTCGCGGTGTTATCCGCCGCATCTTCGGTCACGTCGCCTGCGACATCGCCTGTGATGTCCGCGCCGTCGTTCGCACCATTGATGGTGATGGTCACCACCTGCTCGGTGCCGTCTTCCGATTTCACCGTGAAGGTTTCAGTCAGTGGCTCTGAGCCCACGTTCAACGCATCGACCGTCTCGTTGCTGTTATCCAGCTCGTAGGTCCACTCGCCATTCGCGTCCACACTGAACGTGCCGTAATCGCCCGCCACATCACTTTGAACTTGGAACACGTTGTTGGTGTTGTCGACATCGTCCGACAACAGCGTACCCGTCGCGGTGTTATCCGCCGCATCTTCGGTCACGTCGCCTGCGACATCGCCTGTGATGTCCGCGCCGTCGTTCGCACCATTGATGGTGATGGTCACCACCTGCTCGGTGCCGTCTTCCGATTTCACCGTGAAGGTTTCAGTCAGTGGCTCTGAGCCCACGTTCAACGCATCGACCGTCTCGTTGCTGTTATCCAGCTCGTAGGTCCACTCGCCATTCGCGTCCACACTGAACGTGCCGTAATCGCCCGCCACATCACTTTGAACTTGGAACACGTTGTTGGTGTTGTCGACATCGTCCGACAACAGCGTACCCGTCGCGGTGTTATCCGCCGCATCTTCGGTCACGTCGCCTGCGACATCGCCTGTGATGTCCGCGCCGTCGTTCGCACCATTGATGGTGATGGTCACCACCTGCTCGGTGCCGTCTTCCGATTTCACCGTGAAGGTTTCAGTCAGTGGCTCTGAGCCCACGTTCAACGCATCGACCGTCTCGTTGCTGTTATCCAGCTCGTAGGTCCACTCGCCATTCGCGTCCACACTGAACGTGCCGTAATCGCCCGCCACATCACTTTGAACTTGGAACACGTTGTTGGTGTTGTCGACATCGTCCGACAACAGCGTACCCGTCGCGGTGTTATCCGCCGCATCTTCGGTCACGTCGCCTGCGACATCGCCTGTGATGTCCGCGCCGTCGTTCGCACCATTGATGGTGATGGTCACCACCTGCTCGGTGCCGTCTTCCGATTTCACCGTGAAGGTTTCAGTCAGTGGCTCTGAGCCCACGTTCAACGCATCGACCGTCTCGTTGCTGTTATCCAGCTCGTAGGTCCACTCGCCATTCGCGTCCACACTGAACGTGCCGTAATCGCCCGCCACATCACTTTGAACTTGGAACACGTTGTTGGTGTTGTCGACATCGTCCGACAACAGCGTACCCGTCGCGGTGTTATCCGCCGCATCTTCGGTCACGTCGCCTGCGACATCGCCTGTGATGTCCGCGCCGTCGTTCGCACCATTGATGGTGATGGTCACCACCTGCTCGGTGCCGTCTTCCGATTTCACCGTGAAGGTTTCAGTCAGTGGCTCTGAGCCCACGTTCAACGCATCGACCGTCTCGTTGCTGTTATCCAGCTCGTAGGTCCACTCGCCATTCGCGTCCACACTGAACGTGCCGTAATCGCCCGCCACATCACTTTGAACTTGGAACACGTTGTTGGTGTTGTCGACATCGTCCGACAACAGCGTACCCGTCGCGGTGTTATCCGCCGCATCTTCGGTCACGTCGCCTGCGACATCGCCTGTGATGTCCGCGCCGTCGTTCGCACCATTGATGGTGATGGTCACCACCTGCTCGGTGCCGTCTTCCGATTTCACCGTGAAGGTTTCAGTCAGTGGCTCTGAGCCCACGTTCAACGCATCGACCGTCTCGTTGCTGTTATCCAGCTCGTAGGTCCACTCGCCATTCGCGTCCACACTGAACGTGCCGTAATCGCCCGCCACATCACTTTGAACTTGGAACACGTTGTTGGTGTTGTCGACATCGTCCGACAACAGCGTACCCGTCGCGGTGTTATCCGCCGCATCTTCGGTCACGTCGCCTGCGACATCGCCTGTGATGTCCGCGCCGTCGTTCGCACCATTGATGGTGATGGTCACCACCTGCTCGGTGCCGTCTTCCGATTTCACCGTGAAGGTTTCAGTCAGTGGCTCTGAGCCCACGTTCAACGCATCGACCGTCTCGTTGCTGTTATCCAGCTCGTAGGTCCACTCGCCATTCGCGTCCACACTGAACGTGCCGTAATCGCCCGCCACATCACTTTGAACTTGGAACACGTTGTTGGTGTTGTCGACATCGTCCGACAACAGCGTACCCGTCGCGGTGTTATCCGCCGCATCTTCGGTCACGTCGCCTGCGACATCGCCTGTGATGTCCGCGCCGTCGTTCGCACCATTGATGGTGATGGTCACCACCTGCTCGGTGCCGTCTTCCGATTTCACCGTGAAGGTTTCAGTCAGTGGCTCTGAGCCCACGTTCAACGCATCGACCGTCTCGTTGCTGTTATCCAGCTCGTAGGTCCACTCGCCATTCGCGTCCACACTGAACGTGCCGTAATCGCCCGCCACATCACTTTGAACTTGGAACACGTTGTTGGTGTTGTCGACATCGTCCGACAACAGCGTACCCGTCGCGGTGTTATCCGCCGCATCTTCGGTCACGTCGCCTGCGACATCGCCTGTGATGTCCGCGCCGTCGTTCGCACCATTGATGGTGATGGTCACCACCTGCTCGGTGCCGTCTTCCGATTTCACCGTGAAGGTTTCAGTCAGTGGCTCTGAGCCCACGTTCAACGCATCGACCGTCTCGTTGCTGTTATCCAGCTCGTAGGTCCACTCGCCATTCGCGTCCACACTGAACGTGCCGTAATCGCCCGCCACATCACTTTGAACTTGGAACACGTTGTTGGTGTTGTCGACATCGTCCGACAACAGCGTACCCGTCGCGGTGTTATCCGCCGCATCGGTTTCAGAGGCCACGACCTCTGTGTCGCCTGCGATCGTCGCCGCATCGTTCGTGCCCGTCACTGTGATGGTGATCGTTTGGGTGTCTGTGCCACCGTTGCCATCGTCTACTAGGACTGTCACTTCAACGTCTGTCGTTTCGCCTACCGCTAGTGAGTCGTAAGCCGCATTCGTTGGATCGAACGTCCAAGCATTTCCTGTCAACGTGAAGCCTGCTGGCGTTTTACCAGACACGCTGTAAGTCAGGGTATCTGTCGCATCAACATCCGTCGCCGTAACCGTGCCGCTTATCTCATCGCCACCTTCGGTCGCGCCTGTCTCAACATCCGCCGCCGCAACTGGCGCATCGTTAACTGGAGTCACACCAACATTGACCGTCAATGTATCTGTACCGCCTTGACCGTCAGACACGACGACGGTGAAGCTATCGCTACCGTTGTAATCAGCATTTGGTGTGTAGGTCCAGTTTCCGTTTTCATCAACGGTCACTGAGCCATTAGATGGTTCGCTGCCTTTTGAGAAGCTTAGTGAGTCATTGTCACCATCTGATGCAGAAAGAGACCCGCTGACTGACGTATCTTCGTCAGTCGTGACGGCAACACTGTCACCGAGTGGGTCGCCATTGCTATCAACAAGAGTTGGGGTGTCATTAACTGGAGTCACACCAACATTCACGGTCAGTGTATCTGTACCGCCTTGGCCATCAGACACAACTACCGTGAAACTATCATTGCCGTTGAAGTCATTATCTGGTGTGTACGTCCAGCTACCGTCGTTATTTAGAACAACGGAACCATTGTTTGAGGATTGAGAAAGCGAGAACGTCAAAGCATCACTGTCTTCGTCAAGAACATTAAAAATACCACTAACAGGTGTATCTTCATCTGTCGTAAAGGTGACGACGTCACTAGCTTCAGCATTGTTTGAGTCAACAAAAGATGGGTTGCTATTTAAAGGCGTTGCTGCTTCAGTCAATGAACGATAAGCGTCAAGTAGACTTAGGCTTTGAGTTCGAGATAAGCCCAATGATTCGAAACCCGTAGTAATGAACTCTGTACCAGGGATAGTTTCTTCACCGTCGCGCTCAATAGTCCCGCTACTTACTAGGCTTGAACCACTTTCACCTGCTGCCGTTGCGAACTCCTCACCTAGCTCGGTCGGGTCTTGACCTTCTTCTAATGCGGCAAAGATATTCGCGATATCTTGGTCGAGCTCAATTTCGCCTTCTTCTGATGAGAAGCGTTTTGCCGATACCTGAGGTTCATTGGACCCGTTCTGAGATTCAAGAACGACATCCCCTGCTTGTAGTGGTTGGCCTTCTTCTAAGACTTTAATCGTACCATCTACCGAGATAACAATGCGCTGGCCAAGTGCTAATGCACCACCCAAATTCAATGTTGTCATGTCCATATAAACCCCTAAAAAAGCATTTCTTGTCATTAACGTCAAAATAGTGACATTATATTTATAATATTAGTTAAAATATAACACTTAAAGTCATATAATTCCTAGTTATGAATCTAGTATTTAACAACTCGAGTGACAAGCTAATGACGGTGATCACATCGCACAACAATCTTAGTGCTCACACCAGCAATATAAGTTATTGTGTTTGCGGAAAATAATAGATTTAAAAACGTAAGATTGACGCGTATAAAAACACCATAAAACGCACGTTGATCGGTTAACATTTTGACAACCATTTGCGAACGCCAGCTTAGCGATCGTAATTTTTTTGGCGGTTCATCTAAATTTCGTATATAACAGCACAAATTCAAGACTTAGATGCGAGCTAACTTTAGGGAGATGCACATTGAATAGGCTTCAAAAGACAACATTAGGGTTAGCTATAAGTATGAGCTTACCGACGACAGCACAAACCCTAGAGCAAGCCGTTGCGTTCACTTTAGAAAGTAATCCTGAAATCAAAAGTGCTTATAATGAATATGTCAGTAAGCGATATCTGAATGATGCTTCTGGCGGTGCTTATCGTCCAAGTATAGACTTGGATGGAGGTATTGGTTACGAGCATACCGATCTAGCAACTAACTCAAGCACGACCGATCTGACTCGGAAAGAAGCGACAATTACGTTAACCCAACTAATATGGGATGGCGCGAATACATCAAATGATATCGATCGTACCGCGGCTGATGCAGAATCTGTGCGCTATCAATTGCTATCAAATGCACAGGACATCGCTTTAGAAGTCACAAAGGTCTATCTTGATGCAGTGAAAGCCTATGAAGTGCTGTCACTGTCAGAAAACAACCTCGCGACACACAAAAAAATATACAGTGATATCCGCAAACGTGTTGAATCAGGCATTGGATCAACCGCAGATATGTCACAGGTAGAGGCACGTATTGCGAAGGCACACGGAAACTTACTTGCTGCGCAAAATAATCTTTTTGATACCCATACTCAATTTAAAAGGCTTGTAGGCCAATCTCCGTTAGGATTAACCTTCCCTCGTGCAGATGCTGGCGCAATTCCTTACACCGTCGATGGCGCACTAGCGAAAGCGTTTAATCAGCACCCAGTTATTAAGATTGCACAAGCGGATGTGGATTCAGCGAAATTTCAGTACAAACAATCTAAAAGCACCAACTACCCGACCGTCTCTTTTGAAGCGGCTCAAACCTGGCGTGATGATGCCGGTGGTACTAAAGGTAGTAGCGATGAGTTCTCAGCAATGGTTCGTTTGAGATATAACCTCTATAACGGAGGCTCAGATCAAGATCGTGCTGAAAGTGCCGCTTACCAACTCAATAAAGCAAAAGACCTACGTGAGAGCACTTACCGCAATGTAGAAGAGAGCCTGCGTCTTTCATGGAGCGCTCTGGATTTGACCGTTCAGCAAAAAGAGTTCCTATCTGACCACGTAGACTCGGCATCAGACACGGTTATCTCATATGAGAAACAATACCGCATCGGTAAACGTACCCTTCTCGACTTACTTAACACTGAGAATGAATTGTTCGAAGCTCGTAAAGGGTATTTGGATGCCAAGTACGACGAACAATACGCGAAATACCGAGTAATGAACGCAACAGGAAACTTGTTGACCGGACTACGCGTCGAAACCCCTCAAGAATGGAATGAAAAGGTAGAATACTAATGAAGCTGATAAAGACTGTATTTCCGCTTTGTATCATGGTTGTCTCTGCCAATGTTTTAGCTGAAACAAGCGATGAAGAATTTGAATATCGAGCTCTTCCTGAGATCACACAAATTTATGATCTCGAAGATGATGATAATGATGGAGTAATCAATGCTAGAGATCTATGTCCCGATACGCAAATGGGTGCTGAGATAGATAACGACGGTTGTGGTTCATATTTCGAATCTTCAGAAAAGAAAGAGCTCCACATACTCTTTGCTAATAACTCTACGGAGATCAACCCGGTTTTCTTAGGGCAGATACGCCAAATGGCTGCGTTTTTGAAGCGTTACGAGAGTACATCGATTGAATTGCAAGGTTATGCCAGCAAAGTAGGTAACGCAGCACACAACCTAAAGCTTTCAAAAGAACGTGCATCGCATGTCAGACGTGCGCTGATCAGCAACGGTATTCAGCCATCTAGAGTCAACATTGTCGGTCATGGTGATTCTGAATTCAGCAGTGATGATACCCAAATCAATCACGCACTACATCGAAAAGTTGTCGCTTCCGTTGTTGGATTTAAGGGTAATATCAAAGAAGAATGGCACATTTTCACCAAAATTAAAAAGTAAGCTCTCCCCTGCTTTTACCATACTGAAACGTTATCTTAAGTTAACGTTTCAGTATGGTGATAATTCCTTGAATAGCATATACCTAAGCCGTCTATAATGTTAATCTTGCCACGTTATCAACATAGAGAATTAATCCATGAGCAAACTAACAGCTGATACTCAAGCAAATCTAGAACTTTTCGTTTCTGAAACACAGGAAACTAAACTGGTATGGGGCCTTCGCAACGAAGAAGGTTGGCTAGCATGTGACTCAAGTGAATTCGAAAACAGCGAAGTGATGCCGTTCTGGTCTTCAAAAGAAGATGCTCAGACTCACAACGTTGAAGAGTGGGCTGACTTCGAAGTATTAGAAATTCCACTAGATATCTTTGTAGAAGATTGGTTACTAACTCTTGCTGAAGACGGCGTTCTTGTTGGTACTAACTGGAATGCAACATTAGAAGGCAAAGAACTTGAGCCTTCTGACCTAGCGAAATTATACATCTAATTTCTGATATCGGTCGCGCGAATCGTGCGACCGATATACCTCTGATTAGTATCAACAAATTAGAGACCTACCTCGCATAACCTTATAGCTATAGAATTCAAAATTTGAAGCAATATCAAACTAATAATAGAATATCGTTCTTTATCTGATTGATAGTCTCTTGTGATTCACTCCTTTTTTGTTACCTTTCTGCTATTCATTAGCTTTTGTTCTTATAGCCAAGTATTACCGTCAGATCGTGACCAAAACTCATCAATCTATGCTTCCCATTTAAGCCCTACTCCTAATGCTGATTGGAACGCGCTTTATCTTTCTACTTTAAACCACTCTCCTGAGCGCGCATTAAACATGTTGCAAACACGCTATATCGGGTCAACGAGTTACGGAGATAAGCTTTACCTTGCGTCTCTTCTCTATAAATACATGAGCCACCGAGATCAGCCGTTCTACGGAATCGCTTCAAACGACAGTGACTACCAAGCGATAGAAGCAGCGTTTATTTCTGCTCTTATGAAAGACGGCAAAGGCCAATATGAGGAAGCACAACAAGGCTTTTTAACACTTTTGGCGAAAATGCAATCTCGCAGCGATTTAGCTGGAAAAGCATTGCTAAAGTACCAGCTATGCCGATCACTTAACGAGCAAGCTAAATATCATCAAGCTAACTATTACTGTTCTGCGCTTCAATCAGATTTATATAACATCGCTGACCCAGTATTGCCAAAGTTTGGAACTTATCGAGTCATTGCAAACAATCACCATTTTCGAAGTGACTATCAAGCAGCACTAGATACCTACCTATCACTGATAAATGTCTTCCCACAAGGACATGATATTTCGGGAGTTTACAACGATGTAGGTAACTTGCTCAAAGAATTAAAGCAATATGAAAAATCGGCTGAGTATCTACATGAAGCTCTAACTCTCAGAGAAAACGCTTCAGATTTAATGAAAGCACAAGTGCATCACAGCCTTGCGGATCTCAACCTTAACCAAGAGCAAAGTGACCTAGCAATTCACCACTTTCAGACAGCAAGAACACTACTGAGCTCGTCATCACATAGCTACGGTATCGCACTAACAAGTCTTGGCTTAGGAAAAGCGTACACTCAAACGAAAGATTATGATTTGGCGCGAACCTACTTGGTCGAATCTCTATCGGCTTCGAGCGAACTGAGCAATGATGTCATTCGTATCAATGCTTACTTGGCTATCAGCGATATGTTTGAAGAACAAAAATTGCCAACGGAAGCGCTCAACTATGCTCAACAAGCGCTAGGATTAGCGGAACAAGTCGCAAGGCATAAATACATAACGCAGTCACTTCTACAGCTTTCTGATATTAATCAATCACTCAACGATTACCAACAAGCTTTCTATTTTTACCAGCGATACTCATCAATACAAATGGAAGCTAGAGACATCGACAATCGACTCGCACTCGAAGCCCTCGGCCTGACGCATGCCGAATATGAGCAGGAACTTGAGAACTCTTTCCTGACACATCAGACGAAACTCGACCGCGTTCAAATTGAAAAAATGGAACATCAAAGATGGATGTACAACATCGTTGTTATTCTGTTGCTTTGTGCTGCAAGCTTTACGGTATTGGTAAACAAAACGGTTCGCGCAAAAGCCGCAATTGATGGCTTAACGAAAGCATATAGCCGAACTGAGATAATTCGAAGAATCAAAAGAGTGAAACGCTGTAAAGGGATGGAAAAACAGCATGTGCTCGTGCTGCTCGATCTAGATAATTTTAAGAAGATTAATGATGAGCATGGGCACCCTACCGGTGATCGAGCACTGATCCATATTAGTGAGAAAATTAGAAAACACTTAGTAAATGGTGAATTGTTTGGTCGCTTAGGGGGAGAAGAATTTGTCATCATGCTAACCGATACCACACCAGCAGAGGTACGAGAACGCGTTGAAGAATTACACTACGCCATTTCCAGCACTGTCTTCTTATCAGAAAGCAAAAAGTCACTTAATGTGACCGCGAGTTTTGCTTATCTAGCAACCTCAAACGCATTAAGTGACTTTGATGACTTGTATTCAGTGCTTGACCAAGCGCTCTATCAAGCCAAAAGCAACGGCCGAAACTGCATTATTGATGCCTATAACGAGCCGATTGATTTACCTGAGATTATTTATTCTCAGCCTGTTTGCGAACCAACTCAGCCATAATGCTTTCGCGATCACCTAGGTAATCGTTAAGGCCAACTTTACGTAATTCACACGCAGGACAATCGCCACAACCATTGCCGATAACGCCGTTGTAGCAAGTCAGGGTTTTGTTACGAACAAGCTCGAGTGCTGAGTATTGGTCGGCCAACGCCCATGTCTCAGCCTTGTTCAACCACATTAGTGGTGTTTTGATATCAAGCTGCCTGTCCATACCTTGCACTAACGCAGAGTTCATCGCTTTCACGAAGTCATTGCGACAATCAGGGTAGCCAGAGAAGTCTGTTTCACACACACCGGTAATCACAGTTTCAGCGCCGATTTGGTACGCGTAAATACCAGCCAGCGTTAAGAAAAGAATATTACGACCAGGAACGAATGAGTTCGGTAAACCATTCTCTTGAAGCTCGTGTGATACTGGAATATCGTCACGCGTTAGAGAGCTGATCGCTAGCTCATTCAACAGAGTCACATCCATCACTTTATGTGCTTTCACACCCAGTTCTTTTGACAATGACTCAGCCACTTCAATCTCTAATCGGTGGCGCTGACCATAATCAAATGTAATCGCATGAACCTCGTCATACTCTTTTAATGCTTGAACAAGACATGTTGTTGAGTCTTGACCACCACTGAATACTACAACTGCTTTTTTCATTTCCATTCCTACCTAAAACTGACGAGCTATCTACAATCTAACCAACTATGCGCTCTAACCAACTATGCGATGCTTAAATACTTGTGAGTTTGGATTGATAAACGCCAATTGCGCTCAATGCAGGTATCAATACAAAGCTGCGTCGCGCGATCTTTTTGGCTAATCGGTTGCAATGCGATCACAGTGTCGCTCGAAACATCTGCTCGCTCTAGTAAAGCATCTAGCTGTTCGATGTCTTTTCCTGTTCCTACTGGATGTTTAATCTCATTAGCGCGTTGTAAGGCACTATCTAAAATTTCCAGTTTCGCTTTCATTGCCACCTTCGGTGACACCGTAACCCAAGTATCACTTGTTGCTTTAACTTCTGACGTACCGCTAGTCTCAATCTGACAACGACAACCGTGTTGCTCAAACGCTTGAGTAAGAGGGACAAGATCATAAATGCACGGCTCACCACCAGTAATCACAATGTGTTTAGCCGTGTAACCTTGCTTGATATATTCATTGACGATTCCTTGGGCATCAATGGCTGACCAAGTGGGTGAATCCTCTGTCTTAAGCATGATATCGCCAAGGCTAGTTTCATCTTCTGGCAATGCTTCCCAAGTCTGTTTGGTGTCACACCAAGAACAGCCAACCGGGCAAATTTGCAGACGAACAAAAACAGCAGGAACGCCAGTAAACACGCCCTCGCCTTGGATGGTTTCAAACATTTCATTAATCTTGTACAACTTTCCCTCAGCTCAATCATTTGATGAAATTAATCAACCGCAGACCTTAAAGCACTTACCTCTTTTGGTCAAACAAATGAGTACTGATAAATCAGTTGATCAAAGCCCTAGCCTGAAGTTTCAAGTTCCCTTATCCTTTCGCCCATTAGATTTCGTTAGCTTTTAATTTTTAGTAAGGAACAACATGTACAAACTGATTGCTCTTGATATGGATGGCACACTGCTTAACAGTGAAAAAGTGATTTCTCAAGAGAACAAAGACGCGATTGCTAAAGCTCGTGCTGCAGGTGTCAAAGTGGTTCTGGCTTCTGGCCGCCCTTTAGAAGGCATGCAGAGTAAGCTAGATGAGCTTTCAATCAACGGCGAAGATGACTTTGTGCTCTTCTACAACGGCTCTATGGTTCAGAATGTGTCGACAAAACAGATCATTCACAGCGAGATCAGCAATGGTAAAGCCGCGAAAGAAATCGCAGCACTTGCTAAGAAGCTTGGGGGTTACGTTCATGCATTCAGCAAGGTTCATGGTTTAATTACGCCAGAGAACAACGAGTACACGGGTATTGAAGCGCGTATTAATGGCTTAGATATTACCGAGTTCGACTTTTCTCAATTAGAAGATGACCACGAAATCATCAAGACCATGATTGTCGCTGAACCCAGCAAGCTAACTGAAATCATCAGCAAGTTGCCACAAGAGCTCAAGACTCAGTTTACTATCGTGCAAAGTGCACCATTCTTCTTAGAGTTCCTAAACCCAAACTCAAACAAGGGTGTCGGTATCGAAGCCATTGCGAAACACTTAGGCATTAAAGCGGAAGAAGTAATCTGCATGGGTGACGCTGAAAACGATCACCATATGCTTGAATACGCTGGCCTTGGTATTGCAATGGACAACGCGATGGATGAAACCAAGAAAATCGCCGATCACATTACCGCGAGTAACGACGACCATGGCGTAGCCGTAGCAATTGAAAAGTTTATCTTCAACTCATAATCATTCGATTCTGTAAAATTAATACTAAAAAGGCTGTGCACTGCACAGCCTTCTCTTTTTTAAATGAGTCGTTTTACTTAATTTCTAGCCCAAGGCAGACGAAATGCCACCACACCAAACAGAATCAATATTGGGAAACGTAACGTTTCAATAATAAATGAAGCAATACCACTGAAAGAGACAAAACTTCCTGCCCAGCTAATCAGCAGATTTCCCGCTAACAGCATCGCCATCACTCCAACCACGATCTTGAATGAGAACTGACCGACCAAAGGTTTCGAGTCTGTTAACGTCACTAGGCATGCAATCGTCATCAAAATAGCCACCCAGAATGAGAATGTAGGCAGTGGCCATATCACCGTGAGAACAATCGACAATAAGCATAATGCCCACCACACGCCCTTAGAACTCAATAAAACACTAATATCAACATCTGGTTTTGCATCTAACCTCACGATGTGCCACGTCGTTAAGGCACCTAAGACGCCCCCCATTAATACATCACTAAAGAACGCACTGCCTGAATACGACTTAAACAGCATGATCCAAAGTAAGCCAGCAAGCACAATCAATATTGATTTTTTTTCTAAGAGACGCTTTATTTTCCAAAAGACTAACAAGGTTAAGCTCACCCATAAAGCAGCCAGTAAACTTGGAAAACTATAGCCACTGCTCATTACCAACTTCAATGTTGGCAAGTAGGCATGCGGGCGTGGAAAACCAAAACCTTGATGTGCGATCAAAGTTAGCAGTGTCACCGAAATCAAAGTGAAGCCAAACTTCAACGCGAAGTTACGACCAAAACGCCACGCAATTAGCGGCAATATCACGATGAAAACCCATGGCTTCGCTAACAAGTCAGTCAAAAGCACAGTATTCACGAACACGCTCGGCATTCTATCGAACGCGTTTTGAAGTGAAACAATCCAGCTCAATTCAACTTGATGAACTTTCGGCGCCGCGCCCACCAGCTCAGTCACATAAGTCACCGGTTGATCTGTAGCAGATAAAAACAGTTCGTTAATCTCAGACCACTGTTCTGGATAACGGTACTGGTTTGCTTCCAACTCAGTAGGAGGAAGTAACATCGCTCTGCTGACCTCTACTCCATAGTGAGGAGCAAACCAGATAGGAAGTTCAAAACCACCTAGCTCATTTCGAGCTTGATAGCTGATCACTTCAGAATCAGAGACACAATCAAACACAACGGCGCTATCGGTGTAACCCAGTACACCACCAACCGTTACCGACAAACCCGCCTCTTCCCACGTTTCACGTTGCGCCGCGACGGCTGGCGGCTCACCTGAAACCACAGTACCTCCAGGTAGAGACAATTGACCTGTGATCAACTCATCAACCAACACGATTTGGTTATCAGCACGTACTACACACAAAGCGCCCGCGATATGATCGGGCAAAGTATTGTTTGCCCAAGCGGAAGTAGTACTCAAAAGAGACAGTATGAAAACTAATAAATATCGAATAGCCAACGAGTTTACCTAAAAATGAGAGAAAAAGTTAAAGACTGCTCTAGTGTAATCAAACACGCACAAAATCGCTGCCTACGTTTTGTGCAAAGCCTTCCTCATCCATTGAATGTGAGGTGTGAACCCCATTTTTTGATAGAAGTCCTTGGCAGGTG
This sequence comes from Vibrio crassostreae, assembly GCF_024347415.1. Classification (NCBI taxonomy): domain Bacteria; kingdom Pseudomonadati; phylum Pseudomonadota; class Gammaproteobacteria; order Vibrionales; family Vibrionaceae; genus Vibrio; species Vibrio crassostreae. Next base: position 1,888,519 of record NZ_AP025476.1, read on the forward strand.
AATTAAAGTCCCAAACCTCTACAAAGACTTGTTCTACCCCATAATCATCAAAAGTACTTTCAACTTTGTTAAACAACTTTTCAGCAATGGATTCTTTTCGATAATCAGGTAAGACAAACAGCTCATCGACACTCCCCATCGGCACTGGTTTACTCACCGTTGAGATAAGCTCACAAAAATGTCCAGAGATAAAACCAACAATGAGATCGCCTTTTAATGCCACATAAACCAAGCATTCAGGATCATCTAAGTATCGTGCAATGCTTTTTTCCTGCTCAATCTCTTCTGCCGTTTTAAAGTGCTCTGGGCTAGCAAGGTGGTGGTGATGATGTAGATCGAACATTAACTCGTTAAGTTGTTCCAAATCCGTGTGTTTTGCAGCCCTTAAAGTGACGTTCATGACTATTGCGCTTCTCAAACCAAATTAATATCTAAACTGAGTCTAGTTTACTTGCCGTGAGTATCTATACAAGTTATTGAATTAATTCATTGTTTGAAGTGCGTATTTTAGATACAAAAACGGCCACATTGCGTGGCCATTCTGTGTGAATCATTTTGAATTAAACGAATATCGAAGCTGTGGTTTTTGCTGAAGCTGTCGCTTTATGCACCGTTATCTTCTTTATCTTCTTTGAGATCAGCAAGCTGTTGTTCTAGTTCAATAAGCTTAATTTCAGCCTCAACTTCAGCAACTCGCTTTTCTGCATCTGTGCGATTGTCTTGCGCTAGGCCATCGGCAGTAACTTGGGTTCGTTGTGCGTTTCTTGCATCGTCCGTATCTTTCATTGAACCAGCAACACCACCGGTCACACCGCCTAATGCAGCACCCTTCACGGCTAAACTCGCATCTCCAGTTAGAGCGCCTGCTGTTGCTCCTAACAAAGCACCACCTACAGCACCACGATTACGTGCAGCATTCTCATTTTCGTTATCCATTGCTGGTGATGCGCAACCAGAAATAGTCACAATCAGTGTCGCTAAAAGAAAAGGTTTAGTGAATTTCATAGGAGTCTCGCTTAGTTCTTCGTTTGGAGTAAAGCCATCTTAAGCAGGTCCGTTAATGAGATAAATAAAGCCACGTTTAGACGATACATCATGTGCAGCTATGTATTATCCAGCCATCGTATAACTACTTAATGATACCTATCTTGAGATCGTTTTATCCTCACCAACAAAAAGGCGACCAATAAGGTCGCCTCAATCGCTCGTTCTCTATAATTCTTGTCTTTCAGATGTCGCTCTTAGTCATTGGACCAAAAGTTTTGCATATTTTCTGCACTAGGTGGCGGTCTTACACCGCAGTCTCGATAGTGGTGTTTATCACCAATCCCAAGGACCTTGCCACTTTCCTCATCGATCATAGCAGCCACTTTTACCCCGTCTCCCACATGGCGAGTCAACACGACAATTTCACCGGCTCTTTCAGACCTTACCGCCCCCAAGATTTGATATTCGTAGCGGCCTTTCCTTGAATTAACGATCATCTTCGAGTTAATCGGGTCGGCTTCATACCCCACGCCAATATCAAAAACCGCTTGATAGAGATCGACGCCAGTTTTGGACACACACTTAAATACCTTGGGGTGACTCAAGGGTTCTAACAACGCTCTGCTCGCTTCATCCTTTGAAATACTGGCACTAGCAGCACCACTAACCAGTAAAGCAATCAACAAAAAGTAAGATCGCATAAAAAAGACCTCAATATGTGGGGTTCATAATGAGGTCATAGTAAACGCAATGGATAAACGGATGAATAAAGTAGAGTTTAGGTAAACCATCACGCTGGCTTATGTATTAATATACGAGCCGACGATCAAATTACCCAAACAGCAAAACCTATTTGCCGAGCTTTTCAGCAATTTCCGTTAAGCTAGTCGGATCATCAATCGTCGAAGGCACCACGTACTGCTCACCTTCAGCGATCTGCCGGATGGTTCTGCGTAAAATCTTACCGGAGCGTGTCTTGGGAAGTCTCTCAACAACCAAGGCTTGCTTAAAACAGGCTACCGCGCCAATCTCATTACGAACTTTACCAACCAACTCCGCTTGTAACTCAGTGCCATCGACTTTTACGCCATCTTTCAGCACAACTAAACCAAGAGGTAGCTGCCCTTTTAAGTCATCATGAACCCCGACTACCGCGCACTCTGCAATAGCTGGGTGACCGCCAACGATCTCTTCCATTTCACCGGTAGAAAGACGATGCCCCGCTACGTTGATCACATCGTCAATACGCCCCATGATAAACAGATAACCATCTTCATCAAGGTAGCCGCCATCACCCGAAACATAATAGCCCGGGAATTGGCTCAGATAGCCAGACTCAAATCGATCATGATTACGCCAAACCGTTGGCAGACAACCGGGTGGTAGTGGACGTTTAAGTGCAACAAAGCCTTGCTGATTCGGCTGTGCTACTTCACCGAGTTCATTAAGAATCTCCACTTGATAACCCGGAACAGGTTTAGTGGAAGAACCCGCTTTCACTGGCAAAGATTCCAGCCCTGTCGGATTGGCAGAAATAGCCCAACCCGTTTCGGTTTGCCACCAATGGTCGATAACCGGTTTATTGGTGTGAGATTCTACCCAATCCAACGTTGGCGGGTCTAAACGTTCACCGGCCATGAAAATCGACTTGAGCGATGTTAAGTCATACTTGGTAAGTAACTCGCCTTCGGGATCTTCTTTCTTAATGGCCCTAAATGCGGTTGGCGCAGAAAACAATACATCGACTTTGTATTCTTCACACACACGCCAAAACGCACCGGGATCGGGTGTTCGTACTGGCTTGCCTTCAAACAGAATCGTAGTACAACCATGAATCAATGGTGCATAAACAATATAGGAATGTCCCACGACCCAGCCGACATCAGAAGCTGCCCAAAATACACCATCTTGCGGCATATCGTAGATAGTGCTCATCGAGTATTTCATCGCGACCGCATGACCACCATTGTCACGCACCACACCTTTTGGCTTACCCGTAGTGCCTGACGTGTAAAGAATATACAAAGGATCGGTTGCCAAAACAGGAACGCAACTGTGCGGCAATGCATCGTTAACCGCTTGCTGCCAAAGTACATCGCGTTCATTGCTCAATTCAGCTAAAGCTTGCTCTCTTTGAAATACGACGACTTTCTCAGGCTTCCAACGACTGTCCATGATCGCTCTGTCGACCATAGGCTTATATGGCAGTACTTTATTTATCTCGACACCGCAAGAGGCAGTAATCAACACCTTCGGCTCGGCATCTTCGATACGAACGGCGAGCTCATGAGGAGCGAACCCGCCAAACACCACCGAGTGAACCGCGCCTAGTCTTGCACAGGCCAACATTGCCATCGCCGCTTCAGGAATCATTGGCATGTAGATAACAACACGATCGCCTTTAGTAACGCCTTGCATAGCTAGCATACCAGCGACTTTTGCCACTTGGTCACGCAATTGATTGTAAGTGTACGATGATTGAGTCCATGTAACTGGAGAGTCGTAAATCAGTGCCACTTTATCACCACGACCATTTTCGCAATGATAATCTAAAGCCAACCAGCACGTGTTCATCACCCCATCAGGAAACCAGCGCTCAATACCGTTATCGTCAGTTTGTAATATCGTTTTTGGTGACTCAAACCAATCTATCGCTTGTGATTGTGTTTCCCAGAACGAATTTGGATCTTCCCTCGCCCATTGATACTCGGTTATATAGTCTGTTTTTCTGTTCATTCGATTCGTAGCAGACATAGTGCCTCCTCCATGATTTATCCATTTCTCCAAGTGCCTAGCCTTTGGCTGTAGCACTTGATAGCACTCTTTTCTCAGCGTTGTGTTCGTGAACATTTAACCGTTCACGACAATCGCTTTACTTAGGAAAAGGCACACGGATGGCACCTTCCATGATCACTCGGGCACTACGACTCATTATCGCCCTTTCTATTTTCCAACCGTTTTCGGTCTGCAAAGCTTTAGCTCCCACCTTTAAGGTTCCTGATGGATGCCCAAAGGTCACAAAATCACGGGAACCCTCACCTGCTGCCAAGTTCACTAACGTACCCGGAACACTCGCCGCTGAAGCAATGGCGACTGCAGCTGTGCCCATCATGGCGTGATGCAGTTGCCCCATAGACAAAGCTCGCACCAGAAGGTCGGTATCGTCAGCTAATACCGATTTACCACTTGAAGCTTGATACGCTTGAGGCTTAGCAACAAACGCGACTTTCGGTGTGTGTTGGCGTGAATCCGCTTGTTCTAAAGAATCAATCAGCCCCATTGCAACTGCGCCATGTGCTCGGATGGATTCAAACAATGCCAAGGCTTTTGAATCGCTGTTGATATCCGATTGAAGCTCTGTGCCTTGATAGCCGACCGATTCTGCATCAACAAAAATGGTTGGTATTCCTGCATTGATGTATGTCGCTTTGATGCAGCCCAATTCGGGAACATCTAAAAAATCGACAACATTCCCTGTAGGAAACATTGAACCATTCGCATCGGCCGGATCTAGGAAATCAACTTGGATTTCAGCAGCTGGGAAAGTGACACCATCGAGCTCAAAGTCACCCAACTCTTGGACTTCCCCGTCAGCGATAGGTACATGAACAATAATGGTTTTCTCTATGTTCACTTGCCATACTCGCACCTCGACCACGCCGTTTTCTGGAATACGATTCGAATCGACCAATCCACTATGAATAGCAAATGGGCCTACTGCAGCAGACAAATTACCGCAGTTACCGCTCCAATCAACGAACGGCTTGTCTATTGCTACTTGACCGAATAAGTAATCAACATCGTGATCGGCTTTACTGCTTTTCGAAACAATCACGGTTTTACTGGTACTGGATGTTGCCCCACCCATACCATCGGTTTGTTTGCCATAAGGATCTGGACTGCCAATCACTCTCAACAACAATGTATCTCTAGCTTCTCCAGCAACTTGCGCCGCTTTAGGTAAGTCACTTAGGTTGAAGAAAACGCCTTTACTTGTTCCGCCCCGCATGTAGGTAGCAGGTACTTTTATCTGTTTGATGTTCATAACCAGGTCCTACTGTGCGAGAAAGTCTTTGGCGAAACGTTGCAATACGCCACCAGCGCTATAGACATTCACTTCGTCTGCCGTGTCTAGTCGGCAGGTTACAGGCACATCCAGCTTTTCACCGTTTTTACGAGTAATGACTAGAGCCAAATCAGAACCCGCTTCAATATCACCGTAAACGTCGTAAAGCTCGGTGCCATCGAGTTGTAAGGTATTGCGATTGGTTCCCGCTTTAAACTGCAAAGGCAACACACCCATTCCAACTAAGTTGGTTCTGTGGATTCGTTCAAAGCCTTCGGCAACAATCACTTCAACACCCGCTAAGCGCACCCCTTTAGCTGCCCAGTCACGTGATGAACCTTGTCCATAATCAGCACCAGCAACAACAATCAAAGGTTGTTTACGGTTCATGTAGGTTTCTATCGCTTCCCACATTCGCGTAACTTGACCTTCGGGTTCAACCCTTGCTAATGAACCTTGCACGACTTCTCCTGCGTCCTTCACCATTTCGTTGAACAGCTTAGGGTTGGCGAATGTTGCTCGTTGCGCGGTTAAGTGATCACCTCGATGGGTCGCGTAAGAGTTAAAATCCTCTTCCGGCACTTCCATTTTGGTGAGGTATTCCCCCGCCGCACTCGAAGCGAGAATCGCATTTGATGGAGATAAGTGATCGGTGGTAATGTTGTCACCCAGAATAGCCAAAGGTCTCATCCCTGAAAGGCTTCGTTCTCCTGCAAGAGCCCCCTCCCAATAAGGTGGCCTGCGAATATAGGTACTTTGAGGTCGCCAGTCATAAAGCGGTTCAGTCGTTACCTGATCCTCATCTGGCTGGAACATTTTTACGTAGATTTGTTGAAATTGCTGAGGTTTAACATGCTCACCGACAACAGCATCGATCTCCGCATCACTCGGCCATAAATCATTTAAGTAGATTGGCTTACCGTTGCTGTCAGTGCCTAAGCTGTCTTTCTCGATATCAAAGCGAATCGTGCCAGCCAAGGCATAAGCAACCACCAATGGCGGTGAGGCTAAAAACGCTTGTTTTGCATAAGGATGGATTCGACCATCGAAGTTTCGATTCCCTGACAACACAGCGGTTGAATACAGGTCGCGGTCGATGATCTCTTGTTGAATTGCATGATCTAGGGCTCCGCTCATACCATTACAGGTAGTGCACGCATAACCGACGATACCAAAACCTAATTGTTCCAATTCTGGCAACAATCCTGCTGACTCGAGGTAGAGCTTGGCAACTTTAGATCCTGGAGCAAATGACGTTTTCACCCACGGTTTACGAACTAATCCAAGCTGATTGGCTTTCTTAGCCACCAATGCTGCGGCTACCACGTTTCTTGGATTACTGGTGTTAGTACAAGAGGTAATTGCCGCAATGATCACGGCACCATCGGGCATTTGATCATCGCTGTACTGCTCTTTCCAAGATGCTTGACTAATGCCTTGTTCAGCCAGCTCTCTGGTTGGCAAACGACGATGTGGATTGGATGGCCCTGCAAGATTGCGCTCAACCTTCGATAAATCAAACTCTAATACACGCTCATATTGAGCAGAGTCTAGATCGTCAGCCCATAGCCCGGTTTGCTTGGCATAGCGTTCGACTAGTTCAACTTGTTCAGGCTCTCGTCCCGTGAGTTTAAGGTATTGAATAGTCTGCTCATCGATGTAGAACATCCCCGCAGTCGCACCGTACTCAGGCGTCATATTCGATATAGTGGCACGGTCGCCAATAGTCAGTGCACGAGCACCTTCACCAAAGAACTCTAAATAACTAGAAACCACTTTTTCATTTCGAAGAAACTCGGTAATCGCAAGCACAATATCCGTTGCCGTTATCCCTTCTTGTCGTTGACCCGTTAGCTTCACGCCGACGATGTCCGGCAATCGCATCATCGAAGGCCGACCTAGCATCACAGTCTCAGCTTCCAAGCCGCCCACACCAATCGCAATAACGCCCAGGGCATCAACGTGCGGTGTATGGCTATCGGTACCAACACAAGTATCAGGAAACGCGATGCCATCTTTAGATTGAATAACTGGAGACATTTTCTCCAAGTTAATCTGGTGCATGATCCCGTTACCCGCTGGGATCACACTCACGTTTTTAAACGCGGTTTTACACCATTCAATAAAATGAAAACGGTCTTCGTTTCTGCGCTCTTCAATCGCGCGGTTTTTATCAAATGCTTCGTTATCAAACCCGGCATGTTCCACTGCCAAAGAGTGATCAACAATCAGTTGAGTTTCGACCACTGGGTTCACCTTGGCAGGGTCTCCGCCTTGGTCGGCAATCGCGTCTCTTAATCCAGCCAAATCTACTAGGGCTGTTTGACCTAGAATGTCATGACACACCACTCGCGCAGGATACCAAGGAAAATCTAAGTCGCTCTTGCGTTCAATGATCTGCTTTAAGCTGTCTTCAAGGGTTTCAGGATCACAGCGTCTTACTAATTGCTCTGCCAACACTCGCGACGTATAAGGCAAGGTTTTATAAGCGCCCGGAGATAGTGCTTCTACCGCTTCGCAAGCGTCGAAATATTCTAAACTCGTTCCCGGTAAAACCTTTCGATACTTGTTTTCATCAAGCTCTTGGTTTCTTTCAAGTTTTACATCAGACATACATCCACCATTATCTGTTAAATTCTATTCGTTGGTTCACGAGGCCTTATCACATGAAGATAACAGTCACCTCGAGATTTAAGTCGGCTCGATATAGAGGACTAACGTAAATGGATAGGTAGCCAGTCTTGGTGCTCTGGCCCGGTGTAGTCTGCACTTGGACGAATGATGCGATTGTTTTCTCTTTGTTCGAACACGTGTGCTGTCCAACCTGTGAGGCGGCTCATCACGAAGATCGGAGTAAATAATTTGGTTGGGATGTCCATGAAGTGGTAGGCCGATGCATGGAAGAAGTCAGCATTACAGAACAGCCCTTTCTCGCGCTTCATTACCGCTTCAACACGTTCTGAAACGGCATAAAGCTGTTCATCTCCCACCTCTTGAGCTAGCTCTTTTGACCAACGTTTGATTAAGGCATTTCGAGGATCACTTTCGCGATAAATGGCATGACCGAAGCCCATGATTTTGTCTTTGTTAGCAAGCATCTGCATGATGTTGGTTTCGGCTTCATCAGCGGTTTTCCAATCTTGGATCATTTCCATTGCCGCTTCATTCGCACCACCGTGCAGTGGGCCTCTTAGTGTGCCAATCGCAGCCGTTACACAAGAATGAATATCCGACAGTGTTGAGGCACAAACACGAGCGGCAAAGGTAGAGGCATTAAACTCATGTTCCGCATAAAGGGTTAGCGAGCAGTGCATCACCTTTTTATGCAGTTCACTAGGCGTTTTGTCAGTCAGCATCTTCAAGAAATAGCCACCCAAACATGCTTCGCTTTGATCTTCCGTATCAATGCGCACGCCATCATGGCTAAAGCGATACCAATAACAAATAATCGCAGGGAAAAGCGCGAGCATTCGTTCAGTCGCAGGCAATTGCTCAGAAAAATCAGACTCTTGCTCTAGATTACCTAGCATTGAACAACCTGTTCTCATCACATCCATTGGGTGAGCGTCTGCAGGGATAAGCTCTAATGCTACTTTCAAAGGTTGAGGCAAGCCGCGTAGGCCAACCAACAGTGTTTTGTAATCGTCTAGCTCTTTTTCAGTGGGTAAATGGCCTCTTAGTAGCAGATGCGCCACTTCTTCAAACTGAGCGTGGTTAGCAAGGTCGGTAATGTCATAGCCACGGTAAGTTAAACCTGTTCCTGATTTTCCTACCGTACATAGCGCAGTCGACCCTGCACTTTGGCCACGTAGACCAGCACCACCGATTGCCGGTGCGCTGGCTGGTTTGTTTGCTGTTTTTTCACTTTGTTGTTCTACATTTGAAGCATTTTCGACAGCGGCTTTATCACTCAAAGATACAGACATGGTGAACTCCTTTTCTGTGTTAGTCGCCCGCACTCTTTGGTGCTACCTGTTTATGTGTCCGGTGATCTTTATCATCGATACTGGATATGGCGACTAACCATTTCACGTTATTGGATTAAGTTGATTTTTGATTAGTTGAAACTGGTTTTACCCTTCGCTTGAAAACAACTGATCAAGCTTGTTCTCGTATTCGTGGTAATTCAGGTGTCCGTAAAGCTCTTTACGGGTTTGCATTGAATCCAACAGAGCTTCTTGATTGCCTTCAACTAACAAGTGTTTGTAAACATTCTCCGCGGCCTTGTTCATCGCACGGAATGCACTCAATGGATAAAGCACCATGTCGACACTTGATTGGGCTAACTCGTTACAGTTGTAGAGGGGTGTTTGGCCAAATTCAGTGATGTTCGCAAGAATAGGCACATGTTTACCTGTTGCTGATTTCAACGCCGCCGAAAACTTCACGTATTGGTCGAGTTGATTCATAGCCTCAGGGAAAATCATGTCTGCGCCCGCTTCAACACACGCAATCGCTCGTTCAATCGCGCTATCAATGCCTTCAACAGCCAATGCATCGGTACGCGCCATAATCACGAAGCTGTCATCGGTTCTAGCATCTGTTGCCGCTTTGACTCTATCGACCATCTCTTGCTGACTTACAATCGCTTTATTTGGTCGATGACCACAGCGTTTCTGAGCCACTTGGTCTTCCATGTGGACTGCCGCTGCACCTGCCTTCTCCATTGCGCGAATGGTACGTGCAATATTGAACGCGCCACCGAAGCCCGTGTCGATATCCACCAGCAAGGGCAAATCGCACGCGTTGGTAATGCGTTCCACATCCACCAACACATCGTTCAATGTAGTAATGCCCAAGTCAGGCAAACCGTAAGACGCATTGGCGATACCTCCACCAGACAAATAGATCGCCTGATGTCCCAAGTTCTTTGCCATCATCGCGCAATACGGATTCACCGTGCCGACGATCTGCAATGGGTCGTTGTCTTGCACAGCTTGTCGGAACTTAGCTCCTGCTGATAACTTCATAATGACGCTCCCTGTTAATTGTTTATTTCTATCTAATCTTTATGACTTTTGATGTTTAGCTTTCGCCAACGAAGAACCGTTGGCAAATACCAGTCGCCGGTTAATCAAGACCTTTGGATTGAATTTGTTGTTCTATAAGCAGTCGACTGCCCGAAATGTGTCGTCGCATTAGCATTTCTGCTAGCTCTTCATCACGGTTACGAATCGCTTGTAGGATGTATTTATGTTCATCAAGCGCCTCTTTTGGACGAGACTGCGACCTAGGTGATTGATAGCGATACATGCGTAATAAGTGATAAAGCTCGTCACACAGCAGAGAAATGAGTTTGCTGTTGCGACTAGCCTTAATAATGCGGTAATGGAAATCGAAATCCCCATGTTGATGAAAATAAGAAGAACCTTCGACTTCATCGATGTGTTTAGAATGTGTCGACAATAAGCCTTCAAGCCCGATCAACTCTTCTTGTGTGATGTGTCTCGCCGCTAATCGAGCAGCCATGCCTTCCAATGCCTCTCGCACGGCGTAAAGCTCTAGCAGTTTGTCTGCCGAAAAAGTAATAACTCGAGCGCCGACATGAGGAATTCGCTCAATAAGCCCTAGCCCTTCCACACGCATTATCGCTTCACGTAATGGACCTCGGCTTACTTCAAAGCGTTTAGCCAGTTCAGGTTCCGAGATCTTACTGCCCGGAGCTAATTCACCGCTAACAATCGCCTCGACTAGGTATTCAGTCAGGCTTTCCGACTTGGTGTTTTCTTTGTCGCCAACACGAGTTTTCGTGTTTGCACTTAAGGTGAGATCTTTTATCGCAGTATTCATATTTACGCTGCTCACTTCTGATTGCTGATTCTTAATTGTCAACAATTCCATAACATGAACATAAAATACACGATTAAATTGTCGACAATCAAGTGAATTGTCGACAATTTAGACTAAGGTAGTATTTTTATTAATCGGCAGACAAATAGTAAAACGAAGCAACAAAAGAAAATAAAAACATATTATTCATAAGCTTAAACATAAATGAGTAAACAAAACCCTTGCCAACCCAAAGTTGGTCGAAAGCAATGTGTCGACAACTGACAGTCAACTTTTAAAACGCAGATCCATCCATCAATGATGTCAACCAAGATATAGGCATCAACACCTTTCCTCTCCGTTTAACTCCAAACCACAGGTATGAAAAAGGCGCACTCATGTGCGCCTTTCATTCATAGAACTCGCTCTAACGAAGCAAGTTTTAGTCAAGCAATCTGACGAGTAACTTCTAGGTATTTGTTGATATCAACGAAATCAATTTGTTCCGGCTTCAGATACTCTTCTGCATAACGCAGGTGGGTCCCACTGGTTAAGAACAGCCTAAACAGTTCAATATCGATATGCTCATCCAGCGCCATTTTGTGCATGATGTCGACAGCAACACTGATTGGCTTCGCTTTCTTGTAAGGTCGATCGGCAGCGGTTAACGCCTCAAAGATATCTGATATCACCAGAATGCGTTCTGGGATTGAAAGGTCGCCACCAGTCAACTTCCTTGGATAGCCTGTACCTTTAAGGGTTTCATGGTGAGTCGACGCATAACGAGGCACGCGGCTTAACTCTTTCGGGAATGGTAAGTTCTCAAGCATCTTAATCGTAGCAAGCATGTGCTCGTTTATCTTAAATCTGTCTTCAGCAGTCAATGTGCCGCGTGCAATACTCAGATTGTAGACTTCGCCTAGGTTGTATAAATACTCAGGCACATCCATTTTAATTTGATGTTTCGGGTCAAATTCTAACGGCCTATCTCTTTTCACTATATGCTCTGGTTTATCACTTAACAGTGGCTCTGTCGCTGGCAAGCCTGAACTCGGTGCTCGATTCAACGCCTCTATCGGTGATAGACCAAGTTGATCATCAAAGTTACGCGTCCAAGTCGTTTCAGCTATCAAGCGAATACGAGCAACTTTGTCATCACTCATGAATTCACCACCAACATTAGACGTCGCGATAAACTCAAAATCATCTTGTAGCTTCTGTTGCGCTTCAGCCAACTCTGTTTGGATTTGTTTGTTCGCTAGCTTGCCTTCAAGCTGTTTCGTTAATGCTATTATTTCAGCATCACGCCACAATACCTCAAATCGAGTTCTCACCTCGTGAATTCGGTTGTAGTTGGCCTCAAGCTTCGTACCTTTATCGACGATGTGTTCCGGCGTTGTTATTTTTCCGCAGTCATGCAACCAAGCCGCAATTCTAAACTCACGGCGCTCATCATCATTTTTAAACTCAAAATTTTTAAAATGATCAGATTGTGATTTCTCAGCCACGTCAGCTAGCATCAAACCTAGCTCTGGTACACGGTTACAGTGCCCAGCCGTATAAGGGGACTTGTCATCGATAGCTTGGGCGATAAGTTTAATGAACGACTCAACAAAGGCTTCTTGGGTTAGCTCATGTTGCTTGAGTTCCATCGCCATGTCTTTTACCGCCACAGATAGCTCCCATACTTCTTTAATTCGAGTCTCAACAAGCTCGACACTGTCATAATCACGCATCTTGATCTTATGAGTCTCCTCCTCTAATTGACGAATAGGACGCACTATCGGTGCACCAAAAACCCAAGCAATAGGCAACGTCAAACTCATCAGTAACATCGTTACGCCAACAGAGGTTGCTAGACGTTTATTGACTGTACTAAAGATCTCAGTTTCGGGAATCAATACCGCAAAATACTCAGAGTAGTGTTCGCCCATGTCGATTTTCTTTAAATAGAGATGTTTGATCTCGCCATTCATCTCTACCCTTACCATACTGCCTTCAACCGTTGCTTCCTTAGTCAAATCATAAAGTTCAGTATAAGGGACCGTCGTATTTGTATTAAAGCCGGTATCATGGAGCCACTTTTTCGCTAAGGCATCAAGCTGTTCACCACTTAACTTGCTGATAGCTTGATTAATGATTGGAAGCAATTGTTGATGCTTGCTCTGCAGCACTAAGTGGAATTGGTTTGAGTAGTTCTGGTCTAGATCTTCTAGAGTCCCATTGACACTAAGGCCAGGCTGGAAAAACCTATCTAATGCAAACGAGAGTACGGGTTCAGCGTCTAAAAAAGCAAAGTTCTCTCCGCTTTCAATTGAATTAAATGCAGACTCTAGGTTTTCAAACTCAACTAAATCAATATTCGGAAAGTCTTCCCTTAACTTAGGAATAATTGACCACCCAGATAAAATGGCCACTTTTTTATCCTCAAGCTCGGCATAATTAGTAATAATCTTCACGTCTTCTCTGGTCACGATAGCAAACGGTAAATCATAGATTGGAGTGGTGTAGAGGCCGTTTATGCCATTATTTTTATAATTTTGCACCGATTGCAGGCCATCAATACTTCCTTCTTGAAACTTATTGACAAGCTCCCCCCAAGAAAAACCATTCACAAATTCAAACCTGATCCCAGTCATATCACCAATCATTTTGAGAAGGTCTATCGCATAGCCGTTTGGCTTTCCCGCCACTGAAAAGTCCATCGGCCCCCAATCATTTTGATTAGACACTAACAGCGGAGGGGTATCGTTAACCAAGGTTTGTTGTTCAGACGATAGCATCAATGTGGATACATCAAACTCCAATTCCTGATTGTTAACCTTGAGGTTAGACGCAATAATATTACCCGATTTCGAATATAAGAAAGACTCAACCTTACTGTCTTCTGCTAAACCAAGCGCCGTACCTGAGAGTTTGCTAGCCAAAGAAGACAACACAATATCAATACCAATCACATGTTGAACTTCAGATTCGATTTTCGCATCAAACGCTAAAGAATAAGTTTGCCCGGTAATTTGTAAATGCTGAAAAAGATATGGCTGAGTTTTTTCGACCGACTGAACATTGGCAGAAACATACCAAGGCCTGGTTGTTGGAAAGTAGTTGCTCTGCTCCGTAGTTGAGTCTCTTAGCGTAAACTCTTGGTCAAAATATTTCGTCGTACGGACGCGCTCCTCCCCTCTATTATGAATCTCAACCACAACCCAACGGTCCGTTTGTTGTGCACCGATTTTCTCTCTAACGACAGGGGCAGACTCTAGATTAATAATTTGGAAGAAGTTTTCATTGGATGAGCCAATGTAAATACTATAAAAGAGAGGGTTATCTTTAATGGCTTCAGAAAGAATACTACGCGACTCTTCTTTTGATATTTTGTTACTGATAGACCGTTTCACTGAAGCAAGTAAACGCGCGGTGTTGGCTGCGTCAGAATCAACCGCGCCGATATAGTTACTTAACTCTTGGGACACCATCGTCAACTTGGATAAGGTATTCTCAGTCGCCATTTTTTTACTGAAGTAATATTGCAGTGAAACCGCAACAACAGCGGTAAGAAAAGTCGCGAGTAAAAACATTCCTCCAACAGTAAATCGTAAAGAAATTTTTTTGTCTGTCATTATTCGATCCTTGAATAACCACTAGCCCAGAAATGTAACATGCCAGCAATATTTATATTATTACAGTAGCATAACCAACCTAGCAACACATTATTCCATATATCCAAGATCGTCTCTCCATATCACTCTTTGCGTCACAATAAGTTCCCTCTTTGATGATACATAGCTGTATAAAGCGACCAACAGTCAAAAAATTGCTCACATAAACTCAAGGAAAACCTAATTATTATGGCTGGCAGAATCCTATAGCCACGCCACTGTGAACTTTATGAACAATATTATTCCAATGTTCTTTATTCTCAATATCGCCGCATTACAGACATTTCGTTAACACACCGTTAACTTTAGTTGCATCTGCTAAGCAATGTCCTACTCATCTGTTTAGTAGCTGGAAATAAAACATAAGTTTCTCTCCATTGAAGAGATACCCTACATAAGGAACGTGAACCATGTTCAAGGCACTGAAACCTACTCTTGCGGCTTCTATCATCGCAGCAACCTTTTCTTTCAACACTTTTGCTGCTGACGTAGAAAAAATCCACTTCCTAATCCCTGGCGGCGCTGGTGGCGGTTGGGATATGACAGCTCGTGGTACGGGTGATGTATTGGTCAAATCAGACATCGTAGAAAATGTCTCTTTCCAAAACTTATCTGGTGGCGGCGGCGGTAAAGCCATTGCACACCTAATTGAAACGGCTCAACGCCAAGAAGACACGCTGATGGTGAACTCAACACCTATCGTTGTGCGCTCTCTAACGGGTATTTTCCCACAGTCTTTCCGTGACCTAACACCTGTTGCTGCAACCATTGCCGATTACGGCGCAATCGTGGCTTCTGCAGATTCTAAATACAACACGTGGGAAGACGTAGTAAAAGAATTCGAAGCAAACCCTCGTAAAGTAAAAATTGCTGGCGGTTCAGCTCGTGGCAGCATGGACCACCTTGTAGTTGCTGCGGCGTTCAAGGGCGAAGGTTTTGATGCGAAAAAAGTTCGCTACATTGCCTACGATGCTGGCGGTAAAGCGATGGCGGCACTGCTTTCTGGCGAAACACAGCTGCTTTCTACTGGCCTTGGTGAAGTGCTAGAGATGTCTAAATCTGGCCAAGTAAAAGTGCTTGCTGTGACGGCGCCAAAACGTCTTGACGCTGCACCTAATATCCCAACACTGACTGAGTACGGCAACGAAACCGTATTCGCTAACTGGCGTGGTTTCTTTGCAGCACCAGGCACAAGCCAAGCGAAGATCGACGAATGGAATATAGCGCTTGGCAAAATGTACAAAACCGATGAGTGGCAAGTGGTTCGTGACCGTAACGGTTGGATCGACAACTACAAAGCTGACAAAGATTTTTACGCCTTCCTAGAAGATCAAGAAAAACAGATGGGCGACCTAATGCGTGAGCTTGGTTTCTTGAAATAACCAACAACCATAGAGGGCTTATGTGCCCTCTTACTCTTTCCTTGTTTCGCCGTACATGAGTTAACTTCAAACTCCTTTGTTTATTCGTAGACGTATTACTAACGCTTGCCGATTCGTTGTAAACGCAAGTGGCTGATAAACCAGTACCGTAATTCGCTTACCTTTGGTTAGTGATCCCAGACATTCTTCATTAACTCGCTCATGTACGGCTTTTTTACTATTTATACCACCCCAAATGGAGTTGGATATGTCGGACTTACCAACCAAATTTCTGAGTAAGGAATCTTTGCTTTCAAAGGATCGCATCGGAGCCATGATCTTTATGCTGGCGTGCTTGTGCTATGGCTACCAAACCACGCTAATTCCTTTGTTTCCCGGTGACGAGTACGAACCCTTCACAGCAAGAACATTACCTACCCTGTTGACGTTTATCGGCATTGGCCTTTCGTTGATCCTTCTTATCACAGGACAACCGGATAAGAAAGTCACATGTGACACAACGCCGTTGAACTGGAAACTGCTGATTGGATTCTTGGTGTTAATGGCACTATACGGTGTTGGGCTGACTTATCTTGGCTTTGTTTTAGCAACCAGCTTCTTCTTACTTGCAGGCTTTTACCTATTGGGTGAGCGTCGTAAAGCTGTTTTATTTGGCGCGTCGTTTCCTTTCGTTATCGCGTTCTTTCTTTTATTAACTCAAGGCTTAGATATCTACCTAGAGCCTGGTTTAATCTTCACTCTTTGGTAGGGATAACATTATGTTAGACGGAATTTTACAAGGACTTTCTACCGCTGTGATGCCAATGAACATCATGATGGTAATCGTGGGCTGTTTCGTAGGTACCTTCATCGGGATGCTCCCGGGCCTAGGTCCAATCTCAGCCATTGCTCTGATGATCCCTATCACTTACGGCCTAGACCCTTCTTCTGGTTTAATCTTGATGGCTGGTGTGTACTACGGCGCAGTATTTGGTGGCTCGACGTCATCAATCTTAATCAACGCTCCGGGTTGTTCTTCAACGGTAGTAACCGCGTTTGATGGCTACCCGATGGCTCAAAAAGGGCAAGCAGGTAAAGCACTTGCACTCGCGGCTTACTCTTCTTTCACTGGCGGTACACTTTCAGCGATCATGCTTTTAATTGCGGCTCCGGCTCTAGCAAGCGTGTCATTGAGCTTCCAGTCTTCTGACTACTTTGCATTGATGCTATTAGGTCTATCGGCTGTAGCGGCGTTTGCAGGCCCAGGACAGGTTATCAAAGCGTGGATGATGACTATCTTAGGTTTGATGCTTTCAACAGTAGGTATCGACAAAGGGGTTGGCGTTGAACGTTTCACTTTTGGCCTAACGGATCTGATGGATGGCTTCAGCTTCCTATTATTAGCAATGGCAACGTTTGCACTGGGTGAAACCTTAATGGGCATTCTTAAGCCTGAGCAAGACAACAGCGCTGAAGAAAGCAAAAAGATGTCCGATATTGGCAGCATGAAAGTGACCAAAGAAGAGATCAAAGAAGTCGCACCGGTTTCGATTCGTTCTTCGATTCTTGGCTTCTTTACCGGCGTACTTCCAGGTGCTGGCGCAACTATCGCTGCTTTCTTAAGTTACGGCATGGAGCGTAGTCTTGCACCGAAAGACAAACAGAAAGAGTTTGGTAAAGGCAGTATTCGCGGTCTTGTTGCTCCAGAATCGGCAAATAACGCAGCATCAAGTGGTTCATTCGTTCCGCTACTGACGCTGGGTATCCCGGGCTCTGGTACAACAGCTATCATGCTAGGTGCATTAATCGCTTATGGCATCCAACCGGGTCCTCGTCTGTTCGTTGAGCACCCTGATGTATTCTGGTCGGTAATCATCTCTATGTACTTTGGCAACATCGTACTGGTTATCTTGAACCTGCCTTTGATCCCTTACATTTCTAAGCTATTAGCGGTACCAAGAACGGTTCTACTGCCAATGATTATCTTCTTTTCAATCACAGGCGTGTACCTAGTATCTTTCAACACCATGGATGTATTTGTGATGTTACTAGTGGCGATGGCAGCAATAGCATTAAGGCTTGCCAACTTCCCACTCGCTCCATTATTGCTTGGCTTTATCTTAGGTGGCTTGATGGAAGAGAACTTAAGACGCGCACTGATGATCAGCGACGGAGAGCTCAGCTTCCTATGGGAACGCCCAATCACCATGACCTTCACTATTCTGGCGATATTGGTTCTGTCTAGCCCGATTCTGGTTAAGCTGTTCAAGAGCTTTAGAGCAAAACCAGTAGAAGTGTAAAGCTCGACCAAATCAACTGAACCTAAACGAAAGGAGCCATTGGCTCCTTTTTTGATTTAGCTAGTCAATTCGAACCAACAGTTAAAGATGGTAGCAAACTCACAAACTCGCACTTTCAAGACGCACAGCTCTGATATTCATAACAAATTCAAGTAAGGTAACTCATCAGTTAACGTATTGGATTCTAAAACTATGGATTGGTTGATTCTATTCTTGTCAGGCGTGATTGGTGGCGTGCTTAACTCTATTGCAGGCGGAGGCAGCTTCATCACCTTCCCTGCTCTATTGTTTGCTGGTGTTCCACCAATAGCAGCCAACGCGACCAATACCTTTGCATCATGTGCAGGCTACATCAGTGGTGCTTATGCGCTGCGCCACGAAATTCAATCTGGTACCAAACAACTTAAACTGACCATTACTCTATGTGTGATTGGCGGTGGCATAGGTGCTTTCTTACTGCTGCACACACCAGAAGCATTGTTTACTCAATCCGTACCTTGGTTACTGCTTGTTGCCGCATTGCTTTTCACCTTTGGTGGCACGCTCAATAAATGGCTGAAACAAGCAACAGCAAAACACAAACACGCCACCAGCGCTGGCGCCTTCTTTTCCGCTTTATTGCTTTTGATTGTTTGTATCTATGGTGGATACTTTAATGCCGGACTAGGAATCGTCACATTGAGTTACCTGGCTTTGGCTGGTTACACCAACATCAACGTGATGAATGGCATCAAACTGCTTGTATCCGCTTGTGCATCACTTGCGGCAATCGTGTTTTTTATCGTAAATGGCTCGATTGATTGGCCATCAGGCATGGCCGTTTTAATGGGGACTTTGGTTGGTGGTTATTACTCAGCAAAAATCTCTCGCCGCATCCCACAACATTATGTTCGTAACACAGTGATCATCGCGAGTTTCTTAATCACCGCTTACTTTTTCTATACTAACTAGGTTTGATGCTAAGTCGGTTTTATACCAACCCGGTTTGCGTTAATTAAACCCGAGATTGAGCTTTATTCTAACTGGGAAACATAGCGGAAAAACTGACTCTCAAATTTCCTATCTCACTATTTTATTGCTTATAAAATAGCCATAACTATATATGTGAGACGAGTCCTTTAATTAGTAAATTTGATAATAATTTAGACTGTTTTTTAGCCTTTATTTTGCCAAAGGTGGGATAATTCTCCTGTCGAAAGTGATACTTCATTAGGAGGCGTTATGAACATTAAACTCGGTCATGTCATGTCATCAAGTCGACTCATTTGCTTTGTCGCTTTTCTTGCTGCCACATTCGCGTGGATCCTAAAAATGCCCGCTCTGTTTTCTGTGTCAGCGCTATTCTTACTGGTCAGTGCGATCGTTTATCTCACCGATCTTTGGAAGAATCAAAGAAAGAACCGCGAAGCTTAAGACTCAAGTACAGCAGGCATTACACGCTTGAATAAAGTACACACGTTAAAAAAGGAGCACTTAGGCTCCTTTTGTCTTTTATGCTTATCGCTTTAGCTGATTAGACGGCGTTATTAATGACGCCTCTTTCTAACGACGGCTTCTTATTAACGACGGAAGTTACGACCGTTACCGCCGCGGCGCTCTTTAAATGCAGACGCAGCTTTAGCTTGTGAAGCGTGGATAGACTCTACCGTCAATTCCATTGGTTCGCGAGGCTCTAGCCCATGGCGGAATGTACGTGAACGCGGAGGCATTTGGTATTCAATGTCCGACGCTTTAGGCATACGCTTGAAACGGTAAAGATAGAAGTTCTCAACCTTCTCACGAGCCCATTCCGTTTTCTTCAGGTATTTAACAGCACTTGCCACAGTCGGCTTAGTGTTAAAGCAGTTCATACGCATTGCTGCATCTAAAATTTCCCAACCATAATGATCCACTAATTCAGTGATCATGGTTTCAAGCTTTAAGCCATGTAGCGGGTTATTTTGTTGCAGTTCGATTCTTTCTTCTTCAGTCATAACATTACCTTTTTCAAGGCAACTAAAGGCCTTGAATTTACTCTAGAACACCGTCATCACTGACCATTTCTAGCTCAATCACTTGGGCATTACATCCGTTGCCCTTATTTATGCCTTTATGATGGCATAAAGCATACTGGTTATCCTATTTATCTTTGAAATTAATTTCGAATTGGTCACTTAACACCCTACCTTAGCTCGCTATACAGACTAAGCATATTCTACAAACAAACCTTCACCCCAACGGTTATGAAACTGGTTCAACTTAACAAAACCTACGGTAACCATATGCAAAAACCATACATTTAGTGATGACATTAAAGTTTTTCAGTACGCAGTATTACATTTTAATAACACAGTGCTATGGTTTTATTGAATATCGAAACGGTAAAAACCCCCAATTAAACAATAACATAATTATAAATAAAGGTTGGCTTGCCACATGTTTGACTACTCCCATTTCAGTAGAGCAGCGGCCCAAGACAAGGACATCGTCGCCATAGTCGATGATCTCTTCCAGCTAGCTCGCGAACACTACCCCATATTATCTCGGCTATCCGTGGTGCTGTGCAGTGAAAATAAAGCATCCAACTATTTTGTTTCAGATTCACTGTGCCAAAACGCTAAGCATCACTACATCGAACAAGAGATCAAACCCAACTCTGCTTTGAGTCGTCTGGCTGAATCATTAGAAACAAGAATTGTTGATGACCTCTCTTTGATGAATCCGACTAAGCAAATCTCTCATCTACTCGAGCTTGGTCACCAAAGTAGCTATACCACTCCAATCCACTACCAAGAGAGTAACCTCGGGTTCGTTTTCATCAACGCATCATGCACTGACTTTTTTGCTACGCAGACAATACAAAGTGACATCGCGTACCTCACTCAAGCGATTTCGAACCTGTTTGTGCAACTCTTCGAACGTCAGAGAAATTTTCAGTCCTCATTAGCAATCGCCCTAAACATGGGGCACGCACGTGATCCTGAAACCAAGGAGCATCTGATTCGCATGGGAAAATACAGCGAGCAACTCGCACGTACGCTTTCGCACAGTAACAATGAGATTACCCACCAATTCGTTCACCGCATTCGCTTATATGCCCCATTTCACGACATAGGTAAGTACCGAATCCCAGACAAAGTGCTCTTCAGTACTGAGCGTTTTTCGGAAGAAGAAAGAAACATCATGAACAATCACACGATATATGGCGAAGAGATGATTGATGACGTGGTTGCCCTTTCCCACCACAGCTCAATGTGTAACGAAGAAGTTCAGTTCATCAAGAATATTGTACGTCACCATCATGAACGGTTTGATGGCTCTGGGTTGCCAGATGCGCTCATTGGAGAAGCTATCCCACTAGAGGCAAGAATTGTCACGCTAGCGGATGTGTTCGATGCTTTACTGAGTAAACGAGCTTACAAACACGCATGGTCAGCATCTAAGGTAATGGACTACATTGAAGCGCATACAGGGCTGATGTTTGATCCAGAGTGTGTGTCTGCACTGAAGCAAAACCTTGATTACTTCATGTCGATACGAGAGCAATACAATGATGTGCAAAGTCCACAAGCTGCGCTCGCTTAACGGGTTGTATTAAATTTACTGTACGTGACTCTCTTTCAGAACCTACAAAAAAGGATGCCAATCGGCATCCTTTTGTTTTCTAGTTTACAGCTGATAAGAACAACAAGGTTCTTAA
Organism: Vibrio crassostreae; assembly: GCF_024347415.1. Taxonomy (NCBI): domain Bacteria; kingdom Pseudomonadati; phylum Pseudomonadota; class Gammaproteobacteria; order Vibrionales; family Vibrionaceae; genus Vibrio; species Vibrio crassostreae. The sequence goes on from NZ_AP025476.1 coordinate 1,910,340, forward strand.
CTGATTCTAACTAACGATTATACGTCGTAAGTTGTAGAAGCAGTGTCGCCGCCTGTACCAGTCCAGTTTGTGTGGAAGAATTCACCACGTGGACGGTCAGTGCGCTCATAAGTGTGAGCACCGAAGTAGTCACGTTGAGCTTGTAGAAGGTTCGCTGGAAGACGAGCTGTAGTGTAGCCGTCTAGGAACGTTAGTGCAGAAGTCATACATGGCATTGGGATACCAGATTCCATAGACTTAGCTGCAACTTTACGCCAAGCGCCCATGCAGTTGTCTAGGATGCCTTTGAAGTATGCATCTGAACCTAGGAATGCAATTTCTGGGTTCGCTTCGTAAGCATCACGAATGTTGCCTAGGAATGCAGAACGGATGATACAACCGCCACGCCACATAAGTGCAACGTTACCGTAGTTTAGATCCCAACCGTTTTCGTTCGACGCTTCACGCATTAGCATGAAACCTTGAGCGTAAGAGATGATCTTAGAAGCAAGTAGAGCCTGACGAATTGCATCAACCCACTCTTGCTTGTCGCCTTCAACTGGAGCAACAGTCTTGCCGAACAGTTTTTCAGCTTCAACACGTTGGTCTTTAAGTGCAGATAGGCAACGAGAGAATACAGACTCAGTGATTAGAGTCAGTGGGATACCCATGTCTAGTGCGTTGATACCAGTCCATTTGCCTGTACCTTTTTGGCCAGCAGTGTCTAGGATCTTCTCAACAAGCGCTTCACCGTCTTCATCTTTGTAGCCAAGGATGTCAGCAGTGATTTCTACTAGGTAGCTGTCTAGCTCAGTTTTGTTCCAGTCAGCAAATACAGCCTGCATTTCGTCGTGGTTCATACCTAGGCCATCTTTCATGAACTGGTATGCTTCAGTGATAAGCTGCATGTCACCGTATTCGATGCCATTGTGAACCATCTTAACGAAGTGACCAGCACCGTCGTTACCAACCCAATCACAACAAGGCTCACCTGCGTCAGTTTTCGCAGAGATACCTTGGAAGATAGGCTTAACCGCTTCCCAAGCTTCAGGAGAACCGCCTGGCATGATAGAAGGACCGAAACGAGCGCCTTCTTCACCACCAGAAACACCCGTACCGATGAAGTGGATGCCTTTCTCGCGAAGAGCAGCAACACGACGGTTAGTGTCTGGGAAGTTAGTGTTACCACCATCAATGATGATGTCGCCTTTGTCTAGAAGTGGTACAAGCTTGTCGATGAACGTATCTACAACGTCACCAGCACGAACCATAAGCATCACTTTACGTGGCGCTTCTAGCTTCTCAACTAGCTCTTCTAGAGAGTAAGCACCAACAATGTTAGTACCCTTAGCTGGGCCTTCTAGAAACTCGTCTACTTTAGCAGCAGTACGGTTATGAGCCACCACTTTGAAGCCGTGGTCGTTCATGTTTAGGATAAGGTTCTGACCCATTACTGCTAGGCCAATTACACCGATATCACCTTTCATTATTTATATCTCCTTGCGGCTAGTCGCACTTATGCGATAGCACTTGCTGCATTTGAATCTAGGAACCACTCTGTTTCGCCAGTTTTAGACTGGATTTTCGCTGCCGGGTAAGGCAGCTCTGAAGCAGGAGTTGTATGAATTTCTTTAACGATCTCAACTTTACCTGCACCCAGTACTAGGTAGCTGATTCGTTTTGCTGCTTCTAAAACTTTTGCTGTTTTAGAAACGCGGATTTGACCAGACTCAGGGTGAGAAGCTAATACAGATAGGTTCTCATCTTGGTAGTCAGTTACACCCGGGAATAGTGAAGCTGTGTGGCCGTCTGCGCCAACACCTAGCAGGATCCAATCGAAAACAGGTGTGCCGTTTTCTGTTGGAATCACGTCTGCCATCTCTTTTGCAAAACGCTCTGCTTCTGCTTTTGGCTCATCTTCACCACGGATGCGGTGGATGTTTTCAGCAGGAAGGTTTACTTGTGTAAACAACAATGCGTTTGCTTCACCGTAGTTACTTTCGGCGTCGTCTGGTGCCACGCAACGTTCGTCGCCCCACCAGAAGTGAAGGTTATTCCATTGAATACCTTCCGCGTAAGGCGCCTCAGCTAAAAGCTTGAAAAGCATTTTTGGCGTGCTGCCACCAGACAGTGAAATGTGAACAGGTTTGCCCTGCTCGCTGTATGCTTTCATTTCATTTGCTAGGTTTTCAACAACCAGTTCAGGCGTTGCAAAGATCTTGTGATTGATCATAGTTCGCAGTAATCCGTGTCTGTTAAGTTTTTGCATGGGAAACGCCATGCGCGGCCATCGCGTTGCAGAAGTTCATCCGCTTCCTGTGGGCCCCAAGTACCACAAGCATAGCCAAACAGTGCTTGAGGATCTTGTTTAAAGTCTAAGATTGGTTGAACGTACTTCCAACATGCTTCTACTGCATCGGTACGTGCAAACAGAGTCGCATCGCCGTTCAGTGCATCAAGAAGAAGACGCTCATAAGCCGTTAGCATCTGAGTCTCAGGCAAGTCAGAGTAAGAGAAGTTCATTTTCACTTCTTTTGCTTTGAAGCCTGCGCCCGGCTCTTTCAAACCAAAGCTCATCTGAATTCCTTCATCCGGTTGGATACGGATAATCAGTTTGTTCTCTGGTGCATCTTGACCAAATACTGGGTGTGGCGTGTTCTTAAAGTGAATCACGATTTCAGTCACACGTGTTGGTAAGCGTTTACCTGTACGTACGTAGAAAGGAACACCATTCCAACGCCAGTTATTGATGTGAGCTTTCAAGCCGATGTAAGTCTCGGTACGAGAATCATCCGCTACACCGTGCTCTTCACGGTAACCGAGCAAATGCTGGCCGCGAACATCAGACGCTGTGTATTGACCTAAGACTAGATCTTTACGCAGGTCTTCTTCCTCAAGAGGCTTAAGACACTGAAGCACTTTAACCACTTCATCACGAATAGAATCAGCGTTAATTTGTGCAGGCGGCTCCATGCCCACCATTGCTAGCACTTGCAGCAGGTGGTTTTGGAACATGTCACGAACAGCGCCAGAACCGTCGTAGTATCCGCCACGCTCTTCAACGCCAAGGAACTCAGCACCTGTGATTTCAACGTATTCAATAAAGTTACGGTTCCACAGTGGTTCAAACATCGCGTTTGAGAAACGAAGCACTAGAAGGTTTTGTACCGTTTCTTTACCAAGGTAGTGGTCAATACGGTAGATCTGGTGTTCTTGGAAGTGATGATGGATCTCTTCATCTAACGCTTGAGCAGAAGCTAAGTCGTAACCAAATGGCTTCTCGATGATCAGACGACGCCAGCCGTTCGTTTCATCGTTCAGGCCATGCGCAGCAAGGTTTGCTGGAATAACACCGTATAGGCTTGGCGGGGTTGCCAAGTAGAACAGTGTGTTATGGTTTTCAAATTGGTAGTCTTGCTCAAGCTTATCTAGACGTTGTGCTAAACGAGCGTAGTCGTCTACATCTGAAGTGTTGATCGCTTGGTAATGCAGATGTTCAATAAATGCATTCAGCGTCTCTGGCTCAGTTTTTTCCATTTCCTGAAGAGACTTCTTCAGCTTCTCACGGTAAGACTCATCGCTGTACTCAGTACGGCTCACTCCAAGAATCGCAAAGGATTCTGGTAGTTGATTGCTAGCATACAGGTGGTACAAAGCAGGAATTAACTTACGGTAAGTTAAATCTCCCGACGCACCAAAAATAACGATGCTGCTGTTTTCAGGTATTACCATCATCTTTCCTATAAAAACAAGGTTTTTAGTATTCGCCAAAGGTATCAGCGACATACGAAAATAGATAATAGGTCTTAACTATTACATCAATAGTAAGCGCCTATTAAATTTGAGAATGCGTTTGGTAAACGAGGGTGAAAGCTATCACCTCTATTCGGGACAGTATTGTCTATGACTATTTGATTTACATCAACCACTGTGAAAGCAATCGATTAAATATTGACTCATTTCGAACAAATTCTAATCGATAGCTCAGTTCATTAGGACCGAGGGAGAAGCAAATCGGCATTCTCAAACATTGTAATCAAGAAAGAACGGTATCTGGTCGGCGGAGTGGGCAATGGGAAAGGGAGAGAAAGGAAAAACCAGCTTATTCAACTGGCTTTATATTTATTTTGATGGTGTCGTGTTTATCTTTGCGCTTTGTTGTAGCAGCGTTCCGGGCGACCTACAGTACCGTAATTCAAGTCCGCGACTAACTCACCCGTCGTGATCAAGAATTCTAGGTAACGTCTGGCTGTGGTTCGGCTTGCACCAATGCGCTCACCCGCTTCATCAGCCGTAATATTCGTCGCGTCAGCTTGTTGAAATATCGCACGAATCTTATCGAGCGTTACACCATCGATTCCTTTAGGTAACGTCGATACTTTAGCCGAGTCTGCTTTCGCATTGGCTTGCAGCATTTTATCAACCAAACCTTGGTTCAAATCCGACACACTTTCAAATTCTTGCTGCTGTGATTGGTATTTTTTCAGCGCCGCTTCCAAGCGAGGAAACATTACAGGTTTTAGTAGATAGTCGACCACTCCGCCACGCATTGCTTGCTGCAAAGTGTCGACGTCGCGTGCCGCGGTAATCAAGATAACATCACAGCCTTGATTGCTGCCGCGAACGTGATTGAGAATATCGAGCCCGCACCCGTCCGGCAGATATACATCCAACAAAACCAAATCAGGCTTTAAGATGTCTAATTGCATAAGCGCTTCAGACTGTGTGGTGGCAATGCCGACCACGTCAAAGCCACCCATCTGTTCTAAATAACGATGGTGCAGCTCTGCAATCGCAATATCATCTTCAATGACCATGACTCTCGTGATTGCGTTCATTTAGTTCTTCCTTTAACCATGCTTTTTCCGTCACGATGATCTTCGCAAGATCACTTCGTGCTTAATTATTATTGTTCTTCTTTTGGTAAATAAACCGTCATTCGTGTACCAAAATCGTGGTTGTCGACCATTTCCAGCTGCCCTTGGTATCGGTCTGCCAGTTGCTTTATCAGATACAAACCTACACCGCGATTTTGCTTCGCTTTGCTCGATACGCCTTTTTCGGTGAGTGCTTTGGTGGCCAAGTCTTTCGGTAAACCACACCCTTTATCTTCTACTTCTACGATAATTTCATTACCAAAATCACTGATTGAAACTTCAATCACCCGACGAGCTGGAGCAATTTGCCCTTCTTGCTTAATAGCCGTCATAGTGGCGTCAAAGGCGTTATCGATCAGGTTGCCAAGAATGGTGACAACGTCATCCGCATTCAGCCAGCTAGGCAGCGCTTCAAGTCTTGAGCCTTCTTCGACCTTGAGCTCTAAACCAATTTCTCTCGCACGCTCCGTTTTACCAAGGAGCATACCTGCAATGAGCGGGTCTTTAACAGTTTCACGCAAGAACTCGATAAGGCTTTGATAATGTTCTGTTTCTTGGCCAATCAGTTGTTGTACCGAGTCCAACTCGCCCATCTGGATCAAGCCACTGATGGTGTTAAGCTTGTTTTGATGTTCATGGGTTTGTGAACGGAGTAGATCTGCATACTCTTTAGTTTGTGAGAGTTGGTCTGTTAAATCGTTGATCTCGTCTCGCAATCGGAAACTGGACACCGCCCCGACCACCTCACCAGCCACTATAATCGGGCTTCGGTTAGCAATGATTCGCTTATTGTTTAAGTACAACTCAACGTCGTGGTCGGTATCGCCTGTTGATAGCAGTTGCTCTAAATCACTACCGGGCAATACGTCAGAAAGGCGCTGTTGATTGAGTGCTTTATCTCTGTCTATCGATAAAATATCGCAGGCACTCTTATTAATTGACCGTAAAATGCCGTGCTTATCGATACTCAGAATACCCTCTTTCACGGTACTCATGGTTACATCTAACTCAACATACAGTCGGCCTATCTCTTCAGGCTCAAAGCCTAAAATAGCGCGCTGAAAACGACGAGATACATAGCTCGAAATCAAAGCATTGACCGCAACCACCAGCAACGCCATCACAATCAAAAAGGCTAAGTAAGGTTCGATTCGATCTTGCAAAGAATCCAATAAGTAACCAACTGACACCACACCAATAACGGTACCTTGGGTGTCTTTTACCGCGGATTTACCACGAACTGAAAAACCAAGCGACCCTTTGGCTGTCGACACATAAGACTCACCCAATACCAACGCTTTTTGGTTATCGCCACCACGCATGGGTTTACCGAGCCTGTCATCATAAGGGTGAATCAGGCGGATACCTTTATCATCTCCCACAACGATAAACGCTGCGCCAATGAGCTGAGTAAGGTTACGAAACTTAACTTGGGTTTCTTCAGACAGAACGTAGCGAACGCCATTAGGATCCAACGTTCCATTTTCTTGAATAATGCTGGTGACAAGCGGCGATTCAGATAGAAATTCAGCAACACCTAACGCTTTCAAACCCATCTCTTGCTCTTGAGATTGTTTGATGTAATAAAAACCAGCCGCTGCAAGAATCAAAAGTTCAACGAGGCCAGTGACCGTCATGATAATCAGTAACCTTTTACGGAAACTGATACTGCTCCATTTCATATTCCACCGTCCCTAGTGTTAGACGATCAATGTTAACACCAAGTTAATCGCATGACCTTTCTAGGGACGTGAATTTGTGACTGCTACTCAACTAAATAATTGAGCAGATTGTTAATTGATAATCCTTTACGTTGTTCATTTCGATTAATCGTTCATTTTTAGAACGGATTAGCTTAAAAACCAAAATAAACGAATAAATATTGAGCTAGATCACTAAGCTTTTAGGTGTTTTTTAGGTTGTTTAAAATAAATACAATTATAATGGTTGCATATGAAGGAGTTTATTGTTGCCAAGCTATACGTTGCAATTTTAAGACAGCGCTTTAAGCCGGAATTTCGGTTAACAGAAAGGCAACAACTCTTCACTCACTGGACGTATCGATAAGTAAAAGTTACTCGCTCGCCGTTACGAGTGATGGACAAACGGATTAAGTATTCTCCCCTATTCATCCATCGCTATTTCACACTCGGCTAGCCAGACAACGATGAGGTGACGGATAAAAGCAGCACCCAATAACAAAGCATTGATGAGCAGGAAGTATCGATCAGTGGCAACGTCCAATAGAAACAGGATAAAAAACATAACGTATAAACATTGTTGAAAAGGAAACCAGGCAATGAAACGCGATAACTTTGGAATTTGTCTTACTAAGACTATGCTGTTCAAACACTTACAATCGACTTTTACTCACGTAAGAGCCTATGAGAAAGATGGCACCTCCCCTCCCGATCTCAAGGTGTTGTTAGCATTCCCGCAAATGTCAGGTAGAGATTTATTACAAACAATGCAAGGTTCAAGACAATTGGTATGGCGCGCCGATCACCATTGTCCTAGCTTTAAATAAGCCGCTTCATTTTGTAAAACACTTCTATACTGGACTTAAAGAGCACGCTACAGAGAGTATAGAGTGAAAAGTATGTATTTTAACCTACGAGTGAGTTACAAGTCTTGACAGACAAAGCTTATGGTAAGGTCTATAAGCGTACACACTATGTATAATTGTGTGTACGCTTTTTGTCCATTGAGACTTAACAGCGTATTTAGGTAAATGATGTTAAAAAGTCAATCCTAACGCTCGCATGAAAACCCACCGGCATAGCCGGTGGGTTTTCAATGTGCGTGCTTAGAATTCATCAATTGTGTGATATTTGGGGACAACGGCTCACCGCATTAAGCATGATATGGTGACTATTTTACGGTTTTATGTCGCTCGAAATAGTTTTCGACTGAATTTAAAATGCAAAAACCATTATCTTACAGCGAGTTTATCTACATCATCTACCCTGTCAGTGTAAGAGCAATACATTAACGTGTTTCCGTTGTTGGGCGCGGAATTATTATTCGGAACGACCAGCCCATATGGTTCGAGTTAACCAAGGAATTTCAATTTTCTGTTCCCCTTCTCCGCATGTCGCTTTCCCTCTTATTTTCACGTCTCGCTTCGTTAAGTCATTGGTAAGATAGTCACGCAAAAGAATGGCCACTTCCTTGTAATGTTCTGTTTCAACCGTTCCTCCGTTTATACCGCCATATTTAAATGCGAAGGCATCACCTGTGATATCAGAGGCATCACTACTTCCATCATCCACTTTAAATAGAGGAAATGTTTCAGGAATTTCAAATGTACAAGCCATTGGTGTTCTTGAGATTAATGTACTGTCCCTTACTTCAACCTTATATGCCCAGACACTGATTGGGTATTCATTGAACATTTGTGGAATTATTTTAGGGTAGTCAGTTATCCCTACTGGACGCGATTGCCAATATGACGGGTCACTAGTATCTGTTATCTCTTTTTCACCGACTTGAATAATATAATAGTAATTATCTAAAGCGTCGGTAACCGTTATTTGAGCTGAGTCGCTAATAGGCTCACCTTCCGAAGTGATTTTAGTAGCTGTAATTGAGAAAGGACCTCCAGTTTCATTGCCTGTTGCAGCCCCCGTATTCGCCACAGTAACATTTGTTGGATTTGAAGAAGTCCAACTTACTGCAGGGTCGGTAGTGACATCTTGATGGCTGCTATCCGAAAAAAATGCTGTTGCAATAAATTGCTGTGTTAGTCCCTTTGTTATGCTCGCTGATGATGGGGTAACTTGTAAAGAGGTGAGAACTGTGGGTGTTACCGTCAGTTCGGCTATAGCTGATATCGACGTAAGACTGTCCATAGCTGTTACAACAACAGTGCCTTCAGATTCTCCTTTGGTTTTTCCTTTGCTGCCGAGAATGTTGCTGATGGTGGCGATGTCTGAATCATCAGTCATCCAATCGACGCTTTCAGTCACATCTATTATTGTGCTATCGGACATCGTTGCCGTTGCAGTGAACTGCTTAGACAGTCCGATGGGAGTACTTTCAATTGATGGAGTCACTTGAAGGCTCGACACTGTCGCATTAGTAACCGTTAATTGTGCGCTATCTTGATATGTTTGACCGTTCACGATGCCTGTTGCAGTGATAGTCACTGGACCACCCACTGCATGGCCTGTCGCTTTCCCTTTTGTCGCCGTGTCATTACTGACACTGGCGGTGTTATTGTTCGATGACGTCCAACTCACGTTAGCATTAGAGGTGACGTCAAGGACGCGTCCATTTGACAGCGTTACTTTTGCGATGAAGTCTTGACTTAAACCGTTAGGTATCGAAGCCGTTTCAGGTGTCACGTGAAATTCTGTGACAACGGCATCGGTAATAGTGAGGGTGCCACTGTCGGTGTATGTCGTCCCCTCGACATCAATCGATGCGGAGATGGTGGCAGGGGCGTTCGCTGGGCTTACGCCTTTACCCGTCGCTATCCCTTTGGTGCCTACATCATCGCTGACTAGTGCGGTGCTTGGGCTATCTGAGCTCCATGTGGCAAGCTCAGTCACATCTTGAGTGGTATTGTCGGTCATTACCACTTCTGCTGTGAACTGTTGTTCTAGTCCAACCGGTACTGATGCGCTGACCGGAGTGACTTCCAATCGAGCGACGGTGGTATCGCTGACCGTTAGGGTCGCGGTGTCAGACAAAGTGACGCCATTAACCGTTCCTTCTGCCTTGACGGTGGTCGTGCCTCTGTCGACGGATTGCGCTAAGCCTTTATCGGTGCCATTGCTGATGGTGGCCACACCCACTTTGGTGCTCGACCACGTTAACGCTGTATTGGTGGTGACGTCAATTACGCGACCGTCAGACATTAATACGTCCGCACGATAAGCTTGCGTTAAGCCTTTCACCAACGTTTTGGTCTTTGGTGTGACGGTGAGTGATACCGCCATCGCATCGGAGACGGTGATGGTCGCTGTATCAGAGATGGTGGTCCCATCATTATTGGTACCCAGTGCGATAATGGTGACTGTGCCGGTGGTGAGGCCTGTCACCAAACCTTGCTCATCGATAAATGCGACGGTATCGTCACTGGATGACCAGGTAAGGAAGCTGTCGGTGGTGACACGAACAATTTGACCGTTTTCTAATATCGCGTCAGCTTGCAACTGTTGCGTCAATCCCACAGGGATATCGGCAGTTTTGGGGGTCACCGCGAGTGACTCCGCTTTATGTGACCAACCTCCGGGTACATCCAGTAGTCCATCATTTCCGTTATTACACCCGGCCAATAATACCGTGCATAACGAGAGGGCATAGACCAATAATCGCTTCATGTTATTTCCCCTCTGTTGATTCGTTCATCGTCGGCGTGTTGTCGATGACTTGCTGTGTTTCGTGAATGGTGGTGTCAAACAAAACTTCCACACGGCGGTTCATTGCTCGACCTTCTTTGGTGTCATTTGGTGCAACAGGGTGGCTTTCCCCCATACTAATCACAGTGAGGCGTGAGGTGTCGATACCGTTATCCGTTAGATAGTTTGCGACAGTCTGTGCTCGGCGCTCAGATAGGCGTTGATTGTAATCTTCGCGACCGGAGGCATCAGTGTGGCCCTCGATACGAATGGTGTCGTCTGGGTAGGATTGAAGTTGGTCAACCAACAAGTCGAGTGACGCATGACTTTGCAGCTTGGATGAATCAAAGCCAAATAAAGACTCGGCATTCAAGGACAATGGCTTGTCGACCGTAACGTAGCGAGGCGGAACCACTGGTGGCGTTTCAGTCGTCGGTGGTCTATTAACCACAGGAGCCAGTTGACCAAAGTGGTACGTTAGCCCAAGCGAGGTGAAATGCAAATCGGCTTGGTCGACATCATTATCGCCAATGCCGTCGATGAACTGGTATTCACCGCGCAGCGACCAACGTTGAGAGAGACGATAGCTCATGCCCACGGACGCCATCACATTCCACTGATGGCTGTCTATGTCGTCTGGCATTGGAGAGAAATCTTTCTCAATGGATTGGTAGGCACCGCCGAGGCGAGTGAAGACATCCCAACGCTCCGTGAGTGGTAGGCTGAGTTTCATGGCAATTTCGCCACCATAGACGTCGGCGCCCACTTTTCCTGCATTATAGTGTGCGCTTGGTGAGCCATAAGACGTTATGCCACCTTCCAGTGCGAACCAATGATTGAATTGATAACCGCCATAGGCACCAAAACCCATGGTGTCATCCGTACAATCTAGCGCATCGTCACCGCACGCATCTTGATACGCGGTCCAGCCGACACGACCACCTAAGTAGAAATGACCATTTTGGTAAGGAGGAAGCGAGGAGGCCGTTTCTGATGTTAAGTCAGCATCGCCGGAGGGCGATGAAAGTTCGGCCTGAACGGGCGTTCCCAACGCCACACCGATGACGGCAAACAAATATGGAAACGCTAGTTTCATAATAATACCTATGTGCTTTTATTGTTAATCGTTTTCATTATTCCATCCATGGAGGACACGTCAGATTGGAACTGGCGTCATCGTCGTTAAGCAAAGTCAGTAAAATTTATTTACTCTGGTTTTAGAAAACACAGAACCCGTCACCATGATGATAACTTAAGCTATTTCAAAGAGGTGTTATGTTTTAAGCACTAGTCAATTTGAATAAAACGCCAAAATAGCGCAACTCCTCCTTCAGCCAACATTTCCAAAAGTCGTATTTTGTCTACACGCTTCGAAAAATCTGTTGCTTCTCGACTAGCCCTTTATTGTCTTCCGTTTTTTTGCTTCTTTAAGCAGTTCAGAGATAATTGTTTCAAGCCGCGCTGCTTTAGCGTCATCAAAACCTTCAAACATCTATGCCTCGAAGTGTGTTTAAATGTACTTTTTACTATCTTTCTCAAGGGAGTTTTTGGTTAATTCTAGTATTGTTGACTTACCAGAACCCCAATTACAAAAAAAACCAACATTAATTGGCATTAGTTCTTTTTCAGTAACTAGGCCCTTGATTTATTATGCTGTTTCATTAAATTAATAAAATCAATTGAAGATTTCTTATCTGACTATATCAGCACTCCTTATTAGGTTTTGTATATTGTGCTTTAGCGTATAAATTCATTTATTGGGAATGTAAATAAGTGAAAATCACTAATTAAATAATAGAAGCAACGTTTCAGCATCCGAAAGTACAGATGGCTACAATTTGTTAGATTTTTCACCATCATCAACCCTAATACTCCTCATCGTTGCTTTATTAAAAGGCACTTTATACCTAAAGACGAAGTAACCGATACCTATTACAATATCAACGATCAATAGGAAAACACCTAAGCCAGAAAGCAAAAAGTTCGTATTTTCATTGACCCAATTTAGAGCTTGACCCAAATCTACATCCCATCAAATTACGAGCCAATTTTGTAAGACTCTCATACACTTGTCAAAGACGTATAGAAGTTGATTAATTACTATCAAATCAAGTCACCTTCTGTGCTGCCTTCTACTACGCGTGAGAATTTCATAATCAAACAATTTTCTTTCAATCATTCTACTGATAAGATCATAACAAGGAATGTCACAAGTAAAATAACAATTGAAATAAAATTTATTTCAATTTGTTATTAAAATTCAAAAAGGAAGAGCCTAAATTAGTGTCGTTTCGGTTTCGATATCAAGTTTTTTTTAATCTTACGCGCTGTGTTTAGGCTATGTTACAACCGGCAATTTCTGTCTATGATAGGACAGGAAAGGCAACGCAATACAATTAAACATTTTAATAGAAGAGAGAATTGAACTGAATTGAGCGTTCTGATCGTCAACATCTATACTTTCATTGGTTTGTGTCAATAGAAGAAATTGTAGACGTGAGCGATTGACAAGTTAAAGAGGTGGTCAAAAGTAAGCATACTTGTGGCTGAGGAAAGATTATGAATGAAGTATTTTATTAAGCTAGTTTTGGAACAATTTGAGGGAGGTATAGATATAATGAAATTTTCTGAATATTTATTGAGAAACCGTAAAAAGTTCAAATATAACCAACAAGAGATGACTGTACAGTTATCATTATTAGATGATGAATTTAAAGATTTGAGTGTAGTCACATATAGTCGTTGGGAGTGTAATGTTAATGTCCCAGTCATAAGAAAGATATTGAAGATACTCATATTTTTCAAAGAAAATATTTTTGATTTTTATATTACTACATCATTCAAACCATCGTTGGTAGAAGTAAAAGCTTTTAATCGGTTTCTATCTTATAATCATTACTTTAACGATTATTGGGCGTTATTTTCATACAATTCGGAAGACTATCCTGTTTTTACTAAACATGGTCGAGACGACCCATTTCCGGACACAGAGAAGATACAAACAAGCCTTAGGAAGTTTTTACACATTGAAAATTTGCCAAGAAAATCATCTAACGAAAAGATACATTTGCAAAAAGTTGGAGTTATGACGCTTTTAACTTGTAAAAGTAGGCAAGGAGAATTGCTTGCTCATAGTGGATGGGTTTTGGTTCCTTTTAGTAGAAGGGCTGTCGTCGCTAACAGTCTTTTGAATGGAGGTGAGGATATAATACCTATACAAGAAAAGTTAATGACATCAAACGCAGAAATAACAGAGCCATTAATCATGATGATGCGCCCTATTCTTCACTTTAGTCGCGCATGGTTTGACTTCGTTTTGGAAAAAATCATATCAACATTACTTATCAATCCAAATATAGTCGAAATTATGATACCTACTGTTTCAATTGATAACAGCAAAGAAATGTTAAACTTTGGATTTAGTATTGTAGGAACCGAAAATTCAGCAAAAAACTTAAAGCAGGATAAGCAAAAGGGATTAGAGTTAAGGATGCTGGGAATGTCGTCAGTAGATCTTCTTTCAAACCATGGTCTAAATGTTTGGTTTAAGGAGTATCATCACAAGAAAGCAACTCCCACAACTAAGAAGCATAAATAGATACCTTCTAAGCTTCCAGACAAGCCTATATGAACAATAGGAAAAATGACGTTGAAACGCATATCGTTCACGTGTAGCCATACGTAAATGTCGCACGCTGATTTATTCATGCTGTTGCTTTCCATTACGGCTTGGCTCTTCAAGTATAGCGGATACTTTTTCTGAACTTGTGTAGGAATCTGTCGGTTTTCGAGTTGGAAGTGTTCTCTCCTTTTAGGATCAGAATGATCATAAAAGTGAGCCTTTCAATTTCTATATAGATATTGAAAGGCCTGCGACAGCAGAAATCTAGCAGCCCAGGTTGATGATTTTTCGATGATTGGGCTTGTTTTTACAGTAATGCCCCTATCGAATCATAATGAACGTTAGCGTCGGTTGAACAGGATGTGAAAGGGTTTGGTAGTAGCTACAGACAAGAGGCTGAATTAGCTTTAAATCAAATATTAGTATATGTAGGTAGCCGTAGAATATCTAAAGCACCACCACCTATAGGCCCTATTTGTTAATTAGCAAATTGGGGGGCTAAAAAATAGAGCAACTCGGGGCTGGGTCGCTCTGTTTGACCTTGATAGGCTTTTACTGCGGTTTGGTATTGAACTCAATCTTCATTGGCAGATCAGTCATAGCGTAGTGTATAAATTGCTTACCTAGCGCTGTAAGTTCATAACCCTCGTGTTCATCAAAAGCGGATACAGGTGGTTTAGGCCCACTACCTTTCGGACGTCTTTGTGGCGTTTTAGTTATTACATTCCCCATGTAGTCTCTTTCTTTATATTGGCGAATTATGCTACCAGTACTGAGATCCCTAAATAAAAGTTTGTATAGATCAGCGTCTGCTGAGTCTTCACGAACTTGGCCCTTACCAATTTTTCTCCAGATCTCGCCTCTAGTGATCCCATCACTATTATAGATTGCACCAATAACTTGAAAATGCATTTCTGAATAGAGGTTAATCCAGTCAATAAACATTCGTACAACATCGTCACTGGAGACCTGACAACTTGCCGCATTTGCAAGAATATTACGGATGTATTCGCGCTTCTCTTCACTTTCAGCGCAGGACCACTCCCTGAACGTTTTCTTTACCAGTGATTGATAGGCGCGACTTTCGACTCGTTCCGAAATTGTTTCATCTTGCAGATCTAGCCTTCCCATAATTCCGATTATAGTTTCTTCTTTTTCTTTAAGCTCATCTTCTAGCATCCGAACCCAATGGTTGAAGAAGCGGTTTACCTTATCTTGTTCATGTTCAGACCAAGCACCAGTGATTGCTGAGAAAATACCGCCAGCTATAGGTATAGCTCCGCCAACTGCTGATAACACGCCACGAGTTACTTTGGATACTTTTCCGCTTTCAGGAAGCTTGTTATCTTTGGTGATATCAATTTCGTCACTCATTATTCATTCCTTGTGATTGCCCTAATGTTTTAATTCAGGTTTACATTTAGCACAACACGCAAGATAAATCGGTGACTTGTAACGAAGGTAGAAAGATGTACCAAAGAAACAACCGTTAGAATCTAACAATAATTCGTACTACTGGATTGAATTTGAGCTAGGGAAAGTGAACCATTTCGCCACTCGCTAGTTGATACTAACAAGTCTATCTAAAGCATTTTGGGGCAATTTCTAGTTAGAAAATGCCACGGGTAAAATTCAACCTGAGAGTTTTTTGGACAAAGCCTTGTTAGTGGTTTTACTAAACTAGCATCTCACGGATAATTTCAGGTATTGAAAATCACCAATCAAGTGGCCAAACTTACTCAGCTACTAACCCCTTTCTTATCCGTGAATGGAAAAAGGTATAAGCTCTAACTGAAGGATTTTTTCATTAAGTCCATAACTCTATAAATCCCTCAAATGACGATAGAGCTAAAGGAAAGTGAGACTTCAATGAGACTTTATCGAAATCTCTCCCATGAGCTATATCATTACGGTGATTACGAATCTTATAAATTAAACTATTTAACTTTCTTAGATTATGACCGTCTGATTTATTTGGAACCAAATCTAATCTCTTCGCTTTATTACACCGTTTAACCGTCGCATTAACACTAGGTTGACTGCGGAAAGTTTTATCTGAATTTAACTTCTGATTAAAATCTTCTTCGGAGATCAAGTCCTTATAAAAATCATTCAGAACATCGTAATTTCTGCCTCGAAAAAACTCATCCACTTCATCTTGAGATACGCCATTTTGTAATAAATATTTTGGTGCTTCGATTTCAATAAAGCTTTCCAACGCTCGGTTTATATCAAGAATTGCACGATCGTATTTCCCCAACTCATAAGCCAACTTTGAGTCTAAGTATGATCTTCTCCATATCTCAGTCGTTGGTGAGTCTAATTCTCGCTGAATAGCACTCGTTTCAATTGTTGGATTTCGTGGCTGACCAAGCAACACAGCACTCGGGTACAAGTACTGGCCTGAATTTACTAGCTGATTACCTATGAAATAATCCAGCTTTATTGCAGGAAAAGCTCTGATACTGATGTTGTTAACCCACTCTGAATTTATAGCAACTCGATAGCAATCCAAAAAGTGATTAAATGCCTCTATAAACAACTTATAATCAGGTACTATTTTATTAGTTATTATCGCGACACCAGTGTTGCAGCCAAGGCCATAAGCGTCATCAGCAATTTGTACAGCTTGAAGCATTCCTCCAATTTTTAATGGCTCAAACGTAACATTAAACTTTTTATCATCATATTGAAAAGACACTTCACCACTACGAATGTCAGCAGGCAGACGGAACTGTACTCCAGTTCTAAATGAATCATTGATTATCGCGTTAGCAATATAGATTGCCTCTCTTAGTTTCCTTAGATCGGTATCGGTGAGGCCCGCAATAGATGAAAGACGATGAGCTACACCTAGAAAGTAATAACAGCCTAGTTTTGCGCCAATGATAGGTTGCTTCTTCGCACCGTTCTTAACACCCTGCTCCGACAAAGCCGTAAGAGTAATTTGAGAGATTAATTTAATGGCAAACTCGTATGCCTTTGAAATAGTTAAGGATGTTTTCTGTATTTCATACCTTTCTATCAATCGATGCAAATCGTCAGTATTAAAATCAGTTAATCTAGATGCTATCACTTTACTAAGTAAGTTTTTTTTTGTGGATACCATACCTTTTCCAATATTACTGAAATCTGGAATAGCATCCCATAAAAAGAAGTACAATGCAAAGTGATGAGTATCTGTCTAATTTTGCGTTATAAAGTCGAAATTTTATGAACATAAGGAAGGACTTTTACACGCGGGTTTACAAACAAAGTTAGAAAATAAATAACTTTTGGTAAGCCAAAGACGATTATACGGGGTAACTGAGCGTTTTTACTCTAAGTAAGCAATGGGGAAAACTCGAGTCAGCGGAGACACACTGACTCATTGATGGACATAAATGTGCCAGTGCGTTTGCTAAATTAGAAAACCACCAATAACTACAGGTATGGCAAAGCTAGTGCGATGAGTAAAGTAGCGCTAGCAAAAAGATTAGTTTCGGTATGCAGATGGTCAATTACGTTAAATTGACCATCTGCGCCCAACGACGTTCCTGTCCCATATGACTTAGCAAGGTGTACAGTTTTTCTGGTACCGAACACCAAAAGTTACACCATCAGCACACTTTATATAGTACGATGAACCATAAATATAGTAACTTAACATTTAGGGTTAATTTAATGTACATAAACTTTAAGAAAATTATCGGTCCAGTTTTATTGATATCTATTGCTTTGACTATGGCTATTCGTAATGGGGATATAAATAAGCTTTTTGGCATTAATGAACCTAAAAGTATAGATATAATAAGCTTAATGACACAGGATCCCGAAGTTCTACTTAATGCCGATATAAGTTTGGATATCGCTGTTAGTACTATAGATTTAGTAGTCAATGATGATAGCCAATCTAACAAAGACATGCTTCTAGGCAGTCATGCAGTAACAAGAAAAACCCTTATTTCAAATAACCAAGTAGGATTTTATATGGATATTTGGGAAAATATGACTTTAGAATTAGCACAAGGAGTTTTTTCTAACTTAGAAAAAAAATATGGCTCATCGATTGAGTTATCCATACCTAATCATAAAAAAGAATGGATAAAAGATGACAATGGGAGCAGTCGTATCTTGCAAGAATTTGAAATAAAAAATAGAAATCTAAATGTTTCGATACAGATCCAAGAAAAACAGTCGTATAGAAAAACCTACGCATTGATCGTATCGTATACAAAAAAGGCAATTTAGCTGCACTATCGAGTTTAAATATCCTCCTAAAGAGAAACTGCTTACCATGAGAGTAAGGAGATAATCATTTAAGAGCTACTTTGCCAAGCCAGTTCTTATCCTTAAAGCTGACTGGTTGGTCGGTAAGGGTTTCCATTGGTCGTTTTGTGCCCACTTTCAGAAATTAGATACAAGTGCTTCCTCGCTCTAGACGAAATCACATAAAGTAATCTTCTCGCAACATAGTTCTGATGTGACCTACTACAGTCGATAATGTCATTCCAATGCGGGACTTTACCATTAAGCAGGCCTGTACAGATAACAACGTCATATTCATCCCCTTTCGTTGAATGGCATGTAGTGATTTTTACTCCATTCGAAGATGAAAAGAATCTGCTCAAGTCTGATGCCTTGTAATCCATCCCATACTTAGCCATTCGTTCCGTAGTAGCACTTAGTATGCTTTGTTTAGCTTTACAAGCTTCAGTCGTCTCATAAAGATCAATCTCCAGATTTTCGCAAGCTTTCTCAATAACTAGCTCTATCCAAGGTTCAATTTCACTATTCATATTGAGCGATATGGAATTAACCGTTTTTAGTAGCACTCTTGGGTCAATTCTATCCTGAGTAGAACCCGCATCATACAATTTATCGGATAGTTCGATAGCCAACCTACGACGCTTAACAAAGTTATTCATATTAACTTTAAGCAACACTAACCGAATCAATGGAAGCCATAGGTTGTCTTGATTCTTTGGAATTGGTGAAATCAAAAAACCATCAATGTCGAAGGATTTCGCTAGTGCATCAATTCCTGTAGATAATGCCATCACATCGAACCAACTAGGACAAACTACTGCTATATCTTGCCCTTCAATTCCCTGCGCTAAATGAGTCTCAATAATACCTTTGACATACTCAGGCAATTGAGTTTTATCAACAGTAGACTCTAAGTGAACCACCGACGGGAATTCCTTAAGTTCAGATAGAGCACTAACCTCATAACCAGCATCTTGATACCTAAGATAGTGGTTGATGACTTTTTGACTGCTACGAAAACAACCAGTAAGGCGCTTCTCTTCTATTCCCTTATCTAGATCAAAAAAATGTTCTAGTTCTTTCTTACCTTTTACTACAGCCCCTAATCCCGTGTAAATAGCCTGCTCTTTATCCCCAATCATAGTGAGTTTAGTTTGTTTGTGAGAAATAATTAGCTTGAGAATCTCATACTGCATCGCCGACGTATCCTGATATTCGTCGACTAGAACGTGGTATAAAAGTTTTGCTAAACGGCGTGCTATCTGTGGATTGGCGACAAGTAATCGGTAGCTGATGTTGAGAATTAGGTCAAAGTCTATGTAACCGTTAGTGGCCAAATAACGATGGTAATCAATTACGATCTTATACTCAACCGAGCCTTTTTTATACACGGGTTCATAATCGCAGTTAAGTGAAGTAACTATCTGGTCATAACCTTTTTTCTTGTAGTGTATTTTTAGCTCTACTAACTTGGCTTCTCGTTCGTGCTCATCGATGACCACAAACCCGCCACATAAACGAGGTATATTATTAATATTGGGTCTAACAATCCATTGAAGGCAAAAGGCGTGTATGGTTCCCACCCATAAAGAGTTACTTTCTACTCCGTATGAAAGCAACCTTTCAGTGATAGTATCTGCTGCGATGTTTGTATAAGTGATAGCTACTACTTTACGCTTACCTATTAACAAATCGTCAGAGTTATCTAAGATATGATAAAGCTTAGAAACCAGAGTTTTGGTCTTGCCTGAGCCAGGGCAGGCAGAAAGTAGCATATCGTCAACGTAAGTAACTGCATCCATTTGCTCTAGAGTTAGGTTTCGATATGGCATTATATTTCGACAAACCTCACAAAAGTATCACCATCATAGAAAGATTTATACACCTTCAGTTTCTCGTCAAAAGTATCTACTTCGTTGATTGCAGCTTTTTCCTCCGCATTCATTTCCTCGAGATTAAACGCCATCATTTTCAACAATATATCGTCCAAGTTTTTTCCAGTAAGAGAGAACTTAATCGATCGTAAAATATAATCAGGTAGCAGATTATTAATTTGTGTGTGCCCTGCCATTTGCGTAGCCAACCACCCCTTGCCAATCTTCTTAGCAAACTTAAGAGCACGGTTATATCTAACACGCAGATCCTTATCTTTGATTTCGCTCTTAACACTAGTCAGTCGCTTGCCTTTTTTATAGTTAGAATCCATAAGTTTTGTAAATAAATCAAAGTTTTGAGTAAGTTTTACCAATTCTGTTTCAAAGGTATTCTGTGCATAAAATGCTTTAACATATGGATTATCCTCTACATATTCATCTAAGGCTTCTTTTCGTTCCTTCCCCGACTTATCTGCATTCATTTGAGACTTCACAAAGTCGTCAGTGGCGAATGTATCATTGGTTTCGGTTACAAAAGCTTCGTCTAGATCTGTAAGAATTGCACAATAATTCCTTATTCGTTCCTTATGGAAAAGGTCAGATATGTGTTTGAAAACTGTACCGTCCATCTTTATCAGACTAACCCCCATCTCATCTAAACTTACTCCAAGAGTAGATTTAACAAGCGCTGGTATGAGGATTAGCTCAGCATCTCCTTCGACTAAAATCACACTTTTTGCAAAGAGTATGTCGCTCCTCACTGCATCTAAATAACGCTCAATACATTGAATATTGTCCCTTTCTAGCATATTGGAAGGTAGATACACCTCTGTTTTTGTCTGCTTTCTCGACAAAATGTTCATAGATGAAATCTTTGACACAGAGCTAATCTGAGTTGAATGGGTGGATACAAATACCTGAGTGTTTTTGAAGTTGAAGTTCTCAAAGAGCGTTTTTTGAATGTGCGTATGTATATGAGCTTCAGGCTCCTCAATCATCAAAAAGTGTGTGATGTGATCATCACTATCTCTGATTACCTCATATTCGTAGAGTTTTAAAGCCAAGTATATTAAATTCGCTCCACCCAAGCTGAGGTCTTCAATTCTTCCAGTACCTTGGTAGTCCAACGAATCTTCAACGACCAAGCCTAATGATTGAACTAACTCTACAAAATCTTCAGGTAGTTGGGATGACACTCTGATCTTCGGAGAATACGTAGACCCTATCGTACTAACTAAAGAACTGGATATATCTTCACTCAGGGCTTTTATCTCAGGGATCGACGATATCTTGTTGTTTATATCAATAATGTCGTCTACAACACTCTTATCATCTTCAATCTCTTTGCTTTTTAGGGTTAGTAACTTATACAGTGGATTCGTTTTATAGTAGCGAAGGTCTGCGACAACATTTCTCAATGCTTTGACGTATGTACAAGCAACTTCATTTAACAATGAGAAATACGGTGGTTTCTTATTACCGAATGTAGCTTCACTTTCTTTGCTTGGGTCAGGGAACTTATACTCATCAAAGTCGCCTACCGTAGCCTTATACGTATTATCATCGGTGAAATCGAGCTTAGTTCTAACGAAAGCGACTGGCTCATACGTATCGCGTGTAATTGCCTTTGATTTTAGATAGCCTTGGATTGCTTCAGAGCGTGCAATCTTGTCATCGTGCTTACAAGTTAGCTCATACAGATCTTGTCTTATAGAAAACTTAGGGCGATAAATAAACGAGTATGTACCATTAGAAGAGTCAACTTTTTTGCCTTCATCATTCAAGATATAGTTCGACAAAACTTGCTGCTCTTCAGAATCAGTCAACCCTTCAAAGTGCAGAGTTATTACGACCCAATGCCCAAATGGCTCGCCGAT
Organism: Vibrio crassostreae; assembly: GCF_024347415.1. NCBI lineage: Bacteria > Pseudomonadati > Pseudomonadota > Gammaproteobacteria > Vibrionales > Vibrionaceae > Vibrio > Vibrio crassostreae. The sequence continues at coordinate 1,932,162 of NZ_AP025476.1, forward strand.
TCCACGATGGAAATCATCGGCACTTAGAAACTTTGAATTTGCTGGTAAGGAGTCATCTAGAATAAGACGCATAGCTTGGAATACGTTTGTTTTACCAGACGCATTTTCTCCAATAACTGTATTAACTGAGTCTTTTTCGAAGTAAAAGTTTGAACGTTCAAAGTTCTTGAAATTAACAATGGACAACTGACTGATATACATGAGTATTAAGCTCTAAAGATTGGCTTTTTTCGAATTAAGCGATAATAAACTACTTTAGCTACTGTACGTGTGACGAGGCTCGATTTATCGCATTTTTGAATCACCACCGTATCAGTAGGCACATGCCGACCATATCAGTATGTAACCTGCACCAGATTGAATCATTAGGAAAGTTTGTCTAAATATGATGCTCAGGATTGTTTTGATTAATGGCTCTAAGTGGAAATGGGGCAAAGACGATTTACGAAACAACTTGTTTCGCATTTTTGCAAGACCCTCTTGCAAAATTTAGGTATTAAAATTTGTCCAACAGGTTGTTGGACAATTTGGCCATGTAGGGGTTGTTGCAAACTCTGCAACTACTGAGGATTCCTCGGTAATTGTTCATTAGCTAATCCTATGGTTTTACTGTGGCTCCTGAAGCATTGGGGTATCTCTGAGTTACGATGATAGGTACCTCTAGTTTTCACTCCACATCGCAACTTGCGCATCGCAACTTGCGATGTGTGATTACTTAAAAGTTCTCAAAGTAAGATTAAAGATTTTAATAAATAAAAATCATAACCTTAAGGATGAACCCCGTTGGACCATTGTTGATAATAGTAAGCATTAGAGGGCGAGCATATCACTTAAAAAACGGTCCTAAACAGAGAGGTTTGCTAGTTTATTAGTAGCGTTGCTTTTGACACTTCGAGTTATGTTCCTAATTTCGCTAGATCATATATTCAGCGAATTGTCTTCGTATAGGTTAGCTAAAGAGCCCATGGCATTATATAAGTAAATTAGTAGCGAGAGCTTGGAGAAGTTTCCCTGGAAGTAGTTAGTACCAATAGGCCCACATAGAAAACCTCAAAAACTTCACTTCTGCATTCCGGAGGAGGATTAATGCTTATCGATATTGAATGTTTCAGGAGCAATAACTGAGGCCACTCTAACAATGCTGGCATTTTCATGAGACGCGACAAAGCCGGCAATCTCTCGACCAATTCTTTTAAACTTTTTAGTCGAAAAAGAAATAACATTTACTTTTCTGGTCGAGATTATGCTCAAATCCTAACTTCGACCAAAAGGGTCAACTAATAGAGTGCTGTGTTCGACCAGGATAATTAAACCTTTTAGTCGAGTGACTATTTGAATTAACCTCTTTGGTCAGAGGCGTGATAGCTATGAACTGCGTTAGCTTGTTTGTTTGAGGAAGTAAGCTTGCTGCATTCGGTTCTTCGCTTTACACTGATAGCGAGAGCCTCGGTTATCCCTGCTTTATTCTTTGAGTTACTATTTACTGTCTGGCCAGAAGTAATGGTATCAATTTGAATCTAGCGTAATTGCAAAGCAGCCCACCGAGGACATACGATAGGCCTAAGGTACTCTCCCTCCCATATTTGGTGATGAAATACCAGGCACCGCACCCAGAATTCAAATTAATGAAAACATTCTGTACGTAGCTGTTATACAACAACCTGTGGCTTTGTCGTATCTGAAAGAAAGAGCAATTGTGCAAGGACTTCTTGCACAAATTATTTTACTGCCATCTAAATTGATTGAGTTAAAACTGAAGGTTAGCTAGTTTAAAATGGGAAGTGATCTTCTTCATACCCTTCAACCCAAGTTACTAGCTTTTCAAGCTCATCACCCTCGGGTGTGCCTGGTTCAGCCACATCAAACAAGGATTCAATTCTTTTCAAAACGGCTTTATAGTCGCTTTCTGAGGGTTCTAGTCCCACTTCATCTAATGAAACTGTAGCAAGCCCATCAGCGTGGGCAGTATTAGGTGTAATACCCTTAAGCAGTTCTTTTTCTGATAGCTTTTTCTTGCTCATAAGTCGTTTCTCGATTCGAAAATGACATTAGATTAGTTTATAGCACAATGGACTACTAGCCGTAATGTAGAACCTTATTCAAATAGTTTCATGCGCTCTAAACACGTCTTGGGGGCATTTTTGAGCTAGCAGCATTTACTAGCTCTTTCGGGTAGGAGTAATCCAAAACTGAAGTGTGGTATTAACGAGCCTCTAAGCCGCGCCACCCAGAGTCAAAACGCTGAATTTTGATTGAGTTAAACGACTTGGTAAAACAATAAGCCTACTCAAGAAGCCAAAAATGCCGATATTACCCGCTGTCTAAAAGCTCCGAGCCGAAGCTCATCAAACGCGCCAAGTGCGACATCAATACTCTCAGTGTTCCTTGTCGTGCTATTCCATACCAGCTTAGAGCTAAGTCCTCCTCGCTCTTCTAGCAGCCCCTTTTCGCTAAGACGGTTGTGCTTAGTATCTGGCTCGGCTTCTGCAAACTTTTCCCATTTTGCATATATACACGACTCAGGAATATCTTGTTCAATCCTTTCTGCATAGTCAATCAAGCTTTGTTCAGCAAAGGTGAATAACCACGCTTGTTGATTTGTCGCGCCGTTCACACGAAGAATTCGCCCGAGCACCTGTCTGAAGTACAATTCGGTTTTGACTGAACTCATGTGACAACACACTTGAAGGCGCGGAATATCGGTTCCCTCACTAATCATTCCAACGCTAACAATCCATTGAGTATCGCTTCGTCTATAACGTTCAATCTCTGCTAAAGGCTCTTCATGCCGATAGGTCACTATTGAGACCGATTGAGCATACTTTTCAAAAAGTACCTTTTTAATTGTTTGTGCGTGTTGAACTGATGCAGCAACAATTAACCCTCCAGCCGTCGGGGATCGAGAACGGATTTCTTCAAGCTTTTTGCAACCCAATCCAAGTAAGTACTCCATTGCATCTTTATTATGAATGATGCTTTGATATGAGGACTTAGTCTGCTTAATCATTTCCAATATTGAAGAAAAAGACTCCACCTTCTCATCGCTCGTCACGGTCAAATGTTCATTATCAACCAAAACAATCTTAGGGGCTCTGCAAACCTTATCGCCGATTGCTTGTTTTAACGTGTATTGATAATCAACCAAAAGTATTCCGTCAGGATCGCTGTACTGTCCCAATACTATCGGCAAAGAGTCTGAACGCCACGGAGTCCCTGAAAGAGCAAGGGTATACGTTGCCAGCCCTTGAATCTTTGCAAGGACTTGTTGCCCCCAAACATTCGCATTTTCAACCTCTGTACCAGAGCAGTGGTGTATCTCATCAAAGACCACAAAAACTCGATGATTTCTTAGCGTCAGCCAAAACTCCTCATTTAGAAATTGAATCGACTGATAAGTGAGAGATCGTCCAATAGAACCTAACCCTCCATTAAAGGTACAATTAAGAATCTGTGAAAAGGTTTTCTTTATTCCGCTTGAAACCGTTAAAGAAGGTGAGAAACATAATACAAGGTCGATCTTGTCCTCTTGCATCAACCTTGAAGCGACCGTCGCAGCCAGTACCGTTTTTCCAGCCCCTGGAGTTGCTTGGCAGAAGAAGTGCTGCTGGTTTGAGCTGTATTTCTGTAATGCCTTCTCTGAGCATTCTGCCTGCCATGGCCTTAGCACGACTGGTTATCCTCACAAAGTGTTTTGAGAACACTGGTGAGTACATTCACTCTTCCTAACAACTGCGCTGAATGCTCTCTTGCTTGCTCAAGAAGTGGAAGCAACCTCGGCTCGAGTTCAGGAAAGCGGCTACAGAGAGATTGATACTCATTAATCTCCCCAAAAACAATCTCTAGCTCACCTTTGTACTGATTGCGTTCATGTCTTAATACCGAGTAATCAGACGAGGTGGAAAAAGTAACCTTAGTTTTGTCTGATGCAGTATCGATTTGAAGGCCTTTAAATAAGTCTGTTTGAAAGTATCGTTTCTGCTGCCCCGTCCCTTCAACTCGAAGCCAATTGTTCTTCACCAAACGAAGGAGCTGTCGATAAACCTTACGACGAGCATCATCCAAATCAACATAGGAGTCATCAATCGAAACAAATGCATCTCTTAGCTCAACAACTAAAAAACCATCCATCTCTTTTTCAATCAATAGGTTGTGCATTTCATCACTGATTTTCAAAGAACGCTTCATGTACCGCATATACCACTAAAATACTAAGGATTGCTTAGTATACAGAAATCAGTAAAACTAAGAAAATCTTAGTTACCGTGAAATCAAAGAAATGAAACTTAAGTGCCATTCGAAAACCCAATTCCAGTGCGGCTCAAAGAAGCCCGCAAAAAAGCAAACCTCTCTCAAAAAGCATTGGGAGTACGTATAGGTATGGATGAAAGCTCTGCTAGCCCAAGAATGAATCAATACGAGAAGGGTAAACACACCCCAGACGTACAAACCTTAAAGCTATTGGCCGATGAACTAGGTGTGCCTTTAAGTTACTTTTTCTGTGAAGATGCAAGCGCCGCAGAACTAGCATGTATTGTTTCTCAAATGACAGAGAGTGAGAGGAAAGAATTAATTTCATCATTGCTAGCCAAAAGTAAACGTGAAGTCTAGTTGCATATCCAGACTTAGATTTGGTCTGCGGCCTGACTAAATAGGTACTATTTAGGATCTTCCTTTACTGTTTCTTGTTGGCAGAATTCAAAGTCGCTTGGTGATCACACACTGGTTTATATCGGCGCTAGAACGTTTCTGGACATTTCTGAGTTAGAGACTTTGCTAATTTTACGGATAACGGATTAGCTCAAGTATCGCAAAGAGTTTTGAACCATTAAGGCATCATTACTCTAACGCTGTGGTCCAATTCATCGAACCACAGCAGTACCGTTGTTTAAGAAAACAACGTAATTGGTATTTACCTGTTTCCACAAACTACAAGCTCATCGAATAGTGGGCAGCCGTTCATACAAACTGAGCTGTGGCTACAGACCCCACAGCGATCCGAGCTGAAATAACGTCGAAAAGATTTGAAGTTTTTAGATTTTATCCATATATCTAGAAGCTTTGTCTTATTATTTAACTGCTCTCCTTCTACTAATCCAGCCTGAAAAGAACAGGGATATACTTTTAAATCTTCTGATACATACAACGAAAATCTACCTGCATCGCATGCGTCCACCATTGACGTATTAGCGTTCGTTCGCGCAAAGACGCCGCTGACGCAACAAGCATCAAAACCAACTTTCAGCTTTCTTTGCTGAGAGGTAGCTAATTCAAAAAGCTCATTTAGCCTAGGGCTATTACGCAAGAGCCTTTCTTCAAAAACTTTTCTACCAGATGGTTTGTAATTTAAGAATATTATAGCGTTTATTCCTGTAAGAAATTCAGGGGGCTGTTTTAGCCAGTCAATTGCGGTGTCAACGCTCTTGGCGTCCAAGATAAAATGAATATTGGTTTTGACACCGAGGTTGTTCAGCTTCTTTAGCGTCCTAGCTGCCTCATCGTACGGTGGATACGCAGAAACAGCTACAGCACCACAATACTTGCGAGTAGCACTAAGGATTTTATCGCTCAATCCACGACCGTTCGTTGTATAGTTAGGCACTATTCCTTTGGAATATGTATATTCTAAAATCTCTAAAAAATCAGGATGCTGATTAGGGTTTCCGCCTCCTAAAGCCACCTGAAATGTATGCATGTCTGCTGCTTGGTCAATCACTTTCTTGTAATCATCTAGCGCCATATGTTTGCCGTATTTCGTTGATGATTTGTAGCAAAAAGGACAACCTTTATCACACCAATTTGTGATTGAAATATCCATCAACTCAGGTCCGTGTGGTGACCAGAACGGCTCTCTCTTCCCTTTGTCAGGAACCCGAGCGAAGAAACCATTATCTGGATTGAAAAAGGATGTATAACCCAAATTATTATATCGAATAGCTTTTAACATTATCTACCACACATTGTTGTAAGCGTTGATGTAGAAGCTGTCTGACTCAACCTCAAACATAGACACACACAACAACGATTCTGCAAGGGAGCCATCGCTGCTAAGTTTTGATGTTGTGACAATTTTTCCTTGTTCAATGGCATCTTTCATTTTATTTACAACATCCGGAGTAAATTCATATGCGGCAAAGCTTTCGGCATCTTCTTTTGTTAATACCTGCTTTCCGGAATCACGTAGCGAAGTTTTAATTTCGTTGTACATTTGATAAAATAAATCTCCTACAGGGCCTTCTCTGTCTACTCCAACGGCTTCGAAAAAAGCTTCCTCGTTCAACTCTTCGTCTGAAATGTACACAAACGATGTGGACGAGCTATTTGATATAAAATCAAATTTAACCTTCATTATTAGCCTCTTCTAACTTTTTAATACATTCCAGAACAGTACCTAGCTTATTATCTTCAAAGTCTTCATTGATGATCTGCGGTAACCAATCCACAATGAACACACTACTTGTTTCTAGCTCGTCTTCACTTAGAGTTTTGCCATAACGTGCTATCAGGTAATCTGTGAAGTTTGCATACTCCACGCAATAATACTTTTTGAATTCAGCTTTGGCTTCAATAGATGCTACAAAAAGTGCATCGAAAACAGTTCCAAAAAGCTGCTCGCCAAGACCTCGAGGAGATATTCCCAATGCTATAAGAAACTCCTCTTTATTTGGCTTCCATGAGGTCGTCAAAATTAGCGCTATGTCGCCTCTCATTCTTCTATTTCCTTCAAACAATTCTGCACTTTTGTAGAAACAGCATTTCTGCATACTTCAATTGCACCCAGAACTTCTGGTGTGTGTTGAAACTTAGAAAAGAAATTGAGAGTACTTTCTTTCACATCCCAATGAGCATATGGAACAAAATGTAATGCCATAGCTAAAGCCGGAATACCCAACCCCAATTGTTGCTCTTCTCTAAGATCCTTCAAGCTATTTAGCAGGTTGCTAACGTTATCCCGCCAGATATGGCGTCCGCCATAATAGCTAGAGCTAGAAAACATTACTTTCATGAAATGTTCGGATTCTATCTCATCAAGTTTGCTAACATGATCTAGTAAAATTCGAATGTTTAGGTGGTCCGACTCTTCTCTTTTTCTAAACAAGAACCAAGCAACAGCCCGAAGGTTACTTTCCTCGGATCTATTCTTCAAAGTACCTTCGACTCTAACCACGTCTTCGGGGGTTTGAATATCTGCTGATAAAAGTGAAAGATTGTTCAGATAGTGATTTGAGAAGTCTTTTGAAGATTCACATGCAGACAAAACTGTATCGTTTCTTTGCTTCCGTGCCAAAATATACGCGTAACGGAAAAAACCTTCATAGACTGGCCATTCGATGATTTTTTCAAAAATACTATCAACTTTTAATTGATGCGCTGAAAGTTCAGTCACAGTATAAAACGCAAGTAAGAAATCACGCAGTTCATCGTATGTAAATGAAATATTTTCAATACCTAAAGATGCAAGCCCTGTTGATGGGACCTCTCTTCGCAAAATGATATCTTCCCCAATCAGTTGTTCAAGAATCTGCCTCTCGGATTCATCCCCTTCAACAGGTATCTGAGAAAAAATTCCATCTTCCAACATTCGTCTACATATCTTATACAATGAGTTCAATACGTTACGCTTAGAGTGGTGAGGGAACTCATTCACCTTCATCATCAAGTATTTCTCTAGAATATCTCCTTTGTAGATATCCGGAACATATCCAATATTCTTGTTCTCGTTAATTTCTGAGAAAATTCGCAGTAAAATAAGATCGTTTTTTAAGAACTCAGATGCATTATTTGAGAACTTGCCTTTGATATTGAAGTGGCTTAGATAAGCATCAAGAAGTCTAACTTTATTTTTGTCCGACATTTTTTGGCGAAGATCTTTGACACGGTATACGAGATTGGAGTGTAGAGATTCGAATACACTAGCAAACTTATGATCGAAAAATTCATTCCTACAGGTAAAGATGATCTTTACATATTCATACTGGCACATTGCATCTAGGAAAATTCGAAGCTCAGCAGCAAATCTATCAAGATCGCCAACTTCATTTATTCCATCAATGGCTATCACAAAAGGCTTTTGACACTCTTCGGCAACTTTGTTTAATAGTGTTAAAAGGTCATGGAGGTCTTGGACATCTGGAGCATATCGGTTGTTTTTGATGTACGACAAAATGCGATTAGGACCCGGATGATCATTCAGTGCACGTGCAGGAATAAAGGCTGTGGGAATCTCAAATGATCTAAATTGGTTTTCAATTAAATCGCAAATGAAGTTTGTTTTCCCTTGCCCTGCCATGCCCGTGATTAAAAATATTTTGGCTTGTGTAATTCCAATTTTTTTTGAAACCTTTTCGATAGAGCTGAACACTCCGCTTCCGCTCGATTCGATACTGTGTTGAAAGACATCCCAGTAGCCTGACAAGTAACCCTCAGGTACAAACCGTTCAGCTCGTTCACCATACCAAGAGAACGGAGAAAGATACTCTTGTATGTCTTCGAGCGCAGCACGTTGCTTAGTCAGACGTTCTTGAAGCTCATGCATGCTACTTGGCGATTCTAAAGCTGTTATTTCAAGTAAACTATCTATTACAGGTTCAATTTTCGCTTTTCTTAAAAGCTCATTAAAATGAACTAGGTTGATTCGCCGTATATCGTCATCAATCTTTCTGAAGAAAAACATTGGATTTGCGAAGTACCTCATCTCCTCTTTCGTTTCTGAGGTTTCAACAAACACTGATGGTATGTATTTTCTTGTTCGCTTTTCATCCTCTATTTTTAGCTGATTAACCCTTAAGAACTCATCCAGATTTCTACGAAATTGGAGGTTAACATCCGTCCGTTGGAATTCCTTTTCAAGATGGCCATTGATGTATTCAAGTTGCTCATTACTAATTTCATTGAGCAATTGAGCCAAGTCTTGGTAGTCGAGAATATTATTCGATGGGTCAAACGCAATAGATAGATTCTCCACTGATTGCATCAATTGCTGTGAGGTATACGACTTCTGTCTTTCAGTTATTACATAAACGTAGATGTCGTCAAAATCACTGCCAAGGTTGTGAGAATCGAATTTCTTCAACGTTTCACAGATTTTAGCGCTTGAAGCATCAGAAGTAATTTGGATTGAAACCCTACTAGTTTTACATCCAAGGTCAACTGCCGGAAAATTCATTCGGATTCGATTTTGATTTTGTAGATCGGGGCAGTTTAGAGCTGTCGCTAAAATAGGAATCAAGAAGTCCTCCGCGACAGTGTTTATGTCAAATTGCCCCATCGCATTCGCTACCTTCACCTCATGAGCAAAACGGCCTAAAAGAGTACTTGATTGTTGCAGAAGTTCTTGTCGAGTCATATCCAAATGAAATCTAAGCTATTAATTTAAAATCATATTTACATGCTCAACAGTACACTAATGCCCGAGTATGGTCTGTGTATAGATCAACAAATTTGGTATCTAATGATGAGAGTTGAATACTATGTTTCAATAGATAACTTAAGATTGTATCTAGTGTCACTATTCTACTGAACTAATTGTGCAATAACCTATTGCACTATTGGGTGCTGGAGTTAACCTAACAGCACTTTGGAAGTGGTCTCTTTCACGAAGTAAGCGGTACTGATTTTAGTCAACGGCCTATTGACCTAATTTTTGTTATGAAGGTTTACTGCTGCCCAAACACGGTTTGGGGCACTTTCTAGTTAGAAAATGCCACGGGTAAAATTCAACCTGAGAGTTTTTTGGACAGAAACGTGTCAGCGAGTTTCCTAAATTAGTGATTTATGAATCACTTCAAGTATTGCAAACCTCCAATCAAGTGGCCAAATTCACTCAGCCACTACAGTACCACTACACTGTTGCTATAACGCCAACTCGTAAAGGTGATAAACGTCTTCACTGGTCAACGTTCTTGGGTTGCCTCCCATACAAACATCATCCATGGCTTTTTGAACCCAACCATCAATATCTGCATGCTTAACCCCAAGGTGAGCCAGCCCAGAAGGGATACCCACTTCACGAGACAACGTGCAAATCAGGTCCACCGCTAATAGGGCTGCATTAGTGTCGTCTAACTGAGACGTATCCCCACCCATCGCTTCAGCTACTTCCCTAAACGCACTTGGAACCGTTTGAGCATTGAATGCGCTCACCACAGGCAGCAAGATAGCATTACAAACGCCATGCGCTAGGTTGTGTGTTGCCGAAGGCTGATGTGACAACGCATGAACCGCGCCTAATCCGGCTGAGTTGAACGACATCCCCGCTAAAAATTGCGCATCAGCAAGTGCCGACCGAGCTTCTATGTTCGCTCCATCCTTTACTGCCATAGGCAGCCATTTGGCAATTAGCTTAACCGCCTCAAGTGCGGTCGGAAGTGTTAAACGATGGGCGCCAGGAGTCACAACCGACTCAATGGCATGGGTCAGCGCATCCATACCCGTTGCAGCGGTAACAGAGGCAGGCAAACCAACCATCAATGATGGGTCGTTAACCGCAACATCTGGAATCTGTTTGGTGTCGACGATCACCATCTTAACGAGATTCTTCTCATCGGTAATCACCGAATTGGACGTCATCTCCGCCGCTGTTCCCGCCGTTGTATTAATGGCAATAAAGAACGCACCGCTATTCTTAACCAGGCCGACCCCATTATAATCGGTGATTTCGCCGTCATTTGATGTGACAATACGAATCGCTTTCGCACAATCAATAGGGCTACCGCCACCAACCGCAATCAAACAATCGCACCCGCTCTGTTGGTAAAACTCAGCACCTTGATTAACCAAACTAACGGTCGGGTTAGGGGTGACCTTATCAAAGGTGACATAGTCGAACCCTTTATCATCGAGTGCACGATAAAGAGAATCTAATATCCCCAATTCAATCAGGTTTTTATCTGTCACTATCATTGCTTTTTTTACGGGTCGACAGTCCAACACTGCAACAGATTCTGCCACCGCACCTACGCCGGATAATGATAGTTTTGGTAAATTTAATGCAAACACCATAGTCATTCCTTTACGGTAAGAGCCCGACGGATCGGGCCGATATCAATTACTTCTCAACTCGCAATCCATACGTCTTGAACTTATCGAGTACATGATCCATCTCTTGGTTTGGAAGCACTGGAACGTCTGGCTGAATCGCTGCACATTTGAGATAAAGCTCAGCCAATACCTCGGTTTCATGTGCTAACCACAATGCTTTCTTCAGATTTTCACCAACGGTGATCATGCCATGATGTTGAAGAAGAATAGATTTACTTTGACGAATGCCAGCATCTACATAATCAGCCAACTTAGGAGAGCCAAAGGTAGCATAAGGTACACAAGGTATTTCTGCCGCGCCCGATGCTGCAACCATATAGTGGATCGCCTGGATTGGACGATTGAGTATAGACACTGCTGTCGCGTTAATGGCGTGGTTGTGAACAACGGCATGGCAATCCTCTCTCGCTTGGTAGCAGGTTAGGTGGAAAGCCCATTCGCTTGATGGAATTTTGCCTTCCTCAAATTCTCCGGATTCGCTGACAAAAACGATCTTTTCCGGTGTCAGATTCTCATATTCAATACCCGTTGGAGTGATCAATAAACCATCTTCATAGCGCACCGAGACATTACCTGCGGTGCCTTGGTTCAATCCCAGCTTAGTCATCTCTAAGCATGTATCGATAATGTCTTGTGCTAGTTCATTTCTTGTTATTGTCATCGTATTACTTCCTTAAGCTGGCGTTACGCCTTTCTTTAAAATGATGTTTCCGTATTTAGCGGTTTCGCCCGTCAGTACAACTGCAAAGCATTTTTCGGCGCGGTCGTAAAAATCAAAACGATCCATGTGTTCTAATGCAGGCTTGTCTTTAGTGGTCTTTGTGATTGCCGCCATGTATTTCGATTCAACTGTTGGGTCGAGCTGGTCACCCTCTACGGCTTGCATCATGATCAGCGGGCTTTGGCAGTACGCGTCGAGCTCAAATAGCGGTATTGTGCCCTCTAACAGCGTATCGATATTCACGCCATCGGCTCTTAGCACCACATGCGATCCAAACGTCTCCGCAGGAAAATGGGCGTCGGCAAACAGAATTTCATCGCCATGCCCCATTCGACTTAATACGGCAAGCAGTTCTGGGCTTATTGCCGGATGGATTCCTTTAAGCATTGTGTATTTCCTCCAATAACTGGGCGTATTGTTCACGGCTCTCAGACGGGGTGACGACTTGGTAAGCAGGCTTCATATTTTCTTGGGCATGATTGGCATCAATAAATACCCCAGCCCCTGCAAAGGCATACATCGCTGCCCCCGTCACTGTGGCTTCAGACTGTTCAACCACATGGATAGGGATGCCAACAACGTCAGCTCTTATTTGGTTCCACAGTCTATTTTTAGACCCACCACCCACCACCATTAAACACTTGGTATTTAAGCGACAAGTCGTGGAAAGATAGTGCAGACTGCTCTTGAGTTTGAAGGCCAGTCCTTCTAGAGCGGCGCGGTATATCTCGCCCCTTGTGGCATTAATGGACAGGCCAGTAATCGCACCATTTCCTTTACCGTCACCACCAAGTAAAAAGGATGGATCGAACCTAACGCCATTTGCACCGATAGGGGCCGCTTCCCCTTCCGAAACCATCACCGCGTATTTACTGCTGCTCTCGGCAATATCCGTAAAGTAGGTGTTGGCGACCCATTCCATTACTGCACTAGAGAGCCATTGGATTGCTGGGTTAAACAAACCATTTTTAGCATCAAGCTCTGTTGTCATGCCCTCTTTGAGATAGTCAGGTTTTAACTGAGGACGTGGCGAACGAGCCATCAAGATCTCCCAAGTCCCTGAGCTTAAGAAAGACTGATTCTCTTTGGCACCAGAGCCGAACAAAGCAAACTGAGTGTCGTGACCTGCTGAAATCACTGGAACTCTGTTTGGAATGCCAAGCAGGAAGGCGACATCGTCTTTTAAACAACCCACTATTTCGCCCGCTTCAACCATGGGAGGGAAGTGCGCCTTCGTCAGCTCTAGGTACTGTAATACCCCTTCATTCCAGTCACCGCTGTCTAGGTCCGTCATCATCGACGTGCCAGCCATGGTTCGATCGGTTGTTAATTCGCCCGTCAGCTTTTGTGTCAACATCGACGAAATAAACACCCACTTATCCATATTGCTATAGACTTTTGGTTCGTTGTCTTTCAACCACTTAAGCTTGAATAAGGTATTGAACGAATAGTCCCCGATGCCGTTGGTCAAATACAGTTCATCGCGGTCAATATCTTGCGAGATCTGGCTCATCACAGGCGCGGTACGAGCACATTTCCAAGAAATAATGGGATAGATCTGCTTTCCATCTTTATCGAAGGGCGCCCCGTCCACTCCAAAGGTAGTGACAGAAACGGCAACAATATCCGTCGAATTAATTTGAGCCGTTACCTGCTTTGAACACTCAACAAGCTTTTTCCAAATCTGTTGAAAATCCCAAACATGTTTAGTGCCATTCTGTAGCGTTTCATTAGCAATATAGTGCGACGCAACAATTTCACCTTGCTGGTTAATCGCAATAGAGCGGGCGTTGGTGGCTCCGCAATCAAGAATAATAGCAATCGACATAACTCACCCCTTTAAGGCCTACCCCAAGTTGGGGCAGGCAAAATTAGTTACCTATTGAATTACTTATAGATAGGGCCGAAGTTCTGACAAGCGCGATAGTCCTGTCCCTCAACATCCTGACCAAATGCAGACCAAGTATGCGGACGAAAGATGTCTTGGCTATCCACGTTATGCATCGATACCGGAATACGCAGCATTGCAGCGAGAGAGATTAAATCGCCGCCAACGTGGCCTGAAGTGATAACACAGTGGTTAGCGCCCCAGTTTGCCATAACTTCATAAACCGATTTAAATGCGCCTTGGCCAGTCAAGCGAGGGACGAACCAGGTCGTTGGCCAAGTCGCGTTAGTGCGCTCATTTAGGGTGTTATGAACATCTTCTGGCAGTTCGATAGAGTGCCCCTCAGCAATTTGCAGCACTGGACCAATACCCGCGATAATGTTGATTCGATGCATGGTAAATGGCATGCCACCTTCAGTTAGGAACTGAGACGAGAAGCCGCCCCCACGGAAGTATTCTTCAATGGCTGGGCACCATTTCGTTGCATTTAGAGACGCTTCAACGTCAGCTTGTGTCAGTTCCCAGTGCGGTTTCATCGCCGGCTTACCATCAGCTGTTTTCGCTTTACCTGCCCCATCGAGCGCTGCTGAGCCAGAGTTAACCAGGTGCAAGAAACCGGAATCTGGGCGGGTTCCTGTCACACGCTCTACCGCATCTTCAGACCAGTAGGTACGAACATCATGGAAAACCTGAGCCTCACCCGTCAGTAGCTTACCAAGCATCATATTTACGCCGTTCAACGCGTCGTTTTCTGTTGCCACACAGATTGGTTCACGAATGCCGTTCCAATCAAATGAGGAGTTCAAGATGGCCTCTGAAAAATCGCCATTGGGCAAATGATCGGTCCAATGACGCTGACCTTGGAAGCCAGCCAGAATAGCATTGTGTCCTAGCGATTCTTCACCAAAGCCTAGATCTGCAAGTTTTGGGTTGCCTCGCATCAAATCGCGCATGATCATGGTCATCTTAATGACGGTATCCCAATCCTCTGCTTTACGCTCTTCGGTGAAAGGGGTGCCGTTATAATCTTTACCTTCTTTACACCAGTCTCGTACCCAAGCACGCGCCAGTTCAAACTCTTTCTTGTCATAGACTTCTCGATCCAAACGGCGTTTGATTTCTGTCATATCGACATATTCATTACGCATGCCCAGATACTTCTGGAAGAACTCAGGGTTAACCACAGAGCCCGCGATGCCCATAGATACAGAGCCCATCGAGAGATAAGATTTACCGCGCATTGACGCGACGGCTAAACCTGCACGGCAGAAGCGAAGAATCTTGTCCTGTACGTCACTTGGGATTGACTCGTCTCCTGCGTCTTGCACTTCTTTGCCGTAAATTGAGAATGCCGGTAAACCCACTTGTGAGTGGCCTGCCATCGCAGCGGCTAGGTATACTGCACCTGGACGCTCAGTACCATTGAAGCCCCAGATGGCTTTTGGTGTATGCGGGTCCATATCAATGGTTTCTGTGCCATAACACCAACACGGTGTTACTGTCAGTACAAGGCCCACATTTTCACGTTTAAATTTGTCAGCCGTCGCAGCAGATTCTGCTACACCACCAATACAAGAGTCGGCAAGGACACACTCCACTTTCTCTCCGCTAGCATGGCGAATATTCTCTTGAATAAAATGAGCTGCGCGCTGAGCCATTCCCATAGTTTGATCTTCAAGAGATTCGCGTACACCCATTTGACGACCGTCGATGGTAGGACGAATACCGATTTTAACTAACTGTGACATCATTGATGTTCCTTATTATTTCTTTAATTCAGGGGGGCAGGTTAATGCTGCCCCTGTGGATAATTCTTTACTTAACTTGGTAACCTTTTGCGCCGTAGTACACTAGGTAAACGAAGCCAATGAATGGGATAACAAATGCGGCGCCAATGCCTGCTGCATCTGAGATTTGCCCCATGATGGCGGTTAGCAGTGCACCACCCAGAATTGCCATGATTAGGAAGCTTCCACCAAACTTTGAATCAGACCCTAAATCTCTCAGTGATAGCCCAAAAATAGTTGGGAACATCAGAGACATACATGCAGACACACCGACTAGTGCATAAGCTCCTGCTAACCCACCCACTGCCATGATTACAGCAACTAAAATCGCAGCGATCGCAGCCAAAGCAGCAAGTAGTTTTTGTGGTTCAATGTGTTTCATTAGCGCGACACAAACCCAGCGCATGACAGAGAAAATCACAATAGATGTCAGTAGGTATGTTGATGCTTCTGCTTCTGTACCGCCGACTTCTTGCATCACGTAACGAATAGTCCATGACCAACAACCAATTTGCGCACCGACATAGAAAAACTGAGCTAACACGCCTTTGGTGAAGTGGCTTCGCTTGACAATACGGCGGTACGCCTGACCAAATGTAGACTCACCGGTAGTACTTGTGTCCTTTGCGGCCGGCATTTTAGTTTTAAGAATCAATAGCCAAATTAAAGCAATAACAACTGCTACGCCCATATAGGGCATCATTACTGCGTACAGTTCGTCAGATTGAATTTTCGCTAGTTCGTCAGCAGCCATGGCCGCACGTTCACTATCCGTTGCAGGGTTTAGTTGCGATAAGATGTAAAATTTGCCAATTAACACCCCAGTGATCGAACCAATAGGGTTACAAGCTTGAGCAATATTTAGACGTCGAGTTGCGGTTTCTTCAGGACCCATCGCTAATATGTATGGGTTGGCACTTGTTTCTAGAATGGAGAGACCGCCAGCTAGAACAAATAATGCCAGCAAGAAAGGTAAATATTCCATTGCTTGCGCGGCGGGATAAAATAGCAGTGCGCCGGTTGCAAACAATCCAAGGCCCAAAAGCACTCCGGCTTTATAACTGTATCGCTGTATGAAAAGCGCAGCGGGAAGAGCCAAACAAAAATAAGCGCCATAGAAAGCCGTTTGTACCAAACCCGATTGCATATCGGTTAAAGTAAATACTTTTCGAAACTGTGCAATAAGTACATCAGTCATGTTATTTGCCAAACCCCACATGGCAAAACAACAACATAGTAGCCAAAAAGCAAATTTAATTTCCTTTGGTATTACCTCTACTTTATTATTCCTCTGTGTTTCAGACGAACTTATATTGAGAGTATCACTCATAAGATATCCTTATTATTAATTAAATTATTTATTTTTATTTTAAAGTTTGTTTTGTTTCACGTTATTACAAATCAGTTATTACTACATCTACCGATTCGTTATCACATATTTTAAGAAGACTTCTTTTTTTGTATTTAGATTTATCGGCAATTAGAATAACTTGATCAGATATATCGATAAAACTTCTTTTTATTTGATAGTTATATTCATTTGAATCCCAAACTCCTGAGTCATAATCAAACCCAACGCAGGAAAAGAAGCAGACGTCCAAAGACATATTAGCCAGTGTCTCCACTGCTAGTGGACCATAGAAACTACTGTACTTCTCGGAATAACTGCCACCAGTACAAATTACATTAATATTACTTTTACCTTCAAGGGCAATAACATTCTGAAGAGAATTGGTAATAATAGTGCAACTGATATTTGGAATCTCTCGAGCGAGACACCAACTCGATGAACTTGCGTCTAAACCTATTACCATTTCTTCTTTAATATAATCTAACGCTTTGCTTACCAGTAATTCCTTTTCTTCTATATAGTCCTTAGAACGCGCATGAAAAGAAAGACCTTCATCAATTTCTTGAACACTAATAGCCCCACCATGAACTCTTTTAAGTGCGCCCGATTCATCAAGCTTTTTTAAATCTCGACGAATGGTTTCCACAGAAACATTAAAGGCTTCTGCTATTTCTTCGACGGTTGCACTTCTTTGATCATTTATTAGTTCAACAATTTGTAGGCTTCTCATAATGGTCTCCCGCTTGCTTGATTATTAATTTACCAATGAAAAAATGGCAAAACTGTGACGAAATCGCCATCAAGCCCGTTATTGACCGATTTGTGACTGATATTGTGGACTATTAAACACAAATGCCCGCAACTTATAAAAACAGTCATTCATTAATAAGGAATTATAATTGTTAGAACAGCTTGTAATCACCACTTACATAGATTGAGTGATATTGCGAATACTTGCCTATTTAGACCAAAGCGTATAACTCAGGGGAGGACACGAAATGTCTGCACAGAGACAGTAATAAGTATCCACAAAGTAAACATGAAACAATGATTGGCTGAACTTGGCTAACTAAAGTGGGTAAAAACAGGAGGATTAGTACTCTAAGAAACTTTGGGGCAGATCTGCGTTACGGTGATCTACCCCGTCAGCACGGATTTGGACAAAAATGCGTTACGAAAAATCGAACATTAGCAATTCATGAATAACGTTTTAGAAAGTCAGAGTGCAAAAGATTTGTGAGAATTGCAAAAGGTCGGGTACTAAGCATTAGTGAGGATTGAGTACAGTTCAAAATGTTACATAACATTTTGAACTGGCCAAGTGGTGAAGCCACAACAAATATTAGCAGGGATTGCACTTTTGGGGATATTGTCGTAAATTTTGGGCTTATCCGTATTATTCTTGGTAGAATCAGTCAAATGTAGCAGAACGCCTTTAGCGTGTAGTTCACCTTCTAGTGCTTTGAAGGTTTTTTAGGGTAGAACTTTAATTTAATACGGCTCACCCACAACCAATCCTTTTGCCACTTCGATACGATTAAGCTGACCTCTGAACACGATTTGTTTACAGTCACCTTCCGTCTGTGGGACTTTCCAGCTCTCAAATACATCAAGGTTTATTACGCCTTTTGCTGCCCACTCGCCATTACTTATCAATCTCAACTAATAGCTTGCGAAGCCCTGTGACAAAGCCTCGTGGAAAAACCTCGCAACTGTACTCCATGTCTTTCACCTGACCTGCCATAGTGGTTTGCCAGTCGTTCTTGTCCATACATTCATCAGAAATGGCATAGACTAGGGCTTTTTTCTCTGATTCGGTGAGCACAGCCGATATGGGTGATAGTACTTCGACGCTTGGCTCTGTGGTGGCACAAAACTGGCGTACAGGGCGTTTATCGATAGTAATATTGGCGTACTGTTTAAGCAGGTTCACTTCTTTGCGATAGCGGTTACGCTCAGCGATAATTTGACCAAACAAGGCACGAACAGCAGGATCTGGAATACGTTCTAGCAACTTATGATCCGCAGGGATAGACTTAGACCGAGAGGTGTTGGATACCGGCATTTTAGTGTTGGTATTGAACTTTTGCGCCCACGCTTCGATTAGGGTTCGGTAGTGCTTGTTACGAGTGGCACGTAAGGCTTCATAACCCGGCCCACCTTCCGCTGACGACACTCGCCCCATTTGCGTAATAGAGAAATCGCGTTGTCCCGACTTCGCATATGTTTTCAGGATACCGTTTAACTTATCGAGGTTTTGTTGAGTGCGTGGCACTTTACCGTCTTTTAAGTCAGCAAGAATGACATCAATATCTAATTCCATTAGTCCTCCAATAAGTTCAGTAGAGCGATGCTGTTTAGGTGAATAGCTTTATCGGTAAGAGCGAGGATACCCTCAGAAAGCAGCTTATTATCGGCCATGTATTCATCTGCTTCGATATAACTAGCAACTTTACGGTAGCCTTCAAGCTTATCGTTTGGATCAGCGATTTTCGCCATTTGGCGCATCATGGCATTGGCTGCGATAAGTTGCTGTTTATCATCCATTTCCATAAAAATAGGCTCAAAGCCTTTTTTCATCAGAACACGACTAAGCTTGCGTGAACGCTTTTCTATTACAGGGGTTTTGCGTAGTTCATCCTGCAAATCAGGATAGAATTCTGCATCTTCACAAATCAAGGATAGGTGTAGCAACTCAGAGTCGGTTTCGACAAACTTCAAGGCGTGACTGATATCTTGCTTGGAACCAACCGCAATCAGTTTATCTGTAGTATCGTCCTCTTTCCTGGCTTCTTCGACACGAATGATTTTGCCAATAAGTTCAAAACACGCAATCCAGTCTTTGGCGTATTCATTGGCTTCGATTTGCTGTTTTTCGTAGCGGCGCTGCAGTGCTTGCAGTTGATCGTGCTTGATGAACGGTTTGCCTTGCTCTTCACTGAAGAACTGCTCATCCTTTAGGGTTTCCATCTCGCGTTCGATTTCCACCGACAGGTTTGCCGTCTGATGCGCTTTATAACTCAGTTGATTGAAGTGGGCATTGAGCGCAGGGAGGTATCGAGCCTCTGTAATAAACCAACGGCAGCGAATACAGTTTTCAGGGCCATGTGGAACGCTGTCATGAATACGATTGATAGCAACTCTTGCATCCTTAATCAACTCCCCCCCATTCCAGCAGCCTCCAAGGGTGCTGACTTCATCCGATTTTACGGTGTTACCACCGACCAAGCACAAACCATAAGAGCGCTCTTCCCAACCGATCGGGTTTCGGTTAACCAGCGCCGCTTGGATGCTGCCATCATCTCTATACACCATCTTGCATTGGATTTGCTCCATTGAGGCATCTTTGAGGAAGTTGCGTACCGATTGTTTGGATTTGGCATTCAATGCATCATGCGCTTCATCCATTTTCTCAGCCATCACAGACGGGGTGATTTTGTTGTAGTAAATGGTCATCAATAGACGTGTATGGCCTGCTAGCAGTTTAGAAATAACAGGTAGTGGTAATTGCGTATCCATCGTGTAAGCGGTGATTAGCGAGACACGTAAGCTATGTAATGGGAAAAGCGTAGCAAGCTTAGAACCATCGTACTTATCTTCAGGATAATCTATAACCAGCTTTAAACGTTCGCCGTTATCAAGAGTATCCCCTTGAGCTGCAATTTTATTTTCTAGGGTTAGTAAAAGTTGGTACCACAACGATGTTATGTTTGAGTCCCCGGTTAGCGGCTTATTCTTATCGTCACCTTTTGCTGAGGCATCGCGAAACAAAAACGCAGTTTCTCCCATGTTTTCTAGCTGCTGGCTAGTTTTAGGTTTTCCTGTATGCTTTTTAAGCAGCGTGGTGCAATTCGTTGGCTTGTAAATAGGATTGTATTTTTCTTGCCAATTGCGCAGTTTTTCCAGCCAATACAGCACTTCCTCATTTTGCCAAGGAATAGTGTAGCCGCATTCAAGCTCATTTTTATTTTGATCGGCTGTCTTATTGGTATTAATATACAGTCCAGTCGAATACTGCCCGGTTATGGTGTCGTGCATGCGACGAAATACCCCTTTTCCAAAAGGGCGCTTGGGGTTACCTAGTACGAAGTCGTTCTTATCGTTGAGCCCCCATCGTCCGTTTTTATAACGCCATGTGTCGGCTTCTCCACTATCTAACATGCGTACCTGATAAGTACGAAGTGGTAAATGTAGCTTTATAAAAATCGCCATCGATTTGACGGGAGACCAGAGTTGATAAATTGTGATTGTTTTATTGTTCCGAATAACTTCTTTCGAGCGCCACACGCAATCAGGGTCGGATTTATCAACTTGCTCTGATTCAACCTCGAACCAGTCACCATCTCTACCTGCTTTACCTTGCCCAGTTTGTTGCTGTGCCCATGTCCAGTGTTTAAAATGACGGTAATGAAAGGCCTGATGCAAGGTTTCGCGTTGCTGAAGGTTTTGCTCAATAACTGCCAGTTTTGCTTTATTTGGTAGTGGGCATAAAATTTGGCGTAAGTCCTGAATATAGCGATAGGGCAACGGATTGCGCACAGTTTCAATGGATGAATGAGTCACTGTAATTTTATTTAATGGGTTTTTAACCAAAGGTATTATATTTCCCTTATCATCTTCCTCAGAAAAATGTTTAGTAATGATAAAGTCGACAAAATCTTTAGGATAGTTTACCGCTTGTCGTACATTGGTCGGATAATTAACTCTCGTTCTCGCTGCCCTCTCTAACTCGGCACTGCTGCATATATGACCGTTATATCCTTTGAAAAACAGCCCCACATCGATGGCGTAGGGGGCATAATTTAGGATGTAGGTTTCAAAAAATATTTTTAGCGCATCACTCTTATGGTTAATTCCGGCAGTTTGCTTTGCCATCCATTCAGCCGCGAATTCTTGCCACTGAATCCACTTGGTGCCATGTGTAGTGAGCATCCAAGAAAAGCTGAAATCTGATGTCCGTTCACCACGTTTTTGGGCTTTTAGTTTTTCCATTATTAACCTCTCATCTTTGGATGCTTACCAGTGAAATACCCTTGTGGGTCAATGTCATCGAATCCATACTCGACCAACTCTTTCCAATCTAAGGGTTTGATTTTGGATTCAAGGTTTGCCAATCGCAGCGTAGCTTGGGTCAGTTCGTCAGAAATTTTTTTCTGACTTTTACCAGTATAGGGTAATTGTGAGTCTAGGGATTTGTGGTGCATGCAGCGGCGTATAACCAAAGGGTTAAGTCCTGAATCATCCAACCGTCTACCGTAATTATGTCTATGTCCATGGGGGTCTAAACCTTCTGTTTTGTTAGGCTCTAAGCCAATACGTTTTAATCCGTTGGCATAGTTGTCGTAGAAAGCAGACTTTGTGTAAGGATTACTTAGTGCGCTGTGATGAAAGGAAATAAACGCATAAGGGTGGTGACAGTCAACACTGGCACGGTACTTTTGATAGTCTTTCCAAAGTGACATAAACACTTTGCCATAATCTGTAGGGAACCACTGAACCTGTATGTAGTTATCTTTATGGTCAGCCACACGGTTCTTCCACCCAAGGTGAATTGTGCCTTTCATGCGCTGACGAGGGATACGACCATACTGTTCTTTTAGATAGGTCTCTCTATTTTGTGTACCAGAGCGACTACGCCAACCATCCGGGGCTTTTCCGTCTATTTCGTTATAAATTCTGACAATTGCGGAATCAGGATTATTCGGATCTTCAAATACGTCGGTCACCCAAAGCGTTAACGTTTCGCTTCCCCGCAACCCGCCACCATGCATGAGCAGTAGAATTAACTTATCTCTGAGCACCACACGCGGGTCTTTAGCACCACCGATACCATTCATATAAAAATCTTCCCAATGACTTTCAGGGAATGCAATTGCGTCATCTTCGATTTTTGTGAGCGCCGTTCGACCTTTAATAGTTCGTGCCTTACGGATGGTTTTATTGACCGTCTTATCTTTGATATGACCAAGAAAGTCGTTCTGGTTTTTGCGATACCATGCAGCGTAATTGAGTCGTTGCTCATGAGGCATGGCATCACGCAAAGGGTTCATTGTTACAGTACCTTGTTTTTCTGCCAACCAATCGGTGAATATAGTCAGTCGATGGATGTGCGCATTCACGTTACGGGTTGAAGTTGGCAACCAATACAAACAAGATGGATCAATCCCATCCTCGCCAACAGTTCCCGTATATAAACGCTTAGAAAAGGTCTGAAAGAGTAACTTCGGATCGTCAAACAACCCTCTATTCGCTTCCATGTAATCTAACAGCAAGGACACCGCTTGAAGAAACCCGTTCATTACAGAGTGACTCACACCGTCAGCCTCTAATTTGAGTAGGTAGTCAGTTACAGTACTCAGTTCTCCTTGCTCTGTCAGTAAGATAGGAATCTGGCTTTTGATACCTGTATTGTCTTCTACAATAGTCGCCCTGACTTTAACTGATGACAAATTATATTCCCCATACACACAATACACATTAAACACTGTATATCTACATGTATAATTGAGCAAGAAAAAGGCAGTTCTCTCTGCCTTAGTACACATTATACACCCTTTAGGTTACTGTATATAACGTTATCGTGCTCTTTTTGTTTCTATGTCGACAACAATTAAACCCTTAATAGCATTCACATTATATTAACGAGCGGCTATGCTAATTGTTCATATGAGGTAATCTGTTCAAGACAAATGATTATCCCCCTGTTAACATTAGAGCTAATACTCTAATTTGGTATTTAATGCAGATGACCAAACCGACATTCCGACGCCTTGCGATTGCCAGTATTCTTATCGGTGCTATCAGCTCGCCAAGCTATGCTGCTCCGCTCACTTTTTCTGAGGCGTGGCAAATACTCCAAGAGAACAATAACTCTCTTGCAGCTCAACAAGCTAACGTTGAGCGTTATCAACACCTTCAAAATGCAACCGGAAGTCTTAACCTGCCTTCTGTAACGCTTGGCGCGAACTACACTCACCTTGATAGTGATGTGACTATCAATGGCGAACAGTTCGCAGATAGCCTAAGTGGCGTACCTTCAATTGGTCTTCCCGTGCCGCCTCAAATTATCAGTGCGCTTGGTGGGATTACTTCCACGATTACCGAGCAAGATATCTTCAGCTCATCCATTCGTGCGGTGTGGCCTATCTTTACTGGCGGACGAATTACCGCTGCGCAAAATGCTGCAGAAGGTAAAAGCGAAGAAGCGCAGAGCCAGTTATTGATGGAGAAGCAAGCTCGCTACGAAGACTTGAGTAAATATTACTTCTCTGTGATCTTAGCGGAAGACGTCGTGAGAACGCGTCAAGCCGTCGAAACAGGCTTAACTCAGCACCGTGATTTCGCAATTAAGCTTGAACAGCAAGGGCAAATCGCACGAGTAGAACGCCTACAAGCCGATGCTTCTTTAGATAAAGCGATTGTAGAGCGCACGAAAGCTCAGAACGATCTCAAGATTGCTCAACTAGCACTGACTCAGATCCTTGGTCAAAATGAAAGTGTAGAACCCTCAGAGCAACTGTTTATCAATAAGAACCTGCCTCATATGGACGTGTTCATTGACCAAACTCTCATGACCTACCCCGGCCTTAAAATTCTTGATGCAAAAGAGAAACAAGCAAGCAGCTTAATTAAAGCCGAGAAAGGTAAGTACTACCCAGAGGTATACCTTTACGGTGACTACAGCCTGTATGAAGATGACTCTCTAGCCAGTGAAATGAAACCCGATTGGTTAGTTGGTATTGGTGTAAATGTGCCGTTGATTGACACTACAGGCCGTTCCGACAAAGTCGCTGCGGCTCACAGTGCCGTATCGCAGGTTCAATTCCTTAAGTCGCAAGCCAAACAAGACTTAACCGTATTGGTACAAAAGACCTACCTTGAAGCAAACCAAGCGATTGAAGAGGTTCAAGGCCTAAACTCAAGCTTGTCTTTGGCTCAGGAAAACCTATTCCTTCGTAAAAAAGCCTTCACACAAGGTCTCTCTAACTCATTAGAAGTGGTTGATGCCGAGCTATATCTTGCGAGCATTAAGACACAGCAATCTGCTGCTCGATTCAAATATCTTATCTCTCTCAACAAGCTTTTGGCGCTTACCAGCGAAATGAATGCTTACTCAAGTTACTTAACTTCTTCTGTTACGTCTGATTTCGACTCAAAAACAGACACCGCTAGCCAGTCAAAAGGATAACTCATGAAACCTATTAAGCCCCTTCTTCTATCTATAGTTGGTATCGGCATTATTGGCTGGGTCGGATACAGTTTTTACCAAGCTTATCAACCTCAACCTGTTAAGCTTCAAGGTCAAGTCGATGCACAGCAATACAGTATCTCATCGAAAGTGCCTGGCAGAATTGATGAAATATTCGTGCGTAAAGGCGATTCGATTGAAAAAGGCGAATTGATCTTTTCTCTTCTTAGCCCTGAAATTGATGCGAAGCTAGAACAAGCAAAAGCCGGTCAGAAAGCTGCGGGGGCATTAGCTCAAGAAGCCGAGAATGGCGCGCGTACTCAACAGATTCAAGCAGCTAAAGATCAATGGTTAAAAGCCAAAGCAGCTGCCGATCTCATGGACAAAACTTACCAACGTGTAAACAACCTTTACAACGATGGTGTGGTTGCCGAGCAGAAGCGTGATGAAGCGAAAACTCAATGGCAAGCAGCGAAGTACACCGAAAGTGCTGCGTTCCAAATGTATCAATTGGCGCAAGAAGGTGCTCGTGACGAAACCAAAGTGGCAGCCGCTCAAAAAGCGTTAATGGCGGCGGGCGCAGTGGCGGAAGTTGAAGCTTACGCAAAAGACACACAGATCCACAGCTGGTTTAATGGCGAAGTGTCTCAAGTTCTATTGAGCAGCGGTGAACTCGCACCACAAGGATTCCCTGTTGTGACTGTCATCGACACCAAGGATGCTTGGGCCGTGCTCAATGTGCGTGAAGATATGCTTAAGCATTTCGAGAAAGGCAGTCAGTTTGAGGCATACCTACCGGCTCTGGATAAATCATTAACTTTCCAAGTCACACACATCGCTGTAATGGGTGATTTCGCAACTTGGCGCTCAACAGACGCAGCACAAGGCTTCGACTTACGTACTTTTGAAGTAGAAGCGCACCCTGTCGACACGAGCGAAACACTGCGTATGGGCATGAGCCTAGTGGTTGAACTTTAGGTGACGTATGTCTACTAACTCTCAATATACAGGATCGCAATCTAGAGGCTCGCAATCAACTGAGCATCATAGAGCGAAGAATACCTTGCTTAGGCAGTGGGCGATTGTCCGCAAAGACAAATGGTTGTTGTCTTGCCTAACTTGGATTCCTTTGCTGCTTGCTGCCAGTATCTGGCTGATTTTTTCACAAGGGATCGCTCGTGACTTACCCGTTGCAGTTGTCGACCTTGAGCACAGTCAAATCTCGCAACAGTTCACACGCCTTGTTGATGCGTCACCAACGCTGCAAGTCTCTCAGAAATACAACTCTCCGAGTGATGCGGCAAAAGCGATGATTGAACGCGATATCTATGGCTATGTTGTGATACCAAGACACTTCGACCGTGATCTCTACCTAGGCTTAAACCCGCAAGTGTCTGTGTTCTATAACAGCCAATTTATCTTAATCGGTAAGCTAGTGAACTCTGCGTTGCTGCAGGCTCAAGGGACTTTTAACGCGCAACTTGAAGTCGTGAAACAGCTGTCACACGGCGATACCACGGTGCAATCAGCATTAGGCCAAGCAGTAACAGTGCAAAGCCAGATCACGCCACTGTTCAACAAAAACACCAGTTATGCTCAATTCTTGGTGTCTGCGGTTATCCCTGCACTGTGGCAGATCATGATTGTGGTGGGCACGATATTGGTTTTGACGGCGAACGTTAGAGCTCGTGGCCTTCACGCTTGGTTATCCAACGCCCCTGTGAAGTCACTCGCATCAACATTAACGCCCTACCTTGTCTTGTTTTTGATGTTTGGTATCGCGTTTAGCTTTTGGTTCTATGTGCTCTTAGACTGGCCATTTAACGGCAACTTTGGGGCATTGACCATCGCCCAACTGCTTACTGTGATTAGTTGTATCATCATGGGTTGTTTGTTTTTCTTCTTAACACTTGATCCTGCAAGGGCGATGAGTTTCGCTGGCGCATTTACGGCACCAAGTTTTGCATTCATGGGTATTACCTTTCCAGTAACCGACATGAACACTGCAGCGCAAATCTGGAGAAGCTTATTGCCTGTGAGTCATTACATCGAAGTACAAACAGCACAATCTAGTTATGGCGTGAGCGCAGCAGAGTCGCTGATCAGCCTCTCTTCTATGTTGTGGTACGCGGTTCCTGCTTTCGTGGTGATATTGTTAATTAAGAAACACTTGGTGCAAGCAGCTCTGTCTGCACAAACGGCTCTGTCTGCAAAAGCAGCTATATCAGCAAAAGCGGCTTTATCTGCAAAAACAACGCCGTCAACACAGCCAGAAGTATCAGCACCACAAGGAGTAAAACGATGAGCTTTACTCAGCTACTCAAACAAGAACTCTTAGCGGTCCTGCGCAACCCTGTCGTGCTTCTTACGGTATTTGGTGGTGTGGTCTTCTATTCATTCTTGTACCCATTGCCTTACGCGAATCAAGTGCCTCAACAACTGAAAGCCTCGGTTGTGAACTTGGATAAGAGTCAAAGCAGCTACCAATTAGAACGAATGGTGGATGCCACCTCTCAAATCGAGTTGGTTCGTCGAGACTCCACTATCGCCGATGCTAAACAAGCCGTGCTTAACCAAGAGATTGGCGGATTCCTTGTCATTCCAGAAGACTTCTATAAAGATTTGTTGCTTGGCAAGAGCCCGACGCTTTCTTACGCTGGCGATGCTTCTTACTTTTTAGTCTACGGAACCATTGTTGAAGGGCTTGCCAAGGCAGGTGGCACGTTAGCTGCGCAAGTTAAGGTCAGACATTTGTTAGTCGAAGGGGTGCCTTTAGAGTCTGCAGCCAAAGGCTATAGTGCATTCAGCTTGAACCTAAAACCAACGTTTAACAGTCGCATGGGATACATCGATTACGTAGTCCCAGCCGTCTTTGTGTTGATCCTGCAACAAACCCTAGCCATGGCTTCTGGTTTAGTTGGTGCAACCCAAAACGCTCAATCAACGTTTGGCTACTGGAGTAAAACCTCTCCGGCGAAACTGATTCTTGCTCGTTGTTGTACCTTAGTCGGCATTTATTACCTTTTGTCGATGTACTATTTCGGCGCAAGCTTTTCGATGTATGGGATAAACCTACTCGCCTCAACAACACAGATCTTAACCTTATTACTGCCCTTCTTACTGGCAGGCTGTTTGATCGGGATTTTTATTGGTGAGTTAGTACCACGAAGAGAGTTAGTCACGGTTGTGGTGTTAATCAGTTCAATGCCACTGATCTTTTCTTCAGGTTTTATCTGGCCTGTAGAAATGATGCCACAGTGGTTAGTACTGCTATCGGATCTATTTCCAAGTACCCCTGCGATTCAAGGCTTCTTGGCGCTGAATCAGATGGGCGCTTCCTGGCAAGAAGTAGCACCTCAATGGACGCTGTTATGGGGACAAGTTGTTCTATGGGGTTCGTTGCTGGCACTTAAGCTCTACCACAAATCGAGTAAAAGTGTCGTTATTAGCAGCGCTAGTACCAATAATAGCAACAGCCATTAAGCTGTTTGGCTCATCGAAAACCATTAAAAAGCTCTGCTAAAGAGCTTTTTAATGCCTTCAAGCTTGGTGCACATTAACCGTCGAACGGTTATCAGCCGCCAAAAACATATCAAGTTTTCAAGCTCGCTTCACTCACTGCTAACAGGTTGCGAACGCTTTATTTGAAAATCACATCTCAAGATCCATAGAATCGTTTTAAACAAGAATAAACCGCCCACCTAACAGAATTCGCCTGCCGCTATTGCTATCACTGCATATGCCTTTCCTAGTGCGAAAATCATCGACTTATTCCAAAATGATGACAAAACCCGAATAATTGTAAATTTATTGTAAAAATTTCTTTGATGGCATTATTTTTATGTATAGGGTTATCAGTAAGACTTGATAGGCCGAATATCATAGTCTGATTGATGGATGTACCGAAAGGATCTCCATATAAAACGTGATTAGTAGTTATATTTATTTCGCATTTTGACTTAGTAACAGAGCTTTTGTCGCTACCAAAGAAATATATAAGCTATTGAAATACATAACAAACACAACAGCAACAAACATAATTTAATAAAAAGCAGGGAAAACCATGAAAAACATACGTGAATTATTTTTTGGGTTTATATTATTGTTTAGTTCCAGTGCATTTGCAGAAGAAGGATCATTTAACCAAGCTATCAGCAACTTAAGTCAAAGTGTTGATGGATTTTTCAACGAATACACAGGTTGGTTCGTTGGACTAATATTTAAAAGCGTACCGGTAGGTGAAGCAAGCTTCCCGATTATTGTAGGCTGGCTATTGCTCGCTGCGATCATCTTTACTGTTTACTTTGGCTTTGTTCAATTTAAACGTGTAGGGATGGCAATAGATATTATCAAAGGCAAGTACACCGATCCTAACTCTAAACACGAAGGGGAAGTTTCTCACTTTCAAGCGTTAACAACTGCGCTTTCTGGTACTGTTGGGCTTGGTAATATTGCTGGTGTGGGTGCTGCACTCGCGATTGGTGGTCCTGGCGCGACATTCTGGATGATCTTGTGTGGCCTTCTGGGTATGGCTTCTAAGTTCTGTGAGTGTACCTTAGGTGTGAAATACCGAACTGTCCTACCTTCAGGTGTTGTTTCGGGTGGTCCAATGTACTACCTAAGCCAAGGTCTTGGTGAAAGAGGTTTAGGCGGACTAGGTAAAGTGCTCGCTATTGGTTTCGCATTAATGTGTATTTTGGGCGCATTGGGCGGTGGTAACATGTTCCAAGCTAACCAAGCACACGCCATGTTAACTTACGCATTTGACGTACCAAGTGAATACGGTGTAATCACTGGCCTTGTACTTGCCTCTTTAGTTTTCTCTGTGATTGTTGGTGGTATGCCTTCTATCGCATCGGTAACGGAAAAAGTTGTTCCTTGGATGGCTGCTCTGTATATCGGTATGGCTCTGATTGTTATCGGTTCTAACCTTGATCAAGTTGGTCCTGCGTTCAGCGCAATCTTTACAGGTGCATTTACTGGTGAAGGTGTTGTTGGTGGATTCATTGGAGCGTTAATTCAAGGCTTGAAGCGTGCAACGTTCTCGAACGAAGCAGGTGTAGGTTCAGCAGCTATCGCTCACTCAGCGGTTAAAACAAAAGAACCAATCACCGAAGGTCTAGTATCACTATTAGAACCGTTCGTTGATACAGTAATCATTTGTACAATGACCGCATTGGTTATCACTATCGCTGGCTTAAACGTAGGTCCATTCGATGGTTCTGGTTTAACGGGTGTAACGCTGACTGCTGCATCGTTTACTGAAACGGCAGAAGTATTCAAATACACACTCGCTCTCGCGGTAATCATGTTTGCGTTTTCTACCATGATCTCTTGGTCGTACTACGGTCTTAAAGCTTGGACTTACCTATTTGGTGAAGGCAAAACAACGGAGCTGATTTTCAAAGTGATGTTCTGTGTGTTTGTTGTTATTGGTGCCACGATTCAATTTGGTGCGGTAATCGACTTCTCTGATGCGGCTATCTTTGCGATGTCTATCTTCAACATTCTTGGTCTGTACTTCTTGATGCCTGTTGTTAAGAAAGAACTGCAATCATTTGTTGCTCGCGTGAAATCTGGCGAAATCAAAACTTATGAGAAATAACTTCTCTTCAGTGCTTATCGTCAAATAACACTGTTCTAAAAATTTTTGTAATACCCTTTGCTTGAGAAAGCGAGAACAGTACTGCAATTAACCTGAAATCCCTACCGGCTTATGGTTTAGCTCGTAGGGATTTTTGTATCTGAATTTTCTTGCTCAAGCCGTTCAGGAGCTTGGCTTACTTTTTTACGATCTACCGCCTCTTCTACTTCAATCATATCTCGTTGCGCTAATGGCGAGTTACAATCATCAAAACAGTAGGCTACGGTGCAGTTCTCACACAGATATTCATTCATGGTTTAATCCCTGTCCATTGAGATGGTCTAATCACAGAACTACAACAGACCACGTGTTCATCCTAGAACACCGCTATTATGCTGTTTCTCAACCTTATAAATATGCGTGCAAAGTCACCAAGTATTCAATTAATTACATATTAAAACTATTTTACGGCTCTAATCACGGATAGCTTAGTAATAGTGTGAAAACGGTTATGCACTAAGCTACGGAACAGATTAACAGCATAAATAAGCCATTTGGAACGAAAAACGCCCACACCATTTGCATGATGTGGGCGTTTGAATAGCTATAGCTAAAGACGAATGAGTTAAAGGTTTGAGTCTATAAACCCATCTCTTCGGTTAGCGTTTTGATTTGCTTGAGATCCATGGTGTGGACTTCAATCATTTGTCTGATATCGCTTAGTCGAGAGTTTGCGTTGTCTTGCTTCTCACATGCGTCAGATTTCGCATCCCATGATGTGCCGTCTAAGAACACATCACACGCTTTCTTAAGTGAACCAAGGTTCTGTTCAAGCTCGTCTCTTTCTTTCTCAAGCTTTTCAAGCTCTTGAGATATTTGCAATTCTTTACGGAACAGTTCACGAGAACGTTCAAACAAGGTCGACTGCATATCCGCCTGACGGTTTAGCTTTTGATTATCTTGCTCTGTTTTGTCTAGAGTTTGCTTTTGTTCGTTTATTTGCTGTTCTAACGAGTAGTTCGCCTTCTCTAAAACCGCAGACTGTTTGGCTAACTCTTGGAGCTCTTTTTGATGCTCTTCAGCTTGTTTTGCTAGCGCGACTTCGACTTTGGCGTCGATCTCGGTATCAACTTTTGCCACCTTAGCTTCAACCGACGTCATCAATTCTGTTTTGCTATCACGCAGTTCTTGATAACGAGTTTCGAGTACCTGATAAGTGGACTCCCACTTAGAAGCCGTGACTGTAGAACCGATTAAGCCACCCAGAGCTAAACCTATAACCGCAGCAATGCCGATATAGAGCTGACTGCGCTTATCGCGTTCTTCAATAACAACCACTTCATCTTGTTCGCTTTGTCCAGATTGCTGGTTCACTAGCGGGTACTCCCAAAAATATGTTTAACGTTACGCGGTCACTGGTACTAATACCAATACTGATAGTGTAGGTTCAGTTAAACCTATCGCTCAAGTCAGAAGCACTTAAGCTTTTGCCAACACGTTCATCCCAACTGCTCACAGAGAGGTTTAACGAGTTAACTCCGAAATCATCAAGCTGGCAGTATACAAAAGGAAGCTGCTAACGATAACTATCACTACCCCTTTTTGCAGTTTTTCGTTTGTCCGGTAACGAAATAGTACAAATGCCAAAGCCAATAAAAAAACAATCGCTATTAGTCGTGTCATAACTCCTCCTTGTTTCTCTATTTTATACCATTTAAATAAGCAAGTTACGTCAGAGACTCGTTGTTTGATCATTTAATTGAACAACATTTGTGCAAACAGATATTTTGTAGCTGACATCACATTTTATATGATCTAGGATACGCCTACAGATTACCTAATTATTTAGGTAATTGTTCCGATGAAGACTGCAGGAGAGTGGTTTTTAACTAAATTTTAACATTTAGTTAGCTTGACCCGCCGAAGAAGTAAATCTTTCAGGTGCTTTATGCTGGAGAAATCCAGAAAAGTGAGGACTGTCGTTGGAGGAACCTCTGGAGAGAACCGTTAGATCGGTCGCCGAAGGAGCAAGCTTAGTGCCCGTTACTTATCTATAAGTGATTCGCTAAGTGAAACTCTCAGGCAAAAGGACAGAGGAGTGGAAAGCAACAAGCCTTAATTAACAAAAGAATTCTATCTAGAAATCCGTATGTATTAAGTAGTGCTACCGATCCCTGTGATCTGCACTGCCTTCCCTCTTCTCCTTAAATTTTTTAATTTATTAAGGGGAATCTATGAACCACCTACAAGCTACACTACAAACCATCAACCAATTCGTTTGGGGACCACCACTGCTTATTCTGCTAGTGGGTACAGGTATCTACTTTACTTTTCGCTTAGGCTTACTCCAGTTTAGACACCTCCCAACCGCACTAAAAATGGTATTCAGCAAAGACAAATCCGGTACGGGTGATGTATCCAGTTTTGCCGCTTTGTGTACCGCGCTTTCAGCGACCATTGGTACTGGTAACATCGTTGGTGTAGCGACCGCAATCAAGATTGGTGGCCCTGGTGCCCTGTTCTGGATGTGGCTTGCCGCTGTATTTGGCATGGCGACCAAATACGCAGAATGTCTACTTGCTGTTAAATACCGCAGAACCGATAGCAATGGCGAAATGGTTGGCGGCCCTATGTACTATCTTCAATACGGTGTTGGCTCAAGAATATTGGCGGTGATGTTCGCTGTGTTCGCTTTGGGTGTTGCCTGCTTCGGTATTGGTACCTTCCCACAAGTTAACGCTATCTTAGATGCAACTGAAATCTCATTTGGCGCTTCTCGTGAGATGTCTGCTGTCGTGCTTACGATATTGGTGGCGGTGGTAACCCTTGGTGGTATCCAATCTATCGCTAAAGTAGCAGGGAAAGTTGTTCCTACTATGGCGGTGATGTACGTCGTCGCGTGTTTAAGCGTTCTGATTTCAAATGCAGACCAACTACTGAATGCCATTACCCTTGTTGTTACCTCTGCGTTTACAAATACTGCGGCAACAGGCGGTTTCTTTGGTGCGAGCATCATGCTTGCTATCCAATCTGGTATTGCTCGTGGTGTATTCTCTAATGAATCTGGTTTAGGTAGCGCACCAATGGCTGCGGCGGCTGCAAAAACAGATTCATGCGTAAAACAAGGTCTTGTCTCTATGACAGGTACCTTCTTCGACACCATCATCATTTGTACGATGACAGGTTTGGCACTTATCTTAACAGGCGCTTGGCAGACTGACCTTTCTGGTGCTGCGATGACCACTCATGCATTTGCTGTTGGTCTGAATGCAGACACGCTTGGCCCTATGCTGGTTTCAGTTGGCCTAATCTTCTTTGCGTTTACTACGATTTTAGGCTGGAACTACTACGGCGAGCGCTGTGTTGTTTTCTTGCTGGGTACTAAAGCAGTCTTACCTTATAAGATCATCTTCATTGCGTTGGTGGCTTCTGGTGCATTCTTGAAGCTCGACATGATCTGGATATTGGCAGATATCGTCAACGGCCTGATGGCAATTCCAAACCTAATCGGCCTTATCTTACTACGCCATGTTGTTATCGAAGAAACTAAGCTGTTCTTCAAACCTTTAACGTCTTCAAAAGATTGTGAAGCTGTTAAAGCATAATCAGAATTGATTGAACCAAAGCCCGCATTCAAATGCGGGCTTTTTTATATCCCTTCGATACTTAAACTGATTGAATTATTACTATCGTATATCCACAAATAAAATAAGATTTTAATTAGACCACTGTTCTAATTAATTTATTGGTAAAGATTGAACCAAAACCCTCTAATTAAAAGCTCGCTAATAAAATCATCACTTAATTAGATGTTACTTATATTTAACAGATTGTGACTAAATGGCAGAGTTTCTTTCATAAACAAATAAAGAACGCTTTTGTTATGACCACTCAAAAACACACCAGAATAAAACATGTGACTTTAATTCATATAATAGTCAGTTTATAGTCATCTAAATTGTTGAGAGAATTATAATAAAAATAAAACGTTGGCTATATGATCAGATTCGACCCGATTAAAAACCGTATTTATAACGACGAACGTTCTATTAAGATAGGATATCGTGAGACTCGCGTTTTAGAGTTATTACTTAAAAACTCACCTGAGATTGTGAACAAACAAGATATTATTAGCTTCGCATGGGGAAGCGAGTTCATTGGGGATACGTCACTTGCGAAGTGTATCAGCTTACTTCGCCAAGGGTTCGTTAAGCTTGGTATCAGAGAAACACCCATCGTCACGGTGCCGAAGGTCGGTTACCGCCTTATCGACGAATGCGTCTTTATTGACTCGCAACCACAAAGCGAAACCACTGTTCCTCTCACTCCTGTGAGTGACAAAGTTCCACTCGGTCATAGTAGTATTGCTGCCTCTATTGCGAGCAACGATACACCTGAATCCAAATCGACTTCACTTGCCTATTCTCCACTTAGCTATTCTCAAGTCAGCTTATACAAAAACAGACTGTGTTACTTCATAACGGGCTGTTTGCTGTTGTCCTCGGCACTGTTGGCTTTTGCTAAGGTTCACGATAAAAGCCTTGGTGATATCACTCCCTTTAACCGACTTAATGAACAATGGGTTGGGCAGGTACAAGTTTTTCAAGAAACAGAGATGTCTTTGAGCCCAGAACTCGAGGCTATTCTCTACAAATACCAATGTGATTGCGTGGCATACATCAGCGATGAGCCAGGCTATTCAGAACTCTCCATGCTCAACAAGACAACACGTCAATCCATCAATATCTTTTACACAGCCACACAATTAGATCGAGCGAGTGAAGAGATAGCTTTATTCCTAAAGAGAGGCCAATTATGATGCCATTCGTAGCTCTGTTTTCCTCGTTAGCGTTATTGATTGGTATATGGAGTATTCCTTCTTCTCCTCCCCAAAAAGAGCACCGTTATCAACATAGCGTGGTAGACCTTGTGTTAGATGGAAATGTATTACGAACTGATGGACTCACCAAAATAAGTGATAATAAGGTTCTGCATCTTATGTCCGTCCAAGATGACAACATGCCCGACCCGATTGTTCTACGATTTAGAGGAGAGGCAGGCCCTTCTCAATCCCTATTCTTTTCAATAGCTGGCACTATCGACTTAGTCTCGGTGCAAAAAATAAATAAAACGATGAATGACAGCTTATTGTCGCCCTACCTACTTATCAACAATGACCCTTTAACATTGAAGGTTGATATATTAAGTTCAAATGATCTATTTGCTATCATTCGAACATGTAATACAGGAAGAACTCAACTTTTGGCTAAACGATAATTTATCGCCGTTTGGCCATCAGATGAATTCATTCCGTTTTAATTAACACCGTTCTGAATATTACACATGAAAAACGAATGGTTATATTTATTACTGCATCAATAAACATCTCTTGCATTTTGAGCATTAAATTAATCGAACGTTTAAAACACTGGATTAAATTTAAACATCCAAGTCTCATTTATCGCTTTACTGTTGACATTTACATCAAATAAAAACGATGTGAATAATATATCTCATTTCGTAATTAACCATTCACTTCGCTCGCGATTGACCACGTCAAAAACTATTTGACGTTAATGTATCAATCATAACGCCTCATTTTTCTAAAAACGGTTTGAGCCCTATCAAACATTTTCTTTTTAGTTACAGCCTCTTTCACCGAAAAAACAATTGAGACAATACAAACCATTGAATTAAAAGGGTAATTTAATTCAACCCTTTTCAGTATCTATCTATTTATCAACATGAAAAAGTGAACTTGTCTTGTTAATTGCACGGCACAAAAAACATTATCAAAATAGAAAAACTACAAATGAGGGAATTGTTAATGATCCGAATAAACAGAAGTCTCTTAGCAACCGCAGTGTTGTCTGTTCTATCTACTGGCGTAAACGCAAAAATTTACCCAGACCAAATAGTCCATGACCAACTTGGTGACGATGTATGTCGCTCTGGCTATCGCCCGTTAGACCGTTTTGAAGCGGAAGAGCAAAAGAGTGCTTTACTGGCTAGAATGGGCACTTGGCAGATCACAGGCTTAAAAGGAAACTGGGTGATCATGGGCCCGGGATACAACGGCCTTATTAAACAAGACACAACCAACGGCAAAACGTTCTGCTATCCGAACAATGACCAGTCTGAAATTCCAAACTACTCTGCTAAATCGGTTCCAGAAGGCAGCGAGTTGGATGTTCAATACGAGTTGGTCAATAACCGTAACGACTTTGTTCGTCCGTTAAGCTATTTAGCTCACAACCTTGGTTACGCATGGGTTGGCGGCAATAATAGTCAGTACGTGGGTGAAGACATGACGATCAACCGCTCTGGCGACAGCTGGGTGATACAAGGAAACAATGGTGGTTCTTGTAGTGGTTATCGCTGTGGGGAGAAAACCAAAATCACCGTCGACAACTTTGCCTACACCGTTAACGACGACAATTTTTGGCATGGCGATGTTGTTGAATCTGACCGTGAACTAGTGAAGACCGTTTACGCGACAGCAAGAAACAACAGTAATATCGCGCAACAAGTGGTTGTCGACCTGAAAGTAGATGAATCAACAAACTGGTCGAAAACGAACAGCTACGGATTCTCACAAAGTGTTCAAACAGAGAATACGTTTAAGTGGCCTCTTGTTGGCGAAACTAAGCTCACCATTAAGTTCGAAGCCAACCAAAGCTTCTCTAAATCCAATGGTGGCTCCACTAGCGAGCAAGTGACACTTCAAGCGCGCCCTATGGTTCCAGCAAACTCAGAGCTACCGATTCGAGTTGAGTTGTATCGTTCAAGTATCTCCTACCCTTACCGATTCAACGCCGACATTAGTTACGACGTTGAGTTTAACGGTTTCCTTCGTTGGAGTGGCAACGCATGGCACACACATCCGGATAACCGCCCTTACAAAGCCCACACCTTCACTATGGGTCGCGGCAGTGATAAATCTGCAGACATTCGCTACCAATGGGATCACCGATACATTCCAGGTGAAACCAAATGGTGGGACTGGGGCTGGGCAATTAAAGAAGCGGGCTTATCTAGCATGCAATACGCAACAGGCGGAAGCTTACGTCCCTTCCACTCTTACGTATCGGGTGATTTCTACGCAGACTCTCAATTTGCAGGCACCATTGAGATTGGCCAAGCAACACCGATTGCCAACAATCTACGCAGCAAAAGAAGCACTGATTCCGTCAACGAAACGACTGAGCGCATTGGCGATATTGAAGTCACTACCAACTTCAATGCTGATGAGTTGAGTGACTTAGGTTTCGAAGGTGCTGAGATGAACATCAGTGTCGTGGAATAGCTACACCGTCAATAATTAGGCTGCAAATAACTACGCTGTGAAGAACTTCGTTGTTTAATAAGCGCGGCACAAATCTACAAGCAATAAAACGCAAAAGCCCACGACACGTCGTGGGCTTTCATATGTTCTATTAACAAACAGTGAACTACACAGGTTCTTCCATCAGAAGCTTAACGCCCAGCCCCACCAGCACCATACCAGTCACGCCTTCCATCCACTTCATAAAGCTCGCATTCTTTAGCAAGTTTTTAGCCGAGTTAAGCGCACCAGCCAAGCCACATTGCCACACCATCGCAATCATAAAGTGGACCGAAGCCATCAACATAGATTGTAATAACGGCGAACCTTCAGGGTTTACGAACTGAGGCAGAAAAGCCAAATAGAAAACCGCTGTTTTGGGGTTAAGCACATTAGATAAGAAACCTTCACGCAAAGAACGTTTGGCACTGTAGGCTTGATGCGCTTGCTCACCAACTTTCAACCCGCCGCCATTTTTCATCAAAGCGCGTAAACTGCTTAAACCAAGCCAGATCAGGTAAACCGCACCTACCATCTTAACGGCTTGAAAGAGTTCAGCTGACTGGGCGAGGATTGCAGATATACCCACAGCAGAGAAAAACGCGTGTACATACAAGCCGCTACAAATACCAAAGCTGGTCATACAACCGTCAGCTAAGCCAGAACGGCTCGTATTGCGAATTACCAATGCCGTATCTAAGCCCGGCGTTAGCGTTAAAATAGTGATGGCAATCAGAAATGCCTCAAAGTTCAAAATATCCATATCATTGTCATTGTCATTGTTGTTCAGCGATCCATCATCAATACCGCTTATCTGAACAATTCGCAAGCAACAATTGCCATCAGCTATACAACTCACTGATTTTGTGCACAATGGTACAGTTTAATTTGTTAACAAATAGTAAATTACTGGCATATCACTGCCCTACCTTGTTTAGGCTATATCTTCTACTAAGAAGAACTGCCTCAGAAACAAAGTGAAGTGACCAACTTCAAAGTACTTAACATCGAGATGCCCCTTAAACTGATGCAGCCTTATGGGTCATTTAAAGAAACCAAATTAAGAGTAGTCAAATGAGCGCATTCAAAAAACTAGTCGAACACTCTCAAAAATGTTCACGCTTTCAGCACCTAGCCTCTATTTGTGGTTGGGACCAAGCTTCCATGATGCCGACTGGTGGCAATCAAGCACGTAGTGAAGCGATGGCCGAGCTTTCTGTTCATATTCACGGTCTAATGACTCAGCCACAACTCGGCGATTGGATTGCAGACGCTGAAAACGAAGCATTAAACAACGAGCAACAATCGTCCCTACGTGAAATCAAACGCCAATGGCAACAAGCTAACCTACTTCCAGAAAAACTGGTTGAAGCGAAATCTCTAGCGGGTTCAAAATGTGAACATGCGTGGCGTAGCCAACGTGGGGAAAACGACTGGGTTGGTTTTGAAAAGAACTGGCGTGAAGTGGTTGAGCTATCGCGCGAAGAAGCACAAATCCGCGCAGACGCCGCTAACTTAACCCCTTATGATGCGATGCTGGATATCTACGAACCGGGCACCAGCTCTGCTTCGCTTGATATCTTGTTTGCAGACGTTAAAACCTGGCTACCAAACCTGATTGACGAAGTCATCGAAAAACAGTCGAGCGAGCAATTTAACGCGCCATCTGGTATCTACTCGACAGAGAAGCAAAAAGCACTTGGTCTAGAAGTGATGAAGCTTCTACAATTCGATTTTGAACACGGCCGACTAGATGAAAGTGTTCACCCGTTCTGTGGCGGCGTGCCTTCAGACGTGCGTATCACAACTCGCTACGATGAAGCTGAATTCGTTCAAAGCTTAATGGGCATCGTCCATGAAACGGGCCATGCACGTTACGAACAAGGTTTACCTAAACACCTAGCGGGCCAACCAGCAGGTGAGGCTCGCTCTATGGGTATCCATGAATCTCAGTCTCTGTTCTTCGAAATGCAAGTTGGTCGCAGCGATCCATTCATCGGACACTTAGCCAACCTAGCAGGACAACAGTTCTCAGGCTCAGAATTTGAGAAAGATAACTTCCAGAAGATCTACACTCGCGTGAAGAAAGACTTCATCCGTGTTGATGCCGATGAGCTGACCTACCCAGCGCACGTTATCTTACGTTACGAAATTGAACGTGACTTGATCAACGGCAAAATCAAACACACTGATGTCCCAGAACTTTGGAACACTAAGATGCAGTCTTACCTTGGTTTAAGCACTCAAGGCAACTTCACTAATGGCTGTATGCAAGACATTCACTGGACAGACGGCGCATTCGGCTACTTCCCGTCTTACACACTAGGTGCGATGTACGCAGCTCAGTTCATGGCGGCAATGAAGAAAACGGTGGATGTGAACTCAGTGATTGAAAGCGGTGATCTATCCCCTATCTTCACTTGGCTAGAATCGAACATTTGGAGCAAAGGTAGCCTGCTGAGTACCGACGATTTGGTGAAAGGCGCAACGGGTGAAACACTCAATGCTGAGCACTTTAAACAGCATTTGATGAACCGTTATTTGAAAGGTTAAGCATAGCGGCCAGTAGACGTTAGAACAATGATCTACTGGCTCGTTTCTGGACAAACCTTTTGGGATTATGAAAGCTTGTCTATATATCCCTCGATATCAACATCATCAATTAGCCCGTCTGGTAAGTAGCGCTTAGCATAACTTAGGTAAGTTCCGCTAGTGAGCAATAATTTAAACACGTCTTTATCAATGTGCCCGCCTAATGCCATTTTAGACATGATGTGGATAGCCTCACTTAGCGATTTGGCTTTCTTATAAGGTCGGTCGGCAGCGGTTAGCGCCTCAAAAATATCGGCTACTGCAAGAATACGCTCAGGAATCGACAACTCTTTCCCAGTCAAGCCTCTCGGATAACCAAAGCCTTCCATCGCCTCATGGTGAGTCGTCGCATAGCGAGGAACGCGCTCAAGCTCGGGCGGGAATGGGATGCTCTCCAACATTTTGATTCCACTTCTCATGTGTTCATTAATCTTAAAGCGCTCTTCTGCCGATAATGTGCCACGCTGTACAGCTAAGTTATATAACTCACCATGGTTATAGAGAATATCGGGCACCTTCATATTGATACCAAACTCAGGGTCGATATAAAACGGCTGTTCACGTTCAATCACATGTTCAGGGCGATCGGTCAGTAATTTCTCTACTGCTGGTGTCGCTTTAAACTGATAACGCGCTTCCTCTAATGGAGATAAACCCAATCCACGATCGAAGTATCGCACCCACTCTTTTTCAGCCAGTTCATGCAGACGTGCAATATCTTGATCAGACATGAATTCTGCCCCTACGTTAGCGTTGGCAATAAAATTAAACTCTTCGGTAAGTACTGCAAATTCTTGTTGTAATGCTTGTTCTGGCTGCCCATCAACGCCCAGTTCTTGCAAGTTTTTGAGTAAGTATTGGATTTGTATATCTCGCCACAGCACCTCAAAGCGCATACGAACTTCGTGGATTCGGTTATAGTTGGTTTCTAATTTACTGCCTTTATCGACCACAAACTCTGGCGTCGCAATTTTGCCACAATCATGTAGCCAAGCGGCGATACGAAACTCACGTCGTTCTTCATCATTTTCAAAAGCAAACCCTTTAAACAAAGCTTGCTCGGATTTCTCGGCGGCTTCAGACAACATCAGAGCAATCTCTGGTACACGGTTACAATGGCCCGCTGTATAGTGAGATTTTTCATCGATCGCGCGCGCGATAAGTTGAATCACAGACTCAAAAAACTCATTTTGACGCTGCTCAAATTGCTGTAGCGAATGACTACCTCTCATCAGAGATAAACCAAGCTGATGAATTTCTTCAATACGGGAATGAACACGCTGCACTTTTTCGTACTCACGATCTTTAACGAACCTGACCTGTTTTCTTAATGCATTAATTGGCTCCGAAATAGGTTTTGCCATTGCCCACGCAATTGGGATTAAGAGAGTAAGCACAAGGAATGACGCACCAACTGCGTAAACTACCGTTTCATTTACGCCTGCCATTAAGTGGGCTTTAGGAATCACAACAGCAAAATAACGCCCCTCTTTATGTGTCAACTTAGCAACATAGACATATTTCTCGACACCATGGACTGATACCAAGCGCACTGAATTAACAAATGTTGGATCTTTTGCGAATTCAAGAAGTTCCTCGTATGGCACAAAAGTATAAGTTGACTGGGCTGTACTACCCTTAAACCATTTTTCACGCAGCTCAGTTCTCTGCTCTGGCGTAATAGCGCTGACCGCAAGATTAATTATCTCAACTAAAGCTCTTTGATCTTCATTTATTAAGTAATAAAAGGCGTTCGGAATATTGGGCCCTTTAAGCAAATTAATTACCAAATTTTGGCGGAACGTTTCGCGTATCTTGTTTGTCAAAATTTTTTGAATATCAAGCACAGCAACAATATCGCCATTCAATACACCATCAATCGCGTCGTGCAATGAAGCGTAACTAATGATGGTCATTTGGGGATAAGCTTCTTCCAAATCATCTTGAATGCTCCACCCTTTCAGCAAACCAATCCGAGTTTGCTTTACTTGCTCTAGGGTATTGATGTGTTGGTTTTCCTTCTTAGTCAGAAAAGCAAACTTAGCGTGATATAAAGGTTTACCAACCACACCAATACTAGAAAGATCGTCTTGATCGGCAACAGAGTGAAGAATGTCAATATTTCCGCTATCAAAGTCTTTCACAAGCTCATTCCAGCTACGGCCGTTCACAAACCTAAATTTTAAGCCTGTCATTTCCGATATCATTTTGAATAAGTCTATTGCGAATCCATTCGGACGCCCACCCACGGCAAAGTCGACCGGGCCCCAGTTGTTTTGGTTTGACACTGTTAGTTCCGGAGCTTGATCGACTAACATTCGCTGCTCATCGGTCAAATCCACTGGAGAGACTGATGGTAACCGCCCTTCAAGATCCACCACTTTATTCGTTGCAATCAACTGCCCATTTTCTTGATAGATAAAGGCTTCAGCCTCTGGGGCTTTCTTGTTTTTAACAAATCGATTAGTCAATTGCGCTTCTAAAGAGGAAAGGAGGATATCTACACCCACCACAGTTTTTGAACCCGGTACTTTGATTGAAAAAGTTTCACCTGAGACTTTTAGCGTATTAAACAAGTAAGGCGATGTGTTATAAGTTTCATCATATTCAGCATTTTCAAACCAACTACGCTGAGTGGGGATAAAATTACTCGACTCATTCGAGGTATGTCGTGAATTAAAATTCTCATCGTAATAGATACTCACCTTACTACGTTCTCGATTCACTCCGCGGTGAACTATAAGCAACCACTTATCACCGGGTTTCGCCTTCACACGCGAACGAACCTCCTTAGAAGAAAGATTAATCAGCTGGAAGAAATCGTTATTTTCTTTAGCCACAAAAATACTATGGATACTAGACTCTCTCACTAACAATTGAGACAAAGGGACAATGATACTCTCTTCCGGTGTATCCACGCCGATCAGAGATACCAGTTGAGCGCCCCTCCGCGTTATGTTGTCAGCTAAATTTTGAAGACTAGACAAATGGCTCGATACACCAGTTGCAATGGTTTGATATTGAGTAAGGGTGTGTTGCAGCTCTGTTTTTTTCGCAAAATGGTATTGCAAGAGAATAGCAACACTGGCCGTCACGAGAGTGCAAAAGACAAACATACCCCCTAACACTGTCCTTAACGATATGCGTGTGTATTTTTTCTTCATTTTTATTGGCTCAGCTCAGTGCCTTAATATTTCAACTGACTAAAGTATCGTTCAAGAACAACTTTGACGCCAATGATGAGTATTCCCATGCATCAACGAAAATTCGTTCGTAATGAGGCACCTATATCCTGACAACCAAGCAAAATTGCCAACAATGGAATCAAGTCTTTCTGCTTCTATTAATTTGAGTATCGTGAATATTGATATTCAAGAACTAATTTTAGGTCGTATTAAGTCTTAAACGCTCGGTAGCTTAGGAATAAACGAATAATAAAGGCTGAGCAGATTATCTGACTCAGCCTTTTTACTTTTTAGACCTAGATCATTTATCGCCAGTAAGCATATCTAAGAAGATCTGTCTCGACTCAGGTGTGTTGTCTCTATGAGTTTCGTATCTTACATGCGTGTTTGCATCAACTGCTTTTGATAGTTTGATGCTCCAAAGCGCTTTCATTTGGTTAGGTACAATTGAATATCGGACATCGATAATACGTAGATCGTCTGTTGGATCCTGAGTAATATAACCATTCGAGAACCAGCGGAAACGTTCAATGTCTTTGGCTTGTTGAGAGTCAGGGTCAAGCCAAGGCAAATCCCTGCCAACGTTCAGCTTAACGATCGACTCTCCGGGATACGTGCTTACCGATGTACCAACCCGCACTGCGTCTACATGATAATGAGCCTCTGTTTCGTACACTACTTTCCAAACCAAGATATTCGCAAAGCTCGGCTTAGCCTCTAAGCGAATAGGCGTATGTTGGCGTTCTTGTGCTAATTGCCATCCTACCGCTTCTGCTCTATCCCTTTGTATCATCCCCAATGTTGGATAAATCAGTGCCCAAGCAAATGCAGCGCGTGCTAGCCATGGAGTTCGCTTCCATGTCGCCAACACCAACAATATTAAGATAGGAATGGTATAGACAGGGTCGATAATCGAAATGGTATTCCAAGCATAACGTTCATTGGTGAGCGGCCAGAACAGTTGAGTGCCATACGTAG
This sequence comes from Vibrio crassostreae, assembly GCF_024347415.1. Taxonomy (NCBI): domain Bacteria; kingdom Pseudomonadati; phylum Pseudomonadota; class Gammaproteobacteria; order Vibrionales; family Vibrionaceae; genus Vibrio; species Vibrio crassostreae. Next base: position 1,976,797 of record NZ_AP025476.1, read on the forward strand.
TACAAGAATCGAGTAAAGCATGTGTGCCATAACCTAACGCGCAATACAGCCAACTCTGTTTAAACGAGAGACCACGCCTTTTTGCAATCAAAGGGTACAAAACCAGAGCGCAAATCAAGCTGCCAATAGGAATAAATAGAAGTGAATGGGTAAACTGTCGATGGAACTCCAATGCAAGTAAAGGATCGCTCTCCGATCGAATAAATGCATCTAAATCTGGCGCCATTCCAGATAGCAAACCTAGAACCCCAGCGACCACCAAATGTTGTTTTTTACTCGCCGATTGTGACAAAGAAGCGCCTAGCACGCCCTGCGTTAACGGATCCATAAATCACCCACTTTTAGCATTCCCTTGATCTGAACAAGTACATTTAGCTATAGCAGTGAATCCAGTTAAACAACAAGATTTTGTCAACATACTCATAGACATAATCGTATAAATGTAGACAGGCAAACAAAAAAGAGCAGCCTGATGACTGCTCTTTATTCGTTTATGGACACCTCATCAAGTGTTCATATTTACGAGCGGGGAAAGGTCTCTAACCATCATTAACGAGCCACCATGCTTGCCGCGATAACAACCAACAGCACTGAGAATATCTTCTTGATGGTTGGAACGGGTAAATGGTTTGTCGCTTTTGCGCCTAACGGGGCCGTAAACCAAGACGTGCACACGATACCCAGAAGTGCTGGTAAATAAACAAAACCCGCAAAGCCATCAGTTAGAGCAAAGTGGCTGCTGCCCGAGGTGATGTAACCGATAGAGCCAAATAACGCGATGACAATGCCACAAGCCGACGCACAGCCAATCGCCTTTTTCATATCGACAGAAAAGAACGTGAGCAATGGAACGAGCAATGCACCGCCACCAATCCCTATCATGGCAGACAAACCACCCGTAATGGTTGTCAGAACAGTTAGCACACCTTTGTTTGGCAGTTTTCGTTCTTTAGGTGCATCATTTTTGCTGCTTAAGAACATCTTGATTGCAATGAGAACCACACTCACAGCAAACACAATACGAACGACTTTTTCTGGCAACAGAGCCGCCATAAAGCCGCTAATCAGTGCACCCAGAGCAACACCCAACATGATCCAAGGCGCCAGATCCCAAGGCACGTTTCCATTCTTATGGTGAGCAAGTGCAGAAGACGTTGAAGTAAATAGAATCGAAGCCAGTGAGGTCGCGATCGCAGCGACAACCACTTGATCAGACGGTAGAACGTCTAAATAAAGTAAAATGCTGCTTAGGACGGGAACAATGATCAGCCCTCCGCCAATACCTAACAAACCGGCGAGAAACCCAACACCACTGCCTAGTAAAGCACAGTAGAAAATCAACAACAGCAATTCACTCATTTCATCCATCTCTTATTCAATTAATTATCTTAAATAACACAGTATTAATGTGGTTATATTTCCATTAAGCTAATTAATATAACTGACACCGACTTGAATATTCAAACATATAGATCATGAAGATTCTTCATGATGAATGTGAAGTAATACCATTATTAATCCCACTCCCATCCACGTATAAAAACTTTAAGCAAATAAACTTATACGACACTTTTAGTGAAGACAGCCTCGATTCTTAATCCGGTCACACGCAAACATAAAGCATTTAAATATTAAAGACCGAGAGAATCAGACAACGAATTGGGATACCAGATCAACATGAATAATGAATTTAACTTTACGATTAAGAGCATTAGCCTCGACGAAAACTACCAGCCTGCAGACAGCACGCGTATCACAACTAACTTTGCTAACTTGGCTCGCGGCGACAGTCGTCAAGCGAATTTACGTAATGCACTACAGATGATAGACAACAGTTTCAATGCCTTAGCACATTGGGACAACCCAAAGGGCGACCGCTACTCTGTAGAGCTTGAAATCATTTCTGTTGATATGGACATTGAAAGCAACGGCGAAGCATTCCCTTCAATTGAAGTGCTGAAAACCAATATCCTGGACCACAAAACGAACGAGCGCATTGAAGGTATTATCGGTAATAACTTCTCTTCTTATGTTCGTGATTATGACTTCAGCGTACGTCTATTGGATCATAATAAAGGCCAAGATAAATTCAGCATTCCAGTCGATTTTGGTGATTTACACGGCAAGCTATTTAAGTATTTCGTTAACTCTGACGCTTACAAAAAGAACTTTAATAAGCCACCTGTTATTTGCTTAAGCGTGTCAGATAATAAAACCTATTACCGCACTGAAAACCAACACCCAGTATTAGGTTTTGAATACCAACCGAATGAGTCTTCTTTAACTGAGCAATATTTTAAGAAGATGGGCTTACAGGTTCGTTATTTCATGCCGCCAAACAATGTTGCACCTTTGGCCTTTTATTTCTTTGGTGATCTGCTGAACGATTACTCTAACCTAGAGCTTATCAGCACCATCAGCACCATGGGTACGTTCCAGAAGATCTACCGCCCTGAAATCTACAACGCGAATGCTGTTGCAGGTAACTGCTACCAACCAAACTTGAAAAACTTGGATCACTCACTGACTCAAATCGTTTATGACCGAGAAGAGCGAAGCAAACTAGCTGTTGAACAAGGTAAGTTCGCAGAAGAAAACTTCATTAAGCCATACCAGTCGGTACTAGAAAACTGGTCTGCCAACTACGCGCTGTAATCGCTCTACTTTACGCGCATTAGGAAACGTACGATCCACTTTAGGAATCTAAGGACAGGCAGAATTATTATGAAAACACTATTACCGACTTCAACAGCAGGCAGCTTGCCGAAACCGTCTTGGCTAGCACAACCAGAAACACTTTGGTCTCCATGGAAACTGCAAGGCGCTGAACTCACAGACGGCAAACAAGATGCGCTGCGTGTCTCTCTACACGAGCAACAGCAAGCAGGCATTGATATTGTAAGTGACGGCGAACAAACACGTCAGCACTTTGTAACGACTTTCATTGAACATCTGAATGGCGTTGATTTTGAAAAGCGTGAAACCGTTAAAATCCGCGACCGTTACGATGCAAGTGTACCTACAGTGGTTGGCCCAGTTTCTCGCCAGAAATCCGTTTTTGTCGAAGATGCTAAGTTCTTACGTCAGCAAACGGATCAACCAATTAAATGGGCTCTACCGGGGCCTATGACCATGATAGATACGCTTTACGATGCGCACTACCAAAGCCGTGAAAAACTGGCGTGGGAATTTGCAAAGATCCTCAACGAAGAAGCGAAAGAACTTGAAGCTGCAGGCGTTGATATCATTCAGTTCGATGAACCTGCATTTAACGTGTTCTTTGATGAAGTGAACGATTGGGGTATCGCTTGTTTGGAAAGAGCCATTGAAGGACTGAAATGCGAAACGGCTGTACATATTTGCTATGGCTACGGCATCAAAGCAAACACAGATTGGAAAAAGACATTAGGCACTGAATGGCGCCAATATGAAGAAGTCTTCCCTAAACTGCAGCAATCCAATATCGACATCATCTCATTAGAGTGTCACAACTCTCATGTACCTCTTGAACTACTTGAACTGGTGCGAGGCAAGAAAGTAATGGTCGGTGCGATCGATGTGGCTACCGATTCCATTGAAACACCGGAAGAAGTGGCCAGCACTCTTAGAGAAACACTTAAGTACGTTGATGCAGACAAGCTCTACCCTTGCACTAACTGCGGCATGGCTCCCCTGCCTCGCGAGATCGCCTCAGCTAAGTTGAATGCACTCAGCGCTGGCGCAGAGATCGTTCGTAAAGAGCTTTCAGCGTAACGCTTCACGAGCGACACAAATATACCTGGAGCCTAAGTATCACATTGATGCTTAGGCTTCTGTATTCTTCTCAACTGCCACTCTCTATTTATCTAATCTCTTATCTATCTCACCTCTTATCGAACTAACCTCTTATCTATCTAAGAAGGTAGCCATCTTCTTCAGAGTAATTAGTGCCTTATCCAGCTCGTCTCTTTCAATGCCTTCAGCGCCACTTTCTGCCCATAATTCCTGTTTTTTATCTAATAGCGAATACGCTTCCTTGCCCTTTTCAGTCATGTTAACCAACTTTGCTTTTTTGTGATTCGGGTTATCAAGCCAAGTTAGCAGGCCATCTTTCACCATGATGTCGGTAACACGCTGTGTCGCTTGTCTGCTTTGCCCCATAATACGAGCAATTTGAGAAACGGTGACCAAATCATCAGACTTTTCGATCGCCCCCATCACCTTCCATCTGGCACTGCTTAGCCCTAACTCTTCAGTTAATTTGTCACCCTCAGCATTCAATAAACCACTGACCTTAAAGATCTCTAGTGCGATCTTTGTGAAAACTTCTCCATTCGTATCCATAACACCCACTTTGACAACATGCTGTCATTAAATTAGACTTAAACCAAATTGACAACATGTTACCAAATTAATGGAGAGAATGATATGAAACCAATAATCCACAGAACAGCGGCATTAACAGCAACACTGTGTGTCGCTACATTTTTTACTAGCACATTGCTTGTGGAGCTGTTTGGCACTTTGGAATCAGTGAAGCTAGTTAAGTCGATGATCGTTTTTCCAGGCTTGTTTATTCTTGTCCCAGCCATTGCTATTACTGGTGCGACCGGTGCAGCTATGGCAAAACAACGTAAAGGGAAAATAGTTGAGCGTAAAAGTAAACGCATGCCAATTATCGCGTTCAACGGGATCGTTATTTTGATTCCAGCCGCGTACTTTTTGAATCAGTGGGCAAGTTTAGGAGAGTTCGACTCTGTGTTTTATGGCGTTCAGATTTTAGAACTGATAGCAGGCGCAACCAACCTAACACTGATGTCTTTGAATATTATGGACGGCAGAAAGTTTCGTCCTAAGAAAGTAAAGCTAAGCTAAGCTCATCGTTTTTAAGCAAGCAGATGAGCTTTATAGTTGGCAGCTTACCAAGTTTTATCTAAATCTTGAGCGTATAAAGAGATCGCTCTTTGGTACTCTTTGATCGCTTCGCTATTAGTCGTAGAAACCAACAACTCGAGCAACAGAGACGTTGCCTCTTTATGGCGACCCAAATTATACAAGCACATCGCGTAGAAAGGCTGAACTTCAAGGGAATCAGGATACTCAGCCATAGTCTGTTCGAAATAGCTTAAAGCCTCTGCATAAAGGCCTAGGCTTCGATAAGTGCTCGCCAAGCCGAACAACGCATCAAAACGCTCTACTGAAGAAAGCACGCCAGACAGAGACAATACATAGTGCTCAATCGCCTGTTGCTCTTTTCCTTGATTGTCGTAAGACCAAGCTATGTGCAAGTGCGCTTTCGCAGCATACTTTTCATCATCGAGTAGTATCGCCAGCAACTCTCGTGATTCTTGATACTTGGCTTCTTTTCGCAATTCGATCGCTTGTTTGATAATGGTGTCCATAGTTCTTCCTAAAATCAGTTCCATTTCAACGAGTCCTTTCACTTCAGACAACTGAGTAAAACCTTTTGCTTGATAAAGCTTAATCGCGGGATTCTCACTGAACACGCGCAGCACTAAATAAGCCGATGATTGATTGTTCGCATGTTCAATAGCTAAATCGAGACACTTAGAGCCAAAGCCTCTACCTTGATAGTCAGCTAATATCTGCAAGTCCCGAAGAAACGTTGTATCACTGGTGTAACTGAAGCGGATAACACCAATACGGCTACCCTCTACATAAATTTCATAGTTATCCAGTTCATCCCAGCTACGTAAAAACTGACTATGACCCCAAGCGATTCCACGAGCTTGATAGTAACTCGCCATATTCGTTTTAGTGATCGATTCAGCGAACATAGGATCTGAACCTTTGACCAACCTTACTTCCATATTGTGTCCTTTGTTTCTAAATCAAACATTAAGCAATACGTAATTTAAGTACCAAGAGTATTGCATCGTGTTTGAACCATCCTAATCAATCTGGTTCCTTGTGTAACGCCTTCTCTAACCACATTGAACTGATGTATTGACCGTTTTTCTTCGCATATTCATTGAACACTCCGACTTCTCGAAATCCAAAACGTTTATGAAGTGCTATTGAAGCCTCATTAGGTAAAGCAACACCTGAGAGTACGCGGTGAACACCATAATCACTAATCGATGCAAATAGCTGAGAATAAAGCTTAGAGCCTAAGCCTTTACCTTGAGCTTCTGTCGCAAGATAAATAGTGACCTCTGCGGTATCTTCAAATGCCGACATAACCCGGTATTGCTGAGAACACGCGAAGCCTAATAACGCATCACCTTCTGTCGCGACATAAAGTTGATATTTACTTTGACTAGAAAATTGAGAAAACCACTGCTGGCGATTTTCCAACGACAACTTCTCTTCTTCAAAGCGCGCATTGGTATGTTCAATATAAAAGTTGAAGATATCGGTGATGCCTGCAATATCAGGTAATGTCCCTACTCTGATTTCCATGTAATGTCCTTTTAGTTGTCTATTTTTGAATGACTAATAAACAGGCATCAATAGTGACTGCAGAACTGACTCTCGCAAGGAATACCATCACGATCACCATCTATTTTCACATTGGGACAGTTTGCCAAATAAAACTTTGCTTCATCGCAAGATAGCATCTCACTACAATGCGTTTTACCTTGGCAACTAAATCCCATATTCTCATATGCAGGATTTAACTTAGGCTCCAATACCAAAAGATACAAACCTGCGCCAATAAGCCCGACGAAAAGTGCAGACAAAATAATTGAAAGAGGGTTAGATTGGGATGTTTCTATACCAACTAGTTGAGCACTCGAAGCGCTGAGTTTAGAGCCACTATTCGATAATTGAAATTCAACTTCATCCCCAATTTGAGGACGACGATAACCGTCCGTAAACTTCGATATATGAACAAAAACATCGCCCTCTAATTCATCGGAGTTAATGAACCCGAAGCCTTTCTCATCAACCCAGCGAACAATTTTTCCATTCATAGCTATTCCTTCTTCAAACCGCTTTCAACTCTTGACTAGTATCACCAACAATATGCAGATTACATTATGACAGCTTAATATGGGGGCAAATTACTCGATGGACTCTTAACTTTACTCATTTTAGTCAGAATGTCTTTGCCCTTCCCATAAACAAGAGATAAACCAAAGTAGGCTGAAACCCACAAAGCAAAATTAAGAGTGGCTAACTTGAAGAGCTAACCATTGATTTTAACGATCGCACCGTATTTTGGTAACTCACTCGTGGGTTGTTTCCCCAATACGCCAAGGCGTAAACGCCTAGTACCTGTGAAGTCCAAAGTAAAGCCGATATCAGACAAGTACTATAAATATCGGGGAGCATAGAGATTGCCTTGTGATATTTTTCGTCTGGAATTGTCCCTTGCACTTCCATGATGCTCAAGGTGACGTTAATCGGCGTATAACCTATCCAGAATAAAACCCATGAGCTAGCAGCAACAGGTGATAAAAACAGAAACGGCTTTAACCATCGGTGAGGAAATAAGAAATATAAAAGCATAGACACATACAATACACTAAGAAACAGACTCCAAGAGCGCACGTTAATATTGGCAATCCAATAACTTTCTTCAGCATACATAAACAAAACAACGGTTCCCAAAATACTTGCAAACATAAGTTTGCCGATATTAGTCGTCCTCTTTATCCGAAATAGGACATAACTTAATATGGTCACCAAGACGGCAAACCACACCATAATGTCCCAGTCCATTGAGAAAAAGCGCGGAGCGTAGGTATTGTTAAGTATGACAACGCCCAGTAAAACTCCGATAGATAAGTACGCAATGACTGACCGTACCATGAACCAACCTAGCTTTTTCATTACTTCATTATTCATCAGCGCAGACCAACTTTAATTGAGAACGGAAAAAGGCAGAGTTCCCTAACGTAATTACCTTCTGCAAATGCGTATCGAAAGTGCCAAATGTTGGATATCATGAAAATTGTCCTTTATTGGTCAACACCAAGATTGTCACCCAGCTTTTCTATAAACCAAGTCCCTTGGCACGGGCCGTTGGTTAAATGCCAACGACCATCAAATCGCTTGCTGTTGCCAGTTGCTGAAAAGCGATAATCCCACTGGCGATGTTTGGCATATAACCGTAAGTCGCCGCTTTCTGTAACCCAACCTTCTAATGGTGTTCCGTTGTAGGTAAGCCTTAGCGTGACTTTACCTTCATGAATGATTCCAGTGATGGTTGTACGTTCACACATATTATTGCCAGTGGTATTAATACGACGGCCTAGCCACTCACCGTCGAAATCAGTAGATGGCACAAATTGCGGACTATCAGGAAGTTTAGGAAACGACTCGGAATTACTGGACCCGAACCACTGAAGCTCACGACCAACAAGGAAGAAGACAACAAAGCCGATTGATATCGCTATCACAAATCCCTTTTTCATTAGCCTCTTCCTAATCCGCTGACCTTAAGAAAAGAACCCTAACATAATGAAAAATAATAACTTACTATCAATTTAATTAATTTTGATATATTCCACAAATTGCATTCAAATGTTGAATATAGAGAAAGCGGCACCGTACAAAAATGCCGCGCATTGAGAATCAATGATGTGCAGTGCCGAAAACTCTGCACAGAAAAACTAACCTTCCAAGGCATTGCCCAATACTGAACGGTTTTCTCCGACACCGAGCCTGTCTCGCTCGCCGCTGATACTAGAAAGTCGCATAACCGAGTTGCAACCTCTTCATTGCCTAGCAAGTATAAACTGCGAATGGCTCGTGTTAGTCGAAGCTGGTTATGGTCGTGATTCTTCAACCATACATGGTTCGCAGGGCTAAGTGGCAACAATGAAGATATCTCACTTCCGTCTCGCTGCATTCCCCAAAACTCAAGCATCAGGTCAAGCACTTGTAGATGAGCTGTGCGAAGATCTTCTGAGTTAGCAAAAAGCGCCCTATCTTCTTGAGTAACCAACGGGGCATGTTGATTAAACTTAGTCCCTTCATCTATTGGGAAAAAGACTTGAATATACTTATGGTCATGCTCCAACCAAAAGTGATTATAAGCTAACAACTGTTCAATATTACGACCAAATTTGTCTGGCACTTCACCAGATATAAAGCGAGCAATCTCACTCATTTTTAAATCCTACTGACTATAAACCCCCACTTGTGGGCGAATGCATTATTACGCAGTAAGCCGTGAAAAGCCTAGTCCTTTACGTTGTAAGTACAGATCTGACTTCGAACTCCACATACCACGCATTAGGAATCACTTTTGCATACTTTCGACTTACTTTTCTAACAAAACGACACTGATATTCTGCGACACATTTTAGCTCTGCTGCATGTTCAGGGAATCGTTCGTGAAGAAAACACAAGGCATCCGTTGGCGTATGAGTTTTAGACTTAAGCCAGCAACCCGTGTGTTAATAACTGAGTACTAAAACCTGAACGACTAAAAGAGATAGGTAATATATGCACCGAAAGGTTACATCTTTCAAAGAAAAAACCCTTCAGAAAGCGTCTTTCGGTGCATACAATTTCAAGCGACTGACATAAATGACTAGCGTAAGTCGCTAACATAAGAGACTAGCGTAAGCGTCTCAACACAACCTGCTGGTCAAGCTCATTCTGATAGTCCGTGTAATCAAGCCCTTGATCAAATATGTACTCAGTGACAAGAGTACGAATGCACTCAACTAATGTGTTTGCTTGCCAAGGCTTTTCAAAGTAACGGTCGATGCCTGCTGCATTAATCGCATTGATGGTATCAGTATGAGTGGCCTGCCCCGTAAGAAGAATTTTCTTTGTATTCGGAAAGCGGCTGTCATGGAACACTTCCGTGAGTAACTCCACACCCGTTTTCCCTGGCATCACATGATCAGACACGATGACGGTAATGTGTTCGCCTTCTGCGTCAAGTTCATCAATGAGATCAAGCACTTCTTGCGCTGATTCACAATCTTCAATATTCAGCCAACTCGCCAGCGGCTCTAAATCTTGTACCACTGCGCTCAGTACTTCTCTCTGGTCATCGACACAGATTAAATTAAGCTTCTCCATGTTCACCCTCTACTGGTAACTTGATTCTAAATACAGTTTTAGAAGCATCACTTTTCACAACGATACTTCCGCCATAACCCGCCACAATCCGCTTAACTATTGATAAACCCAAGCCCAATCCAAACGATAAACCACCTTTTTTAGTAGTGAAGTTGGGCTGAAATACCTTTCTACGAGTCACCTCGTCTATCTCAGGGCCGTTATTCGTGATCGTAACTAATATTCTTTTCTTACTTAATCTGGTTTGAATTTCTATTGCAGCATCGTCTGAATTCGACATTGCATCACAAGCATTCTTTACAATGTTGACCCAAATCTGAACGAGCTCTGTTTTCGAGCCTTTAAAAGTCGGCAAATCTGCAGGGCTCAATCGCACAGATACTCTACGTAACTCACTTTGTAACAACGATAAGGCATGGTTAATGGAGTCGTTAATATCAACCGCTTCTTCGGTGTCAATATCAACTCTGCCAAGTTGTTTAACCGATTTTACAATGCCGACAGTGTGTCTAGATGCCAAGCGTAAATCATGTAAATCACAGCCCATCTGCCAAAAGCGAATCGCTTCTTCTGGGTTTTTCAGCCAATGTTTTGAAATAACGTCTGTTGCAGATAAAGCGTCAATTGGAATCGCCTTCGCAAGAGAGCGAGCAATGTTTTTGTCCAAACCATATTTTCTTTCAAATTGTCGCCCACGTGTTCGTGCTTCTGACGACGACGTTTTCTGACCATGCATTAACCCAAAATCAAAAAATTGACTGGCTTCTGGATGCACTTCTTCAAGTAGATCCATGATGACCGTTTCAAGTCGGCCAGATTTACTATTTACTACGCCAATAGCGTTGTTAAGCTCATGGGCAATCCCTGCAGCCAATTGACCCAAGGTCGTCATTTGCTCAGCAGTATGTAACTTCTCTAGCGCTTTTTGTTTCGCTATCGCTTCTTGTGTTGCACGGCGTTGACGACGCGACAACTCATTGACGATCACAGGTGTGAACTGTGCAGTAAGAGGACCAAACTGACGTTCATCTTCTGCAGGCGTGTCTTTATCAATCCACGCTAACTCAACATCGGTTTTGGCAACAACCGTTGAAGATGCAGTCCAATTACCTGAAAAGAAGCTGTGAACGCCTATAAAAGCCCCACTACCCGCGCTAAATACTCGCACTTGCGGTGTATTCGCATCGGTATAAAAGCCTTCCAGTTCTCCACTAAACACATAATACAAACGAGTGTTTAACGCTGATTGTTCAATAATGGTGTTACCGGCACGGCACGTCACCCTACGTTCTGTCTGATTAAAATAGCGATCGATAAGTGCTTCTAGCTTTTGTTGATACACGTATCGTTATCCTATGTGACCAATTGAATGTAGCACCCACACCATAACAAAACTCAGTAGCACACCAACCACACCCAAGATAATACCGATTCTGGCCATTTGATTACTTTGCACATGACCCGTGGCATGAGCCAACGCATTCGGTGGCGTACTGATTGGCAGCGACATACCTAATGAAGCGGCAAAAGTCACAACCAGAATTAACGTTAACTCACCACCTAGTGGCGTGAGTGAAGCCATAGACGAACCTAATGCAGCCATAATTGGCATTAACAAGTTAGCCGTTGCGGTATGAGACATAAAGTTTGCCATTACCAAACACAAGAACGCCGCTCCGAACAACACCACATAGGGTGAGTAAGCATCAAACGGAATACTGTGTACCACCAGCTTTGCTAAGCCAGTTTTATCGAGCGCTAAACCAAGCGCAATACCACCTGATACAAGCCACAATACGTCCCAAGAAATTTTCTTCAGGTCTTCTTTATTGATGATCCCAGTAAGGGAGAACACAGCAACAGGAATCAGAGCGACGGTATAAGAGTTCATGCCATGGCTTGAACCCATTAACCAAAGAATGATGGTCAGCGCAAAAGTGACGTATACCGCAATGGCTTTGGGTGTTTTAAGGAATTTACCTTTAATGCTTAGTTCGATTTTCTTTTGGTCAGCTTTGTACATAAAGCCGATTAAAAACCACGCTAACGCCATCATAATCACGACAAACGGCACACCAAATGCCATCCATTCGCCGAACGTAATTAGGTTATCGCCAACTAAATATTTAAGTGCGATAGCGTTCGGAGGGGTACCGATCGGGGTGCCAATGCCACCGATGTTAGCGGCAACAGGAATACAAAGCGCAAACGCTACACGACCGGGGTCTTTCGGACCAAACACAGCCAGTACCGGCGTTAAAATAGAGAGCATCATTGCCGTTGTTGCCGTGTTAGACATAAACATCGAAAAGATACCAGTGATCAACATTAAGCCGAGCATCACAAACTTTGGATCTTGTCCAAATGGCTTCAACAACACACGAGCTAAGTTTACGTCTAATCGATATTTAGTGGCCGCCATCGCTAAGAAGAAACCACCTAAAAACAGCATGATGATTGGGCTAGCGAATGTCGCCATAATATCGCTGTATTTTAACAGCTCACCAAAATGTTCCTCCCCATGCTCAAACCTTAAAAAGATCAGCCCTTTATCCGACAACATCAATAATTGCAGAACGATAATAACAACAGACGTCGCGTAAATTGGGATGGGCTCGAACACCCAGCACAATGCCGCTAATAAAAAGATCGCGATAACGCGTTGTTGAATAATCGTGAGCCCTTCAAATGGAAACGCTGATAGCGGCATTACGAGGATAATGAAAGGAATTAAAATAGGGATAATGTATTTAATATAGGGGCGCATAGCACAAAAACTCTTCCTGAGATAACAACTACTTAGAAATTAGATTTACAGTTCTAATTTGGATCCGACAACGAATTATCGAACTCTTGTCACTATCTCACTCTCGGCTAGATCAATGATTACGTGATCACGATATCCCCTTTGTCGATTCTGTGCGCTACCTCTACGTTTGTATGTCATTTATTGTTGCAATTAAATTTACTGTTCTAACAAACGACACTGATACTCTGCGACACATTTTAGCTCAGCAGTATGTGCAGGGAATTGCTCGTGAAGAAAGCACAATGCATCCGCTAGCGTTATCTGGTGTAGATTCGATGTATACCCAAAAACCAACCGGTGGACATTGTCATAGAGCTCATCTGAATTATCTGAGCTTTGACACTGCGCCAAGATAGCTTGATCAATTTCATCATCAGGATCTTCCAATGGACTATTGGCCTGTCGATAAAGATTAGAAAGCATCGAGTCATATTGCTCTTTCGACAGCTCTTCCTTACAACGCAATATCCACGTAAGCGTAATTAGGTTGTGTCCAAAGAAACCAAACTGTTTTAAGCACGCTTTTAATACGCTATTGAGTTCTAGGACTTCACTCGTGTCAGTGCTTTGGTCGTCATCAGAACGGGTCGATGTGACAAATTCAGTAAAGCGGTTAAGGAATGCAGGAACTTGAGACGGATCTAACTCATGGTAAACACGATTCAGCGCCAATAAGATAGTCACATTGTGGGAAAGGTATTCGCTTGTTTTAGAAGCCCGCGAAACGTAATACGAGAAGATATCTTGAAAGCCCTTATTCTCATACCATTGCATTAAAGCAGCATACGCCGCTGGGTATACCCCGTTATCCAATATCCTGTGAATACGAAATTCTGAGAACTTTGGCGCTTGTACCGTTGCTGAGTACTCGCCTAAAACTTCAATCTCAGTTTGGTTTATCAGCTCACTCGTTTTAAGCCAGACATTGTCTGATTTAGCGAAATACCCATTCAAATAATTCGCAGCCAAATAAGCTTTTAAAGAATGAGGTTGATGGATGCTGGCACTGCTATAAAGTGCCTTTCCCAATAGTTGGTCGCTTGTCATGTTTCCTCCTTGAAACTGATGCTGGATAAAGGTGGTGGTTATGTGACTAGCATCTTTGAGAAGCAAATCGAACGGTCTACACCGACATATTTACCATACGCACCGGATTCTGAGTAAGAGTGACGACAATAAAAGGTCACCGCTTTTGAGTTAACTTTACGTGTCGATAAAATAGCTTTTCGATACCCTTTTTCAATCGCAAAACATTCGAGTTTTTTCAATAAATAAGAGCCCGCACCGGCTTTGTTAGAGTACATCCGCTTAAGTTCACAAACTTCACTTTCATGATATCTAAATACCCCACATGCCACAGCACTATCATTTAGATACACCACGATACATCCATCTTTTGATGGGTCAAAAGCGTCAGATACAAAAGAGCTTTCGCCTGTGTCATTAGTAATCTTGCGAAGTGACAAATTCAGCTCTGTGATTAATGACTGAAAATCTCTATGATTTGGTTCTACTTTCTTATATTCGAATTCCATACCTGCCACATAATGCCAACTCAATCAGCATGATCAAAAATACAATATTGCAGAGCGACTTATGCTCGACTTTAGTAACTGGGAAACCTAAAAAGTCGCAATAATCGCGTGTGTTCGAAAGATGGTTGTGACCCTTAATTCTCTGCTGAGAGATGGCGCCATGTGGGATGAAAATACAACCAAAAACTAATCATTGACGCCATAGTCGTTTGTTATGCAGCTTAACCCAATACTGTTAACAACCCCGACGCAATGAGGCTACCAGATATTCCTTCAAGAATATTACGTATAGTTTTTACAGACTCATTAATAATTGCAGGTTTTGGCTTCGGGGAGTTTAATTGCACTTCAACAGTTGATACTTCAGCTTGAAGCTCTTCTTTTAATGGTGCATCGATTTCTAGTTGAGTACTGTACTTATTAAACTGCTCAATAAACTCTTTTAAGTTATCGACACCTGATTCATTCACCGTCAAGGTCTGGGAAGCTCCGGCAGAATCCTGCTGAAGCTGAGAATTCGTCATATTCTGAATATTATTTGTAACTTGGTAAGTAACATTAGAAGCCGCCTGCTTCTCTTCTTTAGAAAAACTCATACCGTCACCGATTACTCCTTTAGACTCAAGCTCCAATGCCCAGTTAAGGACTTCATTGCGAACAGACTCCAATATTGAGATTACACTCGTTTTCTGAGCAACGAGAGTAGGTTCTAATGGATAATCCATCCATTCCATTATTTGATTTTTTGTAGATTGATCGAAAGGCACTCTGAGGTCATTTGATCCACCTTCTAAGATCGAATCTAACTCTCCAACTGATTGACCAATTTTTCTCTTTGATAACTCATCAGCTATTGGCTGACTCTGAATATGAAGTGGTTGAAAACCATGATATGGATTGAATACCTTAACCTCCCCTTTTATTTCTCGGTAATCAGGGATTTGATCTGAGCTTACGCTATAGCCGTTAAGCTCATTATTTAACCACACCTCGATGTCTGCGATAGACAGTTTCCTAGAAACGACTAAAGCTTTTCTTAGTAAAACGGATACATTAACCGTAGGATCGAGTGCATCTTTTTGAAGCTCTAAAACCAACCCTGACATATTTTCTATTCCTCTAATCTATCGTAGCTGCATAACGCTTTGCTAAGGTGCGGCTAAATCCACGAAACCTGAGCAAAGCCACCGTAATCACTAAACTCAACCGAACCAAAAATGCCAAAGGTTAGACGTCACTATTAGGCAATTTGTTAATTGGCGCTTCGCACCTTTGCTAACACCTCTGGCTTATGCAGTTCTTCGATTAAGAACTTAACCCACTTATTCGTATATAAGTAGCCATCAAACCCTTCCACGTAAGATGCGTATTCACCCTTAAAATCTGATTTAATATCACGAGGCCTAGCCTCGTAGTACTTCCAACATTTCGTATGCAGTAGCATGTTGAATTCTGGGATTTTTTCTTTAACAGATTGCATGACCTTTGATGGCTTCAATTTAAACGGGTTTTCAATCCCTTTGATAAACGCAACCCCTTGCTCATAGTTTTTTAGCTCTTCTTCAGAGAGGTTGTTTACATTTATAAATTCAACTGCTAAATCAGCTGACTTAGCATGATTACCCAGTTTAGGTACTAGCATAGCTCTTATTCGATATTGTTGGCTCTCAACTATATCGTCACTCAAATCAGCTCTATAACTTTCCATGTAGTGACGCACTATTTTATAGTTATCACGCTGTAATTGCTTAAGTGTATCTACTTGAGACTGCTCAGACACTCGGCTAAGTTGCATAGCTATTGCAAGATTAGCGCACAACGCATGCGAATCGCCAAATTCCTCAACAAGCAAATTTTCAAAATTCATTAATGCAGACTGACACTCACCAGCCACAGCTAAATCAATTGCAGGAAGGCTTCTATGTTCGATTTTGTTGCGTAATCCAATGAGGAATTGAAGGTTATATTTTTCAGGACGTTCAACCCCTTTCCAATATTCATTACAGCACTCCATTAACTCCCATGCTTTTTCTTCACCGTCGATGATAATAGGCTTGCCATCCTTCAGGTGAAAATAGTTTGTCCCCTTTTTTTCAAAGATCGCGTGAAGCAATGCCGTATATGCAATGACAATATTGACGATATAGCCATAGGTTTTAAATTCTGTGTATGGATTGTTGTAGGTTGAAACAGCAAGTAGCGCAAACTCCCTTGCCTTATGCAAAAGCATGCCTTTCACGGAATGATCATTAACTTGCTGCAACTTTTGGCTATGAACTGCTCTAAACTCTTCCTTACTAAGGGATTTAATTCCTGATGTCAGATAATGAGAGCCATCTTTTTGAACATATTGATGCCATCGCTTAGATGGATATGTTCCACACGTTTGTTTTTTCCAACCTGTAGCAGTGGCTAACTCATCGATAGTAAAAGACTCGCCTGCATTCTCTTTTGCAGCAAGAAATGAGTAAGCTAAATCTACCTGAGCATATCTACCCAATTTCTACCTCCTGTAGGCTAAATTTTATTGAGCCAATTAACAGCGATTAGACAGAAAAATTCTGTATTTAAATACATAATTTTTCCGTCTAGTTTCCTTTAGGCTCTATCTTAAACGACCAACTCATTTCATAACAATGACTTATGTTTATTAGTTTGTAATTGAACAAGAAAATGTAGAAATTCTCTTCCTAACATAACCAAATGAAGAAAACTTGATAAATTCTATGGATCGTATTGTTAAAACAAATTTACTATTGATAATAAAGACAATATTTCCACTTCCAAAAAACTACTTATTTACTCATTTATAATTAAGATAAAAATGGAGAAATATCGAAGTTAACTTAAAGAAATGTATTCTCTAGATTCAAACAAAGCGGATTTTAATAACTCCCGACCCTTCATATGTTTACGATAAATAATAAAATTTAATTTTATAAAAACAATTTGATCAATAAGATATTTTGTAAACTTTGAATTACATACCATAAAATTCAATCTCCCTGATAAACTTGTCATAAATCCAAATGCTCTTCCAATCTTGATTCGCAACACATGGCATTAGCGTGTTGCATATAGACTTCCTATAAAGCCGTTGGGAAGAAGGAGTTTATATTAAAATCAGGAACGAATAATGAACCAACAACGTCAACTAAGCTGGAAAATAGCAGCTATTCTAGGTACATCTTTTGGCTTTAATGCACACGCTGCAGAAATGGTCAGGGTCGATGATGATGCATTACTCCAACAGAGCCTCATCGCGCAGTCGAAGAGTGTTGCCCCACTAGAATTAGGTTTTTCTGAAGTAAAACGGGTGGTACTGCCCAATGGAAAAACAAAAGTACGCTATCAACAAACTCACCTAGGTTTACCCGTCTTTGATACTTCGGTTGTGGCCACCCTTTCCAAGAACCAACCCACTCAAGTATTCGGTTCCATGGCACAAGGGATCAGCGGTGATCTATCCAGCATCGCGCCAAAACTGAATCAGGAACAAGCGATTGAAGCTGCTATTTCCTCTCACCGCACGTTTACTGTCGGCAAAAAGTCGATTGAAAACAAAAATGCAAGGCTCATGGTGAGACTGGACGAGAACCAAACCGCACAAATGGTGTATCTGGTCGATTTCTTTATCGCTTCCTCTTATCCAGAACGCCCTTTTTACTTTATTGATGCCATGACTGGCGATGTGCTCCAAAAATGGAATGGTTTAAACCATGCTAAATCGTCTGGTACTGGCCCCGGTGGTAACCTTAAAACCACTCGATATGAATATGGCAGTGACTTCCCTAGCTTTCCCATCGACAAAACAGGCACGACTTGTAAGTTAGAAAATGAATCAGTTAAGACAGTCGATTTGAGGAACGGAACGTCCGGCAGCGCAGCCTACAGCTACAACTGTGCCGACGGAACCAACTACACCGATCATAAGTACATTAACGGTGCTTACTCGCCTCTTAACGATGCGCACTACTTCGGTAATGTCGTGTTTGATATGTACAAAGAGTGGATGAACACCTCGCCTTTAACTTTCCAGCTGACGATGCGAGTTCACTACAGCTCGAATTACGAGAATGCGTTTTGGAATGGTTCATCAATGACGTTTGGCGATGGTGGCAGCACCTTTTATCCGTTGGTCGATATTAACGTGAGTGCTCACGAAGTCAGCCACGGGTTCACAGAGCAGAACTCGGGGCTTGTTTACAGAAACATGTCGGGCGGTATGAATGAAGCCTTCTCCGATATTGCGGGCGAAGCGGCTGAATACTACTTGCGTGGCAATGTGGATTGGATTGTGGGTAGCGATATATTCAAATCGGAAGGTGGCTTGCGTTACTTTGACCAACCATCAAAAGATGGCCGCTCGATTGATCATGCCTCTCAATACTACGACGGTTTGAACGTTCACTTATCTAGCGGTGTTTATAACCGCGCCTTTTACCTTTTAGCGAACAAATCGGGTTGGGATGTGCGTAAGGGCTTCGAAATATTCACAGTCGCAAACCAACTGTATTGGACGGCAAACAGTACCTTTGATGCCGGTGCCTGTGGCGTAGCAAAAGCTGCAGCAGACATGGGCTATGTGGTTGCCGATGTTGAAGATGCTTTTAACACCGTAGGCGTGAATGCAAGCTGTGGTGTCACGCCTCCAACTGGCAATGTATTAACGAAAGGCACACCGATTGCGAACCTAAGCGGGAATCAATCCTCAGAGAGCTTCTACACCTTCACTGTAGATTCTGCATCAAACGCGACGGTTTCAATGTCTGGTGGTTCAGGTGATGCCGACCTTTACGTGAAATCAAGCAGCAAGCCAACGACATCGAGTTACGATTGTCGCCCTTATCGTGCTGGCAACAATGAGCAGTGCAGTGTGAGCGCGCAACCGGGCGTGACTTATCATGTGTTGCTACGTGGGTACTCTAACTACTCTGGCCTCACATTGCGTTTAGATTGAGTTAGAACGTACCGTGAAGGTCGCAACCAATAACAAAGCCTACTCACATGAGTAGGCTTGATTGCTTATTAACAGGCTGGCTTATTAACAGGCTGGACTGCTCTAGAGACTTAGACGACTGATTAAGAAGCCACATTGTTCACGCAGACAGTTTTAAGATCTCACTGGTAAACAGTTCTCTTAGCCATCGGTTCACGATATCGTCGTTACGGTTGCTGTGCCAATACACACTCAATGATGGCTTGTTGTATTCGAATGGCAGTTCAAACATCTTTATTTTTTCTTCATCGAAATACGCTTTCGCCACACTTTTAGGGAAGGTTGCGATCCAATCACTGTTGTAGATGGTCTCTGAGAAGTCAGCGATCGAATTCAGCTTTCTTGCTACTTTTCGCTCAGAAAAGATTGGGCTGTGAAACTCGGAAAGTTGATTCACTCGGTAGTTATCATGTGTGAGTGTTACATGCTTTTCTGCAAGGTATCGCTCTAAGCTGACTTGCTGGTCGATGTTCGAGTGGTTTTGGCTACACACGATACACAACTCATCGCTCCATACCTCTTGGCTTAATAAGGTTGGATGTGCGCTGGTTAAGTCGACAACAAGGTCGATCTTTTTCTCTCGAATGTCGGTCGCCATGTCTTCTTTGATGTTAACGATTTCAATCACGCAGTCTGGTGCTTCTTTCTGAATCCTATCCAGAACTTGCGGCAGCGTCACACTGCTTGAAATACTCATCGCGGCAATTCGAAACGTGTAACTGCACTCTTTCGGTTCAAAGTCGTGTGTTTCAGGCAATGAGTGAGAGACAAGTTTGTGCGCTTGCTTAAAGATTGGGTATAAATCGTTAGCAACAGGTGTCGGTTCAAGCGTGTACGATTTTCTAACGAATAGCAGATCACGATACTCGTCTCGAAGCTGCTTCAAGTGAGCACTGAGGCTGGGTTGTGAGATGTTAAGCCGCTCTGCTGCGTACGTTAAGTTTCCTTCTTCATATATCGCAATAAAGTAATAGATGAGGTTCAGATTAAATCGTTTCATTCGAGCCCTTTAGGCGGTCATTTATATGAATAAACGGAGAGTTAATATCGTTTAACTTACCCTCTATTATCGTGTTCAATTTCCATCATTCAGTTATGGTCATGACAGTTCATTGTAAAAACACCGAGTACAAATAACACGAACTAGTACGGTAGGATCGAACCAAATAGCAAAGGAAACAAACAAAGCGAATAAGCAAGGTATTGGTTTATATAGAGATATAGGATTTCCTGATATCAAGTATAGGCGTGGCGTTATATTAGAACGCAGATGACTTTGACATAATTATCCGTTCCTAAACAGACACGTGTAGAAATAGATAATGATTAACCGATTTGCAAAACCGATAATAATCTCAATGAGCCTTGTGACCTTATTTGGTTGTGTGGGCAGCAATGCCGTAACCGGAAAACTAATGGAATTTAACGTGAAAGCCGTTGATAACCGTTACGCTCGTGGTGGCCTAAACATGTTACTTGCCCCTGCTTACGGTATTACCGTTGCCGCCGATTACATCGTATTTAACTCACTGGAATTTTGGACGGGTAAGAACCCAATCAACAAAAAACCACACATCTTTGACACCAAAGTGGATACCTACATTGATGTTAATGACCAACTGGATGACAGCCTAACAGAAGCGCCTATCGACCCGCTGGCAAAGCATGTGATTGACCACAGTGAAATGAGAGTGATCAACGAAGACCAAATCGCAATTGAGTTAACTTACAACGACGGTTCTCACGCGACATTAACGGGCGAACGCTTTGGCGATGAAGTTCACTACTCTATTGATAACCAAGTTATCGCAAAAACAAGCCTGGAAGAGATGCAGATGTACATGGCATCCGCAGAGCAATCTCAGGGCTAAAGCGCTTATATAACGCCGCTCTGTAATGAGATAATAGATACACCAACAACAGTCAGTCTTTATAAGCATTGCCGTTCGCTTATAAACATAAAAGGGTTAGCCAAGCACTAGCCCTTTCTCTTATCTGCCCTATATAAGCCAACAGATACCCTCATACCTAAGCGCACTCTTTTGAACGTACAGACCTATATACACAGCCTATACAGTTAATAATTTTGTTAATTAACTACTGATTGGTTTATAAATTTGGATATATCAAGTCGTCACACACTTAATATTTTATAAATTACTTAAATTGAGATCCTGTGCTGCACAACGAAATAAAAATCAGCTGTCTAACTTTTAAACACATTCACCTTACTGATAGGTTAATCCTTATAGGGCAAATGCTCTATTAATGATAAAAATTAAAATAAGGATTATTTATGAGACCATCTTTCTCAATCAGTATGATGCTTGCAACAACAGTGGTTGGCTTCCAGTCCTATGCAAACAATATCGACACGACAAACGCACTCTCTCTTTCAGAGAACTCCTCAGCACAAAAGCAATCTTTGGCGTTGCAAATCAGTACCCGCTACTCTGATCTTGAGCTTTCTTTAAAAGACCAGATAACAGAAAAACAGCTGTCTACACCGATAGACAAGCTTAGCTCAGACAAGCCCTACTCCGCGTTTTCAAGCAAAATGCAGAAAGCCGATCTTGGTTATCGCACGATGAAAGGGATCAACGACTTCAGTGACTCTGTGTTAGAAATTCGCATGGCTGATGAAGCGATGATTGAAGCTTGGAAAAACGGTGAGAGCCCGCTGTTTGCTTTCGAACCATCAGGCGATGATTCAAACTGGCAATACATCGAAGCTTATGATGTGTATGGGCAAGTTCACGAACTAGACGTTTACCAAACACCAGACGTTCCTGTGTTTGTTATTGATAGTAACGGCGCAGAAGAACTCAAAGCAGGCCTAATGGCGATGCAGACTGAGATGAACAAACTAGGTACTGAAACTCAAATCAATGCCAACAGTGATAAAATCAGCGCCCACAAGTCTCAAAAACAGCCTTTAATGAATAAAGTTCGTCGCTCTATTTCAGAATCTGAACCTGAAGAACTGAACACCACCCAATTGTCTAAGATTCGTTTGGCCATTGATAGAGAACCGTGGATCTCTGGCAAAGCTGAAATCTACGCTATTGTCACTGGGGTTAATGCAAGCCGTATAGAACCACAGATCGACCTGGTTGAGATGCCTTATCTGGATTACGACAAACAGACATACTACCCAAATCAAACGGTAATCTTCTGGCCTCGCTACCGTTGGGGCGCAGCAGATATGATTTTGATGGAGCACGATGACGGCACCGATTATAAAGCGCTAGCCAAACTGCTAGTTGAAGCCGCAGAAGAGATATTGAAGATGATTCCAGATCCTGAAGTTCAGGGGTATGCGATCATTCCTCAAATCACAGGTAAGATCATTGATGTGATTCCTGAAGGCGTATTAGTGAATGATGATGACTTCGTAGACGTGTATTACACCTTAATGCAAAACACTCCTTATGTTGATCGCCCGGGTGCTGGCGGTAATGCGGTTGCTTCGTTCACCCCTGTTACGATTTCACCGACAGAGTAAATCGATCCTTGTTTAGTTAGGGCTTAATCACACAAGCCCTAACTCTTCATTATCAAAGGTGGCTAAAACATAAGAGACGTACTGAGAAGCTGGTTACAGGGAGTAATCAAACACAATGATATCGTCTAGAAGCGGACGAAACACATCTTTCAGCGCATCATGCTCTGGGTGTGGAAGGTAGTTCTGACGGCCTTCTTCATCAGCGAACGTCATTAGCACCGAATGGGTATAACCTTGGTTCTTGTTTTCTGGGCTGTCGTTTAGCCCCCACTCGACTGAAGTTACGCCTTCAACCTTACTTGGCATCGCTTCAAACAGTCGTTTCAGTTTCTCTATTTCAGATTCTTCTGCATCTTCTTTAAACTTAATCAGCAAAATATGACGAATCATTCCCGTTTCTTTTCGATTCATTGCTAGTCCTTTTCGAGTCTTGTTTACTGGTGTGTCATTCGAGCACACACCCAGTCGCAAGTTAACGTTAATAGAAAAACAAAATGCCACAGGTTACAGATACTGCCAAGGCTAGATGGCTGAATTTTATAAAAGACTCTAAAACGAAAAACGCTGTACCCGAAGGCACAGCACTTCTCATGACAATGGTAAGCACGTTTAAAGTGGTAAGCACACTTTAGACGTTAATCACGACGACCTGTAAGTTGGATCGGTTGGTTTTGATCAACATTCTTTTGGAATTGGATTCCACCATTAGAAGCTTCATTTCGTCCTTCCAGTACTGGCTCAGATTCAACACGCTCAGCCTTTACTTGATTACCTTCACTTCTCGTCATATCGAGAGTACTCGCATAAGTACCGTCAGCCGCGAAAGCTGTGTTCATTGATAGAGCCATCAATCCAAGTGCGATTAACTTGTTCATACATCACCTCGTTGTATTTTTAATTCTTTGTTCGTTTGGTATCTGTGTTTTTGTTGGAGTAACTTTAACAATCGAACATGGACCATTCGAGGAAAAGCAAGATTTACCAAATGGAAAATCAAGGGATTAGCGAAGTTCTGACGCTGTGCTGTCTTAAAAGTTTGGTATTACCACTATGATATTGAGGTCACATAATTTCTGCCTATTAAGGACCGATTTGGAGAGCCTGTGGACCTCAATCTAGATATTCAAAATATCCTTGTTATAAAGCGAATGTATGAACTGCGTAATGTTAGCTTAGTGGCGGAGTCATTAGGTAAAACGCCGGGGGCGATCAGTAAAAACCTAGCCAAGCTCAAAGCCCAACTCGGTGATCCTTTGTTCATTCAATCTAAGCAAGGGTTTGAACCCACAACATTTGTTGAAAGTAATATCGGTAATTTTGAACAAATACTCAGTAGCATCGAGTCCATAAAACACCAAGAGTTTTCCCCAGAGTCCTACCAAGGCGACATAAAGATCTACGCGAATACGCTATTTTGGGAGCGCTTTGGCTCGAAGCTCTACTTTGCTTTGAGTAAACAAGCGCCGCACGCAAACTATTCATTTGTTCGATGGGGAAGCAATGTTAAGAACCGATTGATTGACGGCGAAGAATCAATCGCGGTTCACTACTTTGATGAAACTATGCCGCAGTCGATTTCTCAAGTGGAGTTCGGAAAAGAAAAAGTGGTGTTCTTTGTAAGGGACGATCACCCCGCGCAAGAGTTCGAATCACTCGCAAACTTTCCAACGGTTCTATTTAAAACCCCAGGGTGGAATGACAACAAGTACCCGATCCTTGAGCGCCTGAGAAACATCGGGTTTGATGTAACTCCGAAAGTAGAAGTCGACCACCCTGCGATGATTCACGATGTAGTCCTCAAGTCTGACTATTACGGCATCACACTCAGTGGCAGCGTACCAGAGGGCTGTCGCAGTATTGACCTGCCTGAGAAACTGCTCATTGATGTGAGCTATGTGATGAGCTGCCGCCGTTCGCAACAAGATGCACCGTTAAATCAGTGGTTATTACGCATACTGAAAGCGACCCTGAAAAACAAACAAGCGTAGTTTAAGCCCTAATGGATTAGCGATTTTAAGGTCCAAAAGAAAAGGCTCCCGAGGGAGCCTTTGATTATATTTCTAGTGACTATTCGCTTATGTTTTTATTCTAAAATGCTTCTTCGAGCGTTTGTTCATTCTTTTTTCCTGCTTGTTTCTCGCTTATTTCTACCTCTTTCAAGCGCGCAGTAAAGTGTCTTAACACTGGCGGTTCATAGGTAAAGTCGAGCCCTTTCACTTTGCTTGCGTTCTCTTTCACTTTTTCGAACGCTTCAATAATGAAATCCATATGGGTTTGCGTATAAGTGGCACGTGGAATGGTTAAGCGCAATAACTCTGCAGGGCATGGATGTTGCTCGCCCGAGGCAGGGTCGCGACCTTGCAGCAAAGAACCAATCTCAACCGCTCTAATGCCCGCCACTTTATACAGTTCACACGCCAAAGCATGCGCCGGGAATTGGCCTGCTGGAATATGAGGAAGCAGTTTACCCGCATCCACAAACGCAGCATGACCGCCTGCTTGTTGGCACACGATACCTATCGCTTCTAAGCCATCGACTAAGTACTGAACCTGACCAATACGATATTCCAACCAGTCTTGACGCATGCCGTCATAAAGGCCAACCGCAAGGCGTTCCATTGCACCGCCCTCTAAGCCACCATAGGTTGGGAAACCTTCTTGTACGACACACAGTGTTCGACATTCTGTGTATACATCCATGAAAGAGTCGTCTTTAAAGCACAACAAACCGCCCATTTGTACCATCGCGTCTTTCTTGGCAGACATGGCTAAACCATCCGCGTATTTGTAAGACTCACGAGTGATTTGTTCGATAGTCCAATCTTGATAACCGGCTTCTCGTTGCTGAATGAAGTAAGCATTTTCAGCGTAGCGTGCCGAGTCCATGATCACAGGAATATCGTACTTCTGAGCGATTTCATAAACGGCTTTTAGGTTGGCGATAGACACTGGCTGTCCACCAGCAGAGTTACAAGTAATGGTGCTCACAATGTAAGGAACATTTGCCACTCCCGCTTCTAAGATCGCTTCTTCCAGCTTCACCACATCGAAGTTGCCTTTGAAATCTGCGTTCACTGAGGTATCAAACGCTTCTTTGGTATAAACGTTTTTCGCCACACAGCAATTCACTTGGGTGTGACCTTGTGTTGTATCGAAGAAGTAGTTCGATAAAGCGACCATTTTGCTGCGGTCGAGTCCCTTTTCCATTTCACGCTTCTTAATCAAAACAGGAATGTAAATCTGCTCTGCGCCACGCCCTTGGTGAGTAGGAATAGTCAGCTCATAACCAAAGATATCTTTCACCGCATTCGACAGTGCGTAGTAACTGCGACTGCCACTATAAGCTTCATCACCCATTAGCATCGCGGCTTGCATACGCTGAGTAATAGATCCTGTTCCACTGTCTGTCAGTAAGTCGATAAACACATCATCACTGTCGAGCAAAAATGGGTTCATTCCTGCTTCGACAATGGCTTGCTCACGATAAGCGCGAGTCGTTCTTTTTACTGGCTCTACAACGCGAATACGAAACGGTTCTGGTAGATGTTTGAAGTTTTCCATAATAATACCTTTCAGTATATTCCGGTTAGGTCCAAATATACTTTCTTTAGATGTCACGAATCCTCACCATTAAATTAATCGGTCCGTATAAAGACACACGAAGAATTAACAGTGAAAATAAACAAGTTAAATAATGACTTATTAATCAAACCTAAACAGACGCTAAGATAATTAACGAAAACGACAAAACAACGAACACCCTGCACGGAATAATAAGTGCGACATTCATGTGTTCAAAGGTTATCAAAGCTGCTGATAGGTAAACAAAGCACGCTGCTTTGCTGGCGCGTGACGCCTAGAGGGTACTACTCTGAAGAAAGGTGGAACGAGAGCTGATGATCTAAAGTATACCAAGCTAACAGGGTTAGCCATGTTGTTGATTGCCATTTCAGATACATGTTCACAATATATCCCTACGTTGAAATCAAGATGATCCGAAATTTAAATATAGTGCAATTGTTTTATAAATAAAGCATAGAAAAGTATAAATGTGATCAATATTTATAATGGTAATTAAAGATGATGGCGTGTTATATAAACTGTGATTAGCATCAGTTTATATACTATTAAACTAGTTCAAAGAGAGAGCTAATAATTGTGGCTACTTTTTAAATTCAATGATCTCTAGCAAAGGACAAAGGTAGCTATTTCTATAAAGGTCACCTTCTAAAAATCCGAGCTCTAAAACTCTCCGCTCTAACTAAATAAGATAAGCTTTAAAAATTAAGATTCTGATGAGGCTCAAACCTCACCAGAACCGTATTGCAAACGCAGTCATAGGTTACTTTTTCTTCACGACTTGCTTGATGGCCATTTCAGCCAATTTTGGGGTCGCTGCTTTCAATGCACTAGGGGCAACCTTCTTACCCGCATTGACCGCTTTATTCAGTTGGCCTTTAACCGATGTGCCTCTTTTCATGGCTTCCAAACGTTGGCGATTTCTCTGAACGTTGTTTGCATCAGCAATACCCTCAATCAACGTCTGCCTTAAAGTATCTAAACCAAACTGTACCTTTTCTGGCGCAATCGCCAGCGGTAATGCAATATCGGGTTGTAGCAGTGTTTGATTGTATTCGAGCGCTTGAGCAATGATCTTCGCTTTGGCCGATGTTGGATTCTCTAAGTCATACGGCGGTTTCCACTCGTCTACAGGCTTTAATCGGTCTACCTGATTGACAACCGAGACAACTATCGGCTTCTTACGTGAGATATTCTTAGGATCATCATAGAAAGCGTCAAACCTATCTTTCAACTGCTTATCCAACTCACGTGCAGACTGATTGGCTTTTAGTACCCATAGCACCACATCGGCTTGGGTCATCTCTTTCAACATTAAGGCTTCAGTTTTAGGGTTGCCATCAAGCCCTTGAAGATCAACAACGCGAACATCATTGTCGTCGACAAACGCGTTGTATACCGTTGAAGTGTCGGTTGATGGCAGTACATCGACTTCAGCAACCAACTCTTGCTTGAGTGCATTGATAAGTGAAGATTTACCAGAACTGGTTTGCCCCACCAACACGATTCGCACAGGCTCTAACTCAGGAGCAAAGCGTTTCTCATCGGTTTCAGACACATCCGACGCCCTTAGAGCTTCGTCTTCAATGCTGAACCGTCCGCTGTAGAGATCAATCGCAACCGCAGCGACTTCATCTAACAAGGCTTGTTTAGCGGCGTATTGCATGTCATCAACCACACCTCTTGTCATCGATGCCGTCGCCTGTTCTCGACCCAAATCGGAAATCACTTTTAGCGGATTCAAATATAGGTTTTTAAGATGGTTGCCCCAAATAGCCGCTTTGAAGATCTTCTGACCTAGCTCGCCGTATTTATCATAAGCTTCATAGCCCGCTTTGATGTAGGAAACCTTAAGATACTCAATGCCGGGTATATGCTCTCGCACTACCAACTTGTAACGTCGACTTACTTCTTCGAACAGTTTTAGCCCTTCAGGAATCGAAAAATCGAGCGATTTCTTATCAAACTTTTTCGCAACGAATTCAAGTACCTCTAAACCGGTTTGGTCTAGGTTGCCCCACTCTATGTCGACCATTAATTGTTGGCGTACATGATGTTTTGAATCATTCCAGATCGACAGTTCTTTTTGAGACCAATCAGTCGAAGCCTTAACCAATGCATCGTTGATATCAGCTTTTTTATGTTGTGATTCAGCTTCAGCAATATCCTCGCCAAGGTCATCGCTCTCTTTATTTGGGAAGGGCTCCGTACTTGAAGATCGGCTTGAAGAATCGCGTGAAGAACGACTAGAAATGTATAAAGGAATGGTAAATACCAATGTACTCACGGCAATGGCAATCGACATTTCCAACAGATAGCCGTATTTGACGGCCAAAAACAGGCCAAAGCCCATCATGATGAGGCTTGGGAAGATCGCCGAAATCAGAGCAATACCCCAGCGGCCACTCGATAGCACCGCCAGTAATCGAAATAAGTTTCTAATTTTCTTCATAGCCCGACGCCGCCTTACCTTTTTTCAGGGATTCTTTGTAGATCTTCTGCATCTCTTGTTCAGACACTTCTTCGCCTTTGTTCTTATGATAGAAGTAAAAGCAGGCCGCGCGACCTAAACCATAAGAGGTGCCGAAACTCATTGCCGCAGCAGCAACCGCGCCGACCGTTTGACCATAAACGGGAATCAGCTTTATCAACTGTCGAGTACCCAGTTTCATTCCATATTGCACAGCAAAGCTGCTTCCCAGAGTACCTATCAACTCACTAAAGACTCTCTTGTTCCATTCAACACCATATTGGTTTGCCAAGCTATGAAGCATTTTGGCTTGAATCGCAGGTACCGATACCAAGCCAACACCCGGAATCAAATCACTGGCCGCTGCACTTCCTGCGTACCAGAGCACTTCGTTTTCTACTTGGTCAAAGTTGGCTTCTTCTTGGGTGGAATGTTCTTTGTCGACGACCATCATTCCGATAACAGGAAGCATATTAGTCAGCTGTTCAATCAGGGCTTCATAATTGTAGATTACGCCACTGTTGTTGCTCTCGTCATCCGTTTCGAAATCCACTGCGACCGATTCAAACCCTTTACCCCAAACCTTTTCTACTTGGTTGGTGTTGAACTGAATTTGCCTTGCTCGATCTGTTTCACTGGAAGACAACACAGCGGTATGAACAAGCAGCAAGTGTTTAATCTTCTTCTGTTTCTTAATCTGTTTTAGAGCAGCAAGCACGGCGGATTGTTCAGGCTCGTCGGCTTTCATCACCACAACGAGCGCATTACCTGCCTGACCAATCTCTTCCAGATCTTCTTTCGCATCATAATTCGCTTCACTTAGACCTCTGGTATCGAGAAAGCGCATCACGGGTTTGTCTTGCGGAAACTCATATGACATCGCCGTCATGGTACACGGAGCAAATCCATTGCCGACTTCAACAGAAGAGTCACCAGTAACCGCTTGAATAAACGATGACTTGCCCGCGCCCGTTTTGCCCAACAGCCACAATGTAGGAAGATGCTTACGCTGATATTCATGGGCCTGAGTAAGATCAGGATTCTTGCTCGGATTAATGAAGTCTTTTATTTGATCAAACATGTTTAGAGTAACGCTCACTTGATGTTGAGATTCGGGTTGATGACAAAGCAATACTGACTTATATAACCACAAATCATATTAAACTTATGTTTGTTCAGTCGCACAGGTTTACAATGCCTAAACGCTTGTTTTTATTTGCGCACTCATTTTTATAGACGCTTTTTTATACGTACGGGTATCATCGTATTGATTCACGTACCTAACGAACATCAACAAACACAGAGAGCTCAAAGAGAAGTATGGAACAAATTTATTTAGCGGGTGGTTGCTTGTGGGGTGTACAAGAGTTCATTAAGTATGTGCCTGGCGTGATCAACACAGAAGCGGGCCGTGCCAATGGAAGTTCTCAAACAAAGGATAACCAAAGCAAACCAAGCGAATACGATGGCTACGCAGAATGTGTACAAATTGAGTTTGACCCAAGCCTCACTTCAGTAACCACGCTAATGGGCCACCTCTTTGAGATCATTGACCCGTACAGTGTGAATAAACAAGGTATCGATGTCGGAGAGAAATACCGAACTGGCGTATACAGCACTAATGCCGAACACTTAACAGAAGCTAAGTGTTATATCGCCGCGCGAGATGATGCCGACCGTATTGCTGTTGAGGTGTTGCCATTGACCCATTATGTTGCCAGCGACAACATCCATCAGCATCACTTAAGTCACTTCCCTGAAGATCATCACTTATGTCATATCCCTTGGGATCTGCTGCATAAATACAAATCATAGTGAACGCCCAAGATCGATAAAGCCTCAACAAGCATTAGCCGTTGAGGCTTTTTTGGTTTTGATTGGTACGAGCTATTGTGAACCAATTCGATAACTCATACCATTAAGCATTTAGCGTTAATAAATAAGTTACTTAGTTGTGTTCTCAAGTACGTAATCTGGACCTGCTGTTTCAGCGGTCACAACTGAGAGTTTAGACACATCTGCGCCCTCACCTTGGTAAGCATTCAGGCCATTCTCGACCGTTACTTTTGGTAGCTCAACCGAGTAGCTTTCAATCAGTTCAGAGCCTGTGACTTGACCAACGTAAGTTTCGTCCGTGTAAGATGCGCCAACTAGCGGGAAGTCTTGAGTAGCACGAACACTTACAAACTCAGGTGATTGCGAGTTATCAACCACGTTGTGTTTGAACGCAATATCAACACCGGCATAAATGCCTTCTACTTCTGCGTTATTAAACAGGCTTACGCGATGGCTTTGATTACCGTAAACAATGCCCCACTCCGTATCGACTAGAGAGTTGTTTTCGATGGTGATGTTTTTCGGTGTCCATTGCTTGTTAAGCTCTTTACCTTTCACCGATTGATCTAACTGCTCGCCATTCGCGACATCAATGATGCCCGTGTTAATCACGATACCACCACGTAAGTCAGCGTTACCTTCAATCACACCATCACGGCCACGAGTGTTAGCAATGTAGTTGTTGCGGATCACATGATCTTCATCGTAGATACGAATACCGCCGGTCAGGCGCTTCTCGTTACCCAAGATCATGTTGTTCTCAACCGTGTTGCCTTTGCCGTGACGCAGTGAAATCAGTGCCGCACTTTGGAAGATCGTGTTGCCTGAAATCGTATTGTCGCCCGACTTAATAGAGATAAGCTCACGCTCACCATCCATATCGATCATCAGGTTGTTCACGAACTTGGAGCTTGAATCCCACTGCGAAGACTTAGAGTCACCGATACGGATCGCTTCCCAGCTGTTGCCGTTGTAGCGAATTGCTTCTTTGATATCGAACTCATTAAACTGATTTGGCTTTTGATCCATAAAGATATTGTTCGCGATCAAGTGGTTGTCTGACGTGTCATCCTTTTGAACGCCAATCAAAGTGCCGCGCTTTTGCTTACCTTCGAAACGGTTGTTGATCACTTTGCCGTCTTTACCCCATAGAGAAACCCAAAGGTACTTTGGATACTCAGAGCGACGCTCATCTGGCTCGTACGTGTAATAGTGGTTGAAGTAGTAGAATGTTGAGTTTTGTAGCGTGTTGCTATTACCCATCATACGTACTGCGCCAAAACGTTCGTTTGGACCGCCTTCCGTAAACACTAGGCCATCAAGCGTGATGTCATCACCTTTCAATTCAAACTGGATCAAGCCAGTGATCCATGCAGAACCCGCCTGCTCAGCTTTGATAGTGATGTCATTCGCGGTAATTGTCACTTGGCCTAAGTTCGCGTATTTACCGTTAGGGATAACCACTTCGTCGCCATCTTTTAGGTTTTCAAATTGTGCTTTAAGTGCAGCCACGTGTTCTTCTGAAGCAACATCTAGTGTATTGCCATCAACCTCAGTTAAGCGGTCACTGCTTAGTAAGTAACTACGATCGATTTCGCTGATCGAAGGCACCGCTTGCTCAACCGCGCTGATCACGGGTGCTGCTTTTTCTTGAGTCGTGCAGCCTGTCGCGAAAGCTAACGTAAACGCGCTAATAATGCTTACCGAAATTAATTTTTTCTTCATTTTACATCTCACATTAAATAATGGATTACCAAAATAACGGCCACCCAAACTGGTGACCGTTTTATTAAAGTTTTCTTTGTTTGAACTTATAATTTCTTAAGACTTGTCGTCTTATTGAAAGCCGTATCTCTTGAGGGATAAGAACTTAGCTTGCAGCTGGTGTTACTTCGTCTTGCTTCTCGACCTTGTCATCCACCGCTTTAACAAGCAGCAAACCAACAGAGAATACAATCAAGCCACAAAGAACGAACACCATGCGTCCCCACATTGGGTTAGGCAGTACGAACATTGTCATCACGCCCACACCCGCAACTGCGATAAGTGAACCCAACATACGACGTTGCTTGTTATCCAGTTTCTTCTGCTCGTTACTTTCAGCAACCAATGGTGTCGCTAGGTTGTTGAAGAACTTGTCTACGTCTTTCTCACGGTGCTCAGCAAGAGGCTTGTAGAACAGTGTTGATAGTACGAAGAAGCCAGCAGTAAATACGATGTGACCGATAAGGCCGATAGCCACTTTCAGGTCAGCCCATTCACGGCCTGTTAGCTCGTTTAGACCGAACCAGTTTTGGATCATGTCAGCTGTGATAACGAAACCTACGAAGTAAGAAACCACACCACCTACAACTAGCGTGCCCCAACCTGCCCAATCCGGTGTTTTACGGATGAAGAAGCCACAGAATGCTGGAATCGTCATTGGGAAGCCGATCAATGCGCCCACGTACATCATAGTGTCGAAAAGGCTCAGACCTTTAAGAGAGTTGATGAACAGAGCAACCAAGATGATAGCGATGCCGAAGAAAGTAGACGTTAGTTTAGAAACAACCATTAGCTCTTTTTCGTTCGCTTTAGGGCGAAGAATCGGCTCGTAGAAGTTCTTAACGAAGATACCTGAGTTACGGTTTAGACCAGAGTCCATTGAAGACATGGTTGCTGCGAACATAGCGGCAATCAGAAGACCAACCATACCTGCAGGCATGTATTCTTGAACGAAGTAAAGGTAAGCGAAGTCAGCGGCTTTGCTGCCAGCTTCAGGGTAAGCGGCTGCTAAATCAACACCTTGACCAGCCATGAACCAAGAAGGCATGAACCAGATGATTGGACCAAGCGTCATTAGTACACATGCAAGTAGAGCGGCTTTACGTGCGTTGTTTGAATCTTTCGCAGCAAGGTAACGGTAAGAGTTAAGCATGTTGTTGGTGATGCTGAACTGCTTTAAGAAGATGAACACAGCCCAGATGCTGAAGATGCTCATGTAGTTAAGGTTGTCACCCGTGATGAACGAATCCGTTGGGAAGTCGCTAACGATCTGTGTAACACCGCCACCGTGGTAAATAGCAACGACTGCACATGTCACCGTTACTGCCATGATGATAACCATCTGCATAAAGTCAGATGCGATTACCGCCCAAGAGCCGCCCGTCACTGACATGACCAGTACAACCAGACCCGTAAGGATAATCGTTGTTGTCATATCAAAGCCGAAGATACCCGATGCGATGATCGCTAGACCATTCAACCAAATACCTGCTGAGATAACGCTGTTTGGCATACCAGACCAAGTGAAGACTTGCTCATTCACTTTACCAAAACGCATACGAATCGCTTCAATTACCGTAACAACACGCAGTTGGCGGAACTTCGGAGCGAAGTAAAGGTAGTTCATTAGGTAACCGAACGCGTTAGCAATGAAGATAATCGCTACCGCAAAACCATCGGTAAAAGCTTTACCTGCGGCGCCGGTAAATGTCCACGCACTGAACTGGGTCATAAATGCTGTTGCACCTACCATCCACCACAGCATATTACCTCCCCCACGGAAGTAATCACTTGTCGTACTTGTAAACGTTCTAAACATCCACCCTATCGCAATTAAGAATAGGAAATAGATGCCAACTATCAGGGTATTGAGTTCCATCTTTAAGACCTTTTTATTTATGTTTTTTGTTAGGGTCACTATAGATAGATGGCAAGTGTATTTGTACTACAATAATTTAAATGCGTGACAATGATCTTACAGTCTGACTCTCAAGTAATCATACAAGTGATCGAGTTCAAATTTGCACCGCCTGGGAGCACCTTTTCATCAACTTAGTGCAGACTCCAGCGCCAGAAACCCACAAAAACCCCGTAAAATAAGAACAAAGTCACTAAAATACTGATAACAGACGTTAAAAACGGTTAATCGTTACGGAAAATTTTTATATGAGAACAACGGAAACACCGCGTGATATAGTTTATAAAAATGAATAAACACGACACGTTTGTATTACAAATATAGCGAATTTATAGTCAGGTTTTGCTTTGAAAAGTTCCCTTCATTAGACCGCTAATAATGAAAACTTGAAAACCACTAATAGATACTGACAGTTGGCCATTGAAGTGAAATGCTTTTAACACACCGGTTACACTTTCCCCTGTCCAATAAAAAGGTGTCATTATGAAGAAATACATCCCTATATTGATTGCTCTTAGTACGATGTCTTCTATGAGTTATGCAGCTACACCACGCGAAGATGCTGTCGACTATTTACAGATGCGTAAAGGCTTGGCTTATCAAGTAAACCATTCAAAACCCTTTACTGGTCAGTTTGAAGAGAAGTTCGATAACGGACAAGTCGCGACCCAAGCTCAATTTGCCGACGGCCTAGAACTTGGTTTAGAAACCAGTTGGTATCCAAATGGCCAAGTCGCTTCTAAAGTGAATTACGTTAAAGGTGAATTACAAGGCAAGGCAGAAACCTGGTATCCCAACGGTCAGAAGAAAGCCGAGCTCAACTATAAAGACAACGAACTATCGGGTGTTGCCTCTCGATGGTATCCAAATGGCGAGCAAAGCCTAACGGCAGAATACAGTGACGGACAAAAAGATGGTCTGGTGACTGATTACTACACTAATGGCAATAAAGCGAGCCAAGCGAAATTCAGTGACGGTGAAATGGCGAACGGGAAACTGACTCACTGGAACTCTAACGGCGACAAGGTCGAAGAACTGACGTTCAAAAACCAGAAAATTACGTCAAAACAAGTGTGGATGCCGACTCAAAGCTAGGTCTGCATAATAGCTAGATTCGCATAAAAGCTAGATCGGCTTAGTCGCTAGGTCTTCATAAAAACTAAGCCTACTTTATGTCGCTTATAGAGAGATTCGTAACCTAAAACATAGCCACAAAAACTCATACTATGGTTCTTAGATAACCTTTCTCTCAAACAAATCGACACTAGAAACGAGCATTCATGTAAACCGACGTGAATGCTCGTATTTTTTTGCCCCTAGACAGTGCCTTCCCTCTCCCGCTTGTTGTTTTCCTTTCTCTTCCAGCTGACTTCCAACAATCGCTTAGTGACAAAATAACCTATTAGTGACAAAACAATCACCAATAGTCATTGAAATAATAAATATTTAACTTGTTAATAATCATTTTATAAAATACTGTTAGCAAACGTTTCCGTTGCGAGTCAGATCTCATTTTTCGTTCTCATAAGCTATTTAACACGCAAATAAGAGAAACACGATTCCAAATACGTTGTTGAGTAATATTGTTTGCTTTGGTACCCGTCTATGAAAATTAAAACTTCCCTAATTAGCCTTGTTTTTTTATCCATCCTGTCTTTACTGATCGTGGTTTCATGTACAGAACTGGCCAATCTAAAACTGATCAAACTTGAGAAAACGCTGATCAAGGTAAAGTCACTCGAAGTCTCTA
The DNA here is from genome assembly GCF_024347415.1 of Vibrio crassostreae. NCBI lineage: Bacteria > Pseudomonadati > Pseudomonadota > Gammaproteobacteria > Vibrionales > Vibrionaceae > Vibrio > Vibrio crassostreae. Next base: position 2,012,949 of record NZ_AP025476.1, read on the forward strand.
TGCTTCAGCTCAATCGAACAGAATTAGAGCTTCTGATAAGCCACGATAAAACGCTCAAGCTAGTGTTTGCTCAAGAGTACTCTCACTTTCAACAACTGATGGGCGGTTTCTCAGTCTTGCTTAAAGAGTCTGATATCGCAGTCCCTGAGTTAGAGAAGTTGACACTTGAAGTAAAGCAATACAACAAAGACTTCTCGTTAATGGTCGATGCCATCGACCGCAACCCCGCCAAGGTCGCTGAACTGAAATCAGAAATGAAAATGCTGTTTGAAGATATCATCTCTATATTCATCAACGTTGAAGGCCGATTAGAACAGCAAGTCGAATCGATTCAGCAAACCATTACCACCTTCATTGTAAGCTCCATTATTACCGTCGCTGCATTATTGATGGCGCTGTCTTTCGGCATCTCATCTCGCGTAGCAAAGAAAATAGCCTCGCTGAACTCAACCATGATGCTCGTTGCTCAACAACGCGACTTTACCGTAAGAGCTGAAGACAAGGGATCGGATGAGATTGCCGATATCGCAAAGGCATTTAATACAGTCCTCACCGATATTCGTCAGCTTGTCGGCCAAGTTCAGGGCTCTATTCAAGAGCTCGGCAATATTTCGAACCAGCTACAACACGACGGAATGGAAGTTGAAAGCGCGCTAAACAAGCAGCAGCAACAAACTGAGAACATTGCGACCGCGATAAACCAGATGGGCAGCAATATTCAAAACGTAGCAACCAACAGTGAAAACGCCTCATCCAATGCGCAAACCAGTTTCGCTACGGCGAACGAAGGTCTAAATGATGTGGCATTCACCAGAGACACCATCAATACCCTTTCGACTGATCTTGTCAGTGCCAGTGAAGAAGTGAATCGCCTTTCTGTTCACTCAGAGAAGATTAATACTGTATTAGAAGTGATTAAAGACATCGCAGAACAAACCAACCTACTTGCTCTTAATGCAGCCATCGAGGCTGCTCGCGCGGGAGAACAAGGCCGTGGCTTTGCGGTGGTCGCTGATGAAGTAAGAACGTTGGCTGGCCGAACACAACTTTCTACTGAAGAGATCTCAAAGATAATCCAAGGCGTTCAGGACCAAACACAAACGGTCGTAAATACGATTCAAAGTTGTTGTGAGAAAGGCAACAGCAGCGTCGACTCTTGTGAGACTGCGCATTCAAGAATCACTTCTGTTATCGCAGACATGGAAACGATTTTAAACAACAGTTTGGAAGTGGCGAATGCAATGAAAGAACAAAGCGCTGTTACCTCAGAGATCATTGAAAACGTGGGTGCCATTAAGCAGCTAACATTAGCTAATGTAACGGGAGCGTCGAAAAACGCCGCTTCTGCAACGTCTGTGGTAGAACAAACCGACTCACTTGAGCGAGCTGTCATCAACCTAAGAGCCTAGCTTTTAAACCGCGGTTTACACGCTTATTGAGCCTCAAACGACTCTTTACTCAAATTCCAGATAAAAAAACGCTCATGTTGCCTGTATCAACATGAGCGCAAGGGCAGATCTTCGACTACCATCTCCTACCTTTCTAAACGAAAGCAGAAGTTATAATTAGAATAGTTGGGAGCAATAATCAAAATGCTTTCGCAAGCACTTCAACGATTTCTTCTTTGTCGCTGATGAGAACAAAGGGTAACTATTCGAACCCTGTTCATTCCTATCAAGTTCGTACTCATATAGCAGGCTATGTCACTGCCTTGCCTACTACATTTCAAACCTTCTCTGATTGAGCTTTAAATCACCTCAAGTAAATGCCTCATGCTTTTAAAGCGGTTGGATTTAATCCATTTCGCTTCAAGACCACTCTTACTTATTCGGCTTCACACCGTCTGTTCATACAATCAACATAGCAAAGTTATGTGTTGCTACAGAAAGCTAGTAAATAATAATGTATTACAAATAAAAATAATATCTAAAGGTTCAATTCTTTGTTGTAGCGCACATTTATTGACAAACAAAACTCTTCGAAATCATTATCAACAGCCAAATAAGTCGCTAAAAATCATCAACTTACTAGATCAACTCAACTTTGTAACCCTTTGTAAATAATGGTTTTATCACTACAACACGATCTAATTCACAGATCATCACGCCTCGGATCGTTACCATATTTGTATTATTTAAATGCAAATCTAGAATTGAGGAAAACTTAATAACCTCAACCACTGGATGCAATGAAAGCTAGAACTACTCTATTTGGCTTGAGACTTAAGCCATTACTAAACCTATAAATATGGAACTAATACCATGAATAAAACTAAAATCGTGATTGCTGTGGCATCTGTATTAACTGCTGGCTCTGTATCAGCGGCGTCTTTCGATGTAAGACACGAATACAAAAGTCATACAGATCAACACGCTACTCGTGTAAAACTTGGCGATAGCATTGGCAACTTCCTTGTAGATATCGAAGCAAAATTCAAGGGAGAAGACGGTAAATTCATGGAAGATCTAAAGAACAATGGTTGGGAACTTGGTCTAAATTACCGCCATGTTCTCAACGATAACTGGACAATGACTTACGGTATGCCAATTGAAGGCCGTGAATCAGGCGTTACATATAAGCCTCAAGTTCGTGCAACATACAAAGTGGATAGCGTTGATGGTCTAAGCCTAAGTGCTCGTTACCGTTACGATATGAGACAAAACACTAGTACTACTGAGTACCAGATCGACGATAATGGTGACATTGTCGGTGTTGAGAAAAACATTGAAAACCAACGTCGCCATCGTCTAACGGCAAACGTTAACTACTCAATGGAAAACTGGCGCTTTGGTCTAGAAGGTAACTACTACAAAGCGGATGGATATGACATCTACGACAACGACGATACCAACTACGAGTTAAACGCTAGTATTCGTCACATGATGGGTCAGTGGGCACCATATGTAGAGTTTGGTGATGTGAGCACTTCATCGACTAAAGCGACTCGCGAACTACGTAGCCGTGTTGGTCTAACTTACAGCTTCTAATCGATAGCTATATGAATAATCTAAGATAATTACTGTCCTAATTTTCTAAGACCTAAACAAAAGCCAGCTTAATGAAGTGACCCCGTAAAGTTGGACATTTCTGTTAAGCGGCTTTCAAGGCCTGAGTTCGATATTCTATCGGAGTCAGGCCTTTTAGTTTCACTTTTATACGTTTGGTATTGTAGTACTCGATGTATTCTTTAATTTGCTCTATCAGAGCATCTGCATCTTCAAAGCTTTGGTTGTGATACATCTCTGTTTTGAGTAAAGCAAAAAAGTTTTCAGCAACCGCATTATCCAAGCAGTTACCTTTTCTCGACATGCTTTGCGTTAACCCACTCTCCGCTACCTTTTTCTGATACTGTCGATGGCGATATTGCCAACCTTGATCGCTGTGTATAATTGGCTTTGAGTTGGGTTTCAGCTTTGATATAGCCTCCGTCAGCATATCCGTGACAAGCGGCAAGCAGGCATTTTGGGCCACTCTATAAGCAACCACTTCCTGAGTAAACAAGTCGACAATGGGAGACAAGTATACTTTCTGCTCTTTGACTTTGAACTCCGTGACATCAGTTACCCACTTTTCGTCGGGTTGAGTCGCACTAAAATCTCTTTCAAGCACGTTGGGAGCTGCTGTTCCAGACTCTCCTCGGTATGAACGATACTTTTTAATCCTGACTGTCGATTTAAGGTTCAGCTGAGCCATAAGTCTTTGAACCGTTTTGTGATTAAGCACGACCCCCTGATTTTTTAGTTCCAAGTGAATACGGCGGTAGCCGTATCGACCCTTATGTTCATGATAAATTGACTTTATCAACCGCAGCTCACGTTCGTAGCTATTTGGGCGCTTGCTCGTTTGAGCCTGATAATAAAAGACACTTTTTGCCAGCTGTAGAGTGTGCAGTAAGTGCTTTAGTGGGTACTTGCCTTTAAGAGTTAGAGCTATGACCGCTTTTTCTTTGTTCGACGGTTTTTTTCCTGCTCCAACTCTTCCAACTTTTTTAGAACGGCATTCTCGGTTCGTAAGTAGACCAACTCCTCTTTTAGCTCCTCAAGCGTCATTTCATTATCAGGCTTAGTGGTACGTTGAGGTTGCTGTTTCATTGAGGGTCTTCCTTTCTGGCGCATTTTGAGCCCTTTGATACCCAGCTCATTAAATCGTTTGAGCCAGACAGAGAGTATCCCAGGGGATGAGAGGTTTAATACAGCGCTAGTGTGCGTGAGAGACCATTCATTCGTCCACATTAAATTCAATGCTTTTCGCTTTGTCTGAGCAGAGGCAGCATGCTTAGTTGGTAAAAATGAATCAGTACCATGGATGGCAAAGACTTGAGCCCAATACCGTATCTGTCTTGAAGAGATTGAATATTGTTTTGCTAAGCAGAGAGATGACGTGCCATCTAAATATTGCTTAGCAATGATACATTTTAGCTCTCGGCTATATTTGGACATAAAAAGACCCCCAATAATTGGTGTCCAACTATTGGGGGTCAGTTCATAATCGCTGGCTTTTTATCGTTTAAACTCGGCTCATTCAAACAAGAATCGAGTACGTGGGGCTTCTGCCCTTAGTGACTGATCCGATAAAGAAATGAAACGGTCACTTCATCGTTAGGCACGACTCTCTTCTGTTGAGCTAAAAACAACTCTGCGGTCGAGACGGCATCGGCTAGTGCATTGTGGCTGTTGTACTCCGGAAGCCCATACCTTGCACGCGTCCCAGCCAGAGTTAAGTCTACCTCTTCATGGTTGCTGATCGCTTTCTCCATGCTCTTCTCAATACACAGTGTATCCAACCAAAGTAAAGGCAGTTGCCTTAAGCCATAACATCTCAGCAAATATTGGCTAATGAACTTCTCTTCGACCACACAAGCGTGTGCAACAATAATCTTGCCTTTCGCTGCTTCGAAGAAAGTGAGCATCGCATCATGAATGGATGCCCCCTCTTCTAACATCTGTGGTGTGATGTGGTTAATTACCGCAGTTTCAGCGTTGATCTGAGAATCATTGTTCAGGTAGATATGCTTGGCCGAAGCCAAATCGATTCGTCCTTTCACCACATCGACCCATCCCATAGACAAGATAAGATCTTGCTCACTGTCTAAGCCAGTAGTCTCAAGATCCAACACAATATAGTCGCTGTCTTTAGCCAGATCCGTCATTTCAGGGCAAGGCTGTTCTACCAGATCATGTAACGCTTCTGGCAGCTTAACCGTACCCAGATATTGCTTACGCTTGCGTTTAATTCGCTCAAGCGGATGAAAGTAGTTCAACAAGGCTTTCATTAACGCGCTCCGAAACGAATTTTCGCCGCTTCTTGAAGGTCGGCAATGATTCTAAAGGCGTCTTTCAAGTGCTTACGTTCAAAGCTACCAAAACTGTCTGGGTTGATGTTGTTGTCTGGCACTTCCCCGTTCTTCAAAGCTTCTAATTGATGGCCGAAACGGAAAGACAGAATGAACTGATACGCGCCAAGGATGTTCTTGAACGCATCATCGCTCAGCATGCCTTTTTCATTAGCAGCAGCGAAACGTTCGTCCGTTGCCGACAAATCACACTCCACCGCCAGACCGTAAATACGCGCTAAATCGATGATCAAATTAATAGCGTACTTCTTCACGTTAAGTGTTTTCTTGTTCTCACCTGACTTCTCAAGTACCAAGCTATTGAAGATACCCAAAGGCGGGTTGGTATTCACCGCATCTTTCACTAACGTGCTTAAGAACTCACGATTGCTGCGAATATTATTATGCAGTTCATCACGAAGAATGCCTTCAAACTCACTGTTGCCGTAAATTGTACGAATCTCTAGGAACACACTGATATTAAGTAAGCGTTCGTACTCTGGGTTTGCCACCCACTTCTTGTAGTAATGCTTCCATACGCTGAGCGGTTGACACCATTTTGGCGTCGCTGCCATGAATTTACCCGGACAGAGTGGGTAGTCACAGCTCGCTAAGCCGTTGGTCACCATCATGGCTAAGTGTTTAAAGTAAATACGGTCACTGTCAGTTGCATCGTCAGCTAGTACGATCGCACTGTCTTGATCAGAGAGCATGTGAACTTCGTTACGAGCATGCGAACCTGCGACAATCCATGAGAAGTCACACGGCGGCGGACCTAACTTATCAATCGCTATCTGAATCAATCGGCGTGTGTAGGCATCCATAATCATGGTCATTACCTTGCCGACCGTTTCCGGTGCAACTTTACCTTCCACCAGCGCTTCAAAAATTGCTTGTCGCTCTGAAGTGAAGGAAGACATGGTTTTCACGCTGCCCGCGTATTTGATTTTCTCGATTAAGAAGATCGCTTGAACACGGTGGTTTTGAACCAAGTGAGAGGTAGTCAGAAGGCCAACGACTTTGTTCTCTTTCACTACAGGCAGGTTACGAATGTTGAATTGCATCATGATAGATGCGGCATGCAACACAAGATCGTCCGGTTTCACCGTGAGTGGAGAATGCGTCATTACCTCAGAGATTAAATTTTCAGTGCTAACACCGTGCGCAATCACGCGTTTGGTCATATCACGGTCAGTGATCAAACCGACAATGGTTTCACCTTCATAGATCACCGCACAAGGAGAACGTTGATGAAGCATTTCTACCGCGACCGATTGGATGGTTTGCTCAGACTTAACGATGGCCACCTGCCCGCTTGCCACCTCTTCAACCTTACGAATGAACAAGCCCTTCTCTTTATTTGACCACACCACATCAAGCGCCGACTTCAAGCGAACTTGAGCCTGTGATGCAAAGTGTTCAGCACAGCTTGGAAATGCTTTGAACAACGTTTGAAGTGCCGAGTGTGGAATCACATAAAGTAAGGTGTTTTCGATGGCGACGGCTCGATAGCCTTTCTCGTCGTTAACTTCAGAATCTAAGAACGTAAAGCCGAACAAATCTTCACTGCCTAAACGCGCACGAAGTACGCCGTCTGATTTTCTTTGCTCCATCGAGCCCGTTCGAATGATATAGAGCGACTTTTCCTTCCCCGACTCACACAAATCAACCACATCTCCCTTACCAAGATAGGTAATTTGAACATTAGCGGCAAGTTCGCGCATCGCTTGTTTAGGGATCTTATCGAAAGGGTCTATCTGACCGATAAATTGAAGAATATTTGGCAAAAGGGATTGGGGCATAACCATACTCACACCAGTTTAATTAGTATTATTATATAACCAATAACATCAGTTGCGAATAGATTTTCAGTTTCGGAGTAATAATTACTTAACTATTAGAGATCAATACGTCGTTAAAGCGATTAGAGCAGTAAAAATATAAGATTGAGATACAAAAAAGCACGCTAAATGCGTGCTTTAAAGTTGAGAAGAGCACTCTATGTGCCCTCTTGATTAGCTCGCTACAGGCAACCGGTGGTTTGACTCTTGCAGATGGCTTGCCGAAGCTTGGCGTGCTTTATCGCTATTGCCAGCCATAATTGCTTCGTATATTGCGCGGTGCTCGTTAATGCATGTGCTGCCTTCTTCAGAAGAGTGCACAATAAAGTTCACAAACATCGTCGTCAATATGTTGCCAAACGGTAAGTAGAAGTCATTACCTGTCGCATTGAAAATCAAACTATGGAACTTAGTATCAACATCTAACCAACGCTCTTTATCAAGCGTTTCTTCACTAGAAATCTCAACCATTTCTTGGAAGATCTCTGATAATTCAATACGTTGCTCAGCCGTTGCAAACGTCGCAGCTAATGCACAAGCTTCTGGCTCAATCGCACGACGTAAGCCTAAGAATTGATGACAAAACTGGTCTGTGTCAGTTAGGCCATCCATCCATTCAATAAGCTGAGGATCTAAGAAGTTCCAGAATGCGCGGTCAACAACACGAGTACCAATCTTAGGACGAGATTCTAGCAGACCTTTTGAAGTCAGAAGCTTAACCGCTTCTCGTAATGCAGTTCTACTAATGCCAAATTGTTCACACAGAGCCATCTCGCCAGGAATAATGGACCCTTGAGGTAAATCACCCGACAAGATACCACGAGCGATTTCACGTGCAACTTGCACATGAAGGCTTCGCTTAGAGCCTGAAATAGAATTAAAAGTGCCTGCCATGTGTTTAATTACTTATTTGATATGTATTATTTAAATCGGACTATAGCACTGAAAGTATAATGCACCAAATCAAGTTGCAAATTACGTGAACTCCCTTATGGTCTCTGGCTTTTACACTCTCAGCCACATCACTTTAACTAAACCCTGCCCGAATAACACACGATTAATACATACAAATGGTTCTTATTACGCCCATTGATTCTATGCGATTTGTCACAAAAAAACCCTTACCCCCCCTATAAAGTACGATCACACAACATTTTGGCCTTAATTCACTTGAATACATAATATGTTATTGTATTATTTATCACACGAACAGTGAGGCGTGGGTGTAGTTACAAAGTGATCAGGCGAACCATAATGAACGAAATAACCGCCTTTACTAAGGCTGTCCAACAAACACCTAAGCCGAGTATTTCCCGACTTCTATATTAAAACGTCAGCCTCAGGTGGTTATATGGCTATATTTTCATTGGTGGAAGATTCAAGCCGCCGAATTCATGTTCAAGTCGCACGACAAATCGCGCGCAAAATCCTATCTGGTGAGATAAAGGAAAACGAAAAGCTACCCAGCGAGATAGAGTTATGTGAAGTTTTCGGTGTCAGCCGAACGGCACTAAGAGAATCAACAAAGCTACTGTCAGCAAAAGGGCTTATCGAGTCCAAACCTAAAGTCGGGACCCATATAAAACCGCGCTCTCATTGGCACTTCCTAGACCCTCAATTACTCTATTGGATTCAAGATCTAGAAGACACTAAGCCCTTTCTTTCTCAATTCCTTGGTCTAAGAAAAGCCATTGATCCAGAAGCATGTGCACTGGCTGCAACCAATGCGACCGTAGAGCAACGCAAAGAACTGTCTATTCTGTTTCAGAAGATGACCCTAGCGGCTAACAGCTTTGAGTATGAAGAATGGACAACTAACGATCACTTGTTTCATCAAACCATTTTCTTATCAACAGGTAATCAGTTTTACATACCGTTCGCCAACATTTTATCGACGATCTTTAAGCAGTTTATCGATCATTCTGCGGTAGGTGGACGCTTTTGTTTAGAAGAGCATAAGGCGATTTACGACGCGATAATGTCTGGCAATGAAAAACAAGCACGTATTGCGTCAGCCATTCTACTTGATGATGAAAACCAGAAGCTTTCAAGGGCTTCACTGGCAAGTGCGTAACATAGACACCGCGTAATTCTGGCGTACTTATTCAATCGCTGATAGCCACATCACTTAACCAGAGTGTACCTGTAGTCAGGCACACTCGTTTACCTCTGCCCATTACACTCTAGCTAAATCAACAAGGTATAACTTGTGTCTTCCAAATCGTACGTTAGAAAGAACTTTTCGTTAGCTTGGCCCTTAGCCTTAAACGCCCTCTTGATGCAGTCGATGCTGATGATCGACACGCTATTGGTCTCACCGCTTGGTGAAATTCCTCTTGCAGCCATGGGGATTGCCACCACCATTATCGCGTTTGTATTGGGTATTCAAATGGCGTTGGCTAATGGTACACAGCTAGTTCTCAGCCGCGCGGTTGGATCTGGAATCACGTCTTCGTTATCCAAAGCATTTTGGGCTGGTCTGTTCATCAACTTAGCCGTCGCATCCATGTTTTGGGTGCTGCTCACCTTTTTTGAACAACCTTTGATTCAAGCCTTAACCGACGACAAATCGCTTCATCTTGAAATTAGTCACTATTTGAATATCTCCAAATACCTCGTGATTTTTACGGCGTTAACGCAGGTAGTCATCGCCCTCTTTAACGGGTTGGGCAGAACCAAGGTTCCGTTTAAAGGCTACTTAATTGAGCTACCGATTAACGCTGTGCTCTCTTATATTCTGATACATGGCTTCTCGAACTTTGACGGTATTGGTGTACAAGGTGCTGCGCTGGGTAGCCTTATCGCAATCATCATTCGACTCCTCTACCTAGCGCTCTGTGTGCATTACGATTCATCGGTGTCACTTAAATTAGACACTGAAAAGTCCGAGTTCATCACTAACATCCGTCGCCACTTCATTGAGATATTCCCAGTCGCCGCCAATGTCACCATGCTGTCTATCGGTGCGACGATCTATCAGTTACTGTACTCACAGCTCAACATCAATGCTTATGTAGCGATCACCTTGGTAATGCCATGGCTACGCGCAGGAACCCAATTCATCACCGCCTGGGCTCACTCTTCAGCCATCACCATTAGCCAAGCGATAGGCTCTAAGAAAATGGATGATCTGGCCAAAAATGTGGACTCCAGTATTGATGTTGCTGTCGGAATTTCCGTTGTTTGCGCACTGATGTTTGCAGGCTTAAGCTTGGTCATTGGTGACATTTACCCCGACCTTGATGCATCTACCTATCACGCTCTCGCGGTAATCGCGCCTCTTTATATATTCTTACCGATAGTACGTGGTTACAACACCGTTCATGGCCATGTATTGAGAGCTTTAGGACATACCACTGACGTATTCAAAATCAACTTTACAGGCCAATGGGTTATCTCAATTCCTTTGTGTGCTCTGATTATTTTGGGTTTTGATGGTTCGATTTTCTGGGCTTTTGCAATTCAACCTTTCGAAGAGATCATCAAAGCACTGCCTTTTAGACACCTCGCTCGTAAATCTTTGCGAGAGTTCAACGCCAGTAAAGCCGATAAATTAATGTACGATTAAGTGCTCAAGTAAGTTGTCACAACAAGCCACATTTGTCTTGTACACGATAGATGTGGCGATTGGCGTTCAGCGTCCTCCCCTATCTTTCCTCTCTAACCACGCCATACCATCACATTCGATGAGCCAGCTAGCAGCCATATAAGGTTAACCGTTTTGTTAGATAATGGCTGGTTTGCCTTAGTCAACGGACAGTGGTTAACACTCAATCTAAAGCCTCGCTTCACAGCGAACAATGCCCTTCGCAAGCTCTAAAGGATCTCAGATTATCAGGCAGCCTCATTCATATGCCTTGCCCGTGATAACAACAAAGCCACTTAGCAACCAGAGCATCAATACAGCTCTCCCCTCCAGCACCATTCACACACGAAAGGAGCCACATTCGAAGTCAATCACATAAAACATAAACCACATACTAAAAAGCCCACTCAAATGAGCGGGCTTGTCTAATAATCTTGAGGCTGGCGTTGGTGAATTACTAATCAGATCACAAATTCTTAAACCTAACTTACACCATTAACGCCTTGAGCCTACTTCTCTAATTTAGCGAAGTAATCGAAGATAACTGGCACGTCGTTTTGACCAAGACCGGCATCAACAGCAGCTTGTAGACTCTTAGAAGTACCTTCAGCAATTAGAGATTCAGTACCTAGATCTGAAACCATCTCGAGGAAGTAACCAAGGTCTTTGTTCGCGTTTGCAACAGAGAAACCTAGTTTCTCTTCGCCGTCTACCGCGTAGAACTTACAGAACTGCATGAACGGAGAGTTAGACGGGCCTGCAGACATAATGTCAAACAGCTGTTGACCATCAACACCAGCGCGTTGAGCGACAGCAAAAGCTTGAGACATAGTCGCAACCGTTGTCATGCCCATGAAGTTGTTCACAAGCTTGGTCACGTGACCAGAACCCAAAGCACCCAGGTGGAATACGTTTTCGCCTTGCTCATCAAGAACAGGCTTAACTTTGTTGAAAGTATCCATGTCACCCGCAGCCATGATGTTCAAAAGACCATCTTTAGCGTGTGCAGGAGTGCGACCTAGAGGCGCATCTATCATGCCTGCACCTTTAGCTGCTAGATCTTCACCAATCTTACGAGTAGATGCAGGAATTGACGTACCGAAGTCAACAACAACTGCGCCTTCTTTGATACCCGCTAGAACACCATCTTCACCGTAAACAATTTTCTCGACAACAGCTGAAGTTGTCAGACAGAACTGAACGATGTCACTTGCAGCTGCAAGCTCTTTTGCTGAAGTGAACGCTGTAGCATTACCACGATCTGTAACGCGAGCCATAGCTTCTTCACTTAGATCCATTACGTTTACGTGGTAACCACGAGTTTGTAAGTTCTCAACCATGTTTCCGCCCATAAGACCTAGGCCAATGAAACCAATTACAGGTTTAGTCATGCTTAACTCCAAATATGTTATTGTATGATTATATGCTCATTATAGTAACTAGCCGCAGCTCTTAAGGCAACCGTTTTAGAGCTCCTATTAGTGATCCAGCGCATGAATTTCATATACGAATACCACCATAAATTGAGGAATCGACTTGATATAATCCACGGCGATAGGTTTGGCCTGAAACGATCAAACAAATCGATATTTACTCGGCTAATCCCCTTATTAATTCAATCTTAGCGTATAGCCTCTGCAAGTTGAGTAACCATTGATGGCACGCTGTCTCCGGTTAATCAGATACGTTGAAAACCGTTGAGATAAAGCTAATTTCAACAGCAAAACACAACATTTCACTCTAGTATTTCATTAGCTCGTCAAGGTTCTAGTATTCATGTTCAATACTAAAATAACCACCAATTGTATGACTTATTAGCTTTATCTACGTCATCACCATGTCATAGATATAATGAGTATAGGCTCTGATAAACCATACTTGCTGTGTGCTCCCCGGGGTGCGGACTCCAAGCTCACACTATCTAACACGTATCCTCGTAGCCAAAATCACGCATAAAAAAACCGAGCAACTCGCAACGAGCTACTCGGTTTGACTTATTTCCGATATTCTTTGTTATCGACATTAATTTTGTTCAGTTACTTAGATGCGAACACCCTAACAACCGAACAGACATGGTACTTCGTTCCCGCAAAGCACCACATCAATACAAGCCATCGTTAAACGGCTTGTATGTTAATCATTTACAGTTGAGCAAATGATCCTTCCCACGAGTATGTCTCACTCGCGAACTCAACAGTGTGAGTTGCTTGCTGCGTGTCTTCAGCTTGGTTTGAGATACCGTAGTGGTAAGTGTTGCCAGAAGTAGTCTGAATGCGAACAACAGTCCCGACACTGTTATGGCCCACAACAGACACTGATTTAACTAGACCACGAGCGCCTACAGAGGCTTCGATAGACTCGTTAAAGTAACCATGCGTTTCTAGTACAGAAGCAAACACATGGTTTTGACCAGACTGACGTAAGATAAGCGCAGGCTCACTCTTAAGGTTGAAGTCTGGGTCGTTAGCGCCAGTGCGAGCAAAAATCACTTCGCTGCCCGCATTCGCGCTTGTTACTAGGCTGTAGTAACTGCTGTCATGCAGCCAGCTTACTAAAGAACCTTCTTCATTCACTTTACCTGAAGCAACGTTCCAAAGGTGTTGGTAACCGTTGTCTTCACCTAGCGGCTTCAACGTACTTTCAATGTTGTAATCGAAATCAGTACGGATGATCTGACCAGAATGGTGAACTGGCAGGTCGTACTGGTGCTCAGCGTCAGCTTCAATACGGTATACATCGATGACTAGTGGCTTCTCGAACTCAGGAAGTTCAACAAGAATCACACTACGTTGCATGTCTACGCCAGTGTAGTACTCAGAAATCGTACCGCTCATACCTTGTAGAGATTTGTCGTCTGCGACGAAGAAGTGCTTCTGACCAAACTTAGACTCAGCCAATGCGGTATCGAAGTTGTTTTGTGTTTTCTGATCAACCGTTACTGTGTTGTGGGCAACTGTCTGCTTACAGTAAGACTTGTTCTCTGGGATGTAACGACCACCAAACTTAGGCTCAACGTTTACCCAGCGACCAAAGCCGTAGTCATGCAGCACTTCGTGGCCGCGGTTGAATACACTTAGGTGCAGGCCATCGTAGTGACCGTGGTCTAGTGCAGAGTGGTACTGGTGATCGCTGCCGTGCTGACCAAACCAGATCAACGCCATTGTATCTGCGGTCTTAGGGTCGTCGTCTTGCTCATCACGGTGACGAAGGATGCTTACGCCGCCTTTTTCACCTTCAGGGCCATCCGTTACAAACAGGCTACCCCAGTTGAATGCTTTGATGTCGTCTGCTGCATCAACAGCGTCAGACAGTGTTTTACCAGAAGCGTGAACCCAAACATCTTGTTGGTGATTAGCCATACCAAGTAACGTTTTAGTCTGTTCGTAACGGTGGTAACACACAGACGTTGCCATGATAACGCCTTCATCGTTGATAGAAATCGTCTTCGATGAATCGTTCAGAGCTGGCAATGTACCGTCTGGGAATGCCGTTTTGAATACCGCGTAAGACGTTGTCTTAATCACTGAATCGTTGAATTCGTAGATGCCAAGATCAGGCTGACGACGTTCAATCGCTTCTGCGAACAGGTAGATTGGACGTAGAGAGAAACGGTGGTAGTAAGGACCTTCCATGTAGTAGCCATCTGGCGAGAACAGTTGGTCAAGTTGCGCTAAGAAACCGCCGCTTACTTTGTCTAGTTTCAGGCCGTATAGTGCTTTGTCTACCGACTCTTGATCATTGATTGCGTAACCACAGATACCTACCGCTGCCACTGCCCAAAGGCCGTGATTGTGTACGATATCGAAGTCGTGTGCGTAAGTCACAACGAACATTTCGATCATTTGTTTAAGAAGATCGTCTTCGATCAGACGCTTTTGCTCTTCAGAGATGGTGTGGTAAATGCAGCTGTACGCGCAAGAAGCGTAGAGCATCCACATGTTCTCGTTCAACGTTTGGTGGAACAGCTTACCCGGAGGATTAGAGTCAAGGCTGACGTTGCTTTCCAATGTCGGGTATACCGTCGCATACGCTGTTAGCATATCAACGATGTAATCACGGTACTTTGTTTCCTCAGTGATAAGGAACAAACGACCCGCTAGATCCATATGGATGTAGTTTTGCTTATGACGGTTATGTTCATAACCGCCGCCTTCACCATGACCTGGTACTTCAATACCCACTTCAGCCATATAAGCGTCAGTTTGTTTAATATCACGAGTCAGTGCATTACCTAAAAGGCTATCCTTGCCAAGTTCTTTACGAAGCTCTGCTGCTTCTTCAAAGTTAAGTAAAAGTGGTTGATAGCTCATTATTATTTCCCCTGCTCTGCAGTGCTTGCTAATTCTGGGTTTAAAATTGTTTCTACTGAGTAAAAGCCCGTCCAGCTGTATACTTTGCCGTTCAATTCGACTTTGTGTTCAGTGCTGTCAGTCGCGCCAAGTTGGTTGCTGATCATCACTGTCACGTTTGATTTCTCTGTCGTAATCTCTACTACTGAACCGATATTCGTGTGAGCCACTACTTTGATGTCTTTCACAACACCACGTGCACTTACCGATTGCTCGAATTCTTCGTTGAAGTAACCGTGCGTTTCTAGAACAGAAGCGAACAAGGTTGTTTCGCCTTTGCTACGTAGAATGAATGCAGGTTCTGAACGTAGGTTGAAGCTTGGATCGTTAGCACCGGTGCGAGTGAAGATCACTTCACCATTGTCATTCGAGCTAGTACCTAGCCATGTGTAGTAAGTATTGTTCTGTAGCCAGCTAACTAGGGCCGTACCATTTGCCTCACCGCTCGCTACGTTCCATAGGTGTTGATAACCGAAGTCGCTGCCCAGCGTGTTTAACTCTTTGTTCGCTTGGTATTCGAAGTTAGTACGAACAATTTGACCTTCATATTGATGAGAGTAATCAAATTGGTGTTCGCCTTCGCCGCCTTTTGTAGAATCTAAGCGGTATAGGTCTAACAATAACGGAGATTCAAGCTCTTCAAGGTTTAGCATGAACACGCTGCGTTGCATGTCAAAACCTTGGTAGTGGTCGTTAGCAAATGCGCTCATGCCGTTGATTTTCTCGTCTTCTACTTTAAAGAAGTGAGGTAAACCGTGTACTGCGTCTGCACGTTCAACATCAAAGTTGTTCTGACATTTTTCATCAATCGTTACTGCGTTGTGAGCAATCGTCTGACGAGCGTAAGATTTGTTTTCGTCTAGGTAACGACCGCCGAATTTTGGCTCAACGTTAACCCAACGACAGAAGCCGTATTCACGTAGCACTTCTTGACCGCGGTTGAAGAAAGAAATACCCAGCGTATCGAAGTTGCCGTGGCCCATGCCGTGTTGACCGTAGTTCATCACTAGCTGAGAAACGTCGCCTTTCTTATCCTGCATGCGGATAAAGCCTTGTGCGCCGTTGTGACCTTCAGGACCTTCGTTCAATTCAACACTTGGCCAGAAAGGCATGCCGATTTCTTGTTCAGCAGAAGCCACTTCGTAAGCTTTAGATAGCTCAAGACCACATGGGTGCATCCATACTGCGTCTTGAATCTTGGCCATACCAAGAATGTTTTGATCTACGCCGTTTTCTGACGAGTAATGTTTGCTGTAAACACTGACGGCAACTTGAACACCCATGTCTGTGATGCCCATTGTGCGAGATGCATCGTTCAGAGCCGGGAATTCACCGTTCGGGTACGCTGTCGCCAGCATTGCTTGTACTGTGTTACCAATCACGCCGCCTTTGTAGTTGTAGATATCCACTTCAGGCATATGACGGTGAATCACTTCAGCGAACACACACGTTGGGCGAATCGCGTAACGGTGGTAGTAAGGGCCTTCCATGTAGTAACCAGAAGGTGCAAATAGCTGAGAAATTTGAGCTAGAAAGCCGCCAGTATCGTTACGGTCGATGCCGTAGACTGACATTTCAAGGTACTCGCGCTTGCCTAGAGCAAGACCACAGATACCCACAGCGGCTACTGCCCAAATACCGTGGTTGTGAATGCGGTCGAAGTCGTGTGCGTATTTAACCGTGAACATTTCTAGCATTGGTTCGAAAATACGAGACTCAATGTTGTCACGTTGCTCTTGTGTCAATGTAGAAGCAACACAAGAGTAAGCTAAGCTTGAAAACATTAACCAACAATGTTCATTCAGGATTTGGTGGAACAAACGACCTGTTGGATTCGTGTTTTTCTGCACGTGGTAATCAAACGTTAGATATTTGTCTGCGTACTCTTCTAGTAACTCTGTAACGAAGTCAGCGTACTTTTGCTCTTTAGTGATCAAGAACATGCGACCAGCTAAGTTCATGTACGTGTAATTTTGCTTGTGGCGGTTATGTTCGTAACCACCCGCTTCTCCGTGACCAGGAACATCAATAGCTAAGCGCATGAACGCTTCTAGGTCTTTCGCGTTTGCTGCAATGGTTTTACCCATTAAGCTCGAACGGCCCACTTCAAGATGAAGTTGCTCTATTTCTGCTTCAGTCAACAATACTGGTTTCGTCGTCATATTCTTTGTCACCCTCAATAAAGAGTTTATCTATTTAAACTTTGATTAAATTTTCAAACTCCGGATAAAGTAATACAATATGAGCTTTAATCATACCTATTCGTAACGAAATGATGAGCAGAATCACATAATTCACCGTAAGCTATTGATATGAATAGCTAATGGTAAATAACAGGCATTTGTTAAGTTGTTGATTTATTTACGTTATATAAAGTGTCGCTTGATCAATATCACACAATTCTAGATATATTGTATTACAATTAAACCTATTCCCTTATGATAAACGCAAGTTAGGTAACACTTAATAGATTTATACAAATTAGGAGATACACAATGAACTCTTTCTTTATTCTAGATGAAAACCCATGGGAAGAATTGGGCGACGGTATTAAGCGTAAAATCGTTGCTTACACTGACGATCTTATGGCTGTACACCTATGTTTTGATAAGGGCGCGATTGGCCATCCTCATACTCACGAAATTCACGACCAAATCGGTTATGTTGTCCGTGGTAGCTTCGAAGCTGAAATCGAAGGCGAAAAGAAAGTGCTTAAAGAAGGCGATGCTTACTTCGCTCGTAAACACATGATGCATGGTGCAATTGCACTAGAGCAAGACAGCATCCTTCTTGATATCTTCAACCCTGCGCGTGAAGATTTCCTAAAATAATTAATAGCGCAACCTCAGTTGCTAAGGTAAGCATATGAAATCATTAAACATCGCGGTCATTGGCGAGTGCATGGTTGAGCTACAAAAGAAACAAGACGGGCTTAAGCAAAGTTTTGGTGGCGATACGCTGAATACTGCACTTTACTTGTCACGCTTAACAAAAGAGCAAGATATCCAAACAAGCTATGTAACAGCGTTAGGTACTGATCCATTCAGTATCGACATGTTGAAAAAGTGGCAAGCAGAAGGTATTGACACCAGCCTAGTGGCTCAGCTTGATCACAAACAACCAGGGCTTTACTACATCGAGACCGATGAAACGGGTGAACGCAGTTTCCATTACTGGCGTAGTGACGCTGCCGCGAAATTCATGTTTGATCAGCCAGACACCCCTGCTCTACTTGATAAGCTATTCTCTTTTGACGCGGTTTACCTAAGTGGTATTACGCTTGCTATCTTGACTGAGAACGGACGTGCGCAGCTATTCAGCTTCTTAGACAGGTTCAAAGCTCAAGGCGGTCAAGTATTCTTCGACAATAACTACCGACCTAAACTTTGGGAAAGCCAACAAGAAGCAATTTCTTGGTACTTGAAAATGCTTAAGTACACTGACACGGCTTTACTCACGTTCGATGACGAACAAGAGCTGTACGGCGACGAAAGTATTGAACAGTGCATTGCACGTACGTCTGAGTGTGGAGTGAAAGAGATCATAATTAAACGTGGTGCAAAAAATTGCTTAGTAGTGGAAAGCCAAAGTGCTCGATACGTTGCACCCCACCCTGTAAACAACATCGTTGATACTACCGCAGCTGGCGACTCGTTCAGTGCAGGCTTCTTAGCTAAACGCTTGAGCGGTGGCAACGCTAGCGATGCAGCATTATCAGGTCATATTGTGGCAGGGACTGTGATTCAGCATCCAGGTGCTATCATACCTCTAGAAGCGACGCCTGATTTGTCTCTATAATTGCGCACTTTAACTATTAATCAAGGGTTTGCTTAGTTGAAAGCAGGCCCATTATTAACGTGAGAAAGAATTCATGACTACATTAAATGAACAACTAGCAAACCTAAAAGTAATCCCTGTAATCGCTATCAACCGTGCTGAAGATGCCATCCCCCTAGGCAAAGCACTGGTTGAAAACGGCATGCCATGTGCAGAAATCACACTACGTACAGAATGTGCAATCGAAGCGATTCGCATCATGCGTAAAGAATTCCCAGACATGCTAATTGGTTCAGGTACGGTACTGACTAACGAGCAAGTTGACGCATCTATCGAAGCGGGCGTTGATTTCATCGTAAGCCCAGGGTTCAACCCTCGCACTGTTCAATACTGTATCGACAAAGGTGTTGCTATTGTACCGGGTGTAAACAACCCAAGCCTAGTTGAACAAGCAATGGAAATGGGTCTTCGCACGTTGAAGTTCTTCCCTGCTGAGCCTTCTGGCGGTACTGGTATGCTTAAAGCACTAACCGCGGTTTACCCTGTTAAATTCATGCCAACTGGCGGCGTAAGCTTGAAGAATGTAGACGAATATCTATCTATCCCTTCTGTACTTGCGTGTGGCGGAACTTGGATGGTTCCAACTAACCTTATCGACGAAGGTAAGTGGGACGAACTAGGCAAGCTTGTTCGTGACGCAGTTGATCACGTTAACGCTTAATTTGTTTTAGGTTTCGTGATAAAGCCTCACTTCGGTGGGGCTTTTTGTTATCTATGCTTTAGCTAACGCCCCTCTTGGCGTTATATGATCGCCTGTGGTTGGCAGTATACATAAATGCCAATTCTCCAACCATTTACACTCCCGGCCTCTTAGGTTTTGTCGTACAAGTAAATACAAATCTAATTCACCACGAACCACTTTAACTTTCTCCTAGGAGCTCCATAATTCGCTCTGCTTGTTGACCGCTTTATTTCACAATTGTGAGCAGCCAAATCTTAAGTAATGGGCTAGCTTGCATTTTAAGAGCACTGTTCGAGCAAAATATCACTCACCTTCACTTACATTGATATCAAATAAATCTAGGGACAATGCACCCGCTCATAAAAATTAAATAAGTACTTAAAAACAATAAGCTACCTCAACAGCAACAACGTGATGGTTGCTAGTTTTATCGTAATTTTAATCATGAAAAGTGTCGCAAAGTTGAGCTTACTTGTAGCACATTTGTTACGGTTATAACTAAAATATTATGGGTGACACTTCTTATTAGTCTTGACTTATATTGTCATACATATATGCCTTTACAAGGTCGATAAACTTCAAATAAAAATAAAATCAAAAACCAATTAAATTAACTAAAAACAAACACTTAGATTTAAAATTAATATTCCATAAAAAATCAATGCGACCTGGATCATACTAAAGGCATATTGTAGTACAAATAAACCTTTGGACGCGTTAATCTAAGCCCAGTTAATTATGATATTTAAAAGGCTGAAAAGATGACTATTGATACTTTTGTTGTTCTCGCCTACTTCTTCTTTTTAATCGCTATTGGTTGGATGTTCCGTAAGTTCACCACGTCGACTAGTGATTACTTCAGAGGGGGCGGCAAAATGTTGTGGTGGATGGTTGGTGCAACTGCCTTCATGACACAGTTTTCAGCATGGACGTTTACAGGTGCCGCAGGACGCGCGTTCAATGACGGTTTCGTTATTGTAATCCTATTCTTAGCCAACGCATTTGGCTACTTCATGAACTATATGTACTTCGCTCCAAAGTTCCGCCAACTTCGTGTGGTAACGGCGATCGAAGCTATTCGTCAGCGCTTTGGTAAAACGTCTGAACAGTTCTTCACATGGGCAGGTATGCCTGACAGCCTCATCTCTGCAGGTATCTGGCTAAACGGTCTAGCTATCTTCGTAGCAGCTGTATTCAACATCCCAATGGAAGCAACCATTGTGGTAACGGGTATGGTTCTAGTATTGATGGCAGTAACGGGCGGCTCTTGGGCGGTTGTTGCTTCTGATTTCATGCAAATGCTTGTAATCATGGCCGTGACAATTACTTGTGCGGTTGCAGCTTACTTCCACGGTGGTGGCTTAACTAACATCGTTGCTAACTTCGACGGCGACTTCATGTTAGGTAACAACCTAAACTACATGAGCATCTTCATCCTTTGGGTTGTGTTCATCTTCGTGAAGCAGTTCGGTGTAATGAACAACAGCATCAACGCTTACCGTTACCTATGTGCGAAAGACAGTGAAAACGCACGTAAAGCGGCAGGCCTAGCATGTATCCTTATGGTTGTTGGTCCACTAATTTGGTTCCTACCACCTTGGTACGTAAGTGCATTCATGCCTGAGTTTGCTGAGCAATACACATCAATGGGCGACAAAGCCGGTGATGCTGCTTACCTAGCATTCGTACAGAACGTAATGCCAGCAGGTATGGTTGGTCTTCTTATGTCAGCAATGTTCGCTGCAACGATGTCTTCTATGGATTCAGGTTTGAACCGTAATGCTGGTATCTTTGTAATGAACTTCTACAGCCCGATTCTTCGTCAAAACGCGACTCAGAAAGAGCTGGTTATTGTAAGTAAGCTAACGACTATCATGATGGGTGTTATCATCATCGCGATTGGTCTATTCATTAACTCTCTACGTCACTTAAGCTTGTTCGATATCGTGATGAACGTAGGTGCGTTGATTGGCTTCCCAATGCTTATCCCTGTACTACTAGGTATGTGGATTCGTAAGACACCTGACTGGGCTGGTTGGTCTACTCTAGTGGTTGGTGGTTTCGTTTCTTACATCTTCGGTATCTCTCTTCAAGCAGAAGACATCGAGAACCTATTTGGTCTAGAAACAGCACTTACTGGCCGTGAATGGAGCGACTTGAAAGTTGGTCTAAGCTTAGCAGCTCACGTAGTGTTCACTGGTGGTTACTTCATCATGACTTCTCGCTTCTACAAAGGCCTAACGCCAGAGCGTGAGAAAGAAGTTGACCAACTATTCACTAACTGGAACACGCCGCTAGTAGCGGAAGGTGAAGAGCAGCAAAACCTAGATACTAAACAGCGTTCAATGCTTGGTAAGCTTATCAGCACAGCAGGTTTCGGTATCCTAGCAATGGCTCTGATTCCAAACGAACCGACAGGACGCTTGTTGTTCCTACTATGTGGTTCGATGGTACTCACCGTTGGTATCCTACTGGTTAACGCATCTAAGGCTCCAGCTAAGATGAACAATGAGTCAGTTGCTAAATAGCTCAATCGCTAAAGAAAGCATCTAACACGTTAAACCAATAATGAAGCCCATGTTATTCGATAGCATGGGCTTTTTGTTTTTTTCCTTAGTTATCGTTCTTACTCTAAGTGACACTTTGATAAGTCTTATCCCCTTCTCCAAACCTTTCGACTTCGCCAGTTCAAGAGCTCGTTCAGGCAGAGTTTTCTTATCCCGATTTATCAAAATCCCACTTTATTTTTAACTTTCCAATGGTTTGATCTCTTTCTGCTTTTCTTTCTGTTACTTTTAACAACTAGACAAACACAACAGATAATTACAATGAAAAAAACATCACTATTACTTGCTTCCATTGCTCTGGCACTTTCTGGTGTCGCACAAGCTGACCAGTTAGAAGACATTCAAAAATCAGGTACCCTTCGTGTGGGCACCACAGGCGACTACAAGCCTTTCTCTTACTTCGACGGTAAAACATACTCTGGCTACGATATCGATGTCGCACAGCACATAGCAGAACAGCTAGGTGTCGAATTAAAGATTGTTCGTACCACATGGAAAGATCTGCTGACCGACCTCGACAGCGATAAATACGACATCGCGATGGGTGGTATTACGCGCAAAATGCAACGCCAGTTAAACGCAGAACAAACTCAGGGTTACATGACCTTTGGTAAGTGCTTCTTAGTCACGAAAGGTAAAGCAGAACAATACGACAGCATTGAGAAGGTAAATCTGTCTTCGGTTCGTGTGGGCGTGAATATTGGCGGCACTAACGAGATGTTTGCAGATGCTAACTTGCAGAACGCAAGCTTCACACGTTACGAAAACAACCTAGACGTTCCGCAAGCCGTTGCAGAAGGCAAAGTTGATGTGATGGTGACAGAAACCCCTGAAGGCCTGTTCTATCAAGTGACGGACGAGCGCCTTGAAGCAGCTCGCTGTGAAACGCCGTTTACTAACAGCCAATTCGGTTACTTGATTCCTAAAGGTGAGCAGCGCTTGCTGAACACAGTCAACTTCATTATGGATGAGATGAAATTGAAAGGCGTTGAGGAAGAGTTTCTGATCCACAACTCTCTGAAATAATCTTCTATCGTTCTAGATAAAAAATAGGCCAGCATTGCTGGCCTATTTCGTTTTGGTTTAATGGTTCGCGTTAACCGTGAGTGATCACATTCTGCTGTACTAATGCATCCAGTATATCCGAAGGCATAGTGCTACTTAGTGTTAACTGAGGAGCAAGGTCTTCAACCACGATCACTTGCTCTGTGGTTCCTATACCATCTGGGTTGATCGTAAGCTCAATATCATCCCCTTCCACTTTCGCATCTATCTGTTGTAGCAATGCAGTCATGTCTGGAGATGAATTCTTAAGCTCTGGCAAGACTTCGCGCAAATCAATACTGTCCCCTTCAGACAAATCAAAGTCGGTAATCGTATCTTCAACACCATCTTCGATGTTCAGCCACACGAACGAATCCATACCATCGCCACCGGTTAGAATATCTGAGCCTCCACCGCCGATCAGGGTGTCGTTTCCATCGCCACCAACAAGCGTATCATCTCCTGAAACGCCCTCAAGACGATCATTGCCAGATCCACCAGTAAGATTGGTATCAAAACTACTCGCTAAAAGTTGCACATCCTCTGTTTCAGAAGACAGATCGAGGTCTAATGGGTTCGCGACAATATTGAGGTTGAGATCAATGTTTTGAGATATCGCAATATCGTTATTGTCCGTTTCCTCAGATACCGCCTCAACCTTCAACGTGTAGTTACCAGGAGTTAACGGCTTACCAGCTGATGGTTGCTCGACGAGTCTGAGACTATCAATCGCATCAGCTGTCGCTATCCAAGTGTCACCTACTAGCGAAACCGTACCCGCATCACTGGCCACATTAACACCATCCGGAACATCACTGATCTTCAACGTTAACTCTTCAGTAATATCCGTCAATGCAGCGACAATTCCGACTAAAGCGACTCCACTATTAGCGACCACTGATGAGCTGGTCGTAATGTTTCTCACGTAGTTAAATGTCGGGTCGATAGACAAGGTTGGCGCATTCGCCACAGGTGTCACTGCAATATCATAGATCACAGGTGTCGTTTCTATTGCGATACCAGAAGGGTTTCCGCTGTCTTTAGCGATGACTTCTAATCCAATACTATTGGTTGGAGATAAACTCGCATCGAGGTATACACCACTTGGACTGGTTGGCGTATCAATTAGAGCATTCAAATCGTTAAGAGTACCGACTAAGATGACTGAACCCGTGTTGTTGCCGTTAACCATCACCGTCGTCCCTGCTGGGAGAGCTACATTCAATATGCCGTAATCCACCGTCAGCGTGACTGTCATTAAGTCATCAGAGAATGCATCTACATAATCAGGGTCACTGACATTGATGCCACTCAACAACTGACCGACGTCTTCATCAATCAAATCAGTGACGTTGTCACCATTTACAATAGGCGTATCGTTAACGCCTTGCACCACAACGCTGATTTCTGCTGTATCCGTTAGGAAGTCATCAGCCCCGTTGGTTGTGCCATTGTCTTCCACTGTGTAAGTGAATTTAACGTCGCCATTGTAATCATCGGCTGCTGTGAATACCCAATATGGGCCATTGATCGAGTTGTCATCCGCACCACCGACATTTTCGAACTTCTGAATCTGTCCCTGACCTTGGTCGATAACGACTCCAGTCACTGTAACAACATCCCCCTCAGGATCAGTCGTCGCTGCAATCAGGTCTTCAGCTTTGATGATCAATTGGCCTTCTTCAAGCATGGTACCCAAGTTAACATTGGTTGCCACTGGCTGATCATTCACTTCAGTTACAACAACGCTTATTTCAGCGGTATCCGTTAAGAAATCATCAACGCCGTTGGTTGTGCCATTGTCTTCTACGGTATAAGTGAACTTAACGTTGCCATTGTAATCATCAGCGGCAGTGAATACCCAATATGGACCGTTTATCGAGTTGTCGTCAGAACCACCGACGTTTTCAAACTTCTGAAGCTGCCCCTGACCTTCATCGATAACAACTCCAGTCACAGTGATCGCATCGCCTTCAGGGTCTGTCGTTGCAGAAACCAGGTCTTCAGCTTTGATGATCAACTGACCTTCTTCTGGCATGGTGCCCAAGTCAACATTGGTTGCTGCTGGTTGGTCATTGACTTCTGTTACTACAAGACTTATTTCAGCAGTGTCTGTTAAGAAGTCATCCACGCCGTTGGTTGTACCATCATCGATAATGCTGTAATCGAGTTTAACGTCACCGTTAAAATCATCAGCAGCCGTAAATATCCAGAATGGGCCCGTAATCGCAGCGTTGTCAGCACCACTAGCGTTTTCAAAGCGCTGTAATTGACCTTGGCCTTGAGTAAGGGTCACACCCGTGACGGTGAGGTTATGGTTTTCAAGATCTGAGCTTGCAGCAATTAAGTCACCTTCAACGATAACAAGCTGTCCTTCCTCTGCAATCGAGCCTAGATCAACGTTGTTTGCCAAAGGAGCGTCATTCACTTCCGTCACCTTAATGGTGAAGGTAGCTTCATTGGTTTGAGCGGTATTCGGGTCACCCGCGTCAATCAGACCGTTATTACCACCGTCATCGAGCGTTGCATTGATCGTGACTAAACCACTCTGGTTGAGATAGTTCTGATCTGGGTCTGGTTTGAAAGTAACAGCCCCATTCACCAACGCGGTATTAATATCGGCTTCTTTACCAGTAATCACCAATGAGCCGTCAGGCTGCAATACAAACGTTACGTCAGGTGAGCTGGTAAACTCAAACACACCTTGCGCTCCCGGCAGTGTTTGATCCACTTGCAACGTAAGAACATACGGCGCATCTGGATTATCAAAATTAGCGTCAACGTCGTAAATACTAAAGTTGTCGATGGCAACACTGATGTCTTCAGATGTTTCAATATTCGTCACGTTTACAAAGATCGGTTGATCGTTGATAGGATCAATCACCAAATCAACATCGAAGGTCGTTGGAGTCCCCAAGTATTCCGTGTTATCAGCATCAGTATCAACAGAGCGAACGGTAATCTGCAGCGGGCCATTGATACCCAGTGCATTGCCTGCATCACTGTTATGTTCACCAGAGTTGAATACGATCTTATCTAGTGACTGTGTAGGAACATCCAGCGTCCAGATCTGCGTCGCAGGATCATAGCTAGCCAAGGTGGTTCCGTCTGGATAGTAGATAGATGCATCTTGAGGTACACCAGCCACCTCTACACGAAGTGTCTCTGGCGCATTTTCGGTATACGTGCCGCTGCCTGTTGCAGATAGCTCTTTATCCAAAATAGTCGCATTGATTTCGATATCAATGTTTTGGCCTTCATTGCCTGTAACAGAGTCCGTTGGGTTGGTATCAACATCATCACCCACCGGCACCACATGCAGCTTAAAGCTTGGTAGGTTCGAGGCTGCAGTAGGCACGCCTAACAAGGATTCTTGAGTAAAGACAGCAACGCCAAATTCCGCCGTACCACTGAAGTTTTTAGGCGGTAGGATCGAAATCTCACTCAAATCAAATGACAATCCTGAAGCTTGAGGAAGTTGAACACTCCACTCACCACCACCATTGTTCTTCACTGTATAAGCAGAGCCCGGATCTGCACTCATTAAGAAGCCATCGGGTACACCGGTGAACTTAATCGAAACGAACTGCTCTGAGCCGTCTAGGTCAGTAAGCGCAATGGAGACTGGCCCTGTTCCCGATAGAGAAATAGCTTGATCTTCATTGCCCGTGATCTCAATGACATCAGGATCACTACCCGGCCCTGTTACAAGCACATCATCAACCACAGGGACAACTTCAAAGCTAACACTGGTATTGAACGTATCAGTATCGGTTGCTGTTCCGGCTGGAGACGAGGCGTCATTGTAAGTAGCAGTATCGGTAATCGTCCCGCTGACATTCACTTGTACCTGATTGACGTCATTATCTGTTGGGTAGTTTAGCGCAGGTCGGAATAGTACGTTATCTAGAGCACCCGCGTTAATCTCAGCTTCAGTAAACGTCACAGATGTACCAAGCGATACACCTGCGCTGGTATAGAAAGCCCCAACACTCGTGTCATTCAAAGTCAGTGTGATAGAGGTGAAGACCTCCCGTCCGCCTTCATCTCCAGTAACTTGGTCGGTGATCGTCGAACTAAAGTCGAGTTGAATGTAAGTATCTTCGTAACCCACCGGATCTTGTCCAGGTTGACCATCAGTATCGACAGGATTAAATGAATCATCAAGCGAACCAACGACATTCACATCAATCGTTGGATCTGTCTCCGCATCTGGTGCTACTTTAATGACAACTTCGGTCACTAAGGTCTTCTCATCGCCAGATTGTAAATCTTTGGTCACGATGGTCATTGGCAACCTAAAGTCACCAGAGTAGTTTGGTGGCAGATTCAATAATAAACCCGATGAATCGATGGCTACGCCCTGTTCGATTGTCGTCTCGTAAACATATTTCCCGTTCACAAAGTCAACATCACTTGTTCCCGACAGGCTAATTGGGAATGATGTAGTAGCATCAATGACCAGAGTACCATCAATGATCACCGTCACTTGGTCAGTAGAATCATCGCGACCCGTAAAGCTTAAAATGCCGTTTAGTGCCGCGCCGAGATCAAGTTGTGTATCTTCGACCGCATCGATAACACTGTCTGGCACAATCGCAATATCTGCGGCAACTTTGTCAGGAGCCGTCAGCACTTCAGGGTAAGAAAGCGTTACTTCCCCGGTGCGCTGTACTTGGGCTGAAGTTTCATTGTTGGCATCACCTGGATCTGATACTAAGGTGAAAATTGTCATCTTGATATCATTGAAATCAGTAGCCACATCATCCGCATCATTTTCAGGGGTGAAATCTAATCCATTGGGCGCACTGACGCTAAAGGCATCTTCATTGGTCACAACCCAACGGCCACCGCCTTCGTAAGAGGCGCCTGTGACCAAAAGTTGCCCTAAAATATCATCAGATAACGCGCTTCCGTCGGTGTTAGTCAACTGAACAATCACTTCGTCGACTTGCTCTTCTACTGTGCTTAAATCCGTTTCTTGGTATCGGACGACGTATTCATCCGAAATTGATGTGTTATCACTGTTAGTTGTAAATTTAATGACACCATTAGCATCAGCCGTAATCGTAGTGAGATCTCCAGAGCCATCTTCGTTTGAAACGACAATCTTGTTGTCGGCATCGCCAGGTTCAACGACAGGTCTTACACGCACATCAATCGTACCTGTAATCGTCGCGGTAACGATGCCCTGACCAGGATCAGTTGCATCAACATACTCATGATCTCGCTCTTCAATCATGACAACCGTACTAAGCGTAAAGTCTGTACTTGAATCTTCTTCGGGTGTTATCTGAATAAAATTATTGTTCAGCGCAATTTGAGTAAACTCTTCTGCCGTCTGTCCACTCTTCGGAGTAATGGTTAAAGTGCCTGCTGCTGCATCGTAATTCCAAATTACATCACCGTTTACAACCACACTTGCAACACCACTTGGAATGCCACTGATGACGATTGAAGTGAAGTGCTCATCATCGTCAATGTAATCAGTGCCCTCTGGGTGCCAATCAATGTTGATCGCCGTATCTTCGTCCCCACGAGTTACCGTATTGTAGGTTGCTGAGGTATCAATCCTAGGCTCAACTAATATGCGAATTTCCTGATCAAAAGAGAGCGTATGACCATCATTCTCAGTCACGATCACTTTACCCTGGATATGGATATTCTCTGTCGACGAATCAACAGGTCTAATACGGATACCTGAAGTTTTCCCCGCTTCAGTGATGTTCGCTTCGTAGATAGGTTTAGATAGATCAGGGCTACCGCCCGGTCCCGTTTCATAACCAACAAAGTTCAAGTCAATCACGGTACCATCGCCATCTTCCAGAATAACGCCGTCAGGGATGCCTGAAAGAATAACCGTTATCGACTCTGAGCCATCGTCAGGTAATGGTGTTGTGCCGCTATCTGGTCTTCTCTCGCCCGACAATACAGTGAAATCTAGCTCAGCAAAGGTATCACCATTTTGGCTTTCTTGGATTGTGGTTTGAACGCCAGATGTTGTGCCATCAGTAATTGCTGTCCAAGCCGTACCATTCGTTCCACCATAAGGAGTATCGGCAACGCCTTTCACCTCAACGTTCACCGTTTTAGTTCCTAATATCTCCTCATCGACTTGGGCGCCCGTGGATAGATTTGCGGTATCTTTGACCACACCCGTGACATCGAAGGTGAAATTGACATTACTGTGTTTAGTTGGAACAACCTCAACGTTTGCCAAATCGGAATACGCTATTTCTTGGTAATCGATACCATTAATAGTGACTGTTGGAACGACATTCGTGGTACCTAAGAAGTAAAGCTCTGCACCTTCCGTAACATTACTGATGCGCACAAACAGTTCTTCAGAACTGTCAGCATCTACCGAACCTGTCATGGTGATGACTTCGTCTAACGTGAACGCGTCTTTATTGTCTAAAGGCCCGACGTAATCTGGATCATCGATATTGTCTTCGTTAATACGGATTCGGTTAACGCTGAACGAGCCAGGGTCTGCATCGGCAGTCACATCAATGATGATGTTTTGCTCTACAGAGCGAGCGGTCGTTTTGTCCACCCCGCCATTTGCAGAATCATCGTACGGATTACGCGTCTCTTCCGTTATCGCTGTTGCTTTAAACTCTATTTGACCGGAGAAGTTATCGATCGGGTTTACGACCGTACTATTGATGTCTCCAGCCGCAATGATGTAAACACCGTTGGTCGGAGTAAGGACGTTGCCGTTTTGGTCGAGAAGCTCAAACTGGCCATCTCCCTGAACAACTTCAAGTTCATAGGTAATCGTCTCAGTATTACTGTTATCTTGCGACTCTGCGTTCAGCTGCAACGTAACGTTGTCTTCATCTTCGTTAACTTGATACTGATACGCGCTATTCGCATCATCCCAAGTCGCAATGTCGGCTACCGCTTCAATTTCAATTCTAAAGTTCGAGTTTACGGTGTGGTCTAGCGAACCATTATTATCAATCTCAAGTTCGTAGTTGATTCGCACACCATTGTCATTCGAACCGTAGTTTTGGTCTGGAACAAAGAACAAGTTGTCGATTGTCGCAATAGTGTCTAATGGTTGATTCGTGTCTGGAGCAAAGCTCTGCTGCATTTGAGGCGGACCAAACAAGATATCACCGTTTGGTTCAGCGACTAACTTGTGATATTCCACGCCATCAAAGTAATAGAACGTCCCTCTGTGATTACCGCTCTGAATCGTCAGTTGGCCGATAGACTCGTTATTATCTTGGTCCTTTATGTTAACCTGCAGCGCAATTTGTGCAGGAGCATCAGGCAAACCGCTTTGATTATCTTGAATATTCTCTAGGCTTGGAGCATCACCCGTTGCGTAAGGGATTGTCGAGTCTCTACCCGCATCCTCAAATGTAGTCACCTTGAGCGATACTGCTGATGACTCTTCATCGGTGATCGTAATATTCAAAGGCGTTGATGACGTATCCAAATCACCGTCTGTCGCAATCACATTGATCGAGAAGTCGATGGTGTCTCCATCATGATCCAGATAGTTGGTCGCTCTAAACTCCACCTCACCATTGGAATTTATGCGCAGTCTACCAAGCTCACGAGTATCTATGCCGCCACTACCATCATCGGTTTGTTCATACACTCGTACCTGCTGGACACCACTGTTTAAATCGAAACCATCACTGTAAGGCCCACTATTTCCGGTACGGAAAACGATATCAGCGCCATTGCTGGTAATGCCCTCTATGCGAGTCAGTGCTGCATCATCCGCACCCACATCTGTCGCATTAGCAAACATGTTAACTTTGGAATTACCGTAACCCTGCCCTTCAATTCGCGTTATCGATTGAGTAGTCACCAATGGAACATCATCAGTCACAGTAATAGTCAGATCGATCGCGTTCGACTGGTCTCGGTCAAAATCTTCGGCCACGACAGAGAAATCAAGATCTATGGTGTTTTCATTCGCGCCATCAGGATGCTTAAGTGGTTTAAACAGCTCAAATTGATAGCTGTTGTTTGAGGTATCAAAAATGATTTCAAACACAGGCTGATTGCTAGTTACCGTCTGTGCAACATAAGTGAAGGTTGTACCGCTTTGTGAAACAGGCAGCCACTCTAGGCTTTCTCCATCAGAAGTTAAGCCTGCAATCACTAAGTTTTCATCGACCAATTCATACTTAACAACACCATCAGCACCTTCATCAACGGTGAATAGTCCATTAATAATGGTATCTTCGGATTGATCAGAACCAATCCCAGCAAGATCATCTTCATCAACTACCGTCTCACCTGTTGGCGCACTCATTACTGGCACATCATCGAGCACTTCGATCGGCAATACATACTGATTAGAGTCATCACCGTCACCATCAACCGCAACAACATCAAACGGAATCGTTAAGGTATTGGAATTCGGGCTTGTTGGATGGTTTAGAGGACCTAGCAACGTAAAGGTATAAGAGCCGTCATTCGCTAGCGCGAGCGTGAAGATAGGAGTCCCGCTTGTCGTCGTACCTTGATAGGTCGTTGTGTTCGCAGCTCCTGTGACTTCTGTAATAGAAATCGCTTCGGTTCCAGAGTTCAATGTCGCTTCAAGCGCAGAGATATTACGCAGTTCGTAAACCTCTACTTGGTCTGCACCTTCTGTGGTAACAAATGCACCTGTTGCTTGAGACACCACAGATCCAAGATCATCTTCATCAACCACAAATGTGCTGGTCGCTGTCGTGTCAGTAATGACAGGCACATCATCGGTTATAGTAACGGTCAGAGGTTTCATCACAGAATCAGTATTGTCTTGGTCAACTGCGATCACTGGTAACGTGAATATTTGATCATTATTACCCTGAACTGGCAAATGATCTAACTCTTCCAACAAGGTGAATGTGTACTCTCCTAGAACCATGCTGCTAAAGGTGATGGTAAAGATATCCGTTTGGACACCGCCGCTTTCAACGTAACCAATATAATTATCGCTGTTCAGAGGATCTTCTTTTAGCTGAACCACTAAGCCATCCGATTTCAATTCACCAGACGTGTTGAACTGAGTGGTATCAATACGGAAATGACTCACATCATCACTTCCTGCTGTGAAAGTAATGGTTTCAGTTTGGCTCACAGGTAAGCTCGGAGATGAGCCATCCACGAGGTTCGCTTCTTCCAATGCCACCGTTGGAACCGTATCAATTACCGGTGGAGCACCATCTGAAATCGTCAGTGTCACGGTCGAAGTGACAATATCGCCGTCTTTGTCTTCTGATGTCACGGTAATCGTCTTAACGATATCACCACCAGAATGATTCAGATTTCGATTAGGCTCAAAGCGCACATCGCCTTCAAGCGTGATAAACAACGAACCTTCCGTAAATACGAACTCTTGCTCACCAGTGTTGGTTTGCACCAGAGACTCTTCAGGCTGACTACCATAAGTAAATTTAGTTATGGTAGCGCCATCAGCACTTTGCGCAGGCATCACATCAAATGTCGTTGTGGTAGGCGTGCCCGTGCTTGGCTCTGTGATGCTAAGAGCACCAGATTGCATTAATTGAACGTCATCACTGATGGTCACAGAAAGCGGTTTAGACGGTGAAATATCGCCATCGGTGTCTTGTGCATACACCGACAAATCAAAGCTGAGATCGTTGTTTCCTAATCCGTCGACATGATCCAAACGCTCTAACAAAGTAAACGTGTACTCACTCGGGTTAGTGTTATCAAATTCTAGGGTGAAGATAACTTTCTCAACACCGGATCCATCCGTTGTGAATGCTATGTAATCACCGGAACCCGCAGGCTCTTCACGCAAGCTCAACTCAAGGCCATCAGACTTCAATACACCACTGGTATTGAACAGCCCTACTTCGACGACAATCTTCTCGATGTCATCACTGCTTGCGAGTGAGGTAATGGTTTGGGTCACACTGACTGGGCTGCCACTCGGCGTTGAACCATCGGCCAGTAAGCTTTCAGACAAGCTAACACTCGGAACGACATTCAACGTCGGTCCATCACCATCAACGATAGTGAGTGTGACTGTTGAAGAGGAAATATCCTTATCAAAATCAGATGAAGTAAACTCAATCAGCTTAACAATGTCGCCTGCTGAGTGGTCAAGATTACGATTTGGTTCAAACCTTACATCGCCATCCAAAGTGACAAACAGCGAGCCTTCAGTGAAAACAAATTCCTGCTCACCGCTGATGTTTTGATTTAAGGTAATCGCAGATCCACCGTCATAGGTGAACTGTGTAATGGTTGCTCCATCAGCACTTGGCGTAGGCAAAACATCAACAGTCGAGGTAGTTGGTGTGCCAGTGTTTGGCTCTGTGATGGTTAGCGTGCCACCTTGCATCTGTTGAAGGTCATCTTGAATGGTGACAACAACATCACGCTTAGCAGAGTCATCACCATCAGTATCAACTGCATAAACAGGTAAGTTGAAGTTAAGATTGTTATTAAGCGCGCCATCAAGGTGATCGAGTGCCTCAATCAGCGTGAAGGTGAACTGACCTTTATTGACACTATCAAAATCAATGGTGAATACATTAGTTACGTTACCTGCCCCGTCATCAGTAAACCCGATGTAGTCGCCAGGTGAAGCAGGATCTTCTTTTAGCTGAACAACAAGACCGTTTGATTTCAGCACATCACCTGGGTTGAATTCGTTGGTCGCGATTCTGAAGTGGCTTAAGTCATCACTGCCCACAGTGTAGGTAATGGTTTGTGTTGAACTCACCGCAGAACCACTCGGCGTTGAGCCATCTGCTAGGTTCACTTCCGATAAGTTCACGCTAGGAACAACATCGATGACCGGATCAACCCCATCTTGGATCGTCAATGTGACATCCGCGGTATCAGTATCGTTATCAAAGTCGCTGGTCGTTACAACAATCGTTCTAACAATATCACCCGCTGAATGATCTAGGTTTCGATTTGGCTCAAAACGAACTTCGCCTTCAATCGTGATGTACAGTAAACCATCGGTTACGGTAAACACCTGCTCTGTCGATACATTCGGGTCCAAGGTGACAGCAGTACCACCATCGTAAATAAATTGGGTGACCTTTGCGCCATCTGCACTTTGAGTCGGCATTACATCGATGGTTGGCGTAGTTGGTGTGCCTGCCACTAGATCCGCCAATGAAGGCTCAACAATATTCAATGACCCGTCTTGTACACCTTGTACATCATCGGTAATGGTCACTGTCATTGGTGACATCGCAGACTCATCACCATCGGTATCCACTGCTATAACAGGCACATCGAAGTTTAAGGAGTTGTTCTGCAAGCCATCCGCATGGTCTAACGCTTCAAGCAGCGTAAACGTGTATTGCCCTAAATTGGTGGTTGAGAAACTGATTGTGAAGACGTTGGTTTCTACGTTAGCACCGTCTTTTACAAAGCCAATATAGTTTCCAGAGTTCGCTGGCTGCTCTTTAATCTCAACCTCTAAGCCATTCGACTTCAAAGCCCCCGAAGTATTGAACTGAGCAGGGTCAATTCTGAAATGACTAACATCGTCACTACCCTCGGTATAGGTAATCACTTGAGTCATCGATACTGGGTTACCCGTTGGCGCAGAACCATCAGCCAGATCGACTTCAGAAAGACTCACGCCAGGAATGACGTTGATGATTGGCAGATCGCCATCGGTAATGGTTAGCGTGACTGTCGAAGTCACCACATCACTATCATAGTCACTTGAACTGACCACTATCGACTTAACGATATCCCCGCCCGAGTGATTAAGATCGCGGTTTGGTTCAAAGCGCACATCGCCTTGCAGCGTGATATAGAGTGAGCCTTCAGCAACCACAAACTTTTGCTCACCCGCATTACTCTGGTCAAGCGTAAACACTGTGCCATCGTAATTGATTTGGGTAATGGTCGTGCCGTCTGCCCCTTCTTGATCAAGAACATTGACGGTCGTGGTTGTCGGCGTACCCGTGGCTAAGTCAGCCACTGTCGGCTCTTCAATGCTGAGAGCGCCATCCACCATGACTTGAATGTCATCGGTAATCGTTACAGCCAGAGGCGACATCAGAGAGTCATCGCCATCACTATCGACCGCGTACACCGGCAAGTTGAATGTTAGGTCGTTATTACCTTGAATTGGTGTATGGTCAATCGCTTCTATAAGCGTGAAGGTGTATTCACCTAAAATCGTGCTGCTAAATGCAAGTGTGAAGACCGTGGTTTCTACATTTGAAATGTCCGTAGTGAAGCCGATGTAGTTACCCGAACCCGCAGGCTCTTCTCGAATCTCAATAACTAAGCCATCAGACTTCAGAGTACCGCCAGTATTAAACTCACTCGGCTCAATGCGGAATTTTACAACATCATCACTTTGGTTGGTAAAAGTGATGGTTTCTGTTTGGCTAACCGCACTACCACTTGGTGATGAGCCATCAGCCAGATCAGCTTCTTCAAGTGCAACACTCGGCACCGCATCGATAGTCGGGTTGTCGCCATCGGTTATGGTCAAAGTTACGGTCGCAGTCACCGGATCGTTATCAAAGTCATTGGATGTCACGACTATCGACTTAACAATGTCTTCGCTCGCGGAATGGTCTAAGTTACGGTTGGGCTCAAAGCGCATCTCACCTTGAAGGGTGATGTACAACTCACCTTCTGTGAAACTGAATTGCTGTTCGCCTGCGATGCTCTGATCCAACGTCTTAACGATTCCACCAAAAGAAAACTCAGTAACCGTTGCACCATCAGCACTTTGGTTTGGCATTACATCAATGGTATTGGTTGTTACCGTACCATCAGCCAGATTTGGCTCAACGATATCTAACGTACCGTCTTGCATGATTTGAACATCATCGCCGATGGTTACATTGAGTTGAGACACCAAAGAATCATCGCCATCGCTGTCTACCGCATAGACCGGAAGATCAAAGCTCAGATCATTGTTCGCTAGACCATCTGCATGATCTAACGCTTCCAATAAAGTAAAGGTGTATTCACCAAGAGTCGAGGTCGAGAAGCTAATCGTGAACACTGGAATTTCAGCATTTGAACCATCAGTAATGAAGCCGATATAAGTACCTGGATTCGCTGAATCTTCTTTTATCTGGACCACAAAACCATTCGATTTCAGTGCGCCGCCGACATTGAACTCGGTAGGTTCAAGACGGAAACGGGTCACATCATCACTTTGATTAGTAAAAGTAAGCGTCTCAGTTTGACTTACAGCACCGCTACTTGGCGCTGAGCCATCAGCAAGATTAGTTTCAGACAGAGTAACACTTGGCACGGCATCAATGGTTGGGATATCACCATCAGTAATGGTCAGAGTGACCGTTGACGTCACCACATCATTATCTAAATCGCTTGAGGTGACCTCGATCTGTTTAACGATATCTCCGCTAGTATGGTCAAGATTACGGTTCGGCTCGAAGCGAACGTCACCTTGAATAGTGATATACAGTGAACCTTCAGCAACTACGAACTTCTGCTCGCCAGTATTATTCTGGTCAAGCGTTAATACAGTCCCGCCATCATAAGTAAATTGTGTGATGGTCGCGCCGTCTGCCCCTTCTTGATCAAATACATTAACGGTCGTTGTCGTGGGCGTGCCCGCAGCCAAATCAGCAACTGTTGGCTCGACAATATTTAACGCTCCATCTTGCATGATTTGAACATCATCACCGATGGTCACATTCAACTGTGACACCAATGAATCGTCGCCGTCGGTGTCTACCGCATAAACAGGAAGATCAAAGCTAAGATCGTTGTTCGCTAAACCATCCACATGGTCTAATGCTTCCAACAACGTGAAAGTGTATTGGCCGAGGGTAGTACTAGAGAAACTGATCGTGAACACGTTGGTTTCAACGTTCGAACCATCCGTCACAAAACCGATATAACCACCTGGTGTGCTTGGGTCTGCTTTTAGCTCAACCACCAGCCCATTTGATTTAAGCGCCCCACCAACATTGAATTCTGTCGGTTCAATACGGAAACTCGCCACATCATCACTTTGATTAGTGAAGGTAATCGTCTCTGTTTGACTTACAGCGATACCACTTGGCGTAGAACCATCACTCAAATTAGTTTCAGATAAAGTAACGCTCGGTACATTGTCGATCGTTGGAATATCACCATCAGTAATAGTCAACGTGACTGTAGAAGTAACAACATCACTATCTGAGTCGCTTGAAGTCACGACTATCGACTTAACGATGTCTCCACTTGTGTGGTCGAGGTTACGGTTTGGTTCAAAGCGCACATCACCTTGCAGCGTGACATAAAGCGAACCTTCAGCAACCACAAACTTCTGCTCTCCCGTATTGCTCTGGTCAAGCGTAAACACTGTGCCGTTGTCATAATTGATTTGGGTGATGGTCGTGCCGTCCGCCCCTTCTAGATCAAGAACATTCACAGTCGTAGTTGTCGGCGTACCCGCTGCTAAATCAGCCACAGTTGGCTCTTCAATCGTAAACGCGCCATCTACCATGACTTGGATATCGTCGGTAATCGTCACAGCAAGTGGCGACATTAGAGAATCATCGCCATCGCTATCAACCGCGTACACTGGCAAGTTGAACGTTAGGTCGTTATTACCTTGAATTGGTGTGTGGTCAATCGCTTCTATAAGCGTGAAGGTGTATTCACCTAAAGTCGTGCTGCTAAATTCAAGCGTGAAGACTGTAGTCTCGACATTTGAAGTATCTGTGGTGAAACCAATGTAGTTACCCGAACCCGCAGGCTCTTCTCGAATCTCAATCACTAAGCCATCAGATTTCAGAGTACCGCCGGTATTAAACTCACTCGGCTCTAAACGGAATTTCTCCACATCATCACTTTGATTGGTGAAAGTGATGGTTTCTGTTTGGCTAACCGCACTGCCGCTTGGTGATGAGCCATCAGCGAGATCCGCTTCTTCAAGAGCAACACTCGGAACAGCATCGATAGTCGGGGTATCACCATCAGTAATGGTCAGCGTAATGGTTGAAGTCACCGGATCGTTATCGAAGTCGCTTGAAGTCACGACAATCGACTTCACGATATCTTCACTAACGGAATGGTCTAGATCGCGATTAGGTTCAAAGCGCACCTCCCCTTCAAGGGTGATATAAAGCTCGCCTTCGGTGAAGCTGAATTGCTGCTCGCCTGAAATGCTTTGATCCAGTGTGTTTACGACACCGTCATAGGTAAACTGAGTGATCGTCGCGCCATCAGCACTTTGATTTGGCATCACATCAATGGTGTTGGTTGTCACCGTACCGTCAGCAAGGTTTGGCTCAGTGATATCTAATGTACCATCTTGCATGATTTGGACATCATCACCGATGGTCACATTCAGTTGAGACACCAAGGAATCGTCGCCATCCGTATCAACCGCATAAACAGGCAGATCGAAGCTCAGATCGTTATTATCTAAACCATCCGCATGATCTAACGCTTCAAGCAGAGTAAAGGTGTATTCGCCTAACGTACTTGTAGAGAAGGCAATCGTGAATACAGGAACTTCAGTATTCGAACCATCAGTAATAAAGCCGATATAAGTGCCCGGATTAGCAGAGTCTTCTTTAATCTCTACCGTAAACCCATTGGACGTCAGAGCACCACCGACATTGAACTCTGTAGGCTCAATGCGGAAATTCGCCACGTCATCACTACCAGAAGTAAAAGTGATCGTGTTGGTTGCACTTACTGCACTTCCACTTGGTGCAGAGCCATCAGCTAGGTTGGTTTCAGATAAAGTAACAGGTGGAATCAGATTGATTGCCGGGTTTTGACCATCGGTAATACTTAACTCAAGCGTTGATGTATCAGTGTCGCCATCACCGTCTTCGGCTAAGAATGAAAACTGTTTGATGATAGTTTCGCTACTTGAATGATCGATATCACGAGCAACTTCAAAACTGAAATCACCGTTTAATGAGATAGTGACGACACCCTCAGTAAAACTGAAAGTCTGAGCAGCATCGGGCTGTAAGCTCTGATCTAGCGAGTAATCAACACCATCATAGTTGAATGATTGAATTGTCGAACCATCCGCGCCTTCGAAATTAAACAGGTTATACGAAACAACGGTATCGCCAGCTAAAGTCGGCTCGGTAACAGATTCAACCTTATCAACCAGTTCAACGACATCATCTTTAACGTTGATAAGAACCTGGGCAGCTTCTGGTGTACTTGAACCACTGGATAACGCCGATCTATCGCCATCCGCATCCACCGCATAGATAGGCAGTGCAAAGGTTAACTGTGCATCTTCAGCGCCTTGATGCGATAGTTCTTCATAGAGGTTAAATTCATAGCTACCCAAAGATGGGCTATCAATTTTTACATCAAAAACCGTAATTCTTGCGCCATTAATCTCGACATAGCCCTCGTACGTTCGCACACCATTGGTTTCATCAACCAGCTCAAGTAACACAACCTCACCGTTAGATATCAGTGTGCCAGCGGTATTAAATTCTGCCGGTTCAAGTTCATAATGGTCAATGATATCGCTTTCAAAAATATCCGCGGTAATACTGCCGCTGCCAGACACTGCCGCCGTGCCCTCTTGTGAGCCGCCAACAATACCCGCTTCATCAACATCAATACTGTCGACATTGGTAATGACTGGTTTATCGCCATCAGAAATAGTGAGGTTGATGGTATTGGTTACGATATCTTGGTCAAAATCGGTAACCGTGATTGGTAAAGAGAAAGTAAGCGAATCAGTGCCGACTTGTTCTATTGGTCTCAACTGCTCAAATCGATAGGTACCGTCAGTATCTAAGCTAACGGTTAAAATAACGTCGCTGCTACCTTGGATTGACAGTGTGATGGTACTTCCATCAGCAGACAAGGATGCAACGGTCGCCTGATTATCACTGAGCACACCATCAAATTGAGCAAGTGCGCTTGAGTCAAAAACAGCTGACTGTAGATTATCACTACCAATATTTGAAAACGTGCCTTCAATTGCAGCACTGTTTGTTTCAACATTATCGATAGACACGCTTTCGGCAGACGGATCAACCCCATCAAGGACTGTTACTTGCGCATTAATTGGTGTGACGAGCTGATTACCTGCGGTGTCTTGGCCCTGTATATCAAAGGCGATGTTGATTTGATCACCCGTAATGGAAACCTGACCACCACCAACAGACGTTACGTGATCAATTGGTTGAGAAATGGTTGTGGTCAG
Organism: Vibrio crassostreae; assembly: GCF_024347415.1. NCBI lineage: Bacteria > Pseudomonadati > Pseudomonadota > Gammaproteobacteria > Vibrionales > Vibrionaceae > Vibrio > Vibrio crassostreae. Next base: position 2,053,318 of record NZ_AP025476.1, read on the forward strand.
TGAAAGCTCAATGTTATTCCCAACACTGATCACATCGATGTCGATACGCAGTACTTCATCGGAGCCTTGAACACCAATGATAGAATTGGTCGCCGCATCATAAGTAAAGGTAACGGGCTGACCACTTGAGGTAATATCACTGTTTAGCTCTGTGAGTAGCGAAGCGAGAGACAGTGCTTCTGGAGCAAAAGAATCAGGGGAGAGCGCTAAACTACCAGCAACAATCGTTTCGGTAGTTGTAATAGATTGGGGGTAGGTATTGCCAGAAATGGAGCCTTCGGTGAGCACTTCACTGATTGATTGACCGCCCGATGAACGGGTTATTGTTCTGAACTCTTCTCGGTCTTCATCAACCGTTTGTTCTGCTAGACCTGCGGTCTCAAAAAATGTCGACGGATGAGTTTCGGTGTAGTTGTAGTCAATCGTCACAAAGCCAGCGTTTGCAGAACCTAATCCGCTACCAGCAGCCGTTGCTTCTAAGATTTGGGTCGGGTCGGCACCACCTAAAATGGCTTCTTGGATAGCAGCAAATTCATCATCAAAATCTCCTGCATCGGCTTGCTGTAAGTCAAAATTAACTTCTCCAGCGATAGGAGCATCAGCCCACGCTAAGTCTTGATCAACACAGCCAACACAATTACTTGCCACCTCAGTGACACCGTTTGGGGTACCTAATAAAAGCTCTGCTTGGTTTGCAGTGATAACAATCTCGTTTTCACGAATAATATCGCCAACTGAAATTTTTCGTGCGCTTCCGTCAGACTTAACCGCAATGACTTCTCCACTCACTGCCTCTACAACTGCAGCTTGGCGCGAAACTTCAATACCCATATATCCCCCGAGGTCACAAAATGCTGTATTGCTCAACATCGTGAAAATGATAGTAATAACGGTTTCAGGCTTAAATTATATTCAGAACTTATTCTCTGCATTAACAATCAATTACATAGACTGATGTATTTGATGAGTCAGTTCCGTTTCGCCTGTTTTTTTTATAGTTTACTTAACCTTAAGCCTAGTCTTCCTTATCCGAAATGTCATGTCTGTGCGAAGTGACTTCTTTTCACAAATCTAGGCATTCACTTTAGTTTGTTCATGGACTAAGCAAAAGTTTATAGGGTGTTGATTAATATGCAATAAAATGTACACCTTAATTACACCTCAAATTTTTATAAATATATACAGTAATAAAGTTGATAAATCATTAGGATTTATAGGCAATTAATAAGGTCGAGATATACCTAGCCCCCAAAGAAGAACTAAATCCCATATTTGAGACAAGGTTCAGCACAAAGCTGATGAGAAACCGTTCAAACACCATATATGGCGTCAATTACATATACAACTGCTAGAGTATTGAGTGGGTATGCAGGGGCAATGAGTAGAAGTTGCAAATAGATATTTCGAGGAATCCAAAAAAAGCCCACTAAGTTAAACCTTAGTGGGCTTTAAAATCAGTATATAACATTATGCTGTTAGCAATGACACACTACTATTTAGCGAGACGGTTCGCCGTCCAAACGTAAAGTAGTTCGAGAGCAATCGTCGCACCAGCCAAAGCTGTAATCTCGCTTTGGTCATAGGCTGGAGACACTTCTACCACATCCATACCAACCATGTTGATACCTTGTAAGCCACGGATGATTTTGAGCACTTTATCTGAATTCAAACCACCACACACTGGCGTGCCGGTACCCGGTGCAAATGCAGGGTCCAGACAGTCGATATCAAATGTTAGGTAAACTGGCTTATCACCAACAATACCTTTCACTTGAGCAATGATCTCGTCCACACTCATGTCATTCGCTTGCATCGCATTAATGACATTGAAGCCATGACCTTCTTGTTTGTACTCAGTACGAATGCCGATCTGCACCGAGTGTTCTGGCGAGATAAGGCCTTCGTTTGGTGCATGGTAGAACATAGTACCATGATCGTAACGACTGCCCTGACTGTAAGTGTCAGTATGCGCGTCGAAGTGAATCAGAGCCATCTCACCGTACTTCTTGCCATATGCTCTAAGCAAAGGCAGTGTAATGAAGTGATCGCCACCTAAACCTAACAGAGTTTTACCACTATTTAGAATCGCATCAGCCGCCGCTTCTAAACGTTGAGTTAGATCTTCTGCGTCACCGCAATCAAACACAAGGTCGCCAGCATCAATCACCGAGGTATGTTCAAATACATTGAAGTCCCACGGAAACTTCTTGCCTTCCCATGCCAAGTTCACCGACGCACGGCGAATCGCATCAGGTCCCATACGTGCACCCGGACGACCAGATGTCGCCATATCTAACGGCGCGCCCAACACCACCACATCAGCATCGTTATCGATTGGGTTCTGCACCAATGGACGGCGCATGAAAGTCATCGCATTGGAGTACAGTGAGTAATCTGGTTTCGTAAATAGATCGTTCATTAAAAATCCTCAAGATAGGTGTAACCCATCAAGCCTTGCTCTAACTCTTCAAGTACGCTTTGCTGCTCTTGCGCTGGTACTTTCGCCGTTACCAATTCTTTGTAGTTCTGACGAATTAGGTCCATATCGATATGAACATAACGCATCATGTCTTCAACCGTGTCGCCTTCGTTAATGTAATCGATGTTCGCTTCACCGCTTTCGTCAACGTTGACCACTACACTGTGCGTATCACCAAATAGGTTATGCATATCACCCAAGATCTCTTGGTATGCGCCTACTAGGAAGAAGCCCATCAAATATGGTTCATCAGGGTTCCATGCAGGAACTGGCAACGTTGTTTCAATACCTTGACCATCAACATACTGATCAATCGTACCGTCAGAATCACATGTGATATCCAATACCACAGCGCGTCGCTCGTCCGCATTATCCAAACCACTTAGAGGCAATACTGGGAACACCTGATCGATACCCCAAGCATCAGGCAACGATTGGAACAAAGAGAAGTTCACGAAGAACTTATCTGCCAAACGCTCGCTCAACTCATCCAAGATTGGACGGTGGTAGCGGTTTTTAGTGCTCATTCGAGAGCTAAGTTCGTAGTTAATACGCAAAGACATCTGCTCTGCCCAAGCACGGTGCTGAAGGTTCAGCATGCCTGTCGCAAATTGGTTGTGTGCTTCTGCGATATCACTTTGCGTATCGTTGTAGATCTCAATCAGCGCGCGGTCATCATTGCCTGCATCTAACTCCAAGAAGTTCTTCCACATGTTGTTTAGCAACAGTGGTGCGTCGGCTTCTGGTGCTGCCATGTCTTCCGGCGAGTAGCTTTCGGTACCAATCACGTTGGTGATTAGCACGGCATGGTGCGCAGTCAGTGAGCGACCAGACTCCGAAATGATCACAGGTTGTGGCTGATTGTAGAGCTTACAAATGTCCCCCACTGTCATCACGATGTTACGAGCGTACTCAAGCAAGCCGTAGTTCATTGAGTTTGAAGATTGGCTGCGTGTGCCGTCGTAATCGACCGCTAAACCACCACCAACATCTAAGAACTTCAGTTGAGCGCCAATATCACGCAGTTCACAGTAGAAACGAGCCGCCTCACTCACACCATTTCGCACATCACGAATATTCGCCATTTGCGAGCCAAGGTGGAAGTGTACTAGCTCTAGAACATCCAGTTGGTCTTCGGCTTTCAAACGCTCAATAACGGTAAGCACTTGTGATGCAGACAAGCCAAACTTCGACTTCTCACCACCACTTGCTTGCCATTTACCTGCGCCTTGAGAAGCAAGACGGATACGTAAACCCAAACGAGGTTTCACACCCAGAGCTTTCGCTTCAGAAAGAACAAGATCAAGCTCAGACAATTTCTCTAGAACGATAAAAACCTTGTGCCCTAGTTTCTCGCCAATCAGTGCAAGGCGGATGTATTCTCTGTCTTTGTAACCGTTACACACGATCACAGAGCTCGCTTTTTGAGCCAGCGCCAATACCGCTAATAGCTCAGGCTTGCTGCCCGCCTCTAGGCCTAGCTGCTTTTGCTCTAATTGAGCTTGGCTCGCTAAGATCTCATCAACCACCTCTTTTTGCTGGTTAACTTTAATCGGATAAACAAGTAGGTAACGGTTGTCGTACTGATATTCTTCGATCGCTTGATTAAATGCGTTACAGATATTGTGCACACGTTGATGCACTATTTGAGGAAAACGCACAAGAGCAGGTAAACCAATATTTCTTTGCTCTAACTGTTTTACGATCTTACTTAGAGGAACTTGATGATCGGTTTCGCTTGGTGAAACATACACTTCACCGTTGTCATCAATTCCATAAAAACCTTGGCTCCAGTGCTTTACATTATACTCAGCACGGATGCGCTCCAAATTAACCAAATTTTCCAATTCTAGAGACCTCACACTATAGGGCCATCGACAGAAGATACCTCTTTGGAATAGCGAGGTATAACCCAACAAAAAACGCTCAAAAACGATTTGTTGGCTGCATTAACCGATATTATGAAGAGCGAGTCCAACCATTGATATTTGTGGTTACGATTACGTTTTTTTATCGACAGATCGACTTAAAGTGACAGATAAGGAATTACAAGGTTTTAGGGCAAAAAGCAGGCTGAAGCGCATTAAATATAAAGCACTTTCTAACAAGAAATCAGGTGAATAAAATAGCATTCACACCTAAAATTCTTGGTCATTTTGGTGATGTTAAGTCAGGTTTGTGACAAATATCGGCACTTCAATATCACAACTCTCGCTATCACTAAGATAGTCAGTATCCTGTTCTTCCATACCTATTGATGAGTGTTAAATCATGTCCGAAATGTACACCACCTACGCAAAGCAATACGACTCTGCTGCTCGCGATAATATTTATAATGCCCTATTAGAACGCCCATCAACCATAGCCTTACTAGACGATGTTAAAGGGCTCGATATTGTCGACCTTGGCTGCGGCTCAGGTATATACGCACAGTGGTTTATCGACCAAGGTGCCAACAAAGTCACGTGTACCGACCTGTCTCAAGATATGGTTGACCTAGTGAACGGAAAACAAATCCCCAATGTGACCGCATACGCGCAAGATGCTGCTCTTGGTTTACCTAAGGAAGCTGATAACAGCGCTGATGTCATCGTGTGCCCATTGGTACTACATTACATTGAAGATCTAAAGCCTGTCTTTGAAGACGTGTATCGCGTTCTGAAACCGGGCGGCTACATCGTGTTTTCCACTCACCACCCTTTTGCTGACTTTGAATGTACGATTTCTGGTAATTACTACGAGCGTGAATTCATTCAAGAAGAGTGGAACACGGTCGGAACACCCGTTCAGGTAAGCTTCTACCGCCGTTCATTAACCGAGCTTTGCCAAGCTGTCAGTCAATCTGGCTTGCTGATTTCACAAATCACCGAAGGCACAATCGACGAGAAAGCCAAAGCCATCTCTAAAGAAACGTACGAGCGCCTATCAAAAAACGTTAACTTCATCTTTATGCGTTGCGAGAAAGTCTCAGCCTAACCCGCAAGCAAATCGCGTGTGCCTTTAACTACACTAAAGGCACACGAACATTTCTCTGCAAACCAGTCATTTCTTCCTTAATGCCAACTTTTCCGTTGTTGCGCCCACTTAACTAAATCGCCAGTTCATTGCACAAAAAATAAACTTTTCTTGTCCATATCTTGTATTCGATCCTAACTTCTTGTAATTTTAACTGGCCGACCAATCGGTCAGCCTTCGAATTTAGGGGATACTATGAGCCATAATCTAGACCTTGAACCAAACACGTCAAGCACCAACGACATGGATCAACTGTTCAACCGACAACAAGATCACTACCGTAACAACGTTAATCCAACACTTGAGCAGAGACGAAATGATCTCTCAGTCTTGAAAAAACTATTAATGCGCTACCAAGAGCAGTTAATTGAAGCGGTATCAGAAGATTATGGCCATCGAGCAAAGCACGACAGCTTAATTGCTGACATCACCCCTTCCCTACACCAGATCAATTACAGTGATAAAAACCTTAAGAAGTGGTTGAAGCCTTCACGTCGAAAAGCCGGCTTAATGCTAACACCAGCCAAGATTACTGTGCATTATCAACCGGTAGGTGTGGTTGGCATCATCGTGCCTTGGAACTTCCCAGTTATGCTCTCTTTGGGTCCTCTAATTACAGCATTGGCAGCAGGTAACACAGCAATGCTCAAGATGTCTGAGTTTACTCCTGCAACTAACCGTGTTTTGAAAGCGATGTTGGCCGAAGGTTTCAGTGAAGAACAAGTGGCGATCATCGAAGGTGAAGCCGACGTTTCTGCTAAGTTTAGCCAGCTGCCGTTTGACCATATCCTGTTCACAGGCTCAACCGCTGTTGGTAAGCACGTAATGAAAGCTGCAGCCGCGAACTTAACGCCAGTGACACTTGAGCTAGGCGGCAAGTCTCCAACGATTATTGCCCCAGATTTCGATGTCGCTGACGCCGTTGAACGTATCTTGTTTGCCAAGAGCTTAAACGCAGGTCAAATCTGTGTCGCGCCTGACTACATCTTGCTGCCAAGAGAAAAAGTCGATGCATTTATCACGGCTTATAAACGCTACTTCAAGAAGCTGTATAAAGCGGGAATTGAGAGCAAAGACTTAACCTCAGTGGTTAACATGCGTCAGTACAATCGATTAAAAGGTGTGGTTGAAGATGCGCAGTCAAAAGGTGCTGTAGTACATACTGTCACCGAACAAGCGCAAGACGACGTGAACCACAGAATGACGCCACACCTTCTCACCGAAGTGAATGACGACATGGTGGCAATGCAAGAAGAGTTGTTTGGTCCTGTGCTTCCTATCGTGCCTTATGATTCTATTGAAGAAGCAATTAGCTACATCACAACAAGAGAACGTCCACTTGCCCTGTACCTAATGAGTCACGACAAACAGACTCAAGACCGATTCCTATCGGACACTCATTCAGGGGGTGTTTGTATTAACGACTCTCTAGTACATGTCGCAGCAGAAGACGCGCCGTTTGGTGGTATTGGTCCGTCAGGCATGGGACACTACCACGGTATTGAAGGCTTCAGAACCTTCAGCCATGCGAAAACCGTATTGACTCGAGGCAAAATCAATTTCACTAAGTTGATGCACCCTCCATATAACAACCCAATCAAAAAAATGATGTTCAAAGTACTGAATCGATGATTACAAAAAGGCAAAAAATCCTAGATGCTGCGCTCCTACTCTTCTCTCAACAAGGGTTAGAGGGCACATCTACAGGTCAAATAGCGAAAACCGCAGGGGTAGCAAAAGCCACGCTGTTTCATCACTTTGAGAACAAATCTCTACTGATTGATGAACTGTTTCGTGAACTGAAAATAGAGCTATTTTCTACCCTTGTTCAGCACACAGAAATCGCTGAACAAAATCGCTATCAAGCCTTTAAATTCATGTGGATGACAGGGATTGAGTGGGCATTAGAAAACCCAGTCGCCATGAAGTTTTTCACCAATGTGCATTTTGACCCAACGACTCAAACTCGCGAAGTCATTGTCTCGCAGATGTTCGCATCACTCGATGATATCATTTTGAAAGGACAGGAAGCCGGTGAGTTAATGGTGTTAGACATTAATCTCGTTAGGCACTTCATCCACAGCCATTTTTTGATTTGTGCAAACTGGTTGATTGAGCAGAATGAGTTACCACCAGAGCAGTCAGCCAAGTACATCAGCGATAGCTTTGACATGTGTTGGCGAGCTGTCGGCGGACAAAACCTGTAATTTTTACATTATTTGAAGCTCTTGCTTTCAAAGAACACTCTAAAGCACCTCATGGCTATATCTATATAGGCATGAGGCGCTTTAATTATTTGGATACATTTTAATCACACCACCATATTGACTTTAAGCACCCTCTTTCAGTAACATCCCACCATCATTTCAAAAGAGAATAACGCCATAATGAAGTACTAACATCCTGACATCCGATTTATTTTTATAAAAATCATTTGGACACTCGGGGTTAGTGGGCGTTACTTCGTCATCTATTTTCGCGACAAATCAAGTTCTTAAAGATCCGTCTTTTGACAACATGAATCTTGCAGAACTGTACCTCAAAGACAGAATTCATCTCATCACAGATTTTCTATCTTTGATTGGTCATCTACCTAAGTAACGTCTTTGGCGATTTATTGTTAGAGTCCTGCATTGGAGTCTATGTAGAAAAGCGCCTCACCCCTTTTACTCGTTTACACGTAAAGGGAGGTATTCTTATGCCTACTATATTAGCCAATAATCTCTCATTTCAGCTTGATACTGGCGAGTGGTTATTCAAAGACATCACCTTTAATTTGAGCACGCGCCTTACAGGACTAGTTGGAAGAAATGGGGCTGGAAAGTCACTGCTACTTTCGTTACTCACAGGGCAAACACAGCCAACATCAGGTAGTGTGTCTAGACAAGGTTCGATCGGCTTTTACTCACAATTACCTTCAGATCTTTTGGATAGCGAAATCAACATTGCTGACTTCTTAGGTATCAACGAAAAGCTCAATGCCTTGCGAGCTATCGAACAAGGTAGCTGCGAACTTGAGCACTTCAATATCGTTGGCGACGATTGGGGTTTGCAAGAAACCACTCATCAGCTTTTAGCTACATTGAAAATAACCAGTGAGTTAACTACACCATGCAACACATTAAGCGGTGGCCAACTTGCCCTCTTGCAACTTCATCGCTTATTTACATCGAATCACGACATATTAATTCTCGATGAACCTTCCAACCATTTGGATAACGACGGACGAAATTGGCTACTAATGCAGTGCCAACAATTTGAAGGAAAAGTGCTTGTCGTAAGTCACGATCGAAGCTTATTGAGACACATGGAGGGGATCTACCATCTCAACAGTTTGGGGGTACATTTCTACAAAGGAAACTACGATGATTACTTCAAACAAATGTCGAGCCAAAGTGAAGCATTGGACAAGCAGATTGCGCATCACCAATCCGAAAAGAAACGTCTGGAGCGCCAAGCTCAAGCTAATAAGGAAAAAGCACAGCAACGTGAGTCTCAAGGTAATCGACTCAGAAAGTCAGGCAGCCAACCCAAGATATTATTGGATGCGATGAAAGATAAAGCAGGACGAACTCAAGGAGCATCAGCCACTAGCCAAAAGAACTTAAAGGACCAAAACCAACATAAGCTTCTATCTCTTAAAGAACAAAAGGAGCAACTAAAACCACAAGCGTTGTACCTGCAACAGGGTAATAACAGTAAAAAGAACTCGCTATTAACCGTTGAAGATTGCCACCTGAGTTTTGGTTCTGGCGCTCCCATCAACTTCTCTATGTCGCAAGGTGAACGGTGTTATCTAACTGGTGCGAACGGCTGTGGAAAATCGACGCTGTTAAAGGCCATTCATGGGCAACACTCGAACTATACAGGTTCCATTAAACGCTTAGGAACCACAGTATACTTGGATCAACACTTTGGACTGTTGGACACTAACGACACCATGTTCGATAGCCTGATGGCACATAGCTGCAGCATGACGGAAAGTGACGCACGCACCTTGTTAGCTGGCATCGGCTTTAGGCGAGACTCCGTGTACCGCAAAGTCGCTCACCTAAGTGGTGGAGAGAAAATGAAACTGGCGATGTTGATCGTCAGCCATAAACAGGATTCGCCATTACTGCTGCTCGATGAACCAGACAATCACCTAGACATCGACTCAAAGCAAATATTGGCGTCGGCTTTACGTGACTATCAAGGTGCGTTCATCCTAGTCAGTCATGATACCGATTTTGTTGAGGAGGTTGGCGTAAGCCAAAATCACATACAACTTTAAGCTTCGTAAATTCATTCGCTAAGCTTAGTTAAACGAGCATCGTTCCGGTGCTCGCCTTTCTCACTTGAGACAAGTACACTACGCGCCTCGAACATCTATTCATAAGGCTAAGGTTTGCATACTCTAGAACAATTAAAATCAGGGCAACTAAAAGGTATTAAGCGCTTAAAACTGTCAGAAGGTCTCACCGAGTTTCCATTAGAGATCTTAGAGCTCTCCGATTCGCTAGAGATTCTGGATCTTTCAGGGAATCAGTTATCGGAGCTTCCACAAGAGTTAACACAGCTAACTAATCTACGTATTATCTTTGCGTCGAATAACCTATTTACGCACCTTCCTGATGTTCTTGGGTCACTTCCTAAGCTTGAAATGATCGGTTTCAAGACCAACCAAATCAAAACAGTGAGTGAAGAGTCCCTACCCGCTCAATTGCGCTGGTTAATTCTGACAGATAATGCCATCGAAGTTCTGCCTAACTCACTGGGTGAAAGACCAAGACTGCAAAAGCTAGCACTCGCAGGCAACCAGCTTCGCGCTTTACCTGAGAGTATGGAAGACCTATCCAACCTCGAACTGGTCCGCTTGTCTGCAAACCAACTGACTGAATTCCCTGAGTTCCTTATTAAGCTACCAAAACTTGCTTGGTTAGCCTTTGCGGGCAATCCATTTTGCAAACACCCGAGCAGCTTAGATAGCGTGCCTGCAGTAAGCTCGCAATGCTACTCATTGAATCAAGTGCTTGGTCAAGGTGCATCAGGCGTGATATCTCATGCTAATTGGTTAAACAGTGATTTTGATTTCCCTCAGGAAGTGGCGGTTAAAGTATTCAAAGGCGAAGTGACAAGCGACGGTTACCCACATGATGAACTAGAAGCGTGTCTTCAAGCTGGTCACCATAGCAACTTAGTGAAGTCTATCGCGCAAGTGGACGAACAAGATTACCTTGCGTTGGTGATGGAGCTTATCCCAAGCTGCCATTACAACCTAGGCTTGCCACCGACACTCGATACTTGCACGCGTGATACTTTCCCAGAAGGTTTCGAGCTTCCGATCGCGCAGATCGACAACATCGTGACTCAGATGATTGATGTATTTAATCACCTACACGACAACAAGGTTTGTCACGGTGACTTGTATGCGCACAACACCCTAGTCAATGAGCAAGGCCAAATGATCTTTGGTGATTTTGGCGCAGCGACTATCTACGGTTACCTGACTGAAAAGCAGCAACAAGGCATTCGTAGTACCGAAGCTCGTGCTCTCAAGCACTTTATTGAAGACCTACTGACGGTTTGCTCTACTGAAGATATAGATTCAGAACTGTACAAGAAACTTGAAAACTATCACGCATAAGGGCTACCAAGCCTAAGTAGCCAATCAAGGTTCGATAGAAATGAAAAAAGCTAACGTTTGACGTTAGCTTTTTTGCTTTTTTGCTTTTTTGCTTTTGGAGCTTGATGAATCAAATCCGAGTTAACTAGCTTCCACCTGAACAAGCTTAAGGTAGGAGTGAAGCTCTTGGTTTTTATATTCTACCGCTGAGTGGATATTCAAGTCTTTACACGCAACCGCATCAAACTGGTAACGATTGTCACCTTTACTGATTTCAACTTGCAGCAACCCGCTTTTCAACAGCCAATGACCTTGAGTTTCAAACCGATCAAACAAGCGGTATTCCGTTAGACTGCCATCCGAATGAAAGTGAACCTCAGTAATATACCCTGCTGGGCAACTTTTTACCCAAGTACGCCCTAAGACATCTTCTTCAACAAAGTTTCTTTTGCTCTCGCACCACTTTAAATAATCGGCACTCTCGCTCAGTTCACTATCAAGGTCATTCTTAGACAGTAACGTTTGGTCTTGCTGTTCACGACAGTAAAGCTGAAGTAGTGTCTGCTGGTTATTACTCATAAATCGCCATCCCTAGCTAGTCAATCTAATCCAATCAGGCTTAAGCTACCAACTCATAAGAGACAACATACAGCTGAGAAATACCTGGGTAGATGTCTTGAATCACATCTTTCAGAACTTGCAGCGTCATGTTCTCTTGCTGAGCATGGAACTCACCTAAGTCATCAAACAGGATTGGTTCAACGCTAATGATCTTAAGATTACAGAATACACGTCCCTGCTCTAGCGTGGATACTTCTACAACACTGCCCGGCTGGTAATCGCGCTCAGATTCATCGCGAATAGTAATGGTCTTTTTGCCTGAAAGGATATCGGTTTCAAAACGTTCGAAGAACGTCATAGTAGTAGGTGCGGTCATTTATCTCGGTCGCTTAACATTTAAAGGTTAGGTAAATGTTTATATACCAGAATACTTGTTCAAGCGAATAAAAAATTAGATGCGAGATGCGAGATGCGAGATGCGAGATGCGAGATGCGAGATGCGAGAAAATATGGCAAAGCCAAATTACAGGCAATAAAAAAGGAGAACCGAAGTTCTCCTTTTCTTAAACCTTTAAGCTAACTCTAAATTATAGAGATGCTTTCGCTTTTTCAACTAGAACAGCAAATGCTGCTTTGTCGAATACTGCGATGTCAGCAAGAATCTTACGGTCGATCTCGATAGATGCTTTCTTAAGGCCATTGATGAAACGGCTGTAAGATAGACCATTTTGACGAGATGCCGCGTTGATACGTGCAATCCAAAGTTGACGGAATTGACGTTTCTTGTTGCGACGGTCACGGTAAGCGTATTGACCAGCTTTGGTAACTGCTTGGAAAGCTACGCGGTAAACACGTGAACGTGCTCCGTAGTAACCTTTAGCTTGTTTTAGAACTTTCTTATGACGTGCACGAGCTTGTACACCACGTTTTACGCGAGGCATTATGCTTCTCCTAAACTAAACGAATTTATAAACTAAAAAGAATTAAGCGTATGGCATCATACGTAGAACTTGAGCAACTTCACATTTAGGAAGGATCGAGTTCGGACGTAGCTGACGCTTGTTCTTAGTAGTACGCTTAGTCAGGATGTGACGTTTACCAGCGTGCTTAAACTTAATACCACCAGCAGTTTTCTGGAAACGCTTAGCAGCACCTTTGTTGGTTTTCATCTTAGGCATGATGAATAACTCCGCATTGTTGAGTTGTTAATAACATAGTAATTAGGGCGAATAAAACCCCGCAACCTGAGGCTGCAGGGTTCAATTACTTGCAAAGCCGTTAATTACTTCTTTTTAGGGGCCAACACCATGATCATCTGGCGACCTTCAATTCTCGTTGGGAAAGATTCGACTACTGCAAATTCTTCAGTATCCGCTTTCAAACGATTAAGAACGTCAACACCGATTTCTTGGTGAGCCATTTCGCGGCCACGGAAGCGAATTGTTACCTTCACTTTGTTGCCGTCTTCTAGGAAACCAGTCAGGTTGCGTAGTTTTACCTGATAGTCTCCAATATCAGTTCCAGGTCGGAATTTAATTTCCTTGATCTGAACCTGCTTTTGCTTCTTCTTCTGCTCTTTCGCAGCTTTGCTCTTCTCGAAGAGGAACTTACCGTAGTCCATCACACGACAAACTGGCGGCTCGGCGTTAGGGCTGATCTCTACAAGATCCATACCAGCTTCATTTGCAGCTTCCATCGCTTCAGCGATTGATACTACACCAACAGCTTCGCCGTCTGCGCCAGTTAGACGCACTTCACGAACGCCACGAATGTCACCGTTTAAACGGTGCTGGTTTTGTTTGGCCGGTTGTTGGCCACGTCTTCCGCCTTTAATAGCTATTCCTCCAGATTGAGCTTACGGCTTGAAACCTCGGCTTGGATGTATGAAATAAAGTCATCCACTTTAAATTTGCCAAGGTCCTTACCTTTACGTGTACGTACTGCAATTTCGCCGGCTTCCATTTCTTGGTCACCACACACAAGCATGAACGGTACACGTTTCAAAGTATGTTCGCGGATTTTAAAGCCAATCTTCTCATTTCTCAAGTCTGCTTTGACTCTAAATCCACTTTTTTGCAGTTTTTTCGTAATTTCTTGTACATATTCAGACTGTTTGTCTGTAATGCCCATGACAACTGCTTGTTCTGGCGCCAACCACGTTGGGAAGAAGCCAGCGTATTCTTCAATAAGAATACCGATGAAGCGTTCTAGTGAACCTAAAATCGCGCGGTGGATCATAACTGGCGTGTGACGCTCGTTATCTTCACCTACGTAAGTAGCACCTAAACGTTCTGGTAATGCAAAATCGAGCTGCACTGTACCACATTGCCAAGCGCGGTCCAAACAATCATGCAAAGTAAATTCAATCTTAGGTCCGTAGAACGCACCCTCGCCTTCTTGAATCTCGTATGCAATCTCTAATGCTTCTAGCGCTTGCTTAAGGTCAGCCTCTGCACGGTCCCACATTTCGTCTGAACCTACACGCTGTTCTGGACGAGTCGATAGCTTAACAACAATGTTTTCGAAACCGAAAGTTGTATAAGTATCGTAAACCATATCAATACAAGCTTTAACTTCTTGTTGAACTTGGTCTTCAGTACAGAATACGTGAGCATCATCTTGAGTGAAGCCACGAACACGCATAATGCCGTGAAGTGCGCCAGACGGCTCGTTACGGTGACATGAGCCAAACTCAGCCATACGTAGCGGTAGATCACGGTAAGATTTCAAACCTTGGTTGAAGATTTGAACGTGGCCAGGACAGTTCATTGGCTTGATAGCGTATTCACGGTTCTCAGAAGAAGTTGTGAACATTGCTTCAGCGTACTTATCCCAGTGACCAGAGCGTTCCCAAAGAACACGGTCCATCATTAATGGGCCTTTAACTTCTTGGTAATCGTACTCAGTCAGTTTTTGACGAATAAATACTTCTAGCTCACGGAAGATAGTCCAACCGTTATGGTGCCAGAACACCATGCCTGGTGCTTCTTGCTGCATGTGGAATAGGTCAAGCGCTTTACCGATTTTACGGTGGTCACGTTTAGCCGCTTCTTCTAGGCGCACAAGGTGAGCTTTAAGCGCCTTCTTGTCGTGGAATGCAGTGCCGTAGATACGTTGAAGCATCTTGTTGTCACTGTTACCACGCCAGTAAGCACCCGCTACGTTAAGTAGAGTAAAGTGCTGACAGAAGCTCATGTTAGGCACGTGTGGACCACGACACATATCGATGTATTCTTCGTGATGGTACAGGCCTGGACGATCGTCTTTAGAAACGTTCTCGTCCAAGATTTCAATCTTGTAAGTCTCGCCGCGAGCTTCGAATGCGTCGCGCGCTTCCTGCCAGCTAACTTTCTTCTTAACAACCTGGTACTTGGTCTTCGCTAACTCTTTCATGCGCTTTTCAATCTTTTCTAGATCTTCTTGCGTTAGAGAGTGCTCAAGGTCGATATCGTAGTAGAAACCGTTATCGATAGTAGGACCGATCGCCATTTTCGCTTCTGGAAAAAGCTGCTTAACCGCGTGGCCTAAAAGGTGAGCACAAGAGTGACGAACGATCTCAAGGCCATCAACTTCATCTTTAGCTGTGATGATTTCTAGGCTTGCATCGTTTTCGATAAGATCACAAGCATCAACACGCTCGCCGTCTACACGACCAGCAATGGTTGCTTTCGCAAGACCAGGACCGATTGATAGGGCAACATCTAGAGTTGATACAGGGTTGTCAAATTGACGCTGACTACCGTCAGGAAGAGTAATAATTGGCATTATTTGTCCTTTACAGTGGTGTTGCACACCAAGCAACACATGAAAATTATTTAATATATTCAATTCAAAAAGTTAGAAAACTTAATGGGGATATATGTAAGAATTGGTACAAATTCAGGCACAAATACAGATGCGCCTTTATAAGTACCGGGGCATTGTAGCGAATTAACATGAAATAACAATGCTGCACTTAAAGCAAAACATGAGAACTATGTCTTTATTTCTTTCTAGGTTAAATCATGTTTCAGCAAGGATTGTACTCTCTTGGGAAGAAGTTTCTTCTACAGCGGGGTCGGTTTTGGTATTAGCCCTCTCGCGATAGTTAATGAAGTTCATATACTTAGGCATAGTCGATCGCAACAATACACCACCATTTTTCTTCTCTCCCGCGACACCGAACATAATAAAGTGAGAGCCCTTAAATCGTTCTAAGGAATTCAGCCTATAAACTCTCATAACGTCTTCTTTTAGCTCTTTTGGCAATATTAGAGATGGATCTTTAGGCCCCCCATAATTGAGAAATAGGGTCCCATCTTTATTCTCTTTATAGTTATTAATCTCTCCCCAAAAAATCTGCTGAGTTCTAAAGTCATCTTGTTTAATTTTTGAGACTTCAACTAAGTTGTCCCTAAGCATACCATTGAGAAGCTCCCGCCCTGAGTCGGCGGTAATCTTAATAGTTTTACCTTCACCATATTCTGGGTTTTTAACCAAATAACTTAATATCTGACGTAAAGATTTACTATCCGGAAAATCACTATTCTTACCTCCTGCTTTTACGGCTTGTGGAGACGGGGTCCAATTATGTTCCTCATCTTGATGCTTGTCCGCTGGCGTTGATACTTCAATAGAGTCATGTTTAGTTTTATCAAGGTTTACATGTATATCGGTATTGCTTTTTTCCAGATCATCGTCGTGAGCTTCATTTTCCATATCTTCAGCAACTAACATCGATGTTGCCTTCTCACACCCTTTTAGATGATGTGCATTAAAGCAGGCAGCGCGAGTTACCTCTCGAACTGTATAAGATTTGGTGTGCCAAGCTTTCTTTTTGCACTCTAAGCATCTAATCAAGCCTTGATACTTATCGATATCTTTCTCGAAAGTTTCGGTATCAACTACTGAACCATCAGGTTCAAATTCCACATATCTCATACACAGCCCCTAAAAATCATCTACATGCATATATAACCAAAACGAAATGAATACATCTAGTTTCATACATTTATATAATTTTAAAAGACTGTGTCGATCACAATTTGAGATGGCCTTAAACTTGTTCTTTAAGCTCAATCTCTTGATTTAATGCGTTCCTAGCCTCATAATTAAATTTCACTGGCAAAATCCAGTGACGGGATTGGTCCCCTGTTTAGAGTTAAATCTCATTGTTCAGGCGTATATTCGCCAGCTTTCGCTGGTTTTTTTATACGTGCGATTCAGTACATCCAAATTATGGTGGGCTGGATTGGGCAGCTTATGCTGGCCGCGCTCCTGAGCAAGCGGTAGGACCAACCCGATTCAGTTCACCACCCAAAGCTTGGTCCCTTTGAGTGGCGAAATAAAGTCCATTGCTCAGGAGACTAACCATGTCTACTCTTATCAACGTACCCTTTCACGGCTCTAACCTATTAGTTGTTGGACACAACAACGAACCTTACATCCCAATGAAACCCATCGTCGAAGGCATTGGATTGAATTGGAAAACACAATATCGAAAGCTCGCCGGAAACTCAGATCGCTGGAGTATGGTCATGATGACCACGGTTGCTTCTGATAACAAAAATCGAGAAACGACCTGCATCCCACTTCGAAAACTTTTTGGCTGGCTCCAAACTCTTCAACCTAATCGAATCCGTGAAGAAATCCGCGACAAAGTGATCCAATACCAAAATGAATGTGACGATGTTCTTTGGCGATACTGGAACAACGAAACCAATCAGCTCCCTACCTCAACTCCACCCTGTGTTACCACCAAACTTTTAATGACATTAGAAAATGGCCGCGTGATCGGCACTGTTCCGGTTGGTAATGATGTCATGGTGTTTGAGCGTTCAAGACTTCCAGAATTGCTACGTGAGCCTGGTTACTTTTCTATTGAGGATTACGCGAAAATTGCTGAGACGGCGAATTCTAGATTGGCGGAGCTGCTAGTGGTGAAAGGAAAGAGCTGGTGAGTTGAAATAGATAAAGGCGCCGATTATTATTTTTTATGCGTGCGGTTCAGCACATCCAAATTATGGTGAGCTGGGTGAGAGCGCTTCGGCGCACCGTATCCTGTTGGGCGGCAAGACCAATCTCACTCAGTTCACCACCCAATGGTTGGTCTCGTTGTGAGTGGTGAAGTCCTCATTGCTTCAACAGGAGGCTATTATGCCAAATCAATGTACCTTTCCACGATTCAAACCTAATCGTTATCAGCCAAGATAGCGAGGCCCACATACCAATGAAGCCAATTGTTGAAGGTATGGGTTTAGATTGGAGTTACCAACCCCGCAAACTTAGTAGTAATAAAGAGAGATGGAGTGTTGCTGTTATAGCAACAGTTGCTCAAGATCCTAAAAACCGCGATTTACTCTGCATCCCGCTTCGAAAACTCTTCTACTCTATACAAATCAAAAACTTGCATAACTCGCCTCGCAACATCTAGGCGGGCGTCATCAATCTTTACCCAAGTAGGAATAAGTTGGGCATCTTTAAATGACAGCTTACTTTGTGCTCATTGATCGACAAAAAAGCTAGCCACTTTATTAAATACTTGTTTAAAAATTGAGGGCTTCTCAACCACGGGCTTTATTGGATGCTTATCAAGTTTGGCGCTTGACTCTGGCTTAACATCAACAGTCACCGTTTTTTGTGTTGCTTTGTCGACATCCACAGTTATTTGGGGTTCTGTTGAGGTTTGTGAGTTCAAACCATCAATGACTTCATGAGACTGAATATTGGAACTATTATCAGAGGTTGACGCTTCATGGTTATCATCCAGTTTAAGCTGCTGGATTTCTATAGGGTCCCCTAAATATTCGTTTAGTGGAGGTAGGTTTTCTTCAATTTCTTCGACGAAAGGTATGTTAGGTTGGACGCGTGATGAATTTTCGACTGGCGGAACAGTTACCTCCGCTTTTCTGTTAAAGCCCCAATAATTGTTTTCTAATTTTACTCGCTCTCCCGTAAACACATATAGGAACTGGGCATAATCGCATTCAAAAATATGCTTCTCAGACTCATTTTGTTTACCAATAAAGTAAACTGAAGCTACTTCGTTTTTTTTCTGTGCCAGCGCCGCAAATCTCTGAGCTCTTTTCAGTTCATCTACGATTGCATTACGTTCACGATTAGACCACTCGCTACAACATAGCTTTAACTCAAACCATTTTGAACTTTGAGGTTCTTTCACATTTAGAGTTATAGAAATGACGTCCTTAGAGGTGAATAATTCAGAGGTATACCTAAGGTCTGCGTAAAAAATGTGACCCGGCTTGTAAGACTCTATATTGCTCCAATTAAAAATCTGTTGAAACACAGAACGATATTTACCTTTGACATCAGGTAACGTCAATGGCTCCAAGGCGTTATTCTCAACATCTTGCATATAAAAAATTGTTGCCGCTGCGACACTACTTGAAAGCTTACCCTGCCCCTTACCGTTGCCCTTCTTGCCAGTCGAATTACCATTTTCTGTATTTGTTAATGTATTGCCGGAACCGGGTCCACCGTTTCTTTTTAGTTCACTGTCATCTTTTGGTAACGTGATCTCAACGACTTTAGGCAAAACCCAATGCTTTCTGCCTTTAGCGTCAATAGCTTCTCTACCTCCAAATTCAGGTGAGAAGCAGCACCCCATGCTATGTCCATCGAGATACTTATAATATGGCTGATAAACATTATGCTCTTTATATGAACAAGGAATGGCTACGTATCGACAAAGTGGATTGGGACAAAAGTACTTTGATTTTTCAATATATGCTTTTGGAAACTCTTTGAGCATAAAAGCGTATTCAATATTGTCTGATGTCTCATTATATGCTCGATCCATTTATGACCTCCAAACCAAATATTCCAATTTGTTTCATATGTGAGATGGAATTGCAATTTTTATAAAATCAACCAGACAAATATTAGGCATTGATCGAATTCACTGGCGTTACGCATCACGCTCAGTCTTGGTTCTTCCAGCCAGATTGTAAAAATCTTAGGGCTGGTGGTGACCATACAACCCGAAAAATTTTCATTTCGCGCGGTGTGGACTCGTTTGAGAATAAAAGCGGCCCCAAAGAACCTAGATCGTAACAGCACTGTGTAATATTGTTATAAAACAATTAGATAGATAAAAAAGTATGTACTAAGCTTTTCTGTTTGGATATAGTTGTCATGTAAAAAGGAGCGGCATTACCTTTAGACAGAGAAATATTATGAACTTAAGCAACATAGACAATTTTGAGTTTCAAACATCAGACTTCATAGAGCTTCATCTCAAGCAGACAGGTATTAAACTTAGTTGGGATAGCGCAAATGAAATTCTTTCTGAAGTTTGTGCTCCTGCTTCATTATCACCAAGTCTTAAGAATAAAGTCTGGTACAAACGTCCGCCAAGGCCAACTCAAAAAAGAAACTTTATGGGTCAACATAACTCTCGAAAATAACAAATTTTAATTTTTACTATAAATAAACGTCATTCCCCCCTCCGGGGGGATGACGTTAGTTCTTTTTAGGTATCTTCTTTCAAGTAATGCTCTCAGTAAAGAACTGGCCCAACTTGGTGACAAATCACATCGCTTAGCAATAAGTTGCGCTGTCACTTCTTCATGCTGTTTTATCGAATCCAACACCTTTAATTGTGTCTTGCTTAACTTCACCCATTTCACCTGATGTGGGGCATGTCGCGCAGCCGCCACTAAAGCGTGACTAACCTCACACTTTTCCTCAAAATCACCCATACTAATACTGTCCCCTGCTATTCATATTTAAATAGTCTATTAATGATTGATCTAGGTGATCTTTTTGCCATTACAAAATTATTCAAATGTAGGCAAATAACATGACCGCCAGCAATTTTTTAGCCATTGATGATAAGATCTTAATGCTGCAAGTTTTTGCAGTTCAATGTGAGTATGGATGTATGCCTGATCTAGTTTTCCTTTGGCATGGTTGAGCAGCGTTTCACCAACTAGGTAATCTATACCTATATCAGCCCAGATAGTTCTCGCTAGCTTCCTTAGGTCATGAGCACACCATTTACCCTTTGATACCGTTTTAACTAACTCCGTAGCGCTGACGCGAGATATTGGTGCTTTATCTTGTTTGGTTTGTGGAAAGACATGGTTACCCTTGTAATAGTTAGCTAACTGCCATGCTTTAAACGCCTTTAACAGTTCGACCATCTCGTCTGTTAATGGGTAAATAACCTCTCGTTTTGTCTTCGTATCATACTTAGGGATTTTCCATCGCTTAGTTTTGAAACAGACGTTGCACCATTTGGCCTTACGCGTTTCACCAATACGTGAACCATGGCTAAGCATCAGTAGACCTAGAACTCGGGCAAAAGGCTCTGATGTGCAAAGCCCTTCCAATAACTCTTGAACATCGCCTGGTTTAAGGCTGCATCCCTTTGCTTCAATTTTGGCCGTGATGAAATCTGTAAACACCATATCGGTTAATGGGTTATGCCCTATCATCTTTAACTTCTTCGCCTTTTTGAAGGCAACCTTTAAAGCCTGAAAGATAGATCGAATATAACTGATTGAGTAGTTGTTCTCCCTTAGCGGTTTCATCAACAACTTCTCAATTTTCCGATGAGTCAGCTCAGCAATTCTTTCCCCATGCAGTCTGGGCACGAGGTGAAGGTCAACCATACATTTGAGCGAGATGATCCGCTCTGCAGATAAGTGCTGTGACCGGTTCTCTCTGTCTAGATGCCAAACCAACAACTCATCAACAGTTTCAAACTCATTAAATATCGCTCTTTTGCCCTGAGCGAGATCTAAGACGTAATAATTGAGTACATCAAACACATGAGTGGCTGAAAGGTTCGGGTACTTCCCTAGCGTATGAGGCCTCTGAGCACCGTCTTTATATTCCATATAAACCCACGAACCCTGATCTCGATTCTTACGAAAACGCAAGTAAAGCGAATAACGCTCATCTTTCAACTGCGTCACTCTTGGGTCTTTCGAGTACTTTCTAATTTGCGCTTCGGAAATCTTACAGCGAACAGTAGCGGCATGATGAACACCGGCATTCAACTTAATCATTTTATTCTCCCGTTAAGGTGGCTTTAATACTCATGCGCCTTGGTTGTAAGCCTTGGCCTGAAAACGAAACGCTGTCTATTGAGCACGTTCCTTGGAATGCACCAGGGAAAGAGCTATCGAGAATCAATAGCCCCTCCGCAAATACCGCTGGGTTCGGCGGCGCTTCGATACTGAGCTTTCGTCCCTCTCGCTGCATTCGTCTGAGTTCGCTCGCGCATGCCTGCTCTGCTTCTTGTTGACTGTTTCTGTCTTTACCTATCGATTTAAATGGCGCCTTACCTTTTCTCACTTCCTGTCGAGTGCCGTCCTCAGTCGAAAGATAAAATGCCTTAACACCGGCGACATCCGTTCGTCCATCGAGGTCGATACTCACGTTGATGAAATTCGGAAGTTGTGGCTGATTACCACTGGCCTGCGATAACGTGATGGTTTCAATGTCTTTGCCACTGGCGCTTCTGGCTTCCCCCTTGGGAGCAAAAATAAAGCGACCATCGATAGGTTTAGCGACAGCATCATATTGCTTAGCCAGCCGGTACAAAAACGAAGGCGCACTTTCATCAGTGCGATCGACATGCGCGATTTCAATTTTTTGTAATCTCGGATGCACAAAAGTTTGAAAGCCATGAGGGGTCACATTATCCGCAACAACTTGAGCCAGTGTTGTCTTGTCCCAGCTCATCGATTTACGCTCTCGATAACCGGTTTCATCTTTAATACTGAAAGGGGCGACAGACAACACCAAAGTCACTTCTCGGGGATGTAAGCTGATGGAACGTTTCGATATTTGAAATTCATCACGCAGCACTTCACCCAAATAGACTGAGTACTTTTCTCCCTTCGGGGGAATGCCGTCAATGTCATCAGAGTTGATCGTTAAAGAAAGGCTATCCCCCTCAATCCCGTTGCCATCAGATAGACGCCACGATTTAAGGCGAGCCAATAACAGTTCGCTATTTTTGCCGACTAGTTTGAACATTAGTCCCAAGACCTCGTAACAGATTGAGTGGGTTTCACCGTAGATATTTCAGGAATATGGACATGGGTATCTGCAGTGAAGGCATCACCACGGACATGCGGATTAAGGCGATAAAACGCGATCTCTAACTGATCGCTGTCTTGACCTGTTTGTTTAAAGAGTAAATCAGTGATTAATTCCCCTTTACGCGCAAATATTTTCATCCACGGTACTCCAAGAGCTGCAAAGACATATCCGTCACCATGGCGCGCCCATCATGAATAAGCTCACTGCGCCCCTCTTTAATCTGTTTGATCGTCCAACGGCCCAGGTTAAAACCTTGACCGTCACTCACTTGTTGAGGCTCATCAATCAAGGCACGAATCACGTCCACGGACTTAGCGGCGCTGTATTGAAGCCACTTTGCTGTAACATCTATCGTCTCAAGTGGTCTGCCCGTTCGCTCTGAACGCGCATTATCAATGAGGCCGACTTCGGAGTAAGCGCCTGCCGTTGTTCTATCAAACTTCGTTATGGGCGTTTTATCTCCAACCGAAAACACGAACTCCCCAATCACTAAATGATGCATGGTTATCCTCTATCAATGGCTGACACGTTAATGGAATCGTCGATGGTAAGCCCCGTTAAAGAGTCATATTGGGACTTCATTTGCTGGTCAATTTGAGCGGTAACCTGGGCTGCAATTTTCTGTTCATCCATACCTGGTGCGGCCTGAATAGCGACATCAGTTTTAAAGATGACATTGGGGGTTTGACGGATGAGAGATTCGTTTTTTTCTTTCTCGACTAACTTTTCAGATACCGTTTCCGAAGCCATGAGTTTATCGTCGGGCGAATCCAGCTTATCGCCAAACCATCCCCCTAAAAACTCACCACCAAGATCGCCTAATAACGAACCGGCTAAACCGCCTATCACAGTACCGACACCAGGGAAGACCATTGTTCCGATAGTCGCGCCAAGACTGGCCCCTCCTATGCTGCCAAGTAGCCCACCACCTTCGGCCAAGGCGGTTTTGGTGTCGCCTTCGGTGACGGCCGTTGCGATATTGCCGGCACTGATCGCCATATCAAGCGGCCTAAGTAATTTGCCTAAGCCTGCTTTACCCGCACCTTGAGCCACATCACCGGCGAGCGCAATGCCATCTTGCGCCATCGCAACGCTTGGCATCATCGCTAATGCGCCACCGCCTAACGATAATGGCAAAGCGCCCCGGTTGGCCGTCATCATTGTGCTCGCCATGTTGTAAGCTCGAGCAAGCGGGTTTCGTGAACGTAACTTACGTGGAGGGATTCGGCTTTTTGACCGACGACCACTGGCACCCAAACCACCGCCACTTCCTCTCCCGCCACGACCAGAGCCCATGCTCATCATGGCTCGGTTTAGCCGGCTAAGTTGTTTCGTTGCAAAAGCCGCTGCTCGGCCACTTTGTTGGGTTTCTCGATTTAAGCCCTTTCGAAACAAGCGCCCTTTATCGAGGGTATTACCAAAGATAAGGGAGGCGGCTTTGCCTGCTAACATCGCGCCTTTAAACGCCAATAAGCCAGCAACACCAATTCCAACCGCAGCCGTAACGCCCTGGTTAGCTTCGGCAAAATCCGCCAATAGATTGATGCCATCACCTAATGGCTCAAGTACCCAATTGAGCGCAGGTAAAAGAGCGGTACCAACGATCACGCTTAAACGGTTCACCTTGTTGATGAACTGAGAAATGCCGTTTTCACTGGTGTTTATTCGCGCCTCATATTCGTTTTGTAATGACTGAATATGTACGTCTTGCCCTTGCTTAGCTAACTTGAGCGTTTTACGAAATAGATCCGTGTTACCCGCCAGTGAAGCCACAGCCCCTTTCGCTTCTTCACCAAAGATTTGAGTGATTAATGCACTTTGCTCTTCTAATGGCGCATCTCTTATGGCTTCAAGCACTTGCAATAACGTCCCCGAAGCATCGTTTTGCATTGATGTGGCGAGTTCTACTGAATCGAAACCTACGGTTGATAACGCGGTTTGCTGCGCTTTGGTTGCTGCGCCGCCAAGAGTGAGGCGACCTGAAATATTCTTAAGTGCGGTTGCAGAGCGTTCTTCCCCCATACCTGCAGACAGCATCGACGCCGAAAGCGCCGCGGCTTCATTAGCGGAGAACCCCGCCATTTTGGCAGACGCGCCTTGCCTAGCCATTACGCCTGCAATGTCGTTAGCTTTCGCATTCGAGTTGTTCGATAAATGGTTGGCAAGGCCAGCAAGGCCCATCGCACCATTTTGATCTAACCCTAATGCGGCTTTAAATACCGCGAGGGTTTCACCCGCTTGGCCTGCTTCCA
Organism: Vibrio crassostreae; assembly: GCF_024347415.1. Taxonomy (NCBI): domain Bacteria; kingdom Pseudomonadati; phylum Pseudomonadota; class Gammaproteobacteria; order Vibrionales; family Vibrionaceae; genus Vibrio; species Vibrio crassostreae. The sequence continues at coordinate 2,078,285 of NZ_AP025476.1, forward strand.
TATCGAAAGCGACACCCATTTGTGCAGAATCGAGCACGAACTGTTTTAACTCGGCTTTGTCTTTGATGCCGCTTTGCCCACCAGCTGCCAACATGGCGTTGATGTCATTGGCGCTCATCGGTGTTTCAGTAGAGGTTCTTAGCGACCAATTACGCATGGCATCTGCTTCTTCAGGGGTCATATCGACCACCTTTTTCACATCAGCAAACGAGCTTTCGTTCTTTACTGCCGACCACACCGTCGCTGCTATTGGTGCAGCAGCCATGGTAAGCGACGTCGCTTGACCGCCAATCTCACTCAATTTTGCATCGCGAGTATCAATTCGTGATTGAATTGATTTCATCTCTTTCAAGTGACGGTTTTGTTTGGCGATTGCCGCTGTGGCCTTTTCTGCCTGAGCTTCGAGCTTTCTTTGCTCATCACTCATACGGCCAGTATTGATCCCAGACTCTTTTAACGCGGCGCCCAGCCCTCTGAGTTTATCGCGCTGCTTGTTTTGGCTATCAGTTAGCTGGGTAACCCGTTTACCTGCCGCTTTATAGGCCGCATTCAACTCATTGGTTTTCACCTTGCCCTGGTGAATCTCATCGTTAAACGAATCTAGCCGTTTTTGCGCTTCGTATAACCGATTCTTTAAATCAATGGCCCCTTCGCCCGAGGTCTTTTTCAATTGAGAATTGAGGCCTTTTATCTCCGCTTGTGTCTTACTGTATTCAACCCGAAGACCCGAAGTTCGCTGTTTGTTGTCTTCCAGTTCTTGACTAAGGCGAGTCACCTTTGCTTTAGCATCATCAAGCTGACCGGCTAACTTAGCGGCTCGCTTGCTGGCAGACTCAAAACCATTTAATTGTTTGAGCTTGCCATTAAGTGAGATCACCTCTCCACGCTGGCTTTCAAGTGCCGCGGTTAACCGCTCTGTGGCTGTGGTCGTTGAAACAATGTCCTCAAGACCATTGACGGTGGTATTCAGAACGAGGTTAATTTTCTCGGACATTATTTCACCCCAAGTTTGGCGAGAATAAGCTCATAACGACGCACCGCGACATCTTGTGGCCATCGCCTTAGTTCAGACTCCGATGTATTTCGGTGCATTGGAACGAGGTCGATTAGGCTCTCAACGTCATCGGGCGAAAGTACGCCGCCGATTGTTGAAAAAAAGCGCCCACCTGCGGTTTTAGCGCCAGATAATCATTGATTGAGAGAAAATCAAGATCGGACCTTTGCAAGCCCGTGATCACCTCAAACATGAAATCTTCACGCGCTCGCTCTTCGGTAATGTCCGCCAACGCTTCGGAATGCGCGACTTTAGGAATGGCAAACTTCACCTTATTAATCTTGTCACCTACTTCATTTTCGAAAGGATGCAGCAAGGCAAACTCTACCGACTTACCATTAAGCTGTTCACCCTGCAGTTCATCTGATGGTTTTAGAATCAAATCACAGATGTCGTCATAGAGCTGATTGAAGTCAGGCACCGCTAAGGTTTCGAACTCGTCTTTGGTCACATCACTGCACGCCATAATCACGGCTTTACGTTGTTCGAAGAGCTGTTTAGCCGTGAGTTCTTGTTCGGCTTCGATGTGCGGCAGCTTACGGAACTGCGCAACAGGGATCGTTTTAAGGGTCACGCTTTCACGCGAGAAAAAAGTCAATTTGCTTTGATTTTTCATGAATTTTTCCCATAAAAAAAGCCACCCGATTTGGGTGGCTTAGGTTTTGATTGGGTAAGGTTAGTGAGAAGGCGATGTGCAGATCTGCATATCGCTCACTTCTCGAACGATCTCTTTCGCTTGCTGAGCCCTTAACCATTGAGCTGGTGAAGAGCCTGTCGTAGAAACCGTCATAAAACCCATCATCTCATCATTGGTAGATTCCGGTTACACGCTCCCGTACGACTGGGATGTGGGTGGCTTTACGATAGCTTGGGAATAAACTCTTTTGCGCAAAGATAACCAATAGTTATTCGCATTAACAAACTCAAAGCTGTCGAGCAAAACAAACGACCATTTCCCATGCCACTGGTCGAGGTGTATCAACACCTCTCCTAACTAATACCCGCCGTCCCCATCAAATCCACACCGCCAACGACGGTCTTACCCGTATCGACATTAATGTCGTGAATGACAGTACCCGTATCGGTGAGTTTGTATGCTTTACAGGTACCTTCAATGGTTACGGTTGGCTTTTCTCCCATCTTCACTGCATCTTTTTTGATGTTGGTGATTGGCCCGTACATCGAGTAAACCTCTTGGTACTTCGCCTGATCGGTGTCTTTTCCTTTTTCCGTCACGTTAATTTGAGCGTTATCCATAAAGAAGCGGCCAAGGGCATTTTGGATTTTTTGGTGATCACCACGTACTTTAAGCGTCCACTTAAGCGGCTCAAAGCCCACGACATCTTCAGACTCGACAAACGAGCCCTCGTTTGACACCGTCTTGGTTTTAATATCAACCGGAATGAACTCCACGATTTCGTTCATCAGTGGCACAGATTCAATCTGCGCCGAGAGCCGCATGCGAATACGATCAGCCATTGATGACCTCCTCTAGCCACGCTTCGATAAGGCCGTTGTCTACACTCATTTCATAGACCATGTGCTCATTTGGAGCATAGCGACCATAGTTAACACACAAGTACCAACGCCCAGAGGTATAATTCTCTAGGTTGTTTTTGCTTGGGTGCAGGAATGCTTTAAATACTGGGATAACGCCCTGAGCCACCAAGTTTTGGCCCCAGTTCGTTAAACGGTCAACAACTTGATCCATGAACTCTTCGGTAAGCTGCTTACCCATCAGCGGTTGGCTGGTTTCTTCCAGCTTACGCGCCATCAAATCTTCCAAACCGACATAAGAGAGAAAGCGCCCGGTATTAGAGCGGTTGCCAATGATAGACATTCCCCCCATTCTTGTGCGAGCAATCGTCACCACACCATGCTTATTCAGGAAATTGGCTTGAGTGGTTTTATCGTTGATTTTGTATGAAACATTACGAGCAGTTTCATCACAAAGCACCCCTCGATTTTGCGGACTCTCCCAGCCTTCAACTGAGGCCATCGCTGCCACCAAAGCAATAGAAGCAGGCATAAGAGATTGCACGCCATCATAGGTTTTCAAAAACCATGGGTCGATAATCGACAACTTATCTTGTCCTGTCCCTTCCGATCCAAATTCAGCGGCGAACTCTGCAGCTTCCATATCATTCGTATTTGGGCCATCAAGAACCGGACGACAGCGAACGTCACGACCAATAAGCGCCAGCTTTTGACCCACGGCTTTCGAGTTAAAGCCTGGCGCCGCGATGATGGTTGGCGTTTCTGCACACGCCTTAACGGTTTCAAGGCCGGTGATCGCCCCTGTAGAACTGTTTACCCCGCCGATAATATTCGCTTCAGTCACTGAGACTTCCGCATTGGCTTCCACAATCGTTACGTACACAATGCACTTAACGTATTCAAGTAAGTAGCGAATCACATTAGGCAATGTGCCTTGCCTGGTCCCAACGCTATCAAGCGATAACATCGCATGACTGTAATTCCATAAACGCGTTGGCTCGTTATAACTCAAGCCCGTATTCTTATTTGGCGCGGTACCAATTAAATGAACCACCTGCAATGCAAGTGGTCCCATGCTTGGTTGAGGCTCAATGGTGTTAACTTCTACCCCATTGAGTTCAAAATCTTGGATTGGCGTGAGCATTACTTGCCCTCTTTTTCTGTGAATTTAGACGACACCTTGACTTCAATCGCTGGCCCTAATTTCCCGTTTTGGATAAGAAAGGCCGTTTGTTGAGGCAAAAGATGGATAGTTTTTTCATTTGGAGACACCCAACGACCATTCAATCGAAACTCTTTGATGATCGGGTATTCCAATGTTTTTACTTTTGATTTCTGCACAGAGAAACGCTCCAATAAAAAAGCCCTTCACATTGCTGCAAAGGGCTTTGTCTAGGTACAAAAAAACCGCCTTATTAGAAGCGGTTTATTGGGTTGGCTTTTCTGGCCAAATGACGTCATTTGGATTGGAAAAGTTTTGAGGTAAATCACGAAGCGCTTGACGGTACGCTGCAAACGCAAGCTTCTTTTCATCTGTAATTGGAGCATCACCCACTTGAGTAAAATCCGTCTCCATAAGCTTTGAATGACGCTCTGCTCGAATAAGTTCCCATAGAGCCTCATGTTCAGCCTCTAGGCAAATCTCTGAAGCTCGATCTTCACTAAAGCCCATTTCAATCAAAATTCCAAGTTCTGCAGGCACATTGTAAAGTGTCTCTCCATTAGAATAAGCCAACTCTTTGATATAGTAACTCATGTCGCCCTCAGTCTTTTCTTGCATAACGTTTATCGTAATCTAACGTATAAGCTAGACGATGCTCTTCATAGTCAGAGCCAAGAAATGGATCATCGATATGATACGCCTTAACTTTCCATTCAATTTCAAAATTTGCAGGTGAAAATATTCCTGCTGACACTTCCCCATCCTCTCGGCTATACCAGAGCTGGCCATCGAAACTTTTTCTTACGTGATAAGTCAGCCCACCTCTGAGGTAGCACCCACTTCGCCAAGAATGGGCTACGACCTGCCCGGATTCATACCCTGCATATAAAGGCTTAACATTGCTAATGGGGCGAGCAATACATTTCATACCAAACTGAACTGCTCGGACAGTTTTTCGGTAGGTTTGAGAAAATCGTTTGATGGTCAGGTAATTTGCATCCCCACTCCAGAAAGATCCCACACCTTCTATTTGCAGATTTAACCCTGCAATAAAAGCCCCTTGCCCGAAAGGAGCCAGATTTCGGTCTTCCGAAGACCCTCTTGAAATAGTGATTCGTGAGCACCCCTCTTCATTATCTGGCATTCTCCACCAGACTGGATAAAAATGGTCGGTACTCAACCCCGTTAAATCAATCACCGACTTATAGACACTTTGACCATTGATATCTTTTGCTTGAACGTCATCACGCCAACGATCAAAGCTATCTTTGGCTTCAACCACTTTTTGATCAATCTCCCCCATTTTTCCTGCAACTTCTTGCGACAACGCTTGTGAAGCTGCTGTCTGCTCTGCCGAAGTTCGCTGTAAATCTGTAATCTTTTGTTCGATACTCATTAACCTAGCTCCGTTCTTAGCCGCTCACTAAGCAACAAATGCTGATGAGCTATTTTAATTTGTGTTGTTCCCAAAGAGATCGTTGTGATAGCAGTGGTCAGCACCTCTTCAGACATCAGTAAATTCACATTCTCGGTCCCGACCTCGATTGTCACGCTGCTGCTCGGCAGTGGCGACACATCCAGTGTGAATTTCTGTAACCAACTCGAATTCGCCGATTTGTATGTCAGTAATGTATTCGGGGCTGAATACACCGCCAACAAAGTACCGGATTCTAAAAAGAACCCCACTTCACGAACCTCATATTCTTGGTTGCCTTTGAATACGGCGCCCATTCTCAATTGTGTTGGGCTGAGCTCCTCCCAATCTAAAATGACTTCGCGTTGAAGTTCGTTTTTCAACGCCTTCTGATCTGTCGTCGGTGTATAACTACGATCACCAACGGCAATGTATTTAATTGCCCCTTTTAGCCCTTGGTGACGAGCGCTAATAAGCTCAGCGAGCCCCGCATCGGTGTATTGCACGACATAACTCATGCTACTGCTCCAAATTCAAAATCAGTTGTAAAAATTAGGCGTGTGGCTGCGCACCAATACAGAGGAGCAAAGCCTGATGAGGCTTTAATGTTACCGCTGCAGTGATCGTCTTTCGCAATGACGCTATTTTGCTTCACCGCTGAAAATTCAAACCCAAATTCAACGCCAAGGGCCATAATGAAATCAACCGTGTCTCGCTCAGACTTAGTGCTCTCAATACGACTTAAGACTCGGGTTGTCGCCGCCTTATCAAGCGGCTGGTTCCGTTGCCATGCGATACATTCAATATGATACGGCGCGTGTCTTGGTTGCATTTGATGCCAAGGTGTCACTTCCACATCACAATCAATCGCATCCAATGCAATAGACAAACCAAATCGCGTTCCTGCTTTTCGATGAATATCAAACGCCTTATCCACCGTTTTACGTTGACTTTCTAGCGTGTCTTTTGGCTGCCAATCCGTTACACCTCGCTCACCCGCAAGCAAAGCCACAAAGGTTTTCTCCGTCAATAAGGGTTGTTTGAGGTTAGGGTACGGACAAAAATTGGATTGAATCAGCTCAGTCCAGGCAAACTCTAAAGCCTCTTCAATAAGAGAAGCATTATTGGGCTGGACCGATATAAACGCCTTATTCAGATCGGACATTCACCATCACCTCCGTACAATGTGGCGCTTCATCCCAAGCGCACACCACATCCACTGCCGGTGCTTGAACCTTGGCCCGTTTCGCACCCAGCTCATAAAAGATATGGCCCACTTCTTCCCGGTCAATAATGCCGCCAAGCCTTTGTGCTTTTTCGGCAAACTGCCAAGCCACAACGACCGCCGACGCCTTTTCGACCTCATTGTTGGGATCCGCTCCTGTAAAAAGCGTCACTTCAATTTGATAAGGTTTAGGCGTTGCCGCTTTTACCGTGACCTCATCCGACTCTTGCGCGATGTCATCGCGGTTTAAGTATTGCCTTGCTCTTTCAAGCAAGGCCGCACTTGGAACACCATTGGGTGATGTGCGGCTTAATAACGCCACACAAACTTTGCCTGAATTAGGTTCTAGCATCCTAGCTTGCGCATCTTTGATAGGATTAGGTAAGGAGGTTTCAGGAAACTCATAACGCATTACCAGAGCATCTTTTTCAGAATTCACCGTAATGGTTGGCCGCTCTTCTAAAGTCATAGCATGAAAACGATAACCAAGCCGAGTGCCCGTGGTATGAAACTGGAAAGGCGCTAAATCAAAACGTTGAAGCAGGCTTTCATTAGACTCCATGACTACAGGCTTTGCGGGAAAAACAGTATCATCACCGGCTTCTATGACCTGACGCTTTAAACTGTATTGCAACGCCAACAGATCCACCATTTCGGTATCGGTTACGTACTTACGAAACATCTGCAAAGCTTGATGATTCTGCTCTCGTATTTCAGCGGTTCGTTTTAAGACAAACGCTTGTGTCACCTGAGCGAGCAGCTCACCTTGATTATTAAAGGCCTCGCGTAATTGTTTCGCTTTATCTTCATCTCGCTGAACGCAATATTCCACCGCAAAATTGATGTATTCATTCAGCAAAGATTCAAAGTTTGGCTCAATGAAAGCTTGAGGTTTATCGCTCATAATGCCCCACTCAATTGCAGAGGTTCACCGCGCCATGTTCCCGAGACTTTCACTCTGAATCCATTCAAGTGTGGGAGGGCTTGGCACTGAATGCCTTGATAGTCCGTTAACCCATTCAATGGATTGGATAAAGCCTCTAACGTTAGATTTTGAACTATCATGGCTTCGGTGGGTGTCTGCTGCTTTCCCAAACGCGAAACCGCTCGATTGCCAACACCTCGACGTTTTACTCGTGAACTGACTTCTGTCGTTAGTACCTTTGCAAAACGACAGCTCAAGGCGCTGGCACCGGTTACGGTTTGTCCTGTTTTGGGATCAATACCAATCATTGTTGTTGCTCCGTTGGCTTGGTTTTCGCAGGACCAGGAAGTATGCCTGGATGCTCATGTTCGTTATAAATCTCTCGGTCAGCTTGCATCGAACGAGTATGATCGGTGACCTCTCCCGTTGCTTGATAATCCCCATCTTGCCAAGTATCACCATAGATCTTCATGCCCCCTGGATACCGGCAAATAAGAGAGCCGTCATCGAGGTTATAAAGCTCTGACATGCCGTTACCGTAATCGGTCATCACCTCGTTCTCTTTGACTGTTGGGCTTTGAAAGTGAGTAGAAGGTAATCCCATTAACGCCACGGCATTGTTTAAGTTGTCACCGCTTCCCAAATTCATCAGCAAACACTGCTCGTTAACTGAAGGGCGCCGATAATGGCTGACCCTTCCTGCCGCAAGCACAAAAAAAGGGATCCTCTTTACAAGATTATCCCCTGTCTGAATATCGACGGTGTTAGCCTCTGCTTTCACAACAACACCTAGGCGCAGTAGATTGGCCGAAGCGCGATTGTTCTCTTCTAACTCTTCATGTAATTCAAGAACCTTCTTCTCTAATGCGCTCACATGTTTCATCAGCTTGGTTAGCATGGTGGGAACCCCCATCAATGTAATGCCAGCTCTCTTCTACTGGGCCTAATCGAATACGCTGCTTCATCGTCACGGTTCGTGCAAACACCCCATTTTTTGGATCAAATTTGCTAGGAAGATTAGACACCACTACCGCACCGTCTAAATCGCTCGACGCACCAAATTGTTGATTCAACAATTCTCGCTCTACACGCGTTGAAGCGTCCAACGCTTCCAAATCAAACCCATCCATGGATATAGGTACTTCAACCAAGAACCTCAATTCAATGTCATGAAGGTGACGCCCGTCGTTGGCATATTCATTCACCGGCTCGGCCTCACCAATGTGATAACTGATGGTGGTGTGGGCCAACTCCACCGCTTGGCGTCGATAAACAGTATCGACCTTAAGCGTAAGCCGCTGCTCTAAGTGATTGACCACCAATAAGACCCACTCACGCGGCGAGCGAAAGAACGTGTTTGAATTCACGATGAAAAAACGCCTCAAATTTACGATTAATATCGGGTAAGTAGTTCTCAACAATCGAATCAACATCATCCGCAATATCGATGTCGACTCTTTCTATGGGAGATCTCGACTTACCGCGCCTTCGCCATACCAAGAGTTCATCGCTATCCATCGGAGAAATAAACGCGCCAGCAAAAAAATGCTCACCCACTCGGACACCTAAGCGGTTTTGAACGGGCTTACCCAGTCGGTGAACACCAATATCACGAACACCAATCCACAGCTTCGACACGCGACCGTTTTTGTACACTCGAAATCGCGAACGCAGCGCTTTGTTATCAATACTGAGCTCATAGCCAAGCTCTGCCATCGATACCCCTCGTAACCATCGAGAGGTGAGCGAAGCCGCGCGAAGTACTGCTTTCGGAATTTCTTCTGAAAACGCTTCATAACGACGAATAAACTCAGTATCTAAAAGCAATTGGGAACGACTAAAATTCAGACCACTCATGCTGCGCACCTTGGGGATCTAATACCAGGACATATTCCCTCATAAGCTGACTCGTGCCGTTGGGACTTTTAGCCGCTGTATCAAAAACTAACCGGTACCGTTTATCGCGATAAAGCAAAGTACAGCTTTCAGGGAGCTCAGAATCCGTAGCCAGTAAATACACTTGATTCACGCCCTTCTCGTGACTTCGGATGTATCCGATCACTTCAATCTGCTTTCCTTGTGGCGTCATCAAAAAAAGAGGACGACCAAAACAGCGTTGGATAGATTGACGAATAAGACGCCGAGCCGATTCAAACTCACTCATCACGAGTCGTTAGTCACAAACTCAGTGAGTACACCGCCAGTCAGAAGCACCCCACCATCAATGAACACCCCAACCGGTTGAGATACGTCCCCCGATGCCGTGGGCTTTGTCTTGGTAAACTCACCGTTTTTAAAGTAAGCCGCTTCGGATGCAAAGCTTACGCTATCACCGGCTTTAATCGGGCCATCAAAATGACCTTGTGTGTAACACACCACCGTCTCACCAGCTTTTGCCGTAAAGTTGGGCACCACTAATAAAGCTCCAAGTAGACAAGGGACATCTTTCTTAAAACCACCCGTTGGCACGGTCGCCACAATCTTTTTCCCATCGCTTAAACGCATATTGTCACCATTAAAAAGGGCGAGCAATGCTCACCCTGTGAATCAAATCAAACTGTTCTTCCAAGCTTTACAAAGGTCGCTTGGGCAATACCACGGCGATCCAATACCTTCGACATTAAGTCGTAAGTAATGCGGAACTTGGCACCATCGCTGCTCCAACCGTCGCCCGTTTCTAGCCATGGGTCTTGCTGGCCATCTAAGAAGCCCATCACTACGGTATCAAAGTCTTTACCTGTTAGTGCCAGAGCGCCATTCACCTCGCCTAAACGCGCAGTTTCAATCACCTTACCGAATTTTCTATAAGCCGGGTTAAAGGCATCCGGTTTACTCGCCGTATTCAAAACCGCTTCAAACATTGAGGCATGGTCTGGACTCGCAATCAGAACCTCACCACGAAGATCTAACGCATCGCCTTGCCCTGCTTCACCACTGAGTGGGATGGTGGTTGCTGTCGCAAATACCTTATGCAGAGCCATAATCATCGCCGCGTAATCGCCTGCTGGAATGTCATTGATAAAGTTACCCCAGTCTTTATCTTCACCTACTTTAAAGACATTGCCACCATCGGCCATCTTGCCCGCGAGGATAGCGTTAAACATAAGCTTGTCTGACAGACGATAACCGGACTGCATGAATTTACGAGGCACCTTCGCCACTAAGCCAATTTCATCATTAATGATGGCATGACGAGTAAACTGGATTTCACGCCCAAAGGTCGCAAGCTGAATGCGCTCACCGCTGCCTTTTAAGACCGCCGCTTTGTATTCACCATCTTCCGATATTTTCATCAAATCCGGCGCGTCATTAACCATCACTAGCTCAGTTTCACGAAAATCCGTCAGGTTCTCTACGTTAGCCAGTTCACGCCACATCGGGGCTCTTGCTTGCGCTTCATCACGCATCACGGTTCGGATACCTTCGGTGATGATGTCGCCAAAATCACCAGAGTTAAACGCTCGGTTCACCAATTCATTCTTGGTGATGGCGCTTCGAGCATTCACATCGAGGCAAGCACGCGCCATGTTCAGTAATGACTCATGACCGAACGCGTTGTCTTTTTCTAAATCCGCAACACCACAACGTGCATTCAACGCATTTTGCAGTTCGTCTTTGACATGGTTACCGTTGCTAAGTCTCATGTGTGTGGCCGTCAGATTCGCTTCAGGCTCTTGTTGACCTGCCGCTGATTGGCTGCCAATACTTTCTAAAATCTTAGTGGATGCCTGTCCCACTGAGCACGATAAGTCAGCCAACATTTCATTGGTGAGTGCCTCGCTGACTTTATGTTGAGAACACAACGCACGAATATCTGCTTGGCGTTGGTTCTCTGCTTTTACAGCGTTTTGTAATTCTTCATTTGGTTTCGGCATGTCGCTTACCTGCTTAGGTTTGTTTATTTGAGGTTCATTTGGCTGAGCAGACGCTGCCAAAGGTATCGGTTCATTCGCCTTTTGCGTTAGCGAATTCATCAACTCGGCTGGCGCTTGTTTGAAATTCTTAAAATCAGATTCATCGAGGTTTTGTAATGCGTTACTAAGGTCGACCGCTTCAACCACCTCATCAACAATCCCCCACTCTTTAGCGGCTTGCGCGGTGAACCACGTTTCTTTCTCCATGGCAGTCAGTACCTCTTCAAGAGGTTGACCCGACTTTTCAGCGTACGCTTCAGAAATGGTCTTGGTCGCCGCTTGCAACTGTTGAAACGCTGAGTTGATTTCCTTCTCACCGCCCCACGCTCCGATAGTAGGGTTATGGATCATCAACATGGCATTTTCAGGCATACGGATAGAGTCACAGGCAAGCAGGACATAAGTCGCAATGCTCGCGGCCATGCCATCAACAATGCCCATCACCTTTCCTTTATGCGCCTTCAGTGCGTTATACATTGCAAGACCTTGGTAAACGCTGCCCCCACCACTGAGCATTCGCAATTCAACCTCTTTATTGTTGGCCACTTGCAACGCCGCAATGATTTCCATTGCATCAATATCCCAAGCACTGATATCTCCATGCACCCAAATCTTAATCACATCGGCTTCGTTCTTAAGCGTGTACCAGCTATTCTTTGGTTTTGGCATTGTTTGCCTCTTCTTTTTGATTGTTGAGCTTCACCGCATGAGCAGGGTCCGACGTACTCACGATGTGCATATCGTTCATTTGTTGACGTTCAGATTGAATTTCGCGACGAGTCGACAACGGGTTAATATTACGTTCACGTTGTGCATGACTTAAGGAATGCAAACCTAAACGGGTTCCTTTTTCGACGCCTACCATTTCTTTGCTAGGGTCAATCCATGGCATCACTGGCGCCTGATAGATCGCATTAAAAATAGAGTCTCGCTTAACCCCTTCGGGGATGTTGACTTCACCGGCTAACATCGCCATCTGCAAAGCATGTCGATACTGTGGACGAGTCCAACCTAAAACGAACTTTCGCTGCAGCACTCGATAACGACTGAACGAATCGATTAACTCTTGGCGCTGAGCGGAATAACTGCCGTTGCTATAGTCTCGGGTGACGCTAGAGTTGTTCACTCCTGCACCGCCACTGGCTAATCGAAGCTGGGCATTTCGAAAAGGGCTGCTCATGGTTTCTTTTCGGTTGTTCTCCACCACCCCTGCATCTTCACCGGGTGCCAGTTCAAACGAATTTCCCATCCCTAAAAACAAATCGCCGCCGCGATCGAACGCGTCCGTTGTATTTGAATTCAATGTCGGATCTCGTTTTATGTAATAAGCAAAACGACTCGCTATCTGGGCACTAATACGCTCAGATTGGTCGTAATCTTCGATGTCATCGACCAAATCCAAAATGGAATGCAAAAGGGAAATGCCACGGTTTTGATGAAAACGCCGAGTAAACTTTAAATGGCAGACAAACTGCGCATCGACATCAACGAACTCAAACCCTCTTGAGTCTCTCTGAATCAAATAGCTCACAGCCTGCCCGAGCTTGTTTCGCTTGATACCTTCAAACAGCCCTCCTTCAGCTTCCGTTATGTGGGAAGGAATAAAATCAGGCTCAAAGGGTTGCACCGCAAAGGGCGTCTCTGTTGGGTAATTCAAATCACTGTGCTTACCCATGAACATTCGACAAAACACCTCGCCATCACGAAACCATGTTCGACCCGCAAGCCACTCCGTTTCCGCGCGAGAATGTTCAGCATCGATGTTTTGATTTAAAGAAAAGTTCTCCCACCAGGTCATGATCGCCTGAGCGCATTCGACATGCACTTCCCCTTTGTGGTTTAGAGGCTGAGGCTCCACCATGATGCCATTCGGACCAATCACATTGGCGCAAAGCTCATCCAAAATGGCCGTAACAAACGGGTTATTTTCATCCATATGTCGGGCACGTTGATACACCGCTTTCGCGCCTTTGTTCAACGAATTGGCATCGCCTTTTGATTGTTTATTTGTCTTTTTGGTGTGCGGATTACGGGGAAGTGCTGCATTGTATTTATTCAAAAGCCGTCTGTCGTAGGCACGTTCCAACCCTTTCCTAGGACTGAATATGGCCACGAGCTTGTCGAGCAAGTTTTGGCTACTCAAGATAATTTCTCCGTATCATAGAGCGTCGTCCCCCTTGAACTTGCAGAGCGATAATGCGCTGCAAACGCTCTATCTCTTTACGCACCGTCGCTAAACTCGCCAAGGTCAACTCTTCATCTTCTGCCGTCTTCACCGACTGCTGCTGTAAGATTTTCTGTTCGGCTTCGAGGTACCACTGCAAACGTTCTTGATTGGTCGGTATCACTAAACTCATCCGAAAATACCTCTTGAGTGGTTATAACGTTTCTTAGGCTTGCGCTCGAAAACAGGCTGTAAGTCAGCATCAATCACATTCGGGTTAATCTGCCATTCAGACGCCCAAGGGGGTGCGCTTTCCCAATGAATGTCATCACCACCAAGAAAGTGCATCCCCGCTTCGGCATACGCGCATAAATCAAAACTTTCGTTACGCGTCTTATCAGGGCAAATCCATTGGCCTTTTTCATCGATGAATTCCGCCGTCAGTTCATCAAACCACTCTCTTTCCGCCCATGCGGGCAAATGGAAATACCGAGAGCCAAATTCTTCACGGGAATAGCTCGCCACCACACGGTTTTTTAGTCGATTGGTGTGCAGCAATAATAAAGGGATCTCACCATGCGCCAGTTTGCTGCGCTTATCTGGGTAAGATTCTTTAATCAATGAATCCATGTCTTTGTTGCTGGCCCCTTTCACAAGTCGAAACAAGTGGGCTAACCCTTTCGCTTTAAGGCGGTTATAAAACTGGTAACCAAAATCGGTCACTGAGGTTTTCTTTCCGTCTTTTTCAGAAGCCGAACCACCAGAATCACACAGTGTTAATATCGGTTTCATGACTCGTCCACTGCCATCGGCAACGGGGTATGTTTTCTTGATCACCTGATCGATGAGCAAATCCCAATCTTCCGCGTAAATGGCTGGATTAATACGGTCACCATTTCGATGTGGTGTCGTTAAAATTTCAAAACGGTCGATAACCCAACGCTGCAGCCCTTCGCCAAACACTTGAGCTTGAACCACAAACCGAGCATTGGATTTACCACCTTGAACATCGATACTCATGATCAAGAAACGGCCACCAACAGGCACAACCCCACGCAAATAAGGATTGCCTTTGGCTTTTTCCATCAATTCATGAGCCCCAATATCTTGCCCTTGAGATTGCAAAATATAAGAGCGCCCCATTCGGGTATTGATGAATGAGATCAGTGCACCTTCATCACCACTGTCTTCATAAATGGCTTCGGCATTGAGGTAGCGGTACACCAAGTTTTGCCAACTGCTGTAAGCGGCTATCACCCCTTCAAACCAAAACGTGGCCCATTTGGTTGTGCGTATCTCTGATTCTTCTTCAACTAACTCACCGTATTGATTGACCGCGCCTTCACGAAACCATTGTCCACTTAGGTTCTTCGCATGTTTATCGACTTCTTCAATACGATGGCCGCACCTTGGACAAGCCACATACGCGGTTTGAGACGAGAGTAACGGGTCCCCTTTGTCGTCCCATTTTAAGGTTTCGAATTCCGGCCTAAAGTGCGTATGACAATCGTCGCACGACCAATAGAAACGGCGTCTATCGCCTTGGTTGTAAAGCGATGCGATGCCGCCACATGGTTGTGCCTCATGGGCTAGTAATTCCTCTTCTGGTTTAGGGTGTCGCACGATACGACCAGGAGAGCTTTCAGCCATCACCATGCCTGAAGACTTGGCGTTTTGAACGCGCATTAACATCAGTTCAAACTTCGAACCCTCTTGGCCCACGCCATCATCTGCTCTGTCGTAATCGGTCGCGCCGGCATAACGATACGTCGACGCCGACAAACTGGTTTCTGTTGCGGAATCTAACTTAAGATTCATGCCATTTTTAAACTTTTTAGAGGTGATGTTATCGTCGGATTTTCGCCCCGTTCTTAAACGAGCAATACCTGGCGTCGCTGAAAAGCAGCGGTCTAAATCAGCTTTAGACATATCTGCCGCTTTGGTCTTGGTGCTGTAAATCAGCAACATATCGCCAGGAGCTTGCGTCACCGTGTAATTAATCCACCCTTCGACTAACGCTTTAGTTTTTCCCGAACGTGCGGGGCCGACCACAATCACCGCTTCATAAATGCGCCTTGCTAAGCAGTTCATTGGCTCTTTCATATAAGGCACCAATGAGGATAAAAACTTCGTTACGTCAGTACCATCTGAGATCCACAAATCTTCATCGGCGGCTTCAATGGGGGTTTTATCGGTTGGCGCACAAAGATAAGCGAGCTCTCGCCGGATCTTGCCCGCATCGGCGAATTGAACACCAAGGCGTGAATCAAACTTGTTCAAGCCCATCAGATACCGCCTTTAAATCAAAATTAAGTAAGCTTTCTAAATCTTCTAACTGCTGCGTTGTTGCCGTTGGGATCGCCGATTCAATACGTGTTATCACTTTGTCTTTAAAGCCCTTCACACCTGAAATACAAATGGCTATTTCATTCTCGTAGTCTTCTTTTGCAATGCACTCGTTTGAGTCTTTCTGCAGTGCTAACTTCTCTCGTTCGGATTGAACGTAGGCTCTGAGCTCAGCGGCGGTTTTAAAACCCATCAAATCCGGAGCATCACTTTCTTTAATCATTGCTTTGCATAAATACGGGGCAACTTGAACCACATCGTAAAGGGGAATATTGCCTTTATAGGCGATTGGCTCAATGCCTGCAGACTTAAGCTTTTTTCGGATCGTAGAGCGGTGATAATCGAACGCTTCCAACTCAGTTAAATTCCAAAGTCGCTTTTCATTGTTCATTAAAAGCCCTCTTGAATGAATCTCGTCTCTCCGAGTGTCACGCCCTTATTCGCATTAAGCTGACGTTGCTGATTAATGAAGCTCTCTCAAACTCTGCTTGTTCCTTTCTGAATCTGGACTTGCGCTAACATATAAGGAGTTTCAGCATCGAGCTGAATATGATCATGGCTAACAAGCAAGACAGCGAGGAACCCACGCTTGCACACCCTCGTAAGGAATGAATTACGGGCAGCAACGGATAACGGTGGACGACCACCCAAGTAATAAGTGTTATTTGCCCGTATTTGGTATTGCACTCTCGTAGCCATAAAAGCGACGTAAATACTCGATTTGGTTAGCGCAATTGCGCCAGGCTTCTAGCCACATAGGATCGCGCTCTACTGCTTCACCGTAGGTTTTAGGCGGAACAATAAAAGGTTGTGTGCAAGAAGTCAGATAAACCGCAGGAGGAAGAACTAAGCGGTCTTGGTATTCAGTGATAATCTCAGTGGTAGTACAACCACTCAGAAGAATTAGGAATAGGCACATTTGCACATTCTTCATGTATCAGAACCTCTTTGATTTGGGTCACTGTGCGAATTGTTTCAGTCTTCCGAGCGGCCTTAGTTAGCAGCAACTCATCCGCAGCTTTTTGAGCCTGCCGAACTTCATCGCTTAAGGTTTTAACAGTAATAGACAGTGACTTATTTTTGTTGAGTGAGTCTTGAAACTGGCCCTGAAGCTCACCGTAGCGCTCTGCTTGCACCTTGGTTAAATCAAGCAGATACGCAGAGAAAACGAAGCTACCAAACAGCAAAATAACCAAACCTATCAACAAAGCATTTTTGATAGAGAAGTTCATAAAGTCCCTTATTACCAGCCGTTCAAACAAGTTTGTTGTTCTATTTCGCGACGTTTCACGACCCCTGAACATTGGCTATCAGGATCCCTGCAGTTTTTACCGTTAACATAGACCCAACGTGAAAGTTCGAGGCACGCTTTTAAGGGTTGGTTTTGGTTAAACAACTTAAGCATGGTGGAACGTCTAAAATTGCCAGTGCCAAGGTTGAACACAAAGCTCACCAGGACATCAAACTGAGCTTGAGTAACGTCAGTGGTTAGGTGTTTGTTTACGGACTTTTCGGCGACTTTAATATCGGCAATGAAGTTACGAGCAATGTGTTCTTCACTGACCACATCACCTTGTTTCACGCCTGTTGTGTGACCAAGACCATTGGTCCAAACATCAGCACTGCATTGATAAGCTTTTGTTCGGCACCCTTCAAGGTTGGCGATATGTGCTAGGCCTTGCTGACTGGTTTGCATATCTGGAGTAAGGCTAAAGACGATAGAAAGAACAACCGCGACAGAACAGACGGTTCTATTGATTAAGTTTTTCATAGAGCTCTTCCGAAATTCGTTGCTTGCGAACTTCCTCAAGCAATTTGAGTTTAATGCTGCGATTGGTGAAGTAAGTGACAAACACCATCACTAAACCAATCAGCGCTGCCCAATCTTGGATGCTGAATGCCCCAGTAAGAGCCAGTAAGCCGCTAGTGAGATATGAAAAGAATGAACTGAGTTTTTCTTGCATATGACGCCCACAAAAAAGCACCCAACTTTCACAGTGGAAAGGGGTGCTTTATCAATTATAAACGGTAGAAACGAAAAAACCCCGCTGGTTAGGCGAGGTTTTCTATTGTGGAAACAATGCAGCAACTTAAGTTGAATGTCAATACACTTAGACGAAGTAATCGTTAGTTCGGCTATCAATAGCAAATTTTATTAACTAAAAGCTAAAGCTCAATTGGGTGAGTTGCCACACTGGCTCATTTAAAATCATACAAATATTGCTTAAAAATCAAACGAACAAGTTAGTTTGTTCTGACACTATTTTGGGCAATGTCAAATATCAAACCATCTTTACACAAAAAAACTTCATCTATACATTTGATTTTACTACAATAAAAAAAAATGACGATAGAGTATTCAGATGAAAGCTATACGTGTGCGTAACCTAAGAAGTTTTGATAATAATTCGGAACAAGAATATGTAGAATTGAAACCAATAACCGTATTTATTGGAAAAAACAGTTGTGGGAAGAGCAGTTTACTTCGTACTTTCCCACTACTAAGACAGTCTATCGAAGCTAACACTAGTGGTCCTATCCTTTGGTATGGACAGTATGTTGATTATGGTGCATTTTCTGAAGCAAAAAATAAAACATCCGAAGATAACTCTATATTTTTTGACTATAAGTTTGATTTAAACGTTCATAATAAGGGTTACCCTTCAAAATTAAAAAACTGCACACACCCTGTAGAATTAAACTTAGAAGTAACAGAGAAAAACAAAAGAACAACTACTAAGTCTATCCGTTTAAATGTCTCTGGTATTGATTTCTATATTGATTTTTCATTAGAAGATACAATATTTTTAGATGGTGTTAACCTTAATGTTGATTTCTTTAGTTACAATCTAAGGAATTCATTTATCCCTACAATTGAGCGCAGTGACTTTGATCATAACATGCTCACAAAAGAAGAAATAGAAACTTTTGACCTAGATATAAACAATGATAGTGAAATAGAGTTGAATGAAGATATAAATGACTACTTAGATGAATTGAACGAAGCATACAATGCAAACGACGCAATATCTAGAGAGAACATCAAAAAAATAATTTCCATACTAAAGCCGTTATTAGAAGAAGATATTTATGATGACACTAACTTAGAATACATGCTAGTTGATCATTTGAATTTTTCATCAAAAGAACAAATTGAGTATAAGTTAACTAGTTTATTTAAACTAAAAAGAGATTTAACTTCAAATGAAATAATGCAAATTCATTATAATACAACTGTCATTTATATCCCAGAAATTGTAAACCACATTAATAGATACTTTGAAGTCTATGCAAAAAACATTAAATATGTAGCCCCCTTAAGAGCCACTGCTGAAAGGTTCTATCGATTCCAGGATTTAAGAGTAGAAGAAATTGACCACACTGGCTCGAACTTGGCTATGCTTTTAAGAAACTTACGCAGTCATGAGATCAAGCGTTTCCAAAGGTGGTCAATGCTGCATTTTGGTTTCTTTGTTTCCGTACCAGAGACTAATAGTTTACATTATGAAATCAAAGTCACTGTTAATAATCAGACCCAAAACATCAGTGATATGGGCTTTGGGTTTTCGCAAATTCTACCTATAGTTACAACTCTATGGTTAGAGACTGAAGTTCCTCGATTTAGGAGGGAAAAGTCACCAATAACATTCGTGATTGAGCAACCAGAATTACATTTACACCCTGAATTCCAATCAATTCTTGCTCGTGTATTTTCCGCTATAGCCCAAAACACTAATAATAGAAACAAACGAGAGATAAATATAATATTTGAAACTCATAGTAAAACGATGCTCGATGCCATTGGCGATTATATAGAAGAAAACAACTGCCCAGAATTAGCGGGAATATATATATTTGATAAAAAAGATACATTAACAAGCATTAGCAAATCAGAATTTGATGAATGTGGCGATTTAATTAACTGGCCTATTGGTTTCTTTTCTGGTAGGTAATTAAATGTTTGTTAAAATAAAGAACTGCAATCCAAAAGATTATTATAATGATATTAATAAACAGTCTGCTATCCAAAGTTTCCTAGAGGCACATGGCGAAAGAAAACATATCATTTATTGCCCTAAAAAAACATGTCAAGAAATAGTCACTAGTGGTCTTTTCGGTAATGTTCATAATAAATACTCAAGCGATCTTTTAGACCTAAAAAATGAAATTGGAACTTTAAAAAATAACGTCAGTGTCGATTTAACTATCGACTTTTCCTTGGAAAAGGAAAATATCACTAGTTCAATTATTAATAACCGATTTGAAATCACCTCATCTTATCACTACTTGTTATCGGCATCATTTAAAAACAAATGCACTTTCCTCGCAGAAGATGATTCTGACTGTGAATTCTTCACTCTTATTGCCAAAACAATTACTAAGTTAAGATTTGGGAAGAACATAAGCTTGTCCTTCAACAACCTAGAGGGGGGAGGCTCAAGAACTCATAAAAAATACAAAAGAATGCTCTCAGATAAATCTTTTGGCATATGTATTTTAGACAACGATAAAAAACACCCTTTGGGTGCAGAAGGGGATACTTCAAAAGCCTTCAAATTGGACCGAGAACAGCGTGGTTATGCTGTCAATCAGGAATGTATTGTTCTTGATTTCCACGAAGCCGAATGTGTTGTACCACACGAAATATTAATCAACGTAGTTGATAAGAGCAAGATTGATACTTTGGATAAAATTGAAATCTATGATCGTCATAAAGAATACCAATTCCGACGTTACTTTGATCATAAGAAGGGTATTAATCTGGCAAAAAGCTGGGATCTGGACTCAATCTACAACTATGAATTCTGGGAACCTTTTTTTGTGCAAGAACCTTTATTTCAAACTAAGCCTTGTAGACAAATTAAAAAATGTATCAATGTTAAAACAAACATACAGTGCGAGAACTGTATAAATATTGACGGTTTAGGTGAAAAAATCTTGGTCGAAAGTATTGATGAAATGAAAAAAGTTCACCTCAGGCCTATTTATAATAGATTGACACCTCATATCAAATCTCAATGGGATTTTATAGGTCAAAAGCTCTTAGATTGGGGGTGTGTGCTATCCCTTCCTCCAATTAAGTCATTCTGAGAATTAGAATGACTATGTGCCAGTAATAATGCAAATTTCTACTGGCACTACTCCTAAGCGATTTCCTTTTCTCTCTCCAATCTTCCCTGCAATGCCAAAGCAGCGGCACTACGCTTATCCACCAAGCGTTTTACTAGCTTTCTAAGAATCGTTTCGTATTTCTTAAAGCGTGAAAAGGTGACGGGTAAAGTTTGGCAAAAGAAAGCAAAGCGCGTTTCTTGCGTCCAGCCTATACGGCCACCATCGCAGCATGGGCAGGTTCTTCTTGCTCGGTTTTTGGCAATGTATTTACCGCTACCATTACATTCAGGGCAGACTTGGCCGAACTGCTGCGTCGCTTCTGCAATCGCGGTAGAGACTAAGGCTTGGAGCGCTTTATCTGGGTATGGGCCGCGCCATGTTTCCATTAGCGTGTTGGCTTCCTGTAAGGTGCTTTGGTAAAGCTTGTTAAGTGCAGGCCTATCTTGCAAATACTCAACGAATAACACCAAAAAACCTACTGGTGCTTCCTTCCAGGCTAGACCAACAATTGCCAGCTGCTCATCCTGAGAAAGTCCCCCCTTACCGCCAGAACAAAGGTCGTAGGTGACCCCTTTTACATTGAACTTTGCCAATAGCTTTTCAATTTGCATTACGCCCTCGCTCCCAGAGCTGCGACCCTAGCAAATACCGAGTTCTTTCGAAACTTCTTAGGATTGGGGCGCTCAAGCTCATTGAGTGGTTTGACCTTAGATTTATCGGTCAAACGCATCGCGTTTCTTGAGGGGAGCGAGCCATCCTTGGCTTTATCTGCGTACTTCTTCAACGTTTTTCGGAACTTCACTCTAGCCTCACGTTCGCTTAGCAGGCCTCTACAAACAAAACCCACCTCTTGCGATGTCCAGTACTCGATATCCCCCTTGGGTTCACAACGAAGCATTCGAGTAAATGCCTCGTCAATATCAACCAACTCTTCACGTCCCATAGACACAAACTCTGGCAAGCTTGGTGGCCATACACCCCCTTCCAACAAAGCCTGATTGACTGCACGACGAATCTCACTGACCGACATCGTTGTAATCGCTTGAGTCCAAGTCGATGGTAGTGCCTGATGCGGCCATTTCGTCCCGTAAGCCTCCACAAACTTGACTTGGATCCAATCTTCTAGGTTCAAAAGAATCACTTTGTCGCCCAATCGATGTGGCAGTGTGTCCGTATCGTTCGAGCAACTCGGCGTTGTATTGCTCGACTCGATTTTTGGGTGCTGCTTGGCTTGTTCGAGTCTTTTCATGGTCGTCGTTCCATCGTTCTTGATTCAAGTAAGTCGTTAGGTGCAGCTTATCGAAACCAAACTGTCGATTGGCCACACGAGTTTCTACATCTCGACAGAGCATCTCGGTGAACACTTCCGGAGGTTCACTTTGCGCTGTCACGATACTTTTGAATTTTGCTAACGAGTTCTTCTTCGATTTCTTGGTTGGGTATGCGGCCCAAAGCCGATCAAAGCAAGATTCAATCACCGACACAGGATCTTTATTGTTAGTAGTCTCTGGTAGTCTCTGTGTAGTCTCTGTTTTAGTTTGGCGCTTTTGTGCAGCACAGGTTGGCGCATTTGTACTACACTGCTTGGCGCATTCCGCCAAACTAGAATGGCGCAATTGTGCAATCAAGTTTGGCTCATTGATTTTGTAAAAAATACGGCACGGAACCCCCTGTTTTTTCTCTTCAAGAATGCCTAAATCACGCAGTTTTTTTCGTGCAGTGTCTAGCTCGCGCCGTGTCATTCCGGTTTCTTCTTCCCACTCAGCTTGAGTTTTATAGAAGTAACCGGATACATTGGTTCTTCGGCTCCAATAAATCGCTTGGCTTAGCATTAATGCGCCCGTAATGCCGATGCCCAGCTTGACGAATGGTCGATGAAAAGCGATGGGCCTATCTAGAAATTCGATCATTTAACCGCCCTCGCCTTCATGGTTTGTAGGATTTGCTTCGCTTTATTGCGCGACACCACATAACGACAATTGCCGTTGTTTGCTATCCACAGCATTTGGCCATAGTAATTTTGATAAAAAAGACTCATTGCACAAAGTTCTCTTGTTTTGTTAATTCGCGTAGTCATTAAATGCATTCAGGTGGTCAGCCTTTTTGCGCCATCAATGTTTCTAAGTATTTAAGTAACGGGTCGTGAGAGCCGGCGCTCTCTTGTAGCTCTCGGTAGGCATCACGAAGTTGTTCAGACGTGGCATGTTCACCAAGCAATAGTATCGAGCGGAGTGCTTCAGATGACTCTTTACTAAAATCGGCGAGTAGTTGGTCACGGTTCGCCATGGTTTGACTGGAGCCAATAGCCGCAACTGAATACCCAAGCGGGTTTAAGAACTGATTCAGTGCAGCCGTTGCCCTAGCTTTAGGCATGGCTGCAATAATTGCAGGCAACAAATCCATCACGTTGGCTTTGGCCTCTGTGCTTGTTCTGCTGACATAACGAAATAAATTCTGAGTGTTGTTAGGATTGTTGAAAGCCGACGGCACTTTGAGAAGATGTTCCCTTTGGCAGTCCTCCTCTTCGTAAATTTTCATCTTGTGATAAAAACGAGAAATGTATTCTGCAATTTGTTCTTTCGTAGCATCACTTCGCCAAGCGACTACCGCGTTATGCATAACGCTTTTTAAACTGGGTTGCATGGTTCTTCCTTACTGGTTGTTTATCCAGAATGTTGGTGATCAGCCTTGACCTGAAAAATTTAATATGATGTTAGAAAATATCTGGCCTCAGTTGATGTTTATCGACCTCTCCATTAGTTACGTCATGTAAGTTTTTTGCTAATGCAGCCCCTGGGATTTTGTGTCCAGTAATCACCAAACGTAAGTACCCTGTACTTGTTTTTAGTTTCTTAGCCATAGATTTTCTTTGCGTATCAGATAACTGACACCAGTATTCTTTATACATATTAAGCACCTCTAAGGTACATAATACACAAACAAAACGTACCTTCAAGGGTATGTACCTTTTAGGAACAAATTCTTAAAGTAACAACATGTTCTAAGTAGTTAAAAATGCTCAGGTAGATGTAATGAAAACTGCAGAAGATATTAGAAGAGAAAATGCACGATCTCTCGCTCAAAAAGTTGGTGGTACTACGGCATTTGCAGACAAAATTGACCGTTCTACAACTCAAGCCAGTCGATTTATGGGAAAAGGCGCAACACGTGCTATTGGGCCAAAAATTGCTCGACACATAGAGAAATCTTTCAACATGCCAGAAGGTTGGTTAGATACAGATCATACTGAAGAAGAGCTAAAAGAAGCGTCGACGCAATTCACTACAACACAAACTAGACGAGTACCTATTCTTAGTCATGTGCAAGCAGGTTCTTGGGGTAAAATCGACTCTAAAGACATTATTTACGAGGAGTTAGACTGGCAAACAACCTCAAGCAATATCAGTGAGGAGGCCTTTGCCATGCGTGTTACGGGCAACTCTATGACCAATCCACATGGTTCCCCGTCGATACCAGCAGGCTCCATTGTAGTAGTTGAACCATGCAACTGCCCTGATAATGGAAAGATTGTCGTAGCGACACTTAATGATGCTCCAGAGGCAACGATTAAAAAGCTAGAGATTGATGGTCCACATAAGTTTTTGGTCCCACTGAACCCCAAATATGACCCTATCCCAATCAGTGGGAATTGCCGAATAGTCGGCTATGTAAAACAAGTCATTATGAACTTGTAGCAAAGAATCACTCAAAGAAGGCCGCTCACAATAGCGGCTTTTTTTGTACCTTAAATTCGTAAAATTCAAATGAAGCCCAAAAAATGTACTTTACAAGAACAAATATAATAAGTACCTTAAGGATACATTATGACGAATAACAATGTACCTAAAGTAAAAAGGAAACCCCATGACGTATTTATCTCTTACAGACATAAACAAAACTCTAGAAGGCGCTAAAGCTATTCAATTACATAGAACGAGCTTCGAACATTACCTAGCAAAGATGCCAAAAAGCGATCCGTTTTATGACGATCTAGAACAACTCATTCAGCTAAGCGATAGGTGTGAAAATTTGGAAGTAAGCGTAGGAAAAGAAGACGCCCAAACGATCCATCAGTTCAAGGCTCTTTCTGACCAATTGAGCACTAAATTGAATGAAATGAGATTTTGAAAGGCTGAAAAAGAGAAAACCCCTATCGGTGACCAAACCAATAAGGGCTTACTTTGTGCAATGAGAATTAGATAACCAAACCTAAACCTCGCAATCAGTATATAACTGGCTGACCACCAATTTCAAGTACGTAGACTGATTGCCAGGTTTCATCCTGAAACCAAAGGAACTTTGTGTAATGACGACTCCCCCACTTCGAAACTCTCAGGAAGAGTTTATCCATAAAAAGATTCATCAAATCTTACTTGGTGAAGGCTACAAGCGTGACGAAGCAACTCGGGCTTGTAACTTCGCGATTAAAATCTATCGAACCACCGCTTCGTTCGGAGGCCGTGGCGGCAAGTGTTTCGACTTTTGTTTAGCAAAAGCTCGCCAGTTGCTTGCCCCAGTAAAAAAGAAGGCCACCGCTCGAAAGCGAAAAGCTGCAAAATGACTAAGGAACGTAAACGCAAACAAGCAGCAGTTCGCGCCAAGCGCCTAAGGGATAAGCGTAAAACCAGTGGCAATAACGATATCCGAGTGACGTTATCACCCAATGAAATCACAAAGCTTAATGATATATGCCAGTTCTTCGCTTACCCAAGGGAACCTTACACCCAAATTGAAGCTTTGCAGTCGCTTATTCATCGTGTTCATGCCGAGATACCCAAGATAGAAATCGATTTGGGTTGTTGCGGTAAATGTGGTGAACAGCTACCACAAGGCTGCGCTAAGTTACGCCAAGGCGGTTTGTTTAATGGTGATGCAATGTGTTGGCACACCACGAACCGAGTACGAATTATGCCACCAGCAAAAGGAGTTGCCCAATGATCAGTTTCGCCGTCTATGCCGTTATTTGTGCGGTGTTTTATGTTTGTTATATGAAAAGTTCAGCTAATAGAGGAAATTAAAATGGCCAATTCAACGATAAACCTAGCAACACAACGCTTTTTCATCAGTGATAAAGAGGTTCGTGAAACTCTTGGTATTAGCCAGCCTACTCTGTGGCGTTGGACTCAAGAGCTCGGATTCCCAAAAGCGGTGAAAGGCATGAGAGGAAAACGTCCTTACAAAGAGTTCATTGAATGGGCGAAAGAGCGCGGGATGATTTGAGCATTTAGAAAGGGAAGCAAGCGCTTCCCTTTTTTGACTAGAACAAACTGATGCATTCTTTCCATAGGATTTATCAATATAACCTTTGAGAAGAGCTGAGATATCAATATCCTCTAAGCGGAGAAGAGCCGTTCAGCTCATGTGAATATAGGGGGATTTATACAATAAAAAGTAGTTTTTGGCGATAGCACCTAATTTTATCAACTAACTAAAAACATTCCCATATGTGGGAATGCTTTTGCTACCTAGTAGTTGGCTTCCGCTGCGGGTTGGAGTGAGTCACTAACATTTTCTACTGTATATGTATAGCTACTATCTTTGCAGCTCAAATATTTTAGTCTTTGCGCTGTGATTTCACATATACTCTTGTAGCCAGATTTAAATGCGATATGGTTTTCTGAGATCAAGTCTTTTGATTCCATAAGAATTACCCTGCGATTTCCACCGTCAGTTTTGTTTAGCTCATAAGCAGCGTGAGCAGTGGTTCCCGTACCTGCAAAAAAGTCTAAGATCAAATCGTCTGGCTGAGACATCTGATCAATAATATCTTTTATGTACTCTAGCGGCTTCGGAGTATCAAAAAGCTTATCACCATATATCTCTTTGATTTCTTTAGTTCCGCACTCTGTGTAATACGAACTCTTATTCCACAGCGTTCTAATTTTTATTCTCTTTTCATCAGAAGCATAGTTTTTGACATACACTGTTCCTTTCGGGCTTGCATACAGTTGCCAAGCACGTTCCTTTGCAGTGTCTCTACCCCATAGCCAGCGTCTTTCAACTCCTTTTGAGTCGATGGGATATACCTCTTTTAGATGTGGATCAGGCTCCAGAAAAACTTCTCCAACTTCGTTAAAGTAGAGGGGGTAAAACATGTTTGGTCTGTCAGTCCTTAAGCTGGCTTGGCCTTTCTTCCTGAACAATCCATCGATTCTGTATCGCCCGTGCTTATCAGCTTTGTCGTACTTTTCAGGATCATCCATAGCTCCTCGGAGTTTCGCCTTATTTGTCTTTCCGTAAACGACTAAATACTCATGACTTGCAGCAATGTTCTTCTTGCTACCTTTTCCATTCTTTGAGCGACACACAACGATATTGCCGAGAAAATTATCTTCTCCAAAAACTTTGTCCATCAGCACTTTAAGGTAAGGAAACTCATAGTCATCAATACTTATCGCAATAACTCCAGAATCTTTAAGTAAGAAATGAACAGCGACTAGTCTAGGAAGCATAAACTCCATCCATTCAGAGTGCTTTCCCCACAACCCGACATCAGGGCTTTTTCGAGAGTCGTTGTAGATGAACTTACTACCACAGTTGTACGGAGGATCTATGTAGCAAAAACCTATTGAATCTGAATGCTTTTCAGACATACCTATCAAGTGATTTAGGTTATCGCCACAAAAAACAGTGCAATCTGTATCATTAGCAACGTGCAAAGTAGATAATGAATCTTCTGCAAACATGTCTTTTTGTAGACACTTGCCTAATCCAATTGATATTGATAAGGTGCTGATTTTACTGTTTATTATTGAGAACATATTTACTCCAAGTTAACGACACAGAGTATAACCTTTTTTTAGTCACTATGCAGTGGTGTTAAAGCATGAAACTACCTTCGGAAAACCTAAGTGTGCCAGATAAACTCGCAGAGTTTGAGCAGTGGTTAACCCCAAAACTAGAACGAATTAAGGACACTGATAAGTTCAATACTGAAATATCGTCTCTGTGTAATTGTATTCGAAATCTGTCTAAGTACTTAGATAATTTCGAAAAAATGGAGCTTTGCACTATTGAAAATCTAGTAGATGCAATTGTAATGTCTAGTTCCTCATTTACTAGTGGCGTCAGTTTTTTTGAAGACGAGTCAGCCCTAACTAACTACTATGACTCAATCTTTAACTTGCTGTTTCTCGCAACAGGAGCAACGGACAATAATCTCAAGAACCACTTTTTGATTAAACTCAAAGAAGATGAAATTTCAAGCTCCATTCCCAAGAGAGGGAGTGGTAAAAAGCTCATCAAGTTCACCCTTAAACCTCTCCCCAACACGACTAAAGCTGACTATGTTGCAAGACAATTAGCCGCCTGCTATGTAGGTGGGATTCAAGAGTATGACACTCTAGTTACTACTGAGCCTACCTTTTCATTGAGACAATACCTAAAGCTGTACCTTGTTGAATATGTTTCTTTAATACTTGAAGACGAAGAAGATGTATTGCAACTTTGGGCAATGTGCTCATCGTTTATGAAGTTAAGTAGCCAATCAGAAGATATGGCTAGGTATTTGATTAGCTCATGCACAATTTTCAAAGTAAGAGGCTCGGTTTCTGCTAGTGGCGGACACATTCCTGAAAATATATTGCGAGAAAAACTGACAGAAATGGGGCTTAAGCCTGATGTTGACTTTAATACTTCAGATGTCGTGATCGGCGAAGAGATGGTTACTGAAGGGGGAAAACGTAAGAAAAAAACAAGAGCGTATGACTTCGTTCTCCCATACAAAACGGAAGGTTGGCAACCCAAGTTATTTATTCAGTCACAATTCTATGCGGGTGATAGCGGTAGCGTCTCACACAAGGTAGTAGACCAAACCTCATCATCTAGACAATTCACAAAAGAAAAATACCCTGATGCGAAGTTTATCGAGTACTTGGACGGGGCAGGTTACTACGCTTCATTAAGAGGCGATTTGGAACATATGCTAACCATGTCAGACACTCATACTTTCATTCAAGTTAAATCAATACTAATCAGACTTCGACGCGAATTTCAGCACATTCAGTACCTTACACCTGTTGAGTTTGAGCATGCAATTTTTGAAACCGCTCTAGGAGTTAGAGACGATGTATTCGTCAACTTAATAAGAGACGGCTACGACTTAAATGAGATTGAACGTGTGGAAACAGAGGTACTAGCAGATTGTCAGATCACCATATCTAATTCACAGTACACTATCGAAGAAAACAGGATTAACTACTCAAGAAAACTATTCTTGCTTGATGTTGCAGCCACCAACGCTGACAAAATCACGAATGAACAACGCCGTTCAGGGAGATATATCTTAGTTCCAGGTTTTGGCTCAAACTTCGGAATACTTGGTTCTGAGCTTGCTGGCTTAGTTTGTCAAAAAGCAAACTATATAGAAATAACCCCAGCTCAATACGAAGAAGACCTAGAGTGGCTCCTTGATGAAAAGGTCATTGCTCGCTGCTAGGCCTGACGATTCAACGCCTTCTTCCTACGCAGGGAGTGAAAAACAGCCCCGAGGGGCTGTTTGATTATAAGTATGCTATTGGCTTTTGAGCTGTACTGCACCAGTGAAATAGGGCAACTCGACAAGGCAAGTTACCATACTAGAATTAATTCGATGATTTACGATTTAATTAAATAGTCTAAATTATTTCTGTCCAATTGTGTTTTAAGAATCGTGAAATTCTACTCATCATTCTTAGTGGATCTTATGCAAATTAAAAGCTATATATTTGCTACATGGATGGTATGAATTTCTTATAAATTATTTTTATGTATTTGTTAATTAATGTATTTTGGGGATTTTATTTACACATTAACCGTGCGTTAGATAATAGAGGCAAATATGGAAGAAACTGATTTTTTGCAAGCGTTAGCCGACGAATTATCTGCTTTGCCTGATCCAAGTTATTGGTTCTCTGAGTTAAGAGAGATTCGGAGTGAATTGGGTAAAAGTAAGTCTGATACAGTCGCTATGCTAGCCAAAAGAGCTTGGCTCAAGAAAATATGTAATTCATCTTATCCATTACATCCTGACGTAAAGCGAAGCATTGAGCGTAAATGTTACTTTTTATCTGAAAGTGATAGCTTTCTGATTTGGGCTACCATAATAGCTCTGATTGATGGTGACAATTCCGACGAACGTTATTGCAAATGCAAATTAAACATTGAGCAGAAGTATGGTTATGAAGTTTGGCTGAAAATATTCGGCACATCGCAGAAGATAAAAAATGTGCTATCGACCCAAAGCTCAAACGTACCTTATTCATTGAGTTTCATGGCGACACGAAGTGTGACTGTTCGAGGCTGGATAAGGGATGACAAACTATCAAAATTACCAAAACACGTGTAATCACCTCACAAACGATACTTTTTCTAATCTGGCGGAAGTCTTTTAGAATAAAAACAATAAATAATTTCTTGTCCAATTGTGAGTTACTACAACTAAAACTATCCATTTTCACACTTAATAAAAGCAGCCCATAAACTATAAGATTCTCTCTGCTCATCTAAATAGTCGTAATCCAAATAGTGGCTCTGTACGCCACGGTGCACTTTGTGACCTAGCATAGTCTCTGCCACATGAAATGGAACACCCATCGCTTCCCACATATTACGGGCTGTTCTGCGCATGTCGTGATTGGTAGTTCTAGGGAAACCTGCCGCCTCTATCGCATCAGCTAACTTACGGCCAAACTCTACAGGCACGTTCTCGGCCATTGGCCTGTCATGTTCAACTCTCACTGGTGGGAACATGATGTCTAGATCAGGATAAATGGCGAACTGGTTTCGAATGACTTCTTTTGCCAATGGCGGAATCGCACGTCGAATTGCCCCGCCCTGCTTTTTCCTGATCTTGTTATTCTCTGCTGGTACTGTCCACACTAGCGCTTCTAAATCGAAGTCTTGCTTCTTCGCTAAGCGCAGCTCGTTACTGCGGTTGGCAAATATCATCATCAGGCGTAGGAAGTTTTTATTGCTCTCATGCACACCTATGTCATCAATAGCTTTCCATAGTGCTTTGACGCCAGCTTCTGTCTGCTTGCTCTTTTTGGTATCGGTTGGTGCACCTACATCGGTTTTCTTTACTTCTGCAAGCATGTTGTATTTGAGTAAACCGTGGCGTACCGCATAAGACAGCACTTGTTTGAAGCGCGACATAAGGTTTGCTGAATGCTTTGCACTCACGCGAACCTTAGCCTTTTGAAATACTGGCATGTAATCGGTCAGTTCAAGGTGTTTGGCTTGGCGTTGTCCTAAATATGGGCTGATGTCTGTTCTAAACATCTTCTCTAGTGCTTGCCACTGCTTTACGTTGTCTTTGCCGTGGTGTTCAACCCAATAGTCGATTAAGTCGTTTACTGTACTTGGAAGGGCTTTGTCTGAAGGGTTGATGCCTGTTCTTGGGTCAATGCCTAAGATGACTAACTCAGCTTTCTTTTCACGCTCCCGCAATGCATCGCGCATCTTCATCGCTGGGTACTCGCCAAGTTTCATTTTTATGGCTTTACCTAGGTAGGTTACGCGGTAAACCCAGGTCACTTTACCTTTAGGGCTCACACGCACGCCTAAGCCATCTCTATGGGTGACTTCGGGTTGCCCTTTGTAAGGCTTACCTTGTGTGGCTCTTAGCCAAGCATCTGTGATTGCCATTCATTTGTACCAAAAATATTTGGTACAAATTTGGTACAAATCCAATATGAATGCAAGTGTATTCTAATCATTATGAGCTAGTATCCACCAAATATTTTGAATGACGTTCTTTTTGTTAAGCGATTGTATTGAAAGGGTTCTATCAAGGGGTATGAATGGTAAAGAGGGATTGCAATAAGAAGGGAGATTCACGTCTTGAGACACACCAAGCAACACATGAAAATGTTTAATATATGTCTTTCAATCAACTAGTACGCTGATTGGGGATATATGCATAATAAAGATACCCACATAGAAGCAAATACAGATGCCCCATTTGTGAGTAGCCAAACATTGTAACGAAATAATATGAAATGACAATGTTAGTCCCGCAGCACCACAAAACTATATGACTGAAATGTCTCTTCTATATAGATCCTTCTAACGCCTAACCCATAGCTCAATCAGTAATTCGTTGGCTTTATCTACAATACAAAAAAACCGAACGTTTAAGTTCGGCTTTAGAAGTCATATTGTACTTATTATTAAACAAAGCGACTACTAACAGAGAGCTAACTACGCACTCATGATTCTTGATACAGCGTTGCGGATGTCTGAGTCGGCCGCGTTAACTGGCAAGCTGAATGAGATGTATTGGTCGCCACGGAAGCTCATTGAGCGATCGATTTCTGCTAAGCAGTGGACCATAGAACCATCAACGATGAATGACAGCTCGATCTCTTTGTTGTTCATGAAGCCGCCGCTGCGAAATTCAATCTCTTGGTAACAGCCAGAGCGTGAAGCAAAGCTATTGCCTTTTAAGAAGCCCTTCTCTACGTCTGCCTTCACCATTGCCATGCCCGATGCTTCCACACCTTGGATGATTTTAGCGACTGTTGGCAGTGGGTGTACGGAGATAAAGTCACGGTCTTTAGGATCAATCGCGAAGCCGATATCTAGATTGGTTTCGACCCACACATGGCATTGGTTCATTTGTGCGTTCAACGCGGTGACTGGCGTTTCATCATTCAGTTTAAGACGGAATGGAACCAGTTTGGTTTCGCCCGGTTGGATAACGAAAGGCTCTACGGCTTGAATACGACCGAGTGAAAAAGTTTCATAGCTAGTGCTGTCTTCTGTTTCTACTTTTACTTCTGTGTTGAGAACCAAGTTAATCAGGTCGATTTGTTGCTCAACGTCGCCACCAACAATGTGAACATTGCCTGACAACTCGCCACCTTGGAAAACTTCAATATTATCTAAGACGGTATCAACCTTTGCTGCACCAATGCCCAACGAGGCCTTTAATTTCTTAAACATATTATTTCTCTTTCTAATTATCTGATTTACGAATAGTTATTGCGTGACAATTTGCGACACTTGCCTCACAGAATCAAGCAATTTGCCCCATCTATGTTGAATAAGGTCACATTGCCTGAGGAAATGTTGAAATCGTGAAAAATTCCGTTACTCTATTTGTATAGTCAAATAAGGTTTCATTATGTCGAAAGCGCCGCTCTACCTTCAGATAAAACAGTTCATAGACGACAATATCACCAGTGGTCACTGGCCAGTGGGTTACCAGATAACCACTGAACTCGAACTCACCGAGCAGTTCAATGTGAGTCGAATGACGGTCAATAAAGCCATTCGAGATCTGGTGTCTGAAGGCAAGCTCATCAGGAAGCCAAGACTGGGCACTTTTGTTTGTGAGCCTGACGAAAAAGCGCAATCTCCTCTGCTTGATATCAACAACATCGCGCAAGAGATCAAAGACCGTGGCCAAACGTATACTAGCCAAGTTATCAAACACGATAGCATCAAGGCTGATGAAAGCACGGCTACACGGTTAGGTGTGATGATTAACGCTGAAGTATTTTATAGTGAAATCATCCACTTTGCCGACAATACACCGATACAATTGGAAGCGCGCTGGGTGAACTCTCAAGCCGCTCCAAAATACCTAGAGCAAGACTTTTCAAGCTCTACACCCAACGAATACCTTTCAAAAAGCTGCCCGTTAAGTGCTATCGAACACACGGTTGAAGCCATTATTCCAGATTTACAAATCAGAACGTCACTAAAGCTTTCTGAATCAGAGCCTTGCCTTCTTTTGAATAGAAGAACATGGAGCAAAGAACGCCTCATCAGCTTTGCATTGCTCTATCATCCTGGCTCTAAATACAAATTAAGCTCCAAGATACTCCTAGATTAAAGAACATCATCCCGATCGCCGATCACATTTTTGCAACATCAACTTGATTCGGGTCAGCGTTTAGCCTATTTATTTGTATATACATTTAATGTTTAACAAAGATCTAGGTGATTATGAATTTGATCCTCAAAAACGCACGAGTGGTCTCCATGAGTTCGGGAGTCGACGGTTATCAGCCCTCTTCCCCTCGAGATATTGTTATCGAAGACGGTAAGATCGTGTCCATCTCTTGTTCAAACCAAGGCACACTTGCTTCTGAGTTAGAACAAGTAAGTGTTGATGGTTCTTTGGATTACACCACCTATGACTGCAAAAACAAGCTCGTCACCCCAGGGCTAATTGATTGCCACACTCACCTTGTATTTGCAGGCAACCGCGCCAACGAATTTGAACAGCGTTTGAATGGTGTGTCTTACACCGACATCGCTAAGCAAGGCGGCGGTATTCTAGCGACAGTCACGGCCACACGCGCAGCACAAGAGTCTGAACTGGTTGAAATGGCGTTACCGAGACTCGATGGCCTGCTAAGAAGTGGCGTCACAAGTGTTGAAGTAAAGTCTGGCTATGGCTTAACGCTTGATGACGAACTGAAGATGTTACGCGCGGCTAAAGCGTTAGAAAATCATCGTCGTATTAAGATCACCACTACTCTCCTCGCAGCCCATGCTGTACCACCTGAATATAAAGAGCAGCCCGATCGTTATATTGATCTGGTTTGCCAAGAGATTATCCCTAAAGCTGCAGAGCAAGGGTTAGCTGATGCAGTTGACGTGTTCTGCGAATCTATCGGCTTCAACCTAGAACAAACCGAACGCGTCTTTGCAGCTGCCAAAGCACATGGGCTAGCGATTAAAGGCCACACAGAACAACTCTCGAATATGGGTGGCAGCGCACTTGCAGCAAAATACGACGCACTCTCTGTTGACCATGTTGAATACCTTGATGAAGCCGGAGTAAAAGTACTGGCGGAATCAGGCACAGTTGCCACCTTGCTTCCCGGCGCTTTCTACTTCTTAAAAGAGACTCAACAGCCACCTATTGCCCTACTTCGCGAACACAACATTCCGATGGCGATAGCGACCGACTTAAACCCCGGTACTTCTCCTTTTGCTGACCTAACGCTAATGATGAACATGAGCTGCACCCTGTTTGGCACGACGCCTGAAGAAGCGTTGCGCGGTGTGACTTGTCATGCTGCCGCAGCCATTGGCGACTCACAAACCAAAGGCAAAGTCGAAGTGGGTTATGCCGCTGACTTAGCGATCTGGAATATCGATCACCCTGCCGATCTAAGTTATCAAGTCGGTGTTCCTCATCTGCATAAACGCATTGTTAATGGCGAGGTGTGTCATGACTCAATCTAAATCCAACGGTATTCAAGAAAACGTAGAAACCGTGCATAACTTTGTGTGGAATGGCCGCAATGATCTTGAAGATGGCGCACTCGGCACTCGCGTTCATCACATTACCAAGCAAGTGCAAAGTAGTGATTCAAGTGACGAGCTGACTGACAGCGCTATCGCCTTAGTTGGCTTTGCCAGCGATGCCGGAGTTGCCAGAAATAAAGGACGCGTGGGCGCGAAACAAGCACCTAACCTGATTCGTCAAGCGTTGGCGAATATGGCTTGGCACAGTGACGCACACATCGCGGATCTCGGTGATATCGAGTGCAATGATGGTCAATTAGAAGTCAGTCAAAAACAGTGTGCTTCTTTGATTGCCAATGCTTTAGCTACCAGCAAAGTGATTACCCTTGGCGGCGGTCACGAAGTGGCTTGGGCATCGTTCCAAGGGCTCGCTGAGCATTTACATCAAGCGGAACGCCTCCATAAAGCTGAACGTCTTGATAAAGATCAGCCTATACACAAACCTAAGATCGGCATCGTTAACTTTGATGCTCACTTTGATCTTCGTGAATTTGAAAGCGACATCGCTGACGTTAAACCGAGTTCAGGCACGCCTTTTAACCAGATCAGCGATTACTGCCATTCACATCAGTGGCCATTTCATTACGCGTGTCTTGGTGTGAGTGCAGCCAGCAATACTAAAGCACTGTTCAACAAAGCCGGCCAACTAGGCGTTTGGTATGAACACGACCGCGATATCACCCAAGTAAACCAAGTCGCTCAATTGGTTAAGTTGCAAAAATTCATCGATGAGTGTGATTACCTCTATCTCACCATTGATCTCGATGTCTTCCCTGCGGCGACTGCGCCGGGTGTCAGTGCACCAGCGGCAAGAGGCGTGAGCTATGAAACACTCGCTCCTTTTCTAGAACAGATTTTTAAACACAGTGAAAAACTCATTATCGCGGACATTGCGGAATATAACCCAGACTACGACGTCGATGGCCAAACGGCTCGATTGGCGGCTCGTTTGTGTTGGGATATTGCCTCTGCAATGGCCAGCGACTGACCCAGCTATACCGACAACTACAACTACAACTACAACTACAACTACAACGATATAACGTGAAACAGAAGGAATTCCAAAATGACGGAACACCACAACAGTGACCCTCGTCTCGACACGACTCGCGAAATTCGCGCACCTCATGGCACCACTTTGCGCGCTAAATCTTGGTTAACAGAAGCACCACTGCGTATGCTAATGAACAACCTAGACCCTGATGTGGCAGAACACCCACATGCACTGGTTGTGTATGGTGGTATTGGTCGCGCAGCGCGTGATTGGAAATGTTATGACAAGATTGTTGAAGTATTAGAGCGTTTAGAAGACGACCAAACGCTGCTTGTTCAATCAGGTAAACCTGTAGGCGTGTTCCCGACTCATAAAAACGCACCTCGCGTGTTGATCGCTAACTCTAACCTTGTTCCACATTGGGCCAACTGGGAGCACTTCAACGAGCTCGATAAAGAAGGCTTGATGATGTACGGTCAAATGACCGCCGGTAGCTGGATCTACATCGGCTCACAAGGCATCGTTCAAGGTACTTATGAAACCTTTGTCGCGATTGCGAAGAAACACTTCCAAGGCGAAGCAAACGGCAAATGGGTACTCACAGGCGGCCTTGGCGGCATGGGCGGCGCTCAACCTCTTGCGGCAACAATGGCTGGTTTCTCAATGATCGCGGTTGAGTGTGATGAATCACGAATCGACTACCGCTTACGTACTGGCTATGTAGACAAAAAAGCCACCAGCTTAGATGAAGCAATGGCTATGATTAAAGAATCAGACACGCCAATCTCTGTTGGCTTATTAGGTAACGCCGCAGACGTCTTCCCAGAGTTAGTCGAACGCAATATCACACCTGATGTGGTGACTGACCAAACCTCTGCCCACGATCCTCTTAACGGCTACTTGCCGCAAGGTTGGACGATGGAGAAAGCCGCACAAGAGCGCACCATTGATGAAGCAAAAGTGGTGAAAGCCGCTAAGCAATCTATGGCGATTCAAGTACAAGCGATGCTAGACCTGCAATACCGCGGCGCAGCGACCGTGGATTACGGTAATAACATTCGCCAAATGGCACTAGAAGAAGGCGTAGAAAACGCGTTTGATTTCCCAGGTTTCGTTCCGGCTTATATTCGACCTTTATTCTGCGAGGGCGTCGGACCGTTCCGCTGGGCTGCCCTATCTGGTGACCCAGAAGATATCTACAAAACAGACCAAAAAGTAAAAGAACTGATTCCAGACAACCCACATCTACACAACTGGCTAGATATGGCGCGTGAACGTATTCAGTTCCAAGGCCTGCCAGCTCGTATTTGTTGGGTCGGTTTGAAAGATCGTGAACGCTTAGGCCAAGCATTCAATGAAATGGTGAAAAATGGCGAACTGAAAGCACCGGTTGTTATCGGTCGTGACCACCTAGATTCAGGTTCAGTAGCAAGCCCGAACCGCGAAACAGAAGGCATGATGGATGGCTCTGATGCAGTTTCTGATTGGCCTCTATTGAACGCCCTTCTGAACACCGCGGGTGGGGCAACTTGGGTTTCTTTGCACCACGGTGGTGGCGTTGGCATGGGCTTCTCGCAACACTCAGGCATGGTGATTTGTTGTGACGGCAGTGAAGATGCTTCGCAGCGTATTTCTCGCGTACTTCACAATGACCCAGCAACCGGCGTTATGCGTCATGCTGATGCAGGTTACGATATTGCCAAGCAGTGTGCAAAAGAGCAGAAGCTTGATTTACCTATGCTAAACGAAGAACTTCGTCGCCTTTAATGTCTGGAGAGAACATGTTGAATTTATTACTTAAGCCAGGACTACTAGGCCTATCTGAACTGCGTAAAATCAGCCGTAGTCCTGTGAACCTGTCACTCGACCCTGCAGCTATCCCTGATATTGAAGCGAGCATGCACGTTGTCGAGCAAGTGATTGCTGAAGATCGCACGGTATATGGCATCAATACAGGTTTTGGCTTATTAGCGAATACTAAAATAGCCCCTGAAGATTTAGAAGTACTACAGAAAAGTATCGTGCTTTCTCACGCGGCGGGCATTGGTAAATTCATGTCTGATGAAACTGTGCGCTTGATGATGGTGTTAAAAATTAACAGCTTATCTCGCGGTTACTCTGGTATCCGACTCAAGGTGATCAATGCACTTATCGATCTTGTGAACGCACAGGTTTACCCATGCGTTCCACAAAAAGGATCTGTTGGTGCATCTGGAGATCTTGCTCCCCTCGCCCACATGAGTACGGTACTGCTAGGTGAAGGCCAAGCACGTCACAACGGCAAGATCATCACTGGCCTAGAAGCAATGCAGATCGCAGGCCTTGAGCCAATCACACTTGCTCCTAAAGAAGGTTTAGCGCTGTTAAACGGTACTCAAGCATCGACGGCCTTTGCATTAGAAGGTCTATTCGCAGCGGAAGACTTGTTCGCTTCGGCGACTGTGTGTGGAGCAATGTCTGTTGAAGCAGCACTCGGTAGTCGCCGCCCATTTGACCCTCGTATTCACCGCGTTCGTGGTCATCGTGGCCAAATGGATGCAGCGCTTGCTTACCGTCATATGCTTGATCAAAAGAGTGAGATTGGTGAATCACACACGTGTTGTGAAAAGGTTCAAGACCCTTACTCACTGCGTTGTCAGCCTCAAGTGATGGGTGCTTGCTTACAGCAGATTCGTAATTCAGCTGAAATTTTAAATGTTGAAGCGAACTCGGTATCGGACAACCCGTTAGTTTTCGCTGACGATGGCGACATTATTTCAGGGGGTAACTTCCACGCAGAACCCGTCGCAATGGCTGCCGATAACCTTGCATTAGCAATAGCTGAAATCGGTAGCTTGTCAGAACGAAGAATGGCGCTGCTGATTGATAGCGCGCTAAGCAAACTACCGCCTTTCTTGGTCGATAACGGCGGCGTAAACTCAGGCTTTATGATTGCTCAAGTAACATCAGCAGCATTAGCAAGTGAGAACAAAACCTTAGCGCATCCTGCGTCAATAGACAGTCTTCCGACATCAGCAAACCAAGAAGACCACGTATCAATGGCAACCTTCGCAGCACGTAGACTTAGATACATGGCTGAAAATACCCGTGGGATATTGGCTGTAGAATATTTAGCAGCAGCACAAGGGCTAGACTTCCGCGCTCCGAATCTATCTTCTCCTCGTGTGGAAGAAGCGAAACAGATTTTGCGTGAAAAAGTCAGCTTCTACGACAAAGACAGATATTTTGCACCGGATATTGAACAAGCGAACTTATTGCTCAAATTATCCGTTCATAATCACCTAATGCCAGAAGGCACTCTGTGTAGCTTTTAAAGCAAAAACATTCTGAACAACACTCATTAGAGTGTCATATAAACAAGGGCTATCGATTAGCCCTTGTTGCATTGAGCCAGAGGCCATATCTCTCTTAAAATCGTCACATACCATCCAACGTATTTATCTAATTAACTGATATATAAGCAAAGTTAACTGGATAGACCATTAGAACGAAGTTAGTTAGCTATAATCCACCCCAGATTTGATGACTAATAGCGATACTATGTTTCTGACACCTTACTTTTCTACTGAAGACAATCAATTTCAATTCACTCGTGAACAGGCTAGCCACTTTGCTAAAAAAGTAGCCGCTGACTTCAACCCAATTCACGATGAAGACAACAAGCGCTTCTGCGTGCCTGGCGATCTTTTGTTTGCAGTTCTTCTGCAGAAAGAAGGCATCAGCCAAAAAATGCGTTTTGATTTTTCAGGTATGGTTGGTAACGGTATTGCGCTTAGCGTTGACAACAAGTGTGAAAAAGAAAGCTCACTGGTTGACGAGAAAGGCAAAGAATACCTACACATGTCTTGTGAAGGTGAGAAAAGCCACGATCAAGCATTCATCGAACACG
This sequence comes from Vibrio crassostreae, assembly GCF_024347415.1. Classification (NCBI taxonomy): domain Bacteria; kingdom Pseudomonadati; phylum Pseudomonadota; class Gammaproteobacteria; order Vibrionales; family Vibrionaceae; genus Vibrio; species Vibrio crassostreae. The sequence goes on from NZ_AP025476.1 coordinate 2,118,228, forward strand.
TAGTAACAAACTACGTTAAGTTCTCTGGTATGAACTTCCCACACATCATGGTTCCTCTTATGGAAGAGCAACAGATGATGATCAACTGCCAACGCCCTCTTGTTATTTACGAGAGCATGGAAGTTGAATTTACTCGCCTAGACCTATCCCACCCAGAAGTTGAATTCTCTGGTGCGACTTTTGATGTTGAAGGCAAGCGTGGCATCGTGACACTGAACTTCGATTTCAAAGAGGACGGCGAAGTGGTAGGTAAAGGCGTGAAACGCATGGTAGCAAGTGGCCTTAAGCCATACGACCAAGCTTCTGTCGATGACCTAGTAAACCGCTTCAACGAACGTAAAGAGATGTTTCTAGCTCAGTTCGCAGCTGCCGCTTAATCAGCATCCTTATTTACACATATTGCTGTAAATAAGCTCTAGAACAAGACCAACAAAGCCCAGCTTGATATCCTCAAGCTGGGCTTTTTAGTTTTTAAGCATCAAATTATATTTGTACTGGTTACTTTTTTAACTTCAGTGCCGAAGGTAACTTTCGTACAATCAAACCACCGAAAAGGACGAGTAACCAATGCCAAGCCAGTGAACCGCCGCTGCCGCCACCTGAGCTTTTTGCGTTCTGCGTACCTTCAGACTTAGATATCTTTATCTCATCGGTATACGCAAAGTTTGTGATCGTAACTCTGTCGCTCCCTGAAGAACCAGACGAATCTTTCACATATGTAATCATAAAGCTGTTGTCAGCATCTCTAACTAACGGTAGGTTCACCGAACCAGAAAACTCACCAGAGACACTATCAAATTTTTGACCGTTACTATAAACCTCAACAAAGTCATAATCAGCTTCAGACGATGCAGTTAGGTCAAACGAAACCGTACCAGCAGGAATCCCCTCAACAATAAGCGCTGCAGATGTACCGTGGCTAATCGGCGGTGAGGACAACGAATCACCTTCTGTAATCCAAGCTTGTGTGTTGTAAATGCCACTGTTAGGTACACTGACATAAGAGTTTACAGTATTCGTTACAGATCTCGCCCCTATAACAGAAACAGTTGAAGTAACCGTGCCTACCAACAAGTCAGTGTCAACATTAATACCAAATTCATGTTCACCGATTGAGTTTAGGTTATAACTAACCACTACTTCACAGCTTTGCCCTACAGTTAAAGTGCTACATCCATTGTCTGTTATAACAGTATCATTACCTGAAATTGGATAAACACGGTTTACTTGAATGTTTTGATCAGATTTATTTGTGAATTCAAAGGTATGTGAAATAGGAGCCAATAATCTTGCACCTAGCATCTCCACTTGACGGTAACTAAACCCTGCTTTCTGCTCATCAATCCAATCATCAAAGTAACTAATGTTGGTATAGACACCGTAAGCGTTAGCCTCTGCACATCCTTTACCCCAACTTACAATACCCAGTTGTTCATATACCCCATTAGTCGAGACAACAATTGGACCGCCACTGTCACCCTGGCAAGAGTCATAACCACCATCACTATATCCCGCACAGAATGCGTCGCTACCAATAGAAGAGTAGCCACTGTAAGGAACAGTGTTGCATTGGTACTGATTAACTAGGGGAACATTAACTTGATACAACTCACTCTTCGATGAATATCCATCTGACGCGTCCTGATCACCCCAGCCCATGACCGTTAGCATTTGGCCGTCATTGAGGTTACCGCGAACATAACCATCAACGAGATTAACCACAGACTCAGCTGGCTTTTCTACGAGCTCAATAATGGCGATATCATTGCCTGTCGCTGCAGAGTTGTAATATTCATGTACATAAATATTATCAACAGCGTATCTATGTTGTGCGGCTTGAGAGGCAGAAAGGTTTGATACGCCAATCACCACATCTAGATCTTCACGACCATTACCTTCCACACAGTGAGCGGCAGTTAATACATATCGCTCACCAATGAAGCTCGCACCACAAAACTGACCGTCATAAGCGTTCACGTTCCTTGAGACTAGCGCAGCCATAAATGGCCAATTGCCTTGTGTTGCTTCTTTACCGTTGATAATTCGAGCTGAAACATCTGCCAACACCGACGTTGAAGACAGACTCACTGCATAGATACCTAGCGACAACCATTTAGCCTGAACCATTTTTATTACCTAGCCTTTTATATCTTTTAATAATGATGTGCAGGCTATTTTATAAAAACACAATATGAAACATTGGTTATATTTTTTTGTGATGAAGCTCAACTAAATGATAATAGTTCTTATCTAATTACTTAATTGTCTTTGAATCCACATCAGATCCAACGCCTAACCTTTTGTTTGTAATCAACATATTCAGCGCCGAACAATTGTTCTAGAGCACGCTCTTCTGGCTTGATTTGGAATTGATTCATGTAAATCACGAACGCGAAGCTGAGTAAGATACTGAAGATGTTTTGAAAGTAGTAGCCAACGCAGAATAGTAAAATGAATAACCCTAGATACATTGGGTTTCGGGTGTAGCCGAAAATGCCGCTGTCTACGACTGCCGAAGCGGTTTCGACTTTGATCGGGTTAACGGTCGTTTTCTGTTTTCGAAATTCCCAGATACCGGATAATCCAACCACGCCGCTCAATGCGATTCCAACACCTAAAACGATTAGCTTATAAGGCAATGCTATTGCCGCCGTACTTAGTTGTTGAGCGCAGAAATAAGACGCAACTATTACCAATATAAACAGAGCAACCGGTGGTACTTTTAACTCAAGAAATCTCATAGTTTTCCTTATTAACAATTCCATTGTTAGTTTAGAAAAAAGCCCAGCAATTGCTGGGCTAAATAGTTTATAGAATTTTTGCGAGCGCCTGTAATGGATGGGCAAGCTTCTCACCCTCAAAACGCTTCACTTGGCTTCGGCAGGAATAACCCGTCACTAAGCAACGCTCTTTCGGCAAGTCTTGCATCCTTGGCTTCCAACTTAAACCGTATATGTCTTTCGACATTTGTAGCTTATCGACTTCGTGCCCGAAGGTACCCGCCATACCACAACAGCCGACAGGAACGCTGGTTAAAGCAGCGCCAAAGTGTTTGAAGATAGCGCCCCACTCTTTTTCAGCGTTTGGCATTTTGGTCTTCTCCGTACAGTGAGCAAACAAGTACCACATTTCTTCGCTTGCAGAACGCGCTTCAAAATCACCGAGCGACGGCATTAACCATTCATGTACGGTGAGCACATCAAAGTCGCCACGCTTGTCACCTAAAATCTCGACGTATTCATCGCGGTAACAAAGCACAAGAGCAGGATCAACACCGACTAAAGGAATACCAATATCAGCCACCATCGATAAGAAATCAGACGTCGATTTCGCCTCACGAGCGAAACGACTTAAGAAGCCTTTTATGTGCAGCGCTTTCCCATTAGGTTTGAACGGCAGTAGTACCGGTGTTTTGCCAAGCTTCTGAGCCAAGGTAACGAAGTCTTCGACTACCTCTGCATCATAAAAGCTAGTAAACGGGTCTTGAACGATCAACACGTGCTGTTTCTTCTGCTCAGAAGAGAGCCCTTCTAGATACTGTAAATCGAAGAGTTGCAGCTCTTTGCTCGCCAGGCGATTTTTAAGTGTAGGCACCGACATCAGTGGTGCATCAACATAACCAACCGTTTTCGCTGTTGCGGTTTGTATCCACTTTTGACCCAAGGCAGCATTAACAACCTTTGGCGCTTTCGCCATTAGCGGCAACATGGTTTCAATGTTGGCGACTAAATAGTCTTTTGCAGGGCGTTGGTAGCGTGAGTAATAGATGTTTAAGAATCGTGAACGGAAACTTGGCACATCAACTTTGATCGGACACTGGCTCGCACACGCTTTACACGCAAGACAACCGTTCATCGCTTCGTGAACTTCATGCGAGAAATCGTATTCATGGCGTTTGTTCATTGTATTACGAACACGTTCCACCATGGTTTTAACCGGAGTATTGCCCTTCAGCGCTTCTTGCTCTAAATCGAGAATATCGACGCCTTGTTCCGTTAACTGACGCAACCACTCTCTCACTAAGCCTGCGCGGCCTTTTGGCGAATGACGACGGTCAGCCGTGACTTTCATCGAAGGGCACATTGGCGAGCTAGTATCGTAGTTGAAGCACAAGCCGTTACCGTTACATTCCATCGCTTGTTTGAAGCTATCACGAACTTGTACGTCGATCTGACGGTCATAGAAGCCACGCTTAGTATCGGTGACTTTCACCAATTCAGCGTCACTTTCTAACGGCGTACAGATCTTGCCAGGGTTCATCTTGTTATGCGGGTCGAATGCCGCTTTAACACGTCGAAGCTCGGTAAACAGTTCTTCACCGAAGAAGTCAGGACCGTACTCAGAGCGGAAGCCTTTGCCGTGCTCACCCCACATTAAACCGCCGTATTTCGCCACCAGCTTAACCACTTCATCAGAAACTTCGTGCATCAAGGCTTCTTGCATAGGGTCACATAGGTCAAGAGCCGGACGAACGTGTAGAACACCCGCATCAACGTGACCAAACATTCCGTAATTCAGCTCTTTCGAATCAAGTAGCACTCGAAATTCAGCGATGAAGTCAGCCAAGTTTTCTGGTGGTACACAAGTATCTTCAGCAAAAGCGACTGGCTTAGCTCGGCCTTTCGCCGCACCTAATAAACCCACCGCTTTCTTACGCATGTTGTAGATTCGGCCAATACTCGCCAAATCGCTACAAACTTGGAAACCGATCACACCCGCGTCTTCGGTTTCTACCATGGTTTCAAGTTGTGCCGTCAGCGCTTGAACTTGTTGTACAACTTCCGCTTCATCTTGGCCTGCAAACTCAACCATGTTGATGCCAAGCATCTCTTTGTTAGGGACATCGGTCAGCAGGTCGCTCACGGTGTGCCAGACGATGTCTTGCTTCGCTAAGTTCAATACTCTTGAATCAACCGTTTCAACAGACAGTGCTTTCGCTTCTACCATAAACGGTGCATTACGCAATGCAGAATCAAACGTGTTGTATTTCACGTTAACCAGTGTGCGTGCTTTTGGAATCGGCGTTAGGTTTAGCTTAGCTTCCGTGATGAATGCTAACGAACCTTCAGCGCCACATAGAACGCGAGTCAGGTCAAAGCTATCGTCTTGTTCGTTGATTGCATTCTTTAGATCGTAACCAGTTAAGAAGCGATTCAGCGGAGGGAATTTATCCAGAATTTGAGCGCGCTTGTCTCGACAAATAGCCTCAGTCACCTCAAGGGCATGGTGAGCGAATTCACCTTCAACGGGTAAGCCGTGTGATAAATCAGACTCTAAACATGAACCGTCTGCGAATACCGCTTGTAGCGATAATACATGGTCAGACGTTTTTCCGTACTTCAATGACCCTTGGCCCGAAGCATCGGTATTGATCATGCCACCCAAGGTTGCTCGGTTACTTGTGGAAAGGTCTGGAGAGAAAAAGTAACCATACGGGCGAACAGCGTCGTTCAATTGATCTTTAACGACACCAGACTGAACTCTTACCCAGCCTTCTTTCTCGTTAATCTCAAGAACCTTATTCATGTATCGCGACAGGTCAACCACGACACCTTTTGTTAAAGATTGTCCGTTGGTTCCGGTACCGCCACCACGAGGGGAAAAGGTCACACGTTCGTAAGCAGATTTAGAAACCACTTTACCGATAAGCACAACATCTTGCGTTGTTTTAGGAAGGATGACCGCCTGCGGCAATTGCTGATAGACACTGTTATCAGTCGCCACAGCCAAACGGCTAGAATATTGAGATTCAATGTCGCCAGTAAAGCCCGCTGTTTTTAGTTCATCTAAAAAGCGTACGACAACTGGATCGACATCAGCATTGAGTTGAAGTCTTGGTAACATTTGCTTCCTGCCCCTACTTCGCTGATCCTATCAGCATTGGGTTATCTGAGATTTTTAATAATTTTCTTTGAATTTCGTCACTTTACTACTATTAAGATCATATAAAAAGGTGATCAAATCAGAATCTCAGTGCAAGAATGGAGAAATAGTCACTTTCGTCTTATTTCAGTAGTAATATACTGAATAACATTTTGTTTAAGACATCTCCACGAGCACATCACAATGAAAAAAAACAAAACAGTCACAACTGAAGATATCCTTCTTAAACTATGCCAATCAGTCTCAAGCGTACTTACTTCAGCGACGGCTTCTCAGGTGTCCTATTCAGCCATGGTTCAAAAGATCAACAAAACAAGCCTAAAGCCAGACTTTGGTTGCTTCGTTCTGTTTGACGGCGGCTTTTCTGGTCTTGTTGTTATCAATTTTACGTCCAAAGCAGCGTTAGAGATCTACACCAATTACATGCGCAATATGGGCATGCCTGAAAACGAGCTCGCTGTGCTTCATACTTCAGACGAAGTGGGTGATGTATTGGGTGAGTTGATGAACCAATTGGTGGGTGACTTCACCAATAAAATCCGCAAAGAACTGCAAACCAACATCACACAAAATCAACCGAAAATGCTGGCTCTGAACAAACAAGTAAACCTTTCTGTTGATACCAATCTCGATCGTCCACAAGCTCGTCGTGTGACCTTCTCTACCGCCAATAACAACATCTTCTACCTTGAGCTTGCGATGGATAAAACCGAATTCATTCAATTGGAAGAATTTGAAATCGCAGAAGACGAATGTCCAGATAGCATTCTTGAGGCGACTCAGAAAAAAATGCAAGAAGCGAACAAACCAGCGCAAAGCTCAGGTAACGATGCAGCAGCAGATCTACTCGATGAGCTTGGGATCTAGTTTGCTAAAGCTCTAGCCATAATGACAAATCGTGTCACTAACGCCATCAATACTCTTGATGGCGTTTTTGTTTTTGTCGCCAACTCGGCTCATGCAGTCCAATGTTCACCGTCTCACTTGTCCATCAAACCAGTTTTGCCTTTCTGTTACCCGCGAAAACATGTAAAATGTTGGACTTTTAAAAATTTGCGGTACTGATTAAATTGTCGATGGATAAGAAAAAAGCCCTAAAGAAAATTGCCAAGTGTCTTGAGCTTGGAAATTCTGCGAACGTCAATGAAGCTGCCAATGCGATAAAAATGGCGCATAACTTGATGCTGAAATATGGTCTCGAAAAAGACGATATTGAATTTATCAAGATGGGGAAAACTCAGTCCAGTCACCTGTTACCTGCAAATATCAGTTCTACACTGCTGCGCGTTATTCGCGGTATCAACACCAAGTTTGGCGTAGAAGCCGTGTTACTGAATCACAAAGGCCTCAAGCGCGTTGAATTCATTGGTGAAGCCGACCGCGCGATCTTCGCAGCCTTCGCTTTCGATATCATTTATCGCGAGCTGAATGAACACACCGGCCAATTCAGAAATAGCTTTGCTGGCTCTGGCACAGGATCATTAGAAGTAACACGCCGCGTGAACTCGTTTGTTTCAGGCTGGGTTGAAGGTGCACTTGAAAAGCTGCCAACCATTACTCCAGACGACGAATCAAACAACAAGATCAATAACTACATTGATAAAGAATTCAAAAATATCGACCGTGAAACGTTCAAACAGCAACTGAGAGAAGCGATGAAAAACCTCACCGCCGATTATGAAGTTGGTTTGAAGAAAGGTCGTAAATTGTCTGTTAATCGACCAGTTGGCGGTACCCAGGCAGCTAAAAAGATAACTAAATCATAGAGCCACTTTACATTACTTCGGCGTATTGATAAAAACCATCAATAAGATTTACAGGACTATGTTTGTCACTCGGATTCATTCGTTTGATAGAAGTACATGATGGAGAAAATACGTTGAAAAAAATCACACTAGCCCTAGCGCTTACTATCGCTTTAACGGGTTGTCAGGCAACTCAACGCCAAAACGCGACAACTGGCGAATCTGAGACTAACTCTGCAACTCAAGGCGCTCTAATTGGTGCACTTGCTGGTGCCGTTGCTGGTGCAGCTACCGGTGACTCTAAAGACCGTGGTAAACGTGCACTTATTGGTGCGGCAGGTGGTGCGGCTGTTGGTGGTGGTATTGGTTACTATTTTGACCGACAAGAAGCAGCCCTTCGTGAAGAACTAATGAACTCTGGCGTTCAAGTAGAACGTGTTGGTGAGAATCAACTTCTACTTCGTCTGGAAAACGGCATTGGTTTTGATTCTGGTTCTTACGCTTTAGAATCAAGCATTCACAACACACTTCGCGGCGTTGCGCGCATCCTAGTTGAATACCCAGACACAAGCCTAGTGATCGAAGGTCACACGGACAGCACTGGCAGTGAGTCGACTAACCAAATCCTTTCTGAGCGTCGTGCTGAATCTGTTCGTGCATTCTTGATCTCTCAAGATGTAGCAGCAGGCCGTGCCATTGCTCGTGGTAACGGTGAGCGTTACCCTCTATGTGACAACAATACCTCTCAAGGTCGTGCTTGTAACCGTCGTGTAGAAATTCAAATCTTGCCGCTTAAGTAGCACGATTAAAGCCCAGTCCGTCTTTATCTATTGAATTAACCTCTATATAGTTGTTTATCAGTTATGTTACTCAATTAACGTAATACTAATAACCAACAACCATAAAGCGTATTCATACTGACATATCGACTCTGGGCTTTTTTACGAGACTTATCTTTTGCTTATCCAATCCAACTTTTTGTCATCGTCACTTCTTAGAACTCTATTTCTAGTCCTCGTTTTTTCCTCGATACTGTTGCCCACCCCACATTTCGTGCACGCAGCAAGTAGTAATGAGTTTTCACTACAGTCACAACCTCAAGATCCCATTTCTCAATACCAATTAGCGCAAGCGTATGAATTGGGAACGGATGTGCCTGAAAACATCGACGACGCATTCTATTGGTACTCTCAATCTGCAGATAATGGCAATGCAGATGCACAATTTAAACTCGGCGAGTGGTACTTGGCAGGAACAAGTGTCGAGCAAGATAACAAAATGGCCCTAGAGTGGTTCATCAAAGCTGCACTGCAAGGTAACAAGAGAGCTCCAGTGGAAGTAGCAAAGATCTATGAGTCCTCACTTGAAAAGGAACTACTCCAACCATTAGATGCCGCGCAGCTATGGTATGAAGCTGCCTTAAAAGACAACCCTAATGCAGAAGATGGCTACACCCGTGTTCTACAAGCGCAATTCAACCAGCAGCGCGCAAAGCAGATCTCTTCAATAGAACAGCTCGATGACAGCATCGACTCTGAAATCGACAGCAGTCAGGGGCTATCTCAGCAAGTGCATTCTAGCCAAGCGACACGCTCTAAGCTCTCCAGTTCTAACCTAACCAGCTCTGAATATATGATTGGTGCTGCGTTGGCCGTGTTGATTTCAATCATCAGCATTATTGCGACTCTCGTTATCTCAAGAAAAAGACAAGCTCTAAAGTCGGGTGATTCACGACAGCAACAACAATCACTTGAAGCGCAGCTTAGCTCGAAGGACCTTACGATTAGGCAGCAAAAACGACAACTGCACACTATGTTTCACGAATTGAAGAAGCAGAAAAACAGCAAAGGTCTGAGTAATTTGCAGGTCGCTTGTGCTCTATTTGGGTACACACCAAATTCAATACCTGACCAGAAAAGCATCAAAGTTCGATACAAACAACTGTCGAAAATCTATCACCCTGATGGTCATGGATGTGACGAAGAAATGAAACGTTTGAACAATGCGCTAAAAACCATTTTACAAAATGTTACAAAACCGTAAACAAACACACATCTTCATTTTCCTATATCTCAAAGATATCGATTTTATTGGTGTTGCAATCGATCCCCCTCTCAAAAACGGGTAACAAACTATTAACTAATGGGTCTTACTTGTGTCATAATTTGCGCCGAAAATACACCTGACTTAAACAGGTGAGGAGAGAATATGTTCACAATAGAAGGCGTTTGTGATTGGTGCAAAAAGCCAAGCCTAGTTAAAAAGCACGACTACCTAGATGGTAAGTGTCATCATGCATGTAAAGAGTGCAATGATATTGCAACCATTGATGTTCGCCAGTTCAATATTGGTGAAATGGAAATGAGAGCAAAACTCTCCCAAGCGACATTGAGATAAGCAACACCGTGAAATATAAGAAAGCGCCTAAGGCGCTTTTTTTGTGCTTGTGGTTTTCTCTCTTCTCTCTTCTCTCTTCTCTCTTCTCTCTTCTATACAGGTATATACAGTACTTTTCTGTCAAAACCACTGTATACACCTGTGTAAAGCTCACGTTTTTTCAACTGATGAGACAAAACAGCAAATTCATTCAAATTTAATTTATCAAATAATTTCAATGGCTTAATTACATTTCACCCATAATTCCAGACGAAATCGTCCAATAATCCCGCAAAAAACGCTTGATCTTATAAGCAACTAAAACTACTGTATACACATACAGCATGTATATAAGGACAGCAAAATGATTCAAGCACACGTTAAAGCCCAACACTCTAGCCCGCTAGTTCACTGCGCATTTACATCAGTTTCTCGTAAAAGCAAAAATTCAAACGAGGAAGCATTGTTTGCAAGAATGGCGTTGCTGTCCAATCAACACCAGTGGCTACTTTTTACGGCTCAAACACCAAGACCATCGGCTAAGCAGCTTAAGCAACATAATGTTTGCTGCGACCGTGTTATTCATATGAAAGCCTCTCATCAAATGACCGAAGTAGAGACCGTCGAGAAAGCAATCCGCTCTAAGAATGCGAGTGCGATTGTTGCAAGTGCATCGATTGATCAGTTCAGCCAACAGTACCTAAGAACATTAGGATTGCGCTTTCAGTGTGAAGTCTTCTTTATGGATGCAAATTCAGAGCGCATTCACTAATCTAACGTCGCTCAAAAACACAGTCCAAACATACTGCCTTCCCCTGCCCTACAATTCGCCAATTATTCAGCGGATAGTTAGGCGGGGGTTTTTATTTGATCAATAGATTTAGCAATCGTTTGCTTTTTCTCTGGAAGCAAACAGTAGATTGGGTATAATGCCCGTCTAATCATGTGCACACCGCACTTCTCTGTATGACGTTTGATAAAAGATAGGAATGTCTAAATGAGCCTTGCTGATCAAGTTCTTGCCGTAAATGATGACCTACCAATCCGTACTGACAAACCTGTCCACAGTGGCAAGGTTCGCTCAGTCTACTGGTTAACTGAAGAAGATAGCCAACGACTAATTAAAGAGAAAGGTTACGATGTAGCACCAGATGCGCCTTTAGCAATCATGGTGATCAGTGACCGTATCTCTGCATTTGATTGTATCTGGCGTGGTGAAGGGAATCTGAAAGGTGTTCCAGGTAAGGGAGCAGCTCTAAATGCTATCTCTAACCACTGGTTCAAATTGTTTAAAGACAACGGCCTTGCTGACAGTCATATCCTTGATATCCCTCACCCATTCGTATGGATTGTACAAAAAGCTCGCCCAGTCATGATCGAAGCGATTTGTCGTCAATACATCACAGGCTCTATGTGGCGTGCATACGCGAACGGCGAACGTGAATTCTGTGGTATCGAGATGCCTGAAGGCCTAGAGAAAGACAAGAAGCTACCAGAGCTGCTTATCACGCCTTCTACTAAAGGGATTTTGAAAGGTATTCCTGGCGTTCCAGAAGCTGATGATGTGAACATCACACGTAACAACATCGAAGACAACTTCGCAGCATTCAACTTCACTCAGGCAAGTGACATCGCGCATTACGAGAAGCTGCTAAAAGAAGGCTTCAACGTGATTAGCCAAGCACTGGCGAAAGTAGACCAAACCTTTGTCGACACTAAGTTTGAATTTGGTTACGTCAACGATGCTCAGGGCAAAGAAAAACTTATCTACATGGACGAAGTTGGTACTCCAGATTCATCTCGCATTTGGGATACTCAGGAATACAACAACGGCAACATCGTTGAGAATTCAAAAGAAGGCTTCCGTCAGTTCTTGCTTAACTACTTCCCTGATGCCGACATTCTTTTGAACAAAGAACGCATGCCAGAACGTGAAGCACTAGCTCGTGACAACGAACTGCCTCTTGATTCGCTAATGTCTCTTTCTCGTACTTACCTTGATATCGCGGCGAAAATCACAGGTGCGGAGATCGTACTGAGCGAAAATCCTAAACAAGAGATCATCGATGTACTGCGCGCTGACTATGGTCTAATCGACTAGTCGCTTTATTGCTTAATCGCTTTACCTCAAAATAAAAAGCTAGAAAGCTAATAAGCTCGTAGACACAAGTTTCAGATACTAAAAGGGCCTCAATATTTGAGGCCCTTTTTACGTATGCGTTTTACTATTCCTGAGAGAGATTATAGGCGAACTGAAGTTACAGCCTAATCGTGAACTCTTCTCCAGAATTACCCGCAATCACTAAATGACTGCGCGATTCAATATACTCGATCTGCTCTTCTTCAAGAGAATATGGCATCACCACTTTGAGCTCATTGATCCCTTCCAGCTTCGCGAGCTTGAGTAAGGTCACAATATTCGACTCATCACTTTTACGCGTCGACATTGATTTCAATGCCATCTGCCATAAACGATCTTCAGGGCTTGCTAGCTCTTTAATGCTATCTCGCCAGACGGTACTGAACACTGGCGCAATTGTGGTGAGTGCTTCCAGAAAAGTCCATTTTTTACTGCATGAGGCGCCAAGAAATGTTGTGTAATCGAACTCTACACGCGTCTCTTCCTGTTTATCCATGATGTCCCCCGACACTTTGGCAACACAATATACTCAATATCTATCAACTCTTTCTTTATAGCAATAGGATATAGAAGAATAGTCTTTTATGACCTTTTGATTGGTTAAAAAGGCATATAAAAATCAAACTTGTAACAAAATAAGCACTGAAAAATCATATATGCACCTATTTGATTAATATTTTAGAGATAAAACTTATCCATCTATTTGATATCAATTATTCGGCTCGCTTTTTTGTACTGAATACGCCAGCCTGACCATGTCGGCAGCTCCCAACGTTTTGGCGATAACTTTCGACTACCCGATTGATAGTGAACGTAAATCAGCTTTCTCGCGGGCAAGTATTCTACATCGAGTTGCAAGTCGGCAAGGCTCAATGCAAACGGATATTTTTCCGAAAATTCTGAATAGAGCCAAGTTGGAATGCCATCGAACGGTATGTCTGCGTGGTCAAACATTTCCAATTCGCTGACATCAGTAACCCCTAACACTTCAAGTTGCTCTATAAACCATAGCTCAAAGTTAATGTTCTCAATTTCTGGTGTGTATTGTGTTTGCTCATCGAGACCGAGTTTCACATACAGCTGCCAATGCTTAATCTCTTGAGTGCGAACCTTTGCAAAACCAGGAAGTTGAGCACCACTTACCACGAGATCGACGATAGGCTTTAATGATAGTTGCCCTTCAGCCGCGACAAGCTTGGTTGTAATCGTGCGGCCTGCGTACACCAACGCCATCTCGGTAAAGACGCCATCATCATTCACAACGGTTTCACCTTGCTCCCAATCTCCTAACTCAGCATCAACTATAAGCTCAAGAGGAATAGGTGCAGTGACCGTCGCTAAGGTCAGTGTTTGCTTAACCCCTCTTCCCGGCAAACTGTGGGTGTCTAACACCAACATAGCTTGTGCATTGTCCGGGAAACGGTTCTGGCGACCAAGTACCACCTCTAACACTCCATTAGCAAAGGCCTCTTTCCTTTTCAGCCGGCGCACAAACACCAGTTCAGGATGAAGATCCACAATAGTCTTAAGTAGTTCAATGCGTTGAAAACGTGACGCGACTTCTAGCTGAGGAAGTTCAAATACCTCACGCATTTGCTTAGCTAGACCTTGAGCTTCATTCAGTGCCTGTAGGTTTATCTCTAAATGCGGATATTCGCGACCACGCACAATCTGAATCAACAGGCTTAAATCACACCCTTCCTTCTCTTGTTGCGCCAGTGCTTCTAGATGTTCTGCATTGTTTGATAACTGATATAAGCGAGCAGGAACGGACAACGCCGCAGTGAGATCGACCATCGCTTCTTTGAGTGCTTTGGTTTTAATTCGGGTAACAATATCGGCATACAAGGCGTCAATCGGCAGTGGATACAACTTCTTGCCGTGCTCCATAACTTGACCATCAATATTGATCGCTTCCATCGTCAGCAAGATTTGAGTTGCGCTATTTAGCGACTTCTCAGGAATAGGGTCGAGGAAAGATAAACTATCAAGAGTCGCACCACAACATGCCGCCGCCAACATAGGTTCGGTTAGCTCTTCACGCTGCAATTCAGGAGGCGTAACCAATTCTAACGCAGCGTGTTCGCCATACAAACGAACACAAACGCCGTCCATAACCCTACCCGCACGACCCGCGCGTTGTTTGGCGCTAGCGCGTGATATGGATTTCAACATTAAGGTGGCTCTGCCGTTGCGTTGAACGGTGCGTCTTTCTAATCCTGAATCTATCACCACGCCAATATCAGGAATGGTTAATGAGGTTTCCGCAACGTTTGTAGCAAGGATGACCTTTCTCAAACCATTACCTTCAGTATTAATATTACGACCCGATAACGCTAAATCTCGCTCTTTATCACTCACCGAGGCATGCAATTTAACGACTTGGATATCTGGATTTTTCGCTAAAGCTTGTTCGCATTGCACGATCTCTTTTTTACCCGGCAGAAAAACCAACATATCGCCATGTGAAGCAATCAGTTGATGATTCACTTCTTCCGCGATGCTCTGTTCTAGATGTCGACTATCAGGCAGTGTTCTGGATTCATTCGCTCGGTGCTCAATCTCCACTTGATAAGTACGCCCTTCACAGCTTATGCGATTCGCATCCAAATAATGAGCAAGGCGTTCACCCTCAATGGTTGCTGATGTGATCACTAAACGATGACTCGCTTTTTGTTTCAGAATCGCCACCAGCAAGTCGATATCCCAGCGCCTCTCGTGAAACTCATCCACCACAATTACATCAAAGCCAGCGAGTCCATCTTCTGATAACCAACGCAGCGCGATACCGGGCGTAACAAAAACAACGTCCGTTTGCTCGTTGTATTCCGATTCGAGCTTAATCGCATAGCCCACTTTGCTACCAAGCTTCTCGCCCGATTGTTGTGCGAGATATTTAGCCAGTGAAGTACACGCGATGCGTCTTGGCTCAACCACCAGAACTCGCCCATGTTGGGAAGCCCAAATTGGCAATCGCGTAGATTTACCTGATCCGGTTTCAGCCTCTACTACAAGGTGAGAATTAACGATTTGTTGGTGGAATACATTTTGATAAGCATCGATGGGAAGTAATGACATAAAAAGGGAGCGTCGCGAAAAAGTGTGAGCAAAGTATAACGAATTATCATGTTGAAATTCGACAAGTGTGGGGCAGAGGTAAGAATATCATTTTGTTTGCTCAGATCGTGGAGAAACTATTTACAATTGAATAACTAAACCGTTATCATTTTTCAGTTACCCTTTCTCCCATATTAGGCATCCAATGAACAACGATAAACGCCCTCTATATATCCCTTATGCTGGTCCTGCTCTACTAAGTACCCCTCTTCTAAACAAAGGCAGCGCATTCTCTGCTGAAGAGCGCAGTTCTTTCAACCTTGAAGGTTTGTTACCGGAAACAACCGAAACAATCCAAGAGCAAGTAGGACGTGCATACAAACAATATTGTAACTTCGAAAGTGATATGGATAAGCATATCTACCTTCGTAACATCCAAGACACTAATGAAACGCTTTTTTATCGTTTAGTTCAAAACCACATCTCTGAAATGATGCCTATCATTTACACGCCAACGGTTGGCGCAGCATGTGAGAACTTCTCAAATATTTACCGTCGTGGTCGTGGTCTGTTTATTTCATACCCGAACCGCGATCGTATCGATGATCTACTGAATAATGCGACAAACCACAACGTTAAAGTTATCGTGGTTACGGATGGTGAGCGCATTCTTGGTTTGGGAGACCAAGGCATCGGTGGCATGGGTATTCCAATTGGTAAGCTAGCACTTTACACAGCGTGTGGCGGCATTAGCCCAGCTTACATGCTACCAATCGTGCTCGATGTGGGTACCAACAACCCTCAACGTCTTGCTGACCCAATGTACATGGGCTGGCGTCACCCTCGTATCACAGGTGCTGACTACGATGCATTCGTTGAAGAGTTCATCCAAGCGGTTCAACGCCGTTGGCCTGATGCATTAGTTCAGTTCGAGGATTTCGCACAAAAGAACGCAATGCCACTGCTTGAGCGTTACAAAGATCGCATCTGTTGTTTCAACGATGACATCCAAGGCACAGCAGCCGTAACGGTTGGCTCTCTACTTGCAGCATGTAAAGCAGCAAACAGCAAACTGTCAGATCAGCGTATTACCTTCTTAGGTGCGGGTTCTGCAGGTTGTGGTATTGCTGAAGCTATCATTGCTCAAATGGTGTCTGAAGGTATCAGCGATGCACAAGCTCGCTCTCAAGTTTACATGGTTGACCGTTGGGGTCTGCTACAGGAAGGCATGCAAAACCTACTTGATTTCCAACAGCGTCTTGTTCAAACCAACGAAAACACTAAAGACTGGGAAAGCGACGGCACTGGTTTCTCTCTACTGGACGTTGTTCGCCACGCGAAGCCAACCGTATTGGTTGGTGTATCTGGTGCTCCAGGTCTATTCAGCAAAGAAGTCATCAAAGAGATGAACCTGCACTGTGAACGTCCTATCGTGTTCCCACTGTCTAACCCAACAAGCCGTGTTGAAGCGACACCAAACGACATTATTCGTTGGACTGATGGCCAAGCACTTGTTGCGACAGGTAGCCCATTTGAGCCAGTAGTTCACAATGGCACGACTTACCCAATCGCTCAGTGTAACAACAGCTACATCTTCCCAGGTATTGGCCTTGGTGTATTAGCTGTGAATGCTTCACGCATCACTGACGAAATGCTAATGGAATCAAGCCGTGCACTTGCAACGTGTTCTCCACTAGCAATCAACGGCACAGGCGCTCTACTTCCACCATTAGAAGAAATCCACACGGTATCGAAGAAGATTGCTCTTGCTGTTGGTAAGAAGGCGATTGAACAGGGCGTTGCTCTAGAGATCACTGAAGAAGCACTGCAACAAGCGATTGACCAGCACTTCTGGCAGCCAGTTTACCGTCGTTACAAGCGCACGGCATTCTAATAAAGATCGTTAACTCCTCTTCTAAGAGCCTCTGCCATTGCAGGGGCTTTTTTCTTTACACTGTCTTGTCTTTTTAACTGATTTTTCTCATTTTTATTTGGTATTATCGAGCACTCAAAAATTAATGCTCAGTCAAAGGACCATACCGAGAGTGAAATTTGATTCTCACATTATCCGTAGCTACTTAAATAAAGCTTACAAAAAACTGCAAGGTTTTCTGTTTGGCGCTTTCCTCGTGTTCTTAGTAGGCAGCGCTGCGGTTATTGCGATCGATTATTGGGTTTCATGGCAAGCGGAAGATCGCATCATCTACGATATTGATGAAGTGCCCGAGCTTGAGGTCGCCGTTGTGCTTGGCACGAGCAAATATTTGGGTCGTACACTCAACGATTATTATAAGCACCGAATCGAAGCCGCGATTGAGCTCTTCGACCGTGAAAAAGTCGACCAGTTTCTGTTAAGTGGCGATAACGCTCATCGCTCTTACAATGAGCCGTGGACGATGAAACGCGACTTGTTGAAAGCTGGCGTCCCCGATGAACGTATCAATCTAGATTATGCTGGTTTCAGAACCTTAGACTCGATTGTTCGCGCCAAAAAGATATTCGATACCGATAACTTTCTGATCATCACCCAGAAGTTCCACTGTGAAAGAGCACTATTCATCGCCAATTCTTACGATATTCATGCGCAGTGTTTAGCGGTTTCAGGTCCAACCCACCATTCCGGAACCTCAATACGCTTACGAGAAGTGTTTGCGCGTACAAAAGCATTCCTTGATCTGTATATTATGGGGACAACGCCAAAGTTCCTTGGACCTAAAGAGCCGATTCAACCCAGTCCAAAACCGGAATCATTTCCGATTCCAAACCCTATTACTGACCCCACTATAAACCCTGATGTAGACCCTACAGTAAGCCCGATTGCAGGCCCAACAGAGACCGATGTGTAGAAAACTACACATTTTGAATTTGTTGCCTCACACTTCCCCGTTGTTAAGCAAAAACACACCAACACTCCTTTATTAACTTGAGTAACATTCTTCCAACAAAGTCTGACCCTACATCAAGCTATATACCTCGAAAATAATAAGCACGACTCAACGAAGTAGTGCACCAATAAAACGAGGATAAACAAAAGGAGCGCCTTATGACGGCACTTGTTACTACACTGAAACACTGGTTGTTTACCCGCAACAGCATGATATTAATTGGTAATTTCACGCTATTTGCAGTTTTGCTTAATACCCTGCCATTCGAAGCACAAGTGAATACAGGTTTAAGTATTCTCGTATTCGTTGCCATTCTATGGTTAACAGAAGCGATTCACGTCAGCATCACCGCTTTGCTCGTTCCCCTATTGGCTGTCTTGTTTGGTGTATTCAACACGCCCGCAGCGCTAGCTAACTTTTCGAACCCAATCATCTTCTTATTCATGGGTGGTTTTGCATTGGCAGCCGCACTGAACAAGCAAGAGCTAGACAAAGCAATTGCTGACAAAGTACTGCTGATAGCAAAAGGCAGAATGTCGGTCGCTGTGTTCATGTTGTTCGGTGTGAGTGCGGGTCTATCCATGTGGATCTCAAACACGGCCACCACTGCAATGATGCTTCCTCTTGTTCTTGGCATCATGAACAAAGTCGACCAAAGTGAAGACCGCAACACCTACGTGTTCGTACTGCTGGGTATCGCTTACTGTGCTTCAATCGGTGGTATCGCAACCTTAGTTGGTAGCCCACCAAACGCAATTGCAGCGGCAGAAGTTGGCTTGAGCTTCACAGAGTGGATGGCACTTGGCCTACCAATCTCAATGATCTTACTGCCAATCGCGATGATTATTCTTTACGTGATGACTAAGCCAAAGCTTGACCACAAATTCGAGCTAGACCATGCTCCAGTTGAGTGGACAAACAGCAAGAAAATTACACTGTCTATCTTCCTTTTAACGGTAACGCTTTGGATATTCGGTAAGCCAATCAATGCAATGATCGGTGGCTTCTCGAAGTTTGATAGCTTGGTTGCGATTGGCGCGATTGTATTGCTTGGCGCTTCTAGAGCAGTCGAATGGAAAGATGTTGAGAAGACAACGGATTGGGGCGTATTAATCCTATTCGGTGGCGGTATCTGTTTAAGTAACATTCTGAAAGCAACCGGAACCAGTGTATTCCTAGCACACTCTCTAAGCGGTTTCTTAGAAACAGCAGGCGTACTGCTAACGATTCTAGCGGTAGTAGCGTTCGTCGTATTCCTAACTGAATTCGCAAGTAACACAGCGAGCGCGGCATTGCTTGTCCCTGTATTTGCGACCATTGCTGAAGCGCTGGGTATGTCGCCGGTTATCTTGTCTGCACTGATTGCGGTTGCTGCATCTTGTGCCTTCATGCTGCCAGTAGCAACACCACCTAACGCAATCGTGTTTGGCTCAGGCCACATCAAGCAAAAAGAGATGATGCGAATCGGTATGGTGTTGAACCTAGTTTGTATCCTAGTTCTGACACTGTTCGCTTGGATTTTCTGGTAAGGATAACGCCTTATAGGCCGTGCTCCCCTAGACTGGTTGCAGTTCCCCCGGCTCAACCAGTACAAAAATGCCCGCTCAGCGTGAAGCTTTCTGTTACTTGAAGCTATCACTGAGCGGGCATCCAAAAAAACAATAAAACGCTTTTCCCTTTTGGTGGCTCTTCGCCACCTTTTTTGTATCAGCTCGCCATCAACCTATCATTACCGCTCTAAGACCTGGTTCTCACGCCACACTTGGCACCAAACGCGTCCAACCTAGCAGCAACATCGAAGCACACAATACCCACACTAAGGTCGCTAACGAGAGTGTCGACACCAAATTGTATCGATAACTAAACACATACACAGCGCCAAGATAAGCCGCGTATGGCACAAGCGAAAATAAGCCAAACAAGGCTGTGGTGCGTAACTCCACCATGGTTTGTTCCGTGCCGACAATGTAGTGAGCAATCAGAGCAAAGGTCGGAAACAGCGGCACTAAACCAGAGATGTAGAAGCTCTTACTCTTCGACAACAGCGCAATCAACAAAACCGCCGCTGCACCCAGCAAGCATTTAAAGAACAGGGAAATCATTTTTGTACATTTTCCAAACAAACTAACAAAGGCTCTAGAGGGTAACTCATCTAGCAGCCATAAAAACGCCACACGTCACATATGCACGCGTGGCTTATAAACTAATCAAAACAATTTTCAGATTAGTGACTCAAGATCACCTGATTTCGACCTGAATGCTTCGCTTGATATAAAGCTTCATCAGCGCGAGCAATGGTCTCTGTCACTCGCTCTTGTTTCATCTCAGCGATACCAATACTGCATGTCAGTGGATCGCCATGAACCCAAAGGTGCTGGCTAACTAAGAGTCGGATTTTCTCAGCCTTTCTTTGTGCTTCGCCAAGATCAGTCTCCGGGCAAAAAACAATAAACTCTTCACCACCCCACCTCACCAACTTGTCGGTAGCGCTGATCGAACTGCCGACCACCATGCTAAACTCGCGTAAAATATGGTCACCCATTTGGTGTCCGTATTTGTCATTCACGCTCTTGAAGTAGTCAATATCGAGATACATCATACTAAGCTTTCCATGCCCCTGCTTAACCTGCTGAGACTGCATTTTTAGCCAATCACGAATCGCGTGTCGGTTTAGTATTCCGGTCAACTCATCACGGTGTGCCATTTCAGAGAATTCAAAGTTTTGCTCTCTCAGTGCTCGGTTGACGTTCTTAAGGTGATAGTGTCTTTTTTCGGCAATCAGCATACGCTTTCTTGAACTGTTTAATTCAGAAAGCAAGAACACCGTGCCGGTTCCGACCCAAACAAACAGTAAAATAAGGAACAAGCTCTCGCCTGTGATGTAAGAGCCTTCAAACTCGATGCTACGGATAACGATTCTATGATGGCCAAGCTTCGCACCAGATGCGGTAGCAAACTCAACCATATTCACATTCGAATACTCGGGTGCTGAGTGCTCTAGCGCAATGTCGTTATCAGCTAACCACCATGTCATTACTTGCAGGTTTTTGATCGGAATCTCAATCACACCACCATCAACGCCCGGAGAAAACTCCATCCCGTTGTACTTATGTGTGTACTCGTTATCCGGAACTGAATAAGCAGGGTTATAGTTACGTAGGTAGGTTCTCAAACGGCCGCTTGAGTCAGCCTCAGCATGGTAATCGATGTTCACTCTAAAAGTGTGATACTGGGAAAGGTCAAGACCTGTGGTTATATCTGGATCGATACGAATCGATAAGCCGCAGTAAGGCCAAGGATACTCTGATTCCTTTAGCTCACAGTTAAGAACATATTGGCCATTTTCATAGGATAATTGAGAGGTACTGACACCCCTGTCAACTTGATCGCTGGTCGCGATAAACTCATATTTATCTGGCGTAATTGCCGTTATCACACGATTTCCGCTCACACGGTAATACTGCACAATGGCAAGTGTTGCGATAACTAGAAAGATAACAATCTTATGGATCCACTTCACGTCTAAGCTTCCGGCTTATATCCCTAGAGTTGGGATTTTACGATATAAAATAAGTTACGTGAATTAGTGAGCTTAATACCAATAATTCACTAAAAAACGTTATATCACGCCTGAACAAAATGTCATACTATATTTTTATGCTTACATTTCATGCTGATTATTTACGCCGAGAATCAAGTATTATTGCGTATAAAAATAGGCTCCATTTGTTATACTCATCGCATAATCATCGTTAACCGAACAGGCTGCTTACAGAGCATTCGAGTCGACGAAATAATAATCAAAATACAACGAGTAATGTCATGTCTTTATTAGCGAAAGGAACACTCAAGAAGATGAGTGCTTCCCTTGATGGTGCGGTAACCTACCGTTTGCCTGTAGGCGAAGAGTTTGTAGAACTAAACCCTCTGATTGGTAAAACCATCAACCTCACTCACACGGGCAATATTTTTTGCTGCTCGTGTGGCAAGAAAACCAAGAAGAGCTACTCTCAAGGCCACTGCTTTGTGTGCATGAAAAAGCTAGCCAGCTGCGATATGTGCATCATGAAACCAGAGACTTGCCACTACGATGAAGGCACATGTCGTGAGCCTCAATGGGGTGAAGAGAACTGCATGGTTGATCACTTCGTTTACCTGTCGAACACATCAAGCCTAAAAGTGGGTATCACTCGACATACTCAAATCCCAACTCGCTGGATTGACCAAGGTGCCACTCAAGGCCTACCAATCTTGAAAGTGAAAACACGTCAGATTTCTGGCCTGATTGAAGTTGAGCTAGCAAAACACATTGCCGACAAAACCAACTGGCGCACGTTGCTAAAAGGCGATGGCGACGATATGGAGTTAGTAGAAAAAGCCAAAGAACTATTGCCATTGGTTGAGGATAAAATCCAAGAGATCAGAGCGAAGTTTGGCGACGATGCTATCGAGATCCTAAGTGAGAACATCACTTCACTCAGCTACCCAGTTGAACAGCACCCTGTGAAGATTGTATCGCACAACTTCGATAAGAACCCTGAGGTATCTGGTGTGCTGCAAGGCATTAAAGGCCAATACCTAATCTTAGATACGGGCGTAATTAACATCCGTAAATTTGGCTCTTACGAAGTTGAGGTTTCTGCATAATTTGTAGAACTTGAGCGCTTCTAATTGTTAGCGATCTGTCGCTGATAGCCAAAACGAAAAATGCCCTGAAGATCATTACTTCAGGGCATTTTTAATTAAAAACCTGTGTTACTTATTATCAAGATCTAAAGCGCGACCACATCGCCACACACGCGATTCTTGCCAGCCGCTTTCGCACGATAAAGGGATTGGTCAGTCACATTCACAAGTGCATCGATAGAAACCGTTCCTTCACAAGCTCGGCTATCACTCACACCGATACTCACGCTCACATTAAAGCGAATGTGCTCATCAATCTTAAATTCGGTTTGATTAAACTGCTCTCGGATCTGGTCAGACACTTGACGTGAGACCTGAGGCGACGCATTTGGGATAAACACAATGAACTCTTCACCGCCCCATCGACCCGCGACACCGCCCACAGCCTCAACATTACGCTTGGTAATATCAGCCAATGCGCAAATCACCTCATCCCCGACCATATGCCCGTAGGTATCATTGATCGATTTAAAGTCATCGATATCAAGCAGCATACACACGAGATGAGTATCAGAGACAAGATGCTCCCTTAACCATTCGTAAATCGCTCTTCGGTTAAGCAAGTCGGTCATTTCATCGTAGTTCGCTTGATGAACCAACTGCTTTTCCAACATCACCTTTTGCGTCACATCTTCAAGCACAACCTGAACCGCGGGCTGACCTTTCCATATAATGGCATTGTCGTAAATATTGAAGAATCGATGAACACCGTCGAAGCCAATGTTTTCGACCACCGTGCTGGTCCCCGACAACTCCCCCGACACAATCGCGTGATAATGTTTACTGATACCGTCTGTATTCTGCTGTGGCACCAATCCGAGGATCGAATCCAGCGCTAATACTTGCTCTATGGAAGTGCCACCTTGTAATTTGACCCACGATTGATTGACCATCAACGGTTTAAAATCTCGGTGAACCAAGATTCCCTGCCCTGATTGCATGATCATGTCGTGATACATCTTATCTTGCTCACGCACCACATTTTGCAGCTGAATCGCAGGGGAAAGATCGATAACCGTGACTTGCAGTGCAGGCCTTCCCTGCCACTCCGTCACATGGTCGATAGAAAACACGGTGAACTCTCTGCCATTACGATCAACATTGGTATAGGTATGAACCTGAGGGTCTCGTTGACCACTCACCGTTTCAAGGTAATTTTGATAGGCTAGAACATGGTAATCTTCTGAGATTAAATCTAGAAAGCTATCGATATTAGAAAGTAGTTCTTCGGGCGATTGGTATCCATAGATGCGAGCGTAGTTAGCGTCAACACTAACTACATTCATATCTTGAATAGTTATCACACCGTACGTGGATTCGAAATTTATTGAAGACATTGCCAACTCCGCACTCTCGCTACACTTCATAAACTGGAGCATAACAACACATCCTGCCAACGCTTCCACAGAATCTTTCACGCGTTAGGGACATTAATATGGTATCTAGTATATCGTACTGTTGCGGGCTTCTCTACAATTCAATCGCTAACACGAGTCACCAAAAGTAGACAAGCATCTCAATCTGATTACGCGCGTCAAAAAACAAAAAAAGATAACGTATATCTATGTAAGCATTAACTTTTCTGTTTTCGGCTTTAAAGTGCGTAGCTAGAGTTAATCACGACTCTTTTCAAATCCCGTTCAGTATTAACTTCTGTCTTGTTGGCTGCCAGCTTGAAACCTTGTCGCTTATTCATTCCAATCCGAAAAGTATGCGACTAAGAAGTCGATCGCCAGTCGTGCTCTTTGGGGTAAAAAACGACGGTTTTGGTATACGACCCAACTGCTGGTTCCTGCTCCCCAATATTCTTCAAGCACCGGGACCAGCTTTCCATTAGTCAGACCGCCATTGAAACTGCTTTTAGGAAGATAAACAATCCCAAGTCCCTCTTCACATGCTTTGAGTACTGCG
Source organism: Vibrio crassostreae (assembly GCF_024347415.1). Lineage (NCBI taxonomy): Bacteria > Pseudomonadati > Pseudomonadota > Gammaproteobacteria > Vibrionales > Vibrionaceae > Vibrio > Vibrio crassostreae. The sequence goes on from NZ_AP025476.1 coordinate 2,142,911, forward strand.
CTCGAATTGTTACTGCGCCAGCGCCCATGTACTCGTACTGCATTTAACGATTTGCCCTCTTTCTCAAATAACCACTGATCACTGTTAGCGATAATACAGCTATGCATTTTCAACTGCTCTGGATGAGTAGGCGAACCAAATTGCTCTATATAGTCTTTACTGGCTGCAGCCGCCATTGGACGATCGACCAACTTTCTTGCCACCAGCCCTGAATCGTCTAATCGACCATAACGAATCGCGAAGTCGATACCATCTTCGATGAAGTTCACCATCTTAGTATTGAAGTTCATTTCGATAGTCAGATCGGGGTGATCTTTGGCAAATTCCATCAGCGCTGTCGCAACATGATTTTCAGCAAACGCACCCGCCGCACTGACACGTAAAGTACCGCTAAGTTGAGTCTGCTGAGAAGTCACTTGTTCGTTCGCTTGCTGAAGCCCTATTACTAAGTCTTTGCACTGTTGATAATAGGTGTGACCCGATTCAGTTAGGCTCACCATACGAGTGGATCGAGCCAGTAAAGCCACACCCACCCGCTCTTCCAACCTTGAAACTTGGCGACTGACATGGCTAGTACTGCAACCCAACTGTTTTGCTGCTGCAGAAAAGCCGTGACACTCGGCTACCGCAACAAACTCATTAATACCTTCAAAGCTGTCCATACTTAATCTACCCGCATCTTATCTTTGCTATATAGCAACAATGTTTTGCCTGTTTAGTATATTATCACCTAATTGGTTTGGAACTAGTATTAGATACAACAAGACGGCGATAGCTAAGTAACAACACGATACCTAGCGCTTAACGAAAAGCGTCAGCATCTAATTACAGGCATCGTTTCTAAATAAAAAAACAGCAGCTCAAAGGGATGAATCATGAAAAAAATACTAATTCCAGTAACTAACCACGCAACACTTGGCGATACAGACCAAGCTAACGGTACTTACGCTCCAGAACTGACTCATGCATTGAAAGAGATCCTTGCCGCTGGTTTTGAGTACGACATCGCTTCTATCAAAGGTGGTAAAGGCCCACTGTACGGAACCGATATTGAAGGTGATTCAGTAAACGCAGAAATCTTGGCTGATGATGACTTCCAGAATCGCATCAACAATACAATTCCTGTAAGCCAAGTTAACGTAGAAAGCTACGATGCTATCTTCTACCCAGGTGGATTCGGCCTACTTTCAGACCTAGCAACCGACGAGCAATTCGCAGCGATTGCCGCTAAGCATTATGAAAATGGCGGTTTGATCGCATCAGTATGTCATGGCCCAGCAGCACTGCTTCCGATTGTCCTGAGCAATGGCGAGAAGCTACTAAGCTCTAAATCGGTGACTGGCTTTACACGTGAAGAAGAGATCGACTTTGGCACCATCAACGACATTCCATTCCTACTGGAAGAGTCTCTTGCTCGTAGCGCAGCACGTTTCAACAAGGTTCAACCTTGGCAAGAGCTTGTGATTGTTGATGAGCGAGTAATTACCGGCCAAAACCCAACAAGTGCTCACGCAGTAGGTGCAGCTCTCGTTAAGCATCTGTCTTAGTTAAATCACGAACTTAATCGAGTAACGGTTTTAGTCTTAGTAACCGTCCTAATAGAATAACTGCCGTTAAACAGATATAAGTTCATGAAACAAAAAGAGCATACTTCCTACTCAATATTATTGAGAGAAGTATGCTCTTTTCTAATTCTGTAGCTATTAAAGTGCTAGTGACTTCTTGATAATTACTTCTGCTAGTGGCTTCGCAAGATCCCTTCAAGCACATTGAACAACAAGTCGATCTCTTCAATCGAGTTGTAATGCATACAACCAATACGCACCACGCCCTGCTCTTCAATACCCAACTGCTTCACCAGCCCTAATGCGTAGAAGTGCCCATTCCACACACAGATATTATGCTCACCCAACTTCTTGGCGATGAACTCTGGAGAATGGTTATCAAAGGTAATCGCAAACGTTGGCGTTCTTAGGTTCGAATCAAACTCGGTTTTCCCATAAAGTTTTGCACCTTCAAGGTCGGCCAAGCGCTTAAGGAAGTACTCACTAAGTTGGCTTTCATGCTTATTATACAGCGCGTAGCTTTGCTCTAAACGAGAACGCAATGAATCTGCTGGATCACCTAGTTGTGCCAAGTAATCCACCGCCGCAATCACACCGGCAAGGCCTTCAAAGCTTTGTGTTCCTGTTTCAAATCGACCTGGCCCAATATTGGTTGCAGGCTCTACCTTGTAAGGTTTTAGAGTATGCAGCCATTGAGGCGCAACATAAGCAATGCCCACATGCGGGCCGAAGAACTTATACGCTGAACACGCTAAGAAATCACAATTCAGTTGCTGAACATCTACCAAGTGATGCGGTGCGTAATGCACGGCATCGACATAAACCTGCGCACCATGCTGATGTGCAAGTTCGATAACTTTCGCCATGTCGACAATCGAGCCTGTGGTGTTCGAAGCAAAAGTCACCGCGACAAGCTTGGTTTTCTCGTTAAGCAGCGACTCAAAATGCGCCATATCCAAACTGCAATCCGACTCGTCTACACGAACTTGGCGAACAATCGCGCCTTTGTCGTCTGCCGCTTGCTGCCAGCTCGATACATTTGAGTAATGGTCTAACGCAGTGACGATAACTTCATCGCCCTCTTTCCAATCGCGGCTGATCGCTCGGCTCAGTTGGAAGGTCAACGATGTCATGTTCGCACCGAACACAACGTTGCCAGAAGACTCCGCATTGAGTAGTGCTTGCGCCGCTTCTCGCGCTTGCTGCATTAAGCTCGTGGTCTTTTGGCTAGAAAAGTAGTGACCGCCTAGGTTTGAATTGAAATGCCCTAGGTATTCGGTCATCGAGGCTAAAACATTTTCAGGCACTTGAGATCCACCCGGCCCATCAAAAAAGGTCACAGGCTTGCCGTTATGATATTGGCCTAAAGCACTAAACTGTTGGCGTACATCATTAAGAGTGAAGGACATTGCGCGCATCCTTAGCCGTTAGAACAAACACATCCATATAGCCCATCTCATCGTGGTCTATAGTACGAATCGGTTGGGCATTGTGCCAAAGCTTACTGTCTGCCAGCATCGCAACCTCGCCATCGCCTAACACCTTTCTAAAGAATGGTGCTTCATGTGAGTCTTGGTACAACATGATTTCACCACCCACAATGTTATGTCGGTTCACACCGATCAAAGCGATATGGTCAAAACCATCTTGGTGAACACCTTCTGGCGCAACTTGTGTTTCTTCAAAAATAGCGGCAATACGGATTTGATGGATTTCGATTTCTTGCCCGTCTTCAAGTCCGTTAGTTTCAATAAACAGTTCACACATTTCTTGCATGCCTTCACTGCTTAGAATATTCGCTTCAATCGGCTCGAACTGACGAACAATGTCACCTTGAAAGTGATTAATGTTTTCAGACTGAACAAAGTTATGTTTGTCTTGCTCAACGACTTGTCCATTACTGAATTGAACCACCGAGTACCTTCTCAATCGAAACTGGCCATCCGCATGCTCTGTGCTTGGTAGCTTAGAGAATGATGGTGACAACTCCTCAACCGCGTGGTTACTGAGGTGGGTAATATGTAGGGTATTTTCGTGAGCATGTAACATCATCGACTCCTTAATGATTGTTAATTTACTTTCGATATTTAACGTTTTGTTTACATAAAGGATACTTGAAGATCTTGTCAAATCAACATTAAACAATCATTTATCCCGTCAGATTTAATAATTCAGACACTAAATCCAACTTGAAAATAAAAAGCAGTGTATAACACCAGAATAAAAGATGACCAACTCTTAAAACTAGCACACTCCACTAGCTAGTTATAAATCCCTACAAATTTAAATTTAACGATATTATAAACTAGCAAGCTAGGTTTCATATTGTGTCAGCCCTTTCACTTCAATACGTCAGCCTCCTTGCATGAGTTCAGCCCTCACTCTCGCCATCATTCATTTCTATGCTTTTGCACAGCAAAATACGACCTACCTATCAGTTGCCAAGCTATTGATTATTTACACAACAAACTGAAATTGGTTAATTTATGAGTACGCCAGAATCCACACGCCTTTGCTTGCGCGTCTGGAACAGGTCGAGTTCGGGGGGAACTCGGCCGCCCCAAATGGCTTACTTTCTTTCACGCAACTGTTTCTCTTAACTTTCAATAACGAAAATACACAGTTTTAAACGGTGCACACCTAATACGAATTGACGATCTGGTTTATGTGAAGAATTTGAAATGGGGCATTGAGAAAGGACTTTACTTAGTGGTTGATGCAACTAAGAGCATGAAGCGTTTGATATCGATCATAACAACGGACGCAACTTCAAAATCATCGGCAAGTATTCGTCAATGTGTGGTGTTCTTCGCTAGCACGTTTATGCTGTTTGCTGTAAATCCCTGTGTAGTATCACGGGGTAGATTCGACCTAACTATCAGGCTCTCTGAACAATCTCACTTTACAATACAACGTAAGGTTTTTCATTTACTCAGTTGTACGATATGTCTCTTTTGGTTTAAAATAGAGTCAAAATAGTCCTAACCTATGCGTCGTACTCTACTGGGAAAGTTTAGTGCGCTTGGTATTTAAAGGCGGCTTATTTGAATTAGTCATCTCTATGAGATTTTTAAAACTACAACGCTATGGATAAAATAGTACAAAATGAAGAATGGTTTTATATATCCTTTGTTCGATTCATTAATTAGGCTTTTTTACTACTGTAACTTAGTTGAATTTTTCAAGTTTATTGCAAAGCTGTGCCATGGCATTTGCAAACAAACCCCATTAACTGATTCAGAGAAAATTCATTGCTGCAATATTGCAATCGACATTTATCAACTATTTAAATGGGTCGTGCTACTTGGACTATGGAAGCTAGACGTAAATTCAGATCTTGCACTTTTCTTTACTTATTATTTACTTTCTTCCAACCTTTTTACTTATTTTTACTACCATGTTTGGGGAAGTAAATTTAGTCAAAGAACAAATCGCGAAGCATTGAATCGAAAATTTTTAAATGCATTATTAGCAGTTAGCTATTATTTAGCTTGCTATGCATACCTCTACCAAGTTCATTTCAGTTGCGAGATAAGCTGGCCAGACAATCTTATAGACTCCACAAACGCGGTATACCTAAGCATTGCAAATGCTTTTACTCTAACTTATGGCGGTTTTTCTCCCTTGACTCAAGAAATCCGAGTGGTTTTCTTAAGCCAACTAATTAACACGTTCCTTTTCTTCACCATTATCATTTCCAATTCAATCCCAAATCACGCTGGTAAGGACGAACAATGAGCTACAAAAATAAAACATATGTAATGTTCGATGCTGACTCTGATATTGCTACCTATCGTCTAATGACCGCATGGAAAGCTAATAAGAATATCGATTTCGATTTCCATAATGCACATGAGTTAAACAACTTGAGGCGCACCGCATCAGAAATTACGATAAAAAGAAAGTTAAGGGAACGACTTAACAACACAAAACAAGCAGTTTTATTAGTTGGTAATCATACTAAGAACCTATATAAGTTTGTTCGATGGGAAATTGAAGTTGCGATCGAACTAGACATTCCAATTGTCGCGGTCAACCTTTGTAACTCTAATTCTGACACTAAAAATACTCCTCCAATTCTTAGAGACCGAGCTTACTTTGTTTCTATTCCTTTTGAGATGAAAAAAATAAAATACGCATTAGATAATTTCCCAAGTGAATATCACCGTAAGAAATCTAATGCACCAGACTCTAGACACTACAATTGGTCAAATGTTAATTTTTAGTTACATCTTTGATGTCTTTTCGAATATAAATTTAAATAGAGGTAATAATGGAAGACAATATTTGTGGGATAGTAATGCCGATTTCATCAATAGATGGTTGCGGTGAATCTCACTGGAAAGATGTATATGGAATAATCGAAGAAGCGGTCAAAGATGCTGGCTTTGAAGCTAACATGGTTAGTAGGTCCGATGACGTAGGGGTAATTCAAAAACGCATTATCCAAAATCTATACGAAAATCCAATTGTCGTGTGTGATATCAGTGGTAAAAACCCTAATGTAATGTTTGAGCTTGGTATGAGGCTAGCTTTTGATAAGCCAACGATTATTGTTAAGGATGAGGAAACTTCGTACTCATTTGATACATCTTCAATAGAGCATATTGAGTATCCACGTGACCTGCGCTTCACAGAAATAGTTAAGTTTAAGGATAAATTAAGAGATAAGATCGTTAATACTCTGCAAAAGTCAAAAGACGACCCAAACTACACCACTTTCCTCAAACACTTTGGCGAATTTAAAATTGCTAAGATTGACACTAAAGAAGTTTCTAGCGATGAGATTATCTTAGATGAACTGAAAAGTTTGAAATCTGCTATTGCAAGTATGGAGCACCGTCGTACTCCCACTAGTAAAACACAATCCAAGTATGACGTAGTTGTATGCGCAAGAAAAAGTTCTCTTGAAGCTCTCAATTTTGCTTCTAACGAAATAGAACAAATGCCTGAGGTTACAATGATTACAAAGCGAAGACTGCCAAACAATCATTACCATTTGTATATTAACCTTACAGACGACTCTAACAGGTCCGATTTTAGAGATATAGTTCTCGAACTTTTACCTGAATGTACAGTTAACTTAAAACGCACTTAGTTTCTATTGGGCGCCAAAGCATTCTTTCCTATATAGGCTTCTAGCGGAGCCTATATTATTCCTTGATATTCGTTATTGTCCTAACATGTGCGTCGAGGTCTTTATTTCTAGTTCAGACAGAATCCCCAAAAGTGTAATCCCTGTTAGTATTCGTTGCGGCTTCCCTACTTGGCCTGTTAGCAGATCTACCCTGACGGAAAGCATTTAACTGTTCCCAATCTTCACTAATGCTTGGTTCCCAACTCGTTTAGTTTACTGAACACGGCCATAGCCTCTCACTCCAACACCCCATAAACCTTTAGATGGTTTCGCCGATCTTTAAGCCACGGAAACGTTTGTCTCCATTAAGTTCTAACGTATAACGATTAATTACACTTCAGCCCTTGTTTACACTTTTATTGCCTCCATATTTTCCATACAATCCTAAGCGATTATAAATAAAAACAATTTCAATTTCGGAGTCCTCATGAGCGACGTAAAGCACTGTAATTTATTGATTCTTGGTTCTGGCCCTGCTGGCTATACAGCTGCAGTGTACGCTGCTCGTGCAAACCTAAACCCTGTACTTGTTACGGGTATGCAGCAAGGTGGTCAGCTTACAACCACAACAGAAGTGGAAAATTGGCCGGGTGATCCTGAAGGTTTAACGGGTCCAGCTCTAATGGATCGCATGAAAGAGCACGCAGAGCGCTTTGAAACAGAGATCCTGTTTGACCACATTAACGAAGTCGATCTTTCAAACCGACCTTTCCGTCTTAAAGGCGATTCTGGCGAGTACACGTGTGATGCATTGATCATCTCAACGGGTGCATCGGCTAAGTACTTGGGTTTAGATTCTGAAGAAGCATTCAAAGGCCGCGGCGTTTCTGCTTGTGCAACGTGTGACGGTTTCTTCTACCGCAACCAGAAAGTAGCGGTTGTGGGTGGTGGTAACACGGCTGTTGAAGAAGCACTTTACCTATCTAACATCGCGTCTGAAGTTCACCTAGTTCACCGTCGTGACACGTTCCGCGCTGAAAAGATTCTTGTTAAGCGCTTAATGGACAAAGTAGAGAACGGCAACATTGTTCTTCACACTGACCGCACGCTAGACGAAGTTCTAGGCGACGACATGGGCGTAACGGGCGTTCGTATTAAAGATACTCAGTCTGATAAGACAGAAGATATCGAAGTAATGGGCGCGTTCATTGCTATCGGTCATCAACCGAACACGGAAATCTTCAAAGGACAAGTTGATATGAAAGATGACTACATCATTGTTCAGTCAGGTCTTGAAGGTAACGCGACACAAACCAGCATCCCAGGCGTGTTCGCTGCAGGTGATGTAATGGACCACAACTACCGCCAAGCAATCACTTCTGCTGGTACAGGTTGTATGGCTGCACTGGATGCTGAACGCTTCCTAGATGGCCTAAACGATAAGTAAATCTGAGATTGCAGTTTTGATTATCGGTGCTCTCGCCTCAGTAGATGCAGGGCGTCATCACATTTTGTTGTAAATCCCTAGAGCCCAGTGGTATATCCACTGGGCTTTCTTTTGTATACTAGCCGCCCTCAACAAATAATAATTATCATTAAGCCTTCATAATGGATAAGAAAAAACAACGCAGCTTGAACAAGTGGCTTAAGCAACAGAGTAAGTTAGCGAAACGCTGGCTTATGATTGCGATTAGCCTTGGCGTACTTTCAAGCGTGTTCTTAATTGCTCAAGCAGCTCTTCTCGCCTCTATTCTTCACCAGCTGATCATCGAGAATGTCGATAAATCTGAACTGGTTGGTCATTTCGCAGGCTTGGCATTATCGGTCGTTGGCCGTGCTGGCTGTACATGGGGACGTGAAATCGCAGGTTATCGCTGTGGTGAACAGATCCGTGTCTATATAAGGCAACTCATCCTAGATAAACTACGTGAGTTAGGCCCTGCTTACATTAAAGGTAAACCTGCCGGTACGTGGGCAACGCTGTTGCTAGAACAAGTAGAAGACATGCAAGACTTCTTCTCTCGTTACCTTCCTCAGATGTCTCTGTCGGTAATGATTCCATTCATTATTTTGGTTGTGGTATTCCCAGTAAACTGGGCAGCAGGACTGATCTTCTTGATTACTGCTCCACTGGTACCGATGTTCATGGCACTTGTTGGTATGAAAGCGGCCGATGCAAACCGTAAAAACTTCAAAGCGCTGCAGCGTCTTTCTGGTCACTTTTACGACCGTTTACAGTCAATGACAACCATTCGTCTATTTGACCGCACCAACGCTGAAACAGAAGTTTTGAAAGGTGCATCTGAAGTGTTCAGAACGCGCACGATGGACGTATTGAAAATCGCTTTCTTGTCTTCTGCGGTACTTGAGTTCTTCACGTCTATCTCTATCGCGATGACGGCGGTTTACTTTGGTTTCACCTACATCGGTGAACTGAACTTCGGCCACTACGGTGCAGGCATTACGCTATTCGCAGGTTTGTTTATCCTTATCTTGGCACCTGAGTTTTACCAACCTCTGCGTGACTTAGGTACGTTCTACCACGCGAAGCAACAAGCAGTGGGCGCTGCCGAAAGTATTGTTGAGTTCCTAGAAACCGACATCACTAAGGTTAAATCAGGTGACACTCAACTAGACCCTGCTCAAGGCATCAATATTGAGGCTCAAGACCTGAAAGTGTTGAGCCCTGAAGGTGTTCAACTGGTTGGCCCTATCTCGTTTGCGCTTAATACTCGCCAGTCGACTGCATTAGTTGGCCCAAGCGGTGCGGGTAAAACAAGTTTGATCAATGCCATTCTTGGTTTCATGCCTTATGAAGGAAGCTTGAAAATCAATGGTGTTGAACTGCGTGACTTAGACTTGGCATCTTGGCGCAAGACGATCAGCTGGGTTGGTCAAAACCCATTATTGCTTCACGGCAGCATTCGTGACAACGTCACTCTGGGTAAGCAAGATATCACCGACCAAACTGTTCAAAATGCACTTGAGCAATCTTTTGCTAACGAATTTGTAAGCGAGCATGGCTTGGATTACATGATTTCTGATCGTTCGGGTGGCCTATCTGTTGGTCAATCTCAGCGTTTGGCTTTGGCTCGCGCAATGATTCAAGACGGCCAGTTCTGGTTGCTCGATGAACCGACTGCCAGCCTAGATACTCGCAGTGAGCAGCTCGTGATGAAAGGCATCAACAGCAACATCGAAAGTCGCACTGCCCTGCTTGTGACGCACCAACTTGCTCCTCTTCAATCGGTCGATAACATTTTGGTTATGCGCGATGGTGGTCTTGTGGAACAAGGTCATTACTCTCAGCTTTCGACTGCGGGTGGTTTATTCGAAGAGATGCTTAACGCGAACTTAGCTCAACAAGACAATAAGGGTAATTTAGATGCGTGATTTACTGCCTTACCTGAAACTCTATAAAAAGCATTGGTTTGGCCTATCGCTAGGCATGCTATTGGCTTTTGCTACTCTGTCGGCTTCTATCGGCTTGTTAACGCTATCGGGTTGGTTCATTTCAGCTTCTGCGGTTGCAGGCCTTACGATTGCGCGTGAAACCTTCAACTACATGCTACCGGGCGGTGGTGTTCGTGGGTTGGCAATGAGCCGTACTGCGGGTCGTTGGGGTGAACGTGTTGTGAGCCACAATGCGACATTCAAGCTGCTGACTGATCTGCGTATCTTCTTCTTCAAGAAGCTGGCTCCGCTGATCCCAGGTCGTATTTCAAACCTTCGTGACGCTGACCTACTTAACCGCTTGGTTGCTGACGTCGACGCTATGGACCACGTGTACTTGCGCTTAGTAAGCCCAGTGACGGTGGGTGTGTTGGGTATCTTCTTCCTGACGCTGTTCTTGATGTGGTTCGATAGTTCGCTTGGTTTGATCTTGGGTTCTATCCTTCTGATCATGCTGTTGGTTTGGCCTATCTTGTTCTACAAGCTGGGTAAGCGTAACGGTGGTGAGCTTACACAAAACAAAGCAGACCTTCGTGTTACCACTCTTGATTGGATTGAAGGCTACAGCGAACTGACTCTGTTCGGTGCAGAAGAGCGTTACCGTAATGCAATTCTAGAGACACAACACAAGCTGATGGCGAATCAGTTTGTGAACGCTAACCTAACCGGTATGGCTTCAGCAGCACTAATGTTGTTCAACGGTTTAACGCTGGTTCTTATGCTTTGGCTTGCGGCTGATGGCGTGGGTGGCAATGCTCCAGACCCGTTCATCGCGCTAATGGCGTTCGCTACTATGGCAAGTTTTGAATTGTTGATGCCAATTGCAGGCGCGTTCCAGCATTTAGGTCAAACTCTGTCTTCAGCACGTCGCTTGAACGAGGTTATTCTGTCAGAGCCTGAAGTTCAGTTTGCTGAAGAGAAGCTCGACATCAATAAGCCGCTTGATATTACGTTCTCAAACGTGACGTTCAACTACCCTGATTCTGAGCGCAACGTTCTGAACGCTGTTGACCTAACAATCCCGGCAACGAACAAGGTTGCGATTGTGGGTCAAACGGGTTCTGGTAAATCGACACTGATTCAGCTTCTAACTCGCTACTGGGACCCGAAAAAGGGTTACATCTCTATCGCGGGCATTGAGCTAACACAATGGAACGAGTCACAACTGCGTGAATCGATCAGTGTGGTAAGCCAACGTGTCGACATCTTAAATGGCACGTTGCGCGACAACTTGTTGATTGCAAAACCAGACGCTAATGATGATCACCTAGCTAACATCCTTAAAGACGTTGGCCTAGAAAAGTTGCTTGAGAATACTGCTCTTGATAGCTGGTTAGGTGACGGCGGTCGTCAACTGTCTGGTGGTGAGAAGCGCCGTATTGGTATTGCACGTGCAATCCTTCATGATGCCCCTATCCTGCTTCTTGATGAGCCTACAGAAGGCTTAGATAAGCAAACTGAGCAGAGCATCATGGCTCTGTTCGAGAAGCATTTTGAAGGCAAGACGGTTATCTTCATTACGCACCGTTTGATCGGTTTGGAATCGATGGACTCTATCGTTCTGATTGAACAAGGCGAGATTGTAGAAAACGGCTCTCACGAGACACTGTTGAACGAAGAAGGACGTTACTTCCAACTTCGTCAGGCAATCTAGCTTCTCCTTAAGCTATAAAGAAAACCATTCAAAGCCCGAGTTTATGCTCGGGCTTTTTGTTTGTCTGTGATCCTAGTTTCGAGCAGCTCAAACAGATAACCACCGCCAATCACTTATTGCTTATTTGTAAGCACTATTAATACATTACTTACAAAAGCTTACTAAGAGCAAATGCCATTTCTTGTAACATGCTGGCTTTATAGCTTGCAGATAACTTGGTCCCCTATGGTATACAAACTCACAATTCCAACTCTTGTTCTGACTACGATGCTCACTGCATGCGGCGGCAGCGACAGCAATAACACGAGCGCGTCAAAGAATGTAATCGATGCATCAAGCGCTAGCTCAGTGGTTAGTTTAGGAAGCAATTACTCACTACAATTCAGCGTGAAATCGATTGCTGCGGGTACAGACAAAAACGTGAACATTGATATTACTCAGTATGGTAATACACAAAAAGCGAGCGGCAATTTCGCGCAAGTTCACGGTATTCCTGAGCGCAATTACAAAACCCAAAACGATGCTGATATTACCTTTTCAGTAACGGCAACAAACTCTGCAGGAAAAACGTTTAGCGTTGAAAACTTCGATATTTACTACGAAAACTTTAACTCAACAACGACACCTGAAATGCTTGCTATCGCAGAGGTCGAAAACAACATAAACAACATCATTCGATGGAAAAAAGCGGATACCGTGACTATCAATAAGCAGTTCATTATTGATAACAGTGGCATCAAATTTAATATCGACCAAATGAGACCTATGAACCTTTATGTTCGTGTCGGTAACACTTTAAGTAATGGCATTCAATTTGTACCGTACTTCGCTCAAAGTAATTCTGAGGTGTTCGCTCGTGTACCAACTAACGACTGTTCTGTTATCACAAATACCACGGGTGATTTGCTCGCCAATGGCATCAAGCAACGCACATGCGTAGAAGCACACGGTTATAAGATTCCACTGTTGATTGAAGACCAGTCAAAAAATAACGGTGCAGCAAAAGTCGCTCACGTTAAGAACATCATGCAGTACTACCTAGATAGCTTCCCAGCAGAAGTAACTAAGGCTATTTACGACAGTAAAGCTACCATGGGATTCTTTTACGATGATGAGTGGTCTGACAGAGATGGAGGTGACTTCTTAGATGAAAATTACCGTTTCCAAGATCTGTTTGCGACAGAAACAACTGACACATCGAATCGCGAAAACAAGCCTGACTTAGTGACTCAAAGAGACGCTGCGTTCGAAGAGATTATTCACTTTGTTCACGATTACGGTGTGATGAACTTAGCGGTACAATCATCTTCATCGAAATGGGGAATAATGCAAAAAGAACTCGATGAGCTCAATGAAAAAGCGATTCTTGCAGGCTCTTACTTTCCTAACGGTAAAGACTCAACGATTGTCGAAGCTGATTTAGACGCTGAGTCATACGACCAAGAGTACCTAGCCTACTCTCTTTATGCCTACTACGACCTGAACTATAAGGGTTACAGCGCCCAAGAATTAAGTTCTGCAACTTTCACAGAGCTACAAGCTAATGACCCTGCGATGGTTACATTTATGGAGCAGTACTTCCCTACTCGTGCGGCCCTTAAAGCTAAGTTCCCAGGTTACCCGAACAACTAGCTGGGGTTCATAACTCTGACTAGCACGCACAAAAAAGCCGAATGTGGTATTCACATTCGGCTTTTAAATAACGTTCTCGCGGATTAACTTAGTACGTTTTAGGGACCAAATTAATCACTGTTCGCTAAGCGCTTACAGCTTGAAGCGGCTGATTTCGCTTTCTAGCTCGTGAGACAGTTCAGAAAGCTGCGCAGCTTGCTCTGCAGCTTGGTGTGCTTCGTCCGCTAGCTCGTTAGATACGTCACGGATTCCCTCAGTGTTACGAGTGATCTCAGACGTTACAGACGCTTGCTCTTCTGCAGCAGAAGCAATCTGTGTTGCCATGTCGCTTATGCGTTCAACAGCAGCATGGATTTGCGTTAGGCTTGCAGCCGCTGAGTTCGCATCATCAACACTGGTTTCAGCAAGTGTACGGCTATCGTTCATGATGTTAACCGCTTTGCCTGTTGTACCTTGTAGCAACTCAATCGTTTGTTGAATTTCTTGCGTTGAACCGTGTGTACGTTGGCTCAGAACTCGAACTTCATCCGCTACTACTGCGAAACCACGACCTTGCTCACCGGCACGTGCAGCTTCAATAGCGGCGTTAAGTGCAAGTAGGTTCGTTTGTTCTGCAATACCTTGAATGTTAGACAGGATAGCGTTGATGCTGTTGCCGTGCTCTTCAAGCTCTAGAATCACGTTGGTTGCGATTTGAACTTCTTGAGCAAGGTTTTGGATAGAGCTTTGAGTCTGTGTCACTTGACCAGTACCGTGCTCACACGCGCCAACCGCTTCAGATGAGTTCTGTGCAGTATGGTCTGCGTTACCCGCGATCTCTTGTGTTGCTGCAGCCATTTCGTTAACGGCTGTTGCTACCATGTTGATCTCGTCTTGTTGCATTTGGATACGAGCACTACGTTCTTCAGCTTGAGAAGCCGTTTGACGTGCTTGGTTGCCTAGCGCAGCAGATACTTCGCTTAGCTTGATCACCATGGTGTGCATATTGCCCACAAAACGGTTGAAGTTTGCAGCAAGCTGACCAATTTCGTCGTCGCTCTTAGGCTCAAGACGTTGAGTAAGGTCGCCCTCACCTGAAGCAATTTCTTCAAGAGCAGCTGAAACACGGTTTAGGTCGCGGAATAGGAAGCTCACTAACCAAGACACAAGTACGATTACAATTAGCGTGATAATTACAGCAGTGATGATCAGCTGAGTAAGTAGCGTTGAGTGGTTCGCTTCTTCTGTTGCTTTGTCCATCTGAACCGCGAAGATCCAGTTACTGTTAGGTACCTTCGTGAAGTAAAGCAGCTTCTCAGCACCGCGCTCTTTGATGATCTCGATACTACCCGTACGCACTGCGTTCTCGATAATAGGCATAGAGATGTCATTAGAAAGTTGGCTTACCGGCTTCAAGCTTAATGCTGAATCTGGGTGAGCTAGGAATGTGCCGTCAGAGGCATCAATTAGCATTGCGTATGCATTGTCACCAACATCAAGGCTGATGACATCGTTAACCAATTGGTCAATAAGTACGTCTGCACCAACAACACCAACAAGTTGGCCGTTGTGGCGAACAGGTTCTGCAATCGTTACTAGAAGCGCTTTAGTAATCGCATCTTGGTAAGCAGTGGTGATGATTTGCTTACCTGCAGCGTTTGCTTCTTGGTACCAAGGACGTTGACGAGGATCATAATCTGCACGATTACGTTCAGGGTGTGAACGGTACATCCCGCCTTCTGGAGTACCTAAAAAGATATCGTCAAAGCCACCCGCTACACGAGCTTGCTTGAGGAAAGGAACAACATCACTTTCTCGTGAAAACTCATTAAATGCTGATGCGATATCGGTACGGATATCAATCCAGTTCTTAATACCTTCAGATGCTGCTTCAGATACGCTTTCAGCTCGTAGGTATACGCCATTACGAGTCTGTTCAAATAATTGGTTTGCTGACAACCAAGTCAACGCTGTAGCCATAACGACAAAGCAGATAGGCTAGCACCTATCAACTTCTGCTTTAGTGTTAGTTTCATGTCAAAGTTTCACGAGTGGTGGGAAATCCCGCGCATACTACCCAATATCAGTATTAAATTCGAGCGATTTCACAATTTAATATCGGAATATAATTTTAAGCAAACCATAAGCTTACCTAGTGTCAATTCCTTGGCTTGTCGCCAAATTTAAGGCGCTATTTACTATGTGATTATTAGAAATAATGTCAAATTTAGTACGGTAAAAAAACAAAAAGGCAGAAGAGTTTCCTCTTCTGCCTTCATATTATTTACCGCTCTACTGCGTATAAATTGCAGTAGATTTTAGCTTAGAAAGCCTAGCGTTTTTCTGTACGCATACCCATTAGCAAGCTCACACACATCAGTAATAGAATGATGGTGAATGGCAATGCCGTCGAGATTGCACCCGCTTGTAGAGCTTGTACTGCTTCAGTACCACCAACCCA
The DNA here is from genome assembly GCF_024347415.1 of Vibrio crassostreae. Lineage (NCBI taxonomy): Bacteria > Pseudomonadati > Pseudomonadota > Gammaproteobacteria > Vibrionales > Vibrionaceae > Vibrio > Vibrio crassostreae. The sequence goes on from NZ_AP025476.1 coordinate 2,158,732, forward strand.
CAATAGAGCGACAGCAATCGCACCTTCAAGGAACGCCCAGAACACACGTTGAGGCACAGGCGTATCAACTTTACCACCCGCGGTGATGCTATCGATTACTAGAGAGCCTGAGTCAGACGATGTAATGAAGAAGACTAAAACCAATACAACCGCAATGATTGAAAGCAGAGTACCAAATGGTAATACATCAAACATTTGGAACATCGCTAGCGATACATCGGTTAAACCTTCTTGACCAAGAATACCAATGTTATTCACGATTTGGTCAATCGCCATACCACCAAACACTGACATCCAAATGATAGTCACGGTAGTCGGTACAATCAGTACTGCTGTGATGAACTCACGAACCGTACGACCTTTAGAAACACGAGCGATAAACATACCTACGAATGGTGACCATGAGATCCACCAAGCCCAGTAGAATACAGTCCAACCGTGTAGCCAAGCTTCATCTTCACGGCCGTGAGGGTTACTCAGCGGAATGATGTTTTCGATATATGCCATCAATGTTGTTGGGATTGAACCCAGCGTCACTGCATAACCGATTAGCGCAACTAAGATCAGCAGTAAGAAAGCTACTAGCATATTGATATTACTGATAACTTTAACGCCACCATCAATACCACGAAGTACGGAGACAACCGCTAATAAAGTCACCACTGTAATAACAATGACTTGCAGCCCTAAGCCCGCTTCAATACCGAATACATGCTGAATACCACTTGCCGCTTGTTGTGCACCTAGGCCAAGCGATGTCGCCAAACCGAATAGGGTTGCAAGAACTGCAAGAATATCAACAATGTGACCTGCCCAGCCCCAAGCTCTATCACCTAAGATTGGGTAAAAGATAGAACGAATTGAAAGAGGTAATCCCTTGTTGTAAGAGAAGAAAGCAAGTGACAATGCCACTACACCATAAATCGCCCAAGGGTGCAGTCCCCAGTGATACATGGTTGCACCTAGTGCTAGCTTAGCCGCTTCTGGTGTATTCGCTTCAACACCTAACGGCGTTTCATACCAACCTGTGTAGTAAGCAGCTGGCTCCGCCACACTCCAGAACATCAAACCGATACCCATACCTGCAGCGAACAGCATGGACAACCAAGACATGAATGAGTAATCAGCGGTTGCATCAACGCCACCTAGGCGGATTTTACCAAATGGAGAAACAATCAAGCCCAAGCAAAAAATAACGAAAATGTTACCGGACCAGATGAACAGCCAATCAAATGAATTGATAATTTGCCATTTAACACCATCTAGTGCTGCCTTTGCTGAAGCGGTATCTGTAAGTAGAACACCGATCAAGAACAAGGCGATAAGTCCCGCACTGATACCAAATACTGGGTTATGAACATCAAAACCCCATTTTTGGACGTTATCTTGACCAACAGTGTAATCCGTACTGTCGATACTGTATTTATCTATACCTTTAGTCATTATCCCTCTCTACGGAATACTAATAGGGTCTATTGACCTCGTATCCCTTACTTACCTGCGACTTAATTACAAACTCGAACATACAATCCAAGTAGTACAAGTTGTTGTCACAATAATTCAAATACTTGGATGTCTGAAGTTTAGCAGGTTAACTTGTTGTTTTCAGTAAACCAGAATCGGTTCGATGAAATTACAAACAAAATTCACGTAATTACTCAAGTTTATGACGAAAAAAAGGCCGACCATGCCGACCTTTTTATCAAAAATACTTTTAACTCAAAGCATTTTGATGCTTAACCAATTGATTTTCAGTTCGTAAACCTAACAATAAGCTTAGGCACATAAGCAATAATATGAAAGCAAATGGTAGCGCCATTGATACCGTTCCAGCTTGTAATGCTTGAATAGATTCCGTGCCACCAACCCACAATAGAACCGCTGCAATCGCACCGCCCATCAACGCCCAAAATACGCGTTGTGGAACAGGGGCATCGACTTTACCGCCAGAGGTAATACTATCGATAACCAATGAACCTGAATCAGACGAGGTGATAAAGAACACCATAATCAACCCAATCGATACCACTGAAAGCACAGAGCTCATTGGCAGTGCATCGTAAGTATGGAAAAGAGAAAGTGTAATATCTTGCAGACCATTCACACCAATCTCACCCACCTTGTTCGCCACTTGATCAATCGCGATACCACCAAAAATAGCCATCCAGATGATGATTACGGTCGTTGGGATGAACAATACAGCAACGATGAATTCACGAATCGTACGACCTTTAGAGATACGAGCGATGAACATGCCTACGAATGGAGACCAAGACATCCACCACGCCCAGTAGAATACCGTCCAACCTTGCATCCACGTTTCATCATCACGACCATGAGGATTACTTAAAGGAATGAAGTTTTCAATGTAGCCCATTAGAGCGGTTGGGATAGCTTTAATACCCGCCATGCCACCAGCGATGGTTACGAAGATAAGCAAGCCCAAAGCAACCAGCATGTTCACGTTACTTAGTACTTTTACGCCACCATTGATGCCACGAACAACGGACATTGTCGCTAAGAAAGTGACCACTGCGATAACAACCAGTTGCATGCCAATACCGCCATCGGTACCAAATACATGGTTAATACCACTTGTTGCTTGCTGAGCACCTAAGCCCAATGAAGTTGCAAGACCAAACAGTGTTGCAAGCACAGCCACGATATCAACAATATGACCAAACCAACCCCAAGTTCTATCACCTAAAATCGGGTAGAAAATCGAGCGAATTGAAAGAGGCAGACCTTTATTGAAAGTGAAGAAGGCAAGCGCTAGAGCAACAACAGCATAGATAGCCCAGCCGTGTAAGCCCCAGTTATAAATGGTTGCGCCTAGCGCTAATTTAGCGGCTTCAGGTGAATATGCTTCGACACCTAATGGCGTTTCATACCAACCCGTGAAGTAAGCCACTGGCTCAGCCACACCCCAGAACATCAAACCAATACCCATTCCCGCGGCGAATAACATCGACATCCAAGATAGGTTGGAGTGCTCTGCTTTGGCATCATTGCCACCAATACGTATCTTGCCATACGTGGAGACAATGAGGGCAAAACAGAAAATAACGAAGATGTTTGCTGCCCACATGAAGAAACCATCGAAGTTACCGATGACTTTCCATTTGATTCCATCAAGCGCCGCTTTTGCGGTATCAGGGTCTGCGACTAGAAGTGCCAGAAGGAAGACAATGATCGCTCCTGCACTGATTCCAAATACTGGGTTATGAACATCGAACCCCCATTTCTGAACGTTATCTTGTCCTACTGTATAATCGGTATTTTCAATACTATACCTATCTTTTACAGGCTCCATGCTTCCTCTCTAATTTGCAGCGCACTGTTTGCAACATTGCATTCGGCGCTTAAATTTCGAAAAGAAGAATATCAACCTGTCGCAAAAATACTAAAAAAACCTCCATAAAGGAGGCCTAAATTACACATTTAGTAATTAAATTACACATTTAATGTAATTTAGCGTAAGATCAGTCCACAAGCCCGGAGCTGACTGCGTATTTAGCGAGCTCTGCTGTAGAGTGAATATCTAGCTTATGCTTAATATTTTGTCTATGGGTTTCGACCGTTCGATAGCTGATATTCAGTGCCTTCGCGACCTCTTTGCTACTCTCCCCTTTCGCGACTAATTTCAATACCGCTTCTTCACGTCTGCTCAATGGATTCTTCACAGATTGCGTCGGAGTAATTGGCTGAGTAAACAAATTCTGCGTTACTTTTTCACAGAAATAGGTCGAGCCTTGATTGACGGTTTTGATTGCCTGCACCATTTTTTCAGCCGAAATCTCTTTCAACATATAGCCGACCGCGCCCGACTGCATCACCTTCATGATGTATTCACGGTTATTATGCATGGTCAGCATCAACACCTTGGCTTCAGGGTCTTCTTCTTTAATCAGGTGGGTCGCATCAATACCATTCATGATAGGCATGCTAATATCCATCAACACCACATCAGGGCGCAGCGTTTTCACTGTCTCAACCGCTTCTAATCCATTACTGGCTGTGCCTATCACGCTAATATCAGGCTCGAGTTCTAATCTCGCCATAAAGCCATCCAGTACGACTTGGTGATCGTCAGCAATCACAACTCGAATAACTTCACTCATTCACTAATCCTTCTAGTGTCAGTAACACTGTAATTTCCGTTCCGAAACCAATCTCACTCATCAACTCAAAATCACCGCCGATGAACTCCACTCGCTCTCTCATGTTACGCAGTCCGATCCCTCGCTTCTCCATCGCTTTATAAGTATTGAAACCAACACCGTTATCTTGGATAAGCAGTTGCAACACGTTGCCAATTTGCTGAGCGATAACCGTTACCTTGGTCGCTTGCGCGTGTTTCTCTATGTTGTTCAATGACTCTTGCACCACTCGATACAAGGTCGTTGCGGCTTCTGATTTTAACTTACCCGGTTGAGTGCTAAATAAAGTTTCCACCTCAATACCGGAGTGCGCCTGAAAATCTAATAACAACGAAGACAATGCCGCTTCTAAGCCAATGTCATCCAGTGAACTTGGGCGAAGTTGATGTGAAATGTGCCTCACCTCTTCAATCGCTCGCATAAGTGAATGCTGTGACTTATTCAAATGTGCTTTAAGGTCCTCACTCTGTAGCTTATTACCGAGTAGCTCTAAGTGACAACGACTCGACACTAATAATTGGTTAATACCATCATGTAACTCACGTGCTAGGTGTTTCTTCTCGTCTTCTTGGAACATCACCGTCTTATGCGCCAGTTCTTTGAGGTTGTTATCGGCAATACGATGTTCATGCATGTTGATGGCTAAGGTAAGTACGATAATAACGGCCACCGTCACACTCAAAATCACCACAATAGAAAAGAACGTGGTTTCAATATTCTTGTTTATCTCAGCCTGCATTGAAGCCACTTCTTGGTGCACATCTTCAATATACAAACCGGTGCCAATCATCCAATCCCAGCGTTCTAGCCAAGCGGCGTAACTCAACTTAGACACCACCTCACCCGTCGATGGCTTTTGCCATAAATACTGGTGAAATCCTCCGCCCGTTTGTGCCTCTCTTAGCAGGGCTTCTATCAGAAAGTCACCATCCTCGTCTTGCAGTTCAAGTAGGTTTTGACCAATCAATTCAGGCTGAATCGGATGAACTAAATTGGTTCCGTGGCGATCGTAGGCAAAGAAATACCCGTCCGACCCGTATCTAAGTTTAGACAATATGGCTCGAACTTCCGTTTTGGCTTGAGCTTCTTGGATGTCAGGGTCGTTGTAGATGTGCTCAATGGCATCGAATGCGAGGTCTACTGTGTCTTTGAGGGCGTTTTCACGTGACTTGATTAAGCTGTCTCTGAAGATTTCGACCTCTTTCGCGCCCAACGTTTTGGTTTGGTGTAACGAGATCCAACTAATACTCGCCGTAACCAGCAGCAACGGGAGTAACGTCAGCAAAATCAGCTTGGCTTTTAGAGGCATTCCTTTTCCTCACTAAAAACGGCTTATTGAACATCAATAAGCCGTTTTATTTTAGCAATTTATAGATAGCCGTTGAAACATATCATTCACATTCTTGGCGTCACTCACATTCCATAGAACGCAGGAAATGCGAGAAGTGATCCAAGTACGAGGATTTGAATCAGAATGAATGGCATCACACCGCGGTAGATGTCTTTCGTAGTTACGCCTTTTGGTGCCACGCCTTTTAGATAGAACAGGCTGAAACCAAATGGCGGCGTCAGGAATGAGGTTTGTAGGTTCATCGCAATCAGGATAGCGAACCATGTCATGTTGATGCCCATTAGCTCAGCAACTGGCGCAATGATCGGTACGATGATGAAACAGATCTCAACAAAGTCGATGAAGAAACCTAAAATCAAAATCACTAACATGGTGATGATCAGGAAGCCCCACTTCTCGCCTGGAAGCTGTAGCATCCACTCTTCAACCAGATAATCACCACCGGTATAAGTGAACGCCATCGAGAACGCAGTCGCACCCAACAAGATAGCAAACACCATCGCTGTTACTTTCACCGTCTCTTTCGATGCGTCGTACACCATCGACCAACTAAACTGACCGTACAGTAGTGCCAATACCATAGCACCCGCGCCACCTAATGCTGCAGACTCTGTTGGGGTTGCCACACCCGCAAAGATTGAACCCAGTACAACAATGATTAACGCGAGAGGCGGAAGAATCGCTTTAAGTGCATCTAACACTTCTTGCTTACGGCTGATTGAATCGTCTCGCTCAATCGGTTGAGCCGCTTCAGGGTGTAGCTTAGCGTATATCAAGATGTAGAGAATGTACGCGCCGACTAACATCACGCCCGGCCAAATCGCCGCTTGGAATAAGTCCCCTACTGGTACACCTAGTACATCACCTAACAAGATCAACACGATGGATGGCGGAATGATTTGCCCTAACGTACCAGACGCACAAATGGTGCCGCACGCTAAGCCTTTGTCGTAATTGTACTTAAGCATTACTGGCAGAGAGATAAGTCCCATTGCAACAACAGAAGCACCAACCACACCAGTAGAAGCCGCAAGCAGTGAACCTACCAATACGGTTGAAATCGCGATACCGCCACGTACGCCACCGAACAGCCTTCCCATAGACTCAAGCAACTGCTCAGCAAGCTTGGTCTTTTGTAGAACAAGCCCCATGAAAACAAACAATGGAACGGCCATCAGAACCGTGTTTTCCATAATGGATTGAATTCGATATGGCATGAAGGCAAACATCTCAATGCCCTCAGCCCAAACACCAAAGATTAACGCGATACCACCAAAGGTGAACGCCACTGGGAAGCCAAGTAAAAGCGCAAACAAGGCTACGAAAAACATTACTATTCCAATCATGTTCAGCCTCTACTTGTTGTTTGTATGGATATTGTTTGCATGGACTAGGTGCGGATTAAAAATCTTGTTCAGTGAATGCAAGATCAAACCTACGCCACTCAGTGCCATTAAGAAGAATGACAGCGGGATCATGGCTTTGATGATCCAGCGATACGGCAGGCCACCGGGATCGCCTGAGGTCTCCCCCAGTTCATAGCTCTCTTTGGCAACATCGATACCAAACCAAGCCACCAGCAGACAAAACGGAAGTAGAAAGATAAGCGTACCCAGCAGGTCAATAATCGCTTGTGCTTTAAAGCTCAGTTGCTCGTAGAACACGTCAACTCGAACATGCCCCCCCGCTTTGATGGCATAAGGAACACCAAGTAGGAAAACGGCTGAGAAAAGGTGCCATTCCATCTCTTGGAAGGCGATAGAGACATCGTTGAAGGCATATCTCATGACAACGTCATACACGACGTTGGCGATAAGTAAAATAAACAACATACTGGAAAGCCATCCCAGTGCGTCACCGATACGATTAAACAGGCGTTCAATATAAATTAGACTTCGCATTCCCGACTCCATGGAATTTGAAAAGACATCGCGCAGCTAGGTAACGAGCTGTAGGACGTAGAAAAGGTTCTTGAGCGTAATACAGGATTTATCTTAGTTATTATGTTTTAAATGAACCCGCCACTTACTCACTCTTAGTTGCCTAATATGGAAAGCTTTGGGTTCATTTAGATTCAGTTCAACAACTGTCGATTATTTCGCTTGGCTATTTAGGTAAGCTCTGTGAGAAATATCCGTCCATGAACGTACTTGCTCTAGGTAGCTTGCTTGTGAAGCTTGAATCTCTTTTGCTAGCTCATCTTTCTCAGCATGTGCAGCAAGTAGGCGATCGTTCGCTTCTTTCAGAGCAGACATAACCTCTGGCGGGAAATCTTTCACTTGTACATCTGGGTATTCTGTCTTCATTGAAACCCAGTTCTTACCACTTTCGTGCGTTGCTTGTGTGTACATGTCGTAAGCTGCTGTACGCATTGCAACACGCAGAATTTCTTGTAGGTCTTCAGGCAGCTTGTTCCACGTGCGTTTGTTCACTAGGAATTGAAGCTCTGAACCCGGCTCGTGCCAACCTGTGTAGTAGTAAGGCGCGATTTTGTGGAAGCCCATTCGTAAATCCAGTGATGGACCTACCCACTCGAGTGCATCAATCGTGCGACGCTCTAGAGACGTGTAAAGTTCACCTGGGGCAATGTTGGTTGGTTTCGCACCTAGCTCAGCAAGAATCTCGCCCGCAAAGCCTGGAATTCGCATTTTCAGACCTTGTAGATCTTCAACACTGTTGATCTCTTTTTGAAACCAACCACCCATCTGAATATCTGTGTTACCACCTGGGAACGACATCAAGTTGTGTGGAGAGTAAACCTGCTCCATCAATTCCATACCACCACCGTGATAGAACCACGCGTATTGTTCTGCTGGCGTCATACCGAAAGGCATAGAAGTGAAGTAAAGAGTGTTTGGAACTTTACCTTTCCAGTAGTAAGAGCCTGAGTGACCCATGTCGTATTGACCAGACTTAACCATGTCAAAAACGCCAAGAGGGGCTTTGTGTTTGTTTGCTGAATCGATTCTGATTTGAAGTCGACCATTCGACATCTTCTCAGCCATCGCTGCCATGTTCTTAGTTGCATCACCAAAAACTGGGAAGTTTGGTCCCCACGTTTCTGCAAGCTTTAAACGATAAACCTTATCAGCGGCTGTAGCACCAGTAGCGACCAAAGCTAAACAAGCCGCAGCGGTTACTGCAACGTTTTTAAAAACTCGTGTGAGGGAGTTAGAAATGAGACTCATGTTCACGTCCTTTGTTGGGTTAACACTCTTTCTATGAGCATTTTTTATGATTCAATATAAGAGTGCACCGTGATGAGGCAACAAGATATCAGGGAGAGCACGCACGCATGGCGTGAGCAAAGTTACGTATTAGACCAAAGGATTAAGTAGAACTACGTAGGAGATGATTGAATAGCGTCGATTTTAAAGGAGTTTGGACATTCACCAAGGCAATGCGTATTGATAAATACCTAAGTAGTTATAATGAACCGCTATTAACAATTGATTCCCATTTCGTGATGAAGCTCTATCCATTGCTGCATTTTTGGGAAAGTCACCCGCACTTTTTAGTTACGCGCCCTACTTTAGGGCTTGCTGATGAGAAGCAAAGCTAGGAATTAGATATAGCAAGTTAGGCGGTCGCTCGGAATGGGAATAACCAGTAAATGAGAATAAGTGGTAAATGAAGTTTATGACAGGCACAAAAAAGCCTCGATAATCGAGGCTTAAAAACTTAACGAAGCGAATGTAATCCCACAGGATTAGATAGCTTTGTAGATAACCTTGTTACCTGCTAGCTGCTCTTTCGCTACTAGGTTTTCTTCAAGAAGTTTTTTCAATGCGCCTGTTGCCCATGAAGCTGCTTTCGCGTCTTCTTGACCAGCTTCTAGGCCGATACCTTTAGGGTTAATGCCTTCAGCATTGCTAACAACGATGTCTAGAACTTGTTGTTGCTTAGGAGTCAGTGCTACTGCAACTTCTTTAGTTGCTGCTACTGTTTTCTCTACCGCTGGTTTTGCTGCTACAGTTTTTTCTGCTACAACTTTCTCTGCGACAGGCTTCGCTTTTTTCGGCGTTGCCACTGCTTTAACTACAGCCGCTTTAGTGCGTTTCTGCAGTTTAGCCTGCACCTTACGCTTATGAGCAAGTCTCATTGAATATTTCTCCAGTTCACTGCTCTTTTCGCAGTGGTGAAAATTTGAAGCGCGATTTATACCAAAAAACAGGAGCTATTTGTAGAGTGAAGCGTCGAAAGTCGACGAAAAATACCGATATTGTCTACTAGCGTCTATTATTTAAACATCGACTTATCAATTCAGGGTCATATACACTGGTTATCCATCCAGACAAAAATATGAAAACTTGGTGTTGCCTATGGACACTCGTCACCTTACTAATTTCTCTTTGCCTTCATTCACTCGCTCGTACCGTATCCTCGCCGTTATTTTAGGCTTCATTTGCTTGATCGTTGCGCTCTACAGTGACAATCCAAAGTTACTGATCGTGGGTGCTTTTTGCAGTATTGCCCTTCTGGGAACCGGCTACTATTTGATGCTGCGCAGCCGAGTGATGTTCACACTCACCCCGACTCATTTTCAGCAGCATTTTTATAAAGGGGGCTGGGTCTTAAAGTGGAACAACATCCAAAAAATTGGGCTTTGCACCTATGAACAAGATGGCTGGCACCAACCTTTGCCTTGGATTGGTATCAAGGTTAAAGATTACTCGCCCTACCTCGATTCGATCTGCCCCAAAATCACCTGTGAGTTATTACTCAGCCAACGAGCACTTTTGTATCTAGGAGCCAAACAAGCGGGTAAAGAGTCAAACTTTGAAGATATGGTTCTCGACTCATCGCATTACCATACGCGCTGCACTGAGAACGGTTGTGTGGAACTGAGCCGATATAAAGAGTTAAAAAATACTGAAGAGGTAAGCTTCAACGATAGCCAAACACAGACGACCTCAGAATCATCTGATGAAACGAACAATCAAAGCACGGTGATTAAAGACTATTCTGGATTACAGGCGATGCTTGCCAACAGGATGAAGTATCAAAGGGGCTTCCACGGTTATGATATTTTCATATCAACTCAAGATTTAAATATGAGTGGAGAAGAGTTTGTTGGACTGGCTCGACGCTACTTGGCTGCTGCTGAACGCCTTTCTGACTAAGGGTTGCCAGTAAATTCGCGCGCAATAAAAAAGCTTAGCTTTCACAACAAAAGCTAAGCTTCATTTTTCAATCAATCGACACGAACAACTGGTCTTTTAATCAAAGGCTTAATTAGTACAGAGGCATTTCATCTGCTACGAACGGGTTTGATGCGCGCTCGCGACCGAATGTCGATTCAGGACCATGACCCGGAACGAATGTTACGTCACTGCCTAGTGGCCAAAGCTTTGTCTTAATTGAAGCGATAAGTGTATTGAAATCACCTTGTGGGAAGTCAGTACGACCAATTGCGCCGTTAAACAATACATCACCCACAAACGCTAGACGTGCTTGCTCGCTGAACAGTACAACATGGCCTGGAGTGTGGCCCGGCGTGTGAATCACGTCGATCACTTGATTACCAAACGTGACTTTGTCACCCTCTTCTAACCAAGTGTTTGGTTCAAAGGCTTTACACAGTGGAAATCCAAACATTTGGCTTTGATTCTCTAGACCTTGAAGCCAGAAGTTATCGGCCTTATGTGGACCAACAATATTCACCTTTAAGATCTCAGCAAGTGGTACCGTACCACCAACATGATCTAAGTGACCGTGCGTCAGTACCAAGTTCACCACTTTAACACCTAGCTCTTCAATGATCGCAGCTAGTTGTTGAACATCACCGCCCGGATCGACAACGATGCCTTCCATTGCCTCATCACACCACACAATTGAGCAGTTTTGAGAGAAAGAGGTAACAGGTACAACTTGATACTTAAGAGACATATACAAACCTTAGAGGGCAAACTGAAATTTGGGCAAACTATGACATTGGATGTCTACTTTGACAAGTACCTAGCATTCGCTCGCAAACTCAACCTAACTCTACCAGCTACGTACTGGGCCAGTATCGATATGGATAAAGTTGCTACGTGCATAATAACCAACACCACCGGCATTCAGGCTTTTGGCTACGTCTCTTAGCTCTTTCAGATCGACACCATCGATACGAAAATCGATCGCTTTACCAAGCATGTGATAACTCTTCTTCGCCACGCCACTCGATTTTGAGCGCAATGCTTCATTGGTCGCTGGAGAACGGTAACCAGAGATGATCTGGACTTCTTTTTGAATACCTAACACGTTTTGAATCTGAGTGATCTGATCAAACAGGTTTTTATCCATTGGATGAATTTCATTGCGGCGGAAATCGCGACATAGCTTGCTAAGGCGTGCCATCTCGTCACCAACATAGTTAGTACCATCGAAATAACAGGTCTCTAATCTTTCACCGGTGTGAAGGTTATTCATGCTAATCGTTCTTGGTTGATCCGGGTATGAAGCAAAAGCGATAGAAGGTGTAATTGAGGCGATAACAGCGGTACCACCAGCGTAAGTCAGAAACTGACGGCGAGAAAATAAACTTTGAGACATACAGCAAAAAAACCAATTAGATCGAACGAAAAATGCACGATACATAATGAAAATTGCTGCGTCAACGTACTAAAACCGCTCAAAAGGTTAGTATTTGTAACCTTTACGCGGTTAGTTATTGATCCACATTATAATTTTATCAATAGAAGCTTAGTTGTCATTTTTTAGTCAAGATCACCTTTATTGAACACATTTCAATCAACCACCCTCTTTATCATATTGGTAGATATCGCCACGGTACTGTATGCCCCCTTCTTCAAACAACACGGTTTGATAGATGATATGCACAGGAATTCGCTTTTTGAGGCGAACCTTAGTGTTCGGAGCAAGGTCATCATTTTGGTTCGGTACTTTCCTTACCTTAGTGGCAAACAATAACTCAGCAAGTTCTTCTGCATGTTCGACACGTATGCAACCTGAGCTATAAGCACGGAAGTCATCATTAAACAGACCTTTACTTGGCGTATCGTGCAGATAAATCGCTCTTTTGTTAGGTGTGTTGAACTTGTACAAACCTAATGCATTACTCGAACCCGCCTGTTGACGCATTCGATATGGGAATGAATTGAAATTGATGGTCTGCCAATCTATCTCGGTGGTATCGACCGTTTCCATGGTACGCCAGCCATCAATGACTTGGAAGTTGTGTGTCTCTAAATAGCTTTCGTCCGCTTTTACTTTGGGCAGGATATCTTTAACCATGATTTTCCATGGCACATTCCAAGTCGGGTTTACAATGACAGAATCTAGGTTTATCTCTAAAAGCGGTGTTTTTCGCGATTTTCTTCCCACGACGACTTTAGACTCAAACACCTCTTCGCCATCTTCCCAGTACTTCATGTCAAAACTCGGCACGTTAACGACGATGAGAGAATCTCGGTCTCTTGGCCACAAACGAACACGTTCAGCATTCAGAGCCAATGAGGTTAATCGATCATCAAAGCCCATGTTGATCCACTTTATCGTGTCAGGGCCGATGATCCCATCGTCTGTAAGACCGTGCATACGCTGGAAGGACTTAATCGCCGTTTGCAGATCTCGATCGAACTTAGGGAAATCGACCGCGATCATCGAAGTATCAACACCGACCAAGGCAATACGTTCAACCAGAGTCGCTTTGTCTGAAAGCGAGTCGCCCAAGCGTTTCAAGCCTTTCTGTCTGTACCGATCAATCTTGAGCTCGGACGCGGTTTCTAAAACTGAATAAGTCGCCTTGAATTGGTCGAAATCCCCCACTGGCGGTGCGTAAGACAACACCATCTCCAATAAGTAATCATTGGCGACACTGCTTTTCAGTCTCATCAGAATATGGGGCGAAGGCGCTGGTAATTTGGAATGTAGCTTACCCGAAAAGTACCACTCCTTACCGGCAAGTGGCGCATTTTCAACGTAGCTTAGGTAGTAGATAAAGGTGTCGGTAAGTAATATGTCCAACTCTTGCCATTGAGCGTAGGATTGATAGTGACGGATTTGCTTAAGTTGTCGTTCAAAGAGCGGTGCCATTTGAGCTTGTTCGAGAAGCGACAATTGAAATTCAAATGCTTTAACCAGTTCTGGCGAATCCCAAAGGATAGGAAAAGAAGTGTCTTGATAAATACTCTGGGTAAGCTCTGGATAAATCAGCATAAAAGAGAGCTCTGAATCAGCCGGAATGAAACGGCTCTCGTCAGAACTCGTATAGCTCCATGCGTGCACAGAAACTAACACCAATAATCCACAGAAGTATTTCGCTAACATGCTTAACTCCATCCCCATAATCTAATAAGTATGGCAAAGAAATTGGAGTAAGCATGTTAATTTTTAAGGTGCTATATGTATCAAATTGACGACCAGTGGTTATCCCACTGAACCGTAGATTGCTGGGTCGATTTCTCATGAGGCTTTCGCTGGCTAACCACACTCCCCGCCCCAGAGCTGAGTCGAAACTCTCCATCAAGTAACACGGCACCAGAGGCATCAGATAGCGCAGAAAGTTCGACTAACTCTTTACTCTCTTTGGACCAAATACCGTAGCAGTTGCCTCTTGGCGAAGTCGCAATAATCCAATCATCTGACGCCGCAATACTGGCGATATAGTGATTGAACCTTGCCCATTGCTCTGGCTCTGCGTTCAGTGATTCAAACTGCCCGCCTTTAGTATGCATCGCCAATAGCGAAGGATACTCATCTGGTTCACCACGATATTGCTGGCCACAAAGCACGGTTTCAGCACCATCATGGGCTAAGTGTCGAATGCTCAGCTTCTTATCCAACAATTCAACCTGATCAAGTAACACACCTTCAGGAGAAACATAACTCAAGCTCGGCTGCATCGAATCTAGGTTTTTCGGTGTTCTACCATCAGTATGAACGCCACCAACGCCGATCGCGAGATTACCATCCGGCATGATGATCACTTCATGAGGCCCAATACCAAAACCGCTGAACTCTTCGACCTTACGATAGCCTTGCGCGACATCGTAAACGCCAATCACACCTTGGCTGCTGTCCGTTTTCCCTTCAGTGGCATACAGTAACTTACCATCTAATGAGTAAACGCCATGACCATAGAAGTGACGGTTCTTACCTTTCACGACCATTTTGATCTGCTGACCGTTTTTATAGTCAAACACCATAAAATAGTCACCAGGACGACGAGCAAAAACCACCGCATGTGATGAGGTTGGGCAAATCGCGACGCCATGACCACGATCTGGAATCGGCAGTTGACTCAATGGCATTCCATATTCGTCAGCCACAACCGCTGAATATTGACCTCGCCCATTCAGCGCACAACCGATTAATTGAGGCTCACTAGATGAGCTCACAGCACCAGAGCGACTAGCGCAGCCAAACGGAAGCAATGGAACAGCTGCACAACCCAGTGCAGCTTTGAGTAGCGTTCTTCGCGTAGTATCAGTCACCATCGGTAGCATTAAATCCTATTACCACGCCAAGCTCTATCGCCACTTCTTCATGAATCAGGTACTTCAAACGTTCTAGTTTGTTGTATTGAGTTAGCACATCTCGGTAGCCCTCTTTACTCTGCAATAACTCAAACAAGCTTGAGTCTGTAGGCCAAGTATCTAGCGTCAATGTGAACTGGTCAGCAACACGGTCAGCAAGGTCGTTTAAGCCCTTCTCTCTCAACAAGCCGTCTAGGCCATTGCCATCGGCAAGGTACAAATTCTGAAGTGCTGCTACATTGGCTTTTAGTTGAGTCATCGAGGTTTGTGCACGCCATGATTCTGAGAAGTAAGGACGCGGATGACCAATTTTCGCCATCGGGCGACTCAGCTTTTTCATGCTGTAATCAAGCTGGTTAGTCAATAGAGCGATGTATTCAGATTCCCAACGCATCTCGTCTAGCGCTAGCCACGGGTTAACCTGCCAAGCTTCAGCAATAGAGGCCGATTTCATTGCCAAGTTTTGTGCGATAGCTGGTGAAGATAGACAGCCTGAAGCTTTGTCTTGAAGCAGTGGAGATTGCTCGTCGTACAGAGACCACTCCAAGGCGCCAAGCCCCTGAACGGTCACACTTTGCTGTGCAATTTCGTCTTGTGACCAAGCTTTATCTTGCTGAGTCAGCTGACGCATCTTTAGACCTGTGGTGTTCTTTTTGTCTGGCCAAAACTGAACATTCCAGCTCTCTTCCAGTGCCGCTGTTGGGCCTCTTTCTTGACCTTGTAGTGCCATCCAACTGTTCATTGTAAGCTGCCACTGAGCTTTCAACGTATCAAGCTCAACACTATTGGTTTGGCAGTAACCCTGCATCAAGACTTCTAGTTCACTGGCTTGCTTGGCAAATAGAACTGCAGAATCAAACTCTTGTTGATAGACACTGCGACTAATATGACTTGCCGTGTCGGCTTGATAGGACACACCGTTAACCTCAAATGAAGCAGTCTGCTCACCCGATGATTGACAGCCTGCCATGATTAATACCGACAAAGGCATTAACAAAAATTTATGTGTCATGCTGTTACCTTACTTCCTAATTTTTCTTTTAATTATATGAGTTCACTAAATATGAAACGACCGCTGAGCTCGTATTCCTACAAGTTCAGCGGTTGTGTTCTTTAGGTTAGCTGAGTAGTTAAACCGCTAAATCTCAGTCCGACTACAGCGAGTTCAAAAACGCCAGCAGTGCTTCACGCTCAATCGCATTCAAAGACAGTACGTTTTGTTTTGCCATTTCTGCTTCACCGCCATGCCAAAGTACCGCCTCCATAACGTTTCTTGCACGACCATCATGAAGCAGGAACGTATGACCATTCACTTCTTTGGTATAACCTAACCCCCACAATGGCGTGGTGCGCCACTCTTGACCGTTAGCCAGATACTCTGGGCGATTATCCGCTAGGCCTTCACCCATATCATGCAGCAGCATATCGGTGTATGGGCTAATTAACTGATTAGATAATGCTGGCAGACCTTCTCGCTCTGCCGTGCGGAACTCAGCTTGATGACAGCTTTGACAGCCAACGTCTTTGAACAGTTTTTTACCTTGCACGACAGCCGGATCATCAACATTACGACGAATAGGTACTGCTAAGTGCTGCGAATAGAACTCAACAAAATCTAGGATGTTGTCGCTGACTTCTGGCTCACCGCCATTTGGGAAATCATCACAAGTCGATTGTGCAGATGTGCAGTTTTCGTTCGGGAATAAGCTGCTTGTTAGGCCTAAGTCACCATTAAATGCCGCTGCATTTTGCTGCATTAGATTTGGCTGTCCGGCTTTCCAACCGAAACGACCCAGTGCTATTTCGTTTGTGCGAACATCAAGAACGTAATTGGCTTTACCCGATACGCCCTGTTTATCCGCTGCTTGTTGCTTAGCGAAACCAAGAATCGTCTCTTGAGGAATACTCTCGAGCAGACCCAAACCGATCATTGGCGGAGCAACACGAGCTGAGAATTCCGTTTTAGGGTGCATCTCACCGAACGCAAGCTCAGTAATTTTTAAAGTGGGTTTACGCAGAGTAACAACCGTGCCGTCTTTAAATTCAACAGGAACATCGGTATAACTGATGTTCACTTTCCCCTCAGGTTTAACACCTTGAAGTGCGAAATCTTGTAGCTGGCCACCGTAAGTCGGTTCTGGGATGCCACCATCGCGAATAAAGGCTTGTCTTTGCTCTGGCGTTTCAGCCGGAATGCTCAAGCGAACCAACATGGATACCGCGTTCTCATCGCCCTTTTCTGGCGCGTGACCACGACCATCTTTGATGTGGCAGTTTTGGCAGCCGTTGGTGTTAAATAGTGGTCCTAATCCATCACGAGCATCAGTTGATGACGGTGCGGGAACCCAAGGGTTTCTAAAGAAACTGTTGCCTACGCTGAAATCTAAGCGTTTACTCATTGGTAGGTTGGCTGCGGGAAGGGAAAAAGCGTTCGCCCCCTCTTTCTTAACGGTCGTTTTGCCGCCAGAGTAAGTTTCATGGGCATGTAATGGCGATAAGACAAACAGTGCGGTTAATAGTGAGGCTGATAGATACGACTTCATACATTGCCTTGCTGTGTTTTTTGGTTTTAGTTTTTATGTGGGTGTGGCTTTCTTGAGGATCAAACAATTAAGGGCTCAATGAGAGCCCTTATATTTATTTTTGGCTCAGGTTCTTAGAACTCGTGATCCGCTGTGTCTGGGTTCAGGCTATCAATGCCAATCACACCCGCAGCACGCTCAATTGCAGCTGTTTGAGACACTAGCGCAACAATCGTTTTGTTTACTAGTGCGTTACCCGCAGCGTTGTCAGCAGCAATTAGCTGATCGAAGTGCTGGTTGTTTTTCTCAGCAGACGTTACTAGTTGACCAACTTGTGCACGTGCTAGGTCAAACTGCTTTTGGATCTCTTTCGCAGCTTGCTCATCTTTTTGCTCTACTAGGTCAAACAGGCTTGGACCTGAAAGCAGAGTGCCGTCTTCACGCTTATATAGACCCGTGTAAACGTTGTAGATGCCTTGCTCGTTGTAGTAGTGAGAGTTGTGCGTGTTATCAGAGAAACAATCGTGCTCGTCTTCTGTAGAGTTTGCTTCTAGTGCAACCTTCATACGCTCACCCGCTAGTTCACCTAGAGACAGTGAACCCATGCCAAATAGCATTTTACGTAAGCCGTTGTCGCTAGATTCAGAAAGCAGTTCTTGACGGTAGTTACCTTTCTCACCTTCAGCCCACTGCTTTTCCATCCACTCTAGGTCTTGTATAAGCAGCTCAGCAGATGCTTTTAGGTATGCGCCACGACGGTCACAGTTACCGTTAGTACACTCAGCACCAACAACGAAATCAGTGTAAGCACGCTCACCTGCGCCGCTGTTTGTACCGTTTAAATCTTGGCCCCAAAGTAGGAATTCAATTGCGTGGTAGCCAGACGCTACGTTCGCTTCAGAACCGCCGATCTCGTTCAAGTCTGCGATTAGCTCTGGAGTAATGTTAGTTGCATCAACCGTAGTCTGACCGATTTGGAAAGTCTTATTAGCCACGATGTTTGCGCTAGCGCCTTCGTTACCAAGCTCATATTGGTAATCAGAAGAAACGTAGTCAATCAGACCTTCATCTAGTGGCCATGCGTTTAGTTGGCCTTCCCAATCATCAACAACAACGTTACCAAAGCGGAACACTTCAGACTGTTGGTAAGGAACACGAGACTCAAGCCAAGCTTGTTTTACTTGTTCGAAGTTGCTAGCAGAAGGAGAAGCTAAAAAGGTATCAATAGAAGAGTTCAACGCTTTTGCTGTAATTACTGAATCGGCAAACACGGCATGAGCAATATCTGCATAGTGTTCTACAACTTGATCTTGAGTTACTGCTGCAAAAGAAGAAGCAGAGGCAAAAATGAGTGACGAAGTTACTGCTTTTGTCACTAAAGATTTAATGGTCATGAAGCATCCTTGTTGAGCTTTAAATTATTATTCGTAGTAATAGTGCAAACCATTATCATTTGCACTACGGATTGGAATAATACAAACTCACAATTTTATTGCAAGATAAATACAAAAAAACCTCACATATGTGAGGTCTTTAAACATTTTTATGTTAAGCGCAACAAGTAAGCGAATCAGATATCCAGGTTATGCTTACCGTGTGAGACTTTCGCCTTCAGGTAGCTCTCATTACCCGATTTGATATGAGCAGAGGTATTCACCACTTCTTCAATCTCAATACCAAAGGATTTAAGTTCATTGATTTTCTTAGGGTTGTTGGTCACCAAACGGATTTTTGTGGTACCTAAAGCGCGTAACATTTCTGCTGCTTCAGTAAAATCACGTAAGTCATCACCAAAGCCTAGGTGGTTATTGGCTTCGTAAGTGTTCATACCTTCGCTTTGCAGGCGGTATGCATCGATTTTGTTGTATAAACCAATACCACGACCTTCTTGGCGTAAGTAAAGAATCACTCCACCCGTCTCACCCATAATTCTAATGGTTTCGTCTAGCTGCTCGCCACAGTCACAGCGAGATGAATGGAAAACATCACCAGTCAAGCACTCAGAGTGCATACGAACAAGAGGTATGTCTTGTGTCTTATCTGCTGATTTAAATATCACAGCAACATGCTCTTTGTCTGTTTTCAATCCATGAAAAGACAGAAGTTCAGCATCAATACTGCTTGTTACCCCTACTTTGAAATCTATTCTGGCACGCACTTCCGCCATAACTATACTCACTTGAAAATTCGATGTATTTAACAACACTACATTATATGTCTAGGCAATATTTTGTAGCTAACTATCTAATGATAGACACTATGAGGCTGTTAACAATTTTTTTCAAGGTCGACCATGCTCAAATTGTTATATTATAACAATAATTTTTCAGGTAACAAAAAACCCCACATTGGAATGACCAACATGGGGTTATAAATTAATCAGTTGCGGCTGAAGTTACGATTTTTACAGAACGTTCAGCTTACTTGGGTTTGCTTCCAGATGACAAGTTGAACCCAAGCGTTCTCTAATTCAGTTAACTCTTCTTGAGTAAGCGTAGAAATGCTCGATTTTGCACTGTATTTTTCTGCCCATTTGTCAGATCGGACATGAGTATGGAACTCTTTCTTTAAATTTGAGATTACGTTATCCACAGACACATCCTTATATAACAGTGCTTAGCCTTTATAATCCTTTAATGTTACAAAATACAGGTCAATTGGTAAACAGTAATACATAATTTTTATGAGCTCTTTCTAACACTTTTTACTGATAAATATATAAATAAGAGAAGTAATAGGCTTGGAAGTAGCCAAAGTAATAAGTTTGAAACACTCATTGCAGGTTTATAGAGCACAAATTCGCCGAACCTTTCTGTCATATATTGAGTGATTTCATTATTACTCTGCCCTGCTTTCACCATTTTGAATACAACGAGACGTAAGTCTTTTGCTATCGGAGAGTTCGACTCAATCAGGTTTTGGTTCTGGCATTGCGGGCAACGTAGCGTTTTAGCCAATGTAATTGCGCGCTGCTGCTGTTCAGGGTTTTCAAACTCGAATAGTTCAACTTGAATACTCGTGTCTTTATTACTGGCTGTAAACAGGTCTTCCGCCAAAGTCGGAAAACTAACAAACATAAGCGTAGACAGCATAACGAGTGTTTGTATTAAAGACTTCATCATCCATTCGCACCATCAAAATACATCGCAAGTTCTTCTTGCCATACAGATTCATTGACCACGCCCAGTAACTTCTTAATGATTTGGCCATCAGCGTCGACCAGATACGTTTCAGGGGTGCCGATTACGCCCAACTCTAACGCTAGCTTACCTTGAGGATCACTGATCACAGTAGAGTACGGATTGCCATCGCTCAATAACACATTGATTGCTGCCGCAGAGTTATCTCGATAATTGAGCCCAATAATTGGAATACCTTTATCATTAAGTTTGAGTAAAAAAGCATGTTCGGTTTTGCAGATACCACACCACGACGCCCATACATTCACTAGTTGATAAGGGTGCTGAGTGACATCAGTCAACGTAATTTCCTGTTTGCTACTGATGCCTTCGCTATTGACTAACGCAGCAGACACGAATTCAGGAAATGCCCTCTTCTGCTCCGACACAGTCGTAGATTGCTGCTTATTATTGAGTGCAAAGGCAAAACCCAACACCATCACTAATGCCAAGACAATTAACGTGATGAGCTTGTTACGAACGCTGGTATGCATACTGTGACGCCTTAACGGTTTTCTTTCTACGATGAGTTAATGAGAGTAAAGCGCCGAGAATGGAGAACAACCCACCAAACCAAATCCAGCGTGCATACGCTTTGTACTGAACACGGAATACATAGGCTATTGAGTCTACTTTCTCTCCCATGGTGATATAAACATCGCCATGCCAGAACCACTTCATTGCAGGCTCACTCATGTTCATAACACGAACTTGGTAGTGTCTTCTTTCTGGCGCGATGGAAAAGCTTTGCTCGCTAGCATCTAATTCGAGTATCGCTTTTTCTGCAGTAAAGTTGGAGGCGACATAGAGCTCGGTATCACGATGAGAAAGCGTCCAATCCATGAATTCCACCTGTTCACCTGGGCTTAATTTATAGCTACGCTCAAACGAGTGGTAACTGTTCATAGCAGCACCGACAGCCAATACCGCTACTCCAACATGCGCAAAGGTCATCACCCATACTTTACGTTGGAACTTGGATCTTCGCGTAACCACTAAACCATAAACGTGCGTCAATAAAACCCAGAATGCCAGCCCCCAAGTCAGCAGCACCATCACTTGTAGATGTCCCTGTTCCACTTGCCAAGAATAACAAATGTACCCAAGCACAAATGACACCACAGCTAACGAGGCAATCACGCCTTTAGTTGCTTGAGGTTTGATACTGAGCAATGGAGCTAAGCCAACCACGCCAAGGGCGAGTAACGCTAAAGGTGCAATCAACAGATTAAAGTAAGGCGCACCGACCGAGATGTTTCCTAGGCCTAGCAACTCAAAGACCATTGGATAAAACGTGCCGAATACCACGACAGCAGTCGCCAGCACAAAAATAAGCACCGCAACTAAGCTCAAAAAGCTTTTGCTGGCGAAGCTGGTAATCGGATTAGATTCAAAAGATTCACCTCTGACGATAAGCAGAGAAAATGAACTTACGAGTACCAGAACTAATATAAGCAGCAGTGCAATACCTTTAGTTGGGTCGACAGCAAAAGCATGTACCGATGTTAGTACTCCAGAACGAACAATAAAGGTGCCTAAGATACTCAGGCAAAACGTAATGAAAGCAAGGCTGAGAGACCATTTTAGGAGCTGTTGTTTGCCCTTTGCAACACCTAGGCTGTGCAGTAATGCGGTCGAAGTAAGCCACGGCAACAAACTGGCATTTTCAACAGGATCCCAGAACCACCAGCCGCCCCAACCTAATTCGTAATACGCCCACCACGAACCAAGAATGATCCCTGCAGTTAAAAAGATCCAAGCGACGAGACACCAACTGCGACAATGGGAAACCCAATCAAACTCAATAGGATCAACCAATAAGGCCGCAACAGCAAACGCCAGCACCACAGAAAAGCCGACATAGCCAAGGTAAAGTAATGGAGGATGAAAAATCAGGCCGACATCTTGCAGCATTGGGGTTAGGTCACGCCCTTCTAGCGGCAAAATCGAATTCATTTCAAATGGGTTTGATGCGAATAAGGTGAACCAAGCAAATATCGCGAGCAGTAGATTCATTACCCACAACACACGGCTTTGGTATTCATTCGAATAGTGTTTTTGTAGGGCAATCACGCCAGACCAAACGCTAATCGTAAGTACCCAAAATAACAAGGAACCTTCATGGCCAGCCCATACGGCTGCTAGCTTAAAAAATGAGGGTAATTGAGTATTTGAATGTTCAGCGACATATAAGATAGAGAAGTCATCACTGACAAAGGCATAACCAAGCAATACGACAGAAGTGAGAGAAAACAATGCACTTGAAAGAGAGAAACTACGGATTAAACCTATATTTTGCGTCCGTTTGTTTAGCATTTGATAAAACGAATGCACACCAATAATGCTGCTAAGAACAGCGACCAACACCAAACTAAACAGCCCCAAAGAACCGACCATATCACCTCAATAAGGCTCCGCTTGAGCAGAGCCAAGTTAAACAATTGTTCACTTATACTGTTCCAATAAACAGGAACCAAGTAAGCAGATGACCAGTATCCAACATCTGCTTACTTGAGCAAAATTAAGCTATCGTTAACTGCCCTGCGTAAAGGACAAACGTTCGCAGCATTAATACACCCATTAGGCTTAGCGAAGTCACTGAAAAAATATACACCGAGCTATGGCGGATTGAGGTTGGTGTCACTGCATTCAGCAACAACGGTAAAACCATGCCGACACCGATGACGCCGTACCAGAACCAACTCGCCCAGAAACCACTGCCAATTGCGTTCCATACTGCTTGCTCACTTTGACCACCAGCGAAGATAAGCCCAGTAAAGAAAGTAATAAGAACAAACAACTCAAACATCACGACCGGACGTTCGAATCCGTGGATCCATGAAATACTCGGGCTATGAGGTGATTCCTTAAAGACCAACACACCAAATAAAATACACGCCGCCGCTCCTGAGGATAAGCTCGAGAATAAGAACAAAATCGGCAACACTGGGTTATTCAATAGTGGGAAAGTATTCAAAGCTGACAACAAGAATCCGGTATAAGCGGCAAGCATCAGAGCAAGAACAGCTAAGAAGATTTCCAAAGCATTCTCAAACACTTCCAATTTGCCAATCCAGTTACCGACAAAATCGAGTCGCCCTTTTAACCAAGCTTGGTCATTCAAGAACACGACAATTTGATCCCGGAATATAATGCCGATCCAAAGGAATAGGATCACCATATACACTTGGAATAAGATCACACCCATCGACATCACAGATGTTGGGTTATAGAAGATCATGATCTTCCAAAAGGATAACGGTTTTGTCAGGTGGAAAACCAAGATAAGCAGACCTGAAATGATCCCGAATGGCGCGAGAAAAGCCGTGGCCTTTAACACCCCATTATGAGCAGGATCGCCTTCAATGACCTTACGTTTTAGGTAAATGGAGATCATTACGGCACCTGCCGACATCCCCGCGAGAAATAGATAGATTGCTATAATCCAGTCCCATACCACAGTACCAGACTGAAAAGCTGTGTCCCATGCACTCATAATCAAATCTCCCCTTTTTGGTGTGGCACTTTGTAGAGTTTTGGCTGAGTGCCTAGATAAGCTTTATCCCTGTAAACCACCTCAGATTTAAGCACCTGGTTTATCTCACTCTTAGGGTCATTTAGATCGCCAAATACTAGCGCCTTGGTCGGGCAAGATTCGACACAAGCAGGCAGCTTCCCTTGTGCAAGATTGGTATCACGACAGAAGTTACATTTATCAGCCGATTTATTCTCAGGGTGGAAGAAGCGCACTTGATACGGGCACGCTAACAAACAGTAACCACAACCGACACACTTCTCTTTATGCACATCAACGATGCCAGTTTTTTCATCTTTGTAGGCCGCGCCTGTTGGGCAAACCATCACGCAGGGTGCATTATCACAATGTTGGCAAGAGTTACGAGTAAAACGGTAATCAACATTTGGATATTCGCCTTGGGGTTCGCTCTTAATAATTTCTAAGCGCGACACGCCTTCAGGCACTTTGTTTACTTCACGACATGCTTCTGTACAAGCGGTGCAACCAATACACGCGGTCTCGTCATGAATCATTCCATAACGTTTAGCCCCGTCCTCTTGAACATTGGCTAGCGTTTTACGGCTTGTTACCGCCGCCGTTCCCGCAACACTTGTAGTAAAAATAACGGCACCAGCGCCAGCTAAAAAGTTTCTTCTTGAGCAGCTCATAGATTACTCCTCTTCTTTCTTCTGGTTGAAGTCTGAATGGCAATCCACACACAGCTTGATGGTTTGCTTTTTATCTAAGCCCAACACCTTTGCTTCAGTCGCATGAACATCATGACAGTTTGAACACGTTAAGTTTTGCGCGTGAACATCGTGGGTCCAACTAGCTTCGCGCAGATCATCCGGTTTGTGACAATCTATACATTGGCTATTGGCATCTAAAATTAAGCTAGGGTCTAGGAAAACCTTCTCGGTTCCCGGTTGTGATTGAGCCGCGCGATACTTCACCACTTCAGGTGCACCTTCACGGTGATCGGGGCTAATAGAACTATGACAGTCGGTACAATTTACTTCACGACCAAGTAAAGCGTGTGCACTTTCACCATGTGAACCCAATACCGTTTCTTTTGAATCTTTATGGCATTGAACACACTTGTAGTCTTTGTCACGTATTAATTCGACTTCATGTCTTGTTGATTCTCCTACTGGCGTAACAGCAGGCTCAGCAACAGCATGAATGGAATAACCATAGAGGCAGAATGCTAGAAGGGATTTAAGCATTATGACTATGGCCAATTTAATATTGCCCATTTTATCCTTTCCTTATACCGGCATTATTTAACTCTCAACTAAATAATATTCCGGTTAAACAAAAGTACCCTTAAACGATATTATTACCGCTTAAATGATATCAATTCTTATTTTGGATAAGCCACAACGCTTTCTATAGTTAGAATATACCTCTAATTGGGTAATACGAAATTTGAATGGGTTAATCTGTGAACGCAATCACCCTATTTATATCATGGTCAATCTAGGTAATTGATTGTTATATATGATAATAATTATCAATTGATATTTTGATAATCCTACCCACCAATACCCCTTTAGGGTTATATAAACTTCAACGTGATTGAAGTCACTACCATTAATTGATCTAAGACAAGCTATATCCAACACGTAACAAAATGTGTTTGTTTATGAATTAATATAAACAGGAATTCTCCAGTTCTTAATTTGAATAGCAAACTCACAACGCTTGGTATAAGAATCAGTATATTGGAGATATCACTGTGAAAAAGCATTGGATACGTAATTCGGTCACAGCACTATTAATGGTTAGCGCATCACTAGCAAGCGCAACCAGTTTTGCTGCGTCTGAACAAAAAGAAATTGGCGACCCTCGTAACGACCAGTTCGAGCAAAACCACCCAGATCAATATCATTCATGGAGACAGACTTCAGAAAGCGAAACCATTGAAGACGCACTAAAAGAAGATCCCAACATGGTTATCATGTGGGCTGGCTACGGCTTCGCAAAAGATTACAACAAGGCACGTGGTCACTTTTATGCGATTGACGATGTACGACAAACACTTCGTACTGGCGGCCCAACGGACGAAAACTCTGGCCCTATGCCAATGGCGTGCTGGAGCTGTAAAAGCCCAGACGTAGCACGTGTTATCGAAGAGCGTGGTGAAGACGGTTACTTTGAAGGTAAATGGGCACGTCTTGGCAACGAGATTGTGAATCCTATTGGCTGTGCCGACTGTCACGACACCCAAAGCGAAGGCTTTAAAAATGGTGAGCCAGCACTGAAGGTGACGCGTCCTTATGTTGAACGTGCGTTCGATGCGATTGGTAAGAAGTTTGAAGACCAAGGTCGCTTAGATCAACAAGCTTCCGTTTGTGCTCAATGTCATGTGGAATACTACTTCACAGGGCCAACAAAAGGCGTGAAATTCCCTTGGGACAAAGGGACTCGTGTTGAGCAAATGGAAGAGTATTACGATGGAATCGGCTTTAAAGATTGGACGCACAAAGTATCTAAAGCGCCAATGCTAAAAGCACAGCACCCTGGCTATGAAACGTGGCGTGAAGGCATTCACGGCAAAAACAAAGTTGCTTGTGTTGACTGTCATATGCCGAAAGTGACCAAAGAAGATGGCACCGTTTATACCGACCATAAAGTGGGTAACCCATTCGACCGCTTCGAAGATACGTGTGCAAACTGTCACACTCAATCTAAAGAAACCATGCGTAACATCGTTTCAAGCCGTAAAGCTCAAGTGCTAAACATGAAGCTGACCGCTGAGAAACAAATCGTTGCCGCTCACTTTGAAGCAGGCGCGGCATGGGAAGCAGGTGCGACAGAGCAAGAGATGGAGCCTATCCTACTGGATATCCGTCACGCTCAATGGCGTTGGGACTACGCTATTGCGTCTCACGGCGTACATATGCATGCACCTGAAATCGCTCTAGAAGTGCTAGGCACTGCCGTTGACCGCGCAGCCGATGCTCGTACTAAGATTGTTCGTCTACTGGCGAAGAAAGGCATCACTGATCCAATCGAGATTCCAGACATCTCAACCAAAGAGGCGGCTCAAAAAGCGCTTGGAATGGACATGGATAAGATGAACGCTGAAAAACAACACTTCTTAGACACAGTTGTTCCTAAATGGGAAGAGCAAGCTGAAAAGCGTGAAGCCAGCTACGAATACTAGTTTCTTCAATTAGACCATTACGTAAAAACCAGTCACACTATTATTGTGTGGCTGGTTTTTTAGGTTTGGGGCAATACACATTAATATCTCCTCCCCAATCCACTCGCCAATTCAAGGAATAGATAATGAAAACCTTACTTTCACTTTCAGCATTATGTATCGCACTACTCAGTTCAGGCGTTCAAGCCTCTGAGCGTGCTGAGACAGGGTGGGAATTAATAGAGAAAGGCGCATTAGTGGTTGATGTCAGAACACCTGCAGAGTTCGAACAAGGGCATCTGAACAACGCCATCAACTACCCTCTTTCTGAAGTCGCTACTCACTTCGCCAAGATAGATAAAGACCAACCGATCGTTTTGTATTGCCGCAGTGGTAATCGTTCAGGACAAGCCTATCAATTCTTGCGAGCTCAAGGATTTACTCAAATCCACAACGCAGGTGGGTTAATAGAAATGCAAGAAAGCCAATAGCTTGAGAGATTAATGGCTTTAGAGGCTAAACGCTTCAAAGGTAAGTCGTTTCAAAGACAAATAGCTTCAAAAGCTAATCAGGAAGAACAGCCTATTGACCAAGCTTAGCGGATCATCTGTTTGGCTTGGTTGATCGAGTGAATAATCGAAACGCGATCAATCCCCTTTTGATTGGAGTCGAGGATTTGAGTCCACGCATCAATCGCTTGTTGATAGCGCATGCTGATGAAATGATCGGTCGCAATCAGCATCAATGCCGTACGATCATTGGGATCAAGCTGCATTGAGTGATCCAATAACGCATTCACGTCATCGCTCATCGTTTGAGAGCTGAGGTAATAAAGTGCGGTTGCTTTGGCCGCATAAAGGCCCGATGGTGCTTGAGGATCCAATCGAATCGCGTAGTCATAACAGGTGAACGCTGCATCAAACTCTCCTTTCTGCATATACACACCACCCAGCTTAAACCACAAATCGGATTGATTCGGATCTTGTTTGAGGCTTTGTTGAAGCTCACCTTCGAAATCTGTTGCCGTGTAACCATTGCTATCATCCAAAGGAAGTTGAGGTGTCTCCTGTTTCATTTGAGACCAGATAAGCACACTCAGAGCCACTGCAGTAAGGGAAATCACCACATTGCCTTTTAGATGACTACCATTGTCGCTCGCGGCAATAACGACCACGATCAAAAACAGGCTCATTAGTACTAACGCAACCAACAACCAGATGTCCATTCCACACTCCTTTATCAACCCTTTAAGTTTACCACTTTCCCAATCAGGCAATATTGATCGAGACTTAGCTATTAGGATTTACGCCAATCAGAATAAACGAGCAGACAATAAAAAACCGAGCACTTAGGCTCGGTTTTTTCAATGGTAAGCTTAATTACTTAACGTAATCGAGATTACTCAGTATCTTGCTCGCTATCACTTTCAGAGTCAGAAGCATCTGATGCTTGCTCTTCACTTGATTCAGCAACTTCAGCGTTGATAGTTTCAGCATTTGCTTCTTCAGCATCGTCTTCTACAATCTCAGCTTCTTCTACTTCGTCAATACGTTGTAGACCTACAACATTCTCGTCTTCAGCAGTACGAATCAGTGTTACACCTTGAGTGTTACGACCAACTTGGCTTACTTCCGCTACGCGAGTACGTACTAGTGTACCTGCGTCGGTGATCATCATCATTTCATCGCCTTCTTCAACTTGAACAGCGCCAACAACTGGGCCGTTACGTTCAGAGACTTTGATAGATACTACACCTTGCGTTGCACGGCCTTTCGTTGGGTATTCTGCTAGCTCAGTACGCTTACCGTAACCATTTTGAGTCACAGTTAGGATATCGCCTTCGTTAGAAGGAACAATCAGTGAAACCACTTGATCGTCTTCTGGAAGCTTCATACCACGAACACCAGAGGCAGTACGGCCCATTGCGCGTACTTTGTCCTCGTTAAAGCGAACAACTTTGCCCGATTTAGAGAACAGCATGATGTCGCTATCACCGTTAGTGATGTCAACGCCAATCAGTGAATCGTCGTCACGTAGGTTAACTGCGATTAGGCCGTTAGCACGTACGTTTGCGAATTGATCCAGAGATGTCTTCTTAACTGTACCGTCACCTGTTGCCATGAAGATGAATTTCTCGTTAGAGAACTCAGAAACAGGCAGGATAGCCGTGATACGTTCACCTTCTTCTAGAGGAAGAATGTTCACGATAGGCTTACCACGAGCAGTACGACTTGCTAATGGTAGTTGGTAAACTTTCAGACGGTATGTCTTACCACGAGTAGAGAAACATAGGATGTTATCGTGAGTATTAGCAACAAGCAGACGCTCAATGTAATCCTCATCTTTCATCTTAGTTGCACTCTTACCTTTACCACCACGACGTTGAGATTCGTAGTCGCTTAGGATTTGGTACTTAACGTAACCTGCGTTAGAAAGCGTTACTACAACGTCTTCTTGAGCAATCAGCTCTTCCATGTCGATGTCATGAACTGCAGCTGTGATTTCTGTACGACGCTCATCGCCATAGATTTCACGTACCGCTTCAAGTTCTTCGCGGATAACTTCCATCAAACGCTCAGTGCTTGCAAGGATGTGCATTAGCTCAGCGATTTCTTCTAGAAGTGCTTTGTACTCGTCTAGAATCTTCTCGTGCTCAAGGCCAGTTAGGCGGTGAAGACGAAGTTCTAGAATAGCTTGTGCTTGTGTTTCCGTTAGGAAGTATTGGCCATCGCGGATGCCGTATTGGTCTTCCAACCAATCAGGACGAGCCGCATCAGTACCAGCACGCTCAAGCATTGAAGCAACGTTACCAAGATCCCAACCGCGTGCAACTAAGCCAGCTTTTGCTTCAGCTGGTGTTGGAGCGTTACGAATAAGCTCAATGATTTCGTCGATGTTAGCAAGTGCTAGAGACAACGCTTCAAGGATGTGTGCACGATCGCGCGCTTTCTTCAGTTCGAAGATAGTACGACGTGTAACAACTTCGCGACGGTGGTCTACGAAGCACTTAAGCATGTCTTTGATGTTGAACAACTGTGGTTGACCGTTGTTCAACGCAACCATGTTGATACCGAAAGTCGTTTGCAGTTGAGTTTGAGCGTATAGGTTGTTTAGAACCACTTCGCCTACTGCATCACGCTTACATTCAATAACAATACGCATACCATCTTTATCAGATTCGTCACGCAGTGCACTGATGCCTTCGACTTTCTTATCTTTAACCAGTTCAGCAATCTTCTCGATCAAACGAGCTTTGTTTACTTGGTAAGGGATCTCAGTAACGATAATGGTTTCTTTACCATTCTTCTCTACTTCGATATCCGCTTTTGAACGCATGTAAACCTTACCGCGGCCAGTCTTATAAGCATCAACGATGCCTTTACGACCACTGATAAGTGCTGCTGTTGGGAAGTCAGGACCAGGAATGTAGTCCATTAGCTCATCAATAGTGATCTCTTCATTATTGATGTAAGCCAAACAGCCATCAACAACTTCACCAAGGTTATGTGGTGGAATGTTGGTAGCCATACCTACTGCGATACCAGAAGCACCGTTTACCAATAGGTTAGGAATTTTTGTAGGAAGTACTGCTGGAATTTGTTCTGTACCATCGTAGTTCGGTACGTAATCCACAGTTTCCTTATCAAGGTCAGCCAGTAGCTCGTGAGCAATTTTCGCCATACGAACTTCGGTATAACGCATTGCAGCCGCGGAGTCGCCATCGATAGAACCAAAGTTACCTTGGCCATCAACTAGCATGTAACGCAGTGAGAACGGTTGCGCCATACGAACAATTGTATCGTATACAGCACTATCACCATGCGGGTGGTATTTACCGATTACATCACCTACTACACGAGCAGACTTTTTATATGGTTTGTTCCAATCATTACCTAGTACATTCATCGCGAACAAAACGCGGCGGTGTACTGGTTTTAGGCCATCACGCACATCTGGAAGGGCACGACCAACGATGACGGACATCGCGTAGTCTAGGTATGAACCTCTAAGCTCATCTTCAATATTTACGGGCGTGATCTCTTTCGCTAGATCGCTCATAGAGCCATTTTCCCTCTATAGTCAGATCGTATTTTTGAATACGTATAAGACCGAAAAATATAACACAAATTTACCTACGGAGGCATCACTTTCCCTCTCCTTTTACCATCTTGTGACCCTTGTAGCCAATCAATTGATGAAAAATTGCACCTCCGCATCATATCTTGCTGAAACATGGTCACTTTACATCCAATAAACTAGCAAAATTGTAGATCTTCTGGTCAGCGCGAAAAGGCAAGTTATAATGCCTGCAATTTCATGGATGCATTATTTAACTTGGAAATGCCGATTATGACTAAATCACAGAACGTAGACCCAGCAGAAATAAAGAAATTCGAAGACATGGCGTCACGCTGGTGGGATCTAGAAGGCGAATTTAAGCCGCTACATCAAATCAACCCACTGCGCCTAAATTACGTGTTAGAGAAGACGGAAGGCCTGTTTGGCAAGAAAGTCCTCGATGTTGGCTGCGGCGGCGGTATTCTTGCAGAAAGCATGGCGGTTGAAGGTGCGATAGTGACTGGCCTAGACATGGGTAAAGAGCCGCTAGAAGTAGCGCGCCTTCACGCATTGGAAACTGGCACCAAGCTCGATTACATCCAGAGCACTATCGAAGACCACGCAGACCAGAACCCACAGACGTACGATGCGGTAACGTGCATGGAAATGCTTGAACACGTTCCTGATCCGCAATCTGTTATCACTGCCTGTTCGAAATTGGTGAAACCGGGCGGCCACGTGTTCTTTTCTACATTGAACCGTAACTTCAAATCTTACTTGTTTGCGATTGTTGGTGCAGAGAAGCTATTGAAGATTGTTCCTGAAGGCACTCATGAACACGAGAAATTCATTCGCCCTGCTGAACTTATCAAGATGGTTGATAACACGCCGCTGCAAGAATTAGGGATTACAGGACTGCACTACAACCCTCTTACGGACACTTACCGTTTAGGCACAAATGTAGACGTAAACTACATCGTCCACACGCAAAACTTCGGCTAAAAAATATCGGTAGCCCTACCGTAAAACCTTTTGTAAAAAAGACGAATGAAAAGAGTTGCAATTACCATAAGTTTGCGACTTTTTTCAGTCTAAATTTCGTGCGCTAGCTTC
The DNA here is from genome assembly GCF_024347415.1 of Vibrio crassostreae. NCBI lineage: Bacteria > Pseudomonadati > Pseudomonadota > Gammaproteobacteria > Vibrionales > Vibrionaceae > Vibrio > Vibrio crassostreae. The sequence continues at coordinate 2,191,263 of NZ_AP025476.1, forward strand.
CATTTTGACCACCTCGATTTAAATTTAATCGCCCAAAATCCATCGCCTATTTTGGTCAAAGATCAAGGGATTTTTTTTTATGGGCGTGCAAAAATAAAGCATCATTAAAAGCCGACTTTTATACAATCAAGTCACATCTAACCTCATCAGTTAGTGGTCACTTACAGTTTTTTTTCAATCCACCACTTATCCACAAGCAACCCAATTTCTTTACCTTGAAAAATATCAGTTGTAGCACTATCTTGTAACCCAACAAACAAATGACCCCTATATGTTGTGTTTGAACTACAATATATGGGTAGACCAAGATCACAAAGCCGAAACGTAATTTACAAAAGTTACACAGAAATACACAAAAACACGGCCTTGTTCAGTTTTGTTAGGGAAATTAAGCAGAATGAACCAACAACTTACTGTTACCAAGCGTAACGGGCGCAAAGAAACGATCGATCTAGAGAAGATCCATCGCGTGATTACATGGGCAGCTGAAGGCTTGCACAATGTTTCTGTATCACAAGTAGAATTGAAAGCTCACATTCAGTTTTACGATGGCATCACCACTACTGACATTCATGAGACTATCATCAAGTCGGCAGCGGATTTAATCTCTGAAGAGACTCCTGATTACCAATATCTAGCAGCACGTCTGTCTGTATTCCACCTACGTAAAAAAGCGTACGGCGAATACGAGCCGCCTGCACTGTATGACCACGTTGCAAAACTGGTTGATATGGGTAAATACGATAGCCACCTTATGGAAGACTACACGAAAGCTGAGTTTGACGAGCTTGACGAGTACATCGACCACAAACGTGACTTAGACTTCTCTTACGCAGCGGTTAAGCAGCTCGAAGGTAAATACTTCGTGCAAAACCGTGTAACGAAAGAAATCTACGAGAGTGCTCAGTTCCTTTACATTTTAGTTGCTGCGTGTTTATTCGCTAAGTACCCGAAATCGACTCGTCTTGACTACATCAAACGTTTTTACGACGCATCGTCTACGTTTAAGATTTCTCTACCTACACCGATCATGTCTGGTGTACGTACGCCTACTCGTCAATTCAGTTCTTGTGTACTGATCGAGTGTGGTGACAGCCTTGATTCTATCAACGCAACAGCAAGCTCAATTGTTCGTTACGTATCTCAACGTGCTGGTATTGGTATCAACGCAGGTCGTATCCGTGCGCTTGGTTCTGAAATCCGTAATGGTGAAGCGTTCCACACTGGCTGTATCCCTTTCTACAAATACTTCCAAACAGCAGTAAAATGTTGTTCTCAAGGTGGTGTTCGTGGTGGCGCAGCAACAGTGTTCTACCCACTATGGCACGGTGAAGTTCAGTCTCTATTAGTACTGAAAAACAACCGCGGCGTTGAAGAGAACCGTGTTCGTCACATGGATTACGGCGTACAGCTGAACAAGCTTATGTACTCTCGTCTTGTTCAAGGTGGCAACATCAGCCTGTTCTCACCTTCTGACGTACCTGGCCTTTACGATGCGTTCTTCGAAAACCAAGACCGTTTTGAAGAGCTATACGTTAAGTACGAAAACGATCCATCAGTGAAGCGTGAAACAGTAAAAGCTGTTGAGCTGTTCTCTCTGCTAATGCAAGAGCGTGCTTCTACTGGTCGTATCTACATTCAGAACGTTGACCACTGTAATACACACAGCCCGTTTGATTCTGAAGTTGCACCTGTTCGTCAATCGAACCTATGTCTAGAAATCGCGCTACCAACTAAGCCGCTTTCTAACGTAGAAGATGACGAAGGCGAAATTGCACTTTGTACGCTTTCAGCATTCAACCTTGGCGCAATCAATGAACTAGACGACCTAGCAGAGCTTTCTGAACTGGTTGTTCGTGCACTAGATGCACTTCTTGATTACCAAGACTACCCGCTTCCAGCAGCATACAAGTCGACAATGAACCGTCGTACTCTAGGTGTGGGTGTAATCAACTACGCATACTACCTAGCGAAGAATGGTGTTAAGTACTCTGATGGCAGCGCCAATGGCCTGACTCACCGTACTTTTGAAGCGATTCAATACCACTTGCTAAAAGCATCTGTTGAACTAGCGAAAGAGCAAGGTCGTTGCCCATCTTTCCACGAGACCAACTACGCGAAAGGCCTACTGCCAATCGATACTTACAAGAAAGATATCGACTTAGTATGTGAAGAGCCATTGCACTACGATTGGGATTCTCTACGTGAAGAGATCATGGAGCACGGTCTGCGTAACTCTACGCTAACAGCGCTTATGCCTTCTGAGACATCGTCTCAAATCTCGAACGCGACTAACGGTATCGAGCCACCACGTGGTTACGTATCAGTGAAAGCATCGAAAGACGGCATCCTGAAGCAAGTTGTTCCAGATTTCCTAAATCTAAAAGAAAACTACGAGCTACTTTGGAACATTGGTTCTAACGACGGTTACCTACACCTAGTAGGTATCATGCAAAAATTCGTTGACCAAGCTATCTCTGCAAACACTAACTATGACCCAAGTGTTTACGACAGCGGTAAAGTACCAATGAAGAAGCTGCTTCAAGACCTACTAACAGCGTACAAGTACGGTGTTAAGACGCTTTACTACCATAACACTCGTGATGGTGCTAAAGACGACCAAGGCGATGCAGTTCAAGTGCCGGAAGAAGATTGTGAAGGCGGCGGTTGTAAGATCTAAACCGCAATAAACATTAAGACCCCAGAGAAGAGTTATCTTCTCTGGGTTTAAAGCATTAACAGGGTCCGTTTTATTACGGGTCTTTAAAGGATTTGAGGCATTTATGGCTTACAGTACTTTTTCTCAGCAAAAAAATGACCAACTAAAAGAACCAATGTTCTTGGGTCAGTCGGTAAACGTTGCACGTTACGACCAACAAAAATTCGAAATCTTCGAAAAGCTTATCGAGAAGCAGCTTTCTTTCTTCTGGCGACCAGAAGAAGTAGACGTGTCTAGCGACCGTATCGACTACAACAAGCTTCCTGAGCATGAAAAGCACATCTTCATCTCTAACTTGAAGTACCAAACGCTTCTAGATTCTATCCAAGGTCGCAGCCCTAACGTTGCCCTACTTCCATTGGTATCACTACCTGAAGTAGAAACTTGGATTGAGACATGGTCTTTCTCAGAAACGATTCACTCTCGTTCTTACACGCACATCATTCGTAACATCGTGAATGATCCAGGCGTAGTATTCGACGACATCGTTGAAAACGAAGAGATCCTGAAGCGTGCTAAAGACATCGCTTTCTACTACGACGACCTAATCAAGCTGACGGCTGACTACCACCGCTACGGTGAAGGCAACCACAGCATCAACGGCGAAGACGTTAAGATTTCACTTCACGATCTGAAGAAGAAACTTTACCTATGTCTAATGTCTGTAAACGCACTAGAAGCGATTCGTTTCTACGTAAGTTTCGCATGTTCATTCGCATTCGCTGAGCGTGAGCTAATGGAAGGTAACGCGAAGATCATCAAGCTAATCGCTCGTGATGAAGCACTTCACCTTACTGGTACACAGCACATGATCAACTTGTTACGCAACGGTCAAGATGATTTCGAATTCATGCAGATCGCTGAAGAGTGTAAACAAGAATGTTTCGACCTATTCAAAGAAGCGGCTGAGCAAGAGAAAGAGTGGGCAGAGTACCTATTCAAAGACGGCTCTATGATTGGTCTGAACAAAGACATTCTTTGCCAATACGTTGAGTATATTACCAATATTCGTATGCAGGCTGTTGGTCTAGGTACCGCTTACCCAGAAGCAACATCGAACCCAATTCCATGGATTAACGCTTGGTTGTCTTCAGACAACGTGCAAGTTGCTCCACAAGAAGCAGAAATCAGTTCTTACCTAGTTGGTCAGATCGACAACGAAGTAAAAGCTGACGACTTTGAAGGATTTGAGCTGTAATGCCAACAATCAAAATCAACAAGCTGACTTCAATTGAATCTAACCCTTCAAACACTCTGTTGGAATCAATGGAACAAGCTGGGTTAGAGCCAGAATACAACTGCCGAGATGGCCACTGTGGCGCTTGCCGCTGCACGTTGGATTCTGGTGAGGTCGAGTACGTTGGTTTTGCAATGGCTTACACGCAAGGTAATGAAATATTACCTTGTATCTGTAAAGCAAAGACTGAGCTATCGCTGAGTAACGTTATTCATAGAAGCAAGCAAAAACGCGCATAAGCCAACTGGCTTTAAGTCACCTTGTTCGAATATCGTCAATAAGAATTAAAAAGGGTCCGCTTCCTTTAGGAATGCGGACCCTTTTTCTATTCGTGTCTTAAGTTCTCAACCACCTAACCAAACGTTTATTGCTGAGTCAGGTTTAGAGTCACCGAGCCAATATAACAAGCGCTTCGGCACTCTCCACAACCATTACACTTATCTTTATCCACTGTAGGCAACTCTCCTACTTCGATGTGTAGCGCACCTGCTGAACACGCAGTTTGGCATGCTGAGCAATCCATTTGCATGTAATTGTTACAGGTATCGGCAAAGCTTGGCTTGAGGTCGATATAAGGTGTGACCGTTGGATGAAGTGCGCCAGTCGTACACACTTCAGTGCATTTGTTACACATAGAACAACTGTTGTAATCCAAATTCAGCAGTGCACTTCCCTCTAGCATCTCAATAACGCTATTCGGACACGCTTGCTCACACAGCCCACAACCGTCGCAAAGACGCTCAAACAGCACCTCATCAACCGCTTTTGGCGGTCTTGCATGCAAGCGCTGTGATATCTCTTCATAATTCACGGCTGCTTTAACCGGTTTAGAAAGTCGAGTTAAGAAACCGCGTCTATTTGAATTTATTTGTTCAGACATTAGTCGATATATAACTTTTTAGTAGCAACGTTTAAATTATATTCAGATGTTAAATACTTAAACCAATCTATTACATCACTTGATAGCTGCTTATAAAATGATAAATCTGATGCTGTATTTAATTTATCCAAATAAAAAGAAGACCAAGGTAATAAATGATACTCAAGCAATTCACTAGCTGAATTAATATTATTATTTTCTAACAAATATGCATGGGCAAATAGCATTAAACCAAACTGATCCTCTGGCTCTCTTAATCCTGTGTCCAACTCAATCTGATTCAACTCTAAGAACTGGCGATATTCCACAGTCGACGCGCCGAATACAACACGGTCTTTATCTAGGTATACAGAGCCCCAAGGTGGAGCTGGCATGTCTCCAACGCCTTCGAACAAGCGACTAAATTCCGCAGACAAGGCGCTTTCCTGCTCACTTCTCAGTGCCAGCAGACATTCTTCGGATAGAACTTCACTCTCAACCAAGGCTTCGACAATGGTTAACAACTGTTCTTTATTTATCGCTTTATAAAATAGCGAACCCAACAGTTTGTGCGTATCGATAATCATTATTATTTACACCGTAATAGGTTTAAAGATAATTATATTAATTAAACCATTCCATTCTTTGATCTAATTTATACATTCAATTCATAAGATTTAAATTCCATACTTATTTGATGCCTATCAATCAATATTTAAATATTAAAAGACAAAAACAAAACTACCTATAAAGTGCTAAACATCAATAACAATAGGCATCTTAGAATGACGAATAAGAAAGAATCTGGGGTAATGAACCTTACTCGAAGAGGCTTCATGAAAGCTTCTTCTGCGGTAGGTAGTGCAGCCGCACTCGCGGGCGGTATCGCTTTACCTTTCAAATCCAAACCAGTAGCGGCTGCAGTTGCTGAGAATGTGGATGAGAAAATCGTATGGAGTGCATGTACTGTAAACTGTGGCTCTCGCTGCCCTTTACGTATGCATGTACAAAACGGTGAAATCAAATACGTAGAAACAGACAACACAGGTACTGACGAATATGGTCATCACCAAGTTCGTGCGTGTCTACGTGGTCGCTCTATGCGCCGCCGTGTTTACAACCCAGATCGCCTGAAATACCCAATGAAACGTGTTGGTAAACGTGGTGAAGGCAAATTTAAACGCATTAGCTGGGAAGAAGCTTATGATGAAGTCGCTGGTACTATGCAACGCCTTATCAAAGACTACGGCAACGACACTATCTACCTAAACTATGGTACAGGCACCCTTGGCGGTACGGTTACTAAATCTTGGCCACCAGCACAAACGCTAATTGCTCGTCTAATGAACCTAAGTGGTGGTTACCTAAACCACTACGGTGACTACTCAACAGCGCAAATCGCGAAAGGCTTGAGCTACACCTACGGTGGTTGGGCAAACAACAACTCTTTCTCTGACCTAGAGAACACAAAGCTTAATATCCAATTTGGTAACAACCCTGCTGAGACTCGTATGTCTGGCGGCGGTCTGATCCACCACTATGTAGAAAGCAAAAACAAATCGAACGCAAGAACGATCATCATCGACCCTCGCTACACCGATACTGCAGGTGGTCGTGAAGATCAATGGATTCCAATTCGTCCTTCAACTGATGCTGCATTGGTAGCAGGTCTTGCACACGTGATGATCACTGAAGACCTTGTCGACCAACCGTTCCTAGACAAATACTGCGTAGGTTACGACGAGAAGACTCTGCCTGCATCAGCGCCTAAAAACAGCGACTACAAATCTTACATCTTAGGTTTAGGTGAAGATGGCGTAGAGAAGACACCTGAATGGGCCTCTAAGATCACAGGCATTCCAGTTGATACTATCGTTAAGCTTGGCCGTGAAATGGGCACAGCAAAACCATGTGCAATCCACCAAGGTTGGGGCCTACAACGTACAGCGAACGGTGAACTAGCTTGTCGTGCAATCGCGATGCTGTCGCTACTCACTGGTTCTGTGGGTGTATCAGGTGGTTCAACAGGTGCTCGTGAAAGTGACATCAACATTCCGTTTGTTCGCTTCCCTACTGTGCCAAACCCAGTTGAAACGTCAATTTCAATGTTCATGTGGACAGATGCGATTTACCGTCACCATGAAATGACCGACATCACTGATGGTGTTCGCGGTGCAGAGCGCCTTAAAAACCCAATCAAGATGATCTGGAACTATGCAGGTAACTGCATCATCAACCAACACTCAGACATCAACAAGACTCACGCGATTCTTCAAGATGAAAGTGCGTGTGAAATGATTGTCGTGGTTGATAACCATATGACTTCTTCTGCGAAATACGCCGATATCATCCTGCCAGACTTAACGACGTCAGAGCAAGACGACTGGTGTATGGATGGTAAAGCATCGAACATGCCTTACTTCATCTACGCGCAAAAAGCGATCGAGCCTCAGTTCGAAGCGAAATCTATCTACGAGATGTGTTCTCAACTGGCGAAACGCATGGGCGTAGAAAAAGAATTCACAGAAGGCCGCACTCAAGAGCAATGGATTGAGCATCTTTACGCTGAAACTCGTAAGAACGATCCAACACTGCCAACCTTCGAAGAGATGAAAGACCTAGGTATCTACAAACGTAGCTACGACCACCACTACATCGCTTACGAAGATTTCCGTAAAGACCCTGAAGCGAACCCACTGACTACACCAAGTGGCAAGATCGAGATCTACTCAGAGCAACTGGCTGATATCGCGAAAACGTGGAAGCTGAAAGAAGACGAAGTGATTCACCCTCTTCCGATTTACGCCGATTCTTTTGAAGGCCACAACGACCCATTAGCAGAGAAGTACCCACTTCAGCTAACTGGTTTCCACTATAAGGCTCGTACTCACTCGACTTACGGCAACGTTGCAGAAATCAAAGCAGCAGCACCGCAAGAGTTGTGGATCAACCCAATTGATGCGAAAGAACGTGGTATCGAAAACGGCGACATGGTGAGTATTTTCAACGACCGTGGCGAAGTACACATTCCAGCGAAAGTGACACCAAGGATCCTTCCTCGAGTTGTCGCGCTAGGCGAAGGTGCATGGTACGCACCAGATGGTCAGAAGATCGACCATGCAGGCTCTATCAACGTGCTGACCACTCAGCGCCCGAGCCCACTTGCTAAGGGTAACCCTCAGCATACAAACCTAGTTCAAATCAAAGCGCTAAAGAAAGCATAAGGTAGGTTGGAATGAAACAATACGGCTTTTACATTGATTCAAGTAAATGCACGGGTTGTAAAACCTGTCAGCTTGCTTGTAAAGATTATAACGATCTCGACATTAAAACGAACTACCGTCGCGTATACGAATACGCAGGTGGTGGCTTCACTCAAGATGGCGATACTTGGGTTCAAAAAGATGTCTTTTCTTACTACCTATCTATCGCTTGTAACCACTGTACTAACCCAGCGTGTGTGAAAGTGTGTCCTTCGGGCGCTATGCACAAACGTGATGAAGACGGTTTGGTTGTGGTTGATGAGAGCGTATGTATTGGTTGCCAGCACTGTAGCAATGCGTGTCCTTACGGCGCGCCACAATACAATGCGAAGAAAGGTCACATGACCAAATGCGATGGTTGCTACCAACGTGTTTCTGAAGGCAAACAGCCGATCTGTGTTGAGTCTTGCCCACTTCGTGCATTGGAGTTTGGTGAAATCAATACGCTTCGCGAGAAGTACGGCTCTGGTGCAGATGTGGCACCACTGCCATCTTCAACCGAAACACTGCCAAACATCGTGATTAAGCTGAACAAAAACGCGAAGCCTACTGGCGATACCAGTGGTCACCTAGCAAACCCGAAGGAGGTGTAAGATGATTTTTCATGAGTGGTCTTTAATCTTCTTTACGGTGCTGGCGCAAACTGCGGTTGGTGGTTACTTACTGATTGGTGCTCGTGCACTGGTACTTGGTCACGATGAAGAGAAACTAAACAGCTATAAGGTTCCAATGTTCATTCTGTGGGCATTCATGGGTCTTGGCTTCATGTTCTCGACAACGCACCTGGGTTCTCCACTGCGCGCGTTTAATGCCTTTAACCAACTAGGCTCGGCTTGGTTGTCTAACGAAGTGTTCTTCGGTGCGGCATTCTTCGCAGTAGGCGGCCTGCAATGGCTATTGTCTGTGGTTAAGAAAGGTGGCGTAGCTATCCAAAAAGCACTGGTGGTCGGCGCTATGGTGCTGGGTGTTATCTTCATGTACGCGATGATCAACGTATACATGATCAACACAGTACCGACATGGGACAACATCTACACACCACTAAGCTTCATCATGACGATGGTTGTGGGTGGCTTGCTGCTGTCTCAGTTCGTGATTGTGTTCGCAAACGACAGCCGCTTTGCAGTTGACCGTAACATCACCATGCTGGCTGTGATTGCTGTTGCGATCAGCTTGCTTGTGACAGTAGGAAAACTGAACCTAATCGGTGACATCCAAACTTCAGCTGCAAAAGCGTCTGAGTTAGTCGATGGTTTAGGTAGCTATGTGATTCTTCAAGTGGCACTGCTGATGGCAAGCTTGTTGATTTGGATTCTACCTATGCTGAACAAAGCAAAAGTGAACCCAGTTAACCTTGGCTTAGCACTAGTACTGTTCTTGGCTTCAGAGTTAATCGGCCGTGGTTTGTTCTACAGCTTACATATGACAAGCGGTTTGTAATCAAGTTCTTACAGACATGAGTTACGTGTAAACATCACTGCTTGTTTGGTTATCTAGAAGGCTAGATAAACAAAAGGCCCAACACCTATTTAGATGTTGGGCCTTTTTATTTCATTTTTCCAACGTTTTTAGTACAGACTTAACGAGTTCGCTTACATATTTACTTAATGATAGCTGCTGGAATAAACATGTCTTTCAATCGCTTAGCCGAAGAGTAAGTGCCAAACATCGGTTTGTTGTCTAGATGCCTTCTCAGCATATCGGCGGCAACGGTCTTAATCACGTTGCGTTGGTCTTCACGCGAGTACTGACGATAAAACTCAAGCACCTGCCCCCACTCGCCTGCTTCAGTCGACAATGCAACGCTGAATGTGTTGCCTTCTAACTTACCAGTCACCAAAGCCAATTCGGTTTCGCACTTCTCTCTTGTTGCGCCAGCCAGAGCAAAGGTGGCGGCTAATGGATCGCTCTTTTCAAGCTCACTCTCTTTGGGTTCAGCCATCACCCAAGAATGCCCAAAGCAATCTTCAAGCTGCTCATTCGATTGTAGCCAAGCTGAAAGCGCACCTTTGGTCGACACTTCAGATACAGACAAGGTTTTCTTTCTCTCTGCCATGATATGCCCAATATGGTCAATCATCGGCTCATCAACGCTGACTACGTTACTCTCTAGCAGCTTGTACACCATTTGCAGAAGCTTAACGCGAGTTTCTAAGTCTGCCTTAGGACCAAACAGTTTCACCTCAATGAAAGGCAAATAAGAGCGATAACCCAACTCATAACCTTCTGGCAGCTTAAGCTGGTCTAACACATCCGAGATACCCGATTCAGACAAACCAAACGTAAACAGTCGACTGCATTCAGAGGCAACCACTTGAGGGTAAGTACGCGACAAGTCAGGAAGAATCTCAAACGTCACCATACGTTTGAACTCACTCGGTACACCCGGCGTGAAATAGAAAGTCGCATCGTTGATTTTCAGCTTGAAGCCACATGCAGTACCGACAGGGTTATCGACAATCTCAGAGCTTGCTGGCAACAAGGCTTGCTTAAGGTTGCTGCCAGGCATCGGCATACCGCGTCCTGAGAACATCTCTTCCATACGAGCCAGCCATTCAGGGAACATGACGAGTTTCTGCTCTGAAGCAGTTGCAGCGGCGGCTGCACTCATATCATCGGTTGTCGGCCCTAGACCACCATTAACGATAACCACATCATAGTTAAAGCTCAGCATCAGCAGTTCTTCAACAAGAGCATTCATTTGATCACCCACAGTTGAGCGCTTAGCAAGAGCAAAACCATGCTGATAAAACTCACCAGACATCCAAGCTGCGTTTGTATCTACAATGTCTCCATGAAGAACTTCTTCACCTGTACTTAACATTGCGATTTTCGTCATATTTCTATCCCTTGTTGTCATAAAAAGACACTGCATTATTTACAAACTGGTCTATGGTTGAATTTGGAGCAATCCGCCTTTTCACTAATATTAATAATGTTAAACCTAAGGTTTTCTTAGGAAAAGCTATAAATTATTAGTTCCCTAAATCAGGCATTTAATAGATAATTGTGACCCTGATCAATTCCAAACTTTCTCATGGAGACCCTTGTGGCCAAATCACCGTTACTAGCAAAGGTTACTGCTGCATTTACAATGCTAATGTCAGTTAACTCGGTTGCAAGCCAATACGACTTCGACCAGCCAATCAACCTTTCTTATTCGGATGAATGTGCTCAAGATTACTGTGTTAATGATAGCTTGTACACCTACAAGCCTAGTACCAATTACGCACTGAGCGAATCAAGTGATGAGTACGACTTCTCAATCCAACAACCAAAACACCTGTTGGTGAGTCAGGAGAAGGATTGGGATTACCTAATGGGTCAAACCTACACCATTCTTGGCCTGAGTGTCGCGACGGTGGGTTTGATGACTCTCCTACCTGAAAGTATCACTAAGTGGGATGATGACCAACGTGACATCAGCTCATTAGGTAAAAAGTGGAAAGATAACGTGTCTGATGGCCCAGTATGGGACCGTGACGAACACTTCCTAAACTACGTAATGCACCCATATTTTGGTGGTGTTTACTACACTGCAGCTCGACACGCAGGTTACGATGAGTTTGAGTCTTTCTTATACTCTTGGACTATGTCGACGTTCTTCTGGGAATACGGCGTAGAAGCGTTTGCTGAAGTACCTTCATGGCAAGACCTCTTTATCACTCCTTTCTTTGGTGCTGTTGTCGGTGAAATGATGCTAGAAGCAGAGCAAGACATCGTTGCTTCAGGTGGCGAAGTGATGGGCTCTCAAACCATGGGTGATGTGTCTCTATTTTTCCTAAACCCTGTTGGACACATCCACTACTGGGTAAGTGATGCTTGGGGCGGTGACGCAGAAGTTAATCTGAATACTAACCCTTGGTGGGATAACCAAGACGCAGCTAGATTCGCATACGATGCTGGTGCGCCATACGATTCTCAGTTTGTTGGTATGAACTTTAAAGTAACCTTCTAATACAGCAACCTAATTACTTTCGTAAAAACAAAACTCTTCTAAAAAGCGGCTCTCTAGCCGCTTTTTTTGTGCCCTACTCTTCATTCTCTTTTTTTGCATCACAGCTTAGTTTCAAAAATTGACGTAGGTCAAACATTGTTCGATGTAACCTTCTACACTGATATTAAAGAACTTTATCGCGTGATATCAAACATTTAATTCGCAACAAATCATTGAAACTTTGGGGGCTGATATGAACAGTACATTTATCGTAAACTTTATCGGAAAAGCATCACCAACAACAATCAAACAGCTTGCTGCGGTTACTCACGAAAACGACGGAAAATGGCTCATCAGTAAAGTGAACTTTATTGAAGACCAAGTCGCAGGCGTACTCAAGGTTCAACTTCCAGCCATCAACGAATCGATTGTTAAAGAGGCTTTCAGCGCCAATCCAGATCTCATCGTACAGTTTGTCGATTCAGATCATACGCATAATGTCCAAGACACAATCCATCACCTAAGACTCGATTCTAACGACCGAGCAGGTATCGTCAATGAAGTGACACATGTATTAGATAGACAAGGGATCAGTATTCTAGACATGGACTGTCACCGAGTCTTCATTGCAGGCGGCGGTGGTGTAAGCTCAAGCCTATTCACTTCAAAAATAGCGGTTAAGCTGCCAATCGAAGTTCAAATCGATGATGTAGTTAATGAACTCGAAACACTCAGTGAAGACACTCGTGTGATGATTGAAAGCTAATTTAACTTACCTCCTGACGATACCTTGATCGTTGGGAGGTCACCTCATAAATAAGACCTCTCTTACATTACTTACAAAAAAAACCATCAAAACACCTAAAATACATAGCGACAGCATATGAAATTAAGCATTTATATAATTTTTTTGATACGATAGATATCTTATATAATTTAGTAGCTTAGGTTCACACATGGAAAGAAAAAGGTCGAGTTGGCAGCTCAATGTCATCTCAGCAATCCTTCTTACGACACTGTTTAGCGGTTGCAAAAGTGGTCATGAAAATAACGATAGTGGAACAACGACTACGGGAACAACTTCAAGTACGTCATCTTCTCCTATTACGCTTAGCATCCCAAGTAGTGTCTCATTTTCTGAACCACAATCAGGGTCGAAAACAGAATCCATTACCATTTCTCTTTCCGAAGCATTAGCTCAAGAACTCACCTTAACGATCTCAACTAGTGACGTGACAACTCGCTCTAATGGCACCTTCAAAAACTACGATGCTATCTCAAGCCAAAACGTCAAAATTGCGGCAGGTGCAACCAGCGCAGCTCTACCACTAAACCTTGTGCACAATAATCTGTATGAGGGCAGTAAAACACTTCATTACTCTATTAGTGCTGATAACGGTGCAAATTACACTCTTTCAAACGAACGAACTGTAGTAACTATTGATGATAGCGATACTCAACCAACCGTTAGTTTTAGTAACGACTTAAGTACCGTTGTAGAAGGTGACAGCATTATTCAACAAGCTGTTTTGAGTCATTACACATCTCAAGATGTAACACTGACCCTAACTCAAACCGGTATTGCCGCGCCTGAGGACTTTACTGTTGATATAGCAGGGTTAACTCTTAAATTGCCAGCAGAAACCCTATCAACAAATATCACATTTTCTGCTCGTGATGATAGCTTCGATGAAGGTGGCGAATCGTTAATCTACACGATAGCTTCCGTTGGTAACGCGACTATCGATTCAAGTAAAAGCACTCTCGCGTTCTATATTCCTGGGCAGAAAAGTTTCAATGATACTGGGTATGTCACTTATTTTGATGGAACAGACTACGACAGCGTCACTCCTCCAGCATCACATCCAAATCAAGATGCCGATTTTGGTTTAGATGTCACCAATGGAAGTGAACATTCAGATGGGGAATATGGCTTTCGCTACACCAAGCTAGATGCTCACGGAAACCCTCTAATACCTAGCGCTACTGATTGGCGCTGTGTTAAAGATGAGCATACTGGATTGTATATTGAAGCAAAACAAGATCCGATAGCAATGCCGAGTCAGTCCGCGGTCGATACCTGGGTTAAGAACCATAAAGACAACCCTGATGCCCACCCTTATCCATGGGACAGTCAATCAAGCTCATGGCGAAGCGCTTCGTACACATATACTTGGCACGACTCTGATAATACAACCAATGGTGGCTATGCCGGAGCACGCAATGATCTATTGTACAGCGCCGGCCCGATCTCTTCTCAATGTGCATACATTAACGATGGTTCAGGAAGTAACTACTGTAATACAAGTAGTTATATTAGTAGTCTAAACAGTCGCTCTATTTGCGGTATTACAGATTGGCGCTTACCTTCACCTGTTGAAGCTCGTTCATTTATCAACTTCAATGTCGGCACTGCACCAGTAGGAGCCATTGATTTCTTTCCTAATCTTGGAGACCGACTCTTCACGCACTCTAGCTCTGTTAAACAAGATGGTAGTGCTAGATGTATCGACTCTCAAAATGGAGAGCTTGAGCTTTGTAATAAAAACATCGCAGGCTCAACAGGAATTGTGGCTGTAAGTGGAGGTATTGAGTAATGAAACTAAAACTATGCTTAGGTGTAATTGCCTCTCTGTTAAGTGCACATGCCATCGCGCAAACCTGCGTGCAAACTCAAACTCCCTCTCACCAAGACGGGCAATTTATTGACCGTAAAGATGGGACATTACTCGACGTAACGACTAATTTGCTTTGGTCAAAATGCAACCTAGGCGAAATCTACAATCAATCCAATGACACATGTGATGGTACCGCGATTAAATATCAAAATTGGCAGGATGCACTTATCGCAACTGAAGATTCGAATCTGACCACTATCGCAGGTCAGGTTGGTTTTAGGTTGCCTAATATCAAAGAGTTAAGTTCAATCGTTGACTATAGCTGTACTAGACCAGCAATCAACCTGACACACTTCCCGACTACAACCAACGAACCATATTGGACTAATACTCCTGACGCTCATAAAATCAACAGTGACTATGATGGTTTAATTATTGATTTTGAAGAAGCTTTAGAAGTCATTACAGACCCAGATGATATTCCACATCCTCTTGTTCGCTTAGTGAAAACATTTAATTAGGTTTATCACTGTACAGAACAAAAGAGCAGCTCATCGGCTGCTCTTTTGTTCTAATGCAATGTTCAGTTACTTAATCGACCATTGTGATAATGAGCGTTTGAAGTCTTCATAGCCGAATTCATTTAGCTTCTGAACTTCACCACTGCTGCGTTCGCAGTAGATTGATGGCATTTTCAGACCATTGAACCAGTTCAGTTTCACCATGGTGTAACCTGCACTATCCAATAGGTGAAGCTTTTGACCTATTTTCAGCGGCTCGTCAAAGCTTGTTTCACAAAACTGATCGCCCGCCAGACATGAACACGAACCAATCACGTAGTCATGACTTCCGTTTTCAGACGCTTCCAATACCGATGCAGGCTCGTTGTAGATAAGCGTGTCAAGGCGGTGAGCCTCGGTAGCTGAATCCACAATCGCCGTTTTCTTCACGTTCTCAACAATATCAACCACTGTCACAACTAAATCTGTCGTTTTAGTGATGATAGCTTCACCCGGCTCAAGGTACATCTGCACGCCGTGTCTTTCAGAGAAGGCTTTTAGCGCAAGACCAAGTTTCTCGATGTCGTAGCCCGGCCATGTGAAGAACACGCCGCCGCCCATGCTCACCCAATCTAACTTATCTAGGTGATCCCCAAACTGTTCTGAGATTGAATCAAGCAAACCAATAAAGGCATCGACGTCTTTGTTCTCACAGTTCATGTGGAACATCACGCCATTAATCTCATCAAAGATTTCAGGCTTGATATGGTCAGCTTGTACGCCCAAACGCGAGAATTGACGCGCAGGGTTTGCTAAGTCTTGTCCTGCGTAGCTTACGCCCGGATTTAGACGTAAACCCAGCGAGGCTTTACCTTCAACAATATGACGGTAAGCTTCGAATTGGCTTTGCGAGTTGAAGATCATCTTGTCGCAAATATCCGCAACTTCTCTCACGTCATCTTCGCTGTAACCCACACTGTAAGCGTGCGTTTCACCGCCAAAGGTTTCATGACCAAGTTTTACTTCGTACGGGCCAGAGCTTGTCGTGCCATCGAGGTAAGGCTTGATGATGTCAAACACACCCCATGTAGAGAAACACTTCAGTGCCAATACTAGCTTCACACCTGAAATCTCTTTCAGCTGCTTCGCTTTCTCTAGATTCGCAATCAACTTGTCTTCGTTGATCATGAAATAAGGCGTTTTTAGTTCGTTGTTTTGCATGTTAATACCTTGCGGCCCTCGAGTTCACGAAGGCACATGATAATCGAACAAAGCCGACGCTAATGCATCGGCTTGTAGTTATACGTTCTCGTCATTCGTATGACTTTGAATTGAATTCGCAGAGCTTTGACCTTGTCGCTAGGGCAACGCAACGAGGGCAAAGAGCCAGAATTACTTCAAAGTATGGATTAGAGGTAGACCTTGCCCAGGTTCTAGCTCTTGAACGTGCCAGTCTAGACCGATTTCAGGCATGGTTGCTAGGAACGGGTCTGGGTTTAGCTGTTCCATGTTGAACACGCCTTTATCAGCCCATTCACCACGGAAGAACTGAAGTGCAGCAGTAATTGCTGGAACACCGGTTGTGTAAGAGATCGCTTGGTGTTCTACGTCTTCGTAAGCCACTTCGTGGTCTGCGTTATTGTAGATGAATACGCTGCGCTCTTTGCCATCTTTCTTACCTTGAACCCAAGTACCGATACACGTTAAACCTGTGTAACCCGGAGCCAAAGACGTTGGATCTGGCAATAGAGCTTTAAGAACATGTAGAGGTTGAACAACAGTGCCATCGTGCAGTGTTAGCGGATCTGGGCTCAGAAGACCGATATCACGCATGCAGTTGAAGTAGTTCAGGTAAGCATCACCAAAGCCCATCCAGAATTCGATACGCTTAGCTGGGATGAATTCCTTCATTGAACGAACTTCATCGTGCGCCATTGAGTAAACTTTGTGAGAACCACAGTTAGGGAAATCAAACTCAAGCATACGAGAGTGGCAAGGTACTTGTTTCCACTCTTCATTTTCCCAGTAGAAAGAATCACCTTGGATCTCAAGCATGTTCGTTTCTGGGTCAAAGTTTGTCGCAAACTTCTTACCATGATCGCCTGCGTTTACGTCCATTACGTCGATCGTATCGATTTCATCGAACAAGTGCTTAACCGCGTGCGCTGCAAATACTGAAACCACACCTGGATCGAAACCCGCACCAAGAATACCTGTGATGCCTGCTTCAGCAAACTTCTCACGGTAACCCCACTGCCAATCGTAAGCTTGTGGTACTTGTTGGCCTTCAGAACATAGGTCAACCGCTACCGATGTATCTAGGTAAGATACTTTTGCTTGGTAACACGCTTCCATGATCGCCATGTTTACCCAAGGAGGACCAGCGTTGATTACTAGGTCTGGTTTCACTTCGTTAATCAGAGTAACAAGTGCATCAACATCGTCAGCGTTTACTGCGCGAGCTTCTAGTTTTTTAGTTGAATCTTTAAGGTTGTTTTTACCTTTAATCGATTCGATGATTTTTTCACACTTCGCGATTGTGCGAGAAGCGATTGTGATATCACCCAGTACTTCGTTATTTTGTGCTGCTTTGTGTGCAACAACCCAACCAACACCGCCTGCACCAATTTGTAGAATAGCCATAGTATTAATTACCCTTGTTGTTCTGCTAGCTCAGTGGCTAGAGTTTGAATTTTGTTAATTAGAGATTTGAAATCTGATGTCTTTAGGCACGGATTCAAGATAGTGAATTTAAGCGCACTCTTACCATCCACGATCGTTTCACCCAATACTGCAACGCCACGAGTCAGCGCTTCCAGTCTTAGCGTTTGATTCAGTTTGTCTAAATCTAGCTCGCCGTTTGCTGACGGCTTAGATCGGAACAACACTGTTGATAGTGAAGGCTCCGCGAGTAGCTCTAAGTCAGCTTGGTTTTGAATCAGGTCTGCCACTTCTAGCGTTTGCTCAAGAAGATGGTCGTACATATCGCCCAACTGCTTTGGACCAACACTTTGCATAGTCATGAAGACTTTCAATGCATCAAAACGCTTGGTAGTCGCGATAGACTTATCGACTAAGTTCGGCAGCTCATCGTGTTCGCGGTTTAGGTAATCTGCGTGATGCAGAAGGTACTTAAAGTTCGCTTTGTCTTTCAACAACACCGCACCACAGCTGATTGTTTGATAAAAAAGCTTATGGAAATCGACACTTACAGAGTCCGCTTTCTCGATGCCTTGTAAACGAGCTTTATGGCTGCTTAAGATAAGCGCGCCACCGTAAGCACTGTCGACATGGAACCAAAGACCTTGTTGGCTTGCGATGTCTGCAATCGCATCAAGGTCGTCGATAGCACCGTGATCGGTTGTACCTGCTGTACCGACTACAGCAAAAGGAATCAGGCCTTGAGCTTTAAGTGCTTTGATTTCTGCGTCTAATAAATCCGGTTTGATGGTTCCGTTTGCGTTTGTTTCAACGCAGCACACCGCGCTCTCGCCTAAACCAAGTAGTGAAGCGGACTTTTGAACCGTGAAGTGAGATTTGTTTGAGCACAAGATACGAAGCTTGCTCGCGTAATCTGGTAAACCCAGCTTTTGGATTGAGTGACCATCGTGTTTATCAGCAATCCAGTCTCTCGCTAGCAATAAGCCCATTAGGTTACTTTGCGTGCCGCCACTAGTGAAAACACCGTCCGCTTGGTCGCCAAGTTGGTACTTGTCACACATCCAATCCACCACACGCTGCTCAACATAAGTCGCAGCAGACGCTTGGTCCCATGAATCCATTGATTGATTCAACGCCGCGATGATTGATTCCGCCGCTACCGAAGCCATAAGAGGAGGAGTGTGGAGATGTGCAATACAGTCTGGGTGTTGCACGAATATGGAGTTTGCAGCAACAAGGTCTGCAGTGCTATCTACAACATCAACCAAAGCGTGTTGGTTGTTGTCTAGGTCGACAGCTTTGATAGCAGCCTCTAGTACTTTAGGTTCTAGACCTGAGTATGGCGTTTCAACTTGCTCAAAAACCGCTTTCATCGCTTGAGTGGTTTGGTTCATCACGTTAGCGAATTCGTCGCTACCGCCTAAACCTGTCTGGATGAAATGCTTGTTCCATTCTTGGTTTGCTTGTTCGCTTGAAGCTGGGTCTTTTTGTAAACCACCACCTGCTGCGATGATCGCTTCTTCCATGACGCGCAATGCAAAGTCAATCTGCTCAAAAGAGATAATCATTGGTGGAAGGAAACGAATCACAGACCCATCACGACCGCCCTTCTCGACCATCAAACCGCGCTCTAGTGCTGCGCGTTGAATCGCGAGGGTGAGTTCACCGTCTGATTTCGGCTCACCAAATTTGTTAAGCTCGCCATTTGGTTGCTTGATCTCAGCGCCAAGCATTAGACCTTTACCACGAACCTCAGCAATACAGTTAACGCGAGATTGAATCTTCTCAAGCCCATGACGTAAGTATTGGCCTGCGATGTTCGCGTGCTCAACCAACCCATCACGTTCGATGATTTCCAACGCCTTAGCGCCAGACACCATTGCTAATTGGTTACCACGGAAAGTACCAGTGTGCTCACCCGCTTTCCAAGTATCGATGCTCTTATCGAATACAAGCAGCGACATTGGTAGTCCACCGCCAATCGCTTTAGACAAACATAAGATATCAGGGTTAACACCTGACTCTTCAAACGCGAATCGATGACCTGTTTTGCCGACACCACACTGGATTTCATCAAAAATCAGTAGGATTCCGTGTTCATCACAGATGCGTCGTAAACCTTGTAGCCAAGACGCCGGAGCCGGAATCACACCGCCCTCTCCTTGCACAGGCTCAACGATCATCGCAGCCGGCTTCATGATGCCAGACTCGTCGTCGTTCAACATACGTTCGATATAACGAATGCTCGCGTTAGCCCCCGCTTCACCACCAATGCCAAACGGGCAACGAAGGTTGTATGGGAAAGGCATGAAATGTACGTCAGACATCAAACCGCTACGACGTTCTTTAGTACCTAGGTTACCCATCATACCCATGGTGCCGTTAGTCATGCCATGGTAAGCACCACGGAACGCAAACATGGTGTTACGACCTGTGGTTTGCTTAGCGAGCTTGATCGCCGCTTCCACAGCATCAGCACCAGATGGGCCACAGAATTGAAGAACTGAGTTATTTGAAAAATCTTGAGGGAGAAAAGCTTTAACTCGCTTGATAAACGTCTCTTTTGCTTGAGTCGTGATATCAAGTGTTTGGTATGGCAATCCAGAATCGAGCTGGTCTTTAAGTGCTTGGTTAATCTCAGGGTGGTTGTAACCCAAAGAAAGTGTACCTGCACCGGCTAAGCAATCGAGAAACAGTTGGCCACGAGTATCTTCAACTAAAGCGCCACATGCTCGTTTAATAGCAATAGGCAGGCGTCTTGGGTAAGAGCGAACATCCGACTCATGCTGTTCTTGCTCTAGCAAAATAGCGTCAGGTGTTAGGTCGTACGTTCCCTCTAAGATAGGAACCATAGTTGAAAATGAATTTGCGATAGTATTGATATCGACTTCAAAGGCGGTAGTCATAAAAGTCCCCTTGAATGTGTTCATACTCACCTCCATCAGACGCAATTACCCACCAACTCTCGTTAAATTTGGAGAGAGTTCATAGTGAAGCACGCGTATTGTCTAGAAATGAGATATAGCTGTACGCTCGCATAAGTCAAATGACGAATACGAAATTAAGCCGTCTTAAGACAGCGATAAATTGTTAGCGTGAGCTCAAGGTTCAGTAATGCTACTGTTTTGAAGAATTGGACATTTTTGCAGGATCGGGCAGCTATGAGGAGCTGATCCCTTTGGAAATGCAGAGCTGATTAGCAATGTTGTAATTAGTGTGTTCAATGTTGGGTTTCCCATTAACATGGCGAACTGCGCCATAAGTATCCCGTCTATCAGCTAAAGGACTAGCCAATACCTACCCTACGTAATGTCCCAATCAGCAAGAATGGTCACTACGCGTATCCCCCAGAAGCAATCGTTGCTCTTCTTGAACATTGTTCATTCCGAGATTGCGCAGGAAAGTAACATAAAGTGAAATGAACGATCAATAGTTTTTAATAATAGCCTGATAAATAGCAGTGGTGGCTAAGCAATTGCTGAAAATATCGTCAGCAATATCGTTTAAGAAAGAGATCTCCGGTTCATTCGTTCCTCATGCCCGAGGGTGACGACACAGGTATATAGGCGGTGTTAGTGATGGCTTGAGGCTGTGCCGCCTTTACATCATTCCCTGGTACGAGGAACGAGTTCATAGGGGATCTCGCTTTTAAAAACTAACTGTTCTAAACGAACTTAATTGCGAAATTTTGAAATAAAAATAGAAGTGAATTTTGAGTATGGATTCAAACAACAAAAGTACAGATATGGAAACGCTGAACGCCAGAAACCAAAAAGCCCGAACATTTCTGTTCGGGCTTTTTAATTTGGAGCGATACATCGGGTTCGAACCGATGACCTCAACCTTGGCAAGGTTGCGCTCTACCAACTGAGCTAGTATCGCATTTGCTTTATCAAGATAAAGACTTTAATAGATGGTGCCCCGGGCCGGACTTGAACCGGCACAGCGCGAACGCCGAGGGATTTTAAATCCCTTGTGTCTACCAATTCCACCACCAGGGCACGCAATTCTTTATTGCGATGCCGATTACTGAAAAGTAAAACACCATCTTAATGCTGACGCCAATCAACATTACAAAATTTGGAGCGATACATCGGGTTCGAACCGATGACCTCAACCTTGGCAAGGTTGCGCTCTACCAACTGAGCTAGTATCGCATTTTCATTCATATTCTTTCTAGAAGAAAGAGAGAATGGAGGCGCCTCCCGGAGTCGAACCGAGGTCCACGGATTTGCAATCCGCTGCATAGCCACTCTGCCAAGGCGCCTTAGTAACTCCAAGCGAATCGCTTATTGCCATCCTCTTGGGTACGGGATGCATTCTACGGATTCAGACGATTGAGTCAATATTATTTTTGTATTTTTAATTCGTTTGAATAGATTTCATACGAAACAGGCCAAATAGCTGACTTTATGTTCAAAACACACTGTGAGCGGGTTATTCAAAGGAGATCTATATCACATTAGATATCCGCTATTGGTGGCTTAACCTTAGGTTAAAGATCAAAAAAGCGAGCCTCAGCTCGCTTCTTCATCAATGATGTTTTTCGTCTAACAAATCGTCTTTAGCGGCCATCAAGTATTGCGCCATTGACCAGTAAGTAAGAACGGTTGCGACATAGAGTGCAATGTATCCTACCCAAACCATCCAGTCGTCATAGCGCCAGATAAGCACCCAAAGGGCGAACATCTGAGAAACGGTTTTGACTTTACCAACCCAAGATACCGCAACACTTGCACGTTTACCGATTTCAGCCATCCATTCACGAAGTGCTGAAATGATGATCTCACGAGCAATCATGGTCACCGCTGGAATCGTCACCCAGATTGAGTGGTAATGCTCAGTAATCAGGATAAGTGCCGTAGCAACCAACACTTTGTCAGCCACTGGGTCAATGAATGCGCCAAAACGAGACGTTTGCCCTAACTTGCGAGCCAGCATACCATCTAGCCAATCAGTAAAGCCTGCCACCCAAAACACCATCGCAGCAGCAAAAGGAGCCCATTGATAAGGTAGATAAAAAACGACAACGAATACTGGGATCAAAAATAGTCTCAGCAAGGACAAAATGTTAGGTATATTCAAACGCATATTATTGGGCTCTTATTAATTGCGCTTTAATGGTGCGGGATTTTTACTATTGTTTCAATGCTTGATAAATGTTTTCTGCCAAAGAATGACTAATGCCCGGCACTTTGGCTATTTCTTCAACAGTTGCACGCTTAAGTTCTTGTAAGCCGCCCATATATTTCAGCAAAGCTTGACGACGCTTAGGCCCTACCCCTTCAATTCCTTCCAAAGCACTGGTTCTACGTGTTTTGCCACGTTTCGCTCTATGCCCTGCAATCGCATGATTATGGCTTTCATCACGGATGTGCTGGATAAGGTGTAGTGCTGGTGCATCACTGGGTAAATTGAACTCTTCCCCTTCTAGGGTCACTAGAGTCTCTAAACCAGGTTTACGAGTCACGCCTTTCGCAATACCCATCATTCTTGGTCTAAACGGCCAATCCCCCCAATATTGAGAAATGATCTCATGAGCGCGGTTTAGTTGACCTTTGCCACCATCGATAAAGATAATGTCTGGGATCTTGTCGACATCGAGTTGCTTCGAATAACGCCTCTCAAGCGCCTGAGCCATCGCAGCGTAGTCATCACCACCGGTAATGCCGGTGATGTTGTAACGACGGTACTCCGGTTTAACCGGGCCTTCTTGATTAAATACCACACAAGAAGCTATCGTACTTTCACCCATGGTATGACTGATATCGAAACATTCCATTCGCTTGATAGCATCCATCGACAGCACTTCTTGAAGCTCTTTGAAGCGCTGATTAATCGTCATCTTGTGATTAATCTTGGTAGTAATAGCCGTCAATGCATTGGTGTTCGACAACTTAAGGTAACGACCTCGAGTCCCTGAAGGGTTGGTATTGAAGTGGATCTTACGACCCGCAACTTCACACAAAGCTTCTTGAATCGGTGTCACATCTTCCATCAAATCGGCATTGAGAATCAGACGAGTTGGGATGGTTCTCGCTTCATTATGCGCAAGATAGTATTGGCTTAGAAAACTCGAAAAGACCTCTTCTCGCACCGTATTGTTTGGAATTTTAGGGAAATGGCTTCTACTGCCTAAAACCTTGCCTTGGCGAATCATCAAGATATGAATACACGCTACGCCATTCTCTTGAGCAAAGCCCAACACGTCCATATCTTCCATTGAATCGTCAGATACATACTGTTGTTCTTGCACGCGTCGAATCGCTTGGATTTGATCACGGAAAGCGGCAGCTTGCTCAAAGCGAAGCTCTCGGCTTGCTGTGTCCATCTTTTCGATGAGCGTCTCAAGGACTAATTTATCCTTTCCTTGCAGGAACAGACGAACATAGTCGATAAGCTCGCTGTACTCTTCGTCAGAGATAATCGAGCTGACACATGGCGCAGCACAACGGCCAATCTGATACATCAAACATGGACGTGTTCTGTTGGCATAAACCGTATCTTCACACTGGCGGGCAGGAAAGATTTTTTGTATTAGGTGCAGCGTCTCACGCACAGCGCCGGAATCAGGATAAGGACCAAAATATTCACCCTTTTTCTTTTTAGCACCACGGTGCATCGACAAACGAGGATGCTTGTGACCGCTAATAAAAATATAGGGATACGACTTATCATCTCGCAGAAGTACGTTGTATTTCGGTAGGTACTGCTTGATGTAGTTATGCTCAAGAATAAGAGCTTCGGTTTCCGTGTGCGTTACAGTGACATCGATCTTGTCAATATTGCTGACGAGAGCGCGTGTTTTTTCACTGTCGACTTTTTTACGAAAATAACTAGAAAGGCGTTTTTTGAGGTTCTTAGCTTTACCGACGTAGATAACGACAGCCTCGGCGTTATACATTCGATAAACGCCGGGCTGCTCTGTTACTGTCTTGAGGAATGAGACTGAGTCAAACAAGTTGGTCACTATACGATCTCAGTGTTAAAGGGTCTCAGTGTCTAACATTCCATGTCTAATCGCTAAATGCGTCAACTCTACATCGCCACTGATATCCAGCTTGCTGAACAAACGGTAGCGGTAACTGTTGACTGTTTTAGGACTTAGATTGAGTTGTTCTGAAATATCCGTCACTTTCTGACCTTTGGTAATCATCATCATGATTTGAAGTTCACGTTCAGATAAGTCTGCGAATGGATTTTCAGACGCAGGAGAGAATTGGCTCAAAGCCATCTGCTGCGCAATTTCTGGTGAAATGTATCGTTGGCCACTATTAACCACTCGAATTGCATTTACCATTTCATCCGGACCTGCCCCTTTAGTAAGGTAACCAGCAGCTCCAGCTTGCATCACTTTAGTTGGAAACGGATTTTCCGTATGAACAGTTAAAACGATGATTTTAACATCAGGGTTGAAACGCAAGATTTTCTTGGTTGCCTCTAAGCCACCAATACCAGGCATATTCATATCCATCAAAATAACGTCAGTATTGTTAGTACGACACCATTTTGCAGCATCTTCACCGCTTTCAGCTTCCCCTGCTACGTTCATTCCACGGACGTCTTCAATAATACGTCGTATCCCTGTGCGAACCAGCTCGTGATCATCTACAAGGAAAACATTTATCAAACTTGTATCTCCACACTATTAATTGGCTCTGCAACCACTGTGTCGTTTCATCTGTTTGAAACAATTGAACAAAGGAACAGTGGATCGCAGCATTGAGTACATCTTAACTTAATTACTAAAAAAAAGCTCTGTTGAATATGTGCTGAAACACGAACTTTAGCAAGTACTTATTAACAAATAAGCTAACTAAAACAACAAGCTTTTTCTAAAAATCAACCAGTTAAAACAACACCCAATAAAATTACACAAGATAAAGATATTTTCAATACCATTGAATAACCATTCGCGACAATTTCACTTATTTGCTTATAGAGTCCCGTTATTTGCCTCTGTTAACTAGAATTTAGTTAGTATTTTTGCTGCCTGTTGTGCGCTGAGGGTCGCTAGGTGGTAGTATTCGATTCCCAATTTCAATAGGTCACTACATTGGATATTCAGCAAGGCTTTGTACTTACAAGACAAGCGAGAGATTTTTCAGGGCGCACGCAAATCGACTTGTGGCTGAGCACCCCTCAAGGCCCTACTTTGCTGACCATTCCAAATGAAAAACCTGTATTTTTTGTCGCTCAATCTGATTTAGAAGCATGTCAGACAATCGCAGCCAAAGAGTCGATTGATTGCCAATTTAAGCCTCTAGAACTAGCCACATTCGAGCAAACACCTCTCGCCGCGTGTTACACCTCGCTGTCGAGAAGTAGCTTTGGTTTAGCTCAAGCCTTCCATAACGAAGAAATCCAAACCTTTGAAAGCGATATTCGACTCGCTGACCGATTCTTGATGGAACGCTTTATCAAAGGAAGTATTGAGTTCACGGGTACCGCGGTACAAAAGAACCAGCATCGCAGAGTCTCAAATACGAAATGCCGAGCGGGCGACTACTTACCCAATCTATCTGTCGTCTCGCTTGATATTGAATGTTCAGAAAAAGGCGTGCTTTATTCGATTGGTCTAGACAGCCCGATGGATAGCCGAGTGATCATGGTCGGCGCCCCTCAAGAAGCCGGCACCAACATCCAATGGGTTGCCAACGAAAAAGCTCTTCTTGAAGCCATGATTATGTGGTTCTCTGAATTTGACCCTGACATCATCATTGGTTGGAATGTTATCGACTTCGACTTTAGGCTGCTGCACAAACGTTCAGAATGGAACGAAGTAAAGCTAAATATCGGTAGAGACAATCAACCAAGCTTTTTCCGTAGCTCTGCACAGAATCAGCAGGGGTTTATCACTATCCCAGGGCGCGTTGTCTTGGATGGTATCGATATGCTTAAAACGGCAACCTACCACTTCCGGTCTTGGTCACTAGAGTCGGTATCGCAAGAGTTACTTGGTGAAGGCAAAGACATCCACAACGTTCATGACCGCATGGATGAGATTAACCGGATGTTTAAGTTCGATAAGCCTTCACTCGCTAAGTACAACCTTCAAGACTGTGTGTTGGTAAACCGAATCTTCGAACATACCCACCTACTCGATTTTGCGATTGAGCGTTCGCGACTGACTGGTGTCGAGCTTGATCGTGTTGGCGGTTCTGTTGCTGCTTTTACTAATTTGTACCTACCACAGATACACAGAGCGGGTTATGTCGCACCTAACTTAGAGCCTGAGAACTGGATTGCTAGCCCCGGTGGTTATGTGATGGATTCAATTCCCAACCTGTACGACTCTGTATTGGTGCTCGACTTCAAGAGCCTATACCCATCAATCATCCGCTCGTTCCTGATTGACCCTATGGGGTTAATCGAAGGATTGAAGCTGGAACTAGGCCCTGAAGAAAACCAAGCGGTCGAGGGTTTTAGAGGCGGTCAATTCCACCGTTCAAAGCACTTTCTGCCAGAGATGATCGAAAACCTATGGGCTGCACGTGATGTGGCAAAGAAGAACAACGAGAAAGCGTTCTCTCAGGCGATTAAGATCATCATGAACTCATTCTATGGTGTGTTAGGTTCGTCCGGTTGTCGTTTCTTCGATACCCGGTTAGCGTCTTCGATTACCATGCGTGGACATGAGATCATGAAGCAAACTAAGGTTCTGATCGAAGACAAAGGCTATCAAGTAATTTACGGCGATACCGACTCAACCTTCGTGTCTCTGAACGGCAGTTATGACCAGCAAAAAGCAGACGAGATAGGGAATGAACTGGTCGCTTACATCAACGATTGGTGGACGAATCACTTAAAAGAGACCCACAACTTAACCTCAATACTTGAACTGGAATACGAAACTCACTATCGCAAGTTTCTAATGCCGACCATTAGAGGTTCAGAAACCGGCTCAAAGAAACGTTATGCAGGCCTAATCACTCAAGGCGACAAAGAGAAGATCATCTTTAAAGGCCTTGAAAGTGCTCGAACCGATTGGACACCTCTAGCACAGCAGTTTCAACAAACCCTGTATGAGATGGTATTTCATGACCAAGACCCTACCGACTATGTCAGACAGTTTGTAGATGAGACTTCAGCGGGTAAACATGACGATTTACTGGTTTACCAGAAGCGTCTGCGTCGTAAGCTACATGAATACCAAAAGAACATTCCGCCGCAGGTTCGTGCAGCTCGTATGGCCGATGAAATCAATGCTCAGTTAGGGCGCCCTCTTCAATACCAAAACAAAGGACGTATTGAATATTTGATTACTCTGAGCGGCCCTGAGCCTAAAGAGTATTTAAAGAGTGGTATTGATTATCAGCATTACATCGACAAACAGATTAAACCCGTCGCTGAAGCTATCTTACCCTTCATCGGGTTAGATTTTGAGAGAGTCAGTGGACAGCAATTAGGTTTATTCTAAGATTATTGTCGAGGTTTCATCAAAACAAAAAAGCAGAGGAATGTTCAATTCGCTCTGCTTTTTTATATCGATAGATTAAGAAACTCTATCCGATTCTAAACTCGGTTTTCTGATATTGCTTAACTAACCACTCACCAAAGCCATCAAGAATACCAATCACCGAACGTTTCGGGATCGGTCTACCTGAGAGTAAAATACCCAACCTTTGAATTTCGACTTCTCTATCTGGGTGATACTTCAAGAACTGTTGACCACATTCTACAGGATCATCGAACCAATACTTATCGCGATACATGACCAAGGAGTAGCTTGCTCTTAGCAGCTTCTTGGCAATGATCACTTGCGCGGCCACTTGTTGCTCTGGCGTTGTAGCTCGGGCAATCTTGTTGCGATACACCGCTAACCAGTTTTCCGCATCCATATTCCAATGCTTGGCAATTTCCCAACTCGTCTCAAAATCACCATAGCAATCTGACAAGTCTTCACCATGCACACACACGGCCAAATGCTTAAGCATAAAGCCCCAGGTGAAGATGTTGTCGAAATCGACTATCTCGCTCACCAAGGTGGTTTTAATCGCCACTTGAGTCACCTGTGGGAAGCTTTTTTGGAAGCGCCATTTAATGGTATTCAACAGCGTGGTTCGCTGATCAGGAAACGGGCGGTGTGTCACCACAACCACATCAAGATTTGAGCGACCGACGACGGCTTGCTTGCGAGCAACACTGCCATAAATATAGACACTGTGTAGATTAGAACCTAATCCACCTTTTAAGAAGGTAATCAGATCGTTAACCACAGGTTGGAATTCAGGTTGAAAAGGCTGTGTTGGGTCAATAACAGGTAGCTGCATAGGTCGTTTCGGTAAATAAAATCATGATTTAACAGTAACTCTATGATCGCCTAGGTGACTTTATGATTCAAGCTATTCCTATTTATAGCATCTCCGAGATATAATCAGCGGATAGACCCACTAAGGACAAACACAAAATGCCTAGAGCAAGTGAAATTAAAAAAGGTTTTGCTATCACAGTAGAAAGCAAAACAGTGATCGTTAAAGATATCGAAGTAACAACACCAGGCGGCCGTGGCGGCCAAAAGATTTACCGCTTCCGTGGTAACGATGTAGCAACTGGCGTTAAAACTGAAGTTCGCCACAAGGCTGACGAAATTGTTGAAACTATTGACGTAACTAAGCGTGCAGTAATGTTCTCTTACGTTGATGGCAACGAGTACATCTTCATGGACAACGAAGATTACACACAATTCATCTTCAACGGTGAAACAATCGAAGACGAACTGCTGTTCATCAACGAAGAAACTCAAGGCATGTACGCGATTCTTATCGATGGCAACGCTGCAACGCTTGAGCTTCCAACATCTGTTGAGCTAGTTATCGAAGAGACTGATCCTTCAATCAAAGGTGCATCAGCGTCTGCTCGTACTAAGCCTGCTCGTCTTTCTACAGGTCTTACTATTCAAGTACCTGAATACATCGCGACTGGCGACAAAGTAGTAGTAAACACTGCTGAACGTAAATACATGAACCGCGCAAGCTAAGATACTTATTATGACCAAAGCTAACGACCTAATGTCTTATGACGACGCAATTGACACTGCATACGACATCTTCCTAGAGATGGCACCTGACAACCTAGAACCTGCAGACGTGATTCTTTTCACAGCTCAGTTTGAAGATCGTGGCGCAGCAGAGCTTGTTGAAACTGGCGATGATTGGGTTGAACATGTTGGCTTTGAAGTCGACAAAGAGATCTACGCTGAAGTGCGCATTGGTCTTGTGAATGAAGCTGATGACGTTCTAGACGACGTATTTGCTCGCATGCTAATCAGCCGTGATCCAGAGCATAAGTTCTGTCACATGCTGTGGAAGCGCGACTAGTACCGCTATTGACACTCATCTGCATGAGTAAACAAGTATTCATGTACGCGAGTTAAAAGTTAGCCGAGCCCATTGCTCGGCTATTTTTATCACGCTGTTTCTCATCATGACTACCTACTTTCATCATCAACGTTAGATTCACTGATTATGACCAAAGCAAAAACAGACACACAATCAAAAGGCTATGCCTGCATTGGCCTAGTTAACCCAAAGACGCCGGAAAACGTAGGCTCTGTAATGCGAGCGGCTGGCTGCTATGGCGCCAACTCTGTGTTTTACACGGGCACACGCTACGACCACGCGCGAAAATTCCATACCGACACCAAAGAGAAGCACCTAGCGTTGCCTCTAATTGGTGTTGAAGATCTGAAAGACATTATTCCAGTAGGCTGCGTACCTGTAGCTGTTGATCTGATTGAAGGTGCTAAGCCGCTGCCTGATTACAAGCACCCACCACGCGCGTTTTACATTTTTGGCCCTGAAGACGGTACGCTAAAGAAAGAGATCACAGACTTCTGTCGTGAGACGATTTACGTTCCGACCAACGGCTGTATGAATCTAGCAGCATCAGTGAATGTTGTGCTTTACGACCGACTGGCGAAAGGCGATAACTTCTCGAATCATAAATAAGAGATTCGAAAAAATATGTAGATGCGCGTAAACGAGATAAGAGATGCGAAGAGCACACTTACTGTCGATTATAGCAGTATGTTTTCGCCACTCAATTACTCACATCCCTCATCTTCTATTGCTTCAGACGTAAAAAAACCTGCTCAATGAGCAGGTTTTTTAGTATTCAGTGCTTTCAGCTAATGAAGCTTACGCGTAAGAACTTACGTAATTACTGACGTGTTCTTGGCTTAGCTGGTTTAGCCGGACGACCGTTGTTCAGTTTAGGCTTACTTTTGTTAGCCTGAGGTTTGCCTTTGTTTGCAGCTGGAGCGCTACGACCTGAATCAGGTGTTGTTGTACCGCGAGTTGCAGGCTTCTTGCGTTTAGTTTGGTTACTGCGGCCTTTTGGTGCGTTAGCACGCTCTTCGTGACGCTTAACAGCACGACGAATTTTTTGGCTACGAGAACGCTCACGCTTACGAGAAGTGTTTGAAGGATCAAGATCCAACAAAGTCTCTTTCTCTGGCTTAAGCTCAACAAGTTCACGCAAGTAGTTAACTTCTTGAAGATCTAGCTCTTTCCAACCACCACGAGGCAGTTTCTTATCAAGGTAGATATCACCGTAACGTACACGTTTCAGGCGGCTTACTGTTGTTTCTTGAGATTCCCAAAGACGACGAACCTCACGGTTACGACCTTCGTTAATCGCTACGTAGAAAGTATGGTTCATACCTTCACCACCAGCGTAAACCACATCTTCAAAACGAGCCATGCCGTCTTCTAGTTGTACGCCACGAGTAACGTTTTTAACTTTTTGCTCAGTCACTTCACCGAATACACGTACTAGGTACTCACGCTCAACCTGACGGCTTGGGTGCATTAGACGGTTTGCAAGCTCACCATCAGTAGTGAAAAGCAAAAGACCCGATGTGTTTGCATCAAGACGACCAACTGAAATCCAACGAGAACCACGGATCTTAGGTAGACGATCGAAAACAGTGCGGCGGCCTTCAGGATCGTGACGAGTACAAAGCTCACCTTCAGGTTTGTAGTAAGCAAGTACACGACAAACCACTTCTTCAGAAGCCTTGCCTGAAACAGTATGGCCATCGATACGGATCACTGAGTTCTCGTCTTCAAGACGCTCACCCAGTTTCGCAACTTGACCGTTAACACTTACACGACCAGATTTGATTAAACCTTCTAGTTCACGACGAGAACCGTGACCAGCTCGCGCTAAAACCTTCTGTAATTTTTCGCTCATTTACTCTTTTCTACCTAATTGTCGTCTTCACAGACGTCGAATGAATTTTTCGCGACCAAATCGCGGTCGCGTATTATCGCAAATAACCTGCCAAAAAGCACTTGTTATTTACTGTGGCAGGTTTGCTGTATCGTTACAGACTGTTAATCAGTAAAGCGATTATTCAAACGGCGCAGGATCGCCCGCACCACGACGCAGAACTACGGCATCATCGTCACTGAAGTCAATAACCGTCGTCGGTTGCTCACCTAAGTAACCGCCATTCAAAATGACGTCAACTGCATGCTCTAGGCTGTCACGAATTTCTTCTGGATCCGACTCAGTCGTCTCGTTACCCGGAAGAATCAGAGACGTCGACATCAGTGGTTCGCCCATCGCTTCCAACAGGTCGAGTGCAATCTTGTTGTCT
This sequence comes from Vibrio crassostreae, assembly GCF_024347415.1. Taxonomy (NCBI): domain Bacteria; kingdom Pseudomonadati; phylum Pseudomonadota; class Gammaproteobacteria; order Vibrionales; family Vibrionaceae; genus Vibrio; species Vibrio crassostreae. Next base: position 2,223,662 of record NZ_AP025476.1, read on the forward strand.
GGGACACGAATACCAATCGTTTTACGCTTGGCGTTCATCAAACGCTTTGGCACTTCTTTGGTTGCTTTAAAGATAAACGTGTAAGCACCTGGCGTGTGTGCTTTCAGTAGACGGAAAGCCACGTTATCGACGCGTGCATACAGTGATAATTCAGAAAGATCACGGCATAACAACGTGAAGTTGTGCTTGTCATCGATACGACGAATTTTACAGATACGTTCAAGTGCTTGTTTGTTTTCAAGCTGACAGCCCAGCGCATAACCGGAATCTGTTGGATAAACCACTACGCCGCCATTGCGAATAATCGCAACCGCTTGAGTAATTAAGCGTGCTTGTGGGTTATCTGGGTGTACATAAAAAAACTGGCTCATTATTGATCCTCGTTATCGAATCTCTCGACTCTATCATCAGAAGGAGCTGGTTCACCTAAAGACTATTCAGATGGTGAAACCGTTTGAAACTCCCAATCTTTCCATACTTCTTCGACCCCAGAAGGTAGCCAGAGATTACGTCCAAGTTCCATCCACGGAGATGGGTAATGGAAATCACTGCCTTGGGAGGCTAATAGTTTGTATTGTATAGCATAATCCGCGAGTGTGCGTCTTTCTTGTTGCGCTTGCTGAGGTTGAGCGACTTCCATCGCATCCCCTTTCGCTTCAACAAATGCAGCTAGCAGGCGCTTAACCCACTTGGCTGTAAGGCCATATCGCCCCGGGTGAGCAAGTACAGCTTGACCACCAGCGGCATGAATAGCCGTGACAGCATCACTCATTGAACACCAAGTTGGCGGCACATAACCTGGGTTATTGCGAGTAAGAAACTTTTTAAACACCTGCTGCATGGTTTTTGCGTAGCCGTTGTCGACTAACCACTTAGCAAAGTGAGCGCGAGTAATAGGCGCATCACCCGCAATCAATTTAACTTCTTCTAGCACCCCTTCACGAGTCGCTTTCTCAAGACGTTGAGCAATCATCTCTGCGCGTCCAATACGGTGTTGCTTCTGTTGTTCAATGAGCGCTTTGAGTTCTGGTGACTCAGGATCAACGTTTAACCCAACAATATGGATATCTTTGTTTTGCCAAACAGTCGAAATCTCAATGCCGTTGATCAACTGAATCGGAAGGTTGTTATCAGCAATATAGCTGCGTGCTTCAGCAAGCCCATCAGTCGTATCATGATCTGTAATCGCTAGCGCTTCGATGTTAAAGCCAAGCGCTCGGTCAATTAGCTCAGGTGGAGTAAGTCGGCCATCTGAGGCTGTTGTATGACTATGTAGATCAATTCTCATATATTCTTTTTCATTGTTTTCAATTTTTATCGTTATATTTGTGTCAACACACTTGACCCGCAAGTGGAAAACTAGTTAACTAGTACACAAATACGAAGTATCACATTTGATAGGTTCACCATGTTACAAGAATTTAACCAAAACCATAAAGATAAAGTTTTAGAACTTTCTTCAGTAGAAGCAAGTTCAGAGCTTAATTGGTGGCGCACTTGGACAAGTTCTTGGTGGGCTAACGTGTACTTCTAGTTAAACAGTTTGTTTATAAAAAAGTTATCACTAAGCCCGCTTTCATAGCGGGCTTTTTAATTTGTCGAACATCTCACATTCAACTGACTAACAAATCATCGAATTGACCATATTCTAGATTGGGTGAAAGGTATCTTTATGCGACTATGTACGGCAGGAAATTTAAAGAATCATAAAGGAGGTCTTGTGAACAAGGCCATTGAAATCAAAAAGCTGGGAACCATTGAGGTCATCAATTCATCAGTTCCTTACTCGCAAGATCCAACCAGCGTTTTCCATACTCTGTGTGAAAACAAAACAGACAGTTTGCTGTTGGAATCGGCTGAGATTGAATCTAAACAGAACCTGACAAGCCTACTCCTTATCGACTCTGCTGTTCGCATCGTATGTCGCGGACATGAAGTAACCTTTCAAGCATTGACTGAAAACGGTCAAGCGCTAATTGAACACCTTACTCAAAACGTTAAAGCAGAAATTAAATCTGACCTGACTGATAACGTTTTGACGCTGACTTTTGTCGAGCCAAGCAATGAATTAGATGAAGACTCACGTTTAAGAGAAGCCTCTTCATTCGACGCACTGCGTTTAGTTCAGCACAGCTTTGAGCAAGACGCGGATAATAAACACGCGTTATTCATGGCGGGCTTATTCGCTTACGACATCGTGGCAAACTTTGAACCACTCGGAGATGCTGAAGCAACCAACAATTGTCCTGACTTTGTATTCTACGTTGCGGAAACACTGTTGCGTTTCGACCACCAAGAGAACGAAGGCCTACTTCATGCGAGCTTGTTCGCTCAAAATGAAAGCATCAAAGCGCAATTAACTGAGCGCTTAGCCGATATTCAAACTCAGTGTCAGTCACTAAAAGCCATCACAGAAGTAACGCCGCTAGACAATGTTGAAGCGGTACCAAGCGTTTCAGATGAAGACTTCTGCCAAACGGTTCGTGATTTAAAAGAATACGTAGTTAAAGGCGATGTGTTCCAAGTGGTACCTTCACGCCGCTTTACTCTACCTTGCCCTGCTCCATTGGCAGCTTATAAAGAACTGAAACAAAGTAACCCAAGCCCTTACATGTTCTACATGCAAGACGAGCTATTTACTCTGTTTGGTGCATCTCCAGAAAGTGCGCTTAAGTACGAGACCGAAACCAACCAAATCGAGATCTACCCAATTGCTGGTACTCGCCGTCGTGGTAAGCGCCCAAATGGCCAAATCGATTTCGACCTAGACAGCCGTATCGAACTCGAATTGCGTACCGACAAGAAAGAAAACGCCGAGCACATGATGCTAGTAGACCTAGCGCGTAACGATGTTGCACGTATTGCAGAAGCAGGCACACGCCACGTGGCAGACTTGCTGAAGGTTGATCGCTACAGCCATGTGATGCACTTAGTTTCTCGTGTGGTTGGTCAACTACGTGAAGACTTAGACGCACTGCACGCTTACCAAGCTTGTATGAACATGGGCACCCTAACGGGCGCACCAAAAATCCGCGCAATGCAGCTTATTCGTGACGTAGAAAAAACACGTCGTGGTAGCTATGGCGGTGCAGTCGGTTATCTAACCGGTGAAGGAACTCTGGATACTTGTATCGTAATTCGCTCTGCTTACGTTGAAGATGGCGTGGCACAAGTACAAGCTGGCGCTGGTGTGGTGTTCGACTCAGACCCACAAGCAGAAGCCGATGAAACTCGCGGCAAAGCACAAGCAGTCATCTCAGCGATTCAAGCTGCACATACTAAAACCATTTCTAACAAGAAGGAGTCGTAATCATGGCTGATATTGTATTCATCGATAACTTCGACTCGTTCACTTACAACCTGGTAGACCAGTTTCGTTCATTAGGTCACAACGTAAAGATTTACCGTAACAACATTCCGGCAAAGGTTGTTGAAGCGGCGATCAACGAACTAGACAACCCGGTTGCACTGCTTTCACCAGGCCCCGGCGCTCCAGCTGATGCGGGCTGCATGCCAGAGCTGATTCAGCTGCTAAAAGGTAAAGTACCAATGATTGGTATTTGCTTAGGCCACCAAGCGATTGTTGAAGCCTACGGCGGCACCGTTGCAGGCGCTGGCGAAATCATTCATGGTAAGGTGTCGATGATGGAACACCAGAACCATGCGACTTACCAAGGCTTACCCTCTCCACTGGCTATTGCTCGCTACCACTCTTTAGTGGCAACACATGTATCCAATAGCCTAACAGTGACCGCTGAAGTCGATGATTTGGTAATGTCTGTGGTTCAAGAACAAGACAAGGTGTGTGGATTCCAATTCCACCCTGAATCAATTATGACGACCTACGGTGCAACGCTTCTAGCAAACGCTATCGAATGGGCTCTTGAGAAAAGCTCTACCCTTGAGAAGACAGAAAAATAGGAAACGATCATGGAACAGATTAATAAGCTTTACGAACAGCAGTCTCTTACTCAAGAAGAAAGCCAACAATTATTTGATGTCATCATCAAGGGCGAACTAGACCCAATCCTGATGGCTTCTGCACTGACTGCACTTAAGATCAAAGGCGAGACGCCCGATGAGATCGCAGGTGCGGCGAAAGCACTGCTTGCCAATGCGAACCCGTTCCCACGTCCTGATTACGATTTTGCAGACATTGTAGGTACAGGTGGCGACGGTCATAACACCATTAATATTTCGACGACTTCAGCATTCGTTGCTGCAGCATGTGGTTTAAAAGTCGCGAAACATGGTAACCGCAGTGTATCGAGCAAATCAGGTTCTTCTGACCTACTGGATTCGTTTGGCATCAACCTAGCGATGACCGCGGAAGACACGCGTACAGCTGTTGATGAACTTGGCGTAGCATTCCTATTTGCTCCGCAGTATCACGTTGGTGTACGTCACGCGATGCCGGTTCGTCAAACCATGAAAACGCGCACTATCTTCAATATCCTTGGCCCACTGATTAACCCAGCTCGCCCTAACATCGAGCTAATGGGTGTTTACAGCAAAGAGTTGGTTCGCCCTATCGCAGAAACCATGCTGCAAATGGGCATGAAGCGTGCTGCGGTTGTTCACGGTAGCGGCTTAGATGAAGTGGCGATTCACGGCGAGACTATCGTTGCTGAAATTAAAGATGGCGAGATTCACGAGTACACAGTGACACCGGCTGACTTTGGTTTGAACACTCACTCTCTTGAAGCAATTAAGGGCGGCGAGCCAGAAGAGAACAAAGCCATCACAACCGATATCCTGACGGGTAAAGGCACTGACGCACAAGTTGGCGCAGTGGCAGTCAACGTTGCTCTACTGATGCGTCTGTTTGGTCACGAAGACCTAAAAGCCAACGCACAGCAAGCGATTGACGCGATGAACTCTGGCAAAGCTTACGAGCTTGTACAAAAGCTTGCTGCACACGCCTAACGAACGACGAATTGAGACAAAGAACATGACACAGACTACCGATAAACTGTCGACCCACGTTTCAGTCAAAGAAGCTGAAATGGCGGAAGTACTAGCAAAAATCGTTCGTGACAAATACCAATGGGTTGAAGCGCGTAAGCAAACTCAACCATTGGAACAGTTTAAAGCAGCGTTAACCGCAACAGACCGCAGCTTTTATGATGCCCTGAGCGGCGAACAAACGGTTTTCATTACTGAATGTAAGAAAGCCTCTCCGTCAAAAGGTTTGATCCGTGACGAGTTCGACCTGGACTACATAGCATCGGTTTACAACAATCACGCTAACGCGATTTCAGTACTGACCGACGAAAAGTACTTCCAAGGTGACTTTGAGTTTTTACCTAAGATTCGCAGCATCGCTAAGCAGCCAATCCTGTGTAAAGACTTCATGGTGGATACCTACCAAGTTTATCTCGCTCGTCACTACTCAGCAGATGCGATCTTGTTGATGCTATCGGTGCTGAATGACGAAGAGTACCAAGCACTTGCTGAGGTTGCTCATTCACTGAACATGGGTGTGCTTACAGAAGTCAGCAATGAAGAAGAGCTGCACCGCGCAGTGGCTTTAAACGCTAAGGTTATCGGCATTAACAACCGTAACCTACGTGACCTGTCGACGGATTTGAATCGTACCAAAGAGTTGGCTCCACTGATTCGCGAGCTGGCTCCAAACGCCATCGTGATTTCAGAGTCTGGTATCTACACACACCAACAAGTGCGTGACCTTTCAACATTTGCAGATGGCTTCCTAATCGGCAGCTCTCTTATGGCTGAAAAGAACCTTGAACTGGCCGTTCGTAAAGTAACGCTGGGCGAAAACAAGGTGTGTGGTTTAACTCACTCTGACGATGCTGCCAAAGCGTATCAAGCAGGTGCAGTATTCGGTGGTTTGATTTTCGTTGAAGCGTCTAAGCGTCATGTGGATATCGAAGCGGCTCGTTTAACGATGAGCGGTGCACCGTTGAACTACGTCGGTGTGTTCCAAAACCACAGCGTGGCAGATGTGGCTATCACGGTTTCTGAGCTCGGTTTGTTCGCTGTACAACTGCACGGCGATGAGTCTCAAGCCTATGTTGATGAGCTAAAACAATCACTGCCTGAAAATGTTGAGATTTGGAAAGCTTATGGTGTTTCTTGCGATGCTGAGCGCGCGTTACCGGAATTACTGGAAAGCAACGTGACTCGTCACCTGCTAGATACTAAAGTGGGCTCTCAAACTGGCGGTACCGGTCAAGCGTTCGATTGGAGCCTGATCAACAACCAAAGCGCAATCATGTTGGCAGGTGGTCTAAACCCAGAAAATGCTAACCAAGCGGCTAAGTTGGGCTGCTTAGGGTTAGACCTAAATTCTGGTGTTGAATCTGCTCCAGGTAAAAAAGACGCAGACAAACTGCAACGCGCTTTTGCAGAGATTCGTAATTACTAGTCTGGCTTTTAAAAGCAATAATCAGCACTAAAAACATATTTGTGAGCTTTGCCTTAGCGAGGCTCAAACAAGACTAAAAGACTTGGTGTGAAGACACGCCAATAGAATTGAAGGAATAAGATAATGGCTAAACTCGATGCCTACTTCGGTGAATACGGTGGTCAATACGTACCGCAGATCCTAGTGCCAGCACTAGACCAACTTGAACAAGCATTTATCGATGCACAAGCCGATCCTGAGTTCCGCAGCGAATTCATGACGCTTCTGCAAGAGTACGCAGGTCGCCCAACGGCACTAACGCTGGCTCGTAACCTTACTAAAGGTACAAAGACCAAACTGTACCTAAAGCGCGAAGATCTACTTCACGGCGGCGCCCACAAGACAAACCAAGTACTTGGCCAAGCACTGCTTGCTAAACGTATGGGTAAGCAAGAAATCATCGCTGAAACAGGCGCAGGCCAACACGGCGTTGCAACCGCTCTAGCGTGTGCTCTACTAGGTCTTAAGTGTCGTGTTTACATGGGTGCGAAAGACGTTGAACGTCAAAGCCCGAACGTGTTCCGTATGAAGCTAATGGGCGCAGAGGTTATCCCTGTTCATTCTGGCTCTTCAACGCTAAAAGATGCATGTAACGAAGCGCTACGTGACTGGTCTGCAACTTATGAAGACGCGCACTACCTACTGGGTACTGCAGCGGGTCCTCACCCATTCCCAACGATTGTTCGTGATTTCCAGCGCATGATTGGTGAAGAAACGAAGAACCAAATTCTAGCTCGTGAAGGTCGCCTTCCTGATGCAGTTATTGCTTGTGTCGGCGGTGGTTCTAACGCTATCGGTATGTTCGCGGATTTCATTGAAGAAGAATCTGTACGCCTAATCGGTGTAGAACCTGCTGGTAAAGGTATTGATACCGACCAACACGGCGCGCCGCTTAAACACGGTAAAACCGGTATCTTCTTCGGTATGAAAGCACCACTAATGCAAGATGAGAACGGTCAAGTAGAAGAGTCTTACTCTGTGTCTGCCGGTCTAGATTTCCCATCAGTTGGTCCTCAACACGCCCACCTAAACGCAATTGGCCGTGCTGAATACGACAACGTGACCGATGACGAAGCACTAGAAGCGTTCCAAGCTATCGCACGTAACGAAGGTATTATCGCAGCGCTAGAGTCATCTCATGCTTTAGCTCATGCAATCAAAATGGCTCACGACGACCCAGAGAAAGAACAGCTATTAGTCGTTAACTTATCTGGCCGTGGTGACAAAGACATTTTCTCTGTACACGACATCCTTAAAGAGAAAGGAGCATTATAATGGATCGCTATCAATCACTATTCACTCGCTTAGCTGAAAAAAATCAGGGTGCATTTGTACCATTCGTAACGGTTGGCGATCCTAACCCTGAACAGTCTCTTAAGATCATGGAAACTTTGGTTGAAGCAGGTGCTGATGCGCTTGAACTTGGTATTCCGTTCTCTGATCCACTGGCTGATGGCCCAACAATCCAAGGTGCGAACATTCGTGCGTTAGATTCTAAAGTAACGCCTGATGTATGTTTTGATCTTATTGGTCAAATCCGCGCGAAATACCCAGAGCTACCAATCGGCCTACTGATGTACGCGAACTTGGTCTACGCACGTGGTATTGAGAACTTCTACGAGCGTTGTGCAAATGCGGGTATCGACTCGGTACTGATTGCAGACGTACCAACCAATGAAAGTGATGAGTTTGTTGCTGCAGCGAAGAAGTTTGGCGTTCATCCAATCTTTATTGCTCCACCAACAGCGAGCGATGAAACACTTCAGTCAGTATCTGAACTTGGTGGTGGTTACACTTACCTACTTTCTCGTGCTGGCGTAACGGGTGCAGAAACAAAAGCAAACATGCCAGTAACCGCACTGCTTGATCGTTTGAACAAGTTCGATGCGCCACCAGCACTGCTTGGTTTCGGTATCTCTGCTCCTGAACAAGTGAAAGAAGCGATTGTAGCTGGCGCTGCCGGTGCTATCTCAGGCTCAGCGGTTGTAAAAATCATTGAGAACAACGTTGAACAGCCAGAAGCAATGCTTAAAGCATTGGCTGAGTTTGTAACGCCAATGAAAGCTGCAACACAGAAGTAATCTTTAGCATTCGCTAAACACGACTGTAGATTCTAAAAGGCACCACAGATGTGGTGCCTTTTTTATTGTTGTCAGAAAAACTCACTAATCGTCAACTTTCATCGCCTTCTTAATCGCAGCCTCATTGAGTGTCGCTTTAATGGGATCAGTGATTTTATCCACTAAGTCGACAGGCATTGGGAATACGATGGTCGTGGTGCGTTCATTCGCGACCTCGGTTAATGTCTGCATATAACGTAACTGAATGGCGTTAGGCGCTTTGTTCAGTACTTCTGCGGCTTCTCTTAGCTTAGTGGATGCCTCTAGCTCACCTGTTGCATGTATCACCTTAGCTCGACGAGAACGCTCTGCCTCTGCTTGTTTCGCAAGAGCTCGCACCATACTGTCATCAAGATCAACATGCTTAATCTCGACATTGGCAATCTTAATCCCCCAGTTATCGGTGTGCTGATCAAGAATTGATTGTAAATCTCTGTTGAGCTCTTCTCGCTCAGACAACAGCTCATCCAATTCATGCTGACCTAGAACAGACCGCAACGTGGTTTGTGAGAGTTGGCTAGTGGCTTCGAGATAGTTCTCCACGTTGTTGATTGCCATCTTAGGATCAAGCACTCGGAAATAGACCACAGCGTTAACCTTAACCGACACATTATCTCTGGTGATCAAATCTTGTGTTGGTACATCTAAAACGATGGTTCGCAAGTCGACTCGCACGATTTGTTGAATGAAGGGAATGATGATAATTAACCCTGGCCCTTTCACACCGTAAAAGCGCCCTAAGAAGAACACTACTGCACGCTCGTACTCGCGCAGAACTCTGAACATACTAGCTATCAACAAGATAACAAGCACGATAACAATACCTATAGTGTGTATAAACATAACCGCCCCCTAATGGTAACGATGGTTAAGCAATAAATAATTCAATCAAGTTTGTCCTAGCATTCCGCGCTAACAGCCCGTGCTAACCAGACTTCGATGGTGTCTCATCGGGCAGCGCTTCAACATCCAAAGAAAGCCCGGTGAGCTTGGTGACTCTGATACTCTGTCCTGCTTTCAGTTCATTGACGCATTTGGCTTGCCAGATTTCACCTTCAACCAGCACTCGACCCGCGCCAGGAAAACCGCTTACAACTTTACCCGTCTCGCCAACCACCGCTTCCATCCCAGTCGTCACTGGCTTATTTCTGACTCGGACTAGCATTGATATTGTTACGACAATAAACGCTACAGAGAACAAACTGATTCCGATAATTAACGGCAATGCGATTTGGTAACCCGGTACTTCAGTGTCCATCAGCATGATTGAGCCCAATGTAAATGCAGCAACGCCACCCAAACCGAAAATGCCAAAGCTCGGACTAAAGGCTTCCGCAACCATTAAAGCTATACCCAACAAGATCAAAGCAAGGCCCGCGTAACTCACAGGCAGCATTTGTAACGAGTACATCGCCAATAACAGACAGATACCGCCCAATACACCCGGTAAGCCGACCCCTGGGTTATAAAACTCCAGCAACAAACCATAGATACCGATGAGCATGAGGATGTAAGCGACATTTGGATTCGTAATCACCGAAAGCAAACTAAAGCGCCAGTCTTGTTCACGCTCGACAAAAGCCACATCACTAAGTTGGACTTCCTGATTGATACCGTTGATTATGACGGTACGCCCGTTACTCAGTTCAACCAATTGCTGAAGGTCGCTGGCAATAAAATCAATCACGTTAAGCGAAAGTGCATTCTCTGAGTCCAAACTCGCCGCTTCTCTTACCGCTTTTTCTGCCCATTCTTCGTTACGTTTGTGCAGCTTAGCCAAACTGACAATGTAAGCCGCTGCATCATTGATGACTTTCTTTTCCATCGCAGTGGTGGCTTTTACCTGATCTGAGTTCTCTTGTTTCGTTGCGTCTTGTTCACTCGCAGAAGTGTTGTCGTCTTTATTGGTATCGTCTTGAGGCGACAAGGGATTAGTCGGCGCTTTGCCACCACCAAGAGACACTGGCGTGGCTGCGCCTAAATTGGTTCCGGGCGCCATGGAAGCAACGTGGCTGGCAAGTAAAATATAGGTACCGGCACTCGCTGCTCGTGAACCCGCAGGCCCAACCCAAGTAGCGACTGGAATCGGTGAGGTGGTGATGGATCGAATAATGTCACGCATCGATGAGTCTAACCCGCCAGGCGTGTTCATTTTCAAAATAATGAGCTTTGCTTGCTCATCGTGAGCTTGTTCTATTTCTCTAGTGAGGTAATCACTGGTCGCCGGACCTATCCCTCCGTTCACCTCAATCACCCAGACATCATCGGCCTGAGCAAACACTGAGCTGAGCAACAGAAGAAACGCAAACAAGTACTTTAATATAAAAGTCATAGCCCCTCTCCTTACAACTGAGATGCTAGATAGACGTTTTATTTAAAGCGCAGAGGTAACATCTTGGTAATAAATAGATACCTTAAGCATAGTTCAGGCTAAATTTCACACAACACGTACCTGTGGATTTACCCCAACACAAACGCTCAAAAAACACTCGCGAATGAAATCAAAATGTTAATGGGACGTTTTCAACACCAACGATTGTAAATCATTCACAAAACCTCCAGCGAAAAAGCTTTTATAAATTCAACAAATAACATCGCTATGAAAAACCAAGGCAAACGATTGCATTGTTGTGCAAAATCAACAAATGACATTAGACCACCTGTTTTTCAGAGACTTTCACCTCTGCTCATATTGATAAATGTAAAGGATACGTGTAAAACTCGTCGCGAAATATTAATCCAATGGTACATCGTACATTGGTGAGTAGTTCTGGGATTTTTATATTTAGTAGCACAGAGGTTATGGAAGTGTTAAAAGAAAAGAGTTTACTAAGCAACATCGGCGTTCAAGTCGTTATTGCAATGATCGTCGGTACTGTAGTTGGTGCGATGATGGGTGACAGCGCAACTATGTTCGCTCCACTGGGTGCTATCTTCATCAACTTGATCAAGATGTTGGTTATCCCTCTAGTCGCAGTTGCACTGATTTCAGGTGCTGCTGGTTTAGGCAACAGTTCATCTGCAGGTAAAGTCGGCGTAACTACATTGGGTTACTTTGCACTAACGTCTGCACTTGCTGTAGCGCTAGCGCTAGTAATGGGTGAAGTATTCGAACCGGGTCGTGGTATCGATGTTTCTGGCGTAGAAGGCATGTTCTCTTCTGAATACGCTGCGAAAGGCGAACTTCCAACGTTCTGGGCAACCATCACTGGCATGATCCCTACCAACGTTTTCCAATCATTGAATGAAGCAAACATTCTGCAAATTCTCGTTTTCTGCTTATTCTTCGGTATTGCGATTTCTAAACAAGCGAAAGAAAAACGTGATCCTATCATCAATGGCGTAAACGCGATTGTTGACGCTATGGTTTGGATGATCAACAAGGTTATGATCATTGCACCACTTGGCGTATTCGGCCTAATGGCAGAAGCAGTTGGTACATTCGGTTTTGGCGCACTTATGGTTGTGTTCAAACTGTTCGTTGTTTACATCGCTGCGATCCTGATCTTCGGTTTTGTTGCTTACCCACTGATGATTCAAATCTTCACTAAGACTTCAGCTAAGAAGTTCCTAGTGGCAATGAAGAAGCCTCAAGCGGTTGCACTATCAACAGCCTCTTCAATGGCTACACTGCCAGTAACAATGGAAACGGTAGAGAAAGAACTTGGCGTTCGTAACTCTACGGCTTCATTCGTTCTACCTCTTGGTGCGACGATCAACATGTCTGGTAATGCAATTTACTACGGCTTAGTTGCTATCTTCTTTGCACAACTGTTCAACATAGACCTGTCTATGGGTGCCTACGTTGCTATCATCGTAACGTCTACGCTTGGCGCAGTTGGTCAAGCGGGTGTTCCAGGCCCTTCTTTCCTAGTGGTTGCGGTTCTTCTAGCGGCTGGTATCCCTATCGAAGGTCTACCTCTGTTGTTCGCTCTAGACCGTATCTTCGATATGATCCGTACTGCTCTGAACATCACTGGTGATGCAGCATGTGCAGTAATCGTTGATTCTCTAATCAAAGACGAAGCGAAAGAAGCTGAGCTACAAAAACAGCAAGCGTAATCAATAAACGCTAAGTTGGTGGTGATTGAATTGATACCACCAGCTTAAACTAAAAAATCCGAGAGCCTCACAGCCCTCGGATTTTTTGTTTTTGGTGTTCTAGTTTTAAGCGTTACGCGAATTACAAATCAGCGCCATAGATATCAAACGTGAAGTACTTAGAAGCAATCTTGTCGTAAGTACCGTTTGCTCTGATCTCTTCAATCGCGGCATTGAATTGTTTCGCCAGTTTTGAATCCTGTTTTCTTAGTGCTAAAGCCGTACCTTCACCAATGTAGGCTTTGTCAGTTACTGCTTTGCCTTTAAATTCAAAACCCTCACCTTCTTTCTTGTCTAAGAAAGCCAATGACAGTTGATCTGAGTTGCCGAAGGTGAGATCTAGACGGCCATTTTGCAGATCCAGATACACTTCATCTTGCCCGGTATAACGTTTAATGTTTGCCACATCACCAAACTTATCTGTTACGTAGCGATCGTGGATCGTGCCTTGTTGTACACCGATGGTTTTGCCCGCTAAGCCGGCCTCATCGACGCTGAATTCCGCGCTTTTAGCAGCAACAAACACGGCTGGAGTTTGGTAGTACTTATCAGTAAACAAGATCTTACGCTTACGCTCTTCGGTAATACGCATTGAAGCCATAATCACATCTGACTTTCTCGCCAACAAACTTGGAATTAGCGAGTCCCAACTTTGTGAAACCCAAGTACAATCGAGTTTGGCTTGCTCACACAAGGCATCAGCTATCTCAATATCAAACCCAACAGGCACACCGTCACTGTTTTTATAGTTGAATGGCGGATACGTAAAGTCTGACGCCAAACGGATTTCTTTCGCCTGTACCGTTGTACCAAGTAAAGCAGCCGCACAAGCGAGTCCTAGTATTATCTTTTTCATCATTGCCATCCTAGATATGATCTTTATCGAGTTGAGATTGAGTTTCTTTATGTTGAGATTGTTGAATTTGTCTGCCTTGTTGATTCTTTTCTAATTCGGTTTGGTAGCGTGTTAGTGACGTTATCACTTCTAGCATGCTCTCTTGGCTACCAATACTGATTCGAACACAGTTACGCAAAGCAGGTTCATGGTTTTGATTCCTTGTCACAATGCCATCCTTCGCCAATACACTGAACACTTGATGCCTAGGTTTTTGACGCAGCAAAATAAAGTTCGTCGATGAAGGGTAAACAGACTCGATGAAATCAAACTGCGTTAACTCACAAGCAAACCAGTTGCGTAGTTCGACCAGCTTTTGTGTAGCACCTTGCATCACTGAGACTCGTTCATCAGACAAAGCGTCTAGCACGATTTGCGATGAGCAATCTGGCATTGGATACGGTGGAATTAATTTAGCGACATACTGCATCACATTTTGACTCACTAAGATAAAACCACAGCGCACCGCAGCAAGTCCAAACGCCTTAGATAAAGTGCGAATCACAACCAAGTGCGGATAACGCTCAATAAGGCTAACGGCTGACGTTTGTGGTTCAAATTCGATATACGCTTCATCAACCACCACTAGAGATTTCCCGATAGTCCCTTCCAGTACCTGAATCAAATCCGATCTGGGAATCACATTACCCGTTGGATTGTTTGGTGAACAAAGGAAAACGATATTGACCAACTCAGCTTTATTCAGAATGTCAGCAACATCTAAGCTGAAATCTTCCTGCAAAGGAGAGTCGAGCGTTTCAATCGCTAATGCATCAGCGCAAAACTCATACATGGCATACGTTGGTGAACAAATCAGGATATTGTCACTCGCGGGCTTACAGAATGTTCTGATCAGTAAGTCAATCGCTTCATCAGCGCCACGAACAGCAACAGTTGCAGCGTCAGTTCCGCAATACGCTTGGTAAGCCTTGGCAATATCTTGTGGTAAAAAGTCTGGGTAACGATTATGGCTGGCTTCTCCTTGAAACAGCGAGCTTTCCAATTCGTTCGCGTTTAGCCATACACGTCCATCACCACCAATTCTTCTTGCCGATTGATAAGGTATTAATTTTTTTACAGCCTGAGGCACTAAGTTATCAATAAAAGATGTCAAGAAGCTATCCCTTTCACAAAATCACAATGTCTTCACCACTGCCTTCATATTCAAAAAATGTGAACTATACACATATTGAATCACAAATGATGACTAAGTATTTACATTCAAACAGAACACTATTGATAAATGAATCGAAATAATCACATAATAGCCATGATAAAAAGTCATAGGTAAAGATATGAATAGCACACTTCCTTCAACCAAAACCTTGCTCGCATTTTTATCGACGGCAAGGCACCTTAACTTTACGCGCGCGGCACATGAGCTCAATGTCACGCAAGGTGCAGTGAGTCGTCAGGTACTCTCGTTTGAAGAAAGCCTTGGCTGCGACCTCTTCTATCGCCATGCTCGAGGATTGTCTTTAACGCCGAAAGGAGAAGAGCTGGTTCCCTTGATACAAGGAACGATTCATCAACTGCAATCGGCTCTGAATCAAGTGGCTAGCTCTCCCTCTAAGATCAAACTCAATGCTCCGAGTTGTATTACCTCTTGGCTCTTACCCAAGTTGATGTCATTTCAACAGGCCTATCCTGATATTGATGTCGAGCTCACTTCGACCATCAAGCACGTTTTTGAGCCAAGCTTTGATCCCTTCGATGCGGTGATTACTTATGGCAAGAAACCAAGCCAACACTCAATTGTTAGCCAACTACTGTTCAACGAGCAACTAGCTCCTGTCTGCCAAACACAGAGCATTGTTCCAAGTCACCTGATAGATAGCACTTCAACTGTCATCAAGCCACACAAGCTTGCTCAGTACACTTGGTTACACGCTAACAATGAGCAGAGTGACTGGCGACTATGGTTAGAGCACATAGGAAGCCATGACCTTTCAAGCAAGAACAACCAACAATTCGCGACACTCGACCAAGCGATGAATGCCGCGATTCAGGGCTTTGGTATAGCAATCGGTGACATCACGCTTGCTAAGCAAGATATTGATTTGGGCAGATTGGTGAAAGTGAGTGAAGGCAGTGTCTTTTCGGGAAATGGATACTTCCTATTACAACCCAAGAACCGTCAGAATGCCTCGCTATCAACCTTAGTCGATTGGCTAGTCGATTAACGGTTATCAAATTGCTTTGACATAGATAACCCAACCAATATACAGCAGGTTGCACCTTATTCATCATGCAGCTTGTCACGGAGGATAGGCTATGACCTTACAAAGACATACGTATTACGGCTTAATTCACCATGGAATTAAAACCTTATTAATGGACAGAATTGGTCACTTCACAGAACGTGAATATCACGAGTATCTCGACTTAACGACCGGTAAATCGACATGTTTTGCCATGAGTGAACAAGAACTCGAAAACACCTTAGACAGTTTGAAAAGCGAAGGTTATCTTGAAGACATCAAGAAGCTGATACCTCGCTACCAAACCTCGTCAATGCGATAACCTGTCTAAACTCGTTAAACACGATGAAGGGTTAGATGGAATTAAATGGCACCCAATTGTCTCGGGCTATTTAGCATCGAGACAGTTTTCGTTAGACTGTCTGCAACTCAACTAACTGGATAGTCAGTGCCACATGAAGCAAATCCTTGATTTCATTCCTCTCATTATTTTCTTTGCGCTGTACAAGATGTATGACATCTATACCGCGACTGGTGCTTTGATCGTTGCATCTGCAGTTCAAATTGTTTTGACGTATTTCATCTACAAGAAAGTAGAAAAAATGCAGATCATCACGTTTCTGATGGTTGCCGTATTTGGCGGCATGACCATCTTCTTGCACGACGACAACTTCATTAAGTGGAAAGTGACCATCGTTTACGCGCTGTTTGCTATCGGCCTGACAGTCAGTCACATCATGGGCAAGTCAGCTATTAAAGGAATGTTGGGCAAAGAGATTTCACTTCCTGAGTCAGTGTGGGCCAAGATCAACTGGGCATGGACTCTGTTCTTTACTCTATGCGCTATTCTCAACGTTTACGTTGCTTTCAACCTACCGTTGGATGTTTGGGTGAACTTCAAGGTGTTTGGCTTACTCATCGCTACCCTGCTCTTCACCTTACTGACGGGTGTATATATTTATAAGCATTTACCAAAAGATCAGCACCTACAAAAAGACCAACAGCAAGAACTAACAGACAAAAATACCGACGAGAAGTAACCCTAAGGGATGAGTCCTCATTCCCTTTTTGATACAATTCTTATCAATATGCTATTTAACAGTGGCCAATGATACTCGTTATCATTGGCCACTGGCTTTTTTGTGTTGCGGAAACTGGTCAAAATAAAGCCTATTATTTAATGACAATCTCACTAAATTAGCGCTCATCTGGTTTCTTGTTGTTCATTGCACTCATTTGCCAATGTACTTAACCAGTCAACACATCTGTTTTTATTTAAAAAAATCAATACCATCAAGAGTACAACAATGACTATTCAATCAACTTTGAACCCGATTGGTTCTTTACTTCTTCGCACATTAGCGATGCCTTCTGATACAAATGCAGCAGGCCAGATTTTCGGTGGTTGGATAATGTCTCAGCTCGACCTAGCTGGCGGTATCTTGGCGAAAGAGATCTCTAACGGCAAAATAGTCACAGTTTCAGTATCAAGTATCGAGTTCAAACAACCAGTCTCTGTGGGTGATGTGGTATGTGTTTATGGTGATTGCACTAAGATTGGTCGCAGCTCGATGAATATCGACCTAGAAGTATGGGTTAAGCCGGTACTTGACCACGGCATCGGTGACCGTTACAAGGTTTGTGGCGCGACATTCAACTACGTCGCGGTTGATGAAAGTGGTAAGCCTCGCTCTATCAATAAATAGGACTTTTCACTCCGTCGTTTACGTAAATGGTCTTTAGTTCGAGTCAATGAAATAGCTAAAGACCATAGCGCTCTCTCGCACCATTTCACAATTTCTTATCATTAGCCCTTCCAATACCAATTAGTTCGCGTAAATTAGCAAGATAGCGAATTTAAACGCCCCAATTCAGTGAAGTAAAATAAGGATATCTCAATATGTGGTACGTGATTTTTTCTCAAGACGTCGAAAATTCATTAGAAAAGCGCCTAAGTGTTCGCCCACAACATCTAGAACGCCTACAAACACTTCACGATGAAGGCCGACTTTTGACAGCAGGTCCAATGCCAGCAATTGATTCGGATAACCCTGGCGAAGCGGGTTTCACAGGCTCTACTGTGATTGCTGAGTTTAACTCTCTAGAAGACGCACAGGCATGGGCAGACGCAGACCCGTACATCGAAGCTGGTGTCTACCAAAATGTCATCGTAAAACCATTCAAGAAAGTATTTTAACGTGAAAAAATGGATTATTGGCTCACTAGCTATGGCTCTGCTTGCAGGCTGTGCTTCAAGAGAGCAAGACCAACAAAGACAACTCGAGATGATGGCGCAGCACCGTGCTGGCGTTTTATCCGCAGGCCTACCCATTGAGTATGGCCCGCTGTCAGTGATGCGAGTGCTCGCAAAAAACACCGTGATTGAAATCATGATGATCTACAACCAAGATGCTAAAGGCGCGAAGCCTTTAAACCAAGTTGTCGATATGAGTGTGAATAGCTACTGCACTAACTCAGAAGTAAGAGCAAACCTAGACATGGGCTTGGCTTACAACATCAAGATTCGCAACACACGCGGACAATTGATGGTTGAGAAGCTGATCAGCAAAGATACTTGCCAGAGCAGCAGCTAGATTCGAGATTCGAGATTCGAGATTCGAACAAATATGAACGTCAAAGCCTCGCAGTAGCGAGGCTTTTTGTTTTGAGTCATCTAGCTCTAGTGACAGTTAAGCTTCTGCTGACTCCCACTCTTTACGCAATGCCTTAGTCGCAGAGACTAAGTTAGTCAGTGCTGCTTCTGTTTCTGCCCAATTTCGAGTCTTCAGGCCGCAGTCTGGGTTTGCCCATAAGCGTTCTGCCGGAATTTTCTCAGCTGCTTTCTTCAACAGACCAATAATCCACTCTTGTGATGGAATGTTTGGTGAGTGAATATCGTAAACACCCGGGCCAATCGCATTCGGGTAATTGAACTCTTCAAACGCTTTAAGCAGCTCCATGTTCGAACGAGAGGTCTCAATGGTAATCACGTCGGCGTCTAGTGCAGCCACTGAATCAATGATTTCGTTGAATTCGCTGTAACACATGTGAGTATGAATCTGAGTCTCTGGCTTAGCACTCGCAGCTGAGATCTTAAAGGCATCTACCGCCCACTCTAAGTATTCTGCATGGTCGCGCTTTTTCAGAGGTAAACCTTCGCGAATCGCTGGTTCATCAATCTGAATAATGTTGATTCCAGCGTCTTGTAGGTCAGACACTTCATCGCGCAACGCAAACGCCAATTGGTTAGTGATCTCTTTACGTGAGATATCTTCACGTGGGAACGTCCAACACAAGATTGTGACAGGTCCTGTGAGCATCCCTTTCATTTGCTTTGAAGTCAGAGATTGAGCATAGGTCGACCACTCCACCGTCATCGGTTTTTCGCGCTCGATATCAGCCACCACAATCGCTGGTTTCACGCAGCGAGAACCGTAGCTTTGCACCCAACCAAATTTGGTGGTTTGGAAGCCTGCTAGGTTTTCAGCAAAGTATTCCACCATGTCGTTTCGTTCCGCTTCACCATGAACCAACACATCTAAGTCGAGTGCTTCTTGGCGTTTCACCGCATCCGCGATATGACCTTTTAGTGCAGTGGTGTATTCCGCTTCGCTCAACTTTCCAGTGCGATAAGCGCTGCGTTGAACACGGATCTCGCCAGTCTGTGGGAACGAACCGATGGTTGTGGTTGGCAATAAAGGTAAACCTAGTACCTCTGATTGATGCGCGGCGCGTTCTGCATAAGGTGTACTGCGCTCCGCCAATGCTTTAGTAATAGTATTAATGCGAGCCTGTACCTGTGGCTTATTAACATGAGTTGCACTCTTACGAGCCACAATCGGCTGGCTGTAAGTCTCGCACGCTAAAATGGCATTTTGATCGCCGTCTAGCGCCGCACCCAATAAGCTAACCTCTGTGACTTTCTGTTTCGCGAAAGCAAACCAGCTTTTCACTTCATCGCTCAGTGAATCTTCTAGCTCTAAATCAACCGGGCTGTGTAGCAGCGAACATGAGCTTGCCACCCACAGCTTATCGCCTAGCTTCTCTTTCACAGGTTGCAGTTTCGCTAGCTGAGTAGCCAAGTCTGCTCGCCAAACATTGCGTCCGTTGATAACACCAGCAGACAGTACCCACTCTTCCGGTAGTTTACTCACGACTTCATCGAGCTGTTGTGGCGCAGCGGCTAAATCAATATGTAAGCCATTCACTGGCAGTTTGACGATTTTGTCTAATGTGTCCGTCACCGAATCAAAGTAAGTGGTCAATAGTAGCTTCACATCACCTTGAATCACTTGATAAGCCAATTTGAATGAATCTGCCCACTGTTTTTCAAGCTCAAGCGACAGAATAGGTTCGTCGATTTGAACCCACTCAACACCCAGTTTGGCAAGCTTAGCTAAAATCGCTTGGTAGGCAGTAAGTAGACGTGGAAGCAAGGCTAAGCGATCAAAGCCCTCTTCTACTTCCTTACCCAAATACAAGTAAGACAACGGGCCAAGAAGGACTGGCTTAACCTTATGCCCAGCTTGAATTGCTTCATTCACTTCATCAAACAGTTGCGGCCAGCTCACTTCAAACGAATCATCTTTACTGAACTCCGGAACAATGTAGTGATAGTTAGTATTGAACCACTTGGTCATGTCAGATGCCGCCGAGCTATCTTTTGTGCCATTTTCCAAACCATGTTGACCACCACAACAGGTTGGCTGCTTTTGAGATTGTATTTGAGTTTGAGATTGCCCACGGCCAACGCGGAACAAGGTATCTAAGTCTGGGAAGGCTTTCTCTTCTTCAGAGCCACCAGCGTGACGCTTTGGCACATGACCCAAAAGCAAAGTCGTTGTTAACACATGGTCGTACCATGCGAAGTCACCCGCAGTTGCAAAGCTTAGATTCGCGTCGGCTTGTACATTCCAGTTACGATTTCTCAGTTCGCTGCCGAGCTGCTTAAGCTCTGACTGGCCAATCTCGCCGCGCCAGTACTTCTCTAGTGTGAATTTCAGTTCGCGTTTTTCACCAATGCGTGGGTAGCCAAGAATATGCGTTGTCGTAGTCATGAGCCTGTTCCTTATTCAATAATTGTTAGTATCTTTTCAGACCACCTATTGAAGATTACGCTTTATCAAAAAGGCGTCTGGATGGCTAAACTATCCACCCAATCTGAATAATGAACAACGTCCAAATATTCATCTTGTTTATTAAAAATATTCATCTTGAATAAACCAAAGATGAGGAACTAAAAACCATCTAGACATCTAGACGTTTACAAATGATAAAAAACCCCGTAGGGTGATTATTAAGAAATATTGAATTGGCTTAGGGAATATGAGGAATACTCATGATAGAGCTTAAACACCTTCGAACATTGACTACCTTGAGAGACAGCGGCTCACTGACAGCAACTGCAACCTCTCTTCATCTGACGCAATCGGCACTTTCTCATCAATTGAAAGACCTTGAGGCGCGTATTGGCGGTCAGCTTTTCCTTCGTAAGACTAGGCCAGTTAAATTCACTTCTGAAGGTGAGATTCTGCTTAAGCTCGCCGATGAGATACAGCCAAGAATCGCTAAAGCAGAGAACGAACTCGCAAGCCTAAAAGAGGACGTGAATGGGCGTTTGCACATGGCGATCGAGTGTCACTCATGCTTCCAATGGTTAATGCCCGCTTTGAAGGAGTACCAAGTTGCTTGGCCAAGCGTGACATTAGATTTTTCATCGGGCTTTGGTTTTGAGCCTCTACCCGCATTAATGGCTGGTGAATTAGACTTGGTGATTACCTCCGACATTCAGCCACGTTCAGAGGTTCATTACGAACCACTTTTCGATTTCGAGATGCGTTTGATCACTGCAATAAACTCGCCTTTGGCTGAAAAGCCAAGCATTGAACCGCAAGATCTTAGCGATCTCACGATGCTCTCCTATCCAGTTCAAAAACAGCGTTTAGATGTCGTGAAGCACTTTTTGCAACCTGCAGGTGTAGAACCTAAGAAGTGGAAGCAGGCAGACAACACCTTGATGTTGGTGCAAATGGTATCGGCAGGATTAGGTGTCGCGGCATTACCAAACTGGGCAATCAGTGAGTTCTCAAGGCAAGGCTTGATAGCCAGCAAGCCGTTAGGTAAAGGGCTTTCGAGAAGACTGTTTGCTGCAGTAAGAAACTCAGAAAAAGACAAGCGTTACCTACAGGCTTTCTTTAGTACGGCAAGGCAGCAGAGTAAGAGTCACCTTGATGGTATTGAGGTCGTTTAACAATAACCATCGTCAACTAACTCCGCTTACACCAAGCACAAGAAACAAATGCCAGAAACAAAAAAAGTCACAGATAATCTGTGACTTTTTAGTTTCAGTACCGATGATTTTCGATACGTGCTGATTCGCGAAAAATAGACTATCTTGCGTAAGATTTAAACTGGTTAGTCAGTGGGTCGTATTGATAGCCAAGCATATCAAGCTTACCGACGACACTTTCTATATCCATCTCATACATGCTAATGAGCTCTTCAAAACTGTCGCACTCTAAGCGCAGTTTTTCGTTCACTATTCCCAGCAAGATAATGCTATCCAGGCTTTTGACGTTGCTTAAATCCATCTCGTACTCCTTACGAACACACTGACTAGAGTTAAGTTTAGAACGCTTACCAAGGTCACGCTAAAAAACAGATCACACTTCTTAAATCATATACGTGGTTACAATGCCCGAAGTTACAATGCCCAAACTGGCGTTAAACCAACAGCGGCCGCTAATAACATCAACAATGAAACCGTAAGTTGAAGCTTTTCAGGTGTCTTAACGAACAGTAGATGCCAACACCACACCACGATAGAAGAGATCAACAAAGCGAAGCTAAATAGTAACGTGGAAATTACTGGCTCTAACTGAGCTTCAGAGAGTGAGTAAACATTCACGACTGTTGCCAGTACCACCAACATACCCGCCAATACACCCACCACTGGCAAAA
This sequence comes from Vibrio crassostreae, assembly GCF_024347415.1. Taxonomy (NCBI): domain Bacteria; kingdom Pseudomonadati; phylum Pseudomonadota; class Gammaproteobacteria; order Vibrionales; family Vibrionaceae; genus Vibrio; species Vibrio crassostreae. Next base: position 2,246,369 of record NZ_AP025476.1, read on the forward strand.
CACGGTGGAAAGCTTGCAAACGCGTTCTTGCGATCGTCAGCAGTAAATGACCAAACGCAGCACCTAACAATACCACCAACAGCAGAGTCGTAATGATGCCGACTGTGGTTGCTTGCTCAGTCGCTTGAATAGCAACGTACGACAACGCCAAACCACACGCCAAATACATAACCCAAATAGGGCCAGAGTCACGTGTCTTTTTGGTTTGAACTTGAGAATAGAAATAAAAGATTGCGAACACGACCAGAAAGGCTTCAATTTTCACTGAGGCAACCGCCAGCCACAACACGCCAATTGCAGGCAACATCTTGTGAATACGGCCACGTTGTCCCGGGCAAATATCCCCTTTCACCAAGATGAGGGTTAAGATCAGTTGGGCTCCTAAAAGCATCGGAGCAAATTGTACTAATAACGTTTCGACCATTGTGGATCTACTTCTTCAGACTTATTTTCGCGAATAATATCAAAAACTGCTGCGAACACTAATCAAAATCACAAATTAGCGACGTTATTCAAGGCTTCAACTATGCTGTTGTATGGCTCTTTTGATGCTTTTAAAAGCGATATAGCGAAAGACACCAGAACTAACAGGGGCATGTTCTACTGGCTAGTCTAGTCTCATGCCGCTATAATTCCCGCCTCAAAAATCAGAGGTTGAAATATGTACAGCGATATCACTCCTATTCACGAACACAAAAAATACTGGGCCGAGTGCTACGGAACTGCACCCTTTTTGCCTACCAGTAGAAAGGAGATGGATGCTCTTGGATGGGATAGCTGTGACATTATTATTGTAACTGGTGATGCGTATGTCGATCACCCGAGCTTTGGTATGGCTATCATCGGCCGTCTGCTTGAAGCTCAAGGTTTCCGCGTGGGCATTATTGCTCAACCAAAATGGGACAATAAAGATGCCTTCATGAAGCTAGGTAAACCTAACCTATTCTTCGGCATCACAGCGGGTAACATGGACTCCATGATCAACCGCTACACCTCTGATCGCAAATTACGTCACGATGATGCTTACACACCAAACAATGAAGGTGGCAAACGTCCTGACCGTGCAACTCTGGTTTATTCTCAACGCTGTCGCGAAGCCTACAAAGGCACACCAATCGTTCTTGGTGGTATTGAAGCGAGCTTGCGTCGTGTTGCTCACTACGACTACTGGTCGGATAAAGTTCGTCGCTCTGTATTGTTCGATGCAAAAGCCGACATTCTTCTTTTTGGTAACGCTGAGCGTGCACTGGTTGAAGTGGCACACCGCATTGCCGACGGCGAAGACATGTCTACGCTAACCAATATCCGCGGTACTGCTATCAATCTTCCAGCAGCGCCTGAAGGCTTCAAAATCATTGACTCTTCTCGTATCGAAAAGCCGAACAAAGCGTATGTTCCCGTTAACCCATACGAAGTTGAAACCCAGTGTGATACCAAGAAAGACGAAAAAGAAGAAGTAAAAGCGCAGCCTATTACTATTCGCCCTTCTCGTCACGATGCAAAAACTACAGCAGTTCGTATCCCAGGTTACGAAAAGCTAAACAATGACCGTATTCTTTACGCTCACGCTAGCCGTATTCTGCACCTTGAGACAAACCCGTACTCGGGTCGTGCTCTGATTCAACGTCACGGTGATCGTGAGCTCTGGGTTAACCAAGCGCCAATTCCACTGACTACAGAAGAGATGGATTACGTGTTTGGCCTTGCTTACAAGCGTGTTCCTCACCCGATGTACGGTAAAGCGAAAATCCCAGCATACGACATGATCAAAACCTCGGTTAATATCATGCGTGGTTGTTTTGGTGGTTGTTCTTTCTGTTCAATCACAGAGCACGAAGGTCGTATCATTCAAAACCGTTCGAAAGAATCTATCTTGGATGAGATCGAAGACATTAAAGATAAAGTACCGGGCTTTACCGGTACTATTTCTGACTTAGGTGGTCCAACGGCGAACATGTACCGTTTAGGTTGTTCAGATCCAAAAGCAGAAATTAACTGCCGTCGTCCATCATGTGTGTTCCCGAAAATCTGTGAAAAGCTAAACACAGACCATCAACACACCATCGACCTGTACCGCTCAGCAAGAAAAGTACCGGGCGTTAAGAAGATCATGATTGCTTCTGGTGTTCGTTACGACCTAGCGATTGAGTCTCCAGAATACGTTCGTGAGCTTGTGACTCACCACGTTGGTGGTTACTTGAAGATTGCTCCAGAGCATACTGAAAAAGGCCCGTTGGACCTGATGATGAAACCGGGCATGGGCACTTACGATCGTTTCAAAGAGATGTTCGAGAAGTACAGCGCTGAAGCCGGTAAGAAACAGTACCTGATTCCTTACTTCATCTCTGCTCATCCGGGCACAGAAGACGAAGATATGCTTAACCTTGCAATGTGGCTGAAAAAGCATAACTACGAGTGTGACCAAGTACAGAACTTCTACCCATCGCCAATGTGTAATGCAACATCGATGTACTACTCAGAGACCAACCCTCTGAAACGCGTGAAATATAAGAAGCGTGAAGATGTTCCTGTACCTAAAGGTGATCGTCAACGTCGTCTCCATAAAGCACTGCTACGTTACCACGATCCTGAAAACTGGAAGATCATCCGTGAAGCGCTGATCAGTATGGGCAAACAGCACTTGATCGGCGACAAAGTAAACTGCCTAGTACCAGCAGAAGACTTTGATGCTCAAACGCCAGCACAACGTCGTAAGTCTGGTCGTCACGGTTCACAACGTTTTGCGACTAAACACAGCAAATCTCAACCGGGTTTAGGCGGCGAGAAGCCACGTAATCACTCTAAATCTGGTGGCAAGAAGCCTACTGGTAACGGTAGTCAAGGCAATGCTAACCAAGGTAACGGAAAGCAAAACGCTGGTGATAGTAACAACGGTAACGGTCGTAAACCAGCGACAGGCTTCATTAAGAAAGGTCCTGGTAGTCAGCAATCACAAGGTAATGGCAGCGGAAACGGCAAACCAAACCGCAATAAAGGCGGTAATGGTCAAGGTGGCAAACCTGCAAGTAACGGCAAGAACCGCCAGCGCGCAGCACAACGCTAATATCGCAAGCCAATTTATTCTGTTATCGTAAAAACACAAAGCGCAGCTATTTAGCTGCGCTTTTTTGTTTTTGCCAACTCATCAAAAATCTCACTGAGTTGTCTAACGAGTAAATACCCAATACTGACTAAACAAATAGTTGGTGACCATACCCACTAAGATACCAACCGCCATTGCGATAAACACGGCCCCAGTAAATGCAGGCAACAGTTCCGTCATCAACTTAAAGCACAACAAATTAGGAATCGCCGATATCGATGCGGAAAACATGAATTTCTGCCACTGGATCAACTTTTCGGACCAACTCCCCTGACCTTTGAATCCAAAAGTCAGCACGCGATTACCAAACCACGTTGTCGTTGCAGCAGCAATGAACGAGCCTATTCTCGCCGTCATTAAAGGCAAACCAGCAATGTAATGCAGAAAGGCAAATACCGCACAATCAACAACAAATCCACCAGCACCAACCACAGCAAATCGAACCATCCTGTGATGGGATTGGAGCTTTTGACTGTGTGCCTGAAGCTTATTATTGAACATTTGCAGCCCTGAGTTAATGCTGAACATCACTTTCACTTCGAATGTGGCTCAACGACAAATTTGGTTTGATGTTTTGGCTATGGCAGCTGAACAAAGCACGCTTTATTTTCACCGTTGGTTCCAAAATACAAGTTAACGCGTTGTCTTTAATCTTGGTTTCCACTTCAGATCTTTTACCAATCAGATAGAACTTATCAATGCCCTCTATCTGCTCGATATCGAGAAGTCTTTTCGCTTGACCATGACTGTAAAATTGCCCAGAGAATGGTCGTTTACCCACGTAAAAGCTTGGCGCAGAATCCGTAATCTGTTCGAAAATAATACGGTCACTTTTCTCGTTCGCCTTGCCGAGATTCAGGTAGACCATCGCAATCATTAGCAACACAGGCAGAACCAAAGCCACGCTCGAGAACCACTTCTTATCTTTTTCCACTACGAGTATAGCAATCAACAAGCCAAGAGCCGGAATACCTGGTAGGACGTAAGCTGGGAGAATATTGCCCGCCATAGTGAAAAGAATCAGAGGTGAAATCAACCAACAGACAAGAAATGAAAACAGCCCACTATTCTCAGTGTTAATTTCTGCAATTTTCTTACGGCGGACAAACGCTAATATAGGCAAAACAATTGACCAAGGCGCAGCGGCTTGAATCCAGAACACCCAGATCATACCTCGTGCTTGGTCGTGAGCAGAACCGTACAGATCACCTTCCCAGCCACTCACAACAAAACGCTTAAAGTGTTCGCCAACAATAAAGTAGTCGATGAAGCCCGGCGTTGCCATTTCAGCCATGATGTACCAAGGTAGAGCAATCGCTAACATCACACCTAAACCAGACAACAATGGGAAACGTTGCCAAAGCGCTTTGAAAGCACCAAAGAAGCCGTGTTGTAATACCAACCAAGGGAAAACTGCGATACCCATGATGACAATCGCTACTGGCCCTTTTGCCAGCAAGCCTAGTGCTAAACCAATGAAACCAACGTAACCCCAAGATCGATTAGTCTTCGCACTCCCTTCACCCTTCCCCGCTTCTCCTCCTAGCCAACATAGGTAGAAACCCAGCATGGCAATAGTCATCGCTAAGGTTAACGCGATGTCTGTCATCACAGCACCTGCCGCAATAGAGAAAATACCACATGTCGCCAACACTACCGCGGCAACCAACGCACTTTGCCCTGTTCGTTTCGCCATGTAAGCGGTCAACAAAATCGTTGCGACACCCGCTAACCAATGTGGTGCGCGAACGGCAAACTCACTCAGGCCGAACAACTCAATACCGGCAGCGCTCATCCATGTAAACAACGGTGGCTTACCCCAGAAAGGAATACCGTAATCAAACTGAGGCGTTAACCAATTCCCAGTTTCCACCATCAGACGTGCCATTTCGCCATAGCGCGCTTCTGTGGTATCCATTAATGGATAGGTTGCCAAAGATAAAAGCCTTAAAACCAATGCAAAAGCCAACAAGTACCATAGGTGCGTTCGGTTCAGGTTCAGGCTCATGCTGACTCCTCTAATTTAAAATGTGTTTTTAATGCCGGTGTATCGACCACCGATTGGATCAGATACAAAGGACGATTCTTGGTTTCAATGAAAATACGACCTATGTACTCTCCCATTAAACCAATACACAACAGTTGGATACCGCCAAGGGCAAGCTGTACGACCATCATTGACGGATAGCCCGTGATGGGCTCACCAAACATCATGGTTTTGAACACGATGAAGACGCCATACACGAAAGCAGTAAGTGCCACTAAGCCACCAACGGCCGTCGCAATACGCAGTGGGCGGATAGAGAATGAAGTGATGCCATCCATCGCCAAGCCAACCAGCTTCAAGTAGTTCCACTTGGTCTCACCACAAAAGCGCGCGTCGCGCTTAAACTGAATCGTTGCTTGCCTAAAACCCGGCCATGAGAAAATACCTTTCATGTAGCGATTACGTTCAGGAAGTTGATTGATATGGTCGACGACTTCACGGCTCAACAGTCTGAAATCACCGACATTTTCAGGAACATCGATTTTCGCAGCCACATTCATGACTTTGTAAAAGCTCGCCGCTGAAAACTTCTTAAACCACGTTTCACCATCACGCTGGCTGCGCTGCATATTCACAACGTCATAGCCTTCGCGCCACTTGGCAACCATTTGTGGGATCAGCTCCGGCGGATCTTGCAGGTCTGCGTCTAACAAGATCACCGCTTGTCCTCGGCAATGCTCAAGACCAGCACTCATGGCTGACTCTTTACCAAAGTTACGGCTTAAACCAATCACCGAGATTGAGCTGTTGATTGAAGTGAATGAACTCACCAAGTCCAAGCTATTGTCTTTGCTGCCATCGTCGACATAAACAATCTCACTCGTGATCGGTAAGCTATCAAGCACCTTGGTAAGGCGAGAGTGGAACTCTTCCAATACCTCTTGTTCATCGTAAAAAGGCACAATGATAGACAAAGAGACCGCAGGATTGATCTGCGATGTAGATATCTTAGGGCGGCTAATATGAAGTTCAGACATAATACGTTCTTCTATTTTTTAATCTGAAGCCAATCTACCCTCCCATAAGTGAAAGTTATGTTATTGACATATTTTTCACGCTCACTCAGGATAATGTTACTGTCTATTTCTGTATGAGAATCAAAATGAAACGAGTTCTATTAGTCGAAGATAACCGTGAAATTGCAGGTGTCTTGTTTGATTATTTTGAGTGTATTGGCATGGAACTCGATTACGCAGACAACGGTGAACTTGGCCTACAACTCGCGTTGGAAAACTCATTTGATATCATCATATTGGATCTAATGTTACCGAGAATGGACGGCCTAACGGTTTGTAATAAACTGCGAGACCAAGGTAACGCGACACCTATTTTGATGCTGACCGCCTTAGATAGCCGAGAAGATATGCTGAAAGGCTTTGAACACGGTGCCGATGATTACCTCACCAAGCCTTTTGATTTGGATATTCTAGAAGCAAGAATGAACGCGTTAGTCCGTCGTTACCGCGGAAAAGTCGCCTCTTCAAAACTTCAGTTCGATGAACTCACCATCGACCAAAAAACCCGTAAAGCTTACCGCCAAGATAAACTACTAGCGCTCAATCCAACCACTTACACCATACTTGAGATGCTGTGCCAAAGCGCACCTGAAGTAGTCACTCGTGAAGCTATTTCCTACAAGTTATGGGAAGAAAACGAGCCCAACAATGATGTGTTGCGCAGTCACATTTATCAGTTACGTAATCAACTCGACAAGCCTTTTGACACTCAGATGTTAATTACGGTGCCTAAAGTTGGCTTCCGATTGGAGCCATCGAATTGATTTCAAATGTTCTTACAAGCACAAAAACCCTAACGGGCCGCTTAGCGGTTTTCTTTGGGTTAATGGCCGTAATTGTGTCGGCATTTGTCTATGTGGTATTTATCACAGCCCTGTACTTGTCGGAAGACCGCGTGGGTGAAAGACGCATCCTAATTGACCGCAACTATGCAGTCGGGTTATTCCAGTCAGGCGAAAGTGGAGAGCTTCGTATTGATGACCTGACTATCGCTTACAACGATCTTTCCTATCTACCGAAAAAGTATTTAAAGTATATTGAAGGCAAAGAAAATTTCATTGGTGAGGTCGGTGAAGATCCAGAATCTCGCATGGTCTATGTAGGCGAGTATACTCATGAAGGTAGAACTCACCCTATTGTTCTGCTTTCTGAAATAGACCGTGTCGAGCTTAGTGTCTTTGAGCTCGTTTATGCCACCACATTTGTATTAGCCCTTCTCTCTATTCTAATATTCAGCTTCGGAGCTCTGCTCTATCGGTTGTCTAAACGGCTGATTGAGCCCTTCAACTCCCTGTCTGAACAGCTTGAATCCAATAAGCTCAATCTAAACGAAGAATTTGGAGTGAATGACGATGCGGCGGTGGAGTTTCGTCAGTTGACGGATCAACTCAATCAATACAGAAGAGAAATCAATTCTCTAGTAAAACGCGAGCAAGCTTTCGCACGCTACTCAAGTCATGAACTAAGAACTCCGTTGACTGTTGCTCGTGGTGCCAACAAACTGTTACTGAGAAGCGAAACAACCGAATTTCAATCTCGTCAGGTTGAACGTATTGATGAAGCCATTGTTCAAATGTCTGAAATGGTCGATGCACTGCTTGGTCTCGTTCGTTATGAAAGAAACAGTGACGATGCACCTCTACGTTTATTCAGCCAGCAAGAGCTAGAGACTATCGTTTCTAAAAATTCGTTGCAGGCTGACGAGAAGGAAGTCGCGATAACCTTACAAGTTCAATCAGAACCAACCATTCAAGCCACCAGCGCGATCATGAATATGTTGGTCGGTAACTTGTTAAGAAACGCGATTGCAGCAACTAATAGCGGTACAGTAACTATCACCCTTTCTCAAGACAGTCTTATTATTGAAGATCAAGGCGAAGGCCTGCAGGAGCAATACAACCCGAATGGACATGGGCTAGGTTTGTTGATTGTCGATGACTTGTGTCAGCGTTTTGATTGGGACTTTGAATTGTTTAATCGCAGCTGTGGTGGATGCACAGCCAAGATCACCTTTCAAGCCGATTCATCCGCGTCAATATCGAACGAAAACTTGATTTAGTTGGTTTACAGCCGCCTCTGGCTACTAGATACTCGTCCGTCCTATTTGATTTAAAAATGCTGGCTCTTTAGTCAGCATTTTGTTTAAGTGCGATGAAACTAAATAATAGCCCTGTAACTCAGCATCAATTTAACGACCACACCTTTTTCTTAAAGCGTGACGATCAACTTCACTCACACTTTTGCGGTAACAAAGCCCGCAAGTTCATGAAGCTGCTGGAAGACGAGCACCCAGAGACCACAACCTTGATCAGCTATGGTTCTGCGCAGGCTAACTCTCTGTTCTCACTCGCGGCACTGGCAAAGATCAAAGGTTGGACGCTTGAGTTCTACGTCGATCATCTTCCCGAGTGGCTACTAGAACGCCCAATAGGTAATTACCGTGGTGCAGTAGACCTTGGCGCTAAGGTGATTTCAGTCAAAGAGACAGGCTCTGAGCTTCATCCTAAAGAGTATATTGAGCAAGTAAGACAACCTGACTCACACTGCATTGTGTTACCCGAGGGTGGCCGCTCTCAGCTTGCTGAGTATGGTGTTAAGCAATTGGCAATGGAAATACTGAGCTGGACTCGCTTCGAAAACCAACACGATTTTGTGATCGCACTCCCCGCAGGGACAGGTAGCACAGCTCTCTATCTTCATAAGCATTTAAAGCTGCACAACATCCCGGTATTAACCTGTGCTTGTGTTGGTGGCAGCGACTATTTAACGCAGCAATTTAATGAGCTAGGTGAAACCGAACATCCACAGATCTTATCGCTCGAAACCAAACACCACTTTGGAAAATTGTATCAACAGGATTATCAAACTTGGTTGGATCTACAAGAGCAAACCGACATCGAGTTTGACCTGCTTTACGACCCATTGATGTGGCAATGCTTAGAACAATGGCAAGAAGATAACCCAACTAAAACCATTATCTACATTCACCAAGGCGGTATCTTAGGTAACGAATCGATGCTGCCACGCTATCAGCGAAAATATCCAGATATGTGCCGTAGCACGACTAACGCTTCTTGGTAATTACCCCGTCACACCGAGCTCTGGATATTCGAATTTCCGTAATCTGAGAACACCGTCATACAGCCATCACACTTGATCGTGATGGCTGTTTTAGCGTTTCACTTTCATATTTTACCTCTACTCTTACACTTCAAATTAAAGACAGTAATCTGGCGAGAATCATCGCGTTATCTATACTTTCGATTGGAACGTCATTGTCTTCTGAAGGAATAACGCATGCGAAAACTCACTACACTCGGCCTGTTTTCAATCTTACTACCCTTTTCAGCTATTTCTGGAGAAAACGTCACTTACCAAGTCGACGGGATGGACTACGAAGGTTATTGGAGTGAAGCCAGTGACCAAGCGCCTTTGGTACTGCTAATTCACGATTGGGATGGCTTAACCGATTACGAAAAGAAGCGTTCTGAGATGCTCAACGAACTCGGTTACAACGTGTTCGCTATCGACCTGTTTGGTAAAGGCATTCGCCCAACCGAAGTGAAAGACAAAAAACAACACACAGGTGAACTGTACAAAGACAGAGAGAAAATGCGTGCGCTACTCAACGCAGGAGCCATGGAAGCGAAAAGACTTGGCGGCAACTTAGATAACAACGTAATAATGGGATACTGCTTTGGTGGAGCTGCTGTATTGGAAGCTGCTCGTGCGGGAATTCCTTCGAAGGCTTACGTAACCTTCCATGGCGGTTTATCAACACCAAAAGGCCAAGACTACTCGCAGACTAAAGCTCCCGTAGTCGTGTTCCACGGCACGGCTGATGCCATGATTTCAATGCACGACTTTGGAAGCCTCGCCGCTCAACTTGAATCAACCAAAGTTCCGCATGAGATGATCACTTATAGTGGTGCGCCACACGCCTTCACAGTATTCGGATCGAATAACTATCAACATGAAGCTGACCAAAAATCATGGCAACGCTTTACTCAGTTGTTAAGTTCGGTATCTCGTTAACTTTCAATCTAGGTAACAGCCCAACGGCAGCCTGTTACCTAATTCGTACTAATTATTAGCGAGTATTTCTTTAAATTTGGTGTTCGTCACTCAAAAAGAAAGCGCTTTCTTGTAGTGTGTCTCTATTATCAATCAGGCACTCTGAATCAGATATGCTTTTTTAACTGTGAGAAATTATGAAATATTTAGCAATTCTACCAGCGGTATTCGCACTAAGCGCCTGTTCAACAGTGACAGAGTCACCGGTTAGCTACCACAAAACTTCTCCGGGGCTAGAGTCACTACAGAACAACGAAAACTGCTGTGAAAACCTGAGTACAATTCAATATCAAAGCGTTACGAACCCAGAAGAAACATCTGTTTCGATCACCACAGCAAGCCCTAAGATCGAGTTCAAATCGGGTCGATCCTTTGCTGGAGGGCTAAAGCTTCCTGCAACACTAGATGCTATTCGTTTTTCAGTGACTTCAAATGCTAGTTATTCAGCATTCGTTCCGTCACTTTTAGTCTTAGACAAAAATTACCAGCCGCTAGATGTCATTGGCAATGAAAGTATTAAGTACCAACCACTTAGCCTGCTTGATGGTGCACAATATGGCGCGCAAATCGAACTGCAAGAACGTTACTTAAACGGCGAGGCTCCTGCTTACTTGGTCGTATTCACAACCAGCGAAGCACTCGCGAAAACAACTCCTGTCGAAAAACCAAGTGATATGGCGATACGTTCTGGTGATATCCAGGCAAACATCGCTCATAACACGGACTACGCCATCCCTCATTCTGCAATCGGGAAAGTCTCCTTTGATTTTAAATTCACAGCGGTAACCACCGTTGTTGAAGAACAAAACCGTCAAAAGCGAGTTCAACAAATTATTCCAGAATCAACCGTAGCCCAATCAGATTTATTAACGGAAAATACACTGAATAAGAAAGAGGTTTATCAAACTCTTATAGAAAACTCGGTTTCATCTGGAGATTTTAGTGCAGCACTGACTTACGTTGAAGAATCTGAGCGATTAGGAATCGAAGGGATGCGAAACTCCTTTGTTGACGCGATGAAGCAATATCAAAAAGCACAATAACTCAACCTCAAAGTAGTCGTTTATTTTCTCTCACTTTACCTCTTTTTTGAGCAACGAGAGTTAAATAAACGACTGTTATCCCTTAGCCCTATTCAGGCATAAACGAAAATACTAATTGCTCCAATTCTAAGCCTAATTTGATGAATTCAATATCCAAAGAATAAAAGCCTTTATCAAGCTTAACGGAGAGCCCCTCAACTGAAACTGTCTCGCCATTAGTACCATTCACTGATAGAGACATCGCGTACACGTTATTGAGACTTAAACTACACGCAGATTGAGCCAAAGTGCCACTATCGTAGTTAACAATACCTGCACATCGATACACACCAGCCTGTTTAACTTCCAAAACAATGCTACGGTTTTCTCTGATATTAAGTGGTAATACTATTGCATGTTGCTCTGCCGTCAGAGAGCAAAAGTCTCCATCAGTTTTACTCTGTTGTTTATTAAGATTTTGGGTCGCCTCAAAGCTCTTAACTGGATCAAAAGCGACTAATGGGCGACCCATTGCTGGAGAGTCCATAATAAAACGACAAATATTCATCGCGCTTCGTTGCAACTCCCCTAAGCTCAACGTTCCGTTTTCAAGCGCCTGTAACGTATCGTCATTCGACACGTTATTTTCCGCACCATCATGCTCAACAACCATATAAAGATCATTTTGAGAGCGAAGCATAAAGGATGTGTAACTTCGACTTTCAGAGCCACCTTTGATTGGGTCATTCATTTTTGCCCACCAATCCGTCATCACTATCCCTTTATAACCCCACTCCCCACGAAGAATCGTAGTATTGAGGTCGTAATTGGATGCAGCCCAGTGACCATTAATAGGGTTGTAGGAGGTCATAACACTCGAAGCTCCTCCTTGTTTTACCGCTATTTCAAAAGGCTTCAGATGAATCTCACGAAGTGCTCTTTGAGATATAACACTATCAACATCAAACCGTGACGTTTCTTGATCATTCGCCACCAAATGCTTGATTGTGCCAGATACTCCTGCAGCTTTAAGACCAAGAGTTTGAGATGCAGCTATTACCCCTGAGAGAAATGGATCTTCTGAGAAATACTCAAAATTTCGACCATTCAAAGGGTGGCGGTGGATGTTAATCCCAGGACCAAGCAACGTATCAATATGATTGGCTTGCATCTCTTTCCCCACTAAATGAAATAGTTTCTCATTCAGTTCTGGGTTCCATGTACAGCCTAATAATGTACCAATTGGGACTTGAGATGCTTTATGTCCGCTGTCCATTCGGATACCAGACGGACCATCAGCAGCTGCAACGACAGGGATGCCTAAATCAAATAAGCTCGGCGAAACACCCCCAAAAGCAGCAGCAGTACCTGGCGTCACCTTAGGGCTGCACATACCTTCCCCACGAACAATTGTCGCTAACTGCTTTACGGTCATTTGCGAGATAAATTCGTCAATGTTCGCTCGCCCCTGCTTAACATCCAGTAAACGAATGCCCGTATCTTCACCAAGAGGAATAGAGCTTGGAAGCTCACTCAGAATACGTTTACTCAAATCAATAGTTCGTAGTGGTACAGATTCATAGTCACAAATGTAAACCCCATTTTGCCCTATCTCTTTTGGAACGAGCCTTTTAAAAGCGGTGACGGGTGCCAGAGCTTCCGTTAGTCGCTCAACAACTATTAGCTCATCCACTTTTATGCTTTCGTCAACTAGCCTTGCTTGTCGAACGCTGCCTCCTAGATAAAAGTGATATTCTCCAGCTTCAAGTACGTAACTATTTGGGTGTCCCGTTTTACCGCAGTCATCAAATGATGCGAAGGAAGATAGAGGACATGAAATTGTCAAACACACCGTTTCTTGCGGGTCCAAGGTCGGTGTTTTCACAAACCCGATCAGTGCTCGTGTTGGCTTACCAAGATGACCTTGAGGCGCTTCAACATATAATTGAACAACATCCTTGCCACTGTATTTCTCACCTATGTTTTTAACTTCAATATCAAATACCAACTCTTGTTCAGAGCCAGAACCAAGAATCGTTAGCGCATTTAATTGATTGGAAAAGCGGGTGTAGGACAGCCCAAAACCAAACTCAAATTGAACAGCTTTAAGATTGAAAGTTTCAAAATACCGATACCCGACATAGATATCTTCTTGGTACAGATTACGCTCTTTATTTCCGAAGCTAGCGCTGGAAGGGTAATCAGATAAAGAGTGCGCAATAGTGTCGGTCAAACGTCCACTCGGGCTAACATCACCTGATAAAACATCCGCAAGTGCATGCCCACCTTCCATGCCTGCAGCCCAGCTATACAAAATTGCCTTGATCGACCTTGCATCTTTGAGTGAGCTTACCCATGACATATCAATAATGTTGGTCACGTTCAGTATCACAATGACATCATCAAAATGTTCCGTCACTTTCTCCAACATTTGCATTTCGAGGGCGGTTAAATTGTAACTGCCTTGTTGCTGTGCATTATCTTGATCCTCACCAGCTGTTCGACCGATAAAAATAACGGCTTTGTTAGATTTGGCGGCGGCATCCATCACAACAGAAGCTGAAAGAGGCATTTCATCTTGAAACCAAGGTTCAGCTGCCCAACCACCACCGCCGTCATTGAACGGGTTGTCCTTGACCCAACGTTGGTATACCTCCACCAAACTGAGATTAAGATTGATGTTTGGATTCTCATACAAGCCCTGTAATGCATTAACTGAATAAGGGACATTCACCGCTCCACCAGATCCAGTGCCACTTCGGTAGGTATCAATCTGACAGCGACCAAAAAGAGACACCGTATCACTAGCCTGCAATGGCAATATTGAATCACTATTTTTTAGTAGCACAATGCCCTCAGTAGCCGCTTGTCGACTTATGGGTGCAAGCTGCTTCTGTGCTTCGAGAATTTCCACAGTATTCATTTAAAGTCCTACTATTTTTTTACTTAGAGCAAAAATTTGACCTCTCGCTCTAAAAGTTAATATTGTCTTTGTTCAAAAAATAGTAATCTTAACCACGGCGTGTAACTACCAAATAAGCGACAGAAATAGGTAAAATAGCGACATGAAAACCAAGTTTAGACTCCAAAGTCATCAGAGATATCCTCAGATCAAATTTGCCTATGTCGATGGTCATCACGATTTCGACTTTGACGTACATAGCCATGACTTTTCTGAACTTTTCTTAGTTGTGAGTGGTAGTGGAAAGCATACGGTAGCTAGCCACACTTACCCTTTAAGTACAGGAGATGTATTTGTTATTAATGGGGATATTGAACATGGATTTTGTGAAGTAAATAAACTGAAGATTGTAAACTTGATGTTTGATACGGCATTGCCTTTTTTTGAGGTACCTTCAATGCGTCAAATGCCAGGTTATCAAGCGCTTTTCAAGGTAGAACCAATTGCTCGACAAGCATCTGAATATCAAGCAAAGCTTACGTTATCACTTTCTCAGTTGAAACGAATCAATGGACTTCTACAACAAATCAAATCGGAATACGACAACGCAGAACAGGGGTTTGAAATCATATTGACGAGCACAATGCAGCAACTTGCGATAGAACTTGCTCGGCGATATCAAGAACAGACCCATAGCTTACCAAAAACAACCCTGGCATTGAGCCGTGCTCTCGCACATATTGACCGTCATTACAAAGAAGTAGGATTAGATACAGAAACCATTGCGCAAGCGGCCTATATCAGCAAGCGGCAACTAGAAAGGTTATTCAGGCAGTTTTTAAATACATCCCCAAACCAATACGTCAAAGACCTTCAAATTCGACACTCGGCATCCTTATTATTAAACGACAACAAAAGCATCCAACACATTGCTGAGTCTTGCGGCTTTTCTGACAGCAACTATTTCTCCAAATGTTTTAAGGCCCAAAATGGATGCAGCCCTCGCGAATTTAGAAAGCAACATTCTTCCCATAACTCATAACCCTTTCCCCCTTAAACCTTAAACCTTAAGCCTTAAGCCTTAAAAGATTAGATATTTCACACATAAAAAAACCGCTCCTTTCGAAGCGGTCGATGAGTATCTTTGGCAAGAACACATTTGAAACGAAACTCAAATATGGAAGACTCATAGCAATAAAAATGAAACTCTTTGTGCTGCTAGGAAAGAGCTCAACTATTGCAATAAATAGGATATCGAGAACCTTGCCCGCCCTAAAGGCAAGGCCGTCATACCACTCCCCCGGTATGCTCGATATCACTTAAGACCCGAAGGTAAAAAATTCTACCACCACATGTCAGCTTGAATACCTACAACAAAGTCACCCTCTTTACCCGTACCATCTTGCATTTCACCATCAAGGTAAGATGCCATGAAGCGAATTTCTGGAGATGGACCGAAGCCAGAGTGCACAACTAGAGTCGGTGCTACTGTTAGCTTGTAATCATAAGAATTCTTTGACTCACCATTACGGTCTTCGTAGTTGTACATGTAACCAGCTTCGGTAGCGATAAAGAAGTTTTCTGAAATTGGGAACGTTGGTCGCACCATTGCTGATACCCAGCCGTCTGTGTCACCATTGTCAAAATCGTTGTACTGGGTTTGAAGAGAGTGGAAAATATTCACACCATTTTCAAAAAAGTACCCACCCCATGCTAAAGCACGTAGCGATACATCGTTTTCATCAACAGCCTTCAAACAAGACGTACCACAGCCCGTGCCTGTCGTTAACCAACTTTGATAGTCGCTACCAGGCTTGTACGTGTTGTAAGTCGTAAGAGTACCGCCTAAAAGGTTACCTGAACCTAAGCCTTTACCAGCCTGCGCGATGTATTTTGTAAAACCTTTATCTGACAACCCAAAGACAGACTCAGTGTGAACAATTGCCGTCATTTCATAGCCATTCTCAGCGAATGCTTCTGGGCCATTACCAAAACCTAAATCGACCATATTGTCTGGCATATACTTAGCCATAGCGTGAAGCTCAACACTACCAAAGTTCACGCCAGCATGAAGTGCATGCATGATGTTGTTGCTGTCACCCCAGAAACTTGTATCGCCAGAGTCATCGCTTGCAATATAAGCAAAGTCCCACTTATTACCACCTAGCTCAACACCTTCAATACCAACACCAGTACCTGACATATCCGTGTAGAAAAAGTCGGTCATAAAGATGTAATTATCTTTACCATAAAAGCGCTTACCACCCCATACAACACCGGTTTCAGATACACCTTCAAACTCGACAAAAGTTTCTGCCATACCAATTTCGCTGTTGGTTGCATCGGCATTGGCACCAAGTTGGTTGGTTGCATATTCCGCATTGTTGGCTGCTGCTCGTGTTTTGATTCGAATTTTCTGACCACCGTCATTCTCAAAATTTTTCTGCAGTGCTACTTCAAAGTGGCTATCCGACTCAACACCCAATCGACCTAAACGCTCTTTAGATGCTGGGAACTTTGCTCGTTTAAAATCGTCATTTTCACTGAATAGAACACCAGCACGGAAATAGCCGTGAAATTCAAATCCATCCGATTTTTCGGCATATGCAGTAGGTACAGTAGACAAGCCAGCAGTAGCGACTAAACAAGCAAGGGTAAGCTTAGAAAGTTTCATAATAACTCCATGTTCCAAATTATACTTTCAAAAAGAAAGCGCTTTCTTTATTTTTCTTAAAAAAACCAATCGAACAGATTTAAAGAAGATCAAATCTAAGCCCACATTCACTATGCACTCTTAACCTTATTGGCTTTAACCGCTCAGTTGGTATGGAAAGAGTATAAATGGATCTTGTGAATATAAACCGTGATCAACCCCACCAAAGAAAGCGCTTTCTTATGCATGAGTCACAAAAATAGAGATGTTAAGTATTTTGTTTGAACAATCATGGAAACAAGTAAAATATCACTGTTCACATATTAAGGACGAATTACTCCGTTCAATCACTCAGAACCTATTTCGGAATACATCGTCGATTATCTTCCTGGAATGCTCGTCGAAATAAAAAAGGGAACATACATCGTATGTTCCCTTTATATTCAGAATTTTATTCAAACCCTTTTGTTAAAAAGCTTACTTTTCAAATCGAATATTGTCTAATTTAAAACTCATTTCTCCTTGAGGCTCAAACACTAAAAGGTTAGTGATCGTTGTTGGATCAGCTTGATTCCCACCAGCAAAACGGTTGTCTCTCTTTAAAATGTCAGCGATTGGAATACGTACCGTCTTCCATTCATTGATTGCTGATAGCGGCACGGTATAGTCACTTGTTTTCGGCCAGCCACTGTCCATCTTAACCAATAGTTCAACCCCGTCGGCCATGCTCTCAACTTTCAAGTCAAAGACCAGTTCACCCGTTTCTTGCCAATGTGTCACATCTGTTACAGGAGAACGAAAATAGATATTTCCTGATCCTTGATTCTTATTCACTTGTAGCACTGTTCCACGATCTGGTTCGGTCACTTCTTGATAGTCAACAATATCCAATGGATCATAGCTTGCATAAGCCAAGCTTGCGTTAAGAGTTTCGGTAAAAATCTCCAACGTTGGTCCATCAGCATAACTATCATCGGTTGCTAAGATCTCTGGAGCTTCGTGCCCTATCACTTGTATTGCATGTTCAGAGCGACTTGCACACCCTTTTCCTTTCCAACGATCAACCTTACAACGGTATACCTTGACCGAATCAACTAGCATTGTTTTCGGAAACAAACCTTCGTCGATGCCTTTATCATTTGCGTTCGCTGACCACGCCCCACCGACAGCCAAGTTCAATAACAAATGAAACTTTTCATCAAACGGAGCTGCTCCACTCGCATTAATGAGTTTCCCTTCTTCCGCTTCATATTGGCTGTACCAGCCCTCTTGAGTTTGAGTCGCGTAATGAATATTGTCTACATACCAACGAATTTCACCTTCTTCCCACTCAATCGCGTATGTATGGAAGCCCTCAGTAGGGTTCACACCATTTGGCAATGTCGCGGCTTGCCCTTTATAAACATTGTCTGGCCAATTTCGTCCGTAATGTAACGTCCCGTAGACCCGGTTTTCTAGAGCATCATTTTTCGCTCCCGCCGCATCTGAAAGTGTGTTTAGGTTAACCGCTTCCATAATATCGATTTCGCCAGAAGCAGCCCATGTACCATATTTATTGTCGGTTGGCAGCATCCAAATCGCGGGCCATGAACCTTGTCCACCGGGTAACTTTGCTCTGATTTCATAACGGCCATATTTGGTGTCACGCTTGTCTCTTGTACTTAGCCT
The DNA here is from genome assembly GCF_024347415.1 of Vibrio crassostreae. Lineage (NCBI taxonomy): Bacteria > Pseudomonadati > Pseudomonadota > Gammaproteobacteria > Vibrionales > Vibrionaceae > Vibrio > Vibrio crassostreae. The sequence continues at coordinate 2,264,854 of NZ_AP025476.1, forward strand.
CGCAGAAGTATAAGGGAGTGTTTTAGTTGCTCCGCCAATCGTACCTTCGGCATTGTCAGGCCCAGTATGACTTTGCTTCAGCGCGACAATGTGTAAAAAGCCATCTTTAACAAATGCGTTATTAGGATCATCCGTGTAGCACTGTTGTTCATTGTTCCCTCCTCCCCAACAGTTCACTTCTAATGACCAATTACGTTTATTTATTTGCTCGCCTTCAAACTGGTCTTCCCACACCAATTGCCAGTCTGAACTTAAAGTAACTGGAGCATGGGATAGCACAATCGCTTTTTCAGTTTGAGCTAAGTCAGCACTTTCGGATACCGGCAGCTCTATCGCCGTGCAGCCAGACATCAAAGCGGCAGAAATAAAAGACGTTAATATCTTTACCTGATTGGTTAGATCTTGCATTACAACTCCTTGTATCACGACTTTCTAAGCAGGCGACACGTAATATCGGAGCCCATAACAGAAAGTCGATAAATGAATAAGTCTGCGAGCATGGACCCAATATGCCATGCACGACTGTTTCAAAATGAGTATATAAAAGTGCATAGTTCAAAAAAGAGACAACGCTCACCTTAAGAAAGCGCTTTCTTGTTGAGTTTCACATTTTGCTAAAATTCGTTGTGGTTTGTGTAGATTCTCAAGAATTTTTTGACCTGATTATCTGCATAACACCCTAGAATCCCTTTTATTCTCAGGCTTCTATTTTTTCTAGCTTACAACGAAGCTCAGAAAAACAGATTCACTTTTATCACAATACAAAGAAAGCGCTTGCTTGATATTTGAACGAGTATATGGAAATATTCGTGACCTTACTTTGTATGCTTAACCTTCAAATTTAGCGTTAAGCAGTTCAGAGTTTTTAAATATTAATCATTGGATTGCTAGGCTCTTATTGATCACGAAGGTAATATAGCTTAGTTCACTCCTTGTAGAGATAAGGCCACTACCATTGATCACCATTAAAGAAGTATCTGAACTTGCTCAAGTTTCTCAATCAACTGTCTCACGAGCATTAAATGGTCACCCTACGGTAAAGGAAGCCAATCGCGAAAAAGTATTCAAAGCTATTGAGCAACTGGGCTACAAGCCTAATGCGTTTGCACAAGCTCTAGCCTCCAGTCGTTCAAATAGCATTGGCATGCTAGTTGGTTCGCTTGATGGGCCTTTCTATGGACCATTAATGCATACAGCCGAAGATACCGTTCGCCAAAATAATATTCACTTAATCGTTACAAGTGGCCAGGAATCACGAACCAAAGAGCTCGATTCTATCCAGTTTTTGCAATCTAAACTTGTGGATGGCCTCATTGTTCACTCAGACAAGCTCAGTGATGACGAACTGATCAAAATAGCGAAAGACAGTGAAAAAATGATTGTTCTCAACCGTTTTATTCCTGAGATTTCTGATCGCTGTATTTACATTGATAATGAGCTTGGTGGCTACCTTGCAACGAAGCACTTACTTGAGAACGGCCATAAAAAAGTCGCTTGTATCACAGGCCAGTTGAGTAAAGTTGATAGTAGAGATCGCTTTCAAGGGTATCGAAATGCCTTGTTAGAGTTCGGTATCGAATACGACGCAGGGCTGTTTGTAGAGGGACGCTTTGATCATCAAGGCAACCACGAAGCTGCGCGACGCTTGTTAGACCGAGACCCTGAGATCACCGCGATTTTCTGTCAAAATGACAACATCGCGCTTGCTGTATATGACGTAGCAGCAGAGCGAAACCTCATTATTGGGCGAGACCTTTCAGTCGTAGGCTTCGATAACGATACTCATAGCCAGCATATTCGTCCTCGCTTATCGACGGTCGACTTTCCAGTTCATGAGATGGGAGAAGAAGCTGCAAAAGGTGTTTTATCGTTAATTAATAAACGCGACTACCCATTGAAGCACAAACTAACCCCGACATTGATTGTAAGAGAGTCCGTGGCTAAGCTTTGATTTTTGTATATCAAGCACCCCATTTTTTACACTTAAAAGAAAGGCTCTAAGTATTCACTTAGAGCCTTTTTATTTCACTTTAAATTAGAATTAGAGTAACTGGTGCTTTGACAACACGACAACGACTTTCTCAATAAGACCACTACGAGAAAAGAGCTGTGAAGCCATTTCATGGTTTAGCGTTAACGATGCAAATGCCTCACTTGTTCCGTCTTTAAACTGAACTTCAATACCCTGTGTTGGCTCATCATTGAGTTGGTAAATAAACGGTACCTGACAGTAAGTAAAAGCCAGTTGCCCAGCCTGAACAATAAAGCTCTGCATTTGTCCTTCAATATTTTGGCAGTCAAAAGTCGCCGCTTTTTGTAAGAACTCTTTAGGACTAAGAAGTGAAGGGTTAATTACAATTGTGCCATCAACGACCTCTAGACCTAGCTCTCCAAAACGAGTAATCACTTCTTCCTTAACTTGCCCTGTCATCCCTGGCTGCTGTGCTCCAGAGTGCTTTGGCGTATGAGAATACGGATCCGTCGGAAACGCACCGTAGTTTTCCGGCGTTTTGTTGAAACCAATACCAGCTCTCACTTTGTAATAGTAATCCGCTAATTTAAGAGTTTCCTGGCTATTAGAGTCCATACTCCAAGCATGCTGATAGTTTTCTTGCACAGCTAGCAGCAACTTAGAAACCATATGCCAATAGATACAACCTAAACCTTCATAACCAAACATGGTTCCCGAACGCCCAGTAAAGGCTTTATGGTTGAATACACGCTCATACAAACTAGATACATGACAAAATTCATCATCACTAATTGACGGGTAATCGGCTTTAATTTCATCAATCGCAGCCTGAAGGAAACCTTTGTTTTCAAAGCTTGAATTGAAGTGGTAAGAACCTTTGCTGTCTTGGTTTACTAATCGGTTATCTTTGGCAACAACCATCATGCTTAACAATTTGCTCTGGTCAATGTCTTTAGCGTCTAAACAGTTTTTGTCCATAAAAGAAGCCAGCTCACGGTCAGGGTAAAGCATGAAGCTATTTTGTTCAGCACGATACATGTCACTGGCAAACAATTTATCCAACAACTCAACCGCTTGTTTAGGTGATAATAGACCCGAGCTCAATACTGCAACTTGCCCTTCTAGCATCGGGTAAAGCTCTTCAACCATTAAGCTCTCACCAGAACAACTCAAGATGTTATACGCATTGTACAAACCGTCTTCACGCAAGTTGTTTGCAATCGTAGAATCTAGGACTTTTAAGCTCGCGCCCATCAATTGAACAATCGCTTCTTTCTCAACTTTCGTTTTCCCTGAGAATCCATTTACTCGGTACACGCGCTCACGATAATTAGCAGCGGATTTAGCCAGCTTAGTCAGCATTGCTTTACGAGTTTGACGAGTGACCGTATCTTGACGAATCTCTGTATTTGCCTCTGAAACGATCTGTGTAACAGAAGACATCCACTCAAACACTTCTTTGGAAATACTGTATGACGATGGTGACTTCTCTAACAGGCGCTGCATAAAGGCAACATAGCGACGCATGTAGTACAAGGTTACCATTGAGAGGCCGTTGCCAACGATAGCGTTGTTTGCATCATTCCATTCTGGACGTTGTGTATTGAGCCAAATACCACCATCAAGCACTAAGTTACTCAATTTCGCCAACAAAGGGACGAGTATCTTCTCCATTAAGTTGACCATATAAACTTCTTGGTCACCCGTCATCAACAAGCGACCGTCACTGCCTAAGCTCTTTACACGTTGCTCTGTCAATTCCTGCAAGTCTTGGTTGAACTCTACGGTATCTTTAGGGTTATCAAAGAGGCCTTGAACTCCACAAAGCTCGTAAGGCACGTTGGCATAACTAAAAATGTCACTCTCTAGTAATTCGATAAGATCGCTTTGCTCAAATTTGTCTGCCAACTCAAGGAATTTTAATAGATAAATGATTTGATGATCGCCCCAGTAACCAATGTTACTCCAAGGATCATCCTCCTCTAACAGCTCCCAATCTACACCATCTTTAGTAATTCGATACGGATTGTAACCATCCACCGTTGAAGCATTAACAAACTTAGAGATGAATGATTTGATGAACCCTGGATAACTAAGAGCCATCGCTTCCCAGTTTTGGAAAATATCACGCCAGTTGCCTTGATAAGAAAGTAAGCGTTCGCCATTTTCATCTTTGAGCTTAATCTCATAGTGGTTCCAAGGGCGACTAGGGTCACCATGACGACGTCCAAAAGTAAGCGGTAGATACTCGTAGCTCAATCGAACTAATTGAGAATCCCCTGTCGCTTTAGCGCGCGAAACTAATTCAGAATGGCTGAAAACATCCCCTAACTGATCAAAAAAGTCTTGATGGCGGCCAGCTACCTGAGAGTTAGCCTTTTCCATAGTTTTAACTACGTCAGCCTTTTCTAACATATAGCCGTTTTCAAACACGCCACCACGCATGTTATTGAACAACACATTGGCATAATGGTGAACGCTGGTATTTTCTTCAGCTGTTATTTGCCACGCATCCGCGCCAGACATTAATGTGATCAATTCATCTTGATTATCTGCAACGCTCTTTTCTAAAGCTAGTGCTAGGTTAGCAGGAACAGAGAGCTCAGATTGAAGCTGACAGATATCGGAATGAGTCTTGTCTATATCAGCGACAATCGACCAAACTTTGGTTTGATGTGCTCGCAGCGTCAGAGACTTATGAACTAAATAGCTCCCTCTAACCCCTTTCGTTAAAGGTTCACTTTTAACCGCTCGACCTTTTCTGAACGCATTAACTTGAGCACTCGTCAATAAAATTTGGCTGCTTTCCGTTTCTAAGCTGAAGACTGTCGTCGCTAGCAAAGATTCAGCAGGGTCGGCTCTATCGCTCAATTTCGCGTACATGCTGAACAGAGCTAATGAACTACCATCAACTTGTTCATTCCACTTGTACGCATCAACTAATGCACTTCTTGTTTGAAGAGCTGATAACGGAGCGCCTGAAGGAAGTATATTTTGTAAGCCATCTAGTGCTTCGACTTTACGCTCAAAGCTCGCGAGGTTGGTCAGTTTTGAACGACGAATAAAGCCGTATTTTTCACTCGTATTCCAGCTGTATTGGAACTGTAGTTGCAAAGTATGGTTTATCTCTTCAAATACAATCTTGTCTCCAATCGTATTTTTATAAAGATTGCGTTCAACATCAAAAATACCATCATGGAATGTATTAAACGGTTCCCAAAGTACAACCTTGTCGCCATGTTCAATACGGAAGATGGATTTTGAGCCGGTGTTTTCCGCATTTTCATGAATATGGTCAACAGACTTGTAAGGAAAAAGCGCATTTTCCGGACGAATGCGTCCAGCTGAAAGGCTGCCTGTTGATGAAATAAATAACCAGTGATCGCTCGACGATACAACGCTAATAAAGAATGGCGTCATTTGGTCAACATTAGAGATTTGGTAGTAACGCTCACCATCTAAATCAACGAACTTGCCATCGACCTCTGGTGTTGAGTTGTAGTCTTGTTTCATATCAAAATTCCAAAAAATTCTTACACTTAAACTTTGAAAGCGCTTTCTTTTGCGTTTCAAAAAGGATTTAAAGTTTACAAATGATGACAACGAGCAAAATGCTCTTCTGCAATTTGAGTCGGTTCTGGTATTGATTGCGTGCAAAGTTTATCGGCTTTCATACAACGGCTTGCGAACGGGCAACCTACGCTACTTGGCTTCCAAGAAGGGATATCGCCTTTTTTCACGTTCATGTCACGCTTGCCCGATTTACCGACTTCTGGCACTGCTGACAACAACAACTGAGAATACGGATGTTGTGGGTTCTGAGTGACGTTGTCGCTATTGCCCCATTCGACCATATGTCCTACATACATCACCGCCGTTTTCTCAGCAAAATAACGCGCTGTCGCAATGTCATGAGTGATGTACATGAACGAAATACCATGCTTATCCTTCAAGTCAGCCATTAGGTTTAAGATTCCTAACCGCACAGACACATCAAGCATAGAGATAGGTTCATCAGCTAGGATAACTTCAGGGCTAACAGCAATTGCGCGTGCAATTGCGACACGCTGTCGTTGTCCACCACTTAGTTCATGGGGGTACTTCTCTGCGGTCTCTTTAACTGGTGTAAGCCCAACCATTTCAAGCAATTCATAAACGAGGTTCGGAATCGCTTCTTTTTCTGCTCGTTTATGGATAAGTAATGGTCGCGCAATATGGTGGTAAATCGTATGTACAGGATTCAACGAGCCAAACGGGTCTTGAAAAATCATTTGCACTTGGCGTGCATATTCAAGCTCACCATATTTTTCAATATAGTCAGACAGAGGCTCACCTTTGAATTCGATATCTCCAGCCGTCTTATCGTAAATTCGGGTAAGAATTCGAGCTCCTGTGCTTTTCCCTGAGCCAGATTCGCCAACAATCGCTAATGCTTCTCCTTTACGAAGATCAAATGAAACATCATTTACGGCTCGCATCATATTGCTTTTGACTGACTGGCCAAGTGGGAAATCTTTTACCAAATTCTTAACTGATAAGATAACTTCGCTTTTATCAACGTTCTTTAAAGTATTCATAATCTTTCGCTCAAACTAGGTGACAAGATACGTGATGCCCAGTCGCAATAGCGCCCAAACGAGGCTCACTTTTAATGCACATTGAAATGCATTCGCCACATCGCTCTTGGAAGTTACATCCTTGAGGTGTATCCAAAAGGTTGACAGGATTCCCAGGGATCCCGTAGAGACGTTCTTTTGGCCCATGAATAGTCGGGAATGAAGAGATAAGCCCTTTTGTATAAGGATGCTTAGGTTCACTAAATACCGTTTTCGCATCACCTAATTCAATAAGGTTACCCGCATACATCACGCCAATTCGATCAGCAATTTCGCCCATGAGGCTTAAGTCGTGACTAATAAACAGAATAGAGAAGCCAAACTTACTCTTAAGCTCATACAGTTCATTCAAGATTTCACGTTCAACCACTACATCAAGTGCCGTTGTTGGCTCGTCCATGATGATCAGTTTAGGTTCCAGCGCCAAAGCAATCGCAATAACAACTCGCTGACGCATACCTCCACTCAGTTGATGGGGAAAGCTCGACATTCTGTCGCCATGAATCCCAACCGTTCCTAACAGCTCGACCGCACGATCGTGAGCCTGTTTATAAGGTATTTTTCTGTGCGCTAGAATAACGTCCGTTAGCTGCTCACCGATGGTAATGACAGGGTTAAGTGAGTTCATTGCGCTTTGAAAAACAATAGAAACGTCATTCCAACGGAAGTCACGTAACTGCTTGTTATTCATCTTTAAAACATCCTGCCCTTTGTAGAGTATTTCACCCTCAGAGATAAGCGCTGGTGCTTTGTGTAGGCGTGATATAGCAAAAGCCAATGTACTTTTACCGCAACCAGACTCACCGGCAATACCGAGCGTTTCACCGGGCGCAATGGAAATACTAACGTCATTAACGGCTCTTGCTACGCCATTAGGAGAAACGTAATCAACACACAGGTTATTAATTTCTAATAGATTGCTCATTATAGGCCTCGGCGTTTATCTGCTTCTTTTTTAAGTTTGTGCCACAGTTTGATGTGTGGGCCCGTACGTAATTTAGGGTTGCTCACTTGGTCAATTGACATGTTAATCAATGCGAGTCCACCACCAGTAATCGCTAACGCCAATGCAGGAACCAGCATTTCCCACCACGCACCGGTATATAACGATGAAGAGGTCTGTGCCCAATACAGCATAGAGCCCCAACTCACTTCTGTTGCATCACCTAAACCTAAAATACCTAGACCAGCTTCAGAGCCCATTGCGTAGATAACCGTGCCTAGGAAGCCGCCAAAAACAATCGAAACTAAGTTTGGTAAGATCTCTACTAAAATAATGCGGATTTTTGATTCACCCATAACTTCTGCAGAAATGATGAATTCTTTGCTTCTAATTGCCATGGTCTGTGCACGAATCACCCTAGCTCCCCAAGGCCAGGAGGTTATTCCTAACAACACGGTAATAACCAGCGAACCGACCTGCCCTAAGAATGCGGCGAGAACAATCAGCAAGGGCAACTGTGGAAACACAAGAAATACGTTAGTAACGAAGTTCAAGCGTTCATCGACTTTTCCACCAAAGTAACCAGATGAAACCCCGACGAGCACTGCTATTGTCATCGCGATTACGCCCGCAGAGATCGCAACAGTAAGCGACTTTCTTGCTCCAAATAGAACCTGGCTATATACATCACGCCCGCTACGAGTAGTGCCCATAATATGCTCAGAACTTGGTGCAATATGTGGACGTGCTACGCGCTTTTCTGGATTATGAGTCGATAACACAGGCGCAAATAACGCCCCAGCTAAGACAATCGTAAGTAAAAAAGTACCTACAATGGCTGGAGGGTTACCGTAGAAAAATGCGTAAGCTTTACCGAGAGTTTTCTTTACGTTTTTCCACGACCATTTTGGCTCACGTACTGGCATATTCGGCTGGTTAGCGGTTTTTTGAGTATCCATTAAATTATCCATCATGCGCCTCAGTTCGAGATTCTAGGGTCAAGCCAGACATATAGGAGGTCGGCAATAAAGTTAGCGGTCAGTACCGCTGTCACCAAAATAAGAAGAATGGCTTGGATAAGTGGGTAATCACGAGCAACTATGCCTTTAAGAAGGATGTTCCCCAAGCCTTGGTAGTTAAAAACCACTTCGGTCATGATTGAGCCTGCGAATGAGAATCCGATTGCCATTGCAATAGCGGTCGCAACAGGAAGGATGGCATTTCGACCAGCATAGCGAGACATAACACGATAACTACTCAAGCCTTTGGCCTCAGCCATCGTTACGTAATCTTCACCCAACACATTGATCATCGCATTACGCATATTGAAGACCCATGTTGCGATCCCAACCAGGACCATAGAGCCCATAGGCAACACAGCGTGTTTAGCCACACTAGAAATAAACTCCCATGTAAAACCTGGCTCTAGCGATGGGTCATAGGTGTATGCCAAAGGTAATAGTTCGAGTTTTAAACCGAAGAAATAGAACAACAGTAACGCGGTCACGATGTACGGGAAGTTACTAATAAATGCCAAAACTGGCGGAACAATTTGTCCAAATAGCCCTTCACGTCGATACGATGCATACGTACCAATACTGACACCAATGATAAGAGCAACAATCAGCGAACCAAGCGCTAGGAACATAGTCCACGGCAGTGCCATAGCAAGGACATCTGAAACACTTACAGGAAACATAAGCACTGAAGGTCCCAGATCAAGAGTGAATACGCTTTTCATATACGCGAAGTATTGTTCGAAAACATTGCCATCAACAAAACCGTACATTTCACGAACAGCATCCATTTGAGCAGGATCCATTCGACCTTGAGCTGCAGCGAAAAGAGCATCAACAGGATCTCCTGGCATTAGGCGAGGCAACATGAAATTAAACGAGATAGCGATTAAGAAAGCGGTAAAATAGAAGCCAAATCGGCGAATTAAAAACGACATAAAAATCTTTTAACCTAGGGGCTACAACCTAAGCTGTAGCCCTCTCAAAAATAACTTACTTAAGGTGTAGATTGTTGAGAATTATTACTCTCTTACCACCGTCGTACCATACTGGCTGTACGTATGGGTCTTTTTCACTTGGCCAACCAACAATATGTTTAGTACTGTATTGGAACCAAGTTGGGTTAGAAAATAGAGGGATAAAGGGAAGGTTTTCAGCCGTAAATTCCTGAAGTTCACTCAACACTTTCTCTTGCTGCTCTGCATCACCAATTTTGCCGAAGCTGTCGATCAATGCGTCGATTTCTGGTGAATTAACACCGTGACCAGCATGCCAAGTTTTTCCGATTCGAGACGTTGAGAAGTACTCTTGGTACGCCAAGATTGGATTTGTCGCGACCATTGACCAGTTAATTGACATGGTATATTTGCTTTCTTTCAAATTGCTGTCATATACCGCCCAATCCACAGTCTTAACGTTTGCTTTCACACCCACTTCTTCAAAGTATTCAGATACCATCTGAACCACTTGGATCCAGTCGGTCCAACCGTTTACAACCTCGATATCAAACTCAACCGTTTCCCCGTTTGCTTTGTCGCGGAATCCATCACCGTTTTTGTCAACTAAGCCCGCTTCATCAAGTAAAGCGTTTGCTCTTTCAACATCGTACTTAGTTAGATAACCATATTTCTTAGATACATTTTTATCAATGTGCGTTTCGTATAGCTCACCGATGCCACCAGCATTGAAGTTTGCGGTCGGATAACCGTAAGCAGCAATATCAACGATGGTTTCACGATCAAGAGCCATAGAAAGTGCTTGTCGTACTCTTAGGTCATCAAATGGCGCTTCTTTGGTATTTACGTAAAGGTGGATAGCATCATTCGCTGGATACCAAAAATGGTTATTTTCTTTATCCATATCGACAAATGTTGATTCAACGTCAGCAATAAAATTTGAACCCCAATCAATCTCACCTTTGATTAAGGCAGGTTGGATCTGAGAGTTGTCATTGTAAGAACGGAAGTTGATGCAATCTAAATAAGGTCTATTTTCTAAATAGTAATTTGGGTTTCGGCACAGCTCCATCTGTTGCGGTTTAATGTATTTAACCGTCGTCATTGGGCCACTACCTACCGGGTTAAGGTTGGTAAACGTTGTCAGCTCTTCAACTTTCGACCAAATATGCTTTGGTACAATATGGTAACGCTCTAAGTTCCAAGCAAATGTAGAATCCGCTTCCGTCAGCTCAAACACGACGGTTCGCGCGTCAATAGATTTGATTTCTTTTAAATTACCTGAAGACCAAATACCTTTCTGGTCAAAAGCTGGTGCCTCTTTAGTCAACATAAAGCTAAAAACAACGTCGTCTGCAGTTAACTTTGAACCATCAGACCACTTCAAATTCTCTCGTAACTTAAGCGTCAATGTTTTCAGGTCAGTTGAATACTCAACCGACTCAGCCAGGCGATAATCAACATCACCTGTCATGTTGTTGAATACGACCAATGGCTCAAACATTACCCCATGCAGCAAGTCTTTAGTTGTATAAGGGTTAAAGTTTTCAACAAAGCCAGTATTGATAATTGGCACCGTTAGTGTGCCACCCTGCTTAACTTCATCTGCTTGTACAGAGGCTCCGAATAAAGCTCCAATGGCGAGCGAAGCAATCAATGTCTTTTTGTGCATCACGTTGTCCTTTTAATGATAATAACCAGAAAGAAAGCGCTTTCTTTTAACTTTAAAAAAAGGGGTGTTTTCGTATTCACTATCGGCAACTCGCATCAAGAAACCGCTTTCTTTAGGTGGATAATAAGCCGATAGAATGATTCTTCAACTTACATTTCGGTGAAACGAACCATAGATCACAAATTTAGAATAGATTGAGAATAGAAATACACAACAGTGCCATTCGTCACATTAATTGTTCGCTAACACGAAAAACAATTTAAAAACAATAAGTTAAAATTCACCAATAGTGCCCCCATGGTCTTTCCTAATCGTCGAACCTCTAACCCATCAATGAACTTATGTGCTTTCTTTAAAATAGCCTTTCCGTCGCGATTCTCAACATACATAGACTGTATCTATGTATGATTCTCTCAAAAATAAAAGAAAGCGCTTTCTTGACCGCTAAACCTATGTCAGCATACCAGTCATAAAATGTAAGTTCCCCCTTAGGACAACTATGTTTAACTTTTGGAATGGCAATAAATCAGGTAAAAGACAGCACTATGAGTTGGAGCTAATTCATAGCTTGTTGAATTGGGATCCGAACGAACCTATTGTCGTTCACAGCGATAATACAGACTTTCCAAGAGCTGAGGATGAAGGAAATATATTCCGCAAGAATTATGATGTACTCGTCACGGTGGCGGGAAACCGTAAATTTGCTGATAAGCCTGCAATTAAACTCAACTCTCCAATTTGTAAAGGCTTATTAGGACACCGTATCCTGATAATTAGGGAACAAGAACAACCCACATTCCATAATATCAACAGCAATAAACTGAAATCACTTATCGCTGGAATTCCTGCGACATGGGCTGATGCTGAGCTGTTTAGAGCAAATGGATATCGAGTACTAGAGCAAGGAACGTTACCAGAGATTCTGAAACTTCTCTCAGATAAAAAATGTGATTATGTGTCACTCGGAGCCAATGAAGTTGAAAGCATATACCAAGAACATACCTATTCCCTGAATGGGTTAGTCATAGAAAAAAGTATTATGCTTTATTACCCTCTTCCTCTGGTCTTCTATGTCCACCCAGACAAGGCTCAACTGGCTCAATTACTTGAGGACAAACTGCAAGACTACAAACTCAGTGGTGATTTCGAGCTATTGTTTAACCAACATTTCGGGGACGTAGTGAGATCCATTGGATTAGAACATCGCAAAGCTATTAACCTCGTAAATAAGGAGCTACCGCCAGAGCTAAGGTCATTTAAGTCTCAATTCATCTCGTGATTATAAATAGAGGAGACTTAAAACCATGCACCTAGATTTGCAACATTAGGTGCATCCGCTTTATGCTCCTAATGTCGATATCATCAAACCATAGGCAAGATAACTAACGGATTGCTTTTACATATAGCGGTGGATACTCAAGTCATCAGTTTTTATATCACTAGCAGAGCCACTGACCACGCTTGCCAAGATCTTTCCTGAGCCACATGCCATTGTCCAACCTAGAGTTCCATGGCCTGTATTGGTAAATAGATTCTTGATAGGCGTCGCGCCGATTATAGGCGTACCATCCGGAGTCATCGGTCTTAACCCTGTCCAGTATTCTGCCTTAGAGAAATCCCCCGCCTGTGGGAAAAGATCTTTTATCACCATATCAATCGTGGCTTTACGTTTTTCAGGAATAAGATAATTGAAGCCAGCAAGCTCTGCCGTCCCTGCAATACGAATTCGGTCATCGAAACGGGTCATCGCTACCTTGTAGGTTTCATCCATTACTGTAGAGGTCGGCGACTTATCTGCACTCACGATCGGAAGTGTCAGGGAGTAGCCCTTCACGGGATATACAGGAATCGATAAGTCCACTTGCTTGAGCAGTTCACGAGAGTAGCTTCCCGAAGCCACCACGTAAGCGTCCGCTTTGAATTCACCTTGAGTTGTCGCAATGCTTTTTATGGTTTGGTTCTGATGATTCAAACTCACCACCTCAGTATCAAACACGAACCTAACACCAAGTTGCTTGGCCTTCTCAGTCAGCGCTAAACAGAACTGATGGCAATCACCGGTTTCATCATGAGGTAAGTATAAGCCGCCCACCAACTTGTCTTTCACGTCAGCTAATCCCGGTTCCACCGACAGACACTGATCAACACCAAACAGCGAGTGCTCGATGCCGCTTTCTGTTAATAGCTTCATATCCTGCTGAATCGCGTCTAGTTGCTTCTCGCTTCGGAATACTTGCAAGGTGCCTTTCTGCCTACCCTCATAAGCCAAATCTTCACTGGTTCTTAGATGAGTGAGACACTCTCGACTGAAGTTTGCCACTCTTAACATGCGTGACTTATTCACGGCGTACTTGGCTTCATTACAGTTGGCCAACATCTTAGTCGCCCAAGAAACTAATTCAGGGGAAAGTGACGGCTTCACTTTTAAGGGAGCGTGCTCTTGGGTAAGCCATTTCATTGCTTTCAACGGAATCCCAGGCGCCGCCCATGGTGAAGAATAGCCGTAAGAAATCTGCCCTGCATTCGCGAAGCTGGTTTCCTTACCACTACTATCTTGACGATCAATAACCGTCACCGAGTGGCCCTCTTTCGCCAGATACCAAGCACTGGTCAAGCCAATAACACCGCTGCCAATAACAATTACTTCCATTCTCTTCCCCTAATGTCCGACAAAGCCAAAATCTGTCGAACACAGCTGTCAGTCTAAAACTCGTTTCGTTAATGATTTGTAACTTATTCTGCACATGTTGACTTAACAATAGATACGGTGTTGATAAAATATCAATTCCAGTCAAAAACTAATTCGGCAGTTTGAAACTGTGATATTGGCGGTATTTGGGAGCTTGGGAGGCGTCGCTAAATAAATCGATTAAGCCTAGATATTGTAAGCGTCATGACTCAAGAAAGTAGCATTTTCAAGTAAGAAATCTAACAAGGTTTCGGCCTGTAGCGTGAGCGCACGCCCCTTCAAAGATTGAACCTTAACCGTCGCCTTCGATAGCATCTCCAACTCGGTCGCAACTACTTCAATTTGTCCTGATTTGATCTCATCAAGCACCGTGAGTTTGGGCATAAAGGTCACGCCTAGGCCTGCCGAAACGAAGTTAGTTAGCGCGGTAACCGAGTTAGTTTGAAGCTTAGGTTGCAAAGTGAGATGAGAGTTTTGTTCAGCCTGCTTTACTAACCTCCCCATACCTGTCGAGTTGTCGATCAAAGCAACAGAGGCCTCTCTAACATCTTGCAGTGTCACAGGCGCTTCTTTCATCGTAAGGAAGTGCCCCTTCGGAGCAATCAATTCGAGCGGATGGCTACGTTCAACATGGGAGTGCAGTTTAGGATGAGGTGCAGACGCATAGGTGATCGCGAAATCTATCTGTTGATCTTCTAACATTTTCACGGCATCCAATGCACCTGCAATTTCAATCGATAAATTGATATCAGGGTATCGAGCCATGAAGGTTTGCATCGGTTTAGAAACCAAGTTAGTGATAAAACCTTCCCCAATCGCAATGCTAACGTTACCGCCCTTGAGGTTTTTCAACTTAGTTAGACGAGCCAGTACCGCCGTTTCACTACGAACTATGGAACGGTAGTAATTCAACAGTTCATTACCTGCTTCGGTTAACAGTGATTGGCGGTTGTTGCGCTCCCATACTTTCATTTCCGCTTGCGCTTCTAACTGTGTCAGCATTCTGCTCATCGCGGCAGGGTCAACATTCATCATCTTAGATGCCTTACGTAACGACCCATATTTCGATAAAGCATTAAGGTATTCCAGCGCGCGGATATTAAAGTGGTGCATTCAACTTCCTTGTGATTCAACTGACACTTGATCAAGCGTCTCACAAATTTGCTGCGAACATATATCCCAATTTATCAAGATCGTAATTGCTCTTACTAACTTGTGCACCGAGTCACTTCAAGGCACTACATCAAAGGCTGATACACGTGTTTTAGCTTGCTGTCGATAAAACAAAGGCGACAACTTTCGTCATCGCCTTTGTGGTCATGAATCAGATGCTAGTCTCAAGCAGTTAACAATCCGTCACTTCACTTACAGACCAACAAAGAAACTGATCACTAGCGCGTTGATCAAATCAACAAAGAATCCACACACTAATGGCACCACAATGAATGCTTGTGGGCTTGCGCCATAGCGATGAGTTACCGCTGTCATGTTAACAATCGCAGTTGCTGTCGAGCCTAGAGTGATACCACCGAAACCAGAACATATCACCACGGAGTCGTAGTTTCTTCCCATCAAGTAATAAACAACGAAGATAGTAAACAGTAGTGAAAGTAGAATCTGGATACTCATGACCACAGAGATGTAGCCAAACAGCCCGTCAAGATCCCAGATTCGTAGTCCCATCAAAGCCATGGTTAAGAACATGCCTAAGCAGA
This sequence comes from Vibrio crassostreae, assembly GCF_024347415.1. Classification (NCBI taxonomy): domain Bacteria; kingdom Pseudomonadati; phylum Pseudomonadota; class Gammaproteobacteria; order Vibrionales; family Vibrionaceae; genus Vibrio; species Vibrio crassostreae. Next base: position 2,280,433 of record NZ_AP025476.1, read on the forward strand.
TGTCAGAGATCATCGCTAAACCTTTGCGACCTTGAGCAATTTTCTCTTGTGTACGGCGCTTCCTGAACAGAGCCCTACCAACGTTTCCGATTAAGATACCCGCAATCAAACAGCTAACGAATAACGGCAGTTTCAGACCCATTGATTCGATAACTTCACTCAAGCTATAACCCAGCATCAGCGTCAAGTTTAGAATCAACCATGCCCATAGAACGCCGTAGTGGCTTAGCTCTGTTTTTGTTTCACTCTCTTGGAATGCACCAACGGTGACCTCTTCTTCATTAGAAGGACTTACTTTGTGTTTATTGAGTAGGTAGTTAGCAATTGGACCACCAATCACACACGCCGCTATCAAACCAACTGTGTTGGAAGCCACACCAAGTTCTAGCGCGTTAGCAATACCAAACTCTTCCACGAACATCGGCGCCCACGCCAACGTAGTACCAACGCCGCCAATCAGACTGATAGAACCTGACAACAAACCCGCTTTCGCATCCATACCAAAACCCGACGCGACAGCCATGCCAACTAAGTTTTGAAGGACAATAAAAGCCGAAGCCAGACAGAGCAGGATGAACAACGGTCGCCCACCTTTTACCAGCGTCTTAATATCCGCTTGAAGCCCAATACCAGCAAAAAAGTAAAGTAGCAAAAAATCTCTGACATCAAGGCTAAAGGTGATCTGGATTTCAAATAGATAGTAAAGCGCCGCTACGGTAGCGGCACAAACAAAGCCACCAATAACTGGCTCTGGCAGAGAGTACTTCCTTAATACTTCAGAGCGCTCGATTAAACCTTTACCAATAAACAGTAATGAGATCGCAATAGTAAAGGAGAGCATTGGAGAAACGAGGGTTTCTGTCATGATGCTATAGATTCCTAAGAGTTAAGATTATTCAAAATGTTGCTTACTCTTAATCTTGTAGATCCAGACCAAGAAATCAAGCGTTTATCGGTGACATCAATCGCTAATCTGGATCAATGTGTTTCAACATAAACAGAGAAAAGGCCATCACGAAAAGGATTTGAAAAGGCGACGTCATGGAAGGAGGCAGATTATGTGAATATAGGGAGCTCTAAAACGAGAAAACCCCAGCATTTCTGCTAGGGTTTTGAATAGTGGTGGAAGGATGGGGATTTGAACCCCAGATACGCTATAAACGTATACTCGCTTTCCAGGCGAGCGCCTTAAGCCACTCAGCCATCCTTCCACAAATTGTGTGTTGAGCATGTCACTCAACGAGGCGCTACTTTATTGATTCTGCTTGCTTTGGTCAAGGGGCATTCTCAAAAAAAGTGCCTTTTTCGGTTTGTTCGATTACAAATTAACTCATTAGATCAAAAACAAACCAAATTTCATTCTTTCGCTGCACTTACGCTTGTTGCTTTTCTTAAGCTTGTTGATAGTAGCCTGGAACTCTAAACCATTTTCGGCACATATCTAGGAAGTAGCCGTAAAGTACGCCCATACCGCACGAGATAACGGCATTACTGGTGACAGCCGTAACGATCTGGTCGCCTGAAGCACCCACTGCCAACAAAATACCCGCATACACAGGAGACTGAAATAACACGTATGCCATCAAGTCAGACAAGTTTTTCATCAATGAGCTTTGTGAAAGTTTTGCACCATTGCGCAAGAACCAATCACGAAAAACGCCATAAGGCCAAGCGATAGCAATGTTTACAGGAATAGATAATGTTCGAGAAGCAAGAGATTGCTCAAACGTCATACCAGAAATAAACACTTCTACGATCATGCCAGAAATAAAACAGAAAACGACCATAGCAAATGTATCCGCAGCTGCGTTTCGAATACAAAATGGACCACGAGACTTCATTGACAACAAACCTAAAATATATCACTGCTTAATTAGTGATTTAGTAACATATAAACAAGGCACATCTGCACCCTACCAGACAATGTCACTATTAAATCACAAGATTAGCAGTCATACATTCCAAATTGAAAATCAAGTTGTAAATTAACAACCAAAAACCACTTTAAAAGCAGTCACTTTCACCAAAAAATCCAACTAAGGTCAAATATTGGACAATTCGTCATTTACTTACCGTAATTAAACAACATTTAAGCCATCGGTAGATTTACAGTAATGATATTAATGACATCTTGTGTTGGTGGTGCTCCTAAAACAACCTGCTCTAACGCTTTATCGACTTGTTCAGTAAGTTCCGCGTTGTTCATAGGTTCAACGTGGACACGTAGACTCTCTAGTGCAAATTGAATCAGTTCTAGGTTGTTGTCTTCTAACGCCACATACAGCGTCACTAACAGCTCTTCAGTGTTATCTTTATTTCGAAGATCAGGTTTAGGCAGTGACTCGCTTTTACTTTTCGAATCGTGTTGTTTTACGTCTTGGCTTTCGAGATCATCCGCTTTTACTTCATGGTATTGGTAAAGCTTATTTGAATAGCGGAATAAAGCATCATCCAGTTCACGCTCATCAATCGGCTTAGCGATAATATAATCCACACCCGCTCCCAGCATACGCTCACGAGTCTCTTTAAAGACATCAGCCGTACAACCAAACACCAATACCGATGACACATCACCTATCAACGCACGAATCGCAGTGGTTGATTCAACACCATCCATCACAGGCATATGGTTATCCATGAGTATCAAATCAAAGCGCTCAGCAACCACGGCTTGTATCGCTAACTCACCATTCTCGACGCTCTTACAAATGAATCCTTTGCTGCTCATGAAGGTTTCAATGATCACTGTATTGGTTCGGTTATCCTCGACGATCAGTACCTTTAAGCCTGAGTAGTCTAGCTTCTTGTGTGGCAAGCTCTCGATTTCGCCAGGCTGGCAAGGTTGAATCTTCAAGCGAACATCAAAGCTCGTGCCTATCCCTTCTTCACTGGTGACGGTAATACTGCCATCCATCAGTTGGGCAATTTTCTTCACAATCGCTAAGCCAAGACCCGTACCGCCAAAACGCCTTGTAGTGGAAGACTCCGCTTGTTCAAACGGTTTAAAAATACGCTTTTGAGCTTCTTTAGAGATGCCAATTCCGGTGTCACGAACTCGAATACTAAGGTAGGTGTCACTTCCCTCTACGACTTCTTTCAAGTACACCTCAACAAAGCCTCTGGAGGTGAACTTCACCGCGTTGTTCAACAAGTTAAACAAAATTTGGCGCAGGCGAGCTTTATCTGAGAAATACCAACGACCAGAAGGCACCTCGGAGTACACTTTGAATTGAAGCCCTTTCTCGGAAGACAATGTGTAGTAAACACTGTTAATACTGCCGATGATCGAATCAAGCGGGAAACGCGTTTCATCAAGATCCAACCTACCCTGCTCGATCTTCGAGAAGTCTAAGATCTCGTTGAGTAGGGTCATCATATGATCGCCGGACTCATACAGGCTCTTAAGATGCTTCTCTTGTTCGGAGTTTAGAGGCGTTTTTAATAGGATCTGAGCGGTACCCAACACACCATTCATAGGGGTGCGAATTTCATGTGATAGGGTTGCAAGGAAAGCGGTTTTTGCATTGGTAGATGCCTGAGCTTTAACCTTTTCCGCTTCGAGATAAATAGTCTTTTCGTTAAAGGTTTTAATTAAATGGCCGATTTCGTCATCACTCGAGTAATCCACATCAATGATTTCGCCGGCTTTCGAGCTATCAACCTGTGCAGCAATCCTTGTGATTGGACTAATCAAATAACGATTCAATAAGTAATATCCCGCCATCACACAAAGTAGCAATAGCGGAACAATACCGCCTTCAATGCTCATCACCTGGCGAAATACTTCGTCTGCTACACGTGTTTTTGAGTTCACCACATCCACTTGCCAGCCGAAATCACCAAATTGGTTGCTACTGATATAGATGCCTTCAACAAGATTGAAGTTATAAGAAACCAACACTTGGTTGAGTTTATCTCTCAGGGTGATACCAAGATTGTACTCTTCGGCGTGGTTTTTAATGAAACCCAACAACTCTTCGAGCGAGAGATCCACCGTCGCAATACCAGCAAAGGTGCCATCATAGTAATAAGGTGACGAAGCCGTAATCATTCGAACGTGAGTATAGGGATCAATATAGACATCGCTCCAAGAGATGGTTCCCTGTGGCTTGTCTACAACCGAGGTATACCAATACTCTTCGTGATAAGGGGCGTTTTTAGGATTGTTGTAAGAGAACAGTTGATCAATCGTGCCATCGTCAGCTTTGTTGAAAAAATAACTGTTTAAGAGCTTGTCGGAATCCAACGCATACGGTTCTGGCCAAATACCAGCGCTAACAATTGTGTCATCGCTCGCGGCTAACATCGACTTGAATAGCGGGATGACATCTTCACCTTTGCGATGTGCTTGAGCAAAACCAACTAAACTATCAACAAAACCTTGAGAGCTACTGAGTGGCTCTGTAATCAATGCGGATAACAGTTGCGTACGTAAGTCGAGGTTTTGTTGTAATTTGGCGCGCACAGGGGATTCTACGACGTAATACGTCACACTACCGACAATGGCAATAAACATAGCAAGGTACAGCCCAAGCGCTACCATGCTTTTTTTCTTTAAAGACGACCGTATCTGCATAATTCTTTTATTGTTTTCTTTTCTGTTAAACCTAGTGTTTATCATCCATGACATCAAGCCTTTTTAGATTGAAGCTTGATTGGCACAAGTTCATTGGTACTATAAGCGCAAATATGTTCCCTTTTACGGTACCTCACTTTGACTTTACAAGATATTCTTGCGCTTCCAGAGTTGGAAGGAAAGCTAATCACAGAACACAAAACCATCGGATTTGTCACTGCAATGGCAGCGGCACCCAATGTGTTAACCCCGCATGAGTGGCTACCGTTCTTATGGGGTGGCGAAGAAGTCGCGCCTTTTACGGATGGTGAACAGCTAGAAAGCTACATTGAAGTTATCATCGAGCTTTGGAATAAAACTCGCCCAGAACTGATTGAAGGTACTTGGGTTTGGCCTGAAGCTTGTCAATTAGACGACGAAGAAGTGGTTAACACTGCCGCTCGTGATTTTTGTGAAGGCTTGCTTCAAGGCTGGCAGATTGCTCGTGATGATTGGGAAACGCTAATGCCTGAAGAGAGCGAAGACAACGCGCTTGTTGGCGGCGTCCTACTTTCATTGAGCATGCTTTACGATCCAGAAACTTCAATTGCTACGCTTGCAGAGCAAGGCATCGAAGGTCTAGAGCAGTTCGAAGAGATCTTTAACGCTGTTCCGGTCATGCTTTGCGGTCTAACTCAGCGTGGTATTGCACTGGCTGAAGCTCAATAACAGTTAGTTTTATACATACCCAAAAGGCCTCGCTATGAGGCCTTTTTAGTTTTTAGACGAAATGAAAATAGAAGCTTTAGAAGCCTTTCCAATCGAAATCATCAATGCGCTCATCAGCAATATAGAACAGCTTAGTACCACTGCTGACAACTTGGTCTAGTTCTGGGTTCAGTTCAATACCACTTCCCGTATCAATCGCGATCAGCGTTGCTTGATACTTCTCTTTAAACACAGAGAAAATAGGCGCAACGGTGACAGGCTCGGCGTCTTCAGGGAAATACGTTGAATACTGTGTCATGCCTCTTGTTGAGCTCAATAACTCTTGATGAAGCGCACTTGATCCTGGGTCTACCGCAGCCTTTGCTAGCATCTCTGCACCCACCGCTGGAATACATTCAGAGTTAGGGCAATGCTTGTGCAATAAATCGCTTAGCGCTTCGTCTTTAAAGTAAACAAGAAGGTGTGCCTTAGGGTTTCGGTTGGCACAGTAAAGCGCCGCAGATAGCGTAATGTCGTCTTCTGGGTTATCAATCAAGATGCAACTTGCAGACTCAATGCCCGTTTTCTCCATCTCTTTACCATCGGTATAGCTGTTTACTTTAACGAAATTGATTTCACCGGGTAACGGGTTCTCGATATCTGAACGCGTACATAATACGATTGGTCGCTTACCTGTTTCTTCGTGTTGCAGCATGCGGATGAGATGAATGGTTCTTTGCTCATTCCACCCCAACATCAAAATGTGGTTGTCCACTCTAACTCTCCTTTTTCCTAGCAAGCCCGCTCGCCAATATTCAACACCTTCTGTCGCCACTTTACCCAGTAACGCGGCGAAAAGGCTCAACCCTCCAGGAATCACAAATAGAATAACGATCCACTGCCCCGCTACCGTGGTCGGTGATAAATCACCATAACCAACTGTAGAAGCCGTTACCACCAAGTAGTAAGCGAATACGGTAACCGAACTGGTTAAATCTGTTTCACCCGCCAAATACAGCATCGACCACGATAGAACTATGTAGCCAAGAAAAGTGAACAGTAAGTTTTTGCCATTCAAAACAAAGATGTTTGCTTTGATCCAGCGTTTGAGTTGTAACCAGATTATCATTCGAGCCTCTGCCTCATTTCTCTTACCTACATGCTAGAAAAAATACGCGATATCAACAAGATGTATCATCAGAAAAAGATACATGATCACAATATTGATATTGGCGGCCTATACTCAGGTACAAAAAAACCAGCACTATTGGCTGGTTTTTTGTTGATTAGATAAAAGAACGGCTTACGCGTTACCTTTTACCTGCACATTTAACTGCTCTGCAAAATCTAGCATGCGGTTCAATGGGACAAGAGACTTTACACGTAGCTCGTCAGAAACGAAGATCTCGTGTTGCTCACCACCATTCTCAAGCGCATTTTCAATCGCTTCAAGGCCGTTCATTGCCATCCAAGGGCAGTGTGCACAGCTACGACAAGTTGCACCAGCACCTGCCGTTGGCGCTTCAATCAGTTCTTTTTCAGGAACCAATTGCTGCATCTTGAAGAAGATACCTTTGTCAGTAGCAACAATCATCTGTGGATGAGGAAGCTCTTTTGCTTTCTTGATCAGTTGGCTTGTTGAACCTACAGCATCCGCCAGTTCAACGACACTTGCTGGTGATTCTGGGTGAACCAAAATAGCCGCTTCTGGGTATACCGATTTCATTTTCTTCAAAGCATCAGCTGAGAACTCATCATGAACGATACACTCACCTTGCCAAAGCAACATGTCAGCGCCGGTTTGATTTGCGATGTAAGAACCTAGGTGACGGTCTGGGCCCCAAATAATGGGTTTGCCTTCAGCATCTAGGCTTTCAACGATCTCTAAAGCGATACTCGACGTAACCACCCAGTCTGCACGAGCTTTAACAGCCGCAGAGGTGTTCGCGTATACAACCACGGTGTGGTCAGGGTGAGCATCACAAAATTCTGTAAATTTGTCAGCCGGACAACCAAGATCAAGTGAACATTCAGCTTCAAGTGTTGGCATTAGAATGCGTTTTTCAGGAGTAAGAATCTTTGCAGACTCACCCATGAAACGAACACCAGCAATGATCAAAGTGCTTGCTGAGTGACGGTTACCGAACTTAGCCATTTCTAATGAATCGCCAACGAAACCACCAGTTTCTTCTGCCAGAGCCTGAATTTCAGGATCTGTGTAGTAGTGTGCAATTAGAACTGCATCTTTTTCTTGAAGTAGTTTTTTGATGTTTGCGATGTGGGCCTGTTTCTGAGCGTCGCTCAATGGAACTGGCTTAGGCGGAAACGGGTAAACTGTATCGATTTTATCTAGTATATGACTCATTGCTCTTGCTCTACGCAACTTCTTCCGAGAATCCGAGTATTCTACACAGGACAGCGATTGGGATCAAAAAGGATTGGTTGCAAGCAGTGGCTAGCTAATGCTTAAAACGCATAAACAAGGCGACGTGTTGGCATCACAAAGAAGATAAGTAAACACTAAACGGAAGTAGTCAGGTATAAAAAAGAGGCGCCTAAGCACCTCTATTTTGTTTACAAGTGGGTTTTAGCCACTTTAGCCGAAGCACTGTTTGGGTACTCGGTTACGACTTGTTGGTAATATTTCTTAGCTTGCGTCGCGTTGTTGTTGCGCGCAGCTATGTCACCAAGCTTAACCAGTGCATCTGCTCGCTTGTTGGAGTCTTTGTAAGACACAACAGCTGCGAAGCTCTTCACCGCTTCTTTATCTTGCTTCTTAGCGAAATAAAGCTGACCTAACCAGTAATGTGAGTTAGGTGTGAAGGTTGAATCTGGGAAGTCTTTTTGAAACTTTTGGAATGCGGCAATCGCACCCGTGTAGTCTCGTTGCTTTAGAATCATATCTACAGCATTTTGATAAGCGGTTTGCTCATCGACATCAGTACTGAACGTACCAGAAGCATCTTTAGAGCCTTCGCTCGCTGCCACTGCTACCGTTGCGGTTCCTGCTGCTTTCACCTCGCCTCTAACGCGATCCAGTTCAATGAACAGTTCACGTTGGCGCTCTAGCATTTGCTTCATATCGTAGCTGTTTCGTTCCAACTCACCACGAAGTTCACTGATTTCCAGTGCCATGTCGTCGATTTGCTGTTGCATTTGAAGCTGAACAAGGTTGCGATTTTGAAGCAGGCGCTCTAAACGCTCAATATCTGATTCGTTAGATGCAGACGCTGCTCGAGAGGAAGATGATGAATTGGTTGCGGTGCTATTGAGATCGGATACTGGAGCTGGTGCAGCGAACGCGATGTTCGCTGCACTTGCCAGTAACGAAAGCAAAATGACTCGCTTTGTGTTACTGAACATGAGGCAATTCCTCAATTATATAGTCTACTAAAATTAGTAAACTAGTACTGCGCGACGGTTTTTAGCGTACACATCTTCAGATTGACCTAGAAGAAGTGGCTTCTCTTCACCGTAGCTTACGATAGAGATTTGGTCAGCTTGAACACCTAGAGCTTGTAGGTATTTCGCTACAGCTTGTGCACGACGCTCGCCAAGTGCGATGTTGTACTCAGGAGTACCGCGCTCATCAGCGTGACCTTCGATAGTAACGTTCATGTCAACGTTCTTAACTAGGTATGCTGCGTGAGCTGCTAGCATTTCTTCGTAATCGCCAGCGATAGTAGAGTTATCGAATGCGAAGTAGATTGTTTGAGTTTCACGTAGCGCTTGCTCTTTAAGCTCTTGCTCAGACAGTTGACCGTTAGCGTCAATTGGCGTTACAACAGTTGTGTCTACGTTGCTTTCTGAACCTGAAGTTGTTTGGTTGCTTTCTGTACCAGATGTTGCAGATGTTGCTTCATCAGTTGAGCTACATGCCGTTACTGCCATCACTGGTAGTGCAATCATCAAGCCTTTAAGAACTTTGTTAAGTTGCATCTTTTTTTCCTTACGTTATCAAACTTAGTTTCTACAGCGACTAAGTGCTATAGATAGTTAATTGCCACAATAGTTAACACTATCAATAGCTAAAAGAATGTATCAAGAGAACTAGAGGAACGGTGACCACGCAGGCGCTCTTACACGTCCGTTGGTTGCCGGTAATCTAGCTTTAAAACGGCCATCGATAGAAACCATCGATAGTACGTTAGTTTTATTGTAAATAGAGCTATAGATAACCATACCTCCATTCGGCGCAATGCTTGGAGATTCATCTAACAATGTTTTTGTTAGCACCTGAACCGCACCGGTTTCCAAATCCTGCTTAGCCAAGTTAAAACCTGAGTTACTGCGATTCACCATGATAAGGAATCGACCATCAGGGGTGATCTGGCCACCTAAGTTTTGGCTACCTTGCCAAGTAATACGAGAAGTCGAATTATTGGACAAATTTACATTATAAATCTGAGGTTTACCACCACGATCCGATGTGAAAATAAGAGACTTCCCATCTGGGTGCCAGAATGGTTCAGTATTATTCGAACGGCCGCGGGTAATTTGAGTCAGCTTACGGCTAGCAAGGTCAAGTGTGTACACCTGAAGGCTGCCTGTTTTCGACAATACCAATGCCAATGTTTTACCATCTGGCGAGAATCTTGGCGCACCATTGTGACGAGGGTATGACGTCACTTTCTCACGTTCACCGGTGTAAATATTCATGATAAATATTTCAGCTTGGCCATTCTGGAAGCTCACATACGCAAGTTTCTTACCATCTGGTGACCATGCTGGAGACATAAGAGGCTGCTTAGAACGAAGTACTAAACGCTCATTAAAGCCATCGTAGTCAGCAACACGAAGTTGGTATGGGTACTTATCTTTGTCGTTCACAACTACGTAAGAGATACGAGTTAAGAACGCGCCTTTCTCACCGGTTAATTCTTCATACACTAAGTCCGAAATACGGTGTGCGTATTCTCTCAAGCGCTTGCCAGGAACCGTTGCTTTTTTGTTGAACAACACGTGGTCTTTAGAAAGCACCAATTGGCCTTCATCACTTAATGCACGGCTTTGTCCTTTAGTCAGCTGACCACGAACAATGTCGATCAATTGGTAGTTCACCACGTACTGCCCTTCGGCATTTTTAGTGATGCTACCTGTTAGCAATGAATCAACGCCTAGGTTAGTCCAAGCATCAAAGTTCACCTCAGTTTCGCTGTAAGGCGTTTGAGGCATTTTGCTTGTCGCAACTGGGCTGAATTTACCACTGCGTTGTAGGTCAGAAGCTATAACTGCTGATACATCGTGTGGCAATGGCTCTGCGCCTTCCCAACGGAAAGGTACAATAGCGATAGGTCGTGCAGAGTTAATACCGTCTGTAATAACCAGCTCCAGTGCCGCATGTGCAAACTGGCTGCTTGTAGCTATTAAGAAAACAAAACTCAGTAGTAGTTTCTTTAACACAAGTTCGTCCTTTTACTCTGGTGATACAGTTAAGTTAATGTCTTTTAGTGATTTCACAATGTCTGGGTCTTTAGGCAATGGATAAGATTGCACTTGTGCCACGGCACGCTTGGTTGCTGCGCACAAACGGCTGTCTCCATCCAAAATACTCAAGCTTCCCAGAATCGCATTAGAACCCGTTGGAATGAGCTTAAGATTCACTCGACATGAGCGTCCTCTATAGCTGTCTTCTAACAACAAGTTCTGTTGAATAAGCTGAGTATAAATCGCACCGTAACGCTGTGCTTCATCACTAATAAATTGTTGTTTAGCCGAAGAGTTTTGAGTCGACTCAGTTTCAAGCCCAGCAAAGATATCGTTCAATGCTGCTTCTTGTTGTTTACGCTCTTTTTCTGCTTTAGCTGCAGCTTCTTTTGCCTTACGGGCTTTCTCTGCTGCGGCTGCCGCTTCTTTCTCTTTCGCTATGCGTTGCTTTTCAGCGCGTTCAGCGGCTTCTTTCTCTTTACGAGCTTTGTCTGCTGCCTCTTTCGCCGCTTTTTCTTTTGCCACGCGTTCTTGTTCAGCTTTTGCGATTGCCGCTTCTTTTGCCTTACGCTCGTTCTCGGCTTTCACCAACGCAGCTTCTTTCAGCTTGCGATCAGCTTCGGCTTTAGCGGCTTTCTTTTTCTCTTGCTGTAAACGCGCTTCTTCAGCTTTGCGTTGTTTCTCTTTCTCAACTCGGCGCTTTTCAGCTTCACGAGTCGCTTTAGCCTCTTTCGCTTGTTGTTCTTTTAGCTTACGAATATTTTCTTCTTCAGCTTTACGATTCTTTTCAAGTCGTTCGCTTTCACGTCTCAGTTTGTCTAAACGCTCTTGCTCTTTCTTGCTCGCGGCTTCTCGCTGTTGACGAATCTGTTGAGCTTGCTGGCGAACCAACTGAGGATCAATCACCACAGCCTGAACCATCTGCCCTGTCGGCTTAGGTTCTGACATCGTGAAATCCGCTCCCCAAATAAGCGCAACGAATAAAATGACGTGCAGCCCAAGTGAAATAAGAAGCGGTTTTCTGAAACTATTGGATTTTTTATTAGTCGCTTTCATGAATGCTACGGAGCTATTCCCTTATATCCGTTAAAAGGCCAACCTTTGGCACACCTGCACGGCTTAATTCATCAAGTAATAAAACCACTTCAGCGTAAGGCGTTGCGGCATCACCGCCAACCGCCACTGGAGAATTCGGCTTCAAAGACAACTCAGCTTTCACTCGGATGATAATATCTTCCATAGATAAACCACGCTGTACTTCTTCGTCATTAACGCTCAAGCCAAGTTCACCGTCTTTGTTCACTTCAACGATGATGAAACTTGCGTTGTCGTCCCCCAGTAGGTCTTGTGCCGATTTAGCCGTTGAAGCCTGAGGCAATTCAACGTCAACGCCTTGAGTAACAAACGGCGAAGTCACCATAAAAATAATCAGCAAAACAAGCATCACGTCGATGTAAGGTACAACGTTAATCTCTGCCGTCATTTTGCGTTTTTTAGGTTGGTATCCAGCCATCTATTATTCCCTGCCAGCCATCGCTTGACGGTGAAGAATACTGTGGAACTCTTCAGAGAAAGTCGCGTAGTTGTGCTCTAGCTTGCCTACTCGGCTGCTGAAGCGGTTGTACGCCATTACTGCTGGAATTGCAGCAAATAGACCCATTGCGGTTGCGATCAGTGCTTCTGCAATACCAGGGGCAACCATAGCGAGTGTCGCTTGCTTCACTTCACCTAATGCGATGAATGAGTGCATGATGCCCCAAACCGTACCAAATAGGCCGATGTATGGGCTGATAGAACCAACGGTTGCCAAGAAAGGTAAGTTAGTTTCTAGTTCATCGACTTCACGAGCAACAGCAACGCGCATCGCACGGCCAGTGCCTTCCATAATGAAGTCAGGAGAAGTGGCATTAGATTTACGAAGGCGAGCAAACTCAGTAAAGCCTGCGTAGAAAATTTCTTCAGTACCAGAAAGCTCGTCTTTGCGTTTATTGCTCTCTTGGTACAATTTTGCAAGATCAACGCCTGACCAAAATTTGTCTTCAAACACTTCTGTTTGTTTCGAAGCTTGAGATAATACTTTACTTCTTTTGATGATCATCGCCCAAGAAACAACAGACATGCCCATAAGAACTAGCATGACCATTTTAACTAATAAACTAGCTTCTAAAATTAGGCCTAAGATTGAGATTTCAGCAGTCACTATTCGTTAGCTCCGTAAGAATAAATGTTGGCATTGCCTTTGGTTTCATTTTTTGATTGTCGATACATGCTACCTTAACCATTGCTTTACACAATGCTTTGCCATCAGGATTTACGATCTCTTGACAGAAGACCAAGGTAGCTCGCTTCAACTCGTAAATATTTGTAATGACTTGTAAAGAATCATCAAGGCGCGCACCTTGAATAAAATCAATGTCCATATGTCGGACTACAAAACCGATGTTTTGTTCTAACAAGACTTGCTGAGAAACGCCAATTGAGCGCAACATCTCAGTTCGAGCGCGTTCGAAAAACTTAAGATAGTTTGAATGGTATACAACACCACCTGCATCGGTGTCTTCGTAATACACTGTCACTGGCCACGTAAATGGCTTAGATAATCCCTGCAATTTGATACCACAATCCAAAACGATAAAGATCTCACTATAACCTAACTCCTTATCATTAATAGTATATCGCTGTGAATTTTTTGATTTAACAGACGAAAAAAAAGGCCATCTGTATAAGATGACCTCTTTTTGGCTAAAAACCCAACAAGTATAAAGATTCACATCGTTATGAACCTAAATCCTTTGCCTTTATAGAAGGCGCAGCACCGTTAGGTAGAGCGAAATTGTGAGTGAAACGTATGGGCTAAACAGTAGCTGCCACATCCAAGCTCTTGGCTTAAATCCAATACCGTAAACCATGCTTGAGCAAACTGCCCAGATAAACATTGGCCCGATGATCGCGTTAAAGCCCCCGATGCTTGTCGCATACGCTTCAGGATCCCACATCACTAAACCAACATGCATGAAACCCAATACCAAGGATAAAGCTCTTAATAGAGTCTTATCCATTGGTTGATGCAGTTTAGCGATTTGCTCTGCGAGATTACTCACTGTCTTTGTCCATCATTTCTGAATGCTCTAGCCAAAGAGCATTAATGATGCCGAATGCACATGCTAGAAGTACACCCAAAATCCATGCGAAATACCACATAAAATTTCTCCTAAGTTATTTAACTTCTAGCTTAGTAAGCTGAAACGTCGTTATCTTCGATGTGTTTCTTATCTAGACGACCGAACATTTTGTAGTATGTCCAAGTTGTGTAGCCAAGAATCACCGGAACCATTACCGCCGCAACAGCAGTCATAAGGCCAAGCGTAAGCTCACTCGCTGTTGAATCCCACATAGTCAAACTATGGCTAGGGTTCAGGCTTGATGGCATTACGAATGGGAACATTGCAAAACCAGCCGTTAAAATAACACCTGCGTTCGATAGACTTGAGAACAAGAATGCGAAACCACCACGCTCAAAGCGAGATGCAATCACAGCAAGCAGTGGCATCGCTACCCCAAGGATCGGCGCAGCCCACATTGCAGGATACGTTTCGAAGTTTGTCATCCAAGCACCCACTTGAAGTGATACTTCTTTGTTTAAAGGGTTTGAATCAGCAAACGTATCGATAGTGCTTGTAATAACATAGCCTTCGATAGATTGAACCCAGAAACCACCAATAACGAACAGAGCAATAGCAATTAGGCCAGTGATCTGAGCAACGTTACGAGCACGAGCGTGCAGCTCTTCTGTAGTCTTCATTTGAAGCCATGTTGCACCTTGCATCACGAACAACATCAGAGCTAATACACCACAAAGCAATGCAAACGGGTTTAGCAGAGCGAAGAACGTGCCATGGTACTTAGACATCATAAATTCGTTCAGGTCAAATGGAACACCTTGTAATAGGTTACCAAATGCTACACCGAAGATGATTGGTGGAACTGTACCACTAAAGCAAAGTGCGTAGTCCCAAGTTTTACGCCATTTTGGATCTTCGATCTTAGAACGGTAATCAAGAGCAAGTGGTCGCAACCAAAGCGCTGCTAACGTCGCGTACATTGCGAAGTAGAAGCCAGAAAACGACGTTGCGTAAACCAGTGGCCATGCAGCAAACAATGCGCCACCCGCAGTGATAAGCCAAACTTGGTTACCATCCCAGTGAGGGGCAATCGTGTTTAGCATAATACGGCGTTCAGTGTCGCTCTTACCGATAACAGGTGAAAGAGCAGCAACACCCATATCGAAGCCATCAGTTACGGCGAAACCAACCAGTAGAACACCGATCAATACCCACCAAATAAGTCGTAAGCTTTCGTAATCAAACATAATATTCCCTCACTTATACTTCGACTGAACGGCTAACTTTGTCTTCAACAGAGTTATCGTTTTGTTCAAAGTGGTAACGGCCTGTCTTTAAGCTACTTGGACCTTTACGTGCGAATTTCAGCATTAGGTAAACTTCAGCAATCAAGAACACCGTGTACAGTGCCAGGATAGCGAATAGAGAAGTCCAAAGCTGTTCAATAGTTAATGCTGATGCTGCAACGTTAACCGGTAGGATTTCACCAACCGCCCATGGTTGACGACCAAACTCAGCAACGAACCAACCCGCTTCGATCGCAATCCAAGGAAGTGGGATTGAGAACAGCGCCGCTTTAAGTACCCAGGGTTTCTGTTCGATCTTCTGACGACATGTTTGAACAAACGCTGCGCCGAATACAAACAGCATGATGAAGCCACAAGCAACCATCAGACGGAATGACCAGAATAGAGGCCAAACTGTTGGGATAGAATCATCCGCAGCCATTTGGATTTGCTCTTCTGTTGCATCAACAACGTCGTCTGTGTAGCGCTTAAGAAGTAGACCGTAACCTAGGTCACCTTTCACTTCGTCGAATGCCGCCATGTTTTCTTCAGACTTATCGCCTGAACGTAGCTTTTCAAGCAGCTCGTATGCGTACATACCCGTGCGGATACGATCAACGTGGTCATCACGCAGGTCACGCAGGCCTGTTACTTCTTTATCAAGAGAACGTGTTGCGATAATACCCATTACGTAAGGAATCTTAATTGCGTAGTCAGTATCCATTGTTTCTTGGTTTGGAATACCAAAAACAGTAAATGCAGCAGGTGCTTCTTCAGTGTGCCACTCTGCTTCTACAGCAGCGAGTTTCACTTTTTGAACTTCACCAAGCTCGTAACCAGATTCATCACCTAGCACGATTACTGACAGGATCGCCGCCATACCGAAAGATGCTGCAATCGCAAAAGAACGACGAGCAAAGGCAAGGTCACGACCTTTAAGAATGTAGTATGAGCTGATACCAAGGATGAACATTGCACCCGTTGTGTAACCAGACGCTACTGTGTGTACGAATTTAACCTGTGCTACTGGGTTTAGTACAACTTCAGCGAAGCTCACCATTTCCATACGCATCGTTTCAAAGTTAAATTCCGCACCCACTGGGTTTTGCATCCAGCCGTTAGCTACCAAGATCCAAAGCGCAGAGAAGTTAGAACCAAGTGCTACTAACCAAGTTACCGCTAAGTGTTGACGCTTCGACAATCTATCCCAACCGAAGAAGAAAAGACCAACAAAAGTAGACTCTAGGAAGAATGCAACAAGCGCTTCGATAGCCAGCGGTGCACCAAAGATGTCGCCAACATAGTGAGAATAGTAAGACCAGTTAGTACCGAACTGGAACTCCATGGTTAAGCCTGTCGCTACACCAAGAGCAAAGTTAATACCAAACAATTTACCCCAGAACTTAGTCATGTCCTTGTAAATTTGCTTGCCAGTCATTACATAAACTGACTCCATAATGGCAAGTAGAAATGCCATACCTAGTGTCAGTGGAACAAATAGGAAGTGATACATCGCTGTAAATGCAAATTGCAATCGCGACAGATCAACAACATCAATCATGGTAACTCCTTTGTGTCGGCTGAATGACACTTGTGTGATTATTCACCGCAAAAATCCATGTTAAAACAATTTATGTAATTGTTATTACAAATTGAAATTTGTAGCAAAAACGTACCGTTATAGTTAGATTATTGTTAAGCATGAGCTAATATAGCTGGCGCTAATATTACTGGTAAAATCAGTATGTTTCAAAAGATTTATAGGAGAAGCCTGCGTTGATTTGTATCAATTTTATTCACGCAAATTAGAGGTATTTTTGAACAATCATGATTAAAATCACACCAATTTGAGCTCTGTTAATAACAGCGCATGATATCTGTGACAAAAGCTCAGCACCACTTCAACATACAAATTACAACTACCCATAAAGTACTAACAAAAGTTATGACAACTTATTTCAATTTTTGTTAGGCAAATCAAACCTGAAATCAAAGTTTTCATTTTTGAAACCCGCTATTCAGCCTTTTTATCGATTAGCGCAAAGAGTTGTTATTCAGTAAAATGCAAAAAATCCCAGCGCTTATGCAACTGGGATCTTTAAAAATGAATAATTTAACGATTAGACGGCTTATCTATTCCGAAGTGTAAATAAGCTCTGTCGGTCGCGATTCGACCTCTTGGCGTTCTTTGTAGGTAACCTTGCTGAATCAAGTAAGGCTCTAACACATCTTCAATGGTGTCTCTTTCTTCACCGATCGCTGCAGCCATATTGTCGATACCCACTGGACCACCACCAAACTTTTCCATGATCGCAAGCAGAAGCTTTCTATCCATGTAGTCAAAACCTTTAGCATCGACATCCAACATGTTAAGCGCTTTATCGGCAACCTCTGAGCAGATATGACCATCTCCTTTCACTTCCGCATAGTCGCGTACACGGCGCAGTAAACGGTTGGCAATACGTGGTGTACCACGAGCACGACGAGCAACTTCTAACGCCCCTTCTGATTCCATAGAAAGACCAAGGCAATCAGCGCTTCGTTGCACGATGTTTTGCAAGTCTTCAACTTTGTAATACTCAAGACGCTGAGTGATACCAAAACGGTCACGTAACGGAGACGTAAGCGAGCCAGCACGAGTCGTTGCGCCTATCAACGTGAAAGGTGGAAGATCGATCTTGATAGAGCGTGCCGCAGGGCCTTCGCCAATCATGATATCTAATTGGTAATCTTCCATTGCTGGATACAACACCTCTTCAACCACAGGGCTAAGGCGGTGGATCTCATCAATGAATAGGACATCATTTTCTTCAAGGTTAGTCAGCAGCGCCGCTAGGTCGCCGGCTTTTTCCAGTACAGGGCCTGAAGTGGTGCGAATGTTTACATCCATTTCATTAGCAACAATGTTCGCCAACGTGGTTTTCCCTAAACCGGGAGGACCAAATATCAACAAATGATCGAGGGCCTCATTACGCAATTGCGCCGCTTTGATGAAAATTTCCATTTGGCCACGAACATGATCCTGACCTTGATAGTCAGCAAGTGCTTTAGGGCGTATTGCACGATCAATGACATCTTCATCTTTGAATACTGGGTTGTCCGGTGCAATAAGGCGATCGGCTTCAATCATAAATTCTGCTATTCCTAACTATGCGCTTGTTGACTCTGCGCTTCTTGACTCTGTGTAAAGGCAAAGTGAATGAGCCTGTTTTATAGAACAAGTATATGAGGTATTAAACCATCGATTTCAGTGCTTCGCGAATTAACTGCTCGCTGGTCATGCCATCTTTAGCCACTTGAGAAACCACCTTAGAAGCTTGAGTCGGCTTGTAACCTAATGCAAGTAGCGCACTTACCGCTTCTTCTTCAGCGTCGTGAACGGTTGGCATAGAATCAATTGGTGCTGCATCCGTCGCTGGAGTAAATAGGTCACCCACGCCCCACCCTTTCAGGCGGTCTTTCATTTCAACAACCAGACGTTCTGCGGTTTTCTTACCGACACCCGGCAGTTTCACTAGCGTAGAAATATCTTCACGTTCAACACTCTGAACAAACTGACTCGCCGTCATACCTGAAAGAATACCAAGACCAAGTTTAGGACCAACACCATTTGCTTTGATAACTTCACGGAACAGCGCACGCTCTTTAACTGTATTGAAGCCGTAAAGCAGTTGTGCATCTTCACGAACAACAAAGTGAGTGTAGATAATTGCCTCTTCGCCCACATTTGGTAATTCATAAAAACAGCTCATTGGCATTTGAACTTCATAACCAACGCCACTCACTTCGATTAGTAATTCTGGTGGCTGTTTTTCTATTAATGTACCGCGTAGACGTCCGATCACAATTCACTCTCTTGATGGAATATAATTTGAGGGACAGAATATAAAAGAACTGGATGCTTATCCAGTTCTTTGTGTTTATTCGGGTGATTTATTTACGCTTGTTTGGCTTGTGAAACCACGTTATTTAAGCTTTCGACCAGCTCTTTGACAGAGGTAACATGCCCTGTGAGTTCAGAACCATAATTGGCGACTAAGCCGGACACGGATTTGGTTTCCGCAACGCTCTGTGCCACTTCTGAACTCGCGAGATCGAGCTCTTTCAAAGAATTCATCTGCATCGCCATAATGTTGGTGAGCTGATTGACGTCAGTCGAGATAGTTTGAACTTCTGAGATGATGCCGTTCATCTCATTCGCCGTGGTTTCAATTATCGCTCGACCATGTTCCACTTCGTCTTTACTACGGTCCAACAAGGTTCGAATTTCTATCGCAGAATGACTGCTTTTCGCCGATAACTCTCTTACTTGGTCGGCGACTACTGCAAAGCCTCTTCCCTGCTCACCTGCGCGAGCCGCTTCTATTGCCGCGTTTAATGCCAACAAATTAGTTTGTTCCGCTACTGAAGTAATCAAGTCAGCGACTTTCATGATCTCTTGATTACTTTGAATGATCTGAGTGATAGCACTGGTTGAGGCTTCTAATGACTCAGAGCTCTTTTGCGCTTTCTCTCCGACCGCTTCACTACGCTCTTTCAACTCACCCACAAATGAGTTTGATTCTTCGATACCTTGAGTCATTTGGTGCAATTGTTGGCTCATCTGTTCTGCCGCACTGGCCTGAGATTCGCAATTGATGTTCAGCACCTCAACTTGCGAATGTAAATCTCGCGACTGTTGGTCTAGATGCACAGATACGCCCTGTAAGCTTTCCGAATTCGAATTAGCTTGGTCAAGCACCACCGAGAGTCGCCCTTCACTCTGTGTCGCTTGATTAGCAATCTGTTGGCTTTCTGAAATCGCTTCTTCCGCCATTTCGATTGCAACCTCTTTTTGCTTCGCAGTAAACGCTTGAGCAATACAAATCACCACCAGCGGCATGATCACACCAGACCAGGTTTCAACCACCACCGCTTCCGGAGTAAGTACTAACTGCGGAAATTCAAATCCATTAAGGTGAGCTGACGTCATCATCAATGAAACGCCAATCACTAACCCACTCCATACCAAGGCGACAATACGTGTTCCTGACAAGAAAAAAGCGACCACTAACAAAGGAACCCAATACGCCTGCGTCGATGCCACCACACCACCGCTTTGGTAGATGATATTCAGCGCATGTACTGCCATACCAACAAAGCCAAAATTGAGTGCAAGGCTCGGTTTACTGGTAACACGCAACAGCAGTGCGGAGATCAGTTCAAACGCGATAAGGAATACAGATGTAGCGATCAGAAGTTGCTCTTCGTGCTTGGTCCATTTGATTAAGCTGTAGACACCAACAAAGAAGGCGATAAAAGTGAAGAGTAATAAGATATCGGCTTGTCTGACTTCGTTGTTACTCCACCCATTACTTTTAGGTAGAAACAGCGCACGCCACAGCTTGATTGGGTTCATCAGTGATCATCCTTGATTAACTTGTTAGACCTCCGACCAATGTTAATAACATGTTAAATGATACGCAATGTTATTATCTGGGTTCTGTTCGAAAGATCTCATTTCATCAAGGATTTAGCGGCGTAGTATTTTGATATGAGCCAAACAGGGTGTAAGGCTCATCAATAGAATAGGTCTAAAGGCTGTATGTTAGGAGCTAACAAGAGAGCGAGGTTTAACGGTAGCGCCCTTTTCTCGCGCCTGTCGCCTTACCAGCCAGTGCTATCAATGTTTTGTTGGTGTTAGCGTGAGTGATCGCTACGCCTAGAGCATCGGCTGCATCGGCCTGTGGCTTAGCCGGTAGCTTAAGCATACTCATCACCATGTTCTGAACCATAGACTTATCTGCACCACCATTACCTGTCACGGCTTGCTTAATTAAACGAGCCGCGTATTCGTGAACAGGCAAATCCGCATTTACAGCCGCTACGATCGCACTGCCACGAGCTTGTCCAAGCTTAAGTGCAGAATCCGCATTCTTCGCCATGAAGACTTGCTCAATAGCAAACACATCCGGCTGAAACTGAGTGATGATTTCGCTCACACCTGCATAGATCTGCTTAAGTCGACCCGGTAACTCTTTTTCTGAGGTGCGAATACAACCACTCCCTAAGTAATATAGGTGGCGGCCATTTTGACGAATAACACCGTAACCGGTAATGCGTGAGCCAGGGTCAATCCCTAAGATAATAGACATAACTTCAAATACTGATTATTTATACATGCTTTATGAGCTTAGTATATCGAACGCAAAAAAAAATGCCCGTCAAATTAACGGGCATTTTCTAATTTACTGGCAAGTCTTGGCTAATTAATTAAGAGCTCTCTACCAACTAGGATTTCTTCATCAACAAGAAAAGATAACAGGCTTACGCTTGCTCTTTTTTCTCTGCCAATTTAACTGCGATTGCTAGCTCTTCCAGTGATGCTGGGTTCGCTAGGCTTGGCGCGTCTGTTAGTAGACATGCTGCAGCTGTCGTTTTCGGGAATGCGATAACGTCACGGATGTTCTCAGTACCACAAAGTAGCATTGCTAGACGGTCAAGACCGAATGCTAGACCAGCGTGTGGTGGCGTGCCGTACTTAAGCGCTTCAAGTAGGAAGCCGAACTTCTCTTGTTGCTCTTGTTCTTCGATACCTAGGATACCGAATACCGCTGTTTGCATTTCTGCGTTATGAATACGTACAGAACCGCCGCCTACTTCGTAGCCGTTGATTACCATGTCGTATGCATCAGAGTTTGCTGCTGCTGGGTTTGCTTTAAGCTCTTCCGCGTTCACACCTAGTGGCGATGTGAATGGGTGGTGCATTGCGTGTAGGTTACCTTCGCCGTCTTCTTCGAACATTGGGAAGTCAACAACCCACAGTGGAGCCCAAGCAGATGTGTCTGTTAGCTCTAGATCAGTACCTAGTTTAAGACGAAGTGCACCCATTGCTTCAGCAACGATGCCCGCTTTGTCTGCGCCAAACAAAATGATATCGCCAGATTCAGCTTGAGTGCGATCTAGAATACCGTTGATTACGTCTTCGCTTAGGAATTTAGCAACTGGAGATTGAATACCTTCCATGCCTGCAGCACGGTCGTTCACCTTCATCCATGCTAGGCCTTTCGCGCCGTAGATGTTTACGTGTTCAGCGTAACCGTCGATTTGCTTACGAGTTAGCTTAGCACCACCAGGAACACGGATAACCGCTACACGACCTTTTTCGTCGTTAGCCGGGCCAGAGAATACTTTGAACTCAACGTCTTTAACTAAATCAGCAACGTCAACTAGCTCTAGTGGGTTACGTAGATCTGGCTTATCAGAACCGAAACGGCGAATCGCTTCAGAGAAAGGCATTACTGGGAATTGGCCTAGTTCAACATCTAGAAGTTCTTTCCACATATCGTGAACAAGCTTCTCAGTCACGTTACGTACTTCTTGAGAAGTCATGAAAGATGTTTCGATATCGATCTGAGTAAATTCAGGCTGACGGTCAGCACGTAAATCTTCATCACGGAAACATTTAACGATTTGGTAGTAACGGTCAAAACCAGACATCATCAGCAGTTGCTTGAACAACTGAGGAGATTGAGGAAGTGCGTAGAAGCTGCCTTTGTGAACACGGCTTGGTACTAGGTAGTCACGAGCACCTTCTGGTGTCGCTTTCGTTAGTACTGGCGTTTCGATGTCTAGGAATAGGTTCTCATCAAGGAAACGACGAACGAAGCTAGAAGCACGTGCACGAAGCTTGATACGGTCGCTCATTTCTGGACGACGAAGATCGATGTAACGGTACTTAAGACGCTGTTCTTCAGAGTTCGTTTGGTTGAAGTCTAGTGGAAGCGCTTCTGAACGGTTGATGATCTCTAGACCAGTCGCGTAAAGCTCTACTTCACCAGTAGCCATGTCTTTATTTACTTGGCTATCAGGACGAACACGTACTTCACCAGTAAATTTGATACAGAATTCATTACGCAGTTGGTTAGCGATCGGGAAGATATCTTTCATATCTGGATCGACAACAACCTGAACGATGCCTTCACGATCACGCATATCAATAAAGATAAGACCGCCTAAATCACGGCGACGGTTTACCCAGCCGCACAATTCTACAGTTTGTCCCGCCAGGGACTTGTTCAGGTTACCACAGTAATGGGTACGCATAATGAATTTCCCAATCTCTTAATAATTTACTAATTTCCAGGCTGTCAGTGGTCATTCCACACAACAGAGCAAAGGAACATTTATACGCGGAAACTCGCTTAAAATCGACCTTCCACATTCGAATTTATTGTGTTTTATCTGGCTTTGCTGCTTTTTAGCCCATCAAGTGCGCAAAGATTCATCAAAACCGAAAAAATTGCGATAATTATATCTCGAAAGTACCTTAATCAGCAAAACTCTCGTACAGTAGATTTTCATTTCGATTAAAAGCAGTAATGTGATGACCAATGGTGCAAAAACGATGGACACTTTACCTCTAAGACTTGGATTAACCATGTGGTCTCATTCTGAGTGGCAAAGTCAGTTCTACGGAAAAGGAACAAAGCCTGCTGAACGCTTAGAGAAGTACGCGCAAGTTTTTCATACCGTTGAGGGCAACACGACCTTTTACGCGACGCCAAGTATGTCGACAGTTCATAACTGGAAAGCCGCCAGTCATGATGATTTCAAGTTCACTTTCAAGCTACCTAAATTCATCACCCACCAGCAACAACTCAGGCACTGCCAAGCAGAACTCAAAGAGTTCTTAATGACTATGTCGCCACTGCATGATCGCATTGGTCAATGGACGATTCAGCTACCACACAGTTTTGAACCCAGCATGCTGCCTGCCCTACAAAAGTTTTGTACCTTGTTCCCAAAAGATATGCAGCTTGGCGTCGAAGTTCGCCACTTGGGGTTCTTTGATAAAGGCGATGCGGAAAAGCGCTTCAATCAATGGCTGGTAGAGGAAGGCATCAATCGCATCATTATGGACAGCCGCCCCGTTTTTTCTGCGCCACCAACCACAGAAGCGGTGATCGATGCACACCAGAAAAAACCCCGTGTTCCTGTTCATGCCATTGCGACCGCCAATAACCCAATGATTCGATTTATTGGTCACCCAGACCAAGAACCTAATATTGAGTTTTTTAAGCCTTGGTTTGCCAAAATCCCAAACTGGCTCAATGAAGGCAAGCAGCCCTATTTAATGATCCACACACCAGACAATAATCACGCACCCGAACTTGCAATCGCAATTTATAAACAACTACAAAAGCAAGTGTCTGAAAATACATCATTATTATTACCCGATCTGGCTCAGTTTCCGGCTCAGAAAGGCAATAATCAAATCTCGATGTTTTAACCCATCACCTATCAGCAACTTCGAACCTTGAGCTAAATCTCAGTTTTCGTGACAGTGGCGCTTTTTTTACGTAAAATACGTCCCCTTTTATTTGGTATGAATTTTGTGCCAATTACGCTGACTGTCGAGAGAAAATGCCATGAGCAACACAGACAATATCTTTTCCGCTCCTATTGATAAAATTGGAGACTTCACCTTTGATGCAAGGGTTGCTGAAGTATTTCCGGATATGATTCAACGCTCGGTGCCTGGCTATAGCAATATCATCTCTGCAATCGGCATGCTGGCTGAGCGCTTTGTAAAGCCACATTCAAATATTTACGACCTTGGCTGCTCGCTTGGTGCGGCGACACTTTCTATGCGTCGTCACATTCAGCAAGAAGGCTGCACGATTTTCGCTATCGATAACTCAGAAGCCATGGTTGAGCGCTGCAAATTGCACGTTAATGCTTACCGCAGTGACACACCAGTAGAGGTGATTGAAGCCGACATTCGTGAAGTGGAGATCAAAGACGCTTCGGTTGTGGTACTTAACTTCACGCTGCAATTCCTGTCGCCAGACGATCGATACGCTCTACTTGAAAAAATTCATGCAGGCCTGCGCCCTGGCGGGATCTTAATCCTGTCAGAAAAATACGTATTCGAAGACGAAAGCTCAAACGAACTGCTTATCGACCTGCACCACGATTTCAAGCGTGCTAACGGATATAGCGAACTGGAAGTCAGCCAGAAACGCAGCGCAATTGAAAACGTAATGCGCCCAGACTCGATCCCTGTTCACAGAGAACGATTTGATAAGATTGGCTTCTCAAGTAGCGAAGTTTGGTTCCAATGTTTCAACTTTGGTTCAATGTTCGCGATTAAGTAGCCTACAAACCTGGTCAGCTCGTATTAGAACGTCATCCTCACTGTAGGAAATGACAAATTTAATTTTTATTTTAGGGTTTATTGCCCCTATTAACTCAGTGAAAAACTATGTTTAATTTTGCCAATTTTTATCAACTTATTGCCCAAGACACTCGCCTTCAGCCGTGGCTCAATGTTCTGCCACAGCAACTGACAGATTGGCAAAATGCAGAGCACGGTGACTTCGACCGTTGGTTACGTGCACTAAACAAGATTCCACAAGGTGTACCAGACCAAGTTGACCTGAAGAACTCAGTGACGATTGGCAGCTCAACACCATTTCACACAGGTGAGCTTAAAAAGCTAGAAAGCCTATTAAAGACGTTCCACCCATGGAGAAAAGGCCCTTACACGGTTCACGATATTCATATCGATACTGAGTGGCGTAGTGACTGGAAATGGGATCGTGTGCTTCCACATATCTCCCCATTGAAAAACCGTTCGGTTCTCGATGTAGGTTGTGGTAATGGTTACCACATGTGGCGCATGCTCGGTGAAGGTGCTCGCTTAACGGTTGGTATCGACCCTTCTCATCTATTCTTGGTTCAGTTTGAAGCAATTCGTAAGTTAATGGGCGATGACCAACGTGCTCACCTATTACCTCTAGGTATCGAGCAGCTGCCAAAGCTAGAAGCCTACGACACAGTATTCAGCATGGGTGTGCTTTACCACCGTCGTTCGCCACTTGACCACTTGATTCAGCTAAAAGACCAATTGGTGTCTGGCGGTGAACTGGTTCTTGAAACCTTAGTCATTGAAGGCGATGAAAATGCGGTACTGGTCCCTGTTGACCGTTACGCACAGATGAGAAACGTGTACTTCTTCCCTTCAGCTCGCGCACTGAAACGCTGGCTGGAACAAGTTGGCTTTGAAGACGTACGTATCGTTGATGAAAATGTCACGACAATTGGTGAACAACGCACCACAGAATGGATGACGCACAACTCTCTTCCAGATTATCTAGATCCGAACGATCCAAGTAAAACGGTTGAAGGCCACCCAGCGCCAAGACGTGCGATTTTGGTAGCAACAAAACCATAGAATCTCTGCCCACAAAGCAGTGGCATATTGAGTAAATAAAACACAAGCTTATATAAGACAGCAAAACAATGGCTTGCCATGGTCAAAAAGTCACCGTTGATTTCGCGATGAACTTTTCTTCCTGAGCTCACAAATTGAACAAAAATTGACTTATGTTTAATAAGTGAGCTATTTCAAATAGCAATAATTGGCGTAGCGCTCACATTGCGATTCAATATGACCAGACTCTTACAATAGGATGCTTCACGCATCCTTTTTTGTGGGCTAAACTTCTAAATAGTCTGAACTATTCTCTAATTCTCAAAGGTTTTTTTATGTTTAAGCGATTATCGCCGATTGTGGCGGTTGGTTTGCTCTCTGGTTGTACCCTGACTAACGGTGCCGCCTACCACCAAGAAACTCTCGATGCTATTGCCCGCTCAGAGACAAACATCGCAAATAAGGTTCAAAATCTTGAACTGCAACTAAGCAATCAAAGTGATTATATTGAAAGCTTAGAAGACGAAATTACTACCCTTTCTAGCCAATTAGATGTCCATCTAACGAGCATGGAACACAAGGTTATTGAACAGCTAGAGGAAGAAGAACCCGTAGCAGTTGCAGCGGCCCCTATAGCTCCTACATCACAACCGACTATCCTTGGCGGCATTGAAAAAGTGTCTATCGACTCTATTAAGCAAAGCTTTGATGCACGAGTGGATACAGGCGCAACCACCTCTTCTTTAAACGCTGTCGATATCAAAGAATTCGAACGTAACGGCAAGAACTGGGTTAAATTCCACCTAGACGATAAAGCCCAAGCGGAAGAAGACCAGAAATGGATTGAAGCGCCTGTTGTACGTTATGTAAAAATCCGTCAATCAACCAATGATCAGGCAGAACGTCGAGCTGTGATCGAATTATGGGTGAAAGTTGGAAAAATCCATGAAAAAGCGCAATTTACATTGGCGGATCGCTCTCAAATGAGTCACCCTGTACTATTAGGGCGCGAATTTATCAAAGACATAGCGCTAGTAGATGTAAGTAAAAAGTACGTACAAACGGAAGTTAAATAACAATAGTAGGGTAAGCTATGACGTCAAGAATTCCATTTTATATCTCTATATTCCTGCTTATCGTGGCAGGTATAACACTGAGTATGTTCAGACATACGACCTACGGTGTACCTTGGACTCCAGGGGAAACCAGACAGGTTTGGGACGTTGAAGCTCGCATCGAGTTCAACGCAGTAGGCAAAGAAGCAAAAGTTTCCTTAGCGGCTCCTCATACTCAGTCTAACTACACACTTATCGGCGAATCGGCTTCATCGCCAGGTTATGGTATCTCTTACTTGAATACCGAATCAGGTCGCCGCGCAGAGTGGTCTATTCGATACGCAGATGGCCCTCAAACTATCTACTACAAAACACAATTCCTAGTCGACAACCAAGCAAAAGTTGATGCTATACCGCCAGAAGGCGAAGTCGCACAGCCAAGCTTCGACGGCCCTGAAGAAGCCGCTTCTTTTGCATTGATTGATAGAGCGACAAAGCGTTCTGCAGACAACCTCACTTTTACCCGTGAGCTCATCAAAACACTTAACGATCCAGACAGCCAAAACTCAGCGCTTATTCTGAATAACATGACCAAAGTGGAAGCGACACACAAGCTACTTTCAGCAGCGAAAATACACAACAAAGTCGTTGGTGTTATCGAGCTAGAAGACGGCCGTCGCCGTCAGTCGATTCAAAACATGATTCAGATCTGGGATAACGACCAGTGGATTCTGTTCTCTCCTGAATCAAGCGAACAACAAGTTCAACCAAACCTACTCATCTGGGACGAATCAAACGTTTCTCTACTGGATGTTGTTGGCGGTCAGAACAGTAAAGTTCACTTCTCTATGATTGCTCAAGAGGTTTCACCAACGGAAGCAACCAACAGTAAGGTATCTGCAGACCAGCTATTGAACCTATCGATTCACAGCCTACCGCTAGAAGAACAAGCGATGTTTAAAACCATCATGCTGATTCCTATCGGTGCTCTGATTGTTGTGTTCCTCCGTGTCATCATCGGTCTGAAAACGTCTGGTACCTTCATGCCAGTACTGATTGCGGTAGCCTTTGTGCAAACACAATTGGTAACGGGTATTGTCGGCTTCCTACTTATCGTAGGTACGGGTCTGATTATTCGAAGTTACTTGTCCAAACTCAACTTGCTACTGGTCGCCAGGATATCCGCCGTAATCATCACGGTAATCATGATTATTTCTGTATTCACTGTGGTCGCGTTTAAAGTGGGTCTGACTGAAGGTCTATCCATTACGTTCTTCCCAATGATTATCCTATCTTGGACTATCGAACGTATGTCTATCCTATGGGAAGAAGAAGGCGCGAAAGAAGTAATGCTGCAAGGTGGTGGTTCTCTATTTACTGCGGTTCTTGTTTACTTAGGCATGACTAACCCGTTCATTCAGCACTTAACGTTTAACTTTATTGGTTTACAACTTGTTATTCTAGCGACCATCTTGCTACTAGGTAACTACACAGGATACCGTCTAACCGAGCTTCGTCGCTTTAAACCGCTAGCGGAGGACTAAGTTATGTTTGATCAGTTTACTTCACCGTTTAGGTTGAAAGACAAAGGCATAATGGGAATGAACAAGCGTAACCATAGTTATATTGGTCGCTACAATGATCGTTCCAAGTATCCACTCGTTGATGACAAGCTTAAGACTAAAATCATTGCTGAACAGGCTGGCGCTACTGTGCCAAAACTGATTGGCGTTATTGGTCATCAAGCTGAAGTAAAAACAATCCACAAGATGGTAAAAGAGTGGCCGGGTTTCGTAATCAAGCCAGCTCAAGGCAGCGGCGGTAAAGGAATCCTTGTTGTGACTTCTCACAAGGACGGCGTTTACACTAAGCCATCGGGTTCTACTATCAATGAAGAAGACGTAGAGCGTCACATCAGTAACGCTCTTGCCGGTCTTTTCTCACTTGGTGGTAAGAACGATGTTGCGGTAGTTGAAAACCTCATCAAGTTTGATGAGTGTTTTGATGGCTTCAGTTACGAAGGTGTGCCAGATGTACGAATCATCGTATTCAAGGGCTACCCTGTGATGGCGATGATGCGTTTATCTACTTCGGCTTCCGACGGTAAGGCTAACTTACACCAAGGCGCTGTAGGTGTAGGTATTTGTATTGCGACGGGTAAAGCCGTTCGTGCGGTTCAATTTGACCACCCAGTAACTCACCACCCAGATACGGGTAAAGAGTTGGCGCTACTTCAGGTACCACACTGGGAAAAACTGCTAACACTAGCTTCAAGCGCTTGGGAAATGACAGGTCTTGGTTACATGGGTACTGACATGGTTCTAGACCAAGAAGAAGGCCCAATGGTACTTGAGCTTAACGCACGTCCAGGTTTGGCTATCCAAATCGCGAACGGCGCAGGTTTATTGCCTCGATTACACCATATTGAGAACCTTGGTACACCGGCTGAATACCCGAAACCAGCAGAGCGCGTTGCATACGCTGCCAAGCAATTCGGTGTTCACGGTAACGAGATTGTTCCAAACTAAGCGATTTGCTGACTAGGTCACTTGATACCTAATAGAGCTTATAAAAAAGGCCGCATAACTCTGAGAGTTACGCGGCTTTTTAGTATCTGCGGTTAAATTAGCGGATTAGGTTAAGTCTCTGTAGATTCAATTACAGGCTCTCGAATTGGATCAATCCGCACCGCCGCCACCTTAAACTCAGGGATCTTAGCGTGTGGATCGGTCGCTGTGGTCGTCAAACGGTTAACCGGCGATTCAACAAAATGGAATGGAATGAACACCACACCCTTTTGCATTCGCTTAGTCACAAACGCCGCGATTTTTATTTCACCACGACGTGTCGACACCTTGAGCATCTGACCATTCGAGATTCCTAACGCTTCAGCATCGTGAACACTGACCATTGCACGTGGCCCCGCTAAGTTATCCAGGCCTTTGGTTTTACGCGTCATAGTGCCTGTATGGAATTGCTCTAAGATACGCCCTGTCGTTAGAACTAACGGATACTCTTCATCCGGTAGCTCAGCAGCGTATCTAAACGGAATCGCCTCCATTTGACCACGCCCACGGGTAAATTGGGTCTGGTGCATGATACGAGTGCCATCAGGGTTATTCTTATTACTCGGCCATTGCACGCCATTGACCGTAATGTTCTCCCAACGTAAACCACCATACTGTGGTGTTACACGTGCTATCTCATTGGTGATATCGGCAACGGTGTTATAGTCCCAACCACCGCCCATTGCGTTGGCTAGCATTTGGATAATCACCCAATCTTCTTTCGCTTCACCTGGAGGCAATACCGCCGGGTTAATGCGCTGAACACGACGCTCGGTATTGGTAAAGTGACCAGACTTTTCAGCAAACGAGCAAGACGGAAGAACCACATCGGCATATTGAGCAGTTTCGGTTAAGAAAATATCTTGAACTACTAAGAAATCTAACGCTTCAAGACCTTCAATCACATGCGCTTGGTTCGGGTCACTCAGCACTGGATTCTCGCCCATTACGTACAGACCACGAACATCTCGATGACACGCGCCATCAATAATCTCGGTCAGCGTTAACCCCGTTTCAGCGGGTAGATCAGTAACGCCCCACTCCATCGCAAACTTTTGACGAACCATTGGGTTATACACTTTCTGATAACCCGGAAGATTATTTGGCAACGCGCCCATATCGCATGCACCCTGCACATTCGATTGGCCACGCAGCGGGTTGATACCACCACCTTCAATACCGATGTTGCCACACAAGAGTTGCAGGTTGGCGATTGAACGTACGTTGTCATGCCCAGTAGTGTGCTGGGTAATACCCATCGAGTAATACACCGCTGTTCGTTCTGCAGTACCAATCAATCGTGCCATTGCGAAGATGTCTTCCGCTTTAACGCCAGTCACCAATTCCACTTTTTCTAGCGAATAGCTTGGTGACATCACCTCTTGAAGCAAGGTATCAAAGCCGTCCACACGATCTTCGATATACTCTTGGTCATACCAACCATGTTTGATGATCTGCTGCATCACACCATTTATCAGCATTACATCGGTACCCGGTCGGTGCGCTAAGTAAAGCTCAGCATGGTCAGCAATATCTATTCGTTTTGGATCGGCAACGATCAATCGCGCTCCACCATGTCTCACAGCCTGCTTAATGTGCGAACCAATAATTGGGTGCGCTGACGTGGTATCCGAACCAATAATAAAGATCACATCAGAGTGCTTGATACTTGGAATATCATTGGTCATCGCTCCACTGCCTAACGATGCTTCAAGTCCAGTCACCGTCGAGGCATGACAAAGGCGAGCACAATGGTCGACGTTATTGGTGCCTAGTTCGCGACGTATGAATTTTTGGAAGGCATAGTTATCTTCGTTGGTGGTTTTAGCCGATGAGAAACCCGCTAGAGCATTGCTACCAAAACCTTGTTTAATAGCCGTGAACTTATCGGCAATCAGCGTAATGGCTTCTTCCCAACTCGCTGGTTGTAACCAGCCATCTTTACGAATTAACGGTGTTGTAAGGCGGGCATCACTGCCGACGAAGTCGAAACCGAAACGTCCCTTAACACACAGCATGCCCTCGTTGACCGGAGAATCACCGCCCTCGATATAACGGATTTTGTTCTTCGCTTCGTCTACATGCATGGTCAGTTTACAGCCCACACCACAGTAGGTGCAGATAGTATCGATCTTCTTGAGAATATCTGTGTCGCCTTGTTTTCTATCTCTCGCATCGACCATCGCACCTGTTGGACACGCTTGAATACACGAGCCACATTGAACACAGTTAGAGTCACCCATTACGGTCTTGTCTGCCCCAAAGTTAGGACGACATTCAGGCCTCGAAGCAGGCTTGCCGTCAGACTGATTCATGAAGCTTAGAACGCCATGAACATTCTGTTCACGACATGCTTGAATACACTGCCCACAACTGATGCAGCGGTTGGCGTCAAAGATGATGAATTCAGAGCTATCATCAACAGCAAACTTCTGCCTTGTCGAACCAACTTTGGATTCCTCTGCGCGAATAGCTTGCCAGGCCTCATTAGAAGCTACATTGATATTGTACTCAGGGTGCGTTTGAGTTGCCTTGTACTCTGTCGAGTAATCACGAAGGTCGCAGTCGGTATTGGCTTGGCAACCACACTCTAAACATCTTGCTGCTTCAGCGATTGCATCAGCATTATCAAAGCCCGTTTCTACTTCTTCAAAGCTTTGCTCTCGTTGCTCTGGTGTTAGCTCTGGCATGATTTTACGCGCCATGCGCTGTATCGACTTGTACTGCTCGGGATCAATGGCTTTTAGCTGCTTATGCTTTCTTGAGTTAAACGGTTTAGCTGGAATATTTTCCATATCACCATTGAAGAAGCGATCAATAGCTTGCGCAGCAATACGTCCGTCTCCTACCGCTTCTACAGCTGTTGCCGGTCCTCGTCGGAAGTCACCGATACTAAATATATTGCCGGTACCTGTGTGCATGGTTTGCGGATCAGCGTCCGCTGTGTTCCAACGAGTTAGTGGGATATCAATCTCTTCGTTATCCATGAAGCTTAGGTCTGGCTTTTGCGAGACCGCAGCGATAACCGTATCGAACGCTTCGACAAAGAACTCACCCGTTGGTTTAGGACTACGACGACCAGAAGCATCTGCAGGACCAAGCGCCATACGTTCTAATCGAATCTCAGATACATGGCCATTTTCCTCAGCAATATTCTCAGCTGGATTGGTCAAAAAGTGGAACTTCACACCTTCGTGTTCCGCCTCTTCGATTTCGTAATCTTCTGCAGGCATCTCATCTCGAGTGCGGCGATAAATCAACGTAGTATCAGCGCCATCACGCACTGCGGTTCGAGCGCAGTCAATCGCGGTATTGCCACCGCCAATCACAGCGACTTTTTTGCCCGTAGTGAAGTGTTTGTCAGTCACATAGTCTTTCAGATAATCAACACCTAGATAGCAGCCACCAAGGTCACTACCGGGATAATTCATCTCAACAGCTTGTGACGCACCCACTGCTAAGCAGACCGCATCAAAGTCACAACTGAGATCTGACAAGGTGAAATCAACACCAAGCTTCTTGTCGCACTCTACCGACATCCCATTACGACACATCAGTTCGATTTCTTTATCTAGAATCGACTTAGGTAAGCGATACTCTGGGATACCGTAACGCAGCCAGCCACCAGCTTGGGGCATCGACTCATAAACACTGACATCATAACCTTCATTAGATAGGTAATAGCCTGCTGTTAAGCCACCAGGGCCACTGCCGACAATCGCAATGCTTTTACCTTTATTGGGTTTCTTCGCTGGTATGTAGCTCTCTTGAGCAGCCAAATCGGCATCGGCTGCGTGTCGCTTGAGTTGGCGAATCGCAATCGAATCATCGACTAAGTTTCTTCGACACTCTGTTTCACAAAAAGCAGGACAAACACGGCCAATCGATAGCGGCATCGGCAGTGTTTTCTTAATCACTTCGATGGCTTTGGTATGGTCATTTTGAGCAATATGATGCAGGTAAGATTGAATATCGACTCCTGCAGGGCACGCAGTTTGGCATGGTGCCTCACAATCTGCATAGTGGTCTGTCATGATGCGGTTCAACGCTTCTTGTCGATGGTTGGTCAACTGCTTTGACTGAGTCGTAATATTCAACCCATTGGACACTTCAAGCTCGCACGAACGCTTCATACCCACGCCATCAATCTCGACGACACATAAATCGCATGGAATCTTATCAGTTGTTTTGTTCAAACCACATAGAGATGGGATCTCTAAACCACATGTTTTTGCCGCTTCAAGTACGGTTTGTCCTTGTTCGACGATTCGAAATTTCCCATCAATAACGATTTGAATCATATTGAGTCCTACCTTCCAGTTTGCGTAATAGTCACGCTCAAAAATACTAATAAGTCGTTCAGCAGTGTGCAGACACTACTGTCATATCATTACCATACATTAATTGTGGTTTTGTGCGTGTGACTTCAAACAAGTTCTATTGAGATTAACCCTAATGTATGAGTGGTCTTATCAGTAAGTCAAAGAGGGCTAGACACGAAGTATATTAAGTGGATTGCACAAAGGGAGTTAGAACAATTGCAGAACGCTAGACTTAGGTACTAAAAAGCCCCTAATGATTAGGGGCTATGAATTAGTATCGTTGAATCGCTATCGAGCTTATTGCTCAGTTTCTTCGATAAGCTCTTGCACTGGAGATGCAGGTTTGTTTTGAGCAAAACCTCGCAAACCAACAACGTGTACATGTTCGTGATCTTTGAAGACCTTACGTACCAGTTTGTAGGTTGTACCTTTCTCTGGGCTGATGTTCTCAGGGGCTGCAATCAGAAGCTGCATACCTAGACGGTCACACAGTTCAAACAACGTAGAGATAGATTTCGCATCCAGACGTGCTGCTTCATCGAGGAACAACAAGCGACATGGAACGATGTCTTTACTACGAAGTCGACGTGACTCTTCTTCCCAGCTCTGAACCACCATCAGTAGGATAGATTGACCGGTACCGATCGCCTCACCCGTAGAAAGTGCTCCTGATTCCGCTTGTAGCCAGCCATCTGAACCACGGTTAACTTCAACACTGAGTTCTAAGTAGTTACGGTAATCCAGCAACTCTTCACCCAGAACTTGCGGAGAACGTTGACCCATATCGATATGTGGGTTCACACGTTGGAACAATTTCGCCATTGCTTCTGAGAAGGTGAAGCGCGTTGATTCAAACAAGTCTTTGTGCTGCTCTTGCTGAGTCGCTAGCCCTGACAGCAAGATTTCGTGGCTTTCACGGATCTTAACGTTTAGACGCACGCCCTTAACCTGACCAAAGTAGATGTTAGACAGACCTTGGTTTAGCATTCGAATACGGTTCTGCTCACGCTGAATCGTCTTCTTAATGATGCTTGCTACCGACTCAGAGCTGATCGCTAAGCGATTTTCACGCTGCGTCAGTTCTTCTGTTAATCGAGCGAGCTCAACTTCCATCTCTTCGATTGCTTCAACCGGATCATCCGTATGAATGATGTCTTGGCGAATACGCTCGCGAAGATGTTGATAAACTGCAATATAGAACAGAACTTTACGCTCTGGATGTGCGTTGTCTTCCGATAGACGCAGCGAATCACGTAAGTCGTCATTGTCAGCTACAGCCAGACGTAGCGCACCCAATGATTTATCCGACATTGAGCGAAGTTCACCCGCCGTTAGGTAAGCCAGTTCACGCTTGTGCAGACGACGTTCAACATCATTTTCACGAGCTAAACGAAGTACTGAACACCAGCCTGCTTTCGCTGCAACCACGAAGGTACGAAGCTCTGTGTACTCTTTCTGTACTTTCTTAAGACGCTTAGCCAGTGCTTTCATCTCAAGTTCTGTTGACGTAATCGTACGCTCGTATTCACTCTTACGGCTGCGAGATGTGTGTAGACGCTCTTGAAGCTCGTCACGGCGACGTACAGCACGCTCTTCTGCGCCTTCATCAGCGTTTACACCGAACTCTTGAAGCTCTTGCTTGAACTCTTGAACAGTCTCTTGTTTCGCTTGATGCGAGCTCTTCAGTGCTGCCAATACTTGGTTGTACTGGTTCATCTGTTCACGAGCTTGCTTCAAGCCATCACGACCTTTGGTTCTTGCTTGTTCCGCTTGAACCAGTTTTGCTTTCAGTTGTTCGCTCAGTTCGCTGCTCTTGTTAAGCAAATCAACAGAGTCCGCGTAAGCAAAGTAGTGACGACGCTCAATCAAATCAGACAGCGCGAACACTTTACCTTTTAGAGTTTGTAGCGCGTTATCAGCTTGACGATATTCGGCTTCCAAAGCTTCGAACTGCTCT
Organism: Vibrio crassostreae; assembly: GCF_024347415.1. NCBI lineage: Bacteria > Pseudomonadati > Pseudomonadota > Gammaproteobacteria > Vibrionales > Vibrionaceae > Vibrio > Vibrio crassostreae. The sequence continues at coordinate 2,316,629 of NZ_AP025476.1, forward strand.
GGGTCAGCGTCTAGTGCAGATACGATTTGCTCTAGAGAAGTAAGCGCTTTACCGTGAGTATTCAAATAAGACTTAGCTTCACTTAAACGCTCTAGTTGCGCTTCTAATTCAGCTAAGCGCTCAGCCAATGTTTCGTCTTCTAAAATACGAACCATTGGTGCTAATTTATCTAATGCACCAAGTGCCTGCTTGCTTTGTAGAAGCTGGCTACGTTGTTGCTGCTCTTTAGAGTTAAGCTCAGCCAGAGAACGAACAATTTGATTGCGCTTATCACGAATCGCAGTAAGTGCTTGTTCTGGGTCTGCGTTAAACGCAACGTGTAGGTGCTTCGCAACAAAGCTGTTGAATGCTTGGTATAAGCGATTCAGTTTTTGAGAGTCAAACGCTGCTTTCGCGTGGTTCTCAACCACAACATCACGCTCTTCGCGCAATTTCTCTAGGCGCTGTTCACGAGCCGCACGGCCAAACAGTGGGATCTCAGGAAAACGAGAGTAACGCATTTGGCGATCGTTCAGCTGAACACATACCGCGCCTTCAAGCTCATCGGCATTAAACGAGCTGTCATCAAACGCGTCTACATCGCCTTCTAGGATGTAAAGGTCTTCTGGACAATCATCAAGATCCACCAGCTTCTCTTTAATACCATCAAGATCCGAAACCACAATCGCGTGACGAGCTGGGCCGTACATCGCACTAAAGTACGGCGCATCACCAATCGTGATGTCATCGTAGATCTCGGAAAGCAGTACGCCACCAAGCGTATCCGCCAGGCCTTTCAGGCGAGGATCGTTAGAACCACCTGGCGAAGCTAAACGCTCAATCTCTTGCTCAAGTTCAGCTCGGCGCGTTGCCAACTGATCTTTTGCTACCGCTTGAGATTTCTCGTCTTCAAGTACTTGCTGCATTTGAGTCATTACCGCTTGGCTATCTTCTAGCTCAGCGTCTGTTTGATCTCTTAAAGCTTCAAGTGCATCGTTTGCCGTGATCCACGCAGGGGCAATTGACTCAAGTTTTTGAATCTCTTGGTCGTGGTTTTGTTGTACACGACGTTGCTCACTCTTCGCTTCACGCAGCTCTTCTTGAGCGAACTCAAGGGACTCGATCTGCATAGCGTGACGTTCACGTTCTTCATCGAAAACCGCTTCATCAGTCAGTGAGATGTTGTGTTGTTTTTGGTATTCAGTCGCAAGCTCTTTTGCTTGACGCTGCTGAGCCACATCACGAGCCATGTCGCGGTGCTGAGCACGCCATTGCTGTTCGTTCTCAACAACGTGTTTTGCGTTACGGCCTTTTTCTAGAGCTTGCTTAGCGCAGCTAGACGCTTCTTTACGCTCAACGTCACCAACGATGCTTTTAACTAAAGACAGTGCTTTGTCGAACTGTGCAGAAGCTGCAGAAGACATGTCTAGCTTATGCTTAGTAGACAGTAGCGTTTGAGTGCTTGATTCTTCTTGTGCTTTTAGCTCAGAAACAAGAGTTAATGCACTTTCTGCCGTAATAGACTCATCACCAAGTAACTGTTTGGTTTTCTCTAATGCTTGAACGGCTTGCTGGTATTGCAGCGCACGAGTTTGCTGAACGTCTAACGCTTGTTGGTAATCAGCAAGCTGAGTTTTCAGGCTATCCACTTCTTCTTCGGTAATGGTTGCCTGCTCTTCAGCAAGAAGTACTCGCTCTTGAGCTTCTTCAACCACCATCATCTGCTCTTCTAGACGCTCATTAAGCTCTTCTAGATCTTCACTGTAGCGTGCAATTTTCTCTTGCTGGCGAAGTGCAGTTTGAACCAATTGAAGATGATCCGAAGCCGCTTGATAATCTTGCTCTAGTGCCGACTCTTGATCGACCAACAGCTCTAATTCTTCTTGAACACGGTTCAACAAGTTATTTTGATCATGCAAGGTTTCACGCGAACCAAACAGTTCACCACGAAACTTCATGGTTTGATCAAGCTTGTTACGACGATCGTTGGCATGGCGCATGTAATCTGCTGCCACGTAGTTCGTAGATTCAGTGATCAAGTGTTTGAACAGGTCACGGTCCGACTGAGTCGTTTTGATCGCTTCTAACGTCATACGGTTTTCGCGTAGTGCTGATTCCATGTCTTGGAATGCTTTCTTCACACCACCGTTTTGCGGTAGGAGATAATCACGCAGAGAACGCGTAATCGCACTAGAAATACCGCCGTAAAGCGATGCTTCGATCAAACGGTAGAACTTAGAACGGTCGCTGCTGTTACGCAGTTTCTTCGGTACCACACCGTATTCAAACATTTGCGAGTGGTAATCAACAATCGAAGAGAAGGCTTTGAAGTGCGCGCCTTCGTACTGTGCTACCGCGGCTTTTACGTCGTTCAACTGACATACGCGAGCATGGCTGTCGGAAACGTTCTGAATCAACACATCCGTTGGTTTCACATGGCTTGGAAGGCCTTGGATTACGAACGGTTTGATGTCTACTTTCTTGTCACGACCCGCAACTTGCTGCAGTTTTACTGCAAACAGTAGGCGTTGGTTACGAGAGTTCACCACATCCAGCGCAGCGTAACATGCGCCAGGTTGAAGCTTACCGTATAGACCTTTGTCACGAGATGACTGTGAGCTACCCGCTTCCGTTGTATTACGGAAATGCAGAAGGCTTTGGTCAGGAATCAACGCTGTGATGAATGCCGCCATAGTGGTCGACTTACCTGCACCGTTACCGCCAGAAAGCGTTGTAACCAATCCATCAATATCAAAAGTACGCGCGAAGAAGCCGTTCCAGTTGACCATGGTTAATGATTGATACTTACCTCTTTCAATCATGCTTCACCTTCTACTTTTGTTGGTTCGCCGTCGTTTGACTCAAGGTCAAAGTCAGCTTGATCGTTAAAAATGTCTTGTTGACCGTTTTCGTCTACGCCTGCATCTACTTCTGATACGGCTTCCGCTTGTTCTTCATTCAACAAGCTGCCTTGGTTAGGCTCTTGAGTATGCACCACAGCTTCACCATCACGGATAAGACGCAGTTGAGCTTCTTTCATATCATCGCCAACACGTACGTCAGCACCAAAACGGAATACTGCTTCGCTGATACGGAACTTGCCCGTCTCGCCAATCGCAATCAACATGCCGATACGACGTAAGCGACGTAGAGAAGTACGCACTTTTTCAAACAGCTTTTCTTTGTCTAAATCAGAACCCGACGCACGGTTTGTCGCAAGCTTCATGAGTTTTTTCTCATCCGCTAACGACATCAACTCATCAAACAGCTCTTGGTTAGTAAAGATACCTTCGTGTGCTAGACGCTCTGGGCTTAGGTACAAGAAACACAGTACCTTACCAACAAGCATGTCTAGCTCAGACAAAACACTACGACCGATTAGCGACGTAGAACGCGGACGCAGGTAAAAAAAGCCTTCTGGCGCTTTCACAAGCTCGGTGTTGTAGCGTTGGTAGAAATGCTGAAGCTCAACTTCAAAATCAGAAAGTAACGCGTGGTTATCTAAGTCTTCTGTTGAAATATGCTTACCTGAACGCAGCATGCTGTCTAGCGCAGGGAACAATGGGTTCGCTATCGCTTTTACCAGTTTCTCTGGCATGTAATCATCAGTACTTGTTAATGACATTTGCTTGTACCTTTGCACCGAAATCGTTGATTGCCTGCCAATCTGGCTGAATAGCCTGATAGTCAGATTCTGAGTAACCTAAGCGCACGGCTTGGTCGACAACAATTCTGGCTAAATCAAAATGGTGTGTGCGAGGGTGTTCAGCGAGGTAATCGCGTAACACAAGGCCAAGATCAATTGGCGCGCCTTGCTGTTTGTGAGCTTTTAACATCTCTGCAATTCGATCTGAAAGCAGATCATTCACTTGCTCAAATTCTTCGTATTCTACGTCGATTGGTGCTTGGCCCGTTACTTCGTCATCACGAAGTACTAAGGCTTCATCACGCAAATCGGTAAGCTTTTCAGCATCGGCGTAGGTCAATAACCAAGGCGCATCAAAGTAGTCGGTAACCGACTGACGCAAGCGTTGGCTAAAGGCACGGTTTTTATCCATATCAATCGCGGTACGGATAAACTTGTGAACGTGGCGGTCGTAGCCGATCCACAAATCGATCGCTTGCTGACCCCAACTGGTGATTCGGTCGAGCTTCATCTGCAAGCCGAACAGGGTTTCGCCAACGAACTCGAGTTCATCGTCACCGTAAACAATTTCTTGAATATCGAGGATCTGTGTTTGCAGTTCATCACCCGCTGCTTGCAAGGTGTCTTGCAACTCTTTTAGCGTGGACGAGGTTTCTGATAGCAAGGTTTCACAGTTGTTGATCGCTTCTCGCCAATCTTTGTTTAAAAGGTCGGCAATTTGCTGCTTAACGGTTTGCTGCTGCTCATCCATAACACGTTGGTTAAGATCGATCTGATCGAAAATTTCACCAACAGAATACTTGAGCACGCCGTAAACGTTCTTTCTCCAATGTCCTGGAGTTCCACCTTTTTGCGCTGCTTCAATGGCTTTAGCCATCTCGTCCGCAACCATAGAAAGCTGAATAGACAATTTTAATTTAGAGAACTGACGGTGACGTAAGTAATAATCGGAGATACCAATCGCTAATGGCGACAAACGGTAAATACTCGCACCATCGGTGATTTCGCTAGTAAAGCGGCTAATCAGCTTCTGTTTAACCAACTCATTGATGGCATTGTTGGCACGAAACGCGGACGCTTCGCCAGTATCTTCAAACAGTCGAGTGACGATGGTAAATGCATCGTGCAGTTCACCTTCGCCCAACTCTTCATCGAACCTTTCATTGCTTAGTACTGCGATAGCAATCAAAAATGCTAAGCGCTCTGGTGGCAAGTTTAATGAAAAATCATGCTGCTTGACCCAGCCCACCAACTCATCAATTGGCTGCTCTTCGGCAGTTTGAGTCATTTCACTCATTGTGGTTCCTGTTACTGTTCTTCGTCATATCGAACATGTTAGATATGACGCCTATTTCTTTATGACGCGGGCTTCTTACGATTGCATAGCGCATGTTGTGGCTTCTTTTACCACATTCACCGCTGTTATTGCGCAGGTTTTTGAGCCCAAACGTGAATATAACGGCCTAGTGACAGATATGGCTCTTGGCGACATAGCTGTTTTTCCAGTTCCAATACATCTTCAAATTGGTAATCGCCCATGTACTCCATATTACCTATGTAGTCACTGAAAGAGCGAATGCCTGATTTACCACAGATTTCTAGACCAGCGTCTTCTATCCATTGATAAACCTCTTCCGGCTTCAAGCCTTTTTGTGGTTGCAGCTTAAACCGTTTTCGATGTGGCATCCCATTCAATACATGAGGAATGTTGCCACAAATCACATTTTTCAGAACTAATCCGTGGTGGTTGTAAAACATTATCGAGGCAACGCCACCCGGTTTAACTTGTTCAAGCAATAAATCAAGCGCCTCTTTAGGATCGGCTAACCATTCCATTACGGCATGAAACATCACAAAATCGACTTTCTCATCGAGATGTTCTGCGACTTTTTGTACCGGTGAATGAATAAATCGATATTGCTCTAGCAAACCCGCTTTGCTGATACTTTCTTCTGCGATCTTCAGCATTTCAGAAGAGAGATCACACAGAGAAACGGTATGCCCAAGCGCGGCAATTTTTTGCGACATCTGTGCAAGCCCGCCTCCAGCATCAAGCACATGCAGCGGAGAAGCTGATTGCTCAAATTTGCTCAAAGCTTGTTCTAAATCTTCCCATACGATGATCTGACGGATCTCTCCTTTGTCAGAGCCGTAAATATTTTTTGCAAATTTGTGGGCAATATCGTCGAAATTACGGTCTTCAGTCACGGCTACTTGAGTTATTATGTCCTATCGTGCCTGCTATTCTGTCACAGGAATTTCAGGAATAAAGAGGCGATGTCTCTTTTTACTACTAAGTGATGTTTTTTCGGACTATTCGGATATGTTTGAGCTGAAAAAAGTAGTGTCTTCGCTATTGATGCCACTACCAGCAATGTTAATTCTCGCTTTTCTAGGTTTAGCCCTAGTGATGTTTACTACCAAAAGGAAGACGGGTTGCCTAATCACCCTTTCAGCCCTATGTGGTATTTTCCTAATCGCTTTCCAACCAGTTTCTAGTCAACTTTTAATGCCAATGGAAAGGCAACACACCGCTTTTTTACCTGTCGATGAAACCGTCGATTACGTGATGGTTCTCGGAAGTGGTCACGTCGTAGATGACCAAATTCCACCGACATCAGAACTGAGCCGCACCGGCCTGATGCGCTTAAGTGAAGGGATTCGTATTCTACGTCTTTACCCTGGTGCGAAACTCATTTTGTCTGGCTATGGTGCTGGCACTGAAGTAAGTAACGCAAGAATGATGGCTAAAGTTGCACTAGCACTTGGTGTTGCGAAGCCTGATATCATTCTGCTTGAAACAGCAAAAGACACTTGGGAAGAAGCCCGTCAAGCCGCTGCGTTCGTTAAGAATAAAAGAATGGTGTTGGTGACTTCAGCGAGCCATATGACTCGCGCACTGAACGAATTCAATGCTGCCGGCATGAAACCCTTGCCAGCACCAACCAACTATCTTGCACAAGAAGGGATTGTTGAGCCTTGGAATAAGTACATGCCTAAAGCGATCTATCTGGAACAGACAGAGCGTTACTGGCACGAGACCATGGGATTGGTTTGGCAAAGCCTACGTGACTGGTTAGACACCAGTAACGATATATCGGAAGAGCCAATTGTTGTTCCTGAGCCTTCAAGCTTAACTGAAGAATATGGTGAAGTTTCTGCAGCGCAGTAAACTCAACCTGATGTTTCTCTCTGCTTATGCCTAACTCAGCCTAATGTTTAAATCCGCTTATTGGTAGGTAGAATCGTAAAACAATTCGTAGACTGTCAGTTCGATAACGACAACCGCTAAGCAATAAAAAAGCCGAGACATCAATGATGTCTCGGCTTTTTCGTTCATATGTCGTTCCCAACTAAAAGTTCACGTAGAACATTAGTCACCAGCAAACATGTAACCTTCACCGTGAACCGTCACAAAGATTTGTGGGTTCTTAGGGTCGAATTCCATTTTTGCACGCATGCGACGAATCAGTACGTCGATCGTACGGTCATTCGGTGCATCCACTCGGTGGCTGATCATATTCAGAATACGTTCGCGACTTAATACTTGGTTAGGGTAAGAAGACAAAGCCACCAACAGTTCGTATTCAGCTTTAGTCAGCTTCACTGGCTCGCCATTTTTGCTTAGCGCACGACGAGGAATATCAAATGTCCACTCACCGAAACGAACCACAGACTCGTCTGATGTTTCTTCTACTGCGCCAGCTGCCGTTTTACGAGCGGCAGAAATACGCCAAAGTAGGTTTTTAACTCGAACCAATAACTCGCGGAGTTCGAAGGGTTTAGTAACGTAATCGTCCGCGCCCATTTCAAGGCCAACGATTTTGTCGATGCTATCCGTGCGTCCAGTAACTAAAATAATTCCAATGTCTGATTGACTGCGTAATTCGCGAGTTAGCATCAATCCATCTTCGCCTGGTAAGTTGATGTCCAGCATAATGAGGTCAACGTTGTTTTCTTCTAACACGCTTCTCATTTGAGCGCCGCTTTCCGCTTCGCTCACTGTGTAACCTTCGTTCTGGAAGTATCCAACCAGTTTACTGCGGGTTACCACATCATCTTCTACGACTAATACGTGATAGCTCATCTACACCACTTTTCTTATTTAATAGTTTCAGTGACTATTCTATTCATAACTCGTAACAATTCTAGTAGTACAGAAGATAAAAGCCAGAAACATGGATTTTTTTTGATACAAGACAATCTTAAACCTTGCTATTTATCGTCCATCGCAATTCAATATAGGCATTACTACTAACGAGTAACTTTGCGTTTCGCAAATAACCTTGTTATTCAGCCTTGGTGTGCTTATGCCCAAGTGACTTCAAGATGCATATAAGTAACATCACAAGACTAAGTCAGGATCTAACAAATGAAAGATACGAAAGCGTTCAACGAGCAAAGAGCAGAAATATACTGGTGGCTATCAAGCTTATTTGCCAAAGAGCTCACTCAAGAAGAACTCGATCACTACCACTCTGTTGAAATTCGTTCTTTCCTGACTGGTTTAGGCGAAAATGAAACACTAAAGCCAGCGATTGATAAGCTAGTGGATGCGCTTAACCGCCTACAAACACGTGAAGATGCTCAACTAGAATTGTCTGCAGACTTTTGCGATCTTTTCTTAAAAACAGATAAACACGGTGCTCTTCCTTACGCTTCTATGTATATCGGTGAAACTGGCCTTTTGAATGATAAGCCTGCAAAAGATATGGAAGAGATCATGGCTAAGCACAATTTAGTGGTGAACCAAGATCTAAAAGAGCCAGCAGACCACATTGCTATCGAACTCGATTTCCTTGGTAACTTGATCATTCGTTCAAACGAAACGGATATTGAAGAAGAGCTAGAGAATTCATTTGCCGTTCAACAGCAGTTTATCGAACAACAACTGCTGACTTGGGTACCAAAGTTCAACGTGAAATGTCATGACGTTGATGAATTCGGTTTCTACGCCTCCGTCTCATCTTTGCTACTCGCATTCTGTCAATTAGACACTCAATATTTAGCTGGTGAATAGCTTATTGGATGACTAGGTAAATAAATTCAGTAGAATGTGACAATTCACCCGGATTTCTGGGTGAATTTTATTGCGAGTAATTTCTAGTCAGTCTAAAATTGTGACCGCAAACGATAAAATATGAAACATTCACGAAATGCTATACTTATTAAAGTTCAGAGCATTTCGGTGTTAAGACAAGCCGCTCAATAGCGGTTTTTTGTTTTTTAGCACTTTAGTACCCAAAGAGCCCTACAAATTTAAGCTCTTAGTTAGGTAGCTTAACGGCTACTTTATTCCGTACTTGGGGAAAGTAGCTTCTAATAGGATAAAACCATGGCCACTATAAAAGATGTCGCTCGCTTAGCCGGCGTATCAACAACAACCGTTTCTCACGTAATCAATAAAACTCGCTTTGTTGCAGAAGCAACTCAAGAAAAAGTAAACAAAGCCGTAGATGAACTCAACTATGCACCAAGTGCTGTTGCTCGTAGTTTGAAGTGTAATACCACACGCACTATCGGCATGCTTGTGACTCAATCAACTAACTTATTCTTCTCTGAAGTTATCGATGGTGTTGAGAGCTACTGCTACCGTCAAGGTTACACTTTGATCCTGTGTAATACGGGCGGTATCTATGAGAAGCAACGTGACTACATTCGAATGCTTGCAGAGAAACGTGTAGATGGCATCTTAGTTATGTGTTCTGACCTAACTGAAGAACTAAGAGAGATGTTAGACCGTCACGCTGACATCCCTAAAGTTATCATGGACTGGGGCCCTGAGAGCTCTCAGGCTGATAAGATCATCGATAACTCTGAAGAAGGTGGCTACCTAGCGACCAAATACCTTATTGAACGCGGTCACTCTAAGATTGCATGTTTAAGTGGCCACTTAGACAAAGCAGCATGTGTTGAACGTATTGCCGGTTACAAGCGCGCACTCAACGAAGCTAAGATTTCTGCCGATGAAAATATGATCATCGAAGGCAACTTCGAGTGTGATACAGCAGTACTTGCTGCAGAACAAATCGTTGAGATGGAAGATCGCCCAACGGCGGTATTCTGCTTTAACGATACAATGGCACTCGGCCTAATGAGCCGCCTGCAAGAAAAAGGCATTCGCATTCCTGAAGATATCTCAGTGATCGGTTACGACAACATCGAACTGGCTGAATACTTCTCTCCACCGTTAACGACAGTTCACCAACCAAAACGTCGTGTTGGTAAGAATGCATTCGAAATTCTATTAGAGCGCATCAAAGACAAAGACCACGAAAAACGCGTCTTCGAAATGCACCCTGAAATTGTTGAGCGAAGTACAGTTAAAACGTTAAATTAATTGATAATTCAAGTTTAATGTCATCAAGCGCACCTTTAGGTGCGCTTTTTTTATCAACAACTATAATGAACCTATATGCACAATGGAAAGATCATTAATTGAAGCAATGTCACATTTTGAAATATCAACTGTGAGCTTCATTCAACAAAAACTTTATTCTATTCAATCAGTCACGCACAGGGCAAACCACTCGAAAGAGTGAGACGCAAAGCTTCCGGCCTAAACCACTCGTTGGTATGGTAGCGGGGTTACCGATGGCAAAATGCAGTAACTACTAATAATTTAGTAATTTACGGCTTATTGACAATGTAATTGCAACATTTTGCTAATCTCTCGGACCTGCTTATTTGGTGGCGTAGTTCAAATACACCGAGATAAATAACATGGATAAACCGATACTAAAGGACTCGATGAAGTTATTTGAGTCCCTAGGAAAAATAAAATCACGCTCAATGTTTGGTGGCTTCGGTCTTTTTGCTGATGACACTATGTTTGCTCTGGTTGTAAATGACCAGTTGCACATACGCGCAGACAGAGGCACAACGAAACAATTCGAACAACAAGGGTTTCAACCATACGTCTACAAAAAACGTGGTTTCCCTGTCGTTACTAAATATTTCGCTTTACCTGAAGGCTTATGGCAAGACCAAGAAAAAATCTTGCAACTTGCAACCACGTCTCTAGGTTTTGCTAAAGAAGAAAAAGCTGAGCAGTCTTCTGCTAAGCCGACCCGACTCAAAGATCTGCCTAATCTTCGACTCGCTACCGAGCGTATGTTGAAAAAGGCAGGGATCGATTCTGTAGAACGTTTATATGAATCTGGCTCTGTAAACGCATTTAACGCCATCAAAGAATCGCATGCGTCTTCTGTCAGTATTGAACTACTTTGGGCGCTAGAAGGCGCGATCAATGGTACACATTGGTCTGTTATACCGCAGCAGCGTCGCGAAGAGCTTATCAATCGGGTCAATTAACATTGTCAGTGCAATCTATATACATAACTAAGCCGCATTTACTGCGGCTTTTTTTATATCTGATGAAAGTTAATCTATGCTTTGCCTGTCTATCTATACTATCGGTATGCATTGAAAATTTAGAGGAAGTATCAATGAGTAAGAAAATGATATTGGGTATTGTGTTGGTCGTAACCATCGTGGTGTTAGGCATCAATTTCGGCCAGTACTTAACGCTTGAAAATGCTAAGGCCCAACAAGCTGTGTTAAATGACTATATTGACAGCAACTTTATTGCTGCTGCCGCTATCTATTTTGTCGCGTATGTAATGATTACAGCTTTCTCCATTCCCGGAGCCGCTGTTGTGACCCTATTAGGGGCTGCGCTATTTGGCTTCTGGAATAGCTTGCTGCTAGTATCTTTCGCAAGTGCGATCGGTGCGACCTTAGCCTTCTTAAGTAGCCGTTACTTGTTGCGTGACTGGATTCAAACCAAGTTTGGTGACAAATTGGCGACAATTAACAAGGGAGTTGAAAAAGACGGCGCATTTTACTTATTTTCTCTGCGTCTGATTCCTGTATTCCCATTTTTCCTTATCAACCTATTGATGGGTCTAACACCGATGTCAGTGAGTCGTTATTACATTACAAGTCAGATCGGGATGTTACCGGGGACGGCGGTTTTCTTGAATGCTGGTACTCAGCTCGCAGAAATTGATTCACTTTCAGGCATCGTCTCCCCTTCAGTACTATTGTCATTTGCGTTATTGGGGATATTCCCAATAGTTGCTAAATGGTTGATGGGTAAGTTTCGCTCAGCACCCGTAGCTGAATAATTTATAATAGCCAAACAACACAGATAGCCGAATAAGGTTCTATTTCAATGAAAATCTTCAGTGCATCGAATCCGACAGAAGCTCATATCATCTGTGGATTGTTAGAAAGCGAGAATATTGCCTGTGAAGTCCGTGGTGAAGGGTTATTCGGATTGAAAGGGGAAATCCCATTTACGGAAGAAACTGACCCTTACGTGTGGTTATATGAGCCAGAATTGGCCAGTAAAGCTCGCACAATCGTCAATGACTACCAAAAACAGCAAGATTCTATCATCTATGAAGAGTGGCGTTGTGGTGAGTGTCATGAAGTCAACGAAGCGCAATTCGGCTCTTGTTGGCAGTGCGGTGCTGCTTCACCCGAATAGCAGAGTTTCAGTGACCTTATAAGACAATTAGGCCGATACCTCCTCCAAATAAAAACGGGAAGCTAAAATTAGCTTCCCGTTTTTATTTCAATTCGATTCAATCATTATCTTTGATTTCGCGCCTAGAAAATCACTGGATTTGTTTTTGAATAAACGCAATCGAACGCTGATTAAACTCTTCAGGGTTTTCCACGTTACATACGTGCCCACAATTCGGAATCTCTACTAGCTCGCTCGACTCATGCGCTGCGACCATTTCTTTAACTGGTTTGATGAACATGTAATCTCGCTCACCCATCAAATACAAAGTCGGAATCGGCAACTCTCTGTCTTTGAAATATTTCATCAATGGGTTTACATCAGCCGTTAATATAAACCATCGTTTAAACTCTTTTTGACACAGTTTTTTCGCTTCACGGATAAACAGGTGACGAGACTCTTTCTGGCTTTTTTGTGGCATAACAACGTAAGCAAAAAGGCTGTATAACCACATATAAGGAATGATGTGCTTGCTGAGGTTACCCAGCTTGATTAAGACTTGAGAACGAGTGTTGAGTTTAGTCACGGCACCACCCAGCACCATTGAGCGTACACGACCGGCCGCTAATTCTGCAACGTTACGCACAATAATCGTACCCAAAGACATGCCGACGAAATGTGCAGAACGGATTTTAAGATGGTCTAACACTTTAAGAATATCAAGCGTCACCGATTTAAACGTATAACGATTCGAAATCAGCCCTTTAAGTATATTGTCTGATTTACCATGCCCTCTCAGATCAATGAGAAGTAAGTTGAAGTGCTGTTTATACGCTTTGATCTGCTTGAACCAGATGGAGGAACTACCTCCTGCGCCATGCACAAATACAACCCACTCATCGCTCGTAGGGTGAGTAAATGTTTTATGAAATAGTAAACTCTCAGACATACCTATCGCTTTAATTATTGGAATGGAGCTGTGCCTCATCACGAGGCGGTGACTAAGGATATCACGCTATTAAGAACTTTAAGTGATAATAGTGTCAAACCTATCATTAGTCATGTGAATACCTACCCCACCTTTTCTACCTGACTAAAATGAGTTTGCAAGCTTTGTCTTCGTAAACGTGATGTGCTCTGACCAGGAAACAAAAAGGCACTCTACGATTAGAGCGCCTTCATTTATTGCGAGCTGTTGTTGTCCGCCAGCTAATTTTAATGCTAAGTCAACAAGTTAAAGTGCTGAATGGTACATAGTGAGGTATTCTTTAGCCGCATCTTCCCAACTAAAATCTTGCTGCATCGCATAAAGCTGGACACGCTTAATTTCAGATGGGTTTTGTGCATAAAGCAATAATGAACGATGTAACACAGCTAATAGCGCTTGCGGTGTTGGCTCTTCAAAAGCAAACCCAGTCGCGACTTCAGGATCCTCATCGTAATCATTCACGCTGTCTTTTAAACCTCCCACAGAACGAACAATCGGCAAAGTACCGTAAGCCATGCTGTAGATTTGGTTTAAACCACACGGTTCAAATTCAGAAGGCATCAAGAAGAAATCAGAGCCCGCTTCAACCAAATGCGCAAGTTCATTATTGTACGCTTCTACGAACGAGAACTTATCTGAGTGAAGTGCTGATAGCTCTTTCAATTGACTCGCCAAAACCGGATCGCCAGTACCGACAATCACGATCTGAAGGTCATTTTTCAAAAACTGTTCGATGATAGGCAGTAAGTAATGAACACCTTTCTGATTCGTCAGGCGACAAACCATGCCATAAACCGCGCAATCGGCAACGGGTAAACCCACGTCTTGTTGCAGCTTTTGCTTACAAGCTGATTTTCCGCGAGCCATACTATGCTTGGTCGCTTTGTATTTACGAGGAAGGAAAGCGTCTGTTTCCGGGTTCCAAGCACCGTAATCACAACCATTCAAAATGCCGAAAAGATCCGCAGATCTGTGTTGGAATTCTGCTGCCATACCATGGCTACCTAACTCCGTTTTCAACTCTTCTGCATAGGTAGGACTTACTGCGTTCACCTTATCTGCGCACATCACGCCAGCTCTTAACATAGTGACATGAGTGTCACTTACTGAAGCTTCCGGCACATTGTAGCTGTGCATCTCAGGTAGGAATTGCAGTTCGTCGTATGCAAACACACCTTTGAAAACCGCATTGTGAATCGAGATAACACTGCGCGTATTTTCAAAGAAATCGTGTTGTTGATAACGCGATTTAAGCAAGAAAGGTACAAAACCAGTATGCCAGTCGTTTGCATGAATGATATCCGGTTGAAAACCAAGCTTAGGAAGCATATCAAGACAGGCTGCACTGAAGAACGAGAAGCGCTCTCCGTTATCAGCATAAGCTTGATTGTTTTCTGCGTACATTTCTTGACGGTCGAAATATTTGGCACATTCAATACCAAAAACTGGAACGCCTTCTACGCTCAGTTTTTTAACTTGGTAAGCCGTATGAGGCCAATGATCGAGTTCAGTCGATAAAATAACTTCTGCTGAATCAATGTTTGGAATATTTCTATATGCGGGGATAGTCACTCGAACGTCCTGTTCGAGTGTTTGCAACGCTTTCGGTAGTGCCTTGGCTACATCAGCCAAGCCACCACTTTTAATCAAGCCTTCAACTTCAGACGCTACAAAAAGTACCGAGAGAGTCTTAGTAACCAACTCGTGCTCCTTTAGAAATCACTACCACACCATCGTCAGAGACGTGGTAATGCTTTTTGTCTTCTGTCAGATTGACACCAATTTGTGTACCCGGTGCGATGTCTGCATCTTTATCAATGATAACGCGACGCAGGATACAACCCTCACCCACTTTCACATCGCCGAGTAAGATACTCTCACTAATATCACACGCTGATGCAATATTGCTACGGAAGCCCAATACACTCTTTTCAATACGCGAACCACGTACATAACTACCACTACACACAAGGCTATCAATGATCTGAATTCGACCATTTGCCGAATCAGTAAACGTCGCTGGTGGCAGTGGCGGGTAATAAGTGTGTAGAGGCCATTTACGGTTGTATAGCGAGAATGGCGCATCTTTCTTAAGAAGGTCCATATGCGCTTGCCAGTACGCGTCAATCGTACCTACATCGCGCCAGTAAACTTCTTCTTTCTCACCAGTAATACGGTTGGTGCTGAAATCATAAACAAACACATCACCACGTGGGAACATGTTTGGAATAATGTCTTTACCGAAATCGTGTGTCGAACCTTCTCTATCAGCATCTTCCGTTAGTTCAGCAAAAAGCTCTTTCGCTTCGAACACGTAGTTGCCCATTGAAACGAGCGCTGATTCTGGGTCGCCCGGAATCGACTTCGGATTTGCAGGTTTCTCTTCAAAGCCAATCATACGGCCATCAGCATCAACCTCGATAACACCGAATTCTGATGCTTCAGCAAGCGGCATGCGCAATGCTGATACTGTTAGCGCTGCTTTCTTTTCTTTATGGAAATCAAGCATCTGTTTGATGTCCATTTTATAGATATGGTCTGAACCAAAAATACAAACTTGATCTGGTTCTTCCAGCTCCATAAAGCCCATGTTTTGGTAGATAGCATCTGCTGTGCCTTCATACCAACGCTTTCCTTTACGCATTTGCGCAGGAATTGGGTCGATAAAACGGTCTGTTATACCACTGATATTCCAACCTTTTTTCATATGGTGGAACAGTGATTGTGACTTAAATTGTGTCAATACGTAGATCTTCATCAGATCAGCATTAACGAAGTTGTTCAGAGCGAAATCAATTAAGCGGTAACTACCACCGAAAGGAACCGAGGGTTTGCTGCGAGATTCAGTTAAAGGTCTTAAGCGTGAGCCTTCACCACCAGCAAGAATCATTCCCAATACACCAGCCATTTTATTCTCCATATATCTATAGCTTGTCGATGTTAGTACTCGTAGAGGTATCTTCCTCTGGGGGATGAGCACCAACACTTATTTCGGTATTTAGCGAATATCCATTCACATACAGTGACAATATCCTAAGCCAAACGTTGTTATGTGTGCACTATTCTTTGCACTTGGTTTTATATACGTTATCGACTTTTCGGCCGAATTCAATTTTTAATACGCCATTCTGTGGTACGTAAGCTGATTGCTTTCCTAAGACTTAAAGCAGCTCACATTACACCGTGCGGGCGAAACATTACATTAACACCCGACACACATCAGGTATACAACTAAACACTGATCTGTGAGTTACAATATTTTAATTAAGTTACATTCTCGTTAAAGTTACATAAGAAGATGTGATTAATTACCTTTATTTATTTTACAGCGTGAATTTAATAAGTTCTCGTCGACGAAACACCAAATCAACACGTTGCATATTTAGTCATATTGAGATCAAAAAAAGCAGCCATTAGGCTGCTTTTTCATCAATAACGTTCAGTTACTTCTCTTTAGGTTTTTTGCGCTTATCCGTAACTTCCCACTTACCGTCGATGTACAACGCAGTCCAACCGGACGGTTTTCCATCTACTTCAGTACGAACGTAGTTTTCTTTGGTCTTACGACTAAAACGAACCACTGTCGGCTTACCATCAGGGTCAGCAACTGGTGCTGATGCTAGGTATTGAAACTTAGGTGAGATACGGTCTTTAAAGCGAACCAGCTCTTCCACTAACGGTGCACGCGTTTCACGTGATTTAGGGAAGTTGCTCGCAGCCATAAATAGACCAGAAGCACCGTCACGAAGAACAAAGTACGCGTCTGAATTTTCACACGGAAGTTCAGGGAAATGTACCGGGTCTTCTTTCGGTGGCGCAACTTCGCCATTTTTCAGAATCTTACGAGTGTTCTTACAGTCTTCACTCGTACAGTCCATGTATTTACCAAAACGACCGTTCTTCAGAACCATGTCAGAACCACACTTGTCACACTCAACAAGTGGACCATCGTAGCCTTTCACTTTAAATTCGCCGTGCTCAACCACATAACCTTCACAGTTCGGGTTATTACCACATACGTGCATCTTACGCTTATCATCGATTAGATAAGCATCCATTGCCGTTTCACAAATAGGACAACGCTTTTTAGCTCGAAGTGCTGCTGTTTCAACGTCTTCTTCAAGCACGTTGATAATGCCTTCTTCATCACCAAGGTTGATTGTTGTCTTACAACGCTCTTTTGGTGGAAGTGCATAGCCAGAACAACCAAGGAATACGCCTGTCGAAGCCGTACGAATACCCATTTTACGGCTACAAGTCGGACACTCAATATCAGTTTCCACGATATGATTTGGCTTCATGCCACCAGCGTCTTCGTCTAAATCAGCTTTTTCCAAATCGCCAGTAAAGTCTTCGAAGAAGTTATCTAGCACGCCTTTCCAGCTTGCTTCGCCTTCTGCGATTTGGTCCAACTTCTGCTCCATACGAGCAGTGAAGTCGTAGTTCATTAGGTCGTTAAAGCTACCATCTAGACGGTCAGTAACAATTTCACCCATCTTCTCAGCATAGAAACGACGCTGTTCAACTTTTACATAACCGCGGTCTTGAATCGTCGAGATGATTGATGCGTATGTTGAAGGACGACCAATACCACGCTTCTCAAGCTCTTTAACTAGCGCCGCTTCAGTGAAACGAGCCGGTGGCTTAGTGAAGTGCTGTTTAGGGTCTAGCGCGATCAGGTCAAGCTTATCGCCGATCTGAACTGCTGGAAGGATCGTATCTTCGTTCTTACCCATTGGACGCTGAACACGAGTCCAACCATCAAATTTAAGGATACGACCTTTCGCTTTTAACGTGTACTCATCTGCTTTAACGCTTACTGTCGTTGAATCGTATTGAGCTGGCGTCATTTGACACGCTACGAATTGATTCCAAATTAGCGAGTAAAGCTTGTGTGCGTCTGCGTCTACGCCGTTTAGGTCTTCCGACTTAACATCTACACTTGAAGGACGAATCGCTTCGTGGGCCTCTTGAGCGCCCTCTTTGCTGCCGTATACAAGTGCTTTAGGTGGAAGATATTGCGCGCCGTACTCAGAACCAATGTATTCACGAGCGGCTTCTACAGCTTCTGAACTCAAGTTAGTAGAGTCAGTACGCATATAAGTAATGTAACCCGCTTCATACAAGCGTTGAGCCAGCATCATGGTTTTCTTTACGCCATAACCAAGACGGGTACTCGCAGCTTGTTGCAGCGTCGACGTGATGTAAGGTGCAGACGGCTTACTCTTGGTTGGGCGGTCTTCACGTTTACATACTTCGTATTGCGCTTTTTCTAAAACGCTAACAGCAGCTTGTGTTTGCGCTTCATTTTCAGGTTTAAACGCAACACCGTCTTTCTGCGCTACTTGCAGTCTAAAATCGGTTTTCTCTGCTGTTTTAGTATCAGCATGCACATCCCAGAACTCTTCAGGGATAAAGGCGTTGATCTCGCGCTCACGCTCTACCAGTAGTTTTACCGCTACTGATTGAACACGGCCAGCGGATAGGCCTCGTGCTACTTTTTTCCAAAGCAGAGGTGACACCATAAAGCCAACAACACGGTCCATAAAACGTCGTGCTTGTTGAGCGTTTACGCCATCGATGTTTAGCTCGCCTGGTGTTTCGAAAGCTTGTTGAATAGCATTCTTGGTGATTTCGTTAAAAACCACTCGCTTGTATCGCGTTTCATCGCCGCCGATGATCTCACGAAGGTGCCATGCGATAGCTTCTCCTTCGCGGTCCAAATCGGTTGCGAGATAAACATGGTCTGCGTTCTCAGCAAGTTTTTGCAATTCAGCAACGACTTTTTCTTTACCAGGTAGAATTTGGTAGTTCGCTTCCCACTCTTTATACGGGTTAATACCCATCTTTTTGATAAGAGCTTTGCGATCTTTTTCTTTTTTGATACGAGCTTTATCTTCTGGGCTCATACCCTTGGTTGAAACTGCAGCAGCCTTTTGACCAGTACTTTGACCCGCCGTTGGTAAATCACGAACGTGACCTACACTCGACTTTACGACAAAGTCTTTGCCAAGATATTTATTGATAGTTTTAGCCTTGGCTGGCGACTCCACTATAACGAGCGATTTACCCATATTGACTCTAACGTCCTTAATCACGATGCTTCAGCACCAACAATTTAGCTTGTGGGCTTTTACGCATGATATTCTAAATTCATTGCTTCTTTTTTTACTATTGTGCGAGATTACTAGAAGATCAACCGCTTTTTTCAAAATTGGATCTGATCGCTCGACAATTCGACGACTCACAGATAAAAGGGTCACAATATAAAGAAGCTATAAAGTACTCACTAAGAATACTTGCAAGAGCCTATTCATCAGGCATTACGTCTAAACGGGCTCATACTAAGCTTGTCCGCGAATCTAACGCGAGCCCCATTCAATTATTTTTGCCGTAAATCACAAAATAAATTGTGGATGTTTGAAAAGACTCTCTTAATCGGTTGTGAAATCATTGAATTTCTAGTTCGACACCATAAACTCAACGTTATATTCAGTTATCAGAGATAAACTCATGACAAAGAAAGTAATAGCAGAATTTGATTTACTGCTTATCGCAAACCAAATTATCCAATCACATGATGACTACATTGAAGGCATGCGCGCAAACAGCGTAGTAGAAAAAGACGATGTACTCGTCTTCAAAGGTGAATACTTCTTAGATAGCAATGGAATGCCGACCGAGAATACAACCGCGGTATTTAACATGTTTAAATACTTAGCGCACCACCTTTCGAAAGAATTTACAATTCAGCAATAATTAAAAAGCTTGCCATTTAGGCAAGCTTTTTTAGTTCCTGAACCTTTACTGGCTCAGCATTTTCAACTTATCGAAGTAATCAGGGAATGTCTTTGACGTACAACCTGGATCATTAATCGTCACAGGCGTATCGCTCAAAGCAACCAGCGAGAAACACATAGCCATACGGTGATCATCGTAAGTATCAATCGCCGCGTGAGTCAGTTCAGCCACAGGGTTAACAATGATGTAATCTTCACCCTCTTCAACCTCGGCTCCGACTTTACGTAGCTCTGTTGCCATTGCCGCCAAGCGATCTGTCTCTTTCACACGCCAGTTGTAGACATTACGGATTGCCGTTGTGCCTTTCGCAAACAATGCTGTTGTCGCAATAGTCATCGCAGCATCTGGAATATGGTTATAGTCCATATCAATGCCTTTCAGCTCGCCACAACGAGAAATAACATAGTCGTCACCCCATTCGATTTCCGCACCCATTTTCTCAAGCGCATCAGCGAATTGGATATCACCCTGGATACTGTTTTTACCAATACCAGTGACCTTAATCTCACCACCTTTGATAGCAGCAGCTGCAAGGAAATATGACGCAGATGATGCATCACCTTCTACTAAGAAGTCGCCCGGAGCTGTGTAAGATTGCCCTGTAGGAATCACGAACTCTTGGTAGTCATTATTGATCACGTCCACACCAAATTGTTTCATAATGTGTAGCGTGATATCGATGTAAGGTTTAGAAACTAATTCACCGTCAATTTTGATGGTCACTTCGCCTTCCGCCAGAGGTGCAGCCATCAAAAATGCCGTCAAAAACTGGCTAGAGATAGAACCATCGATTGAAACCGTACCACTCTTCAGGCCTGTACCTGTGATCTTCAATGGTGGATAGTTTTCGTTCTCTAAGTATTCAACGTCGGCACCGGCTTCTCTCAGTGCCGTTACTAAGTGGCCAATTGGGCGCTCTTTCATGCGCGGCTCACCAGTCAGAACGTATTCACCGCGACCTAAACATAGTGCAGCCGCCAGCGGACGCATCGCCGTACCCGCGTTACCTAAGAAAAGCTCTAGAGCTTTATCACTTGAGAATGCACCACCAACACCTGTCACTTCACAAACGGTTTTGTCTGCAGACAACTGGTAATCAACACCTAGCTGCGTCAATGCATTCAACATATGACGAATATCATCACTGTCTAGTAAGTTTGTTAGGCGAGTGGTTCCCGTAGAAAGTGCAGCCAAAAGAAGTGCACGGTTGGAAACGCTTTTTGAACCAGGTAGGTTAACTTCCCCGTTCACTTTTTGAATTGGTTGTAACGTAAGGCTTTCCATTAAATCTTATAGTCCTTGTACCACCCGAAGTCACTGGCGCGTATTTATTTTCGGGTGATGAATAATTCTTCGTACTTGCAGACTAACGAACTTTTCCAACGAACTCCAGAGCTAATCCCGCTCAAACCGATGATTAATTAGCCAATCGATCGTATTTACATACTAGTACGCGAGATCAACTCGAACGCCATCTGAAAAATAGAGAATTCGTACATCATCGCCTCGGTTGAACAACATCGAGTTATCGACATCTTGGATGATGTTGACCAACTTGTCGTCTTTGGTTTTGACCAGTAACTCGACCAGTTTGTACTCAACTTTATACTGTGTGTTACCTCGGTTACGAGCAATACCCGCACCTGCTACTGCACCGACAGCTGTCGCCACTTCTTTACCGGTGCCGCCGCCAAACTGATTACCAATCAAGCCACCAATCGCCGCACCTAATAAGGTTTCCCAACCATTCGCTTTCGATTCAACGATCTCTTGTTGAGTGATGTATCTAACCGTATCGATCTCACCATAAACTACTTCGTTCACTGGTCGAGCTTCGTTTCTGTTGTAAGCTGCATTTGCCAACATAGGCAAAACAAGTAAAATCCAAAGCAACTTCTTCATGGTAAAACTCCTAAAGACCTCTTGGTCAGTGATTAATCTGTAATGCGGTACTTATGACTATATACCTAACCGAACTTGATACTACTAGTATAGAGTTTCCTTCGCCCTTCGACGCGCTTGATGAACCCAACGGTCTGCTCGCCTTCGGTGGTGATTTATCACCAATGCGAATTTTAAACGCTTATAGCCAAGGGATATTTCCATGGTATGGCCCAGGTGAGCCTATACTTTGGTGGAGCCCTGCACCGCGAGCGGTATTTAATCCTAAGACATTCGAACCGTCAAAAAGTCTTAAAAAGTTTCAAAGAAAACACAATTATCGTGTCAGCATCAACCAAGCGACGGACAGAGTAATTGGTTATTGCTCTTCACTAAGACCCGAAGAAGAAACTTGGTTAAACAGCGACATGCAGTTAGCCTATCGCAAGCTCGCTTCATTAGGTTTCTGCCACTCGGTTGAGGTTTGGCAAGACGATGAACTGATCGGCGGGCTTTATGGCCTACAAAGAGGCCAAGTCTTTTGCGGTGAATCGATGTTTAGCTTGAAGACCAATGCCTCTAAAATTGCGCTATGGTACTTTTGTAAACACTTTACCCGATTCGGTGGCAAGCTCATCGATTGCCAAGTTATGAACCCTCACTTGGAATCCTTAGGCGCTATCGAGGTTAATAGGGATGAATTCCTAGGTTCTCTGCAATTGCTCAAAGAGTTCTCCGTTGACGATGCATGCTTTCAAACCCAATGGCTAAAGGAAATGCCTTAATGAATCCAGATTTACAACAAATCAGAATTGGATTAACAGACAACCACGCTTGCAGCTACTTACCTCACCTAGAAGAAAGAGTAGCGGTCACGCTTGATGAACACATGCACACCTCAGATAACTATGAAGTTCTGCTTGCGAACGGTTTTCGCCGCAGTGGTTCAACCATTTATAAGCCACATTGTGATAATTGCTCAGCATGCCAAGCAATTCGTCTTTCAATTCCTGAGGTAAAGCTTTCCAAAAGCCAACGACGGATCCTGAACAAAGGAAAATCACTGCGTTGGGAACTGAAAGATGAGATGGATGACAACTGGTTTGACTTATACAGTCGCTATATCACCGCTCGTCACCGTTCGGGAACCATGTACCCACCCAAAAAAGAAGAATTTCTACAATTCTCTAAAAATGAGTGGCTTACTACAAAGTTCATGCACATCTATGACGAGAACAAGTTGGTTGGTATCGCCGTAACCGACATCATGGCTCACTGTACGAGCGCGTTTTATACCTTCTTCGATCCTGATATAGACATTTCGATGGGAACACTTGGCGTTCTATTTCAGATCCAACATGCCCAGAAAGAACAAAAACAATGGTTATATTTGGGTTATCAAATCGATGAATGCCCTGCGATGAACTATAAAGTACGATTTCAACGTCATCAAAGGCTAGTAAATCAGCGGTGGCAAGGGTAGAATACGCGACAACTTTACATATTTTGATTTTAACGGCACAATCAAGCCGTTGAAAACCGCCAAATTTCGAAAGAGGATTAGATGGCTAAAGAAGACGTAATCGAGATGCAAGGCACTGTCCTTGATACTCTACCAAACACAATGTTCCGTGTTGAGCTTGAAAACGGTCACGTAGTGACAGCACACATCTCTGGTAAAATGCGTAAGAACTACATCCGTATTCTTACTGGTGATAAAGTAACTGTTGAGATGACTCCATACGACCTTTCTAAAGGCCGCATCGTCTTCCGTGCTCGTTAATTATTAATTAGCGAATACAATAAGAAGCGGAGCTTAATGCTCCGTTTTTTATCGCCTGAACATCGCCCTTTAGCAAAACCTATCTCGCGCATCTCGCATCTCGCATCTCGCATCTCGCATCTCGCATCTCGCATCTCGCATCTCGCATCTCGCAAGCATAAAAAAACGCACAACCTAAGTCATGCGTTTTATAGTTAAACTCTTGAACGATCTAATAATCGGCTAGTGCATAACCTCTTCTTTTGCACCAACATAGATGAAGTCAAGCTCGTCTTTCTTCAGAGATACTTTCACCGTACCGCCATCAACCAAGCTACCAAACAGCAATTCATTCGCAAGGGGCTTCTTGAGCTTCTCTTGAATCACACGTCCCATAGGACGAGCGCCCATGGTCTTGTCGTAGCCTTTGTCTGCCAGCCAGTGACGAGCATCTTCAGAAACCTCTAGAGATACGCCACGTGCGTCAAGTTGAACCTGAAGCTCAACAATGAACTTGTCGACTACTTGGCTAATCACGCTTGGATCCAAGCTGTTGAACCAAATGACGTTATCAAGACGGTTACGGAACTCAGGAGTAAACACCTTCTTGATTTCGCCCATCGCATCTGGTGCATGATCTTGTTGGATCAGGCCGATCGATTTCTTCTCGGTTTCAGCCACACCCGCGTTGGTCGTCATCACTAGAATCACATTGCGGAAGTCCGCTTTGCGACCATTGTTATCAGTTAACGTGCCGTTATCCATTACCTGCAGTAGCAAGTTAAAGATATCTGGGTGAGCTTTTTCAATTTCATCCAGTAACACAACAGAGTGTGGGTTCTTGATTACGGCGTCAGTTAGCAGACCACCTTGATCGTAACCAACATAACCAGGAGGAGCACCAATCAAGCGGCTCACAGAATGACGCTCACCATACTCAGACATATCAAAGCGCAGAAGCTCAATACCCATCAGTTTAGACAGTTGAACGGTAACCTCGGTTTTACCTACACCAGTAGGTCCTGCGAATAGGAATGAACCAACAGGTTTATTGTCAGCACCCAATCCAGCACGGGTCAGCTTGATCGCTTCGCTCAATACGTCGATAGCTGGGTCTTGTCCGAACACCAACATTTTCATGCGGTCATCCAGTTTCTGCAGCGTATCTTTGTCTGAAGATGATACTGATTTTTCAGGAATTCGCGCCATTTTCGCAACCATTGACTCAATATCAGCCACGCTTACCGTTTTCTTACGACGGCTTGCAGGAGCCAAACGACTACGAGCGCCCGCTTCATCGATTACGTCAATGGCCTTATCAGGAAGGTGACGTTCATTGATGTATTTAGCTGACAGTTCCACAGCAGCACGCAACGCTTTGTTGGTGTAGCGCACTTCGTGGTGAGCTTCGTATTTTGGCTTCAAGCCAATCAGAATCTTAGTCGTATCATCTAGCGATGGTTCAATAATATCGATTTTCTGGAAGCGACGAGCTAAAGCACGCTCCTTCTCAAAAATACTGCTGTACTCTTGGTACGTTGTTGAACCGATACAGCGCAATTTGCCGCTGCTTAGTAGCGGTTTAATTAAGTTTGCCGCATCAACCTGACCACCAGAGGCAGCGCCAGCACCAATAATGGTGTGGATCTCATCGATGAACAGAATCGCGTCTTCTTCTTTCTCGAGTTGCTTAAGAATCGCTTTAAAACGTTTCTCAAAGTCACCACGATATTTCGTCCCTGCTAACAATGAACCGATATCTAGAGAATAAATTACGCTGCTCTGAATGATTTCAGGCACTTGTCCTTCAACAATGCGCCATGCAAGACCTTCCGCGATGGCAGTTTTACCTACACCCGCTTCACCCACTAACAGAGGGTTGTTCTTACGACGACGACACAGAACTTGGATAGTACGCTCTAGCTCTTTGTCACGACCGATTAATGGGTCAATATTACCTTGCTTCGCTACTTCGTTAAGGTTGGTCGCGAAATTTTCTAAACGGTCTTCAGAATTAGCTTCTTCAGCATTTTCTGCACCACCAAATGAATCAGATGATGAAGGGCTGTCGCCTTCGTTGCTCGCTTTGGTAATACCGTGTGAGATGAAGTTAACAATATCTAAGCGACTAATGTCGTTTTTCTTAAGAAGATATGCCGCGTGAGATTCTTGCTCACTAAAAATAGCCACAAGTACATTAGCACCTGTTACTTCGCTGCGACCTGAAGATTGAACATGAAAAACAGCGCGTTGAAGTACTCGTTGAAAGCTCAACGTAGGCTGAGTTTCGCGAGTTTCGTCGCTTTCAGGGATAAGTGGGGTCGTTTGATCGATAAAAATATCGAGCTCATTGCGAAGAGCATCGAGATCAGCCTGACAAGCTTGGAGCGCTTCCTTGGCCGCATCATTTTCTAATAATGCTAGTAGGAGGTGTTCGACAGTCATGAATTCATGTCGCTTGTCTCGCGCACGAGCAAATGCGCCATTTAAACTCGTCTCTAATTCTTTATTTAGCATAAGTACCTCCTAAGGGAACAACAGTGTTGTTCGAGCAATTTATACTTGCTCCATTGTACATAGTAGCGGATGCTCATTTTCCTTTGAGTACATCGTGACCTGCGCTACCTTTGTTTCCGCTATTTCAGCACTGTATGTGCCGCATATAGCTTTACCTTCATAATGAACCTTGAGCATCACTTCCGTTGCTTTTTCGATATCTAGTGAGAAGAATCGCTCTAGGATCTCGATTACAAAGTCCATGGGCGTGTAATCATCGTTATTTAACACAACGTTATACATCGCCGGTGGCTTTACTTTTGTTGCTTCTTTCTCCAGTAAATCTGAGCCTGGAGATGCCCATTCAAAGTTTCTGCTCATATCGCTTTGCTAAGGGTTATTTTTCGGAAGTCGTGAGTGTTTACCTAACTCAAATTTACCACATTCACGCTTTACGGTGTACTAAGAAA
Organism: Vibrio crassostreae; assembly: GCF_024347415.1. NCBI lineage: Bacteria > Pseudomonadati > Pseudomonadota > Gammaproteobacteria > Vibrionales > Vibrionaceae > Vibrio > Vibrio crassostreae. The sequence continues at coordinate 2,343,125 of NZ_AP025476.1, forward strand.
CTGCACCGAGAAACAGTACCAAAAAATATTCCTCTATACTGAGCCTAATCCACCATTTCCATCGCTGCAAATAAAAGATCTCGATTAACAGGATTAACATATGTGATTGATTAAAAAGACGCCATAACTATTGATACTAACGATAAGATCACTGCTAAGTTACTATTTAGTTAATAGTTTGCAGTTAATCTCGAATGTGATTTGTTATTAAAATTGATCACTTTTATACCAATTTACTATTGACTGTGCTCAATCATTAGCTACATTGGAGCTAAAAGGTTTTTTAATACATTTTTGCAACATGATTTAAGATCAGTAACACGCTTCAAAAATTAACAATAAGGAATAATTACGCAGGGTAGCGTTAATTTCCGTAAGCAATGTACGAGATTCAAGCTATTAGCTGAAATTCTTTAGCTGGTAGGAATGATATCAATCGCACTTACAACAATTGATATAACAACGTTAGTAACAAAATGCATGAGGGATGTATAGCATGGCTACAGGTACAGTAAAATGGTTTAACAATGCCAAAGGGTTTGGCTTTATTTGTCCAGAAGGTGAAGACGGCGATATTTTCGCGCACTACTCCACAATACAAATGGAAGGTTATCGAACCTTGAAGGCGGGTCAGCAGGTCGACTATGAAGTAGAAAGTGGACCTAAAGGCTCGCATGCTAGCTCCGTTGTTCCTGTCGAAGGCAGCGCCGCAAAATAGGCGAATGCCAACTCATGTTAACCTCCGTCAATCTTCATTAAAGGCTGACTGGTAAACAGAATATTGAAACCGCTCATTTAATACCTGTAATACAGGATTACGTGAGCGGTTTTTTCGTTTTGGGATCTCTAAAGTTGCTCACTAGACAATTCGTTTAAGGATGTACTCTTATTAAGTTAGATCTTAGGAGTATTATAGATGAACAAAAAAGACGCTTTAACGTTGTCGTTAAAGCGTCTTTGGTTTTGACTTTATCTATGACTTATCTGTCAGACTAAGCAACTCGTTCGCAAATCACGTTCATGACTGACTAACGATGAGCCCAATCACTATGCATCAATAAACGCGTTTAGCGTTGAGCTTGGGCGCATTAGTGTTGAAACCAATGCATCGTCAAGTAGGTAGTAACCACCTAAGTCGCCAGCCACACCTTGAGCGTTGTTCAGCTCTGCAACAATAGCTTCTTCACTTTCAGCTAGTTGACTTGCCACACCTGCGAACTCAGCAGCAAGATCAGCATCAGCCGTTTGCTCAGCAAGCGCCTTAGCCCAGTAAGCTGCTAGGTAGTAATGGCTACCACGGTTATCAAGCTCACCTACTCGGCGTGAAGGAGACTTGTTGTTATCAAGGAACTCACCCGTTGCTTTATCAAGCGCATCAGCAAGAACTTGTGCTTTAGCGTTACCTGTTACTACGCTCAGGTGCTCTAGAGATGCAGCCAATGCCAAGAATTCACCTAGGGAATCCCAACGCAGGTGGTTTTCTTTCTCTACTTGTTGCACGTGCTTAGGAGCTGAGCCGCCAGCACCTGTTTCAAACAGACCACCACCGTTCATTAGTGGAACAATCGATAGCATCTTAGCTGATGTACCAAGCTCTAGAATCGGGAACAAGTCTGTTAGGTAATCACGTAATACGTTACCAGTAACCGAAATTGTATCTAGGCCTTCTTTGATACGAACCAGTGAGTATTGAGTCGCTTCAAGTGGAGCAAGGATCTTAATTTCAAGACCATCGGTATCGTATTCAGGAAGGTACGCTTCAACTTTCTTAATAAGCTGAGCATCATGTGCACGAGACGCATCTAACCAAAATACCGCTGGAACACCCGATGCACGAGCACGCGTTACCGCAAGCTTAACCCAGTCTTGGATTGGTGCATCTTTAACCTGACACATACGGAAGATATCGCCTTCCTCTACGTCTTGCTCTAGAAGCACAGCGCCTGCAGCGTCAACAACTTGAACCTGACCAGCAGCTTCAAGGATGAAAGTCTTATCGTGAGAACCGTACTCTTCGGCTTTTTGAGCCATCAAGCCAACGTTTGGTACGCTACCCATCGTTGTTGGATCGAACGCACCGTTCTCTTTACAGAAATCAATAACCGCTTGGTAAATGCTCGCGTAGCTACGATCTGGGATCATTGCTTTGGTATCTTTTTGCTTACCTTCTGGATCCCACATTTGGCCAGAAGAACGCAACATTGCAGGCATAGATGCGTCAACAATGATGTCGCTTGGTACGTGTAGGTTAGTAATGCCACGGTCCGAATCAACCATCGCTAATGGTGGCTGCGTCTCGTATACCGCTTGTAGATCAGCTTCGATTGCTTCTTTTTGTTCTTGAGGAAGCGCTGCAATCTTCGCGTAGACATCACCGATGCCGTTGTTAACATCAACACCTAACTCTTCAAATAACTGACCGTGCTTAGCGAATACGTCTTTGTAGTAAACCTTAACCGCGTGACCAAAGATCACTGGGTCAGATACTTTCATCATGGTTGCTTTCATGTGAAGAGAAAGCAGTACGCCTTGCTCTTTAGCCGATGCGATTTCTTTTTCAAAGAATGCAACTAAAGCAGCCTTGTTCATCACTGACGCATCAATGATCTCTTTATCTTGCAGTGCAAAAGCTGGCTTCAGTGTTTTCTTTGTGCCATCTTTGCCAACGAATTCGATGCTAACGTCTGTAGCACCTTCAATGGTTACTGACTTTTCACTACCGAAGAAGTCTTTGTCGTCCATACTTGAAACGTGCGACTTAGAATCTGCAGACCATGCACCCATTGAGTGTGGGTTCTTCTTCGCGTAGTTTTTTACTGAAAGTGGTGCACGACGGTCTGAGTTACCTTCGCGCAATACTGGGTTTACCGCACTACCCTTGATCTTATCGTAAGTCGCTTTTACTGCTTTCTCTTCGTCAGTGTTTGCTTCTTCTGGGTAGTTTGGAAGTGCGTAGCCTTTTGACTGTAGTTCTTTGATTGTTGCTTGCAGCTGAGGTACAGATGCAGAGATGTTTGGAAGCTTGATAATATTCGCTTCAGGTGTCTTAGCCAATTCACCTAGTTCTGCTAATGCATCACCAATACGTTGCTCTTCGTTCAAGTAGTCAGGGAAGTTGGCAATAATGCGCCCTGCAAGTGAAATGTCGCGAGTATCAACGTTAATACCAGAAGAAGCTGTAAAAGATTGAATGATTGGCAGCAGAGAGTAAGTTGCTAGCGCCGGAGCTTCGTCTGTAATGGTATAGATGATCGTTGGTTTTTCAGTAGGCATGAAATTTCCCTATAGTTCTTACAAGCTCACTTGAATAGTGAGAGTGTTATAAATTGACCAGTAAGCCACTCTAAAAGTGAAAACTGCTTACTCGATAGTCGTACTCTATCTTATTTTTCATGCAATCTAATGACCGCATGAACCAAATCCGTGAGTGCGTTGTTATAATAAAACACGTAGGTATAATTAAACAAATCAGGCTCAAGAGTCCATAAACTTGTTCTATTTTGTGTCTTTTAGGCGCGCAAATGATAGCTCAATTCCGTTTCAGTGAAAACTTTTCAGCACACTTCGTTTACATTTTTGCAAGGTAGTTAACATGTCTACTCGCTCACGCAGCGCATCTCATTCAGACAAACCGGCTCGTTCTGGCGCCAAATTAAAACAAAGCGGTAATAGACAGAACCGAAGCAGTGATAAAAATAACACTGGCAGTTCGTACAAAAAAACGCACTCCAGTAAGCACCGATATAAAGGTAAACCTACCAATGCGAAACCTAAGGTGGCACTCGAAGATCGCAAAGTAATTCTGTTCAACAAGCCTTTCGATACTCTCAGCCAATTTACAGATGGCGAAGGGAGAAAAACGCTAACTGACTTTATTCCAGTGAAAGACGTTTATGCTGCAGGTCGCCTTGACCGCGACAGCGAAGGGTTAATGGTCTTGACCAACGATGGTATTTTTCAAGCTAAGCTAACTCAACCCAACTCAAAATCCCCAAAGACATACTGGGTACAGGTTGAAGGCGCACCTTCTGAGGAAGATTTAGATAAATTGAGAAAAGGTGTCGAACTAAAAGACGGCATGACACTACCTGCAAAAGTAGAAGTAATGCAAGAACCTGAAGTGTGGGATAGAAATCCTCCAGTACGCTTCAGAGCCGCGATACCGACAACCTGGTTAGCGATTACTATCATTGAAGGGCGTAACCGTCAGGTAAGACGAATGACAGCAAATATCGGCTTCCCTACCCTGCGACTTATTCGCTATTCAATGGGCAACATGAACGTGGGGCAACTTCAGCCTGGTGAGTGGAAAGAAATCTAAAATTACAGTACAGAGAATGTAAAATGGCCGCTAAGTTAGCGGCCATTTTTATATGCGTTGATAAATATCAGACACAAAAAAGCCAGTCATCAGACTGGCTTTTATCAACATTTAACAATTACTAATTAAGTAACTATTAGAAGCTGTAGAATGCAGCAGCGAATACGTAAGTTTCTTCGTCGTTACCGTCACCAGCATCAAGGTCTTGAAGAATATCGATACCCATATCTACACGGTCGTTAAGTGTGTACATTGCAGCAACGTTTACGCGAGAGATGTCTTTGTCAGCTTTGCCATCTTCAGTAGTAGAGTTAGCGTTGTAACCAGCGGCAAGAGTTAGTTGCTCAGTTACTGGGTAACCGGCAGATAGGTAGTAGCCAACTGTTTCTAGGTTAGTAGTGTTCTTAGTAGCTGTTTTGTCGTCTGAACCATCGTTAATCCAGAAGTTAACACCTAGGTCTAGCTCACCAACTTTAGAGTTACCAGATACAGAGTAAACTTGGTAATCAGCTTCGTCACGAGTTTCGTAACCACCGTAAACATTTACTACTTCGCTTTCAAAACCAACGTAACCGTTCACGCCTTTATCAGCAGCAGAGTGGTCGTCATCAGTTTCGAAGTAAGAGATACCGTAAGCGAAACCTGAAGTAGCGCCTTGGAACTTAACTACGTTGAATGCATCAGAAGCATCACCAGCAGAAGAACCGAACTCGTAAGTCATGTCGCCAGCGCCATCAACTTTATCAAGAGCAGTGTCGTTTTCCCAACCGAAAGATGCAACACCAACACCAGTGTCAAAACCTAGCCATGCTTTATCAACGTCAGTACCGAATTCGTTTTTAACGCCGAAGCCGTTGTCGTTTTCGTCAGTTGTCCAGTTAAGTTCGAAATCAGTTTCGAAGTAACCAACTAGGCGGTTGTTTTTGTAGCTAACTGCTAGAGTAAGAGCTGTTGCCCAGTCATCATACATAGCGTTAGTTTTAGTATCGTAGTAACCACCAAGACCAAGTGAACCAGAAACAGAGAACTGTTCTTTGTGCATTGGGTCAAATTCAAATGTTGGTTTTGCGTTGCCTAGGCCTACGTTCGCGAAAGCTGAAGTTGAAGCTGCTGCGATTGTTAGCGCTAATAGAGTCTTTTTCATAATAAATCCACTGCCTTTTCTAAGAATGGGAGATCCTTGCCCGGTTCCCTTTTTTTATTTTTTGCGACTGGTCATTACCACTCTTTGTTGGTTAATCACCGTCACTAAATTTCGAGGTCTAGATTGCAAAAGATTATCCTGCGTGTCAAATAAACTAAAAACAAACCTAAAAAAAACACAAAACAATTAAAATCAATCACTTACATTTTTTTTCATCATTTTACGAGCAGCTTATCCTTAGTTTTATCAGCAAATATAATAATCCAAAAAATGTAACAAACAGAACTTAAAACCACAAACAGTTCACAATGAAGCCAAATTTCAGAATTTAACACCTACAAGCCAGTCTTTTTTAATATTTATATTTCGCAACATAAATAAAATAGTTAAGTTCCTGATGGTTCAGTTTTTTTTTGTGAACAAGATCTACCTTTGATTCAAAAGCAAGCTATTTCGCCGTAAATGTACCGACTAGTGATATGTGCTACTATCCTCGCTCCGCTACGTAGGTCACAGTATGCTAACTACTAAAATTCAAAATTCTATTCGCACCAGTTATCAAAACCTCCAAGATCAGTTGGACAACTTTGTACCTAGACGTGCTCAAAATTACCTTGTTGCAGAAATAGCGAAGACACTTTGTGGTCAATACCACAAAAGTAATCGCATGATCGTTGCAGAAGCCGGGACAGGGATCGGCAAATCACTGGCTTACTTAATGGCAACGATTCCTGTTGCAGTACTCAACAATCGAAAAATCGTCATTTCAACGGCGACGGTTGCACTTCAAGAACAGCTCGTAAATAAAGATCTCCCTCTATATAGAAGACTGACTGATAGAGAGTTCTCTTTTATACTCGCCAAAGGCAGACAGCGTTATTGCTGTGCCGAGAAACTAGCCGCTGCTTGTGGGGTTGATGGTGGTCAGATGGCTATGTTCGAATCCAAGCCAAAGCAAAAGGACATCGAACAATTACAAACCATGTACCGTAGCCTAACCCAAGGTAAATGGGATGGTGACCGTGATTCATGGCCAAAGCCAATCGACAACATGATTTGGCAAATGATTGTCAGTGATAAGCACAGCTGTAATAACAGTATGCCTACTCATAGAGACTGCCCTTTCCAAAAAGCTCGCTCAGAGCTAGATAAAGCAGACGTGATTATCGCCAATCACAGTTTAGTGATGGCTGATGCTGACTTAGGTGGCGGCGTAATACTGCCTGAGCCAGAAAACAGCATCTATATATTCGATGAGGCTCACCACTTACCACACGTAGCCAGAGATCACTCTTCTGCAGCGGCAAGCTTAAAAGGTGCCGCATCTTGGTTAGAGCGCTTGAATCAATCCATCACCAAGCTTTCGGGCTTGGCGGATGAAAAGCGAGTGGGTCGATTTAGAAATGAATTGCAGGATTCTGTACAACAGCTGATTCCTACTCTGACTCAGCTAAGCAAGCAGTTTGACGCCACCCATTTTGAAGATGGATTGTACCGTTTTGAACATGGTGACTTACCTGAGTGGCTAGAGAATGAATCTAAAGATCTCAAGCAACTCACACAAAAGGCGAGCCAAGCGGTTGCGAAGATTGCAGACCTTGTTGCTGAACGTGTTAAAGATGGAGAACTTTCAGCAAAATTAGCCGAGCCCGCGCTTGCTGAAATCGGCTTCTATATACAAAGAACAGAAAACCTTGCGCAGGTTTGGCGCTTAATGGCCGAGCCTAAACGAGAAAAAGGAGCCCCTTTGGCGCGCTGGCTTGAACTCAATAAAGAGAGCGAAGGCGATTTTGTTGTCAATGTTTCACCACTCGAAGTTGGCTGGCAGCTTGACCAACAGATTTGGAGCCGTTGTGTCGGTGCGGTGCTTGTTTCCGCGACCATGAGAGCACTCAACTCCTTCAGCTTTTTCTGTCACCAAGCAGGAATCAGTCAAAAAGAAGACGATGGCGTGCAGTTTCTGGCTTTGGCATCACCGTTTGATTATCAGAATCAAGCAGAGCTGATCGTGCCAGCTATGAAATACGAACCGCAAGCGCCTCAGTTTACCGAATATCTTATTGAAATTTTGCCTAAGGTAATAGAAGACAACAAAGCCAATCTCGTTCTATTCTCTTCTTACTGGCAAATGAATAAAGTTGCAGAAGCTTTGGCAACAGATTTCGTTAAAAAGTCATGGGCTTTACAGGTTCAAGGTGATACTTCACGCACCGAAATCCTAAAAAAACATAAAAAACTCATAGACCAAGGTAAAACAAGCGTTCTTTTTGGAACTGGCAGCTTTTCAGAGGGTCTTGATCTACCTGGAGAGCTTCTTGAAAACCTAGTTATTACTAAGATTCCTTTTGGCGTTCCTACGTCACCTGTAGAACAAGCACATTCAGAATATATTGAATCACGTGGCGGTAATCCTTTTATGCAGATTACTGTTCCAGAAGCGAGTAAAAAGCTTATTCAATCTGTCGGTAGACTACTGCGTAAGGAACGAGATTCTGGTAAAGTCACGATCCTTGATAGACGCATAGTCACGAAGCGATACGGGAAATCCCTACTCGACTCACTACCGCCTTTTAAAAGAACAATAAAATACTAATTTTCCTACCCGAAAGGTAGTTATGGGCCAGTTATCGCTAGGCCCTGCATTCACAACCCAACATGATTAATCCATCGATTATTCGTGTGGCTGCCCTAACAGCCGATAACGAGAACACTAGCTATTTATGGAAATGATTGAGCCAACCATGTTGGTTATCCTCGCTCTGGTTGCATTTGCAGCGGGCTTTATTGATGCCGTCGCCGGTGGTGGTGGGATGTTAACCGTTCCAGCTTTACTGTCGCTTGGCCTGCCGCCACATATCGCGCTAGGGACGAACAAGCTCGCTGCAACATTTGCCTCATCGACAGCGGCTTTTACTTACTATCGCAAAAAGCTATTTAAGCCAGAATGTTGGATCAATGCATTCATCGCCACCTTGATAGGTGCAACAATTGGTACTTTAACAGTTGATGCAATCAGCACTGAGTGGTTAGAGAAAGTACTACCATTAGTTATTCTTGCTGCAGCGGTCTATACCATTTTTCACAAGACGCCGAATGCCAATCACAACGTGTCACCGAAACCTTGTCCTGTGCTGAAGAAAAAGCAAAAGTACCAAGGATTCATTCTGGGCTTTTACGATGGCGTCGCAGGCCCGGGAACTGGCGCGTTTTGGACGGTAAGTTCTATGGCGCTTTACCGCCTAAATATCTTGCTTGCTTCAGGCCTATCCAAAGCAATGAACTTTACCAGTAACTTCACTTCTTTAGTGACCTTTGCAATTCTTGGTCATATTGATTGGGTTCTTGGTTTAACCATGGGTGTTTGCTTAATGGCCGGAGCGTTTGTAGGGGCACACTCTGCAATTCGTTTTGGTGCGACGTTTATACGACCGGTTTTTGTTACAGTTGTAAGCGTACTTGCAATTAAACTGGCTTACGAAGCGTGGTTTGTAAACTTATAGCCACCAACAAACGAGAAGCAAAATGAATCAGTTTTCAAAGCTAAAAAGCGTTATTGATACCTTGATTGGCCATTGCTCTCAGGTCGATAAGTCTCGTGGCGCTTATCATCAAGCACTGTTTGATAGAGCCTTGTTTAAGTGTGGAGCATCGACTCTTCTTCCTTATGCCCTTGAAACTCAGGCAACTTATAACACCATTATTCGTGAACAGAGCACCAATCAACTCACTTCATCACGAGCGAATTACCTGACTGAAAGGCTGACCAACCAGATTGCAGCGATTCAACGAGAGTTAGCCAATCACGATTTGCGCCTAGACAGGAAAAGTAAATCAGGAAAAAGCTTAAACGACTTATACAACGAACTCGCACAACACCAAGATTGGCAAAAGCGGCTCGTCGATTTAGTTCAAACACGAAAGTTAGCGTTTGATTCAGCGCCACGCCACCATAAGAAAAAAGCGGAAGAGGCTTGGCAACTCGCAAAAGAACGATTGGAACGCTGTGAGGACTCAATGAAGAACATTGAGAGATTGATTAACTTAGAGAACCCTAAGCGAAATGAGCACTGATAACACATCATCACCACTGGATAACGCACCTGAAGAAGTTAAGTTAGCTGTCGACTTGATCTACTTACTCGAAAGCAACGAGATCGACCCAAAGGTGGCGTTAGAAGCAATTAAGATTGTCCAGCAAGATTTACAAGCCAAACTAGCATCTAGCATCTAGCATCTAGCATCTAGCAAAAAATATACAGGATTCACATGTACCAACTTAGCTTTTCTATGCCCGAGTTTCTTGAAAATTACTGGCATAAGAAACCAACCATCTTAAAAGGTGGCTTCCAGAACTTCGTCGACCCAATTTCGCCGGAAGAACTTGCTGGTTTATCGATGGAAGAAGAAGTGGATTCTCGCTTTGTTTCTAACCTCGACAACAAATGGACAGCCGAACACGGTCCATTCACTGAAGAGAAGTTTGGTGAACTCACTGAAACACATTGGCAATTGATCGTTCAAGCAGCCAACCATTGGCATCAAGGTGCAAATCAGCTGACTGAAGCGTTCCAACAATTACCAAACTGGTTGTTCGACGATCTCATGATTTGCTACTCAGCACCTGAAGGCGGTGTTGGCCCTCATATTGATCAATACGATGTATTCATCATTCAAGGCCAAGGTAAACGTCAATGGAAAGTGGGCGCGAAAGATGTTGGTCAGTACAAAGAGACTGTTCAAGCGTCTGCTCTACGCCAAATAGAAGGCTTTGAGCCAATCATTGATGAAACCTTAGAGCCGGGCGATATCCTTTATATCCCGCCAGGTTTCCCACATGAAGGGAACACATTAGAGCCGTCGATGAGCTACTCTATTGGCTACCGTTCCCCTAAAGAACAAGAGCTAATCAGCAACTTTGCCGATTTTGTGCTTGCTCATGATATGGGTGACGTACACCTGCACGATCCAGAATTCAAAACGCAAGAAGGCTACGGAAAAATTCGTTCATCGGATTTAAGCAATCTCACTGACATGTTGAAATCTGCACTAGAGCAACCTGAAACCATCAGTGAATTCATGGGTTGTCTGCTAAGCCAATCACGCCACCAACTTGATATCGTCGCTCCTGAGCCATTATGGACTCAAGAAGAGATTGCTCAACATTTAGAGTCTGCAGGTGAAATCCACCGTGTATCTGGCTTAAAGGCGCTCTACCACGAAAATGAAAACAACACGGCTTACATCAATGGCGAAGTGGTTAAGGTTGATGAAGCGGACTCTTCATTACTCAACACACTTTGCGATGAAACCTTGATTACTTCAGCTGCTGCTCTATCTCCTTCGGGCGTAACGGTCGTGACTGAACTGGTGAACAAAGGCTACTGGTTTATCGAAGAGTAAGCAGCGTCAACCGCTGGTTATTGACCATCTTCTAAAGCAACAAATAAAAAAGGGACAAATGAAATCTTCATTTGTCCCTTTTTCTATTCAAGAATTAGTTAAGGCTTAATGCTTATACCTTGAAAAACTATACCTTGAACTGATTGACCAACTTCTGTTGTTGTTGAGACAGTTCGTCAATCTCATTACCGACTTGCTCAGAAGCTGCGGCTTGCTCCAAGATCTTCGCACTCAAATCGCGAATATTAACCACGCTTTGATTTACTTCACCGGAAACCGATTGTTGCTCTTCGGCTGCTCGAACGATCTGACTGTTCATATCACTGATCGCCTCAATAGAAGTAAAGATCGAACCCAGATCTTCAACTGCTTTCTGAACGTGGAGTGCTGTGTCGTTTGCAAGTATATTGCCTTCTTGTATCGCTTCAACGACATCTTGAGTTCCAGCATGAACCTTGTCGATCACCGCTCTGATCTCACCAACAGATGACTGTGTACGGCTTGCTAGGTTTCTTACTTCATCAGCAACAACAGCAAAACCTCGACCTTGCTCACCCGCCCGCGCCGCTTCAATAGCCGCATTCAATGCCAGTAAGTTAGTTTGCTCAGAGATCCCTTCAATGACACTTAAGATCTCTGTGATGTTTCCATTATTCTTCGCCAGCTCTTCAACAATAGGCACAGCACTCGACATACGCTCCACCAGCTTTCTCATTTCGCCGGCTGAAAGCTCGATAACTTGTTGTCCTTGCTGAGCAGAACGGTTCGCTTCGCAAGCCGCATCAACGGCCACTTCTGCATTTTGTACCACTAAACCGGCAGTCTGAGTCATTTCCTCAGCCGCAGTCGCCACTAAGTCCACTTCTTTAAACTGAGATTCACTACTCTCTCGAGTGCTTGATGCCGATGCTTTAGCCTGACTTGTCGTACTCGCCACTTGTTCAGTGGTATGAATAACTTCTTTGATCGTGTGTTGTAGCGTATCTAAGAATAAGTTAAACCCTTTAGATAACTGACCAATTTCGTCTTGAGATTTCACTTCCAAACGCTGAGTCAAATCACCTTCACCAGAAGCGATATCATTAAGTCGCTCGACCACTTGTCGAATAGGCTTAACAATTGAAAGTGAAGCAAATGCGATAATGGCTAGACCGAACAAAATGAACACGGTACCGGCAATTACTTCCGTCTTAATGCCTTCACTTAACTTAGTGCTAATGATGGAATCCAATTTATTTGCATCAGCGACAACACTCTCTCTTGGGATCTCGAACAACACGCCCCAAGTTTGGTTAGCCGCAACAACTGGAGCAAATGCGAGTAACCACTCACCGTTCTCACTCCATTGCGTTGTCACTTCGCCACCAAAGATAAAATCGGTCATCAAGTCGCTGTTTGTGTTGTCACTTTGGAAGCTCGAACCAACTGCAATGCTTGAATCATCAGAAGCAATAACAGAACCGTCTAGGCTCACCACGTAAACCGCACCTGAGCCATCAAACAAGCTTTGGTCAGATTGAGTCACAACATTGGTTAAGCCATCTAATCTTAGGTCGATTCCTAAGAAACCGATCGCCATATCATCGACTAAGATAGGCACAGAGATTGAAGAGGTCAGTAAGGTTTTCCCCCCGCTGTTTACGACTCTTGGCGTACTGATACATGTTTGCCCTGATGACAAAGGACAGTAGAAACGCTCACTGTTGCTATCATCACTCAATATAGATTCTGAAAGCACGTTCGGCAGAACATTCTCACCGTTGTCTGCTACCTTCCAATAAGGTGCAAAACGGCCTTTTTCGTTAGAGCCGACATAATCGGCATCCACATAGTTCGCGTCTTCACTATCGAGTAAGTCTGGTTTAAAAACTAAATACGCCCCTTGGATCGAATCAAAGTTTAAAACCGAGCGACGCACCATTTCATCCAACGCAGTACGAAGTTCTTCACTTGGGGTAAAGTTTTCATCGGCATTGTTCTTTAGAAACTGAGCATTCGCCGCTAGCATCTCAGCACGATAAATAGCTTCGTCGACGTAACGTTGAGTTTCTTGAGCATTGAGCTGAGAAACAGACGCCAATAACTGCTGAGTTTTATTGATAACTGATTCTGAGCTTTGAGATTTGATGACTTGTTGATTACTCGTTGCGTTGTAGATCGAGAAACCAATAAGAGACAGTGAAGTAATGATTAGGCAACAACCTGCTAAGAGAGTTATTTTCCACTGTACCGATAGAGAGCGCATTTAATATCCTTATTTAAGCCAAAAGACTTCCATAACCATAACTATCACACCGACAACAAATTGCTGTACACAATGTAAATGAGTTAGACGAATAGCTTAGCGAATAATTACAGCACAAATCGCTTACATATAAAACGAAAGTTTACATAAATGTTAACAAGCCATGCCTTTTACCTATTGCTTCTGCGATTTCAAAATAATCTACTCATACAATCATTGCCAATAGGCCTATTGCTCTAACATTTTGGGTATAACCTAGCATCGATATTTCAAGGAAGCTGACTCTCCCTACATCTTTAAAACGCCGCAATATCGGATTACTTTTTCTAATCCAAGTTATAGATTTTTATCTTGATCAACTTCACGTTTTTTGATTGCTAAGTCGGCAATCAAGCTCTAATATCTCGCGCCTAGATTCCCTGAATACTTTATTCTTTTGGCTCTCTTTAATGGAGTGCTAAGGCTTTTTACGTCTTTAATTTTTGGAGAGATACGCAAATGTCTGCCTCGTTTCCATTAGCGAAACTTACCTTTTTAATCGCTATTCTGACAGCCGTAGGTCAAATGACTCAAACGATGTACGTGCCTTCTATCGGTCATATGGCGGGTGAGTTTTTGGTTTCTGCGTCTTCACTTCAAGCTGTGATGGCGTGCTACTTGATCCCTTATGGTCTGTCGCAATTTGTCTACGGCCCGCTTTCTGATCGCCTAGGTCGTAAACCTATCATCGTAGTAGGTTTGATCATCTACATCATAGGTACTTTGGTAGCCTTATTCGCTCATGAGTATCAATGGTTCCTAGCGGGTAGCTTTATCCAAGGCTTAGGCATTGGTTGTGGCGGTGCGATGTCTCGAACATTGACTCGTGACTGTTTTGAAGGCGCAGAACTGCATCGTGCAAATAGCTTAATCAGCATGTGTGTGATTTTCTCACCATTGATGGCTCCTGTTTTGGGCGGTTACTTAACAGAAGCTTTCGGTTGGCGTTCTAGCTACTTGTTCCTCGCGCTGTTTGGTATCGCGGTTGTGATCACCATGATGACGAGCATGATGGAAACTCTGCCAAAAGAACGACGCAAAAATGAGTCTGTTGTAAACAGCTACAAATTCGTTCTGTCTGACAAACGCTTCCAAGGTTTCCTACTAGTTCTAGTAGCAACATTCGCGGGGGTCGCAGTATTTGAAGCCGCGGCTGGTGTATTACTTGGTGGCGTACTGGGTTTACCTGCAACCACAGTCAGCTTGTTGTTTGTTTTGCCTATTCCGGGTTACTTAGTGGGTGCTGGTCTATCGAGTTACATCGCACAACGTCGCTCTGAGCGTCGCGCACTGAATGTTGGCCTAGTGTCGATCTTAGTCGGTTCAGCCGTGGTGCTTATACCGGGTCTGTTTGGTCAAACAACAGCACTAACTTTGATTGGCGGTGCAACCATTTACTTCTTGGGTGCTGGTATCTTATTCCCAGCAGCAACAACAGGGGCACTATCGCCATTCCCATACCATGCAGGTACAGGAGGTGCGATCTTAGGTGGTATGCAGAACCTAGGTGCTGGTATCGCAACACTGTTGGCATCGTTCTTCCCGGCTCAAGACCAGCTTCCACTCGGCTGTTTGATGATTGCAATGTCATTTATCGTGATGCTTGGTTTACGTTGGGTCAATCGTAAACCTGACCACTCAAACGAAATGCCATTGGCTATCTAAAATAAAACTCGAACCCTTTCCAAACAAAGAAAAGGGACATACTGAAAAGTGTGTCCCTTTTTGTTACCCGTTTCCACTTACCCACATCTATTATCAATTTCATTTAACATTACTTTGATTTTTTGAAAACAATAACAGACACTTACGTTGAAAGTGCATATCCAGAATCCAATTATAAATAATATCACTGGAAGAAAACCAAGATACCTAGGCTCTGATAATAAAGGATGCTGGCATTAAAACGAGTAAGGTGCACACTAAGGATATACAGATGCGTTTCGCTTTAACCACATTAGCCGTATCGGTCGCGCTTGTCGCCGGATGCAGCAATCAAGGAATAACAACCATGAAACACTACTCTCCATCGCAACTCGTCGCTCAGCAGACACAAGCTCCTGTTGCTAAGAAAGTCCCTCATGCAATGACGATTCATGGTGATACTCGAATCGATAATTACTACTGGATGCGTGATGATGAACGCCAAGATCCAGAGATCTTGCAGCATCTTGAGCAAGAAAACCAGTACGCAGAGACCGTGCTGGAGCATACGGAATCAACACAAAAACAGTTATTTGAAGAGATCAAAGGCCGAATCGCGAAAGACGACAATTCAGTACCAGTGCGCAAAGGCAGTTACTACTACTCAAATAAAGTCACTGGTGACAACGAATACCCGGTTCACTTGCGTGAAAAAGACTTTTTAGGCACAGACAAGCAAGTCATCTTAGACGTTAATGAACTAGCAAAAGAACATGAATTCTTCAGTATTGGTGGCTTAACGATCAGCCCAGACGAAAACTTGTTGGCCTATGGTGAAGATACGCTGAGTCGCCGCATTTACACCATCAAGATTAAAGATCTCACCACTGGTGAATACCTAAACGACGAAATTGAAGGTGCTTCGAGTGCTATTGCGTGGCAAAACGATAACCAAGCCTTTTACTACATCAAGAAAGATCCGCAAACACTGCTGGGTTACCAAGTTTACCGCCACATTTTAGGCACACCTCAAACTAGCGATGAGTTAATCTACGAAGAAACCGACAGCGCTTACTACACCTCATTGAGCAAAAGCAAAGATGGTGAAGAGGTCTACATTTGGCACTCGAGCACAGAAACCAGTGGTGTTTCAGTCATTGATGCCAACAATCCACAGGCTAAAGCCGAAGCTTTCTACCCAAAAGAGACTGGAATTGAGTACAGCATCGCTAAACTGGGTGATTGGTATTACATCTACACCAACTACCAAGCGGTCAACTTTCGTTTAATAAAAGTCGCAGCTGAAGACATGCATGACCGCTCAAAATGGGTCGATGTCATTGCTGCAGACGATAACACTCAGCTTGTTGATTTCGAGTTGTTTGATGACCATCTTGTTTACGAGCAACGTGCAGATGGCTTGTCTACAGTCACAGTTCGCCAACTCTCAACAGGCAAAGAGTTCCCACTTGAATTTAACGACACCGCTTTCGCTGCTTACCTAACAAGTAACTATGAATTAGATAACTCAAAAGTTCGAATCTATTACAGCAGCTTGACTACGCCAGGAACTTACTATGATTTTGACCTAAGTACGGGTGAGTCTGAAATCAAGAAGCAAACACCAGTATTAGGTGATTTCGAAGCGGATAACTATCAATCAGAGCGAATCATGGTTACGGCTCGCGATGGCAAGCAAATACCAGTCTCTTTGGTGTATCGCAAAGATTTATTCAAGAAAGACGGCACTAACCCAATTTACCAATACGGCTACGGATCTTACGGTTCAACCATTGAACCGACCTTCAGCTCGACTCGTCTCAGCCTGCTTGATAGAGGCTTCGTTTTTGCAATCGCTCACATCCGCGGTTCAGAAATGCTGGGGCGACCTTGGTATGAAGACGGCAAAAAGCTGACCAAGCAAAACACGTTCAATGACTTTATCGATGTAACTAAAGGCCTAGTTGAAGAAGGTTATGGCGCTAAAGACAAAGTATTTGCGGTAGGCGGTTCAGCCGGCGGTTTATTAATGGGAGCAATCATCAACCAAGCGCCTGAATTATATCGAGGCATCGGAGCACATGTTCCGTTTGTTGATGTAGTCACAACCATGCTTGATGAGTCGATTCCTCTTACGACTAACGAGTACGATGAATGGGGCAACCCTAACAATAAAACCTACTATGACTACATGCTGAGTTACTCACCGTACGACAACATTCAGATACAAAACTACCCGAACATGTTGGTGACAACAGGCCTACATGATTCACAAGTGCAATACTTTGAGCCAATGAAGTGGGTAGCGAAACTGCGTGAAATGAAAACAGATAACAATGTACTGGTGTTCAAAACCGACATGGAAGCCGGTCACGGTGGCGCTTCTGGTCGATTTAAGCGATTAAAAGAAGATGCTCTTGAATACGCCTTCTTTTTAGACTTACTAAAAACTCAGTAGACTCAGCGTAACTGTAGGTATTCACACAATTTAACGTCGCCATTTAGTCTCGACAAAATGGCGACAGAAATTATTAAGCATGGTTAAATACGATGAACCATGAAATCCACCAAATCAAAAGATCTTTGAAAACTCGCAGTGACAAAGGTTTACGAGAGGTATAAAAACAAATGAAAGTAATTAGCTTCAACATCAACGGCCTAAGAGCCCGCCTTCATCAACTGCAAGCTGTTATCGATAAACACCAACCGGACGTAATTGGTCTGCAAGAGATAAAAGTACACGATGAAGCCTTCCCTATTGCTGATGTTGAAGCAATGGGCTACAAGGTTTACTTTCACGGCCAAAAAGCACACTACGGTGTGGCTATGTTGTGTAAGCAAGAGCCAATCTCTGTTCAGAAAGGTTTTCCAACCGACAATGAAGACCATCAAAAGCGTATGATCATGGCGACGTTTGAAGATGAAAACGGTGAAAAGGTTACAGTACTAAATGGTTACTTCCCTCAAGGGGATAACATCAAGCATGAAACCAAATACCCGTACAAGCGTGAGTTCTACAAAGACTTGATTACTTACCTAAACGATTACCACAATAAAGATGAACAAGTGATCGTAATGGGCGACATTAATATCAGCCCAATTGATGCTGACATCGGTATTGGTGAACCTAATGCGAAACGTTGGTTGAAAACCGGTAAGTGTTCTTTCCAACCAGAAGAACGTGAATGGCTAAAAACTCTGATGGATTGGGGTTTTGTGGACAGTTTCCGTTTGCTACACCCTGAAGTAAACGATCAATACTCGTGGTTTGATTACCGCTCGAAAGGTTTCGTGGATAACCGCGGCCTGCGTATTGACGTGGTACTAGCAACTCAGAAACTTGCTGATAAGTGTACTGAAGCTGGCATTGACTATGAGCTACGCGGCATTGAAAAACCGTCTGATCACGCGCCAATTTGGTCGACGTTTAAGTAATTAACTCGTTTTTTTGTTTAACTACTTAAAAAAGAAAGGAGAGTTGGGATTACCATCTCTCCTTTTTTGTATCGATCTTTTATCGGTTAATCATATAGGTGATATTGATCCATTAAAGTGGCCAAACAGCACTTCCATCCACATCCACTGGATACTTCGCAAAGTCATCCAAGCAATAGCCAGTATTCTCAGATGCAAAATACTTGAGAGGCATAGTCGTTAAATTCAAGCTTTCAACTTGCTGTTTCGCCTTATTCTCAAAGCTAAAGCCCCACATATCCAAGTACGCTCGCATATCTCGTTGAGTGACATAGCTCATCGCGATCAATTGCCAATCATCACTAGAAATAGCTTTTGCCTCTTCTAAAGTGTAATCAGAGAAACCGATTGAGCCTCGATTTGCACTCCATAGTTCTTCTGATTTTGTCAAACGATTAAACTCTCGCTCTATCGTATGCAAACGTCCCAGTAAGTGCCAACCCGTTGTCAAAATCCCCTGCTCTTGCGACAACATCATCATCTGAATATAAATTCGTGCACCCCAACTCCAATTCGCTTGGTTCTGAGTAGCCATATAAGCATTCGGGTCGATTTCCAAACGACTCTGTTTAAGTATTTCGAATTGACCTTTGAAGTCTAAACCTTGGCAAGCAGATACCTTTCCCGTCTCTTGGTAATAACGAGACTTACTGTAATAGGAGTAGTAGTTCGTCGTAGAGTGACCTTCCCAACCAGAGAAACGAAAGCGACTCTTCTCAAGCCCATGCCCTAATTCATGTAAATCACCATGCCCTAGAGGATCAAAAGACCAATAAGCATCGTAAGGGTTTCCTGAACAACCGTAACCACAGTTCGCTTGGTCGGCGTTCATATGCTTCACAATATCAATGGTTTCAACCTGCCAACCCTGATTTTTTGCGTATTGCTGAATTTCATCAATGACATCAATTCCAGGGCCTTCAAAACCAGCAAGCGCATGAGGTAAGTTATGAACGTAACGCTCTGTTGCTAATGCCATATCTTGTGGCTTATCCCATCGCGCAGGGCTTACTGAATCCTGCATTTTTTCTAGCTTTGAGTGAACTTCAAATCCCGGAGTAATCAGTTCGGCCCAATCAAAGTTTCCTTCCTCAAGCTGTGCAACAAAACTGTCGTTGTCTGCCTCACTGCGCCAAACGGGGTGTTGCGCGACATTTTCAAAACGCAGCTCCACATCAATATCATTGGTATCAAAATGAACCTGTAATGTTCCACCATAGGCTGACGTGAGATAAATCGTCTCTCCCGGTTTCACTGGATAAGTTACCGAGGTTAAAAATTTCGGCCGAGCGTAACCGTCATTGCCTGAAAACTCGTGTGTTGCGCCGCTACGCAATGTATTAAATGCGATAGACGTAGACACTTCGTTACTATCTAAGCGAGTCACCTTAATTGTCTTACCCGGCAAGGCATATACACCAGCGGATCGGAAGTTTCTTTTAGACTCCAAGGCAATGGTTTTGGTGACGAGCGGAACGTTCTCAAAACTCTTGGTACTGAAATTACCTAGACTTGGTTGCGCCGCATTATACACGCGACTGTTGTATACCGCGTAATCACTGTAATAAGAGCGAAGAAAATCAATTCTCTCTGTCACGCCCTTACCCAATGGGTACTGAACATCTTGACGATAATGATCAGCAAGTAGCAGTAACAGCTTTTCATATTCGTAATCATCCGTTGTAAACAGATCCACTTTCTTACTATCAAGCGATGTTAGATGGGAACGAATACTGTTTGCGGCAATATAGAACTCTTCATCCATATTGGATTCATCAGGGCAAGATTTGTCATCACAAGTATTCA
This sequence comes from Vibrio crassostreae, assembly GCF_024347415.1. Lineage (NCBI taxonomy): Bacteria > Pseudomonadati > Pseudomonadota > Gammaproteobacteria > Vibrionales > Vibrionaceae > Vibrio > Vibrio crassostreae. The sequence goes on from NZ_AP025476.1 coordinate 2,363,198, forward strand.
GGTCAACAGTAAAACTGTCGTCTTTCAATCTCTGTAAAAGTGCTTGTTGTTGAAAAATGTTATCCGGAACCTGATTAATAAGCTGTGTAGAATCCCAATTAGACAGGCCGAGTTTGCGCCAATAGTTATCACCAACGTAAGTCATGTTCATTTCAGCAAACAAGGCATTACCTAAGTCCGTCATACCGCCATCAAGATGTAGATATAACACTGGAATATTTTTGGTGAACGCCAAACGTAACCCTGAAATCACATCTTCAATGTCATCACCATCATTTAACTTTTGAGACAAAACTAGCAAGTCAGGGTTATTGGCTTCAATACATTGACTTAATTTACTACCATCACAAGTATTGTCAGCGTTGATAACCATAGAAGCATTAACATTGTCGGTTAACCAGTTTCGTGTCGCTTGATCATCAGGAAAATAATGAGACTGATCAAGCTGAGCTAACACAACATTTTGTGGCGAGTCAGTACTAGAAGTCCACCTAACTAAGTTCTTCAACCAAGTATCCATCTCTTCGTTGACAGAATCAGGAAAGCGCTGCTTAGTTCGAAACGGGTTACTTGCTAATGCTGCATAGCGGTTGTCGTCTGACGTATAACCCGCAATACCAATGACAAGCTCTTGGTTGGCATAGCCATCTTGCATCGCTTTATTGGTTTTTAAGATGACATCGTTAAAGCCATAGGTAGGTAAGATGATTGCCGTGTCATGCGTTGGATCCCAATGAAGATTACGTAGAGGTTCCCCTTCAGAGTTTTGGGATAAAGCTTGCTTAATATGATTGTAGTCCTCGTTGTATTGAGCAACTAATGCTTGGCTTGCCTCAATAAACTCCAAGGAATTATCAACATAAGAAGCATTACCAGTCGACAAGGCTTTTTGAACTGCGGTTTGCGGAATTGGGTTTATATCTGGCTCACCGCTTCCATCACCGTCATTACCTCCAGAACCTCCAGAACCTCCAGAACCTCCAGAACCTCCAGAACCTCCAGAACCTCCAGAACCAGTTTGGGCACTTTCACCGCCACTACCACCTCCGCACCCTAAAAGTGATAACGTGATAACACAAAGAACCAAGTTCGCTAGTAAGTTACTCTTTTTCATCATTATTCCGTACAACAACAAAATCTTTCCGAGTCTATCTATAGTTAAGTCTAAAGCAATTATTCTAATGAATGCGTGAACGCAATTTGAAGCAAGTTAACTGTTTTTAAAAATCTATAGTTAGTATTGACGAGTCTCTGCCCAAACCATGACTGTGTTACCTTTTCGATACAAAAAACGGCGCTATAGAAGCGCCGTTTTATTAATATGATTTGTACAGGGTGCGATTAACTAAGAGGCCTTAGGTAAGCAAGGAAACGTTTCTCTGCGAATTTGAAAATCGCGATGATGATAAACGTGAGCGCCATGTAAAACAGACCTGCCGTTAGGAAAGATTCAAATGGAGCGTAATAACGTGAGTTAACCAAACGAGCTGCACCAGTTAGATCCATAATGGTTACGATACCTGCTACCGCAGAGCCGTGAAGCATGAAAATGACTTCATTACTGTAAGCTGGCAGTGCGCGACGTAAAGCACTTGGTAAAATGATACGACGGTAAGTCTTCGGTGTACTCATGCCGTATGCTTTTGCAGCTTCCACTTCACCTTTCGGTAACCCGTTGATCGCACCACGAATGATCTCTGCAGTATAAGCTGACGTGTTAAGAATGAATGCCACTAAAGCACAGAACCATGCGTTTTCCCACAATGTGTCTTTCACTGGGAAAAACTGATCCATACCGTAGTAAATCAGGTACAACTGAACCAATAATGGTGTGCCACGGAAGAAATAGATGAACGACCAAGCTGGAGCATTAATCATCATATTTGGACTGTTACGAGCGATAGCTAACGGTATGGCTACGAATAAGCCAATGACCAAAGCGACACAAACCATCCAAGCCGTTGTCCATAAACCACCAAGGTAAATCGGCAGGCTTTCAATTATCAATGAAAAGTCCATAACTACCTCGCGTGGATACTGAATTTACGTTCAACCAACTTTAGTAAGCCTGTCGAAACACTGGTGAAGAATAAGAAGATCAGCGCCACCGTCATGTAGAAGGTAAATGGCATTTTGGTTGAACCTGCCGCTAATGCGCTAACGCGGACCATGTCTTCTAGGCCGATAATCGAAACCAACGCAGTCGTCTTAAGCAGAACCAACCAGTTATTACCAAAGCCCGGCAGTGCGTGACGAATCATTTGCGGTAATAGAATACGACGAAACGCTAAAACGGGTCCCATGCCATAGGCCTTTGCGGCTTCCATTTCACCGCTATCAACAGCCATGATTGCACCACGGAAGGTTTCAGCCATGTAAGCGCCAAAGATGAAGCCAATGGTTAAGACACCAGCAATGAATGGGCTGACATCAATATAATCTGGTAAGTAAGAGGTCCATTCGTGGTTAGGATCACTTGAGGTGAACCACTCATTGAGCCACTCATTGATGGAATACAAACTGTTGTTTAAAAGGATTTGTCCACCAAAGAAAATCAGCATCATCAAGACGAGATCAGGAATGCCTCGAATAACAGTTGTATAGAGGGTTGCAATAGCACGAGCCCAGCGATAAGGCGCTAGTTTTGCTAAGGCACCTAGCATACCAAGAACCATAGCTAAAATTAGCGACAGCAAGGCAACTTCGATTGTAAGCACCGCCCCTTTCAGGATCGAAGCTTCATATCCTTGTAAATCAAACATAATGAATTCCAACAGAACTGCGAAAAAGTTGGTAAGACAGGGAGAGGAGAACCTCTCCCTTAAGAAGTGACGCTAGAAATTACTGACCGTATACGTCGTAGTTGAAGTATTTAGCAGCGATATCTTGGTAGATGCCTTTCTCACGTAGTGAAAGAATTGCAGCATCTAATTGCTTAGTCAGATCTTTGTCTTGCTTACGTAGAGCAATACCAAAACCTTCACCGAACCACTTAGGATCTGTTAGTGATGGACCAACAAACTCGTAAGCTTCACCACCAGCTTTGTTTAGTACGCCTTCTTCTAGAGCAGATGCATCACCCAGTACAGCAGCAACACGACCGTTAGCTAGATCAAGATAAGCTTCATCGAATGAACCGTAACGAACGATTTCTACTGTGTCACCATAGTTGTCTGTTAGATATTTATCGTGAGTTGTTGCACGTTGAACCGCAATTTTTTGACCGCTTAGATCATCGAAGTTAAGACCTGCACCTTTTTTAGCAATGAACTTGTTTGGGATAAGTGCGTATTTGCCAGTGAAATCGATCTTTTTCTTACGCTCTTCCGTGATAGACATTGCCGCGATGATCGCATCATATTTACGAGCAAGTAGAGAAGGGATAATGCCATCCCAGTCTTGTGCAACGATCTTACACTTCACCTGCATTTCAGTACAAAGTGCGTTAGCCATATCGACATCGAAGCCTTTTAGTGAACCGTCAGCTTCTGTCCAGCTAAATGGAGGGTAAGCACCTTCAATACCGAAACGTACTGTTTTCCATTCTTTTGCTTGAGCTACGCCCGTTGCAGCAGTTGCAGCAAGTGCCGCGACTAATAACCACTTTTTCATATCCCTACTCCTGTGATTTAGGTTTTTATGTTTTGCTAATTTTAATATTGTGTTTGTTGTTACTTATTAACTTACTTGTTGTGTTTCATTGTTAACACTGTCGCCATTTACCTTAGCAACAGCATTTCAATTCTGATTAGTAAATCGATGAGATAAATTGTTGTAATCGCTCAGATTCAGGCTCAGTAAACAGTTTAGCTGGATCGCCCTGTTCTTCCACTAAGCCTTGATGCAGGAACATCACATGGTTTGATACGTCACGAGCAAAAGCCATTTCATGTGTTACCACAAGCATGGTTCTTCCTTCTTCTGCTAGATCACGCATTACACCAAGTACTTCCCCTACTAACTCAGGGTCAAGTGCCGATGTTGGTTCATCAAACAGCATCACCTCAGGATCAACCGCTAACGCTCGAGCAATTGCCGCACGTTGTTGTTGTCCACCTGATAAATGACCTGGGTAGTAATCTTTACGCTCATACAGGCCTACTTTTTTAAGTAGTAGTTCTGCATTTTCAATCGCTTGAGCTTTAGGTACACCTAAGACGTGAACAGGCGCTTCGATAACATTTTCGAGAACGGTCAGGTGAGACCAAAGATTGAAGCCTTGAAAAACCATCGCTAAGCGAGAACGGATTCGCTGTACTTGTTTTTCATTAGCAGGAACAGATACACCTTGGCGGTTGTTTTTCATTTGAATTAATTCGCCATTAACCCAAATCTCGCCTGCGGTTGGTGTCTCTAAAAGGTTGATACATCTAAGGAAAGTACTTTTACCCGACCCTGAAGATCCGATAATCGATACAACATCGCCTTTATGCGCAGAAAGTGAAATTCCTTTTAAAACTTCATTTTGACCAAACGTTTTGTGTAGATCCTTTATGTCCAGCGCTGGTACATCTTTCATGCGCTTTCTCTCCCAAGTTTGTGAAAATGCAAGGTACTCCGACCTTTTCATGCGATACAAACTAGCACCACACGAAAAAACATGCAACAAATTATTAACCTAATAAATTGGAATAAATAGCGATTCACTCTGACTTATTATGCAAAAGGTAGCGTTTTCGCCTCAATTTAATGAATGAGTTCTATCAATAAGCTGTAATTACACCCCTTACATTGTTTAAATAAAGTTAACCAAAATGAGATTCTCGTAGCTTGATGTCTCACAAGAAAAACAGGTTTTGTGAACTTAGAAACATCGCGACCCACAAAATATAGCGCGAACATTCAGCACACTACCCTCACCATAATGCACAATTATTTTAAGGTTATTACATTGTAAGTATTTTACTCAGAGCGTGGGGCAAGCGAGTAATAGTGAGATAACTCAGTAAACATAAAGCATTCAGCCAATGCCATAGCGGTAAAGGCTCGGAGAAGATAAGAAAACGTCAGTTTGTGAAAACTAATTACACGATTCATCAATGGAAAGTTAATGAATCGCTGCGTTTTGTAGCTTTCTTTCACATACACTCATAAAGTGATCAAGATCAATCACCCTAAAGGGTAAGCTTGTTAGACTCCTCAGCAAAGAATAAGGCATTAAAAATGCCAAACATTTCTTTTAACTTAGCTGCATAAAGCACATCAAGACCGTGCAACATAATGTTAATGAGTTATAACTAAGAAATAACGCAATTACGCAATTACGCGAACTTATAGAATTCAATTTTAGAATTACTAACATAAAAATATGAGGAATCTATGTCAGACGTTGTGAACAATGCGAACTCTGAAGTAGAAGAGAAAAGCTATAAAGAGCTACACCGCCCTGCTTCTGAATTTGAGAGCCGCTCAGATTATCTAGATCATGAGCTTCAAATCATGAAGCCTCGCCGCTTCGGTTTAAACCTTCCTGGTCGTGACTTCCGCTTTGAACTTGAAGACCTTGTTCCTGCACTTGCTGGTACCATTGGTATCATCGCGATGTACTCAGCAGTAATGATGTCTTGGGCTGATGGCCTAACTCAAGCTTGGGATCACGTAAACTTAGGTAAAGAGTTTGCGATTGAAGTCGCTCGTGTAGAAATGCTTATCCCTGCACTGCTGTTCTGTATCCTTGCTTCTGGTTTCTTTAACCCTAAAGCAAACCTTGCCGGTAACCACGGCCCAATGATTCCTCTTATTGGTACCATTGCTTTAGCTGGTGCTCACCCTCTTGCATTGGCAATTCTTATTGGTGTTTTCGGTCTAATCCTAAGTTTCCTGAAAGGCGGCTCCAAGCTGGTTAACCTAACTTCGGAAGGTACCGCTGGTGGCTTGCTCATTTTCTTAGGCCTAACGGGCACCATGAGCCAAATTAACTCAATTCAAACATGGGCGGTTGGTCTTCAATCTTCTACTGTTGAAGCGGGCAGTATGGGTTACGTTGGTTTAATTGTTCTTGCTATTACTATTGCTATCTACGCTTTCTTAGCAAAAGTAAACAAGCGTTGGTTGGCTATCCCAGTGTGTGCATTCACAGGTCTTGCTATTGCATTAGCACTAGGTGCAGGTTTCGATATCGTGTTCGAAACTGAAATGGGTATTCCAAACCTAAACCCAGTTTACTGGTGGGGTTCTACTTCTGAAGGTTGGATGCTTGGCTTGCCAAACGTTGAACACTTCATCGCTTCTCTACCATTCGCAATTCTTGCAGTAGCGATGTGGTCACCTGACTTCCTAGGTCACCGTATCTTCCAAGAACTGAACTACCCTAAAAAGTCTGAAAAAGTACTTATGGATGTAGATGACACAATGACTATGTGTTCAGTTCGTCAAATGGTGGGTACTGCGGTTGGTGGTGGTAACATCACATCTTCTTGGGGTACTTACATGATCCCAGCAGCTATCGCGAAACGTCCAATTCCTGGCGGCGCAATCTTGCTTGGTTCTCTATGTATTATTGTTGCGATTCTTGGCTTCCCAATGGACGTTGCGGTATGGCCACCAGTGATGCGTGTCGCGCTACTTGTAGGTGTATCTCTACCTCTACTTGAAGCGGGTATGCAAATGGTTAAGGATTCAAAAGATTCTCAAGCGGCTGGTATCTGTATCTTCGGTTCTGCGGTTGTTAACCCAGTACTAGCATGGGCACTGACTATGCTTCTTGATAACAACGGCCTGATTGGTGATAAAGAGCGTGCGAAGCGTCTATCATTTGTAGACAAGATTGTTATCCCAGTTGGTGTTTTAGTTATCTGTCTAGTAGCAATGCTTGCAGTTGGTATGCTAGAAAGCCAATATGGTCTAAAAGCTTGGCTATAATGGTCCTTACTACACAAAAGTAGTAATCGGATTAAAAAAAAGTTTGGGTGGCAACCCCTGTCACTCAAATTTTTTCAACTTTTTTTGGCATTTATTGATTTAGTTTAAGGTTTGCAGGAATTTTTTAGCGTAGTCTTGAATTCATAGAGTAAAGACAACATATAAAAAGTAGTGACAATATATATAACCATATGACGCTTATATGCTCATATATATTGTTATTAATAAGAGTGTACTACCCTTACGAGGGGCGCTGGCTCAACAGTGTTAATGTACGTATTTTTTCTACTAAAAAGGTAGGTATGTCATGGCAGAGCAATTTGCTAAAGCTTGGGAAGATTTTGCTGCAGGTGAGTGGCAAAGCGAAGTAAACGTTCGTGATTTCATTCAAAAGAACTACACGCCGTATGAAGGCGACGAGTCTTTCCTAGTTTCTGAGGGTACTGAAGCAACTAACAAGCTTTGGTCTTCGGTAATGGAAGGTATCAAACAGGAAAACGCAACTAAAGCACCTGTAGATTTCGATACTTCTGTTATCTCTACCATTACTGCTCACGATGCAGGTTACATTGAGAAAGATCTTGAGACTATCGTTGGTCTACAAACTGAGAAGCCACTAAAACGTGCAATCATCCCTAACGGTGGTGTACGTATGGTTGAAGGTTCTTGTAAAGCATACGGTGAAACTCTTGACCCAATGGTTTCAAAAATCTACTCAGAATACCGCAAAACACACAATGCTGGCGTTTTCGATATCTACACTCCTGATATCCTAAAATGTCGTAAGTCTGGTGTTCTGACTGGTCTTCCTGATGCTTACGGCCGTGGTCGTATCATTGGTGACTACCGTCGTGTTGCACTTTACGGTATTGATTTCCTAATGAAAGACAAGCAAGCTCAATTTGCTTCTCTTCAAGAGCAATTCGAAAACGGTGAAAACCTAGCAGAAACAATGCAACTGCGTGAAGAGATCTCTGAGCAACACCGTGCTCTAGGTCAAATCAAGCAAATGGCTGAGAAATACGGGTTCGATATCTCTGAGCCAGCTCAAACTGCTCAAGAAGCTATCCAGTGGACTTACTTCGGCTACCTAGCTGCTGTTAAGTCTCAAAACGGTGCTGCAATGTCTCTAGGCCGTACTTCGAGCTTCCTAGACATCTACATCGAGCGTGATATCGCTGCTGGCAAGATCACTGAAGAACAAGCACAAGAAATGATCGACCACTTCGTAATGAAGCTGCGTATGGTTCGTTTCCTACGTACTCCTGAGTACGATGAGCTGTTCTCTGGCGACCCAATCTGGGCAACAGAGTCTATGGGTGGTATGGGTATCGACGGTCGTACGCTAGTAACGCGTTCGAACTTCCGTTTCCTAAACTCTCTATACACTATGGGTCCTTCTCCAGAGCCAAACATCACTGTTCTTTGGTCTGAGCAACTACCTGACGGCTTCAAGCGTTTCTGTGCGAAGGTATCTATCGATACTTCTTCTATCCAGTACGAAAATGATGACCTAATGCGTCCTGACCTAGAGTCTGATGATTACGCTATCGCTTGTTGTGTATCTCCAATGATCGTTGGTAAGCAAATGCAGTTCTTCGGTGCTCGTGCTAACCTTGCGAAAACAATGCTTTACGCAATCAACGGCGGTGTGGACGAGAAACTTAAGATGCAAGTTGGTCCTGTTTCAGACAAGATCACTGACGAAGTTCTTAACTACGATGACGTAATGGGTCGCCTAGACACATTCATGGACTGGTTAGCTAAGCAATACGTGACTGCACTAAACAGCATTCACTACATGCACGACAAGTACAGCTACGAAGCGTCTCTAATGGCTCTTCATGACCGTGACGTTCGTCGTACTATGGCTTGTGGTATCGCTGGTCTTTCTGTTGCTGCTGACTCACTGTCTGCAATTAAGTTTGCTAAAGTGAAGCCAATCCGTGACGAAGACGGTATCGCAACTGACTTCGAAATCGAAGGCGATTACCCTAAATACGGTAACAACGACTCTCGTGTAGATGATATTGCTTGTGAACTAGTTTCTACGTTCATGAACAAGATCCGTAAGCTTAAGACTTACCGTAACTCTATCCCTACACAGTCAGTTCTTACTATCACGTCTAACGTTGTATACGGTAAGAAAACTGGTAACACTCCAGACGGTCGTCGTGCTGGCGCTCCTTTCGCTCCTGGTGCAAACCCAATGCACGGTCGCGATGAGAAAGGTGCTGTAGCTTCACTAACGTCTGTAGGTAAACTACCGTTTGCTGACGCACAAGATGGTATCTCTTACACGTTCTCTATCGTGCCAAACGCACTAGGTAAAGAACTTGATAGCCAACGTGCTAACCTTGCAGGCCTAATGGATGGTTACTTCCACCACGAAGCTGGCATTGAAGGTGGTCAACACCTTAACGTTAACGTTCTTAACCGCGACACTCTAGAAGACGCAGTTAAGCACCCTGAGAAATACCCTCAGCTAACAATCCGTGTATCTGGTTACGCTGTTCGCTTTAACTCTCTAACTGCAGAGCAACAAGCTGACGTAATCGCACGTACATTTACTGAGTCTCTATAAGCTCACCGCTTAATAGACAGTAAATAATATTAGCCTCGCCAATGTGCGGGGCTTTTTTATATCAGTTGTAAATCGCACAAGCTTAACCCATCCCTCGAAGTGTTAGATTGAGCAAAAAAGCACCCTGCCATTCACTTTTTTTCCACAAATTCTGTCAAATTACGGTAATATCGCGGTTCATAATTTAAGAGTAACTGCTCCATGAAATACCTGCGTTGTTTACCCCTGATTCTTCTCTCTTTCTCATCTTTAGCATCTGAGCGTTCGACGCTGACTTTTGCTTTAGATAATGATGGTATTTTTGGTGTCGACCAAGACTATACCAACGGCTTATTTCTGGGTTACACATCATCAAGTATTACGCCATACAACTGGGTAAAACCACTGAGCCTTTCTTACTGGGGCGCAAGCTCTCTAGATAAGTGGGAAATCACGATTGGCCACAAAATGTATACGCCTTCAGATATTGAGTTGGAAACACCATCTGCCAATGATCGTCCGTATGCAGGTTACCTACACACAGAATTCAACTACATCAGCTTGAATCCACAGCAAGCTCAGCGTTTTAACATCACGTTTGGTACAACAGGCGAACGTGCATTGTCTGAAGATGCTCAAAAACTGGTTCACTCAATCACAAAATCAGATGAGCCTATGGGTTGGGAATATCAAGTTGATGATGAGTGGGCGGGCAGCGTTGGTTACCTAAGCCATTTCAACTTAATGCGTAATCAAGCTCTAGCGAATACTGACTACGAAATCTCTAACGTTTCAGAAATCAACGTGGGTAACTTTAGAAGTGATATCTCGACTGGTTTTATGTTCCGTTGGGGTACGGACTTGGGCGGTAACTTTGGTGCAGCCAACATCACCACAGAAAACCCATTCAAACCTGGCATGATCGGCGCATCAAACGCTGGTTGGTTTACCTATGCAGGCCTTGAAGGTCGTTACCGATTCAACGACCTAACAATTGAAGGCGATCGCTCAGGTGTTGATGAGTACGCTCATAAAAACAACGAAGATCCCGCTATCTACGATGTGACTTTAGAGAATATTCAAGCGACTGCTGTATTGGGTGTCGCTTGGTATAACCGATACGTTGGTGCCTCTTTCGCACTAACAGCAAAAACACCAGATTACGAAGAAGCAAAAGAGTCAGTGTACACCACTGGCGGTATCACAATGTTTGCTTTCTTCTAGCCACCAGTAAGAGCTTTCGTCCTTCAATGTTCAAGTTTTATAAGGGCAATCATCTTCACAGGTGATTGCCCTTGTTTTTAAAGACCTCGTTACCATTTGACCCTATTTTATGTACCGTTTTTGTAATAAAATAAAGGGTATAAATTCCTCTACGAGAATAGCTCATGTCTACAACTGGTCGCATTCACTCATTCGAATCTTGTGGTACTGTCGATGGCCCTGGTATCCGCTTTATTGTGTTTCTTCAAGGCTGCTTAATGCGCTGTATGTACTGCCACAATCGCGATACATGGGATCTTCATGACGGAAAGGAAGTAACGGTTGAAGAGATCATCAACGAAGCAAAATCATACCGTCATTTCATGAAAGCTTCTGGCGGTGGTATCACCTGTTCAGGTGGCGAAGCGATGCTACAACCTGAGTTTGTTCGTGACTTTTTCCGTGCAGCTCAAGCTGAAGGCATTCACACTTGTCTTGATACTAATGGCTACATTCGTAAGCACACAGAAGTGGTTGATGAAGTACTTGAAGCCTCTGATCTAGTGATGCTTGATCTTAAGCACATGCGAGACGAGATTCACCACGATTTCATTGGTGTATCAAACCGACGTACTCTCGATTTTGCACGCTACCTGCACAAAATCGGTAAGAAAACTTGGATTCGCTATGTGATTGTTCCTGGCTACACAGATACAGCTGAAGATGCGCATCTTCTTGGTGAATTCATTAAAGACATGGACAACATCGAGAAAGTAGAACTGCTTCCATACCACAAGCTTGGTGCTCACAAATGGGAAGCGCTGGGTCATGACTACCCACTTGATGGTGTTAACCCGCCAAGTAAAGAAAAAATGGATGAGATTGTCGCTGTTCTTAGTCAGTACCATTCAAACGTAAAATACTAATACCGACGGTTTTCCAAGCCTGTTTCAAACGCCTCAATTTCGATTGGGGCGTTTTCTTTTTCGAGCCAAACAATCCTTTCACTTTTCTTTACAACTTTTGTTTATCAATTCAAAAAATCATATTAAATCCGTGTTGAGATCATGTTTCCACTCGTAGGAATGCTGTTACTCTTACTGCAACAAAAGAATACAACATTTAGTTTTTTAGTGAGGCTCCTCCCATGGAAATGACCAATGCTCAGCGTCTAATTCTATCAAATCAATACTACCTAATGTCTCAAATGGATCCTGAGAACTCCGCTAAATATCAACGCCTACAAACGATTGTAGAGCGCGGTTACGAACTCCAAATGCGTGAGCTTAACAAAGAGTTTGGTTGTTTGACTGAAGCAGAATGTCGCGAAATTATCGACATCATGGAGATGTACCATGCAATGCAAGAGTCAAACAAAATGCTAGCAGAACAAGAGCGCGCTGAAGTTGATCAACGCCGTCTGCAGTTCTTAGGTTTTGATATCGCTTCTGAAGCGCAAATCGTACACTACGTGCGTTTCCTTGTTGACTCTGAAGGTCTTTACCCTCAATTCGACAAAGCGGATCACCACTTCAATAGCCAAATGCCAATGCTAGACAAATACCGTCGCATGCTAACAACGTGGCGCAACTGCCCTCGTCAATACCACCTATGTGCGACAGAGCTGTCTCAAATCTTCAGTGCTTAATGTGTGAAAAAATAAGCCTTAATTTGGCTTATAAAGTTTCAAATAAAAAGGGTTACTCACATGAGTAACCCTTTTTTGTATTCGCTTCTTTTTAACTAGAAAACGTAAGCAACACCAACGTTTGCCGCCATATTGATCCCGCTTTCCAGGATAGGGCTTTTCTCGATATCACCTTCTAGATTGGTGTAACGAACACCGCCAGTCACTCGAACATTCGGCGTTACATGTAAGTAGCCACCTAAACCAATAAAGTACTGCCCGTCCCAATCTGCATCGAACTCATTCAAGTTCGTTCTCGACGCTTCTGCCGAGCTCACACCAAACAAGTGGTTGTTCAAGCGTTCACTGTTATAAGCGTAACCAATAGATGGAGTAATCGCCCAACCATTTCGGCGAATAGGTAGGCGCCATGCCGCTTCTGCGTAAATACCGTTGTGTTTAAAGCCTAAATCCGACCCCGCCGTCGCTTCAAACATACCCACCATAGTGATCACTTGATAGCTTACGCCACCCAATACTGAAGCTTCACGCTCATCTAATTTTTGAATATCCACGTTATCAGAATCACCCGGCTTTAATGTTCTTGAATCGTACACCGCTCGAAAAACGATGTTTTGCGGTGAACCCGCAGGAAATAAACGATAGCCAGCACTGAAACCACGCATGAAAAAGTGCTCGCCTTCATAACCAATCATTGGAATAACTGCGCGGTTTGACGGCGTATCTTTATAAACGGCAGGAGAGTAGGAAGCAGCCACACCCAATGACCATTGTGATATTTTTGCGTGTGTAGCGGTCGCCATGAGCATTGTCGTTCCAACAAAGGCGATTTTTAACCTGAGACTCTTCACTATTTCTACCTATTTTTTAAGCGATTTTTGATAACGCCGCGCATTATATGGTATTTCATTCCAAAAAATCAATAATGCTTCGTTATACATCCAACACACATAAATCCACGGCAAGAATTGGAAAGCCTCCTAAAATCACAAAACAAACCGTCGATACCCCATGAATGTAAAATAATTCGATTCCTCTCGGCTCAAGTTGCCCATTGCTTTCGTTAGCCATTCAACACACAAAATTGTAAATAAATACATAATTGTTAAGCAAAATTGTCGAAGCGGGTCTAACCTTAAAATGTAGGGAGAGCCTATTTTTCAATCGCTCGTCAGTTTTGACTGGTTAACAAGGGGAATGTGACTATGAGTATTTTTGACCACTATCAATCACGTTATGAAGCAGCCAAGGAAGAAGAGCTGACATTGCAAGAGTTCTTAGCGCTGTGTAAAGACGATAAAAGTGCTTACGCGAATGCTGCCGAGCGCTTATTACTAGCCATTGGCGAACCTGAGGTCATTGACACCGCTCAAGACCCTCAACTGAGTCGTATTTTCTCGAACCGTGTCATCTCACGCTACAGCGAATTTAAAGATTTCTACGGCATGGAAGATGCGATTGAACAGATTGTGTCTTACTTAAAACATGCTGCACAAGGTTTAGAAGAACGTAAACAAATCCTTTACCTACTTGGCCCTGTGGGCGGTGGTAAATCATCTCTTGCTGAAAAACTCAAAGCCCTGATGCAGAAACTACCAATCTATGTATTGTCTGCTGACGGTGAACGAAGCCCAGTAAACGATCACCCATTCTGTCTATTCGATGTTAACGAAGACGGTGACTTATTGAAGAACGAATATGGCATTGAGAAACGCTATCTTCGCTCAATTATGTCTCCGTGGGCAGCAAAACGTCTGCACGATTTTGGCGGTGATATTTCCAAATTCAAAGTCATCAAACTGCGCCCTTCGATTCTCGATCAAGTAGCGATCGCTAAAACAGAGCCTGGTGATGAAAACAACCAAGATATTTCGTCTCTGGTTGGTAAGGTGGATATTCGTAAACTTGAGCACTTCTCTCAAGATGATCCTGATGCCTACAGCTACTCTGGTGCGCTATGTAAAGCCAACCAAGGTGTGATGGAATTCGTGGAGATGTTTAAAGCGCCAATCAAGGTATTACACCCACTACTAACGGCAACACAAGAAGGTAACTTCAACGGTACCGAAGGGCTTTCTGCACTGCCATTTGACGGTATGATTCTGGCTCACTCGAACGAATCTGAGTGGCAGACCTTCCGTAACAACAAAAACAACGAAGCCTTCCTCGACCGTGTGTACATTGTAAAAGTCCCTTACTGTTTACGCGTCTCTGAAGAAGTCAAGATCTACAAGAAGCTGCTTGAACACAGTGAGCTATCCAAAGCCCCTTGTTCACCAAGCACGCTCGACCTGCTATCGCAATTCAGCATCCTATCGAGACTGAAAGAACCTGAAAACTCTTCTCTGTTCTCAAAAATGCGGGTTTACGATGGTGAGACTCTAAAAGACACAGATCCAAAAGCGAAGAGCTACCAAGAGTACCGAGACTACGCAGGCGTTGACGAAGGTATGTCTGGGCTATCGACACGTTTCGCCTTTAAGATCCTGTCTCGCGTGTTTAACTTCGACCAAGCCGAAGTGGCCGCCAACCCAGTGCACCTGTTCTACGTTATTGAGCAGCAAATCGAACGTGAGCAGTTCCCTCAAGAAACCGCCGAGAAGTATCTAGAGTTCTTGAAAGGATACCTAGTACCACGCTACGTAGAGTTCATCGGTAAAGAGATTCAAACCGCTTACCTAGAGTCTTACTCTGAGTACGGTCAAAATATCTTCGACCGCTACGTGACTTACGCTGACTTCTGGATTCAAGACCAAGAGTACCGCGATCCAGAAACAGGCCAGCTATTTGACCGCGCTTCTCTGAATGGTGAACTTGAGAAAATAGAGAAAACAGCCGGTATCAGTAACCCTAAAGACTTCCGAAATGAGATTGTGAACTTTGTGCTTCGTGCCAAAGCCAACAATAACGGTCAAAACCCTGTGTGGACGAGCTACGAGAAACTGCGCACTGTGATTGAGAAGAAAATGTTCTCTAACACAGAAGAGCTACTTCCTGTTATCTCATTCAACGCTAAGACCTCAACGGATGATCAGAAAAAACACGACGACTTCGTTGCTCGTATGATGGAAAAAGGCTACACCGAGAAACAAGTTAGACTGCTATCTGAGTGGTATCTAAGAGTTCGTAAATCCTCATAAACCAAACTGTATTGAGCTGCTCACGTGAGCAGCTCGTACAAAGCAATAACTCTTATATCCTAATAACTCTTATACCCTAATAAAAAGTAGGATCGTGACATCAGCTGAGAGGGAGTTCTTATGGCACAATTTATCGATCGGAGGCTCAATGGCAAGAATAAGAGTGCTGTAAATAGACAGCGATTCTTACGACGCCATAAAGAGCAAATCAAAGAATCTGTGGCCGATGCAGTCAACCGACGCTCAATCACCAATACTGAAACGGGTGAAGACGTCACTATTCCCCATAAAGACATCAAAGAGCCGAACTTTCACCAAGGTCAAGGCGGCGTCAGAGAGCGCGTTCACCCAGGTAATGATCAGTTCATCACGGGTGATAAAATTGAGCGCCCTAAAGGTGGCGGTCAAGGTGGTGGTTCAGGCCAAGGTGATGCAAGTCCTGATGGCGAAGGCCAAGATGAATTTACCTTCCAAATTTCAAAAGATGAGTATCTTGATATTCTCTTTGAAGATTTAGCTCTGCCTAATCTAGAGAAGAATCAGGTCAACAAAATCACCGAATGGAAAACCCACCGTTCTGGTTATCAAAGTGCGGGGATTCCATCCAACATCGCTATTGTTCGTTCACTGCAGCAATCGCTAGCTCGTAGAACCGCGATGACAGCAGGTAAAAAGCGCGAGCTTAACCTACTGATGGAGCAACTTGACCAAGTTAAAATGACGGAACCGGCACAACCCTTCGAAGAGAGTCGCTTGAAAGAAGAGATTGCCGAGCTACGTAAAAAAATTGAAAACGTGCCATTCATTGATACCTTCGACTTACGTTTTAAAAACTATGAGAAGCGCCCTATTCCATCTAGCCAAGCGGTAATGTTCTGTTTGATGGATGTGTCAGGCTCAATGGATCAAGCCACCAAAGACATCGCAAAACGTTTCTACGTACTGCTTTATTTGTTCCTCAATCGTACCTACGAAAACGTCGATGTGGTGTTTATTCGTCACCATACTCAAGCAAAAGAAGTCGACGAGCATGAGTTCTTCTACTCACAAGAAACGGGCGGCACCATCGTTTCTAGTGCACTGAAATTAATGAAAGAAATTGTCGCAGACCGTTATCCAGCTAATGAGTGGAATATCTATGCGGCACAAGCTTCTGATGGTGATAACTGGGCTGACGACTCACCTCGTTGTAAAGAGCTGTTGGTCAATACGCTTCTACCAACTTGTCAGTATTACTCTTATATCGAAATCACACGCCGCTCTCACCAAACGCTTTGGCACGAGTATGAGAAGTTAGAAGCAAGCTTCGACAACTTCGCAATGAAAAACATTAAAACGGTGGATGATATTTTTCCTGTGTTTAGAGAACTGTTCCAGAAAGAGACAGCGTAAGGGAGTTTGCCATGACAGCGAAATCAAACGTTGCAGAGAAAGACAAAGCTGCAAAAAAGAAAAACAACAAGATGCTGCCTGATGGTCCAGATTGGACATTCAATCTCTTGGAACAATATCACGTCGAAATTAAGCGTGTGGCGCAGCATTACCGTTTAGATACTTACCAGAACCAAATTGAAGTGATCACTTCAGAGCAGATGATGGATGCATACTCAAGCATTGGTATGCCTATCAATTACAACCACTGGTCATTTGGTAAGAAATTCATTCAAACTGAGCAAAACTATAAGCATGGTCAGATGGGCTTAGCATACGAAATTGTGATCAATTCAGACCCTTGTATCGCTTATCTGATGGAAGAGAACACGGTCACGATGCAGGCACTGGTAATGGCGCACGCTTGTTACGGCCACAACTCTTTCTTTAAAGGCAACTACCTGTTCCAGACCTGGACAGACGCTAGTTCTATCATCGATTACTTACTGTTCGCTAAGAAGTACATTAGTGGTTGTGAAGAGAAGTATGGCGTCGCTGAGGTCGAGCAACTCCTTGATTCTTGCCATGCATTAATGAATTACGGCGTAGACCGATACAAACGTCCTGAGAAGATTTCCATTGCCGAAGAAACCGCAAGGCAGGAAGAGCGAGAGGCTTATCTGCAATCTCAAGTCAACGAGCTATGGAGAACTGTGCCAAAAAATCAAGACAAGGAAAAAGAGACCAAAATCCGCTTTCCTAGCGAACCTCAAGAGAACATTCTCTACTTTATCGAGAAGAATGCACCACTACTTGAACCTTGGCAGCGTGAGTGTGTTCGTATTGTTCGCAAGGTGAGCCAATACTTCTATCCTCAGAAACAAACACAAGTGATGAATGAAGGTTGGGCTACCTTCTGGCACTACACCATTCTCAACCACCTTTACGACGAAGGTTTGGTGAGTGACAAGTTCATCTTAGAGTTCCTGCACAGCCATACTAGTGTGGTCGCACAACCTGCTTACAATAGCCCTTACTTCAGCGGGATAAACCCTTACGCACTCGGCTTCGCGATGTTTAGAGACATACGACGCATCTGTGAAGAGCCAACCGATGAAGACCGAGAGTGGTTCCCAGACCTGGCCGGAAGTGATTGGTTAGAAGCGGTGCATTTTGCGATGCACAATTTCAAAGATGAAAGCTTTATCAGCCAATACCTTTCTCCAAAGATCATTCGAGACTTTAAGCTGTTCTCAGTGCTCGACGACGACCGTAAAAACACCATTGAGGTAAGTGCTATTCATGATGACCCGGGCTATCGCCTGATTCGTGAAAAGCTTGCGGCTCAATACAACCTAAGTAATCTTGAACCTAATATTCAGGTGTTTAACGTCGATGTTCGTGGTGATCGTTCAATGACACTACAGTATGTGCCTCATGACCGTATCCCGCTTGACAAAGGCTACGATGAAGTGATGAAGCATCTCTATCGCTTGTGGGGCTTTGACGTAATTCTTGAGGAACTCAAAGACACGGGGCATCGAGAAATTCTAACCACTTGTCCGAAACGCAATGATTATGGAGCCAAGATTTAATATCCATCATAGTAAGTAGATAATGGGTAGAAAACTCCGCTCCCCCTACAACATAGTGGTCACCCGCTCGGAAGTGGAGCAATAAAAAAGCGCATAAGTCATCAGACTTATGCGCTTTCTTTTCAAGGCTCGAACTAAATAAGCTTAAACAATCGGCTTTTGGCCGCGTTCAATCAGCTTCATCAGCACGCTGTCTGCAGATTTACCAGCAACGCCTGCAAGCTTGTCTGACAGCTTTTTCTTCTGTACGTAGTGAATCGCTAGAACCGTCTTGTCTTTGCATGCTTCTACAACTAGGTCATCAGAAGTACGGATCTCATCCACCAGCCCAAGTTCATGTGCTTGCGTACCAAACCAGTGCTCACCCGTTGCAACCTTATCAAGGTCTAGCGCTGGACGATGGTCACGAATGAAGTCTTTGAATAGACCATGTGTCTCTTCTAGCTCTTCTTTAAACTTCTCACGCGCTTTATCGCTGTTCTCACCAAACATGGTTAGCGTGCGTTTGTACTCACCTGCTGTTAACTGTTCAAACTCAATATCATGCTTTTTAAGCAGTTTATTGAAGTTGGGCAATTGAGCGATAACACCAATAGAGCCAACAATAGAGAAAGGTGCCGACACAATTTTGTCTGCGATACATGCCATCATGTAACCACCACTTGCTGCTACTTTGTCTACCGAGATAGTCAGAGGCAAGCCTGCTGCTTTAATACGATCAAGTTGAGAAGATGCCAAACCATAGCCGTGAACCATGCCACCGCCAGATTCAAGCTTAAGCAATACTTCATCGCCTTCACGAGCAACAGCCAGAACCGCCGTTACCTCTTCACGTAATGAAGCTACTTCTTTCGCATCAATGCTGCCGTTAAAATCAAGAACGAATAGATGTGGTTCACGCTTGCTATCAAGCTCACCCTCTTTCGCTGCTTTCTTCACTTCTTTACCGCGTGATTTTACTTTCTCTTTTTCCGCTTTCTTTTCTGCTTTATCACGGGCTTTGATGAAAGCATCATCGTGTAGATGGTGCTCTAGTTGTTCAATCGTCTGTTTATGGTGTTCAGATAGGTTCGTGATTTCCAGCTCACCTTTAATTGCGTTTGATTTCCCACCCACAGATTTAGCAATCACTAAAATTGCAATGATGGCGATTACAACGGTCGCAATCTTGGCTAAAAACAAGCCGTAGTCCAACAAAAATTCCAATGTCATATCCCCTATTGTATGAATTAGTGTATTGTAACCATCTTGTCACGATTACCAAGAATTTCTCATCATTCCTGCGGTTATCTGTGTGATTAAACATCAATGGAATGACGAACATAATAAAAGAAAGAAGGATAAGCACAGTGGATTACCCAATCTCTACAGATGCCCTCAAAGATAAAGTAATTTTGGTTACAGGTGCCGGTGCTGGCATTGGTCGCCAAGCTGCACTAAGCTTCGCTCAACATGGCGCAACTGTCATTCTGTTAGGCCGCAATGTAAAAAACCTAGAATTCATTTACGATGAAATCGAAAGCGCAGGCTACCCGCAGCCTGCGATTATCCCATTGGATTTAAAAGGCGCGACAAAACAGAACTACATTGATATGGCTGAAACCATTGAATCGCAGTTCGGTCGTTTAGACGGTCTACTTCATAACGCTGGCGTTCTCGGAACCCTGAGCCCGTTTGAGCAGATTGATGAAGAGACCTTTGATGATGTTATGCAGATCAATGTGAAGTCTGAATTCTTGATGACTCAAGCGCTTTTACCTGCACTTAAGAAAGCGGAAGCGGGTCGTATCGTATTCACCTCTTCTACCGTTGGTCACTCTGGCCGTGCATTCTGGGGCACTTACGCGATTTCTAAGTTTGCTACCGAAGGGATGATGCAGATCTTAGCGGATGAACTTGAAGACACAAACATCCGTGTTAATGCGATCAACCCAGGCGGTACTCAAACGCGCATGCGTGCAAAAGCGTACCCAGGTGAAGATGCTAACAAGCTGAAAACGCCACTGGACATTATCCCACTGTACCTACACTTAATGAATCCAAGTGTGACAGACATTAATGGCCAATGTATCGACGCTCAACCTAAGTAGTTGATATTATAACCAATAACAAGAAGCCGCTTTACTTGAACTGACCCCCAATAGTTGGACACCAATTATTGGGGGTCTTTTTATGTCCAAATATAGCCGAGAGCTAAAATGTATCATTGCTAAGCAATATTTAGATGGCACGTCATCTCTCTGCTTAGCAAAACAATATTCAATCTCTTCAAGACAGATACGGTATTGGGCTCAAGTCTTTGCCATCCATGGTACTGATTCATTTTTACCAACTAAGCATGCTGCCTCTGCTCAGACAAAGCGAAAAGCATTGAATTTAATGTGGACGAATGAATGGTCTCTCACGCACACTAGCGCTGTATTAAACCTCTCATCCCCTGGGATACTCTCTGTCTGGCTCAAACGATTTAATGAGCTGGGTATCAAAGGGCTCAAAATGCGCCAGAAAGGAAGACCCTCAATGAAACAGCAACCTCAACGTACCACTAAGCCTGATAATGAAATGACGCTTGAGGAGCTAAAAGAGGAGTTGGTCTACTTACGAACCGAGAATGCCGTTCTAAAAAAGTTGGAAGAGTTGGAGCAGGAAAAAAACCGTCGAACAAAGAAAAAGCGGTCATAGCTCTAACTCTTAAAGGCAAGTACCCACTAAAGCACTTACTGCACACTCTACAGCTGGCAAAAAGTGTCTTTTATTATCAGGCTCAAACGAGCAAGCGCCCAAATAGCTACGAACGTGAGCTGCGGTTGATAAAGTCAATTTATCATGAACATAAGGGTCGATACGGCTACCGCCGTATTCACTTGGAACTAAAAAATCAGGGGGTCGTGCTTAATCACAAAACGGTTCAAAGACTTATGGCTCAGCTGAACCTTAAATCGACAGTCAGGATTAAAAAGTATCGTTCATACCGAGGAGAGTCTGGAACAGCAGCTCCCAACGTGCTTGAAAGAGATTTTAGTGCGACTCAACCCGACGAAAAGTGGGTAACTGATGTCACGGAGTTCAAAGTCAAAGAGCAGAAAGTATACTTGTCTCCCATTGTCGACTTGTTTACTCAGGAAGTGGTTGCTTATAGAGTGGCCCAAAATGCCTGCTTGCCGCTTGTCACGGATATGCTGACGGAGGCTATATCAAAGCTGAAACCCAACTCAAAGCCAATTATACACAGCGATCAAGGTTGGCAATATCGCCATCGACAGTATCAGAAAAAGGTAGCGGAGAGTGGGTTAACGCAAAGCATGTCGAGAAAAGGTAACTGCTTGGATAATGCGGTTGCTGAAAACTTTTTTGCTTTACTCAAAACAGAGATGTATCACAACCAAAGCTTTGAAGATGCAGATGCTCTGATAGAGCAAATTAAAGAATACATCGAGTACTACAATACCAAACGTATAAAAGTGAAACTAAAAGGCCTGACTCCGATAGAATATCGAACTCAGGCCTTGAAAGCCGCTTAACAGAAATGTCCAACTTTACGGGGTCACTTCAAATCGCGGCTTTTTTTGTATCTAAATCAATCAACTAGAACTTAGTTCCGCTAATTTTCATCATTTTGCTTTGCATCTTTTTCATTGTTAAATATACTGTATAAATATACAGGTATTTGATTATGCATGAACTCATAAAAAGCTTACAAGACCGCCAGCTAATCTGGAAAGGGCTACAATCAACAACGCAAGGAAGTACCACTTCGACAGGCTATCCGCAATTGGATAAACAGCTTGATGGTGGCTTTCCTACACACGGCGTTATTGAAGTTGAATCACAACAAGGGATTGGCGAACTGCGCCTGCTTACGCCCTATTTAGCTCAGCAAAACTCACAGAAGTTGGCCATATTCATTAACCCACCAGGAAGGATCTGTGCCGAGTTTTTTAGCAGCCAAGGGATTGAACTCGATAACATCTTAGTAATCGAGCCTCAACGCGATCTCGATGCCTTGTGGGCTGCTGAGCAATGCCTCAAAAGCGGTGCTTGTCATTCTGTATTGTTATGGGGAGCCGATCTCGAAATCCACCAAACCAAACGCTTACAAGCCGCAAGTGAAACAGGTAAATGCCTGCAATTTCACTTTAAAGCCACCAGCCATAATCAGTTATCTCTACCCGTTTCATTAAGTATGAAGCTCTCTTCTCACGCGCAGGGTTTAAAGGTTGAGGTGACTAAGAGAAAAGGCAGTTGGTCGTATGGCAGCTTTATTCTCGATATGACCCACAATTGGCCGTTACTGACAGAAAAAGTCATCAGCATCGACAGTTCACACCACAATCTGTCAGGTAATACTGTGTTGGCCTTTCCTATTGCGAAGCAAGGTTAGCGCATGTTGTGGCTGTATCTGCACTTTCCATCTCTGCAGTTGGATACCTTATTTAACTCTAATGAATTGGGTTCGAACGAAGAAGCACACGAGCAACCTATTATCATCGTGGATGAAAAAGATCATCGTGTGCTGCAAGCTAATCAAGTCGCGCTGGACTCAGGCATTACACTGGGCATGGGGCTAGGGTCTGCGGCGGCGCTCTGCCATAACTTACACGTTCACCCTTACAGTATTGAGCTAGAGAAAAATAAGCTGAAAGAGATAGCTCAATGGGCGTATCTGGTCACTTCTGATATGGCGTTATTGCCGCCTAATGGTTTATTGATTAAAGCCTCTAACATGCTGTCACTTTACGACGGGTTAGATAACTACTGGCATGAACTCAAAAACCATATTGCAGCCCTCAACATTAAGTTCAGTTTTGCCACAGGTTACTCGCCGCTTGCTGCGACCCTTTTGGGTAAGCAAGCGATCAACCAAGCAACAAACAATGTTGAGCAAATGAAAGCTTGGGTCAATCAGCAAGCATTGAGTTCCAGTGAACTACCGACCAAGCAAGTTGAACGCCTGAACCGTGTCGGTATCAATATCGTTGAAGACCTATTAAAGCTGCCTTTGCAAGAGGTCGCGCGTCGCTTTGACATCGACTTGGTCAATTATGTTGGTCGTCTTAATGGACAGTTCAAGCACCCGATTGATTTTTATCACCCGCCAGAGAATTTCCAACAATATCTGGAGCTGTTGTTTGATATTGAAAATATTCTGTTCATTGAAAAGCCGTTGCTGAAATTACTGAATCAACTCGAGTGTTTTTTGAAGCTACGCGACCGAGTGGCTTTCGAGTTAACACTGACTTTGCACCTAAGAGATAAAGACGACCACCCTGTCTCTTTTTATTCGGCACAAGGTGATTACCTTGCTGGAAAATGGGCGAACCTTACCCATCTAACTTTAGAATCACTAAAGCTCACAGCGCCGGTTCAAGGGCTCACTCTCTCGTTAACTCGTCATGGTGAGCCTCAAATGGCCTACCATGATCTTTTTGATGGCAATACCGGTACACTTGCTGCGTTAGACCTACTTTCATTGTTACAAGCGAAGCTTGGACAAGCCTGTATTCAAACACCGAAAATACAGCATGACCCAAGGCCAGAAAAAGCCAATCAGTACTCGATCCCAACACTAAGTAAATCTGTGTCAAAGAGTAAAACTCCTTCAGAGTTCGAGCAACAAACCACAGATCTCAGCGTCAATCAGCAGCGACTCAGGCCCAGTATTTTGCTGCCGGAGCCAGAAGCCTTAACCGAGAAAATTACCTTATCTCAGGGCCCTGAACGTATTGTTTCTGGCTGGTGGGATGGCGAGAAAATCATTCGTGACTACTTTATTGCTCACAGTGAAAACGGTCGATGGCTATGGGTATTCAGAACACCCGATAAACAGTGGTTCTTGCACGGTTTGTTCAGTTAGTAAGGCAGTTTGGTAAGTCGTTCTTGCCACTTGTCCCATTTAAACGCCCCTTTTTCAATCATGTTTACTCACAATGATTAAGTGAGATTACGTTATGTCTCAGCAGTACTCAGAGCTTTTCTGCCAAAGTAATTACTCCTTTCTTGAGGGAGCTTCACACGCGGAAGAGCTGGTTTTACAGGCCGACTTTTTACGTTACAAAGCACTCGCGGTCACTGATGAGTGCTCGGTCGCGGGTATCGTTAAGGTTCACTCTGCAATCAAGCAACACAAACTGTCGCTCAAGCAGATTGTCGGAAGCATGTTTTGGTTAAATGAAGAGTGCCAAGTTGTCTTGTTATGTCCAAATAGACAAGCCTATGCCGAACTGTGCCGTATTATTACCAACGCTAGACGTCGTAGCAGCAAGGGACATTATCAGCTCTCTGAGTGGGATATCATGTCGGCTAAGCACTGCTTCATCCTGTGGTTGCCTCAACAGAAAAATGAAGACGCACATTGGGGACAGTGGCTTTCTCAGCACCACTCAGGTCGGTTATGGATTGGCTTACAACGACACCTGAAACAGACCGATCAACAGTACATTGATTACTGCGTTGTTCTGTCACAACATCACCAACTGCCTATTACAGCTTGCGGTGGCGTGTTGATGCACAATGCTAACCGCCTGCCCTTACAGCACTCACTCACTGCGATTAAATACCAAAAGCCAATAACCGAAGTGGGAAGCCATCTGTTGGCGAATGCCGAGCGCTGTTTACGAAGCATCAATAAGCTCTCTCATATATTCAAAGCTGAGTGGCTGGAAGAGAGCAACCGAATTTCTGAGCTGTGTGAATTTGATTTAGGTAGCCTACGCTACGAATACCCAAGTGAACTGATTCCTCAGGGTGAGACACCCATGAGTTATCTGCGCATGTTGGTCGAGAAAGGGAAACAGGCTCGCTTTCCACAAGGTGTGCCTAATGACATTCAACAAATCATAGATAAAGAACTCGGGCTGATTGGTGAGCTCAACTACCCTTTCTTCTTTCTCACCATTCATGACATCGTCATGTTTGCCAAAAGCCAAGACATTCTTTATCAAGGTCGAGGTTCAGCGGCCAATTCTGTAGTCTGTTACTGCCTAGAAATCACCTCTGTCGATCCAAGACAAATCTCGGTGCTGTTTGAACGCTTCATTAGTAAAGAGCGTGATGAGCCGCCTGATATTGATGTCGACTTTGAACACGAACGACGTGAAGAAGTCATCCAATACATCTACAAAAAATACGGTAGAGAACGGGCTGCGCTTGCCGCAACGGTTATTTCTTATCGCTTTAAAAGCGCGGTAAGGGATGTCGGAAAAGCATTAGGGCTGCAAGAAACCCAGCTTGATTACTTCATTAAGAACACCAATCGCAGAGACAAGAGCCTAGGTTGGCAGGCTCAGCTCACCCAATTAGGGCTGCAACCAGACTCTTTGAAGGGGCAACAGTTTATCCATTTGGTGAATGAGATTATCGGCTTTCCACGTCATCTGTCTCAGCATGTGGGCGGCTTTGTGATCTCTTCTGGGCCCTTGTATGAATTGGTTCCCGTCGAGAATGCCGCGATGCACGATCGAACCATTATCCAATGGGATAAGGATGATCTAGAAACCTTAGGCTTGCTGAAAGTTGATGTGCTCGCGTTGGGTATGCTCTCTGCGATTCGTAAATGTTTCGACCTGATCAAACGTATTCACGGGCGATCACTGACCATTGCTGAGATCACTCGCCTTAAGGATGATCCTCAGGTTTACGGCATGATTCAACGGGCAGACACGGTCGGGATATTCCAAATTGAGTCACGTGCGCAAATGAGCATGCTGCCAAGGCTGAAACCGAAAACTTATTACGACTTGGTGATTCAAATCGCTATCGTACGCCCAGGTCCTATTCAGGGCGATATGGTGCATCCATTTCTCAAGCGTCGAGATGGCATTGAGCCAATCAGTTATCCATCTAAAGACGTGGAATCAGTACTGTCGCGTACCTTAGGTGTACCTATCTTCCAAGAGCAAGTGATTAAACTCGCGATGGTGGCTGCAGGGTTCACTGGTGGTGAAGCAGATCAACTCAGACGCGCAATGGCCGCTTGGAAGAAAAATGGCAACGTCTTTAAGTTTAAAAACAAACTCATCGAGGGAATGCAAAAGCGCGGCTATGAGACAGAGTTTGCCGAACAGATCTTTAAACAGATATGCGGCTTCGGCGAGTACGGATTTCCAGAAAGCCACTCGGCTTCGTTTGCGGTGTTAGCGTATTGCTCAGCTTGGTTGAAATGCTACTACCCTGAATGTTTCTACGCTTCTTTGTTGAACAGCCAACCCATGGGCTTTTATAGCCCATCACAGTTGGTACAAGATGCACAGCGACATAATGTGGTGATACTTCCGGTATGTGTGAACGCTTCTCAAAACGACCACACGGTTGTCTCTCATCAGAATGGTCTAGCGATTCGCTTAGGGCTGCGACAAATCAAAGGGTTCAGCGAGCATGGGATTCAAAGCGTGATCGCCAATCGTCCACCATCCGGTTATCGCCACCCTAGCCAGGTGAAACAGTTATCGATGAATAAGAAAGATATCGAGCTACTGGCATCGGCCAATGCGCTACATAACGTCTCTGGAGACCGCTTCCAAACTCGCTGGGCGATAATGGATTCCGCGTCTGATCTACCTCTGTTTAGCCAGGTCTATGACGATACTGAGGATGAGCATGGCGAACACACACTGCACAAGCCCAACGAAATGCAAGATCTACTCGAAGACTTCACCAGTGTCGGAGTTTCATTGAACAAGCATCCAATCACTTTGCTCGAAGAAGCGGGACGATTAGGTCGATTCACACACATGAAAGATTTAATACAACAAAGACACAAATCGATGGTCACCGTTGTCGGATTAGTCACAGGAAAACAATCTCCCGGAACCGCGGCAGGTGTCACCTTTGTCACACTAGAAGATAGCACTGGTAATATTAATGTCGTGGTATGGGGAGCAACCGCGCGCGCTCAACAGCAAGCCTACCTCACAGCCAAGGCGTTAAAAGTACAAGGGATATTAGAAAAAGAAGGAGAGGTCGTGCATGTTATCGCGGGGAAACTTATCGATATTACCGATGAAATTGTTGGTTTGAAAACCAAATCACGAGATTTTCATTAACGATTCAAATCGCCCTACCAGAAACGCTAGAAACGCTAGAAACGAAAAAGGGAAGCATCTGCTTCCCTTCATTTCAAATTGTTGAGTTACACCTCAACGTCAGCTTCCGTACGTCTTTTCTTAAATTCCCTATATAGTAATAAGCTCAAAGTCATAACGACTTTAGACGTTAACCATATCATTAAAAGGAACTACCTTAGATTGTGTGTGAAAAGTTACGTGAGTAATTGAGCATATTTTGTTACGAGAAATATGCCGCATCAATAATAGCAAACGTTTTCTATAAGGTCACTCAAAACAAACTGCATGTCGGTATAAATTACAGGATCTGACGCATACGCTCTTGAGTTACCTCAACCAGTAAATCTGGTTGGAACTTAGAAATAAAGCGATTACACCCGACTTTCTCCACCATCGCCTCATTAAAACTTCCACTTAATGAGGTATTTAGCGTAATGAATAGGTCATGCATTCTAGGATCAGTACGTACTTCGTGAGTCAGTTTGTAGCCATCCATTTCAGGCATTTCAGCATCGGTGATCATCAACAATATTTCTTGATTGATGTCTTTGCCTTCATCACACCAACTCTTAAGTAAGGTCAGTGCTTCTAAGCCATCACAACACTCAATAATATTCAACCCAAGCTGCGACAAGGTGCCTTTGATTTGATTACGCGCTGTTGAAGAGTCATCAACGATAAGCACGTTACGTCCTATCATTTCCTGAGCTAACTGCTGATCTAACACACCTTCAGAGATCGATACATCGTAATCAATGATCTCAGCCAACACTTTCTCCACATCGATGATCTCGACGATCTTGTGCTGCTCTTCTTCTTGAATATGCGTGATAGCGGTTAGGTAGTTTGCGCGGCCTGTTGTCTTTGGCGGCGGCTGGATTTCTGTCCATGTCGTATTGACGATATTACGAACTTGCCCAACCAAGAAACCTTGTACGGTTCGGTTGTATTCAGTAATGATCAGGTTACTCTCTTGAGATTCCGCACGAGATGGCGGAAAGCCAATCGCACTTCGCAGATCAATCACAGGTACCGATTCACCACGTAGAGAAGCAACACCCGTAATATGATGGTGAGAGCCCGGTAAGCGAGTGAGTACTGGCACTTTTAGGACTTCTTTCACTTTAAATACGTTAATCGCAAATAGTTGACGACTATTTAAGCTGAATAATAAGAGTTCCAGACGGTTTTCACCGACTAGCTTGGTTCTCTGATCAACCGAATTTAAAACGCCAGACATACAACACCTTAGTGACAAATAATAACTGTGGCTACAATAGCCTACTTCAATAGGTTAAAGCAAAGCGCTAATGCACAGAATGCTTAAACTAAGTACAACAAATGATGTTATACAAAGCTTAAGTACATGGAAAGGTTCGGGGTAAGGCTTAAAGAAGAGAAAAAGAGTTAGCCTTCAATCACTTTCATTAGCAGTTGACCATCATATAAAGCCTGCTTGATGAGAGCAGCACCTGGCATGGTTGCCTGCTTATAAAAACGAGATTCCACCAGCTCTAAGTCTTTATGGTAAACCGATAGGCTCTGCTCTTCGATGCACTTTTGAATCGCTGGGTATAACACGCTCTTCGCCTGATTGATAACACCCCCCACCAAGATTTTCTCTGGGTTGAATAGGTTAATCACAATCGCAATCGCAGAGCCTAAGTAACGGCCTAACTGCTCAATCACTTCGACAGCCAATGGGTCACCATCAGCAGCGGCAGCGCAGATCTGTTCAATAGTGACGTCTTCAAACACAGTTAGCGTTGATTCTTCACCATTTGCCAGTCGCTCTTTGACTTGCTCACGGATCGCCTGAGAACTCGCGACCGTTTCTAAACAGCCTCGATTACCACAGTGGCAAAGCTTGCCTTCTTTATCGATCTGGATATGCCCCAACTCACCGATGTTACCGTGGCGACCTTGCAGAACGCGACCATCGAGAATGATCCCGGCACCTAAACCGTGGTGAATCGAGATAAGAACAGAGTTGTCGTTATCTTGTGAGTTACCAAACAGCTTCTCTGCTAATGCCCATGCTCGGGTATCATTGGCAATAAAAACTGGCAGACCGGTTTCTTTGTAGATCTCCGGCCCTAACGCTAAGTTTTCAACGTTGTAGTGCGGCATTTGCAACACAATACCCTGCTCTGAATTCACAAGGCCTGGCAGTGTGATAGCGATACTCGTCACCCTGTCGAGTTGCTCAGCATAGGTTTGGAAGAACTCATCGATTTCATGAAGAAGACGCGCCAGCACATCATCTTGATCACGTTCGTGAATATCAATTTTGGTATCGATAAGCACGTCGCCGCCCAATTCATGGAGCGCGATCGTCAAGTATCCGCGACCAAGACGCATCGACAAAAATTGCCAACCTTCGTTATTGGTTTGTAGACCGACAGCAGGACGTCCACGAGTCGTGGCTTCTTGAACCGTGGTCTCGTGAATAAGGTGAGCTTCAATGAGTTCACGGGTAATTTTAGTAATACTCGCCGGAGCCAACTCACTTTGCTTGGACAGATCGATACGAGAAATAGGACCTTTAAGGTCAATTAGTTTATATACACGACCAGCATTGACCTGTTTGATATGATCAATATGGCCCGGTTGAGCCATGTACATTTTACGCTCCAGAAATCATCAACAAGGTAATTTTTTTACTTTGCGAAGTAATTGTGAAGTCACTTGGTATATCGCCGTGACCAGTATCACGTATATACATGAATCTTTGTGTATCGAGTCAAATTGTTCGAGGAAAATTAACACCCACATCGATAAATCGAGACTTAATTTTCATAAAAAAACATCGCGCTTGAGTGCTAAATACAATAAATATCAGTAAATACAGAAATATCTTCCTAGCTCCCAATAAATTATCAATTAATGCATATACTTAATTCAGTCTTGTAAAAGATTACTTGGTCTCACTCTAGGAGTATTCATGACAGCCGAATTAAGAAAAACGAAAATCGTCACAACGCTTGGCCCTTCAACAGATAAAGGTAACGTGCTTGAAGAAATTATCAAAGCAGGTGCCAATATCGTCCGTATGAACTTCTCTCACGGCACCAGCGACGACCATATACAACGCGCAGAAAAAGTCAGAGCAATAGCAAAAAGACACGGCACTCAAATCGCCATTCTCGGAGACTTACAAGGTCCCAAGATTCGTGTGTCGACATTCAAAGATGGCAAAATCCAACTTGCCGTAGGCGACCTGTTCACTCTCGATAGCAGCCTAGGTTTAGGCGAAGGCAATCAAGAAGCCGTTGGCCTTGATTACAAAGAACTGCCTAACGACGTATCCGCCGGCGATATCTTGTTGCTTGACGATGGTCGTGTTCAACTCAAAGTAACCAAGGTCGAAGGTTGCCGTGTTCACACCGAAGTCATCATTGGCGGCCCACTCTCAAATAACAAAGGCATCAACAAAAAAGGCGGGGGCCTTTCCGCAGAAGCGCTAACAGAGAAAGACAAGCGCGACATCGTCACCGCCGCACAAATCAAAGTGGATTACCTAGCCGTATCTTTCCCACGTAATGGTGAAGACATGCACTACGCTCGTCAACTTGCACGAGAAGCCGGCTTAGAAGCTCACCTCGTCGCAAAAGTGGAGCGAGCAGAGACAGTCGCCACTGTTGAGAACATGGATGACATCATAATGGCCTCAGATGTGGTCATGGTGGCTCGTGGTGACCTCGGAGTGGAAATTGGTGACCCTGAGTTGGTCGGTGTACAAAAACAGCTTATACGCCGTGCCAGAGCGCTTAATCGAACAGTGATCACCGCAACTCAGATGATGGAATCGATGATCTCTGCGCCAATGCCAACCCGTGCCGAAGTGATGGACGTTGCTAATGCCGTACTGGATGGCACCGACGCAGTGATGCTTTCAGGTGAGACCGCTGCAGGTGATTACCCAGTCGAAACCGTAAAATCCATGGCAGAAGTGTGTATTGGAGCTGAGAAGATGGCGGGGGTTAACCAATCGAATTACCGTATTGACCGCACCTTTGTTACCGCTGAAGAAACCGTTTCTATGGCAACCATCTATTCGGCAAACCATATGGAAGGCATTAAAGGTGTAGTCACTCTCACCGAATCTGGCCGTACTGCGTTGATGATGTCTCGCTTAAGTGCTGACATGCCTATCTACGCGCTGTCTCGTAACGAAGGAACGCTCAATCGCTGTACCTTGTACCGAGGTGTTACACCTATTTACTTTGAGACAGAAGCCAAAGACAGCTTTGATATTGCGCTATCAACACTCACTTGCCTGAAGGAGAAAGGACACCTTAAGTTTGGCGACCTAGTGATCGTCACTCAAGGTGATATCATGGATGTAGCAGGCTCAACCAACTGTATGAGAATCTTGCCTGTCACTTAGTGTGTGGCCGTAAGGCGAAACGATTTACCTAATCTCAAAAGCAAAAAAGGGTTATCGAACTAAGTTCAATAACCCTTTTTCATTTCAGAACACGACTAACTAACGATCTGCTTAAACAACATAACGAGCTCACCGCATTCTAACTCAGCAACTTCGAAAATCACTTGTCAGCAGCAATGGTGGCCAACTGTGGCATGTGTGAATTGCGAGCGTTTTCCGTTGAAGTGTAGGTTTCTACAAATCGGTAACCGGCTTCTAAGCCCAATTCGTAATCGTGCAACAGATCTTCTTTGTCACTCATTAATGAACTCGATTTTAGCGGCTGACTTGGCGCTATTTGCACCACAAACGCATCGTCCGGTGGCGAATTCAAAAAGTCCTGAGTTAATGAATAAGTCTGGTAGTGCACCATCAACATATCAGCTAAGCCTGAATCAAACTTATCCCCAATTAAATGACTCAAACGATAAATATCATCCGCTCCAAATAGCCAGCGACCACCGTTCAGCAGGTCCAAATGCCCACGGTCACGCTTCTGCTCTTTTGATCGCATAATTTGTTGTTGGAAGAAAGAGGTCCAGTCGGTTTTCCACTGTTCCACTTTCTGTTGCCAATGACCTTGAACACTGTCAAAAGATTCGCGGAACCATTCCAATTCTTCGGCAGATATTGCCTTAGGTGCTTTAATTGAAGACTTAGTCGCCTGAGCTTCAGCCAAACCCACATGTTCATCCTCTAGCACGGGTTCAGTACGAATCACAACAATGGAACGAGCTTGCCTGCGCCATGCTTCTTGAACCGGTATGCATGCTGATACGCCACCGTCCACATAAGCACTGTCACCAATATAAATTTCATCATTGTACAAACGAGGAATGGCGCAGGTCGCAATCATCACCTTATACCAATCTTCGCCCAATAACGGAAAGTAGTGATCTCGCAGATCTTTAGAATCCGTTACAGCCGCATAGAAGTGGCGATCACCTAGCGTTTGTCGTCCCAAATCCAGATCGAGTTTGTATGGATAAGCCATGATTTGTTCTAAGGCCCACTCTAATCCAAGGTTCTTTCTGTGGCGTATATAGGAAAAGAGATTAAAGAACTCCGGTGCGGTAGTGAGGTCGAGAACGAAAGAACGACCAAGGCCTTTATCGCGGCACAGATAAGCACATAAATTAAGAGCGCCTGCTGAGGTGCCAAAAAATTCGTCGAAGGGGTCAAAATTAGAAAGAAGAAAGGCATCCAGCACTCCAGAAGTAAAAATACTTCTCTGTCCGCCACCTTGAGCGACCAGTGCTGTTTTTCCAGCAATAAACTTAGCGTAATAGTCTAAGTCTATTGCTGTATCAATATTGGTTATAATCCCACTATTCATTATTCCCTGAGTATAAAAACTCAGCCTCGAATTGGAAGGTATTAACTACCAATCGCAATAAAGCCAAATGAAAGAATGACTGTGTAGATAAACGCTGTTATTTGTAGGGCATTTTTCAGATTATGGTCCATAGACACCTCTGGCTTATTATTAATTTGTCGAGTCTCTATTTAAGTACTATCAGGTGTGTGAAGTATCTTCAAGAATCGTCGAAATTAGTCGCACAATATTGATGTAACCATCACAATTAGTAAGTGTATGGATAA
This sequence comes from Vibrio crassostreae, assembly GCF_024347415.1. Taxonomy (NCBI): domain Bacteria; kingdom Pseudomonadati; phylum Pseudomonadota; class Gammaproteobacteria; order Vibrionales; family Vibrionaceae; genus Vibrio; species Vibrio crassostreae. The sequence continues at coordinate 2,396,672 of NZ_AP025476.1, forward strand.
GGATATACTCATGAATAACAAAGCAAATATGATGGCACTGATTGCGTTTCTCTCCGTTTCAAGCGCACATGCTTCGCCGGAGATCATCATTACTCCGATGGTGGGTTATACCGGCGGTGGCAGTGTCGAAGACCAGGACGGTAAAACCTATGACATGAAAGGCTCTGAAAACTACACCTTTGCAATTGAAACGCCACTTGAAAAAGGACGCATCGGCTTCTTCTATTCCAATCAGAGCTCGGAATTAGAAACACTCAACCTAAGCTCCTCCATCCAATACCTACACTTTCAAAGTAGCATCTACTACCCGGCCTCCCCCGTGTTGTCGGGTTATCTAGGGTTAGGTCTTGGGGCTTCTTACGTCGATGTAGACTGGGCAAAAGATAAGTATGGGTTCTCAACCTCAATCTTTGGTGGCTTAGAGTACAAATTTAGTGATCGATTAGCGTTGAACACACAAGTACGTTGGTTAGGTACCGTCGTGGATAACGACACAACTGGCGTGTGTAACATCCCAAGCAATGGACAAGAGTGCATTATTCGCTTTGATACCGACTGGATGAACCAATTCCAAGCCAATATCGGACTCAGTTTTACTTTCTAAGCGGCTCAATGAAGCAAAAATATAAGATCGGCCCAAATGAAAAAACCAGCTAAGTGCTGGTTTTTTTTCATTATTAAAACGGTTTCGGTTCAGATTAGAACTTGTAGGTAACACCTAAAGCGCCACCTACTTGCAACTCAACACCTTTATACATATCGATCTCAGGGTGCACTTGTGCGTAAGCATTCCAACCTTCGTAGAAGTTCACTTTTACGCCTAACGGCAAGCGTAAGCCAAAGTCGTCATTCCATTCAGCCCAAGCACCCGCACCGACGTACCAACTCAATGGAGCTTCAGTCTCGAACTGACCACGCTTCCAAATGTAGTCAAATGCAGCGCCGTCATTACCGATCGTAGCACGGTATTTCTGATCAAATTCCACAACGACACTCAGGTCTTGGTCAATGGCAAGTCCAACTTCCAAAGCTGGAGCTTCAGAAGCGTGAGCAAACGAGGCTCCGCTGCAGCACATAAGGCCGATCAAGTAACGATGTTTCATAATATTCTCAGACTGTGTTTAAAAGCGGTAGTTTACTGGAATAATAACGAAAGGTGTCATCGCTAGGTAAAAGATAAAAGACACGAAAAATTTAAGAGCAACCATCAACTGATCGAGTTGAATGATAAGTATCTGAGTTAATGGAAATTAAGCATAATAGGTCTTTCATAGAGCTGAAAATAAAAAAGGAGGCCTTTCGGCCTCCTTTCAATTTATTGAATCAGTGAATTAACCGTTGTTACGGATCCACTCATCCATGTCTGTCTTAAGGTTGTCAGACTTAGTACCGAAGATAGCTTGTACGCCACCAGCAACTACAACAACACCTGCAGCGCCTAGTTTCTTCAGTTTGTCTTGGTCAACAAGAGCTGTATCAGCTACTGCAACACGTAGACGAGTAATACAAGCGTCAAGACCAGTGATGTTCGCTTTGCCACCGAACGCAGCAACTAGCTCACCAGCAAGTTCAGAACCAGTCGCAACTGACTCTTCTTCAGTCTCGTCTTCACGGCCTGGAGTTTTAAGGTCTAGAGCTTTAATCACAGTGCGGAATACGATGTAGTAAATTGCAGCGTAAGCAATACCACATACAACCATTAGGCCCATCTTAGACGCGTTGCCAGATAGAACTAGGAAGTCGATTAGACCGTGTGAGAAAGATGTACCGTGAACAAAACCTAGAGTGTTCGCAAGAACGTATGCAGAACCAGCTAGTAGAGCGTGGATTGCGTACAGTACTGGAGCAACGAATAGGAAAGAGAATTCGATTGGTTCAGTGATACCCGTTAGGAATGAAGTCAACGCAGCAGAAGCCATGATGCCCATTACTTTAGCGCGGTTTTCAGGCTTAGCTGAGTGTGCAATCGCGATTGCAGCAGCAGGTAGACCGAACATCTTGAACATGTAACCACCAGCTAGCTGACCGAAGCCATTGCCCGCTGCACGAGATGCGTCATCAGCAACTAGGTAACAAGTAAGAACACCGTTTTGAGTTTCGCCAGCAGCGTTTACACAAGTACCAGCTTCAAAGAAGAAAGGTACGTTCCAAACGTGGTGAAGACCAAATGGAATTAGAGAACGCTCAACGATACCGTAGATACCAAACGCCACTTGTGGGTTTTGGTGAGCAGCCCAATCAGAGAACGCAGAGATAGCGCCGCCAACTGGTGGCCATACTACAGATAGTAGGATTGCTAGACCAATCGCAGAGAAACCTGTGATGATTGGCACAGCACGCTTACCAGCGAAGAAGCCAAGGTACTCTGGTAGTTGAATACGGAAGAAACGGTTGAATGCCCAAGCAGCAACACCACCGACTAGGATACCACCTAGTACACCAGTATCGATTTTATCAACGCCCATTACACCAGCCATTACGCCAAGTGTAGCAGTCATGATGCCGTAACCAACGATAGCAGCTAGACCAGCCACACCATCGTTGTTAGTAAAGCCAAGTGCAACACCTACTGCGAACAGTAGTGCCATTTGACCAAATACTGAACCACCAGCTTGTTCCATTAAGTTTGAAACGATTTCTGGAATGAAAGGAAGATCTGCTGCACCGACACCTAGCAAAATACCCGCAACTGGTAAAACTGATACTGGAAGCATCAGAGACTTACCAACTTTCTGCAGGCTAGCAAAAAGGTTCTTAAACATGTTTATGCTCCTGATAAAGATAAAATAATTATATGGGTTCTAACGGCACACCCCCGTAGCCTATATGTTAGCACCCTGCGAAAATGTAACCATGTATTGCATTATATTTTCTGCCGCTAAATATATATTGATGGGGAACTAACTTTCTAGTCACTTACGAAATTTAGTTTCAAAACACGTCTTGGATCACATGTCAAATCTAGAAAATGCAATGCTTTACAACTGCTTAATTCATTGAAATACATGGGTATTTTTCAAGAGCCCTATTATTTTACTGGGTAAATAAAATAGGAGCTAATGTTATTTTTAGTAACAAAATTACAAATGTTATAATTAGCGCTCTCAAGTTCAACATAATTCGTAAACATTAAAAAAAAACGCATTTTTGGTGATCAAAAACACAAAAAGGGAGCTTTCGCTCCCTTTTATTTGCTTAGTTAGATTTTTATCGCAAAAAAAGTTTCTGGTAATTTTTGGTCGTTTGTTCAGCAACCTCTTTCATTGACAAGCCTTTCAATTGTGCAATATAGGCGGCAACTTCTACGACATATGCAGGCTGATTCTGCT